>OZ244914.1:0-3643513 GCA_965221795.1 Candidatus Poriferihabitaceae bacterium
TATGCGGGGACAATGGGGAATATACCTGTGATGCGCTGATCATCGCCACCGGCGCTTCGGCGCAATATCTTGGGCTTCCTTCCGAGGAAGCATTCAAGGGCAAGGGGGTGTCAGCATGTGCGACGTGTGATGGCTTTTTTTATCGTGGCCAGGATGTCGCAGTCATTGGTGGCGGCAATACCGCTGTGGAAGAAGCGTTGTACCTATCCCATCTCGCCCGAAATGTCACTTTGGTACACCGCCGGGATACGTTGAGAGCCGAAGCGATTCTGGTAGACCGCCTGATGGCCCAAACAAATGCCCAAGGCGGAAACATTACCATTGCATGGGACAGTCAACTCCAGGAAGTACTGGGAAATGAAAGCGGCGTCACCGGCATACGCATCCAGAATAAAAACACTCTGGTAGACCGGGTGATTGACTTGATGGGGGTATTTATCGCGATCGGTCATACGCCCAACACTGGTCTGTTCCGGAGGCAGCTGGAAATGGCAGGGGATTACCTGGTCACCCAGGGAGGACGAGAGGGGAATACTACCGCCACCAGTGTACCCGGGGTATTTGCCGCTGGTGATGTGATGGATCATGTGTATCGTCAGGCTGTTACTTCCGCTGGTAGCGGGTGCATGGCCGCACTGGATGCGGACCGTTACCTGAAAACCCTGGGATAGAGGCCCCGTCGCCTTCACGAACCTGTGGCCGCAAAAAACGATAATGACGCAGATCAGGGCCTCTTCCGACGGATGATGCAACACTGGGGAGTTACCGAGGAACCCCAACCGGGTCTCCCCAAGCACAGCCGGAAAAACTACCGCAACTTGCAAGTAGCCAGCAGGACCGGTTCGACAGCATCCGTGCATGGCCCCGAACGTGCGGTCACATTGGATCAAACCGACATGGGAGATGGAGTGTTGTTCGCCCGCGCAGGGATTAGTCCAGCACAGCTCAAGCAGCTACGGCGTGGCAAATTGGGGATTGACGAGTCGATGGATTTGCATGGCATGCGCACCCGGGAGGCCGAATCGGCGTTGGCGGATTTTCTTCATGATTGCCTGGAAGAAGGGCTACAGACTCTATTGCTGATTCATGGCAAGGGACACCGGTCGGCAATCAAGGGGGGCATTCTCAAACCCCTCACAATCCAGTGGCTCAAACAGCAACCGGAGGTATTGGCTTTTTGTGAAGCCCAGCCCCATGATGGGGGCAGTGGGGCGCTGTATGTCGTGCTTTCCGCCCATGGTCTCGACAACCCATCATACGACTGAGCTGGCGAAAACAAGGCAGCCCGAAAGGCTGCCTTTGCAATGGCCTGGCCCGGCTTTTTTTCACAATGACAGAATCCATTCAACCAGGGCCTTCACATCTTCATCGCTGACTTGCGGATTGGGTGGCATCGGGATCTGCCCCCAAACGCCTACGCCGCCGTTTTTGATTTTTGCTGCCAACGTTTCGGCGGCCGTTCCATCGCCACTGTACTTCGCAGCAATCTCCTGAAACGATGGGCCCAGTATCTTGGCATCCACCTTGTGGCAGGCAAGACAGTTCGAGGATCGTGCCAACTCTTCGCTGGCATTTGCCAAAGTGGCGGCTACCAACATCGACATGGCAAGCAAGACAGAAGGTAACGATTTCGTTTTCATAAGTCGTCTCCTGAGACAAAAATAGATTGAGAAATAAAACCAGAGAAACCCCTCATCCATAATCGCATTAAGCGAAAAGATCGATTATTCAGGCAATGTGATCGTCGGCAGACAAGCCACGATGACTCTCGGCCAATCGGTCCCGCCTGCGATGATTACAGGTCATAGGCGCGTTCTTCATGGGATGCCAAGTCGAGCCCGATCGACTCCTCGTCTTCCTCCACTCGAAGCCGAACAACCCGATTGATCCCAATCAGTATGACCCAGGTCATTACCGCCGTCCACAGCATGGTGACCGTAATTCCGGTCAACTGTACCCCGACTTGCCCACCCATGGAGTCGATACCATCGGCAAATCCCTGACCACTGAACACTCCCAAAGTAGTGGACGCAAATATCCCGACCAGCAATGTGCCCAGGGCACCGCCTACACCATGGACTGGAAATACATCCAGCGAGTCATCAATCTGGAGCCGGTTTTTGAGGAAAATCGTGGTATAGCAGCAAATGCACCCGGCCAGCAACCCGATTATCAACGCTCCGGCCGGGCCCACAAAACCCGACGCAGGGGTAATGGTCCCCAGTCCCGCCACCATACCGGTCACCGCACCCAACGCCGTCGGCTTTCCATGACGGACCCACTCGATACACATCCAGGTAAGCGCACCCGCGGCAGCGGATATGTGAGTCACCAACATTGCCATTGCTGCTTCCTCATTGGCCCCCAGTGCACTGCCCCCATTGAAACCGAACCAGCCTACCCAAAGCATACCGGCTCCAGCCACGGTAAGAGTCATGTTGTGTGGCGGCATGGGAACCCGTGAAAAACCGGTTCGGGGCCCAATCACCAGAGCCGCTATCAATGCCGCCACTCCAGCCGTAATATGTACCACAGTCCCCCCGGCAAAGTCGAGCAGCCCCATAGACGCCAACCAACCTCCTCCCCAGACCCAATGGGTCACCGGAACATACACCAGCAACAACCAGAAAATGGTAAACAGCAAGGCAGCAGAGAACCGAATTCGCTCGGCAAAGCCCCCAACCACCAGGGCCGGGGTAATGATGGCAAAGGTCATCTGGAACAGAGCAAACAATGACTCGGGAATCGTTCCTGATACGGCGTCCCCTCCCAGATTCGCAAACAGAACATGGGAAAAATCCCCGATCCAGGCATTCCCTTCCCCAAAGGCCAGGGAATAACCGCAGACTAACCAAATGATCGTGGCTACCGCTGCGATACTGAAGCATTGCATCAGGACCGACAGCACATTACGACTCCGAACCAGCCCGGCATAAAAAAGCGCAAGACCCGGCAGGGTCATGAACAAGACCAACGCTGTTGACGCCATGACCCAAGCGGTATCGCCGGAATCTATCGGGCCGGCCCAACTAACGTCCGTCAGCAGAATCCACATCCCGACACCCCATGACCTCTTTCTCGGCGGCATCATGGGTTGCGGGATTGTCATCAGGCTTGTTGTCGAATCAGCACAATCCGGCCTCTTGGGTACCGATCCCAATCCACCAGATTGATCCAATGATTTTGTGGCCTAATGACCCGGATGGGTATCTGGTTTCGTCCCATTATCCGGTATCCCGAGCCTGTATATAACGGTACGTCAGATTGATCCTCGGCTTGACAGACTGGCGGGTTTTCATCAAGGCATGTTTCCAGTGGCGCTGGGTGGAGCCTTGCATGATGAACACCGTGGCATGACCCAACTGGATGGAGACCGGCGTCTGCTGAGTATCCTGCCGGTGGCGCAAACAAAACCGGCGGGATTCACCCAGCGTGACCGAGGCAATGTAAGGCTGCAAACCCAGCTCCGGCTCATCATCCGAGTGCCAACCCATGGCATCGTTACCATCCCGATACAGATTCAATAGCACACTATTGAAACGTGCGGGAAGATGGCTTTCCAGATGTATTTTCAGATCGAGCAACTCTTGGATCCAAGGCAATGGCCAATTCACCAGACCTGAATACCGATATACGGCCTCTGGGTCCCCATACCAGGCAGATGATCGGGAAGGTCGGAGCCGCCGCCCGAACATTTGGATTTCGGGCTGCTTCCAATCGACCTTCTCCAATAGGGTTTCCATCAGGCACCAGCCGGACTGCGGTACGATCAATCCGGTGATGAGCTGGCAATTTCCATCTTTCAGGTCCAGGGAGCGTATATTGATTCCCATTTCCTAGAGGCCACGCATAACCTTGCCCGGGTTGAGAATATTATGTGGGTCCAATGCGCGCTTGATCATACGCATGGGCTCGACGGCATCGCCATGCTCCATTTCCAGAAATTCGATTTTTCCGTAACCAATCCCATGTTCCCCAGTACATGTCCCCTCCATCTCCAATGCCCGCATCACCATACGGTGGTGTAGAGTCTGTGCCTTTTCCACTTCCTTGGGGTCGTCGTGATCCACCAGTAATAGAAGATGAAAATTTCCATCGCCGACATGACCGACAATCGGGGCCAGCAATCCATAGTGGTCAATCTCTTCCCGGGTTTGCTGGATGCATTCGGCTAGGCGGGAAATCGGGACACAGACATCGGTGGCCCAGATTTCTCCCTTGGGATGTAACCGTTTGCCCGCCCAGGCGACTTCGTGACGAGCGCGCCACATTCGATTGCGTTCTTCCGCATTAGCAGTCCAGTGAAAATTCCCTCCGCTATTTTCGGTAGCGATCTCCTGGGCGCATTCTGCCTGCTCTGTCACCGCAGATGGGCTGCCGTGGAATTCCAGAAACAAGGTTGGGGATTCGATATACTCGGAGTTTGAGTACAGATTGATCGATTTCATGGTCAGCGCATCCAGAAGCTCTACCCGAGCCACAGGAATCCCATACTGAATGATACCGATCACGGTATCCACCGCCCCTGCCAGGGTCTCGAAGCAGCATACAGCGGCGGAGATCGCTTCCGGAATCGGATAGACCTTCAGGGTGATCTCGGTGAAAATCGCCAGAGTACCCTCAGAGCCTACGAACAGTCGCGTGAGATCATAACCGGCAGCAGACTTGGGGGCTCGCTGGGCCGTCCGCATCCTCGTACCGTTCGCCATGACGGCTTCTAGATTGACCACATTGTCCTTCATAGTCCCATAGCGTACCGCATTGGTTCCGGATGCACGTGTTGCCGCCATTCCACCAATAGTGGCATTGGCACCGGGGTCAATCGGGAAGAACAAGCCCTGGTCTTTCAGGTATGTATTCAACTGCTGCCGGGTAACACCGGGTTGGACCACCGCATGAAAATCACCGGAATGGACCGCCACCACTTCATTCATTTCCGTGAAATCAATAGTGACTCCGCCATGCAAAGCAGCAATATTGCCTTCCAGGGAAGTCCCTGCACCATGGGGGATAATCGGTATTTTGCATTCCGCACAAACCCCCACAATCTGCTCGACTTCCGCTCCCGATTCCACCCGGATCACTGCATGAGGAGGGACGGAGGGATGAAACGACTCATCTTTCCCGGCTTGCGTTCGGATGCTTTCGGAAGTGAGCACACGATCTCCGAAGAGTTGCTTCAGTTTCAACAACCCCGGCGCATAATCCAGAGATTCGGTGAAGTCAGGGATCGGCTGGGTCAGGGACATGTCAGTGCGTTTTCGAGTGCATCAGGGTCAAGGAAGTAGTGGCATACCTCTTCTCCGTTGACCACTACCACAGGGACATGATATTGATAATGCGCCATCCACTCTTCCCGGTCTTCGATATCCAGAACGGTCACTTCAAAAGCGACTTCGCCATTCCATTGACGGCGAAAGGCCTGCATTTCTGCCAGAAGCCTATCACATAGATGGCAGTCGTGTCGCGTGAATACCTGAACCATCTGGATGCGATCTTTCCCTTTCATAGGTTGGCCATCGAGCGAAAATCATCCTCTTCCAATATGGGAATTTCCAGTTCTTTGGCCTTTGTAAACTTGGAACCGGCATCGTCTCCCACGATCACAAAGTCGGTGTTTCGGGATACGCTACCGGTGACTTTCGCCCCCTTGGACTGGAGGATCTTCCGAGCATCCGCCCGGGCCATAGACAACGTCCCGGTAATCACCACTGTTTTCCCCTGGAAGGGTGAATCGGTTCGCGCCTCGCCCTTTTTTGCTTGGGACCATTTCACGCCACTGGCAATCAGTCGCTCCACGATCACCCGGTTGTCATCCTGACCGAAAAACGTGCGCACACTATCCGCCACGGCCGGCCCCACATCCGGCACCTGTATCAGAGAGTCCACGGTTGCTTCCATGATCGATGGCAACTCCACAAAGTGTTCGGCAAGTCGTTCGGCGGTCGCCTCGCCAACCAGAGGAATCCCCAAGGCATAAAGAAACCGGTCCAGCGAAGTTTTTTTGCTCTGCTCGATCTCAGCAATCAGATTTCCCGCGGACTTGTCTGCCATGCGTTCCAGTTTCGCCACCGAATCCTGTGTTAGTTGGTAGAGGTCAGCCACGTCCTCAACCAGCTCCGTCGACAGCAGTTGATCCACCAGTTTGCTCCCTACTCCTTCGATATGCATGGCTTTGCGACTGGCAAAGTGAAGAATCCCCTCTTTGCGCTGAGCACGGCAAAACAACCCGCCACTGCATCTGGCGATCGCACCGTCCTTCTCAAAAACAATATCGGACGCACAAACCGGGCATTGGGTTGGAAACTCAAATGGTAGGCTTTGTGGAGGCCTGTGTTCCAAAACTACCGACAGAATTTCGGGAATCACATCCCCGGCCCTGCGCAAAATCACCGAATCCCCTTCTCGCACATCCAGTCGGGCAATTTCATCCCGGTTATGCAAGCTGGCATTCGAAATCGTCACGCCTCCCACAAACACGGGCCGCAGCCTGGCCACCGGGGTAATCGCCCCCGTTCGCCCCACCTGTACTTCGATGCGTTCCAATATCGTCATCTCTTCCTGTGCCGGCAACTTATGGGCCAATGCCCAACGAGGTGCCTTGGCCGTAAACCCCAGACTGGACTGCCAGTCCATACGGGATACCTTGTACACTACGCCGTCAATTTCATAACGCAACTGATGCCGTAGTGCTGCAATCTTTTGGTAGTAGGCCAGACATGCATGGACGCCTTCCACACACTCCGTCAGTTCACAAACAGGGAGCCCAAAATCATCCATCCATTGCAGCGTCTCCCAATGCGTCGGAGGGGCCTCAGCTCCCTGCACCTGTCCCAGTGCATAAGCCACAAAGCTGAGGGACCGTTTTGCGGTCACCGCCGGGTCCAGTTGACGAAGGCTGCCGGCGGCCGCATTCCGTGGATTGACGAATGTCTTTTGCCCTGTCTCCTGTTGTTCACGGTTCAAGGCATGAAAGTCATCCTTGCACATGAACACTTCACCCCGAATCTCCAGCACTGCAGGCAAGGTATTGCCGGTCAGTTGGGTCTTCCCACCCAACACCTTGCGCATATTTTGGGTAATGTTTTCACCATGACGCCCATCGCCCCGGGTCGCCGCCTGTACCAGCCATCCGTTTTCATATCGCAAACTGACGGCCAAGCCATCAAACTTTGGCTCTGCAACATAGTGGACCGTATCGGTTTCCAGTTCCAGTATTTCCCTCACGCGGTGATCAAAGGCCACTACTTCGTCATCTGCAAACGCATTGCCCAGCGAGCGCATGGGAACGGCATGAGAGACTTCCGAGAAGGTTTTTGCTACTGCCCCACCAACCTTGCGAGTCGGAGAGTTTTCGCTTTCCAAGTACGGATGCGCAGACTCCAGTTCTTCCAGTTCCCGCAACAGGCAGTCGTACCGACCGTCCGGAATTTCCGGATCATCCAGCACATAATACCGGTAATTGTGATACTCCAGCACTTCCCGTAACCCATTGACCCGGGCCACAATACGGGTTACGGGCGGATCCGTCTTCTGCTCCCCGGGTTCGCTTGGACTCACAACTGAGGATCGAAAAGACGAATCGCTTCCGGGCTTCCCGGGACGATACCGTAACTCTCCATTTCCTTGGCGACTTCCTCAATGGAGCGACGTATCGTGAGAATACTTTCATTGGAAAGTTCTTCATAACCAGGGGCAATCATCTCCCCTTTCACTCGGGATGCGAAGACCTTGGCCGCATCCACCATCTCGGAGAATACCGCGCCTGGCATGCGGTTGACAGCCGGATGAGTAAAAAAAGTAACTCCATTTAACCAAGTGCCACGCACCGTGGCAAAATCAAACTGTCCAGAATCGGACATATTGGCGATACTGTACAGGCGAACTTTTTGTTTTTCCACCAGTTTGAAACGGGTGAAAAAACCACGGGTATCCGATGTCGGGGTCAACCCGATATGAGTCGCGAAACGCTCCACTTCGGCACCATCAAACGTTTCGTCCTCGAGTGGGCGAACGTTCAACACAAAGATCGAATCGAATTGCTGCCGCAGGCGATCAATTATCGCTGCCTGTTGTTCGGCACATTCCATGGGGGTCATGAAAGAAAACCCTCGGCCCGTGCTTTCCGACAACTTGGACACCATATTGGAAAACCGTACGAGATCTTCCCGGACCAAGGGGCCGTCGCAGTCGGCCAGTTGAATTGTGATGACCAAATCTGCAAACCGGGTTTCTTCCGATTGATTTTCGACGTCTACCCAGACCTTGTCCGGCAATCTGAGCCCATGCAGGCTATGTGCTTTGGAGATCCCTGCAGCGGCTTCCCGGTAGACGGCCAATACCGAATCCCGACTGACATCCTTCCCACCACTCAGTTTGACATAATAGTCAATCTGGCTCAGTCTTTCGAAACCCGGTGCGGGTTGCAACCGGGTATTGGGTTCCGGGTGCTCCGTGGTCTCTCCGGGCTCTTCCATCGCCCCCGTGGTATGGGACGATGCGGGGCTCAGTGAATCCGATTCCATGTCAACATTCGTCATGGTGCTCGCATCATCCGGTTCTGAAAGACCGGATAAGGACGAATCCTGCGGATCACCTTCCCCGTTTCTCCCAGTTCCAGAAGTATTTTCGCGATCTGCCAAGCCATCTTCCTGTTCGGTATACAGAAATTTCCGCTTCCCACCTTTCGACTCCTGTTCAAAGGCCCTGTCGTTGACCATATCCAGTGCCGGTTCCGATTCCGACACCTTGCGCCCCAGAGCAGGTTCGGCATGTTCCGAACGTGGTTGACGGTTTTTCTTCTTTTTCGATTGCCACGCTTTTTTTCCAAGCGCAGCCAGATAAATGGACACCACCAGAATGATACCCAGGGCGAGCAGGGAAAATTGAATGGAAAGACTCATGGTTCAGGGAAAAGTAGAATAGCCCGACATGCTGTGATTGCCGCAATTCCGGGGCAAATTAAGATACCGTATGAATGGAAGATGGAGACATTCCTCCTGGAACCAACGATCCAGTGCGATGACTTGTAATGATACTCCCTGCGAAATGCTTCGAGCAGTGGTGATGGATTGATTGGATCGGAAACGAACGAATCACTGATATATTGATCATTGTTTGGGACGGCACTCGCTCAAAATCCAACTACCTGACCGTCGATGGCTTGAGTCAACGCGATCATTGAACCATGTCCAGCAAGCGCATGACAAATCCAATATCCCGAATGGAACCGATTGGGATCAAGCAAGACACCTTTCGCGAAACCGAGCAGGATACATGGATTGCTGGCCGAATTCTGCCATAAAATCGTCACGATCACCTCACGACTGCGCAGTCGACGCAGAGTGTGACCACCCTATTTTGCCTCAAAACGGAGCCCTGTAGGCATTCAATATGCCCATGTCTCCTCATCATCCCGCCAGTTCGATCGCCTGCTCCAAGTCCACCGTCACCAGTCTTGAAATCCCGGGTTCCACCATCGTTACCCCGACCAGGATATCTGCCATCTGCATGGTGATCTTGTTATGCGTAATCACCAAGATTTGACTGACTTCACAAAGTTTGCGCAAGGTATTGCAGTAACGCTCCACATTGGCGTCATCCAAAGGGGCATCGACCTCATCCATCATACAGAATGGGGCTGGGTTGAGTTGAAACAGGGCAAATAGCAATGCGACCGCTGTTAATGCCTTTTCCCCTCCAGACAGAGGCTGAATGGTCGTATTACGCTTTCCCGGAGGCCTCGCCATCACCGTCACCCCGGTGACCAGCATGTCATCACTGGTTAATCGCAATTCCGCTTGTCCGCCACCGAACAGTTGCGGAAAAAAATCCTGGAAACCCGCATTCAGACGGTCGAACGTCTCCCGAAATCGGCTGCGGGTTTCCTTGTCGATCTTCCGAATGACTTTCTCCAGAGTGTCCAGGGACTCGGTGAGATCACTGTGCTGTCGATCGAGATATTCCTTGCGTTGGTTTTCTTCTTCATATTCTTCAATCGCCACCAGGTTGACCGGACCGACCCGCTCAATCTTCTGTCGTATTTCTTCCAGATCCTTCTTCCAGGCAGAAAGATTCGCCGTTTCTGGCAAATCCATCATCAGTGAATCCAGTTCCTGGTCGAGTTTTGCGACTTCTTCCGCTTGTGTATCCCGCCGGATCAGGAATTCCTGTCGCTGCAGCCGCTGTCGGTCCAAAACCTCCCGCTCGTTGGCGATGGATCGTTCCTGCTCCTTGCGTCGGGACTCCATACCAGACAGCTGTTGGCCAATTTGCCCCACCTCCTCCTGTGCTCGCCAGGATTGCTGTTCGGCCTCGGCCCGGTGTTGCTGCAGGGATTGTAGTTGGACATGCAGAGATTGCTCCGGTGCATCTCCCATCATGTTTTCGGTACTCAGCTCTTCCAGGCGTTGGGTGTCTTCCTGCACTTGTCGCTCCAGTCGTCGCAACTGATCGACCAGAGCTTCACGGGATGAATCCAGTCGTTGTTTTTCCAGTTGTTCCCGGTGCAACTGATCCCGCACCGATTCGACATGATCCCGACTCTGCGCCACTTGCTGCTGTAAAATATCCCGGCGAGACAGCAGTTCTTCACGGCGGACGTCCAGTTTTCCCAGTTCCCCCCCCACCTGCGCCAGCCGCTCTCTGGCTTCATTGATCTGTTCATGGTCCTGCTGGATTTGTGACTCCAGCTCTCCAAGATTCAGCGCCATTTGCTCCATTCGTTGACCGACTTCCAGCACACGGGACTCCTCTCGCCCCAATCGGTTATGCAGGGAAGTTTTTTCAGCCCTGAGTTGGTTGAGTGCGGTACGTTGTTCTTGCAGCGCCGTTTCGGTCTCTTGCCGAGTATCTTCCAGCTTGCCAATTTGTGCTTCATCCCGGGAAATTTCACCGTCCAGGGCGGTCAGACGCTTCTGGAGCCGATGAATTTCCTCTTCCCGTGCCAGTACGCCGGTTTCAAGCTGACTGCGATCAGCAAAACTAATCCAGTTTGCCCCCATCACAATGCCATCTTTGGTCACCACACAATCCCGCCCGGACAGGTGTGCCTGCATCGCAAGCGCCTGATCCAGATTATCGGCGACAAAAATATCCGCCAGCAGGGATAAGAGATTCACTCCCTCCGCTTCCACCTGATCGATCAGACGCTCCCCCAAACCCAAAGTCCGGTCAGGGGGCACATCGACTAGCTGTTGCCACAGAATGGAGGCGGCTCCCTCAGGGCGGTTGGATAAATCTGGCAGGGTCTTTGCAGAGATACAAATTGCACCCAGGAACCCATGAAGGATTCGGTCCACCGCGATTTGCCAACCTTCCTTGACCCGGATGATGCGAGCCAGTTTTCCCGTATTTTCCCCGAATCGTTGTGCGAGCCATTGATGCAGTTCTTCATTTTCGCCAGCCAACGCTGCCGTCTGGATCTCATGCAGGGAATGCATTCTGGAAGCAACTTCCTGCTGCCGAATCCGGCGGTCACTCCATTCCTCACGCTGCGCCGCCAGGCGATCGCGAATCTCCTGCAAATATTGCTCGCGCTGATGAAAGGCGAGTTCAGTGGCTTCCAGAATCTCGTCATGTTGACGGACTTGTTCCTGCAATTTTCGAATGTCATCGCTGGTCCCTTCGCCCTGTAGGCGCTGTTGTTCGACCAGCAGCCTTTCACGACGTTGAGTGGTTTGTTCCAGATGTTGTTCCAATTGGTCGATTCGGGATTTTTCCGCTTCCTGCTGGTGAGACGGATGCATCGCCATCTCATTGAATTTTTCCCATGACTGCTGCCAGGAGAGAAGCGTTTCTTCGTCCTGTTGATGTTGGCACTCGGCTTCTTCCATGCGGCCACGGAGTTCTTTGAGCTCCGGCAGAATCCGTTCAATCTGATCATCCAACTCTGCTTGCCGATGGCGACGGGACTCCTGTTCCTGGCGGCGTTCATCATGCAACTGGCGCAGTCGATTGACTTCTTCGGCCTGGCGTTGGCGGGTCTCACGCAGATGCTCGATTCGCTGTTCAACCGTCCGGATATCGGACAGAAGATTCTGATAGCGTTGTTGGGCCTGCTGGCTATGCTCCAGGCGTTCGGCTTGGCGATGACGCAACTGTTCCAGTTCGACCTCGGTTTGCTTTTGCTGTTGAATCGCAGCATCAAGCGCATTTTGACATTGCCCTGTCAGTTGATTCTGCTCTTCCAGTTCAACATTAAGCCGTTGCAACTGCATCACCTGCAGTTGGGCATGGATTTTGCGCTCCTCCTCTCTCAATGCCTTATAACGGCGGGCCGCAGCAGACTGGCGCTGCAAACGTCGGAGATGTTTTTCCAATTCGTCCCGGATATCCTGCATCCGCTCCAGATTCTCCCGCGTATGACGAATCCGGGATTCGGTTTCCCGCCTACGGTCCTTGTAACGTGATGTGCCGGCGGCTTCTTCGACAAAAGCCCTCAACTCATCCGGACGTGCCACCACAACTTGACTGATCATTCCCTGCTCGATAATCGAATAGGAGCGGGCACCAAGGCCGGTCCCGCGAAACAGGTCGAGCACATCCTTGCGGCGGGATTTCGTGTTGTTGAGATAGTAGTTCGATTCTCCATCCCGACTCAGGGTTCGTTTCACCGATATTTCAGAAAACTTGGCAAAACTTCCCCCGGCGAGGCCCGCCTGGTTGTCAAAAATCAACTCCACGGAAGCCTGACCGACCGGCTTCCGGGAGCGGGATCCATTGAAGATGACATCAGCCATCTGATCGCTCCGCATCACCTTGGCAGAAATTTCTCCCATCACCCATCGAATCGCATCAATCACGTTGGACTTGCCACATCCGTTGGGCCCGACGATTCCGACAAGATTCGCAGGCAGGCGAATATCAGTCGGATCAACGAACGATTTAAACCCGGAAACGGTCAGTTTTTTCAGTCGCATTGGGTTCTGGTGGGGTATTCCCGAATTTGCCCTTCTGGCATCCGATGACACCGAAAGAAAAAGGGCCGGTGACTGCTATCGCTCTCCCGAAAGATCACTTCTGGTATCCCAGCCATGGCCGGGACGCAAGAGAATGAACCATGCACTGCTTCCCACCAACCGAATGCTGGCGTCAGGAGCCCATGAATCGACCCTGTCGGTCCCGCCACACAATTGTTTGTCCACTGTGGTCGTAGACTCACGGCCATGATGTATCAATCGATCCGGAAAGGAATTTCAGGTATGCCGTAGGGATGGACTGGCCGGCCGTAGCCATAGCCATGCGCCCAATATGCACATGGGTATGCTCAACAGTTGCCCCATGCTCATCCATTCCAGAATCACCATGCCCAAGTGTGCATCTGGTTCCCGGAAAAATTCGGTCAGGAAACGACCCCCTCCGTACCCCAGCAAGAACAAACCAGCCACCCGCCCTTCCGGACGTTGGCGGGACGAATACCACCATAGAATCACAAACAACAAAACCCCTTCCAGCCCAGCCTGATAGAGCTGGGATGGGTGTCGGGGCGAATCCGGCATGGTCAGGAACCATACTCCCCATGGAAGATCCGTCGGCCTGCCCCATAATTCCTGATTGATAAAATTCCCGATCCGCCCGAAAAAAAGTCCCAGGGGAATCAAGGGAGCCAGAAAATCGTATACCGCCAACACACTGCGATGGGTTCGACGAGCGTACAGCCAAACCGCAAAAATGACCCCCAACAATCCGCCATGGAATGACATGCCGCCATCCCAAATTGCCAATATACTTGCAGGATTTTCAAGGTAATACAGAAAGTTATAAAAGATTACATATCCCAGCCGACCGCCCAGAATCACTCCCAAAGCAACAAAATAAAGCAGGTCGATGATCTCTGGATGCTTCCAACCGGAATCCGGCCGGGAGGCTCGCATACGACCTAGCATGGCCCCCGCAAAGAACCCGGCCAGGTACATCAGCCCATACCAATGGACTGATAATGGCCCGATGGAAAACGCAACAGGGTCGAAACCAGGGTGAGTGATCAATGTACTGCTTGGGGCTGGAAGTTAATTGCTGGGCAAGATATTGGCATGAATGCACCACAATGCGGTTGGCGCATGCCCAACCCCATTCATTCCCCTCCGGGCAGGATTGGATGATGCCCGGACCAAGGCCGAAAACCGGATCGCTTGTAGGATCCGATTGCAAATCCCGGACGATGGAAAGTTTGTCGCATCGGCCCATTTCATCAGAGCGAGAACACCTGAAGGGTTGCCGACCCCGGACCTATACAAACCTCCGATCTCATGCACAGTCACTCCCGATTTCGTGCGGACGGCTGTGCGAAGTTGATATTATAGTCTTCCGAGTCATGCCTTCCAACTCCCGGGGAGCATTTTCTGTGAATCGACCTGGAAGATGTCACCGGCTATTCCGCTCCGTTGGGAGAGCGTATCCGGCGCATCTGGATCTCATAGATCTGATGCCCCTTGGACAATCCTCGTCTCTCGAATCGGGTTTCTGGACGCCAGTCGGGACGTTTCCCATACCCCCCTCCCGAATGCATATTGCAAAGTTCTTGAGAACCTCGCAAGATTTCCATCGCATACTCCGCATACGGCTCCCAATCCGAAGCAAAGTGGAAGATACCCTGTCCGGGTACCAGTCTTGAGATCGCCAAATCCACAAACGATGCCGAGAGAATGCGGCGTTTATGGTGCCGTTTCTTCGGCCAGGGATCGGGAAAGAAGAGATGCAGCCGATGCAGGCTACCCTCTGGTATCGCTTGCGCCAGAACCATTACAGCATCGTCATGCACGACACGTACATTCGTAATGTCGTATTGCTGCAATTGCAACAACAGACTGCCAATTCCCGGACGATGCACTTCAATGCCCAGAAAATTCCAGTCTGGTCGTGACTGTGCCATCTGGCAAAGGGAATCTCCATTCCCGAACCCGATTTCACAAACTACCGGAGCATTCCGACCGAACAACATCCCGAAATCGAACTGTTGCCCGTCTATCCGCTCCAGACCAAATAGAGGCCATAGGGTTTTCAGTGCACGCGCCTGCCCGGGGGTGATCCTGCCCTCCCGAATCACATAGCTCCTGATGGGTTTGTATATGACTGGTTCGGGCATGGATGCATCGTGGTCTGAGTACAGTCGCTTATCAAACGGAGAATCATGATCGCGGGAACGATCCCGGCGGATTGGATTGGAACCATATCTCATGAGGTTCCGCGACCGCAACATGCCACCATCATACGCGAGCCGATCCTGTCGGGGGTTACTGCGTCGGTCCTGTGCAGATTGATATCCAGCAGAAAGCTCGGCAGCGTGCTGTAACTGACGCCGGATAGAGACAGATACGCAGGAAAATGTCGCAAAACTTGCTTGCTCATTCTTCTCCGAGTACATATTCCTGTCTTAGCATTCCGATAGCTTAAGTTGGCCTTGATCCTCATCCAAATCGTTGTAGTCCCGACCGAGAAATGTCTATGTCTCTTCCCATTGCAGCACTCATTGAGCCGGATCAGTTACATGCTGTCCTCAAACCGATCCAGGAGGCCCGTGGCATGCCAAACTCGGCCTACACCTCCCTTGAGGCGTATGAATTCGAACGGGAACATATTTTTTCACCTCATTGGACTGCTATCGCTTTTGCCGACTCACTGCAGGTGGGTGAGATCAAGCCGATTGATTTCATGGGATTGCCACTGCTCCTGACCCAACAAAAAGAGAATGGCGACATTCACGTGTTTCATAATGTTTGCAGCCACCGGGGGCTGCGACTGGTAGACAAGACCAGGCAAACCAATGGTCGAATCGTCTGCCCGTACCATTCCTGGACATACAACCTGGCAGGGGAACTCAAATCCACACCTCATCTGGGTGGGGTAGATGTCCATCATATGAAAGAATTCGACTGTGGCCAACATGGCCTGAAGCCGGTCCGCTCGCATATCTGGTTGGGGGTGATTTTTATCAACCTTGACAACAAGGCCCGGCCATTCGAAGTTATGGCCAAAAACGTTCTGGAGCGATATCGAAAGCTCATGGGGCCCGATGGAGAATCCCAGATCTGTCGTGCTATTTCCCATGATGGAGGGACGATGGAAGTCAACTGCAACTGGAAGCTGGCCCTGGAAAATTATCTTGAAGCATATCACCTCCCTTTTATCCATCCCGGTCTTAACAGTTACTCCCCACTGCATCGTCACTACAATGCAATTATCGACGACCTGTGCGCTGGGCAAATCACAAAGACCTTTGATCCCGGCCTGGATCGGGACAATCCCCTGCCCCTCTTCCGGGATTGGGATCGAAAGCGGATCGCAACCGGAGAGTATCCGGTTCTGTTCCCCAACCTGTTGTTGGGATTCCAGGCCAACCATGTGTATAGCATGATCGTCTCACCGACCTCACCCACTACATGCCGTGAAGAGTTCATGATTTTCTATGCCAACAATGAGGCCAATGAAGATCGTTACATCCCACAGAGGAAATCCAATCTGGATGCGTGGACTGCGATCTTCAATGAGGACATGGAACCCTGCGAACGCATGCAGATTGGGCGTCATTCACCCGGATTTGTTGGGGGTGCTTTTTCACCTGCCCATGACGTGTGCTCGCATCACTTCCATCAATGGATCGCAAGGCATTATTTGAGCGCCTTGCATTTTCCAATCGCTGAGAGCCCTGATGCCGGAACCACAAGCCCGGTACTCTGACTTGCCCGATGCAATCGATGGGTAGTTCCTACATCGCTACTTGTGGAGCCTTTGGGAATGGTGGTGGACTAGTGCCCTGCAGTACCTGTGTTGCCTACCAGTATGGGGCAATGGGAAGACTGGCGGCTATGTGCTTACAAATCTCCTATGTCCTGCCATTTTTGGTAGCGGTGTCGTTATTTCGGCAAACCGAGTACATTATTGATCCACATCAATCCACGCCCCCCTCGTGAGGGAGCGACCTGAAACAGGCGTATTCACCCCAAACATGCAACTTTATGGAGCGCATGAATAGTTTGCGCTAATTGAATACAAGCCCGAAAATCATGATCGTGAGCAACTGGAAGACAGCCCATATAGTCGCCCGCTATCCCGCTGGAGATAAAATCCAGCATGGCCGGTTGCGAAGTATCTTTGATTCGGTCATGGAATTATGCATGTTTGCTATGCGAACAGTCTGACAATACCGGTACGATAGTTCCGATCCTCCGCATTTCCGAGAGATAATCCACTTGAAAAACCGGTTAGTAGCCGTACAGGATAGGGCCGTGGCAGAAAATAATAACCAGAATCAACGAATCTAGGAACTGGCGAAAGAAATTGCCGTACTGGAGCAAAAGATGGAAACCCATAAGCAAGAGTACAAAACCGACATTGCCCGACTGGCCGAACAGATGGCCCAGCGTGACACTGATGCCGCAAAGAGAGAGTCGATTGCTTCTCGCAATGCTCGGCGGCCTTGCAGTAGTCACTGCGGTCTTGGGCGTGCTGATTACCGCACAGTAAAAGCTGGAAATCATACAAATGATGGCGAAGACCATTATTTTCGCCCATTCTCTATAAGGATGTATCTGGCGTCCTCGCCATGGGTGTCGGCACCCCAAATCTTGCCAAGTGATGGGCCTCCCTATTTCTCCCAAAGAGGGTCGGTCATGGCCTTGTGAAATTGGAAGTGGATCGAAAGGCTCTCTCCACGGTCGACACTTGAACATATCGATAGATGTCGTCTCCGTATCCTTCCAGATAAACCCTTCCTCCCCGCAATCAGCCTTCTACCGTAATTTGTATCCGTTGTTGGGTAAGGCCAATATCGGCCGGCGGCGTCTTCGTTTAGCTTTCAATCAGTGCCGGGGGTGGCTGGCAGTCAGGGGACAGGTCAAATTCGATCCATGGAGCGTTCCACAGACAAGAGTTCTCGCCGTAGGAATTGCGCTGGCAATGACTGCGGATCACAAATCCGCTTCCTGCCTATCGGTCAAGCCAGAGGCCGACCTTCTGGATGGAGAGAGAACTGCTATCTGGCGGTCAAAACCAGGACCGCTGCATAAAATCGTATAGTCCACCGCTCTGCTGCCATATGACAGCTTTCACACTGAAGGAGTAAGCTTTGGATCAGGTAAAAAGAGATGGGAATTATATCGAATAGTAACATTGGCCCTTTGATCTAGGGCTTTTTGGACTTCTGAAAAAAGGCCCGTTGCAGCGTAGCCAGGTCCGCTCCGGGCATCTCATATTCCCGTTCCAGTTCCGCTTTGCTGGGCTGGTAGTGGACGTCAAAGGGATCAGGTGTGGGTCGGGTCTTTCTGTGTGATGTATTGGACCTTGTTTTCATAGCAGATCCTCGGAAAGTCGGGGAATTATCTGTAATAATAACCCAACCACACAACAATACAGCACATTCATGACAGGTACAACGAAATCTGCTAGTCTGAAGAGAGGCAGACCGCAGACCGCAATTTAAGTGTCGGCCCGAACTGGGCTAACCAGACCATCTGGACAGGGGACAATCTCCCCATCATGCGGGGGATGAATTCGGAGTCTGTGGACCTGATCTATCTGGATCCCCCGTTCAACTCCAAAGCCGATTATGCGGCTCCGATCGGCAGCCGGGCTGCCGGTGCCGAATTCAAGGATACCTGGACCTTGCAGGACGTGGATATCGCCTGGCTGGACCTGATCGAAAACAAACACCCGAAATGATGGCGGGTCATACAGGCTGCCATGACCAACAGCGATAAGTCCTATTTGATTTACATGGCAGTACGGTTGTTGGAAATGCAGCGGCTGCTGAAACCAACAGGAAGCATTTATCTTCATTGTGATCCGACGATGAGCCACTATTTGAAACTGGTTATGGATGCCATCTTTGGACGGGAAAATTTCAAGAATGATATTATTTGGAATCGCTCAGGAGGATTCAAACGGAAAACGGCTCGCCTTTTTCCCACCAAAAACGACAATATTCTCTTTTATGCACTGGACAGTAAAATCCATACATTTTCTACCCAATACAGACCTCACAGGCCGGAATACATAAAGCGGTTTAAGGCCGACGCTTCTGGAAGGCTGTTTCGTTCTGATGTCAATCCAACTGGCGGCGGTCGCCGTACCATTTATCTGGATGAAACTTTAGGAGATATTGTCGACTCTGTTTGGATAGATATTCCTCCTGCAAATCCGGCGGCAAAAGAACGTGTGGGTTATCCAACACAGAAACCGATTGCTTTGTTGCGACGCATCCTGAAAGCTTCCTGTCCCGAAAACGGGGTTGTGCTGGATCCTTTTTGTGGATGTGCTACCACGTGCGTTGCAGCGGAAGAATTAAGCAGGCAATGGGTGGGAATTGATATCAGTTCCAAAGCCTATGATCTGGTCAAGGATCGAATGGACCGGGAAATCGGCTTCTCTACCTATACTTGCCCCCATCGCACGGATATTCCCCAGAGAACGGATATCCAGCCATTAAAGCGGTATAACCACCCGGACAACCGGAAATACCTGTACGGCGAACAGGGAGGAATCTGTAACGGCTGCCGGGAACATTTTCTGATCCAGAATTTTACGGTAGATCACATCATTTCTCGCAAGCAAGGAGGGACCGATCATCTGGACAATCTGCAATTGCTCTGTGCCCGATGCAACTCGGTCAAGGGAGACCGAGGGCAGGAGTATCTTATAACAAGACTGGCTGCGTGACCTGTCGACTACGCCTGGATCAAATCCACATAACGCAACCGCTTCCCCTCCATTCGCCTGACCATCCAGTCCATCTGGTCCATGGTGTCCAGTTCGCGGTCATTGAACCGCCCGGAAAATTCATGGACATAACGGTTCAAGTGCTTCTCGCTCATATGGTGGTAAGTGCCATGGTAGCCCCGCTTCAGTAACGCCCAAAACGACTCAATGCCGTTGGTGTGGGCTTGGTCGTTCACCCACTCACTGACCGAATGTTTCACCGTTTCATGGGGATTCGGGAGCCCTTGGTAGCCCTTCCATTCGTCGCTGTAAATCGTGGTCGTGTATTCGGTGACCTCGCCCAGGAATTCGTGCAGGCAGGTTCTGCTGGCCGAAGGAATGACCTTGGCTTGGATGGTGTTGGTTTCCCGATCCTTGGCTCCGACCACCGTCGCTTTCCCCACGGCTCCCCGACCCGCATGTAGTTTCTTGTGGGCATGCTTGTTGATCTCCTTGCCGCCGATGTAAGTCTCATCTACTTCTACCGGCCCCGGGAACTGACCCGTTTCGGATTGGAAAACATCCCGGAGCCGATGCAGCATAAACCAGGCCGCTTTCTGTCCAATGCCCAATTCCCGGTGCAGTTTCATCGAACTGATGCCTTTCAGGTTCGTAGTGAACAGGTAAATGCCCACGGCCCAATGACGATACTTGATCTTGGAGCCTTCCATCACCGAGCCTTTCTTTACGCTGAACATCGGCTTGCCCTTACACTCCCGGCAACGATGGGTCATGGTGGGATGCGTAATATCACTTTGCACATTGTGGGTTCCACAATGAGGGCAGACCGGACCATCCGGCCACCGCCATTCCTCAATCCATTTGCGGGCGCTTTCCTCGGTGCCAAACATTTCCGCAATTTCCAGAAGCGTTAATCCTTTCCTTTTGTACTTACCGGGTGCTGACTGGGCCATGATTCGGTCTCGGTTACGATTTACTGAATAGTAACATTATGGTCAATTTGTGTCAACTGAAAATGTTACTTTTCGATATAATTCCCAAAGAGATCAATAAACAAGCTCTCATTGCCCGATAGCAGGGTTCTCCATTGAAGAGCATGAATTCCATCTGCCGTCATGTATTCCTGCAGGTCATATTGATGAACCTGGATAGCACGGCATTCAGGAAACTTTGACTTGAAGTACTTCAAATTCTTGGAGATGCCTCGATAGCGAAGCTTGCATTCGATCGCACAAACAGGCTTCCTGTTCTCCGTGAGAATAAAATCAATTTCCCGTCCGTCAATATCGCGGAAGTAAGCCAGGTCAACATCGCGACCTTCCCAATCCTGAATCCAGTGGACCCGCTTTAGCAGGTGGCTGGCAATGAGATTTTCAAATCTTGCTCCTTCATCTTCCACCTCTGCCCAATTGCAGTGATAATGCTTCCGCTCCTTTCTGACTGCCCTGATTTTCGGTGACCCAATTGGGGAAAGCCGAAAAATCAGGTACATTTGTTCAAAGATATCCAGCCAGTTCGAGACTGTCTTATGTGCACAGTGGAGGTCTTCCCGGAGCGCGTTGATCGATAATGGACTGCCAACCAGCTGAGGCAGCCGCAACAGCAACAGTTCCATCGACGACATCTTTTGTGTCAAGAGCAGATCGCGAATGTCTTCATTGACAATCCTGCTTCGAAATTCTCGCATCCAGCGACGCGCCTGCCGCTGTGATCCAGACAAAAAAGGCTCTGGAAATCCACCCAGTGCCAGCAGGTCATGAAAATCGCCTTGGGACTGCATTGCCAATTCATCCACAGTGAGCGGATGCAATCGGTAGTAGTGATAACGACCTTGCAGTGAGTCACCCGAATGACGATAGTAATCCAACCTTGCGCTGCCGGTCACTATGACCTTTTTTTCCTTTGCGGTCTTATCATAAAAACCCTTGATGTAGTTACGCCAATTATCAAATTTGTGAATCTCATCGAAGATCACGAATGATTCAAAAGGAAACTTTTCCCTCAAAATAAATTCTCGATCTTCCGAGTCATCCCAATTCAGATATCGGTGCCCATCGGGTGCAATATTGCGTGACAGCGTTGTCTTGCCAACTTGTCGAGGGCCGCCCACAAAGACCATTTTTCGATTGA
Source organism: Candidatus Poriferihabitaceae bacterium (assembly GCA_965221795.1). GTDB lineage: Bacteria > Pseudomonadota > Gammaproteobacteria > Arenicellales > Poriferihabitantaceae > VYFG01. The sequence goes on from OZ244914.1 coordinate 21,784, forward strand.
GGTCTTCGATCACGCAAGATTCCAGATAACGTTGCATAGTCACTATTTTACATGATTTTTTGACATGTATCGAAATTACACGCAATGATTTTAAAGATCGGTCTAATAAAATCATCAACCGTGAATAGCGCCAATCTTCGAACGCTCATATCTGATCACTACGGCCCGATACTCACACCTGGCGCGGGGCTCGGTGAAGGCATCGCCCACGCCTGCAACCGAAAGCAAGCTTGCCTTCTTCGGTTAGGCTCTGGAACCGTTCCACAGAGAGAAAGCCTTCGATGGATTCGATCTCCTGCCGCATGCGGGCCGCCATTTCCAGATAGCGCTCCTGATAGTTGAGATCCGACTCCGGGCACCATAACAATCGCCGTATCTTCGCGTGATGAATCCGCAGGCATTCGAGAACTCGAAAACGAGGTAGGCGGTTTCGCGATTGATACCATTAGTTTCACCTCTCGCAAAAATTGCCGTCACTAAATGATATTTGGGCTTAGGTCTCCATCGCCCGCGCCAATTGAACCGGTTCAGTTCCGAAGGGGCTCGCTCAGCGCTTCTTGCACGATTTGAGGATGTTTCTCGATCAGTGCGAGCAACACCCGTGCGGGGCCGTCGGGCCTGCGCCGTCCTTGTTCCCAGCCGCGTAGGGTACCGACGGCAACCCCGATGCTGCTTGCAAATGCTGCCTGTGAGAGGCCAGCGCGGGCGCGGATTGCGGCAACGTCCGGCTCTGGCACTTCGACCTGGAGAACACGTGCGCCGACATCTTTGCCCTTTGCGTGGGCGAGGGCGTATTCAAGTCCTTGTTTGATGCTCTTGTAGGCGTTGCTCATGATTTTGCTCCATAGGTTTCCGCGATCAAATCGCAGAGTTTTATCAGGTCACCCTTTTCAGACCGGGTGATGTTTGCCTTCTCATTCTTGGCGAACACCGTCAGCAGGAACAGTGGCATGTCAGGCAAGCGGTAGAAGTGGAGTACGCGATAGCCGCCGCTCTCTCCACCGCTACATCTTGCAATGCGCACCTTCCGCAGACCACCACCCAGCGAAATGCCCGCTTCTGGATTGGCTTCGAGTTGGCCGATCACATCCATTCGCTCTCCATCTGACATGCCCACGGCGCTCGCTCGCTTGATGAACTCTGGCGTCTCGGCGACTGTTTGCTGCGCCATTCTTCAATTCTTATATATACGTCAATGACGTAGTTCATTCTTCGAACCAAACATTTGGGTAATGCGATTGTCAACTGATGGAAATGGAATCTCCTACTTTTCCTGGAGGGGATCCAGATCGTGAATCCAAGCCAAAGCCGGTGGGGCACTTTTTCTACGAAACTCGATAAAACACGGTAGAAGAAAGCGTCCAGGTTTTGAATAAATTACTGATTCTAATGGAAAAAATATTTCGCCCAGAATTCAAATATCACGACAATCATCGGTAGCCAAGGACATGGTATGGTATATTGCGGAGTATACTTGATGATTGACGTCCAACCCCCGTACTCGGTATCCTGACCATGTCTGAATTGGAGCGCGAACGATGTGAGGCCTGCCGTGCCGGTGCGCCGACAGTGACCGAAGCCGAATTGGCCGAACTGCGGCCGCAGTTGCCGGATTGGACCCCTCGGACTCGGGACGATTTCCTGACCCTGGAACGGGTGTTCCCGTTCCGCAATTTCAGTGACGCCATGGGGTTCGGTGTCCGGGTGGGGCTGCTGGCCGAGGCCGAGGGGCATCACCCGGAAATGGTCATTGAATGGGGCCGGGTGCGGGTGACCTGGTGGACCCACAAAATCCGGGGCCTGCATCGCAATGACCTGGTTTGTGCGGCCAAGACCGATCGGTTGTATCGCCGACCGGACTGAATCCTTTCCGGCCCGGGTACCGGGCAGACCCTCGCATGGTCCGGAGAGCAGTGGGCCGGATGCCCGGTTTGTGCAGTCGTTGCCGGACCCATCGCCTGCCGGCCTCACTGCCATCCTGCCCACTGCCCATGGCCTGGTCCATGGGGGTCGCGCTGTTGCTATAATTGACGTGAAAGAAGCGATGGTGGAGATGATGGAAAATTCCGGCCTCCGAGCTGGGCAGTGTCCTACCGCTGGTGCTTGCAACTCCTTGAACAAATTTTCAGGGTCGACTATGTAGTCCTCAAACTGCAAGCCTCCGGTTGGGATGACCTTCCGCACGCGGTCAACAAACAACTTGCGCGGTTAGGGATTCTTAATCCGACAAAGAAAATCTGATTTTATCCCTCGGGCATCACACGCCATAACTGCATCATGGTCGGTTCAGGACGGCGGCTTCAACAGAGTTTTCAGTTCACCGTTTTCATACATTTCGGTCACAATATCGCATCCCCCCACAAACTCACCGCGAATATACAATTGTGGAATGGTGGGCCAATTGGAGTATGCCTTGATGCCATCGCGTACCCTCTCGTCTGCCAGTACATTCACCGAGGCAAAACGAACATCCAAGTTTTGCAAAATGGCCGAAGTGCGGCTGGAAAAACCACATTGAGGAAAATCCGGAGTACCCTTCATAAAGAGTACTACTTCATTACCCTCGATCACTTCCTTCAGTTTCTCTTGGACGGCTGGGTCATTCATGGACTTGATCTATGCGATATGGATAAGGAGTCGATCACCTACCCTGATTTTCGTCTGGAGTCAGGGTTTTCATGGACAAGGCATGGATTTGTTCTTTCATTCTGTCCCCGAGCGCCTTGTACACCATCTGATGCCTTTGGATCAGTGTCTTTCCAGCAAAATCCGAGTGAATGATGACCGCATCAAAATGAGCGCCATCCCCTTCAACCGTGACTTCAGTACCAGGCAGTCCAGCACAAATCCAGTTTTCGATATCTTTCGGACTGACCATGACAAGGCGAAACAGAAAGGCATTGCACACCAAGTGGGGGCGAACCGGGGATTCACAAGACCTGATTGGCAGGAGAAGGAATCAATCCGCCATGGAACCTGCTCTCGATCGCAGGGAAAACAAGTCCAGCAGGCCATGAATTCGGACCATGGTCAACATTTGCTCAGAGGCGTTGCGGAGTTGTAATGAGCACCCTCTTTTTTTTGCTTCCTGTGCCCAATGCACCAACAACGCCAATCCCGCACTATCAGTATTCCCAACCTCAGCGAGATCAAGAAAACACTCCCGGCCCTTGAAATCGGGTGCGACCCGAAACAGGGGATTCACGGTATCGACAGTCAGTTCTCCCCGAAGCACGTATCCGCCTGGGGTTTCAGCCATGATCATCGGTCTTCCGCCAAGTCGAATTTACTCAACCGGCGGGGTGGTCTCTCGCATGGAGCGAATCACGCCGTCCAGCCCCAACTTGCGGACTGATGCTCCATATACCTTACGGTAATTCGTGACCATGTTCACGCCAGCAATCACGAGATTGTAGATTTTCCATTGCCCATCTTCCGCTTGAACCATGGAGTAATCGACCTGAATCGGAGAAGCGCCAAAGGACATTTCCGATTTTACCTTGGCAAAGTGGACTCCTCCACGCTCCCTGGCTTCGGTCGACTGGAAGATCACGGTTCCATTGTTGTCATAGTCGAACAGGGCAGTGGCATAGGTCCGGATGAGGAGCTTCCGGAATTCCTCGGCAAATTCGGCCCGTTGCATCTCGCTGGCAGTTCTCCAGTTTTTTGCCAGAACCAATTTGGAAATCTTGGCAAAATCAAAATAGGGATAAATCACCTGGTCCACAATGTCAAAAAGCGCGGCACGGTCATCAATCAATTCTTCTTTATGCAAATTGAATGTTTTCAATAAGTCGTCTATTGCAGCTTGGATCGATTGTTCTGGCGTGGGACTGGCTTGCGACGGAAGCGAAATCATCAATCCCATCCAGAGTCCCCCAACGAGCGAGACGACCCATCGAAGCCACGTCGACTTCGAAGCAAGGAGAGGTCTATTCTTTTTTATTTTCAATTTTCTATATCGTAATCATTCCGTTCAGCAAGCATTCGTTCACTCGCTCGACTGTGCAGCCCGATTGAACATGAACTGACTGATCAGGGTTTCCAACTGAATGGAGGACTGGGTAATTTCAATTTCATCCCCTTCTACCAAAAAGATCTCTTCTGCTCCGGGCTCCAGCCCAATGAATTTTGCACCCAGAAGCCCTGTCGTCAATACACTGGCACTGGTGTCAATCGAGAGATTGTCATAGGTCACATCAATATCCATGTCGACCACCGCGCTGTAGTCCTCCTTATCCATGGAAATTTTGGTCACGCGCCCGATCCGAACCCCGCCCACCATCACAGGGGCTCTTTCATTGAGGCCGCCAACATTCTCGAAACGCGCCTGGATGCGGAAGCTCTCCCCCCCGGCTCCCACCGGCCCGCTCACTTTCAGTGCCAGGAGGGCGATTGCGGCGATACCCATCGCCATGAACAGCCCCACCCATATCTCGACCGCACTCTTCTGCATATTCAAAAGCCCCCGTACATCAATGCCGTGAGGATGAAATCTCCTCCCAGGACTGCCAGTGAAGAGGTTACCACAGTGCGTGTGGTTGCTCTACTGACTCCAACCGATGTTACCGCTGCATCGTAGCCTTCATACAGCGCCACCCATGTCACCACCACCCCAAAAACGATGCTCTTGATGAGTCCATTTACCACATCGTCCATCAAATCGACCCCTTCTTTCATAGAAGACCAGAAAACCCCCGAATCCAGCCCAAAATGGCCGACCCCGATCAGATACCCCCCGAAAATGCCAACGACGATCATCATGGCAGCCAGCATCGGCATGACCACAACTCCCGCAATGAAGCGGGGACCAATGATCCGCTTCATCGGATCGACAGCCATCATCTCCATGGCAGCAATCTGCTCTGTCGTTTTCATCAAGCCGATCTCGGCCGTCAGGGCCGAACCTGCCCGACCAGCGAACAGAAGTGCTGCCAATACCGGCCCCAACTCCCGGGACAGAAAAACGGCAACGACCATCCCAAGGCTTGATTCCGCACTGAAATTCACCAGTTGATAATAGCCCTGAAACCCCAGCACCATTCCCACAAACAAACCCGATACCACGATGATCAACGCTGTCAACACTCCAATCGAATAGATTTGCTGCGCAATCAATTCGAATCGTGGCAGGCAACGTGCCGCGCCATGAATGGCCTCGATAAGAAATATAACCGCCCTACCCAGACGAGCCACAAATGCCAGGCCGGTTCGTCCCAACTCCCGCATCCACCGCATCAATCAAACTCTCCCAGGTCGACCAGATAATCTGTAGCGGGATAACGGTACGCGATCGGCCCATCTGGAAGCCCTTGCATAAACTGACGGGTATCGGGCTGGGTACTGTGCATCATCTGCTCGGGAGGGCCATGATTGATCACCCGACTATTGCCGAGCAGATACAGGTAATCGCCAACATCGCAGGCTTCTCTGACATTATGAGTGACCACAATGGAGGTCAAGCCCAACACATCATTGAGTTCTGGAATCAGTTTCACAATCCCGGCCTTGGAGATCGGATCCAGTCCCACAAAGGGCTCATCATACATCACCATCGCCGGGTCCAGAACGATCGCCCGGGCCAGGGCAACTCGCCGTACCATGCCACCGGAAAGGGAAGATGGCATCATGTCCCGCGCTCCTCGCAATCCGACCAGTTCCAGTTTCATCAGTACCATAATGCGGATCAGCTGCGGTGATAAATCAGTCTGTTCCCGTAGTGGAAAAGCCACATTTTCAAAAACGGTCAGATCTGTCAGCAGGGCGCTGTTCTGAAATAACATCCCCATTTTCCTGCGCATGGCATAGAGAGGTGCGCCAGTGCCAAATGGTACATCTTCCCCATCAAACTGCACCGTACCCTTTTCCGGTTGCAGCCGACCACTGACCAAGCTCAACAAAGTGGACTTTCCACAACCACTCGGCCCCATGACAACGGTCACTTTCCCTTTTGGTATGCGAAGGTCCAACTGTGAGAAAATAGCCCTGTCACCATAGCGGAAATCGAGATCAGACATCTCCACCATAGGGAGTTCCTGAGAATTGGAAGTCAAGGGTTCTGACATTGGTATCTCTGTCGGATACAGGAGTATAACCACATGGTGCGCAAAGGCTGCTGATTGTAACAGAAGCCCTGATCGGTGAATTGCAGGGAAGCAGTGTGAGCATGCATTCGTAACCGTAGACGGTTGCATTTGGATGATGGAATGCCGATGCATGCGATGAAGGCACCATGACCCTTTCTGCGTCGACCTTTCCGCCTCTTCTCCCGATCCTACTGGATTTCACGTCCTGACCCGATACAAGGCAGATTCTGCCCCGATGCTTGCGATACGAATGAAAACTCCAACTTTCCGAAAACCCGTTAACGGGATCTTGGATCTCTCCCTGTTTGTCTATGTTATAATGTTTCATTAATGCATGTAGAGTCTGCTCCTCAAGAGTGATTCGGTGTCGCCACTTGCATAAGTCGCGGCGCCGTTTCCCTTTGAGGGCTGGGCACTGTACACCAGAATGGACCGGACGAGGACTTCGATGCCCCTGGATCAAGAAACCAACCCGAACGACCCGCGACTCCCTGTCACTGTTCTGTCAGGATTTCTCGGAGCTGGAAAGACCACCTTGCTCAACCAGGTGCTCAACAACCGGGAGGGGCGTCGAGTTGCCGTCATTGTGAACGATATGAGTGAGGTCAATATTGATGCGATGCTCATCGAACGCGGTGGTGCAGAACTTTCACGGACCGAAGAAAAACTGGTCGAGATGTCGAACGGCTGCATCTGCTGCACATTGCGAGACGACTTGCTCGCCGAGGTTTCACGGCTCGCGAAAGAGAGGCGCTTCGACTACCTGCTCATTGAATCCACGGGAATCTCAGAGCCCATTCCCGTCGCGCAAACCTTCACTTTCGAGGACGAGAACGGCGACAGCCTCGGTCAGGTTTCACGTCTTGATACGATGGTTACAGTGGTGGATGCAGCAAGCTTCTTGCGGGATTACAACGCTGCCGAAGCACTCCAGGACCGCGGTGAGTCTTTGGGCGAAGAAGATCATCGGACAGTGACCGACCTTCTGATTGATCAAATCGAATTCGCAGACGTCATCGTGCTCAACAAGCTTGATCTGGTAAGCCCAGATCAAGCTCTTGAGGTCGAGGCCATCGTGAAAGCGCTCAACCCTGGCGCGAAGACTCTCATGGCGACGCGCGGGCAGATCCCACTCGAATGCGTGCTCGACACAGGCCTGTTCGACTACGAGAAAGCGATGAACTCGGCTGGCTGGATCCAAGAGCTTCAAGGGGAACACAAGCCAGAGACTGAAGAGTACGGAATCGCGAGCTTCACCTATCAGACATCGCAGCCCTTCGACGCCGAGAAGCTGTGGGCATTCCTGCATAACAACGAGAACTGGAGTGGTGTGCTCCGTTCAAAGGGTTTCTTCTGGGTCGCCGCTGATCACCGTGTAGCCTACGAATGGGCTCAAGCGGGCGGCGTCAGTAATGTGGGTGCCGTTGGAATGTGGTGGGCGGCGGTTCCGCGAGAGCACTGGGGACATCCCGAAGGCCAGCGACCGGATCAGCGACCGGGCTGGCATCCTCGTTTCGGCGACCGCACACAACAGCTCGTCTTCATCGGCCAGCAGATGCCCGAAGCAGCGATGCGCACTCGTCTCAACGCATGCCTGCTCGACGAGCATCTCGCTACCGCTGACAGTAGCACCTGGAAAAGGCTCCCCAACCCTTTTCCCGAGTTACGCATGGCCGAGGAGTCCACATGATCGATACCGCCGCATCCGTTTTGGTCAGGGGTCGAGGACCTCACATATGACTTTTCGGCCATCCATCCTTCACGTTTGCCTGTCCTGTAGAGTGCAAGGCTCTCCGCGTGAGCCACGAGAGAGCCGAATCGGCTTCAAACTCTATCAGGAGCTTCACGCGGCATTCCAAGAAAGCCCCCTGCGCCAACATGTAGAGGTCAAGCCTGTCGAATGCATGAGCTTATGCCCGCGCCCCTGCGGAATCGCACTCTCGTCTTCAGGTGCATGGAGTTACCTCTTCGGGGATCAGCATCCAGACGAGACCGTACCTGATATCATAGAGTGCGTCTCGCTCTACATCGGTAGCGCCGATGGGTTCATTCCACGGGCACAACGTCCAGAGTCTCTCCGCGCCAGCATCCTGGGGCGTATACCACCACATCCAGGAGAGTGCTGATGGATCGGATCCAGAAACTGGCATACAGACGCTCAGACAGACTGTTGCGGGGAGTGTCCGGGCAACTCCATTGCAACATACTCTTCACAAACCACGAACGGCATTGATGCCGAAGACCTAACCCAGATCAGCAAGGCATCGTAGGTCGTCATCTGAATTTCCAGCCCCCATTCCAGAAGAAGCCCATGAAAACACCGCAAAAAGTACCTGTTTCTATCCTCACCGGTTTTCTCGGCTCTGGCAAAACGACGCTACTCAACCGAATCTTGCACGAGGAACACGGCATGCGTATTGCCGTGATTGAGAATGAGTTTGGAGAGGTTGGTATTGACCAGGCACTTGTCATTGATGCGGATGAAGAAATCTTCGAGATGTCGAACGGCTGCATCTGCTGCACAGTGCGTGGCGACCTGATCCGTGTCCTTGGCACTCTTAGTGAAGCGCCGCGACAAATTTGACTATGTATTGGTAGAGACTACCGGTCTTGCTGACCCCGGCCCGGTCGCTCAGACGTTTTTCATGGACGATGAGATTCGCGCCGAGTTCTCGCTGGATGGCATCGTTACACTTGTCGATGCAGCCCATATCGGTCAACAGCTCGGCCGGAGTGCGGAAAGCACCGAGCAAATCGCGTTCGCAGATGTCCTTGTGCCCAACAAGACAGACCTCGTCAGCAACGAAACGCTCGACCGGCTTGAAGCTCGGCTGCGAGAGATGAACCGGATGGCGCGAGTCATGCGTAGTGAGCAAGCGAACGTTTCTATCGACACCGTCCTCAATCTCAGTGCTTTCGACCTGGACCAGATACTTGTGCGCCGCCCCACCTTCCTGGAACCGGAATATCCGTTCGAATGGACGGGAGTCTATTCGCTCGATCCCGGCCGTTTTGTACTCCATCTCGCCGATGGGCCGGATGCAGAGATGTCCCTCGTCGTCGTACCCGATCAGGGTACCGATGATGTCGCTCTGCGAGACAGTGCCGAATGGTGTGTGCGGCAGTATGCCGAACCGGCAGAGTACATTCGCCCCGGGGAGGGGATTCCGCTTGGAAAGCACGTGAACCTCCGGCTTGATTCCCCGGGACACAAGTCGTTTTTCCTGTCAGTCGATACCCCGGTTCAAGTAGGCCTCTATGCCCAGCATACCGCAGAGGAGTTCGACCTCCAACTGACCGATACCGAAGGGGCTGCAGTCCGGCAAGAGGCCGAGCGCATTTGGGTCGCACAGCACGAACATGACGACGAAGTGGGCTCGATCGCGATTGAGAGGGACGGCGACGTCGATTCCGAACGACTCCAAGCCTGGCTTGGCAAACTACTTCGTGAGCGTGGAGTGGACATCTTTCGAATGAAGGGCCTTATCAGTCTTGCAGGCGAGTCGCGTCGCTTCGTTTTCCAGGGAGTCCACATGCTTTTTGACGGCCAACCGGATCGTCCATGGGGGGACTTACCCCGACGCAATCAGCTTGTTTTCATTGGCCGCAACCTGGATGAACAAACGATACGGCAGGGGTTCGAGGACTGTCTGATGTGAGTACCGATAGCCCGACAGGTGTGCTTCACCGCGGCTGGTCTGCGGCAGTCGACGACTATGCTATCGCCGGGGGATGGACCCGCCGCGGTGAGGCATTGGTAGTTGCCGACACTGCGGGAGGCATCTGCACCTTCGATGGACTATCCGGTACACGTATCTGGGAGCAAAAAGAAACACATAAGGGCGGCGTACTCGCGATGGCGATGCATCCAGATGGGACCGCGTTCGCTACCGCTGGTCAAGACGGACGGATCCTGGTCTGGAGTGCCGCCGAAGGTCCAACAAAACAGGTGATTGAGGTCGGTAGCGGTTGGGTGGAGAATGTGGCATGGTCACCGGACGGTCGATGGCTGGCGGCGTCCTGCTCCCGGCAAGTTTGGGTGTATGGTGTGGATGGCCAAGAAGTCTGGCAATCTGCGGATCACCCCAGCACTGTCAGCGCGATCACCTGGTCCACACAGGGCGAGCTGGCGACGGCCTGTTATGGCCAAGTATCTTTCTTCGACGGATCTACTGGGGAACTTCGCCAGAAGCTGGAGTGGAAGGGTTCCCTGGTATCAATGGCATTGAGCCCGGATGGAGATATCGTGGCATGCGGCAGTCAAGATAAGTCGGTGCACTTCTGGCGTCGGTTCACGGCACAGGACTCCATGATGTCGGGATACTCCAGTAAACCATCGGCGCTGGCTTTTGATAATACCGGCACTCTCCTGGCAACTGGAGGAGACAAAGCGGTGACGGTCTGGAGCTTCCAGGGAGGTGGCCCCGAAGGCACGCAACCCGGCATCTTGGCACTTCATGCCCAACCCATCTCGACACTTGCCTTTGCTCATCGCACCATGCGCCTGGCCTCGGGAGGCCGTGATGGTGCGGTGGTTGTATGGTCACTTCAGGGAAATGGGGAAGGTGGTCCCATAGGGGTCGCTGTAGTCAACGGAGTGGTGGCCGAATTATACTGGCAACCGGACGGGCAGTCTCTTGCCGCACTCGACTCCCGAGGTGGTGTAACCGTTTGGCGAACCGATTGAATAATAGCCCGGGTAATCTGCACCAGAGAAGCCTTGGGCAGAAAAGCCTTTTGGAGGACCATTTAGGCACGATGCATCTCATACTATAGCAATTCGTATGCAGGACAATCCGTTGAAGTTCGATGATCCCATCGACTGGTCTTTAGCAACGCAGGGCCATGTCCCCATGCGTAATTCTGACGACCAGAACGCGTAAGACGCATCTGGTTACAACACGGAGTTACCGGATATCAGAGGGTAACCCTGAACCGTCCGCGCTATCGAATGGCGAACAGGAAGTGAAAGCGGCAGTTGTGGACGGTCGCGTCCACTTTCATCCTACGAATGCTGATTGCCATTGCCTATTGGGCAAACATTCGGTCGGCTTTGGGGTCCGCATGGAAAATGAGTCCCAAGACTTTTCTCCCGTCTCATCGTCGCCATTTGCCTTTACCATTAAGATCAAATCCCTTTTGTCGACTTTATATCCCAAGCAAGGCAGCAAGGGTTCAACACATAGCGGGGACTTTGACTTTCTGGGAGTATAATCAATCCAAGCACTGACCAACCTATAATGCATGATCCAGTACTGTAAAGCCTGTTTACCGGGAATGGAAACGGTTATTCTGCTCATGATGGTGATTATTTGCTGACGTACATTACGAGTAATATGATTCGCAAAAAACACTTATCTTCAGACACATGAGCGAAGACCAAACAAATACCGACCTCCATCTTCCAAGTCTTTTTGTTAAGGGATTTCGAGGAATCGAATCTCTGGAAATTCCGCGTTTAGGGCGCGCAACACTCTTGGCTGGAAAAAATGGAGTAGGCAAGACCACCATATTGGAAGCGTGTCGTGTTTATGCTCTGCGTGGATACCCAAAGTTACTGTCAGATTTGGGGCAAGAGCACGAAGAGTACTCCATAGCTAGCGACAAGGAAGGCATGCGGGAAGACGATGTTGACTTGTCTGGACTTTTTTATGGGCGTCAATTATACAAAAACTCTTTAATGGAGATTGGACCTTCAGATAGTCAAGGCAATTCAGTCAAGATTGAAGTGGTGGAACCAAATAAAGAACAAGCCAAAGAAATGAAAGAGCTCATTTATGGCATTCCAGATGAATATCATTTTGAAAAAATCTTGCTCATCAAGACAGCATTTAAAAAACAGGAGCACTTTTCCCCATATCTGATCGGCTTATCTGATCAGAGAAATTTGTTTACCCCTTATCGAAAAATGCGATATTGGGACCAACGTCCCTTCCCTTTTCAGATATTAAAACATGAGACCCTGGGACCAGGGTTGATTAGTAATGACCAATTAGCCGGGTATTGGGACGAAATTGCATTGACCGAATGGGAAAATCGTATCACTGAAACATTGTGCATGACCTTGAGTGGGTCAGGAGAGTCGGTTGAACGAGTAACCATGGTGGGAAATTCTGCCCCCCGCTCAAGACATGCCCGCCGAGCAGTTGTCAGGCTTTCAAACCATGACAAGCCTGTTCCTCTAAAAAGCCTTGGTGATGGTGCAATTCGCTTGTTTAGTATTGCATTAGCACTTGCCAATTGTCGTGATGGCTTCCTCTTTCTCGATGAAGCGGAAAATGGCATTCACCATTCAATATTGAAAGATTTTTGGAAATTCATCCTAAAGGCTGCTCGCCAAAATAATACACAAGTACTAGCAACAACTCATGGATGGGACTGTATAAAGGGATTCGCCGAGGCGTCCAAAGAGGATGAAGAGAGCGAAGGACTACTGTTACGACTTGAAATGCAGAATGGTATTCATCGGGCTATTGAGTATTCTGAAGACGAGCTAGTCATCGCAGGTGAACAAAACATAGAAGTCAGATAAGGAAAATCCAATAATCGAAAAAAAATGCAGCCGAACGCGTCGAAAGTACTTATGGTTGAAGGAAGGAATGATCTACATGTCGTTGAACACATCCGAAAACAAGAACTGCACCTTGTCAATTTTGATGTTCGGGAAATGAAAAATCTGGATAGGCTGCTGGATACCATCGCACTTGAAATCAAGGCCCCCGGAAGAGAAGTTGTCGGACTTGTCATTGATGCCAATGACAGCATTGATGAGCGCTGGGATACCGTCATGGGCAAATTGAAGGACATCGGTATTTTTGCTCCGAATAGGCCTAATGAGGCCGGAACAATCATTGAAGCGAATGAAAATTTTCCCAAAGTTGGTATCTGGTTGATGCCTGACAACAAATCTAGCGGGGAGTTGGAAGATTTTGTCCAGCAGATGATTGCTTCCAATGACCCTGTTTGGCCGAGATCTGTATCTTATATTGAAAGTATCCCCTCAGAAGATCGCAAGTTCAAGAAGAATAAGGAAATGAAGGCGAAAGTCTATGCATGGTTGTCCACTATAGAACCTCCGGGACTAATGGGATTTGCTATCAGCTCCGGATATTTGCGTTGTGACGGTCACCTTTGCAAAAGCTTCGTTGCATGGATTGAGAAACTGTTTGTCTCTTGAAAAATTCTGGCCATGACCGTGATCGGAAGACATGGCCAGATGAGGCCCACCGGATCAGAAATCCCAGAGTATGCATCCTTGCCTCCGTCCAGCGAGCAAGCGATGGTTTCTTCTCAATTCAAACATCACCGAAAGCGAATGGGGCGATCAAACTATCTCCATACTTTCGATTGAACAGCGACCCCAGCCTGTGGAAGTCAATCGACCTTGATGAGTTTCTCTGGAACGATCCTCCTGGTCATGTGGGTGGGATGGAATAGGTCCCGGTGGAATGGGCAACGGGTTGATTCCGGCCCAGCTCTTCGGTATAGAGCAACGCTTCGCAGACAGCGAGCCGTTTGCCCAGTTTCAGAATACTGGCCTCACAATACAGATCACCGGGAGAGGGCTTGCGCAAAAAGTTGAATGATAAACTGGTGGTCACCGCCAGTTTCACCAGCCCCAGATTGGCCATAATCACCACAAAGAAAGCGGCATCGGCCAACGCCATCATAACCGGTCCGGCGACGGTACCCCCCGGCCGCAGGGTGCTCTCATCACAACGGATTCTCACAACCGTTTTGGCCGGGTCCAGACTGACTGGTTCAAAATTCAGATGGGAGATAAAAGGGATCTCGGATTCGGACAATTCCTTGAGATCTTCAAGGCTGATCTTTGACTGCGGTGTCATCAGTTCGATTGGAATGAAGTAACAGGGACTCATAGTATGGGACCGGTCATTGCATCCAACAATGCCAATCTTCCATATGGATTCCAAGAGATACCGGCGATGAGGATCAATTTCCTCATATTGCACTTCCTATCCAAGCTATTTACTTGCGGCAATTTCTATCGATATGCAGTCAAGAAATTGAATCGGAATGTCTTTTTCTCCCGATTGTACCGTCAAAAATAGTGGTCATCTTCATGCCAGACCCGAGAAGCAAATCACGGCGTGGCGCTATTTGCAGTATTGCTTTACCAAAGGACAGTGCGGTGACACGAGGTTCTGGACCAAGCACTCAAGAAAACCATGTTTTAATCCACCATCCGCACATTGTGGTTGTCACACAACCCCAAACGCAATCCGTCAGCACTTTCCGGATTTTGGAGTTACGATCCCTCAGCAGAGTCCGACCTGCCCCTCTCCAGCGCCTCGACACGCTGTTCCAATTGCTGGATACGCTCCCGCGACCGCTGCAGGATTTTTTCCTGAATTCCCATCTGCTCCCGAGTCGCCAGATTCATGCGTTCCAGATAAGATTGAATTGTGGCATCAATATTTCGTTTCAGTTCCTCACCGACCTCGAGCGGGAGCAGTCGATTGACAAGATTGGATAAGGATTCGTTCATGTACCTCCACTCCCGGACATTCCAACATATTCAATGAATGCGCGCTGGCGAAGGGCCTGAAACCAATTGAAATAGATTTCCTGCGCCTTGCGCCGAAAAATCTCCTGTCGCGCCGTATTCGCTGCGACCTCACCTGTCAAGTTGATCTTACGCCGATCATTCACCCTGATCAAGTGGAATCCATATTGCGAACGCACAGGACGGCTGATCTCTCCGACAGCCAGACGCCGGGTCGCACTTTCAAATTCGGGCCCCAGTGTACCTGGGTTGATCCATCCTAGAACGCCCCCCTGGTCTCTGGACCGGGAATCCATGGAGTACAAACGGGACATTTTTTCAAAGGGCTCCCCGGCGACCAACTCGTCATACACCTGACTGGCCAGGTTCTCCGCTTCCTCCAAGGTGTATTGTTCATTGGGTGTGATCAAGATATGCTGCACTTGTTGTTGCTCGATCTTTTCCCCATCATCCCGGAGATTATGGAGCTTGAGCAGATGCAACCCGGCATCACTTTGGAGAATAGGCGACAGGCTATTGGATTCTGGGTTCATCGCCTGCAGGGCCTGCACGAACAACTCCGGCAACTGTCCCGTTTTGCGCCACCCAAGATAGCCATCGCCATCAGAAACTCCGCCATGATCCTGTATCGCTTGGCCGAACTCCAGACCGTTCTGGATTTGTTGTCGGACCTGACGCAGTTTGTCCCGATCGGATTCTACTGCCTCAGCTGACTTGCTCCGCGTTTCAATGAACAAATGAGATAGTTCAAAAGAGACATCCCCATGCTGCAACTCATTGTGAGAGTTGATAAAGTTTTCAATCTCTTGATCGCTGACATTGACCCGGGAATTAGCCACGACATCCCGGAGCTTGCGAATCATTTGCTGATCCCGAACACTGGCCCGAAAATCCGATTCGGCAATCCCGTCCTGATTTAGTTCATACAGAAGAGCCGTTGGTGAAAGATTGTTTTGTTGGGCAATAAAGGCCAGCGCCGCCTCTACTTCTTCTTCGGAAACCATCAGCCCTCTTCGTTCTGCCTCCAGCACCTGGAGGCGTTCGTCAATCATGACTCCCAACAGCTGTTCATCGACTTCACCACGGAACGGCTCAAACGCACTATCATTGATCACTTCCTGGCGATGGCGTATGCGATATTCACTCAATGTGATCGGGACATTTTCTACCGCCGCCAGCACCCGATCAATAAATGATTGGGTAAACGCATAGGGTGGAAACGCGAGCCACCAGGCCAGCGCCAAGCCAACCGAAATTCTCATCACCGGTATTATCACCATGAAACGACTCATTTTCTGCGCTCGAAGAAGGACCGTGACCCTCCGAGACTGTCCAAATACACGGTAAACCGAATTTCATTTCGGTCATCTCCAGCCTCATCATCAAAATGCCGATACTCCATGCCGGCGGACCAACAGCAACTGAAATAATCCAGATGGACTGCAGAAGACTGAAAGCCGCCGTCGTCCGGGGAGTAAGCTGTGTCCACTTGCCATTGCCAGTTAGGACTCAAAGGAGTGGAAAAAGCCAGGTTCACCTGTTCCCGTTGATCAGTAGCCTCGAAATAGGCAACCGTTCCCCGACGTCGCCAATGATCGTCAAAATCCACTGACATCCATAACTCTTCGGTCTGGGTCCAATTTTCTTCGATTTGCACTAACCCATTCAGATTCCAGTATCGGTTGATTCCAACCGTCCAATCCATGAGAAAGTTGGAGCGTGGATTGGTGAATGAGGGATCCATCGGACGCAGTCGAATGTTTCGGTCCTGAAGATAAAATATCTGACCGAATCCTACCCTCAAACGTTGTACACCGGTAAGTTCTTCGATCACTCGGGTCGTTAGCCCAAGAGTAATCTGTTTTGTATCGCCGATTCGATCGCTCCCAAGGAAGCGCCCTTCCCGGAAAAAATGAAAAAGCCGTCTGGGTGAACTCTCTGCGGTATCAAAATTGGGCAAATTCAATTGGCTGCCATCCTCGGGAATATGAACATAAAACAGTCTTGGTTCAAGCGTCTGGTAGAAGGTTTGATCGCTTATCGCAATCAATCGATCCAAGACCAGTTTTCCATCCAGACTATAGATGGGAATATGCTCCGAAAACGTCTCCTGCGGAAACGAGTCCAGAGCATAGCGCATGTAGTATAGCGACACTTTCGGCTCCAGCGATCCAAAGGAGCTACGCAGGGGGATGGAAATATACGGCTGAATCAAGGTCCGTACGCCATGCGCCCGCGTTTCGTCCGAGTGTGTATACCAGGACATCCTCGCCCCCACTCCCCCCTCAAAGACTCCCCACTTCCGGGGCCTCATATCCATTCCGATCTCCGGTATGATCCGATACGGCAGATCCGAAACCGCTATCCGATCATACACGGATTCATGTGCCTGAGCGCGCACATAATAATTCAGCCAGGTTCCGTTTTGTTCCAGTCGGACACTCTTGCGCACAAAACTGGCAGCATAATCTTCCCGGCCATCAGAGAAGTGCCGCAAGTAGTCCCGGTCGGATACGTCCTGAATCTCCGTCTCAAGATGCCATCTGCGACCCAAATGCTGTGTATGATCATATTGTATGGCATAACGTTCCAAGTCTTCATACTGATCGTCTGAAGGCAGATAATCCGCTGCTAACCTGCCCTGTGTATGTTCCCCCAGATAGCGGAATTCTCCCGACCAAAGCAACCCCCGATCACTCAGGAACTGCGGGGTGATGGTCGCATCCATGTGGGGCGCAATATTCAAGTAGTATGGAACCTCGAGAATGATGCCAGAATTACTTTTCTCCCCAACGGACGGAACCAGAAATCCGGTTTGACGCTGATTGCCAATAGGAAAGGTGATCCTGGGGAAAGAACCCACCCGCACTCCCTTAAGTTGTACCGCAAGGTCTGTAGCCGTGCCGACTCCCTTGGCATGATCCAGTATCAGCTCCCCCGCCATGAGCATGACATCCGCATTGCCCTCCGGGCAGGTGGTCATCATGGCATTGGTCAGCATCATCCTGTCCCTGCCCTGCAGTTGCAGAGTCTCTCCCCAGACACGGGCTTGGGGATACATCATTCTCCGGGTTTCCCCATCACTCTCCTTCATTGGCACCTGCTCCTGGATATCTTTTGGTGGAGTGGCTTCTGAAATGGAAGGTAGTGGATCGTCCGCATCGGTCGGGGCAATGTGGATGGAAACATGCTGTGCCACTCCATGCAACGTGTCGAACTGGAGACCCAATGATTTTGCCCGTAGCTGATCGCCCACCATGGTGTACAGGACGACATTCCCCCGGGCATCTACCTGACGGGTGTTTCGATCATAGGAAATGACATCTGCATGAAGGATCCGTTTACCCTGTTGTATCTCGACATGACCCAGAAGATCAATCTGCCCGGAGTCGGACGCTTCGATATGGTCTGCTTCTGCGATGATGGGCAACCCGGCAACCGGGCCGGCAGGCGCTCCACTCCACTTCGTCGGCAGATGAAGAGGGAGCGACCGGCATAGCGGTTGCTGGATCGATCTTTCCGAGCTCCCCTGCTTGGCGTGAGCAACCGTCACAACCCAGACGAAGGTCAGCAGAAGGATGAGAGTGGTGCCCTTCCGAGAGGACTCTCTACGCCACAATGAATTCCGCAACAATCGCCTGGTCAAGGGTTGAATCAGATGGATTATACGGATGCAGACCGATATAATCCATTTGGTCAGCGCATAAAACCGGATACTCCTGATGCCAACGAAAACGGCAATGATCCTCGCTGCCGGACGCGGTGAACGCCTTCGTCCATTGACCGATAGCACACCCAAACCGCTGATTCATGTCGGTAAATATCGACTGATCGAATACCACCTGCATGCCCTCGCGGCCATCGGCATTGAGCGGGTCGTAATCAATGTTGCATATCTGGCTGACCAAATCCAGTCGGTTCTTGGAGATGGCTCACGCTATGGGATCGAGATCGTGTACTCGCCGGAGCCGGAAGGCGCGTTGGAAACGGCAGGCGGGATCCGGCATGCCTTGCCATTACTGGGAGATGATCCGTTCTTAGTACTGAACGGGGATGTGCTTTGTGATTATCCGTTGGAAAAAATCACGATTGCAACATCCAAATGGATGCATCTGCTTCTGGTACCCAATCCTGATCATCATCCGGTCGGGGATTTCGGATTGGACTATCGCACCGATCCATGTGATCTGACCTTGCCCCCGGGATCCGAAGGTCGTTTGACATACGCAGGGATCGGCTTATTCCGTCCGCGGCTGTTTCGCCATCTTAAAGCAGGCCGCCATCCCCTGGCCCCAATCATCCAACAGTGTATCCGGAGGGGTCAAGCCTCCGGGGAACGGCATGATGGGTACTGGAGTGATGTAGGCGATGTCTCCCGACTGGCCAGTGCCCGAAGCACTCTGTCGCATCTCGAGCACGACCATTGACCCACCAATCCCCTGCCCCGACCACCGAAACCAGCACCCTGGGTCAGGGAGTCGACAAAAGGCTTGCAAAGCCTCCCATCGGCACCTATGATGAGGCGCGGACAGTGGCCGGTGGGCAAGAGCCGAAACCCGGACAGCGACCTCCGGGGATCGCAACGGGCTAGACAGCTGCTGCAGGACTCCCGTTCCTACTTTCCTCCCACCCGAATTCCTGTCGCAAAATCCGTTGCAGATCATGACGCACCTGATCCATTGTACGCTCGGCCCCTAGCCGAACCAGGGTCGTGACCGGCAACCCTGGATCGCCACAGGGATCAATCCAGGAAAAGGGAGTAATCTCCAGATCCACATTCAGGCTGAGGCCATGAAAACAGCAGCCCCGGCGAATGCGCAAACCTAACGCCGCAATCTTGGCTCCCTGTACATAAACCCCCGGTGCTCCCGGCTTCCGCTCCCCTTGCAGTCCGTATTCCTGCAACAGGCATAACAGGCATGCTTCGATCCGTGCTACCAGTTGTCTCGGGCCCATGCCAAGTCGACGAATATCCAACAGCAAATAGGCGATCAATTGACCCGGGCCATGGAACGTAATCTGCCCACCCCGATTGCTGCGGACCACCGGGATCTGGCACGGATTAATGCGCGGTTTCTGCTGACTGCTGGTGCCCAGGGTAAAAACCGGTCGGTGTTCCAGAAACCATACTTCATCGGCACTTTCCCCATGGCGTTCGTCCGTGAATGCACTCATTCGATTGGCCACTACCTGATATTCACACTGCCCTAGCCAACGAAATCGGCAGGTGGGTTTCATAGTGCCAGCAGAATGTCCGGATGATCCGACAGATCAAGATAAATTTGATCAAGCTCCTTCCGCTCCCGGGCCAGCACACGACAACTCAAGGAATGATACTTGCCATTACGGCTTTCCTTGCGGCGTATTCCCAGAACTTGTTCGGGGGGCAGATGTTGGAGAAGCAGTGAATGCAATCGCTGCCCCATAGGTGATACGGCTTTGACAAATACCTTGATATCCACTTCACAGGGAAAGTGCAACTGCGCCCCCGTACTGGGAGGTGAGTGGCTCTTATCCGCACTCACCACATCAGCTTCAGGAGGGAATCCTTCAGCCGTGACCACCAGGGCCCACTGGGATAGTCTGCGTTCAGCTCCAGTTGATCCACCAACAGTAGATCACCGTTGTACTTCACTTGAATACCGCCGACCTCGCTACCGACGGTCAGTGGGGCATCCAAACTATCGGGCAAATCCAGCGAAGCAGACAGTAGCTCCCGTTTTCCCTTTGGGTAGAGCACATGCAAAGGATGGGATACTCCAATACTGGCCTCCGGTTCGGCTCCCTTCCATAACTTTACGCGAGCCACTTCATCGCCGGGACGATACAAGAGAATCTTCTCATAGGCGGCATAGCCATATTGCAACAGGGAATATACCGCATCGGACCGCACTTTGCTGCTTTCGGTGCCGGTGACAATCGCCAGCAACCGATAACCATCGCGGTTGGCCGTACCAACCAGGCAGTATCCGGCTGCTCGGGTATACCCGGTTTTCAACCCGTCCACAGAGTCATCACGCCACAGGAGTTTGTTGCGGTTTTTTTGCGTGATCTCATTGTAGGTATACTCCCGGGTCGAATAGAACGACAGCCTGTCAGGGAAATTACGGATCAGGGCACGACTCAGGATGAGAATATCTTCGGCAGTAGAGTAATGATTTTCATTGGGTAACCCATGACTGTTGGTGAAACGGGAATTGCTCATACCCAATTCCGCCGCCTTATGGTTCATCTGCACGGCAAACCCCTCCTCACTGCCGCCCAAAAGCTCGGCCAGGGCGACTGCGGCATCATTTCCCGACTGGATGATCAACCCTTTCAGAAGGCTTTCCACATCGACGTGGGTATCGACCTGGATAAACATTCGTGAGCCACCGGTTTTCCAGGCTTTTCGACTGACGTAGACCTCGTCTGTCAACTGGATTTCACCACGCTCCAGCGCTTCAAAAACCAGATAAGCCGTCATCAGTTTGGTCAAACTGGCAGGTTCAATCCGCCGGTCTGAATCTTTGCTACCGAGAATCCACCCCGAGGAAAAGTCAACCAGCATCCAGGAGACCGCCGATACATCGGGGGGCGGCAACACCGCCTGGACCGGTTCGGGAAGTTCCTGAAACGTAGTGGCCGGAAAGGCAGATGGAGAGCTCTGGGGAGAGGTCTCCTGCGCGACCACAGGTCCCATCACCAATCCGAGCCACAGTATCAGTACACGTAATATCATGGAATCAGTTCATGAACTTCGGGGGAGTATACGTAGGGAAACAGGTCCAATTCCGATCATCCAGTGGCAAATGCCGAATCCGGCAGCCTCGTCTCTGCGCATTCAGGACCCACTGTACGGAACATCTTCTCCCGGTCCTCAATCCGATGGCGTCTCGCGCACAAGCCCTCGCAGGCCGGTCATCCGCTCCTGTTCCGTCCGCGCCCGGTCGGCACTATCCCAGTCCGTATAGGGGCCCACAAAAACCTGGTACGGTGGACGCTGCTGAGTGAATGCGGAATCACTCTTCGGGACCAGAGTATAGCCCACTTCACGCAGCTGATTTCTCAGATCCAACGCGTTATCCAACACACGAAACGATGCAACCTGCACGACAAAGGTCCCGGCCGCTTCGTCTTGAGGCTCTTCGGCTTGAGGCTCTTCGGCTTGGGGCTCTTCGACCGGCGCATCTGTGACCGTCGTACCCACCACCCCAGTCCATACCTTGGGGGGCGAGACCCCCGAGTCCGACAGCACTGGAGGATCAGACGGGTCAATCGCTTCCACTTCGACCCGACCGGTACCGGACTTGGTAATACCCAGTTTCCATGCTGCCGCATAAGACAAGTCAATCAGTCGACCATGTAGAAAGGGCCCGCGATCATTCACTTTGACGATGACATTACGGTCATTGTCCAAATTGGTCACCTTCACAAAAGAAGGCAAGGGCAGGACGGGATGAGCCGCCGTCATGGCAAACATGTCATAGGACTCTCCACTGGAGGTTCGACGGCCATGGAATTTCTTTCCATACCAAGAAGCAACCCCCCGCTCCCGATATCCTTTTGCACTGGCAAGCGGGTACCAAGTGCGGCCAAATACCGTATATGGCTTGTTGCCGGTCTTGCTTAACGGCAACGCCACCGGCACCGCATTCGGAATGGACTCCATATCCACCGGGACCGAGTCCGGAGGCCGGTCTCCGCCAAAGAACCCCCCTCCGGATTCCTTTTTCGCGACGGGGGCAGACTGACAACCTGCGAGCGCCAACAGAACTCCCAGAGACAGGATTCGGCCGAGGGCTGACAATGGGAGTACGCGGACGCGCTGGGAAACCAGTTGCTTCATCAGTACATGCGCCTGGCAATTTCTTCCGACAATTCGACGACTGCCCGCGCGTAATTCTTGCTGGTGTTGTACCGGGTAATCGAATAAAAATTGCGATATGCCACCACATAGTCCCGATCGGACTGGCCGACAAAGGCAATCAGGGAGGCTGCCTCACTCCCATGTTTGGCATCAAAGACCACCCCCGCAGCCTGCAAGGCGGATACCGAATGTTCAAGTTTGACTTTTTGGCTGACCAGGTCCTGGGCCGCATCCGGCAAACGGGCCGTCACATATGCAAGAATGGCCTCTTCCCGCGTCCATCGGTGCTCCACCAGATAATTGGCGACACTGCCAATCGCATCCGCCATTTCATTGACCAGATCCCGCGTGCCGTTCTGATTGAAATCGACCGCATAGGCTTCATAGCTGGAGGGCATGAATTGGGGAATGCCGATCGCACCGGCATAAGATCCCCTGACTTCCCGCTCGGGGATGTTTTCTTTGCGGGCCGTATTCAGAAATGTGCGTAACTCCTTGCCAAAAAACCGACTACGACGAGGATAATTGGCGGTCAGTGTGACCAAACTGTTCAATACGCGCCGGTTTCCCAGATTAGAGCCGTAGTGGGTCTCCACCCCGATCAAGGCCACAATGATTCGTGGCGGAACTCCATATCGCTCATAGGCCGCTTCCAGAATGGGGCGATGTTCATTCCAGAATCGAACCCCATCGACGATTCTGGATTGCTTGACAAACAAGGCTCGATAGCGATGCCAATCCAAGGACTCGTAAGGACGATCCATGAGTTCAATCACCTTGGGGTCAATGTTGGCCCCGGCCAGAACCTCGATCAACTCTTCACGCGGATACCCATCTTCCTGCACCATCGTATCGACGAGTTTCTGAAGTGCCGGGTACTGTTGGATATCCAAAGCGAGTACTGAATTGGCACCGAAAAATCCGACCAATGACCAAACAAGACACAGATGAGAAAATTTCATCACCACCTCTTTCAGGGTTTACTGTTTCGGATACTCATCAAGATACCAAATCCTATCATCATGGTCAGCATGGAGGTGCCGCCATAGCTGATCAGTGGCAGAGGCAATCCCACGACTGGCAAAACACCGGCCACCATCCCGATATTGACAAAAACATAGAAAAAGAAGCTCATCGATAATGCTCCTGCGACCAGGCGAGAATAGGCATCAGGGGCCTCAAATGCAATTATCAAGCCCCGTAGCACGATAAAAACATACAGCAGCAGCAAGACCATAGCGCCTATCCATCCAAATTCCTCCGCATACACCGAAAACACAAAATCAGTGGAACGTTCCGGGATAAACTCCAGATGCGTCTGTGTCCCACCAAGCCAGCCTTTGCCACCGATCCCGCCAGAGCCAATGGCGATCATGGATTGGATCGTATGATATCCGGCTCCCAAGTGATCATTCCAGGGATCGAATAATGTCAAAATCCGGCGCTTTTGGTAATCATGGAACACAAATATCCAGAATAGTGGGGCCGCAGCCCCCAACGCAACCGACACCGCCACAATCAGTTTCCAACTGATGCCGGCCATGAAAATCACCGCCACCCCGGTGGATGCAATCAGAATGGCCGTCCCAAGGTCTGGCTGCAGAACCACCAACACTACAGGTATCAAGACTACCCCGATGCACACCGCAAGATGGGGGAATCGAGTCGGCAAAGTCGGTTGAGTAATGACCCATGCCAGCATCATTGGCACGGCCAGCTTCATCATTTCAGAGGGTTGAAACTGAAAAAACCCAAGGTCGATCCAACGCTGGGCACCTTTGCCGGTAATGCCGAATACCAATACCAGCAGTAGCAGCAGAAGTCCGATACTGTAAAGAAGAGGAGACCATCGTTTGAGTGCAATCGGGGATAACTGGCAGCATACCAACATAATGAGCAGGGAGATCCCGATGCGGATGACTTGGCGGGTTATCACGGTTTCCTGTTGTGCACTGGCACTGTACAGCACCACCAGACCCACTGCCAGTAACATCAAAATGGCGATCAACAACGGCATATCGACGGGAAACAGCACCTCTTCACTGTTCCGGCTCTGCAGTCGGGAGATCATTCCACGGAGATTGCGCAGTGTCATCCCGATCCTCCTACTGGTACGGATGAGCGAGATGATTCCGCCGGATATACGGTCGAAAACAAGTCCAATCGATTGATCAGGTAATAATCAATCACTTGCTTGGCAATGGGGGCAGCAGTTTTACTTCCTCCGCCACCATGCTCCACAATCACGGCAACCGCGATTCTGGGATTCTCTACCGGAGCAAATCCGACAAACAGGGAATGATCCCGCAATCGTTTCTCGGTGGTTTCTTCTCGATAGGCTTCATTGGGATTGAGTTTCGAGACCTGCGCCGTCCCGGTCTTGCCCGCCATTTCATAGGGCATCCTGGACCGGGCGAGGGCCCGCGCGGTTCCATGGTCGCCATGTACCACATTCCGCATCCCGGAGATGACGTATTCGTAATGGTCCAAACGGTTCTGTTCAATCTGGCCGACCGGCTCCGGGTCATATGGGGTCAATGTCTGGCTTTGGGGAGTTTCCAGCGCCATCAGAAACCGTGGTTTGACCCGTCGGCCCCGATTGGCCAATGCCGCGGTAGCAGATGCCAGTTGCAACGGGGTCATCAGGGTATACCCCTGCCCAATTCCGACAATTACCGTTTCCCCCAGCATCCAATTCTCCCCCCGATTCTCCTTTTTCCATTCCCGAGAGGGCAAAAGCCCGCTTGGTTCTCCCAGCAAATCCACCCCGGTAGCCTGTCCAAACCCAAATACCCCCATGCCTCTGTGGATGGCGGTGATTCCCAGACGCTGGGCAAGATGATAATAGTATACGTTGCAAGACTGCTCAATGGCCTCTTGGGCATTCATACTGCCATGCCCTTCTTTCTTCCAGTCCTTATACTGAGTGCGACTGTTGGGCAGGGTGTAGACCCCATTGCAATACACCCGCTCATTGGGATCAATTCCGTTCTGCATGCCTACCAGGCTCATGAACCCCTTGATCGTTGATCCGGGAGGATACCGGCCGGACAGCGCCCGATTCAACAGCGGTCGCCGGTCGGAGGTCCTCAATAGTTCATAGGATTTACGATCAATGCCATTGACAAAGGGATTCGGGTCGTAGCTTGGAACGCTGGCAAACGCAAGAATATCTCCCGTCGCCGGTTCCATGGCGACCACCGCCCCCTCGAATCCTTGCAGCAGCTCCATGGCTTTTTCCTGCAAATGGACATCCAGGCTGATATGCAGATTGTTGCCGGCGACTGCGGGCATTTGGTCCAAGATGCGAATCACTTTCCCATGCGCATTGGTCTCGACTTCCCGAACCCCGGGCCGGCCCAGTAGGGTCGATTCATAAAACGCCTCAATGCCGCTCTTGCCGATATAATCGAGCCCCCAATAGGCCTGATTGTCAATCTGCTCCAAGTCTTCCGCACTGATTCGCCCCATATAGCCAACGACATGGGATGTCAGATCTCCCCGGGGATATTTCCTCTGTAACCGCGCCTTCAGTTCAATACCAGGAAACCGATGCAGGTTGATCGCCAGTCGGGATAATTCCTTCTCACTCAGATTGGCCCGCAAGGTCTGCCGTTCAAACGATGGTCGCTTTTGCAATAAGGCCCGAAACCTTGCCAGATCTTCCCCGGTTAACTTCACGATCTGTCCCAACTGGTCCAGCAACCAAGCCATATCGTCTACCTTGTCCGGCAATACTTCGAGGTTGAACACCTGAAAATTCTGTGCCAGTACTTCTCCGTTCCGGTCATAGATCAATCCCCGTACCGGCGGTACAGGTAACTGCTCGATACTATTTCGTTGCGCCAGACTCTTGAATTGCTCATGCTGCACAATCTGCAAGTAGCCCAGTCGCACCCCCAGAATCAATACCAACAGCATCACAAACACGCCGGCCAGCAAGATCCGATCCTGGATGATACGGTGGTTCTGCAGGTGAATCTTGCCGAAAGACATGCCAATCCTATCCCTTGGAGGCGAGAGCACTACGCTGCCGGAGGAATCGCAGAGTGATATGGACAATCGGCCAAGCCAACATTGATGTCAGTGCTGCTTGCCAGAAAACCAGTTCGATCGGGACCTCATTGATGATCCGGAAAGCCCAGGCGATGCAAAAAACCTGAAAGCTTGACAAGGCCAGAATCACCACACACTGCTGCGATAATGGATAACGCTGAACCTGGCGGTGAAAGGTTCCTCCCATCAGGGCCACAAAAGCCATCATGATGGCATACATCCCGAACGGCGTATGCAGTATCAGGTCCAAAAAGAGCCCGACAGACCAACCCAACCACACTCCGACCCGGTCCGGAGCGATCACACACCAGTAAAACAACACCAGGCTCACCCAATGAGGTTTTGCATACCGCATCCAGTCGGGATAGGGGATGAGCGTCAACAAGATTGCGATCACCAAAGAGCCTGCAATCAGCCATTCCCGATTGAGCCGTGGGGTACGGGAATACCCTGTGGTCGCCGGTTGTGGGGTTGGCATGACGTTTATCTCCCGGAAAAATCTACCCAAACCAACGGATCGCCCTATTGTGGAGTGAGCACTTGAGCCCCATCCCAAACCAGCAGCACTTGCTTGACAAAATCCAATCTGGAGGTCGTCAGGGCATGGATGGTTAAAAAGGATCGATTGGCTTCAATAATAATCTCTTCGACCCTGGCCACCTTGTATCCGGGGGGGAAACGACCGCCCATTCCAGAAGTCACAAAGACATCCCCCTTGCGGATATCCGCTTGTGGCAGAACATAGGGGGCTGACACCCGGCGCTCTTCTCCAGTTCCCCGCACAATGGTGCGAAACCCGTTTCGCTGTACTTGCACCGGCAGTCCATGACTTCGGTCCGTGATTAAGGTGACCACGCTTTGTTTGATACCCACTTCGGAGATCTGACCGACCACACCCTCCGATACCACCACCGGTTGTCCGAGAAACACGCCCGATTCGGTTCCTCGACCAATGATGAGTCGGTGGCGAAAGGGGTCCATGCTGATATCGACAATTTCGGCCATGATCATCGGTTGGTCCGACCGGCGTGACGTCGCCAACAGACGCGACAACCGGTTATTCTCCAATACCAGTTCGTCAAAAGTCTGCAGTTTGGTCTTGAGCTTCAGATTCTCTTCTTTCAACACCGCGATCTCGTCCGTTACCACACGTTCCCGATACAGGGAACGAATCGTTTCATACATGGTACCGGGGAAAGCAGCCGCACTATAAAATGGCACTGCAGCAATCGACGCCATGGAACGCACCGGATCCAACCGATCACTGCGATGATCTACTATGATCAGTCCCAGAGAGAGTATCAAGATAAAGAGAAATCGATGAAGTGTGCTGATATAGCCGAAGATCATGATTCCTGCATCGATGACAACGTGAGGCCGGACACACGCGACTCCGGGTTCCAAGGAACTGAAGAGTTGTATTGAGGTGCGTCATCGGACATCATGGACCTCAATAGTCGCTGGAGAATACCGTATTGAGTGCATCCATTTCTTCGAGTGCACGCCCACAGCCGCGGACCACACAGGTCAGTGGGTCTTCAGCAATCACCACCGGCAAGTCCGTATCTTGCATAATCCTGCGGTCCATATCCCGCATCAAGGCTCCGCCACCGGCAATGACCATGCCCTTTTCTCCAATGTCGGCAGACAGCTCCGGAGGAGTTTTTTCGAGTGCCTGTCGGATGGCCTGCATGATCGAGCCCAAGGCATGGTCAATGGCTTCAAAGACCTCAGCGCTGGTAATGACCAGACTGCGCGCCATTCCCTCCGAGATATCACGGCCCTTGATTTCCATTTCCATGTGGTCTGAATCCAGGCAGGCGGTGGCAATCGTCTGCTTGACCCGCTCCGCGGTGGATTCCCCAATCAACAGGCCATGCCGACGCCGGACATAGCTAATAATGGAATCGTCGCAGACATTTCCAGCCACCCGAAGCGAATCGGAGTAGACCATACCGCCCAGGGAGATAATCCCGACTTCCGTGGTTCCGCCCCCAATATCCACAACCATGGAACCGGTCGGCTCCGCGACTGGTAAATTGGCACCGATCGCCACGGCCATGGGTTCCTCGATCAGATATACCTCACGAGCCCCGGCACTGATCGCTGACTCCCGAATGGCCCGGCGCTCCACCTGGGTCGAACCACAAGGCACACAAACAATGATGCGCGGACTGAAAAAGAAACGGTTTTCCTGTACTTTGCGGATAAAGTACTTGAGCATGTCTTCCGTAACATTGAAATCGGCGATGACTCCATCGTTCATCGGCCGGATTGCCCGGATGGTTCCGGGCGTCCGCCCCAGCATCATCTTGGCTTCATGCCCGACCGCCAGCACACTTCGCCCCCCCCCATCGAAATCGCCTTGTTTGATGGCCACTACCGAAGGCTCGTTCAGTACAATGCCCTTGTTACGTACATAAATCAGAGTATTGGCTGTTCCCAGATCAATGGCAAGATCATTGGAAAAAAAGCCCGCAAAGCGTCTCAGCATGATGAAGTCGGGTGGGGGTTGGGTTGCCCCGGCAAGCCGGAAAATTCTGGCGGGGTAGCTTATCAATCCGAGCCATACTATTCAACCGGGGAAAGCTATGGTACATTGATGCAGATCTCGGGGTTTTTCATCTCGCGCCGATGCCGGGATCGGCATGGTCTCTACATGCCATGAATGACAAATTTCCCGGCCGTTCCCTTCCATCACGCTCACAAACATGTCTGCTGTTAACCGCGATACCATCGAACATATTGCCCGACTTTCCCGATTGCAAGTGAATGAAGAAATGTGTGATCAGTTTGCCGATCAGCTTTCCCGGATTCTGGATCTGGTTGCACAAATGAACCGGATTGATACGGAAGTGATCGTGCCGATGGCGCATCCTCAGGATGTCCATCTCCGGCTGCGACCGGATCAGGTAACCACGAAAAACCATCGGGAAGAATATCAAGCACTGGCCCCGGAAGCCAAGGACGGCCTTTATCTGGTTCCACGGGTCATCGAATAGAACCACTGCCGGCCTCGTCGGGTCGGCAGCCCCGACATACCAATGAATTCAGCATGCATCACCGTTCCATCAAGGCTCATGCCCGCGCACTGGCAAAAGGTGAGTACAGCAGTGTAGAGCTTACGAAATCCCTGCTCCAGCGCATCGAAAATGCGCATCACCTGAATGCTTTCATTACCGTCACCCCGGACTTGGCCCTGAAGCAAGCGGCCGAGGCAGATCAAAGGATTCGCACTGAAAATCCGGGACCGCTGACGGGCATCCCGATGGTCCACAAGGACATTTTCTGTACCCGGGGCATTCGCACAACCTGTGGCTCGAAAATGCTATCCGATTTTGTCTCACCTTACGATGCCACGGTAGTCTCGCGCTTGGCGAACGCCGGGATGGTCTGTATGGGCAAGACCAATATGGATGAGTTCGCCATGGGATCCTCCAATGAAAACAGCTATTATGGCGTGGTCCGGAATCCTTGGGACTCTGATCGGGTACCTGGAGGCAGTTCCGGAGGATCCGCTGCTGCGGTAGCAGCCCGACTGTCACCGGTGGCCACGGCTACCGATACCGGCGGCTCGATTCGCCAACCAGCGGCACTGTGCGGAATTACGGGGATCAAGCCCAGTTATGGCCGGGTATCCCGCTATGGCATGGTGGCGTTTGCGTCTTCGCTGGACCAGGGAGGGATTCTGGCCACCCACGCCGAAGATGCAGCCCTGGTCTTGCAGGCAATGGCCGGATTCGATGAGCGGGACTCCACCAGTCTCGACCTTCCGGTGCCAGATTATTCCCAGATGCTGGACGAACCGCTCCAAGGTCGTGTCGTCGGACTGCCGAAGGAATTTTTTGGGGACGACGTCGAATCAGATGTGGCTGATGTGATTCAGACTGCTGTCCACGAACTGGAGTCTTTAGGGGCGCGTACGGTCGAGGTGGAACTGCCCAACTGCCCGGTTGGCGTCTCCTGTTATTATGTGCTGGCACCTGCCGAAGCCAGTTCCAACCTCTCCCGCTTCGATGGGGTCCGCTATGGCCACCGTGCGGAATACTGCGAAGATCTGATCAACCTGTACGAGCGCAGCCGAACAGAAGGTTTCGGCGATGAAGTGCAGCGCCGAATCATGACGGGCACCTATGTCCTGTCCCAGGGATATTACGATGCTTACTACATTAAGGCACAAAAGCTCCGCCGTATGATTTCGGAGGATTTCGCCCGTGTCTTTGAAACATGCGACCTGATTGCCGGCCCCACATCGCCGGGAACCGCTTTTCCGATTGGTGCCAAGAACGACGACCCGGTTGCCATGTACCTGAACGATATTTTTACCATTCCCGCTAACCTAGCCGGCCTGCCCGGGATCTCGGTTCATGCCGGATTGGATCGAAGAGGGCTTCCTGTAGGACTGCACCTGATTGGTCGGTATCTGGATGAGGCCACGATTCTGAATGTGGCTCATCAATTTCAACAAGCCACCGATTGGCACAACCAGATCCCCGGAGAGTACGCATAATGGAATGGGAGACGGTCATTGGCCTGGAAGTCCATGTGCAATTGCAAACCTGCAGCAAAATCTTCTCTGGTGCACCGACCGCTTATGGTGCGGAACCGAATACACAGGCCTGTGAGGTCAGCATTGCCCTGCCCGGGGTGCTGCCGGTCATGAACCGGGAGGCCGCCCGGCTCGCAGTCCGGTTTGGCCTGGCCATCGGGGCAGAAATCAACCAGACTTCTGTTTTTGCCCGCAAGAACTATTTCTATCCCGACTTGCCCAAGGGGTACCAAATCAGTCAGTATGAAAGCCCCATCGTCGGCCGAGGCGCACTGGAAATCTTTCTTGCAGACCGTTCGAAAGTCATTGGGATCACACGGGCACACCTGGAAGAAGATGCCGGAAAATCATTGCACGATCAGTTTACCGATGGCTCTGGCATTGACCTGAACCGGGCCGGCACCCCTCTTTTGGAAATCGTCTCTGAACCGGACATGCGCTCGGCAGCCGAAGCTACGGCCTACCTCAAGCAACTGCATGCTCTGGTCCGCTACCTCGGTATTTCTGATGGCAACATGCAGGAAGGTTCGTTTCGCTGTGATGCGAATGTCTCGGTTCGACCTGAGGGAGACCGCCAGTTCGGAACCCGTACCGAACTGAAGAATATCAATTCGTTCCGGTTCATCGAGAAAGCGATTCGGTTCGAAGTCGCACGCCAGATCGACCTGTTGGAGGAGGGAGGACAGGTTGTCCAGGAGACTCGTCTGTATGATCCTGTTCGCAATGAAACCCGGTCCATGCGCTCCAAGGAGGATGCGCATGATTATCGCTATTTCCCGGACCCGGACCTGCCACCCATGGTGCTGGATGACCAATTCCTGGCCGAAGTCCGGTCCAGTTTGCCGGAACTCCCCCAGGACCGACGCAAACGACTTCTGGAACAGTACGATTTGTCCCCGGACGATGCAACGCAACTGGTCAGTGAACGGGCATTGGCCGATTATTTTGAAGCGGTGATCGCAGCTTCGACGGCCGTGCCGCGCCTTGCCTGTAACTGGATACTCGGAGAATTGAATGCAGCCCTGAATCAGGACACCATCACGATCGAAGAATCCCGAGTAAGTGCTCCGGCCCTGGCCACGCTATTGGACCGGATTGCCGATCACACCCTCTCCGGAAAAATTGCCAAAGAGGTTTTTGCGGCCATGTGGAGAGGTGAAGGGGACGCGGATTCCATCATCGAGACTCGAGGACTCCAGCAGATCACGGATCCTGCAGCCATCGAATCTGTAGTCGAGGATGTGCTGACATCCTGCCCTGCGCAAGTCCAACAATATCGAGAAGGGAACCTGAAGGTGATGGGGTATCTCGTTGGGCAGGTAATGAAAAAAACCCAGGGAAAGGCTAACCCGAAACAGGTCAACGAAATGCTGAGGGATAAGATGTCTGAGTAGGTCTGCAGTTGGACCCCGAATTCTAAACAGCCATACCCTAAATCCATCGTAGATTATTGATTTTTTAATAAAAATATAGAAAACCTTTCATTACCATGGTTCTCACAAAAGGTCAGTCAGGTTTCCGGTGCCATGGGCCCAAGGGCCCAAGGGCGCACGATAACGGATCTAACGCGGACTGAACAAGTCCTTGTTTCAGAACAGAAGATGAATCAGAGAACCATCCCAACCGAGATCGGCCAAGCGGCCGTTTGCGTGCCGCTTCGCGAAAGCAAGAGAGCCGCAAAGGCAACCCGGGGAGTCTCAGGAAGTCGGCGAATCGACCGGCAGTGCCCGCAGGTAGTCGCCCAGCGATGGAATGGGAATCCGGTAGTGCTTGGGTGGGTGCTGCACCGGTGCCAACAGGCCCGCATGCAGGGCATCGGTCAGGAAGGTATCCAACGGCTCGCCCTGGCGCACCGCTTCGGTGAGCGCGTCGAGGGTCGGAGTGGATAGCAGGCCGCCCCGTTCGGCGGCCGCTTCGGCCAACTGCCGGTAGACCTCCGGTTCGGCCGAGCCAGCCTCCAGCCGGGCGGCATAATACCGTTCCATCCGCTCCCGGCCCCGGGTCTGGGCGTCGATCAGGGAGTCCTCGCCCAGTTCCCCGCTCCGGTGGTCCTGGAGGACCCGCATCGCCGCCACCGCCACCCGGTTGAGATGCTGCGGCCAGCCCTGCGACAAGGCCGCCAGCTGCTCGACCCACTGGGCCCGTTCGGTCGCCGTCCCCGGGAACCCGTAGGCGGTGAAGACCCTCTCCAGGGCTTCGGCCGCTTCGCTCTCCGCCAGCGGCTCCAGGGTCACTACCCGCTCATCAGCGAGGCGCGACAGGCCGCCCCGGCGCAACATGGCCCGGGTATCACTGAGACCAAAGAATGCCGCCACCAGCGGTATCCCCTGCGGGTCCCGGTGCAGGCAGTCCAGCACCGCCTTGGTCGACGGTGCCACCGGCACATTCTGCGCTTCATCCACACACACCACCAGACGAACCTTCGCCAACAATGGAGCCGCCTGGCGGAACGCCCGCGCCGCCGTCATCGTGGATTCACGGCGGCTACCTACCGACAGTCCGAACGCCCCACCCCCACGGTCCCATAATTCCCGCGACAGCCGCTGGCCTTGGGCCTGCAGGTCGTCCAGCCGCCGGGCCACCGCCGGCGTCGAATGGTGCCGCACCGCCTCCAGGCATTCCGCCATCAGCGCCGACTTGCCGCCCCCCGGCGCCCCCTGGAACACCATCGTGCCACCGCCCACAATACCTTCACTCAAGCGGAAGACGGCCGATCGGAACACCTCGAACTCCACCTCACGGCCGCGAAAGAAGGCCTCGCGACCGGATTCGGCGCGGTCGGGCCGTCGCAGCCAAGTGTCCAGCGGCAGTGGCTCAACGGGTGGGGGCAGCGGAAAGAACTCGGGATTCATGTCAACACGTGGGTCCGTTCAGAGACAGCACAGACCATACACGGGGGCGATTGTATACGGATTCCGCCGTTGCGAGTTCGTCGCGCTGCTCCAGCGCCTTGATGCACACGATCCCAACGACGGCCCTCATCCGCATCGTGCTCGATAACCATGTCACCCAGCATCCGGGCCGCTTCGAGTACATGCACACGCCCAAGCATGCCTCCTGGCTCCACCTGGTGGAAGTCTCCTTCTCCAGGATGGCGCGAACCTTCCTGCGGCATCTCCGCGTGGCATCGCTTGATCAGCTCAAGCACCGCATCCGGCAGGGAATCGACGAGATGAACGCGATGTCGGTGCCATACTAATGGCGGAAATTCGACCCACTGATGTCGGAGAGAGTGTAATCGAATCAATGAAACGATGTACTAGTATATTCAGATAGTTATCGCTAAATTTGAGGTTTTTCAGGGTCGGCTATATATTGCAAGATCATGATACAGGAAAATGCAATCGTTTGTTGAGATTCAGCATGCAAGCTTTTCCTTATCTGATATGCCCGTGTCGATGAACGCACTCCATCAGTTTTCCGGGTTCAACCGGAAATCAGTAATCATCCAAGCTAGAATTTGCTGGCAACCCCTAGTAGACGTAGGGTTTGACTGTTGCTGCAGACAGGATATAGCCGATTTCGGCCAATTCCGTGCTTGTGGGTGCCGTGTCGAACGTACCCGTGACATAGACCGGATCGAATAATTCCTCGATTTCGTAAGGCGTATGGGGGATCACAAGGACCAGTTGATTGGCCGGGGGCGGAGGAACATGGATACAGGCTCCCACATAAGGGACCAGAATAAACAAGATCACGCCGGTACCGGAATAATCAATGGGCACAACGAAACCAGGCAACCGAATGATTTTTCCATTCCAGTCCTCACGGACTCCGGTACTGAGGGGCTGCTGCCCCAGCAGAATACCAACATCATGCGACACAAACCCCTGTGGTATCGCTGGGCGTGCTGATTCGCCTGCCGGCAACAGGTCTTCCCAATCCAGTTCCAGAACGTCCTGTGCATGTAGCGACGACCCTGCCAGAACTCCAGTGAGGAAAGCACACAAGAGGTGCCGGCGGGTCCATAATGTATGCAGCACCATCGGTGGTGGGAGATCCGTCTCGCACATCACTTCTTGGGCCGCCCCATCCGCGACCGTCGGGGAATGAGGGGATTTCCGCATACATCGAAAATTGCCGAGAGATGGGCACATGGGTTACCAGGGTCTGTACACTCCACTCCTTGGTAAATATCGGTAGAGAGGGATCATGCAAGGGGATTTTTCAGATGCGGACGATCATACCATCCGCAAGAGAAGTCCGATAGGCCCTGAATGCCGGCACCAGGCTCACCATGGAGCCCGCCAGGATCATGGAAGCCAGCACTCCGGCTTCCAGGAGAGAGGGCATGCCAATGGGCAACCAGATACCGTATACGGCATCAATCCAGGGTCTCGCAACCCATAGCCCCAGATATAAGAAGACCGTACCCAGGACCGTACCCAAACCCGTCATCAGTACCGATTCCAGAACTAGAAGGCCAACCAGGGTCCTGGGCCTGCACCCCATCGCACGCAAAATTGCCATCTCCCGCCTGCGCTCACTCAAACTGGACAGGGTCATCGCCATCATGCCCAGCAATGCAGTAACAATCACCATCGCTGAAATGCCCACCAAAGCGGTTTCCGCCACGCCCACGATCTGCCAGAGTTCCTGCAGGGCAATCCCTGGCAACACCGCCAGCAACGGTTCCCCCGGGTAGGTATTGATCCAGCGCTGCAATCGGAAGATCTGCAAGGGCGATTTCACCCCTACCATGGCCGCTGTAACCGCTTTGGGAGTCAGGTCCATTTGACGGATTTGCTCTGGTGGAGTGAAGCGCCCGGGTAATCTGGTCCCTCCTTGCCAATCAACATGGATCGCTTCAATGGCTTCCATACTGACCATCACCGTACGATCGACTGGCGTGCCGGTTTTGGCGAGAATACCCGACACCCGAAACGGTTGGTCATCGTGCTCGGCAAACGAAGCCAGCCCATGCGCAACCACAATCGGTGCCCCCACCGTGTACCCCAGGGTTACGGCCACATCGGCACCGATCACCGCATCATACAAATCACCGAAAGCATGCCCTTGTGCCCATTCCAACGCCTTTCCCTGACGATAACGGTATCGGACGAAAAACTCGTCTGAGGTACCCATCACTCGAAATTGCCGATGGCTATCACCCAGAGAAATCGGCACGATCCAATCTACTTCCGGCCGGTTGGCGATGTCTTGATAACTTTCCCACGTGATGTTGTTGGTGGCACTGCCAATCCGAAACACTGCATAAAGCAGTAACTGGACCGGTCCCGTACGGGCACCCAGGATCAGGTCCGTATCCGAAATCGTGTCCGTAAAGCTCGCCCGTGCGCCATGTCGTACTTTTTCTACCCCCAGAAACAGGACAATCGACAACGAGATGGCAAGAATGCTGACCCC
Organism: Candidatus Poriferihabitaceae bacterium; assembly: GCA_965221795.1. Lineage (GTDB taxonomy): Bacteria > Pseudomonadota > Gammaproteobacteria > Arenicellales > Poriferihabitantaceae > VYFG01. Next base: position 58,218 of record OZ244914.1, read on the forward strand.
AACCGTCAGCGACCTCGCCCACAATGATGCCAGAGCCAGCCGAAGGATCATAATTCCCGGATGCCCGTAGTCGCAATTTGCTCCAGCGACAACGCCCGATCAAACCGGTCTCCCAGCCTGGGATCATGACTGACCATCAGGACCGAAGTGCCAGCCTGACTGGCCTGCTGGAACAGAAGTTCAAGAAACCCTTGCTGCATACCCACATCAAGGGCGGAGGTAGGCTCATCGGCGACGATCAGTGGCGGCTGCCCAATCAGGGCACGGGCCACTGCTACCCGTTGTTGTTGTCCGACACTCAGACGGCGAGCTGGCGAACGCAGCAGGTCTTTCGACAAGTCGAGTTTTTGGCATAAACCAGCGACCGCCCCATCCAGGTCTCCGGCCCGTTTTCGTCTTACGGGAGCAAAATGCAGCGGCAAAAGAATATTGTCCAGCACTCTGGCATACGGGAGAAGATTGAATTGCTGGAAAATCAACCCAATGGTTTCTGCCCGGAATCGGTCCCTTGCAGCCGAGCCCAATGTGCCCAAGTCGGTTCCTTCAACTTCGACCCGGCCGGATGAGACTGTGAGAATCCCGCAAATCAGCGAAAGAAGGGTGGATTTCCCGGATCCACTTGCCCCCAGAAGAAGCACCTTTTCCCCTGCCGCCAAACAGAATTGGGAGACCGCCAACCCAAACGCCCTTTTTCCGGGCCAGTGGTACTGTACATCTTCCAGTACAATGGAGGCAGGCTCCACCTTCCCATTCGATCTCAAAACTTGAGGAAGGGAGCCTCTCTCTCCACTTCATACCGCATCGCTCCGGCACCATCCACAACGATCACTTCCAGTTCCCGGGCATTGGGGAAGGAAGCAAAGTACGGGAACTCCATGCGATCCATCTCGCCTTGCAGCATACAGGTCAGTGCATAGACGGCATGAAACTCGTTGTGGGAACTGGACTCTTCCGAATCGGCATACTCGTGCCCACCCTCATGGGTGTGATCATGTTCTTCCCCTCTTTCATGTTCATGCTCTTCATGTGCATGTTTCTTATGTCCATGCTTCTCATGATCATGTTCGTTTTCTCCATGCTCCAAGCCGGTCAATTCCACATCGGCTTCCTCGACCTCACATTCCGTCATCCCGGAAATCCGGAACAGTTCCATCGGGGCACCGAGTACCGCTATGGCATCATCGATGGCCGCCTGGTCCTTTTCCGATTCGGCTGGATGTTCAAAGCCGACAATGTCTGCTCCCGGCGACTCCAGTTCCATGAAAATCTTTACCCTCCCTCCGTCCGACATTCTCTCCAGAGCAATGTTCAAGTGCCCGACTCCATGTTCATGCGCACCCAGTTCACGCGGCTCCACTGCCAATGACTGAGAAATCCCGGCAATCATCCAAAGTATCGAAAAAAGAATCTGCATAAATGGTCCTCTCAGCTAAAAACGGGCTCATTCTCCCCGACTCTATCAGGCTTGCAAGCGCTTTGTGATCACCGGGATTCCGAGTCACAATCCTTATGGCACCTGCACAGTCCACATCTGCCTCGTACACAGAATCGTGTGCGCATTGGGTCAATTCCAAGTCCCTTGAACCGGATGACCTGACAAGCAATCGCAACCCAAAGTGGTCCGGAACTCGTGAATATACCGAATCCGCCATCGCACTGCGGGTGGGGATGCCATTATAAGCAACCCTGTTCACAGAACCAAGATCATCCGCTACGAAAGGTGCTGATTCCGATACCACTACTCGATACACCCAAAGGCCCGGAAATTTTGCCTTTACGTTATCATGGAACTGCATCAAGCGAATTTCCTATCCTATACCCTGTTTGTGGACTTTCAGTCTTTGTCAAAATACGAATCGTCATCCGATATTTGTCACAATCTGTCGACGAACGACCAAATCTCCCGGCGGGGTACCGGACGGAGCGCAAGAAGCGAGTGGCCGGCAAGGGCCGGTTTCTTCACCCAACAGCAGACAACCATTGGACAAATCTCACTTACGCCTCCAGACCGCAGCACAACGAACATCTCTGATCGACCCGGCTGATTCACCAGAGGGGATTGGATCACCCGGCACAGGGATGGTCCATTTCTGCCATCCAATTTTTCGTCGATGGAAATGGATGGCACTTCGGTTTGTGCTGGTTGTGGTGACAATAACTGCGAATGCCAGTGGGATACAAGACCCATTACCAGCGGCCGCACATGCCCTGCTACTGGACGGGGCACGGGCTGGCGATCGATTGATCGTCGTGGGTGACCGGGGACACATACTGATCTCCGACGATGAGGCAACGAGTTGGCGTCAGGTAGACACTCCGACAAATGCCCTGCTCACCGCAATCCACATGCATGATTCGCTGCTGGGATGGGTCGTGGGCCATGACGCCGTGATTCTGCGCACCGACGATGGCGGAGAGTCCTGGCAGTTGGTTTATCAGGCACCCCAGGAGGAGCTTCCCCTGCTGGATATCTGGTTCGCAGATGAGCGGTCAGGGATCGCGATTGGTGCCTATGGCCACATGCTGGTTACGGGCGACGGTGGAGAAGCTTGGTCACAACATCATGTCAGTGAGGACGATTTCCATCTCAATGCCCTGGCACCGACGGCACAGGGGCGACTCTACCTGGCCGGAGAAGCGGGTCAGATATACCGATCGGATGATCATGGTCTGCATTGGCGACCAGTCCCTACTCCCTATCATGGCTCATGGTTCGGTGCCCAGGTGCTGGGGTCGGACCGGATTGTGGTGGTGGGACTACGGGGCCATATGTTCCATTCCACCGATGGTGGACTTACCTGGTCAGCCATCATTACGAACACAACGGCAGGACTGACCAGCATCCAGTCGTTGCCGTCGGGGGAATGGCTGGTGACGGGCCATGAAGGGGTCCTCCTAATCGGTGATGAATCCAGTCATAACACTACTCTCACAACCTTGCCGGATCGCCGGAGTATCACGGGCGCACTGGCACTGACCGACGGCGACTGGTTGTTGATGGGTGAGTTTGGTGTGCGGCGTTGGCCCAATACGGATTGACCTGAAATCGCCCAACAGAATATCCTTGCGATTTCTTGAGAAGGGAACATGAGTAGCGGTCTTGAGCAGGTGTTATTTAGCCAGAGACGCACAGTATTCCTGCTGTTCGGCATTGTATCGCTGGTCATGGCCTGGTCCGCTCTGCATTTGCGGGTGGACGCCGGATTCACCAAGCTGGTGCCACTGGGACATCCGTATATGACAACCTATCTGGAACATCAGGCCGAATTTGGTGGGGCGGACCGGATTGTGTTGGCCCTGACAGTCAAGGACGGCGACATTTTTACGCCGAGTTTCTTTGCAACACTTCGGCAGGCAACAGATGCCATGTTTTTCCTGCCCGGAATTGACCGGACCCAGGTGTTCTCAATCCTGACCCCCAATGTCCGATTCCTGGAGGTAGTGGAAGATGGGATCAGCGGTGGCAATGTACTGCCGGTGAATTTTGCACCCGATGAAATCGGTTTTGCCACAATACGCAAAAATATCATCAAGGCCGGGTTGGTGGGACGCCTGGTTGCAAATGAATTCACCGGTGCGATGGTCTCCGCACGATTACAGGAGTTTCATCCGGAAACCGGTGAACGCCTGGACTATCTGGACGTGGCACGAAAACTGGAAGCCATCCGGCACAATTTGGCATCAACCTCAGATACCGGGATAGAGGTGCATATCATCGGCTTTGCCAAGATGGTGGGGGATATTGCTTCGGGGGCAGGCCAGGTGGCAATGTTTTTTGGTATCGCCTTTCTGGTGACTGCCCTGCTGATTTATGCCTATACCCGCGAATGGCATTCGACCATGGCTCTGCTTGGATGTTCCTTGCTTGCCGTGCTCTGGCAATTGGGACTACTCAACCTGCTTGGATTCGGAATTGACCCGATGTCCATTCTGGTGCCCTTCCTGATTTTTGCTATCGGAGTCAGCCATGGAGTGCAGGTGGTCAGCGCCATGCAGAACGAGCAGTCGAGAACTGTCGATCGAATGGATGCAGTACGCAAGAGCTTTCGTCTTCTGATCCTGCCAGGCTGTGCCGCACTGGCTTCCGATGTGGTAGGGTTTGTCACCATTTCCCTGATTGATGTGCAGATCATCCGTGAAATCGCCACGGCCGCCGGGATCGGGGTTGCGGCCATTCTTTTGACCAATCTCATCCTGTTGCCGGTACTTTTGTCTTTTGGGTCAGGAGAAAGCCTCCAGCACCCCCGACTCGAACTACCGTACCGGATACGCTCATGGCTCTCTCGGGTAGCGGAACCCAGAATGGCGGCCGTCGTCATCGGCTTCTGGACCCTGCTGGTCGGCGTGGGCGCGTGGTTTGCTACCGAGGTCCGGATTGGAGACGAGCATCCGGGAGTGCCAGAACTCAGGCCTGATTCCGTCTACAACCGCGACGCGTGGACGATCAGTGAACATTTCCATATTGGAGTGGATGTACTCACTGTCATCGGCAAGACTCAATCGGAAGGCTGCATTGAATACGGGACGATGACGATACTGGACGATTTCGAATGGGCTATGAGCAGGGTGGAGGGGGTTCAGTCGGTTTCGGGTCTGGCTGGCACCACCAAACGTTTGCACGCTGCCTGGAACGAGGGCAACCTGAAGTGGCAGACCTTGCCCAGAAACCGTTATAGCCTGGTCCAATCGGTGTCCTCGGTACAAACCAGCAGTGGTCTGTTGAATGCCGATTGCAGTGTTATGCCTGTTTACATTTACACCTCTGACCATAAGGCGGAAACCATCCAGCGGATAGTAGACGCGGTTCGAACGTTCGATGCCAATAACCCGGCTAGCCCTATCACCTTTCAGCTTGCCGCCGGCAACCTGGGTGTGATGGCAGCCACGAATGAAGAGGTGGCTGAATCACAGTTTGCGATCGTGGGTTATGTCTTTTCCGCTGTCATAATACTTTGCCTGGCGGCTTTCCGGTCTGTTCGGGCCGTCCTTTGTATTGTGCTACCCCTTGCCGCCGTCTCTGTACTGGCCTATGCACTAATGGCAATACTGGAAATTGGCTTGAAAATCTCCACGCTTCCGGTCGTCGCACTGGGGGTGGCGGTGGGAGTGGACTATGGGATCTATGTATATAGCCGCATGCATGGCTACCTCCGCCAAGGTATGGAATATGCCCAGGCATATCACCGAACCCTGACCAACACGGGAACCGGCGTCATGCTTACCGGTCTGACGCTTGCAGCCGGTGTGGCCACCTGGATCTTTGCGCCGTTACAGTTTCAGGCAGATATGGGCACAATCCTGCTTTTCATGTTCCTCGTGAACATGATCGGGGCCATCGTCCTGTTGCCGGCCTTGGGGTCATGGCTATTCCGAGACGCTCATCATTCCAGAGAGAACCAGTGATCGAGGCCATTGCCATTGACTGGTCGACCTGCTCCCGGTGCCTCCAGCACCGCTCTGAACCGTGTTAGCGGCCCTCGCGTCGCAAGGCAGCCGGAGTGAAATCTCTCGATTGCAGATCGCTGTCCCAGATACACATCGGGTACTCGTTATCCAGGCCATAGACCAGATAGCGCCCGGCCTGCATGTCGGTATGTATCTCCAGCGTCGGCCAGACCAGCGGCATCTCATAATAATTGATCACATGTGCTTCTGACAACCGCCAGAATTCGTCCCGGGTGTCATAGAGATCGACCATCAGAATCTGCCAGGAATCCTCATCAATGTAGAAGGTTCGTCGTTTGTAGATATGGGATGTGTTGTCCTTCAGATTCGCTTCCACGACCCATACCCGGTGTAACTCATAGCGCAGCAGTTCCGGGTTGACATGCAATGGCGTCAGGATATTGGCATATGTCTGGTGGCGACTGTGTAATTGGTATGCGTTATAGGGCACGAACATCTCACGCTTGCCTACCAATTCCCAGTCGTACCGGTCAATTGCACCATTGAACATATCCAGTTGATCGGCTGTGCGTAATCCATCCGAAGAGGTACCCGGATTATCATAGGCCACATTCGGAGCTCGTCGAACCCTGCGCTGGCCCGGATTATAGGTCCAAGCACTTCGTGTCTCCTGCACCTGATTCATGGTTTCATGAACCAGCAGAATATCCCCGGCAAGTCGGGCCGGTGCCAAGACCGTGGATTTGTAAAGAAACATGGTATTGTCGAGCACTTGAGTGGTCATTCCGGGCAGGGAATACCGCAATTCCGCTTCCAGCCGTTGCTTGACCACCGTGTAGTCTCCACTGCGGGTGACAGCAGCTGAGCCAAACGTACAGGACAATGCCTCACCCCGATATCGCAACAAGTGATTCCAGATGACCTCCTGACCTGTTTGTGGAATCGGGAAAGGGATGCCGATGACGGCATTCGCAACCCCATTGCCCCCATCCACCAGAGTCGCTGTGGCCGCAATATCACGGGTCGCTTCATAGATTCGTGGTGGGTTGGCCGCACTTCGTCGAGTCGGATATACCGACATGTGAAAAGAAGGGTACCGTTCCAGCATCCGTTGATGTCCGACCGAAAGCCGATCCCGATAGGAATCAACATTTGTGCCGTCAATCACGAACAGGGACGAATCAGCTGCAAACGGATCCCGGTGATGTTCCCCTGCCACATAGCCGACCGGAGGCTGGGTAATGCCGCCTGCCCATTCTGGAATCGTGCCCTCAGCATTACCCGCCCGTTCGCCCCCAAGCGGAGTCAGGTCACCTCCCAGGAGTGCCACTTGGTCCGCGGGCAACCCGGCCCATGCCGGCAATATCAGGGCACTGCCGAAGACAACCATTAGAGCGATTTGCAGCATGACCGCCTGGATAAAATGCTTTATGTTCATGGTGTATCCCTCAAAATGAATACTTGACCGAAGCGGAGACGAAGTCTCGATCGCTCAATTCATTCCCATCGCCAGTATACCGGGTATATCCAATGTCCCCTTGCCAACGGCTCAAGTAGTCTGCTCGCACGCCAAGGGTGAGAGCCATTCTTCCTTCTACGAATGGACCGATGGGTGAAGGGCTGTTACCGCTGACATCATGCAGGAATTGGGCATATGGATGCAGGTGGATGGATCCAATCGCATTGTAGTAGTCAAGTCGCGCGGCCATTCGATACCCCCATGACGTAGCATCGGCATCCGCTTTTCCCGAAGCATTCGGATTCGTAATGATGTCAAAATCCGGTGGATCGGAATAGAGCCCTCCGGCAGGGCTTTCGAGCGGTTGTTCCGTGATATTGTGGACATGCAGAAGCGCCGCTTCTGCCACCAATACCAGTCCACTCGCTCCCAGTGCCGGCCCAAACAAACGCGTCGCGGTTGCCTGCAACTGGCTGACATCGTGTTCAATATAACCGGGCACGAGTCCGGGACGATAACTACGCAGAAAATCTGGCAGTCTGGCCGAGTTTTCTGCCGCCAAGCCGAGAGCCGTGAGCATCGGTAGCAAGCCCTCTCCCACTACCCGTCGCTCGGCCCTTTGCAACGGCACATCCTGACGAAAGGAATACTCTCCCTGCAATGCCCAACCTGATGAGCCCAGCTCGGTATTGAAACTGATTCCGAGCAGTTGGATATCTTCGGCATACTCATGGAGATATTCACTCCGCGTTGCATACCGGCCTGCCGCCAATCCTCCCGCCAGCCCAGAGACCTGGTCCTGAACCCGCTTCGGTACGCTCTCGGGAGGAATCTGCCCTGCCATCGCCGCTTGCTGGGCTTGTTGGGTAACTACTCCGATTGTGGTGGACCCTGGGCTGGACACGGCACCGGCAACTGCCAGGCCCTCGCGGATGGCTTGTATCGAAGGCGTCCGCGCCGTCACCGTGGGCAATCGGCTATGATAATTGATGAAATAGAAACCAAATTCCGTATGATTCAGGTCTTCGGCGAGATAGTGCAATGCGACCCCGTACTGTCCGTCATCCTCCGGCAGATGGTCCTGGTTGGCGCGAGGCACCTGCGCAAAGCCTGGAGTGAGGGGTCCGAGCCCTGCCCTACCCAAATCCCCATTGACCACCGGGGTCAACGGGCCAATGCCACGTCCCTGATCCAATGTCAACGGGATCGGGTTATTCGGGTGTAATCGTTCCAATATGGTGTCAATCACCACTCGGTCAGCTCCGGCACCGACATAGTCCGTCGTAGAGAAATAGCTGCCAACCGGCTCAATACGGGTTTTCTCCCAATCATACTGATAGAAGCCAGACAACGACAATGTATCACTCGGGTCGAAGGTCACCGATACCAAGCCGACCGGCAGCATCGCCTCACGCAACTCGGACCCGGGCAATCGCAGCTTACCCACATCAAAGGGATTGATTGCATTGATTCCATTTGGGATAAAAGTACTCTCCCCCCAGTTCAATACATGCTTGCCAAGACGAACATCTACTGGCATATTGCCTATATCAAACCCAGCTGTCAGGTAGGCATCCAACACTTCCACATTTTTCCCCACCCGCTCCTTGGCCGCGCTACTCAAGGGAGTACGCTCCCGGTCCTCGCTTTCATTCTCAAAATCAATGAATCCGGTCGCCCGGACAAACACGCCAAGGTGGTTTTGGGTCAAATGCAGATCCGTCACAAACTTGGACGTGTTACTGACGACACCACGATCATAGTTGAGATTGCCATCATTCCCGTTGGCATCCTTGGCCAGTTCAAAGTCTCTTTTTTCGACTCGGACAGTCGCCCCATGGGAGATCGTCGTATTCAGGCTGCCCTCCAGCTCTCCAGATCCGAATTCAAATGCCTTGGCCGGCACTATTCCGAGCATGGGGCATAGCAGAAAAAAGCCCCCAATCCATGATGCCCGAACAAGCCATCGTCGACTTGCCCGTTGATGAATAGGGTATGCTGGGCATTTGATCGGTTTCGCATTCAACGCCCGATTTTCTCGAGACTCTGATGTCTTTTTCATTGATTTGCCCTGTTTCAATTTGATCGGTGACCAGTGCCGACCGCCGTCAAACCATGTCGGAAAGTGGCACAGCAAGGGTTGTGACACTTGGTATACACAGTTTCGCGATGCCAGTGCCCAGGGTTAGCGGGGCAACCGATGTCACGTATGTGACTCCGGGTCACTTCATACCGATTTCTCAGGACCCTGCCAACAATAGGTCAGCAGTTTTCTCGACACTCACCGCAACATATAACATGGTATGAAAGCCATCATTTACATACTATCCGTTTCTACTCCACAGGGAAAGTACGGAATCAGGATATTTTCACGGGGGGTCATAACTTGGCCAAGAACATCCGATCATAATGAGTGCGCTGCGGATTGCGGCCATTTCTCGATTTGCTACACTCATGGAAGCGATTTTTATTGCCAATCGCCTGTCAGAAGTCACAGGAATCAGAGTAATAAAATATCAGGGGAGCTTATATCCATCTGCCATGCCCTTGGAATAGGAAATCTCCATTTCATATCAATTAGTTATAAGAAATATCTATTTGAAGTTTCGATTAGGGTTTGGCAAACGAGTTATGATCATATAAAACACAGGGATCCAGCGATATCTCCGACCGCGTCGCACAATTCATACATTGCATGGTGAATGAGGGGCGCAGTACACCAGATTGGAACCACCAGCCGCCGCGATCAAGCCCGGAGACAACACAGTATCCGGACTTTAGCGGATATCAGAAGTGGTCTGGTTGCGCCGCCTGCTGGCGGCGGTAGTTATGCCGCGGGGATTCCGGCGATCAGCACGCCCAGGATCGCAGTGGCCGCCGCGATCCCGCCGAGCATGGCGAGAAGGAGTCGTTTTTCCCGTTTGGCCATGTCGGTCTTCCAGTTGGCCATGTCGGCCCGCAACCGGTCCAGAGCGGATTCGTTTTCGGCAGATTTGGTATTCATGCGTTCCTCCAGAATGGCGATCTCTTTCGCCCGTTCCTGATGCTGTTCTTCAACTTTCCGGATCCGGGTTTCCAGATCCCGGTTACTGGATGCATTCATCTTCCTATCCTAACGATTGCCGACCGGTTTTTCAAGTTTCCGCTGGCCGCTTCCGCAACGCATCCCGCTCCTTTGACAATTTCTGATCCGATCTGCAACTCGGTTGGGAATAATGGTAATATTGTTCCTGTAGCAAATCGAGAAGCGGTCGATTTCCTTTTCGCAAGCAAATTGACCCTTTGTGCGGGCTCGGTGTCCCAAGGTCATCCACCGGTTTTCTAAAGCCGCCGTTTCCATTCGGAGGCTTTATTGCTTGTGTGCTGGAAATCAGTTTGCAAGCTGAATGGTTACTGATTGGCAAGCGGTGTGTACACCACAGGACTTCGGCTGGCGTCTGGTGTAAGAATGCCAGAGTGACCGCGCATCGGTTTCCGGGGCCGGATTACCCAGCGATGGCTTCGGACGCAGTCTTGAGATAGCCGGGGGCAGGCCGGATTACCCTGCCATTTTCCTGTGGCCGGTCCGGCGTCCCCGGCACCGAGGATAGTTCACGCACCCAAGAAACGGGCCGTACTTGCCTGTCCGCTCGACCAGCCAGCCGTCGGGGCATGCCGGGCAGGACCGAAAGGTCGCCCCGCAGGCGCATTTGCTGGTGTCCGACACGGCTTCGTTTCGGAGCGGCAGTCCGGCACCGCAGGCCGCGCACACGGGCAGGCTCGCGCCGCAATGATGCCTATGCTCGCAGGCATACCGGAATCTGCCATCCGGCACCAGATGCCCTTCACATCTTGGACAGCGATACCGGCGACGCCTGTTCTGCCCCGTTTTCATCATGTCTGTCATTTCCGCTACCTCATACTCCCCGTCCTCCAGCAGTTCGTTCACGAAGTCCGACGGCTGATCCGGCCTGGCGATGATCGTGACCGACCTGCGCGCCCGGGTGAGTGCCACATAAAACACGCGGCGCTCTTCGGCATGTTCGTACGGCTCTGGCTCGGGTAGCACGAGGTCGAGCAATGGATCGTCAACGATTTCGGACGGCAAGCCGAGACGCCCGCTGTCGGCACCCAGTATAACCACATGGTCCGCCTCCAGCCCCTTCGAAGCATGAATGGACTGGAAGGACAACGACAGGCCCGGATGACGTTGCCCCAAGCGTGAGAGATTTTTCGGCCGCTGCCGGTGGTAGCGCCCGACCAGCAGTACGCTTTCTGGTTCTTTCCCTGCCTGTTCCTGCAGTCGGGCTAGCGCCCGTTCCAAAGCTTCGTCGCTACGGTTCCTCCCGTTTTCCTGGTTCCATAGGACATAGATTGCGGGTTCCGGAGTCGTGCCTGCAGGAACCACCTCCTTTGCGACCTGGGAGGGGTTCCGGAGAATGAATCGTCGCGCAGGATGTGCGATGCGGTCTACGTTGCGAAAGGTGCGCCCGAGGTCCATGATCTGATGAATATCTTTCCTGCTTCCGAAAGTGCCGCCGAAGATGCGACCGAAATTACACATCAGGTGAATGTCGGAACCCGAGAACCGATAGATCGACTGCCAGTCGTCACCCACGGCAAAAAGGCGGCAATCCGGGTGCTGTTCCTTGAGCGCAAGGAGCAGGTCGGCCCGCCCTCTCGAAAGGTCCTGGAACTCGTCTACCAGCAGGTGCCGGTAGGGACTCTGGTAGCGGCTCTCCCGGACATGATCCGTGGCCCGGGAAATCATGTCATCGAAATCGATGTATCCTCCCAGTCGCTTCTGGTATTCTCTATAAATGGGTTCGAATATTTTCAGGAAAGCCCGCCCGCGCCTGCGGTCTCGTTGGTGACTCAGGCCTTTCGCCTTGTCACGGCATTCCTCCATCGTCGTTCCCGATCCCTTGAAATGCCGGAGGAATGTGCCGAGAGTGCCGGTGAAGTCGTCGAACTGTCCCATGTTCTTGAGCCGGGAAAGGATTTCCTGTGTGGAGATGGGGTTCAGGACCACGTATGGAGTCAGTTTTTCTTCCAGCGCGGACAACAGTATCCCTTCGGATTTCTCATAGCTGTAGGTCTCCACCAGTGTCGTACCATACTCAGCATGCACCGTCCGCTTCCATTCCATGCCCGCCAGGTATTCCGCCCGGTCTACACAGGGTGCCGTTGTGAGGTACTCGTTGCCGTTCCGGTCTTTTTCCCGTCTCACGCCGAAGTGTTCGAGGTAGACGCCGCTTGTCGTCAGTCGAAAATCCGGCGTGTAGTCCTTCCGTCCGATCGCCGGCAATGCATGCTCATAGACCGGCTCGTACTCATAGGCAATCCCGTTGATGCATAGCCAGTTGGCGATCTCCAGCTCCTCGAAACTGCGGACCAGTTCCCCCTGGAGGGTTCTCAGTTCATGACTTTCGATGTAACTGAAGTATTCGTGCTGGCTCCCGAAATCCCACTCATTCCGGGAGGGTACGAGGAATTCGCTGAACCAGCGCAGCAGCAGCAACCCGGCCTTCCGGTCATTTTCCAGCCACTGCAGAAGCATCTCCTTGAGAAGAATCTGAAAGGCCTTGTCGTCGGTGGCCTGAGGGGCCAGGGACGGCTTCCGTCCCTCGACCTCGGCGATGATGTCGTAGGCCAGCTTGTGGAACGTCATCGCCGGCACTTCGGCATCGCAACGTTGCCGGATTCGTTCGGCCATTTCTCCCGCTGCACTCCTCCCGAACGCCATCAGCAGGATCTCTTCCGGCCTCCGGATGCCCCGGCTGATGAGGTAGGCGGCCTTGGCGGTGATCACGCTGGTCTTGCCGGAGCCGGCACCCGCCAGCACGAGCGTGGCATCCTCGTCACAGACGATGACCCGCCGCTGGCCCTCGGTCAGGGGCACGGTCTCCATCGTTTCGAAGAAGCCGACCATCTCCGTCACTTCTCTGGTCATGTAGTCGTCGACGGCCCGGTCCCGAAAGTCATCCGGCGCCTCATGAAATTTCCGGATCTTTCCGATGCACTCCTGAAGTTCCGCGGTCAGCATAGCGTCCGGCAGGTCGGTCGGAAGAAACCGGAAAAGCGCCTCCGCCTGCTGCCGAAACGGCTCCACGAGGCAGGCTGCCGGGAAATTTCGTGGGGCCTCGAGCCGGTCGACAACGCCGGCAAGCGACTGCATGGCCCCACGGCATGGCTCGATCTCCCGTCGCCATGCTTCCTGCCATGCCTCGTTCAGTGCATGGGTGAAGGTCTCTGCCCTGTTCGGTGCGAGGCAGGAAAATACCACCTGGCCTCGGTCCATCAGCGGAATTTCAATTACTCCCCTCCGCAAGAACCGGGTGCGGACACTCGACCGCCCGGCAATGGCCACGAACGGGATGGTCCGCGGACGGCGCCCAAGAACCGTCAAGCCTTCGGTGCCGAATTCCAGCCCGACCCGGGTGTCTCCCGAGAGGAAACAGAAACCCCGGCAGACGACTCCGCGTTTTATTTTCATCATCGAATTCTTGTTGCAAGCTCTTATATAGATCCGGCAGCCTTTCCGCCGGTGTCATTGGACTGCATCCTGATAACCGTCAAGTTGTACTCTGATAGGCTGCAACGATAAAGAGTGCGAATCAGACAAACAATCCTGATCTGTTCAGCCATAATCAAATGATCGGCAAGAATACGGTCACATATGCGGAGTCTTCAGGTTGCCGCCTCCTCTCCGGGAAACTGAAGAGCACCCTTATTAATTGGATAGTCTCTTATACTCGTTTCAATTATTCCTAGTCACCGTTCCGAGCCGGTTATTTGCGGAATGATTCTTTCTGGTCGCATCCCAACTGTCCTGCAGTACTCCGACACCCGACCTGCCCGCCCTTCATCCGACCCAGATTCCAATCGACAGCGACCGAGAGTCTCGAATCGACTTCGAGTAGGACGGCCTGCCCCCTAACCTGCTCCCGATCACCGACGTCACACCCAAATGCGGCGAGTCCGAGTGTTTTCACCACGACTCATGCCCCCCATTTGATCAACCGATGCACGCCAAGTGGATGCCAAGTCGAACGAGAGTATGGGCCAAGCCCATTCCATTCAACATTCCGAAAGGTACCGAGCCAATGCAGTCTATTGGGGTTTATTCGATTGCTTGGTATAATCTCTCAAGCCCCACTATGACCCTCCCAGTTCAAACATTGAGAGGAATTGTGGGTCTTGAGGAGAGGTGTCTGAGTGGTCGAAAGAGCACGCCTGGAAAGTGTGTGTACGTTAATAGCGTACCGGGGGTTCGAATCCCCCTCTCTCCGCCACCTTGCATAAAAGTATCGACGTCGTTTGGCTCGTATCCCGAAACGACTTTGGAAAATTTGGATGCTATGGAATGTCGAGTTGATCTCAAGGGTACAGTTGAATCAACCGCCATTCAGTATTATCAGGTCCGTCACGAGTATAGACAAAGCGGTCATGCAACCGACTCGACCGTCCCTGCCAAAACTCTATCCGGTTCGGTACGACACAATACCCACCCCAAAAATCCGGCAAGGGGATTTTTTCATCTCGGAAACGTTTTTCAATCCGGTGCACTCGCTCTTCCAGATGTTTTCGGCCCACCAACTCTTCACTTTGTCGGGACGCCCAGGCTCCGATCTGACTACTGCGCGGGCGAGTCGCGAAATACTGGGCAGAGTTCTCCCGATTGACTTTGTGGACCGTCCCTTGAAACTCCACTTGCCGATGTAACGCCAACCAGGGAAAAAGGCAGCAGATTTTCGGGTTTTGCTCCAGTTCTTTTGCTTTTCGGCTATGGTAATTGGTGTAGAAATACAACCCGTTGTGATCGAATGACTTCATCAATACCGTCCGTTGGCTGGGTTGGCCATCGGTGCCCATCGTTGCAATGACCATGCCATTGGCTTCGGACAGATCGGAATTCAGTGTTTGGTCAAACCAAATCGAAAATAGGTCGAATGGGTTTTCCGGCAAGGTTTCCAGCGAAATCCCAATATGAGAATACTCATTACGAAGTGTCAATAAATCTTTATTTTTCATAATATTTTTTTGTAATCAAGCGATCGCTGTCAACAAAAAAACGGGATACTCTCCGGAAGGTTTGCGAATGACATTGACACGCTGGGTAACGACACAACGAAAACCTGCCTGCCGAGCAGTTTCTGCCAGGACCGAGGGAGCAAATCCAAAATGAAACACGCCGGTATCCACCTCATGAAATGTTCCATCTTCACTTTCAAGGTCGGCCAATGCGAAAAACCCTCCCGGTTTCAGCAACCCATACAGGCGGGAAAACAACCCCAGGATTTCTTCAATATGATGCAGAGTCATGGAGGATATGATCCCATCAAAACAAAGAGGCAGGGGCTCTCGTGTCAGGTCCACTGCCTGGATTTCGATTTCACAGGGAAGCCGTTCCCTTTTTTGTTCTAGCTGGGCATTCATAGACGGTGAGATATCCACCGCTGTGATATGGCCCACCAAAGGCGCGATTCGCTCCAGCAGTAAACCCGTACCGGACCCGAAATCGAGAATATGCATATCAGCATGCCATGTGAACCGGCGCCGTATTGCCCGGGCAATCTGACCGACATTGTTGGTCCGTTCTTCCGATTGGTCATACCCTTCGGCCTTGTCGCAGAAAAAATCGATGGTCATAGGAAGGCTTTCCTCTTCAGTTAGCAAGGATTCTCACCACAGGCAGAACAGGATCTGTACTGGGTCTCCTCTGGAGGTCCGACCTTCGACTTTCCATCCAAGCCTCATGGTGGGATTCCGCGACTTCAGCTACGGTGGCTATGCACCGCCTACAGTCTGCACCCGTTTCTGATCTGGGATTTTGCCACCATGGCTGGATACTGGCGGAACATTCCAATCGCTTTGCCCGGGAGTATGTCAAAACGGGATATCATCATCAAAATCATCATAGGCTCCCGGGGGTTGGTCATTGCCTTTCTTCGGCATATCGGAAAGTGGTGGAGATGGAGACCGCGATGGATATTCATCCGGACCCGAACTGTCTCCTCCACCGCCACGTGATCCCAGCATGAGCATTTCATTGGCAACGACTTCTGTGGTATAGCGGTCCTGCCCGCTCTGGTCCTGCCATTTCCGGGTTTGAAGACGACCTTCAATATAAACCTGAGAGCCCTTCTTGAGCCAGTTCTCCGCTACCTTGGCAAGCCCACGGAACATCACAATCCGATGCCATTCGGTATTTTCTCTGATTTCACCGGAATTTCGGTCCTTCCATGAATCGGTAGTTGCGACCGCCATCTGGGCGACGGGGTCACCACTCTGGGTATAACGGACCTCGGGGTCACGCCCAAGGTTCCCCACCAGAATTACCTTGTTCACGCTTCTGTTGGCCATTGAATATGCCGCCTCTGAAATTGGTTAAGTCTTGGTCCAGTTGTTGCAGTGCAACGACATCCAGTTCCCTGTCGTCGACTTTGAGGTACGCCAGTGCCTCCTCCGGCACGACGATCACTTCCTGCACGCCACGAATTGATCGTATTCTATCAACCAGCGACGCAACATGCGAGTCATCTGAAGCATCATCAATGCGAATTACCCGCGAAGACGACAATGGAAATGCCGGAGAAATCAGTGCTGCCAGCAGCCAGATGAATACCAGGAAAGCACACAGGAGATACACCGCAGCACAGCCGAATTGCCCGGTTATCCAGCCGCCCAATATCCCGCCGACAAAGACCCCCATAAACTGCCATGTATTGAAAAGACCGATTGCGGTACCCTTGTCAACTGCTGGTGCGATTCGGGATACCAAAGACGGTAGCATAGCTTCCAAGGCATTGAAGCCGATAAAGAAAATACACATGCAGACCGGTAGCCACAGAAACCGGGTCGTCTCCCCCATTGCGACCAGTACCAAGCCGGCGAATCCGGCCAGCAAGATCCCTATCGCCAAGCGAAACATCAACATCACCGTCTTGGCGTTCCCTCCCCGGGAAACCAGAGGCACCATGCCGACGACCGAAACCAACAGTACCGGAAGGTAAACTTTCCAATGATCATGCAGGACCATGCCTCCCATGCGATTCAAAGCGGCGGGCAGTACCACAAATAGCGCCGTCAATGTCAAATGGAGAATGAAAGCCCCCCCATTCAGGCGTAACAGTTGCCGATCCCGCCATACCGAAATGATCCGATCCATCGTGGGCGCAACATCGTGATGGTGCCGAGTACGGACGGGGGTGGGCACCCAGCCATGCAGCATCCATAACGCGATACCGCCGAGGCTGGCAGTAAACCAGAACAACCCGGTTACTCCAATGTAGCGGGAAAGAAGGGGGGCCAAAACCATGGAAAGAAGAAACATGGCCCCAATGCTGACCCCAATAAGTGCCATGACCTTGGTTCGTTGTTCTTCGCGACTGAGATCGGCTGCAAGGGCCAGCACCGCTGATGACACTGCACCGGCACCCTGTATCGCACGTCCCACAATCAACCAAAGGAGCGTGTCAGACAGCGCCGCAATCACACTGCCCAGGATAAAGATGATCAGACCGACCGTAATCACTCCTTTGCGCCCATATCGATCAGAACAGATCCCGAAACCCAACTGAAACAGGGCTTGGGTGAGCCCATACACCCCCACGGCAAGACCTACCAGCAACGGAGTACTTCCGGGCAGGCTCGTGGCATAGAGAGCCAACACCGGCAAGAGCAAGAACAGTCCCAGCATGCGGGCGGCAATGACTCCTGCCAGCGCTAAAACATGGCGACGCTCGGCTGCATTCATCGGGTCGGCACCAAGTGGTCTTTCACGCAATTTTCTTGGCCCGCATCTCAAAATCCGCGTATAGTATCAGGTTTGTCTCATTCATCTGGTAGCTTTACATGCCCCGAGAAAACATCTGCATTCGTGGCGCACGGACACACAATCTGAAGGCCATAGATCTTGATCTTCCACGAGACCAACTCATTGTCATTACGGGCCTTTCCGGCTCGGGAAAGTCTTCGCTGGCCTTCGATACCATTTATGCGGAAGGACAGAGGCGTTATGTCGAATCCCTTTCCACTTATGCCCGACAATTTCTATCCATGATGGGGAAGCCCGAAGTGGACTCGATTGAGGGGCTCTCCCCAGCAATCTGCATTGAACAGAAATCTTCTTCCCACAACCCTCGTTCGACGGTCGGCACGGTCACAGAAATCTATGATTACCTGCGACTCCTATACGCCCGTATCGGTGTTCCGCGCTGCCCAGAACATGGTACCACGCTGGAAGCACAAACGATCAGTCAAATGGTTGATCAGGTTCTGGCACTGGGTGAGGGAACCCGGTTGATGTTGTTGGCCCCAGTGGTCAGTGATCGCAAGGGGGAATTTCAGAAATTGCTCGAAGGCCTGTACTTGCAGGGCTATATCCGTGCACTGATCAACGGCGAGGCCGTGGAACTGGACACGCCTCCCAAACTGGACAAGAAATTCAAGCATACCATTGAGGTGGTCGTCGATCGGGTGGTGGTCATGGAGGAAAGGAAACAACGTCTGGCAGAGTCTTTTGAGACCGCCGTGGGACTCTCGGACGGACTGGCCCGGGTTGCGATACTGGATGAGGATCGATCCATTACCGACTCCCTTGTGTTCTCCAGCAAGTTTGCTTGCCCACACTGTGGGTACAGCCTGACCGAACTCGAACCCCGACTGTTTTCCTTCAACAATCCGGCCGGAGCCTGTCGGGAGTGCGATGGTCTTGGGGTAATGCACTATTTCGATCCAGACCGCATCGTAGTCGATCCTGACCTCTCCTTGTCCGCCGGTGCGATCCGTGGCTGGGATCAACGCAGTGTCTACTTTTTTACCCAGCTTTCCTGCCTGGCGAAACACTATGGATTCAGCGTGAATCAACCTTTTGGCTCCCTGACTGAAGAGCAAAAGAACCGGGTGCTCTACGGCAGTGGCACGGAAGTCATCGAATTTACTTATTACCGGCATGGTACAAGCTTTGCAAAGCAACATACCTTCGAGGGCGTCATCCACAATTATGCCCGGCGCTACCGGGAAACCGAATCGAGTACAGCCAGAGAGGAGCTGGCTCGAAATATGAGCACTCGTACCTGTACCGAATGCGGTGGCAGTCGGCTGCGAACAGGAGCCCGGAATGTCTATGTCGGGAACCATGCCATTCACGATGTTACCACGATGACCGTGAACGAGACCCTCAACTTCTTTACACATCTGACACTTGAAGGCTGGCGGGCCGAAATTGCCGACAAGATTGTGCAGGAAATCAGGTCCCGGCTACGGTTCCTTGTCGATGTAGGGCTCAACTACCTCACCCTGTCGCGAGCCGCCGAAACCCTATCGGGCGGGGAAGCCCAGCGGATTCGCCTCGCTTCACAAATCGGTTCCGGCCTCGTCGGTGTGATGTATGTACTGGATGAACCCTCAATCGGCTTGCATCAACGTGACAACCAACGATTGCTGAAGACCCTGTTTCACTTGCGTGATCTCGGCAATACCGTGATCATGGTGGAACACGATGAGGAGGCGATTCTCAATGCAGATTATGTGGTGGACCTGGGA
Organism: Candidatus Poriferihabitaceae bacterium; assembly: GCA_965221795.1. Classification (GTDB taxonomy): domain Bacteria; phylum Pseudomonadota; class Gammaproteobacteria; order Arenicellales; family Poriferihabitantaceae; genus VYFG01. The sequence continues at coordinate 77,611 of OZ244914.1, forward strand.
CCGGGTGCCGGCAAACATGGCGGTACCATCGTAGCCGAGGGGCACCCGGACAAACTGATCCGTGACCCGTTTTCGATCACGGCGAAATTTCTCAGTGGTCGAGAGGCGATCCCCATACCCAAAGCACGCACCCCTCGGAATACCGAACGGATTCTGTCCCTGACGGGAGCCAGTGGAAACAATCTCCAGCAGGTGAATGTGGAGATTCCGATCGGGCTCCTGACCTGCGTAACTGGGGTTTCGGGTTCCGGAAAGTCTACCCTGATCAATGGCACGGTCTATCCGGCCATTGCACACCAGCTTCGGCTGCAACGTGCCAGTCCAATGCCTTATGCAGACATTGATGGGCTGTCACATTTTGACAAGATCATCCTGATTGACCAAAGTCCCATCGGTCGGACGCCACGCTCTAATCCGGCAACCTATACCGGACTGTTCTCCCATATCCGCGAGATATTTGCTAATACTCAGGAAGCGAGGACCCGAGGATATGCTCCAGGGCGATTTTCCTTCAATGTCAAGGGTGGGCGATGTGAGGCCTGCCAAGGGGATGGATTGATCCGGGTGGAAATGCATTTTCTGCCGGATATCTACGTCGCTTGTGATGTTTGCCAGGGCAAACGGTATAACCGGGAAACACTGGATATACAGTTCAAGAGACAAAATATCAATGATGTATTACAGATGACCGTGGAAGAAGCGAGCGACTTCTTTTCGGAAATTCCCAGAATCAAAAGGAAACTGGATACGCTGCTGAATGTCGGGTTGGGTTACATTACACTCGGACAGAGTGCCACTACCCTATCGGGAGGAGAGGCCCAGCGCATCAAGCTATCGCGGGAACTGTCAAAGCGCGATACCGGGCGTACACTCTACGTGCTGGATGAACCGACAACCGGATTGCATTTCCATGACATCCGTCAACTGCTGGGAGTACTGCATCATCTCCGCGATCTGGGAAACACTATTGTGATCATTGAACACAATCTGGATGTTATCAAGACGGCCGACTGGATTATCGATCTCGGGCCGGAAGGAGGGGCCGGTGGCGGACTGGTCGTGGCATCCGGAACTCCCGAAGAGGTCGCCAAGCAAGAGGAATCCCATACTGGCCGATACCTGCAACCGATTCTGGAACGTCAACTTCCGATCAATACCCCCCTCATCCGGTCCTGTGGATAACCGCAGGCCGATCCCTGTTGTCCGAGGGTAACCGAAGCCCGGGCATCGGCTCAGGGAATAATCGACCTACCCCGCACCAACCGCCGGACCGTCCTGTCAGGGCGGTCGATTTCCCGCAACCGGGATGGCCGAAGCGCCCCTTCCGTCCCTTGGCTCCATGGCCGTCAAGGCACTGTCGATCCGCGAAACGATCCGATTTTCAGACTACCGCTTCCACACGAGCGGCGCAATATTTGAATTCCGGAATCTTGCCGAAGGGATCCAGTGCCGGATTGGTCAGGGTATTGGCGGCTGCTTCGGCATAACAAAACGGCACAAACACCATATCCTCGGGAATGGCCGCATCCGCCCTTGCCTTGAGTTCGATCACTCCCCGTCGTGTCGAGATACGCACTTTGTGCCCTCTCGCGATCGACATCCGTTCAAGTAATGCGGGCGACAGGACCGCTACCGCTTCGGGTTCGATTTGATCCAGCACCTTTGATCGCCTGGTCATGGCACCGGTATGCCAGTGTTCCAGTTGACGCCCGGTCGAAAGCACCATGGGAAACTCCGCGTCCGGTTGTTCATCGGGTGGAATCAGGTTGGCTGGCACCAGTCTGCCACGTCCATTGATAGTAGGAAATCCGTCCTCAAAGACAATCGCATGACCGGGTTGATCCGGCGAATCACAGGGATAGGTCACGGCGCTTTCCCGCTCAAGACGGGCCCAGGAAATGTGGTTCAGTGAAGGCATGACCCGGGTCATTTCGGTGAAGACATCGGATGGATGCTGATAATCCCAATCCAACCCCATACGATGGGCGATTTCCTGAATCAACCACCAGTCCTGGCGGGCATCTCCGGGCAGGTCAAGGGCTTTCCTGCCCAGCTGGACCTGACGGTTTGTATTGGTGACTGTTCCATCCTTTTCTGGCCAAGCCGATGCCGGCAGAATTACATCCGCATAGAACGCAGTCTCGGTGAGGAAAAGATCCTGAACCACCAGATGATCCAGTTTAGCCAGAGCCTCTCGAGCATGTTGTACATCGGGGTCGGACATCGCCGGATTCTCGCCCATAATGTACATGCCCGAGATATCGCCCGCATGGATGGCATCCATGACTTCCACTACAGTCAAGCCTCGATTGGGGTCCAACGAGGTACCCCAGGCATCCTCAAATCGCGACCTCAGGTCGGGAACATCGACCGGGTTGTAGTCTGGCAGCATCATTGGGATCAACCCCACATCCGATGCTCCCTGGACATTGTTTTGTCCCCGCAAGGGATGCAATCCAGTACCGGGGCGACCGATTTGTCCCGTGACCAGTGACAACGCAATGAGGCAACGCGCATTATCCGTACCATGGACATGTTGGGATACCCCCATCCCCCAAAAGATGATGGCTGCCTTGGCGGTAGCATACTTGCGGGCCACGGTGCGCAATGTGTCGGGGTCAATTCCGCAAATCGGTGCCATCGCCTCTGGAGTGAAAGGTTGGATGTGCTTTTTCAGATTTTCATATCCTTCCGTATGGCGTTCCACATATTCCTTGTTTTCCAAGCCTTCGTTCAGGATGACATTCAGCATCGCATTCAGCATGGAGACATCGGTTCCAGGCGTAAATTGCAACATATGGGACGCATGGCGCTTGAGTGCGCTGCCGCGGGGGTCGATCACAATCAGGTCGCCACGCTTGGCTGCTTGTTTGAAGAAAGTGGCAGCAACCGGGTGGTTTTCGACCGGATTGGCCCCAATGATCACGATGCAATCACTGTCTTCGACTGCATTAAACGGAGCAGAAACGGCACCGGAACCGACCCCCTCCAACAAAGCCGCCACCGATGAAGCGTGACATAGCCGGGTACAGTGATCGACATTGTTGGTCCGAAATCCCGTGCGAACCAGTTTCTGGAACAGGTAGGCTTCTTCATTGGACCCCTTGGCCGACCCGAATCCGGCCAATGCCTCTCCCCCTTTCATATCCCGGATAGAACGCAGTCCTTCACCAGCCCGGTCCAGTGCCTCCGACCAGGTCGCTTCCCGAAAATGCGTCCATGGATTGGCTGGATCCAGATCCAGATCGCCCTTCTTTTCGACTCCATCCTTGCGGATAAGTGGTTTTACCAGGCGATGGGGATGCTGGACATAATCGAAACCGAACCGTCCCTTTACGCACAACCGATTGGCATTGGCTGGACCCTCCCGTCCATCCACCGCCACAATTTCGTTGTCCTTGACCCGATAGGTCAGTTGACATCCCACTCCACAATATGGGCAAACACTGTGTACTTCTTCCAGGTCGATCCCCGGGTCCTCTCTGATTGCATTGACCAGCGTCGATTCCATCAAGGCACCGGTGGGACAGGCCTGGACACATTCTCCACAACCGACACAGGTGCTTACTCCCATGGGGTCGTCCTGATCAAAAACAATTTTGGCCCGAGCTCCCCGATAAGCCATGCCAATCACATCATTCACTTGCACCTCACGACAAGCCCGAACACACAAGTTGCACTGGATGCAAGCATCCAGTGCAACTTGCATGGCAGGATGGCTGGTATCGATAACCGGGGCCGGGCGGGATTCTAGCCGACTTTCGCGGACTTCCAGCCGATCTGCCCAGTGCCAGAAATGACTGTTTCGATCATGGGCCTTTCCCCGGGGTGGCTGGTCCGCCACCAACATTTCCACCACCATCTGTTGCGCCTGTTTCGCCCGGTGGCTATCGGTCGTGACCTTCATTCCAGCGGTCGGCATCCGGAGACAAGAGGCCGCAAGTACCCGCTCCCCTTCAATTTCGACCATACAGGCACGGCAGTTCCCATCTGGACGATAGGACGGCTTAGGAGCGTAGCACAAATGAGGAATGTCCACACCGCATACCTTGGCGATCTGCCAAATAGTCTTTCCGGGCTCTGCTTCGATTTCTTGATTGTTGATAAAGAATGTAATTTTTTCAGTCATCTAGATATCTTCTTGAAAGTATTTCAGAGCACATAGAATTGGGTTGCCTGCGGCTTGACCCAATCCGCAGATGGATGCGTCCGCCATCACCGTGCTCAATTCCTGCAATAATCCCGTATCCCAATGAGGCTTCTCCATCAATCGGACGGCCTTTTCGGTCCCAACCCGACAGGGCGTGCATTGCCCACAACTTTCATCCTCGAAAAACCGCATCAGGTTGAGTGCCACATCTTTCATGTTGTCCTGATCGCTGAAAATCACTACAGCGGCCGAACCGATAAAACAGTCATATTCCTGCAGCGTGTCGAAATCCAGGGGCAGGTCTCCGAGACGGGACGGTAGGATTCCCCCCGATGCCCCTCCTGGCAAATACCCCTTGAACGTATGGCCCGGCTGCATTCCGCCACAATACTTCGCAATCAACTCATTGACTGTGGTGCCGGCAGGAGCCAGCACCATGCCCGGTTTATTGACGCGTCCAGAAACTGAAAAGGAACGCCATCCCTTGCGGCCCCGTACCCCGGACGAGGAGAACCACTTGGCCCCTTTCTCGACAATGTCACGCACCCAGTACAGGGTCTCTACATTATTCACCAGGGTCGGACGACCGAAAATCCCCACTTCCGCCACATATGGGGGCCGGTTACGGGGCAATCCACGCTTGCCCTCAATGGATTCGATCATGGAAGATTCTTCCCCACAGATATATGCGCCGGCTCCACGTCGGACCTCTATCTCGACATGGTCGACCAAGCTTGTCTGTCGGAGTCGGTCGATTTCATCGCGAAGCAGTTCCACAACCGCAGGATATTCGTCTCGGATATAAAGGAAACATGTTTCCGCTTCCACCGCCCATGCCGCGATCAGCATCCCTTCAAGGAAGCGATGTGGGTCGGACTCCAGATATACCCGATCCTTGAACGTTCCAGGTTCCCCTTCATCGCCATTCACCGCCATCAGCCGTGGTCCCGGATACCCGCGGACAATACTCCATTTGCGTCCGGCAGGAAACCCGGCTCCACCAAACCCCCGGAGCCCGGACTGGCTCAGGGTCTCAATGATCTGTTCCACCGAGTGCGTTCCAGCCAAGCACTCCTGCAGCAAACGATATCCTCCATCTGAAGTATAGGTGGAAAAATCACGGTATGCCGGCATTTGCGGGTTCAGGTCACCGGAAGCGATAACCTGCAACAGTTTTTCGCGGTCCGCATGGGGTACATGCCGATGCCCCACCTCGGCCACGGGAGCCGTGTCACACCGCCCCATACAGGGTGCCCGCAACACCCGGACCTCACTACCGGGGCTCTGCCGGAGCTCCTGCAACAGTGATTCCGCACCGGCCAATTGACAGGCGATACTGTCACAGACACGGATGGTAGTCTCCGGTGGTGGGCTCTCTCCCTCCCGGAGCACATCAAAATGGGCGTAAAAAGTCGCTACTTCATATACCTCGGTCTGGGCCATCCCCATCAGGTCTGCCAGAGCCGCGATGTGATCGGTATGAATGTAGCTGTACCCATCCTGAATCCCATGCAGATACTCCAGCAACCGATCACGGCGCGGATTCGGTCCCACCAGCGCATGAATCTCTGACCATATGGCCGCATCCACTTGCCGTCCTTTGGGTTCAGGGCGGGCTGGATATTGCCCCTTGCCGGGATGGCCGCGCTTCTTTGATTTCTGGTGTACTACGACCATGATTTGTTCCTGCAAGATGATGCTAGATTGAAGAATCGGTTACCAAAGCGCTTACGTTCCAATGGCCGAATCCCGATTTGTGGTGGGGGTGTGCCAGTACTGCAACCCGGTCTCCACTGGGCTGCGCCCTCTTCTTCACTCCTTCGGCCAAACAGGATCACCCGACTCCGTTACCGGGCATGATCCAAGGCAGATTGGAGTGTCATGCCCAGTGATGCCGGAGAATCCGCCACCGCAATCCCAGCAGACTGCAGTGCCTCAATCTTGTCTCCTGCACTACCTTTTCCTCCGGCGATAATGGCACCGGCATGCCCCATGCGCCTGCCGGGGGGCGCAGTGACTCCCGCTATAAATCCACATATGGGTTTCCGGATCCGGCTTTGGCGAACAAACTCCGCCGCTTCTTCTTCCGCAGTCCCACCAATCTCTCCGATCATGATGATGGATTCGGTGTCCGGGTCTGCGAGAAACATCTCCAGGCAATCGATAAAATTGGTGCCATTGACCGGATCTCCCCCGATTCCGATACAGGTACTCTGCCCCATCCCCGCTGCCGTCGTTTGGGCAACGGCCTCATAGGTCAGGGTTCCAGAACGGGAGACGATGCCCACACTGCCTTGGCGGTGAATATGGCCCGGCATGATCCCGATCTTGCATTCCCCCGGCGTAATGACCCCCGGACAGTTCGGCCCAATCAAACGGCTGCCCGAGCCCTCCAGCATACGTTTTACCATGACCATATCCAGTACCGGAACCCCTTCGGTAATACAGACAATCAGGGGGATTTCGGTATCAATCGCCTCCATGATGGCATCCGCGGCAAAGGGTGGAGGCACATAGATGACCGAAGCATTGGCTCCTGTGCGGTCTACCGCTTCTCGAACGGTATCAAAGACCGGAAGGCCCAGATGTTGTTGACCACCCTTGCCCGGGGTCACCCCACCGACCATCTGGGTACCATAGGAAATGGCCTGCTCACTGTGAAAAGTGGCTGTGGATCCGGTGAACCCCTGACAAATGACCCGGGTACCTTGATTAACCAGTACGGACATTATGCAACCTCCCTAACAGCTTGAACGGCTTTGCTGGCAGCATCCGCCAAGTTATCTGCCGACAGGATCGAGAGCCCGGAATCCTGCAGGATTTTCTGGCCCTGTTCCACATTGGTGCCTTCCAGACGGACCACCAGTGGCCGATCCAAAGCCACTTCCCGGGCTGCTGTGACAATTCCTTCCGCAATGACATCACAACGCATGATGCCGCCGAAAATATTGACCAGGATGCCTTTCACGTTGGCATCCGCCAGAATAATCTTGAATGCAACCGTTACTTTTTCAGCGGTCGCCCCTCCCCCCACATCCAGAAAATTCGCCGGCGAGCTACCATAGAGCTGGATAATATCCATCGTCGCCATGGCGAGACCAGCTCCGTTGACCATGCAGCCAATAGACCCATCCAGTTTGATATAATTCAGGTCGTGCTGGCTGGCTTCAATCTCGGCCGGATCTTCCTCGTCCTCATCACGCAACGCCCGTACATTGGCGTGGCGGTACAGTGCATTACTGTCAAAATTCATTTTCGCATCCAGGGCAATCAGGTTCCCATCGCCCTGCACGACCAGTGGGTTGACCTCAATCATGCTGGCGTCATGTTGCAAAAAAGATTGGTATATGGCATCCAGGAACTGCACGGCCGACTTGATCTGCTCGCCATGCAACCCCAACCCGAACGCGAGCCGGCGGGCGTGAAACGGTTGCAGACCTGTGGCCGGATCAATAGCGACGGTCAGAATTTTTTCCGGCATATTAGCGGCCACTTCCTCAATATCCACACCGCCTTCGGTGGAAGCAATGATGGTTACCCGATGGGTTGCCCGGTCAATCAGGAGTCCAAGGTAGAGTTCCCTGGCAATCTCACAGCCCTCTTCGATATATAGTCGCTTGACCTCTTTCCCGGCCGGACCGGTCTGGTGGGTAACCAGGGTCTTGCCCAGCAGATGTCGCGCCTCGGCACGGACTTTTTCCAGCGAACCCACCACTTTTACCCCACCTGCCTTCCCCCGGCCGCCGGCATGGATCTGGGCTTTGACCACCCAGACTGGGCCATCAAGCTCTGCTGCGACCTGGACCGCTTCCTCGACACTGAAGGCCGGATAGCCCCTCGGAACCTTGACGCCACACTCCGCAAGCAATTGCTTGGCCTGATACTCGTGAATATTCATGATGGAATGCTGGTCGATACAGAGACAAAAAAGGGAGATCGGAATCTTACCTCAAGGTACCCGCCTTGCGATGGGAAATTTCTGCTGCACAGGACGCCCCCCAATACAGCTTTCGCAGGTTGATCCGCCATTCTGGTATATTGTATCCCATATACTCAGAATACCATTCTGCCACCGGCTACACAATCCCCAAGCAGGGCCATCCGACGCTACCCAAACCGGGCGAGAAAAACAAGAGAGTCGGAGTGAAGTTGACACTTAAAGCAGCAGCCTGAGCAATATCTTCTTCAAAGTCCAGAAAGCTCTCCTTAAACCAGTCTTGGATGAGTAGTTTCGATCGCCCCGTAAAACTCACCTCGTTTTGCGGTCTCGGAAATTTGGGACCAACTTGGCATGTGCAGGGCTAGTACTGAAAGTGACAGTATCCCAAACCATGCAGCAATTTTCACTGAAAAAAAACCTTCATCTGTGATCGATGTTCGACTCCCATAAAATGATTAACTGCAAGCCTATTATGTAATGAAACGATCAATGTTCAAGGAGGGTGTCCCTTTGTGGAAATCTGACAGTGTAAGGGAGTGAACAACTTGAAATCAAATAACGCTGAGCAACATCTTGAAGTATATCTGGCTGGCGGATCCGTCAAGGATAAGCCTATGGACTAAAGCCTGATAGATACAGGGATTGGATGGTTAGGGGCTCTTTGCCCTATAGAGATAGTGAAACAATGGGTTTAAGAACGAAACTAAGCAGGGAATGGCGACTAATTATTGCTGTAAATCGGAATGATTGGTTGCAATAACGACCATTAATATCAGTCTGGCCGGATATCGTTTCGACAGTCGAATAAACATTCACAGTGCAATCGAATCAATCAGTGGACGTTTCTTCAGAATCGGACGCTGAAGCAAGGGGCATATTGACAAATAATTCAACAAGCGCATGATTTATATAATAGTTATTTCGACCAGCGCTGACCTTGCTCACAAATCCAGAGCCACTTAGTATCTCCAGATACTTCCTTGCTGTCTGTCGCGTGTATGGCAGGTCGCGTTCCAGAAACTCAATTCGAGTGTAAGGATAACGAAACAAATTATTCAGTAGGTCCTGAGAATAGATTTTCGGCAACTCTTTGCGCATCCGGTGTTTCATTTGTAGCATCAGGTCCTTAATGCCAATGATCAGTAGCACTGTGGAGTATGCTGTTTCGGCAACCGAATTGAGCATGTATTCGATCCAGTCTTCCCAGGCTCCATGCTCGCGTACAGCTTGCAAAAGGCGATAATAGTCGGGTTTGGTACGATTAATCGCTCGGCTCAAGTAAAGAATTGGCGATTCAAGAAGACCACAGTGTATGAGATAAAGCACATTAAGCATTCGGCCAACCCGGCCATTGCCATCCGGGAATGGATGGATGCTTTCAAACTGGTGATGTATCAAAGCCATCTTGATTAGTGGATCCAAATTATTGCATGAATCACTATCATTGATGACTTGTTCGAGTTGCCGCATGTAAGCAATGATATCGCTTTTGCTCTGTGGTGGTTCATAGACTATCTCGCCTGTCTGCTCATTGTGCAATATTGTGCCTGCGCCCATCCGGTAACCATCATTGCGTTGCTTCAATATGCGGTACATTTCGATCAGCATATTTTCGCTGATAAATCCATTTTCTTTCCATTTTTCATAACCTTGTTTCATCGCAACACGATATCGAGCCACCTCTTTTGCCTCAACGGTAACGTTGCCAACGGATAGATCAACCTGAAAAACCTTGTCTTGAGTCGTCACAATATTCTCTATCTCAGAACTGGCAAGCGCCTCCTGCAAAATCAATGTGTCGATTAGGATGCCTTGATTGGGCAGACCGCTGGCGGCACCCTTCAATTCCCCTAGCCTTCCATGTGCCTTGGCAAGAGCAAGTAAAATAGGAACCGTCAGCAAATCTCCCGGCGGTGGAAAAGTCAAAAACGGATATTTTGTATTCACTCTGCTTAAAATAATATATACGAAACTTCGATATTGTATATCTTTTGCAATAATATGTATACAAAACCCTGTTTTTGTATACATGTCGAAACTGAATGTGAGGTTGCGCTGAGACGCTGAGAGCCAGTTTGAATTTCCTGCCATACGGGACCAGACTCGAAAGGCGCATCAGGAACCTATGCTATGCTCACAACCATGGCTTTTGTGTGACCCTGGGAAGTCAAGTTAGGGCTAAAGTTATTTCACCAGTAACGACGGAAGAAAAAGATATGTCAAATGGAGCAAGTAATCATTTCTGGTCTCACACTATACTAAGAGCGAGTAGTTCCGCAATTCATGAGATGTATAGGTTCAGGGACAGACAGGGAAATGCCGTTGTTGCATACAAAAACTTCGATAAACATGAATAGATGATTCACTCTAGTATCAATGCTCACATCATCTTTCTGGCAAATCTCGGCACTTGCGAAAAGATGATGCACACCCCGTACCAAAGCAGCTTCTTTCCTGAACGACTCAGTAAAATATGCTTCTCCATAATTGGATTTGCTAATTGCAACAAGATATTCAGCAGGGCCATCCCACGCTACCCAAACCGGATAAAAAGGCCTTTTTTGCAGATAATTTGCCAAAAGGGCTGACTTTCTTGTTTCAGGTGTAGTATAGAGCAGGGTCATGAATGCTCATGACCGTCAAGTCGCCGTTACCGGACAGCCGTTTTCCATTGAAGGGGTGACGGCGCGTCTTGCGCGCACCTGCGAATTTGCGAAGTGAGGCCGCATGATGCGCCGGCATCAGCGAATGGGATTCAAGCGTTTTGCGAGCCGCTGTCTCCGGTATGTCGTCGAGCGGGGCGATCAAGGGCGGTGCCTGGCGGGGTGGCAAACCGGTGCGCTCAAGCTCGGTGCGCGAGACCGCTGGATTGGCTGGACTCTCGACCGGCAGCTCTCGCGGCTGCACCTGATTGCGAGCAATACGCGCCTTGCGATGCTGACCGAGCCGGGCCGCTTGTCCGCATCTCGGTTCCTGGGCGCTAGTGCGCATCCCGCGGCGCCTCAGCGACGACTGGGAAGCCAACTATGGCCATGGCCTGCTGCTGGCGGCGAACTTTGTCGCCCCCGGGAGCATCAGGGCGTCATGTACGAGGCCGCTGGCTGGCAGACGCTGGGCATGACGGCCGGGTATTCGCGCAAGGCCGGCAAGGATACCGGGAAGCATGATGAACCGAAGCGGATTCTGGTCCGGCCCCTGCGCCGTGACGCGCGCAGGCTGCTGTGCCGGGAAGGGGAGCTGGACACCAGATGGCACCGGAAAGGCAGGGTCAGCGGCCATTCGACTGCACAGCTGAGGAGTCTGCATGCGCATCTGGAAGAGATGCGGGATTTCCGTCGTAGCCAGAGCCGCAAGCATTCCCTGGCCTGTGCCTACGCAACGCTCCTGCTCGCGGAGCTGTCGGGGTTCAGCGGTCCGCTGCACATGGCGCAGTTCTCGGCCGCGCTGTCCCGGGACGAACTCGAATCCCTCGGTGCCTGACGGAATCCGGAGACCGGGAAATACGAGCCGATTTCCAAATCGACCCTGCACCGGCTGCTCCAGAGTCTGGATCCGGAGCAGCTGAGCCAGGTTCTGGAGCGCCTGGTCGTGCCCCGCATCCGCGAGCATTCCGCGCTCACGGCGGACGGCAAGCGCATCCGCGGAGCCAATCGAAGCGGCAGCTTCCATGAAGAGGGGGGCGAACCGATGCGATGCGCCAGCTGATTTCCGGGCAGGACGTGATCGGGCACCTGATCACCATGGACTGCCTGCATGCGACCTTCGAGAGTGTCGAGCTGATGCTTGCGGCGGGCGCGGACTACTTCATCGTCCTCAAGGACAACACCTCCCTGCAACTTGAAAAGGTCCGGGCCATGAACGGGCAGAGTCCCCGGGTACGCCGCTACCGCGAACCGCTCGACAAGAGCCACGGACGCATCGAACAGCGCCATATTGAAGCGCTTGACATCCCGACCTCCCGGACCGGCAGGATTCGGCCGGAACCGGCCCTGCCTGACGGCAGGAATGTACCGGGATTGAACCATTCCCACAATCCGGAAAATTCGACAACCCTGAATCATGTCAGAAAAAATAGCATGGGATGATCCTGATCCCCAAGACCAATGATATCCTTTGAGCCCTGCTGGATCGCCCTTGTTCCTGTCATGGGGATATCTGATCCCGCCCCCTCCCAGCAATCCGCCGGAGCGCAGATATCACCGCTTTGGAGTTTCTTTTCTGGGAAGAAAAATTACCCATTGGGCCCGTGCCAAGTGTTTTGATAGATTCGGGGTGTTTGACTTGGGAATCACATAGAGCATTGATCCAGATACTCTGGTGGTCTCAGCTTTTCTGGAAGAAGATGGCGTTACCCAACAATGGTAGCACTACCCAATTACGGACATGATCGATCGACTCCCGAGAAATCGTCAGCCTCCTGTTGCAGGATATGACACCGGAACCGGGAAACCGCATTGCTTGCGGAACGTCGGTTGGTGCCGGGGGCATGAACCATGGTTGGACCGTCCGGATTACGATCCCGGGAGTTGGGGGACTGGGCCGACCGGTTTGATGCCAGCTGAATGCGATTGATCTCCCAACGGATCGGCGGTCTTCTTGTGACCCGACTGGCACTGAATTTTGCGGCCATGGTTTTTCTTGGAGTCACCGGTTTCCTGACCTGGCAGACGAGCTACTGGTCGTTTCTCTTTTCCCTGCGAGGTTTCGCTTTCCTGCTTTGCGGGGTACTGGTTAGTGGCGGGCTCATCGGTGCCGTGCTCACCCATGGACACCGAAAATTGACGCATTGGGTACTGCATCGCGGGCGAGAATCACCCAGTGACCGGGAGCGGGCCTTCATACGCCATACCGGCACTCTGGTGTTGCTTGGTCAGTTTCTGGTGGTCTATTATTTGACCCAGTGGGCTTTTACCCACTGGGTATTGGCATAATCAGCCGTCTCAGGAATCGTCATTGGTCAGGCGTTCGCTGTCTGGATAGACACTGACTACCGGGACTTTCCCTGCCTGCAGGTCATGCTGGATCGATTCCCAGTACTCCACCGTCAGTAACATGGGATGTGCAGAGACGAAACGTCGTCGCAGTTCGCGATACGGGAGGCACAATCCAATTACGAGTTCTTCCGGCAAAAAAACTACTCCATCTTCAAAGTACCAGTCCGGAATCTCTTCTTCGCCATCAATCCGGTCGGTGTTGGTGCGGACCTTGACATCGGTCAGGTCTTCCAGCGCATCATAATCATACAGGTACACCTTGCGGTAGGAAGAAACCCCATAATTCCGAGCATCCAGATCACGATTGAAAACATTCCCGGCTGCATTGTTCTTGATGCAGTAACCCAAGTTTACTATGGCTGTTTCGGCTTGTTTTTGGGTAGCACTTTCCAGATAGACCGGCAGCGGAGTCAATCGTCGCTGTACAATCAAATAACGAAAAACCAGTGCGTCATGGTCCTGATAGACGCTTTCACTCGCACCGACCAACAATTGTGTCCTCAGGCCTGCAGAAAACCAGCTGTTTTTAAGTCGAAGATTGTAGAAGATGATGGCATCCAGCATACTGTCAGTCCGGTTGATTTCATGTACCCGGGTATACTTCCTCAATACCGATACCACACCCTCAAAATGACCCCATTTGTAGCCGTCTGTGGGCGTATCGCGGATCACCTTAAGCACATACGATGAGTCCGGCAGGCAAAAAGCAATAGCCACTGTCCCGGCCTTTCCCGGAGCTACCCGCATTGGCTTGCCACACGCGGCAAATTCCCCTTCCAGTTCATTCATAACCGCCACCTTGCCCAAATGGTTATAACCGACAGTGGAATAGTGCAAGCCCAACGGGCGCATAGGCATGATACTGCGCAGGAAACGACACAATTCATGGTAATGAAACGTGGTTACATGAAAGTTCGCCAAGGTGGAACTGAACATGTTGTGCGCATACGTGACGCTGTTAACAAGCGCATCGACATAGAGCCCATTGTCGCCATTCAGCAAGGCAATAATAAAGGGTCGGTAGCGCTTGTGATCAAAGGTAATACGCCCGACCAGATACGCCCCCCGATTGCGATAAAACCCGGCCCGGAACATTTCGATCACCGCAGAAGGGCGATCCGGGCGCGATATCAGGTCGAGGTTGGTATACGCCCGTGCCACAAGCCGTTGAATATCCCGCTCGATATCCTCAAACGCAACCCGGAACATTTCCATCGCCAGGATGTCCCGAATGATTTCGGGATCGAGAGCGTCATCAATCGGGTACCGAACCAGTTGATCAAAAATTACTTCGTCAGTTTCATACTTACTGCGATAGCTTGCATAGTCATTGACGCGCCACTCCCCCTGATAGATTTTGCGTCGGATCGAGTGCAGAAAAGCCATGGACAAGTCGGCCGCATACTCTCCTCGAACCAGGTCCAGATAGCACTTTTCCACTTGATCCCAAGACGATTCATCCGCAGCCAGCATCGGGAACTCCCGCTTGATCCGATTACTGAAGTCACGAATCCGGACGCTGTAGAGTTGCAACCGACGGCTACTGAGACGTAACGAACGGGCATGGTCACGCTCTTCAAAGGCTTTCTTCGAAAGTTGGGGAATTTTCTTGAATTGACGGTAAAAAAGCTCGAATTCTACCTGCGCTAAATCTGCTACCCTATTCGCTTCATGCTGCTCATTCATCCAGGAACATCCTACTTTGGTATCTCCATCGAATCGACCTGATCGGGTGATGCAGAAGATTGCATATACTGCGCCATACTGGCATCAGAACTGGACATATTTACACGGGAAAGACATTGGCACTTGCCGCCCCTGCAGTCAGTAAACTGGATACGAGCCCGAATGCACCGCTACGTATCGTCCCAGGGCACATCTTGATAGCACCCTGTCAGGTTCTTCTTTGGTCAACTGAAGTCCCGTTTGAGTCTCGCCCCTTCTGTCCATCGCCACAGAAACGACCTTCAGCCGGGGGCTGGCTCCTTAGGAACCCTTACCCAGCCACAGGAGTACCGAACAACTGCAACAAAGCGACGATCAGACCACCTTGGGCAATCAGTGCTCCTATGAACCATTTGAGCAGTTCAGAGCGGACCCTTTCAATATCGACTCGAAGAGTTTGCGTCTCAGCCCGGACCGATTCAAAATCAGCCTTGGTCTCCAGTCGGAGTTTCTCGACTTCCGTCCGGACCGATTCAATCTTGCCCCGGATCGATTCAATCTCGGCTTTGGTCTCCAGTCGGAGTTTCTCGACTTCCGCCCGGACCGATTCAATCTCGCCCCGGACCAATTCAATTTCGCCCCGGATCGATTCAATTTCGCCCCGGATCGATTCAATCTCGGCTTTGGTCTCCAGTCGGAGTTTCTCGACTTCCGCCCGGACCGATTCAATCTCGGCTTTGGTCTCCAGTCGGAGTTTCTCGACTTCCGCCCGGACCGATTCAATCTCGGCTTTGGTCTCCAGTCGGAGTTTCTCGACTTCGGTCTTGGTCCCTTGGGTCTCGGTATGGACGGCTCCCACCTCGGCCTGTGTCGCCAGATTGGCATTGAGCCACGTCACCTGCACATCCACCAGCGTTTCCGCCTGTTGTTCGGTGAACCCGTCCCGCATCAGGCGCTTGACCAAGTCGTGGGTAGTGAATGTCATCGCTTGTGGCATGATTCCAAAAACGACCCGTTAGTAAAGCCCCAAGGCCAATCCAGCCGGCATCGACCAGTGGGCGATATCCCACGGTCCATGACACCGAGACTGGTCCATCTGCCAGCAGTGACCGCGGCACCCGCTACTAATAGCTTCAGGAGCCCTGTCGATTGTCTTCTTGGACCCGTGAGTGTTCATATGCGGTTCCCCTTGCGAATCCCTCAAACGCCAATGGATGGCAGTATACACGATCTCCGAAGATTGGGAGCAATGCATCGCACTCGAGCACTGGACTCCATTCATATCGCCTTACTCGTCTGGATGAATGATTACCTGTCTTAATTCAAATCGAAATAAGCCATTTTTTCGATCTCACTCAATCAACAGGATTTAAAATCCCAATGATTAATTTCTTCAAGGATTCAAATTGAAAGAAACTCGCTAATTCAACCTTGTACGAAAAAAACAGAAAATGGAAGATTGAGTTTCTTTATCTTCATCGCCGAAACAGCAAACCATGACGAGAAACCTGACCCGGGCGGAGCAGATATCCGCCCTTGCCAAGGATTGGGCAGAGAATCCCCGATGGAAAGGCATCCAGCGAAACTACCGTGCAGAAGATGTCATTCGGCTACGGGGTTCCGTTCAACCAACACTGACTTATGCCCAGCGAGGCGCAGAAAAACTGTTCCGTCTCATACATGGAGAAGCTCGCAAAGGATATGTGAACTGTCTTGGAGCCTTGACCGGAGGTCAAGCGGTGCAACAGGCCAAAGCCGGTATTGAAGCAATTTATCTGTCCGGCTGGCAAGTGGCAGCCGACGGCAACACTTCGGAAACCATGTATCCGGACCAATCCCTGTATGCGTATGACTCTGTCCCCACCATGGTACGGAGAATCAACAATGCCTTCATGCGGGCCGACCAGATTCAGTGGCAACGGGAAGTCGAACCCGATGATGACGGATACATTGATTATTTTCTACCGATTGTCGCCGATGGAGAAGCCGGTTTCGGAGGCGTACTCAACGCCTTCGAACTTACCCGGAACATGATTCATGCCGGGGCGGCCGGAGTACACTTCGAAGACCAGTTGGCAGCGGTCAAGAAATGTGGTCACATGGGTGGCAAGGTGCTGGTACCCACCGAAGAAGCAATCCAGAAACTCATTGCGGCTCGGCTTGCCTGTGATGTGGCGGGTGTTTCCACCCTGATCCTTGCCCGTACCGATGCCGAGGCCGCCAATCTGCTGACGGCTGACTTTGATGAGCGGGATCATCCGTTTCTGACCGGGGAACGAACTGCCGAAGGGTTTTACCGGGTTAAGAGTGGACTGGAGCAATCGATTGCCAGAGGGGTCGCCTATGCGCCCTATGCAGACATGGTCTGGTGTGAAACCGGCACGCCGGACCTAGGCTTCGCCAGGGAATGGGCCGAAGCTGTCCGTGCGGCAAATCCAGAACAGCTATTGGCCTACAATTGCTCCCCTTCTTTCAACTGGAAAAAAAACCTGGATGACCGTACCATCGCCGGTTTCCAGGATGCGCTCGCAGCCATGGGGTATGCCTACCAATTCATCACCCTGGCGGGAATCCATAATATGTGGTACCACATGTTCAATCTGGCCAAGGAGTATGCTGCCGGAGAAGGCATGAAACACTACGTAAGCCAAGTGCAAGAACCGGAATTTGCTGCGCTGGAGCGGGGGTATACCTTTGTCGCCCACCAACAGGAAGTCGGAGCCGGATATTTCGATGATGTCACCACCACCATTCAAGGGGGATCTTCCTCTGTGACGGCCATGGCCGGATCTACCGAAGAAGATCAGTTCTGATCGTTTCTGGCCCGGGAGTCCAGACAAATCAGCCGCTTGCCAGGCTGTGCGGAGTGTGTTTCCGTACAGCCTGCCTCCGAGCAGCCCGCCCGGTCAGCAGCGGCGAATAAAGTCCTTGATCCCCTTCACCATATGTTCGCACAAGCGGGGATCAAACTGTTTGGGGAGAATATATCCTGAACCGAATTCCAGCGTTTCCTGAGGATAGATTTTCCGCACTGATGCAGGTACTTTTTGCCGGGCCAGCAAAGCCAGGGAATCCACGGCCGCACTCATCAGAGGAAGATCAATTGCAGCGAGTTTTTCATCCAGTGCCGCCCGAAAGATAAACGGAAACACCAAGGAATTATTCACCTGATTGGGATAATCAGACCGGCCAGTTGCTACAATCGTCTGCCCGCTCACTGCGGCGATCTGCTCCGGGTAAATCTCGGGGTCCGGGTTGGAGAGTGCAAACACAATGGAGCGTCTGGCCATCGACTGGACCATTTCCTGGGCAATCATCCCGGGACCTGAAAGCCCGATCAGGATATCAGCGTCGATCAGGGCTTCCGTTGCTGTGCGTAGAGGGGTGTTGAGCGCAAACGCCTGCTTATAGACATTCAAATCATCGCGACCAATATGAATGACGCCGCGGCTGTCGACCATCACCAGATTCTCTTTGTTGGCTCCAAGATGGCAAAGCAGTTTAGCCGTGGCAATCCCAGCCGCTCCCGCTCCCAAAAAGACAATGCGCACGTCCTCCAAACGCTTCCCCTGGATTTCCAGCGCATTGACCAAGCCCGCACAAACCACAATCGCAGTGCCATGCTGATCATCGTGAAAAACCGGAATGTCCAGCCTGGCTTTCAGAGCTTCTTCAATAGCAAAACATTTAGGGGCGGCGATATCTTCCAGATTGATCCCCCCAAAGGTAGGAGCAATATTGGCCACCGTTTCAATAAACCCTTCCGTACTCGATGCTTCCACTTCGATATCGAACGCATCAATGCCGGCAAACAACTTGAAGAGCACCGACTTACCTTCCATGACCGGCTTGCCGGCCACTGCGCCGACATTGCCAAGGCCCAGAACAGCGGACCCATCGGTCACCACCGCAACCAGATTGCCCTTGTTGGTGTAGCGATATGCCGCCTGACGGTCCACCGCAATCGCCTCAACCGGCTCGGCCACCCCCGGGGTATAGGCCAAGGATAGATCCTGTTGTCCCTCAAAAGGCTTGGTCGGTTGAATCGAAATCTTTCCGGGTTGAGGGAACTCATGGTACTCAAGAGCCCGTTTTTTGTAGTCCATATGGCATCCGCCGGTTGGTATCATACCGTCTATTGTACGCGACCCCATACGCCTTGCGGGACCGAAACCGCATGACGTCAGATGGATCGTTCGGTTTTTTTCGATCCCAAGCCGAATTTGGCCGATTCAAAACCTGAGATATCCAGACCGGATTACTGACGCGGATTCAGCCAGGGATTTTTCATATCATCCCTCTTCCTGTGCCCCATATCAGCCCGCACTTTCGGTAAACCGCCCCCGTATCCGAGAGGCTCCAGGGCCGAACCCCTCTCAAACCGGCTGCCCCCTGACAGCAATCCCCTGATCGGCCATGGTGTGGTTCAGCAATGAAACACAGGCATAGACGGCTTCAAGAGTCGGGATAGGGGTTTCGGTCATCTGGGCCAGTTCGATTACTACCCCCAACATCCCATCAATTTCCAGCGGTTTGCCGGCTTCTACATCCTGCAGCATGGAAGTTTTGTGCTTGCCCACTTTTTCGGCTCCCTCAATACGGCGCTCCAGAGAAACCCGGAAATGGGCACCCAGTGTTTCCGCAATCGCTTTCGCCTCGGTCATCATGGTTGCCGCTAACTCCCGAGTCAAAGGAAACTGACAAATGCCTTCTAACGTGGAATGGGTCATCGCACTGATGGGATTGAACGTCAGATTTCCCCACAACTTGAGCCATATTTCGGAGCGAATATCTTCCAGAACCGGGGCCTTGAAACCAGCTGCGATCAAGGTTTCGGAAACCCGCTGGGCACGTTCGGACACGCTACCGTCCAACTCGCCAACCGGGAAACGAACACCCTCGACATGCCGGATCACACCAGGTTTCTCGATCACAGCGGCCGGATATGCGATGCATCCGAGCAGGCAGTCAGGATCAATCCCCTTCAGCAAGGTCCCACCCGGGTCCACCGTCTCGACAACCCGGTTCTCGTAGACACCCGGAAGTTTCTGGAAATACCACCAGGGAATCCCATTTTGCAGGGTCACCATCACGGTATCCGGACCGATAATGCGAGACAATTTGTCTACCACGGCGGCAATCTGATGAGATTTCAATGTCAGCAGGACCACATCCTGAACCGGCAATTCATCCAGGTCGTCGGTAGCTACCACATCCCGGGCCACGATCACCTCTCCATCTTTATGCAATGTCAATCCTTCTTTTTGGATTGCCATCAGATGAGGGCCTCGTGCGATCAGGGCCATTTCATGACCCTGCTGGGCAAGTTGCGCCCCCATCAGGCCTCCAATAGCACCTGCACCAACAACACAGATTTTCATGGATTGAACTGGATAACGAATGAAAGTAAGAGGATTATATCCCTGTATTTGATCCTTAACTGAATTGATCCACACGGAGAGTGCGCTGAATTTGCGCAACATGGTTGTCATGAACTTTCGCCTGATCTGCAAACTCGGTCCAGTGATTTACGGTTTCAAGGATCTCAGCGACGATGGTTTTCATCTTGCGCGCTTTCATTCCGGCAAATTTTCCGAAAGCAATGAGATCGTTTAAATCAAACCCATCGCGCTTGCCACCGAGGCTCATTTGATGCTGTGACGTCCAGGAACCCTGTGGGTTATAACTGTAGGCTATGTCAAAGGCTGGTGAGAGCCGCCATTCGCCCTCTTTGTCCATGACAAATCCGATATTCTTGACGTGATCGTCCTGATTGCGCGCAATGATATTGAACAATGTACGGCGCACCTGCTGTTCAACATCCTCAGCCGGAAGAGTGAGGGATTTGATGGTTTGGAGTGCCTGCTCATAGGAATAAGCGCCCGCCATATTGAAATCAAAATGCTGTAAGGCGCATAAAGATTGATAGTGCAGCTTATCTCCTGCGTCGGTGCGGTCAAAGCGCCTGGCCATGAAATGCGCCCGTCCTCCTTCTTCATGCAGACGGCACGGCATCATAGTGATCGCGGCTTTCCTTGCCATCAGATGATAGGCATATTCGATGCGCCCAAACCCTTTCGGATCGGCAAGTTCCTTATCTTTGTTTTCGTCTACATCATCGAATTTCATGAGCCAATGGGTGAAGCCTTTACCTGTTCCGATCTGTCCAGATCGGAACTCACCGGTCTGTGGATTCCAAGCGAGGACGGCTTTTGCCCGTGCGCCGCCGGCGGACGTACCGACACGGAGTATATCTTCAATGTCCCGAGCATCATCTGCGCCTGTTAACTGACCGACGAGGTTTTCACGATCACTTAAAATGCGGTTTGACAAGTCGACGAGCCGCTCCACTTCTACTTTCTGTGCTTTTGTGGACGCCCCTGTTATTCCCGGTTTGTATTCCAGTGCGCCCATGCCGCGTGTGCCGGTATAGCAGAGCCGTTCAACCGGATTGAAACTTGCTTCGAGACGGTTCTGGCTCGCAAGCCAGACATTGATCAGCGCATTACCGAACTGATCGGGCAGGCTGTCAACCAGCATACCCGGCAATCCCCTGAACGTTTCTCTGTTCAAATCTCCAAATTCGTAAGGCGTTTCTCGCAACGGCATTTGCAGGGGAGAGATCTCAATGCCGCTTGCCGCAAATTCAGGGGTGTACTGAAAAATACCGATCCCACGGTCGGCCACCCATGTTACCGCACCGATGCGTTTACCCCATAATTCTACGCTAGCCGTAGTCATGATTCTCTTTCATTATCCTGCCATGTCCATTTTTTCTGATCCTGTTTCTTGGTGCGTGCGCGTTGCCGCGATGTTCGGCTATTTTTCTCCAGTTCTTCCAGTGGGCTCAACCCAGGATCGGGTAAGAGCGTTTCCAGATTGTGCGCCAATTGCAGCGCTTTGAGAATGCGAATGAAACTGTCAAGAGAGATACCTTTTCCTTCCTGAACAAATCGGGTAATGGTACTGCGCGAAACGCCAGCCTCGCGTGCGAGACGACTTTGAGTGACATTGCGCTTCAGCCGAATCTCTTCGACTCGTTCACTCAGGGCGTTTTCAATCTCTTCACTAGAAGAAAGAACGAAATTAATTTTAAGCATCATTTTTAAATTACTAAATATATTTTTTAGACTTAATACATTATATATCATGCACTATATTGGATATCAAGATATTTTTATAATGACTTAAATATGGCACTTTATCGCCACCTTTTTTACTTTATGAAGCAAAATTAATGCAATATATCTCATCAGTGCCATGATTCCTACCAAGGACTCATAAAACACGGCTGTTCTGGTGTCGGGCCAAAACCCCGTAACTTCGCGAAGTTTCCCCCAGAAACAAATTTCTACAGCGATCAATCACTCGAAGCAAAGAGATCACAATTGAACAAAACTGCGGAACTCCGCATAAGGATTTTGACGGGCATATTACGGAAGGACTTGGTGCTGGATTGAAAGCATGTCCGCATGGAAGAATAGCAAGCCAGCATTAAGGGTGAACAGGGATTGTCCGGTGTGTTTGTCCAAGTGGTCGCTGTTGGATGAAGGCAATGGCAGAAAACGAATCGAACCCTGCCATCGCTGGATGCAAACTCTTATACTGCTATAGGACACTTTGGCAAATCATGAACCAATGATACCGACTTTCGTTATATCCATTCCAGACTGTCAGGATCGCCGCAACACCATTGCGGACCGGCTCAATACTCTCGGGATTGCTTTCGAGTTCGTTGACGCTGTGGATGGCCGAGACGGCCTTGATCCAACCTATGAAAACCAGATTGACCGCATCAAGGCCCATCGCGCGGACCGCCGCATGACGGATGTCGAGTTCGCCTGCGCCCTGTCGCACGTCAAGTGCTACCGCAGGATCATTGCCGATAATGTCCGCCATGCCCTGATACTCGAAGATGACGCGGTCCCTTCCCCGGATTTAAGGCAGTTCCTTGCGGGCAAGTACTACGAGGATGTAGCGGTGACGCAACTTTATATAAGAGGGCGTCCGTATGTCCAGAGGGGGGCAAAACCACTTTTCGGCAACTATGTTTCCTACTTGTGCGCCCCGGGGATAAAAAAGAGAGCGGGGGCGGTGGGATATGTCATGTCCCTTTCTGGGGCAAAGCATTTCATTGAACACATAATCCCGATCAGGCGGGAGGCGGACCGGCCAGACTGCGCAGACGACTTGATCGCCAGATGCAATTGGCGGGTTGTGCATCCTCTGCTCGTTCGGCATCCATCTCAGGAAGGCCAATCCCTACTTGATGCGCATGGCAGACGCGAGTCAATACTGGAATCACTGAAGTACCGAAAATTCCTTGACAGCTATCACCGCCACAAGTTGAGAGAGAAATGCAGGATGCTTCCGCGCAAGATTTTCTACAAACGTCTTCCCGGGCCGACTGAATGAAGACAGCCGCAAAGGATTGATATGTGCATAAAGATTCAGCAATTCCCACCAAGGACATCCTCTCTGGATTCGGCGGGGTTTCCCGATGCGAGCGGATGGATCGGGAGTGTGCACGGAAGATTGCCCCTGCGGCGAGGATCATCCGCTCGTCGATGGCCTTGCGGTCGATGAACGCCTTCACCCGTCGACCGGCCTTCCTCTGGACCCAGAACCGGATCTTGATTTCTCAATCTTCATGCCGGACCAGCAGGGCCCGGGAGTAATAGCCCCGATCATATGCGATGAGGTCTCCAGGCCGGCAGAACGGCAGGTACGCGAGCGCGAATCGGCGTTCGTTGTTGCCGGCGCATAGGCTGAGGTCGCCGATTACACGGTTCCGACGATGGATGAGTAGCAACTGGCCCGGAGCGTTGCTCTTTTCCCGGTAATGGCTCATTTTGAACATTGCGGTAGTGCCTCCGTTTGAAATCACCCCATGCTGCCGGTTGAAACGGGTATAATAACCGGAATATCAATCTGCTTCGGAGAGAAAGATGAAACATTACCGTAACTTACCCCCCCCCCCTCCCCCCTCCCCCTCGCTAAACTAGCGACTCTTCTACTGCTGGCGGTGCTAACTGCGCCGTCCATGGCGCAGGTGGATTACTCCTTCATTGATGGTGCATCAGGCGCGAGTACCTGCCCGCCAGGCCAGACCATACGTAACGGAATATCCCTTGTCGACGGATCCCTGACAAAAAACGCGGTCCGGCTGTCGTATTCGCAAGTTAATTTTCAGAACATCAGAGTTCTAATTCCAGGAGCGAGTACACTTCAAAGTGCCACCGTGTATCTCAGCGTGCTGGAAAATGGCAGGGAAGAGGCTAGCAGGCAGACTCTTGGAACTGCTTCAACTGGCACGGACACGACGGGAGGAGCGAAAACTTTCAGCAACCTGAAGCAGAACAAGCAGTACACCGCAGTCACGCATATTGGGGACGTCACCAAGATCATTTCAAGATTCTGCTTCCGGACCGCGGCCGACCTGGAGATCCCCTTTATGTCGGGTCGCGCCATCGACGGTTCGTGGTCGAGCGGGTGCTTCGCCTTCAGCAAGGACAGGAATCAGATCAATGCATGTCTATGCGGGGCCCGCAACTCGTCGGGCCAGTGGGCGCGCACGGACAGCGAAGACGGCTACGAATATATTACGGACGCCACCTGGAGGCAGAGCGTGGGCTGCACGACCAACTGACGGGCCGGAGGCGGCAACCGCCGCGCAGCTTGCGGACCCGTCTGGAAAACCCGGGACAGGGGGCGGCCTGCGGGCCGCCTTCCGTCTCGGTCGGGTTCTGTAATGTTCAAACTGGGCCACTACCCTTTTTCCGTTTCTTCTGTAGCTTGCGGGTCGCCCGATCGCGGTCCCGGGCGTCTTTGCAGGCCCGTCATAGAGGTGGCACATTATTACCAACCGACGATTGACAGATGACAGAGAGACGCAGGATGCCGACCTGGTGATCACCGCCCGGGGAGCCGGTAGTGGACCGATGTGGAGGATTTTCTCTCGGAGGACCTTGCCCTGACTCTTCAGCCGAGTGCTGACCGCATCCTGGGTCGAACTTTGCTCCAGTAACGTCCGGCAGTCCTGAACAGTCCGGCATCAGCCACTATTACCGATTCCGCGACAGTAATCCGACAGCATGATTGCATCCGATTCGCTTTAAAACAGACCTTCAACCTGTCCTGCTTCATTGATTCGGATGCTGTTGGCCGCGGGCACTCTGGGCAATCCGGGCATCGTCATGATATCACCACATACTGCTACCACAAAACCGGCCCCTGCCAGCAAGCGGACTTCCCGGACTGGCAAGACATGATCTTTGGGAGCCCCTTTCCGGTTGGGGTCAGACGAGAAGCTATACTGCGTTTTGGCGATGCAGACCGGAAGGTGTCCAAACCCAGCACGCTCCAGATCCCGAATCTGGTTTCGGGTCTTCTGGTCGGCAATAATCTCGTCGGCACGATAGATTCGGGTGGCGATGGTCTGAATCTTATTCCATAGCGGCATCTCGTCAGGATACAGGGGAGCAAACTGACTCTCGCCACTGTCGGCCAGCCGGGCCACTTCTTCAGCCAGGGCAATCGTACCGGCACCCCCATCCGCCCAATGAGTGGCCTCCACGGCATTGACCCCCTGACTTTCCGCTTCTGCCCGAACAGCTGCCATTTCTGCATCTGTATCGGCGCTGAACCGATTTATGGCGACCAGGACAGGAACTCCAAAGGATTTGACATTCTCAATATGGCGCTTGAGGTTGATGCAACCGTCTTTCACCGCCTGTACATTTTCCTTGCCCAAATCATCCCGCGCCACGCCGCCATGCATTTTCAAGGCCCGAATAGTCGCCACAATCACGACCGCATCCGGTGACAACCCCGCACTGCGACACTTGATATCAAAAAACTTTTCTGCCCCCAGATCTGCGCCAAACCCCGCTTCCGTCACCACATAATCCGACAATTTGAGTGCGCTTCGGGTAGCCAGGACGGAATTGCATCCATGCGCAATGTTGGCAAACGGTCCACCATGAACAAATGCCGGAGTCTGCTCCAGGGTTTGCACCAGATTCGGAGCAAGGGCATCTTTGAGCAATACCGTCATGGCCCCCGGCGCATGCACTGCACTCGCTCGCACGGGTTCCCGGTCACGGGTATAGCCAATGACGACCCGACTCAGGCGCTCCTCCAAATCCTGCAGGTTCCGGGACAAACAGAAAATTGCCATCACTTCCGAAGCCACCGTAATATCAAACCCGTCTTCGCGGGGATAGCCGTTGGCCACTCCGCCCAGGGAGCTGGCAATCTGACGCAAGGCGCGGTCATTCATATCGACGACCCGTCGCCACGCTACCCGGCGAATATCAATCTCCGAGGAGTTGCCCCAATAAATATGATTGTCAACCAGCGCAGACAACAAGCTGTGGGCGGAGGTAATGGCATGGAAATCACCGGTAAAATGCAGATTGATATCTTCCATCGGCACCACCTGGGCATATCCACCGCCGGCAGCGCCACCTTTCATGCCAAAGCATGGGCCGAGAGATGGTTCCCGCAAACACACCATGGCTTTCTTGCCAATCCGGTTCAATCCATCGGTCAAGCCAACGGACGTGGTCGTTTTCCCTTCCCCCGCCGGCGTGGGCGTAATCGCTGTCACCAGGATCAACTTGCCATCCGGTCGATCCTGGAGAGTATGGATGTAATCCAGACTGACCTTTGCCTTGGTATGCCCGAAGGGAACCAAGGCCCCATGAGGAATGCCCAGCTTGTCGGCAATTTCTCCAATGGGCCGTATGTTCGCCGCCCTTGCAATTTCGATATCGCTCATGATCTTTTCTCTCTATGTATTCTCCAGATTGTTGTATGTGATGTCATTGGATCCGTGTGGTTTCACTTTCCGAGGATGTCGCCGGCGATCAGGCCTGTCTGGGCCACATAGTCGGCAGCTGGCACCTTTCCCCGGTCGGCACGCACTCGGGATACGCGGATGGATCCTCCCTGAGCGGCAACCTCAAACCCATCTTCATTGACAGCCACGACTTCTCCCGGCCTACCTTGGCCTTCACCAACGCGCGCATCAAATAATCTCAACTCCATACCGTTGTGCATAGTCCAGGCTCCTGGCTGGGGATTCGCCGCACGAATGATGTTGTAGACATGGGTAACCGATTGCGTCCAATCCAACTCCGCTTGCGATTTGCCAAACCAGGATTCATACGAACCGTCATTCAAATTCTGTGCGATACGTGGCGCTTTGCCCTCTCGCACCAGATCGAGCGATTCGATCATGGCCTCGACTCCCATCGGAAACAGTTTGCGGAAGTAAATGTCTCCCAGCGTCTCGTCCGGACCAATGTCACAGGTTTTTTGCAGCAGGATGGGGCCCTCGTCTAACCCGTCGTCGGGCCAGAAAATCGTCAGGCCAGTGCGAGTGGACCCCATGGCAATCGGCCAATTAATGGATGAGGGCCCCCGATGCATGGGAAGCAAGGATGGGTGGTACTGAAACGAGCCCAATTTTGGTACATCCAGCACTCGGGAAGGCACGAACAACAACACATAGGCCATCATGCAGACATCCGCCTCAAAGGAACGCATCAGCGCTAACGATTCCTCTGTCTTCCAGGAACTCGGCTGGTATAGCGGAATGCCCTTTTCTATCGTGAGTTCCTTCAATGGATCTACTGACCGTCCTTCCCGGTCCGGGGCGGTACATACCGCCACCACATTCTCGCCGCGTGCCAGCAGTTTCTCGAGCACTGCCCGGCCGAACGCCTGCTGCCCATGTACTACAATTCTCATCTTTCCGTTCTCCAGGTTGGGGATACTGGGGGAAGCCCAGCAGTCAATGCAATCCAATGCGAGGTCGGAAACCTTGCGACTAGATCGCCCCTGCCTCTTTCATAGACAGGATTTCGGTTTCAGAATATCCGAGTTGCAACAGGATTTCTTCACTGTGTTCGCCCAACAAGGGAGAACGTTCTACCTGGACCGGAGAATCGGACATCTTGATCGGACAGCCTACGGTCAGATATGTGCCTCGTTCCGGATGATCCACTTCTACAATCGTTCCTGTATCGCGCAGTGAAGGTTCGTTGGCCAACTC
The DNA here is from genome assembly GCA_965221795.1 of Candidatus Poriferihabitaceae bacterium. GTDB lineage: Bacteria > Pseudomonadota > Gammaproteobacteria > Arenicellales > Poriferihabitantaceae > VYFG01. The sequence goes on from OZ244914.1 coordinate 105,420, forward strand.
CTGCATGGAGAGGATCGGGCCAACCGGGATGTCCAGCGGGTTACAGATGTCCATCACCTCAAACTTGGTATGGATCATGGTCCATGCTTCAATAGTCTCAAACACTTCGTTCAGCCGAGGCAAGCGCGCAGCTGGTGTGGCATAGTCTGGGTCCTCTTTCCATTCGGGTTTCCCGATCACATCACAGATTTTCGGCCATACCGCGGCCTGAGTAATGAAATAAGTATAGGCATTGGGGTCTTCCTGCCAGCCCTTGCATTTGAGAATACGGCCCGGCTGTCCTCCTCCGGAGTCATTGCCGGCCCTTGGAGTTGCATCTCCAAAGGGAATCCCTTCTCCATATTGTGAATACTCTTCCAGAGGGCCGGCAGCCAACCGCTGCTGATCCCGCAACTTTACCCGACAAAGATTCAGCACGCCATCTTGCATTGCTGCCAGTACCCGTTGCCCTCGCCCTGATTTCTCCCGCTGAAACAGAGCAGTGACGATGCCCAATGCCAAGTGCAGTCCGGTGCCAGAATCGCCAATTTGGGCTGCCGTCACGAGCGGCGGACCATCGAGAAAACCGGTAGTGGACGCGGACCCGCCCGCACATTGGGCAACATTCTCGTAGACCTTGCAACTTTCGTAAGGCCCCGGGCCAAATCCCTTGACAGAAGCCATGACCATGCGAGGGTTGATCTCCTGAATACGCTCCCACCCGAAACCCATCCGATCCAGCGCCCCCGGGGCAAAGTTCTCAACCAGCACATCGCATTCGCGAATCAATCGCTCCAACACCCCCTTCCCTTCCGGAGTCTTGGTATTGATGGTAATCGAGCGCTTGTTGTGGTTAAGCATAGTAAAGTACAGGGAGTCAGCTCCCGGCACATCCACGAGCTGTTTGCGGGTTGCATCCCCCACGCCCGGCCGCTCTACCTTGATCACATCCGCACCGAACCAAGCCAGCAACTGGGTACAGGTCGGACCCGATTGAACATGGGTAAAGTCCAGAACCTTTACCCCATCAAGTGCCTTCATCCTTTCTACTCCAACAAAAGAAATTATTTATACATCGTCTGTGCCTTGGTGCCTGGAGCATATTCATCCGGATTCACCCACACATTGACTACGGCACACTTCCCGGTTTTGGCAATGGCCTCCCGGGCGCGTTGTAGTGACGGCTGAATCTGGCTCGCTTCCCGCACTTCCTCTCCATACCCGCCAATCATTTCCCCGAAACGGCCGAAGGGAATGTCTCCAAGCTTATTACCGACATCCCCACGTTCCGCTCCATACTTGGCCAATTGACCATAGCGAATCTGGTTCATGGCCGAATTGTTGCCAACAATCGCAAGGTAGGGAGCCCCAAAGCGTTGGGAGGTTTCCATATCGAATGCGGTCATGCCAAAGGAGCCATCTCCATACAAGCAGACCACTTCCTTTTGCGGATGAGCCAGTTTGGCTGCCATGGCAAAACCGGTACCGACCCCTAATGAACCCAAGGCACCGGGATCCATCCATTGGCCCGGGCGACGCGGACGGACGGCTTGCGCAGAAATGGTCACAATATCTCCACCATCACCAATGTAGATGGTGTCGTCTCCAAGAAACTGGTTGATTTCATAAGCCAGGCGATACGGATGAATCGGGTTCTGGTCCGTGGTAAACATGGGCATCAGCTTTTCCAGCTTCTGGACTTCAATGTTCCTCAACTCCTTCATCCATGCCTGGCGCTTCCCCTTTGCGCTCGAGTGGGTCCGGCCAGACGCTGCCTGGGTAACCGCCGTCAGGATAGCACCCGGATCACCCACCAAGCCAAGATCAATGTCCCGGTTCTTGCCGACCGTGGTGTAGCTTTGATCAATCTGGACCAGGGTCAACTGACTGGAAATCCGTTTGCCATACCCCATCCGAAAATCAAACGGAGTACCCACAATCAGAATCACATCCGCATTGACAAAGGCATCCCGGCGAGTCCGGTCAAAATGATGGGGGTCGCCTTCCTCCAGCATGCCTCGGCTGGCCCCATTCATATAGGCGGGAATATCCAGTGCACGGATAAACTCGATGGCCTGTTCATGACTTTGTGATGCCCATACCTGCTGCCCGAACAAAACCGCCGGGCGTTCGGCACGGACCAGAATATCCGCTAACTTCTCAATGTCGGCCGGGTCACCGATCTCCCGGGTCGAGGCTCGGTAACGGCCTGGCTTCGGGATCACTGCCTTTTCCAGGGGTATTTCCGCATCCAGGATATCCCGGGGGATTTCCAGGTAGGAAGGGCCATAGGCACCGTTAAAACATTCTCGGGCAGCCATGGAAACCATATCGGCAACCCGCTCAGTCGAAAACACCCCGGACGCAAACTTGGTAATGGGGGACATCATATCCACATGGGGCAGATCCTGCAACGAACCCATCTTGTGCTGTGTGAGCGAACTCTGGCCCCCGATATGCAGAATCGGACTTTCGGACCGAAAGGCGGTTGCCACCCCGGTCACGGCATTGGTACATCCCGGCCCGGCGGTCGTGACCACACAGCCCAGCTTCCCGGTCTGACGGGCATACCCGTCTGCTGCATGGGCAGCCGTTTGCTCATGACGGACATCGACAATGCGAATGCCTTCATCAATACATCCGTCATAGATGTCAATGATATGTCCACCGCAAAGGGTAAAGATCGTATCCACCCCTTCATTAGCCAACGCCTTGGCCACCAGGTGCCCGCCTGAAATCACGGCACCGCTCTTATCCTTTTGTGCCAGGGTATCAGTGGCTGTGTTTCGCGTGTCTGGACTATCATTCATGATCGGTTCTCTGTTCATGTAAGTGGGGCGGATCTGGTTCAGTCGAGGTAGTCGACATACTGCTTGATGTGCTCCGCAAGGTTCATGGCATGGTCCCGGACCAACTGTTCTGCTAACGTGGCATCGCGGGATTCCAACGCCCGGATAATCCGCATGTGATCAATGATGGAGGCGGTTGCCCGGTCCCGCTCTCCGATCGTCTTTCGGCGGATCGCTCGCATATGGATAAATAACCCATCGGTAATTTCTTTGAGAAGAGTACATTTGCTCAGTTCAATCAGTCGCTGATGGAACTGGATATTGGTATCCGAATACTCATCAATATGTGCTTTTGCTTCGTGGGTGTCGTCAAAGGTCACAAACATCGTGCGCATGGATGCAATTTCCTGATTTGTGGCCTGTTTGGTTGCCAACCGGGCGGCCATCCCTTCCAAACACGCCCAGACATAGACAATCTCAAGAATTTCCGCTTTGGTCTTGCGCACGACGAACGCTCCCCGCCGGGGATAGGACTTGACCAGCCCCTCCTGTCCAAGACGGGTAATGGCTTCTCGAATCGGCGTCCGACTGACGCCCAAGTCCAATGCCAGCTTGCGCTCATCCAGTTTGGGCGGCTCCTCACCCGAATAGATATCCATCGCAGCAATGGCCTGCTTGATTGCCTGATACACGGATTCTTTCAGGGCGGGCGAGGCTTCAAAAGGCTGCACATTGACCGTACTTTCAGCACTCATAGCCGTTCAGGTCTGTTCTGGGCCATGGGTTTGCCACCGAAAAGGAATGATACGGCAAAAGATCATCCCTCAGCCCTGCCCGGCTCCCATCCCCAGGTTCTTGCGCCGGTGTTGGGTCAGCTTCTGGTAGACCGGGTACAGCACCAGCGCAACCGCAATCAGAATACAGATCGCGGAAATCGGCCGGGTCAAAAACACCGTCACATCACCCTGGGATCCCAACAGGGACTGGCGTAATGAGCGTTCGGCCAGTGGCCCCAGGACAATGGCGAGAACCGCCGGTGCCACAGGATAATTGAGCTTTCGTAGAAGGTATCCGACTACCCCAAAAAGCAACATCAGCCATACATCATGCATCGTTTGGGTCGGCGCATAGCCTCCAACCACACACAAGATGTAGATGATCGGTGCCAGAATAGTAAATGGCAGTGTCAGCACCCGAACAAAAACAGGGATAAACGCCAGGTTGATCAGGAGGGTAGCCAGGTTGGCGATATACAGGGACCCAATCAGCCCCCAGACAAATTCGGGATTTTCCGTAAATAGCAGTGGGCCGGGACGCAAGCCCCAAATGATCATGCCGCCGAGTAAAATGGCTGTAGTGGGAGAACCCGGAATGCCCAGAGTAATCATGGGCAACATGGAACCGGTCGACGCCGCATTGTTGGCTGCTTCCGGGGCCGCCACTCCGGCGATATTCCCCTTGCCGAAGCTTTCGGGTTCCCTGCTGAAGGTTTTCGCCAACCCATAGGACATCAGGGAAGCTGGTGTGGCTCCAGCAGCCGGCAGGGTTCCGACAAAATATCCCAATACCGAGCCCAGGGAGGTGGTCTTGATATAGTTTCGGATATCCCGGAAATTGGACTTCATCCGTGCCCAGGAAATCTGCACCTTGTGTACGGTGACTTTGCCCTTGGTGGTTTCCAGGGTCCACAGCATCTCCCCGATACCATAGATGCCGATCGCCAATACCAGGAAATTGACCCCGTGCAGGAAACCATCAATGTCAAAGAAAATCAGTCGCGGTTGGCCAGAAATGATGTCCAACCCAACCGCCGCCAGGACCAGTCCGATCAGGATCGAGAATATGGTCTTGGGAATGTCATCGCCACCCAGACCAATAAAGGTGGCAAACGCCAGCACCATAAGGGCGAATTCTTCCGCAGGCCCGAACTTGAGTGCAAACAGGGCCAGCGGAGGGGCAAACAGGGTGAACAGGACGACCGAGATCGTTCCACCAACAAAGGAAGCTACAGCGGCAGCAGTCAGAGCCCGATCAGCATGCCCGGACTGGGCCAATGGCCGACCATCAAACACGGTGGCCACCGCCGTGGACGCCCCGGGGATGCCCAGGGTAATGGAACTGATTGCTCCACCATACATGGCACCATAATAGATCGCCGCCAAAAAGATGATCGCCGAAGTGGGAGGTACCAGGAACGTGATCGGTAACAGGATCGCCACGCCATTGACCGAACCCAGACCCGGCATGGCACCAATGAGCAGGCCCAGGGCACAACCAATGAGAATCATCATCAGATTGATAGGCTGCATGGCATCGGCCAAGCCACCTGTCAAGTGGATCAGAATGCCTTCCACGCCTACCCCCCCGAGGTCTCGAAGTCAATGGCAGGAAAGTGGCCGTTCATTCCTTGCCACGGATTTCTGATGCCACCCACAAACCCGCACTGAGAATCCCCCATCCTCTTTCTGTACTGAACCATCATGAATACATCAAATCGTAAATCGGATAAAACAGCGGCTCGGTGATCGACTTGGGCAAGGGGATCTTGAGTGCCCATTCGAACAGGCAGAACACAAAGACTGGCACCAGCACCATCATGGCCGAGGTGAGCCACCAGGGATGCCGACCCACGAACTTCAGGTAAAAAAGCAGGAACAGGAACAGGGCCACGTAGATGCCCAGCCAGTGAGTCACAACCAGCAAGAACACGATCGAACCCGCAGAAATGCCCACCACCAGGACCGTTTCCCGGGACATATAGGGATCCAGATTGTTTGATTCCGGTGTAACCTTCCGGAACCAGCGCCAGATGGTCGCCAGGCAGCTGAGCAACATTCCGGCCGACAACCAGAAGGGCCAGGCTCCGGAGCCCGGGCCCCGTTCGGGAACCCACCCGATCCGAAGTTCGGCGCTTTTGACCATCAGGGCAATCGAACACAGGGCCAGCAGGATGGCCATCAAAAGTTCTGCCGCACGGACCGTCATGATTCGATACTCGGTGATGGTTGGCTCATGTCAGCCCCCCTTCCGGTCGTTCCGGAAGAGGATCGAAAACATCTGGAGCAACCCCGCGGGTTCGATGGGGCCGGGGCAGCACTTCATGCCGCCCCGACCGACCAAATCGCACACTGGACGACTGGCATATCGGAACGAGTTATTCGCCGGTGATTGCCGATGCGCCTACGGATTCGATCAACTCCTTATGCAGGGCGATCTGTTGGGAATGGTATGCCCCCAGATCATCGCCCGCGAGCCACTGATTACAGGCCAAACCGTCATCGGTGCAAAACTTCTGCCATTCTGCCGAATCAAACAGCGTCTTGAACAGGTTGATATACCACTCCTGGGCTTCCGCAGACATTCCCGGCGGTCCATTGATCGAACGCTGCATGTAGTATTCCATATTGACACCGAGTTCGTTTGCTGTCGGAATATCCGGATAAGCAGGCAGGCGCTCGGCTGTGAACTGAACCAGTGGCTTTGTCTGCCCGGCCCGATAGAACTCGTTCTGCTCGGCCGGGTTGTTGACTGTCGAGTCCACATGCTCTCCCACCAGGTTCTTGGCCACCGTGCCGCCGCCCGGGAACGGAATGTAGGTGACATCGTAGCCGAATTCCTTTTCCATCATCGCGGTCAGGATGGAATCCTCCTGGCCGGTACCGGTCCCCCCCACTTTCCAGGTTTTGCCGGTGGACTTGACGGCCGCAACATAGCTGTCGAGATCGGTGATATCTTCCCGGGAGCTGTTCACCCACAGCAGGAAGTTATCAATGGCCATGCGGCCGATCGGGGTGAACTTCGACACATCCACATTGATGCCCTGCTGAATGACGGGCGTCGTGTAGAAGCTATTCAAGGTGACCAGAATGGTATGGTCATCACCAGCCTTGTCCTGAATATATCGCAACGCTTCCGCGCCCGACCCCCCGGGCTTGTTGATCGGAATGATCGGGCGTGGCGAGAGGTCCTTCTGCTCGATCAGGCCCTGCAACAATCGGGCAATCTGATCCGCCCCCCCTCCAGCACCGGCCATGATGATGAGTTCCACCGGCTTCTTGGGCGACCAATCCGCCGCTGCCGGGGCAGCCACACCGATTGAGGTGGCCGTCGCAATCGCAACCGGTATGGCTGCCTGTTTCAGTTTGGATAGTAGTGTAGACATCAATTTTCCTCCAGGGAATCGATTTATCCGGTATTTGGTATACCATATACCAAGCAGGATACTCCGACATGCCCCCGTTGTAAAGAGGAAAACGAAGCTAATTTGTCTAGTGGAGCCCACCACCCGTACCGAGCCGAGAGTATGAACGGCCTTGCCCCTTGCCTTTGGGAGATCAGATGAAGATGATCCGAGCAGCCAATCATCCCGTTCCGAACAGCAGGGAGTGGGCGGTCGCACCAATCTCCACCGGGCTATGCACCACATGGACTCCGGCCTTCTCCAGGGCTGACTTTTTGGATGCTGCGTTTCCACTGCCGGATTGGATAATGGCACTGGCATGCCCCATCCGGGTTTCGGCCGGTGCCTGCTCACCGGCGACATAGGCAATCACCGGCTTGTCGAATGGTTGCGTGGTCAGGAACTCTGCTGCACGTTCTTCTTCCGTACCCCCAATTTCACCAATCAGAACCACCATATCGGTTTCTTCGTCCCGACCAAAAAGCTCCAGGCAATCGACAAAACCGAGCCCATGCAGGGGATCCCCTCCGATGCCCACACACGTCGATTGCCCCAATCCCACATCGGTGGTCTGCCACACCGCTTCATAGGTCAGGGTACTGGAACGCGAGATGATTCCGACCCGTCCGCGGTGAAAAATCTGCCGAGGCATGATGCCAATGCGGCACTCATCAGGTGTAATGATGCCCGGAGTATTCGGGCCCAGAAGCTTGCATGGACTGCCGGCGAGTCGCTCACGGACCCTTGCCATATCAAGCACCGGGATATGTTCCGTGATACAGATGATCAGAGGCATCTCTGCTTCAATGGATTCAATGATCGCGTCGGCTGCCGTCTCTTTCGGTACAAAAATCACGCTGGCATCGGCACCGGTATGGCGACGGGCTGAAGCCACATCGTCATAGACCGGAAGACCCAAATGGCGGCTACCGCCCTTGCCCGGACGGACACCGCCCACCATGCGAGTACCGAACGAGATGGCACGCTCGGTATAAAAGCTGGCCTGACTCCCGGTAATCCCCTGGCAAAGCACCCGAGTGTCCCGATTCACCAGTATCGACATTATCCCCTGCCCTCCAGTGACTGTCCCGTCACCCGGTGAATGATCTTCTGCAACCAGTTTTCCGGCACGCCGGGGTCGGCCGATTTGCCGGTACGGGCCAGTTGAACCGCCAACTGCGCCCCTTCCGACATATTTCGCGCCAGAACCACCCCTGGCATACTCTCCTGGATCCGCCGGCTGGCCAGTTCGGCATTGGTTCCGGCCAGCCGCACCACCAGGGGAATCCGCAACGGGTGCACCCGATTGAGGATCTGAATGGCGTCCGAGACGGTATCACAACGCATGATTCCGCCGCCAAAGATATTGACAAACAGGCACCGGATCCCGTCCCCGCCCACCAGCAGTTCGAGGGCACTGGTGACCCGGTTGACTTTCGAATCCGGTGGCAAGTCCAGGAAATTCGCCGGCTTACCATCAAAATGAATCAAGGCGTCCAGCGTAGCCATCGACAGTCCGGCTCCAGAGGTCATACAAGCAATATCTCCTCCCATCCGAATATAGTTGAACCCATCACTGCTGGCTTTCAAACGGTGACCACCCGCCGCCTCGTCTTCCATACTGCGTAAATTAGCCTGGCGATGCAGGGCATTGTCATCGGCAATCATTTTGGCGTCCAAGGCGATGCCTCGACCTTCCAGAAGTCCCACTGGGTTAATTTCGAGCAAAATCAAATCCCGGTTCCGCACAAGTGTCACCATTTGCCCTGCCAGCGCTCGGATGGTATCCGCATCCGATCCCATGACGCCAAACTGTGCCAATGACCGGTCCAGTTGTGCGGCATCTGGTCCACCGTCCAGCGATACCGGAATGACCGCCACTTCATCCGGCTCGGCTTTCAGGGTGGCTTCGATGTCGGTCCCTCCCCGGGGAGAAAACAACAGCGAGACACGCTGATGGACCTCATCCACCAAAACGGCAAGAGAAACTTCCCGGTCGACCGGAATGGCTTCTTCCACATAGACCTGTTCGACCGGCATGCCATCAGCAGTGGTCTGCGAGGTGACCAGATTATGGCCCAGCATGCGATGGGCCTCCGCCCTCGCTTCGTCTGCACTGACTACAGAACAGATTCCGGGCCCGTTCTCCAGGCCCTTGAAAGCCCCCTGGGCTCGTGCACCGGCCAGAATCTGTGCCTTGACCATCCACTGCGAACCGCCAATCTCCCGCGCCGCCACCTCGGCTTGCTCAGCCGTCTCGACCACTCGTCCGGCCGGGACCGGCATACCACATTCCCGGAGGATCGCTTTCGCCTGGAACTCGTGAAGATTCATGGATTCAACCTGACTGCAGAAAACCGCACGTAATACGGCATGGGCTACGGGGATCGGCCTGCCGATATATCCATTACATTATGCGGGAATTACATGGTGAGTACAATTTTTCCGAAATGGCCCGAATCTTCCATCAGTTGATGGGCTTCGGCCGCCTTTTCCAGCGGAAACACCCGGAACACCCTTGGCACTATCGCTCCAGACGCAAACCATCCCAACACCCGTTCACGGAATTCGGCAATGATCGCCGCCTTCTCCTCAACGGGTCTTGGTCTCAACACGGAACCGATGATTTGCTGGCGCTTGACCATCATACGCGCCAGATTGACTTCGCCGCGAGCACCGCCTGTCACTCCGATGATCACCAGCCGGCCGCCCACGGAGAGAGATTTCAGGTTCTGTGGGAGGTATTCGGCACCAATATGGTCCAGAATCACCCGAACCCCCTGACCACCCGTGACCTGCTGGATCACCTGATCGAATGCCTCTTCCTGATACCGGATGACATGTGGAACACCCAGTTCGCGAACCCGTTCGGCTTTACCGCCGGAAGCCGTCACAAACAGGGGACTGTGGGGGACCAGATGCTGGCAAAGCTGGATGGCCGCGGTATTCACTCCTCCACCTCCGCCATGTAGCAAGACAGATTCACCATCCTGAAGGTGGGCCAACCGGAATAGATTGAGAAAAGCAGTCAGGTAGGTTTCACAAATGCATGCGGCTTGTTCGAAGTTCAGGTTGTCCGGAATCGGCATCAGATGTCCGGCATACGCAGTGGTGTACTGGGCATAGCCGCCTCCACCGACCAGCGCCATCACCCGATCTCCCAGCGCCCAGCCTGTGGTCCGGTCGCCAAGTGCGTCGATCGTACCGGCCACCTCCAATCCCAGAATATCCGATTCCCCGGGAGGGGGGCTGTAGTTTCCCTGGCGCTGGACAATGTCGGGGCGATTGACGGAAGAGGCGGCCACCCGGATCCGAACCTGCCCTGGACCAGGCTCCGGCATCGGCGTATCGCCATAATACAAGCATTCAGGACCGCCAAAGCGGTCCAGCAGTATGGCTTTCATCATCAGTCAATCGTGGCGACATGAAGCATGTTGGTGGTACCGGAGATCCCAAAAGGAATTCCGGCGGCAATGACAATATTTTGCCCGACTCCGGCAAATCCTTCACGGACCGCAATCTCCTTAGCCGAATTGATGACTGTCAAGAGGTCGGCCTGAGCGTTGGCGACATCGGTAACTACGGGATACACTCCCCAGGCCATGGTCAGGGAACGGGCAGTCTGCCACCAGGGCGTGATACTGAGGATGGACGCATCCGGACGCTCTCTGGCCGCCCGGATGCTGGTGCTGCCGGAAGTCGTGTAGGTCACCGTGATCGCGGAAGACAAAATACCCGTTACGGTCTGCAAGGCATTGCAAATCGCATCCGGCGCGGTGCGCTCTGGCTGGGGTCTCTGGGCGTCCAGGATTTTACGGTACAGGGGATCCTGTTCCACGGTCCGGATGATCCGGTCCATCATGACGACCGATTGCACCGGATATTCCCCCGCGGCTGACTCCGCAGACAGCATCACTGCATCGGAACCATCATATACGGAATTGGCTACATCCGATGCCTCGGCGCGGGTGGGAACCGGTGCATGAACCATAGAATCCAGCATATGGGTGGCAATCACCACCGGCTTGCCCACTTGCCGGCAGCGACGCACAATTTCCTTTTGCGCCACTGGCACCTGCTCCGGCGGCAGTTCCACCCCCAAATCCCCCCGAGCGACCATGATCCCATCACAGAGGGCCAGGATCCCGTCCAGGTCTTCCAGTGCCGAGGGTTTTTCCAGTTTGACCATGATCGACACCTCCTCGCCCACCAGATCACGTAATTCCTGCACATCAGCAGGCTGCTGTACAAAGGACTGGGCAATCCAGTCGACCCCCAGAGACCGTCCATAGGCAAGGTCCGCTCGATCCTTTTCCGTAATCACCGAGATCGGCAGGATCACTCCCGGGACATTTACCCCCTTGTGACTGTTTACCTCACCGGGCACCCGAACTTCGGTCCGGGCCGATTCCCGATCACAGGAAATGACCCGCAACTCCACTCGCCCATCATTGATGAGCAACTCATTTCCCGGTCTCAGAGAGGCGAAGATCTCCGGATGGGGGAGATTGCCCCGAGCCGAGTTTCCCGGTGCAGGATCCAGATCCAACCGGAAGGCCTGCCCTTTCGAGAGCCAAACCGGCCCATCCGGAAATTCTCCCAACCGCAGTTTGGGACCCTGGATATCCAACAGAATCCCGACCGGCCGGCCGGATTCGCGCTCGAGTTGGCGAATGATGCGGTGCCGATGGGCATGATCGTCATGCGTACCATGGCTGAAGTTGAGCCGGAATACATCGACTCCCGCTTCATACAACTGCCGGATCAACGCCTCATCGGAACTGGCTGGTCCGAGTGTGGCCACAATTTTGGCCTTACGATGACGCTTCATGTCATTTCGGGTTCCATGAATAGAAAGCCGATTCCCTCACCATCTTTGAGGTACCGCGACTCTCATGCCGGGACCGTCAATGAACGGCCGGGCGGCCCGATCAATGCATACATGCAAGCTCAACAGCAGAATCCATCAGAAAATCAGGTTCAGCATCAGGATTTCCGTCACAAGGAACATCACGGTCATAATCCCCCCTGCCCGCATGAAATCGACCACCCGATACCCGCCCGGCCCCATGATCAGTGCATTGACCTGATGAGTCGGGATCAGGAACGAGTTGCTGGTTGCCAATGCAACCGTCAAGGCAAACACCGCCGGGTTGGCTCCCACACCAATCGCCATATTCACGGCCAAGGGCACGAGCAACACCGTAGCGCCGACATTGGACATGACCAAAGTAAAGATTGTTGCCAGCACTGCGACCACCGACTGCAAGACCCAAACCGGAACCCCATCCAATAACAAAAGCACCTGTTGGGCCAGCCACGCAGCTGTACCCGATTGGTCCACCGCCATCCCCAACGGAATCAGACTGGCCAGCAGAAAGACACTCTGCCAGCCGATGGCATGATACGCCTCATCGATCTTGATCACACCGGAAACAATCATACCGACGGCACCGGCCATCAGTGCCACGGACAGGCGAACATCCGTCAACAGGATCATGAGCAATGTCAGCAGGAAAAACCCGATGGCGTAGATCGCTTTCTCCGGACGCTCGTCCTCCCGCGGAAAGTCGGTCACTACCACGAAATCATGCCGCCGGTCGGCAATCCCCTTGAGGTCATTCCAACTGACGTGCAGGACCAGTGTATCGCCGGATTGCAACACGATCTCCGGCAGGTCCGTATCAATCACATCATCCGCCCGGAACATGGCCAGAACGGTGGCTCCAAACTGCTTGCGAATCCCGATTTCCTTGAGCGAGCGGCCAATCACCGCCGAGTCCGGCGGAATGACCACTTCGGCAATGCCCGCACTACTGGCACTCAAGACTTCCGCGAATACATCCAGTTGACCCTTGACCCGAAGCGCATAATCATCAGCGAATTTCATGATCGCTTCGCGACGCCCCATGATCGCCATTTCACCGCCAATCCAGAATTCGGTATCGCCTCGTGGGGCCACAGTCATCTCATTGCCATCCCGTACCGCCACGATCCAACCCGCTCGACCTGCTGCATCCACATCCGAGAGCATCTTGCCAATCAGGGGGCTGTCGCGCGTGATCCGACACTCATACACTTCTCCTTCGATTCCGTACACTTCCTTGAAGTAGTGCAACATGCTGCCGGACTCCGTAGGCTTGTCCTTGACCACCGGCAAGACAAACCGGCCGGCCACCACAAAATATGCAATGCCGCAGGCCAGCAGGGTCAGACCAATCGGCGTCACGTCAAACAGATGGTAGGTCTCCATCTGCGGCACGTTCGCCGGCAATACCCGATTGGAACTGATGATCAGGTCATTGAGCAGAATCAATGGGCTTGAGCCAATCATGGTGATCGTTCCGCCCAGAATGGCGCAGAATCCCATTGGCATCAACAGTCGGGAAATAGCCAGGTCGCCGCGTCGTGCAATCCGGTTCACTACAGGCAGGAACAGGGCCGCGGCCCCAATGTTCTGCATGAAACTGGAAATGATTCCCACCACGGCCGATATGATCGTGATGACCCGGCCTTCGGTCTGCCCACCGTACCGGAGTATCTTGCCGGCGAGTTGTCCCATCATGCCGGTTCGGTCCAGGCCTGCGCCGATGATCATGACCGCAATGATGGAAATCACGGCATTGCTGGAGTAGCCGTCAAAGAGATGGTCCATCGGTACCAGGCCTTCATAACCGGGAATCAGTCCGGTCAAGCCGATCAAGACCATGATCAATACCGCAGCCACATCCACCCGTACGACTTCGAATGCAAAGAGACAAACCGTAACCAGCAAAATCCCCATGACGGCGACCATTTCGCCTGTCAGTTGCAGTGTTTCAACCAACGTCAGTTTCCCCTTGCATTCATACGATGACACCACCTCCAAGATGCCGTTATCCCAAGCGAAGCGTCTGCAGAGATCTAACAGTAGATTCTTGATTATTCAGTCTACCATCATTCGAAACAGAGCGACATGTTCCAATTCGCGGTTTCTGTTGCGACAGTCCAAAAATATTTTTTCTACTCATAGATGAGTTTTAGTGTCTGGAATGGTCATGTTATGCGGGGTCGTTGTACAGTTCCTCCGCTTTATTTACCGATGCGCTAGGTTGCAGGGTGCCAAACAGGAGTTTGACTAACCAAGGCAACGATTGGCGTAATGATGAGTTGGCGACCAATACCGGTAATCCACGAACATAATGAAGAACACAGTGCTGATCACAAGTCATACCTCAGTCAAGTTATGTTAACATTCCCTGGTGATATGAATGTGTAAGACACATGCCGTACTCAAAACAGGATCAGCTTTTGTATTTCATCAATGGTTTATTCGGCCCCACTTCGGACTGGCCCCGGGGATATGATGGCTACATTACCTTCACCCCCATATCCGCGCCATTGGCTCAGCATTCCATGTTGTCTTTGATACTCGTGCTCGTGAGTGGCGAATGAAACGACGAACGGAATTCCCAATCCGGCCTGGACTCGTTTCCAAACATGAGTTCGCGCATAGAGCGAACAATATTGCGTGCATCTCGCCTTGCGAGGTTATCAATGCCACCATGTTTTTGAAATTCATCTTTGTCATCAGGATTACTCTCCAGATATTGCGTGGCCGAATTCTGTAAATTTTTTTATACTGTTCTTCTAGTATGGGCCACAGAATTTCCATTTCCGACGAATCGTTTAGATGAGTCGCTTGCGTTGCGCACAGTGAATTACATTCGAGAATTCCTTCAAGAGCATAGATTGAGGTGTAATGAAACAGTTCTGTGTATTCATCAGAGACACGCGGCTCTACTGAGTCTGTCATTTTTATATCCAAGTCGAGGGTAACTGCAGGGTTTTCCGGCTACTGGAAAGCCGAGTGTAGTAGCTGTAAATGATCACCAATATGGGGCCGCTCGGTGGTCGCCTTGGAGAAGGCGATACGAGACTACCTAGTTATCCACAACGAGCAGCCGAAGCCGTTCCGTTGGACGAAATCCGCGGACCAGATCATTGAGTCCGGGAAGAACAGTGTTCTTCAATCTATTAACCAGACAGGACAATAGGTAACTATGTAATGATTAAAAATATAAACAATGTTGGTGTATGGTTAATTAATCTTCCTCGTGATGTTGAGCGTCTTGAAAGAATGGACAAACAGTTAAAGTCTATCGGAATTGATTATTTTCTTTTCCGAGCCATAGATGGACAGTTGGAAAGTGAGAGATTTGAAGCCTGTGTCGATACAGAAGCTTATCGGAGAAATATGGGTCGCGCTCTTCTTCCTGGACAGGTAGGAGTTTATGCATCTCATCTTGCGGTGTGGAAAGAATTATGCGCCTCATCATTTGATGTAGGATTAATATTTGAAGATGATGTAATATTTCATGATGATTTTATGAAGGCACTTTGCACAGCTCTATCCGTTTCTTCGCATTGGGATTTGATTAGATTTAGTTGTGTTCGAGCTAAGATACCAATATCTCAAGGTAAATTTGGGTGTTATCATCTTAATGCTTATATTGGGCCGTTTACCGGAAATGCATCTTATCTTATTCACAAACGTGTGGCTGCGAGAATTATTACGAGACTTCAGCCGATGACGCGTGCATTAGATCATGAGCTCAACCGTTTTGATGTGCACGACTACCGATTACGTGGATTAGAGCCATTTGCGTGTCATACGGACGACGGTGGAATCAGCACGATCACCGGCAAAAAATTTAGCATGATAGAAAAACCAAGATGGTATAAGCGGTTGCCGTACTACGCGACAAAAATAAATAACTATCGATCACGGGCATATTATTTGTTGCGACGACGGTAAATTAAGGACCCTTTACGACAATCTGTCCACCGACAAAACGGTAGTATCTGCCCGCAAGGTGCCTGGGATTCACGTGACCATTCTGCCCTGGAAACTCAACGCAACCACCAGCAAGCCTGAAATGGTGATTCCTCAGCAGATTATGGCCTATAGCCATGCTATTTGCACCTTTGGCGGCACGCATCGTTAGATGGCCTTCATTGACATAGATGAGTGTTTAGTGCCCCGCAAGAATAAAGACTTATTGGGTGCACTTGCACCACTTGAGGCTTTTTCTAACATTTCTCTACCTTGGACGATGTTTGGGCCAAATAACCATGAAACACCCCCAAAAGAAGCAGCACCCTTTGCTTATACGCGCCGTGCCTCCGCACAGGATAGCGCTCTATTAAACTTTAAGTGCATTGTGGACCCCTGCATGGTCAGCCAAGTAAGCGTTCATAAATTCCAGACCCGTGATATGGGGTCCACTAGCGTCAATGATTATGGTGTGACGGCTCATAACAAACAGCGAAGGAGTGATGAATTTCTGTCCAATGTTAATATCCAACTCAACCACTACTACACACGTTCACGCGAAGAGATGGAGG
This sequence comes from Candidatus Poriferihabitaceae bacterium, assembly GCA_965221795.1. Taxonomy (GTDB): domain Bacteria; phylum Pseudomonadota; class Gammaproteobacteria; order Arenicellales; family Poriferihabitantaceae; genus VYFG01. The sequence continues at coordinate 121,755 of OZ244914.1, forward strand.
CAAAAATTACTGGTGGTGCTGTCTCTGGGGTCATGCAGACACAGCGCGAAGCTGTCATTCGTAAAAAGATTGCGTTGATTGAGGCGAACCCAATCACCGACACCGCTGCGACAGATTTTCTAGCCCGCAAGGGCATTACCGACAGCCAAGCCCTGCGCAACTTTTGACAAAATTGAGAGAGAGTTTTGACAATAGTTTTTCAGCACCTAAGAGATACGCATAACATCGGTGACCGATGGTGTAGCCCATTTGATTGGTTTGACTGGGCAGATGACATCACTGTCCGCGATATCCGTAAAAAAGGAACCCCCTATCGCCTTGGAATTTACGGCGGCGGAAAGATCTTCGGCGGTCTCTCTGCTTTTAATGGGGTCCTAGATGCGCCCGGTACACGCCATATAGCTTGGGGTGTGAGCACTGTACAAAACTTCCCCATTTCCCGTAAATACTCCAAGGCCCGCAAGCTGTGCAGTCTTGTTGGCTCGCGAGATTGGGGTGACAAGCGTTACATCTGGGTCCCTTGTGCGAGTTGCATGGCTCCACAATTTGATGCGCCGAAACAGCCAGAGCATGACGTCGTGTTCTATTATCATGCTGGGAAAACAGAAGAACAGGGAATCAAAATCCCCTCACACGTCCCGTCCATTTCCAACAACACAGGTACCATAGAGGAAGCCCTTGCTTTCATCGCATCTGGAAAAACGGTCGTTTCAAATTCCTATCATGGAGTCTATTGGGGACTTTTGATGGGGCGAAAAGTTGTCTGCGTACCATTTTCACGGAAGTTCTCCGCATACCGCCTGCCACCAACATACGCGAAGCCCAAGGCTTGGTTTAGCATGGTCAAAGAGGCGCAAAGCCAGCCGGACTTGCTACGACTTTGTCGTGTCGCAACACAGGAATTCCATAAGCGCGTCACTGCGGAAATTGCGGCAGTTCGGTAAGCTCTCAAGTTACTATTCTTCGAAAATCCGGAGGGCGGAAAACAATGATCTGGCCGTACGAGCCCCAGAGTACACATTTGGCATCCAGACTGGACATCACCATACCATCACCATTACCGGAACGTTATGGTTTCGCCATCGTAGTTATTCTCAAAAATAAGAAGCTATACATACAAGATTGGCTTGCATTTCATTCAATTGCTGGGGTGAGAAAAATCATCCTGTACGATAATCAATCAACGGAATTGACTGCTCAAATCGCAGAGTCATTTCCGGGTGTATCCGCTGCGGTAATTCTCTGGGAATTGCAAGTTGCCCTACCAAAATGGAGGAGACTTATTCATTGTCAAATAGCAGCATATTCTCATGCAATATCCACGTTCGGAGAAAAGTTTAGATGGATGGCATTCATTGATGTAGATGAATTCATAGTTCCACGAATGCACGATACGGTCCAACCAGCACTCTATACAGTATCGGGATTTTCCAGTATCTCACTACCTTGTACGGCATTCAGACACCGTGGATATGCTAAAACGCCAGAGACATCTGTACCGTTTGCTTACGATAGATATGACAAAAAAGCACATTCGGACATATTAAATTTCAAGTGTGTCGATCCATACGAAGTAACTCAAGTTAGTATCCAAAAATTCAAAACAAAACATGGAACGGACTATGAAGATTGCTAATCGTCGGATCGGAGTCGAGTATCCTCCTCTCGTGATTGCTGAGATCGGCATCAATCACGGAGGCAATCTCTCGGTGGCCAAGAACATGGTCAAGCAAGCTGCGACGGCAGGCTGCGAAATGATCAAGCACCAGACCCACATAATCGACGATGAAATGACAGAGGAGGCCAGGCAGATATTTCCGCCGAATGCGGAAATTTCTATCTGGGACTTGATGGAGTGCTGCTCGCTAAGCCGCGAGGACGAAGCAGAACTGAAGCGCTATACCGAAAAACTTGGCATGATCTGGATTTCCACTCCATTCTCACGCGCAGCTGCAGATTTTCTAGACGAACTCGACGTACCTGCTTACAAGATTGGATCTGGCGAAGCTGACAACCTGCCGTTAATTCGTCACATAGCGCGGAAGGGAAAGCCTGTGATCCTGTCGACAGGGATGCAAACCGTTGAGTCAATACGTGCCAGTGTGGATATCCTTGAGTCGACGGGTGTGCCTTATGCCCTGCTTGAATGCACGAATCTTTACCCTAGTCCCGCCGAAATTGTCTCTCTTCGAGGTGTAACAGAATTACGAGAGGCGTTTCCCAACGCGATTATTGGCTTTTCTGACCATTCCATCGGGCCGGAAATGGCTCTTGCGAGCGTTGCGTTGGGTGCCTGCATCCTAGAACGGCATTACACCGACACGCGATACCGTAAGGGTCCAGACATCGCCTGTGCGATGGATACGGCAGAACTCTGCTTCCTTATTGACCGCTCAAGGGAAATATGGATTGCAGCGAACAATCCCAAGAAGCGTTCAGAACCGGAAGAGGCCGTTTATCGCTTTGCCCGCGGCTCCGTCGTCGCCGATGCGGACCTGCCTGAGGGGCATGTGATCGGAGAAGAAGACATCTGGACACGCCGCCCTGGCTCGGGTGAGATCGCAGCCTATGACTTCGACAAGGTCGTCGGCAAGAGATTGACTCATCAGGTCACGAGGAACACACAACTGAAATGGAGTGACTTGGCATAGCTGTGGTGCTAGCAAGAGATATTACGACGGGGGTCCAGATTGCCTCAATTTCGCACTCAATGAACCATTGTAGGGATTTCGGGAAAGGGATAGGAAAACTCAACATGGACATCAGTTGGGGGGAGGGTGATGTACTGTCCCTTCTCTTGGAAAGGGCGCGGACAGGGGGATGCCGATTCGAGTTACTCCCGGAACTGCGTGATATCAATCACGTCAGGGGTCTGCAGCGGCTGGCGGCTAGGATGCGTCATACCAGTAGTTCCTCCCGGCCTCCCGGGGGTCAGCGGTCATGGCTGAGCTAGGCCAGACCGGGGGCGTGATGGAGTTCTGCTGGTCTTTCCTGGGACCCCGGTACTGGGGCACTTGGCTGCTGCTGGGTATCCTCAGAATCCTGAGTTACTTGCCACGGCACTGGGTAATGAGGCTGGGTGCCCTCGCCGGCGACCTCTTCCGGCATGGCAACCCCAAACGCCGGCACATTGCCGAAGTGAACTTGGCGCTATGTTTCCCCGATCTGTCCGCGGCGGAACGGAAAAAACTTCTCATAGGACATTTCCATGCCCATGGCCGCGGCATCGTTGACATGGGGGTAACGCTGTGGTGCAGTAGGCACCGGCTTCTGGAATTGGTGGATCTCGAAGGGTTCGAGGAGCACCGGAACCGCGTGGCTTCGGGCAAGGTGCTTGCCATCACCTGGCATCTGACAACTCTGGAAATCACTGGCCTGCTGATGACACTTGCAGGCCCCTCGGTATCGATGATGAAGCCTCTGGACAATGACCTACTGACTTGGGTGGTGACAAGGGGCCGGTGCCGCCTGTCAGACCTCGAACTGGTCGTGCGCGATGCCGGGATGCGGCCGCTGATCAAGGGGTTACAGGCCGGCCGGCAATGCATTCTGGTACCGGACGAGGACTTCGGCGGGCAGGGAGCGAAGGTCGTCTACGTGCCGTTCTTCGGCGTGTCCAGGGCCATGGTCACCACTCCAGGGCGCATTGCTCGGGCATCCGGTGCGACAGTCACCGTGTGTGCGACCAGGCTGGACCCGGGGACGGGGCGGTATGTCTGCACCTTCAGTCCGCCTCTGGAAGGCATCCGCGGCGACGACCCGCAGGCGGATGCCGCCGCCATCTGTGCGGCGATGGAAACCCTGATCCGCAGAGCCCCGGAACAGTACCTCTGGACGTTCCGCTGGTTCCGGTCCCGCCCGGACAGGGGTGACAGCCCCTATGGTTTCACGAAAGCATAGGCTTCATGATCCTAATACTGCTATCCTTGCACGACCCGTCGAACACGGCGAAGTCACATCTCCGGTCTTGTTATCCTTTAAGAAAATGTTTTTTGTTGGCGCAATGACCCAAGGTGGTGGCTGTCTGCTTGAAATTTCCGGCCGGGCCTATTTGATTCTTGCACTGACCCCAAAGCAGTAGTTTTCCATACTTCTCTGATCACGACTATAGCCAAGAAAAAACGCAATGATCCTTGGACATATTGGGGCGCGAAAAGACTCCAGAGGTGTTCCCGGCAAGAATTTCCGACCTCTGTTGGGGAAACCACTGATCGACTGGTCTCTTGATCAGTTACTTTCTTCTCCCTGCATCGACGCTGTTGTAGTATCCACTGACGACGAAGCAATTTACGAACATATTCGAATGCATGTTACGCTCGATATTGGGCTGCGACCACCACATCTGGCAACGGACACAACGCCCAAATGGAATGTCTGGCAGCATGTGCTAGAAGTCTCTGAGGCAAGGCTTGGCCAATCGGTGAGCACTTTCGTGGATCTTGACTGTACCTCGCCACTTCGCCTTCCCGAAGATATCGAGGGTGCACTGGCACTGTTCTTATCCGAACGTCCGGATATGGTGATGAGCGTATGCGAGGCCCGCAAGAATCCATACTTCAATCTCGTAGAGCCTGACGAGACGGGGGCTTTGCATATCTCGAAGCCTTTGCCCGGCGGGATTTGGGCGCGCCAAGTGGCCCCGAAGGTCTGGGAACATGCCGCGTCAACCTATGTTCTCAATCCCGCCTACCTACGCTGGGCAAAGACAATTTACGACGGGCGCGTCATTCCTTTCGAAATGCCTCCGGAGCGCTGCATCGACATTGACACCCACCTTGACTTCCGGCTCGTCGAGATGCTCCTGTCCGATCATCTTGGGACAGGGAGCGCAACATGAACCTACAACTTTCTGGTCGAACCATTTTCATCACGGGTTCGGGTGGCGTACTCGGCTCTACATATGTCCGACGAATGCTGGCACAGGGAGCGCGTGTTGTTGCTTCCGATATTCCAGGAGAACGGGCTGAACGGTTGAACGAGGAACATGCCGGCGAGGAGAATTTCCGATTTTACGCACTCGACGTCAGCGACGAGGACCAAGTGACAGGAATCTTCTCGCGCATTATGGAGGATGGCTGGCAGCCTAATGTGATCCTCAACAACGCCGCCATAACCGGCGAACTCCTGATGGGGGCAGACAGTCCCTTCCCCGAGTTCGCGGATACTTCGGTAATCGACTTCGAACGCACTCTCAGAACTAATCTCACCGGTGCCTTCATGGTGGCCAGGCAGATGGACCGAGATATCGTTGGACGCTATCCGTGCACACTCATCAACGTAGCCTCGATGTATGCCCTGAACGGTGCGCACCACACAATTTATGATGGGGAACCTTTCAAGAATTTCTCGGCTTATGGTGTTTCGAAGGCTGGTATCCACGGTTTGACCGTATGGCTTGCAGGCTATTGGGCACCACGCAGGGCAACAGTGAACACAATCGCACCGGGAGCTGTCTTCAATGGGCATTCTGATGAATTCCAACGTCGCGTGGGTGCCTTGATCATGGCAGGACGCATGGCAAAACCCGATGAAATAGCGGATGCAATGCTGTTCCTCTGTAGCGAGCAGGCAGGATATATCACCGGGCAACTGATCAATGTCGATGGAGGGTTTTCGGCATGGTAGACAAACACATCGCGGTTATCGGTGCAGGTTCGATTGGACAACGGCACGTCAAGAACCTACGCATGCTTGATAACGAAGTGGATCATATTCCCTGGCGCAGCTTCAGTGCGGAGAGCTTCTCTCACCGGCAGGATCTGAGTGCTGCGGTCATCGCAACGTCCACGCAAGTTCGCCTTGAAATAATATCACTCTGTGCACAGATGAACCTGCCCATCTATGTCGAAAAGCCGCTATCGTATTCGCTCCGACAGATCGAGGCGATTTATAGTGCTGCTGCGCCGGTTGCCGACCGTTCGATGGTCGGGTTCATGATGCGCTACCACCCGGCACTCACCGCACTAAGGGAAGAAGATCTTGGTGACATCTACAGTTTTTCCTTCGAAGTCGGCCATGACGTGCGGCAATGGAGGCCAAACTGGCTCTTTCCCAAGAGCTACGCCGCAAATCCCGAAGGCGGCGGTGTCCTACTGGATCTATCGCATGAACTCGACATAGTCACGATGCTGTTTCCAGAACTCGAATTGCAGAGTGTTCAATGTCTGGGGCATCCCGATTTTCCCAACGTCGATTTCGCAACGACGCTGCATTTCTCCGCGCCGAATGGACCAGTCGGCACCGTAACGATGGATTACCTCTCACCAGTCTCCATCCGCAAGGCGCGATTTCGCGGGCTTAAGAAGCACCTTGAAATCGATTTCCTAGTACCCGACCTGACGCGAATCACACATGAGAATCTTGATGTTGTCACCTTTGCCACCGAGCGCAACGACATGTTTCTGGCTGCGATGCGCGACTTTTGCGCTCTTGTTGATCACGGAGAAGGTGCTACTGAAGAAATCAGCCCCTTAGCACCGCTTCTTGCATGTACGCGCAAAACCAATCTTCTCATCGCCGAAGCATGGCGGGAACGCCAATTCCGAGGAAGTATTTCAGTCGATATGAGATGACCCGCGCACTGCATTGTGTAATTGCACTGGCAGTGCCTCGAAAAACCGCATTAAGCTTCCTGAGTGTTCTGCAAAGAAGGCTTCGACCTGTGCAACCAGTGGTCGCGCACCATTACTGATCTCTGCAGCAAGCATCTTCGCATCCTCGACTTTTTTCGCCACGCCTGCCGCTTCGGCCTCGACAAAGGGATATTCCGTCGTTCCAGTTTCGGGCCCGGTGATAACCGGTTTCCGCAGGGCGAACGGCTCAATAATATTATGTGCGCCCCCAGGAGTGAAGCCTCCTCCGACCACCACGATATCAGCAAGCGTGATATAGAAATACATTTCCCCTAGACTGTCCCCAACGAGAACATCAGGCCGGGCATCGGGCACAACAAGACGTACAGTTTCGTCAAGACTTGGTGGAAGACAGACTGAGCGTCGTAGCGTCGCAAAGCCCGATTCGGCGAGAAGTGCCTCAGTGTCTCCGAAACGCTCAGGTTTTCGTGGAACGTAGACAAAGAATGGGGGAGCCTCCTTTGCAAGAAGACTTCGCATCGCGCAAAGGTAAATCTCGTCTTCCCCCTCAACAGTACTGACAAAAGCGACCACAGTCCGTCCGTTCAGGTCCAACTCCTTGCGCACCCGCTTTCCCGCTGCCACTTGCGTGCATGGTACGGGCTGTTCGAATCGCATCTCTCCCGTCACGGCGATATTGCGTACCCCCACATCCGAAAAGCGACGCGCATGAAGATCAGATTTCACGAATGCGCCCGCGAAGCCGCGCATCACTTCCTGGCGCAACCGCAGACCACGATTGTCTCGCTGCATTGCTCTGGAGGGATATTGCGCATTGCACATGAAGAGTGCCACCCCCTCAGCAGATGAATCAAACACCATTCGCGGCCAGATCTCGATTTCCATGACAAGTCCGAATTTAGGGCGAAAGGTATGAAAAAAGCCTCGAAATGCCCACGAAGTCTCAAGTGGAACCCAAATAACATGCACTTTTCCCAACTTGCACTCCTGCTCAAATTCACGCTCGGCCTCACGCCGTCCGGCGGGGGTAAAAGTGGTGAAAACCACCTTCTCGTCGCGGGCTAAAAACGCATGCGCCAGCGGGACTGCTGATCGAACTTCACCTAACGATACGGCATGTATCCAGATGCAGCCCGGAGCATAAGTACGGTAGAGACCGAAACGCTCTGAAAGGTGTTCTCGGTATAGTACATCCTTGTGCGCCCGCCTGAAGAGATAAACTAAAACGAGTGGCAGCCCCATAGTCCAGAACCCAGACCAAAGGAGCAGAAATAATCTCATTTTCAGACTCATCTCGGCTTACCAATCAGAACACATAGACGTGTCGCAAGTTCTGACACACGGGCGGAATCTTGCGCCATTACGGCCTCAGCACGCATGGTTAGTTCAGAGGTCTCCGTACACTCGCGCAGGGCTCCGGCAAGTCCACCGGGGACAATTTGGCGGGCGGCCCCTGCTGCATCAAGCCGTGCGTAGTCAGCAAGAAAATTCTGCGTATTCGGGCCATGCAGGACAGCCGTGCTCAACTGCACCGCCTCCCAAGGATTGTGCCCACCGATGGCATCGAACCCGCCACCAATAAGTGCTATTTCCGCGAGCCGGTACCAAAGCCCCATCTCTCCGTAGCTATCCGCGAGCCAGACACGGGCTTCCCGCCCCGGAACCTGCTTCCGGGAGCGTCGTACAAAAGAAAGGCCGGCCGATGTAAGCTCTAGCGCAATCGAATCGGCGCGTGATACATCTCGCGGCACAAGAATGAGCAGCCACTCCGCACCATCAAGCTCCTTCATCGCGGCGATCGCTTCTACCTCATCACCAATATGAGACGAGGCCACGACCCAAATATATCTCTCTTGAAGAGCATCACGCAATGTCGCAAACTCTACTTCATCGACTTGTAGTGGTCTCCCTGCGGATTTGAGTGAACCTGATATGCTCACGGGCTTGCGCACACCGATCTGTTCCAGTCTGTCGGCCGTAGCAGCATCCTGCGCGTCGATGAAGGAAAGACAACCGAACGCAGCCCGGTAGAGCGGTGCCAGGTACTTCCTTTTAGAATAGCTTTGTTCAGTGATCCGAGCATTCACCAACGCTTGTGGAATACCGCGTGCCGCCGCTGCAAAAATAGCACCTGGCCAGATATCCTGCTCCGACCAGATCACAAAATTTGGACGCCAGTGATCAAGAAAACGATCCAGAAAAGTCTCGGCATCAAGGGGCAGAAACTGGTGAACAGTTCGTCCAGGCAAGTTACAAGTGAAAACTTCTGCAGCGTGTCGTGTACTCGAAGTCACAAGAAAGCGCAAATCCGGTGCTTGTTCAGATAGCACATATATCAACCCCCGCAGAGCCATGGTCTCACCTAGCCCAACGCCATGGAGCCAAACCAACTGCCCTTCCTGACGCACCATCGTGGCTTCGCCAAGCTTTTCACGCCAACGATCAGGTAATTCACGCCCCTTTGCCAAACGGCGCTGTAAGAGATAAGGGGCAGCAGATGCGATAATGCGCCATGCCACTGCATATCCAACACGTACTATTCGATCCATAGTCGTGGGTTGTGCGTGTACAGTGACATCAAACATGGTCCTTAAATGTCTTTTGCAAACCCGTCGACCAGAAATTCACACCATTGATCTTCTCAACGAAAAGTTTCGCCGCATGACCCACGCCAAAGGCATAATGGGGTGGATAACGCTTGCCCCACTCTCGCTTGAGAAATCGTTGGATCGCCTCACGCTCTACTGCCTCCGCCCCAAACAGAGAAGTTGCCCTAGCTCGATTTGTCTGTCGAGTGCCGATATCGAGTGAAGGCATACCAAGAAAGGGTGCCTCACGTACTCCTGCAGAAGAGTTGCCGAGCATACAAGCCGCATTCTTCATCAATTCCGAAAAATGTGCAAATCGCATTGATGGGAGCAGATGGAATCGCGTACGCGGCAGTCGCCGTAACACCTTAAATATCGAATCACAGCCGGGATCGTTGTTCGGTGCAATCACCACAAAATTCCTTCCACTCTCTTCGAGAATGCTGAATAAGTCATTCGCCTGCTGGCCAATACTGTCGGCTTCGGACGTGACCGGATGAAACACCGCAATACCAAATTCTGAGAACGGTATATCGTAATGTGAAATCACCTCTTCGATCGAAACTCCCGACGGTGTCGCGTGGAAATCGATTTCAGGCGAACCGATGACATAGACCCGATCCTCGGGCTCCCCCATCGCCATGACGCGCCGTTTGGCCTCTTCCGAAGATACAAAGTGATGGGTGGCAAGCTTGGTATTGCAGTGCCGGAAGATTTCGTCGATTGTGCCTGAGACCTCACCACCTTCGATATGGGCCGAGCGAATGTAATTCGTAGCACAAACAAGTGCGCAAGCAAACGCCTCTGTACGGTCACCATGAATCACCACCAAATCTGGTCGGTGCTCCATCACAAAATCCGAGAACCCCATCACAGTCTTCGCGAAAATAATATCCTGCGGGTCGCGTAGATGCTGGTTGAGGAACTCATGCACCATTACGCCCTCCATGCGACGTACCTCCAACTTGGTCAAACCGTAGCGTTCGAGCATATGCATGCCAGTAACGAAGAAGGCAACCGAATGCCCAGAATTTCGCGCAGCGATCGCAAGAGGCTCAAGCTTGCCAAAATCGGCGCGCGTTCCCGTGATGAACAACAGTGATCGTCTCGTGCAAATATCGTTTTCCAATTCTCTTGTGATTTCTGTCGTGCAGTCTTTGGATAATGGCAGTTAAATCAAGTTCAACATGTGCCGCAGAAAGGTATGTTTTCCTGTGAGATCCGCATGCTCTCTAGACAATGCTATTGCCCTCTTAACTTTTGAGACGTTGCATTCAATATATCCAGACCGGAAACTATTTCAACGATATAGTCCCCCTCTTTTCATTCCCGGTTGAGTCTTGAATCGTCGATGAAACCAATAATACTGTGAAGGGGCCCGCCTGATTCCCTCTTCGATTAATTGATTCACAACTTTGGCATTTTCTACATCATCTTGGAATGGAAACTCCTTTGGGCTGGGACTATATTCCAAAATGTAGCCGGGGTCCCCCTCTTTTCGTCTTGTTATCATCATCACCAGTGGCGCCCCCGTCATTTTCGCCAAGCGAGAAATGGTGTTGATGGTAGCCGCCGGATGTCCAAAAAAAGGGGCATAGACCGAGTGTTTTTCTCCCATGTCCTGGTCTGCTGCACACCAAACGACATGTCCTTCCTTGATCCGCTTCACTGCGCTCAAAAAAGATTTATAGGATATCCCCTCCAACAGATTTTTATTCCGCCCCCGGATCATGAAGTAATTCAGCAGCCGGTTATTCTGCTCACGGAAAATTGCATACACAGGCATGTGTTTCGAAATCAGCATACCACTGATATCCAGCGTGGAAAAATGTGCTCCCAGCAGGATGACCCCGCGTCCCTGGGACCTGGCTTTCTCCAGATATTCCCCTCCCCGGATCTCGGTCATCTGGTATATTCTTTCCGGCTTATCCCACCAGGCAATGGCGGTTTCCACCAGCCCAGCACCGGCATTCCGAAAAGTATCGATCACCATACGTTCCCGTTCTTCTTCGGACAACTCGGAAAAGCAGAGAGCAATATTGGTACGGGCAATGGAAGCTCTGGACCGCAAAAAATGATATAACAGCCGTCCAAATGCAAGCCCCAGCCGAATCTTGACACGAAATGGAAGCCGATTGACCAACCAAAGGCACAACAGCAGCAGTACTGTCATACATTCACGAAGTAAACGGACCGGAAAATGTTTTCGTATCGTTGACAATTGGCTTCACCTCACACGCCCCAGAACCCGGTTTTCATACCCCTTGATGAAGGAGAAACATCCCTTGGGATGAATTATGGCACACATCGCCAATTCTGCTGCAGTAACCGCTTTCCTGACCAATTTCATGCTTCGGTCAACTGTCCTTACGGGCTTGTCCCAATATGACTGAATTACCCCCCAGATCCAGTGGCACCAGGACCTACTTCCGGCTGCTCAGATACCTGCGGCCGGATGTTTCCATATTGTTCATCGGTTTTGTCGGATTTCTGGTGCATGCCGGGTGCGACACGGCCTTTGCCTGGTGGATGAAGCAGCTTGTGGATAGTATTCAGGAGGGGCTGTCCAGTCGCCGGTTCGAGTTGTCAGTTCTGATCATCGGCATCTTTCTGATCCGCGGAGTCGGAGGGATCGTGGGCAACTATGGCATGGAATATGTAGCCCGGAAAGTGATCAACCGGCTACGGAGCGAGATGTTCGCCCATATCCTGCGTCTTCCCAGCATCTTCTATCAACAATACTCCTCTGGCAGCGTGCTTGCCAAACTGATTTTCAATATCGAGCGGGTTGCCGACGCCACCACCAATGCACTGCGCATCATCGTTCGGGGTGGTTTTACCATCCTCAGCCTGCTCGGGTTCATGTTCTACATCAACTGGCAGCTATCCGGCCTGTTTCTCATCATCAGCCCGGTCATGGCACTCATTATTCTGGTGGTAACGCGTCGATTTCGGGTCCTGAGCCAACGGATCCAATACGCCATCGGTAATGTCAGCGAGCGAGCGGGAGAAGTACTCAGAGGGTTTGAGGTGATCCGGATTTTTGATGGATTCAAACAGGAAGAAAAAGCATTCGATACGGTCATCCAGAAAGATCGCCGGCTACGGATCAAACTGGTCCTGCTGAATGAAGCCAGTTCGACCCTCATTCAATTGATTTTTGCACTGGCAATGTCCGCCCTGGTCCTGATTGCGATGCAACCGACCATGCTCGAAACCATGACTCCCGGGGAAATGGTGTCTCTCGTTAGCTCCGCCGGCCTGATGTCTCGTCCCATCCAGCAGTTGACCCAGATCAATGCCATCATTCAACAGGGAATTGCTGCTTCAGAGAGCGTTTTTGAGGTACTTGATATGCCTCTGGAAGAAGACAGGGGTACCCAGATCCTGACCGATTGTCGGGGAGAAATCGAGTTCCACCAAATCCGGTTCCGCTATCGTCATGACCCAGATCAATGCCGGTCCTGGATCATTGACAATGTCGGCTTGCACATTCCCGCCGGCACCACTTGCGCACTGGTCGGTCGGTCCGGCAGTGGCAAAACCACCCTGGCCCGCCTGGTCGCGAGATTCTATGAACCGGAACAGGGAGTGATTCGTATCGATGGACTGGGCCTTCCCGATATCCGCATTGCCAGCCTGCGAGAAAAGATTGCTTTGGTGACCCAGAATATATCCCTCTTCAATGCGTCCATTGCAGAAAATATCGCCTATGGCACCATGCAGAATGCTTCCCGTGAGCAGATTGTGGCTGCCGCAGAACATGCCCAAGTCATGGAATTTGCCAGGACACTACCCGACGGCTTGGATACTCCCATTGGCGAAGCGGGCATCACATTGTCCGGAGGACAACGGCAACGAATTGCACTGGCTCGCGCTTTTCTCAAGAATGCGCCAATTCTGATTCTGGATGAAGCCACATCAGCCCTGGACACCCATTCGGAACGATTGATCCAAAAGGCCATCGAAAAGCTGATGAGAAATCGTACCAGCCTCCTCATCGCTCACCGCCTGAGCACAATTGAAAACGCAGATCAGATCATCGTGCTGGACCAGGGTCGCATTGCCGAAACCGGCACACATGCAGAACTGCTGTCGATGAATGGCCTGTATGCCAGTATGTATCAACAATCGCAAGATAAAGGATGACACTTTCGATCGTTTCTGCATTTTCTGTGATGCACACATCCCCATATTGAGTAAACCGGTTGTTGAATAAAAGCCGTTATACTCTCGCCCAAAAGCAATCGACACTTCTCCCCACCCTGGATCGTTTCGTTCGCATTAATGATCAGACTCCGTCACTGGTTCTTGCCAATCGCCTGTGTCCTGGCCTTGTGCGCCGGCGTATGGGTGTCCTATTGGGATGGTAGCCTACCGGGGTCGAAGTCGAATCTTCCATCGGTTCAGGGATTTTTTTGGCCCGACCAGAAATCCTTGCAACCCTTCGAATTGGTTAGCCATCGCAATACCCCCTTTTCGTTGGCAGATCTGGAAGGCCAGTGGACACTCCTCTTTTTTGGCTACACGTATTGTCCGGACATCTGTCCAATCACCATGTCCTTGATGCGAGAAGCCCTCACAAATTACCAGACTGCTGCACCAGCACCGCTGACTGACATTCGTGTGGTGTTTATCTCTGTAGACGGGAAACGCGACACCCCGGAGCAACTCGCCAACTACATCCGGTTCTACAACGAAAAATGGCTTGCTGCCTCTGGCAGTCGCGGCCAGGTTGATAGCCTGACCGGGCAGTTAGGTGTACCTTACTCCATAGAGGAGCACGACCCGGGAGCAATGAACTATCTGGTCTCTCATCCCGGAACCCTGTTTCTCATTTCTCCGGATACCCAACTGGCTGCGCTGTTTCAACCTCCGTTGGATCCAAGGCAACTGGCGGACGATCTGCTCTCGGTGCGTCGATTCATGGCACAAGGGTAGACTACTGCCGGTGCAGGTCTACCGGCGGCTGGCAAAAAAGCTCTCCAGCATTGATTGGGAGGAGTCCCGTAACACTCCTGCTACGACCTTGGTGCGGTGATTCAGAAACGGCGACTCCAGCAGATTCAACGCACTGCCGGCAGCTCCAAAGCGCAAGTCGGGAGCCGCATAGATCAAGCGCCTGATTCGTGCATGTAATATGGCTCCGGCACACATAATACATGGCTCCAGCGTAACATACAGGTCCGCTTCAGACAGCCGATGATTGCTGAGGCGGTGCGCGGCGTCCCGAAGAGCGAGAATTTCCGCATGCGCTGTCGGATCACAGTCCAACACAGTCCGATTATGGTTTCTGCCGATTAACTTACCTCCCAAAACGACCACCGCACCGACTGGCACTTCCCCTTCGGATCGAGCTTTTTCTGCTTCTTCAATGGCCACAGCCATACAGTATTTATCGTATTGCTCGCTCACGAATATGGGTAATGAATCAGTACCTATGACTCAGGATAATTCCATTCATATGTAGAGATCGGGAAGAACTCCAGACGACTGAACCCCCCGTCTATCCGGCCTGCTCTACCCGGACCCCCACCAGGTTCCGTTCCGTCTGGCCGAAACACAGCGCCAGGTGATGAATGGGTTGATCGCGGTTGCGGTAGCGGTCACTGTACCCCTGCTCGCGGATCTGTGCCAACGCTCGCTCCAGTGCCGCCTCGGTATCGGCCTCGGTCGCCACCACCTTGCATTCGATCACCCACACCTGCCCGCCGTGGCACAGCACCAGGTCCGACCGGCCCCGGCTGCTGACCTCCTCGCCCGTCACCACCCCGCCGCTGGCCTTGAAACTCATGTACAGCAGACTCACATACCAGGCTTCATAGTCCCCCAGACGACCCTGGTCATGCCACGGGTGCGGAATGCCTGCCAGATAAGCCCGCAACTCGGCCGCAAAGCCGTCTACCTCGCCGGCACCCAGCAGCCCCAGCAACTGTTCTCCCTGTTCGACCGCCTGCGAATTCCCGGTCACATACAGTAACAACCCCTGGTGCAGGCTCAGCTCCACTTCCCAGTTGGGATAGTCCAACCGATAGTAGGTGCCGCTCGCGCGTTCTTCCTCACCGACGATGGTCAGGTAGCCAGTCTGGAACAGCAGCGCCTCCAGCGGGTAGTGGCCGATCTCGAACGTCGACAGCAGCGGCGCGCGAGCGGTCCGCGGGACCAGGGCCGGCAGACGGGCCCGCTGGCGTACCAACTCCCGGTACAGGAAGTCCGGCGTCGCGGTCTCGAACCAGTAGGGCGCCAACTTCCGCCGGCTGAACAGCAGCAGCACATCGAACGGGTTGTAGAGGGTCTCCTCCCCACCCCATGAATAGCCGTTGTACCAGCGCCGGATCTCGTCCCGATCAAGACCCGGCAGTTCCGGCGCGAACACCGTGTCGAGATCATGGTCGGTATAGCCGCAGAGGGTCGCATAGCGCGGGTCGAGGCTGATATTGTCGAGCTGGTTGGGACCGGAGAACAGGCTGGCCCGGGAGAACATGCTGACGCCGGTCACCAGCACGAAGCGCACATGTCGGGCACTGTCCTTGAGGATGCCATAGAACCCGCGCAGGTAGTCCCGGTTGGCTTCTGCAACCCGCGGCTCGGATAGCCCGTCAAGAATCGGCTTGTCGTATTCGTCGACCAGCGCCACCACCTGGCGACCAGTGTGGTCGTGCAGCCGGTCCAGCAGGTTGCGCAGGCGTCGGGGGCCGGTGTTCGAGGTCGTTGCCGGCACCAGGCCATACCGACGCTCAACACTCTCCAACTGTTCCAGGAGATCGCCGTCCAGATCGCCCGCTTCCGTATACCGGGCACCGAAGCTGAGCCGCAACACCGGATGCGCCTGTGCCGGACGCCAGTCCCAGTGCTCATGGATCGCCAGCCCCCGGAACAGCGCCTCGTGGCCTTCGAACAATTCCTGCAGGGTATCAAGTAGCAGGCTCTTGCCGAACCGCCGCGGACGCGACAGGAAGTAGTGGTCTCCCTGGTCGATCAGTTGCCCGATCAGGGCCGTTTTGTCGACATAGTAGCAATCGCGCTCCCGAATCCGGCGGAACGACTGGATACCGATGGGCAGGGGGCGACGGGACATGGACCGGGGAGGGGCAGAGAGAATCACATCATACCATGGTCCGGAGGATTCGACCATCACCCCTCTTGCCGGGAGAAGTCCATTCCGATATGGCATGCCGGAAACCGCTCGTCGAAGGCTTCCTGACCACTCTCCCGATCGCTGTATCCCTTCGTTCGGAAAGGGATCGGGTCGTACTCTTCCCAAAACGGTTTGGTACAACCGATCACCAATGACTGTGGGTCTGGGACGACCGGGCCTTCGTCCTGTCGTGGTCGATGCCATAGTGGCGGCGCATCATGGCGGTCGACAGATCAGCAGGATTTCGTGCCCCGGATCGTCGCCGTACCCACCCGGCATTCCATATGCCGGCTTTCCCTTCGCATCATCCAGAACCCGATATCCACCCTCCAGGCGACTGCCCCCCGTCTATCCGGCCTGCTCTACCCGGACCCCCACCAGGTTGCGTTCCGTCTGGCCGAAACACAGCGCCAGGTGATGAATGGGTTGGCCGGTGTTACGGTAGCGGTCACTGTACCCCTGCTCGCGGATCTGTGCCAAGGCTCGCTCCAGTGCCGCCTCGGCGTCTGCTTCCGTCGCCACTACCTTGCATTCGATCACCCACACCTGCCCGCCGTGGCACAGCACCAGGTCCGACCGGCCCCGGCTGCTGACCTCCTCGCCCGTCACCACCCCGCCGCTGGCCTTGAAACTCATGTACAGCAGACTCACATACCAGGCTTCATAGTCCCCCAGACGACCCTGGTCATGCCACGGGTGCGGAATGCCCGCCAGATAAGCCCGCAACTCGGCCGCAAAGCCATCCACGTCCCCGACCATCAGGCGCGTCCGCAGCTGTTCCCCCTGTTCGACCGCCTGCGAATTCCCGGTCACATACAGTAACAATCCCTGGTGCAGGCTCAGCTCCACTTCCCAGTTGGGATAATCCAACCGATAGTAGGTGCCGCTCGCGCGTTCTTCCTCACCGACGATGGTCAGGTAGCCAGTCTGGAACAGCAGCGCCTCCAGCGGGTAGTGGCCGATCTCGAACGTCGACAGCAGCGGTGCGCGAGCGGTCCGCGGGACCAGGGCCGGCAGACGGGCCCGCTGGCGTACCAACTCCCGGTACAGGAAGTCCGGCGTCGCGGTCTCGAACCAGTAGGGCGCCAACTTCCGCCGGCTGAACAGCAGCAGCACATCGAACGGGTTGTAGAGGGTCTCCTCCCCACCCCATGAATAGCCGTTGTACCAGCGCCGGATCTCGTCCCGATCAAGACCCGGCAGTTCCGGCGCGAACACCGTGTCCAGGTCGGCGTCGGTATAGCCGCAGAGGGTCGCATAGCGCGGGTCGAGGCTGATATTGTCGAGCTGGTTGGGACCGGAGAACAGGCTGGCCCGGGAGAACATGCTGACCCCGGTCACCAGCACGAAGCGCAGATGCTCGGCACTGTCCTTGAGCACACCATAGAACCCTCGCAGGTAGTTCCGGTTGATCTCGAATTGCTCGGGGTCCTGTAGCGCATCAAGCAGTGGCTTGTCGTATTCGTCGACCAGCACCACCACCTGGCGGCCGGTGTGGCGGTGCCAGTGGGTGAGCAGGCGCAACAGCCGGTTCGGCCCCTGGATCGTCGGCGGCGCCGGGTCCACATCGGCCTGTTCCTCGATCAGGGCCAGTTGGGTCTCCAGATGCCGTGCCAGGTCTCCCGGCTGGTCGTACTGGGTGCCGAAGCTGAGCCGCAGCACCGGATGTGCCTGTGCGGGACGCCAGTCCCAGTGCTCATGAATCGCCAGCCCCCGGAACAGCACCTCGTGGCCTTCGAACAGGGCCCGCAGGGTATCGACCAGCAGGCTCTTGCCGAACCGCCGCGGACGCGACAGGAAGTAGTGGTCTCCCTGGTCGATCAGTTGCCCGATCAGGGCCGTTTTGTCGACATAGTAGCAATCGCGCTCCCGAATCCGGCGGAACGACTGGATACCGATGGGCAGGGGGCGACGGGACATGGACCGGGGAGGGGCAGGGAGAATCGCATCATACCATGGTCCGGAGGATTCGACCATCACCCCTCTTGCCGGGAGAAGTCCATTCCGACATGGCATGCCGGAAACCGCTCGCCGAAGGCTTCCTGACCACTCCCCGGTCGCTGTATCCCTTCGTTCGGATAAGGGATCGGATCGCACTCTTCCCAAAACGGTTTGGTACAACCGATCACCAATGGCTGTGGGTCTGGGACGACCGGGCCTTCGTCCTGTCGTGGTCGATGCCATAGTGGCGGCGCATCATGGCGGTCGACAGGGCAGCAGGATTCCGTGTCCGGGGCGTCGCTGTACCCACCCGGCATTCCATATGCCGGCTTTCCCTTCGCATCATCCAGAACCCGATATCCACCCTCCAGGCGACTGCCCCCGTCTATCCGGCCTGCTCTACCCGGACCCCCACCAGGTTGCGTTCCGTCTGGCCGAAACACAGCGCCAGGTGATGAATGGGTTGACCGCGGTTGCGGTAGCGGTCACTGTACCCCTGCTCGCGGATCTGTGACAAGGCTCGCTCCAGTGCCACCTCGGCGTCTGCTTCCGTTGCCACTACCTTGCATTCGATCACCCACACCTGCCCGCCGTGGCACAGCACCAGGTCCGACCGGCCCCGGCTGCTGACTTCCTCGCCCGTCACCACCCCGCCGCTGGCCTTGAAACTCATGTACAGCAGACTCACATACCAGGCTTCATAGTCCCCCAGACGACCCTGGTCATGCCACGGGTGCGGAATGCCCGCCAGATAAGCCCGCAACTCGGCCGCAAAGCCGTCTGTATCGCCTTCATTCAGCAGCCCCAGCAGCTGTTCCCCCCGCTCGACTGCATCGGCCTGTTCGGTTATATGCAGCAGCAGGCCCTCCGTCAGACTCAGCTCCACTTCCCAGTTCGGATAGTCGAGCCGATAGTAGGTTCGGCTCCCGCGCTCTTCCTCGCCGACGATGGTCAGGTAGCCGGTCTGGAACAACAGAGCCTCCAGGTGATATTGACCTACCTCGAATGCCGACAGCAGGGGCTCGCGGGCAGTCCGCGGGGCCAAGTCCGGCAAATGCGCCCGCTGGCGCACCAACTCCCGGTACAGAAAGGCCGGCGTGGCAGTCTCGTACCAGTAGGCGGCAAACTTCCGCCGACTGAACAGCAACAGCATATCGAACGGGTTGTAGAGGGTGGTGTCCCCACCCCACGAATAGCCGTTGTACCAGCGCCGGATCTCGTCCCGGTCGAGGCCCGGCAACTCCGGCGCGAACACCGTGTCCAGGTCATGGTCGGTATAGCCGCAGATCGTCGCATAGCGGGAGTCGAGACTGATATTGTCGAGCTGGTTGGGGCCGGAGAACAGGCTGGCCCGGGAGAACATGCTGACGCCGGTCACCAGCACGAAGCGCAGATGCCGGGCACTGCCCTTGAGGATGCCATAGAACCCCCGCAGGTAATCCCGGTGGGTCGCGAATTGCTCGGGATCCTGCAGCACATCAAGCAGCGGCTTGTCGTATTCGTCGACCAGCACCACCACCTGGCGACCGGTGTGGTCATGCAGCCGGTCCAGGAGATCGAGCAATCGGTCCGGCCCCTCCACCGGGGCCCCCGGCGACAGGCCGTGCTGGCGCTCGAGGACCGCCAGTTGCGTATGGAGATTCCGCTCCAGAGCGTCCAAACGGTGGTAGCCGGCATCGAAGCTGAACCGCAGCACCGGATGTGCCTGTGCGGGACGCCAGTCCCAGTGCTCATGAATCGCCAGCCCCCGGAACAGCGCCTCGTGGCCTTCGAACAGGGCCTGCAGGGTATCAAGCAGCAAGCTCTTGCCGAACCGCCGCGGGCGCGACAGGAAGTAGTTCCGGCCCTGGTCGATCAATTGCCCGATCAGGGCCGTCTTGTCGACGTAGTAACAACCTTCCTCGCGCAGGGTGCGGAAGTCCTGGATGCCGATGGGCAGGGGGCGACGGGACATGGACCGGGGAGCAGGGAAAACCCCATCATACCATGGTCCTGGGGATTCGACCACCACACCTCTTGCCGGGAGGAGTCCACTCCGATATGGCATACCGGAAAGTGCTTGTCGAAGGCTTCCTGACCACTCCCCGGTCGCTGTATCCCTTCGTTCGGATAAGGGATCGGATCGCACTCTTCCCAAAACGGTTTGGCAAAACCGATCACCAATGGCTGTGGGTCTGGGACGACCGGGCCTTCGTCCTGTCGTGGTCGATGCCATAGTGGCGGCGCATCATGGCGGTCGACAGATCAGCAGGATTTCGTGCCCCGGATCGTCGCCGTACCCACCCGGCATTCCATATGCCGGCTTTCCCTTCGCATCATCCAGAACCCGATATCCACCCTCCAGGCGACTGCCCCCCGTCTATCCGGCCTGCTCTACCCGGACCCCCACCAGGTTGCGTTCCGTCTGGCCGAAACACAGCGCCAGGTGATGAATGGGTTGACCGCGGTTGCGGTAGCGGTCACTGTACCCCTGCTCGCGGACCTGTGCCAGCGCGGCAGCCAGTGCCGCCTCGGCGTCTGCTTCCGTCGCCACCACCTTGCATTCGATCACCCACACCTGCCCGCCGTGGCACAGCACCAGGTCCGACCGGCCCCGGCTGCTGACCTCCTCGCCCGTGACCTCGCCGCCCGTTGCCTTGAAACTCATGTACAGCAGGCTGACGTACCAGGCTTCGTAATCCCCCAGACGACCCTGGTCATGCCACGGGTGCGGAATGCCCGCCAGATAAGCCCGCAACTCGGCCGCAAAGCCATCCACGTCCCCGACCATCAGGCGCGTCCGCAGCTGTTCCCCCTGCTCGACCGCCTGCGAATTCCCGGTCACATACAGTAACAACCCCTGGTGCAGGCTCAGCTCCACTTCCCAGTTGGGATAGTCCAACCGATAGTAGGTGCCGCTCGCGCGCTCTTCCTCACCGACAATCGTCAGATAACCAGTCTGGAACAACAGGGCCTCCAGCGGGTATTGGCCGATCTCGAACGTTGACAGCAACGAGCCGCGGGTAGTCCGCGGCACCAACTCCGGCAAACGGGCCCGCTGGCGCACCAGTTCCCGGTACAGGAAGGTCGGCGTCGCGGTCTCGAACCAGTGGGGCATAAACTTGCGCTTGCGGAACAGCAGCAGCACATCGTATGGATTGTACAGGGTGGTTTCCCCGCCCCACGAATAGCCATTGTACCAGTACCGGATCTTGTCCCGGTCGAGACCCGGCAGCTCCGGCGCAAACACGGTGTCGAGATCGTGATCGGTATAGCCACAGAGAGTGGAATAAGCCGGGTCCAGGCTGATATTGTCGAGATGGTTGGGACCGGAGAACAGGCTGGTCTGCGAGAACATGCTGACCCCGGTCACCAGTACGAATCGCACCTGTCGGGCACTGCCCTTGAGGATGCCATAGAACCCTCGCAGGTAATCCCGGTGGGTCGCGAATTGCTCGGGATCCTGCAGCACATCAAGCAGCGGCTTGTCGTATTCGTCGACCAGCACCACCACCTGGCGACCGGTGTGGTCATGCAGCCGGTCCAGGAGATCGAGCAATCGGTCCGGCCCCTCCACCGGGGCCCCCGGCGACAGGCCGTGCTGGCGCTCGAGGACCGCCAGTTGCGTATGGAGATTCCGCTCCAGAGCGTCCAAACGGTAGTAGCCGGCATCGAAGCTGAACCGCAGCACCGGATGTGCCTGTGCGGGACGCCAGTCCCAGTGCTCATGAATCGCCAGCCCCCGGAACAGCACCTCGTGGCCTTCGAACAGGGCCTGCAGGGTATCAAGCAGCAAGCTCTTGCCGAACCGCCGCGGGCGCGACAGGAAGTAGTGGTCTCCCTGCTCGATCAGTTGCCCGATCAGGGCCGTCTTGTCGACATAGTAGCAATCGCGCTCCCGAATCCGGCGGAATGACTGGATACCGATGGGCAGGGGGCGACGGGACATGGACCGGGGAGCAGGGAAAACCCCATCATACCATGGTCCTGGGGATTCGACCACCACACCTCTTGCCGGGAGGAGTCCACTCCGATATGGCATACCGGAAAGTGCTTGTCGAAGGCTTCCTGACCACTCCCCGGTCGCTGTATCCCTTCGTTCGGAAAGGGATCGGATCGCACTCTTCCCAAAACGGTTTGGTACAACCGATCACCAATGGCTGTGGGTCTGGGACGACCGGGCCTTCGTCCTGTCGTGGTCGATGCCATAGTGGCGGCGCATCATGGCGGTCGACAGATCAGCAGGATTCCGTGTCCGGGTCGTCGCCGTACCCACCCGGCATTCCATATGCCGGCTTTCCCTTCGCATTATCCAGAACCCGAACATCGCACCAAAGAAACTGAAGAGAATTATAAAACTTGTAATCCATGAGGAACCGCCTCGCGAACAGTTTGAGTCCTGGACTTGGAAAGTAGGTCGCCAGTATCCGCATTGTGGATCTGATCAGACCGTAGAATGCAGTCAGGATCGTCACCCCATGCCATAGCGTCCGTTGCGATTCGAGCGAGCCATATTTTTTCCGTGTGGATTGGCACAGTATGGAAGTATTCCAAAGTCCCCTTGCCGAAGTAGGCAATTGCCATTTATTTGCATCGGACCAGTCTCAAGGACATTCCCAGCATAAAATTGTATCGGGATATGGGGGTTCCCAACCGACGGCCTGGTTTATGTTGCAGCGCATTCGAGAAGCCTGGAAATGGGAAGATTTATCGGCATTAAGAAAGGGAGAGTGCCGCTTTCAAATCCTCATGTTCAAAGGCCGAAGCCATGCGGTCAATCTCGGCTGGCGTCAAACCCAGTCGCGCGGCTTCTTCGCGCCAGGTTCTCACGGCCATCCCGACTTCGGCAGCAATCGCGTGCGCTTTATTTCCATCCAACTCAAAATATCCCACTACGCTCATCGCCAAATCCAGAGAGGCTGTGCCGTCATCCAGATCAATGGCCGTTGTCAGAATGCGTGGTTTGATATCCGTGGGCACCGGATTGAGATCATAGGCCGGGGCCAATCGCCAACCATCCGGATCGGTATAGAGGAAAGCGTGATTACGTAAATGATCATCAGTGTTGGAGATCAGAATATTGAAAACGATGCGTCGCCACAGCTCATGCATATCCTGGTTCGGTTTGGCCCCATATCGGCGCAGGGCATCAACAAACTCGAGATAGCTGCGTGACTCGTTGTCGCTGGCCCCGAGCATACTCATGGCTGAAAGAAATGGGATACGCTCTCCTTGCACTCGGTCGAAACGACGTAAAAGCAGTACCGGCTTGTTCAACACCTGTTCAATTCGCCAGTCGGACACGGGAATACCGGACTTTGCCGCAAGGCGGAGGGCAACTCCTTCCCAGAGAACCGCATTGATTTCATCATCCTTGTGTGGGAACTTAGCAATGGTGAAATGCCCATCCCGGTCTCTAACAGAAGCCTTGGGTCGGGCACCACCCAATGACGAGCCGGGGGCCAACAGCAAGCGTAAATCCTCGTCGCTATCCGTATCACCAACGACATGTTCTGCTGCCGATAGCAATTGTGGCAAATCAATCAGTGGCGGTATGCGTGCTGCTTCATGTTCGGAAAGACATGGACCTCCCTCCTGACTGGCAAAGCGCAAGGCACCCTGACGGGCTTTATCATCAACTCCGAGCAGGTAGTCGATTTCCATCAAAGTGCGCGGTGTCTCACCCACTCGCCCAGCCCGTCGCCGTTCAGCCCGTCGCATTAGACTCCGCCCCCAACGATCTGGGGCGGAGTCGCCAATGGTGCCAAACAGGGGTCTACCTGAAGTAGTATGAAAGGGTCCCGGGCCAAGCATGAGGGCCGGCTCCAGAGCGAAATGGTTTGCATACGCGAGCCAGCCCGCATCATATTCGAAGGTAGCGCTTTCTCTGCCCTTGCGCATGTGCGCCCACAAGCGTCCTGCTAGATGCAGGGTACCGCCGATATCTACATAGACAAGCACTTCTGTTTCCATCAGGTTTTACTCTTCTGTCTAAACCGGCGTGGCTTGTGGATACGTTGCGGCAAGCGTTCTTCTTCCAGTTCCAGACCCACCACATCCGTCCTGACACCCACCAGGTCGCCCAATCGTTCTGCCATCCCCAAAACAAAGAGCACATTGGCATAGTTACCGAACGCAACACCGGGATCACCCTTTTCTATCTTGTGCAACGTGGTTCGACTAATAGAGGCCCGTTCTGCCATAACAGCCGTAGGGATGCGTCGCCTGAGCCTGGCATCACGGATATCTTGGCCAAGCTTGCACAGAGCCCGCCTGACCGGAATCGGCATCATCAAATCCAGTTGAGTTCTGCGTATCTTTGCGTCCATTTTTATGGTCAATAAATATTATACAGTATAATATTATGGACACTATATCAATCATTCCATATTCAATTTTCCTAAAAAGAACCCATAGACCTGCTCCGATTCATTGTCGGCATCAGTGGTCGCTATCTTGATGAGTTGATCCAGGTGTTTCACGGCAAACTCCACTGCCATTTTCGGCTTTACTTCCTTCATTATGGAGACTGTTGCCAAAGACCCGCCTCAATGAGCCGCCGAACCAAGGCACGGCGTTTGCCGTGCCGGACCAAAAACCTATTCAACCTGCGGTCGAAGTCAGCTTGGGGCGCACACAACAGATAGGCATCCGACAGATCGACGAGTAACCACTTGACCTCGTCGTAGGCTGAAGCAATGCCGCGCTCAGCGTGTTTGTCAGCAGCCTGCCAGCATCTGTTAAAGTCCTCGACCAGCGTGCGCAAATAGATTTCTCGTTTAGCCTGCCGTTCGACTTCAGCTTTTTTGCGTTGTATCGCCTCCTGTTTCTTTCTCGCTTCGGCACGGCAGCGGATGTCGCCAGCTTATGCAGGTCGGCGACCTTGCGCCGCGGCATGGCAGGGAATGTTTCCGACAACTGATCTCGCCTCCAGCCTTGAAACCGCAATTTCAGTTCACGTTCGGCCTGCTATGCATGCCCAGTCAACAATAATTTCAGCATCGTGTTTTTCTCTGGAGCAGGGAGTGCGGCAATCCAGTCATTCAACTCGGCATCGGCTTCTCTATTGTGTTTGAAATCAGGTGGATCAACGAGCCCTGCTACGGACAATAGATCCTCATCAACCTCCAAGGAGTCTGCTAGTGACCGCTGCTCAGCACTCAAGCAGGAAAGTCCCGGTGGCGGTTCGGGTTCGGTGCTCTTGCCACTGACCTCACCAACACTGACGCCGGCCAGCCAGCCGAGATACAACGGACGCATATCGCCACGTAGCAATTCGTTACGTAACGGTGCCAGCCTACCCATCCAGCCTCGACCATCGTCCTCAGCAAAACGCTCGTAGTTATCACTCTCGTACAGAACCCATTCCAGCAGCCAATGTGTCTGGGTCTGCTTGACCAAAAAAGAGGTTTCGGTTTTGAAATCGCGGAAGGTCCCTACGTTATAAGCGACTTTCGGCAGACACAGATAGAGACAGCATGTGCACCAATTTGTCACATAGACGTGGGCATCAAAGTAACGCTGCATCCATTCGATCGAGTCTCCTTTGAGGTCGCCCCAGTGATACTCATTAATATAAAACTGGTCGGTGTGATGTTAGCGCGAGAGGAAGAGGAATACGCACGCAATTCGGCCATCTGCTTCGGTGTCAGTGGCTCATTGATGGCGATAAACTCGTAGTATTGATATTCACTCATTGCGGTTCATTATTTACGGAGCAGAGTCGATCCATCAGCTTATGCAGTGAGATAACGTAAACATCATCGCCTACAGGAAACTCATCCTCCCCGCCATAGAGGATATATTTATACCTTGCGCCAACATCATCACAGGTTTTGCTGTAGTGTTTTCCGAGTTTGGGCGCAATGCCATACCTGATCTCTATAGCCCAAATTTCAGACGATGGCATTTTGATCACCAAATCAATTTCTGCACCCGCCACTGTTCGGTAAAAATAGGTTTCTGAATGGCTGGGCAGGACAGAATGAATATTTTCAATGACAAACCCTTCCCAGCTTTTACCCAGCACAGGATTGGACAGAAGTGAATCATACCCATTGATCCCCAGCAGCCGATGCAGGATACCGCTGTCACGCACGTAAAAACGAGGAGATTTTACCAAGCGCTTCTTGACGTTTGTGTGCCAAGGCTCAAGGCGTCTCACCAACAAAAGATCGACCAGAATATCAATGTAGTGAGTGACTGTTTTGGCATTGACTTCCAGATTTGAGGCAAGCTTTGAATGGTTGACAGTTTCGCCCTGAAGATGTGCCAGCATCGTCCACAGTCGACGCAACCTTGCTGCAGGAACACGAAAACCCATTTGTGGGATGTCGCGCTCGAGATAGGTACGAATCAGATTTTCCAGCCAGTCCATGGCCAGATCATCCACCGCAAGATAACTGTCTGGAAAGCCACCCCGCAGCCACAGGGCCTGCCTTTCCTTTTGTTGATCATGCACTTCAATCAGGCTCAGGCCACTCATCTCGAGATAACTGATCCGACCAGCGAGACTTTCGGATGACTGATGCATCAAATCCATTGATGCTGACCCAAGCAGCAAAAACTGACCTGATCGACGCCCCCGCTCCCGGTTTTTATCGATTACCCCCCGCAATACGGGGAACAAGTCCGGGATTCTCTGAATTTCATCCAGGATAACCAGTTTATCGGCATGAGTACTTAAAAAACTACTGGGATCACTCAGTTTGAACAAGTCCTCGGGAGCTTCCAAATCGAGATAAATCGAATCGATGCACTTAGCAATCGTTTTCGCTAACGTAGTCTTGCCCACCTGACGTGCACCCAGCAGTACAACCGCAGGCACCTGTGCAATGACTGATTGGAGTTTTTTGGTAATTTCACGCTGAATCATACCTTGTATTTTAGGAGATAGAATCCAGATTTTCGAGGTAAATAGATCTTCATTTTTCTGTATTACCAATATCAGGCATTGGTCGATATCGCCCGCTACAAACTCCCTGATGCCATGCTTAACTCCATTTTTCCCTCATGATATCGATGCTTTCTGCTCTGATATCTGCAGATTGAACCCTGATACACAGCACCTTAGGCAACCTTCCGGGCTTTGACTTCCAGGTGAATGCCCTCCTGCTCCTGCAGGTATTGGATCACCTGGAACAGGTTGCTCGCCTGGGGATTACCTTTTGGCCCGAACATGCGCATGAGACTCTTGCTCGATTTATCGAAGACCCGTGACAATCCCTCGAATCCGATCGTCGCATTGATATGTCCTCGCATCCGTCGTATCCCATCCGGGCCGCGGCGTGACAATCCCTCGAATCCGATCGTCGCATTGATATAGTCGCGCAGCACTGCTTTGCCGGTATCGACGTCACCGGCGAGCAGGCATTCGACCCCTTCTTGTAACAGAGCCTTGCGAAACGCCGGATCCCGTTGGGCGCGAGCCTGTATGGTGTCCTTAAAATCTTTCGTCAGAGCCATCATTGCATCTCCGGCAATAGCGTAACGAGGCACCCCGCTGCCATCAGCCCCTAATGGTAGCATTGATGTTACCTTTTGTAATGCATAACTGAGTCCAGTAGCTCAGGGGACGGAAACTCATGACTCAATGCGCTCAACCCAGACGTACTTGCCAGGATCTAATGTTTGCTCACCATCCCATCGATATGCCACCAGCTTGCCTCCGAGCTTCGCTACGCTGTAATCGAGACAAGCGATATTCGGTGCCAAGGGCACTGGCTCGCCCTCCATCCAGTAATGACCAAGAATGACCGGTGGTGATTCGTGTGAATACTCAACCATATGGTCACCCTCGATCTGGTCATCGGGCATGTGGATTCGAGCACTCTCTGGCCCCATGAACGCCTCTTTGTAACTGGTTGCCTCCCGGTCCCACCAGCGCACCCGGATGTTGTGGCGCACGTTTCCGTCCTTGTCCTTGAAGCTGGCGCCAGGCTTCAATGGAATTTCCTTACCCTTCAAGATCGTTTCGACTGCCCTGAACTGCCATGAACCACTACGGCAAGACTCTCGGAGAAGCTTCTCGCTCAGATAGCATTCCCCATCCTGATACTGCAGGATTTCCGCGATTTCATGCTTATCCCAGCAAGCATGAATGACTCTCAAATCGCCAAGATCCAGCCAGAGTGGCAAGGTCTTGAACCAGTTAATGGTATCTTCATAAGCAGCAGGGGAACCTTGGTAGGCATCGAGGAATGCCTGATGCTGTCCTGTATTCTTCTCAGAATGCGGCCTGAGGTAGCCTTCTCCTTCGTGGTCGGCGGTGTAATAGGCAATTGCATTGAACTCATGGTTACCCATCACTGCGAGTGCATTTCCAGAATCAATCATCGCTCTCGCAATATCGATCACCTCACGCTGGTAATTGCCGCGATCGATAAAATCACCTAGGAAGATTACTTTGCGCGAAGGATGACGATAGATGCCGGATTGGTTCTTATACCCAAGCTTGGTCAAAATCGATTCCAGGCTTTGGCTATGCCCGTGTATATCGCCAATGATGTCATAACTCATATCAGTCTATCTCGCATAAGTAAGATGCGCCCCTCAATTCTTAAAGTTTTTCAATGCCTTCCAACTGGTCCTTGGTGAAAGCGAACCGGCTGACGTACCAAGAGCATGATCAAAGAAGGCATCGCTCTGGCAGATAAACGGCAGAAGTTCCGGTAGTAGAGCCTTTCTGTCTTTCGTCTCAAAAGTCAGGATGTCCCCGGAGCAAATGCCTTCAAACTCGGCAAAGGCAACCTTGCGTTGATAGGCACGGCGTTTACCGAAAAGTGTCTGTCTTGGCACAAATTTTCGGGTAAATGAGGTGCCATCCGAAATGGAGTTCCAGCGACGGATGTGCAAGTTCTCAGGATCAATGTGTTCCAACCCAACAATTCTTTCTATGCCATTGACTTCAGGATCACGCTCCACAAGATTGGCGTTTTTCACTATCTCACCGAACTTCACCATCTTCCAGCCGGGTTTCAGTGTGCTCATATGTTGCCTCCGGCATGAATTACTTTCAGAGCTCTATCTACATAAGTCTTAAGCTCTCTGGCTTCTGGTTCGTCGGCCACCTCACCAGTTCCACCGTGATGAAAGCGTTGGCTATACGTATTGATATATCCAAGCTCTTCTACCAATGGATGGCAAAGGGATAGAGGCGTCCCAATCTGTGCTTCACGGATCTTCCGAATCATGTCCCCCAGCTAATCATCTCAGCCAAGGCTTTTGGGAATTTGAGTCGAAAGTACTCTTCTAGAATCACGCGAAGAGTGTCCGCAACTTGTTTGAGATGACCAAGATGGTCGGCAGGGTTTTCGGAGTAGTGGTGAAGTAAGGTGATAATTCTTCAGATAGGCTTGACTCGGCAGAGGCGGTAAGGACCACGCCTCTAATGTTGCTGGGTTGATAAGCGGATTTACGACAAAGGTCTTTGCCTGTGTGCCGGGCCGCCTTTCGACTGCACGCGCGAATTCAAGATCATGCGAGAGCACAAAACACTGTTTTGCAATACCAGTCAGATGATGAATTTGCTCAATAGTGCACTGTCTACGGCTGCGATCTTGATTATGGTAAGGATCGTCAAAAACCGAAAATCGTCTTCTGCTGGTCGCCCTTTCGCACTTCCCGAACATGCAAAAATCCATATTGCCGATGTTCCGCTCGGACGACTGCAGCATGAGTTCATGTCGCCGGGATGCCGGCGATCAGCACGCCTAGGATAGCGGTGGCCACGCCGACTACAACGATGATGGCTAGAAGCAGTCGGTTCTCCCGCTGAGCCATGTCAGCCCGCAACCGGTCTAGTGCCGACTCGGTTTCAGCGTAATTTGTCTTCATGTCTGCCCTCAGTACGGCGACTTCTTTCGCCAGTTCATGGATCCGTTGATCCTGACTGTCGTTTTCTGCCATGCTCCATTCTATACAATTATCAGGCGGGCTTTCAAGTCGATTGATTATCCCCCCCCCCCCCCCCCCTTTCCAGTGTGAGGTGCAACCCCCTCTAAGCCGCTGGCCGGTGAGCGGAAAAGCTTGCGGTGGGCCAGAGGATGGTGAACCATCTCGGTTTTTCACCCACGGAGGATTGCCATGCCCGTAGGCGACCGGCACCAACAGGCCGATGGCCAGGCCACGACCCGTCGGCGATGCCCCGGAGGATGACACCGGAGCGCTGGGCGGTGGTCGAGGGTCGGCTGCAGGAAGGCGGGAGCCCGGAAACAGATTGCCGGCTGGGTTCGGTTGCCGGGCGAAGAGATGGCGGGCAGGAGTGGATCGACTCGCACGTACGGGCGGGTCGGCAGGCCGGGGGGACCCGGTACCGGTGCCTGCGACGTCGGGGCAAGAAGCCGAACGGGCGCGGCCACATTCCCGATCGGGTGGACCTTGCGGAACGTCCGGCGGTGGTGGCGGAGAAGAGTCGGATCGGGGACTGGGAGCGGGAACCGATCCTCGGTGCGAGGCACCGGGGGCGCTGGTGTCGGCAGTGGATCGGGGCTCGAAGTTCCGGTTCCTGGAGTGGGTGGACGGGAAGACCGCGTCAACGGTGACCGCGGCGATTACCTGGGTCCGGTTCGGGACCGGGTCCAGACCGGCACCGCCGACCACGGCAAGGAGTTCGAGAGGCATCGGGAGATCGCGCAGAAGCTTGATGCGGGCTGTTACTTCGCCACCCCTACCCTTCCTGGGAACGGGGTCGGAACGAGCACCCCAACGGCCGGGTGCGCCCGTACTTCCCGAAGGGCACCGACTGCCGCCAGGTGACGCCGGCACCGGTACGGGCGGTGGGGGATCGGCTCCACCGTCGGCCTCGGAAGGTCCTGGGATACCGCACCCCGTCAGAGGTCTTTGCCCGTGGGTTGGCTCCCCCCGGACGCGGCCCACGGTCGCCCGTCAACCCCGGCATTCCGGGCCCTTCGGTGAGCCACCCGAGCGGCTTCGCTCGGCCTCCAGGTACCGAACTCGCCCTTGCCTTGGCCGATGGCTTCGGTCAGGATCGCCCGCCGTCGAGATGGGTGCCATCGGTGGCCAAAATGAGCGCCTTGGGGGGCGAATTTTTCGATCGCCGCCGCGATCCCTGCCTTCGGGCTACGCCCTCATTCCGGGATCGCGGCGCGGTTGCACTTCGGACTGGTCCCGGGGCGTTAAAAAAAGCTTGCTTGACAGTGCTAAGGGATGCCTGACACTGCTAGACGCCAAGTCATTCCCACTCAATCGTCGCCGGGGGCTTCCCGGAGATATCGTAGGTAACACGGCTGATGCCCCGGATTTCATTGATAATTCGACTGGAAATGGTTTCCAACACATCATAAGGCAACCGGGCCCATCTCGCGGTCATGAAATCCACGGTTTCCACCGCCCTCAGGGCAATGACGTGCCCATAGGTGCGGTTGTCTCCCACAACCCCCACGGACCGAACTGGCACAAACACGGCAAAGGCTTGACTCACCTGATCATAAAGCTTGTTTTTTTCCAATTCTTCCAAAAAGATCTGATCGGCCTGACGCAACAGATCGGCATACGTCTTATTGACCTCACCCAGTATGCGCACTCCAAGACCAGGACCAGGAAATGGGTGGCGGTAAAGCATCCGGTCCGGCAATCCCAGATCCGCCCCTATTCGCCGTACTTCATCCTTGAATAACTCGCGGATTGGTTCAAGCAACTGCAGGTCCATATCCGCCGGCAAGCCACCGACGTTGTGATGAGACTTGATAACTTGGGCTTTTCCATGCTGGCTACCTGCCGATTCGATAACGTCCGGATAAATGGTTCCCTGTGCCAGCCAGCGGGCACTACAGAAACCCCTCGCTTCCCTCTCAAAAATTTGCACGAACAGATTCCCAATGACTTTGCGCTTGGCTTCCGGCTCCTCCACGCCCGCCAGTCTGGAAAGAAACTCTTCCTCTGCATTGATCCGGCGAACTCGAACCCCCAGATACTCAGCAAAAGTTTCCATCACCTGATCCCCTTCCCCCAACCGCAGTAGGCCAGTATCGACAAAGATACAGATCAGTTGATTGCCGATGGCCTGCTGTAGCAAGGCCGCTACCACCGAGGAATCGACCCCGCCAGAAAGGCCAAGAATCACTTCGTCCTGGCCCACGGTCTCCCGAATCGCTTCGAGGATCGAGCGAATGATGTTTTGAGGCTGCCAATCCGAGGCACAACCACAGATGTCATGTAAGAAGCGCGAGAGGATTTCCCGTCCTGCTACAGTGTGGGTCACTTCCGGGTGAAACTGCACCCCATAGTAGCGATTTCGGTCATCGGCAATGGCAGCATAAGGTGAATTGCGACTGGTCGCTATTACCTCAAAGCCATCGGGTAATGCCGTCACCCGGTCTCCGTGGCTCATCCATACCGAAAGGCTACGGTCGGCTTCTCCTAACAACCGGCAATGTCGGATGATTGCCAGTTCAGCCTGTCCATACTCTCGGTGATCGGCATTTTCGACCGTACCGCCAAGTTGGGCCACCATCGTTTGCATGCCATAGCAAATCCCCAGCATCGGTCGTCCCAATTCGAACAGGGACGCTGGAGCGACAGGGGTATTTTCCTGATAGGTCGATGCCGGCCCTCCGGAAAGAATTACCCCGTCAGAATTGAAATCCCGAATCGCCCCGGCATTCACATCCCACGGGAAAATTTCGCAATAGACTCCAAGTTCCCGCACAACGCGGCCGATTAACTGTGTGTATTGGGAACCAAAATCCAGAATCGCGATCCGACTCTGATGCTCATGGCGAGGGGCAGTCATGCAGAATGTCGAGTGAACATGGGGAGGGAACCGGCCGCAAGCACACGGAACTACCGGTGATAATTGGGTGCCTCTTTCACAATCGACACATCATGCACATGGCTTTCGGCGATGCCCGCGTTAGTAATCTGCACAAACCGAGTTTTGCCCCGCATGCTCTCAATGCTGCCATGTCCAGTATAGCCCATGCTGGCCCGCAGGCCACCCATCAATTGATGAATGATGTGAATCATCGGCCCCTTGTATGGCACCCGTCCTTCAATTCCCTCCGGCACCAGTTTGTCCGTACTGTCCACGTTCTCCTGAAAATACCGATCCCGGGATCCTTTCTGCATTGCGCCGAGGGATCCCATGCCGCGGTATGACTTGTAGGAGCGCCCCTGATACATTTCAATCTCACCAGGTGCTTCATCGGTACCCGCCAATATACTGCCTACCATAACCGATGATGCCCCTACCGCAATGCATTTGGCAAGGTCGCCGGAATAGCGAACCCCTCCATCCGCAATAACCGGAACACCCGTTCCTTCCAACCCCTTTGCAACATCCTGAATCGCATGGATCTGAGGAACGCCCACGCCAGCCACGATTCGGGTGGTACAGATTGATCCTGGTCCGATTCCAACCTTGATTCCATCGACCCCCATCTCCACCAGATCGATGGCTGCTTCCCGGGTCGCGATATTGCCTGCGATCACCTCGACATCATAGTTTTGCTTGATTCTCCGAACCCGCTCCATAACACCTTTCGAATGACCGTGAGCGGTATCGACCACAAGGACATCTACACCGGCATCCACGAGTTTTTCAACACGCTCATCCGAATCCTTGCCAACCCCTACGGCAGCAGCCGACAGCAAGCGACCCAACGCATCCCGGCAGGCATTGGGGTGATCACTCGATTTCTGGATGTCCTTGACCGTCACCAATCCGGTCAGTTCCCCCTTTCCATTCACTACCAGCAGCTTTTCGATCCGATGCTTGTGCAGTAATGCCCTGATCTCATCCGAAGTGGCTCCTTCCCTCACGATCACCAGATTCGCTTCTGATGTCATCACCTGCTCCACCGGCGTATCCATATTTTGCACGAATCGCAGGTCACGGCGAGTGACGATGCCAATTGGTTTCTGCCCTTTGACGACTGGCACCCCTGAAATATCATGTTTGCGCATGAGCGCAAACACACCACTGACCCGGGCAGAAAGATCTACCGTCACCGGATCGGTAATGACTCCGCTTTCGAATTTCTTCACCTGCACTACCTCCCGTGCCTGCATCTCCGGGGTGGAGTTCCGGTGAATCACCCCTACCCCACCTGCCTGGGCCAGGCAGATGGCGGTATGGGCACCTGTTACGGTGTCCATCGCGGCGGACAAAAGGGGGATATTGATCGAGAGCTTACGGGTCAGCCGGGTCACCAGATTGGCATTCCGGGGCAATATGTCCGATTTGGCAGGGACGAGCAGGATGTCGTCAAAGGTCAATGCAGTCGTGATAGGATCCATCTGGGAATTATACTCAAACCCCGGACAGACCGCGATATACTCTAATCCTTAAATCAGGCAAAAGAGTAGAACCCTTTGTTAGGACATTACTGGTAGAGGGAAACCCCATGGACAAAACCAAACCTGATCAGCAGTCGCAATACAACGAGTACTTTGACCGAATCAAGACATCGCCGGAGCAGCAGGTCGAATTGATTATGAAGCCCCCACTGAAGAAAAGCGGGGACTGGCAATATAGGACCGGTTATAATTTCCCTTTTCTATCCTTCATTAATGAAGGGTGTTGCCATGTCGATAAGACCTTTATTTGAGAAACAGTCAAGCAAGGGAGAGATTTTTTTTCTCGCGCCGATGTCACCTTAGCAAGAGTCTTTCGGTCCGTACATTGCAGAAGCTATTCGAGGAAAATAAACTTTTCCGGGGACGCGGCGTTCACCGATGCTGGCGGCAACATAATTTGGAGATTCGCGTTGAAAATGCTTGATTTTCCCAGCCACCGAAAGTGCCGGTTCAGGCAGTCGAGCGGACTGGAAAACCATGTAACGTGAAAGAGCATATCGCATCAAGAAAAATGATGGCGAAACAGATCGCTTATTACTCATTCGCGCTTGTTGTGCTTTTGTTTTTTCAAGGGTGCTCGGAAGAACAGCCCCCGAAAGCCGCTGAAAAAATACGTCCTGCCAAATTGATGACCGTTGAGGATGCATCGGTTCAGAGGGTACTTACGTTTCCAGCCGTAATCCAGGCAGCAAAATCAGTCGAACTAACTTTCCAGGTCGCCGGGGAGGTCAGGGAATTAAACGTGCTGGAAAGCGATCTGGTTCAAAGCGGCGACATTATTGCACAGCTTGATCAAAGCGACACGGCAAGTCGGTTGTCCCAAGCGAAGGCCGAATATGACAATGCGAACTCGGAGTACCAACGGGCAGAGAAGCTGTATGGGCAAGATGCAATTTCCCGCAGTGTTCTCGACTCCCGCCGCGCCCGAAAAGACGTGACGCGCGCAGCTCTTGATACAGTCGAGAAAGCGTTCAGAGACACTACTCTGAAAGCACCATTCCCCGGTCGTATTTCACGCGTGTTGATCCGGCAATTTCAGATCGTTCAGGCAAAAGAGCCAATTGTCATGCTGCAAAGCAATGAAGTCGAAGCAGTGATCAATGTCCCGAGCATAATTGTGATCCGGGCTCGCCAGATTGAAAGTGCCAATGCCAGGATCATTCTTGATGCGGCTCCCAATGAACACATTGAAGCCGAGTTTACGGAATTTACCGGTGAAGCCGATCAGGCCACTCAAACCTACTCAGTGAGTCTGTCTTTCGAGCCGCCAGAAGAGCTGCTGATCCTGCCCGGCATGACAGCGACAGTTGAACTGGACCTGCTCTTTACCGATGAGTCTGGCGTTGTAGAAGGCGGTATTGCGGTACCACTATCATCCATCTTGTCAGAAGGTGAAAGTAAGTATGTCTGGCTGGTTACCGAAGATGAGATTTTGCGAAAGCAGGCAGTTGCAGTGCAACCGAATTTGAGTGATACCGTTACAGTAGTGGAAGGGCTAAGCCCGGGGGATACGATTGTCGCCGCTGGTGCCAACTTCTTTTTTGAGGGAATGAAAGTCCGCCCCTGGAGGCCTGATTAGGAGACCGGCCAGTGAACTTGGCTGAAATCTCCATCAGGAATCCGCTGCTTGGCACAATCGGAATGATTGTTGCGTTGATTGGTGGCCTGCTCGCCTATCAGAATATGCCTCGTTTCGAAGACCCCGAGTTTACGATTCGTGTAGCCAAGATCATTACTCAATATCCCGGAGCAAGTCCTCGGGAAGTAATGAATGAAGTGACGGAACCCCTGGAAACTGCGCTTCAGCAATTGTCGGAAGTGAAAACGCTGAATTCGATTTCAATCGCCGGAAAATCGGAAATCAGTGTGGAAATTCGCTACAGTGCTTCGCGAACAAAGTCTGATCTGCAATTGGTATGGACGAAGGTGAGAAACAAGATTGATGAGGCGCAACGCCATTTGCCACCGGGTGCCGGAGAAAGCATTGTCAATGATGATTTTGGGGACGTTTACGGAATCTACTACCTGCTGACCGGAGAGGGATTCACACCGGTTGAGTTGATGGCCTATGCGGAGGATCTCCGTCGCGATTTGCTGCTTGTCGATGGAGTTGGAAAAGTCAGGATTATCGGAGAGCAGGAAGAAGCCATCTTTATCGAATTCTCGCAGGAACGCGTTGCGGCCTCCGGCGTTTTCCTGAATCAGGTGTATGACACTTTGACACAGCAGAATACGGTCTCGCCAGCGGGAGAAATCGCCCTGGGGGATGAACGCATGTCTATCCATCCAACCGGAGACATCAATTCTGTAGAAGCCTTGCGGGGTTTGTTGGTCAGCAGCAGTTCTTCTGATAGTGTGACCCGCCTCGGGCAGATAGCGGACATCAAGAGAGGATACCTCAATCCCGCAAGCCAATATATCCGCTACAACGGTCAACCAGCTTTGGGCATTGGGATTGCCAATGTTCCTGGGGCCAATGTTGTAAAAATTGGCAATGCCGTGGACAGAAGGCTCTCTGAGATAGAGGCAAATCGACCGGTTGGAATCACCCTGCATGAGTTTTACCATCAAGGAAAGGTGGTCGATTCATCCATTCGCAGTTTCGGCTGGAATGTTGTTGCTGCGCTTGTCATAGTCTTCGTGACGCTGGTTGTATTTATGGGATTCCGGTCCGGTGTTGTTATGGGGGTAACGGTTCTTCTGACCATGGCGGCAACATTGTTTGTTATGTGGGTCGCTGGGATCCCAATGCATCGCATATCACTTGGTGCCTTGGTGATTTCGTTGGGTATGCTGGTTGATAATGGAGTAGTTGTCACCGATGCGATACAGGTTGGCTTGGAAAAAGGCAGAAACAAACTCGAGGTGGCCAAGGAGGCCGCCTCGAAACACTTCAAACCCTTGTTGGCCGGCACCGTTGTAGGCATTCTGGCGTTCGCTCCCATTGGCTTTGCCCCGGGCGATACCGCAGAATTTACAGGTTCCCTGTTCTGGGTAGTCTTGATCTCTTTGAGCTTGAGCTGGATTTTTGCCTTTACAGTGACACCGCTGCTTTGCCATTGGATATTTCCCAAAGGTGTGGAGAAACCCGACGCTTCTGTTGCCAAAGAACATCGTTTATTACGGGGCTATCGAGGCTTGATCAGAACTGTCCTGACCAGGCGATATTGCACACTGTTTGGTGTGCTTGGGATATTCCTGGCTTCACTGTGGGGGTTTCAATTTGTCAAGGACGGATTTTTTCCGGCTTCCACCTCTCCCCAAATTGTTGTCGACTTTTTTCTCCCGGAGGGTACCGACATTGAACGGACAAGAAACGATGTGATAATGCTGGAAGAATATGTAAGAGAACTGGATGGTGTTGAGGGCGTTCAAACCTTGGTCGGAGCGGGTGCTTTGCGCTACATGCTGATTTATCAAGCCAGCTCGCCTAATGAGTCCCATGGTCAACTTCTCGTCCGAACGGCGCACTATCAGGAGAATGACCGGCTGATCCGGGAGATTCAGGCTTATGCCGACGAAGCCTTTCCTGATGCGCAAGCAAAGGCATGGAAATTTCAGCTTGGCCCCGGCGGCGGCCCAAAAATTGAGGCAAAATTCTCAGGGCCGGATCCAAGAGTTTTGCGCAATCTTGCCAGTCAAGCCAAGACCATCATGGCGTCGGACGGGGGGGCGATTTTGATCAAGGATGATTGGCGAAGGCAGGTCCCGGTTATCCAGCCGGTGTATTCCCAAAACAAAGGGGAACGCCTGGGGATCACCCGCCAAGCAGTTTCCGAAGCACTCGACGAGCATTTTGATGGCCGGCAACGCGGGTTATATCGAGAAGGAGACGACCTGATCCCGATCATTTCACGCTCTGCAGAAAAAGAACGCCTGGAACCCTGGAGTCTGCTCTCTGTGCAGGTTATCAGCCAGATAAGTCAGAAAACCGTTCCGCTTGCCCAGTTGATTGAGGGGGGCATTTTGTCCTGGCGCGATGCAAGGCTACTGCGCGAAAACCGGATTCTATCCATCAGGGTACAGTGCGACCCGGCACCCGTCGTATATGCAGGCGAACTGTTTTCACGCCTGAAACCAAAGATTGAAGCCATCGATCTTCCTGAGGGATATTCACTGCAGTGGGGAGGAGAATTCGGTGATTCAGCGGAAGCACAGGCAAATCTGGCGAGTACTATTCCATTGGCGTTTCTGGCGATGATTCTTGTCGTCGTTACGCTGTTCAACGCGATCCGGCAAC
The DNA here is from genome assembly GCA_965221795.1 of Candidatus Poriferihabitaceae bacterium. Classification (GTDB taxonomy): domain Bacteria; phylum Pseudomonadota; class Gammaproteobacteria; order Arenicellales; family Poriferihabitantaceae; genus VYFG01. The sequence goes on from OZ244914.1 coordinate 160,551, forward strand.
CAATTGTCATTTGGTCGGTGGTTCCTCTCGGGATTATAGGCGTAGTTTTTGGATTGTGGTTAACGGGAACACCTCTTGAATTCATGGGAATGCTGGGACTATTGTCACTGTCTGGACTCTTGATTCAGAATTCGATTGTACTGGTAGATTCCACTGATCAGATCATCGCTTCGGGAGAGTCACGTTTCGAAGCGCTGATTGAGGCCGCAGTAAGCAGACTTCGCCCTGTGACAATGGGCGCACTCACAACCGTACTGGGGGTTTTGCCCCTTTATTTTGATGCGTTTTTCAGATCCATGAGCGTTGTGTTAATGTTCGGATTGAGTTTCGCGACATTGATCACCCTGCTGGTGACTCCAGTGTTGTATTCATTGCTGTTTCGCATCAGCAAGGATGGAGCGACCATTGAAAAGGCATATGATGGGTAAATTGGATGATTAGGCTGATAGCGACCATTGTGATTTCGATTGGTTTGAGTTCATGCGGGGTGAACCGCCCGTCAACCGACATAGACCAGGCTGTGATCGATTCTTTGCCCGCAGTACCTGACACCTGGTCCAATGTTGTAGAGGATTTTGGTGATGTCAGGGTTGGCTGGATCGAACGGATTGGAGACCCGGTTTTGGTAGGGTTGGTCAAGGAAGCGCAGGCAGGCAATCGCAATCTTCAAGCTGTCGCTCAGAACGTAGAGCGATCATGGGCGCTGGCACAGCAGGCAGGCTCAAGTTTGTCGCCAACGGCAGCTCTTGTCAGTGAATCAGAACAAAGCGGTTCAATCGAAAATGGAGGCAGTGAAGCGAGTCACAGTCTTGGTCTTCAGGCTAGCCTGGAGTTGGATGTGTGGGGGCGAATTCGCGCCGGTGATGCCGCTACCACCCTGAATGCACAGTCGGCAGAGGCAGATTATGTTTTTAGCCAGAACTCTTTGGCCGCCGCTGTTGCGCGAGCTTATTTTTTGGTGATCGAGTCTAACCAGCAAGTCTCGGTTGCCAAAAAAACGATGGATGCGCTGGTCGAAACCAATCGCATTGTTCACGCATTGAAAGAAACCGGGTTGGCCTCGTCGCAGGATGCCGCCTTGTCAAGGTCTGATCTGGCCAACACCGAATCTACACTAACTGCAGCACAGGGTGCCCAACGAAATGCCCTGCGTGCACTGGAGGTTCTCATCGGACGTTATCCGTCAGCGGAACTGAACGTACGCAACACTTTGCCAGATGTACCGCCCCTTCCGCCAGCAGGCCTGCCTTCCACGCTATTGGAGCGTCGTCCGGACATAGTGGCTGCGGAACGGTCAGTAGCTGCGGCATTCAACCGTGTCAAAGAAGCCCAAGTGGCACAGATGCCCAGAATAAATCTTACCGGAAGTATTGGCGGGGCATCAAATGATCTGTCAAGCTTTCTCAACCCTGCGAATGTTGTCTGGAAAGCAGCGTCCAACCTGCTCGCCCCGCTAATTGATGGCGGGCTGGGCATGGCTCAAGTGGAACAGGCATCGGCAGAGCAAAAACAGGCTGTCGCAGTTTACGCGCAAGCCGTGCTTGATGCATTTATTGAAGTCGAAAACAGCCTTGACCAGAATGCTGTTCTGAATGATCGTGTCATTTCCCTGCATCAAGCTGCCGATGAGGCCAATCATGCTTTACGTATTGCCCGGCTGCAATACAACGAAGGCGAAACAGACCTATTGGATGTGCTTACTATACAGCGTCGGGTATTTTCCACAGAGGCCGACCTCGCCAGAATCGAGCGAGCCAGACTTGATGAATGGATAGGACTCAATCTGACTCTCGGTGGTAGTTGGCATAATAGCCCTTGACTTTTGCACATATGCATATGAGTTTCACAAAAGCACGAAATAACTCCAAATCATGGGTCATACCTCTGTATGGCTTCACGGTAGCTCATTTTTTGGACAAGGACGCAAGATAAGGGCCCATTCGGATCTATGGTCAGGATTTTTGACCTGCTTTCGATAACCGGACAGCGGGAAGACCGCCTATATGCTGTTTCAAAATGCCGGATCAATCTCCGTTCAAGCCAATCTCTGTTTCTCCTTGGTGGTTGCTTGGCCGGCAGCCCGAAAACACTACCGCTGGCGTTACATGGGTAGCGGACATTTGCATCTTCTGTTATGCGGATGGTGACGGTAGTCAGCCAGGATATTGCGCAAGGAGGAAGCATACTGGCAGAAACAAGGGTCTGACAGTACTCGCCGACATCCAGAGTCCGTTTGGGTCAAAAAAATCACCCAGACCCGGGATGAGGAAGGACCGCTATGGTACTTTTCAAGGCATAGAAAGTCGTCACTGTTAACTGCGGTAGCTATATGTTCCCAGTACCCTGCAAGGTATCTTACCGCTCAAAGCTGCTACAATGCGTCTGGCTTTGACCGGGCTCATTGGCCCGAACAGGGGATTCGCCACACCCCCGCGAATGCGACCATAGAAGCATCCATGATCCGGCGGAGCAGGTAATTGGATCATCAGGAACTCCCCCCTGCCTACTCTGGAGTCGTCTGACACCCAACCATGACACAGTTTTTTCATTTTGATTGCAAGTGACGGCCAAGATTGCCCCAATCCCACTGGATCAGTTGCTACATGCCCTGCGAGCGGCCGGAGAACCGACCCGGATCCGGATACTGGCGGCACTCAGGCAAAACGAACTCACGGTCAGTGAACTGACCTATATCCTGGACCAGAGCCAGCCCAGGGTCAGCCGACATCTCAAATTGCTCTGTGATTCCGGGCTACTGCAACGGTATCAGGAGGGAGCTTGGGTGTTCCATCGGATATCGGATCAGTATCCGATGCAAACGATTGCTAGTGGGCTGACCACACTCATTGACATGCAAGACCCGGGTCTGGTACGTGATCAAAAAAAGCTGCAGGAAGTCCGCCTGGAAAAAACCCGTCGTGCCGAAGAATATTTCAGTGAGCATGCCGGAGAATGGGATACCGTTCGCTCCATGATTGCCCCGGATAGGGCTATCGAAGCTCGGCTCCTGCAGTTTGCTGAATCGATCCGGGCAAACCTTTTTTTGGACTTGGGCACCGGAACCGGGAGAATTCTGGAAATCTTTAGCCCCCAGGCCGTGAAAGGCATTGGTTATGACCTGAACCGAGCCATGCTCACGGTAGCTCGCAGCAAACTGGAAAATGCCGGCATCATCAACTGTACGGTACGACAAGGGGATATTTGCAATATCAATTTGCCGGACAATTGTGCCGACTTGATTACCATCCATCAGGTGTTGCATTACTGTGAAAATCCAGCCCAGGCGATTGGTGAAGCCGCGCGCCTCCTGCACCCCGGTGGCGAGTTGCTGATCGTCGATTTGCTACCGCATGATGTCGAATTCCTGCGGGAGCGACATGCACATCGTCGTCTTGGGTTTGCCCCGGATACGATGGCAACATGGTGTCACAGTCATGCCTTATCGGTAGCCCGGCACGAGGTCCTGACCCACCATGCTCCAGACCAGGAATCTCTCGATGTGGGCTTGTGGCAAATCATAAAGCCGAACTGAACCCGGTCGGAACAACCAAAGCCTGGAGATTGCACGATGTGGGGGATCAATCCTGGACCACTGAATCGAACCGGGCCACGATACCAGTGGACACCAAGCTTCTCAGATATTGGCCTTGTCCGCAAACAGGGGGTCCGCTATACTTCCCGCCATGAATGATTGCGACCACGCTCCGTTCCGCATGGGTCGAACCGGCACTCGCCCTTCTCTTTAGCGACGATGGACACGACCGATCACGGCTTCACCCCCCAACAGATGGCTTGGCTGCGGCGCAACGTCCCGTTGTCCGGCCCGGCCTTTGATCGTCCAACCTTGATGTGGCTGATTGGTGGCCTGACAGCGATCGGTGTGACCGTCTCCGGCGTCCTCTGGACTGAAATCGGCTCCGTCCGTGAAGAACTCCGTGGAGAAATCCGTGGAGAAATCAGTTCTGTTCGCGAAGAGATCCGTGAAAACCGGACGGCGATCATCGAACTCCAGAAAGGACAGGCCGAAATCCGGGCTATTCTGGAAGAGCGACTGCCCAGGAACCTGTGATGGGGAAGCGGCGAAAATGACCGCACTTCCAGGCTGGCCGAATCCTGCCAGTGGTCCGCTGCATTGGCCTGAATCAAATGCAAACCCGATATCCTCACTCTCTTCCGGCGGGAATGACAGGCGCATCATTTCCTGGAGCAGGCTCCGGACAGGATGGCAAGATGGGGCGCAGCCATGCCCAGCCGACCCCGGCACGAAGCGTGGGGCCACCATTTTGGACGCGGCCACTTGACTTCGACGGTAAAAGTTCTGGACGCATTGGTTTTGCAGGATTTCCCTGTTGAATCAGGCACTACATTTCGGGGGCCAAAGCGATTCGTTCGGGGCTATTTGCGGGGGGTTGGTGGGGATCTGAGCGGGCGGACTTTGCGATTTCAGTACGTCCGTTCATAGAGCATCTGGGACCAAGGCAGTCCCATCCCCGGCACAGGGTCTCGGCCTCGGTACTGGGGAAGGGATGGGATATGCACCCTCGTGCCGAGGTCTTCGAGGACACTGCACTGACAATCGGGCAGGACCTGCCGGATTCGCGGTGGCGACCTCCGGGCGGTGAACTGGAACTCGAGACGCCAACGCAGGAGACGGACACCGACAAAGGCGAGAAAGGAGAGGGCCGGATGCGGGCCGCCGTCCCGTGGAAGATCGGCGGCACTATCAAGGGGTTGGCGAGATCGACTCCGGCGAAAAGAGGCCGTAACCGTCGAAGTCAGGAGGCATTGGCCTTGTCCGCAAACAGGGGGTCCGCTATACTTCCCGCCATGAATGATTGCGACCATGCTCTGTTTCGCATGGGTCGAACCGGTACTCGCCCTTCTCTTTAGCGACGATGGACACGACCGATCACGGCTTCACCCCCCAACAGATGGCTTGGCTGCGGCGCAACGTCCCGTTGTCCGGCCCGGCCTTTGATCGTCCAACCTTGATGTGGCTGATTGGTGGCCTGACAGCGATCGGTGTGACCGTCTCCGGCGTCCTCTGGACTGAAATCGGCTCCGTCCGTGAAGAACTCCGTGGAGAAATCAGCTCTGTCCGCGAAGAACTCCGTGGAGAAATCAGCTCTGTCCGCGACGAGGTCCGTGAAAACCGGACGGCGATCATCGAACTCCAGAAAGGACAGGCCCAAATCCGGGCTATTCTGGAAGAGCGACTGCCCAGGAACCTGTGATGGGGAAGCGGCGAAAATGACCGCACTTCCAGGCTGGCCGAATCCTGCCAGTGGTCCACTGCATTGGCCTGAATCAAATGCAAATCCAATATCCTCACCTCTTCCGGCGAGCATGACAGCCGCATCATTTCCTGGAGCGGAATCCGGGCAGGATGGCAAGATGGGACGCAGCCATGCCCAGCCGACTCCGGCACGAAGCGTGGGGCCACCATTCCGGTTCAGGCATCCCTGAACAAGGGTTGACGACAAATCGTGAGAGCAAATGAAGGTCCGTACAGGAATATCGGGTTTTCTGCAACCGGAACAGATAATCCGGATTGCCCTGCCTCCATTTGTGTGTAAGATAAACACTGATTTTTGAGTACCCAAGAACGCCCACTCCTGTCCAGATTGTTTCCCATGCTCTCCGAACCTCGTGCGAAAGAATCCTGCGGGAAAGATTTGGCAACATCCATCGGGTGATGCTTCTCGGACCCTCGACCTCTTTTCCGGTAACCTGATCAACCGACCTTGTGACGGACTTTCACCGTATGCTCTCCATGGACCTACTATGTTCTCCCTCATTTCCCCCAAACTGATCCGGGCCATTACGCTAGCTACGTTTTGTGTTCTGGGGCCACCTGCCGGGCTTTATGTACTGCCCACCCATGCCAACCAGAGCCAAACCGAACTTCTGGAGAGCAATGAAACACAGGAAAGGACACTGCGAATCATCAATTATCTGATTGAAGAAGCACACTATCGATCAGTGGAACTGAACGATGCGTTCTCCGCCACCGTACTGGAGGAATATATTGCTCAGTTGGATTCGTCACGGAGCTTCTTCCTGGCAGAAGATATCCGGCAAATGGACCCGTTTCGATATCAATTGGATGATTTTATTCAAGAGGGTAACCTGGAACCGGCCTTCTTGATCTACCAGATCTACCGTGAACGAGTGATGCAGCGGGTGGAGTACGCCATCCATCGCTTGAAACAGCCTTTCGATTTCACGCTTGATGAAGAATTCGAACTGGACCGCAGCGATGCGGATTGGTTGCAGGACAATGACGAATTGGATGAACTATGGCGTCGGCGGATCAAGAACGACATTCTCACGCTCCGCCTGACGGGAAAAGATCCTGATGAAATCCTGGATACTCTGGAGGTCCGATACCAACTGATCGCCAAACGTGCCGGGCAATTCAAATCCGGGGATATCTTCCAAACATTCACGAATGCATATATCAATTCTATCGAACCCCATACCACTTACTACTCGCCGCGGGCAACGGAAAACTTCAATATCAACATGCGATTGTCCCTTGAGGGCATCGGGGCAGTGCTGCAGACGGAAAACGAATATACGCTGATCCGTCGCGTCGTCCCGGGCGGCCCTGCAGACCTGAGTGGAGCACTGAAGGCACAGGACCGTATCGTGGGCGTAGGTCAGGAAGAAGGCCCAATCGTGGACGTGGTCGGCTGGCGGCTGGATGATGTCGTTGGACTGATCCGGGGACCGAAAAACTCTGTCGTACGTCTTCGGATTCTACCAGGCAAGTCAGGACTTCATGGCGAGACCGAGACCATCTCCCTGGTCCGGGACGAGATCCGGTTGGAAGACCAGGCCGCCAGGAAAAGTGTGCTGGAAATCGGAACGGGGCCGGAGACTACTCGCATCGGATGGATCCAACTACCCTCTTTTTATATTGATTTTCAGGGGATGTACAACAAGGATCCAAACTACCGGAGCACCACAAGAGATGTTCGACGTCTACTGGAAGAGTTCAAGACCGAACAGATCAGTGGCCTCGTGATTGATCTGCGTGGAAACGGGGGGGGGTCCCTGAAAGAAGCGATCGAACTGACTGGGCTATTCATCGATAAGGGGCCGGTGGTTCAGGTGAAGAATGCCAACGGCAAAATCAACATTGACCGCGACCCCGATCCGAAAATTGTATATAAAGGCCCGCTCGCAGTCTTGGTGGACGGATACAGTGCATCGGCATCCGAGATCTTCGCGGGAGCGATGCAGGACTATCGCCGGGGGATGATCATTGGCGAACCCACTTTCGGGAAAGGCACGGTACAAAATATGTACAGCTTGGATCGATTCATCAGCGACAGCGATCAGGATCTGGGACAACTCAAGATCACAATTGCACAGTTTTTCCGCATCAACGGAGAGAGCACTCAGTTTCGGGGCGTCATTCCTGATTTTGACCTCGACACGACGGAGGAGGAATTTGGGGAGCGCTCCTATGACAATGCTCTCCCTTGGGATAAGATCAAACGGACCCGATACACGCCGTACCGGAAATTCAGTGAACCCATGGAGTGGGCCTTGCGAATGACCCGAAAAGAACACGAAAAGCGAATTGCAGAGAATCCAGAATTCGTGCTGCACAAGGAAATTTCCCGATTGAACCAACAACAACGGGATCGAAAGCGCATCTCACTCAACGAAGCGATTCGTATAGAAGAACGGGAACAATGGGATCTTCGAAGACTCGAATTGGAGAATCGCTTGCGGGTCGCAAAGGGTGACAGTCCTCTGGAAAATATTGAGGCACTGGAATCCCTGAATGACCCAAACAATCTGCAATCCGAGCTGATACCCGATTTTTTCGTCAAGGAATCGGCAAATATCCTTCATGATTATGAGCATTTCTTCCGGATGTACGGGGAAAAGGACCATCGTCGCTTGACATCACAGGATGCACAATCCTGAATGGAGGAACTTTCCCCAATCCGTCCATTCTCACGAGGCCCGCTCCACCCACCCGATGGGGCGGCCGTTTTCTGGTCGCCCCAAGGCTATTTGATCTGGAAGCAATGGTGAAATTGACCCGATTCGCCCAACAGTTCAATCCCCAGAGCGGCATACTGCAATTGATGAACGATTTGGGGAGCACGGGCCCGAACGGTATGGTGGCCATGTTGGGAGGTGGCAACCCCGCCATGATTCCCGAGATGGAGGCTGCATTCCGTACCGAAATGGATCATCTGATGCAGGATGGCCGAACCTTTGAAGCCATGATCGGCGGTTATGATGGGCCAAAAGGCAATCAGCGATTTCTTGAATCTCTGGCCGCACTCTTCACCGCCGCATACGATTGGCCAATAGAAACACGGAATCTCGCCATCACCAATGGCAGTCAATCAAGCTTCACGGTATTGTTCAATCTCTTCGGAGGACAAACCGCGCATGGGCAGTTTCGTCATATCCTGTTTCCACTAGCACCGGAATATATCGGTTATCGTGATGTGGCTCTTGGCGGGACATCTATTTTTTCAGCCAATCGCCCTCACATCGAATTGCATGGAGACCGGTTTTTCAAATATCGAATTGACTTTGATCAACTGGACTTGGAAGAAAGCGTCGGGGCCCTCTGTCTATCTCGCCCGACCAATCCTACTGGAAATGTAGTGACGGACGAAGAGGTGCAGGAATTAGTTCGCCGAGCCCGCGCCCAAAACCTTCCGTTCATTCTCGACTGCGCTTATGGACAACCATTTCCGGATATCGTTTTTTCCGATGCCAAACCACTATGGAACCGTGACATTATTCTCTGCATGAGCCTGTCCAAGCTGGGACTCCCGGGTGTCCGGACCGGCATTGTGATCGCTGACGAGGCGGTCATTGAGTACATCACCCGGGCCAATGCGATTTTCAGTCTGGCACCCGGTCGATTCGGCCCTACCTTGGCCACTCGCTTGGTGGAATCGGGGGATATTTTCCGGTTATGCCAGGAAATTGTACGCCCCTGGTATCAGCAACGGTCCCGACTGGCCATTGAGATCGCATCCGATCTGATGAGCGACCTGCCTTTTCGGATCCATGAATCCGAAGGATCGATCTTTCTATGGTTCTGGTTCGACAAGTTGCCGGTCGACAGCGAAAGACTGTACCAGAGGCTGAAGGCACGGGGAGTATACGTGATTGCCGGACACCATTTCTTCCCCGGGTTTGAGACTCCATGGCGTCATCGCAATGAATGTATTCGGGTCAGCTATGCCGCACCCGAAGAGGAGCTGTTGCGTGGCCTTTCGGTCATTGCCGAAGAAGCCCGAAAAGCCTACGAGGATCGCAACCGTTCTCACATGGAACCACACGCCGCCTAGCACCGATGTCCAGACTTTTCGTGGTCGACGAGGTAGCAGAAACAAAAATCCCGTTTCTTCGTGGCATCCTGACCAAATCCCTGCAGCACTCCGGGCTGGAATTCGACGAAGCCTATCAACTGGCCACCGAGATTCGCGAAGAGCTCGAAGAGCTCGAGTCCATTACCACGGAACAACTGCGCGAACGCATTGCCCACATCCTGGAGACTATGTATCCAGATGTGGTGCTGCATCGGTACCAGAAGCAGACACCGTATATTGAACCCATTGGAGTCATCGACGAGGAAGGTCAGGAAAAACCCTTTTCCCGCGGGGTTTTTTCCAAACGGCTGCTCGGATGTGGCATGTCAGCAGATCTGTATGGAAAAGTCACCCGCGAAATCTATGATCATCTGGTCCATCACCAGATTCTCAAGGTGACTACCCAGGAACTGATCACCCTCACCTATCGTACCCTGATCTCCCACCACAGCCGGAAAACAGCAGATCGATACCTGATTTGGTGCGATTTCATCCGTAGTGGAGCCCCGTTGATCATCCTCATCGGGGGCGTACCTGGCACAGGCAAAAGCACCATTGCGACCGAACTGGCCAATCGATTGTCCATTGTCCGGACCCAGTCAACGGACATGCTGCGAGAAGTGATGCGATCCCTGATTCCGAAGCGTATCTCGCCCTCACTGCATGAATCTTCTTTCAACGCCGGCAAGGCGCAATTTGAGTCCGCACTGCAAGAAACCCGGGATTTGGACCTGCTGCTCAGCGGCTATCAGGTACAAAGTGATATGGTGGCCGTGGCCTGTGAGTCCGTATTGAATCGTGCCACCAATGAGCGGGTATCGCTGATTCTTGAGGGGGTACATATGCGACCGGGACTGTTTCGCCGGTTTGAAGACGTGACCGATGCCGTCATTGTACCGGTGATCCTGGCGGTTCTTGAGAAAAAACAACTCAAGCAGAATTTTCGGGGGCGGTCAGGAGAAAAGCGTGCCGCCAAGCGCTATCTGAATAATCTTGACGAGATCTGGCAACTGCAGACCGCTATTTTGTCTGAAGCTGATGCCGGCGACATCGAAATCGTGGAATGCGGCGATATCGATCCTACCACCACTGAAGTCTGCAAAATGGTCACCAACCGGCTAGCCCAACAGTATCGGGGCAGATTGCAATCCCTGCGCAAGGAATATGGTGTCTGAAGGCAATCCGACAGGTCAATATATGCGGATTTTGAGATCAAAACCCACTTGGGCGAGATAGTGGACTTCCGTTTCCAGATCCATCATGGTCAGTGGATGATGGTCACACCACTCCTTCTCCAATCCCAGGACAAGTTGGTGACGCGCAGCGGTCAATCGAATAGAGGGCTGTACAGTATGCGTTCGCCCACGATTAAAGGCCATGGCCAGTCGTAACAGCATCGCAGCATGAATGGTCTGCTCCCGGGTATCATCGGGCACCTCGTCAAACAACGCCAAGGGAAACTTTTGCCGGTGACTACGAACCAGAAGCGACAGCACCCGTTGCTGTTGCCGGGAAAAGCCATTGATATCCGCATTTTCGATGATATACCCTCCATGCTTGTGATTCTGGCTGAATGCGATCGCGGTACCGATTTCATGCAACATGCAGGCCCAGGACAATAGCTTCCGCCAGATAATTTCCTCCAGGTTCCACGATTTCCTCACCGGGTCCAACAGGAACATACAGGTTTTCTCAACTCGCTCGGCCTGGGTCCGGTCCAAGTTGAACCGGGCCACCATGGCCATCACTCCCCGATCACGGGAGTCAAGATCCCGCAAGCGGCCATTCAAATCATACAGCACGCCCTCTCGAAGGGCACCGCTGGCACAGTCGACTCGTTCCAGCTTCAGGATCCGGAAAATCGAAGAAATAATGGCGTAGCCGCCCGCAAAAACCGGGCGTCGCTGTTCGGGGACAAGATCCAGCCGGTTCGCATGTCCGCGTTCCAATAGCCATGCCTCAATACAGTCGAAACTTTCCGGACTCACCCAGTCATGCCGGACCCCCAACGAACGGGACAGGTTGTCCACCGCCCGAATACTTCCGGAGGTGCCGACCACTTCTTCCCAAGCTGCTCCAAGATACTTTCCGACGACCGGCTCCAGCTCCTGGGCAGCGGCAGCACGAGCCCGTTGCAGATTTTCGGCTGTGATCATCCCTTCAGGGAAACACTTTCTGGTCATACTGACACATCCCATATACAGGGAGTCCATGATCTGCGCGTCATGTCCAGAGCCGATAATCAATTCCGTACTGCCACCCCCAATATCGATGACTAGCCTGCGCTGACCATGCGTCTCCAGACTGAATGCGGCACCCAGATAGATCAGCCGCGCCTCTTCATGCCCGGAGATGATCGAAATGTGATGACCGAGAGTCGCTTCCGCCCGGCGGATGAATTCCGTCGAGTTGTGCGCCGCACGAAATGTATTGGTGCCAACGGCCCGCACCTGCCGGGATGGGATATCCTGCAGTCGCTGACGAAACCGCTGCAGGCAGTCAATGGCGTTGCGTTGGGATTCCTCGCTCAGATTCCCGGATTCATCAAGACCCGCGTTGAGACGCACCATTTCCTTGACCCGATCAATCACATTCAATCCGCCAGTCGCATCCTGCTCGGCAATGATCATATGAAAGCTATTGGAACCCAGATCCAGTGCCGCTAGAGTCTGTCCTGCCAGGGATTCGAATCGACTCATCCGAAATCGGTTGGAGGAAATGAAGAAAAGGCTGGAATCAGTCCCGAGAAACGTCCAGACACAGTGCGGGATCTACTCACGCCAATGGCGAAACATCAAGGGCGATAGGAGATAGACCGAGCCAGATGTTTCACCGTGTGATGCGGCACTTCCCCCATTACCGTGATCGAATGATTTTCCATTTCGATTCGATAGGCATGCATAGCTCCCATCCGGGAAAGTCCCATCATATGGCCCGACCCGTCTGTGGACTCCTTGATAAAGACCGAAACAGAAGACAAGCCATCCGTAAACACCATATGTTCTTCCAGTTGCCTGCTCATTGGGTTCATTCGTCGAATATGTCGGCTAAGATGATATCCATCGGGGACCGAAGTCATTTGCCACGCGCTGGTCTGGACCGAAGAGTTCACTTGGGGCATATCGACACCGAACCAGCGCAGTTCTGCTTCCGGAATCGCCGGTTTCAATGCCTCATCGGAAATTTCGGGGTCAATCTGGATATCGATAAACACGTAACGCTCCACCATCTGGCCGTCACCATCCACCAGATCTGATCGCAACAGCAGACCGGTATCCTCATCGGCCCAAAGATGGTAGCCATAACGATAACGATCCTCCGGTAACACCATGACCTGCTGTGCAGCCCGATCCGCAATGCGCACGGTAGTGCCTAGGGCAAATCGATAATGCCCACTCAGGGAGTGGAGATTATCTCCGAGTGCCCGCGGGAACCCGATGTCGAGAGCGTGACGGCGGTCATGCACCCCGACTTTCCGGTCGGGCATGATGCACCGAACACCATGCTGGTCCCGGACGACTTCCCTGGCCTCTCCGGTCAGCGCATAAAGCCGTTCCTGAATCCCCCCCCTGCGAACCCGTCTCAATACCTGCATCGCTTCCAAACGATTATCGTGGAGATAAACCAATTTGCCCACAAAGCTATGTGTGGAGGCAGCCGCATTGATTCGCATCAACCACTTTTCGGGATCTGCAGCTTCGCCCGGGCGGACGAACGCCAACAGAATGAACAACCAACTCACTGACACCAGTGCCCGGAACCCGGAAGGCCGGAAAGCCGTATCAGTGTCAAATGTGAGCGGCATACGAGGAAACTTTCACTTCGCCAAGGGTTGGTTCATAACGAACTTGGCATACGCAGCCAAGCCATTGAGTGTTGGAGTGCCGGCAAATTCACCATGGCCAGTGAGCATTTGCCCAAACTCGGCCTGAAAGGGCTCGGATAGGCCGGCTTCCGGGATCGTGCTGCTTGTCGTCACCCCAGAATCGGCTTCGACTGCACGGGAAGCAAGTGATGCCCGCTCTGGAAGATCGGGTCGGGGGACAAAACTAATTACCGCAAACAGCATCATGGAAGCGGCCAGGGAAAATAAGCCTGCTGCGGGCAGAACCTTGCTAGACATCGAAGAGACCACGAACCTTGATCTTGCAGCAAGGTCCGGCGACGAACCCCATCGATTGATGCCGAACCGGCTGTACTGTATCTCCGGTTCACTTTTCAATGCCAACTGGACCCGATCAACCAGGCAAGGCCCGGCTCCTTTCACCTCCCCCCGGATGACAGCACCAATCAGGTGATAATTTCGCCAGACACGGCAACCGTCCGGATCCCCGGCAATCCGTGTAAGTTCGGCGGACTCATCGCCCCAATCCGGACGCTGATCGATCATATCGGATATCGTTTCTTTCATCGGTCTGCCCGGTCAATACCAGCCATTTAATCCCCTTATTGGTCCATCGATTTGCCGATAAGTTCAAACAATATTCGATTGGAAATATGACGACAGGGATGCGAATGCTTTCTTGCGTTCCTATTCGCTGACCGGCTTTCATTACTTGAGGGGAATCTGCATGGCTTCTTCAATCGCATCCCGGGCGCGGAAAATTCGCGAGCGGACCGTGCCGATCGGACATCCCATAACATCTGCGATGTCTTCATAACTCAATCCATCCAGTTCACGCAACAGGATCACCTGTCGGAGTTCTTCCGGCAAATCTGCAATCGCCTGCTTGATCGTGTTGACCAGTTGGTCGTTCTGAACGATTGCTTCCGGGGAATTCAGCTCTGTCAGGCGTTCATGATGCGGCAGGGAGGCGGGGTTATCAATATCCACTTCCTGCCCCACATTCCGGCGGGCATTGGACGCCAGATGATTTTTTGCCGTATTGATCGCTATCCGGTATAGCCAGGTGTAGAAAGCACTGTCCCCTCGAAAGTTGCCAATCGCCCGATAGGCCTTGAGAAACGCTTCTTGGGCCACATCCTCCTGCTCACTGGGGTTACGAATCAGTCGTGCTACCAGGTTCTGGACTTTGTACTGATATTTTGCCACCAGGAGGTTAAACGCCTGCTTGTCTCCAGAACGAACCCGTGCCACCAGAATAGCGTCATGGTGATCCTGTTCCATTTTCATCACAGGAGATTGTCTGTCAGCACCGGGAAACGAGTCCAGAGCCCAGTGTGGTGCCCTTCATCTGGATTCGAGAGATCCTTCAGCAACTGCCCGGCCGGACGGGATGGGTTCCAGATACTCAATGATCAGTTGCAGTTGGATTTCGCCGCGAAAATGATTTGCCTCCAGTTGGAAGACTGCACGGACCCGGTCCGGCAATATGGGCAACTGACCCGGCTCCAGAACCCGAAACGCGATCGCTTCTACTAGCCTGTCCCGACTTCTCAAGGACAGTTTGAGATGCTGCTCACCTACGCGTTTATGGGATACAACCGCGAATTCATTATCAAAAACAGGGACAGGGAAATGCTGCCCCCATGGTGCCGCATTCCGCAGCATAGTGGCCACCTGCAGGTTCATATACTCCGGTTCCAACGGACCATCAGTCTGAATGATATTGCTCTTGGGTGTGGTCTCGAAGTGCTGCTGAACTGCCGCCCGAAACTTGGTCCGGAATGTTTCCAAATGGGTCTCTCGGATCGACAATCCGGCTGCCATGGCATGGCCGCCGAACTTCTCAACCAAGCCAGGTGTTTCCGCCGCCAGATCGGCCAAAAGGTCGCGGATATTCAACCCGGAAACCGACCTCGCAGATCCCGTCAACATACCGGCTTTGCCGGGAGCAAACGCAATCACCGGCTCAAAATAGCGCTCTTTGACCCGAGACGCCACCAATCCCGTGACCCCCTGATGCCAATCTTCCCCAAACAGGCAGATGCCACCGGTGGCATCGTGTGGGACCGGCACCTGAGTCGTAAAGTCCAAAGCCTCCTGCTGCATTTTCTGTTCAATCTGTCGTCGGTCCGTATTGAACTGGTGCAATTTCCGTGCCAACTGGTCGGCCCGGGATTCTTCTTCGGTGAGGAGGCACTCAATACCCAGACTGATGTCATCCAGTCGACCGGCAGCATTCAACCGTGGAGCCACAACAAACCCCAGGTCCGTACTGCTGGTTTGGGCCGGGTCTTTGCCGGCCGCATGGAGAAGAGCACGAATGCCGGGGCGGCAATGTCCACGCCGGATACGAGCGATGCCCTGTGCTACCAGAATCCGGTTCACGTGATCCAGAGGAACTACATCGGCTACCGTGCCGAGGGCAACCAGATCCAGAAATTGGGCCAGATTAGGAAGCGGTTGCCCTCCTTGGGAAAAATCTCCATGCTTCCGCATCTCAATCCGCAGTGCCATCAGTAAATAAAACATCACCCCCACACCGGCAATCTTGCCGGAAGGGAAGTCACAACCATTCTGGTTGGGGTTAATGATCGCAGTCGCCGCCGGTAATGCCGTTCCGGGCAAATGGTGATCGGTAATGATCACGTCAATACCGGCATCTTCCAGTATTTGAACTCCTTCTACACTGCTGATCCCATTGTCGACGGTAATGACCAGCGATGGAGCTTTGGTCATGGCCAGATGGGCCAATTCAGGAGATAGTCCATAGCCGTACTCGAATCGATTCGGCACCAGATAATCCACCTGGCTGGCTCCCATTCCACGCAACCCGAGAATGGCCAGCACAGCGGCGGTGGCCCCATCCGTGTCATAATCCCCCAAAATCAGGATGGATTCCTTACGTTCGAACGCAACTCGTAACCGATCTACGGCCGTTGCCACTCCCTTGAGCAGACTCGGCGATGGCAGGTCAGCCAGCGAATAATCCAGCTCCTCTTTCTGCACAATGCCCCGGCAGAGAAAAATCCGCTGCAGTAACGGATGCAACCCCGGAATCGTATTCTTCGATGCGTTCCCCGGCGTACGACGCACAATCACTCGCTCCGGCAACGCCAGGGAAAATTCCTCTTGTCCAGGCTTTCTGGATTCAGTTCCAGCAGATGTCGCACACATACGGGGGGAGACTCCAGCAACGGATCAAATCAGCACATTCTCGCCGACAGCAACTGATGACATCCCGTCGAACGGTTCAATCTCTGTCCCCATTTGCCAGGCCCTCCGCACCACCTAGTCCAGGCTTTCCCGGCGGATCAGGTTGACTGGACCCACCACCACGGAAAGGTTTTCCACTTCGGCAATCGCATCCGCCAGATTGGCATCCCGAGTCGCTTGGGTCAGCATGATAATGGTGACGGGCCCATTCGCATCGTCATGGCCTTTTTGCAGAATCGTATCGATGGAAATATCCCGCTGGCCGAAAATTCGGGTAATGGCTGCGAGTACTCCAGCCCGATTATGGACTCGTATCCGCAAGTATCCCGCTGTCATGACTTCGCCCATGGCAAGAATAGGGAGTCGGGCAAGCGCTCCCGGCTGGAAGGCGAGATGCGGAACCCGATGATCCGGGTCGCCGGTCAACGTTCGGACCACATCCACGATGTCGGCCACTACAGCGGACCCCGTCGGTTCCGATCCTGCTCCGGCCCCATAATACAGCGTAGGACCGACTGCATCAGCCCACACCAACACCGCATTCATCACACCATGCACATTGGCAATCAGACGGTCCAGCGGAATCATGACCGGATGTACCCGCAACTCAATACCATGCGGCTGCCTTCTCACGATTCCCAAATGCTTGATACGATAACCAAGTTCGCCCGCGTAATGGATATCTTCCATGCGGACGGTAGCAATGCCCTCAACCGAAACTTGGTCAAACTGCAGTGGGATACCGAATGCGATTGATGCAAGAATTGTCAGTTTATGAGCGGCATCAGTACCGTCGATATCAAATGTCGGATCAGCCTCAGCATATCCCAGCGCCTGGGCATCCTTCAGCGCCTCCCCAAATTCCATGTGGTCGCTTTCCATCCGTGACAGGATGTAATTGCAAGTGCCATTGATAATGCCTGCCAACCATTCGATGCGATTGGCCGCGAGGCCTTCGCGCATGGACTTGATAATGGGGATCCCTCCAGCCACCGCCGCTTCAAAAGCGATCATGACCCCTTTTGCCTGCGCTTTGGCAAAAATGTCGTTTCCATGCAGGGCAATCAGGGCTTTGTTGGCCGTCACGACGTGTTTTCCGTTCTCAACAGCCCGCAGGATGACTTCACGAGCCACGCTCTCGCCACCAACCAGCTCGACCACAAGATCCAAATCTGGATCTTCCGCTACTGCCATCGGGTCATCGCACAGGACAATATCATCGGTTTCCACCCCCCTGGGCTTGCCGGGATTCCGCACCGCAATGCGGCGGACCTGAATCTCCCGACCCGCCCGACCGGAAATCTCCTGACGATTACGACGCAGGATTTCCACGACTCCAGTACCCACAGTGCCGAGGCCAATCAACCCAATATGGACCGCTTCCACAATAGAATTCGAAAAGGTTTTGATTTAGGATGTTGCACTTCTGGCTTACGAATCACCCTGACCCTGCGCCCATTATTGTTCCCCCAACCGAATTGCCATTCTTTCAATGCAGATTCAGCTTGAACAACCCGAGTCCGCAAACATCATCCGCCAACTGGAACCGGTTGCCGGGGGATTTCGGGTCACGATCAAGGAGAAGATCTATGACCAGAGTTTAATCATAACACCCCTCACGCTGGATTTGTGGAATGTGGAAACCGTTTCCGCTCTGGAGGAAGCCAATTTTGTCCCCATTACCCAGTTGGAAACGGGAGCGGAAGTAGTTCTCATCGGCACCGGGACTCGCCTGCAATTCCCTTCGCCTGCAACCTATCGCACCCTGATAGAATTGGGAATCGGGGTGGAAATCATGGACACCCCGGCCGCTTGTCGGACTTACAATATTCTGGCCGGAGATGGCCGGAAGGTGGCCGCTGCATTGATCCTGTAACCAGGGATACCTGCTACCCGTACAACTGGGCACAAAAAAGGGTTCTATGCCCCAGCCCCTTGACAAGTGCCCCCGAGAGGAGTTTTCGCCCGATCGGGCGGCGGTTGCCAGTCGGGGCATGGGGGTCGGTTCCGGCCGCAGTTTGGCAGGGCAGACCCCGGGAACCGCAAGTGGAAGGCATCCCGGATGCCTGCGTCCCCATGGCGTAGTACCGCCACCCCAGCCGGAAGTGGTTCTTGGCAACGCATACGCATCATTGGTGCGCCGTCTGCCGTGGTCGGCATCATGAAGCGGAGGGTCGGCAAAATGCCGGGACGGCGAGCCTTCTTCGGCAGTGCTGTGGTCTACAACGACCGCCGCAGAACCTGGGCGATCTGGCCCAGGACATAGCAGGCCTGGTTGGCGCACTACCTCCGGCACGGCGGGTGGTAGAGGTCAAAGCCCCACAGCGGGCCCGGATAAGGTGCTCTCCTGACCCCGTTTGCTCCGGTGGCGATACACTGATTCCGCAAGGGGCCGATCATTCCGGGACGATCATAGCAATCCCTTTCACACCCTCCCAACCACTCAAGTCGAGAAAAACATGACCTGTCTTCTTGATCCAGAACATAAAACCACATTGTATTGAGTAAATGTACTCAGTATAATGTTAAAATGATTACCTATGAACGAACCCAGCTCTCGACCCTACTTGCCCGCCTGAGAGAGGTGCCTCGTCGATTGATCGTTGTAACCGGACCGCGCCAGACCGGGAAAACTACCCTGGTTCGACAGGCACTTGAACAGATAGAGTTCCCGTCGCAATATCTCCCGATTGACCGGCCTGATTCGACGACATTGCCCCCCGTCCCGGATACGACAGGCGGCATCACGGGATTTGCCCCCAAACCGCGAATGCCATCTGACAAGTCAAGAGATACGGAATGGCTTGTCCGGCAATGGCATGCCGCCCGTGATGTCGCTCGACATTCAGATGCCGGCTTTGTTCTGGCACTCGATGAAGTCCAGAAAATTGCGGGTTGGTCGGAGACTGTCAAGGGCCTCTGGGATGAGGATCGTCTGAATGATCTGCCACTCCATGTGATCCTGCTGGGTTCTGCTCCACTCCTCATGCAACATGGAATGACAGAGAGTCTTGCTGGACGGTTTGAGACTGTACGCCTGACACATTGGTCATTTACGGAAATGGCCGCGGCATTCGACTTCGACCTGGAGCACTTCATCTATTTTGGCGGCTATCCGGGAGGGGTTCCATATGTTGACGAACAGGACCGGTGGCACTCGTACATTGTCGAAGCCTTGGTCGAACCCAACATCGAGAAAGATATTCTCGCAATGCAGCGTGTGGACAAGCCCTTGCTTTTCAAGCAACTGTTCCAACTCGGTGTCGAATATTCCGGCCAGATCTTTGCTTATAACAAGATGGTTAACCATCTTCAGGGGGCTGGTAACACGACAACTCTTGCACGCTATCTGAATCTGCTCGAGAGTGCGGGTTTGCTTGCAGGTCTACAGAAGTACAGTAGCAAGCTGTATCTGCAGAAATCTTCCAGTCCAAAGCTCAATGTACTCAATACGGCACTCATGACAGCTGAAGCCGGATACGGTTTCAGGGAGGCCATGGCGGATCGTTCCTACTGGGGCCGCCTCGTCGGAAGTGCCGTTGGCGCTCATCTGTTCAACACGAAGGGGGCGCATTGCCGCCTTCACTATTGGCGTGAAAAAGAGCACGAAGTCGATTTCATCCTTTCAAGGGGCCAGAAAGTAATCGCATTCGAAGTCAAAAGCGGTATACGCAGACCACGAGTTCGCGGCCTTGACCGCTTTGCCGAACAATTTCAGGCTCGCCCGGTTATTGTGAGCGATGAGGGAGGAATCCCCTTGTCAGAATTTCTGTCGACACCTGCCTGCGAATGGTTTGATTGATAATGACAACCTATGTCCCTCGAGCCGTTCGAAAAGTCGAGACCGGCCGCTCACAGGATCAACCGCTACCCGAGCCTCAACCTATAGAGGATTTCAGACCTGAGGAGGCTTACGTACTGCTCGGCCCCCCTGGAGCCGGAAAAACCACGGCATTCGAGCAAGAGGCCCGGAATCAGCAGGGGCTGTACGTTACCGCACGTGACTTCACTACCTTCAAAGACAGGCCGGAGTGGCACAATACAACCTTGTTCATCGACGGACTTGACGAAACCAGGGCGGGACAGGCTGATGGACGAACCCCGTTTGACAAGATCCGGGCAAGACTCGACGAACTGGGATGTCCCCGTTTCCGATTGTCATGCCGCGAAGCCGATTGGTTTGGTGCAACCGACAGCGAACGACTGAAGCTCGTATCACCCGATCGAGACATCATAGTATTGCGTATCGATCCCTTATCTGACAACGATGTCCAAACAATCCTGCACAACAATCCTGGCATCCCGAATCCCGAAAACTTCATCAGCGAAGCACAGAAAAGGGGAATTCATGGATTGTTGACCAATCCCCAAAACCTCAAGATGCTTACACTTGCCGTGTCCGAAGGCGGTGGTTGGCCAGAAACCAGATTGGAAGCCTTCTCAATGGCTTGCAAGACTCTTGTCGCAGAACACAATACGGAACATGAAGTGGCGAACGCGAATTCGTTCGGCATTCCCGAACTGTTGGAGACCAGTGGCAGGATGTGCGCAGTGAAACTGTTAACTGGCGGTGCCGGATTCCGTCTTCCGGGTACTGGAAGCAGAAATGGCTTTATCTCACTCGAACAACTTCCGGGACAGGACAGGGGCATGTACCGTCGTTGCCTGCAATCCAAACTGTTTGAATTACCGGTTCCCGGTCAAGTCGTTCCCATGCATCGCGAGGTCGCCGAGTTTCTGGCCGGAAGGTATCTGGCCAGGCTTGTCGATGGCGGTCTTCCGGTGGGGCGCATTCTTGCACTAGTTACAGGGCGTGACGGCGTGGTGATGCCGGAATTCCGCGGACTGGTCGCATGGTTCACAGCCCAAGCCCGTTCGACCCAGTCAGAGATTATTTCACGAGATCCTGTCGGAACCATTCTGTACGGAGATGCCAGCCGATTCCCTCTTGACAAAAAACGTCTGCTACTTGATCGCCTAATGGCGGAAGTCGAAGGGAATGGCAGATCAATGATAACCTCTCTGGACAGTCTGAGTCCAAGGCTTGGCGGTCTGATGACACCGGACATGACGGACAATGTTCGGGAAATACTGGACGATTCGTCTCGGGACGAATCTCGGCAGATTTTTACCGTCATCATGCTCAAGGCGCTTAATCACTCAGCTCCTCTTCCGGGTCTGCGTAAAACGCTGATACGGATGGCACGTGACAGCACGTTTCGACCGAGAATCAGAATGTATGCCGTTGATGCGTTGATGCGGTATCGGGAGTCAGACAGTGGGCTTTCCAGAGATATCAAAACCTTGGTTGACGATATTCTTGCCGGTACGGTACAGGATCGTAGCGATGAATTACTGACTCATCTTTTGTGCACATTGTATCCCGACGTGATTTCTGAAACGGAGATCATCGAATACCTGAAGGTTTCAACAAGATGGGTACATGATCTTGGCTATGAGTCTTTCTGGTTCGACTTTCTCCCCGGAAACTCCACATCGGAACAACTGATCGAAATGCTTGATCGACTCATCCAACACCACGATCAGTTCTCTGAAATCGAACGGGTCGAGAACCCTCAGATTCATTTCTCTCAAAAACTTGCATCGATCTTGCTGGCCAAGCTCCTTGAATTGTCGGGAGAGGAAATCGATCTGGACCGACTGTTCCGGTGGTTGAGAATTTCAACTTCTGTTGAGAATTTCAGCGATTGTGGCTGGCCAGCGATCCAGAGTTGGCTTGAAGATCATCCCGCGGCATGGAAATCGTTGCTGTCGATGGGAATTAGGCATTGTGCAAATTTGCCAGATAATTCCGGATCTACCAGATTCGAAATCTGCATGCACAAGGAAACATGCTACAGACTCGCCAATTCTGCGTGCCCCTCCGATTTTGGGCTTTGGTGCATTGATCAAGCAGTTACTGCTAAAGATCAAAAGATTGCTGGCTGGTTTCTTGGGAGAGTGGCGGAGTGTCTGCAATATTGTTGCGGAAACGAGGGCCTGTCCCACAATGTTGTATTGGAGCGCCTCGCCAAGCATCCCGGGCTCAGAGATATTTATGACAAAGCACACGAAAACCCCCAAGTACAGTGGAACCCAGAAAGCGGCATTTTCGGGGAGAAAGGAAAATCATATCCACATACTCAACGCCCCGACTGGCACGACCATGTGAAACCATATCAAGCGGAATTTCGTGAAAATCGGGCACCATCAGGTCTCCTGTGCCAGCTTGCCCGAGTCTATTTGGGCGGGTACTCGAATGTCCGGGGAGATACTCCCAGAGCGCGACTGAGCATACTGCTGCGTGAAGATGATTCTCTGGTCCAGGCGATCTTGACAGGATTTCGTATGGCCATCGAACAGGATGACCTTCCGTCATACAAGAAAATTCTGCGCTCGGGAGTTCGAAATCATCGGCACGATCTTGCTTATCCTATCATGGCTGGGCTTGAGGAAATTTCCGATCCCGAAATATTGGACAAGCTATTTTCAGAAGAGCGAATTGTCCGATTGGCACTGGCCATTCACTATACTGTGCCTATGTGGCCCACAATGCGCAATCTGGCCGACCAGAAGTCATTTTGGTTTATTCGGCTGCTGACCACTCGCCCAGGGGCTGTCGCTGATGTACTGGTAAAATTTGCCCTCACCAGATTGAGAAACCGCAAGGAAGCTTCTGCCCTGTATGATTTGGCATATTCGAAAAGGTATGAGGAAGTGGCACGCTTGGCTACGATGCCTCTGCTGGAAAAATTCCCTGTTCACTGCACTTCTGATCAACTGTCAAACCTGAATTATCTGCTGCTGTCGGCCAGCAAATATTGTCAACCGGGAGTCCTCCTGAATTTGATCGACAACAAGCTTGCCCAAAGCGGTATGAACATCGCCCAACGCATCCACTGGTTAGCTGTCGGATTGCATCTTTCTCCGGATACATATGCCCGAGAGTTGGAATCTTACGTCACCAGCAAGGAGCGCCGGATTCGCTTCCTGGCGGAGGCCGTAACCGGACGTTTGCAACTCCCACACTCAATGCAGCCTCGTCAAAGTGTGGCTGCACTCCGATTGCTCATCCAGCTCATCGGCACTTCGTACAGACCGTACTCTCTTGGTGATAATTCAGAAGAGGGGAGAATATACTCATTCGAAATGAGTACAGCTGATAAGGTTAAGTGTTACATAAGGCAATTGGCAACTATTTCCTCATCCAGAGCCACCGATACAATTCAGAAACTGCTATCGGAAGAAAATTTGCGCCCATGGAAACCTTATCTTATTGAAGCCGCTTACCAACAAAATGCAGTTCGCCGTGAGGCCGAATTCCGTTACTGTGAACTGGATCAGGCGCTTCAAACTCTGGATGGGAAAACGCCTGCTAATGCGGCGGACCTGGCAGCACTTACGTATGAAAAGCTGAAAGAAATAGCGAATGAAATACGTCATGGAAACGCTGATGGATGGCTCCAATTTTGGAATGTCGATAGATCTAACCGCCCAGAACGTCCGAGACCAGAACACGCTTACCGTGATTCACTAATTGGGTATCTGAAGCCCCGGCTGGAACCATGCGGAATCGATGTACTGCGAGAAGGAAGCTACGCAAATGAAACAAGGGCTGATATCCGCATCGCCTATCAGGGTTTCAATGTCCCGGTTGAGATCAAGAAAAGCTGTCACCGCGACTTGTGGAGTGCCATCCAGACCCAGCTAATCGAAAAATATACAATAGACCCAAGGGCTGGCGGCAATGGCATCTATCTGGTTCTCTGGTTCGGGAACACCGAACATTGCCGCTTGACTCCTCCAATTTCAGGAACCACTACGGCACAGCCGGAGGAACTGGAAGAGAGATTGAAGACTTCACTCTCAAGTCCTGAAAAATTCAAGATTCAGGTTTGTGTGATCGATGTCGCAAGACCGAATGCATAGTGTCCCGGGAAATCTACATCAACTCTGTGCTGCCTCCGAGCCATCTGGGCAAATTTACATTCGCCCTTTCCCGAAAACTGTGTATCTGAGTTCGGGCTTCATGATATGAACAGGAGTTGCCGATCAATGATGCGACTACCTGAACAGATTTCCGTACCGGCCTTTTCTCTCCGTCCTTTGTAAAGCGAGTCGAGTCCTCGCAGAATACCGACCTCGCGGTTCCTTACCTGTCCCGCCGTTGTGGGGTATTTCTCTGTGGTCGTGAAGGTTTCATCAAAGGTTGAAGCCGTCTGTTAACTAACTACCCATGTAGGTGAGAACCGCGGCCCCGATCGCCACACTTCCGATGATTAGACCTCCAAGTGTTATGAGCAGTGTCTTATCGCGCTTTTCAGCATCCGTTTTGAATTCCTGTAAAGTTTTATCCAGATTTGCCTGAAGGGTATTCATCTTTTCCTCCAAAACGCTTTGACGTTTATCGAGTTCATGAACGTGATCCTGAAGATCTTTCATATCATCTCGCTTTCCACGTTTTCATAGTAATTCAATAATAACATTATATAAGAGTTTTTTGACTCATTGTCGAAAAGGCTCAAGGGAACAGGTTCATTTGATGGACTATGATTATTGCGGACTTTTGATCCGGATATTTTCCGCGCGTATCAATGATGGTTTTTATAATCCAGCTTTCAGATCAGTCACATGCACCGGTAACGTCGTCGGCTGAACGCTGAGGGTGGACTGTCGCAATGTTGCATTAGCCCGGACAATGCATAAAGAGACGGCAAGGCCCCCGTTAACCTGAAGCTCTCAGCGGTATTTTACCGGAATTTTCTCATAAGCCACTAATTTGCTGTCTAATTCTCCTGCAAGTCGGGAGAATACTTTTTGAATTTATAGGCACTACTCTGATTCCGCCTGCATGTCGCCACGACCCCCGCATGATGCCCAACGGCACCACCTACCGGTGCCACCTGCTTCGCGAAACCTATGTCGACTCCCAAGGCAAGGTACAGAAACGCACCCTGACCCTGCTCAGCCCCTTGGATGACCCGGCCGTCTAACTTATATTTCGAAATCAACGAGTTAGAGATGCCGACGCCGGCGAAAAGAGGCCTCAACCGTCGAAGTCAGAAATGGCCTCGGAATCGAATCAGCCGTCGCAGGCCAAATCGTTAATCGGACGGACAAGCCCTATGGCAAATCTCTAAATACTGGCCCACCACATTCGCCAGACCGAGGTCGATAGCCTCAACCGTCAGCGCATGTCCAATGGAAACTTCCAGCACATCTCCCATTGATAGGAAATCAGGCAAATTCTGCAGGTCCAGATCATGACCAGCATTCACGCCAACTCCCAACTGAACCGCTCGTTCTTTCGCTTGGCGATACATCTCCAGAACCGTCTTTTGCAAAGGAGTGCCCCAAGAGGCGGCATAGCGCTCGGTATAGAGTTCGATCCGGTCATAGCCGCTGGTCGCAACTGCTTCGACCTGGGCAAGATCTGGGTCCAGAAACAGGGCTCCTCGAGCTCCGGCTGCCCGAATGGTTTCCAAGGCAGGGGTCAATGCATCCATCTGGGATAAAACCTGCCATCCATGATCCGAAGTCAACTGATCCGGATGGTCCGGTACCAAGGTGACCTGATCCGGTTGGACCTTGGACACCAATTCCAGAAAATCTTCTGAGGGATAGCCTTCTACATTGAACTCCACCGTATCTATCTCCGACAGAAATTCACCTAACACCCGCGCGTCATCCCGCCTGATATGACGCTCGTCCGGTCGTGGATGAACGGTAATTCCTTGCACCCCCAGGTCAATCAATTTACGAGCATAGGAGAGCACATTGGGATAATCTCTCCCACGGGAGTTTCGCAACAGCGCAATTTTGTTCAAGTTCACACTTAGCCGGGTCATGGGACGGGTCTCCACATTGCATGATGTCGCAGGTGATGGCAAAACGATGGGGCATGCGACCCCGGAATCGAATGGTCCTGTACTATCGAACAGGGACCGCCACTACTCCCTGTAATCATCCACATCGAAAGAGGATAAGCAGCGTAATTCCTAATGATTGGAGAATTATAAAGAAAAATCCGCCAAGACGGGGTCTGCTTCCGCCGATCATGATTGCCCTCCCCCCATATAATGTGTCGGTGACACTGGTTGGCAGAGTCGAAGGAATGCATGAAGCTGATTGCACCGAATGAAGTGAATGAACCGGAATCCATGACCGCGAAGCACAGCAAGAAGCCGGAGACGGTACTTGAGAAAGCCATGTAGGCGATGGTGAATGCCATCAGCGCCCCGGCGGGATATCCCAACCCGGCGATAGAGAAGGTAGCGGATGAAAGCGTATCGATGACCAATCGTTGCTGAGTCCTGAAGATGGTCATCAAGCACCTGCCTACGATAGATGTGGCGAAGATACCGATGTATATGGTCGGGACCCTGGAAGACAACCGGGAGCATTGCTCCGGCTGCCTGCCGACGCCGGTGAGGGAGTCGGGCACTGGGGGGGAATGGTGCAGGAGAATGAGAAACTGAAGAAAGAGCAGACCACCCCGGGAAACGAGATCTGCAGCGGGCGCTGAACAGGGCCGGAATCGGTCCGAGGCGACGGGCGGTACACTGACTGTCCCGGCGATGAAACCGGAAAAGATCCTCTGCAGCACTTGGATTGGAAGTAAACAGAGTGGAACTTTTTGATGCTTCCGATATTCTATAGGCATATATTTCCCATATAACTACCATGAAACATCCTGCCTTAAGTGTGCTTGCCGTACTCAGCATTGCGCTGGCTTTAGTGCTTGGATTTGGCCAAGTTCCCCTGCAACCAGGAGCTATGCAGCCGGCAGTGGCCGCTCAACAATCCGACCAGTCCAATCCTCTATCGGTCGCCACATTTGCCGGTGGTTGTTTCTGGTGTGTTGAATCGACGTTCGAAAAAATCGATGGGGTGACGGAAGCGATCTCGGGATATGCCGGGGGCACAACCGAAAACCCAACATACCGGACAGTCAGCAGTGGGCAAACCGGCCACACCGAAGCCGTACAAATTCACTATGACTCCACCAAAATTTCCTATTCGGAGCTGCTGCATTGGCTTTGGCGGGAGATTGATCCTACTGATGCGGGAGGACAGTTTGTGGATCGTGGCAGCATGTACCGGCCGGCCGTGTTTTACCATGACGACCAGCAAAGGCAACGGGTCGAAGAATCGTTGTCGGCCTTGGCTGCTTCCAACCGCTTTGATCGACCGCTGGTCGTTGAAGTGCTGCCCCTGGAAAAATTCTGGGAAGCAGAGGATTATCATCAGGATTACTACAAAAAAAGCGCCCTGCGTTACAAGGTCTATCGCCATGGCTCAGGTCGCGACCAGTTTCTGGATCGAGTGTGGGGCGAAGAGCGGAAAGCCGCTTACCAGCCGGATGAAGAATCGCACGAGACCAGTCAGGTCGAATCGGACCAGATCACTGGCCAACCATACACCTACATCAAGCCCAGTGATAAGGAACTCCGTGCCATGCTGACGCCCCTGCAGTATAAAGTCACCCAACACGAAGGGACCGAACGGCCCTTTCAGAATGAATACTGGGACCACAAGGCAGAGGGCATCTATGTCGACATCACCAGCGGCGAACCATTGTTTTCGTCGGTCGACAAATATGATTCCCGCACTGGTTGGCCCAGCTTCACGCGCCCGGTCGATGGGCACTTTGTTACGGAAAAACTGGACCTCAGGCTGGGCTTGCCCAGAACTGAAGTGCGCAGTCGCTATGGGGATGCCCATCTTGGACATGTCTTCAAAGACGGCCCCGCCCCCACTGGCCTTCGCTACTGTATCAACTCCGCCGCCCTCAAATTCGTTCCCCGAGAAGAGATGTTGGCAAGTGGGTACGGAGACTGGCTACGCCTTTTCAACCCATAGCCTCTGCTCCAGACTCATCCGTAGATTGAAGCCCGCAAAGGATGGAGCTCGACATGCACAAGAATCTGTCAAGGAATTCCACTGGAGCCCCGCTATCATGGGCCGCTTTGTGATGTCTCCGAAATGAGGGCACGATGCAGGTCAAGAACTGGGTCGATTGTGATCAGGAAAATGGTATGCGAGCCCCATCAACAGGGAACAGTCCCGTACCTCAAACCCACTTATATCAAAGGATTTTGGCCCGGATACAAGCTGGTATCACCAATTTGCTCGCTATTACGGATCACCAGTTGGCTGGTCGTGACTAGCAGGGGGTCAGGTTTTCCTATGATGGCTTGATCTTTGCCGTCGTACTCCAGCGATGCCAAGAAGTGCGTCATGCAGGCGAGCCGAGCCCGTTTCTTGTCATTTGACTTGACGATAATCCAAGGTGCATCCGCCGTATCGGTATAGAAAAACATGGCTTCCTTGGCTTGCGTATAATCCTCCCACATGTCCAGGGACTGGATATCGACGGGTGACAGTTTCCATTGTTTCAGAGGATCGTTCTGCCTGGACTCGAATCGGATTCGCTGCTCTTCCTGGGTCACGGAAAACCAGTACTTGTACAACCGTATCCCCGAACGGACCAGCATTCGCTCAAGCTCTGGACATTGGCGCATGAATTCCAAATATTCGATCGGCGAACAAAACCCCATCACCCTCTCTACCCCAGCGCGGTTGTACCAAGAGCGGTCGAACAGGACCATTTCTCCACTGGCCGGCAGATGACTGATATACCGTTGAAAAAACCATTGCGTTCGTTCTGTATCTGTGGGCTTTTCCAAGGCCACCACTCTCGCACCCCGAGGATTCAGATGCTCCATGAAACGTTTGATCGTACCCCCCTTCCCGGCGGCATCGCGGCCTTCAAAGAGAATCAGAATTTTCTGGCCAGTCTCCTTGACCCAACGCTGGACCTTGAGCAATTCCACCTGGAGAGCTGATTTTCGCTGTTCATAATCAGCACGATTGATGCGATCAGGGTAAGGGTATGTCCCATTTTCATATGCAGTGATAGCCTCGGACCGGGCGGCCGTATCGGATAACGATGATGCATTATTTTCCAAAGTCTCATCTAAGACTGTGTCTGCGGATACTGAATTCGAAGACTTTGTTTCCACACTGAATACTCGTGTTAGACAGATTACCCACTCTACCACAGCCCCATTGAGAGACCAAATTACAGAATGATCCCATTCCGCTCTTCTCACGATGACCGTTAAACTTCCCCGTGCATGGCTTACCCGG
The DNA here is from genome assembly GCA_965221795.1 of Candidatus Poriferihabitaceae bacterium. Lineage (GTDB taxonomy): Bacteria > Pseudomonadota > Gammaproteobacteria > Arenicellales > Poriferihabitantaceae > VYFG01. The sequence goes on from OZ244914.1 coordinate 190,122, forward strand.
AAGTATCCGATAGCCCCCTCCCCGAATGATGGGATATCCCTGCCATGGGGAAAACGCCTGCAAAGGCTTGTGAACTCATCCGTTCTGACCGCATGAGGGTCATCAAAACCGTTGCCCCCGATGATCACTGAAACGCGGGCTCGGGTGGCCAGGTCGGATGGTACGGTTGCGGCGCAGCTTGGGTCGGGCGTCAAGCAAGACGATCGGATCGGTGGTCGCCGGCGACTGGATTCGTTGGTGATTCCGGAACCACCGTCGTACCTTCTCGAGTTTCAGGGATATATGGAAATGTTCTCACTTCACCTTGTCCCTTTGCCTTTTCGCTTCAAACAGAACCACACCAGCGGCAACCGAGATATTGAGGCTGGAGATGCTGCCAGCCATAGGAATCCGAATGACCATGTCACAATTTTCCCAAACCAAACGTCGGATGCCTTTTTCTTCTCCTCCCAATACCAATGCCACTGGGCCAGATAAGTCCACCTCGTGGAGAGAACTCGCTGCATGGTCCGAGGTTCCAACAACCCAGACCCCTCGTTTCTTCAGTTCGACAAGGCTGCGGATCAGATTGGTCACATAATGAATGGGAATGCAGTCCGCTGCTCCAGCAGCCACCCTCCTGGCCGTATCATTCACCGGAGCAGCACTGTCCTTGGGAAGAATGATAGCATCGATTCCAGCACATTCTGCAGTGCGAATGCATGCTCCCAGATTGTGCGGGTCCTGCACCCGGTCCAGCACCAGGAGAAATGTGGTTTCCCCCACGGTTTGCAGTAGGGCGTTCCATGTCTCTTCCCGAGTTTTCGCCCGCTCACGGCAAATCGCGACTACTCCCTGATGTCTGATACCTCCAGAGCGCTGGGCAATCTGCTTACGAGGCTTGTAATAAACCCGAATTCCGGTTTCCTCGGCAAGCTGAATCAGCGACCGCATCCGGGCGTCATGGCGTGATTCATCAATCCACAAGCAGAGAATATCCTGCGCCTGCCGACGCAGGGCCGAGTGGATCGAATGAAATCCGGTTAGGCATTTTTCAACCACGTGATTTTCGGGGCCTCTTGCCATGTTTCCGCCGAGGAGTCTCCCCCTGAGAGGATGAAGACATCAACTCAAGATTCACCCGTACCCGGTCCAAATCCACATCAGAAACCCGGACCCGAACACGGTCGCCCAGTTTGAACTGACGCCCATTACGCTCTCCGGTTAGGGTGTGGTACAAGGGGTCATGGGAGTAGAAGTCCCTACCGAGGGAGGAGACATGAACCAGTCCGTCGACCAGGATATGGTCCAATTGGACAAACAATCCAAACTTCGCCACATGGGACACCATGCCATCGAATGGTTCTCCCACATAGCCCTGGATATATTTTGCCTTGAGCCAGGACACAACATCTCGCACCGCTTCCTCTGCTCGCCTCTCCGTAACCGAGCAATGTGCCCCGACCTGGGCCAATGTGGTTTCTCCCGCCAGGATGCGTTTGCGTGAACCAAAAAGGATACGACGAATCAGTCGGTGGACCACCAGGTCGGGATAACGCCGGATGGGAGAAGTGAAGTGTGTATAGACCGGGTAGCCAAGAGCGAAGTGTCCCATAGGCTCGGCTGTATAATTAGCCGGATCAAGGCTACGCAAAAGAAGAGTCTGCACCACTCTATGAATCGCTGGTCGCTTTTCCGCTTGGGCCAGGACCAAACTGAAATCGGATGCGGTGGGGGCATGTTCGCCGGGCAAATGCAAACCGTTTTCCTTGAGCCATATACGCAACTGAGACAGCGCATCCGGTTCCGGCCCCGGATGATTGCGAAAAATCCCCGCATGACCAAAGTGCTCCTGAAGCAGCTCGCCGGCACAGACATTGGCGGCCAGCATGCACTCTTCAATGATCTGGTGCGCCACATTGCGTTCCCGTACGGTAATATTGCGGACACGCCCACAATCATCCAAATGAATCTGGGCTTCGGGAAACTCGAACTGGATCGCACCCCGGCGATTTCTCTGTTTGACAAGCACCGTATAAAGTGACAGCAGACGGTCCAGTTCCTCGCAAACATGGGACCACTTTTGCTTCAACTCCCCACTTGTATCGGAAACAATCCCCGCTACTTCATCATAAGTCAGCCTTGCCCTAGAGCGCATCAGGGCCGGATAGAATTCGTACTCCTGTATTTTTCCGGAATGACTGATTTGCATATCGCAGACCATACAACAACGATCTTCGTCCGGACTCAACGAACAAATGCCATGAGACAGTACTTCCGGTAACATAGGCACGACCCGATTGGGAAAATAGACCGAATTGCCTCTTTTGCGGGCTTCATGATCCAAGGGAGTATCCACTTGGACATAGTGGCTTACATCGGCGATGCACACTACCAACCGCCAGCCCCGGGAGATTCGTTCACAATACACTGCATCATCGAAATCCTGCGCATCTGCCCCGTCGATGGTGAGCACAGGCAAATCACGCAAATCTCTCCGACTGCGGTCCATTCGGGCCAACCGCAGGCGACGATGGTCTGTGACCAGCTGTTCAGTGACGGCTTCCGGCCAGTCGGTGGGAATTTCATGATTGCGAATGGCGATTTCGGTTTCCATGCCCGCTGACAACTTATTCCCCAGAATATGTTGAATGTCACCAACCGCCCTTCGGCTCAATACCGGATGTCGGATCAATTTCACCACCACCAGATCTCCCGGACAGGCATTGCCAAAACGACCCTCGGGGATCTCAATGATTTGGCAAAAGCGCGGATCTTTGGGTGACACCTGCCCCCGATTCCCGTCACGTCGAAAATATCCCACAATCTCCCGGCCTGGATCAATCTGGACTTCCAGTATGACTCCCTCTTCCCGGCTATCTGCCGGATGGTCTTTCCGCTGTATCAGTACCTTGTCGCCATGCAGGACTCGCAGCATCTGCATACGGGGAAGGAAAATATCTGCCTCGCCCACATCCGGACGCACAAAACCATACCCGTCGGGATGGCCGATGACCCGTCCGGTGATGATTGACTTGGGGTCAATCAAGGAAAAGCGCTGGTTTTTTCCTTCCCGAACCACGCGAAGGCGTTTCAGCCTCTCCATCCGAGCACTGGTTGCCTGATAGGCCTCCTCTCCCAACAGTCCGAAATGACGGCACAGTTGATGTATATGAACCGGTTGTTCGGCATTTGCCAGAAATCGGACAATCTGGTGCCGGGAAGGAACCAGAATTCCAGAATCGTCAGCCGAGCGAAAATCGGAATCCGTCACCTGTTTATACTTCGTGAATATTGGTTAATACGGCTCACCTTGGTACCATTGCAACGGTCGCAAAGTTTCCGGCGAATTTCCCTACACTGCATACATGATTACTGCTATATAACGACTTTGCCTTTTTGCCAACCATGGCGCAATACAATATGATCCATCATCCGTCTCCGGACATGCACCCCGCAAACTGGGACTGTTGCCATTGAAAGACCGAGTCTCCTGTTTCCTTCTTCTCACATCCGAATGCACCCAACCCCATGAAAATTGCCATCCCCAAGGAAATACAGGCGAACGAACAACGCGTCGCCTGCACACCAGACGAGACCCGAAAACTGATCAAACTTGGGCATGAAGTGCTGGTCGAGACCGATGCAGGGAAGGCTGCCGGGTTCTCCGACCGTCAATTTGTTGCAGCCGGCGCGACCATTGTGAATGATACCTCCGAATTGTGGCAAAACGGCGAAATCATTTGCAAAGTCCGTGCTCCACAGCGGCACGAGGGATTGGGCCGAGAGGAAAGCGACATGCTGGAAAATGGCAAGGTCCTGATCGCCATGCTGGCTCCTGCCCAGAGCGAAGAACTGCTGAAACAGATCGCGGACCGCAAGGCCACTGCGATCGCCATGGAAGCCATTCCCCGCATTTCCCGGGCACAAAAAATGGATGTTCTGTCCTCCATGGCCAATATTGCCGGCTATCGAGCCATTATTGAAGCCGGGCAACACTTTGGCCGGTTCTTTACTGGACAAATTACTGCAGCCGGAAAAGTGCCCCCGGCCAAAGTCATGGTCATCGGTGCCGGTGTGGCGGGCCTGGCCGCAATTGGAACCGCAGTCAGTCTGGGAGCCATCGTACGGGCTTTTGATACCCGCCCGGAGGTCAAGGAACAGATTGAAAGTATGAATGCCGAATTTCTGGAACTTGATTTCGAAGAGGACGGTAGTGGCGAAGGAGGGTATGCCAAGGTCATGAGCGAAGAATTCATCCGGGCCGAAATGGCACTGTTCGCTGCGCAGGCCCAAGAGGTGGACATCATTGTTACCACTGCCCTGATCCCTGGGAAACCAGCGCCCAAGCTGATCACCCGGGAAATGGTGGAATCGATGAAAACCGGCAGCGTGATCGTAGACCTGGCAGCGGAACAGGGAGGGAATTGTGCACTCACAGAACCGGAAAGGGTGGCCCACCACCATGGGGTAACAATCGTCGGATATACCGACTTTCCCAGCCGCATGGCCTCCCAGTCCAGCCAGTTATACGCCACCAACCTGCGCCATCTGCTCACGGACCTGACACCGGAAAAGGATGGTGTGCTGCACATGGATATGGAAGATGAAGTCATTCGCAGTGCGACAGTGGTCAAGGATGGCGAGATCACCTGGCCACCGCCCCCGGTCAAACTATCGGCGGTCGCTGCCAAGCCCCGGCCGAAGCCGGCAGAACCGGTAGTGGAAAAACCCAGAAACCGAGTCCTGGGCACCATAATAGGAATGGGTGTGGTCGGGCTTGCGATCCTGTCCATGGGTTCAGTCGCACCGGCAAGCTTCATGAATCACTTCATCGTATTCGTGCTGGCTTGCTTTGTGGGCTGGCAGGTAATCTGGAATGTGACTCCCGCTCTGCATACGCCATTGATGAGTGTGACCAATGCCATCAGTGGTATCATCGTCATTGGTGCCCTGCTACAGGTCGCATCACCAGGAATCATCGGGGTCGTTCTGGCGGTCATCGCCGTCACGATTGCCTCCATCAACATCGCTGGTGGCTTTCTGGTCACCCAAAGGATGCTGAAAATGTTCCAGAAATAAGGGAAAAATGATTATGAACCAAGGACTTCTGATTTCTGCCTACATCCTGTCCAGTATTCTGTTTATCCTGAGTTTAGGGGGGTTGAGCCATCAGGAAACCGCCCGGCGCGGTAATCTGTATGGCATGGTTGGCATGGTCATTGCCATTTTGGCCACCTTGCTTTCGGACCGGGTCGGCAATTATGGCTTGATTATCACCTGCATGTTGGTGGGTGGAGCGGTCGGAGCTTGGGTAGCGTCCCGGGTGGAAATGACCGCGATGCCGGAACTGGTTGCGATCCTGCACAGCTTTGTTGGCCTTGCTGCCGTACTGGTAGGCTTTGCAACTTATATTGATCCCAATAATGATTTTACCGGTGTCGAAAGAACCATCCATGACGTGGAGATCTATCTCGGTGTACTGATCGGAGCGGTCACATTCACCGGCTCGGTCATTGCATTCGGAAAACTGAGCGCAAGAATTGGCAGCCGGGCACTGATTCTGCCTGCCCGCCACTGGTTGAACCTTGCCATCCTGATCGCTTGCATCGGTCTTGGGCACCTGTTCCTAGGTGCGGAAAATACCGCTGAAGGGGTGTGGCCTCTACTCCTCATGACTGCGCTTGCACTGATTTTCGGCATTCACATGGTCATGGCCATCGGGGGGGCAGACATGCCGGTGGTCATCTCGATGCTGAACAGCTACTCCGGATGGGCAGCGGCGGCGACCGGGTTTATGCTGTCGAATGACCTTCTGATTGTGACCGGGGCTCTGGTGGGCTCATCCGGTGCCATCCTGTCGTATATCATGTGTCGCGCCATGAATCGACGATTTCTCAGCGTCATCATGGGAGGATTTGGCACCACCAGTTCCGGTAATGCAGCGACCGGGGCCGAGCAAGGGGAAGTCATTCCCATGACCGCCGAAGAGACCGCCGAATTGCTGAGCGGGATCGACTCCCTGGTGATTGTTCCCGGATATGGGATGGCCGTTGCCCATGCCCAGCATCCGGTATCGGAACTAACCCGAAAACTCCGGGCAAAAGGGGTAACGGTCCGGTTTGGGATTCACCCGGTTGCCGGACGCATGCCGGGCCATATGAATGTCCTGCTGGCAGAAGCCAAGGTTCCATACGACATTGTTCTTGAAATGGATGAAATCAATGAGGATTTCCCACAAACCGATGCAGTGATGGTGATTGGAGCGAACGATATTGTAAATCCATCCGCCATTGATGAGCCAGACAGCCCCATTGCCGGTATGCCCGTGCTCGAAGTTTGGAATGCCAAAACTGTGATCGTGATGAAACGGTCCATGGCCAGTGGGTATGCCGGGGTAGAGAACCCCCTGTTCTTCAAGGAAAATACCCGTATGCTTTTTGGAGACGCCAAGGACAGTGTAGAAACCATTGTTTCCAATTTGGCCTGAGTCGATGTCTGATCCACTCAAGCTGGGCATTCCCAAAGGCAGTCTGGAATCCGCTACCCTGGAACTGTTTGAGCAGGCGGGGTGGCGAATCCATACCAAGGACCGCAACTACTTTCCATCCATTAATGACCATGAGATTACTTGTGCGTTGGTCCGTTCGCAAGAGATGGGATCCTATGTTGCGAACGGGACTCTGGATCTGGGATTGACAGGCCAGGACTGGATCCTGGAGACCGGGGCAGATGTAGTCACGATCACGGATCTGGTGTACTCAAAGACCTCGGATCAGCCTTGCCGTTGGGTGCTGGTAGTGAAAAATGATGACCCTATCCATTCCATTGCCGATTTGCAGGGCAAGGTAATTTCGACCGAACTGGTTCAATTCACCCGAAAGTACCTGGCGGACCGGGGGGTCCAGGCCGAAGTCCAGTTCTCCTGGGGAGCCACCGAAGCCAAGGTGGTGGAGGGACTGGCAGATGCTGCGGTCGAAATTACCGAAACCGGCTCCACGATTCGGGCTCATGGACTCCGGATCGTCTGCGATCTGCTGCATACCCATACGGTTCTGATCGCCAACCGAAAGACCCTTGAGAATGCTTGGAAAAAAGCCAAGATAGAGAAGATCGCCTTATTGCTGGATAGTGCCCTGCAGGCACGGGACAAAGTGATGCTGAAAATGAATGTACCCGCCAATCGTCTGGAAGATGTCGTCAGACAATTACCCAGCCTGCATGCTCCAACCATCAATCCTCTCTATGGTGATGGCTGGATGGCCATCGAAACGGTGGTGGGCCGCAACGATGTCCGCGACCTGATCCCTTTGCTGAAGGGGGCCGGGGCCGAGGGCATACTGGAATTTGCACTCCAGAAAATGGTGCTGTAAGCACCGATCGAAACGGTGCCACCCCAGGGCTATAGGCCACCCAAGCCATGGGGAACAGGAAAGCTGCGAGTGTCCGAGAAGCCCAGATCCGGCTTTCGGGCTACTATTGTCGCGATGGCAACTCCCCGAACTTCCAGCAGGGGCCGCTCCGATCCAGTGGGGCGAGCCATACGGACAGATTCAGCGAACAGACTTACGGCTCCTGAACGATGGGCACTATTTTCGAGTGCTTAGTGGTAAAAACCGGCACCATCGCCCGACCTTCTCACCGGCATGAAGGGCGATTCACCCGCGGGACCGAATACTTTCTTTCATAACCATCTACGGCGACGGCCAGTCCAACCTGGCCGTCGCTCGGGGTGCGTCTGTGGGCTATGGAGAAGAATTTTTCAGATATTCCAGATCACTGGGCTCGACCGGACCCAGAGACCAGGCTCCACGATTTCTGGCATGATGGATCGCGCCATCAATATCAGCGTCTGACATATCTCGTGGGATGGTTAGAACCTGCCCGGGATAAATCAGATCGGCATCCTCAATCTGATCAATATTGGCCTTATAGATGAGGGGCCATTGCTCGGGTAGGCCATAGACTTCTTCATGCCCTGAAATTGCCCATAGGTTGTGTCCGGGCAGCACAGTCCAACCGGTCAGAACTTCGGGCTCGGGCTCTGGTTCAGGCACTGGTTCTGGTTCCGGTTCCGGCTCTACTGGTGCAGGAGCCGGGGGTGGAGCAACTGGTTCCGCTTCCTCTGTAGGCTTACTTTTGGCACTGACACAACCAGTTGCCAAAGCCGCAGCTAAAAGGATCGCAATGAGTTGGAGTCCTGTGCTCATTCTTTCGGTTGGGATAGACATACGTAGATGTTCCGGTAGATTGGTCAAATTCTATTTTAGGAGCTGCCGCATCAAAAACTCCTTTCAGGCATTCTATCGCTGGACTGAATCAATAGCAATAGCAAGATTTGTCCAATGGAGCTATCCAGAAATGGGAGGCTTCCCCTGTCAGTCCGCTATCATCTCCACACTTGACTTCGAGGGGAATTTGGCCGTTTCAGTCATGCTCATCGGGGGCATAATCAATCTTTTCAGCGCTATCCAAATCAAATCCCCCCCCATCCTGTCCTGCTCTCAAAGTCGGTATGGTAGGTACGGATGCATTGAGAATTAAAACAGCCCTTCCCACAGTTTCCCGGTTCTGGGTAGCAGCTGGCGCGTTTCTTCACATGAAAGCTGGCCAAGACCACAAAGGCGGCAATCATCAGCAGACCGCATGGCACTTTATCAGTCCGTGGAACTTCGCGAGCAGCAGGAGCGCCTCGATTTCTTCCTTTTTTCAACATGCCGGATGGCCATCTCGCCAAGGCGATTTCGCCCCAGCCAGGTCAGGTCTCAAACCCGAAAGGAGGTAACCGAATTGATGACTACGCATTTGCGCAGGTCATCCGACCAGCTGAGTTATCGATTTTTGACCCACATGCCCTGCTTTATGACGCAGAAGAACCGTTCGATATGTCAGCGCAGTTGAAATCTGCGATTCTCGACCGGCAGGGGCGCTGGCTCGGCGGCCGAAAGTTCGAGTCGATCACCAAGCGCCCGCCCGCTGGCGGAGAACTGGCATCGCCACTACCGCTACCGGCCGGTACTGATGGAGACCTTCGTGGACCGGACCCGCTTCCAGGCCCACCGCTACCGGGGCACCGGCTGGTCCCGCATCGGCCAGACCCAACGCCGCCAGGGCAAGACCGTCAAGGACGTCTACCTGCACGCGCTGGCCGGGCACTGTGGTGCGCTGCTGAGCAGGGACCCCGGCATCCCTCGCCCGCCTCGCCCTGCGCGAGCCGCGGCACCAGGATTCCGAACGGCGGGAGTGCTGGACCCGGATCATTGCAGCGACCGCATCGATTGCCCGCCGCTACGACGGGAGGTGGCGGCAGCGGCGGCGCACGGCCAATACCCAGCTGATCCTGCTGTTCATGTTCCGCCTGGTCATGACTCCGGCACGGCTCGAGCCCTTCGGCCTCAACGATCAGCAATGGCTCGGACACCGGGTGTTCGCGGTCGACGGCCACTGCATCAACCTGCCGTTCTGCCGATCCGGAGACGCCATCGTCTACGACCGGGGCTACTACTCCTGGGCCCTGCTGCCCCGCCACGAAGACCGGGATCTCCGGATCGTGTTCCGGGTCAAGCGCAAGACCAGCTCGCCGGGGAAGGCATTCTTCGACCGCGAATACGCTGGCCAGCGGATGGTCCTCGCTGACCTCGACCACCAGTGCGGGTCGATTGAGGAAAGGTACCAGCAGAGCAAGCTCATGCTCAAGGTCGAGAACTTTCACGCGAAGAACCTCAACGGCGTGCGGCAGGAACTGTACGCCAGCTTCACCCTGATCGCGCTGGTCCGCGGATGGTGAACCGCTGCGAGCAGCATGTCAACGGACCGGGGGCCGTCACCCGGCGCGGCCTCTGGAGCGCCAACGGCACCCATGCCCTCATGGTCAGCGGCCGGTGCTTCGAGCGCATGCTGCTCGGCCATGCCCAAAGCCTCGCCTCGACCATCGGCAGCGCCCGGTCCGGCATCGCGGAGTCGATGGGCCGGGAGCGGTCGTGGAGCAGAGCCGCGGGGCCAGGGGGTAGAGGATGGCGTCGTCGGCGGCCTGGGTTTCGCGGGCGTAGTCGCGGTTGGTGGGCGGGAGGAAGCGGAACCGGCCCTCGAACCGGATCACCGCCATGGCAAGGTTGGTGAGGGCGGAGAGGTTGCGGGGCATGGAGTTTCCCGGCATCGGCCCGCTCCGCCGCCAGCGAGGCCAGGCCGTAGGCGCATTCCTCGGTTGCGCACCCCGGTCCGGGTGTCGGTGCGCAGGCGGCGGGTCTGGAAGGCCTGCCGTCGGTGGGGGAGATCGCAGATCCCATCCCATTGCGGTGCGCTGAGATCGACCACGGTGCCGTACCGGGGCTCAATTCGCCCATGCCCCTGTCCCAGGGTCTGGTGGATGGTTGCCGACGCCGCCCAGTCGATCGCCCGGAGGTCGTCCCGCAGGGTCTCCTGGTGGTCCTTGACCGCGGTCATCCCATAGTCCGCCCGCACTCCCGGACCCGCAGGTGAGCCGTCTCCCCTTGGGGTGCAGGGTATCCAGGGGGACGATCCGCCCCCGCAGGTCGAGTTCCTGCAGCAGATTCCGCACGGCTGTGATCTCGTGGGTGCCGTTCACGACTTCCGTCGGTCTCAGGGCGATGCCGGCACCGGGCTCGAAAGCCGAGATCAGGATGAACGGGCTCCGGTCATGCTGTCGTACCGCGCCCTTGGCGGAAATCTTCCGCGCCAGCCAGATGCTCGTACCGGCTCAACCGCCGACCGGGTTCCGGCCGCTTCCGGGCACTCAGGATGCCGCCGGCCGGGGGACCATGATACGGCCAGTCGGGCATCTCGCTCCGCACCCGGGCAAAGCCGGCGGTGACACCCAGGTGCCGCCCGTTCGCGGCCCGGTGGCCAGTCCTGGAACAACGCGCACCGTCTACAAGGTCGCGGCCCGCCGCATCGGGTCGTCATGCCGGTTCTGCAGGTCCGGCGAGAGACGGCGCACGCTCCGGCCCCACACCCGCGAGGCCAGGTTCGGCCGCCGGGCGGATGCGAGCACCAGAAACCGGGCATGGTTCGCCACCAGATGCAGCCGCTGCTCCTGTGGTCCCGGACGCCCACCCGGAACACGGCCGTCGCCCAGCCGACCAGCGCCAGCCACGACTCGCCGCGACATGGCGCAGGGCACGACCGTAGAAGCGCCGGAACGAGAGATCGTGCTACGCTGCCATCAACTGATCACAGCGCCTCAGCTTACGCGTATCGCATACCGGCCGCACCCGAACCGCGCTCAGATTCCCGTGATCCTCTTCCATGGCCCGGATCATATACAAGGGAGCTTTGCTTGTTCAGGGCCGAATGGGGGAAAATCGACGAAAAAGTGCCCGCCTCCCTCAAGTTCAACCACAATCTGCAAAATACGACTTTTGCAGTGTCCTGGCTGGGTCCCATATCCCATTGACATCTCGCATCAGATTGTTTTATGCTCGTCGGCAACTCGCCGGCAAAATCTACTGCGATTTTCCAGACTATCCGACAACCACGGTACAAGAGGCATTCATGAAACCATGCTCATCATCTACCCCCCCCCCCCCCCCCCCCCCCCTCTTTCTCTGAAATCCGGTCGCTGGCGACCGTCCCGTAACCGCTGGGCACTGCTCCCCGCGGTCGCCGTGCTGGGGCTGTGGGCCGCTCCCGGGCAAGCCGCCAATGAATGCGGCCCATTGGCCCCCGGGCTCATCACCTGCACCAGTGACAATTACAACACTACCGATCGCAACATCTTCTACGAGATTCCGGATACCGACGGCAACTATCGCTTCGAGATTCGAGACGGGGTAGTCATCTCGGGACGGCGCAGCAACAAGACTCAAGCCCGCGATGCCAATTCCCCCGCCGGTGAGCGGGCCAACCCCGATGCCGAATATCCAGGCGTCATGGATTATGCGATCATCCTCAACACTGCGGACACCGTCAACTACGGACCCGGGCCCGGCGATGATGGCAGGGGCCTCAACGCCCCCCAGGATGACCATGGCCGGCGGAACTACGTTGCGGGTGATCCCGCTGTTGCGGGTGATCCCGCTGTCCTGAGGGACCCTAAAAACCCTGTGGTAGGCAGCCCAGCCAACACCCAGTACGGCGGCATCTTCATCGATACGCACCACGAGTTCAACGGCGACATCACGCTGGAGTCGCGGGCCACCATCACGGTCGACAATGAGCCCTTTTCGACCACTGATCCAGACATCCAGAAGGGGAGACGCGAGGGAATAAACGCCACCTCCAACGCCCGCGGCATCAGCGTCCAGCACTACGGTCAGTCGGGCAATCTGGATCTGACCGTCGGCGGGTCGATCACAAGTCCCTCGTCCGGCATCCTCGCCGAGATCGCCCCTCTGTCCGACTCGGTTATGGGCAGCACGTTCAAGGATACCGATTTCACCGGCGACATCACTGTTCGCCTGCTGGATGGCCTCAGGATTCGGACCTCCGGTGAGGACGGTCATGGCGTTCAGGCCTGGCACCGCGGCACGGGCGACGTCACCATTACTGCGAGCTCTGCGACGCGCTCCGACACCCCCGACATCCTGACCAGGGGCCACGATGCCAGCGCGATCACCGCAGAAGTCGCAGGCTATCTCGGCTCTTCAGAAAGCGATCCGGTGGAAGGTGACGTGATCATCGACCTGACGAATTACTACCTCCGCACCGAGGGTGGTTTCGGCACCTCCAGCGGTCGGCAATTCGGCCCAACTCCCAGAGATCGCTCATGGGAAGGGTCGCGGGGTCTCAAGATCTACAATTTCAGTAAGGGTCTCATGGACATCGACTTGACCGGTAGCAGGGTTGAGACGGAAGGCGTGCGGGGCCAGGGCATCTACTCGGTGTACTTCGCCTATAGCTCGAAGGCTGGCGGGCTGATGGACATTGATCTTCAGGGCTCCGAGATCATGACCAGGGGGAACTATGCGGACGGTATCCTCGCATACCACGGATCGAAAGGCCATGTTGATATTGACGTCGCCAGGCGAAGCAGAATCACGACGGAAGGCGTGGACGCGCACGCCATTGCAGGCCTGCATCACGGTACGGGCAAAGTCGACATTGAGGTCGACGGCAGCACGATTACGACGAAAGGCGCAGGGTCGGACGGTATCCGGGGCGGGCACCGGGGCACGAGAGGTGAGGATGATGATAACGACATTGAAATTGTCGTTGCCAACAGCGCAATCACGACGACAGGCAATCAACAGGCGGATGGCATCCACGCTTTCCTCCTGAAACCTGCCTCCATTGTGAGAAGTAACGGCGACGGCACAGGCGATCTGACGCGTCATGATCAGGCAATGCCACCGCCGGTTCTTGTCTACGCCGACTCGGGCCCTTGGGGATTGTTCGCGGAGGCAGGAGATACCAGTGACCGAAATCCAAAAATCCAGATTGACGTTGATGACAGCACTATCGAGGCTTCCTGTCCGGGAACAGTCAATGCCGATGGGTGTAGGGGCATTGGCATTGTTGCCGAGTTTGGTGATAACGTGCCAGACGGTGGTGTGGCGACGGTTCACCTCAATGAGGCAGTGGTCAGGGGGGTTGATGCTGTCAGGTTCAAGGGCGGTCAAGGCATCCTTGTCTCAACCAATAGTCATTTGGCCGGCAACATCTGGTTTGCCGACGGCAACTTCAATGATGAATGGAAGATTACGGGCCCCGGTCGGCTCACTGGCGACATTGATTTCTTTGGCGGTACGGATACGATGGAGATCAACCTCGCCGATGGGCAGCACTTTGTCTTCGACCGGACGATCAAGGGCCTGGAGACCCTGACCCAGACCGGCGGTGGGCTGGTACGCTTCGCGGAATCGGCGGCCTTTACCGACGGCGCATTGACGGTCCAGGACGGCACCCTGGTGCTGGCCGGGACGTTGGATCTGGGGGATGAGGGCACGTTGACCGTCCACCAGCCGGGCCGGCTGGTGTTTGAGGTGGGCTACGGCTCGGAGTCGGGCGTACGGGCTATCCAGCATGGGCGGATCTTTGCTGAGAGCGTGCACTTTGCCGACGCCCCCGAGGAGATGTCGGAGGTGCAGTCCGGGCGCCTCTTCCGAAGCGGACGCCTGCGGCTGGCGAACCATGTGAACCAGACCGACGAGGAGGACTCCCCCGTGGTGTTTCTGCAACTCGGCGCAGACCTGACGGCTACCGAACAGACCGCGGTACGAGGACAGTTGGCGGGCTTGCCGCTGATCTATGCCGCGGTCACCCGGGGGGACGGGGACGAGCCGACGGAGGTGGTCGATGGGCAGCTGACGGTGCAATCACGACAGGCCGACGGCACTGACCAGACGGTTGGCCACCTCGCCGTTGATGACAGCCGGGTCGGACTGTTGACCGTCACCGAGTCCGCTATGGTGGCGCAACTGGTGTTGCCCACCGCGACCACCACCCCGACGGCGCCGACCCCGACTTCACCGACCCTGCCGGGCAGTCCGCCGGCTCCCGCTACGCCGTCGACCCCCACCCCGCCGGGCAGCCCGGCGCCACCGACCTCGCCGGTCGATCCAGGGCCCCCAGCGTTGCCAGACGGTGACGGGCAGATGGGGGGCACCGACTCTACTCCGGATCCTAGTGACCAGAATGACGGCTCCGACTCCGCGCCGGAGGACCGCACCGGGTCGGACACCGGCAGCGGTACGGCCACCGCCGCCAGCGGCGGTTCCGGCGGCAGTTCCAGTGCCGGTGGCGTGATCGGGGTGGGCTTGCTGGCGGCGCTGCTGGCCGCCTTCAGTGGCGACGATGAGGCCACCGCCAGCGCCGCGAATTACACCGTTCGCCCGCCGTCCTCGGCGTCTCTGGCGACGGTCAATGAACGCGGCGTCCTGAGCCTGCAGGAATCCGGCCAGGCCCCCTACCGGCTATGGCTTCGCACCCGTACCGGGGGACCGTCGCTGGCCATGACCGGTGCCGCCAAGGCCGGGGTCGATGGCACCGAAGTGGGCCTCCGCCTCGAGGGCGCAGGTCAGTTCCATACCGGGTTCTCGGTGGCCCCGACAGTGACCGCCCAGGTCGACTCACTGCACCTCACCGCGGAAGGGGCCGTGTATGCCTGGAACAGTGGCTGGCGCAGTGACCGCTACTTTGCCGGCTTGCGGCTCTCGCACGGGGATTTCGAGGTCCATTCCCGGATCGCCAACCCGATGGTGAACGGTGCCTTGCGCAGCCAGGCCCGCTTGCGCAACACCCAGGCACAGCTGCAGGTGGGTGGGCACTTCCATGCCGGGGCCCTGCGATTCACGCCCTCGGCAGCCGTTCGGATGGGCACCTTTGCACAACGGGAACATGTGGCCCAAAGCCCGGTGCTGCGGGCCCGGGTGCCGGCGGTTACCCAGGACTACACCAGCTATCAGTTCGGGCTGCAGATGACCCCGGACCGGTGGCTGGATGGGTCCGGCGGCCGGTGGCAGCCCCAACTGCGGTGGGACACGATTCGCACCCATGCCAGGGGGAGCGAGACGTTGCAGTTGCATCAGTCCGACACGCTGGGAGCGGTAAGCTTCCCGTCCCGGGCCAGCATTCGGGACTTGCCCGCGGTGGTACATTCCCTGAGTCTGGGTGCCCGGGTGCAGCCGGGCGGCAAGGACCGGACGACGTGGCAGTTCGGCTTTGCCGGGCTGGAGGCCGATGGCGAGACGCATTATGCAGCCCTGGCGACCTACCAGGTACGATTCTGACGGTTAGGGGACAAAGGGGCGGCGAATCCCGATGCGGTTTTATGGTTGGTCAGGGTGGATTGGGGTTGCAAGCCCAATGGCATCCACTTGTAGAAGTGTCGTGACCGGCAGTCGTGGGGGTGCATCGAGAGCCTGATCAGGCGGGGGCGGGAGTCTGGAGCAGATCGAAAACCGGCTGAACCGCCGTCCCCGCAAGGTGCTGGGCTACCGTACGCCGTTCGAGGTCTTTCATGCGAGTCTGGCCTCCTGTCCGTCCGGTCCCCGGACACGCCTGCAGGGCTGCACAGGCCGTTGCAGTGTCGAATGATGCCGTCTACAATGCCGGAAGGTCGAGATTGTCACCGTTTCGGACCCGAGTGGGTGCTTCGGAATCCGGATTTCCCCTGTCTGTCCATGAGGTCATAGCCTTCATGGACAGACAGGGCATTGTTGCGCTTCGGAGTGGAACTGGGGCCCCAAAACCCCATCGGAGCATCGGGAAGACAGCACTTTCCTTCGACTCATCGCGGCATGGCGAAAAATCCGGAAGGATTCGATTGGCCGACAATCGTGGATGGACAGTCACATCGCTTATGGATCATTCGGTTCTCTGGCAAGCCCAGGATGCCTATACAATGCCGCCAATGCAGAGATACTTCATTTCCAGGTACTCCTCAATGCCATGACGGGACCCTTCCCGTCCGATACCAGACTGCTTCACCCCGCCGAATGGGGCGACCTCATTGGAAATGATGCCGGTATTGATCCCGACCATTCCATATTCCAGGGCTTCTGAAACCCGCCAGGTGCGAGCCAGATCCCGGCTGTAGAAATACGCCGCCAACCCGAATTCGGTATCGTTGGCCTGCCGCACCACATCGGCCTCATCAGAAAACCGGAACAACGGGGCCAATGGACCAAACGTCTCCTCTCGGGCAACTTTCATCTCCGAGGTTACATTCGTCAGAATCGTGGGTTCAAAGAAGGTACCTCCCAATGCATGGCGTTTCCCACCCAATTTGACTTCCGCCCCCCGGGAAATCGCATCCGCAATGTGCTCCTCGACTTTTCGTACTGCATCAAGGTCGATCAGAGGTCCCTGGACGACTCCGTCAACCGTCCCATCCCCAACCTGCATCTCCGCAACCGCCTTCGCGAGTTTGGTCGTGAACTCTTCATGCACCCCCTCCTGCACATAGATCCGGTTACTGCAGACACAGGTCTGCCCGGCATTGCGATATTTGGACAAGACTGCTCCTTCCACAGCCGCATTCACATCCGCATCATCAAATACAATAAATGGGGCATTGCCACCGAGTTCCAGAGAAACCTTGATGATCGACTCCGAGCATTTTTTCATCAACAGGCGTCCCACTTCGGTTGAACCGGTGAAACTGAGATGACGAACATGGGGATTCGAGGTCATTTCCTCGCCAATCACTCCAGACCGGCCGGTCACCACATTGAAGACTCCTGGCGGTATGCCAGCCTGCGCAGCCAGTTCACAAAGTGCCAGGGCCGACAAGGGGGTCTGAGTGGCCGGTTTGACGACGACCGTACATCCCGCCGCGAGGGCAGGACCGACTTTTCGTGTGATCATGGCCGACGGAAAATTCCACGGCGTGATCGCGACACAAACCCCCACGGCCTGGCGCAATACCACAATCCGCTTGTCGGTCTGATGCTGGGGAATTGTCTCACCATTGATCCGTTTGGCTTCTTCGGCAAACCATTCCAGAAACGAGGCCGCATAGGCAATTTCTCCCCGTGACTCCACCAGTGGCTTGCCTTGCTCACAAGTCATTAACTGGGCCAGATCTTCCTGGTGTTCTATCATGAGTTCGAACCAGTGCCGTAGTCGGGCAGCACGCTCCTTGGCGAGCAACCCGCTCCATGCCCCCAACGCATCCCGGGCACCGGCAATCGCTGCTCTGACTTCCATCATTCCCATTTGTGGCACCTGGGCGATAATTTCCCCATTGGCTGGATTTGCCACCGGGACCTTCTCACCGCTGTGGGCATCTTGCCAGACCCCGTTGACATAGCACTGCTGGCGAAAAAGCGAAGATCGTTTCAATTGCATGATGAACTCGGATTTCGGTCAAAGGTTACGCAAAAGTACACCCGTCATTGGAACGGGTGTCGAAGGATGATGGTGTGGTCGCGTTCAGCACCGGTCGACACAATGTCAATGGGCAACCCGCTCAGGGTCGACATTCGATCAAGGTACGCCCTGGCATGTACGGGTAGCTCCCCGTACTCCCGCATTCCGGCCGTGCTCTCTTGCCAACCGGGCAATACTTCGTAAATCGGCTGACAGCGAGCCATCGCATCTGCTCCGTAAGGCGGAAGTTCCACTTCCCGGTCATCCACGGCGTATCGGGTGCAGATTTTGATCGTTTCCAGTCCATCCATGACATCCAGCTTGGTGACGCATAGCGCACTCACACCGCACACCTGCACCGCCCGACGAATAGCCACCATATCCAGCCACCCGCAACGCCGGGGCCGTCCCGTAGTCGCACCGAATTCATGCCCCCGCTCCCCAAGGCGCTGGGCGATCTCATCCCGTAGTTCGGTCGGGAATGGCCCGGAGCCAACCCGAGTTGTGTAGGCTTTGACGATTCCCAGAATATGATCCAGTTCCAAAGGCCCCACCCCACTGCCGACGGCGGCCGCTGCGGCTGTCGTATTGGACGAAGTCACATAGGGATAAGTCCCATGATCAATATCCAGCAGCATACCTTGGGCCCCCTCAAACATCACCGACCGGCCTTCCCGGCGCAAATGATACAGGCGAGTGGACACATCGCCAATCAGGTGAACTATCCGTTCCGCCTGGCCCATCACCTGGTCCAGGATCTTTGTGAAATCCAGTCTTTTTGCCTGAAAGAAATGTTCCAGCATAAAATTGTGATAGTCCATGACCTGATGCAGTTTCTCTGCAAACCGTTCCTCTGGCTGCCACAAATCAGCCAGCCGGAGTCCACGCCGGGCTACCTTGTCTTCATAGCAAGGACCGATACCCCGTCCCGTAGTCCCAATGGCCAGATGGCCCCGGGCAGCTTCCCTGGCCACATCAAGAGCCAGATGATGGGGCAGGATCATGGGACAGGCCGGACTGATCATGAGTCGGTCTCGGATAGAGATCCCCATCTCCTCAAGATTTTCCATTTCCTGCAACAATTGGCCGATCTCGACGACCACACCATTGCCGATCAGGCATTCGACATCGATTCGCATCGCGCCCGATGGCACCAGATGCAACACAGTCTTTCGCCCCTCCACCACCAGCGTATGGCCGGCATTGTGCCCACCCTGGAAACGCACCACCGCATCGGCCCGTTCGGTCAGCAAGTCGACGATTTTTCCCTTACCCTCATCCCCCCACTGGGTACCGAGTAACACCACACTTCTGGACATGTCAAATCGGCAACAGGATGCAGGTTCAGGAACGGACAAGGTAGAGCAGGGCCACCCCGGCCAACATACTGCCAAGACCCATGTACCGCAACTGACGTTCCGGCAAGCGGGCCAGCAACCCCATGGTCCTGGAAAAGCCACGGGGATGGAGAAACGGCAGGACCCCTTCCAGCACCAGATAGAGCGAAAAAGCGGCCAGGAGATCAGTCCAATTCATGGCATCCGGCCATCAGGGCTGACCCTTCAAACCCTGGCAAAAACCGGGAGCATGCGCAAGCCACGCGCACCGCCAGACTGCAAAGGAACGGATCGACCGCCGTTCAACCGCCTGCAGGTGGCAAGGAGACTCTCATATCCGGTTGGGCGCTGGATTGCTTGAAATAGCGAAAAAATTCGGAACTCGGGTCAATTACCATCAAATCATCTTTGCCACTGAACGTTCGCGAATAGGCATTCAGGCTGCGATACAGATTATAGAAGTCACGGTCCCGGTTGAATGTGCCAGCGTAGGTAGCCGTCGCGATGGCATCCCCTTCCCCGCGGACTTGTTCTGCATCCCGGCGGGCATTCGCGAGCAGGATTTCGCGCTGGCGGTCCGCATCGGCTCGAATCTTCTCGGCTTGTTCCTCACCCTGTGCGCGCAGCTCCTTGGCCACACGCTGACGTTCCGCTTGCATGCGGGCATAGACCCCCTCACTGATCGCCGGGTCCAGGTCCACCCGTTTGAGACGCACATCAATAACTTCCACACCAAACTGTTTCGCTTCTTCGACCATCGTCTGGCGGACCGCTTCCATAATGACGGCACGGTCGCCGGAAATGACTTCCTGCAGGGTTCGTCTACCGAATTCCTGGCGCAGACTGTCATTTACCCGTTGCGCCAGACGCGAGCGGGCATTGCTGATACGCCCTTGCAGACGTGTAAAATATTCATGGACATCATCAATACGCCACTTCACAATGGAATCCACTACCAAGGTTTTTTTCTCCACGGTCAGGTAGCTTTCCGGATCCGAATCCATGGTTTGCACCCGCGCATCAAAGTAACGGACATTATTGATGAAAGGCATTTTCCAGTTCAGGCCGGGCTGGATATCAGAATCGACAATTTCACCAAACTTGAACTTGATGGCCCGTTCCCGTTCGTCAACATAATAAAAGACCGAAAGGAAGGTGGCAACAACCAGCGCCAGCAGCACCAGGAATAATATGTTTCGTGCGCTCATGGTTTAGTTCCTGCCGATTCTCTCAGTGTTACGGGAGGTGGTTCGAAGATCCTGGTTAAAAGTCGAAGTGCTGTCGAGACTGTCGGTGGTGGCCAGTTCTTCACTGGCATCCAGGGTCATCTGGGTCGTATTGCGCCGGTTGATTATCTGGTCCAACGGCAAGTACATCAGGCTATTGCCGCCAGCAGGCTGATCAATGATAATCTTGCTGGAACGGGACAGCACACCTTCCATGGTTTCCAGGTAGAGCCGGTCCCGGGTAATTTCGGGTGCTTTCTGGTATTCATCCAGAACCTGTTCGAAGCGGGATGCCTCCCCTTCAGCCCGGGCGATCACGGTGGCCTTGTAAGCTTGCGCTTCTTCGGTAATCCGCGCGGCCGCCCCCCGGGCGCGGGGAATGACATCATTGGCATAAGCTTCGGCGAGATTCTTCAGACGCTGCTCATCCTCACGGGCTTTCACGGCATCATCAAACGCATCCTTGACCTGCGCGGGGGGTTGAGCATCCTGCATCTCCACAGCACGAATATTGATCCCCGAATCATAGCGGTCAAGAATACTCTGCACCAGCACCTTGGTCTCCGCAGCCAGTTCCGCCCGACCTTCGGTAATGGCGAAATCCATGGTATTACGGCCGACAATCTCCCGAACCGCGCTTTCGGTTGCTCCCCGAACCACGCTTTCAGCCACGTCGGCTGGATTGTATTCACTGACATTGAACAGCAGGTCACGGGGGTCCTTGATGTCGTACTGTACGGCGAACTGGACATCAATGATGTTTTCATCCTGCGTCAGCATCAGGGCTTCAATGGGAACCAGCTGCTTGCCACGGGCCGATTCGCGATACCCGACAAAGACCGTATTGAGCTTGTCCGTATTGATGATCTCCACCTGCTCAATGGGGCCCGGCCAGTGCCATCTCAGCCCGGCCCCCTTGGTCTCGCTGTAGGCACCAAATCGAAGCTCAACGGCTTGCTCACCTTGCTGCACGGTATAAAAACCGCTGAACCCCCAAATTCCCAAGCCGACCACAATGAGGATAGTAATCATGGTGGAACTGATGCCCGAGCCTCTGCCAGACCCCATACCTTTACCTTTCCGGCCTCCCCCCGATGCTCCCCCGCCTCGCGAACCGAACAATTCTTCGATGCGGCGCTTGGCATTCTGCAGCACTTCATCAATATCGGGAGGGGCATCGCTGCTACCGCGACGGCCGCCACCACTGCTATTGCGACCCCAAGGGTCACGGTCGTCCCCGTTGGATCCGGGTTGATTCCAGGGCATAAGGTTAACTGACGCGAGAAAGAATGCTGAGATTGTAACGCAAATGGGGGCCGTCATGACCTGCTTCAAGCATAATCGGGCTTAAAATTGTTCCGGGTCCAATTGCAATTCCTGAACCTTTCGGGCCAGCGTGTTCCGTCCCCAACCCAGCAAGGCCGCTGCCTTTTGCCGATGCCCTCGACTGTGGGCCAGCGCGGCATCAATCAGAATCGCTTCAAATTCCGCCTGCAGCCGTTTGGCGACTTGCATTTCCCCTCCGTGCAACCGGTGCCGGATCACTCTGGACAAGGCTACCGCCCAATCCTCTTGCTCCGCACGGCCGGACCGCATGCCCGCCGGCAGGT
The DNA here is from genome assembly GCA_965221795.1 of Candidatus Poriferihabitaceae bacterium. Lineage (GTDB taxonomy): Bacteria > Pseudomonadota > Gammaproteobacteria > Arenicellales > Poriferihabitantaceae > VYFG01. Next base: position 212,043 of record OZ244914.1, read on the forward strand.
CCTCCAGTTGAATTACCTGTCCAGGGGCCAGCACCGTCAGGCGCCGGATGACGTTTTCCAGTTCCCGCACATTACCGGGCCAGGAGTATTGCATCATCACCGCCAATACTTCGGCGGCGCAGCTTTTGACTTCCAGTTTGAGTTCCGCCGCCGCCTGCCGCAGAAAATAATCGACCAGCAAGGGAATATCCCGGTACCGGTCCCGCAGTGCCGGGGTATGCACCGCGATGGTATTTAGGCGATGAAACAGGTCATTACGGAAGCCTCCCGTGGACACCAGGGACTCAAGGTCCTGATTGGTGGCAGCGATGATTCGGACATCCACATGAATTTCCGTGCGCCCCCCCACCCGGTAGAATCGTCCTTCCGACAGCACTCGCAGCAGGCGGGTTTGCAGACCTGCATGCATATCTCCGATCTCATCCAGAAACAGGGTGCCGCCGTTGGCCTGCTCAAAACGACCGATGTGACGGGTATGGGCCCCGGTAAACGCACCCTTTTCATGCCCGAACAGTTCAGATTCGAGCAATTCGGAGGGAATTGCTGCCGTATTGATGGCCACCATCGGCTGTCCGCTTCTCGGGCTATTACGATGGATGGCATCCGCTACCAGTTCCTTGCCGGTACCGGATTCGCCGCGGATCAGCACGTTCATGTCCGAGGTCGCCAGCCGACCAATAATCCGGAATACTTCCTGCATGGCTGCACTGTCGCCGATCATCATCCGGTCCTGCCGAACCTCTCTGGAAATCATCTCCGAAGGAGTGCCCTGATGACAGGCCCGATCCACCAGAGAAAGCATTTCGCGAATATCAAAAGGCTTGGTCAGATATTCGAAAGCCCCATGACGGTATGCATCGACGGCACTATCCAGGTCGCCATAGGCGGTCATGATGATGACCGGAACATTCGCCTCTCCCGCCAGCCGGTCGACAACCTCAAATCCACTCATCCCATCCATCCGGATATCCGAGAGCACGACATTGGGCTTGTTTTCCGGCTCCTGGTCCAAAACCGAGAGCATGGATTCGGCACTGGGGAACCGGTCGACTCGATATCCCTCCTTGCCGAGGGCCTTCTCCAGCACCCAAAGAATGGAGGCATCATCGTCTACCACCCAGACATGTCCCTTGTCGGCATTCATCCGGACGGCAATTCTTGGACGGTGGGAAGGAACATCCGGAAAATCGTTTTCCCGGGATGGCTGGCAAAATCCATAAAGCCCCCAAGTTGGGTGATGATTTCCGCGGTAATGGGCAATCCCAGACCGGTTCCATCCGTCTTGTTGGTGACCATGGGATCGAAAATGCCGGATTCGATATCGGGGTCGATACCCGGGCCGTTGTCCTCAATTTCCAGCCGGACAACCTGTTTGCGGCAGTCCGGAAGCATCAGGCAATCGATTCGGGTACGAATCCAAATCCGTTTTTCCCCGGATTGGGGCTGCAGGGCTTCCGCCGCATTGCACATGACATTCAGCAAGGCCTGGACCAGCAAATCCCGATTGCCCCTCACCTCGGGCAGGCTGGGATCGTAATCCTGCAGCAACCGAAAGGTATCTCCCACATCGGCCTGCAGCAGTTGTCGTACATGCTCGGTCACCTGGTGAATATTGATCCATTCATCCAGATTGGCCCGGGTACGGGCCTGCATCCGGTTTACCAGTGCTGTCAACCGATCGGTCTCACGGAGAATAATCTGTGTATATTCGGCAAACCGCTCACTGCCTGTCTCTTCTGCAAGCAGTTGCGCGGCCCCGCGGACCCCTCCCAACGGATTGCGGATTTCATGTGCCATGCCACGAATCACCGCTTGATTGGCCTGTTGCCGCTCCAGAAAACCGCCATCCCATATGGGTTTTCCCGCCGGCCTGATTTCGTTCATTTCCATCAACAGTCTCCCGTCAGCCGAATCGTCTACCCAACTGACCCTACACTCGATGGACTTTCGAATCGGGGATGAAAACAGCAGCAGTTGACAGTTGCGCAATCGAACCAGCCGGCTGCCGGCGAGTACGCGCTGACAAGACTCCAGCAATGGTTCTCCCTCCCGAATGAGGCTGGGAAAGGGCTGTCCCACCGCACGCCGCAGACTGGTATGGAACAGTGTCTCGGCCGATTCATTCAGGTACATCACGACCAGTTCCCGGTCCAGCAACGCAATGCCTGTCGATTGCTGCTGCAGGATCTGGAATGCGTCAGGAAGCATGAAAAGACAATGACTACCCCGCCGGAGAATGGGAAACCCACCTCCGCTGCTTGCGGCAGAGGTGGGTTGGGATGGACGAGTCAGACGCTGTAGTACATATCAAATTCTACGGGATGAGTAGCCATTCGCAGGCGAGTCACTTCCTCCATCTTCAGGTCGATATACGACTGGATAAAGTCATTGCTGAACACATCTCCGGCCAACAGAAAATCCCGGTCCTGGTCCAGTGCCTCCAGGGCGATATCCAGGCTGTGGGCAACTGTGGGAATGTCTTTTTCCTCTTCCGGTGCCAGATCATAGAGATCCTTGTCACCGGGGTCTCCTGGGTGAATCTTGTTGAGGATTCCGTCCAGGCCGGCCATCAGCATGGCACTGAACGCCAGATACGGATTGGCCGTGGAATCCGGGAAGCGGATTTCAATGCGCCGTCCCTTGGGATTAGCCACATACGGAATACGGCAAGACGCAGAGCGGTTGCGGGCCGAATAGGCCAGCAGTACCGGTGCTTCAAATCCCGGAACCAAGCGCTTGTAGCTGTTGGTGCTGGCATTGGTAAAGGCGTTAAGCGCACGGGCATGCTTGAAGATGCCTCCAATGTAGTACAAGGCGGTTTCACTCAGCCCTCCATACTGGTCACCCACGAACATATTCTCCCCATTCCGGGTAATCGACTGGTGCACATGCATGCCACTGCCGTTGTCCCCCACAATGGGTTTGGGCATGAAAGTTGCCGTCAGACCATGCTCATGCGCCACATTGTGAACTACATACTTATAAATCTGCACCTCATCCGCTTTTTGGACCAAGGTGTTGAACCGGGCACCGATTTCCCCTTGGCCGGCCGTACCGACCTCATGATGATGCACTTCGACATCCAGGCCCATTTTCATCATGGTGAGGCACATTTGTGAACGGACATCGGCTTGACTGTCCACTGGAGGGACCGGGAAATATCCCCCCTTGATCCCGGGACGATGGCCAGTATTGCCATCTTCATAAATCTTGCTGGAGTTCCAGGCCGCCTCAGTGGAATCAATTTCATAGAACGCGCCACCCAACTCATTTTCCCAATGCACCGAATCGAACAGGAAAAATTCATTTTCCGGGCCAAAATATGCAGTATCGCCGACTCCAGTCGAAACCAGAAAATTTTCCGCCCGCTTGGCAATGGAACGCGGGTCCCGGTCATACCCCTGCATATCGGTCGGGTCCACAATATCGCAACGGATATTGACGGTACTGACCTGGGCAAACGGATCCAGAACTGCAGTATCGGGATCCGGCATCAGAATCATGTCCGACTCGTTAATGCCTTTCCACCCGGCGATGGAGGAACCATCGAACATCTTGCCGTCCTCGAACAGGTCCTCATCCACGACCGTAGACGGAATGGTGACATGCTGTTCCTTGCCCTTGGTGTCCGTAAAGCGGAGATCGACAAATTGAGCCTCGCTCTCCTGCAATAACTTCATTACTTCTGCAGACATTATGAATACAACCTCGATTTGGATTTCAGTGAATTGATGTGTAGAGCCATATTCCGGCCTCTCCATCCATCAAGCAAAAAGCATGCCAGAATCCAATGCCCAAATCTGGACCACCCAAGGGGGTTCTTGCAAAACCGAACCACATGAGCGCCCCGATAGAGTGCACGACGGGTTTTATTTGCGCTTTTTTGGTGCATTTTTAGGATTATATCGTCTTCACCGATCGGAGGAAAGGGGCTCTTCTGGTGTGCGGGTGCTTTGCCAAACCAGTAATCGGTTGTGAGAGGGCATTTCCAGATCTTCGTCCAGCACCAGTTGATAGGACTCGGCCAGAGCCACCAGCTCTTCATCGTTGCGGATGCCCATGTCGGGGTTTCCCTGTCGAAGACTGCGGTCAAACGCTTCGTTGCTCGGACTGGTGAAGTGACCACACCGGTTGAATGGGCCATAGAGATAAAATCGCCCCCCTCGGAGCAGGCCGCCTACTCCCCGGAACAGATATCCAACCTCACGCCAACTCATGATATGGGCCGTATTGGCGGAATAGACTCCATCTACCCGAAGGGAAGGCCAAGGAGCGGCGACATCCAGCCGCTGGGGCGAATCGACGTTGACCAGACCGGCGGCATCCAACTGACGCTGGAGGATCGGAATCTGTGGAGCCAAATCCGTTGGCAACCAATGCACACCCGGCAAGGCCCGGGCAAAATGAATCACATGCTGGCCAGTCCCGGAGCCGATCTCCAGAATGGACTGACCCACCTGCAGCCGCAACTGCAGGGCTTTCAGAATCGGGTGTTTGTTGCGCTCGGAAGCTGCACTCCAGGAAAATGGGCCCATGATCGGTCTCCTATTGGGCACCGCCCGCCGTCGGAGCGGGCGGTTGATGGTCGCTGTCGCCTACACCCCCCCGGGCAATCGCGCAAACATCGGAATTGGCATGCGCCCGATCATACAACCCCAGAGCAATCAGTGAGGCCCCGCCTGTGGCAATAAATGAGGCGATATTCACACCAGTTGTCAACAACCCCTGGGAACTGATCTCGACACTGGGGTCGTTCAATGTGCCTCCCAGCCGAATGCTGCGGGCGATCGAAGTGACACTCACCCCGAGCCCTTCCCGAGCCTTGGGGGTCAAGACAAAATTGATCTTCCCGCCCGGAAACTGGACCTCTCCGGCACCCACCACAGTCACCCGTGCGGTCTTGATCGCCAACCCATTGCGGGTCACCGCCTTGCCGCCTTCCAAGTCCAGGTACACCACACCACATTCGAGTTCCGTATAGTCACGGATATTGCCCAGAGCCCGAATGGTATCAATGAGGCTGGTCAACAAATCTCCGCCGGTGGTGGTCAGGACGTTACCATCCAACCGGGAATTCTGGATCTCAATCTTGATTTCACCTTTCCCCTGTGCCAACAAGTCAGCCAAGGCCATGCCCTTACCCTGCAATGTGACCGAGACATCAACCTCTCCCCCCACCAAAGAGTCATTGTCGGAAATGGCACGCAAGGATTCCACCGGGAATTGCGTCATACCCAGTTCCATTCGCATCGCACCTCGGCCTGGCGATTGGAGGTGCCCAACAAATTGTCCCTGACCCAATCCCGCTACAAACGAGGTATCGACCGTCCCCGCATCCATACGGGACCGGACACGAATATCCCGGAAGTGAGCCCGAGTGCCCCAATAATCGGCAATCTCCAGTTGCAGGTTGCCATCCATCCGGAACATCCAACCCGGCAACAATGGCGTATTCACGAACTTGCGATTGGTTCGATTTTTGGCCCGCAGGCTGTTGAGATTCAATTGATCCACCCCAACTATCGCATCCAGTGTGGACCGCCCGCCATCGCGGGCCATCTGCCAATCGACTTTCGCCTCGAACTGACTCTCCCCGATCTGGCCTGTCGTATCCACCGACAGCCGGCCGGCCTGCCATGCCAGCCAGCCTTCTACAGAAACGGGATTTCCCGGTATCACGACATCCCGGAATGGGGGGATGGCCGCCAGCTCCGCATAATCCATCGTCAGCCGCATGCGGTCAATTCGAAGCGGACGAACGCCGAGAATATCGCCCGCCAACTGCAGCCGACCGTCCAACGTATGTACCCGCAGGCTCAGATCCTCCAGCGGCCCATGGTCCCAAGGCAGGGACATGCCGAAAGCAAGCTCCACTTTCTCCACCGGCGGCAACGGATCAGGCAGAAGCCGGAGCCAGGTTTCCGGACGTCCCGACAGGGAAACCTGTAGCCGTCCACGCAAGGGCTGGAAGGCCGATATCGCCCCCTCGACTTCCAGCTTGGCTTCATTTCCTACCGCAACGAGTTGCAGGTTTTCGAGTGTCAGAGCATGGTCAGGGGAACCGCGTAACATAAAGGTCGCCTGCACCCGATCCAAGCTCGCCAGCACGGGGTCTGCCACCTCAGGGGGAATCCAAACGGACAGGACCTGCGTATCGGCCATACCCCGGACCTGCAAATTGACTACTCTCTCCCCCGGTGACAGGTCCACCTCACCGATCAGGGTCAAATACTCTCCTTCCTGGTTGACGGCAGGGGCCATCGTGCGGATGGTCCAGTGTCCCTTCCCCTGACCCTCTATCAAAACCGTAGCAGCCAATTCCGGCAATGCCGGTAATACCCATCCATGCAGTGACCCGAAAGCCTGTACATTCGAGGCTCTCCCCTCCAGGTTCAGCGTCAGTTTTCCGGGTGCCTCCAGATCCGGGATTCCTCCCTGCCCACGGAATTCCCCTCCGGGAAACTGCAGGGACAAGGCGTCAACATTCAATGAATGCTGGTAACCATCGATATGCCATTGGGCGTCTACCATCGCCGTATTCGGGCGGAAAAAGCGCAGATAGCCCTGTCGATGGAAAAACTCCTGATCGACAGTGCCGGTAATATCGATCCATCCCTCCTGTTCCGGCCCCAGGCGCTGGATGCTGCCCTTGCCGCTCATGGATACATCGGTTGCCGTCGTTTCGAGATCAACGGACTGGAGCGCAAAGCCGGCTTTCTCTTTGGCCAGGATACCTTGCCCCCGAATTTCGCCCAAATCCACCCAATTCCGGCCCAATGTCTTCCCCAGGGACTGCAGATCTTCGACCCAGACCTGCAGGGGTAGGCCTTGGTCCCACACCCTGCTGGCATTGGTGATCAATCCCTGACCCGTAATATGTACCCCGGTCGCCATGACCTCAAGACGGATGATGTCCATATGAAGTCCGAAGAAATTCCCGGTCACATTGGCATCCATATGGATTGCGGGACGGAAGTTGGCAAAATCCCCCAATGGGGACCGCTCATGATCCCATGCATCCTCGACATAGAGACGGAGATCAAAGTCGCTCCAGCGACTTAACCGTCCGATCCTCCCTTCCACCTGAAACGGTACCCCGTAATAATCTGCACGGCCTTTCAGGTCTTCCAGAGACATGGAAGAAAACGTACTGGGCTGAACCAATCGAGCCGTCAATCGAGCCTGCTCCAGCTTCAGCAGGCGGATGCGAAACCAGGGAGCGATCTCCCTCAGTTCACTGATTCCTCCCGCCAGTTCCACTTCGACATCACGCCATCCCAGCACATCTCCTACGGTACCCGTCGCCCGGATTTGACCGGAATCCCGCACTGTCAGGATCAAATCCCCCATTGACTCCTGACGTTGCCACCAGGTGGTGAGAGTACCCAGGGTACCCGTGACTGCGAGTGGAACTGTATTGAGGCTGGCCTGTAGATCGATCTGCAACGGAACGTTCGGCCCATCGGCATGGAGACGGCCCTGATCAATACGGACATCCCAATCATGAACGTTCTGATCGACTTCAATCTGGGATTCTTCAACAGTGACCGACCGGATCTTGATCCATTCCGGTACCTCTATGGGGCGCTCTCCATCCGGACTGCTGGAAATTCCGATGTTATATTGGCCTTTGGCATTTTGTTCCACCAGAAGCATCAGCCCCTGTATCAAAACCTGTTCTATCGCCAAATGGCCTTGTAGGAGCTCCGCCAGCGAAAGACGGGCTTCTACCCGGGAAGCGCGCAGCATATCGGCACGGTCGCTCCAGGACACATTACCGAGGCGGATGTCTTCGGCATACAACGTCAGTCCTATTCCAGGGTATATGCCGACCTCTCCCTGGATTTCAAATGTTCTTCCCGTTCGGGTCTCCACCCAATTCTGAATCAGGGATTTGTAATCGTTCTCCTGCAGAAAAAATGTCAGTACAACCGACATCACGGTCGCGACCAGGACAACGGCGACCGTCAGCCAAAGCAACCATTTGAATAGAGTTTTCATCTCGCGAAGCGAATCCCTGGCGGATACAAATCAGGTACAATGGTCAGGATGAAAAATATCGAATCAGCTAACGGTTTTTCATCCCCGAAACGTTTCGGCCGGGCCACCTCTTGCAATGTAACAGGCCCCGAAAGCACTCCAGCCAATATCGGGGCGACCAACCGGCCTGCCAAGGGTCATTCTATCGCAGTTCACCAGGCACATGGTGGCCATGCCACCATGACCAAACGAAATTTTGACAAGCTTCGCAAACGACTCCGGCGTCAGGTGGGTCGGGCCATTGAAGATTATCATATGATCGAGCAGGGTGACCGTGTCATGGTCTGCCTGTCCGGTGGAAAGGATTCCTATACCCTACTCGATATTCTCCTGGTCCTGCAGCAAAGCGCCCCCGTAGAGTTTGAGTTGGTTGCCGTCAATCTGGACCAGAAACAACCCGGCTTTCCCGAGGATGTCTTACCCCGCTATCTGGAGTCCCGAGGGGTGATGTACGATGTCATTGAGAAAGACACCTACAGTGTAGTGAAACGCGTCATTCCGGCGGGCCGCACCCTGTGCAGCCTCTGCGCACGTCTTCGTCGCGGAACCCTGTATGGCTATGCACAACGACATGGATTTACCAAGATCGCCTTGGGTCATCACCGTGATGACATCATCGAAACCCTGTTTCTGAATCTTTTTCATGGTGGACGCCTGAGTGCCATGCCGCCCAAACTCCGCAGTGATGACGACCAAAATACGGTCATTCGCCCGTTGGCCTATTGCGCGGAAGAAGAGATCAGCGCCTATTCCCGGGCACGAAATTTTCCCATCATCCCCTGCACCCTGTGTGGTTCCCAGGAACAGTTGCAAAGAAAGCAGATCAAGGCCATGCTGAATGAATGGAAACATCGACCGGGGCGGGTGGAAAACATTTTCCGGGCCATCTGCAATGTCGCCCCTTCGCAACTGGGAGACACTGCCCTGTTTGACTTTGACCGGTTTGACCTACGCAACCCGGTCACAGACCCACCGATACCTGCCAGTCTCTGGGTCCGGGCTGATCCACGGATTCCGCCGGCTCGCAAGACCCCTACGGCAGACGGGCCAGCAGCCGAACCATCTGACGAATATCTCCCACCGTGTTGAAATAGTGTACCGAAGCCCTGACAAGGCTCTGGATTCCCCGGGCCTGGAAATCCACCAGTCCACCGGAGCCGCTGGAAACCGAAACATGGACATGATGGGCCAGCAGATACTGACAGATTTCATCTGCCGTCCGGCCCCGGACACTGAAAGTCACGATCCCACCGAGATGGCGACCCCGATCCTGCACGGTAATGGCTGGAACCTCGGCCAGCAGCTGGCGACAAACCTGGCCAAGCTCCCGGATCCGCTCTTCAATGCAGGGTATGCCAATGGCATTGGCATAGGCGATCGCGGCCCCCAAACCGACCCGCGCGGCATGACTCACTTCAAAGTTCTCAAACCGGCGCGACCCGGCCAGCAGGCGATAGTGGGAAGCACTCAACAGCTCGACCCCGAATTGATCCAATGCAGCCGGTTCCAACTCTTCAAGGAACGCATGTTCCACATATAAAAGGCCTGAACCCCGGGGGCCGCGCAGGTATTTTCGTCCCGTGGCGGTCAGGGCCGAGCAGCCAATCTCCCGGACATTCACGGTAATCTGCCCGCTGGACTGGCAGGCATCCAACACGAAGGGGACGCCGGCTTTTCGGGCGATTTCACCGATTTTGGCAGCCGCACTGATCGTCCCCCCACTGGTAGGCACATGACTCGTCGTGATCAACCGGGTTCGCTCGTCCACAGCGTTCTCCAACGCTATCAGATCCAAATCCCCATTGCTATCACACCCGATCACTATGGTCTCCACACCTTTTCGTGCCATCTGGATAAAACTGACAAAGTGGCTGCCATAATCCAGCTGGGTCGTCACAATCCGGTCACCCGCCGAAAAGTGCAGGGAGAGAAACAGTTTGAGCCAGGCATCGGAATCACTCGTACAAAAGGCGATTTCTTCGGCGGAGCATCCATACAACCGGGCGGCTTCCTGGTAGAACCGGGCCGCATCCGCCGTCCGCTCTTCCGCGGTTTCATAGCCTCCGATCGCTTGCTCCCGTTCCAGATAATCGGTCATCGCGGCGAATGCCGGCGCGGGCATCAGTGATGAACCTGCATGATTGAGATAGATCCGGTGGGCCATAGCTGGCGTATCAGCACGGACTTTTTCAATATCAATCATCAGGTCAACCGCCCTCGCATCGGGCCCGAAGACGCTGCAGGAACTCCTTTTGGGCGTCGATCCGTTCCAGAATACGCATCTGCTCCTGTTCTGATTTCTCTACCTTACGCCACAAGTCATCATAGGCAATACGATCCGTTTCCATTTGTCTCCGGACCAGATCCAGAGTCACTTCCAGGTTGTTATTCCTGGCTCGGAGACGGTCAAGATCCTCCAGCAGAACCTGTCTCTCCTGCTGGCAGCCAGCCAGCACCAAGGGATCCGTCCTGCCAGTAAGATAGCCGATCACAAATGCCAGCAGAATGGCACAACCGACGATGATTTTCGGCCTCATGAGCGAAATTATGGAGTCATGGCTACCTGCTCCAACCCTTCCGTTTCGGTAAGGCCGAACATCAGATTCATGTTCTGCACCGCCTGACCAGCGGCCCCTTTGACGAGATTGTCTTCGACTGCAAGCACCACCACCATCTCTCCATCCAGAGGTCGATGGACCGCAATCCGACAGGTATTGGAACCCCGCACACTCCGGGTGTCAGGATGGGAGCCCGGCGGCATGATGTCGACAAATGGCTCGCCCGCAAAACGGTCGGTGTAGATGGCCTGCAAATCCACTGGACCCGATTCCATGAGCGGAGCATACAAAGTGGCGTGAATCCCGCGAATCATGGGCAAGAGGTGAGGCGTGAACACCAATCCGACCGGTTGATCGGCGATCCTGCCAAGTCCCTGACAGATTTCCGGGAGGTGTCGATGACCGGCCACCCCATAGGCCTTGAACGAATCACTCACTTCGCAAAAGGCCAGATCCATCCTTGCCGAACGTCCAGCACCGGATACCCCCGACTTCACATCCGCAATCAGTCGACTCACATTGACTAATCCGGCTTCGATGATCGGCAGGAACCCCAACAAAACAGACGTCGGATAACATCCAGGATTGGCGACCAGGTGTGCCTTTCGTATCAGTTCCCGCATCATTTCCGGCAACCCGTACACCGCCTCCGGGACCAGTTCGGGGCAGGCATGGCTCATACCATACCACTGCTCCCAGTCAGCGATATTCTGCAGGCGAAAGTCCGCCGACAGGTCGATGATCCTGGATCCTGCTGCAAGCAGAGTACGAGCATGTTGCATGGCTACGCCATTGGGGGTGGCACAGAATACGACATCACATTCTGCCAGGGCTCCCTGTTCCGGGTCGGCAAACGCCAGGTCGACCACTCCCCGTAGGGAAGGAAAGCAATCCGCCACTGGTCGGCCATGCTCGCCACGGGAGGTAATGCAGCGCAATTCGACGGCCGGGTGTCGCACCAGAATTCGCAGCAATTCGACACCCGTATACCCCGTTCCACCCAAAATCCCCGCTTTGATCGTTGCCGCCATCTTTGGTCGTTCCAAAATCGTTACAATACGTACCGAAGTGTACCCCAGCCAAGTCCGTGCCGAAACCGTCCCTACTCACCGACCTGATTGATTTCCAGGTACAAGCCCAGTTGGACGCCAAGCTCGACCGCAAGACAGTACGACAGCGGGACCGGCAAATCGGTCCCAAGATTCCCGCACGGAAAAGCGACCTGGCTACCCTACGGACCTGGGTCTCAATGATCCGCCAGGGCCGGCAGGGTCAGGGTCATCAGGCCCAAACCGAACTGTATACCTTGATTGCCGGTTTGTGGATCTTGGGCCTGACAGGTGGTGGGTTCCTCAGCCTTACGTTTCTTCATTATGACGGCAGTGCCCCGATCAATCTGGTCCATGCCCTGATTGGGTTGGTTGGCAGCCAGCTGCTGCTACTGTTGGCGTTGCTGTTACTGTTGACCTGTGGCCTGGGCCGGGTCCAGGAAGCCTTTTCATTCATCAACCCAGCCTTCTGGCTTACTCGACTCGCAGTCCGGATGAAACCGGTTCAGACATCGCCACTATCGCAATTGATTGATACGTCGGATGCGTATGAATCGTATGGGATCTGTCGGTGGCTGTTAATTTACCTGGCACAACAATTCACGGTTGCCCTGAACATCGGCATCATCGCCACCCTGTTTTATCTGATTGTGGCAACTGACCTCGCCTTTGGCTGGAGCACCACCCTGCAGGTGGAGACCGATACGATGTCGGACATTTTCGGAGTCTTGTCTCTGCCCTGGCGATGGGCGTTACCGATCGCAGCACCAGATGCAGGACTGGTAGAGGCCAGCCGCTTTTTTCGGCTACAAACGGGTTCGCCCATTGCTGTCGACATGGTAGCCCGGCTGGGGACCTGGTGGATGTTCCTGTTGATGTGCCTCTGCGTCTATGGCCTCATCCCCAGGATGCTACTGTTGTTGTATGCCGGGGTCCGGTACGATCGCGCCCTGGCCATAGCGATTCGAGGACATCCCAGAGCACCCACTATCCTCTTTTCCCTGCGCCACCGCCCGATTGACGGCGATGATTGCGGGGGAGAAGCCTCCCCACCAGCAGACGATCCGCCTCTTTGTCGAAAACAGATCGGTCGGCCGGTATCGGCTGTGGTCGTCGAATGGGCTGAAATCAAATCCAATCCCAGAGCACTCTCCCGAGCCGGGATTCAAATCACACAAGTGGTCGCAGCGGGCGGACGCCAAAGCACCGAGGTGGGTCGTGAACGGATCCGTGAAATCATGGCCCATCGACCGGAAGCCGTGGTGGTGGTCACTGCGTCCTGGGAACCGCCGATATTGGACTTGATGGACTTTCTCAAGGCTCTGCGGGCGCACATGGAGGAGGCCGCATTCCGGATTGTCTTTCTTGTTCCGATGGAGACCGCTGATGGCGTCGACCCTCAGGACCTGGCAATATGGGAAGCCTCCCTGCATGCCTTGGGTGATCCGGGCCTCTGCCTGGAACTCCCTGCCCCATGATTTCTCACCCCACAGGTCTGAGGACACCGGCACTGGCGGTTGTTGGCCATCCCAATAAGGGCAAGAGCAGTATCGTGTCCACGCTGGTCCAGGATGCATCGGTTCTGATTTCTCTCTGGCCGGGTAGCACCGACATCATTCGCCCCTACCCTATTGAGTGGGATGGGCGGGAATTGTGTCGTCTGATCGATACTCCCGGCTTTCAGCGTCCACAAGCCGCCTTGGACTGGATGTTGCAACACTCCGAATCGACCTCCGATCGACCGAAAACCGTCCGCGAATTTGTCGCAGCTCACCATAAGGACGAGAGGTTTGATGCCGAATGCCAACTGCTGTCTCCGATTCTGGAAGGAGCCGGGATCCTGTATGTGATTGATGGATCCTTACCTTATAACCCCGGCTACGATGCCGAAATGGAGATCCTTCGGTGGACTGGCCAACCCAGCATGGCATTGATCAATCGGGTGGACTCGGGTGACGATGCTTCGGACTGGCAGGCTCCCCTGTCACAGTATTTCCGCATCATCCGGGAATTCAATGCCTTTACTGAGCCGTTTGAGCGCCATGTGCAACTGTTGATCGGATTTGCCGAATTGCACGAACCGTGGCGAAAGCCCTTGCAGGAAGCGGCCGACAGTCTCGTAGCTCGACGAACACAGCAGCTTCAACAATCTTGTGAGCGCATTGTCAAACTACTGGAAGACATGCTTACCTACCGCGAGACCGTGGCACTCCCAAATCCCAAAGATACGGCCAGCATTGCGCAAAGCAAAAAACAGTTTGTCGACCGATTGGAAGCTATGGAACAAGCGGCCCGTCTTGACGTGGAAGCCATCTTCCGCCACGACCACCTGAAGAAACAGGAATCCGAATTGCCGGCCATGGACGATGACCTGTTGTCAGAACGGACTCTACGACTTTTTGGGCTTAACCGTGACCAGATTCTGGCCCTCGGTGCCACCAGTGGTGCCGCTACTGGGGCCTTGATCGATTTGGGGGCTGGTGGCATAACCCTGTTCCTGGGTGGTGCTACAGGAGCGATCATTGGCATGACCGGGGCCTGGGTTGGCAGCCATCAGCTGGTCAAGGTGCGAGTGCGGGGGCTTGCTTTCGGCAGGCATCAAACCATACTGGGACCCATCCGCAACCTGCAGTTCCCTTGGATCATTCTGGGGCGGGCACTGCTACATCTCCGTCTGGTATCCTGTCGCAATCACGCCATCCGGGAACAATTGATTATTCAGCACCAGCAAGGTCAGAGCCTCACGAACCTCATCGATCCGGGGACCCAGAAGTCCCTGCAAAAAGGCTTCCGTACACTTTGCAAGGGGCGCATCCCCTCGCCAAAGCAACGCCAGCGACTCAGCCAACTGATTCAGTCCACCATGGAGTCCGCACCAATGACTGAACCTTCCCCCCCAAACGCATGTTTCGACTGAACAGTCGACTTCCGGAAATACCCAAGGATGAGGCCAAAAGGCCAATCATATCGTTGTTCCATATTTCTCTGCCCTATCCCATGGTGTACCCACATTCCATATGAGCGCCGAATCGTTCCTGCAGAAAATCCTTGCCGCATATTCCATCCCCGGTACGGAACGATATAATGCCGTTGACCGAAGGCATCACGTCCGGCGCGCCCGACATTTGTCCCGACGCGCGTTAACATAAATTGACCGAGACATGGTATACTGGATCGTTGTCCTTTTCAGCGAAAACCATGTGGAGAAAGCGATCCATGGAACTCACGCCAGTACAGTACGAGCGCATTGCGCCCCTGCTTCCGACGCCGCGGGGCAACGTCAACCTGTCGAATCTGCAGGTGCTCAATGCCATTCTCTACGTGGCCGAGCATGGCTGCACATGGCGCGGCCTGCCGGAGCGATTCGGCAATTGGCACACGATCTATACACGGATGAACCGGTGGTCGAAGAACGGCGTCCTGGACCGTGTGTTCGAGCATCTGCAACGGGAGCAGATGATTCGGATCCGGATCGAAGCCATAGACCTCGACCAAACCCATATCAAGGTCGATCCCGATGGCACGGGCGCTCGAAAAAAACCGACACCCAGTACCTCGGCCAGTCCCGGGGCGGCTGGAACACCCAACTTCATCTGGTTGCCGCGAATACCCGCACTGCGGGAGTCTTTCGGCTCTCCCTCGGCCGTGCGCACGACGTCCCGGAGGAGCGGAAGTTCCTGAAACGCCTGGCCCAGATCATGGACCATGCTGATTGAAGACCAGAAAACCCGCCCAGTTGGCCGCCGATCTCGGTTTACAGCCCATGGTGCCGCCCAAGAGCCACTGCGCCGCTTCCTGGGAATAGGGCCGGGAATCCTATCGGCGGCGCAACGGGGTCGAACGTGGGTTCTGACAGCTCCGGGGCTTCCGCAGGGTCTTCTCGCGCTTCGAGAAGCTCGACGTCCTGTTCCTCGGGTTCGTCGCCTTGGCGCTGGTTGTCAATACGCTACGTAATGGTAATACACCCTGGATTCCGACTTTACCTACCGCCATCATCTTTGAGCATCAACCAAACCAACCATGGATGAAATCGTTCATCGACTGCTGGATGTGCGCACACGAATTGGCCGTTATTGTGAACAATATGGGCGCCCGAAGGGTAGTGTCCGATTGGTTGCGGTAGGCAAGAAACACCCCCCCGAAGCCATCGGCAAACTTGCCGCCATGGGCCAGCAGGATTTCGCCGAAAACTATCTGCAGGAAGCCCAACAAAAAATGAATTGGTATCATGCACAAAATACCGAAGTGGGACGCCCTCTTGTCTGGCACTTTATTGGCCATATCCAGAGTCGTAAATGCCGGGAAATCGCAGAGCGATTTGATTGGGTCCATACGGTAGCATCGCGCAAAGTGGCCACACGCCTGGATCAGTGCTCGGCTTCGGTCGGAAAATTCCTCAATGTCCTGATTCAGGTTAATATTGACCACGAACCCACCAAGTCAGGGGCCCAGGTGGCGGAAGTACCGGCGCTGGCCGAAGCAATCCATACACTGCCCAACCTTCGATTACGGGGCATGATGATTATTCCTCGCTACCGAACCTCTCTTGCGGAACAACGTGGTATCTTTCAAACCTGTCGGGAGTTGCAAGAATCCCTCCTACAAAAAGGCCTGGCCCTGGATCATTTGTCGATGGGCATGACCGCAGACATGGAAGCGGCCATTGCAGAGGGGGCCACCATGCTCCGGGTCGGGACGGCCCTGTTCGGTCCGCGGAATTCGTGACCGGATTCCCCACTTCAGATCACACTACATTGATAAACCGAGATGAAACCCTCTCATCCCAATCCCCTGCTCGCTTTTGTGGGCGGGGGCAATATGGCCGGCAGTATCATCGGCGGCCTGACCGCATCTGGATGGCCAGCGAACCGAATCCGGGTCGGCGAACCCGTACCAGACCGACGCGATGCTCTCACCCGTAGCCATGGCATCGAGTGCATGGACGACAATGTGCGTTGCGTCCGGGATGCCGATATCGTCATCCTGTGTGTAAAGCCTCAGGTACTGCACGAAGTACTGGTCCCCCTGAAAACAGCTCTGCAGGAAGCATCTCCTCTGTTAGTTTCGGTCGTAGCCGGAATCCGAAGCACCGATATTTTGGGATGGATTGATACGAAGCTGCCCTTTGTCCGGGTCATGCCCAATACCCCTGCCCTGATCAATCAGGGAATCTCCGGACTGTGGGCCAATGAACTGGCGAACCCGGCCCATCGTCGTGTGGTCGAAAACACCATGGGGGCAGTCGGCCAGGTCGTCTGGTTGGCACGGGAATCTCTGATGGATACCGTGACGGGTGTCTCCGGCAGTGGTCCTGCTTACTTCTTCAAACTGATGGAACTCATGATCCAAGCTGCGGAGAATCATGGCCTGGACAAGGAAACCGCCAAAATCCTGGTGCTGGAGACGGCTCTGGGGGCGGCTACCCTGATCCACCAAAGCCATCTGGAGCCGGAGGAATTGCGGCAAAACGTCACTTCTTCTGGCGGCACCACTGAAGCCGGCTTACGCTGTATGGAGTGGTATGGATTTGACAATGCTGTACTGGCCGGAGTGGGTGCCGCCGTGACTCGCTCTATCAAGTTATCCGAGCAATTCGGAGGTAATCATTGATGCTCTATTTTGTTGATGCGCTCCGTTTTTTGGTGGGCACCCTGCTGGGACTTTATTTTATCGCGGTCATTTGCCGATTTTTGTTCCAGCTCCTGCGGGTGGACTTCCGCAATCCGATCGTCGCCGCTATCATCGCCATCACCGATCCTCCCCTCCGGGTATTTCGGAGCATCATTCCCGGGGTTTACGGAGTAGATCTCGCACTGCTGGTATTGATCCTGGTCATCGGATTCCTGAGATATTATTTGCCTTCCTTGCTGGACGGCTATGATGCCAACGGCATTGGGATCCTCGTATATAGTTTGGGAGAGGCTCTTGATATCGCTTGCTGGATTCTGTTGATTGCTATTTTTGGTTCCGCTATTCTCAGTTGGATCGCCCCTCACAGCTATCATCCGGCGGCCCGGATCCTGGGAGATGTCAGCGAACCGGTGTTGCGGCCCTTTCGCCGCCTCCTGCCGAATCCAGGTGGACTCGACCTGTCCCCGATCCTGGCGCTGCTAGCCATCAATCTGGCACAACGATTAGTGGTCAGAGCGATTCATGACTTTGGCCTCTCCCTGCTCTGAATCCCTGCCCATCACTGCGGCCGCCCCGGCTCGTCTGTGGGGATCTCCAACACCAGTACTCGCATCGCCATCAGGATCAGGAGGATAACCGGAATTCCCATCAGAGCAGTCAGGAGGAAAAAACCGGTGTATTCCAAAGTGTCCACCATCGCACCGGAATATCCTCCCACGACTTTGGGCAGAAGAGTCATCAGGGAGGAAAAGATCGCATACTGTACGGCGGTAAACCGGACATTGGTGAGGGCTGACAAAAATGCCACAAATGCCGTGCTGGCCAATCCCGCGGACAGATTGTCTGCCGCAATCACTACGTAGAGCATGGTCAGATTCCGGTCCATTTCCGCTAATAGCATGAACAGGAGATTGGTGCCAGCGGAAAGAATCGCTCCCAGCAACAGAATCCGCAGCACGCCATAGCGAAGTGCCAGCAGCCCACCAGCAAACCCGCCGAGAATGATCATTCCAAGGCCAAAGCTCTTGGAAACTACCGCCACTTCAGATTTGGTGAACCCGAGATCGTAGTAGAAGACATTGGCAATGACTCCCAAGACGATGTCCGAGATACGATACAGGCCGATCAATCCCAGTACCAAACAGGACAAGGCAATGCCATAACGCCGAAAGAATTCCTCCAGCGGGGTCCAGTAGGCATTGCGGGCAATCCTGGCAGGAACGAGCGAAAACACCGATAACTGCCTGGCGACGAGCCAGGCGAACAGCAAACCGACCGTCAACCGGCCAGTCTCGACCACCAATCCCGCTAATGCGGCATTACCAAACGCTGCCCTCAATTCCTCCTTGGCCCATTGAGCGATGCCGGTTCCCAGCAGGTAGGACAGGACAAATGCCAATACTGCACACACGAATAGCAATACCAATTGCAGATTCTCCCGGGTGGAATGTCGCTCACTGACCGGATGGTCCGGCTCCCGGACCCACAATGTCGTCAGAATCCCAACCAGCATGCCAAGTGCCATGACCTGGTAGGTGGTGCGCCAGGCTGCATGGACATAGGCATCCGCAACCGAACCGAGCCATTCGGCCAGAAACAATGCGCCGGCACCGGCGACCAACATAGCAATGCGATAGCCCGCGATATATGTGGATGACAGCAATGCCTGCATTCGGGGTTCGGCAGACTCAATACGGAATGCGTCAATGACAATATCCTGCGTCGCGGACGAAAAACCGAGCAAAACCGCTGCCAATGCCATATAGTGGAGAGTCCAGCCACCAGCCGCTGGGTCCAGTTCGGCAATCAGGCAAATGGCCAGCACGATCATGCATTGAGACAACAATAACCAGCTCCGTCGCTTGCCCAGCATTCGAGTCATCACCGGCAAGGGCAACTGATCCACGAGAGGGGCCCAGACAAACTTGAAGGAATAGCCCAAAGCGGCCCAGCTGAACATCGTGACGACGCTTCTCTGGACGCCGGCTTCACGCAACCATAGTGACAACGTCCCGAAAATCAACAATAGCGGCAGCCCAGCGGAAAAGCCGAGCAACAGCATGACCCAGACACGCCGGTCCAGCATTACGGCCATGGCCGGGCGCGATCCCGTCAATTCCATCCTGCCGCCCAGACAGTTATCATTACCATCCTCGACATTACCTGTTCACCTTTCTAAATATTCCCCCAAATCACCTGATTGCACTTTGGTTTCATGACCGATCATACCCATGAGTTTTTTGAATTCTGCATCCGGAATGACGTTCTCGCATTCGGCGAATTCACTCTGAAATCCGGGCGAGTGAGTCCGTATTTTTTCAATGCAGCACACTTTGATAATGGCCTGCTTTTGGGGCATTTGGCAACCTACTATGCATCGTTGATCCACGAGGTGTTCGCCGACCGAAAGCCCTATATGTTGTACGGTCCCGCATACAAGGGAATCCCCCTGGTATCGGCCTGCGCAATACGCCTCGCAGACCGATACGACCTGAAAGTTCCTTATGCATTCAACCGCAAAGAAGCCAAGGACCATGCCGAAGGAGGCCATCTGGTGGGAGCCAGGCTGGACGGGGACGTGATCATTCTCGACGATGTCATCACTGCCGGCACGTCGGTCCATGAATCGGTCCAGACGATCCGGTCCGCAGGAGCGGTACCAACGGCGGTGGTCATTGCACTGGATCGGGAAGAAATCGCCGGGGATTCTGGGCTATCTGCAGTTCAGGCCGTTGAGACCACTCATGGCATCCCCGTATATCCGATTGCCCGGCTATCGGACTTGATAGATTACCTGCAATCCCGCAGTACGATGGCGAGCCTAGCACAGTCGATTATCGAATACCGTGTGTGCTATGGGTCCAGTCAACAGGCCATGCCCGAGCCCCCTTGAACAGCGACCGGCCCGGTTACAGCGCGTTTTCGTTCAACTCTCCCGTACGAATCCGAATGGCTTTCTGCAGTTCGTACACGAAAATCTTTCCATCCCCAACCTTGCCGGTTTGGGCCGCCTGCACGATGGCTTCAATCACTTGTTCGACTCTGGACTCTTCGACCGCAACTTCCAACTTCACTTTGGGCACAAAATCGACCACATATTCCGCCCCCCGGTAGAGTTCGGTATGACCTTTTTGTCGCCCAAACCCCTTTACCTCGGTGACCGTCATGCCCTGAACCCCCATATCCCCAAGTGCATCACGCACATCATCCAATTTAAACGGTTTGATGATCGCAGCAACCAGCTTCATTTGACAAAACCCCAAGAATGGCAACTAAAGTCCATTATACTGTATCTGAAGGGCCACGACGACACTATGCCGTTGCACGTTTTGCTATGTGGACGTTCATGACCTGTGCTTCGTATTTCCCTACGAATTCACCCCATACTTCGAATCATGCCGGAGTCATGGTCCGACGAAGTAGAACAGGCCATGCCATTCCGTCTTCTGAATCGCTCCTGATCTGAGTGGGCTGCCTTCTCTGGTCTGCCAAGGGGTTCTTCCTGAAAGACCGCCCCAGAATGGCCGTGTGCTCGCCTCTCTGTCAAGGATGACTCAGAACTCCAGACCCGGCAGCAGGGAAAACGACCAAGATGGCTTCGCAGTGACCAGAATGGCTTCTCCCTTGAGAAGATTGCGACCCATTTCTTGTGAAGACGCCATTAATAAGACTTCAGGACGGATTGCAGGTCGTAGCAGTGATGGGATGGAATGCCCATTAGAATAGATTGGCATAGGGACATAGGGCATCTTTTCGAAGCTTTTGCATCCTGAACAACGGCATTTCCCGTCTCACACTATCTAGTCGGCCCTGAAAAAAAACCTGTTTCAGGGAGCCGCAAGCACCCGCGGTGGGACACTGCCCAACTCGGAGGCCGGCAGTTTCCATCGCCCCGTCGTTCCCGGGCGTTCCTGAGCCCTCAAAACGTCGCAAATGCGGCCTCCAAGGCCCCCAATCCAGCGACCCAAAAACCGCAGCGGACGGCGGACCCGCCGCCGGTGGTGACCGGCACCGCACCGCAGGACATTCCTCCGGTCGCCCTCCCTTCCCGGGAGCCCGTTCCTTCCCGGATGGCCATCCGATTTCCGATGACCGATCACAGGCTCCATCGCCTGCCGCCGCCGGCACTGCTTCCGCCGTCGGGTCACGAGGCCCCGCCGCTGCCCGGACCGGGATACGGAAGCCTCACCCTCGCCATGTCCCCGGTACCCTCGGTCCACGAACCCCTCGTCCATCGACCGCCCCGTCCGGCGTCGCACCGGATCCAGAGCGGGCTTCCGCGGTGGTCCGTCATCAGGATTCCCCGCCCGCGCCATCCCGCCCAGGAGGAAGTGGCTCCGGTGGGGGGTGGCCATGCTCCCCTGGACACCGAATTCGTACCGCCGGTGGGCCTGGCCCTTGCGAATACACTCGACGTCCTGGGCCTGCCGGCGATACCGCGGGTTCCGACCCTTCGGTTCCGGCGCCCGTACCCGCCGGGCCATCGCCCGTTCGTCCGCAAACGCCGGCTCCCGATCGGGTCTCCCCGCGGTGTTTCGTTCCCGGTCCCGGACCACCCGGCCCAGGTCGGTCCGCAGACTCTTGACCGGACGGTTCATACGGCGCCACTGCCGGGCATGGGCAACCCGGTTCGCCCGCCGCCGCGCCTGCGGCCCCTGGCGGGCGTCGCGCTGGCGCCACTTCCCCTCATACCGCGGGCACCGTTTCACCCGTCGCACCCGGGAACGGTTCCACCGCTTGCCGTCGGTCGGGAAAGTCACGGCCTGGTCCGGCACGGTCGTATCGACCGTCACCCGCCGCCACGCCCGTGGCTTCCCGGTGCCGCTCGTAAGACCGGCATCGATCGTCGCTGGCAGGACCCACTCGGCCCCGGCCGTCCCGATACGCGGGCGAAACCGCGTCCGGCTACTCGGGTCGACCGGCGGATGGGGCGGGCAATAGTCCTCGCCGCAACCGGACTGCCCGTACGGATTCTCCACCCAACCGGCGACCACCGCCTCGTCCGAGAGTGGGTACACCGGCTGGAGAGACTCCCGCCCGACCATCCCACGCGTAAGCTGGCCGGGACTACCACGGTCAGGGCCGTACCGCACCCCGAAGGTCTCGTCGCATCGGAACCCGTCCAGGATTCCGGCCAGGCGAACCCGCGCATGGCGCGGATCCAGCCGGTTTTGCAGGCGATTTCGGAACCGATCGTGGGATTCGGTACCCGCACAGGGTCTGGGACGCAGGTGGTCCTCGGAAATGGCAAGGAAAGGAGCCCCCATGAGTCCAGATCCGGCCATTGGAATCCATACTTTCAGGGAATATATTCCCGCATATTCAGATCGTGACCGCTGAATTTGGGATTTTTCAGGATCGACTATATATCTATTTCAATATTTTGCAAGAACAGGAATATTTACCGTCGAAGTCGGGATGAGCATATCGAGCGCATTCCATTGCTGCATTGCGGTGATCTGTTTGGCTAAGGATGAACGATGATCCGCTCTCTCCCATTACCATTCGTCGAATAGTCCCTTCCCTTTCTGCCCACGCTGCAACAAGCGCATGCGGGCTTGGGAAGAGTCCATGCCGTGTGGGATGCACTTACCGGAGGTCTGGATACCCGGCCGTAATGGCAGCCTGCTCCATCTCCAGTATCGGGGCATAGTCGGTACTGTTCACCGGGCTGAATTCGCGGATACGTAGGGTATTTCTGGCTTCGTCTGGGAGATCTGACAGTGCAAGATTCAACGCCAGGATGAGTTCAGAGGCCGAGATCAATGCCCCCTTGGGATGGATGAAGGGCAGCCCAGTGGCGAATTCGGACTGACCGAATATCCGAATCTTTTTCCGCAGGTCCGGTTCCAGCAAGAGGGCGTGATGGAAGCTGACCGCATCAATGGCAGCCAGAGCCACCTCTTTCCGGGCGACCATCCGAATACTTTCCAAATGGGAACCACTGAGGCGCACATTTCGGAAAAACGGTCCCGCATGGCTCAGGTCCTTCAGCGCATAGCGCAACGTATTCATGCCACTGTGGGAATCCGCTTGGTTCAGGGCTATATGCGATTGGCGGAAGGTAGGCAAGGCATTGCGGGTGTCTTCATGGTGGCAAACAAACCAACTGCAGTATCGTTGCTCCTCACATCCCGGCAAGTCGAAAGCCGGTACCGCCACCAGATCGTGTGTTCTTCGCCAGCGTTGGAGATAGGGATAACCGCAGGTATGTGCCAGGAGCAGGGTGGGTGCACGGTAAACCCGGTTCGAACCGTCGAAGGTGATTTCCAGAGGGGGTGGGCAATCGCCCGCTATCGTCTTCAGGTGAACGGGAAGCGTTTCCAGAAGTCTCTTCCACGCCATGCGCAAGGAAGGCGTAAAGGCATACATGCCACAGGCAATCGTCCAGGCATGCTTTTCTGATGAGTCCATGGGGCCTCTCGGATCCGGATCACAACATGCCGGTTGGTAATGTCCCGATCTGCCATTCCCATGGTAGTCTGGTGAGGCCACCGAAGCGGGACCACCGAATCTTGCCAGGGATCAATCGGGATGGAACGGAATCAGAGCAATCCTTGCGGCGACTCAGGCACCGCCGAAGTGAAGTCATCGACAGCAAAGGAGATCAGGGATAAACCGGTGAACCCACGGGGCGAAACAGGTACCGAAGCCATTGGGAATAGCCTGTGAAGAAGAATCCCCCTTTCCGTTCCAGCGTTTGGTCCGGTTCCTTTCGGAGCCTGGCCGGCAGTTGGTACCAGGGCAGTTCAGGATAGCGATGACGGTCCGCTCCAACAGGTTGTCCGCTAGGCGGTATTCGTAAAACGAACGCAGGCTGGTCAGAGCATGTCCGAAGCATACCGAAATCAGATCAGGCCCATGCCGGTAGCGTCAAAAGCGTATGCACTACCCAGAGTACAGCAGTCACTCCCAGCAAGTGGCATAACCACATCAGCCGTTCCTCAAGTGTGCCGGCCCACCGCTGCTGCAGGCACCGTTCTGCCATCCAGTACAGACTTCGGACCGGATGGATGACCATTCTGCCCAGCAAGGCCATGTTGATCCACCAGAGTCCTCGGGAAAGCCTCCCAATCCTTTGCCAGTATTTCCGGGTGTAAAAAAAAGAGAATCATATACATTCTACACCATCGGCACGTTGAGCAATGAGAGCGTAAAAATGACCAGAGCTTGTTAGCACTACGCAGTGCATTGATGGCCAGCGCGAAGACGACGAATCCGAGATACATGACGTCAAGCTTGTCGAAGCGCGAGAAGATCCGGCGAAAGCCCTTGAGTCGCCGGAACAGGCACTCGACCTCGTTGCGCCGCCGGTACAGTTCCCGGTCGTATTCCCAGGGAGTGACTCGGTTGCTTTTCGGAGGTGCCACGGGCGTGAAGCCGAGGTCGGCAGCCAGCCAGTGGGTTTCATCGTCTTCATGGGCTTGGTACATGACGAACGCCGGTCGGTTCGTCGGCTTCTCCGCTTGGCGGCCCGGAAAAATCTCCCGAGAGTCTTCCCGCATGAACGAAAGGAAATAATTGCCTGCCAGGAATTGTTTTGGTCGTATGAGACAAATCCTTCAGTATTCAGTCGCATGGATAATTGATCAGGCAATAGCAGGAAGTCTATTTCCCGTGCCTTGCTACCGCCGTTGGACTTTGATAGCATCATAAGAGGAGATGGCCTGCAAGTTCTCAAGTCTGTTCCTATGGGGGTATTGATCTCAGCCTCTGGTCTCCGCCATACATGCCTACTTCCGCCTTGTGTGGTGTGGTTTTCGAACGGGTTGGCTTTTCACCCAATGGATGATTCTGATTCCAGCCCAAAATCCACAGTCCATCATGCTTTGCAAGCCAATCCTTCGAGATTCAAGTTGAACCACCATTTCAGTCAAGTCGGTCAGCGACCGACCCGGTTGCTCCGATCTTGATCAGTACCGAATTGCCGAGCGCCGAGATTGCGGAAAACGTGATGCGGGAATTTTATGGACGCGGAACGCGAACCGGTACCCGGGTATCGGTGGAAATTCCGATTCCCGGGCATGAACCGGCACGTGAAGCGCTACTGGCTCGAGATGGTACTCGGGAAATGCAGGGGGACCTGAACATGGGTAGCAACGAAATAACGGATGCCCTCCGAGTTACCGCGACTGAACTCATCCAGTCCAACCAGCAAATAGTCGGCGATACAGTTGCAGGGCGGAGAGTAGTCGCCAAGAATCAACTGGAAATCCAGGCGGGTACAAATTCGACAACCATTTTCATTCTCACTTCAAAACCCTGAAAGATCTGTCCAAGCTGAACTGCTCAAGCAATGAACGAGTGACCGTCTCGGGGGGCGTGGTCAGCTGTTCTGCACTTCCAGATCCACCCGCTCCGAGTGCTGGCAGTGCAGGTGGGGCGTGTAGCGGTGATGGTGCGGGAGATTGCAACTGTTATTGCAGCAACCAGTGCGGAGCTTGAACATGACGGCCAGGCGAACCTTCCGGTTGCTGGCCGTATGCCTTGATTTCAGGGGCGGCTACCCGGTATCACCCGGCCCCGAACCGCACGCATGGGCCGCTCCCGGCTACTGGTTGCCGCCGAGCAACCCGCCCCCGGGTCCGACCCTAGCGCAGCCCTTGCCGCCCATGAACAGGAAGTAGGCACTCCCTGAGCTGGCCGCGTTGACTACGGAGGTCAATCGTAAGGTACTCACCACGAGCTCGCCGGGGCCCTGATTGGGATTTCTGGCGTTGCGGTTGCTCCAGATGTGGGCGCCGGCTACGGGGCGCATCTCGTAGATATTCTCCCCAATACCAGGGGCGGATATGCCCCATCTCCCAGGGGGCACTCGCTGCCATGCACCTCTGTTGCTATTCTCATTTCTCCACTCCCAGTCGTCGAAGACGGGGGAGCCTACCCGGAATTCATTCCCAATCTCAGCAAAAACAGTGGTCGGGAAGTCACCTCGAGTGCGGGTCTGGCCGTCGGTGCTCGATAGGGTGAGCGCGATGCGGCCCGGCCTGGTGTGGTCGCCACAGCCATCTACGACTGGGGAAACGCTTTTGAGTGTCATGGCGCAAGTCGCCCGGGTGCAGGCGGTCTGCGCCTGCGCCGGTCCTGCCGACAGCAGGAAGAGCGTCATCGCGGCCGCGAGGGTCGCTAGTTTAGCGAGGAGGGGGGGGGGGGGGGGGGGGGGGGAAATAGGGTTGTGCGGTGCATTTTTGGCCTTCCGAATAATATAAATAATATAGGATTGAACTTCATACCACGGCTTGAACGGAATGTCAACCGACAGTTTCCCGGCAGCGGCTCAGTTTGAAATATCCGAATTCCGCTTGCAGGCATTGAGCCGGCCTGGTACAGGCGGCAGTCGCAGTAGGGGACAGTCCTTAGCCTGTGATGGCGGGGACGCTCGGCCACCGGATGATGACGCCGAGAATGACGACCGCCGCCACCCACAGCCCGATCTGCCAACGCAGGTTGTCCTTGTCGCGCCTGGCCATGTCGGCATCACGCCTGGCCATGTCGGCTTGCATGTCGGTTTTCCAGTCGGCCATGTCGGCCCGGAAACGCTCGAGCGTTCCCTGAAGGTCGGACTGCAGTGTCTTCATTCGTTCCTCCAGCACGGCGTGCTGTTTCTTCAACTCGGCAAGGTCTTTTGCCTGTTCGTGACTCGCGGATTCTTCCATGTCCCCATTCTATACGATCATCAGCCGGTTTTTCAATCCCCAATTCCACTCTGGAGTGTTGCACTTCGGAGTGGAATTGGGGTATTCCGATGTTGGCCCTATGCATCTTCAAGATTGTCAAAATCAAGGCTGAACCCATGCAAATATCCTCATAATTTGAACTGCTGGTCAAAACGTCTTTGATAAATTTGTGGGGTGTACAATGTTATATAGTCGGCCCTGAAAAAAACCTGTTTCAGGGGGCCGCAAGCACCCGCGGTGGGACACTGCCCAACTCGGAGGCCGGCAGTTTCCATCGCCCCGTCGTCCCCGGGCGCTCCTGGGCCCTCAAAACGTCGAAAATGCGGCCTCCAAGGCCCCAATCCAGCGACCCAAAAACCGCAGCGGACGGCGGATCCGCCGCCGGTGGTGACCGGCACCGCACCGCAGGACATTCCTCCGGTCGCCCTCCCTTCCCCGGAGCCCGTTCCTTCCCGGATGACCATCCGATTTCCGATGCCCGATCACGGGCTCCATCGCCTGCCGCCGCAGGCACTTCTTCCGCCGCCGGGTTACGAGGCCTCGCCGCGGCCCGGACCGGGATCCGGCAGCCTCGCCCTCGCCATGTCCCCGGTACCCTCGGTCCACGAATACCTCATCCATCGACCGCCCCGTCCGGCGTCGCACCGGATCCAGAGCGGGCTCAGCGTATGTCCGTCATCAGGATTCCCCGCCCGCGCCATCCCGCCCAGGAGGAAGTGGCTGCGGTGGGGGGTGGCCATACTCCCCTGGACACCGAATTCGTACCGCCGGTGGGCCTTGCCCTTGCGGATACACTCGACGTCCGGGGCCTGCCGGCGGGACCGCGGGTTCCGGCCCTTCGGCTCCGGCGCCCGTACCCGCCGGGCCATCGCCCGTTCGTCCGCAAACGCCGGCTCCCGATCGGGTCTCCCCGCGGTGTTTCGTTCCCGGTCCCGGACCACCCGGCCCAGGTCGGTCCGCAAACTCTTGACCGGACGGTTCATACGGCGCAGTTCCGGGCATGGGCAACCCGGTTCGCCTGCAGCCGCGCCTGCGGCCCCTGGCGGGCGTCGCTCTGGCGCCACTTCCCCTCATACCGCGGGCACCGTTTCACCCGTCGCACCCGGGAACGGTTCCACCGCTGGCCATCGGTCGGAAAGGTTACCGCCTGGTCCGGCACGGTCGTATCGACCGTCACCCGCCGCCACGCCCGTGGCTTCCCGGTGCCGCTCGTAAGACCGGCATCGATCGTCGCTGGCAGGACCCACTCGGCCCCGGCCGTCCCGATGCGCGGGCGACACCGCGTCCGGCGGCTCGGGTCGATCGGCGGATGAGGCGGGCAATAGTCCTCGCCGCAACAGGACTGCCCGTAGGGATTCTCCACCCCACCAGCGACCACCGCCTCGTCCGAGAGTGGGTACACCGGCTGCAGAGACTCCCGCCCGACCATCCCACGCGTAAGCTGGCCGGGACTACCACGGTCAGGGCCGTACCGCACACCGAAGGTCTCGTCGAATCGGGACCCGTCCAGGATTCCGGCCAGGCGAACCCGCGCATGGCGCGGATCCAGCCGGTTTTGCAGGCGATTTCGGAACCGATCGTGGGATTCGGCACCCGCACAGGGTCTGGGACGCAGGTGGTCCTCGGAAATGGCAAGGAAGGGAGCGTCCATGAGTCCAGATCCGGCCATTGGAATCCATACTTTCAGGGAATAGATTTCAGCATATTCAGATCGTGACCGCTGAATTTGGGATTTTTCAGGATCGACTATCTAAGGTGCGAGGAATTCCGCAATTCGTGAGAAAATACACGAAATTAGTGTATAATATTTTCGTGTAAATTTTAATCAGATGAAACAATGAAGAACATAACGCTCAGCGCAGATACTGATTTAATTGAAAAAGCGCGTGAATGTGCAGTCGCCGAGCATACGACATTAAATGCACAATTCCGAATATGGTTGGAAAATTATGTACAACGGGAACAAAAAAGTGAACGGGCCATTAAAACGATCCACGAATTACAAGGCAGTATTTTTTCCAGCGGCCGCAAGTTCTCCCGAGAGGAAATGAATGAACGATAAATACTTTATTGATTCAAATGTGCTTATATACGTGTTTGACGAAACTGACTATGCTAAACGCACACGATCTGAGGATTTGATTCAATTAGCAGTGAGAGAAGGAATTGGCTGCATCAGTTATCAGGTTGTTCAGGAAACAATCAATGTAGTCACGAGAAAATTGAGTGCGACAGCAACACAAGCACATCAATTTCTTGAAGATGTATTGGTTCCTTTATGGTCCGTCAATTCGACTAAGCGACTCTACCGCTGTGGACTTGATATTATGCGGCGTTACAGATTTTCATTTTACGATAGTCTGATAGTCGCTGCCGCACTGGAAGGCAAGTGTAGAACCTTGTTCAGCGAAGACTTGCAAGATGGTCAAATTATCGAAAAAATTACCATCGTAAATCCGTTCAATTAGACAGAATCTAGAATTCTAAAGCCAACTTGCTTCTACCATGAATGTATCATGGGTGGTGGCAGTGTTGCCGACTATTTAGTCGGCCCTGAAAAAAACCTGTTTCAGGTAGCCGCAAGCACCCGCGGTGGGACACTGCCCAACTCGGAGGCCGGCAGTTTCCATCGCCCCGTCGTCCCCGGGCGCTCCTGGGCCCTCCAAACGTCGAAAATGCGGCCTCCAAGGCCCCCAATCCAGCGACCCAAAAACCGCAGCGGACGGCGGATCCGCCGCCGGTGGTGACCGGCACCGCACCGCAGGACATTCCTCCGGTCGCCTTCCCTTCCCTGAAGCCCGTTCCTTCCCGGATGGCCATCCGATTTCCGATGCCCGATCACGGGCTCCATCGCCTGCCGCCGTCGCCGGCACTGCTTCCGCCGTCGGGTCACGAGGCCTCGCCGCGGCCCGGACCGGGATCCGGCAGCCTCACCTTCGCCATGTCCCCGGTACCCGCGGTCCACGAATACCTCATCCATCGACCGCCCCGACCGGCGTCGCACCGGATCCAGAGCGGGCTTCCGCGTATGTCCGTCATCAGGATTCCCCGCCCGCGCCATCCCGCCCAGGAGGAAGTGGCTCCGGTGGGGGGTGGCCATGCTCCCCTGGACCCCGAATTCGTACCGCCGGTGGGCCTTGCCCTTGCGGATACACTCGACGTCCGGGGCCTGCCGGCGGTACCGCTGGTTCCGGCCCTTCGGCTCCGGCGCCCGTACCCGCCGGGCCATCGCCCGTTCGTCCGCAAACGCCAGCTCCCGATCGGGTCTCCCCGCGGTGTTTCGTTCCCGGTCCCGGACCCCCCGACCCAGGTCGGTCCGCAGACTCTTGACCGGACGGTTCATACGGCGCCGCTGCCGGGCCTGGGCAACCCGGTTCGCCCGCAGCCCCTGGCGGGCGTCGCGCTGGCCCCACTTCCCCTCATACCGCTGGCACCGTTTCACCCGCCGCACCCGGGAACGATTCAACAGCTTGCCATCGGTCGGGAAAGTCACGGCCTGGTCCGGCACGGTCGTATCGACCGTCACCCGCCGCCACGCCCGCGGCTTCGCGGTGCCGCTCGTAAGACCGGCATCGATCGTCGCTGGCAGGACCCACTCGGCCCCGGCCGTCCCGATGCGCGGGCGACACCGCGTCCGGCGGCTCGGGTCGATCGGCGGATGAGGCGGGCAATAGTCCTCGCCGCAACAGGACTGCCCGTAGGGATTCTCCCCCCAACCGGCGACCACCGCCTCGTCCGAGAGTGGGTACACCGGCTGGAGAGACTCCCGCCCGACCATCCCACGCGTGGGCTGGCCGGGACTACCGCGGTCGGGGCCGTACCGCACCCCGAAGGTCTCGTCGCATCGGGATCCGTTCCGGGTCCCGGCCAGGCGAACCCGCGCATGGCGCCGATCCAGCCGGTTTTCCAGGCGATTTCGGAACCGATCGTGGGATTCGGTACCCGCACAGGGTCTGGGACGCAGGTGGTCATCGGAAATGGCAAGGAAGGGAGCGTCCATGAGTCCAGACCCGGCCATTGGAATCCATACTTTCAGGGAATATATTCCAGCATATTCAGATCGTGACCGCTGAATTTGGGATTTTTCAGGATCTACTATTTATGATCGGAAATACTCCCTTCATTAGCAAATGAATGGCTGCGCCAGCTGTTGAGACTGTCATCAGGGATTGAGAGAAAAATGCCGTTGTTCAGGATACAAAAACTTCGAGCCCTGGAAGGACTTCACCATTGGGGCAAAAAGCAATGGCGCGCCCGGAAGGATTCGAACCTCCGACCCCCTGGTTCGTAGCCAGGTACTCTATCCAACTGAGCTACGGGCGCCTTCTGTAAAGTCAGCAATGGCGGAGAGAGAGGGATTCGAACCCTCGATACGCTGTGAACGTATACACCCTTAGCAGGGGCGCGCCTTCAGCCACTCGGCCATCTCTCCTAGGGAGCCGAGTGTACACCAGACTGTGGGGGCTTGGGGATGGATTCCGCCGGAAAATCAGGAATTGTGCGGGTCCGCATAGTCAGAGATTTCCTGACCAGAATCATAGGGATCTCGTTGATTGTAATCAGGCTCATGATCGTCGTGATCGTAGTGGTCTCCTGCTTCGGACTGCTCATTCTTGATGCGGTAGTAGATTTCCTCGCGATGGACCGGGACATCTTTCGGAGCATTGATTCCAATGCGAACCTGTGTACCTCGTACGCCCAAAACGGTCAATCTGATCTCTTCACCAATAAAAACGGACTCGCCTATTCTTCGTGTAAGGATTAGCATTGTAATCTCCTGTAAATTTCAATCCAAGGTTCGAATTTCCTGAAAACTGGTCCCCTGATTGAGGAATGATATCAATATGTGATTTCGGATACGGAATCGTATGTGACAGCGGTACCAAATGACCACTTCACCCATAAACCCTATTGCCAGACTGGTTTTCAATTCCCTGCCGGTTAGGCTAAACTTTTTCGTAACCGTTTACAATAGCCACAGCATACTAAATTTTCTCGTGGAGAATACCGTTCCCGGGGCTTGTAATTCGACAATGCTGGAGCATGCCGACAGAGGGGAATCAGCCTGAAGTCTCCTCCTTTCTGGAACACTCACTCCAGATCAAAAACCTTGTGGAGTGTGCGAACAGCCAGTTCGGCATATTCCAGGTCGATCGTCACCGATATCTTGATCTCCGAAGTCGAAATCATCTGGATATTGATTCCCTTGTCCGCCAATGCCCGGAACATTTCGGTTGCGATTCCGGCATGGGAGCGCATACCCACACCCACCAATGAGATCTTGGCCAGATTGGCATCGCCCACCACTTCCGTGGCTCCCAGTTCCTGAGCAACCGGGCGGAGCAATTCCAGACACTGATCAAGGTCCGTGCTGCCGACAGTAAAAGTGAAATCCGTCATGCCATCCAGGCCAATATTCTGGACAATCATGTCCACAACAATGTGCGCATCCGAAATCGGCCCCAGCAGAACACAGGCAATGCCCGGTCGATCCGGCACATCCCTCACGGTCACCTTGGCCTCATCCCGAGTCAGAGCAATACCGGAAATCAAGGGTTGTTCCATCGAATGGTCCTCATAGTTGATCAATGTTCCGGGGCCAGACCCAAAAGACGATAGAACCCGCAAAGGCACGTTATATTTCCCGGCAAACTCCACGGATCGAATCTGCAACACCTTCGCACCGGCACCCGCCAACTCCAACATCTCTTCAAACGTAATATTATCCAGCCGCCTGGCTTGCGGAACGATTCTCGGGTCCGTGGTATAGACTCCATCCACATCCGTATAGATCCGGCACTCGTTGGCTTTCAGGGCCGCAGCCATGGCCACCGCCGTCGTATCAGAACCGCCCCGACCCAGGGTGGTGATATTGTTGTCCATATCCACCCCCTGGAATCCCGCCACCACGACCACCCGACCCTTTCTCAGGTCCTTCATCACATTGGAGGCATCAATTTTGCGAATCCGTGCCTTCCCATGCGTCTCATCCGTCAGGATACGAATCTGCCCTCCCGTGTAGGAGCGCGCCGGAACATCAATGGCTTCCAGAGCCATGGAGAACAGAGCGATCGTCACCTGTTCTCCTGTCGACACCAACACATCGGATTCACGAGCCGGTGGATTGGGATGTACGGAATGCGCTAGATTCAGCAACCGATTGGTTTCCCCGCTCATCGCTGACACCACAACAACCATCTGGTGGCCTTGGCGTACCGAACTGGCCACATTCTCAGCGGCTGCCTGAATCCGTTCGATACTGCCGACGGAAGTCCCACCGTATTTTTCAACAAACAGCGCCAACCGAATGTTCAAGAAGAGGGAAAGGGACGCGATTAAACCGGTTTCACGAAGGAATGTAAAGTGTGGAGGCGGGCATAAGGATGATTTCACGCTGATTGCGGGCGCGGTGCGATTCAGGGCAGCCTGACCCGGAACGAGGTCGGGCACGTTGGTGTGTTGGGTTTCGCCCGTGGCAGCGGGATTGAGCGAGCGGGCGGGGTATTTGGGGCCGGCCGGGCCGCGGTTGGGGACGTGGCCGAAGGCTGGGGACCTCTGGAGGTAATGCCATCGGCGGTCTCGGTCGAGGCATCGCCCGTCTGCGCATCGATGTGGCATCCATTCCGTATCTCCACTCGGATTCTAGGGAAATCTGTTCGAACAGCGGATCTTACAACATCTCTACACAGGTCATATTGCAGGCCTGCACAGCTGCAACGAGTGCATCAATTGCCGGAATCCGGGAGAACCCTTTTCGCCATGCCAGAATCACATCCCGTGACGGGGTCTTGCCGGAAAAGCGCCGAATCGACAGCAACCGACGGGAATATTCTTCAGCTCCGGCAGCGCTGCAGGGCAGTACCGTCACCCCCACGCCACTGGCAACCATATGGCGAATGGTTTCGAGAGACCCTCCCTCCAGAGTTTTCTGGATGTCATCCTGTGGCCCCAATCGCAAACATCCGGGACACACTTCCAGGACCTGGTCACGAAAACAATGCCCCTTGCCAAGCAGTAGGACGGTTTCCGTAGCCAGTTGTTCCGGCCGTATGGTTGGAACCCCGGTCCAGGGGTGAGAACTGGGGACCACCACCACAAAAGGTTCCCGGTACAGTGGGCGGATTTCGACTCCCGGCTCCATGAATGGCAGTGCCAGGATGATCGCATCCAAACTGCCCTGCTTGAGTTGAACTCGCAAGTCGGCAGTAAACCCCTCTTCGACCATTATCTGGAGATCCGGAGACTGCTCCCGCAGCGTGGGGATGAGAGCTGGCAATAGATAGGGGCCAATGGTATAGATCACACCAACCCGCAACGGCTCCGCCAAGTTCTGGTCCTCACTGATCGCGATCTGCCGGATTCGGTCAGCCGCCTCCAGTACTCTCTGTGCCTGGTCAACAATCTGGCATCCTATCTGGGTCAGGACCACCTGATGGGATCCCCGCTCAAACAACACCACGCCCAGTTCGTTTTCCAGTTTTTTGACCGCCACACTGAGAGTAGGCTGGCTGACATGACAGGCACGTGATGCCCGACCAAAATGGCGCTCACGGGCGACCGCGACGATATAACGCAAATCCGAAAGTGTCACCGTCTACCGATCAAGACACAGGGCGGCTGCTCACCCCTCCGCTGACAGGTCACCGAGTAGCGACTTTTCAATATTGGTGGGCAGTCGTCCGGTTTCATGCTGATACTCTGGATGTTCGACCCCCATGGTAATGCCATTTCCACCTTGCGCCGAACGAACCATGGCCTGGGTCAGTTCAAAGCGCAGGAAGTGTACGGACGAAGTCTTCTCTTCGGTGGCCCGCTCCAGGTCTTCATTGGCGATGGGATAGATCTTGGAATGTTCACCCACACGTACCCAAATGGTCTGCTCAATGCCAACCAGACGAGCCAACCGCGCTTTGCGCTCTGCCGGATCATCATACTCGATCATAAACGTCGCCTTCCAGTTGGTGCCATCCGGAATCAAGGGGTTGTAGGATTCCAGTTCCTCACGGATCCCCTCGGCATCAAAGATCTTCTCAATACGCAACATCTCCTGAACCTGGTACTGCATGGTCAGGCGATCCTCAAAATACAGCCGGGCATTGGGGCCCAGGCTCACTTGGCGGTTTTTTTTGTGTGCCATCACCTCACGACGAAATTCGTCTCGGACCTCAGCATATTTTTCCAGGCTCATCAAGTCTGCCTTCTGCAACTTGTTTGTTATTGCCGGAGTGGTTTCAACGGATGTACTCATAATTCAAATTCCATAGGCTTTTCGTAACAACGATATCGGGTGCTCCGTCACGGACCCATCCGATAACCCGTGTTCGATGAATCGCCCCGCCATCGGGCAATCACTGCCGTAGTGATCCACTTTTCCCTGTTGCACTCGACGAACCACGGGGCGGGCAATTTTTCGGGCGGCTTCGTAAGAACGGGTCTTGACACCATAGGTTCCATCGTGACCAGAGCATCGTTCAATCACCTCAACCGTGGTATCCGGCACCAATTCCAGACACTGACGGGTTTTCTGCCCGACCATCTGAACCCGTTGGTGGCAAGCAGCATGATAGGCTACCTTGCCCAATGAGGTTTGGAACTCCGTATTGAGGGCACCCTCGGCATGTCGCAACATGAGATACTCGAACGGATCATAGATCGCATGAGCCACTTTCTGTACTTCAGAGTCGTCCGGGAACATCAGAGGCAGTTCTTGCCGGAACATGAGTACACAACTGGGAACCGGTGCCATGATATCCCAACCCTGGTCGACCAGGCGAACCAGTTCCGACACATTAACTTCCTTGGCACTAGCCACCACTTCCAAGTCGCCCAGTTCCAGCTTGGGCATCCCACAGCACTGCTCCCGGTCGGTCAGGCGAACCGATATGTGATTATGGGTCAGAACGCGCACAAGATCTTCTCCCAATCTGGGCTCATTGTAATTCCCATAACAGGTCGCAAAAACGGCTACCTTGCCAGTGGTCCGGCCGGCAGGAGAAGCCTCCGATAAGGTGTGCGGGTTGCTCTCCACACGCTTTTTCATCGTGGGACGCTGATAGCCCGGCAACCGCGCTTCCGGATGAACCCCCAGGGCCGAATCCAGCACTTTGCGCAGAGGCTTTGACCGGTTAGCCGCATTCACTACATTCACCACCAACGGAATTGTGGACAGTTTCCCTACGCGATCGGTACTGGCCAGAATTTTCTCACTGACTTTAACCTTGCCTTCCCGGTGACGGACTGCTTTGGCACGCAACATCAGGTGCGGAAAATCGATATTCCACTCATGGGGCGGGGTATAAGGACATTTGGTACTGTAGCAAAGGTCACACAAGTAGCAATGATCTACAACCTTCCAGTAGTCCTCCTTGTCAACGCCATCGACTTCCATCGTAGAAGACTCATCCACGAGATCAAACAAAGTCGGAAAGGCACTGCAAAGACTGTTGCATCGACGACAGCCATGACAAAGATCATAAACCCGCTCAAGTTCGGCAAACAGGAATTCGGTGTTGTAGAAATCCGGGTTTTTCCAGTCCAACGGATGTCTGGTCGGAGCTTCCAGATTTCCCTCTTTCTGTATCATGTGGAGTTTCTCGGGTAGTACAGCACGATCATTTGACGGGTTCTATTGTTTGATGGTGCCACCCGGAGCCGGGGGCCGGAGCCATGTGCCGCAGGTACGGCACACGGTCCCGGATTCGCATCATTGAGCCTGAACCAGCATCATGCCATTTCAGCCAGTGCCTTCTGGAAACGATTGGCATGGGACCGCTCGGCTTTTCCGAGAGTCTCGAACCAGTCAGCGATTTCATCGAAGCCCTCATCTCGAGCAGTCTTCGCCATCCCCGGATACATATCGGTGTATTCATGGGTTTCTCCGGCAATGGCCGCTTTCAGATTGTCGCCGGTACCACCGATCGGCAACCCGGTGGCAGGATCACCACACTCTTCAAGATACTCAAGATGACCATGGGCGTGACCCGTCTCGCCTTCAGCCGTGGAACGGAATACTGCGGCGACATCGTTATGACCCTCAATGTCTGCCTTGGCCGCAAAATAGAGGTAACGACGATTCGCTTGGGATTCACCGGCAAAGGCATCCTTCAGATTTTGTTCGGTTTTCGAATCTTTCAGACTCATTTGATAACTCCTGAATTAACGTGAATAGAGAATATGCCGCTCAGGCATGGAGATATTATAGGGATCGTAATCAATTAATCAAATTAATTGTTTTAAATATACCGATAGTTTTTTACTATCAAATACTTACGCCAAACTCCCAAGAACTGCATACAAAACACCGACCCCACACCGCCGGAATGGCAGCAACCGGCCGAACGTCCCCGCAATCGACCGCTTTAGGTCCCGACAGGGAATCGGGGGTCGGAATCCTGAACCATTCCCACAGGATGTCAGAGAGAGGAGCGTATCGAAACGCTCAGGCGCGCGACTCAATCCATGCAAAAGTCGCATCAAACAACTGGTCAACGGCCTCGACCTGCCCTCCTCCTCCCTGGGCCAGATGGGGTTTGCCCCCGCCCCGGCCACCAACCATGGGAGCCAAGTGAGAAACCAGTTCGCCTGCCGGATATCTTTTCGCAAGGTCCTTGCTGGCCCCGGCAATGATGGTCACTTTCCCCTGATTGGCCCCGGCAACCAGGATCACTCCGCTTTGCAGTTTATTCCGCAGCCGGTCTACGGTTCGTCGCATAACTTTCGCATCCGCATCGTCCTGACGCACGACAGCAACCTGGATACCCTGAATTTCACGCATGTAGTCGGTATGACTGTTTCCGACCGCCAGTTTTTCCTGCAACGCCTGAATCTGCCGAGCCTGTTCTTTTTGCTGTTTCAACAGCCCCCCCAGCCGATCTGCCAACTGGTCCACTGGTGCCTGGATAAGGTCTGCGGCCGATGACAGCATCGACACCTGCCGACTGGTCCACTGAACCGCCGCCTCCCCGGCAACCGCTTCCACCCGCCGCACACCCGCTGCAATCCCGGTTTCGGATGTGATTTTGACAAACCCGATATCACCGGTTCTTCGTACATGGGTACCGCCACACAACTCAAACGAAAAGTCCCCCATCCGAATGGTCCGGACATCGGGGTCATACTTCTCTCCAAACAAGGCCTCCGCCCCGGCTTCACAGGCTACCTCCAGTTCCATGACTTCGACCGACACTTCCTGGTTATCACGAATTTGATCGTTGACCAGGTTTTCCACAGTTTGCAACTGGTCTGCAGATACTGTTTCACCATGGGAAAAGTCAAACCGCAATCGCTCCGGCTCGACCAAGGAACCTTTCTGCTGGACATGGCTGCCGAGGACCTTTTTCAGGGCAGCATGGAGAAGGTGCGTAGCGGAATGATGATGCACACTCCCCTGTCGGTGTGAGGAGGTTACCCGGGCCTCTCCCGACATCCGCATATGGATGTCACCGCCATGCACGGTTCCGATATGCGCGATCACCTTATTGGCAAGGTAACGGGTATCCCAAACCTCAAAGACCGCTTCCCCGAACCGGATATTGCCCTGATCCCCTACCTGTCCACCACTTTCCGCATAAAACGGTGTCGAGTGTGTAATCAATATTCCCTGGTCCCCATTACACAGCGAATCGACGGCTTCCTTGTCCCGCACCAATGCCGCCACTTCTACGGTATCCGTCAGGGTTTCGTACCCCACAAATCGTGTAGAGGCCATAGGCTCCAGTCGGACCGTTTCACCCTGGGTAAACTTGCTGGCTGCCCGCGCTCGTGCCCGCTGCTGTTCCATGGCATGATGAAATCCGTCGTAGTCGATATCCAGCCCCCGTTCCCGGGCTACATCAGCTGTCAGGTCCTGTGGAAAGCCATAGGTATCATAGAGCCGGAATACCAATTCACCGTCCAGCGTGGTGCCTTGGAGGGTATCCATTTCACGGTGCAGGATTTTCAGTCCCTGGTCGAGGGTTTCATTGAATTTTTCATTTTCTGTCCGCAACACTCTCTCCACTCGGGACTGATGAGTCCGGAGTTCGGGATAGGCCTCGCCCATCTCCTTTACCAAAGGAGATACCAACCGGTGCATGAAAGCAGTTCGGCAGCCCAATTGATAACCATGACGGATTGCCCGCCGGATAATGCGGCGCAAGACATACCCACGCCCCTCATTCGAAGGCAAGACTCCATCCAGTACCAGGAAAGCCGTCGAGCGGATATGATCCGCCACCACCCGGAGTGATTGGTGGGTTTGGTCCTGCGTATGTAATATACGGCCAGCATTCGCAATCAAATTTGCAAACAGGTCAATCTCATAATTGTTGTGCACATTCTGCAGGACGGCCGCAATCCGCTCCAGGCCCATCCCGGTATCGACCGAAGGCTTGGGCAATGGTGTCAGTATGCCGTCGGCAGAGCGATTGAACTGCATGAAAACCAGATTCCAGATTTCAATATAACGGTCCCCGTCTTCCCCCGGGGTCCCGGGAGGCCCCCCCGCCACATCCGGGCCATGATCATAGAAAATTTCAGAACAGGGGCCACAGGGACCGGTATCCCCCATCTGCCAGAAATTGTCCTTGCTGCCGATTCGGGTTACCCGATTGGCGGGCATACCGATCCGATTGATCCAGAGATATTCCGCCTCGTCATCTTCTTCGAATACCGTAACCCAGAGCCTTTCAGGCGACAGACCCAACTCTCTGGTCAATAATTCCCACGCATAATCAATGGCATATTGCTTGAAATAGTCGCCAAAGCTAAAGTTCCCCAGCATCTCGAAAAAAGTATGATGCCGCGCCGTGTAGCCCACATTCTCCAGGTCATTGTGCTTGCCGCCCGCCCGGACACAACGTTGTGATGTGACTGCACGAACATAATCCCGCTGTTCATCGCCCAAGAAGACATCCTTGAACTGCACCATACCCGCATTGGTGAAAAGCAGGGTCGGATCATTGCCTGGTACTAACGAACTGCTGGACACAACTTGATGCCCATTACGGCGGAAATAATCCAGGAAACGGCTTCGGATCTGGGATGTTCGCATCACGGACATACAATCAAAGACGGACAAGGGCAGAAGGAGACGGGAATCATATCAATACCGGTGACAAAATGAATTCCCGGAACACGATCAAGATCCATCATAGTGGCCAATCTCCGCCGCGGTAAACCCTCTTTGCTGCAGGAATCGGGCTTGTTTGGCCCATTCCGCATAGGTCTCAGGTGGCGCAGTACCATACTTTTTCCGGCGCACTTCTTCTGCCAGGTTACGCCATGCATCCTGATAGCCAGTCATAACCTGGCGGATGATTTCCTCTGCGATCCTGTGATGGCACAATTCCTGTTCAAGCACCAAAGGCCCCTTTCCGGCCCGGTAGCGGGAGCGGGCCAATGATTCGGCAAACCGATAGTCAGAAATTGCATTTTCGATCATCAGCGCATCCATCACCGATTCCAACTGCCCGTCGCGGTCATGGCGCGCCAGTTTCTGCCG
Organism: Candidatus Poriferihabitaceae bacterium; assembly: GCA_965221795.1. Classification (GTDB taxonomy): domain Bacteria; phylum Pseudomonadota; class Gammaproteobacteria; order Arenicellales; family Poriferihabitantaceae; genus VYFG01. The sequence continues at coordinate 252,478 of OZ244914.1, forward strand.
AAGCTCATGGCAACTGTGCTCCCGACGGGCCAGCAACTGGTAAGCCTTGTCCTTGAGCTTCTGAGTAGCGATCATTTGAGTCTTGTCCGGGTCGATCTGGTCACTCCCTGTCACAGCACCAGTATCCTTTCGCAACTGTCTCTTTGATGTTGGCATATTCGTTACTTTGCAGAACAGACGTCATCAAATAACCGTCTAATGTGCCAAGGGTTCCGTGTGCTTGACATATTCATATCGAACACGGTTATTCCGATATATTTTCGATAGGTACTCGCACCGTATTCCTGGTCTTCCGCAAAATCCGCTACCTTGAGTTTTGTTATCACTTTTTTTACACGCATAACCGAGTGCGACATTGATTGGGCATTCAAATGCTTCGAACCCCTCCGCGATGAGAATATGGGCAGCCCGGGTCATGATTATCCGGACCTGATCACGTCGCCATGCCGCTCTGTCCAACCACTCTGGATGGTTGGTTGCCCCGACCACAACTACTTGACTCGGCAGTCCATGAATCTGCATAAGTCAAGAACGGATCACCCGCATATTGGTCGAACACTCCAGTTTTTTACCGTGATACTGCCCCAAAAGCCGCGGGCCGCGCTACCGCTATGAGCGATCAATAGGAAGCCATATCAGTAATGCCGTGAGAGCGAATAGATCTTCCAACGGATGATAGGCATAGGCATCGACCGAATCACATTTTGCCAAACGCAGTCAACCGCTTTCGACACCCTCATCCCGGTCGAATACGAGGGCCGGCAACCCCTGATTCTCTCGAATCTTTTTTTCAATCTCATCGGCAATATCTTGATTTTCTTTCAGAAACTCCCGAACATTATCCCTTCCCTGACCAATCCGCTCTCCATCATAACTGTACCACGCTCCAGATTTTTCAACAATATCTGCAGACACTCCCAAGTCAATCAGTTCTCCCTGTTTGGAAATTCCTTCGTTGTACAGAATGTCGAATTCGGTTTGCTTGAATGGCGGAGCCACCTTGTTCTTGATGACCTTGACCCTGGTCTGGTTACCAAGGACTTCATCGCCTTTCTTGATCGCACCAATTCTCCGGATATCCAGACGAACCGAAGAGTAAAACTTGAGAGCGTTCCCCCCGGTGGTGGTTTCGGGGTTGCCAAACATCACACCGATTTTCATCCGAATCTGGTTAATGAAGATGACCATGGTATTGGATTTCTTGATGTTGGCCGTGAGCTTGCGAAGAGCCTGGGACATCAGTCGAGCCTGCAATCCCACATGAGAATCTCCCATTTCGCCTTCGATTTCCGCTTTCGGAGTCAAAGCCGCGACGGAATCCACAATAATGACATCCACGGCTGCCGAACGCACCAGCATATCGGCAATTTCCAGTGCCTGCTCACCCGTATCGGGTTGGGATACCAAAAGCTCATCAATGTTAACGCCCAATCGCTCGGCATAGGCTGGGTCAAGCGCATGTTCCGCATCAATGAATGCGGCTGTACCACCCGATTTCTGTGCCTGCGCCACCACAGACAGGGTCAAAGTGGTCTTGCCAGACGATTCCGGTCCATAAATCTCGATGACCCTACCCCGAGGCAGCCCCCCGATTCCCAGTGCGATATCCAACCCCAGCGAGCCAGTGGAATAGCACTGAATATCCTGCACTACAGAGGAGTCACCAAGGCGCATCACCGAGCCTTTACCAAATTGGCGGTCAATCTGACCCAGCGCTGCATCCAACGCCTTACGTTTATTTTGATCCATAGTAATTTTGTATCAGTTTGAATGAATCCAACAGAAAAACGTCACAACGCCTTTTTGTTCTCTATTTTGAGAACATAATCGATTTGGATGTGAAATGCAAGAGTTTCCGGGCGGTTTTTGTTTTTTTGTAACCCGATGAAAATCAAAGCATCCCGGGACGGATCAAGTGTCTCAGTACCGGCACTGCACTCTCTGGAACATCTACAATTGCTACTGTAGCAGTTGTCATCAGCTTCCCATCTGCTGGAACCCTGACATCCGGTACCAACGCGGTCAGGGCCATTTCCATATCCGGATTATGTCCCACCACCAAGAGGGTCCCGCTTTCCTGGTCGGGAAGATATTGATTCATCAGAGCCAGAATGGTGTCCTCACCCGCATGATACAACGCATCCAGAAAGTGACATTCCGCCGCTTGCATGGAAAGTTCGGTTTTCACCAGATCAAGGGTCTGGCGGGTTCGCAGAGCAGCGGAGCAGCATACCACATCTGGAATGATCCCATTATGCTGCAACCATCGTCCAACTCGCGGGGCATCCCGTTGCCCACGAATATTTAAAGGTCGATCAAAATCCTTGGCAGCTCCACTATGCCAGTCCGATTTTGCGTGCCGAAGGAGAATCAGTCGTCGCTCTCCCATATCTTCTCTTCCCGATAAAATAGATATTCAATTGTATCACCACCACCCCCAACCGGATGTCAAAAAAGCCCCTTGTTCCCCGCCAAGGAATCCTTACCTCTGCTGCCGAAAAATATGCGTGTTACGAGGAAGCTGTTCAATGCGTGGAGTCAGAAATCGATTTTGCAGATGACACCCATCAGCCGATTCGGGGGAAGGGGGCGAAGCGCCTGCGTGAAGATTTTTGTGGCACGGCAAACACCAGTTGTGAATGGGTGCGACGTCGGCTATCCAACATCGCGGTCGGGCTGGACCTTGATCCAAACGTCCTCAATTGGGGACACCAGCACAAGGTGGGAAATCTGGATGAAACCCCGCGTAAGCGGATTACTTTTCTACAACAGGACGCCCTTCAGGCGGAATGCCAACCGACGAATATCATCCTGGCCATGAATTTCAGTCACCAACTCTTCAAGACCCGGGGAATATTGCGACTTTACTTCACCAAGGCCTATGGAATACTCCGGGAGGATGGCGTTCTGTTCATTGATGCTTATAGCGGCTCTGATTCCTACCGAACCATCCGGGAAAGGCAGAATGCAGGAATTCCACCTATTACCGGGGATATGCTCTGCCACATCCACTTTCGCTTTCCAGACCAATCCTGGATGGAAAAGGCATTTACCTATGACTGGAGAATGTGGAAGGTGCCTGAATTCCTGACTTCGAGGTCATAAATCAGCCAGAGGGTGGCAACCTGACCTGATGCACAACTCTCTCGGTTACAATCGTGGCTTTATCTCCTACTGATAGATATGAAGGATGGACGGATGTGCCAACAATGAACCGTATGCCTTGCAGGTAACCGATGCCAGCATGGCACCGGAATTTCCTGAGGGCTGCATCATTATCACTGAACCCAATGGAGCACTGGAAAGTGGCTGCTATGTCATTGGAGTCCACGGAGAAGAACTTCTCTTTCGGCAATTGTTGATTGATGAAAATGGTTGGCGACTGCATGCCCTGCAGGACGGTCATGCAGATATTCCGATCGATGGGCCCGGTGCCATTCGAGGCCGGGTGATACAAAAAGCCGGAACCTCGCGCAAGGAACGGAAGAGTTATCTCTGACCGCCGACATGCATCTGGTGACCGATTACCGGACAGGCCGGCGCATTCATTTCCCGGATTGCCAGCACCGCCGTTCGTGCTGAATTAACCAGCGTTTCCTGTCGTATCCACCGGAATAGCCGCGAAGTGAACCATCCTTGCCAATCACCCGATGGCACGGGATCACGATTGCGATGGGGTTGCGTGCATTACTGGATGCTGCGGCACGAATGGCCCTGGAATTGCCCACCTGCGCAGCGAGGGTGCTGTAGTCGATCGTCGTACCAAGTGGAATTTTCCGCAAGGCTTGCCAGACCCTACGCTGGAATGGAGTACCCCCGGTCTCAAGAGCTATCATGTCAAAGGAGCTTTTCCCTTCGGCAAAATAGGTTGCCAAGTCATCATGGATAGCGGTCGACCGACCGGAATATCGAATTTCGAATGGGCCGAAGCGCGGCGTCAACAACTGCTGGGCCCGCTCCCTGTTCCCGGCAAAGTCCAAGTAAACCAGCGTATCGCCGTCCAGAAAGATATCCAGCGGCCCGATGGGCGATACAAAAGGGACCGAGTCAAGCCGCTTCATGTTTCCTGTCGACGAACCCGCCTGAGTGAACTGGGATTCGTATGATACACACTGCGGAAAGCATGATTGAACTGTCGCACACTCGAGAATCCGGAATCCAAGGCAATATCAGAAATCAGGTGATCGGTATCGGTGATCAACCGTTTCGCTCGCAATAGCCGGTGAGACTGGGCCACTTGGGTCGGGCTGGCTCCAACATATCGGGCAAACAGCCCCCGCAAATGACGTGAACTCACCCCCAGTCTTACAGCCAGGGCCTCTACCCCACTCTCATCCAGTGCACCTTGGTCGATCAATCCCAGCGCTCGTGACACCGTGGTTTTGACCCCGTTCCAGGCCGGACTGTTGGGAGCAGATTCTGGACGACACCGCAGGCAGGGGCGAAATCCTGCCTGTATGGCCGCCGCCGCAGATGGAAAGAACCGGCAATTTTCCGGTTTGGGGGTAATGGCTGGGCAAACCGGGCGACAAAAAATGCCCGTGCTGGTCACGCCGGTAAAAAACAGCCCGTCAAACTCCGGGTTGCGAGACCGGACCGCTTCATAGCATTCTGCAAATGACATCATCATCGGTACAGTATAGCCTGCGCCGATGGTTCTTCCTGGCAAGTTTCGGCACTCCATATTGACCCCGATACTGACTCCGTGCCGTCACAGCCTACGCTCCTCCTTCCCTCATCAGTGAGAGCCGAGCCCGTTCGGTTGTGATCACAACCGAACGGAAGTCAGGAGATTTTCCACGCCCCCGGTGCCACATTCGAATACAGTGGAAACCGGTTGCAAAGCGCGATCACTTCTCCACGGACCCTTTCCACCACGGCATCATCACCCATATGATCCAGAATGTCACAGATCCATCCAGTCACCTGTTTCGCTTCTGGCACGCCGAATCCGCGAGATGTGATGGCTGGAGTGCCAATTCGAATACCGCTGGTGACAAACGGCGAGCGGGGGTCATTGGGCACAGCATTCTTGTTGACCGTGATATTGGCCCGGCCGAGAGACAAATCGGCATCCTTGCCGGTGATGTCCTTGCGGATCAGGTCCAGCAGGAACAGATGATTGTCGGTTCCACCGGATACAATGTCAAAATCACGCGCATGGAATCCCTCCACCATGGCATTGGCATTGTCCAGTACTTGCTGCTGGTATTCCCGAAAGCCGGGTTCCATCGCCTCCTTGAAAGCTACCGCCTTGGCTGCAATCACATGCATGAGCGGGCCGCCCTGAGTACCCGGAAAGACCAGTGAACTCAGCTTGCGGGTAATCGCCTCGTTGTCCCGGGCCAGGATCATCCCCCCCCGGGGGCCCCGGAGGGTCTTGTGGGTAGTGGTGGTCACCACATCGGCAACCGGTACCGGATTGGGATAATGCCCGGTCGCCACCAGCCCTGCGACATGCGCCATATCCACGAACAGGTAAGCGCCGACACTGTCGGCAATTTCACGGAACCGTTGCCAATCCATAATTCTGGAATAGGCCGAAAAGCCAGCCACAATCATTTTTGGTTGATGCTCGACGGCCAGCTTCTCGACTGCGGCATAATCCACTTCTCCCGTGGCGGGATCCAGTCCGTACTGCACTGGATGATAAATCTTGCCGGAAAAATTGACACTGGCACCATGAGTCAGGTGCCCCCCATGGGCCAGACTCATCCCCAACACAGTCTCCCCCGGTTCCATCAGCGCCATATAGACGGCGGCATTGGCCTGAGAGCCAGAATGGGGCTGCACATTGGCGTAGTCCGCGGAGAACAGTTTGCAGGCTCGTTCGATGGCCAATACTTCCGCCTGGTCCACATACTCACAACCCCCGTAGTATCGTTTTCCCGGATATCCCTCGGCATACTTGTTGGTCAGTTGGGATCCTTGTGCCGCCATGACCCGCGGGCTGGTGAAATTTTCCGAAGCAATCAGTTCGATGTGGTGTTCCTGACGCTTGGCCTCATTTTTCATGGCGGCCGCAAGGTCTGGATCGAACTGTTCGATGGATTGTTGCTTGTCAAACATTGGAGTGATTCTCTGGAGATCGAAAACGGTTGTAGAACTGGAATGGCGGCACACTTCCCGACTCGACAGGATACTTTCCAACCGGAACCCACAAGGCCGAGTCACGATCAAATGCCTCTCCTTCACCACACCGGCCCTTGGACCGGACCCGCGCCACCGACACTAGCAAATTATCGGCAAAGATTCTATCCCATGGTTCGAGTTGCACGATGGGAAAAGACATCCCCAGCCGACGGGACCGGCCGGATGACTACATATGTACGGCAATCCACACCGGTTTCAACCAACGGATTCAATTTTTGTGTCAGGAGTTATGGAAGCAGGCTGCGAATTCATCCAGATTCCCTGCCTCCAAAGCCTCCCGGATCTGACGCATGAGAGTTTGATAGTAATGGACATTGTGCAGCGTACCTAATCGTGCGCCCAGAATCTCCTTTTTTCGATACAGGTGCCGCAAGTAGGATCGTGAATAGTGTTGGCAGGTATAACAGTCACAGGACGGGTCCAGCGGGTTGGTATCGAACTGGTATTGACGATTTCGGATCTTGATCGGCCCCTGGCTGGTGAACAACCAGCCATTGCGAGCATTGCGAGTGGGCAGCACGCAATCAAAAAGGTCGATTCCTCGACAGACCCCTTCGATCAGATCCCTGGGTGTTCCCACTCCCATGAGATAACGGGGGCTCGTATCTGGTAATCTCCAAGCCACGGAATCCAGCACATCCAACATTTCCTGCTTGGACTCTCCCACCGACAAGCCGCCAATCGCATAGCCGTCAAAGCCAATCTCCTGGAGACGGTCCAGGGATTCCAGCCGAAGTTCCGCAAACATGCCGCCATGCAAAATCCCGAACAGCACACCTTGACCACGATAGGATTCCTTGCTGCGTGCTGCCCATCTTGCGGAACGCTGCATGGACTCCCGGGCTTCTTCATACGTAGCGGGATAGCCGGTACATTCATCAAATACCATGACGATATCAGACCCCAGTGCTGCCTGAATTTCCATGGACTCTTCCGGCCCCATGAACACTTGGCTGCCATCGACCGGGGACCGGAATGTAACCCCTTGTTCCGTGAGTTTGCGCAGCTCGGTCAGGCTCCATACCTGAAATCCACCGGAATCAGTCAGGATCGGCCCCTGCCAATGCATAAAGTCATGCAGCCCCCCGTGAGCCCGGATCACCTCTGTCCCTGGTTGCAACATCAGGTGAAAGGTATTGCCGAGAATGATTTGTGCGCCCGTGGACCATACTTCTTCCGGATTCAGAGCCTTCACGGTTGCACTGGTACCAACTGGCATGAAAGCGGGTGTCTCAATGACTCCACGCGTCAGGGTGATCCGCCCTCGACGTGCCTTGCCGGATGTCTCCAGGATGTCAAACTTCATCGCCAGAGATGCTCTCTCGGTACAACAACATGGCATCCCCGTAGCTGAAGAACCGAAATCGATTCTGTACGGCATAGTGATACATTGCCATCACGGAAGCATGTCCTGCAAAGGCTGATACCAGTACAAGCAGGGTCGATTTCGGCAGATGGAAATTGGTGATCAGTGCATCAACAACAGAAAATCGGAACCCGGGTTTGATAAACAGATCAGTATCGCCCGAAAAGGCCCGTATCGCACCATGACGAGCAGCGGTTTCGAGCGCCCGGACAACTGTAGTACCGACTGCCACAATTCTTCCCCCGGCCTTTGCGGTCTGCCGGATCCGCTCACAGGTCTCTTCCGACACATTGATCCATTCCATATGCATCTGATGCACTTCCAGATTACGTTCCCGCACCGGTAGAAAAGTCCCCGCTCCGACATGCAGTGTCACGGTCGCCCAGCCAATTTCCCGGCGACGGAGTTCATCAAGAGTGTCTTCCGTGAAATGGAGCCCAGCCGTCGGAGCTGCCACCGCACCTGAGACAGCTGCAAACACGGTTTGATAATCCTCCAGATCGGCTGCCACTGGGCGACGACGAATATAGGGCGGCAAGGGAACCGAACCATAGTTCCAAAAGAGGTTTTCGGCCGATTCCATCGCGCTCATTGCTAACAGATAAAATCGGCCCTCCTGCTTCTTGATAGTCAGACTCTGGTCTGCCACCACCAGTATCTGCCCGGGAGACAGGGATCGATGGGCACGCAGCTGGGCCCAAAACTCCCGGGATGACCGGATCCGCTCAAGCAGGATTTCTACCTTGCCACCGGATGGCTTGTACGCGGTAAGCCGGGCCGGTACTACCTTGGTATCATTGGCCACCAGGAGATCACCTGGTCGTAACAGACCCGACAGATCGCGGAAAGATCCTTCCTGTAATGCGCCAGTGCTGCGGTCCTGCCAGAGCAGTCGGCTACGGTCACGATTCGGTGCAGGCTGTTGGGCAATGAGTTCCCTGGGCAGAAAGTAGTCAAAGGCGTCGATTTCCATAGCAACAAGCTCAGTACTCTATCATAGGCATCATAGGCTTCTCACGAATCATGGCCCTTGGCAATCATAGAGCCAAGCACTCATTAGTGACCTGGTCGCTGCAAGTAGGTATGTAAAAAGCGTATATATGCTAGAATTACCGATAGATTCAACCGGGCCTGGGTGGTTTCTCGGATCTTCTACATGGATGATGACGAGTCGGAACCGGTGCCCTGAAAAGAGTGCGGGCTTTGCGCCCAGAATCATGCTCAATGATTCCACACATAACTAATGCCGGGGTGGCGAAATTGGTAGACGCGTCAGACTCAAAATCTGATTGGGGACACCCAGTGTCGGTTCGAGTCCGACCCTCGGCACCAAATCCTTTTCCCAAGAACTCCCGAAAACCCGCCCCGGGGCCAGTCCGAAGTGCAACCGCGCCGCGATCCCGGAATGAGGGCGTAGCCCGAAGGGAGGGATCGCGGCGGCGACCGCAAAATCCGCGCTGCGAGCGCTTCTTTTCGGCCCCGGATGGCAGCCATCTCGACTCCAAGCGATACTGACAGAAGCCATTGACCAATGCAAGGGCGAGTTCGGGACCTGGAGGTCGAGTGAAGCCGCTCCGGTGCATCACCGGAGGGCCCGGAGTGCCGGGGGCGACGGGAAATCGCCGCCCGCGTCAGGGGGGAGCCAGACCACGGGCAAAGACCTCTGCCGGGGTACGATATCCCAGGACCTTCCGAGGCTGACGATTGAGCCGGTCCTCCACTGCCTGCACCTGCGCCGCGGTCACCTGGCGGAAGTCGGTGCCCTTCGGGAAGTACTGGCGCACCCGGCCGTTGGTATGCTCGTTCCGGCCCCGTTCCCAGGAATGGTAGGGAGTGGCGAAGTAGAAGCCTGCGCCCAACGCCGCAGCGATCTCCCGATGCCGAGCGAACTCCTTGCCGTGGTCCGCGCCGTGCCGGTGTGGACCCGGTCCCGGACCGGCCCCATGCGCCGGGTGATCGCCTCGGTCACTGCGGCCGCGGTCTTGCCCTTGACCCACGCCAGGAAGAGGAACTTCGAGCCCCGGTCCACCGCCGACACCAGCGCTCCCCGGTGCCTCGCTCCCATGATCGGTTCGAGCTCCCAGTCCCCGATCCGGCTCTTCTCCTCGACCACGGCCGGACGCTCCGCAAGGTCGACCCGGTCCGGGATGTGACCACGACCCGCAGGACGCCCCTCGCGCCCGTTCGGCTTCTGGCCCCGACGTCGCCGGTACCGGTACCGGGCCCCTCCCGCCTGCCGATCGGCCCGCACCTGCGGGTAGATCCACTCCTTGCCCGCCATCCCTTCGCCCGGCAACCGAACCCAGCCAGCGATCTGCTCCGGGCTCCCGCCTTCCTGCAACCGTTCTTCCGCGACCGCCCAGCGCTCCGGTGTCCTCTTCCGGGGCACCGCCGAAGCCTCCTGACGGCGGGCCGTGGCCTGGCGGTCGGCCGGTTGGTGCCGGTCGCCCCGCAGGCCGTGGTGGCGTGAGGTCCCCCGCGAGATCGTCCCGGGGTCCCGTCCGAGATCGCGGGCGATCTCCCGTTTCGACAACCCCCGATGCAAAAGCGCGTGAATCTGGCATCGTTCGGCATGGGTCAGGTGATGGTAGCCTACGGGCATGGCAATCCTCCGTTTGTGATCAACAGAGATTGTTGACCATCATCTGGCCCGCTGCAAGCGGCTTACGGGGTATTGCACTTCACACTGGAAAAGGGGAACCCCACTTCCACTCCGAAGTGCGACCGTTGCCGCGATCCCGAAGGGAGGGATCGCGACAACCCGGGGGTATGACGAGGGCGAGGCCTCAGTGTACCTGTCTGGACAGCGGCGGGGCATCGTGGCCTGGCGGCGGAAGGGCCAGCGATGCCGTCAGGCGATCGAGTCGCTGATCGGTCACTTGAAGTCAGATAGCCATCTGGGGAGGAACTGGTTCTAGGGGAGGGAGGGGGACCGGATGCTGTGCTGCGCCGATCACAACCTGCGGCGGATCCTCCGTCGGCCGAGGTTTTTGGTCGCTGGATTCTGGGCCTTGGCGGTCGCATTCGCGACGCCCTGGGGGGCCGGATTTGGCGTGCGCCCCGAATTGCGCCCTGACTGTCCATGATCCTCCCCGGCACCCATTGGGCTAAAGCTAACCTTCTCATTTTCCAATCCCTGGTAGTGAGCCATGGGAACATTCTCCGGTTCGACATGAGCACCAAACCTTTTCTGATCCGGGGAGATCAGATACTTTTGCAATCGCAGCCGCTTACCGGCCAACCGAGAAGTCCCGGGGCGGACAGCCATTCGAGACATAGCCAACCCCTCTTTCGGGGATTCCCCTCACACCTTACCCATAACACCCGAAACTGTCTACAAGGAACTTTTTCTGACTGCCCGGAATTTTTTGTTTTTGGCGGAATTACCGGAAATGCCCAAAAATTGGATCAACCCGCTTGCGCTGCCAACGCCCGGTCCATGGCCCCCACAATCTCATCCAGGTCTCCCGGGGTACAGATCAGCGCAGGGCTCAAGCACAGCGTATTGTTGTATTTCGGAAAGCTGCGATTGGTACGACCAATCATCACGCCGCTCTCACGCAGGCAATGGGTAACGACCGACGCGGCCACAAACTCATCCACCGGCTCTTTTGTAGTTCGGTCCGCTACCAGTTCCACACCAGCAAAGAGTCCTTTGCCACGTACGTCTCCCACCAGGGGATGCTTCTCTTGCAAGGCATGGAGAAGATCCATCAGGTAGTTACCCATTTCATTGGCATTGTCAAGCAGGTTTTCCTCTTCGATAATGCGCATATTCTCCAATGCAGCCGCCGGCCCGGCTGTACAACCGCCAAATGTACTGATGTCCCGAAAATAATGCATCGTATCGGATACTTCGGCGAGAAATTCGCCGAACAGGTCTTCCGTAGTGACGGTCACCGATATGGCAGCATACCCGCTCGCTACTCCCTTGGCCATGGTGACAATATCAGGCTTCACACCATAGTGCTGATACCCAAACCACTTTCCGGTTCGGCCCATGCCACAGACCACTTCATCAATATGCAGCAAAACGCCATATTTCCGGCAAATGGCCTGGACCGTCTCGAAATAGCCTTCCGGCGGCGTGATTACGCCACCCCCGGCAGTAATCGACTCCAGAATCAACGAACCCACCGTATCCGGCCCTTCCTGCAAAATCACCTTTTCGATTTCCTTCGCCGCCTGCACCCCGTAATCCGGGTCATCACCATTTTCAGCGCGATAGGCAAGGCAATGCGGAACTTCGACAAATCCCGGCGTGAAGGGTCCATAATGGTCCTTACGCTGCAATTGTCCACTGCTTGACAGTGCGGTGATGGTCGTACCGTGGTAATCCCGGTCGCGGTACAGAATCTTGTGCTTTTCTCCACCATTTTTCAAAGCCGCTAATTGACGTACCAGCTTGTACCCTTTTTCATTAGCCTCCGAGCCGGAATTACTATAGTACACGCGGCTGAGACCCGGCATTTTCTCTGTCAGCCTTTCGGCAAACCGCGCCCCTGGAACGGATCCGGCCGTATTGGCAAAATATGGTAATCTGGTTAACTGGTCCCGAATCGCATTGGCTATTGACTCACGACCATAACCCACATTGACCGTCCAGACCCCACCGGAAAGCGCATCCAGATATTCCCGGCCATTGATATCCTTGACTCGAAGGCCCGTTCCCTCGACGATCACCATGGGATCGGTCGTCTCCAGAGGCTTATGCTGACTGAGGTGATGCCAGACATGAGCCTTGTCCTCCGTCAAGACCCGATCAACTTCTAGATTTGCTACTGCTGCGTTCATATATCATCAACTCCGAAGGTCGCTCATGGAAATCAATATGGAGAGCACAGAAACATCAGTATATCAAGGTAACATATCGACTGAAGACCGGTTCAGGTAGAGCCAGTTCCGAACCTTGCACTATGCCAATCTCCTGCAGCACCTTCCGGCCTCCACTCTCTGACACATACAAACCAGATCAATCCATGGATCTCTCCCCAATCATCGGTCCACTCAACGATACCCAGCGGGAAGCAGTCACCCTCCCTCCCGGCCCTGTGTTGGTACTGGCCGGGGCAGGCAGCGGAAAGACCCGGGTACTGACCCACCGATTCTGCTGGCTGGTCAGGGCAGGAAACATTTCCCCTTTTCGTATTCTTGCCGTCACGTTCACCAACAAGGCAGCCCGGGAAATGCGCGAGCGCATGGGACAATTACTGCAGGATTTCCCCAATAATGGACTTTGGATTGGGACATTTCATGGCCTCTGCCACCGCCTGCTCCGCATGCATACCAAGGATGTCAGCTTGCCGGATACCTTTCAGATTATCGACAGTGATGACCAGCTAAGACTCATCAAGCGAATACTGGCCGAACTGAATATGGACGAATCCCGATGGCCTCCGAAGCTACTGCAATGGAATATCAATGACCTGAAAGATCGGGGTCTGCGAGCCCATCGGGTACCTCCGAGCTCCGAGTATTTTGAGAAAAAACTGGTGCAGGTCTACACGAATTATGAACGAACCTGCCAGCGCCTGGGACTGGTGGACTTTGCCGAGATCCTTCTGCGAACCCTGGAATTACTGCAGAACAATGCCATCGTCCGCGAAACTTGGCAAAATCGTTTCGAGCATATTCTGGTGGATGAATTCCAGGACACCAACCACATCCAGTATGAATGGCTCAGGGTGCTCAGCCACACCACCCATAATCTGTTCGCAGTCGGGGATGATGACCAATCGATCTATAGCTGGCGCGGGGCCAGGGTGGAGAATATGCTGGGCTTTGAGACCCATTTCCCCCATTGCAAGGTCATCCGGCTCGAACAGAATTACCGCTCCAGTGGACACATCCTGGGCGCTGCAAATGGGGTCATTGAACACAATACCGGACGCTTGGGAAAAGCCCTGTGGTCGGATGCCGGACAAGGTGACCGGGTTCGCCTCTTCACCGCCCCCAGCGGACAATACGAAGCTGCGTTCGTGATCAGAGCGATCCAAGGCTGGCTACACGAAGGAAACCGGCATGACAGCATTGCGATTCTGTACCGATCCAATGCGCAATCCCGGCTTTTTGAGGAAGCGTTGTTGGGACACGCAATTCCATACCGAGTCTACGGCGGTATGCGATTTTACGAGCGGGCTGAGATCAAGGATGCCCTTGCCTACCTAAGGCTGGTCAGCAACCGACACTCTGACCCGGCATTCGAGCGAGTGGTCAATGTGCCTCCTCGGGGAATCGGTGCTCGCACCGTTGAAGCCATCCGCAACCATGCCCGGGAACACCAACAATCCATGTGGCAGGCAGCGCATGAAGTCGTCAGCAGGCAACAGTTGCCCTCCCGGACTTCCACAGCAGTCGGCAAATTCCTGGCCCTGATGGATTCGATCGTCAGCGACTCAGCGGATGGCTCGCTGCATCAACTGACCGAGTCTGTACTGCAAAACACCGGGCTGTTGGATTTTTATCAGAACGCTCAGTCCGAACGTGCCGAGGGCCGGGTGGAAAACCTGAGAGAACTGATCACAGCCACCCGGGATTTCACGCCCTCGGAGACAGAGGATCTGGAACTGAGTCCGCTGGACTTGTTTCTGACCCATACCCTTTTAGAGGCCGGTGAGAGCCAGCCGGATGAGGGCGAAAACCGCGTGCAGCTGATGACCCTGCACTCAGCCAAGGGACTTGAATTTCCCCTGGTCTTCATCTGTGGACTGGAGGAAGGATTGTTCCCAAGCCAACGCTCGGTCACCGAAGGAGTTCTGGAAGAAGAACGTCGACTGTTCTATGTCGGCATGACGCGGGCCATGAAACAGTTGTACCTTTGCCATGCGACCATGCGGAGACTATACGGACAGGAAAAGCTCGCCATGCCTTCCCGGTTCCTGTCGGAATTACCACCGGAACATGTCGAGAAATCCCCCCTATGGTCATTTCGCCATGCCGGTCCACCAACCCAATCTGCCAAGACAAAGAGCGCATTCCGGCCCGGTGATCTGGTCCGGCACGACAAATTCGGCGAAGGAACGGTGCTCGCTTTGCAGGGCCAGGGAGAATCCCTCCGGGTCCAGATCCATTTCCGGCAACTGGATAGCCACAAATGGATCCTGCCCCACTATGGAAAGCTGGAGAAGATTTCTCACGAACCGGCAACTACCTGATCGTCATTCTCTCAGGGTAAGGGCTCCCGGTCTGCCACCGGGATGACTTCCACTTCAATCGCCAGCCAATGGTAGCAGGGTTCACTGACCTGATAGGGTCTGAGTGGTGCAGTAATGCGTTCCGGATGCTCATAGAGCAGTTCATCCGTGACAGGAACAAACACTTTGTCGGAGTGGGCTGGGTCGGTAATCGGATGCATGGGATAGCGGTCTCGGCCTTGGATACAGGATTCTGGATACCGCCCCATTACACTTCTTCGCCGTGGCAGCGGATAAGAAAAGTTATGGCATTCCGGTGGTAGTTGTACGCGGGAATACCGCAAATTGCCAGTGGCCAGAAATCAAAGCCGAAAACCGAGCGCCGGGATTTTCCTGAACAGGCGGGATACGCCCTGAGCGAGTCACAAGACTGTAATCTGGCTGAAGCAAAATCGACATGTGGGCAAGGTATCCTCGCGCTCCATGCGTACCGCATGCGGTCTGTTCTGATGAAGCCTATCCGAATCCATGACCGGCACCCCACTCACTACCGGTCGATTTTCATTTCTGACGTGCATCTCGGTTTCCATGGATGCCGGGCGGAATATCTGCTGGACTTTCTTCGATCATCGACCTGTGACCATCTCTACCTAGTGGGCGATATCATTGATCTGCGGCAGATGAAGAAAAAGCTCTATTGGCCGCAAGCCCACAACGATGTCGTCCAGACGATACTGGGAAAAGCCAAGCATAGCACCCGTATTCGCTATGTCTGTGGCAACCATGACGAACTGTTGCGCGACTTCGTTGGCATAACTTTCGGCAATCTGGAGATTCACAATGAGTGCATCCATGAAACCCAAAATGGCAAACGATTTCTGGTTATCCATGGTGATCAGTTTGATGTAGTGGTCAAACACTCCAGAGCTATCGCCATGGTAGGCAGTTGGTTGTATGATTGGCTGCTCCGAATCAATACCCTCACCCATTGGATCCGACACAAATTGGGCTTCCCCTACTGGTCTCTCGCCAATATGCTCAAAGCCCGCGTGAAAAAGGCCATGATGTACATCAGCCACTTCGAGACAGCATTGGTGTATGCCGCCGAAAAACACAAAGTTGATGGTATCGTCTCTGGGCATATCCACCATGCAGGAATCAGCCAGATCAACGACCTGATCTACTGTAACTGCGGCGATTGGGTGGAAAGCTGTACTGCCTTAGTGGAACTGAAAAACGGCGAACTGGAGCTGCTGCATTGGACGGATCACATCCACTCCCTCCGACGGCTGAGTCTGGAAGTCGCCTAGATTTTCTGCCTCCCGGGAGGCTCGTGAACATCTTGATCGTAACCGATGCCTGGAAGCCCCAAATCAATGGGGTGGTCCGAACCTATGAACACTTCGGTTCGGCACTGGCTACAGCCGGGGACCGGGTCCACTTCATTACCCCGGCAGATTTCCTTACGTGCTCACTACCCACCTATCGGCAAATCCAAATTGCGATATTTCCCTATCGGAAGGTGGCACAGCGCATTCAACAAATCGGACCCGAAGCGATCCACATCGGCACGGAAGGGCCACTCGGTATGGCTGCGAGGCGATACTGTCGACGCAACCATCTGCCCTTTACCACTGCCTATCACACGCAGTTCCCGGAATATATCCGGCTGCGTGCGCCCGTCCCCATGGGGCTCAGCTGCCGCTGGCTACGCCATTTCCATGCTTTTTCTCATCGCGTCCTGGTGCTGACCGCATCGCACCAAACCAAGTTGGGGGAAAGGGGCTTTACGAATGTAGTCGTCTGCGGGCGGGGAGTAGACACCTCCGTATTTTATCCTCGGAAGAAAGGGTTTCTCGATTTGTCGCGCCCCATACAAGCCTACCTGGGCAGAGTGTCCGTCGAAAAGAATATCCGGGCGTTTTTGGCTCTGAAAACCTCCGGGAGCAAGCTGGTTATCGGAGACGGTCCCGACCGATTGAGGCTGGAGAGGGAATTCCCCGATGTCCACTTCGTCGGCTACCGGATCGGTCAGGACCTTGCGAACTATCTCAGCACCGCCGATGTGCTGGTTTTTCCTAGCCGTACCGATACCTTCGGTATGGGAATTACATACGAAAGTAACGAAACAGCCGGATCGGCTACCAGCCGACCAGGGCCGGGAGGAAGGAAAGGATCAAGATTGACGTGCCCCGACCAGGCCGTCAAAGAAAAGATGGAGAGTTTCGGTAGTGGCCCGCTTGAGATTTCCCTTGCATTTTGCGGGTGAAACTGGCACATTCGCTGAACGTAATACTTCAACCATGAGAAAAACACGATGAAACAATTCCATATTTCACCCCCCCCCTCCTCGCTAATTTAGCGCCCCTCCTGCTACTGGCGTTGCTAGCCGGGCCAGTACAGGCACAGCTAGTCGTCCCAGCAACCACCGGCACGGTAGCCTGCACAAAGGGCGGCTCGCAGGAGTTGCGTGTTAATCAGGCGTTGACTTTTAATGGTACCCCAACATCAAACAGTATAGTCCTTTCATTGTCGGTAATTGATCGACTTTCTATACAACAATTAACAAGCACAAATAATGATAGCTATGCGCTAAACGTAGCGGTGCAAAAAAACCCGGGCGGCGATCTCATTAACGTGACGGACATTGGCACAGTAGATGGGGATAACTCTAGCAATGACGGGGATTACACGTTTTCGAATTTGGAAAAAACACGCGTTATGTCGCCATCATTTACGAGGACGTGGCAACTCCCCTCTACCGCAACTGCTTCAAGACGCGTGGCGAGTTCACGAATGCGGAGCAGAACCTGCCTGGGGGCATACTTGATCTAACGAAATTCAGCCGTACCGGGTGCTTTGCGGTGGCCCGCACGCGGCAGGACATTACGGACTGCATGTGCAACGGCACCCGGGACGGAACCCCGATCCTCGCCGGCCAGACTCCGCAGAGCCAGGCGAGAAGGCTGGCCTGGGGGTGCAGTGACACCGACAGCTGATCCATCGCGTGAAGGCCGGGCTGTCCCGGTCCGACCGGACCCGCTGAAAGCGGTACGGGAGGCGGCCTCCTGGCCGCTTCCCCTTTTGGAACATGGAGAAAATCCGGACTAAGCAACTGCCGAGGGTCGCAGCTGTTCATTCAGGCTGGTCATTTCGATCAGCATGTTCAGTGTCTACCGGAAAAGCATGGATGTGACCAACAACGACGCCACTTCCTGACTCAGACGCTTCTCCGTCCCGTCTTCCTGGACTCTACAAAATCTCGCCAGCCTGGTCTCCTGTCGCCATAACGCCCACCTCCTGATCACTCCAAAAAGCGGACAGTTCATGTGCCGCTTGACCGAACAGCTTATTTACTAACAACATCAAGAGTAGATTTCACCTGAAAATCCGGTCGGCAATCGCATAGAATGGGGTCATGGAAGAATCCACGAATCACAACAGGCAAAAGACATTGCCGAGTTGAAGAAACAGCATGCCGTGCTGGAGGAACGAATGAAGACAATGCAGTCCGACCTTCACGGAACGCTTGAGCGTTTCCGGGCCGATATGGCCAAGCGGGATTTCGAGGCCGGTGAATTGCAGTTATCGCCATGAAGCCAAAACGTGACGCACATGCTGGCCACTGGACATGCGAGTAGCTGTTTCGTTACTTTCGTATGTAATTTACTTCGGTATCGTGATGCTGGAAGCAATGGCCTGTGGAGTTCCGATTGCGGCATACCCGGTAAACGGTCCCGGTGATCTTGTGCAACAGGGAGTTACGGGCTACCTGGATGAAGACCTGAACGTTGCCATCCATAAGGCGCTCTCACTGGACCCGACACATTGCATACAGTACGTACAAAATCATTCCTGGCACTCTGCCGCTCTCCGATTCCGTGAGTTGCTTGCCCCAATCCCTGGATAATGGATGGCATGACTCCTGATCTTTCCCGGGGTTCGGCGTCCTGACGCCCCCCTGCAAACCGATCCCCGCCGCATGATGGCGATTTTATGGAACAGGCAAGAGGAAAAATGATACCCCCTGTTTGACTGCAAGAGGGCGACATCTTCATTGGTCGGGGCCAACGGATCCGTTTGCTGGAAGAACCGACAAGGAAAGGCAGTCCCGTCCACGCGGGTCGCGCAGTATACCGTATCTTCAAATTGGGGCGCGGGTCTGGCCCATCGATCGTCATCCACGGCAATCAAGGGCATCGTGATATCGGAAAACCGGAAGCTGTGCTTCGCGCTCAATCTTCAATCGCCGTGTTCAGATAATCGATTCGCACCGATGGAGAAGGGTGTGTGGAAAACCAGCTGTGGACATGATTGCTCTGGCAACCCGCCATTTCACTGCCCATATCTTCCTCACCACAGGATGCCTGGACCAACTTTTCAATAGCAGAAACCAAATACTGCGGATTGAGCTTGGCATGCTGCATCAGTTCCAGGCCGAGCAAATCCGCTTCTTTTTCAAACTCCCGTGTTCGTCCTGCTGCCCATATTTGGATCAGTACAGCGGTCACCTCCTCAACCACACTCTCGTCCAAGCCGAATACCAGATAAGCGACGAACGACAACCCGGCGATTTCGATAATCCGCTGCAGGGAATGCCGCGCCCGAATATGGGCCAATTCATGCGCAATGACCGCCACTGTCTCATCCAGATTCAATCGTGCAACCAGTGCATCGGTTACCACTATGGGACCGCCCGGAAATGCGAGGGCATTTGCCCCGAATAGCTCAGATTGATGGAAATAAATCTGGACCGTTTCCAGGTCCTCCGCCATGCGGAAAAATGCTTCTGCATGTTCCCGAATCCGTGCACGTTGCTCGGACGGAATTTCGCTCTCCGCAAAAACCAAAGGCCTCAAAGCCTCATAAGAACTACTTCCCAGTTTCTGCTCCCAGCTGACAGGAACCGCCGCCGCAATGAACGAGGTGAGAACTCCGGTTACAACACGCAACGTGAATAACAAGGCAATCAGGACTACCATCAGTATGACTGCCTTGGGGAAGGAAAACGCCTCAAGCCAGGTAATGAATCTCCTGCTTCGTGTCTGGTGAAGTTTCAAAAACTGTCGGGGCAGCAGCGCATGGGACTTGAAAGAACCACCACCTTCAAAGTGCACATTTGCAAAACCCTGAATGGATTCAATCCGCAAGTTTGCCAGATCCTGGCCGTCTTCCAGTTTCACTTTCAATACGCCATCACACTCCGCGATAAGTCGACAGTTCTGCGAGCATGTGGAGAAGGGAAAGAAAAACTCCCCCGTGATTTCCAGTTGGTCCATGACAGATCAGCAAATGCGACGCGCAGTCTGTCGAAACCAGTTAGGTGACATGTCGAAAAGCAAGTGGTGCTCAACAGCTAGAATCCAACATCATACCCCTCAAGAGTGACGAATTCCTCGCCGAACGCACTCATTTTCTCACGCTGGTCATCCACAAATCCCTGATCCTCGACCAGAAACTCATATTCGGTTTTCTGGGCCAGGTATCGGTACTGCCGAACGGCTGCCCACGGTATCAACATTCCAAGCGACAGGATGATGGCAAAAAAGTTGGATGTGACAATCCACGCAAGGAGCAGTGGGCTGATACTCGAATTGAATTTCACCGCATCCCCCAGCGTTAAGGTGCGCACCAGTATATTCCGGCAGAGAGCACGAAAAAGAAAGGAGGTGACCACAATGAAAACCGCAGTGGCGAGAAGCACAGCGAGAAGAATATGGTTCCACAGTGTATACGGCGAAGAACTGTCCCACATGACGGAAAGTATGATGACGGCCAGCAGAACGGCTGGAATCAGCGCGGTGACCCCGGCTATCAGTAGCGCGACGTAGTAATTGCCGACTTTCGACATCGCATCAAACCTCATGGTACCAAACGAATAGCTCTTGGCGTAATACTGGTAATAGAGTCGTGAACAAAGCGGCAGCAACAGTCCTGCCGAGGCTACCCCAATCAACGGCATCAGGATCAGAAACAGGAATGTTTTCCCGTACGTTCCATGCCAGTTAAACCGAACATTTCGCCAGGAAGTCATCCTCGCATTAAATTTCAGAGACCGGTTGAAGACCCAAGCCAAAGCCAGGAAGAAGACCGGCAGTAACACAAACACCAGAAATGGGTAAATAGTGGTTACAAAGGTGTAAGCGGCGAGCAGTGCGACACTCAGGATGCGTCCCAGCAGCAGCTGTCCGCCAGTGGCGTGATAGGCAAATGAATCGTTAGCGATTCGTGTACAGTTCAGAAAATACCGCTTCCTTCGAACTTTCGCCCAAGCGCTGTATATGCCAAAGGTAAGAATGGTCAGTACCGTATTGGAGAGCCAGATGCCGAAGTATTCTCGGGCCACACCATGGAACTGGATGCTTTGCATTCTGCTATTATCGGTCGTTGCTTCAGTGGCCGAGACCGGCATTTTGCTTTCAATCGCGTTGGAGCTTTTTTTCGACCATACTGGCTTTCAGTGGGAAGGTCTGGAACTTTTAGGGCTTGCGTTGTCGCAGCGCCGATATTGTGCTGTCCGCGCCCTGTTTGCCGCAGTGATTGTAACGGGCCTGACTGGTTGCCGTCACCCTATCCGCATGCCTCGAATGACGCATTGTCGATGTTTATGGTTGCCGTGATGCCCACTGTGTGGCAGTGAGTCTGTGGGCAAGGATGTTGGGCGGTTCATAGGTTGCCAGCCTTGTATCATTCATTACCAACTTTGAGGGAATAGTTCGTCTTCCATTGAGAAGCCTTCATGCCTTATGGATCAGTAGGTTATGGTGCAATAGTCTGCATTTCATATAATTTTGATAAAATAGACGGGCACCCTTCCATGGCAGGATCAAATCAGGGTTTGAGGGATGACGACAGACAGCAAAGACAAGTCAACCGAATGACTGAACCCCATGAAAACCGAACTGTCCGCCTTCGGTGACCACGACGCCATGACTGGAATCCGGGCGGAACGGATCAGGGATGACGGCAGGCTGCTGCTGGCCGATTACAGGCAATCCAGCACTACCCTATTGCGCGATATCCTCAGCCGATGGCTTCTGGCACTCTATGCGAATCCGCCCAAACCACGCCAGAGCATGGCGCACCGGGGGCGTATGGCACTATGTGGATGACTTCCTCCGGTTACAGTCTCTGCATAGCATCTGGCAATTTTCTTCTTCCGTCCTGCCCCCTTCGGACCATGGGGTAACGTGATCGGCCTCCATTTCAGCAATATCGAAGTTGCCTTTGCAAGCATTGCATATCCCGTCCTGCCGTTCATACACCTTCTGCCGGGTGGCCGGAGAAAAGGCACGGATATTCAGGTGCCTTTCGTTCCGAGTCAGCAGGTAGGGGTATATGCCCGCCTTCCGGGTTACATCATCATCCATGACCAACCTCGCGGTTTCCGTCTCAATGGCCGTCGGGTCAATCGGGGTATCCTTGTAGTCATTGTACAGGCCGCCCCAATCAACCCCCTTCATGTCCTTACGTTTCGTGGTGAATGTCGCTTCAACCCAGCCGATGACAGACTGGTAATAGTTCCACAAGGTAACGGCGGTTGGATTGTGCTGGTGCTGGCCCATATATTCCTCAATAGCACCACCACTGTGCCACCGGATGGCCGTCTCCAGGTATTCCTGCCGGATGGCAGAACCGGCCATGTAGTCCCTGCCGATCTGGTATGCCGCGCAACCGCTCCGGCTGAAATACCGTTTTGCATCCATCACCCAGGAACCCGCATAGACAGCATTGCGCAATTCCTGCCGGGTCAGTTTCTCCCCGGCAATGTTGATAGTCTCAAACCATTTCAGCCGTTCGCTGTCGGTCCCATCGCATACATAGACCATCAGGCGGTAATCCTGTATCCGTTCTTTCCCGTCCGCTGGCAGGTTGTGGAAGTAAAGCCCGTTCAGGGAAAAATCCCCGCTTACATATTGGGCAATAGAGATTGTCCGCTGCTGGCCGTCGATGACCTCAAAGGAACCATCGACCCGGACAGCCCAATACATGACATTGAGCGGGAATCCATTTTGAATCGTGGTGATTACCGCGTCCCGTTGGCTGTCACTGTAGATGAACTCCCTTTGATATGGCGGGCGGATATCAAGGCGGCCACCGTAACCCATTACACCACCCTCGCCATCATCAATGTATTCCTCTACCAATTCCCGCACCGGGATTTCCCGCAGTTCGATTTTCATGATTGCAGCTTCCGGTTGCGGATGAATAAACGCTTGTAAACTCGCTTTCCCTTTACCATAGCTTGGGCAACGCCGCTTTCCGGAGACCAAAGCCCATTTGAAAATCCTTTCCCTTCGCTTTCTGTCGCGCCCAATATTTCAAACTGATCCGGGTTAAGTTTGTCTACTAGGGTGATCGGCACCCCCATCACGCCTGCATAATCCATGGGAATTTCGCTTGTCCTGTCCACGTTGATTGCGTCGTAATTGTCGTACTTCGGATAATCATCCGGAATGTATTTGCGATACAGGATTAATTCTTCATGCCGTTTCTTGTGGTCAAGATTGGTGAACCATCGAATACCTTTGACCCGGATAAATTTCCTGCCGTTTTCATCAGTTCTGTGTGTCGCAGCAGTCAGGGGATAATGATCGGGAACCCCAAACTCCCGGTCGCCACTGGATATGCTTGGGCCTAGCCAAAGCTGCTGATCGCGGACCAATGGGAAAACAGTCTTGTATGAGATCGCATTCATGTTTCCGATAATCAGAAACCGCTTTCCATGCTCCACCAGTTGGACGATATATTCCCGGAACAGGGAGAATGGGGGATTGGTCACCACGATATCCGCTTGCTCTAACAGGCGGATACATTCCTCGCTTCTGAAATCGCCGTCGCCTTCCAGGTTGAAAATCTCGATATCCGGCAACTCCGCACCATTCCGCTTACCATCATTGCCATTTTCCGCAATCACCATACCAATGGAGCGTTCATGATCATGCTGGCTGAATGCTTCATGGTTCCGGCTTCGGTAACAGGTAGTGATCAGTTCTTTCAAGCCCAAGCGCCGGAAGTTTTTCCAGAAGTATTGAAAGAAATTGCTAATCTTCGGATCGTCGCAATTGCAGTAAACTGCCTTGCCCCGGAAGTGGCTGGTGTAGTGCCGCAGCTCTTTTTCTATATCCGAAAGCTGTGTATAGAATTCGTCGTTTTTGTTCCTGGCGGCATTGTTAAGATCGGTATTGAGGTTGCCTTTGGCTTCCAACGCATTACCCCATCGTGCAGGTTGAGAAACCGGCACAGAAAAAAGGGTGCCGGGCCATCTCAACCCGCACGATGAACGTGAAAGTTTCGGTTATTCACCGGGCGTGGGTAGCTACTCCCGTGCCGGATCAATGGGCTGTTGTATTCACCGAATAACCCGGCTTGCGGGTCATCAGTGCGGATTGAGAAACTGAAGGGTAAGCCAAGCTTTGTGAATGTGTCAATGGATTTAATGGGAATTTGCTCCACCTGTCCGGCCATGGGAACACGCATCGGCGTCATGGGGATGCGAGTACCGCAGGTGGAGGGTCCGAAATATTGAACTGCGTTATATCCGGTTACGACACTCCCGAAACCATGCGGGAATGCTTGGAATAATCAGAACAGCCCAAGTGTTTCCGTCACGGATGTTACGAAATCAAACAACGATATGCCGCCCCCTCGGAAGGTCTCCTCCTGACAGCACCCAGCGAAATGTCGCATCGGACATCTTGGTATCGGGGCGCTGGCCGGAAAAGACCAGACCGGAACCGTCCGCAAGGGGCACATGGTTTCCAGCACGGCCAGCGCTGTCAGGGGTAACGGGATTCTGTGCTCCCTGCCAGTTTTCATCCGAATTCCCGGAATCTTCCATATGTTGCCGTCGACTTCGTCCCGGGTTGCGCCCATGGCTTCGGCGGAACGGCAAGCCGTCAGGACCATGAAGTGGAACGCCGCCTTAGCCGCAACCGGGTAATCCATCGCCTTGATGGCCTCAAGTGCCGCCGGTACATCCATGCGAGTTGCACAACCGGCACACGCAAAAATGGTGCCGGGCCATGTCTACCCACACGAAGGACGTGAAAGCATCGGTTATTCGCCGGGCCGGGGTAATTAATCCCTGCCGGTTCTGATGGACTCTTGTATTCACCGATTAACCCGGCTGGCGGGCCTTCGATGTGGATAGACAGTGCCAAGGGTAAGCCGGTTTTGTGAATGTGTCAATGGACTTGTGGCCGAATGCCGGAAGAGCGTATGCACCCATGAGGCCGCACCATACCTTCATGGCAGAATGCCCTTTCCACCTGGCGGACTTCAGGGCGAACACTTCCTATTGAAACCGGTCGCGGGTGCGCATCTGCATTCCGGCCTGCCATGCGGTCCCGGAATTCCGTGAATACCAGCCCAAGGCGCTATTCCATAGTGAGCCTCTTTACCATCAGCGCAATCACTGATTTTTGCAGCTTCCGCCCCAGTGTCCGAGAGATACAAAGAGGGGTGATGCATGAACCTTTCGACACCAGGCAAAATCACAGACGGTATCCAGTATACTTGTGCCTTATCCCAAAGCGAAAAGATCTCTCATGTCGAGAACCATTGCCATCGTCGAGGATGATATCGACCAACGCGAAAACTACGCCGATGCGTTGCAATCTCAGGGGTACAATGTTGAGATCTATGGCAATTGTCCGGACGCAAGTCAAGGATTCAACCGCTCGCTTCCCGACCTGGCCATCCTCGACATCATGCTGGAAAATGACATGGATGGTGGCTTCGATCTCTGTCGCGAGTTGCGGCAGAAAAGTCCCAAGCTCCCGATCATCTTCCTGACCGCCCGAGACAGCGACATTGATCGTATCTCCGGCTTGCGACTGGATGCTTGGGACTACATCACCAAACCCGTTAATCTGCAGTTTTTAGCCGTTCGGGTATCTTCCCTGTTCCGAATGGCCTCTACGATCCAGTCTTCCTCGGAATTGCCCGCCGCGATGGTTTTGGGTAATCTCGAACTGGACCAGAACAGCATGTCAGTCAGTTGGAAAGGACAATTACTTCACTTTACCCTGACGGAATTTTGGCTGACCGATGCCCTTGCCCGTCACCCGGGGCATGTCAAAACCTATGAAGCCCTGATGCAGACAACGCGCCAGAGCTTTGTCGAAAAAAACACTATCAATGGATATGTTCGAAGAATCCGAAAGAAATTCAAGGAAGTGGATCCAGATTTCAACAAAATTAAAACGGTATTCGGTGTCGGCTATCGCTGGCAGTCAGACTGATCAGGCCGGGATCATACCATGCCGCCGTGAAACTGTGGATCGCAAACCATGATCCTGAAGACACTGCATACTCCCAGTATCAAAACCAAACTGACCGGACTCGGGCTTTCCCTGCTGATCATTCCTTGGCTCGGTTATCAATATGTGCAGGAAATTCGTGACTTTCTCATCCACAGCCAGCAGGACGCACAATTACTGGCGGCAAAGGGTGTCGCAACCATTCTGAGCAATCGCCCGGAACTCTTTCATGAAACCACCGGGGTTCAGAGACCGATCGGCGAACAGGCCAATCTCCATTATGCCCATGCCTTGGAGAATGTGATTCAGCTGGATGGGCAGATTGCCGATTGGGGAAGCATTCTGGATCAATCCACATACCATACCGGTAATTCCGATTTTACTTGTGGGGCCGGAGACGATCTGGATAATTTTTCTCTGTCCACCGTGGCCGGTTACTCCGAAAATGACCTCTATTTTCTGTTCGATGTCACCGACAACAACGTGATCTACCGGGATCCGGAACTGGTGTCCCTGGACACCAGTGACCAGATCCGGATGCTGATCCAACGGCCGGGTGGGCAGCTGCATTACTATTTGCTCGTTGCCGTGAAAGCACATTCCCGGATGAGCATCTACGAAGTTGACGACAGCTGGAAAACCCCCCTACTGGGTGGCAAACCGATCACGAGGTATATTGCCGAAATAGCACAAACCAAATGGGGATATCGCATTGAACTGCGCATGCCACGTGACGAAATCGGCAAGGACACCGCTATCGGATACTTTGTGATTGATGTCGACAATGAAGACACCCGACACATCGTCAGCATGATCTCGACATCGCCACGACAGGCCAACCGGGCCGGACAGATCCGCCTTGATTCCCCAGAGTTGCGCAAGATACTGCAGGGACTGGACCACCCACAGTCCCGAATCTCCATCCTGGACACACAGCAACGTGTGCGTGCCATTGTGGGGGGATTGTCCAGCTCCCTGGAGGATGCCCAAGCCATCACGGAATCGACTTTCTTCGCGCGACAACTACTACACATCCAGTATTTCCTGGACTGGTTGTTGAGGCGCCCATCGGAACAGTTCCGGGACATCGGGCGGGATATGGGGATAAGGGAAGGGCCGGTCTTCTCCCGGCTGGTGGGTGGTGAACCGTTGGTCTATGCCCGTCCTTCCCTCGACCAGATGGCCCAGATCATCGTCGCCGGCTACCCGATCCGATCGGGAGAGGAAACCCTTGGCGCGGTGATTCTGGAACAGAGCAGCAATGCCATCATGGCTGAGCAGTATGCCCTGCTTCGGAATCTTACCTTGGTCACACTATTGGTCTTTGCCTTCGTCATGACCGCACTGGTCGTCTTCACGTGGCGTATCACCGCGCGTATTCGAAAACTCTATTCCACTACCGAAAAGGCCATCACCCAGGAAGGTCGAGTCATAGAAAACCGGATCCCGAATCAAATCTACCCGCAAGACGAACTCGGAGATCTCGGCCGAAGTATCACCAGCATGCTAACTCGTCTATCAGTCTACACCCGCTATTTGGAAGGCATGCCAGATACGCTTGCCCACGAACTCAACAATCCTCTGAATGTTGTTTCGTCTTCTCTGGAGCGGATGGGAACCGAACTGCCGGAGATTGCCGACAACAAATACATGCAGCGAGCCCAGAACGGGGTCAGCCGTCTACGTTCGATCTTGACAAACCTGACTGAAGCCGTCAATCTCGAAGATGCCATGCGAAGCGAAGCCAAAGAAAAGCTGGATCTGGCTGTGCTCGTGGAAGAAGTAGTAGAAGGCTATCACTACTCATACCAGAACCATACCTTTCAGCTGGAAGTTAAAACGGTCCCTTTATGGATTGAGGGCAATGCCGATCATCTGGCCCAAATGCTGGATAAGCTCGTGGATAATGCCGTGCAATATACTCCGCCCAACCGCCCCATCGTCATTCGCGTTCGGGAACAGGGCGGTGAAGCGGAAATCATGGTGCTCAACGAGGGTCCTACTATCCCGAACAGGATTTGCAAACATGTCTTTGACCCGATGGTCTCCTATGGCAAGACCAATGCTAAACAATCCCATCTGGGGTTGGGTCTGTTCGTGGTGCGCCTGATATCTGAATACCACCATGGTAAAGCGTCCATTGAAAACCGTTCGGACGTGGATGGCGTCGGCGTGACCGTTTCCATCCCCAAGGCCGCATAAGAGATAAAGGTCTGATCGCACTCTTCCCAAGATAACGGTCTAGAGAGTCAGTCCTGGAAACGGCATACTAAAATTAGCATCTTGCGGTCCCAGCATGCTTTCATCAGTATGCCTTGTGGCACTCCTCTTACCAACGACCAAATAATCCAGCGTCGTATATGGGCAACTCCTCTAATTCCTTTCCTAATTACCACCCAATCATAAGTGGATTTTTGGTATAATGGAATGGTCCTAACCAATTGATTGAAAAAGAGTATGCCAGGAAGCGCAATCCGGTCCCACTCCAGAAAGGTCTCCGTCTCAACGCATTTTTCGAGCTATACGGAGATGAAGACCCATGTGACGAGGCCCTGTTCCGGCTGCGCTGGCCCAACGGCTTCATGTGCCCGCACTGCGGCCACGACCAGAGTTGTCATCGGAATACCCGCAAGCTGCGCCCGTGCGATCGGTGCCATCGGCAGACCTCGATCATCGCCGGCACGATCTTCGAATCCAGCAAGTTGCCACTGACCCTTTGGTTTCCGGCCATCTACCTGCGGACCCAGACCCAGAAGGGGGGCTCGGCAATGCCGCGGCACCGCCAACTGGGGGGTTCCTATCATGCCGCCTGGCGGATTCAGCACCAGCTGATGCAGGGGATGATGGATCGGACTGGAAACCAGCGTCTGGACGGTCGGGTGCAGCGGGACGATGCGTATCTGGGTGGGGAGCGAAGCGGCGGCAAACGGGGCCGTGGAGCGGAAGGCAAAACCCCATTCGTAGCGGCCGTGCAGACCACCGAAGAGGGTCACCCCCAACGCATCAAACGGAACGTGGTCCCGAGTTTCCTCCAGTCGCACCTCGCCGACTGGGCCCGTCGACATCTGGTGGCGGGTAGCGAGGTGGTTTCCGACGGATTGCAAGGCTTCGACGGTGTCACCCGGGCCGGATGCCGGCATCCGGTCGTGGTCAGCGGCGGCGGTCGGGCCGCGGTAGAAAGCCGAAGTTCTACGGGGTCAATACCGTGCTCGGCAACCGGAAGTCGGCCTTGCGTAGCAGCTATCATTCCTTCCGGCCGAAATACGCACAACGCGACCTTGCCGAATTCGAGTACCGATTCAATCCCCGGTATCACTTACCCGATCTCATTCCCAGATTCGCCGATGTCGCCTTGCGAACCCCGCCGATGCCAGAAAAGCTCCTGAAACTCGGCTTATGATTCGTGGTAGTTAGGATTCCTTTTGACTATAACCAAAGTGGAAAAGCGATTCTTTCGGGATGATTTGCTGGGTTTTCCGTTCCAACCGGTTCGTTCATAAAGCATCCGGTGCCGCTCCGGGCTTGCAGTTCCGCGATGCCTGACGGTACAATCGCCACATGACGGAAGTTCTTCACTTTGACACTCACCGCTTTGTCAAAAGCCTGACCGAAAGCGGCTTTACCGAACTTCAGGCCGAAGCCCTGGCTGAGGCCCAGATCACGTTTCTCAACGAAAACCTGGCCACCAAGGCCAGCATTGACACCCTGCGTCTGGAAACCCAGGCCGATATCGCTCGACTGGAAGCCAGTGTCGAATCCCTGCGTCTGGAAACCAAGGCCGGCATTGAATCCCTGCGTCAGGAAACTAAGGCCGATATTGCTCGAGTGGAGGCCAGCGTCGAATCCCTGCGCCAGGAAACTAAGGCCGGCATTGAATCCCTTCGTCAGGAAACCAAGGCTGATATCGTTCGACTTGAGGGCGGCATTGAAACCCTGCGCCAGGAAACCCAGGCCAGTATTCTGTCGGCCAAGTACAGCCTCATGAAATGGATGACCGGAACGATGTTCGCCATGACCGGACTGTTTGCCGCGATCGTCAAGTTGCTCCCCGGCATCGCTTCGCGAGCGCCACGCGCATTGGCCTCCTTCCTCGTTTCGAATTGATACCCCCTCCTCCAATTTCTCTTAGCTTCGACGGCAAAAAAAACTGAGCTATTGATTCTACAGGGCTATTTCAATTAAACTGCTACAACGCAGGAGGAAAATCGATTCTTGCGGGATGATTTGTCGCCGATGGTCGGTTTCAATTCGTTCATTTATCGAGGCGTCTGGGGCAAAGGCTGGCTCATCATACAGTCAATGCTCTCAGCCTCGGTACGGAGTCGTGATGGGCAGGCATCGCGCGGGTCGGTGACGAGATCTTTCGAGACGCTACACGGTCGATTCAGCAGAGCCTGTTCGTAGTGAACCTGATACCCAAACTACTGCCCCATGGCAAGACATCCATTGAAAACCGTTCGGACTTGGATGGCGTCGGCATGGCGATTTCGACCCTCAAAGCCACATAAGGGATAAAAACCTGACCATACTCTTTCCAAGATGATGGTCTGCAAGGTCAGTGCCAGAACCGCCACACTAGAATCTGCACCTTGCAGTCCCGGCATACTTTCACCAGTGTGCTTTCTGGTATCTCCCTTACCAACGACCGATAATCCAGCGTCGTATATTGGGCGTTTCCCCTAACTCCTCCTCCTCATTCAGCCACATGGAATTGCCACCCGTATTCTCATAGACCTCCGTAAAACGATTGGTACGATAGACGGTAATCCGGTCTAGTCGGTTGCCGACCACGAACTCCTCCACCATATAAGCACCCGGCTTCACTTCCATATCGGCACCAGTATTCGATTCGGTGGTGGTCGCCGAGTCCGCCATTAGCCGCAATTCTGTCAATGGGTCTTCTTCTGCCTTGTCTGACAACTCTTGGGACCCGGCAAAGGATGAAAGCAGCAGGAACAAAATCCCCATCACTGCCTGTAAATCACGGTTTTGAGGTTGTTTCACGCGCATCGTTACAGTGGCCATCAAAGTGGATAGATTGGAAGGGTCGGAGCCATGCAAGGTGCAACCCGATACCGGTTCCCGATACGCAGGCACCTACCCATCGGAAATCCGATCCAATGGAATTCTACAACGGTCTCTCAAGCTTATTCCGGGCGGTTTCGCAAAGGCCTTATCGATAAATCTTGATCGCAATAGTAACATGTTGCAGGAAGGCATTATGCAATCAAACCAACGAAACCTAAGAGTCTCAATAGATTTAGGACGCGTTAACGCTGCATAGTGCCTTGACGAGCGGCACAAAGACGACGAGCCCGGGGAATAGGACATCCAGCTTGTCGAAGCGCGAGAAGACCATAAAACTGCTGGAACCGGTGCTTGATCTCGTTACGCCGCCGGTACCGTGCCCTGTCGGATGTCGCCAGAGCGGGGCCGGCAGGCGCTGCTCGATTGCCAGTGCAGTGTCCTCGAAGATCTTGGCACGGGCAAGCATTATGCCATCCCGTCACAGCCCAGCACGGAGGCCGAGGCCATTTACCGGATGATGAGGTTGCCGTTGTCCCAAGTGCCCTATGAGCTGACCGACTGGGACCGCAAACCCGGCCCGTCCAGACCCCCTACAACGTCGCGAAAATAGCCGGAACGAAACCGCGCTTCCTCCGGAATGTAGTGTCTAATTTGCCAAATAAATACTTTTAAATTAATGTGTTCCGAATTTTTACCGTCGAAGCCGGGCACCGACTACCAGCTCCGCCAACTGCTCAAGTACAACCGCGACGGCTCGCCCAACCGTCAGACGGCCCGCCTGCAGAATCTCCTGCGCTGTATCGACCATCTCCGCGTCCGCGGCTATGCCCGCACCTGGGACCTGCATCGTCTCGGGGCCCGGGAAGTCCATCGCCTGGTCCACGACTGGCGCACCCAGGGCCTCGCCCACCGCACGATCGCCAATCGCCTGGTCGACCTGCGCTGGCTGGCGTCCAAGGTCGGTCGCGCCGATCAGATCCCGACCAACCGGGCCGTCGGGGTCGGCCTGCGAAAAAACACCCCCGGCTGGCATCAGGACAAGGCCGTCGAACTCGACCGCTCACGGTTGGCCACGCTCCCGGAACGCGAGCGACTGATCACCGAACTGCGCCGGGAGTTCGGTCTGCGGACCGAGGAGGCGGTGAAATTCCAGTACCGGTATGCCCACCAGGAACCGGGGCAGATTCGACTGAAAGCCAACTGGTGCAAGGGGGGGGCGACCGCGCGAGATCGCGATCACCACCGATCGACAGCGGGACCTGCTCGAGCGCGTCGGACGGTTCCAGGAATCCCATGGGGATCGCTCCATGATTCCTCACGACCGCACCTTCCGCGCCTACTACCGAGACTATAACGAGATCCGCCACGCGGCCGGGATTCCCGGTCATGGCCTGCGTCATCAGTGGGCGCAGGAACGCTTTGCCAGCGTGGCCGGCTTCCCGGCTCCTCATGCGGCTGGACCGAACTATCGCGAACTGGCACCAGCCGCACAGGCCCGCTGGGACCAGGCCGCCGCCACCGTCAATCGCGAACTCGGCCACGGCGAAGGTCGCCACGACATTACCGCCACTTACCTCGGACCTCGGGCCTGAACGGGCGATGCTGTGGTATCATGCATGAACCGCCCTCTGGATCTTCGAGGGCGATCCCCTCCGCCGGGCCGGAGGGATGCAATTCGCCGCCTGCAGGCGGTTTCGGCATCCGGGCCCGGCCGGCGGCCGGGCCTCGCCGAGCTCCCGGAATGCGGGCCCGGACGTCGGGGCTTTCCCCATTCTGGCCATCCGGCCCTTTCAGGGACGATTTCTGTCCCCGGCCCCGGCGGGGACAGAGGTTATTCTCGGTTTCGCGGATTGAGAGGGAACCAGACGGTCCCGCCGCCCTCTTCGCGGTGGCAGTCGGACGGAGACCGTCCTTAATTTGTGATGGCCGGGCCGCTCGGCAACCGGATGATGAAACCGAACATGATGATCGCCGCCACCCACAACCGGCCCAGAGCGGATTCGTTTTCGGCAGATTCGGTATTCGTGCGTTCCTCCAGGATAGCAGACCACCCGGGTCTATCCAGGGGCGGCTGGGAGCAGGTATGTGAGCCGTCACCGCTGTCCGTCCGCACCCACATGCCGGAACTATTCCGGGTGGCACACATGCAAGCGAGCCTTTGCGCCGGCGTGCCACCAGAGGCAAAGCACCCGCTGGAGTGGTCTTTTACTGCGCGGTGATCAGCACGCCCAGAACCGCAGTGGCCGCCGCAAGACCGCCGAGTATCGCGAGAAGCAGCCGATTTTCCCGCTGCCCAGCTTCGATATCCCGCTGGGCCATGTCCGCCCGCAACCGATCCAGGGCGGATTCGTTTTCGGCAGATTTGGTATTCATACGTTCCTCCAGAACGGCCAGCCGTTCCGACAACTCGTGATGGGTGGATTCATTCATCGATAAATTGTAGCAGATTGCCCGGGTCTTTCCCGGGAGAGGACCGAAGTTGCTGGTTTGTATCATTTGTGCCGAAACCATATTCTTCTGTCTTCTGTGGTGTACTTCCCAGGACGGTCCCGAATGTCCGGATTGGCGTGTCTCCCAAGTCGTCCTATAATGGCAGTCTCGATAGCCTAGGACGATTTGAGACATGGCAACCGTGGGATATGCCCGGGTCAGTTCCATCGGGCAAAACCTGGATGTGCAGCTTGACCGGCTGCAGGAATACGGCTGTGACGAGATCTTCCGCGAGAAGTGCTCCGCGGCCGGACCGCGACCCGACCGGCACTGAAGGAATGTCTCCGCTACATCCGTCGCGGCGACATCCTGGTAATCACCCGTCTCGACCGGCTGGCGCGATCCACCCTGGACCTGCACCGGATTCTTGCAGAGTTGCAGGCGAATCAGGTCGGTTTCGTCGTGCTGGATCAGGCCGTCGACACCACGACTTCGGCTGGCAAGCTGGTGTTCGGGATTCTGGCCGCGGTCGCGGAGTTCGAGACCCATCTCCGGAAAGAGCGCCAGGCGGAAGGGATCGCACGGGCCGGGACCGAGGGGGTGCGCTTCGGTCCGCCCCCAAACTGACGGCAGACCAGGTCAATGAGTTGCGCCGCGAGCGGGTCGCCGGCGTCCGGATTCGGGACCTGATGGAGAAATACGGGATGAGCCGGGCAAGTATCTATCGGCTACTGCAACCGGGGACACCTTGAGGATCACTGTCGAATAAGTTCTGACCTCTAGCAGGACAAGCAGGACAAGCAGGACAAGCAGGATATGATACCATATGATAAAAATATCATGCATTTATATATCATATGATATTAACAATCGGCAGCATCAAAGGCGGGGGGCGGGAAAACCACCCTGGCCGTAAACATGGCCGTGTACATCAGCAAGGTGCTGCACCGTCATGTTGGATCCAGCGCGGGTGAACCCGTCGAGCGACCATATTGTCTCGTCGAATCCGCTCTGCGACGGCCTTCGGCCTTGTCGGGATGCGCTGTTGACCCAGAGCGGTTGAAGGCTTAGATTAAAACAACAGACGACAATCATGAAATTCCACCATGGTAGAAGCCGTCTTTGATACTTTGACCGTGACCCGCCAGCTTGAGACCAGGGGTGGTTTCAGTTCCGATCAAGCTGAAGCGATCACGGAAGCCGTGCGGTTCGGTGTAACGGGCGGTGTTGCGACGAAAGCCGATGTCGCGGAACTGAAGGCCGAGTTCGCGAAACGTGAAACGCGGTTGATCCTGACATTCGCTGGGATGATGACGCTCGCCGTCGCCGTTCTCGGGATACTGATCCGCTGGCCGGTGCCACTGGGCTGACCCGAAGCCAATCACCGAGCGTTGGATCGCTCCATGCACCGACATCGCCGGTGCGACTATCAGCTTGACTGGGTTTGTGTGGAAGCGGAGGGTTGATGGTATTGGTACGACGGGTTGTTTGGGTTGTTGGTTTCGCAACCGGTCGTTCGATTTTCCTTTTATCGAGGGGCGGACCCCGGGGCTTCTTTCTCCATTCGGGCCACCCGGCCTTCTCGGGGACGACCTCGGTCCCCGGCCCCGGCGGGGACCGATTGCCGTTTCAAATGAAAGGGGACGAGTACGTGGTCGCCCCGTGAGTGGGGATCGGTCCGCGGTCAGTGGGTAATGCAGCCCCGCCGGGCACACTCGGCGACTGGGAGCAGGGATGTGTAGCCGTCACCGCTGCCCATCCGCATCCACATGCCGGAACGGTTCCAAGTGGCACACATGCAAGCGAGCCTCTGCGCCGGCGTGCCACCAAAGGCAAAGCACCCGTTGGAGTGGTCCTTTACTGCGCGGTGATCAGCACGCCCAGAACCGCAGTGACCACTGCAAGGCCGCCGAGTATCGCGAGCAGCAGTCGGTTTTCCCGCTTCCCGGCTTCGATCTCCCGCTGGGCCATGTCAGTCTTCCAGCCGGCTATGTCCGCCCGCAACCGATCCAGGGCGGATTCGTTTTCGGCAGATTTGGTATTCATACGTTCCTCCAGAACGGCCAGCCGTTCCGACAACTCGTGATGAGTGGATTCATTCATTGAGGGATTGTAGTAGACTACCCGGGGCTTTTTCGGGGGCGGCCTTACGAAGAATCCCTTGTACTCGCATTGGCAGGTCTGGATGGAACCGGATGCGCCCTACGACCTCGCAGACCCGGCTCGGCCCTCAAGCCACGGGATACGGACGTCATCGCGGGGCGAAATGACCATTGCTTCCACTCCGTCCGGCGATGGTCCTATCGGGTCGTCATCACTCACGAGCTACACGGTCACCTCCTCCTAAGACATTCGGGAATGGATGTTGGTAGCATCCACCATGCTTCCTCTTCGATGGGGCGATAATGTTCGGCCACTCGTAGTCGAAGGCACGTTTTTACCTCGTACTCAAGATTTGGAATTGTTACGCTCCCCATGGTGGCTGTCCCTACTTCTCCAGAACGTTGCTCGCTCCCCCAATCGCGATGCAATCCTACTGCAAAGTCCGTGAGTGTACCTGATTCGTTACCTCTTACTGACTACATGTTGCAACCATGTATGTACCAAAGACTGCAGAGTGATCCAAGTTTCAATTCTCGTTTCCTTGATTTGAAAAAAAAATCTACCCCGTCCCAACCAGTCCTTTCCCAGCCAAGTCTTCGTTACACTCATGGGAAAAGTCCCGACTTGCATATTTCCAGGAATGGGGCTCTCGTCTGAAGAGAGATATACATCGGCATGCAGATTGATCAAGAATCGGCAACAGGAACTGCGGTTACAATAATGCAGCACCCTATCCCGATATGATCCCTCGTCATGGCATTTGATAAAACAACCGCACTGATACTGGTAGATGGCTCGTCCTTTCTCTTCCGGGCGTATCATGCCATGCGAAGCCGGGGAGGACTGTCGACCCGGGATGGCCAGCCCACACAGGCCATATTTGGTATGGTCAACATGCTCAAGAACCTGCTCCGGGAACACCAACCTGAGCACATTGCGGTTGTCATGGATGCCAAGGGGAAAACTTTCCGGCATGACCTGTATCCGGACTACAAAGCCCATCGCCCCTCCATGCCGGACGATCTCCGGGTTCAACTCGGCCATTTGCGGGAAATCATTCCTGCTATGGGGTTTCCGCTGCTGTCGGTCTCTGGCATTGAAGCCGATGACGTGATCGGCACATTAGCCACCCGGGCAACCGAATCGGGGATGGATGTCATTATTGCAAGCAATGACAAGGACCTGGCTCAACTGGTGGGCGAACGGGTGATCATGGTCGATACCATGAAAAAAATCGTTCTGGACCCGAAAGGCGTCGAGACCAAATACGGAGTGCCGCCAGAGAGAATCATTGACTTTCTGGCGCTTACTGGCGATAAATCCGACAATATTCCGGGCATTCCAAAAGTCGGCGAAAAGACCGCGGCCAAATGGCTGAACGAATTCGGCGACCTCGACGCTCTGTTGGAACGTGCCCACGAGGTGCCGGGGAAAGTCGGAGAATCCTTGCGCGAAAATAGGCACACCCTGCCCCTGTCCCGCATACTGGTCACGATCAAAAGGAATGTAGACCTGGAAGTCAAACTGGAGGAACTGGTAATGGCAGAGCCGGACCGGCCCACATTGCGAAAAATCTATGCCATGCTGGAGTTTCATTCCTGGTTGTCAGAGTTGGATAACGGCATCGCCCATCCGGTGGGCAAGGCACCTAAGGTCGTGGCCTATGAAACGATTCTCGACTACCCGGCACTGGAAAGATGGATTCAACGGATGCGATCAGCCGAAGTGGTCGCGCTGGACACCGAAACCACATCTCTGGATGCCCATAAGGCATCTCTGGTGGGAATCTCATTCTCAGTGGAAGCCGGCAAAGGGGCCTACCTTCCCTTGGCCCATGACCCTTCGGTTGCACCAACCCAACTGGACCTCGCGACCGCACTCGACTGGCTGAAACCCGTGCTGGAGGATCCGAGGGTGATCAAAACCGGCCAAAACATCAAGTACGACCTGGAAGTACTACGCTATCACGGAGTATATCTGGCCGGCATTGAACATGACACTATGCTGATGTCTTACCTGCTGGAGGCCGGCAGTTCACGTCATGACATGAACTCGCTGGCGGGCAGGCATCTCGGCCTAACCCCGATCAAGTTTAAGGAAATCGCAGGCACTGGCAAAAAGCAGTTGACATTCAATCAGGTCCCTCTCGACAAGGCCGCTACATATGCTGCGGAAGATGCGGATGTCACCATACGACTGTATCAAACCATGCTACCCCAACTGCAGCAGCATCCACAACTAATGGCCTTGTACCAGGATATGGAAATTCCCCTGATCCATGTGCTTGCCCGGATGGAAACCCATGGCATCCGCCTGGACGCGAACATGTTGCTTGAACAGAGTGCCCAGCTTGCAGGTCGGCTCCTGGTCATTGAGCGCGAAGCACATCAGGAAGCGGGGGAGGCATTCAACATCGCATCTCCCAAACAAATCCAGGAAATCCTGTTCGAGAAAAAAGGGCTGCCGATCCGCAGCCGAACTGCCACCGGACAGCCTTCCACCGCAGAAAATGTCTTGCAGGATCTCGCGGTCGACCACGCCCTGCCCCGTCTCATCCTGGAACACCGTGGCCTAGCAAAACTGAAAAGTACGTACACCGAAAAGCTGCCCCAGCTGATCAACTCACGCACAGGCCGCATCCATACGTCGTACCATCAGGCCGTAGCGGCCACTGGCCGGCTGTCCTCCAGTGATCCTAACCTGCAGAACATCCCTATCCGTACCGAGGAAGGTCG
Organism: Candidatus Poriferihabitaceae bacterium; assembly: GCA_965221795.1. GTDB lineage: Bacteria > Pseudomonadota > Gammaproteobacteria > Arenicellales > Poriferihabitantaceae > VYFG01. Next base: position 290,690 of record OZ244914.1, read on the forward strand.
GCGGATCCGGGAAGCCTTCATTGCCGAAGACGGCTTTGTCCTACTGGCAGCAGACTACTCCCAGATTGAATTGCGCATCATGGCACACCTGTCCGGCGACCCGGGGTTGATTCATGCCTTTCAAAATGACCTGGATGTGCACAGTGCTACCGCGGCAGAAATATTCGGCGGCAGCCCGGAAGAGATCAACCCGGAACCACGCCGCCGGGCAAAAGCGATCAACTTCGGACTGATCTATGGCATGTCCGCGTATGGCCTTGCCCGCCAGCTTGGTATTTCACAACGGGAAGCCAAGGAATACATTGGGATCTATTTTGATCGCTATCCGGGTGTAAAAAACTACATGGATCGGACCCGGGCACTGGCACGCGAACAGGGTTTTGTTGAAACGCTGTTTGGACGTCGTCTGAATTTGCCAGAAATCCATTCAAAAAATCCGGCCCGCCGTCAATATGCCGAACGCACTGCTATCAATGCACCGATGCAGGGAACAGCCGCAGACCTGATCAAGAAAGCGATGATCGAAGTCGACCAATGGCTGCAGGAAAGTCGTTCAAATGCCAAGATGATCCTGCAGGTACATGACGAACTGGTACTGGAAGTGCCGGCAGAAGAAATTGGAGAAGTCACGGTCAAAGTCGAGGAGATTATGTGTTCAGTGACCACCCTGTCGGTCCCTCTGGTGGTAGATACCGGAACCGGTTCCAACTGGAAAACCGCACACTGAAACATTGCTCTCGTCCGCCTCCCGACCCCCATGGCAAATCCGGCTCGCCCAATCCGATTCAAACCGGAAGTGGCCGAGTTGGGAGGCCGGCACTCCCGCTTCCGCCAGCGGTGGACCAGATCACCTGATAAGATATGCGTTCAGTTGTACACTACTGACAGGACAGGTTCACAGGGTTCTGTGCTTTTTCACTGTACTTCCTGTTGTTGATCCATCATGCCTTTTGCCAAATCCCGTTCCCGCTATTCCCGCTCCTTCAATGCGGTACAAAAAATATTGGCTGATGCCGACATCACCCTGAATGGCCCCAATCCATGGGATATCCAGCTCCGGGATGAATCCATTCTTCGTCGTCTGCTGGTGGGCGGTTCACTGGCTCTGGGAGAAACCTACATGGAGGGCAAGTGGGAGGCAGAACAGCCGGACGAACTGATCTATCGACTGCTCCGATCATCCCCAGCGCAGAAACATGCCTTTGTACCTCAATTCCTGTCCACCCTGAAGTCAGTGGTCCTAAATCTGCAGAGACGCTCTCGCGCTTTTCAGGTCGGAGAAGCACACTACGATCTCGGGAACGATATCTATGAGGCCATGCTGGATCGGCGGATGGTCTATACCTGCGGCTATTGGCGCCATGCCAACCATCTGGATCAAGCCCAAGAGGACAAACTGGAACTGGTATGCCGAAAACTGGGCCTGAAACCCGGCATGCGAGTGCTGGATATCGGCTGTGGCTGGGGCAGTTTTGCTGGCTATGCGGCGGAAAAATACGGTTGTGAAGTGGTCGGTATTACCGTTTCGAAAGAACAGGTCCAGTTGGCCGAAGAGCGCTATGCCGGTCTTCCGGTGTCTTTCCGCCTGCAGGATTATCGGGAACTGCAGGAGCGGTTCGATGCCATTGTCTCCTTGGGCATGTTCGAGCATGTAGGGCACAAAAACTACCGTACCTTCATGGAGGTCCTGTTACGCTGCCTCAAGCCGGAAGCCCTGGCCCTGCTGCATACCATTGGCAAGAACGAATCCATTCCCGGAGTCGACCCCTGGATTTCCCGGCATATTTTTCCCAACGGTGAAATCCCTTCACTGAAGCAGATCAGTACAGCAATGGAGCCGGAACTGGTGGTCGAGGACCTGCATAATTTTGGTCCTGACTATGATCGAACGCTGATGTGCTGGTATCAGAATTTTGATGCGGAATGGCACCAACTCCAGAATCATTATTCGGAACGCTTCTACCGCATGTGGACCTACTATCTACGTGTCTGCGCGGGGGCATTCCGCGCTCGGAACCTCCAGCTATGGCAGTTCGTTCTTTCCCTGGGCCACCAGATGACATCCTATCAGCGCCCAGACTTCTGAGTCGGCAAAGCTCTTTCCCGGATCTTCCCAAAACACCGAGTTTGCAGCTCATAAAAAGGAGATACAAGACCGGTACCATGACCTCCTCCGACCCGCACCTCACCTCCCCTTATGACCAGGATCTGACCATACAAGTGCTAACTGCCCCCTCGAACCATATCCCGATCTGTGGCGACCGTTTCACCAACGGCCGGAGCCTATCCAATCGGTACCCAACTCTGTTCTGACCGGCGCAATCAGTAACGGTAATGCGCTGGTTTGAACGGGCCATCTGGAGAAACCCCAATATAATCGGCCTGCTCCCGGGACAGTCGTGTCAGCCGGGCCCCAATCTTGTCGAGATGAAGCCGGGCCACTTCCTCATCCAGGTGTTTCGGCAGAACATGAACGCGCCGGTCGTATTTCTCGCCATGCTGCCACAATTCAATTTGGGCCAGTACCTGGTTGGTAAAACTGTTGGACATCACGAAACTGGGATGACCCGTGGCACAACCCAGGTTAACCAAGCGACCTTCGGCCAGCAGGATGATTCGGTTTCCATTGGGAAATACCACTTGGTCGACCTGAGGCTTGACGTTTTCCCAGCGGTACTGCTTGAGCGACGCAATATCAATCTCATTGTCAAAATGGCCGATATTGCAGACAATCGCTTCGTCCTTCATCCGAAGCAGGTGGTCATGCATAATGACATGAAAATTGCCCGTGGCGGTGACAAAAATATCCACTTGCCCCACAATTTCATCCAGGTCCACAACCCGGAAGCCTTCCATCGCCGCCTGAAGGGCACAAATGGGATCCACCTCCGTCACCCAAACCGTCGAGCCCAGACTGCGCAGTGACTGGGCACATCCCTTGCCTACATCGCCGTAACCAAGCACCAGAGATACTTTCCCTGCAATCATGACATCGGTGGCGCGCTTGATACCGTCGACCAGGGATTCCCGACAACCATAGAAGTTGTCGAACTTGGACTTGGTAACCGAATCATTCACATTGATTGCCGGAAACGGCAAGGTGCCGTCGGATTCCATCTGGTACAGGCGTTTGACTCCTGTCGTAGTCTCTTCCGTCACCCCGCAAATCCTGGCCAGACGCGAACTGTACCAGTGGGGGTGGGATTTAAGTGTCTGCCGAATGGATTCGAACAGGACCATCTCTTCTTCGCTACCGGGGTGGTCGAGCACCGTAGGATTCGTTTCCGCCCGGGTACCGAGAGTCAGTAGCAGGGTGGCATCCCCCCCATCGTCCAGAATCATGTTGGGTCCCCCTCCGTCATGCCAGTCCATGATGTCATGGGTGAATTGCCAATACTCCTGCAGCGACTCTCCCTTGAACGCAAATACCGGCACACCGGCTGCGGCAATCGCCGCTGCCGCATGATCCTGGGTCGAGAAGATATTGCAAGACGCCCAACGCACTTCCGCTCCCAGAGCGACCAGGGACTCGATCAAGACAGCCGTCTGGATGGTCATGTGAATGGAGCCGGCAATGCGCGCACCCTTGAGCGGCTGATCCGCCAGATACTTGTTGCGGGTCGCCACCAAGCCGGGCATTTCCGATTCAGCGATGTCGATTTCCTTACGGCCAAAGTCAGCCTGAGTGATGTCGGCTACCACATAATCCCGATTGATTTCTTCAACTGCTTGAATTGACATTGATCATTTCCACAAAATCATATTGAAAGGTCGATCCGGGGCGAGGTCGCCAGGGTCGAAACGGTACTCTCAGATTCCAGCATCGGCCCGCAAGGCATCCGCCCGGTCTGTACGTTCCCAGGTAAAACAGTCTTCTTCACGGCCAAAGTGGCCATACGCCGCCGTGGCCAGATAGATGGGGCGAAGAAGGTCCAGCATCTGGACAATTGCCTTGGGCCGAAGATCAAAATGCCGGTCTACGAGTTTCGCGATCCGTTCCTCGTCGATCGCTCCCGAACCAAAAGTGTTGACCATGACAGAGACCGGTTTGGCGACACCAATCGCATAGGCCACCTGAATTTCGCATTTTTCGGCTAGTCCCGCCGCCACGATATTCTTGGCTACGTAACGCAGGGCATATGCTGCTGAGCGGTCAACCTTCGAAGGATCTTTTCCAGAGAAGGCACCGCCACCATGATGCGCCGCTCCTCCATATGTATCGACAATAATCTTACGCCCGGTCAGCCCACAATCTCCAACGGGCCCCCCGATCACAAAACGTCCAGTAGGATTGACCAGGAATCGGGTGGCCGAAGAAATCATTTCTGCCGGCAGCACCGGCTTGATGATTTCTTCCACTACGGCTTCCTCAATCTGCTGGTGACCGGGGTTCTCTTCATGTTGGGTAGAAAGCACCACAGTATCGATAAAACTGGGCTTGCCGTCCACATAACGAACGGTGACTTGGCTCTTGGCATCAGGCCGTAACCAGGGCAGCTGTCCGGCTTTGCGAACCTCCGATTGTTTCTGGACCAACCGGTGAGCATAGGTGATGGGGAAAGGCATGAGCACATCGGTCTCGGTACACGCATATCCGAACATCAGCCCCTGATCGCCCGCGCCCTGATCCGGGTCTTGGCCTTCCCCTTCGTTCACCCCTTGGGCAATATCACTCGATTGCTTGTCAAGCGAGACAATGACCGCACAGCTATCGGCATCAAACCCCATGTCAGAAGAGGTATAACCTATTTCCCGGATGGTCTTACGCACAGTTTCGGTGTAATCCACCTGGGCATGGCTACTGATCTCCCCAGAGATGACGGCCATCCCGGTATTGACCAAGGTTTCACACGCTACCCGGGAACCGGGGTCACCGTTGAGCATGGAATCAAGAATCGCGTCCGAGACTTGGTCCGCAACCTTGTCTGGATGTCCTTCGGAAACTGATTCAGAAGTAAACAAAAAAGATCTGGACATAATACACCTTAACTCACTCCACGGTCTGGAAATCACCTGCTCAAACGGCACGGGATGGGCTATGCCGATCACCCATCATATAATAAAATGTTTATATGTTGGATGGTATCATAATCCTCCATGCGGGAAACTACTGATGGGACTGCTCTTTGCACAAGAGGTGAGCGTGTCTGAAATCCTTGCAACCCCTGAACCGGAATCAGGCCCGGACCCATTGCCTGTGCCAATTACTGCTTGTCTGATATGAATGCCATAAGTGAGGTGACCGACCACGACCAGTTGACTGCACGCGTTCTCATTGAGGCCCTTCCATACCTCCGTCAGTTCCGGGGCAAGACCATCGTCATCAAATATGGTGGTCATGCGATGGAAGACCGCCAGCTGAAAGCCGGATTTGCGCAGGATGTGATCCTGCTGAAAACCGTGGGCATCAATCCGGTGGTGGTGCATGGGGGCGGACCACAGATCAATGCGCTGATGCAGAAGCTCGGCAAGAAGTCGCAATTCATCGATGGTATGCGGGTGACTGACCGCGAAACCATGGATATCGTGGAAATGGTCCTCGGCGGACTGGTCAACAAGGAAATCGTCAACCTGATTAATTCCCTGGGCGGACGAGCGGTGGGACTGACCGGGAAGGATGGTGACCTGATCCACGCCCGCAAGTTGCATGTAACCCGGGACGACCCAGTACTGGAAAAATCGGAAATCATCGACTACGGCCATGTCGGCGAGGTCGAATCCATTGACCCACAAATTGTCCGGCTGCTGGATTCCGCCGCATTCATTCCGGTCATTGCGCCGATCGGAGTCGGCCAGGATGGCCAAACCTACAACATCAATGCCGACCTGGTGGCCGGAGGATTGGCCAATATCCTGCAGGCCGAGAAGCTGATCCTACTGACCAACACCCCCGGAGTGCTCGACCGACAAGGCCAACTGATCCAAACGATGAAGGCCAATATCGTCAAGCAGATGTGCAGTGATGGCACCATTCATGGCGGTATGATTCCCAAGGTAGATTGTGCACTGGATGCGGTGTTGGCCGGGGTCCGCACGTCCAGTATCATTGATGGACGTCGACCCCATGCGTTGCTGCTGGAACTGTTCACCACGTCCGGCTTCGGCACACAGATCCTGGCATGAGCGAAGCCTCTCCAGATCACAGAATCCTGCCTCTCCGTCGCCTGTCATGACCGGTTCTGTACCCGGTGATCTGGGGTTGCATTACACAACCATGCCACTGATGCGTCACCTGGAGCGGTGCCAAGATCCCAAGTGGCTGGAAGAGCAAATGGCTTTGGACCACTCCCGGGTCATGCCGATATGGAAGGACAAGAATCTTTTCCATATAGGCACTTCACCCTGTCAACCGGCAATCCTGAGCAAGACAGAAGCCGCCAGCTTGGCTGGCCATGCCAGTGAAATCATCTATCTCGGGCATGAGGGTATACAGCCTATGTTCGCAGTCGACCTCTCGGCGCTGGCCGCGGACCGGGTTCAGCAGGTAGTCGACCAAGTCGTTGCCGATTGCCAGTTCATGGACCTTCGCCGGGTCAGCATCGGCCTGCCTGCGGAACAGGCTTCCCTGCTGGCCTATGCACGAGGGCTGGCGGTCTGGCATCGCAACCATGGCTACTGTGCCTACTGCGGTCATCGCACCCGGTCAAAGCGTGGAGGGCATATACGACAGTGCGAAAACTGCGGCCGGGAACACTTCCCTCGCATTGACCCCGCGGTCATCATGTTGGTGGTGCATGCCGATCGTTCGAAGGAACCATCCCGATGCCTGTTGGGACGCAACAGCCGCCTGCCGAATCGTGTATACTCTACCCTTGCCGGTTATGTCGACCCGGGAGAAACCTTGGAGCAGGCTGTCGAAAGGGAAGTCTGGGAAGAAGCCAGTATACAGGCTTTCAACATCCGTTATATCGCTTCTCAGCCCTGGCCTTTCCCCGGATCCCTGATGATTGGCTTTCGTGCCGACAGCGAGGGCGGCGAACCGGATACCTCAACGAACGAACTGGAAGATGCCCGCTGGTTCACAGCGGCCGAAGTTCGTCTGTTCAGGGAATTCGGTCAGGGTCGTGGTGAGGAATTGGAACTGCCCCGAAGAGACTCTATCGCCAGACTGTTGATTGAACAATGGCTTCATGAAAACCATTGAACCAATCCATCCGACAACCCGGGGTGGTGTGGTCGCACGGGCTTTCCCTTGGTATGGTATCGGCCTGTTGCGCGGCACAGGCATCGCCTGGGCATCGTTTTTTTCACTTTTCCTGTTCCCTCCCTTCGATTTATGGCCGAACTCCATCAAGAAGTCGTGACCGATGTTCACCACTGGACCGAGCGTCTGTTTACATTCCGTACGACACGTGATCCCAGCCTGCGATTCCGTAACGGCGAATTCACCATGGTGGGCATTAGCGTGGATGGCAAGCCCCTGTTGCGCGCCTATAGTATGACGAGCGCAAATTACGAGGATTTTCTGGAGTTTTACAGTATCAAGGTTCCGGATGGGCCTCTGACATCCCGGTTACAGCATATCCAGGTTGGCGACAAGGTGTATATCAGCAAAAAGCCTACAGGCTCACTGCTGTGGGACCATCTGCGTCCGGGAAAGCACCTGTACATGCTCTGCACGGGCACCGGGATCGCACCGTTTCTATCGGTGATTAAGGACCCGGAAATCTACAGCCATTTCGACAAGTTGATCCTGGTTCATGGTTGTCGATACATCAAGGAATTGACCTACGAACACCTGCTTACGGAAGAACTTCCGAACCACCCCTTCTTTGGCGATGAAGTGCAATCCAAATTTATCTATTATCCGGCCGTAACCCGGGAACCGTTCCATCACCACGGTCGGATTAATGTACTGATCGAGAGTGGAAAACTGGCCGAGGACATCGGCCTGCCGCCACTATCGGTTGAGGACGATCGTTTCATGCTATGTGGCAGTCCTTCGGTGCTGAAGGCGCTGAGTCAACTGATGGCAAAGTTGGGGTTCCAGGAAACGCGGAAAAGTGATTACCGTGAGTTTTTGGTCGAACGGGCCTTCGTCGAACAATGATACCTGCGCTCTACCCGACCCGGCGGGCAGCCGCCTGATTTTGACGATCTCTGGCCACGGTTTCGGGCCAGGCGAAGGAAATCATACCCCGGATAGATGACCAGGCCGGAGGAGGCAACCAGGTTGCGAATGATCTACGAAAAATTCTATGCCTTCTGTGCCAAGAACCGCACTTTCGCAGCAGGACATACTACACCGACCTGCCGGCCAACCGGGCGGAATTCGTGATCGTCCAATGAGCAAAGGGAATGATCGTTTTATCCAGACGCTCCGCGACAGGCGCAATTTATGGCTCAAGGCACAATCTGGAGCAGACCGGATAAGGACCCGGCATCGCCAAAACCCGAAAATCACCTCAATGAAGCCTGGCGGCCAGGATCTTCACCCCTGCTGCACCGAACCCGATAGCAAACAGGCCTTCAAACCCTCGCCTGAAACGCAGGTAATACCGTATTACGGACCTGGAAGAAAATGCTAACGCATAGCCGTGAAAGATCGCGAAGGACTGCAAACCTACGGCGGCAACCACTAGAGTCAGGTCTGGAAATGTAGCTTCCGCAGGCACACCAATCGAATAGAGCGATCCAAAGAACAAGATGGCTTTGGGATTGGCAATGTGCAGCAGCAGCCCCTTGACAAAGAGCGCTGTTTTACTCCCATTTTCTGCATGGGGATAGATTGTTTTTCCGAAGACTGCCGAGCGGGCTGATTGGTAAGCCAGGAAGATGAGATAGGTCGCTCCGCTATAGCGAACAACTTCAAATACCCAGCTGTTGGTCTGCATCACCGCACCCAGGCCCAGAGCCGCGGAGGTGGACCAGAATAGCGAGCCAGTGGTGATGCCGGAGGCGAGTATGAGACCAGAAATCCGCCCCGACGCCATGCATGTCCCGGCAATCGCGAGTGTAGCGGGACCGGGGCTCGCAGTTGCAAGCAATGCTGCGATTAGAATCAGTGGCAGGTTCAATTCCATAGGAGTCCTCGGATCAGCCGACGGTCAGGATGATCTTCGAAAAGTATTCTATCAGGTTGCCAGGCATAACCATAATGATGCTTGCGAGGGGCCTGGTTTTGCTAGCCGCTGCGGAGGCCGCCAAACGTGGGTGCCGGGCCTGCAGACTATACTCTCTGGACACGGCAGGATGGCACATGAATGCGAAATATAAAATTAGAATTGCTGCGTGAATGCCACCCTGTCGTCTAAGCCAACCACATCGGTGAGGATTGGGAACCCTACGCACAGCCCCCGGTACACTGTCTTATCAGTTGCAGACTCACGGCAACCGGTTCCGAACGTTCTGAACGGGAAATTCGATGCCGGGTGCATTACTGCGGAGCGCTGCGACGGGGATCATGAGAGTGCAGCGACAATGGAGAACATGATGACCAGGAGCAGATGGTAGCGTAGGCGCGTTCGAGATTTTGCAAGTATTTCCCCCAGTGCCAGATTCTCTGGTGTGCAACTCTGGAGTCGGCTAAAATCAGAACTTCCCATCCCTGCTCGCTGGTCTTTGTTCATGTCCGAGAAAGGCAACCCTACCCCTGTGCTCCGCCATTCGATGCGGGCACTACTACCGTGTGCAAACAACGATGTCTCGGAGCACAGCGAAGCTCTTTGGGAATTCGGCCAGCGGAACCCAACCCTTATCTTGTCGCCCGGCCAAGAGAAATCCTGAAGGAATTATAGTCAGGTGACTCTGCAATATCACCGCAAGGTGATGATCAATCTCCTCGGAGTAGCGATCCCACAGGATATTTGCAGCCAAAGACCACTAGTGAGATACACTCTATGGGTAACATCCTCCGGAAGCAGCGGTTGACATGAAACGCTACCGCCGAAGCGATGTCGGCAGCCGGCGTCTTGCATACAGTCTGGCGTTGATATGTGGAATCGGCCTGCATGCGGCAGTGGATGCTCAATCTATCGACTTGGCGCATGAAGCCTATACCGAAGGACAATTTCTTGAGGCCGCCCAAATCGGTGAACACCTCGGCACTGCCAATGGATTAGTCCTGGCGGCAAAGTCACTTTCCATTCATGCCCATTACCTTGCTGAAAATGAGGAAAAAGGTCCGCTCCTGATACGTGCGATCGGGTTGGCGGAAGCCGCTATCGATCTGGACCCCGGGAATGCCGATGCCCACCTGCAACACGCGCAGGCCATCGGACGGCATGCCCAGACTGTGGGATCATTCGAGGCGGCCAGCCGGGGCTATGCCGAGAAAGTCCGGGCATCTACGGATCAGGCAATTGCCATCAACCCCGAACTGGCATCTGCCTACCTGAGTCGCGGCCGTTGGCGTGCCGGATTGGTGGATGCATTGGGTACATGGATGGCCAAATTCCTGTATGGCGCTCGACCCAAGCAGGCCATCGCGGACTTCGAACAGGCACTGGTACTGGCACCCCATACCAAGGAAGTGCCATGGCAATATGCGCTCGGAATCCTGACCCTGGACCCGAACCGATACCAGGAAAAGGCGCGGAGCCTTTTGCAACGTGCAGTAGCTATCCCCGCTCGGGACGCTTATGAACGGATCCTCGACCGGGAAGCCAGGGAACTTCTGCAGAGACTTGATACTCCTAGCGAGTAATACCCGACCAGTACGCAGCGGGAGCTCGGAGTTTCGGCTTCCGGGCCGATCAAGGAGGTTGATTCCCCAATCGGCTGGGACATAAAATCATGGCCGTTCTTTTATAACTCCTGTGCAGCACCCTCTCATGGAATTTTTCGACACTCAAGAACTCCAGGCCCTGGATGCCCGGCACCACCTGCATCCCTTTACTGACCATCACGACCTTCACCAACATGGTACCCGGATCATTACAGGAGCCAACAATATCTATCTGTATGATTCGGATGGAAAAAAATATCTCGATGGCATGGCCGGTCTTTGGTGTGTCAATATTGGCTATGGACGCACTGAACTGGCCGAAGTGGCCAAACATCAAATGGAACAGCTCCCCTATTACAACACTTTTTTCCAAAGCTCCACCCCGCCAGCTATCGAACTGGCTGAAATGCTGGCCGAACTGACCCCGTCTCCGTTACATCGGGTATTTTTTGGTTGCAGCGGATCCGACGGCAATGACACGGTCATTCGTCTGGTACGGTATTTCTGGAAATTGCAGGGACAGGCAAGCCGTACCGTATTGATCAGCCGAAAGAATGCCTATCACGGCAGCACACTGGCCGGAGCCAGCCTGGGCGGAATGCAGACCATGCATGCTATCGGTGGATTGCCCATTCCAGATATTGCCCATGTGGACCAGCCCTATCATTATCGTGAAGGGGGAGACCTCGATCCACAAGCGTTTGGCCTTCAGTCGGCTCGTTCCCTGGAAACGAAAATATTGGAGTTGGGGACGGACCGGGTCGCCGCGTTCATTGCCGAACCTGTCCAAGGGGCCGGAGGCGTCATTGTCCCGCCGGACAGCTATTGGCCGGAAATTGTACGCATCTGCCGCAAGTATGATGTCTTGCTGGTTTCGGACGAAGTGATTACCGGATTTGGCCGTACCGGGGAGTGGTTTGGCTGCCAGACATACGATTTTGAGCCCGATGTCATGACACTGGCCAAGGGGCTCTCTTCCGGCTACCAACCGATTGGGGCGGTGATGGTTTCGGACCGGATTGCGGAAGCTCTCGATCAGGAGGGGCGGGAGTTCACCCATGGCTATACCTATTCGGGGCATCCGGTGGCCTGTGCGGTAGCAACCCGCAACCTGCAAATTCTACGGGATGAACGCATTGTGGAGCAGGCCCGGGATCAGGTGATGGACTATTTCCAGTCCCGGATCCGAGAACTCGCAGACCATCCGCTGGTCGGCGAGGTTCGGGGAAAAGGCTTTCTCGGTGCGATCGAACTGGTCAAAGACAAGGCCAGCAAGGAAAAATTTGATACCCGGGGAGGGGCTGGCATCGCCTGTCGCGGGTTTTGCGCCGACAATGGCCTGATCATGCGGGCCGTCGGAGACTCCATGATCCTGTGCCCGCCTTTGATCATCCGTCGCCCGCAAGTGGACGAATTGATCCAATTGATCCACGCCAGCCTGGACCAAACGGAATCGTTTCTGGCCCGTGCCTGAATGGTGGGATCCGATCTTTCCTTTGTAGAGTAACCGGATGGCCATGGGTAATCATCGATGAGACAACGAGAGAACTGAAATGTCTTCTCGGTCCGTAATCAAGTACACGTCGGAACCCGGCTCGCCGGACAACGGCTGCATACGGGATGAAAACGGCACTCGCCAGATTTTTTATGACGGGTACTGGATCCGCTATTACTGCCCCCCACCAGAAACCCTCACTGAAAAAAAACGGCTCATTGATGCGTTGACCAAACGGACCTTCCATCATACCGAAGCCGGTATCAACACACCGGGAGAAAAGCTGGAATTTGTCCGGGAGGCCTATGAACATGAAACCGATCCGAAACGGAAACGGGTCAATGCTGCCATACTGGCAGGGGCCCTGTTCAATCGCGCCACGGATATCTTTAACACCATTGTCGACCTGGAACAGAAAGGCATCACTATCACCCGAGACAATGCCCTGATGGCGCAATGCTCCGAGTGCTTCATGGAGGCACTCGACCTATCCAAGAATGTCCGGCATCATAGCGGGGAGGAAGGGGTGGATGAACTCTGGGGAGAGCCGGTCAAAGTCTTTACGATGTCCATTGGAGATTACTACACCAGCCGTTATCGCAAAATTGCCCAAGCCATGCGCGAAATCGACCTGATTGGAAAAACCTTGAGTTGCACCTTACGCATTCACGACAGCTTTACCGACAGCCACTGCCTGATTGACGACTTTGTTGCAATCGCGAAAAAGGAATGCGAAATCCTGCGCAGCGACAAGGATTACTATCAGGTCTGGCCGGAATTTGTCGCCGATGGCGAAAAACTGACCTCGTTCCTGGCCCCCATTCCCCGGGGAGCCAGCAGTGAACTGGAACGACATATCAAACGTGGAACCCAATTGCTGCGCAAAGGGAAAAACCTTATCACCTGGATTGCCAATGTGCGGGTTCCCATGCCCGTGAGCACCCGTTCCTTCCTGGAAACCTGTGAACGCTACCGCGACAGCGCAGCCTGAGACTGGCCCTGGAGCCTCTGTATCCCCAAGCGGGGGTGGTCCTGAATCACTTAATATGAATCCGCCTCTTCGTCAAACCGCCCTCTACTCATGGCACTTGGCACGGCAAGCGAAAATGACCGCCTTTGCCGGTTATGCAATGCCGACCCACTACCCGGCCGGCATTCTGACGGAGCATCGGCACACTCGTGGAAGTGCCGGCCTGTTTGATGTCTCCCATATGGGACAGATTGAAGTGCATGGAAAGGAGATTGCCGCCCGACTGGAAACCGAACTGCCGGTGGATCTGGCCCAACTGATGCCAGGCCAGCAAAAATATGCTCTCCTGCTGAATGAAAACGGCGGCATTCGGGATGACCTGATGGTCATGCATCTAGGCGAGTTTTTCCTGCTGGTAGTCAATGCCGCCGGCAAACAGTCTGACTTTGCTTACCTACAGGATCGTCTTGGCCGGTTCCTGGATTTTTCCTTACGCGATGATCGGGCATTACTGGCCTTACAGGGTCCAGCCGCTGCTGAGGTATTGGTCTTTGTCGGGGCTTCAGCGAAGAAACTCGACAGCATGAAATTCATGCATGTCCATGCTCTGTCTCTGGCCGGCATCGATTGCATCGTCTCACGGTCCGGCTATACCGGGGAAGACGGCTTCGAAATCTCAGTACCCGGAGACCAAGTCCACTCCCTGGCTGACGCCTTTCAGGCTCACCGCGCAGTTTTACCAGTGGGGCTGGGTGCCCGGGACACGCTGCGTCTGGAAGCCGGCCTTTGTCTACATGGCCAAGATATCACTCCCGACACTTCGCCGCCCGAGGCTGGCCTGCAATGGGCCATTTCCCCGGCCCGGCGAGTGGCTGGCATCCGTCCTGGAGGTTTTCCGGGAGCCGACCGGATCCTGATGGAATTGCAGCAGGGCACCGATCGCAAGCGGGTGGGGCTGTTGCCTGTAGGGCGAACTCCCATCCGGGCGGGTGCCCGGCTGTACGGAGAAACGGAGGAACCCTTGGGGGAGGTGACCAGTGGTGGCTTTGGCCCTTCCTTGCAGCGGCCAGTCAGTATGGGCTATGTCCCGACCGAATACGCCCGAGCCGGAACCCGCCTGTTTGGCAAAGTACGGGGGAAGTTGCTGCCGCTCACGGTTGCCCCGCTGCCTTTCCGACCCCATCGATATTACCGATAGACCATCTGCATTCCTCTCACCGACCTGTAAACGGAGCAAGTTATGAGCATCAAATATACCCCTGATCACGAATGGGTCCTTCTGAACGGAAACCTGTTGACCGTTGGCATTACCAACTATGCCCAGGAGCAGCTGGGAGAGGTGGTCTATGTCGAACTCCCGGAAACCGGCCAAGACCTGACGTTGGGAGAAGAGGCGGCTGTTGTCGAATCGGTCAAGGCAGCCGGGGAAATCAAAACTCCTGCTTCCGGTGCAGTGGTGGAAACCAACTCGACACTGGCCGACGCCCCGGAAACAGTCAACGACGACCCGATGGGAGAGGGTTGGTTCTACCGGATCCAAATATCGAACCCGGCGGAATTGGAAGATCTCATGGACGAGAATGCCTATCTGGAATTCCTGTCCACCTTGGAATAAGATCGGTTCTGTCGCCCATCCCTGTCCGGAACGGAGTTAAATGCCCAGCGCCGACGATTTCACCCGACGTCATATCGGACCGAACCCAGAAGACATTGCGACCATGTTGGACGCACTGGGAGTGGAATCCATGGACCAACTGGTTGAGCAGACCATCCCGGCATCCATCCGGAGCCAAGACCCCTTTCAACTCCCCGAGCCGTTGGACGAAAACCGTCTCCATAAGCTGTCCCGGCAAATCTCTTCTGAAAACCGTCTGCAGATATCGATGATCGGCATGGGGTATTACGGTACGGTCACGCCGCCGGTGATTCGACGCAATGTGATGGAAAATCCCGACTGGTATACGGCCTATACCCCATACCAGCCTGAAGTGAGCCAGGCACGACTGGAAGTCCTGGTCTCCTTTCAGCAGATGGTCATGGATCTGACCGGCTTCAGCCTGGCGAATGCGTCCTTGCTGGACGAAGCGACCGCAGCAGCAGAAGCCATGATGATGGCGCAACGGGTCGGAAAAAATCAAAGTCGGCGATTTTTTGTCGATCAGGACTGCTTACCCCAGACCATTGCCGTAGTCCAAACCCGGGCAGAACCCATGGGAATGGAAGTCGTAGTAGGCGGGTCCGACGCCTTGGTGGATGGCGATTATTTCGCCGGGTTGCTGCAATATCCGGGCTGTTCCGGCCAAATCCGTGACTTCCATGAGGAAATTCAACATCTCAAGGCCTCCCAAAGTCTGGTGATCATGGCAGCTGATCCGCTCGCCCTGACCCAACTCAGGCCGCCAGCGGAGATGGGGGCCGACATCGCCATAGGCAATACACAACGGTTTGGGGTTCCGATGGGTTTTGGGGGTCCCCATGCGGCATATTTCGCCACCCATGAACGATACAAGCGATCCATTCCGGGGCGCTTGATCGGAGTCAGCGTGGATCACACTGGCCGGCCGGCCTACCGTATGGCTTTACAGACCCGGGAGCAACACATTCGACGGGAGCGGGCCAACAGCAACATCTGCACTTCCCAGGTTCTGCTTGCCATCATGGCTGCTCTGTATGCACAGTATCATGGACCGGAGGGGCTTGACCGCATTGCCAAATCAGTCAATCGTCTGACCCGTGCCCTGGCAACGGGGTTGAAAGAGCTGGGTTTTCAGATAGCGCATGAGCACTACTTTGACACCATTGTCGTGCAGACGGAGGGCCGCGCCGACTATTTGATCGACAAGGCGGAGCAAGCCCGTTACAACCTTCGACGGGTGGATGAAAACCGGATTGCCATCAGCCTGGATGAAACCCTGAATCGGGAAAAGGTCGAAGGGTTGATTCATGTCTTTGCCGGCAGCACCTCGCAACAGGTCAGCGGAATCCTTTTCGACCGTGACTTGGCGAGTTCAATTCCTGAACCTCTCTGTCGCACCCACGATTACCTGACCCACCCGGTCTTTCACCAGTATCGCTCTGAAACCGAGTTCATGCGATATCTTCGCAAGACAGCAGCAAAAGATATCACGCTCACCCGCTCCATGATTCCCTTGGGTTCCTGCACCATGAAACTCAACGCGGCCAGCGAGATGGAGTCCATTTCCAACCCCCGCTATGCCCATATCCATCCCTTTGCGCCGAGTCCACAGACCCGGGGCTATCAGCGCATTCTCCGGGAATTGGACAAGATGCTGTGTGAACTGACAGGGTTCGCCGCGTTTTCCTTTCAGCCCAATGCGGGATCGCAAGGGGAGTATGCCGGACTGCTCTGCATCCGCGCACTGCATCATGCCCATGGGGAGGCACATCGCAACGTCTGCCTGATCCCCGCTTCCGCTCATGGAACCAACCCTGCGAGTGCAGTCATGGCGGGCATGCAAGTGGTGGTGGTCCAATGCGACTCCGATGGCAATATCGACCTGGAGGATTTTCGCAACCGCGCCACGGAACATGCCGACCATCTAGCGGCGACAATGGTCACATACCCTTCTACCCACGGAGTATTCGAGGAATCCATCCGGGAAATCTGCGATATGGTGCATCATCATGGCGGGCAAGTATACATGGACGGGGCCAATATGAATGCCATGGTGGGGGTCTGCCGACCTGCAGAGATTGGGGCTGATGTGATGCATTTGAACCTGCACAAGACCTTTGCAATTCCCCATGGCGGAGGCGGGCCCGGCATGGGGCCAATCGGTGTCCGAGAACACCTGATACCGTTCCTGCCCGATCACCCGGTAGTGCGGTGCAATCCTCATGGCTCTTCGCCCTTGGGCACCGTGTCGGCGGCTCCGTGGGGATCGCCCTTGGTCCTGATCATTTCCTGGTCCTACCTCAAATTGTTGGGTACCTATGGCCTCACGCGCTCCACCCGGGTGGCGATTCTCAACGCCAACTACATCGCCCATCGGCTTGACCCTCACTATCCGGTCGTCTACCGGGGCCACCACGGACGGGTGGCGCACGAGTGTGTGGTGAACCTGGCACCGCTCAAGGCAACGAGTGGCGTGACTGTCGAGGATGTGGCCAAACGGCTCGTGGATTATGGCTTCCATGCTCCGACCATGTCGTGGCCAGTGCCCGATTCCCTCATGATCGAACCCACAGAAAGTGAGTCCCTGAGAGAAATCGATCACTTTTGTGAAGCCCTGATTCATATCCGCGAAGAAATCCGGGCAATCGAAACGGGTCAGGCAGATCGGGAAAACAATCTGCTCAAAAACGCCCCCCACAGTTATCATCTGCTGACGAAGGACGAATGGAATCTCCCATACACTCGCCAACAGGCATTCTTTCCGACCCGAGAGACTCAGGAAAACAAGTATTGGCCACCGATCGGCCGGGTCAACAACGCCCAGGGAGACCGCCATCTGGTGTGTACCTGCCCGCCACTCTCCGATTATGGGTGATTGGATATGAATAACCATCCGGACCGTTCCATGCCCGTCGACATCACTCCTTCGGACGATCTGCCACAGGCCACGAAAGCCAGTACTCTGACCCGTCGGCAGACCGTCATACAGGGAGAAAAGCTGCGCGGGGCCGACAAGACTGCCCGTATCCCGGTCAAGGTGGAAGTCAAACCCCGTTCGGAACGACTGCGGAAACCGCACTGGATCCGGGCCAGTTTCCCCGGGACTCCGGCGGTGGCAGATCTCAAGAAAATTCTCCGTACTCAAGGGCTGCATACGGTTTGTGAAGAAGCCGCCTGCCCCAATCTCGGGGAATGCTTTGGGCGGGGAACTGCAACCTTCCTGATTATGGGAGACATCTGTACCCGGCGCTGTCCCTTCTGTGACGTAGGCCACGGCCGGCCCAACCCCCTGAATCCGGATGAACCGGAAAAGCTGGCCGAAACTATTGCCCGGATGCAACTGAACTATGTCGTCCTCACGTCCGTAGACCGCGATGACCTGCGAGATGGCGGTGCTGCCCATTTCCGTGCCTGTATCGCCTCCGTTCGCCGACACTGCCCCACTACCCGCATCGAAATCCTGACCCCAGACTTCCGGGGTCGCATGGAGGTGGCACTGGACATCCTGACTCAGGAACCCCCGGATGTCTTCAACCACAACCTGGAAACGGTCCCTCGCCTGTATCGCAAGGTCCGTCCTGGTTCGGATTACCAATTCTCCCTGGATTTGCTACAACAGGCCGGTCGTCTGATGCCAGGGATGCCCACCAAGTCCGGCCTGATGCTGGGGTTGGGCGAATCCCGGGAGGAAGTCGTGGCCGTCCTGCAGGACCTGAAAGCCCATGGTGTCCGCATGCTGACCCTGGGCCAGTACCTGCAACCCAGCCCCCACCATCTGAACGTCGAGCGGTATTGGACGCCTGCCGAGTTTGACGCGCTGCGGGCGCACGGCGAGGACATGGGATTTGACCATGTGGCCTCCGCCCCCATGGTCCGTTCTTCCTATCATGCCGATCGGCAGGCCGAAGGGAGTGAACCAGGGCGGGTTGCGAACCCCTGACCCCCCCCCCCCCACCCGCAGAGGGCGGTGGCGAATCAAGCAGAAACCCGGATCCCTTGTACCATCGGGTCGAATCAATCGGTATCCATACGCAATCGCCAAGTTGGGGATGGAGCATGCCCCTCACCTTTCTATCGTCTCAGCGGAAGGCCGCCTTGACAGAATATGGTATTTGCGCCCGGGCAAAAATCGGATTATCATAGTGCAACATTATTGTGGGTAGGCTATATGTCTGCACTGGGCGGTTTTGGACTCGGTCCGGCCCGTCATTTCATTCATAACGATTATTTCTTAATTCTTGAGGATACCCCATGAATATGACGAAAGCTGCAGCGATTGCTGCAACTCTCTCCCTTGCGGCCACGACCGCGCAGGCCGGAACATTGGAAGATGTACAGGCCAGAGGCACCCTGAATTGTGTGGTGACCACTGGTGTGGCGGGTTTCGCGGCCCCGGACGAAAACGGTCGTTGGGAAGGCTTTGATGTCGATTTTTGTCGTGCCGTCGCGGCAGCCGTACTGGGAGATGGCGACAAAGTCAAATTCATCCCCACCACCGGCAAGACCCGTTTTACGGTGTTGAATTCGGGTGAGGGAGACATCCTGTTCCGGAATACCACGGAAACCATGAGCCGGGATGCGGACCTGAAACTGACTTTCCTCCCGGTCAACTATTATGACGGACAGGGCTTTATGATTCGAAAGGGCATGGGCATCACCTCGGCCAAGGAATTGGATGGGGCCTCAGTGTGCATCCAGACCGGCACCACCACCGAACTGAACCTGGCAGACTTCTTCCGCATCAACAACATTTCCTACGAACCGGTCGCCCTGGAAACCAACGAGGAAAGTATTGCCAACTACGAAGCCAATCGTTGTGACGTCTACACCACAGATGCCTCCGGGCTGGCTTCTACTCGCGCCGCGCTACAAGACCCGTCTGCGCACATCATTCTGCCGGAAATCATCTCCAAAGAGCCTCTGGCCGGTGCTGTCCGCCATGGAGACGACGAGTGGGCCGATGTTGGCAAGTGGGTGGTCAATGCCATTATCTCTGCCGAGGAACTGGGCATCACCCAAGCCAATGTGTCCCAAATGGCGTCTGCGGCCGGTGACAACCCGAGTGTCAACCGCCTGTTGGGAACCGAAGGCAATATGGGCGAAATGATTGGCCTCGACGGCCAATGGGCCGTTCGTGCGATTTCCGCAATTGGGAACTATGGGGAGAGCTTCGAACGCCACATCGGTCCCAATACCCCTATCGGATTGGAACGTGGCCTGAACGCTCAATGGTACAATGGCGGTATCCTGTATGCCGCGCCGATTCGCTGATCGGCTAGAGGGATGTTGGGGTGTTTCAGGCACCCCAATATCGCTTTTTGTATCCCAAGCGGCCACCTCGCGGTTTGCTCGCATGCGTCACGCTAGTGGCGACTGCGCCATCTCTCTTCGTTGCACCCCCCTGTGGACCCGGTTGGCATCAAGCCAACATCTTTTTCAGAAAACCGGGCCTATGACTCCTGCTCAGGCCCATTCCAATGGCCTCCGTCCCCATGGCCTAGCCGGTATGGAACGGTCTCTCGGCAGGGGACCCAGCTGGGCCAGAAGCATCCGGCAGCACATCTCGACCCAAGATCGATCCGATGGAGGTTTTTCATGAATGAAGCCTCCACTACCCAGCCGCCCGTACAGCCCCAGCGTCATGTACTATCCCGCTTGTGGAACGACAAGGAATTGCGGAGTGTCATCATCCAGATCATTACGTTCGCAGCCATTTTCGCATTCTTTTTCTTCATGGTCCGGAATGCGATCATCAATCTGGAAGCCATCGGTAAAGATCTCAGCCTCGACTTTTTGTGGCAACCCGCCAGTTACGATATCAGCCAGTCACTGATTGAATACAATTCCCGCAGCAGTCACTTCCGGGCCATGATAGTTGGCATCCTGAATACCTTGGTGGTGGCCATTTCCGGAATTATCCTGGCAACCGTCGTGGGATTCCTTTTGGGCGTATTCCGGCTTTCGAAAAATATCATCGTCAACCGGTTGGCCTATGTCTACATCGAATATGTACGGAATGTGCCGGTATTGTTACATATTCTGCTGGTGCATGGACTGATCGTGCATACCCTGCCATTACCGAAAAATGCGGTGAGTGTGGGGGATACTGCGTTTCTTACCAACCGCGGCTTTTTTATGCCTGCACCCTCAATGGAGCCGATATTCTGGCTGGTGATCGGTCTGTTCCTGCTGGGCATCGGCTTTGCCGTCTGGTTTCGCCGATTTGCCAAGCGAGTCCAGGATGCAACTGGACAACAATATCCAGTTTTCTGGATCTGTACCGGAGCGGTTGTGGGCTTACCGCTGGCCGCCTTTCTGCTTACTGGCATGCCACTGACTTGGGAAATCCCCGAACTTCAGGGGTTCAACTTCCGCGGTGGCATGGTCATCCGGCCTGAATTCATTGCCCTTTGGCTCGCATTGTCCCTCTATACCGCCGCATTTATTGGTGAAAATGTCCGTTCCGGCATTATCGCGGTGAACTGGGGACAGTCCGAAGCGGCCTATGCCCTCGGCATCAATCGCGGAAAGACCCTGAGCCTGGTAGTGATTCCGCAAGCACTGCGGGTCATCATCCCGCCGCTGACCAGCCAATATCTCAATCTCACCAAGAATTCCTCGCTGGCCATTGCCATTGGCTATATGGATATCGTTGCCACCATCGGCGGAATCTCCCTGAACCAGACCGGACGGGAAATGGAATGCATGACCATTGTGCTCATGTTGTATCTGAGCTTCTCGCTGGTCATTTCAGCATTCATGAATTGGTATAACAAGCGTATCAAGCTGGTCGAGCGATAGAGGTCCATGGTGAACGAAGCCCCGCAATCCTATAAGCCAGGCGAACATCCCGATTTGCCGCCACCGAAAAACCTGGTGGGGCCGGTCGCATGGATCCGTGAAAACCTGTTGTCATCGCCCGCCAATGTGGTGCTCACCATGCTTTCGGTCTGGCTTCTGATCGAAATCGTTCCACCGGCTCTGGACTGGATATTTTTCGATGCCGTCTTTATTGCCGAAGACCGCAATGCCTGTCGCGCCATCAGCGACGGAGCCTGCTGGGCTTTCATCAACGAACGGTTCCTTCTGTTTACGTATGGCTGGTATCCGGAGCCAGAACGCTGGCGGGTGAACCTCTGCTTCGTACTGCTGCTGCTAGCCCTGATCCCGGTGCTGTTTGACAAGGTTCCACTGCGCAAGCCCGGTCTGTACTTTACGGCAGTATTCCCCTTTCTGGCTGCGTATCTTCTCGTCGGCGGGGACTTTCTGTTCCTGAGCCTTCCGCCCGTCTCCACCGATCAGTTCGGCGGCTTCATGCTGACCATGGTGGTAGGGGTCACCGGGATTGCGTTCTCCCTGCCACTGGGCATTCTGCTGGCGTTGGGTCGTCAATCCGAACTTCCGGTGGTCAGGGCATTCTGTGTCTCGTTTATCGAGTTTATTCGTGGAGTGCCGCTGATTACCCTGCTGTTCGTGGCCTCCACCATGCTAAGCTATTTTCTTCCTCCGGGTACGAACTTTGACTTGCTGTTGCGGGTACTGATCATGGTCACCCTTTTTGCTTCCGGATATATGGCAGAGGTCATCCGGGGGGGGCTGCAAGCGATTCCCAAGGGACAAATTGAAGCCGCCGATTCCATGGGGCTCAAATACTGGCAGTCCATGCGACTCATTGTACTGCCGCAGGCACTCAAGATCTCCATCCCGGGCATCGTGAACACATTCATTTCCCTGTACAAGGATACCACTCTGGTCATCATCATTGGCCTGTTCGACCCCTTGGGTATCGGCCGATCTTCCCTGTCGGACACCAAATGGACGGGGCTGTCCAACGAGGTGTACCTGTTTGTTGCCATCTTTTTCTTCATTTCCTGCTTTGCCATGTCCAAGTACTCGCTCTACCTGGAACGAAAACTGGAAACCGGGCACAAGCGATAAGTGAGAATGAGCACATGAATATCGAAACCCACCTCGACAGCCAAGCTTCCCAGGAGAAAGTCATTACCATTGCTCATATGAACAAGTGGTATGGACAGTTCCATGTGCTGAAGAATATCAACCTTGAAGTCTCACGGGGAGAGCGGATCGTGATCTGCGGCCCCTCTGGCTCCGGTAAATCCACCATGATCCGATGCATCAATCGACTGGAGGAACATCAGGACGGCAGTATCATCGTTGATGGGGTGGAACTGACCAACGACCTCAAAAATATTGAAACCATTCGCCGGGAAGTGGGGATGGTGTTCCAGCACTTTAATCTGTTTCCTCACCTGACGGTACTCGAAAACTGTGTTCTTGCTCCGATCTGGGTACGAAAGACCCCTCGCAAAGAGGCCGAGGAAGCCGCCATGAAATACCTTGAACGGGTAAAAATCCCAGAACAGGCGAAGAAGTTTCCCGGCCAACTGTCCGGCGGGCAACAACAACGCGTCGCTATCGCCCGCAGCTTATGCATGAACCCCAGGATCATGCTGTTTGACGAACCGACTTCGGCACTGGATCCCGAAATGATCAAGGAAGTTCTGGAAGTCATGATTGAACTGGCGCGGGAAGGCATGACCATGCTCTGCGTCACTCACGAAATGGGATTTGCCAAAACCGTTGCCGATCGGGTCATTTTCATGGATGAGGGAGAGATTATCGAACAAAACAATCCTACGGATTTTTTCGCCAATCCGCAGCATGATCGTACCAAGCTGTTTCTCAGCCAGATACTGGGACACTGATGCGGTAAGCCGACGGATTTTCCCGCTTCTGCCGGCAGGTTCCTCGCCACCAGACTGCCCGTTCCTGTGGCAGCTTGCCCTCACCATCCGACCGACAAGGTATGCGATTCGATGAACGTTGCGAATCATACTGCAGATCACACCGTTCCGATGCAAACTGAACCCTTCTTTCTGAACGGGGGAAAGTCGGCAGTCTGGATTGGCAATTCGCTGCGATGATCCAAAGTGACATCGATATTCGTTCTGGGGGGCTGGGAGACCCTGCCGTACAATCCCTGTTGCAGGAACACTGGAACCATATGAGACAAGCCTCGGCCAGCTGCCATGCCCTGGACCGGTCACAACTGTATGCTCCAGACATTACCTTCTGGAGTGCCTGGCAAGGAACCCGGATTGCCGGATGCGGGGCGCTCAAGGAGTTGGATCCCTCACATGGAGAAATCAAATCCATGCGGACTGCACCCGCCTTTCAGCGCCAAGGGATCGCTGCACAGATTCTGGAAACTATTATGGAAACGGCCCGAACACGCGGGTACCAGAGATTGAGCCTGGAAACTGGCTCCATGGAAGATTTTTTGCCTGCTCGGGCCTTCTACCGAAAGTACGGTTTCCATCCCTGCCCTCCCTTCGGGGATTATGTGCTGGATCCAGAGTCGATCTTCATGACCCAGCTGCTGTTATGACCGGCCACTAGTGAACAAGAGAACATGCAACAGGTTTTTTGAGAACCCTCCCGTGCCACCTTGTCAGCTGCAAACCGCCCGCTACCGACTCCGATGCTTTGCATTCCCGCCCGACTCCGCAGATGTCATCCCGAAAATAGCTCGCATTCACCTTCTTTTGCAAACGCCGTACCCAGGGATTCAAAAAGATACCAACAGGGTGTCGGCCAACAGGAAGCCCCGTTCCACGGTCCAGTATGAGGCCATGACGATGCAGGGGAGCGCCACGGTCCATTGCACAGCGGTCACCATGCGCCGGTCGTTCATCCGGGCAACAAACCAAAGCGTGAGCCATACACAAACCACGATCAGGACCTGACCGATTTCTACTCCGAGATTAAAGGCGAGCAGGGATTTCCAGAGATGAGCCCCGCCTGGTACCAGCATTTCATGGAGCATGAACGAAAAACCGAGTCCATGGATCAACCCAATACCCGTCGTGATCACATACGAAACCACGGAATCCGTCATCTTGTGTCGGGACAGGAGAATCATGCTGGCGGCGTACAGGATTGTCAGTGAAATCGCGGTTTCTACTGCAGGCACGAACCACACTCCGCTCGGTACATAACCGAAGAATCCCAGGATGAGGGTTATGGTATGGCCCAGGGTAAAGCCGGTAACGCGCCACAGCAAACCAAACAGTCCCGTCGCACCGACCGTGAGACAGAGAATATACAGGACATGGTCAAGGCCTTCGAGAATATGAATGATTCCCTGGCCGGCAAAAGTGGAAACCGCTGCCCATTGTGAGTTCCTGATCTGGACCGGGTCGTTCAGAAGACCTGTCAGCCGGTGGACCTGGACGTTACCCGGGAAATGATCCAGCACCAGGTTCGCTGTATCTTCCTGGCCTTCCAATCCCGGGTCAAACGTACTCTGGAAATCGTAGGTATCAATGGGACTGTCGTACCGATAGTGCAGCAAGAGATCGGTGACCGTAGCCCCGACGTATACCTCTGGATAGTCATAGGGGAAGATCTGCCCTTCCAACGAACGCTTCGCCTCCTCCAGAGTGGAGAAGGGCGGTTGCTCCAGGCCAGGATGCAACCCGACATCGAGAATGTCCGCCTTCAGCAAAGTGCCATCTACGGAAAAACGATGCCCTCTTTCCGCTAATGAAGCGAAGTCGAGAGGTGCCTCTCGTATAGCGCCCAGATCCAAATAGTGCAGAAACCTTCCGGACTCGATACGGTTATAGGTGAAGGGTGCTGGTGCCGGAATACCGTCTTCATCCACTTCACCTACGAGGTGCGCCAGAAACAGCGGTGTGGGCAGACGCAGATAAACTTCCAGCCCCGTATCGGTATGGACAACATGGATGGTGCGGATGTTCAGGTCCAAGTTGAAATGACCTTGAGCAAAGGGCGACACCAGGACCAAAAAGAACGACAGGGCCAGACGAATCGACATGAACAGAGTCTGGGGTACCAGTGGGCGGAGCGATCCGCTGGCGGACTCTGGCCCATGCCGAAAGGTCAAGGGACCACTCCGCCATTTGCACACAACGGGCAAACTGGGGCCAGGTGCCCCAGCTTGCCCAATCATTCCAATCCAGAAAAGTTCCTAGCCGGAGCCCCCTTCGGCAGTCACCATATTGTGCGAACCGAAGTACATCACATGTCCTTTCATATCCTGGATCGACGCCGCACTCAACTGGACAGTGGGCCCTTCCAGAATGGTGTTGGGGTGGCGTTGGGTCCACTCCAGTGCAGGCATCAACGTGGAGGTGACAAACGTCGTCTCCGGAACCAGGTAGTGGTGCGGTATGGCCACTTTGGCACCAGTCATGGCGACCACCTGATCTGCCTGCCTGTAATCCAGAATATGCTTTGAACCGTCTACCGGCACGAATATCACATCCACTTGACCGACTTGTTCCATCACTTCAGGCGGCGGGTCAGCCCGGTTGTCTCCCCACATAAGAAGGCGCATTCCACCCGTCTCAATGACATACAGGTTGTTATCCAGATGTCGCATGTTAGTGGGTGGACAAGGGTCATCCCGACCTTCAAACTGCTTGACGGCATCCGTCCAGGGAATGATCCCGGGAGCCACGCATACATGCTTGTCCGCAACCCCGATGATCTTCACGTCACCAAGTTCAAAAGTGCCACCCATACGATCCAGCAGCATATTGGCATCCAGTCGGTCGAGGGCATCATGGTCGAAGTGGGCGTGCGTGGAAAGGCCAATATCGACCTCGGTCATCGGGAATTCCATCCGGTACCATAGTCCCCAGGCACCCGAAGGATCATTGCGCCAAGGGTCGACGATCATGGTAATCCCTTTGGGGGAGGTGATCTTGAACGACGAGTTGCTGTAGTAGGAGATTTCGACCATTCCGGTGGAGTCCCGTACGCCGCCCTCATTCTGTATCTGCACGACCCGGTTGTGATTCTTACCGGACATCCAGGCATTCATCTGACCGACCGCCTTGTCACCGATGGCTACAATTCCCCCAAGGCCCATGGCAAGTGCAATCGAAAGCAGTGGCATTCTCTTCATGCCCCTTTTCCTCCAAAAGTAATATTGTTACGTATACAATACCATACACGGCAGCCGAAAGTACACGAAGGGCTCTCGGTTCCACTCATGCAGGGGGAATCAAATGCAATGGCCTAATCGATATGCAGGATACGCATCTCTTACCATGGACTCAAAAACCCTGCCCTCTCTCACTTCCACTTCGTCAGCAGCGGTATTGGTCATGGCAAGATCTCGGGCAGGCCTTCCGGTTTCCGCTGTAACTATCGGCAACCCATGCGTTCGAAAGTCCATGCCGAAACGGTACCGAAATCTCTGGTTCGCCGATTGAATATGGTCACCGATACATACCGGTCGTCTGAAAACTGGGCGTCATAACGGTAGAACGCCCCTGCTATCGCACCAGTCCGATCTCATATACAGCAGTTGTCTGGTCCCTTTCCGCATGCATGGGTACCGTAGCGACTCCCTGCAATACTCCCTGTTCAATCACTATATTCTGGAATCGTAGCTGCCAAGGGCCTCCTGCCCGGATGGCATGTGCACTTTTCTCCGAACTGACTCCATGGATCGGGTTCCCGCCGAATAGCCTGCCACGCCAGATTCGCTGGCAGGGCGCGGAAGTCCACCGTCAGAGTGCATGCGCATGAATTGTGAGGGTGCCATAGGGTCGATCCTCCCGGCCTCATATCCATTCCCGGGACCTCCAAAGACCGCGCGGGATTCGTATACCCGTTTTACCTAGTTTCCCATAAGCCACAGGAACCGTATATGGCTTGGCTCCTGGTGTCAAGAGGCCGTACTGGCATCAAAGTCCAGCATGCCCTCAACCTACCGGGAACTCGCCCCTGCCCTTTCCATACTTTCTTGACGAGAGTGACCAACCGAACTCGCTACTCAACGCTGCGGGAAAGCCTCTTCTCCAGTCCATTCCACCTCTGTGAAACCATATGCTGACCGATTTCTACCGCGTCCCTGCACTCACTCTGGTTCTCGGGGGAGAAGCTCAAGCACGATCAACACCGCCATTCTGGCTGGCAAGGTTTTCGA
Source organism: Candidatus Poriferihabitaceae bacterium (assembly GCA_965221795.1). GTDB lineage: Bacteria > Pseudomonadota > Gammaproteobacteria > Arenicellales > Poriferihabitantaceae > VYFG01. Next base: position 318,442 of record OZ244914.1, read on the forward strand.
TTACAATAGGCATCAAACTGCGGATAAGTGAACACTTGCAAATGATGCAACTGCTGATTGTTGAAGATGATTCTGCCACCGCTGCCTATATCCAGAAAGGTCTTTCGGAAGCAGGTCACCACTCTGATGTTGCGTTCACTGGGGACCAAGGACTTACCATGGCCTTACACAGCAGCTACGACGCACTGGTTGTGGACTGGATGCTGCCCAACATGGATGGACTGGAACTGATCTCCGAGCTGCGGAGCAAGGGACTGAAAGTGCCAGTACTTATCCTGAGCGCCCTGGGTGAGGTCCAGAACCGGGTTGAAGGATTAAAGCGGGGAGGGGACGACTACCTGACCAAGCCGTTTGCCTTTTCGGAGTTGCTGGCCAGGCTGGAAGCGTTGGTTCGGCGCCATTCCGCCGAGACCCAGGAGACCACATTGACGGTCGGGGAGTTGCGCATGGACCTCCTGACCCGGGAAGCCTGGCGCGGTGAAACTCCTATTGACCTGCAACCAAGGGAATTCCGTCTGCTGGAATACCTGATGCGACACAGCAACCAGGTCGTCACCCGGACCATGCTCCTGGAAAATGTCTGGGACTATCATTTTGATCCGCAAACCAACGTCATTGACGTGCATATCAGCCGATTGCGCGGCAAGATCGACAAGAACTTTGACACCCAGATGCTGAATACCATCCGCGGTGCGGGCTATATATTGCGTGAAAGTCAAACGTAAACTGTTCCATAGCTACACCTTCCGGTTGGCGTTGTTGTACGCTTTGATTTTCAGTGTCTCGACCCTGATTCTGTTTAACTTCTTCTATCTGTTTACCGCATCCTACATGTCCCAGCAGATGGACAACACCATCGTAGCCGAGATTCAGGGATTGGCGGAACAATACGACCGGACCGGCTTGAATGGCCTGAGTCGTTTGATTGCCGAACGAATCAACCGGTCACAAAATACCGGCAATTCTCTCTATCTGCTGACCAACTATACACTCGATCCTCTGATCGGCAATCTGGATAGCTGGCCACGGGATGCCATCATCGAAGACGAAAAGTGGCTGGAGTTCTCCCTGGAGGTAGGTGAGGATACCACCCAAACCCACTTGGCCCGAGCAAGAATCTTTCGCTTGGCCGATGGTCAATATGGACTGCTGGTCGGCCGGGATATCCAACAACTGATCGACACGAAACGGCGCATCATTCAGGCCTTAACCTGGGGCTTGGTGATTATGGTCATCTTGGCTTTTGTCGGTGGATTGTTCCTGAGCCGGCGAACGGTACGAAAGATTGAGCGGATCAATCAGACAGCCCGCAGTATCATGTCCGGAGACCTTTCGCGACGAGTGGAGATCAGCAACCGTAATGATGATTTTGACCAACTGGCGGGAAACCTGAATGAGATGCTGGACCGCATCCAGGCACTCATGGAAGATATCCGGCGCGTGTCGGATAATATTGCCCATGACCTGCGCACCCCCCTGACCCGATTGCGACAACATATGGAACAGACACGCCGAGAAATGGAGGCCCAATTCCTGCCGGCGGCCAGCCTGGAGGGGGCCATCCAGGAAGCCGATTCCCTGCTTACCACATTCAATGCATTGTTACGCATCGCCAAGATCGAAGCGGGGCAGTTAGCCCGCGATTTTGTGGAGTTGGACTGGCGAACCCTGGTCGAAGACGTCGCCGAATTCTACGAACCACTCGCCGAAGAAAAGCAACAACAGCTGACGGTCGAGCCCTGTCATCCCCTTCAGGCAATGGGGGACCGGGATCTTCTTTTCCAGGCTTTGGCGAATGTCATCGAAAACGCCATCAAGTATACCCCCGCAGATGGCCGGATCACGGTCACCCTGTCCCAAGAGGACAACGATGCGGTGATTGTCATTGCCGATGATGGCCCTGGCATTCCAGATGAGGAGCGAGAGAAAGTCTTCCGCCGGTTCTATCGCCTGGACCGTAGTCGATCCACCTCCGGCAATGGCCTCGGGCTCAGCATGGTCTCCGCCATCGTATCCATCCACCAGGGCAGTATCCAGCTGATGAACAACCAGCCCGGCCTTCAGACCGTGATGCGATTTCCATTGCGCATGGATACACATCGAGTCTCACTGCCGCTGGCAGAAGCAGCCTGACACGCCGGTTCGCCATTGAGCGTATATCATGAAATTATCTGATACAGTCACTTCCACCAGCCGGATCCTTGTAGTCTGTGCAGCAATCGTAGTGGTCATCGCCGGGATGCGCGCCGCCACCGACATTCTCGCCCCACTGCTCATGGCAGGCTTTATTTCCATCGTCTGTTCCGCCCCCCTGTTCTGGCTCAAGCGCCATGGATGGTCCAATCTGACCGCCCTGGTCGTCGTGATGGCCGCAATCGGGCTGACCGGTGCAGCCATCGTGGGCCTGATCGCCACATCACTGAATGAATTCAGTTCGTCCCTGATCCATTACCGGGAAAACCTGGTCGAGACGTATGACCAACTGACCGCATTCCTGGAACGATGGGGATATGTCATCCCTCTGGATGGATTCCGTGACCAGTTCGACCCCAATATGCTGATCCAGCTCCTCAATTACATGTTGAACGGTCTCAGCAATCTCATCGGCAACGGGCTGATTGTCTTTCTGGCAGTACTGTTCATTCTGGTGGAAGTCTCGGCTCTACCGGAAAAGCTGCGCAGTTCACTGGCCAATCCAGATCAGTCGATGCCCCACTTCCGGACCTTCATCCACAAGGTCGTTCAGTATCTTGCACTCAAAGCGGCCACCAGTCTCCTCACCGCTTTCTGTGTCGCTATTGTCCTGTGGGTGCTTGAGATTGACTATGTCATTCTCTGGGCCGTCTTCGCATTTTTTCTGAACTTTATTCCTTATATTGGCTCTTTTCTCGCCGGCCTGCCGGCCGTCTTGCTCGGACTCATTGATCATGGTCTTGGCGTGGCACTCTGGGCATCTGCTGGCTACATTGTCATCAACATCCTGATCGGCAATGTGATTGAAACCCGCTTGATGGGGGAGGGTCTGGACCTGTCCTCATTCGTGGTATTCGTTTCCCTGATCTTCTGGGGTTGGGTGCTTGGGCCTACCGGCATGCTGCTCTCGATCCCTCTGACCATGCTGATCACCATCGCCCTGGAAAGCAATCCCGAAACCCGCCCGATTGCACGCCTGATGCGAAACACGCCCAGGGAATCCAGATCAGAGTAGAAGCCGCAATGGCGGTTGGATCGGTGCCATCAAACTGCCCCGTCAAGATCACTTGAGTGGACCAATGACCATGTCGCTCAGCAGTTACTCAAGCCGGATCGTTCCACTCTGGGCGGCGTTGACATCGTCTGCACCGCTGCCCACACTCAAGGCGGACGGTGTAACCGGCGTGGGCCGGTACTCTTCATCCTGCGGCAAAGGGGTCTGGATCTGGTCGGTCAATTGTCGAAAACCTATCCAATCCGAAAGCATGCTGGAAATTTCCGACACAGAGAATCGGAAGGACAAGACTACTGAGCCCACGACTCCGGCCAGTAGGATCAAGGCCAGTACCCGAAAAAGGCGGCGTTTCCAGGACGGTTTTCTGCGTGGCCGGAGAATCTTTTTGCGACTTGTGTTTCTCGGAGTAACCAGTATTCCCTGAATATTGGCGATCGTTTCCGGCTGTATCGCCAAGGAGTGAACCAATCTCTCCGGGTCCAGACTCAACAACCTTGCATAGGAACGAACATATCCTTGCACAAAGGTTGATCCCGGTAATGCTGCATAGTCGTCCCTTTCCAGGGCTTCGATCACATGACGCCCCAAATGCAGTGCATTCGCCGCCTCTTCGACTGAGCAATCCAACTCTTCCCGTTTGGCTTTGAGCACTTGCCCCGGTGACGGAACAGCTTGAGAGTCGTGCTCAGTCTGTGGCCGCTCGGTCATGAACCTGTTTCATTGCTGCTGCATGTCACCTCTTTCAGGACAAGAACCTGCGCACAAATCATTCGATATGCTTGGCCGAAAACCGTGTCTTGGTCTCACCGGTATAACCTGAGACCCCCCTTCCATCCACATCAAATAGAGGGTCAGTCAGGAGGAAGCCACGGCCTTCATGCTGAGACGAACCCGCCCCTGCTTGTCCACTTCCAGCACTTTGACGGTCACCATATCGCCTTCCTTGAGCACATCACTGACCTGGTCCACCCGATCATGGGAAATCTGTGAGATGTGTACCAAGCCATCGCGACCGGGCAGAATATTCACGAAAGCACCAAAATCCATCAGTCGGACAACCTTACCGGTATAGACCCCATTGACCTCCACATCCGCCGTCAGCTGCTGAATACGGCGAATCGCTTCTTGGGCGGCGGAATTGTCCGTGGAGGCAATTTTCACCGTACCATCATCATCAATATCAATGGTCACTCCGGTTTCTTCTGACAGTGCACGGATCGTCGAACCGCCTTTGCCGATCACATCCCGGATCTTTTCCGGATGAATGGAAATCGTAACGATCCGGGGCGCATAGTCAGACATTTCCGACCGCGGACTATCGATCTCCCGGTTCATTTCCTGCAGGATATGCAACCGTCCTTCCCGTGCCTGGGAAAGGGCCTGCTGCATGATTTCCCGGGTAATCCCGTCAATCTTGATGTCCATTTGCAGTGCCGTAATGCCGCGTTCCGTGCCCGCCACCTTGAAATCCATATCCCCCAAGTGGTCCTCATCCCCAAGGATGTCGGTGAGCACCGTAAACCGATCCCCTTCCTTGATCAGGCCCATGGCCACCCCCGCCACCGCCGAAGCCACCGGCACTCCCGCGTCCATCAACGCCAGACTCGTGCCACAGACACTGGCCATCGAACTGGACCCATTGGATTCGGTGATCTCGGACACCACCCGGATCGTATAGGGAAATTTCTCCTGATCCGGGATCACCGCCAGAATTCCTCGCTTGGCGAGTCGACCATGGCCAACTTCCCGACGCTTGGGGCTGCCCACCCGACCGGTTTCCCCCACACAGTACGGTGGGAAGTTATAGTGCAGCATGAAATTGTCCCGGTACTCCCCGTCCAGGGCATCGACAATCTGGGCATCCCGCTCCGTACCCAAGGTCGCCACCACAATCGCTTGCGTTTCGCCCCGAGTGAATTTTGCGGATCCATGAGTTCGCGGCAAAACACCAGTCTCAATGTGAATCGGGCGTACCGTTCGGGTATCACGACCATCAATACGGACTTGCCCATCCAGAATTTGCTCCCGTACGACCTGTTTCTGGAGGGACTTGAATTCCGTCAGGATTTCAGCGGTCTTTTCATCGTCTGTGTCATCAGTACACAGATTGGCCAACAGGGTTTCCTTGGCGATGGACAGGGCGTCTTGCCGTTCCACCTTATCGTGGACCCGAAAGGCGTCCACAACTGCTTCTCTCGCCACATCCGCTACCCGGGCTGCCAGCGAATGATCTTTTTCCGGTGACTGCCAATCCCACTTGGGTTTGCCGGCTTCCTGTCCTAGTTCACGGGCAGCCCGAATAACAGCCTGAAGAGACTCATGGCCGAACATGACGGCACCGAGCATTTCCTCTTCCGAAAGAATCTTGGCTTCAGACTCCACCATCAGAACGGCACTCTCGGTCCCGGCCACCACAAGATCCAAACCGGACTGTTGCTGCAATTGGGTACGGGTGGGGTTCAGTACATACTCCCCATCAATATATCCCACCCGAGCCGCACCGATCGGGCCATTGAACGGCAACCCGGAAATTTCCAGTGCGGCCGAAGCACCGATCATGGCAACCACATCAGGATTGATTTCCGGGTCTACAGACAGCACTGTCGCAATGATCTGGACTTCATTCATAAAGCCATCCGGAAACAGCGGACGAATGGGACGATCAATCAACCGACAGGTCAGGACGGCATTCTCGGAAGGACGCCCTTCACGCTTGAAAAACCCTCCGGGAATACGACCTACCGCATAGTTCCGTTCTTCATACTCCACAGTCAGTGGGAAAAAGTCCCGGGTACTGGCTTCCCTTCGTCCAACAACCGTCACCAGAACCACTGTGTCTCCCATACTGACGAGGACAGCACCATCTGCCTGCCTTGCAACTGCACCAGTTTCCAGGCGCACCTTGGTTTGACCATACTGAAAGGTCTTGATTACTTTGTTCACTTGATGTGTCTCCAACGCTTGACGCGAAATAAGCCTTGATCACGCGGCTTATTTTCTGAGGCCAAGCTTTGTGATGAGCGCACGATAACGCTCGATATCGGTTTTGCGCAAATAACTCAGCAGCTTGCGCCGATGATTTACCAAGCGCAGCAACCCCTGACGGGAATGATGATCATGGATATGCGTCCGGAAATGGTCAGAAAGGTCTTGAATCCGTGCCGTCATCAGTGCAATCTGGACCTCTGGGGAGCCTGTGTCCCCTTCGCTGCGCTGGTGCTCTTTCACCACAGCAGCCTTATCTTCGGCAGTCAAAGCCATTGATTGTCTCTGAATTAAAGTGATTACCTGTGCCGAAGTAAGGGAGCATGGCCCAAACCTCGAACACCGTAGGCCCGCAAGGAGACACTCCGAACGGGGGTGGCTATTCTAGCGGCAAGCCCGGCCTGCCTCAACCCGAAATCTGCCAGAAATCGGGAAAAATTGAGCCCGAATCGATATAATCACACCTTGTTCGCTAATAAGCGGTTGTATTCTTCATCCATTTTTCCCTGATTGCGACCCTAATGAACCTGAATAGAGTTGGCTTTGTCGGTTGGCGCGGGATGGTCGGCTCGGTCCTGCTGGAGCGAATGCGGCAGGAAAATGATTTCTCACGGATTCGGGAAGCGGAATTTTTTACCACTTCCCAACCCGGCCAAGCAGGGCCTGAAATTGGATGCGAAAGCGGCCCGCTGGTGGATGCTTTTGACCTGGATGCACTGCAGGCATGTGATGCAATCGTAACCTGTCAGGGAGGGGATTACACAGCCGATGTTCATCCTCGTTTGCGCACCAATGGATGGAATGGATACTGGATTGATGCGGCATCTACCCTGCGCATGAATGAAGATGCCGTCATCGTTCTGGACCCTGTCAACCGGTCCATGATCCAGTCCAGGATACAACAGGGAGCGAAGGATTTTATCGGTGGGAACTGTACTGTCAGCCTGATGATGATGGCAATCAATGGACTGTTACAGGCTAATCTCATAGACTGGATTTCAGTCGCCACCTACCAGGCCATTTCTGGTGCCGGTGCCCAGCAAATGCGGGAATTCATCCAACAGATGGGAGCGGTATACCAAGCGGTTCAATCCCCACTGCATCATACGGACAGCAATATCCTGGAAATTGACCAGCAAGTGCTTGCGGCCATGCATGCCGCCGATTTCCCGACTCAGGTCATCGGGTATCCTCTGACCGGGAACCTGCTCCCCTGGATTGACGCGGACCTGGATTCCGGCATCAGCCGAGAGGAATGGAAAGGTTCAGTGGAAACCAACAAGATCCTGGGGCGCACCGATCACCCCATCCCAATCGAAAGCACATGCGTCCGTATCGGCACCATGCGCTGTCACAGCCAGGCACTCACCCTGAAGCTGAACCGCGACTTGCCACTGAAGGACATCGAGTCGATATTGGAAGATGCGCATGAATGGATCCATGTGATACCCAATCACCGGGACGCATCACTCCATGACCTGACGCCGGCGAACGTAACCGGAACCCTCAAGATCCCGGTTGGCCGCCTCCGCAAGCTTTCCATGGGACCGAAATACATCTCCCTGTTCACGTTGGGTGACCAGTTGCTCTGGGGAGCTGCGGAACCACTCCGGCGCATGTTGGTCATGCTGATGGACCAGGAAAACCAGGGAACTGCCCCACCCTTTTCGTTCGTATCCGACCAAGGAGCGGCAGCCTGAGAGTTTTCTAGCCCATCCTGCCATGGGACTGGCATAAGTCCAGTTCTTGTACCTTCCACATGCATTCGTAATCTCGTTGTCCTTTATGGTCTTCAGACTGCATGCCAGTCCAGGGCATGCTGACACTACGTAGTCGACCTTGGAAAACTCCAAGAAGGGCAACGGGTTGGCTGCCCAAATTGGATCGGATCACGCCGCCTGTTTCTCTGGCGGCGGTAGCAGGAGTTTCTGGTGTGCCGGGGGATACCCTAAAAGCAGGGATCGGCGGTCGAGGTTAGGAGAAGGTTCATTGCGGTGATGGCCGGGATGGCAGGTCCCGGAACGAAATTTGCTTTCACAATATGCCCGATTCATTGTTGCAGGGCATGTCGAGTAAGTCGTCAAAATTTTTCAGTCCGAATCTCCAGAAGATTCCGTTGTGTTTGGTCAAACACCATGCTGATCAGGTGGATTGGTTCGCCACGACCCTGATACTTCTTTGCATAGCTCTTCTCCCGAATCTGGGTAATTGCACTGTCGAGAATTTCTTCAACCGTCGAGTTTTTCTCCAGCATCTTGAATTCAAGGACGAAAATCTGACCTTCATGCAGCAGCACCATGTCTGACCGACCATGGCTTGTACTTTCCTCTGCCCGGAGATCAACCTCCATGGTTTTAAAACACGTATACACCAGACTCGCATACCAGGACTCGTAATAACCAAGATCACCGCTTTGATACCAGAAATAAGGAATGCTGGAGAAAAGTCTCTGAATCTGCTCTTTCAATGCCGGAAAGTTGTTTTCGCCCAGATACTGAACCAGTTTCCTACCCGTATATTCAGCCATCCGGCCGTTCCCCGTCAGATGCTGGATAAATCCTTTATTGAACCGTTTCTGAATTTCGAGATTCGGATAGTCCAGTTGGTATACCGTTTGATCCTCATCTTCCATCTCCCGGGCAATCGTCAAATATCCAGACTGAAACAAAAGGGCATCAATGCTGAAAGAATCCAACTCGAAATTCGCAATATCTTCCTCATCCACTTCGCGGTTTTCCAGTTGCATGGAACTGATCTTTCTCTCCAGTAACAACCGATACAGGTAGCCAGGCTGTCCAGACCTGAACCAGTGAGCCTGAAACTGACGTTTTTTAAAAAGATGAAGAATGTCGTGTGGATTGTAGAGTTTCTCCTCACCGAGCCAGTGGTAGCCGTTATACCAAGCTCGGATCCTGTCCCGGTCCAGTCCTTCAAGCTCCGGAGCGAACACTGTCTCCAAATCATGACCCGTGTATCCGCAAATCGATGCCATGGGAGGGTAAAGGCTGATATCGTCGAGATTGTTCAGACCCGAAGAAAAACTGGTTTTGGAAAACATCGTGATGCCGGTGACGAAGACAAAGCGGATATGTTTTTCGGCATCCTTCAGAATACTATACAGATTGCGTAATTTATCCCTGTTTGTCCGGGCTTGCTCGCGGTTCTCCAGCACATTCAGGACAGGACGGTCATATTCATCAATCAGTACTACTATCTGATGACCCGTCGCCTGGTGGAGACGAATCAGGATACTCCTGAGCCGCTCGGGAGCAGATGTTACCGGGGGCAAAGATTTCAGCTCAAACGCCAACTCGATTTCGTATAACTGGTTAAGAACCGTATTTTGTATCTCATCAGGCGTATCAATGTCCCCACCGAAACTCAAGCGGACTACGGGATATTTGACCGACCAGTCCCAATGAGGGTGAATATGCAGACCCCGAAACAGGGACTCGTTTCCTTCAAATAACTCCTGCAAGGTATCGACCAGAAGGCTCTTGCCAAAACGGCGGGGGCGTGAGAGAAAGTAGTGTCGCCCGCTACGAATGAGCTCTCGAATCAGCGGTGTCTTGTCGACATAGTAACAACCCTCTTCGCGGAGGATGGAAAATGTCTGAATCCCCATTGGCAGGGGACGCCGCTCTGTCCGGGTTTCTGTATTCATGATCCAGCTATCATAGCATGATGATATGGTTGCATATTCAGCCTCCGCATGACTATGCAGGAGCAGAAATCGCAATCGCCTGCTTTACGGGCACGCGAATTGAATTCGACTTGTTGCTCGACATTGTCGTCAACAGGAATGCGTTCATATGGCTCTCTGTATCGCATTGATGAGCCAGAGATTCATCTGAACACAAAAGTACAAAGGACACTTCTGAGAGAGCTATTTCGGCTCATTCCGGAGAACTCGCAACTCTGGCTTGCGACCCATTCCATAGGGATGGTGCGTGCAGCCCAGGAGATACTTACAGAACCCCCTGGCGTGTCAGGAATACGCAAAAGTCGGAACATGGTGGAGTGTTCCTGGTTCTGTCAGGCCATTCGGGACCGGTTCGGAGTGGAGCCGGCTGCCGGAGGGGTCGGTCAGGCGGGACTTCCCGGCTCCACCCGCCGGGATTCATCCGCTCGCGGGCGCGGCGACACCTGGCGGGCGCACCGGGCCGGTCCCCGGCCGGAGACGAGGTGGCCGGGGCGGTCGTGGATCAGCGCGGCGGGAGCAGCGGGTGGAGGATGGCGTCGCCGGCGGCTTGGGGTTCGCGGGCGTAGTCGCGGTTCGCGGGCGGGAGGTATGGGAACTGGCCTGGGTGCCGGAAGATGGCGATCGCCAGGTGGGTGATCGCGGAGAGGTTGCGGGGCGTGTGCCCGGTCCGGACCCGACACCGATCCTCATCGTCGGTGAAGTCCTGGGCGGAATGCTGCCGGTTTTCCATGCTCCCGTGGTTGCGGACCAGGGCATTGAGGTCCCCGGCATCGGCCCGCTCCGCCGCCAGCGAAGTCAAGCCGTCGGCGCATTCCGCGGTGCGCTCCCCGATCCGGGTGTTGGTGCGCAGGTGCTGGATCCGGAAGGCCTGCCGACAGCCGGGAGACGGCAGCATCCGTCCCACTGCGGGCCGCTGACGTCGACCACGGTACCGTGCCGGGACACTCGATCCGCCCATGCCCCTGGTCCAAGGTCTGGTGGACGTTTGCCGACGCTTCCCAGTCGATCGTCCGGAGGTCCTCCCGCAGGGTTTCCTGATGATCCTGGACCGCGGTCATCCCATAGTCCGCCCCGCATGGCCCAGTCAGCAGCCGGGCCGTTTCGGTCTGGGTATGCAGGGTATGCAGGGGGACGATCCGGCCCCGCAGGTCGAGTTCCCCGAGCAGGGTCCGCACGGCCGTGATCTCGTGGGTGCCGTTCGCAACTCCCGTCTGCCCCGGGGCGATGCCGGTGCCATGCTCGAAGGTCGAGACCAGGATGAACCGGCGTTCTGCATTCTGCCGCGCGGCACCGCGGATGGTCTTGTCGTCCCGCGCCACCGGGGCCTGCTGGCCCTGTTCCCGCTGCCACCCGCGTTCTCGGTCGAGTCAGGCGGCATCGCCGACCGGAAGTAACGGAATGTCGACTCGGTGGGCACGGTATAGCGTCTCTTGCTCGGACGGCAGAAGCAGCCAATGGCCCGGCGCTGCTCCTGGTTGAGGGCGGCGGCAAACTCCGCGATCGCCGTGACCCCGCGGTCTCCGGCCCGGTGCGCCGCCACAGCCATCGTCAGGTCGTCCGCGATGGCATACCGCCGGCCGCGCGGCTGGCGGACATCCTCGGCACCGGCCAGATGCTCGTACCGACTCGACCGCCGCCGGACACTCGGTGGTTCCTGCCGGACGGGCGGCCGGCAAGGTGCCGGTCGTGGTCCAGCGCTCAGGATGCGGCCGGCATCCGGGGACCGTTCGTACCCGAAACCCTCCTTTGGTTGACCATGATATGGCCAGTCGGGCACCCCGCCCCGCACCCTGAAAAACCCCGAGGTGGAGCCCAGGTGCCGCCCGTTCGCGGCCCGGTAGCAGGTTCCGGAAAGCCGGGCTCCGTCCACGAAGGTCTCGGCCCGCAGCACCGGATCGCCATGCCGGTTCTGCAACTCCTGCGAGAGACGGCGCAGGCTCCGGCCCCGCACCGCGAGGCCCGGTTCGGCCGCAGCGCGGATGCGAGCACCAGGAGCCGGGCATGGTTGGCGATCCGATACAAGCGCTGCTGCCGCTGCGCATCGGTCCAGCCGATCCAGCGGTCCCGGACGCCCACCCGGAACGCCCCCGCCGACCAGCCGATCCGCGCCAGCCACGACTCGCCGCAGACCGCGACATGGCGCAGGGCGCGATCGTAGAAGCACCGGAACGAGAGATCGTGCTGCGCCGCCATCAGCCGGTCCCAGCGCCGTTGCTCGTGCGTGTCGCGAACCGGCCGTACCCGAACCTCACTCAGATTCCAGTGATCCTCTTTCATGGCCGCGATCATAACCGGGGGGAATTTGCTTGCTCATACCCGAACGGGAAAAATCGACGAAAAAGGTGCCCGCCTCCCTCCAGTTCAACCATAACTGCGAAATACGGCTTTTGCGGTGTCCTGGCCCGCGACGCTCCAGGCTTGCAGTTCTGCGATGCCTGACGGTACAATCGCCGCATGATGGAAGTGCTCCACTTTGACACTCACCGCTTTGTCAAGAACCTGACCGAAAGCGGCTTTACCGAACTTCAGGCCGAAGCCCTGGCTGAGGCCCAGATCACGTTTCTCAACGAAAACCTGGCCACCAAGGCCAGCATTGACACCCTGCGCCTGGAAACCCAGGCCGATATCGCTCGACTGGAAGCCAGTGTCGAATCCCTGCGCCTGGAAACCAAGGCCGATATTGCTCGAGTGGAAGCCAGTGTCGAATCCCTGCGCCTGGAAACCAAGGCCGATATTGCTCGAGTGGAGGCCAGTGTCGAATCCCTGCGCCTGGAAACCAAGGCCGATATCGTTCGACTTGAGGGCGGCATTGAAACCCTGAGCCAGGAAACCAAGGCCGATATCGCTCGAGTGGAAGCCAGTGTCGAATCCCTGCGCCAGGAAACCCAGGCCGATATCGCTCGAGTGGAGGCCAGTGTCGAATCCCTGCGCCAGGAAACCAAGGCCGATATCGCTCGAGTGGAGGCCAGTGTCGAATCCCTGCGCCAAGAAACCAAGGCCAGCATTGACACCCTGCGTCAGGAAACCCAGGCCAGTATTCTGTCGGCCAAGTACAGCCTCATGAAATGGATGACCGGAACGATGTTCGCCATGACCGGGCTGTTTGCCGCGATCGTCAAGCTGCTCCCTGGCATCGCTTCGTGAGCGTCATGTACATCGATTTCCTTCCCGGTGTCGAACCATGTTCTTGCATATGAGGTTCATCGCAGCTCCCCGCACGGACCAACCTCTACTGTCTGTGCCCACTCACTTCCCTGGGCGGTCGAAATGATGCTTGCCCAGACACGGGAAGGAATCAGCAATGAGTGCGGTCGACAGCAGGCCAATGGGTTGGGCAGTCTGTGCCCGGATGCGGGATGCCACAGCTCCATCCCCGGAGTAAAGTGAATTGGCGCACGTAGCCCGTGCATATCTTGAGAGACCGCTACCATGCTCGGAACCCGGCTCACCAGCGAAAATATCGCCGCGCATATCCAAGAGGCGGGAGAGACCTGTCTCCTCATCGCGCCCGGGGTGGACGCGACCGTGGCCAAGGCGCTTCTGGAGCGTGCGCAACGCACGGCGAATAAGGCCAGGATCGTCATCGACGGCACGCACCACGCTGAGCGCAGCGGTTACGGCGAGACGGATACTTGGCGTGAGCTGATGTAAGGAGACGGAGCTCAGGAAGATGCCCTGCACCCGGCTTGGCCTGCTGGTGACCGATCGCGGTGCCTGGCTCTTTGCACCGCGTGCAGGTAAGCTTGATCCTCGTGGCGAGGCGGGGCTGAGTGCGGTAGAGCTTATGACGCACCGTGAGGCCGCTCTTGCTCTCTCCGAACGCATCTTGGGACAGCGTAAACAACCTTTCCCTGCCTTGGTATTTCGGCTGCGGATTGCGGCCGTTTCTCGATTTGCTACACTCCCAAGTAAATTGACCGAACAACCCGCCTTGCTGCGGATTGCGGCCGTTTCTCGATTTGCTACACTAGCACGATTACCGGCCTGCAATTGAGCTTGGCTGCGGATTGCGGCCGTTTCTCGATTTGCTACACTGCCGGATCGATCGCACAGATTGATCATGGCGCTGCGGATTGCGGCCGTTTCTCGATTTGCTACACTTATGATACTCACCTAAATCGTCGCTAGGACGCTGCGGATTGCGGCCGTTTCTCGATTTGCTACACTCTGCGGGCAACGATAACCAGCGAAAGACGGGCTGCGGATTGCGGCCGTTTCTCGATTTGCTACACTCTTTGCCCGTGCCGATGCCGCCTTGATCCAGCTGCGGATTGCGGCCGTTTCTCGATTTGCTACACTGCGCTTGCGCAGGATACTCTTCGGAGCGGCGCTGCGGATTGCGGCCGTTTCTCGATTTGCTACACTTCCGAGCGATGCGCCAATTGAGACGCAAATGCTGCGGATTGCGGCCGTTTCTCGATTTGCTACACTTTGCCGCTTAGACTGCCGGTACGCAATATCGCTGCGGATTGCGGCCGTTTCTCGATTTGCTACACTGTGGATACGTATTCGTTCTACGTCCCCATGGCTGCGGATTGCGGCCGTTTCTCGATTTGCTACACTGATACGCTGCATGATGTCATGTTCGCGACCGCTGCGGATTGCGGCCGTTTCTCGATTTGCTACACTTTTCTGCACCAGTTTGATCCTCGGAGCAGAGCTGCGGATTGCGGCCGTTTCTCGATTTGCTACACTCTCTCGCCAAGAGTCGCTACAATGGTCCACGCTGCGGATTGCGGCCGTTTCTCGATTTGCTACACTCGACCTCTGAAAGTTGACGCCTAGAAGTCGGCTGCGGATTGCGGCCGTTTCTCGATTTGCTACACTGCACAGAACTAGGTGGAATTGTGTCGACGAGCTGCGGATTGCGGCCGTTTCTCGATTTGCTACACTCTTCGGTTACATCACCTGATAACCCTCCTCGCTGCGGATTGCGGCCGTTTCTCGATTTGCTACACTCCCATTGATTGCGCTAGTCAGTTCAGAGGCGCTGCGGATTGCGGCCGTTTCTCGATTTGCTACACTGCGATCTAGGATGTCCTTAGTTATATACTTGCTGCGGATTGCGGCCGTTTCTCGATTTGCTACACTCGGTTTTACCGCGAATATGGCCGCTATCCCGCTGCGGATTGCGGCCGTTTCTCGATTTGCTACACTCGGTTTTACCGCGAATATGGCCGCTATCCCGCTGCGGATTGCGGCCGTTTCTCGATTTGCTACACTAAACTGGACAAAAAGCAACCTCCGAAATCCGCTGCGGATTGCGGCCGTTTCTCGATTTGCTACACTCACGAACTGGAGACTGCGATTCGGGAGTCCGCTGCGGATTGCGGCCGTTTCTCGATTTGCTACACTTCTGGTTCTAACGAGGTCGATCAGGTCCCCGCTGCGGATTGCGGCCGTTTCTCGATTTGCTACACTTTCTTGCACCTCGATATATTTTGCTTCGCCGCTGCGGATTGCGGCCGTTTCTCGATTTGCTACACTAGATAATGACCTTATTACTTCACAGCTCAAGCTGCGGATTGCGGCCGTTTCTCGATTTGCTACACTCGGCTTGCTCACGATTGGATAAAGACTCGTGCTGCGGATTGCGGCCGTTTCTCGATTTGCTACACTATGGGCTGCCGCTGTTGAGTACATCCTGAAGCTGCGGATTGCGGCCGTTTCTCGATTTGCTACACTAATGTGCATGCCTCCACCGTACATGTGGATGCTGCGGATTGCGGCCGTTTCTCGATTTGCTACACTTCAGGCAAAAGCGAATCTCCAGCAGCGCATGCTGCGGATTGCGGCCGTTTCTCGATTTGCTACACTCTTACTGCGATTGAGTTGAGTTCGAGGAATGCTGCGGATTGCGGCCGTTTCTCGATTTGCTACACTCAACTCGGACAGGGTCAGATGGTCCTGACTGCTGCGGATTGCGGCCGTTTCTCGATTTGCTACACTAGTTCTGTGGCGCCAACCGAAAGGGAGATAGCTGCGGATTGCGGCCGTTTCTCGATTTGCTACACTTCTCGTCGGACACGACATGAGGAGGGTAACGCTGCGGATTGCGGCCGTTTCTCGATTTGCTACACTTTAGGCAGCACGACGCCAATCAAAGCAGACGCTGCGGATTGCGGCCGTTTCTCGATTTGCTACACTGTCCGTACCAGTGTAGTCAATTCCTTCTTCGCTGCGGATTGCGGCCGTTTCTCGATTTGCTACACTTGAGGATTCTCATGTTATCGCTGTTCAATAGCTGCGGATTGCGGCCGTTTCTCGATTTGCTACACTGAATACTAGAATACATCGCATCATAGTCGGGCTGCGGATTGCGGCCGTTTCTCGATTTGCTACACTACTACACCTTGAGGCTTGACCCTCGCGTCGGCTGCGGATTGCGGCCGTTTCTCGATTTGCTACACTTATCAACTGGTCTCCCTCACCACTCTTTCCGCTGCGGATTGCGGCCGTTTCTCGATTTGCTACACTGTGTGACGTGCGGAGATAAAGCCGACTGCAGCTGCGGATTGCGGCCGTTTCTCGATTTGCTACACTAGCTCGGGCGGTGGGCATCGAGGGGCGACCGCTGCGGATTGCGGCCGTTTCTCGATTTGCTACACTATGAGTGTAAAGCTCGACAATTTCAGACATGCTGCGGATTGCGGCCGTTTCTCGATTTGCTACACTGTTAAGTAGCTCCGTCAAAGCGCCTTCGGCGCTGCGGATTGCGGCCGTTTCTCGATTTGCTACACTATATGAGTATATATATATATATGAGTCCGAGCTGCGGATTGCGGCCGTTTCTCGATTTGCTACACTTTGCAGAACAGGAAGGTCTGCGGTTGGACTGCTGCGGATTGCGGCCGTTTCTCGATTTGCTACACTCTCGCGAAGCATGGGGATCCAACGTTCGAAGCTGCGGATTGCGGCCGTTTCTCGATTTGCTACACTTTTCGCCTCCTGTAGCGTCTTTATATCCTCGCTGCGGATTGCGGCCGTTTCTCGATTTGCTACACTGTGCTCCAGATTTGCCATGCTCCAAGACAGGCTGCGGATTGCGGCCGTTTCTCGATTTGCTACACTCCCCCCTTAACGGAGCCCCGGACTCCCCGGGCTGCGGATTGCGGCCGTTTCTCGATTTGCTACACTAATGGGTTGACCGCGAAAGTCGACGTTGAAGCTGCGGATTGCGGCCGTTTCTCGATTTGCTACACTTTCCATCTGCTGCTTTCTTTCGATTGTCCTGCTGCGGATTGCGGCCGTTTCTCGATTTGCTACACTGGACAAGGCGCAAGGACTTATTAGTGTCCAGCTGCGGATTGCGGCCGTTTCTCGATTTGCTACACTCTCCTGCACTTCAATGTATTTCGCCTCTCCGCTGCGGATTGCGGCCGTTTCTCGATTTGCTACACTTTAAGTAGCTCCGTGAGAGCACCTTCCGCGCTGCGGATTGCGGCCGTTTCTCGATTTGCTACACTAAATAACAAAAGGGAATTATATCGAATAGTAACATTGGCCCTTTGATCTAGGGCTTTTTGGACTTCTGAAAAAAGGCCCGTTGCAGCGTAGCCAGGTCCGCTCCGGGCATCTCATATTCCCGTTCCAGTTCCGCTTTGCTGGGCTGGTAGTGGACGTCAAAGGGATCAGGTGTGGGTCGGGTCTTTCTGTGTGATGTATTGGACCTTGTTTTCATAGCAGATCCTCGGAAAGTCGGGGAATTATCTGTAATAATAACCCAACCACACAACAATACAGCACATTCATGACAGGTACAACGAAATCTGCTAGTCTGAAGAGAGGCAGACCGCAGACCGCAATTTAAGTGTCGGCCCGAACTGGGCTAACCAGACCATCTGGACAGGGGACAATCTCCCCATCATGCGGGGGATGAATTCGGAGTCTGTGGACCTGATCTATCTGGATCCCCCGTTCAACTCCAAAGCCGATTATGCGGCTCCGATCGGCAGCCGGGCTGCCGGTGCCGAATTCAAGGATACCTGGACCTTGCAGGACGTGGATATCGCCTGGCTGGACCTGATCGAAAACAAACACCCGAAATGATGGCGGGTCATACAGGCTGCCATGACCAACAGCGATAAGTCCTATTTGATTTACATGGCAGTACGGTTGTTGGAAATGCAGCGGCTGCTGAAACCAACAGGAAGCATTTATCTTCATTGTGATCCGACGATGAGCCACTATTTGAAACTGGTTATGGATGCCATCTTTGGACGGGAAAATTTCAAGAATGATATTATTTGGAATCGCTCAGGAGGATTCAAACGGAAAACGGCTCGCCTTTTTCCCACCAAAAACGACAATATTCTCTTTTATGCACTGGACAGTAAAATCCATACATTTTCTACCCAATACAGACCTCACAGGCCGGAATACATAAAGCGGTTTAAGGCCGACGCTTCTGGAAGGCTGTTTCGTTCTGATGTCAATCCAACTGGCGGCGGTCGCCGTACCATTTATCTGGATGAAACTTTAGGAGATATTGTCGACTCTGTTTGGATAGATATTCCTCCTGCAAATCCGGCGGCAAAAGAACGTGTGGGTTATCCAACACAGAAACCGATTGCTTTGTTGCGACGCATCCTGAAAGCTTCCTGTCCCGAAAACGGGGTTGTGCTGGATCCTTTTTGTGGATGTGCTACCACGTGCGTTGCAGCGGAAGAATTAAGCAGGCAATGGGTGGGAATTGATATCAGTTCCAAAGCCTATGATCTGGTCAAGGATCGAATGGACCGGGAAATCGGCTTCTCTACCTATACTTGCCCCCATCGCACGGATATTCCCCAGAGAACGGATATCCAGCCATTAAAGCGGTATAACCACCCGGACAACCGGAAATACCTGTACGGCGAACAGGGAGGGATCTGTAACGGCTGCCGGGAACATTTTCTGATCCAGAATTTTACGGTAGATCACATCATTTCTCGCAAGCAAGGAGGGACCGATCATCTGGACAATCTGCAATTGCTCTGTGCCCGATGCAACTCGGTCAAGGGAGACCGAGGGCAGGAGTATCTTATAACAAGACTGGCTGCGTGACCTGTCGACTACGCCTGGATCAAATCCACATAACGCAACCGCTTCCCCTCCATTCGCCTGACCATCCAGTCCATCTGGTCCATGGTGTCCAGTTCGCGGTCATTGAACCGCCCGGAAAATTCATGGACATAACGGTTCAAGTGCTTCTCGCTCATATGGTGGTAAGTGCCATGGTAGCCCCGCTTCAGTAACGCCCAAAACGACTCAATGCCGTTGGTGTGGGCTTGGTCGTTCACCCACTCACTAACCGAATGTTTCACCGTTTCATGGGGATTCGGGAGCCCTTGGTAGCCCTTCCATTCGTCGCTGTAAATCGTGGTCGTGTATTCGGTGACCTCGCCCAGGAATTCGTGCAGGCAGGTTCTGCTGGCCGAAGGAATGACCTTGGCTTGGATGGTGTTGGTTTCCCGATCCTTGGCTCCGACCACCGTCGCTTTCCCCACGGCTCCCCGACCCGCATGTAGTTTCTTGTGGGCATGCTTGTTGATCTCCTTGCCGCCGATGTAAGTCTCATCTACTTCTACCGGCCCCGGGAACTGACCCGTTTCGGATTGGAAAACATCCCGGAGCCGATGCAGCATAAACCAGGCCGCTTTCTGTCCAATGCCCAATTCCCGGTGCAGTTTCATCGAACTGATGCCTTTCAGGTTCGTAGTGAACAGGTAAATGCCCACGGCCCAATGACGATACTTGATCTTGGAGCCTTCCATCACCGAGCCTTTCTTTACGCTGAACATCGGCTTGCCCTTACACTCCCGGCAACGATGGGTCATGGTGGGATGCGTAATATCACTTTGCACATTGTGGGTTCCACAATGAGGGCAGACCGGACCATCCGGCCACCGCCATTCCTCAATCCATTTGCGGGCGCTTTCCTCGGTGCCAAACATTTCCGCAATTTCCAGAAGCGTTAATCCTTTCCTTTTGTACTTACCGGGTGCTGACTGGGCCATGATTCTGTCTCGGTTACGATTTACTGAATAGTAACATTATGGTCAATTTGTGTCAACTGAAAATGTTACTTTTCGATATAATTCCCTAACAAAAAAATAATCGTATTGGGCGGGCTGCGGATTGCGGCCGTTTCTCGATTTGCTACACTGACACGGAGAACTGTGTCACGCCAGTATTTGCTGCGGATTGCGGCCGTTTCTCGATTTGCTACACTTCCAGCGGGTGCGATGGCGCCAGCCAAAGGGCTGCGGATTGCGGCCGTTTCTCGATTTGCTACACTTCCATCAAGGATATCGAGAGCATCCATACGCTGCGGATTGCGGCCGTTTCTCGATTTGCTACACTACGCTTACGAAGGATGCTCCGCGAAGCGGCGCTGCGGATTGCGGCCGTTTCTCGATTTGCTACACTCCCAAACAGTATCTGCCTTCTCAAGCCGAAGCTGCGGATTGCGGCCGTTTCTCGATTTGCTACACTACGCTTACGAAGGATGCTCCGCGAAGCGGCGCTGCGGATTGCGGCCGTTTCTCGATTTGCTACACTAGCTTGGCCCTTATTAGCCAGTGCCTGTAAGCTGCGGATTGCGGCCGTTTCTCGATTTGCTACACTTCCATACTAAGCGACTCCTAAAGAAGATAAGCTGCGGATTGCGGCCGTTTCTCGATTTGCTACACTGAGAAGGGCCATCCATGGCGGCCATCTCGCGGCTGCGGATTGCGGCCGTTTCTCGATTTGCTACACTGAAGTAAAATCTCGACAAATCATGAATTTGGCTGCGGATTGCGGCCGTTTCTCGATTTGCTACACTACCGCCGCCTAAGTACTCACGATTGGCAGAGCTGCGGATTGCGGCCGTTTCTCGATTTGCTACACTTTTTGAGGTGATTAGCCCGAACACCGTAAAGCTGCGGATTGCGGCCGTTTCTCGATTTGCTACACTAGTAATATGTGGACGGATTGTCTCGCCCGGGCTGCGGATTGCGGCCGTTTCTCGATTTGCTACACTCGCAAGCGTTTGTTTAAGTCTCGCGCAGACGCTGCGGATTGCGGCCGTTTCTCGATTTGCTACACTCTCACGAAGCATGGGAATCCATCTCTCGAAGCTGCGGATTGCGGCCGTTTCTCGATTTGCTACACTAGCAGCCAAGGCGCCTTGCGTTTGCATAGAGCTGCGGATTGCGGCCGTTTCTCGATTTGCTACACTCACCTCGTGTTGCTCCTGCTGCTGTTTCATGCTGCGGATTGCGGCCGTTTCTCGATTTGCTACACTACCAAAGAGTGTCCTGTGTCAAGAGAGACCGCTGCGGATTGCGGCCGTTTCTCGATTTGCTACACTCTCACGCAACATCGGAATCCAGCGCTCGAAGCTGCGGATTGCGGCCGTTTCTCGATTTGCTACACTCCGTCCTTAGTCGTGGCTAGACTCGCTCAGGCTGCGGATTGCGGCCGTTTCTCGATTTGCTACACTACAGGTTAGTCAACAAAACGCTCGTTCTGCGCTGCGGATTGCGGCCGTTTCTCGATTTGCTACACTCCATCAGGCGACTCCAAGTGAGGATAAAGGGCTGCGGATTGCGGCCGTTTCTCGATTTGCTACACTTTGCTCTGTAACGTGGGGTGAAAGCGCAGAGCTGCGGATTGCGGCCGTTTCTCGATTTGCTACACTTACCACCAAGGGCAGTGCCGATGCCGAGAAGCTGCGGATTGCGGCCGTTTCTCGATTTGCTACACTGGAATTCTGACTGATCGCCCACGCCTCATCGCTGCGGATTGCGGCCGTTTCTCGATTTGCTACACTTGCCCATGATGTAGGGCATTGAAAAAAAGCCGATTTTGCCCGCCCACTGGTCAAAAAAGTTCCAGTTGGGCGGGCGGGTTCGGCAATGTCTGTCGTTTTTTTCCGACATGGATCTCTATCCGACCGAACTGTTTGTCGGTGATTGTCAGGAATCGGACTTCCCCTGCGAAAGGTACCCGGTGACCCATCCTTGCAGTGTGAACCTTGGCGTTTTCAATAGATGCGCAGTGCCGTATGTAAACGGAATACTGCATCATCGTAAAACCGTCTTTTATTAGCTCTTTCCGAAATCTGGCATAGGCCTTACGGGCTGTTGGCGTGTCTGTGGGAAGGTCGAACATTGCAATTACCCACATCGAACGCCAACCCCATGGGATTGCTTTCACCCTTTCTGCCTTCGTCAGAGGATATATCAGCCTGCGTCTGTGATATCAGACTGCCCGGGTTCCACCGGCAGACCCTCGGGTAAGGAAAGCTTCTGTTCTCCGCCAGTCAGAACTTGGCAAAGGGAAACCGCACTGGTATGCAAGGCTAGCAGCAATGGTTCCTTACGGCCTCCAACAAGAATGGTTTCGTTGAGTAATGCGAGGAGTTCAGCGCGATTTTTCCGTATCGATAGATCGGGTACTGGCTCGCCTTCATCCTCTGTCAACTGCCGGACACGCCAGTCAACGTATGGCCGATACGGCTCCAACAGATCGTCCGCCAGACAGAAAGGGTTGCTCCGGTGGCGGTGATGTACACCCAGAGATGGGATCAGTCCCACTGCGACCACGGCCCGGGCGATTGCAGCACGAACAACAGCATAGCCGTAATTCAGTAGTGCATTCACGCCTCCAGCACTCCGGTCCCGACGGAAATCCTTGCCGAACAGGCGAGGCCAGTATCTCTGTGCAGCCTGTGCCTCAAGATTTTCCGGATCGCCAGAACGTACTCGGCGAGCCATGGCGGTGAGGCCTCCATGACTATCGGTGAAATGCGACAGTACGGCAGCCTGCTGCCTGATCTTGGCTTGTACGATCTCCTGCCATGCACGTTTTGAGGTCGGCTTACTGGCACCGACCTGCGCACGATGCCGTTCCGTCTGAATATGATGCGCATCAAGAGGCAACATCATTCCGACGGGTAAATGGTCGTGGCCGGTGACCAGCACGGTTGCACCGGCCTCCAAAAGCGAAAGAAAGACAGACTGCGTGTAGGTCGCCTGGATGTCGTCGACAATCACTACACCCAAGTCTTCGATCGGGAGCGTCGCCTTTGGCAGGTCGAGCCGCTCGATCACAAGCTGTGAATTCGCAACGGAAAGGCGAGTTCCGGGAGTTGAGAATTCCACGGTCTTGCGGATCATGATGGTATGGTTTCAGTCGTTTGCCGGACGGACCCGGCCAGCTGGGTCGACGGAAACCTTCCTTCCGCCGCCTTTGACGATTGCAGTTGCTTTAGGACGAAACTCGGAAGTTCCGGTCGCATCATCATGATCAACCATAACAACTTGGCCCGATGTCCAGACACCTTTGACAATTCGAATTTTCTCTTCACCATTCTTGGCAAATTGCAACGAATCACCGGGAGATAACGACATGACAAATTTCGCACCATCTCCACGGTCACGGCAAACTACCGGTTGCCGTCGTCCAATACGTCGGGAGGCTTCCAGCAAGCTCACCACCTCATAATCGACGGTGTTATCCGGCAAACTATAGATGGCGATATGGTGGTTGTTGCCCAAGTCGGCATGACCCGTAGAAACGGATGCCATCAGATCCATTTGCCGTTTAATACGCAGGCGAACCTTCCGGATTTCCGGACCCTTTCGACCTCGCTTCGGATAGGGTGGGAAAGCCTTCTTCGGCTCTCCACCGTGCTGGTCAACCCAGCCTTTGATGATATCCCGTACCTTTTGGTCGGGCCACAGGTCCCTGTTCTTTTCCTGCAGGGTGTCCTTGCTCAGCTCCTCGACATTCTTGCGTGTTACGAAATATCGGTAAGTTGGCCGGCCCTTGGAAGCATCGTCCTCACCTGTATTGCCGTAAACTGTCTCTTTATGCAGGGGGCCGGAAACCTTTTTTCGTACGCGATGGGATACAACAATGGTCATGACTTCCTTTTCGGCATCGCGTCGAATCGTCCCCCACGGTAGTTCAAGGCGTGGGGCTATGGAGTGGAAGTTATCCTCGTCCTGCCAGTAGCGTGAGAGTTGCTGGGTCATCCTAGGGTGACAGCACGCGACCGTCAGGGCATCAATTGCGTGGTGCCGGTGGTCAGCACGGTTTTTTTCACCATTATCAGCCAGTATGTTGCTGAGTCCCCATAACCGGCGGAGATGTGCGGTGACCCGTCCCGAAACAGCATGAACCTTGACAGAGGACTCTGGACCAACGTCTGGCCAAAGTTTCTTCAGATAGGTAACAGCCTCACGGGCCGCATAGCCTGTGTCGTTCAACTGTCGAGCGGCAAAATCTTCCGGAATGGACATCGCCAGGAATCTCCTGATCTTGCCATGGGACATACCAATCCCCCCACTTTTCGGTGCCTTCATTCCATAGAGTCTGGTAACCAGAGCCTCCCATCCTGCGGAATCGTCGCGAAAGAATTCATATGGAATCCGATTGCTCTTTTGGAGGTTCACATCCTTGCGGCATAGAGTCTTGTTCTTGAAACTATCATCAAGGGAGCGCGAGCGCGGCCAGATATGCTCCACTTCGAATTTTCCGGATTTGAACAAATCATCAAATGAAATGGAATCTCCTGTGTACGGACAGAAATATCGACTCTCTTCCCACAGCATCCACTTCTCAACATCTGCCCGAGAAGGCGTAGGAATACCTTTTTCCTGAAGCTTCTCGCGTGCTGCCTTCCGGCGACGTTCCTGCCGCTTGATTCCAGCTGCCCTTTCCTCACGTTGACGTTTCGAATTACCCACATCACGCGCCATCTCGACGCGAATCAGGTCTGGCTTTCCGAACATGTCGATCAGATTGTTAACTACCTTCCGCAGTTCATTGCGAGTGCGTGCTACCGTAGGGTTCCGCAGCTTCTTGACATGCTCACACTCTTCCCGGTCTGCGGGACTGGGAAGGCGATCAAACACCTCGCCGGTAGGTTGCTCACGACCCGGGAAAGTGTCGGTTCGCCATGGTTCCCAGGCGGGACCGTTGATGATTTCACCAAATCGGACGCCAGCTTCAAGATGCGGCAGCATCGCCTGCAGCGCATCAATGGAATAGGGCTCCCACCCGGGTGAGAATTTCAGGATCTCGATTGCAGATGCCTGATCATCGGATAGATCAAATTCCGCGGCCAAACGGCGTACGGTTTCCGACCTGCGGGACTGACGCTCGGATGCAGGGAGAATAGTCACGCGCTGGCCGCCGACTTCATCGTAGTCCGCCTGCCTGATCCTGTCCGGCAGTGCATCCCTGATTTCCTGTTTGCATGGATGATCTTGCCAAGCATCCCCGAAGATTCCCGCCAGCTTTGATTCAATAGCATTGCCGAGCAGATTTCTCTCGCCGCCCTCTTCCAGATTGAATTTCAGTGCTCTCTCCTCACCAGCTTGACCACGCGCCCTGTATAGAGGTGCAAGCGCTCTCTGAACGCCTTTCCACGTCATTGATGCTTGGGTTTGAAGTCTTGCAAGTATGGCCGCTCTCTCTTCTTCATCCAGATGCCGCTGGTTTCTGCCGGTGATCGAGAGATTGTTGAGCTTTTCCAGCATACGCCTTTGCTGTGACAGCCAGGACCCCTTCGGGCAGAGACGCGCATCGGGGACAAATGGACATGTGCCAAGGGTGTTCAATCGCCAGAAAACGGGGCGCTGGAAGAAGATCGCATCCCGGATGGAAGAGCAGAATGATTCCGGCAGAAGCGGTGACCAAACGGAATCGAATTCATGCGCGACGATGTAACGTGTGGCATGTTCGCCTCTCTTGCGTTCATGCGAACCACGCCCGGCCAGCCAGGCACCAAGGGTCTTTTCTTCACGCTTGATTTCCTTGATTGTTTTTTCGCGTGCAGAAGAGGCCTTCTTATCGTCATCACCGTCATCAGAGGACTCGGCTCCATCCACAATCTCGTCGAGATCACGACCCTTGAAATGTCGACGCTGTGCTAGATGGTAGATGGCCCGGCCAATTTCATGCGGAGACAGGGGATACCCCTCAAATCCTCGCCTCCGCAGATCATAGGGATCCCACTTCATCACTTCGTTCCATTCCGTGGACCCTCGTTGCGGAAGGAATCCGGCCTGGAACAGTTGTTCACCGAGAATACGGCGACGCTCCCGGCGGCGGCGCAATTGACGTCGCCGCAGGCGTGCCTGCCGTCGTTCCTGATTTAATGGAACACCCCTAGGGTCCCGGGCTTCGGGAAAAATGCGGACACCAAGGCGATGGATTTTTCCTGTAGCTCTCTTCGGGTCGTGTTCTATTACGGCAAATCCGATTGATGTCGTTCCGATATCGAATCCGAAAGTCAGTGGCATGCGTGATCTTCTGTTTCTTGTTGCTTTATACGAATCATATGCTAATATCGTTTCCATAGCAAATCGAGAAGCGGTCGATTTCCTTTTCGCAAGCAAATTGACCCTTTGTGCGGGCTCGGTGTCCCAAGGTCATCCACCGGTTTTCTAAAGCCGCCGTTTCCATTCGGAGGCTTTATTGCTTGTGTGCTGGAAATCAGTTTGCAAGCTGAATGGTTACTGATTGGCAAGCGGTGTGTACACCACAGGACTTCGGCTGGCGTCTGGTGTAAGAATGCCAGAGTGACCGCGCATCGGTTTCCGGGGCCGGATTACCCAGCGATGGCTTCGGACGCAGTCTTGAGATAGCCGGGGGCAGGCCGGATTACCCTGCCATTTTCCTGTGGCCGGTCCGGCGTCCCCGGCACCGAGGATAGTTCACGCACCCAAGAAACGGGCCGTACTTGCCTGTCCGCTCGACCAGCCAGCCGTCGGGGCATGCCGGGCAGGACCGAAAGGTCGCCCCGCAGGCGCATTTGCTGGTGTCCGACACGGCTTCGTTTCGGAGCGGCAGTCCGGCACCGCAGGCCGCGCACACGGGCAGGCTCGCGCCGCAATGATGCCTATGCTCGCAGGCATACCGGAATCTGCCGTCCGGCACCAGATGCCCTTCACATCTTGGACAGCGATACCGGCGACGCCTGTTCTGCCCCGTTTTCATCATGTCTGTCATTTCCGCTACCTCATACTCCCCGTCCTCCAGCAGTTCGTTCACGAAGTCCGACGGCTGATCCGGCCTGGCGATGATCGTGACCGACCTGCGCACCCGGATGTTCGACCCTGGAAGAAGGCGTAACAAGACGACATTCACTTTCTTTGCTTCCGCTCAATAAACTACAACAAAGTTGTCAGCTTCCAGAAACCCGAATGGAGATAAAGGGTAGCGATGCGGGACAAGGATGAGGGCCGCAGCAGGTTGGTTGGCGAGAAATAAATACCTGGAGCCCGACATCCGGTTGAAGTCGCCACTACGACGGGGCTGCATCCATTGGGAAGAATCGAATAAAATTCCACCTCCGCTGGTCGACGGAACACCGTACCAGTGTACTTTCCAAGAGACCACAATTCTTTTCCGACAATGAACATTCTGATCGCCGATAAATTCCCGGACTCACACCGGACTGAACTGGAAAATCTGGGACATCGCATTCGTCTCGACCCTGCCCTGACAGAAGATACCCTCGCATCAGCCATTGGGGATCATGATGTTTTGATCGTACGCAGCACCCGTGTGAATGCCACCACGCTGGATGCCGGCAACCATCTGAAACTCGTCATTCGTGCGGGGGCCGGTACCAATACCATTGACTGTGATCATGCAGCGAGCCGCAACATCCGAGTCTGCAATGTGCCCGGCGCGAATGCCCTGGCCGTGGCCGAACTCGTATTCGGATTGATCATTTGCATCAATCGCCTTCTGCCTGACAATGTGGCTGACCTCCGAAACGGAGTCTGGAACAAGAAGAAATACAGCCAATCAGTTGGGTTGCATGGACAAAGTCTGGGGTTGCTCGGAATGGGTTCCATCGGCCTGGCCGTGGCCGAACGTGCCCATGCCTTTGGCATCCAGGTCCTTGCGGTTCACAAGCAAGAACGTCACGAATCGACCCAAAAACGAATGGCTGCAGCCGAGGTGATTGAAGTCGACGATCAGGGCTCGCTGCTGACCCAATCGGATATCGTCTCCCTACACCTCCCGGCAACCGAGAATACCCGGGGCATGGTCAACGGAGACTTCCTGGCCAACATGAAACCGGGGGCTATCCTGATCAATACGTCCCGCGGAGAGCTGGTCGACGAAACCGCCTTGCTGAGTGCTCTGGAAAACCGCGGCCTCCGGGCTGGGCTGGATGTCTACCAGAACGAGCCAACCGGTGCCGAAGGAACTTTCCAATCGGCACTTGCCCAGCATCCATCTGTGTATGGCACACACCATATTGGGGCCTCCACCCGTCAGGCCCAGACCGCCGTAGCCGACGGTGTGATCCACATTATCCGGGCATTTGGAGAAGGCCGTATTCTCAACTGTGTCAATCAGTGAATACTGAGCGTACATTCCGGCTATGGTCCACTCACTGCTTCCGAGGCCCGACGAACCCGTACCCGACCCACAATTACCCTATCCGAAGATCCATATGACCATCCGCAAACATAATTTCAGTGCAGGGCCCTGCATATTGCCCCTCCCGGTTCTGCAAGAAGCCCAAGAAGAGTTCGTTGACTACCATGGCACTGGCATGTCACTGATTGAAATGAGCCACCGTGGCAAGCATTTTGATGCCGTAGCCAATGAAGCGATCACTCTGGCGATGGAAGTATCGGGAGCCCCGGATGAGTTCAGCGTGCTGTTTCTTCAAGGCGGAGCCCTGCTGCAGTTTGCCATGGTTCCCATGAACCTGCTCAAACCGGGAACACGGGCTGGCTACCTGCACACCGGTACCTGGGCCAAGGGAGCCATCACAGATGCCCGTGAATACGGGGACACATACATCGCCTGGGATGGCGAGGAAGGAAATTTTACCCGCATGCCCACCAGCGGGGAAATTCGCCTGCAAGACAACACTCGCTACCTGCATGTCACCAGCAACGAAACCATTGGTGGAATTCGCCTCCACGAATGGCCGGAAGTGGATGTTCCCATGGTCGGGGATATGTCATCGGACTACCTGTCCCGACCGATTCCCTGGCACAAGTTCGATATCGTTTATGGCGGCGTTCAAAAAAACCTCGGCCCGGCGGGAATGGCAGTCGTCTTCATTCGCAAATCAATCCTGGAAGAGACCAATCGGAATATCGGACGCTACCTCCGTTATGATATCCAGGAGTCCAAGCATTCCATGTTCAACACCCCACCGGTATTCACCATTTACATGTTGGGCAAGGTGCTCAAATGGATGAAAGCCGAAGGAGGGATTCTCGCGATGGAAGCTCGTGCCGCCGCCAAATCCAACTTGCTGTACGACACTATTGATCAAAGCGGGGGATTTTACCAGTGTCCGGTGGATGTTGCTTCCCGCTCACACATGAATGTGGTGTTCCGTCTGCCGAGTGCAGAGCTGGAAGTGGACTTTCTGCAAAAAGCGGCGCAGGCGGACTTGTTGAACCTGAAGGGACATCGCAGTGTTGGGGGTTGTCGCGCCAGCCTGTATAACGCCCTACCCCACAAAAGTGTGGTCGCTCTGACCGAATTCATGCAATCTTTCCAGTCCGATCACGGCTGACACGCCCTCCTTATCTCCATGCCGAAGATCAAGCCATTTGATGGATACCTTGTCAAGGATGAATTTGCCGCTTCCGTGGTCGCACCGGAATACGATACCGTACCGGCGGCAACGCGACGTATGTTTGCCGACAACAATCCCCAAAATTTCCTCAATACTATCCGGTTGATGGAGGACTTTGATCCGGACAATCCACCTTCGCATGAAGAACTGATCGAGTTCAATCGCAAAAACCTCCGTCGCCTGCTGGATCAGGGCCTGTTCCACCGCGTCCAGAAGCCTTGTATCTTCATTTATGAACTCGGCCATCTCGACCACATTCAGGCCGGGATTGTTTGCGAAATTCCTGCGGATGAATACCAACAGGGCCATATCAAAAAACATGAGAATACCCGACGGAACCAGGAAGACCTGCTGACCCAATACCAGCAAGCGATCGGCGTTGCTTCCTGCCCGATTTCTCTGGCCTACCCGGCCAACGCCGCCATTGACCGGTTTATCCACCAACAGAAAGCCCTGCCACCGGCCCTGGATTTCACCACCGGAGATGGAGTACACCAGCGAGTGTGGTGTATTGAAGACGTGGCACTGCAACAGGAGTTGTCGCGCCTGTTCGAAACCGTTACCGATACCTATCTGACAGACGGACACCATCGTGCCGCTTCCGGCTGGCGCTATACCGAACTCATGCGTTCACAAAAGGGAGGCGACGGCAACCAGCCACATGAACATCTGCTGGTCGCCCTGTTTTCTGATCATGCACTGCAGCTGTTACCCTACCATCGCTGTGTGCGGGACCTCGGCACATTGAGCGTCAGAGATTTCCTGACCGCACTACAGAAGGATTTCTCCGTATCGGAGGTAGAAGAGGCATCCGACATTGTGCCCAAGGCCCATGGGGAATTCGGTATGTATCTGGGCGACAGGTGGTATCGGCTCGTGATCAAAACGGGGCGTATTCACCCGAACGATCCGGTCCTTTCCCTGGATGTCTCGCTGTTGCAAGACTATATTCTGGGTCCCATTTGCAACATCCAGGATTTCCGCACCGACACCCGACTCGGCTACGTGCCGGGCCCTGCAGGATTGTCCGGTCTGGAGCAAAAAGTGCATGAAGGTTGGGCAATCGCATTTGCCTGCCACGCCACCTCCATGGAACAGCTGTTCCATGTTGCAGACAACGGCTGCCTGATGCCGCCGAAATCCACCTATTTTGACCCCAAGACCCGTTCCGGAATCTGGATACGGTTCAAATAGCGGTTCGTGCCATCGTGTTCAAACGTCTGGCATGGTCGCTGGGATTGCTGCGGACCGGCAACACCGGAATCGACGCTCCAAGCCAGAGAGAAAACCCGCCCAATATATCTATCGTCAAACCACGACGTAATACGGTCATTCTCCTTCCGTCTATTGCATCGTACCGCTGGCGACCCGAGGGATTCCTGCCAAATCAGCAAGGGTTTCAACCTGAGAAAAGCCCGCGACCTGGAGCATCTTTTGTACGGCTTCCGCTTGATCAAAGCCATGCTCCAGCATCAAACGGCCATTTGGCAACAGGGATGACGGAGCACCCGAGACAATGGTCTGGAGATCCGCCAGTCCACTCTCCCCGGAGACCAATGCCTCCCGAGGTTCGTATCGGACTTCACCGGACAGATACGGATGATCGGTGGCGACATAGGGCGGATTGGCCAGAATCAGGTCAAACCTTCCTCCCCGGATTTCCGAATACCAATCGGAAACCAAAAACCGGACATTATCGATTTCCAGTTGCTTGGCATTTTCCTGCGCAATCTCAATAGCATGGGGTGACCGGTCCACGGCCACAATCTGGACATCCGGACGTTCACTGGCCAAAGCCAGGGCAATGGGGCCACAACCAGTGCCGAGATCCAGCACCTGACCGGCTTTCTCGGGCAGGCACTGCAGCCCCCGCTCCACCAGCAGTTCCGTCTCCGGACGAGGAATCAGTACCCGAGGCGTCACCCGCAGACGCAGAGACCAAAATTCCTTTTCTCCCGTCAGATAAGCCACCGGGACACCCCGTGAACGCGCTTTGATCCAGCGGAAATATTGTTTCAGCAACGAGTCTTCCAGCTTCCATTCCGGATGCGCCAATAACCAGGCTCGCTGCTGCCGCACCAAATGGGACATCAGGACTTCGGCATCGAGTCGAGGGGAATGGGTCAAACCTTGCCGCAGCATTTCGGTCGCTTTGCCGAGTAACGATGCAATATCGCGTTTCATCTATCCAAGGCCAATTCTGCCAATAGATGGGCCTGATGCTCGGTCATCAAGGGCCCAATCACCGGATCAAGATCCCCTCCCAGAATATCGTCCAACTTGTACAATGTCAGATTAATGCGATGATCGGTCACTCGACCCTGAGGGAAATTATACGTCCGAATCCGTTCAGAGCGGTCACCGCTCCCGACCAGGGATTTTCGAGTCATGGCCGTCGCTTCTCGTTGCTGGCGCTGTTCCGCTTCCAGTAACCGGGAGGCCAGTATGGACAGGGCACGGGCACGATTCTTATGCTGGGAGCGTTCGTCCTGGCATTCCACTACAATGCCACTGGGCAGATGGGTGATGCGAATGGCGGAGTCCGTTTTGTTGACGTGCTGGCCACCAGCGCCGGAAGCACGAAAGGTGTCCACCCGAATCTCTTCCGGACTGATATCGACCGAATCCACCTCCTCCACCTCCGGCAGGATAGCCACAGTGCAGGCGGAGGTATGGATCCGTCCCTGGGATTCGGTTTCCGGGACTCGTTGCACCCGATGTGCTCCGGATTCGAACTTAAGACGGGAATACGCCCCCTGACCTGCAATGCGACAAATGATTTCCTTGTATCCACCATGATCCCCCTCACTGCGGGTCAACACCTCCACCGCCCAGCCCTGGCGGGCCGCATAACCATGGTACATCCGGTACAGATCCCCGGAAAACAGGGCCGCTTCATCTCCCCCCGTTCCGGCCCGGATCTCCAGAAAGAGGTTACGGCGATCATTGGGGTCCTTGGGCAAAAGCAGGGTTCGCAGGATTTCTTCATACTGGGTCAGGGATTGCTCCAGTATGGGCAATTCTTCTCGGGCCAGGGCGCGAATCTGCGGATCGTTATCCTCAAGCATCTCCCGCATCTCCGCAACTTCCCGTTCTAGACGACAGAAAACTGCGAACGGCTCGACCACCACATCAAGATCCGACAATTCGATGGTCAGCTGACGGTATTCTTCCTGACGTGCAATCACCTCAGGATCCGACAACAGCATCTGGATTTCCTCATGCCGGTCCCGGATTCGTTGTAACTTTTGCAATGTCGAGGGATTCATCGTGGCCACAAGTGCATGGATGGCAGGAACAGGCTACGTATGGGAGCCACCCCGGCCATACACAGGCCGGGACGGAGCTACAGCCCGAACAGCTTGCGGGCTGCCGACAACAGCCCGGGAGAGTCATCCAGATCCGCCTGTTTCAGTTGTTGACTCGGGTGATGAGCAAACTTGTGGGTCAGGTCCCGTGCCAGTTGTTCAATGACCTGATCCGGGTCCATGCCGCGTGCCAGACGGGTCCGGGCTTTGCTCAGTTCTGCCTTGCGAATGTCATCCATCTTGCCACGAAATGTTCGGATGAACGGCTCGGATTGCAGCGAGCGCATCCAACGCATGAAGCGGATCACCTGCAGGTCAATGATGGTCTCGGCTTCTCGGGCAGCCTGTTGTCGCATATACTGGTTTTGCTTCACCACCGATTGAAGATCGTCTACCGTGTAGAGATAGACATCCGCCAGGTCCCCCACTTGGGGTTCCACATCTCTCGGCACGGCGAGATCCAGTATCAGCATGGGACGACGACGACGCTGGCGGATCGCCCATTCCACCGCACCCTTCCCCAGAATGGGGAGGGTACTGGCTGTGGACGATACGACTATATCGGCCTGGTGAAGGCAATGCGGAATTTCCGCCAGGGAAATGGCCTTGCATTGGACCGCCTGCACCAGTCGTTTGGCGCGATCAATCGAACGGTTGGCCACCATCAGGTTGTGCACCTGCTTCTCTTTCAAGTGACGGGCTACCAATTCGATGGTTTCTCCGGCACCAATGAGCAGTACGGTGAGGGTCGACAAATCCGAAAACACCCGCTCTGCCAGACTGACCCCGGCATACGCAACTGAAACCGGATTGGAACCGATGGACGTATCGGTGCGTATTTGCTTGGCCACATGGAAGGTGTGCTGGAACAACCGATGGAAAATCTTCCCGGTCGTGCCTGCTTCGTTCGCCCGACAGAACGCGTCCTTCATCTGCCCCAGTATCTGCGATTCTCCCAGTACCATCGAATCGAGACCTGAGGCCACACGAAACGCATGTTTCACCGCCCGGTCATTCGGATGCACATACAGACTGTGTTGCAGGTCCCGGTGGTTGAGATGCGTCTGCGCAGACAGCCAATCGATCACCCGTTGTGGGTCCAGGGTCTCATGCCCGCAATAGACCTCCGTCCGATTGCAGGTTGACAAAATGGCCGCTTCTGCCGCGATTCTCGATTTCGCAAGATCTTCCAGTGCATCGCCCATGATGTCCGGGCCAAAGGCTACCCGTTCGCGCAGCTCCAAAGGCGCAGTTTCATGGTTCAGACCCAAAGCGATCAGTTGCACAGTACGAAATTCATAAGGTACGGGATATACCTTTGTTTTGTATTATAATCCGTCTTCAACCTGATTTCCTTATCCCGTCCAACTGCGGTCCTCCGGAGCCGCTCGGACGGGAATCCCGGTTTTCCGGCCGGTCCTCTGTGCAATGACTTTCTGACCGGCCAAGGCCACCTCACAATTCACCGGTTTCACCATGATCCCTTTGCGTGACGCCAACCCATCGATTCTGCCCGAAAAGCGGCTTTCCGTACCGTATCGGTACGGACCGATCTCTCGTTCGGCAACACTCGCTACTCGCGTCCAGCGGGTCGCAATCGGGTCGATTCTGGTTTTGGTCATGATGTTGGGTGCCTGTACGACTGCCGAGTTCACAGACGAGCCCGCACTCCCGACAACCGTCGGATCCATTCCCCCGTCCGAGCAATCTGAAGACCACACTGGTACCGAGCCATCCGGAACGAAAACCGTCCATACCAACCTGGCCCCGGAACTCCTGTATGATTTGCTGCTGGCTTCGGTCGCCAATCAGCGCGACCAGCCGGAAACGGCATTGGAGGCTTTGGTTCGTGCCGCCTATCAATCCAGAGACAGCGAAGTCACCGTCCAAGCCATTCTGCTTGCGTTGCGCCTCCATGACAGTCTCCAGGCCATTGAGCTGTCCCGGTTGCTGTTGGACCTGAAACCGGACGACCCCGACGCAATGATTCTGCTGGCGACTGCCCAGATCGACGGCCAGCTCGTCGATTTCGCTGCGGATACCCTGTTGGAATTGATCGAAACACAGGACATCGACAACGAAGACGTACTGCAGGAAGTTGCAGAGCTGATCGTCCGCCAACCGGAATCTCCCCGAACGCAACTCCGGTCCCGCCTGGAACAGGCTGTCGAGGGAGGCAACCTCATGGTACTCTATACTACCGCACTCGTTGCTTTCCAGCTGGACGAGGCAGAACGTGCCAACGCCCTGTTGGAACGAGTCCTGGACCAACAACCCCGCTGGGAGACAGCCGCGATCCTGAAGCTCTTGTATCTCGCGGAAAGTGCACCGGAAGAACTGGATACCTGGGCGAAAGAATTTCTCCGCTCCGAACCGGCGGCAGAGCGTTTTCAAATTCGATTGGGGCAGGTACTACTCCAGAAAGAACGTCTGGACGATGCCTTGGCGCAGTTCAATGCCGTGCTGGATTTGAACCCGGATTCAGCAGATGCACTTTTTGCGGCAGCTGTCATTTACATGGAACGCGAAGAGGTCGAGCCGGCAGAACGGCTATTTCTGCACTACCTTGAGCATCACACACGGGAAGGAGACCAAGCCAGAATCTATCTGGCACAACTGCTGGAGGACCAGGAACGGTATCAAGAAGCCTCGACTCTGTTGCGCCAGGTAGAGTCCTACCCCTATTACCTGGAAGCACAAATCATGTTGTCCGGTATCCTTGCGGAAAAAAAAGGTGTGGAAGCCGGGCTCAGTTCTCTTCGCGGCATTATCGCTCACAATGAACCCGATGCGGTACGCCTGATTCTGGAACAGAGTATCCTCCTTCGGGAGTTTGATCTCATGGAACGCTCGCTGGCATTGCTCACAGAAGCCCTCGTGGCACGACCCGAGCACCCCCAGTTACTCTACAGTCGGGGTTTGCTGGCCGCACAGATGGAGCGGATTGGTATCGTCGAGGAGGATATGCGGCGGCTGATCCAACTCCAACCAGACAATGCCCATGCCTATAATGCACTGGGATACACACTGGCAGACATTACCGACCGCTACGATGAGGCATCCGAACTCCTCATCCGAGCTTTGGAAATCCGCCCGGAAGACCCCTATATACTGGACAGCATGGGTTGGTTGCTATACCGAACTGGCAATCTGGACCAGTCGCTGGAATACCTTGAAAAAGCCTGGGGTTACATGAAAGACTCAGAGATTGCGGCCCATTTGGGGGAAGTGCTTTGGCAACTGGGCCGCCGCTCCGAGGCAAAAAAAATCTGGCAGCAAGGCCAGCAATCTGATCCGGACAATACCACACTGCTGGAAACCATGGGCCGATTCCTTGGTACCCCATCCGACCGTCCATCCATCCGCTCCCAATCGACCGAGTATCAGTTCCCGGGAGCACTGTACCCGGCCTGAAGATTGCATCTCTTCCCCTGAAGCCTTGTTCATTCCGCTCCGCCGTCTGCCAACGATTCTCCCCTTTCTTGGCCTGGCATTCCTGTCGGCCTGTACCCCGCCACCTCCGCTTCCCGGGAAAACTGGGTTTTTGGAAGACGGGGCACGGGAACAAGCGTTGGTCTTGTGGGACACCAACCAGAAAGCATTGGCTTCCATCAGTCACTGGCACCTCCGGGGCAAAATGGGTGTAAAGACCGGCTCCAAGGGCGGTAGTGCCACGATTCAGTGGCAATATGCTCCAGACCGGCAGAGAATCGAGCTCTATGGTCCATTTGGAGGAGGGCGAATCATCATCGATGTGGACCATCGGGGGGCCGTCCTGAAAGATACCAAGGGTATGGTGATCGAAGGCGATACGGCGGCTGATGTTCTGCACCAACGTCTCGGCTGGCAGGTTCCATTTGACCACCTTGCGAATTGGGCCCGGGGCATCCCCGGGGAAGGTGCCAAAGATCTGACCATTGACCGCATTGGACGGCTCCAGCGGATGGTGCAGAAAAACTGGCAGGTGGAATACCAGCAGTTTGAAGCCATGGGCAATACTCTGCCCGGTTATTCCCTACCCCGCAAATTGACGGTGTCGGCGTTGCCAGGGACGATGGAGTTCTACTCGGAAGAGGGCAAGCCTCTCGGCGATGAACT
The DNA here is from genome assembly GCA_965221795.1 of Candidatus Poriferihabitaceae bacterium. Taxonomy (GTDB): domain Bacteria; phylum Pseudomonadota; class Gammaproteobacteria; order Arenicellales; family Poriferihabitantaceae; genus VYFG01. The sequence goes on from OZ244914.1 coordinate 355,344, forward strand.
GCGTGTTCGGATCATTCTCAAGCACTGGGGAAACATTGAACGCACCCAACTCTGAGGTCCGCCTCCTCTCTCCTGCCAAAATCAACCTGTTCTTGCATGTCACCGGCCAGCGGGCAGATGGATACCATCTCCTGCAAAGCTGGATGCAATATCTGGACTGGGGGGATCAGATGACCTTTCGGGTGCATCGCCAGGGACAGATCTGCCGGCACGATGCGCACCCGTATTCCCTTCCTGAGGAAGACCTTTGCATCCGTGCAGCCAACTTGCTGAAGGCCTCTGCTGCCAGGACTGAATTGGGCGTGGAGATCACGCTGGAAAAGAATATTCCGCCCGGTACCGGGCTGGGCGGTGGCAGCAGCAATGCGGCGACGACCCTGATGGTACTGAACCGGCTCTGGAATCTGCATCTGCCCCATGCCAACTTGCTGGAGATGGGAACACAGCTTGGGGCCGATGTCCCGATATTCCTGGATGGCGTCGCTTCCTGGGTGGAAGGTATTGGCGATCAGTTGACCGCCGAGCCCGCCCCCACCGGCTGGATCCTGTTAGCGGTGCCAAATGCCACCGTGTCAACCGCCCGAATCTTCCAGGATCCAGCACTCTACCGGGCACATCCTACGGTGACTCGCCGGGATTATGACAATGGCTTGACCGGGAATGATCTGGAAGCTGTAACCTTTCGCCAGTTTCCGGCAGTAGCAAATCTCCACCAATGGCTGTCCGGCTTTGGGCCGGCGAGGATGAGTGGCAGCGGCTGCGCAGTTTTCGTGCCGGTATCGAGCCGCTCGGAAGCCGAACAGATCCGGCAACAATTGCCAAAGGACATTACCAGCGTCATCGCCCAAAGGCTCAATCAAAGCCCCGTGCGGCAATGGGTATTGGACCGGACTTCCTCGGCAGGAAGGTCGGCAGCGGGAACCAGGGATTGCGACAGGACTACATGACCCTCGGACTTCAACAGGTTGGCTACAGGAACCATTGCGAAGCCACGGTAAACCAGAAAAATCGTTGACATGGAGCAACCGTAACTTGACAATACTGCGCTTTGCAGCTTGCCCTGCCCTGCGTGTGCTGGTTGCTGGCCGGAATCCGGTGGATCCAAGCGCGACAAGGTCTGAAAAGTAACCGGAAATACGGTAAGATTACGGTCATTGGATTCCTGTTCAATGGGAAGCGGTTTCATACCCTCAGAATTTCCACACTCAACCTTAATTCAGAATTTGGGGTGTAGCCAAGCGGCCTAAGGCACCGGGTTTTGATCCCGGCATTCGGAGGTTCGAATCCTCCCACCCCAGCCATTGATTGTGAGAGGAATTTTCGTGTCGCTGGAAAACCTGTCAGTATTTGCGGGTAACGCAAATCCTGAACTGGCGCATGAAGTGGTTCAGTCGCTTGGCCTACCACTCGGCAGGGCCATGGCCGGCACCTTCAGCGACGGTGAAGTCAACATTGAAATCATGGAGAATGTTCGTGGCCGGGATGTGTTTGTCATTCAGCCCACCTGTGCCCCGACCAATGACAACCTGATGGAGTTGTTGGTGCTGACGGATGCACTGAACCGTGCTTCAGCCGGCCGGATCACTGCTGTCATCCCCTACATGGGATACTCCCGCCAGGACCGCAGGCCACGGACAGCCCGGGTAGCGATCACGGCCAAACTGGTCGCCAATATGATCCAGTCTGCCGGGGCGGATCGGGTTCTGACGATGGATCTGCACGCAGACCAGATTCAGGGATTTTTCGACATTCCCTGCGATAACATATATGGCTCTCCTGTGTTGATGGGAGAGATCTGGCGCAAACGCCTGACCAACCCTACGGTGGTCTCCCCGGATGTGGGGGGGGTAGTTCGGGCACGTGCCATGGCCAAACAACTGGAAACCGACCTTGCCATCATTGACAAACGACGGCCGAAAGCGAATGAGGCCAAGGTGATGCATATCATCGGGGAAGTGGAAAACCGTTCCTGTATCCTGATTGATGACATTGTGGATACCGCCAATACCCTCTGTCAGGCCGCGGAGGCACTGAAAGACCGCGGGGCACTCAAGGTCGTGGCAGCCTGCACCCATCCGGTACTGTCCGGCAATGCGACCCAACGCATCCGAGAGTCGGCATTGGATGAGTTGCTGGTCACGAATTCGATCCCGCTGAACGAAGAATCTGCCAGCTGCCCCATGATCACCCAACTCAGCATCGCCGAATTACTGGCCGAATCCATTCGTCGGATTGCCAGCGGGGATTCCATCAGTAATCTGTTTATCGAATAACCGCATACCCTGCCGAATAACGAACCAATCTTGCCGAATCCCATTCACTGACACCCCCTTCGGGGCCATGAAACCAAGAGCTACGATCCAATGAGTGAAGAAGTTATCCTGAAAGCCCGTGTCCGGGCCAGAACTGGCACCAGCCTTGTCCGACGATTGCGCAGGGAAGGCGAAGTGCCGGCCATCCTCTATGGTGCCGGCAAGGAAAACCTGAGTATCGCCGTGAACCACGACCTCCTCTACCACAACCTGGAGCGTGAGGAGTTTTTCTCCCAAGTGATTACTATCGAAACCGATGGCCAGGCGGAACAGGCGATCTTGCGAGATTTGCAACGCCACCCGCATCAAACCAAAATCCTGCATGCGGATTTTCAGCGGGTCGAAGAGAACCGGCAGATCCACCTTTCCTTGCCGATCCATTTTATCGGTGAAGAAGAATGCGTGGGAGTGCGAGTCGATGGCGGCATGATTTCGCACTTGATGAATGAAGTGGAAGTGACCTGTCTGCCCAAAGATCTGCCGGAAAATATCCAGTTGGATGTAAGCCAACTGCGCATAGGGGAATCACTGCATCTTTCCGATATTCAGCTGCCCGAAGGGGTCCAGATCACGGCCTTTACACATGGCGACCTCCACGAACATGACAACGCGGTCATTGCGGTTCAGGCCACCCGCCTGACTCGAACTGCCGAGGAAGTGGAAGAAGAGGAGTCCGAGGAGCCGGACAGCAGCGAATAGCACGACGTGGCCGATTACCCGAGCGTGGGCATCGTCTGGAAGGAGATGAAAGCGGCAGGCATCACTCCGTTACGCCTGGTGCCTTGATGCCTGTACCTGCTATTGCCCTGGTTGTCGGTCTTGGCAACCCGGGGCCCCAATATCGAGAAAGCCGGCATAATGCAGGAGTGTGGTTTGTGGACGCACTGCAAGTTGCCTGGGAATTCCGTCTGCGGGAAAGCAGCCGGTACAAGGGGCTTATTGGCGACTTCTCCTTTGCGGGGCACACCATCCGGGTACTGGCCCCGCAGACCTTCATGAATCGGAGTGGTGACAGCGTGACTCCACTGGTCCGGTTTTTCCGGATTCCCGCCGAGCAGGTACTGATTGCCCACGACGAACTGGACCTGCCTGCGGGCGTGGTTCGGTTCAAGCATACCGGAGGTCACGGCGGGCACAAAGGCCTTCAGGATATCATCCGACAATCCGCGACGCAGGACATGAAACGTCTTCGATTTGGCATTGGTCATCCCGGCCATCGTCATCAGGTCAGCGATTATGTATTGACCCAGCCGTCCCCGGAGGATCGAGTAAACATCCATGCGTCCATTGATCGTGCGGTCGCAATTTTCCCGGATCTTCTGGTGGGCAATTTTTCCCGAGCCATGCAATTGCTGCATACCGCCTGACCATGGGATTCAAATGTGGCATTGTCGGATTGCCCAATGTGGGCAAATCCACCCTGTTCAATGCGCTGACCCATTCCTCTGCCGCGCAGGCCGCCAACTACGCCTTCTGCACGATTGAGCCGAATGTTGGTATGGTCGCCGTACCAGATTCCCGACTGGATCGAATCGGCGCACTCGTCCACCCCCAGAAGATCATTCCCACCACCATGGAATTTGTCGATATTGCCGGCCTGGTGGCTGGAGCCTCTCAAGGGGAAGGGCTGGGCAACCAGTTTCTGTCCCACATCCGTGAGGTCGACGCCATCGCTCATGTGGTGCGCACCTTTGAAGACGACCGGATCACACATGTGGCGAACCGGGTGGACCCGCTTGCGGATATCGAAACCGTCCACACCGAACTTATCCTTGCGGATCTGGAAACGGCGGCACGGGCACGACACAAAGCGGAAAAAAACAGCAAGGCCGGCGACAAGAGGCAAAAAGACATGGCCAGCCTGTTACACCGGGTCGAATCTCATCTGGATACGGGAAAACCATTACGCCTCCTGGCATTGCAGCCGGCAGATCAATGCCGCCTCCAGACTCTGTGTTTCCTGACCCTGAAACCCGCCTTCTATATTGCCAATGTCGACGAGGATGGCTTTCGAAATAATCCTCATCTGGATACGATGCGGGCTCTCGCAGAATCGGAAGGATCCGAAACGGTACCAGTCTGCGCGACGATTGAAGCGGAACTGGACCAACTGGCAGCGGATGAAATGGCCGCCTTTCTGATGGAAATGGGACTCCGGGAAACCGGGCTGCATCGCGTCATCCGCGCTGGATATCGTCTGCTCGGACTGCGGACCTATTTTACGGCCGGGAAGAAGGAAGTCCGCGCATGGACCGTGCGGGATGGGACCACAGCACCCGGAGCCGCGGGAGTGATTCATACCGATTTTGAGCGTGGGTTCATCCGCGCCGAGACCATTGGATATGACGACTTCATCGAATGCGGGGGGGAACATCGCGCTCGGGAAGCAGGAAAACTCCGTCTGGAAGGTCGTGATTACATAGTCCAGGATGGCGACATCATGCACTTCCGATTTAATATTTGAAATGGCAGGCCGGGAACGACCGAAGGGTCCATGAAATGGCTCAAAGACTGCCTCACATGACTACAGTTGGGGAACTTTACCCATCAACACCCTACTCGACAGCCTGACCGCCCGGCTCAACGAATACCTGGACCCGGTGCTTTCCACCCGTCGCACAGCACGGGGACCGGCCAGAGGCTTGTTATCCCTGGACAAAAAGGAGCAGGAGTTTGCCTTGCAATGGACTGACATCATTCGTCGCTCCAATTCGGAAATGGCCTTCCAGTTCGTCCACCGTGCGCCCCGTGCCATTCGCCTGATGGGACTGGAAGGAACCCGGCAATGGCTGTTGCATGCCATGGATGTCTATGACCGGGAGGGCTTGTATCCCGGCAGCCATGCCCTGGAAAACCTTGCCGCTTTCGCCACAGAATTTCGTCGGGATCACATCACGGTTCGCCTGGAAGACATCCGTCCGGTCCTGGAAACCTTCCTGGCGGGCCTGGCCGGACGCCTATTGAAACTGGAGAGCGGGAAGAGCATCTACACCGACACCCATACCCTCTACCTGCCGGATCGGATCAGTCGATTCCCGGATTCCGAGCGAAATACCCGTCTCTACAAGATCATGACCGTGCACCTGTGGGGGCAAACCCGGTACGGAACCTTTCGGCGCCCGACCCCGGACTCCCCGCACCTGGTTGAACTCCTGGCCGAATTTCCCGACAGCGGACGGGCCCTGCAGTTATTCAACCTGCTGGAAACCACTCGCATCAATGCCTGCATTCGCCGCGACCTGCCGGGACTCGCCCGCGAAATCTTCGGGCTACAGCCGCCAGTACCGGTGCAAGATGCTACCTGGCACCATTTTTTCCACCTGCTGGAATCCCATGAAGCTACGGTGGCTGATACGTTGGCGGCCACAGCCGCTCTCTATCCCCTGCAGCACCCCTGGCCACCAGCCCTGGTCTATCAGGGAGAATTAGACCTGGAAGCCACCAGGGCCGGTATCGAACGGCGTCTGGAACAGGAGAAAGATGCTCTTCAGTCTGCCCTTGCGGAACTGTTGCGTTCTACTGGAGATGGCCAGGATGAGATTCCGGCCAGCGAACCTGCGAATATTCGTTTACAGCAGGATACGGACGCCAACCAAGAACCGGAACTGGCGATGGACGGGGAACCCATCACGACCCCGGAAGCACTCCGCTCTCTCCTGGACTCCCTGCTTCAGGATCTGGATCAGATTCCAGATGATTGGCTCATCCCCAAGGGCGATGACCGGTATGATGACCGGGAAGTTGGCCAGGATCCGGATTCCTTTCATCGGAGCATGGAGTCTTCCGAAGTGTTTCTGTACGATGAATGGGACTATCGCCGTCAAACCTACCGCAAGCAATGGTGCGCACTGCGGGAAGTAACCGCACCGCCCGTACACGATGATTTCCATGCGCAGACCCTGAATCGGTATGCTCCTCTGGTGGGAGAGATCCGACGTCACTTCGAAGCCTTGCGGGAGGAGGAGCGAGTGCTCAAGGCCGAACCGTCAGGCGACAATGTCGACCTGGATGCGCTGATCATGGCTTATGCCGATATGCAGGCCGGCATGGAACTCAGCGATCGGGTGTATACACGCCGGCAAAAGGCGGAACGGGACCTGGCCGTCCTGTTCATGGTCGATGTCAGTGGTTCGACCAAGGGATGGATCAATGATGCCGAACGCGAAAGCTTGATCCTGCTGTGCGAGGCACTGGAAGTGCTGGATGACCGATATGCCATTTACGGTTTTTCCGGGATGACCCGGAACCGTTGTGAAATCTACTGTGTCAAGTCGTTTGCCCAATCATACAATGCCGAGGTTCGTGCTCGCATCAGCGGACTTCGCCCCAAAGACTATACCCGGATGGGCGTCACCATTCGACACCTGACCCGGATCTTGAATCAAATGGAGGCAAGAACCCGGGTGCTGATCACACTGTCCGATGGCAAACCGGATGATTACGATGGGTATCGGGGGGAGTATGGCATCGAAGATACCCGCCAAGCCTTGCTGGAGGCACGCAACACCGGAATTTTCCCGTTCTGTATCACCATTGACACCGAAGCCAGGGAATATCTCCCTCATATGTACGGGCCGGCGGGTTTTGTCATGGTAGACCAGGTGCGCAAGTTGCCCCTGAAAGTGGCCGACATCTACCGTCGACTCACCACCTGATCCGACCTGCCGACCATGCCCCTTTTGCCAACCCCGAACCAACTGCCGGTTGCCGATGGCTTGCCCCCGACCCGTCATGACAGTTTCCCATCCAACGGATCTGCCGCAGTCGTCTTCATCCCATCCGGCCGATAGGATCATGTCGTCAGTTCATGGCTCCCGGAAGGTGATTTTCGCTGCTATGGGCGGAAACGCCCTGATTGCGATTACGAAGTTTATCGCGGCCAGCATTACCGGCAGTTCCGCGATGTTCAGCGAGGCCATCCATTCGGTGGTGGATACTGGCAACCAGTGCCTGTTGCTGTACGGTCTGAAACGATCTGACAAGCCCGCAGATGCACAACATCCGTTTGGTTACAGCATGGAGCTCTATTTCTGGACGTTTGTGGTCGCCATTCTGATTTTTTCCCTCGGCTCTGGCCTTTCTATTTATGACGGTATCAGCAAGATCCAGGAGCCGCATGAAATTCAAAAGCCCGTAGTGAATTACATTGTCCTGGGATTGGCCATGTTATTTGAGGGGGCAGCCTGGTTAGTCGCCTTTCATGAATTCCGCAAAACCAAGGGTACACTGAGTTATATCAAGGCAGTACAACGCAGCAAGGATCCGACCGTGTTTACAGTGCTGTTTGAGGACAGTGCGGCCATGCTGGGCCTGTGTGCGGCCATGATCGGTATCAGCCTGGCCCAGTGGACCGGCCTGCCGGTCTTTGATGCCATCGCTTCCATTGTCATCGGGATTATTTTGGCCTGCACCGCAGCCTTGCTGGCCTATGAAAGCAAAGGCCTACTGATTGGGGAAGCGGCGCGGCCGCGTGTCATTGGCAGTATTCGGAAAATTATCAACGACCATGACAGCATCATCAGCATCAATGAACTGCTGACCATGCATTTCGGTCCCCGCGATATCCTGCTCTGCCTCAGCGTGGATTTCGTCGATGGCATTTCCGCCAGTGAGGTCGAATCCACCATTTCCAACCTGGAAGCCACTATCAAGTCCACCCATCCGGAAATCAAGCGGGTTTTTATTGAGGCCCAGAGCTGGCGTGGGCACGATGACAACCTGCGTACCCGCTACTCCATATGAGCACACCGGCCCCGGCATCCCCTGGCCGACCGCCCCAGAATACCAGAGGCCTTTGATTCTACCCCCCCCCCCCCCCCTCTCGCTAAACTAGTACATCGTATCATTGATTCGCTGACATACATTCTGGCATCGGCCTGTCGAAGCTCTTCCAGTGGAACGGTGCCGGTTCCGCGTTCATTTCCCCGATGCCCCGGAGGATGCACTGGCGGAGCCCGTCCAGCGAGCCGAACCGGATGTGCCGCAGGAAGGTGCGGGCCATCTTCGGGAACACGACCTCGAGCCGGTTCAGCCAAGAGGCACGCACGTACTGGAACCGGCCCGGGGCTCCTCGAGACGTGCGAGGAGTGATTGTCCAGTATGATGCGGATGGTTGCGCCTTCCGGCCAGCACCGGTTTTTCCGTCTTTCGAGCCATCATGGCTTCCGTCATTGATTCAGGGATGACCACCATAGGCCAATCCCCCTGTAATATCAATGTATTAATGTTACCATGTACTAGGCGCAAATTATTGGTACTGGATCAGTTTGAAAATCACCTCATTCTGCATGAAATTGGTATAATTGCCGGAACATCATTCGACATTGGAGACCACAATGAAACATTACCCTAATTCATCCCCCCCCCCCCCCCCCCCCCCCTCGCTAAACTAGCGACTCTTCTACTGCTGGCGGTGCTAACTGCGCCGTCCATGGCGCAGGTGGATTACTCCTTCATTGATGGTGCATCAGGCGCGAGTACCTGCCCGCCAGGCCAGACCATACGTAACGGAATATCCCTTGTCGACGGATCCCTGACAAAAAACGCGGTCCGGCTGTCGTATTCGCAAGTTAATTTTCAGAACATCAGAGTTCTAATTCCAGGAACGAGTACACTTCAAAGTGCCACCGTGTATCTCAGCGTGCTGGAAAATGGCAGGGAAGAGGCTAGCAGGCAGACTCTTGGAACTGCTTCAACTGGCACGGACACGACGGGAGGAGCGAAAACTTTCAGCAACCTGAAGCAGAACAGGCAGTACACCGCAGTCACGCATATTGGGGACGTCACCAAGATCATTTCAAGATTCTGCTTCCGGACCGCGGCCGACCTGGAGATCCCCTTTATGTCGGGTCGCGGCGGCGACGGTCCCGGCGATTCGTGGTCAAGCGGGTGCTACGCCTTCAGCAAGGACGTGAATCAGATCCGGGCTTGCTTCTGCGGAGCCCGGAACTCGTCGGGCAGCTGGGCGCGCACGGATGCCGAAGACGGCTACGAATATATGATGGACGCCACCTGGAGATCACAGGTGGGCTGCACGACCAACTGACGAAACCGGAGCGGCCACCGCCATTTGGCTTGCAGCCTCGTCCGGAAAACCCGGAACACGGGGCGGCCTGCGGGCCGCCTCCTCCCGGCCAGGTCCTGCAATGTTCAAACTGGGCCACAGCCCATTCTCCGGATTCCCTCTCTTCAACCCAAGGCCGGGAACTGGCTCACTGATTATTTTTTGGCGTGCGGAAAACCACAGCCGCAAGAACCAGGCAATACCTCGACAAAAGCTCTCACCGGGCTGTACGAGAACATGGGGTAGGACATGATTCATGCAACCAGCCGATTGACCAGCCATCTAGTACATCGTATCATTGATTCGCTGACATATATTCCGGCATCGGCCTGTCGCAGGGCTTCCAGCGGAACGGCACCGGTTCCGCGTTCATTTCCTCGATGCCCAGGAGGATGCGCCGGCGCAGCTCGTCCAGCGAGCCGACCCGGATGTGCCGCAGGAAGGTCCGGGCCATCTTCGAGAACGCGACCTCGACCAGGTTCAGCCACGAGGCATGCACGGGCGTGTGCACATACTGGAACCGGCCTGGCCGGGCGGCCAGCCAGGCCCGGGTCTCCCTCGAGACATGCGAGGAGTGGTTGTCGAGGATGATGCGGATGGTCGCGCCTTCCGGATAGTGGGCATCGAGGCGCTCCAGGAGCCCGATGAACTCCCGGCTGCGGTGCCGTCTCTCGACATTGGCGATGATCTCCCCGGTGTGCAGGTCCAGCGCGGCCAGGATCGACAGGGTGCCGTGGCGCCGGTACTCGCAGTCCCGGGCCATCTGCGGATGCCGGCCGGGAACCGGAGGCCGGTCCGGGGCGCAGGTGCCCAGCGCCTGGATGCCGGGCTTCTCGTCGACGCTGACGCGGTACACTTCGGGTTCGCCGGCAGCACCGGGCGATCCGGGGCTTTCCGCCTGCAGGGCGACCTCCCGGTAGACCATCAGCACCTCCGCTTTCTTCTCCTCGAAGTCCGGATCCCGCTTCGGAAGGGAGTAGCGGACCCGGTGCGGCTTCAGTTCATGTTCGTCCAGGATCCGCCACACCGTCATCTTCCCGGCCTTCGACAGGCGCGGAAAGCCCGCCTCCTGCGCCTGCTCCCGGACCTGCCGGGCCAGCGCCGACAGCGTCCACATCTCGGCCGCCAGCCCCAGCTCCTTTGGCTGCCGGCAGGCCAGCCCCGCCACCCAGGCCTTCGCCTCGTCTCCAATCTCGGGCTCCCGGCCGCGCCGCGGCCGGTCACGAAGCGCCGCCTCCACGCCCGTGTCCACGGCCTTGTCGATGCACTGGTACACCGTCGGACGCGACACGCCAACCCTCCGGGCAATCTCCGCCAGCGGCATGCCCTCCTCATGGCGCAGCAGGATCCGCGCACGCTGCACCTCGCGCATCGGGGCCGTCTGCGACCCCGCCAGGGTGCGCAGCATCGCACGCTGCTCCCCGCTCACGGCCAGGGCCGGCTTTTCCGTCTTTCGAGCCATCCTGGCCTCCATCATTGATTCAGGGATGATCACCATAGGCGAAAACCCCTTTAATGTCAATGCATTCATGTTACTCTGTGTTAGTGTCACGTCACACATGATATGTCGCATATAGTATGATAAATTCCCCGTCTGGTGGCAAGACGAGGGTCAACACAGGAAGCGCTATGCGGTGACGTTGGACGAATCGGAACGGAACGAACTGACGGCGATCACGAGCCAAGGCTCGCATCGATCCCAGCAGGTGATCAACGCCCGGATCCTGCTCAACTGCGATGAGGGGGATGGCAATGACCGGCAGTTCACCGGGGAAGCCATCGCCGACATCCTGCGCATCAGCCTGCGCAAGGTGGACCGGGTGAAGAAGCGGTTCGTGGCGGAAGGTCTGGAGGCGGCGCTGGGCGGCCGCCCGGGGCGCCGGCCCACGTCTATCCGCAAGGCCGACGGCGAATTCGAGGCGCGCCTGGTGGCCCTGGCTTGCGGCGAGCCGCCGGCGGGTCACGGGCCATGGTCGTGGCGGCTGCTGGCCGACCGGGTGGTGGCACTCGGCTACCTCGACGCGGGATCCCATGAGACGGTGCGGCGGGTTCTCAAAAAACGAACTCAAGCCCTGGCGGCGGGTCGGTGGGGTGATTCCGCCCCAAGGGAACGCCGAGTTGGTCGCCGCGATGGAGAAGGTACTGGATGGATACCGGCGCCCCGACGATGCCGCTTTCCCGGTGGTGTGCAGGGACGAGACCCGGCGCCAGTGGATCCACCAGACCCGGGCGCCGGTTCCCATGGGCCCGGGACGGCCGGCCGGCCACGACGACGAGTACCGGCGCGGTGGAACCGGCAATGTCTTCATGGCCACCGAACCCCTGGCCGGCCGGCGGATGACCCAGGTGACCGCACGCAGGACCCGGACCGACTGGGCGCAGTTCCTGGCCGACCTCGCCGCACGCTACCGGGACGCCACTCGCCTCCCCCGGGTGATGGACCATCTCAACCCCCACCGGCCCGGCGCGTTCTATGAAGCCTACCCGCCGGCACCGGCCAAGGCGTTAGGGGACCGATTCGAGTTCGTCTACCCCCCGAAACACGGCAGCTGGCGGAACGTGGCCGAGGTCGAGCTCCATGTCATGAGCCGACCGTGTCGGAACCGGCGCATCGACCGGGTGGAGGTCCTGGCCCGTGAGGCCGCGGCCTGGCAGGCCTCACGTGACCGCATCCAGGCCAAGGTGGATTGGCAGTTCACCACCGAGGATGCGCGCCTGAAACTGAAACGCCTCTATCCGACACATGAGGTATGACAGTACACTAGCTACCCTCCTTGCACTGGCTCTGCTGGCATTGCCCCTGCCCGCGATGGCGCAGGTGGACTGGTCCATTCTCAACGGGGCTAAGGGACCGGGAACCTGCCCGTCGGGCCAGAGTGAACGCTCTCCCGGCGTGTTCTTTGTCGGCACCCCCCTAACGTCGCCTTCGGCCGCTGTGACACTGAAACCCACCATCTTCTGAAAGTCAGCTCCTCCATGGTAGAAGCTCCTGTTGTATTTTTCCGATGGCTACTGCACGGACCCTGTCGGCCAAGTCGAATGAAGGTTCTCCGGGGTAAACCAGGAAGAGACGATCCAGCTGCAGGTCAGCGAGTGCAGCTTTCATGGAGCGGGTGATTTCGGGAGTGGATGTCCTCTTGAATTCGAGTCCCCAACGTTTTCTTCCTCTTACCATCAACAGATCCAGTTCGGCTCCCGTGTGGGTTGCCCAGAAAAAGCATTCGTGGGGTCTGGCACCGGAAGCCCTGATCGCCTGAGTAAGAGCAAAACCTTCCCAGGAGGCACCTAGTCTGGGATGAGATTCAAGGTCAGCCAGACTTTCAATACCCAGCAATGCATGCAGAAGTCCGGTATCGGAGAAATGGATTTTCGGAGCTTTCACCTGCCTTTTTCGGATATTCTCATGCCAGGGCTGAAGTTGACGAACTACCAGCGCCGAAGTCAGGATATCGAGATAGCGACGGACTGTAACGTGACTGACCCCAAAGCTTCGTGCGAACTCCGACGAGTTCCAGATCTGACCATGATAATGGGCCAGCATGGTCCAGAATCTTCTCAGGGCGGGAGCACCGACGCGAATTCCGAGTTGAGGCATGTCCTTTTCGAGAAACGTGGAGATGAACTCCTCCCGCCAGTCGAAGCTTATCGTATCACTTGGAGACAAGAATGATTTTGGAAACCCGCCCCGCAACCAGAGTCGGTCACGGTTACCTGACCCGACCTCCTGCAAGGAGAATCCATCTAGCACATGAAGTGCCATTCTTCCAGCCAGCGATTCATTTCCCTGGCGAAGAAGTTCGGGTGCCGCACTCCCAAGAATCAGGAATCGGGCCGGTAGTGGATTACGGTCTACGAGTACGCGCAACAGAGGAAACAAATCCGGCAGTCGTTGTATTTCGTCCAGCACGACCAGACCTTCAAGCGGCTCCAGTGCAAGTTCTGGATCGGACAGGCGAGCAAGATCTCTCGGTCTCTCCAGATCAAATATATGGCAATTCCCAGTCCACTGACTAGCTATCTGTTTCGCCAGGGTAGTCTTTCCAACTTGTCTGGCACCCAGGAGGACAACAATCGGATTATTGTTTAAGAGCCCTTTTATTCGGTTCAGGTGGTATGCGCGCTCTATCATGCATGGATTATAACCTGAATTTTGATAGGTAGACTTTCATATTTCACTAGTGATTTACCTAATGCCGATATCGGCATCGATCATCCGAGCAGTGTTTTATTAACCCCACATTAGATTCGGCATAGTACTAATTTGTGCATTTCCTGCGTTAATCGGCTTTCCCTAATCCTTTTATAGTGCTCTATGTTGAGTGCAAGACCTTGTGTACTGTGGATTTCAATCCCGTATCCGGAATCATCCGCCGGGTGAAGCTCCAGCCCTCCGCAAAAATCATGCCATATAAGACTCTTGAAAAATTGCGAGAAGAGGCAGCGGTATTCTCCCTCACTGAAAGCTCGTCTGATAATCCTTCGCTTTATGGTGTTACCGATGGGAAGGCTATAGGCACTTATCTTGAACAAAAATTCAGCCCCTTTTTTACGATCAATACAGGCGATGGTCACTGTACAGAGTTTCCAGGGCCCGGAATTCGGCGTTCCCCAGAGTGCCTTGAAGGTCTAACACCAGTGAGCGAGAAAACCAGGGGTCCAACTCGAGATGACTGCTGATGGCAGTCAGTTCAATGGAACCTCCCTGCTCCAGGGAGCGAATGACCGCTCGCAAATGATTCTCAAGAAACCCGTCCGCATTGTGCAGACTGGTTGCAGTCTCCATCGGTGCACCATCGGAAATCATCACCAGGCAGCGACGCCTGGCCGGGTACTGAAGCAACCGTTCGGCGGCCCATTGCAACGCCTCGCCATCCAAGCCTTCCCGATAGTGGTTCGTCGATAGCAGCGCCGCAATCCGGCCCCGGGCCCGACGCCAGGGAGTTTGTGCATCCTTGTAAACGATATGCAAACGATCATTCAGACGTCCCGGCTGAACGGGGCTACCGTGCCGACGCCAGGCTCGAATTGATTGTCCTCCGTTCCAGCCTGCGGTCGTGAAGCCGAGAATTTCATTCGGTACTCCGGCCAGGTCCAGGGCACGACTGTACAGGTCCACCAGAACGGTTACAGCTTCATACCGCTGACGCTTCATGGAACCGGAATTGTCAATCAGGAAACTGATCACAGTTTCGGAGTGGAGAGCCCCGCAACGTTGGCGAAAAACACGGCGATAGGACGGGTTGGCGACTATCTGGGACAGTCGTCGGCCATCCAGATACCCATCCTCTTCACCAAAGTTCCACTCCTCCAGTACTGGAACCGAGAACAGACGCTTCAGGCGCTGTGCAAGTTGCGAGATACTGACCGCCTGCGCTTTCACCAGACGGTCCAGTTGTTCCCGGAAGGCCTGTCGTCGGGATGCCAGAGGGACCACTTCCGAACCAGTGACTTCGCGGTCATATTCCCGGCAGAACACCCGGTATGAACCGCTGCAGGGTATACCTCCTGCGATGGCTTCCTCTTCGGTATCCACCGAGGCCTGGCGTCCGGATTCTGGATGTGAGCGCGGCAATTTCCATTGACGCAGGGACCGGGGTGCCCGGGCAGCCGGTAGATCGTCATCCAGAACGCCGACGATTTCTTCGATCACATGGGCGATCGACAGTGCGCTCTCGGCATAGGCCGACTGGTCCTGTCGCTGGAGGTACAATTGCCGCAGGGCATGCCCGATATGGGCAGACAAGCGAAACCGGGTCGATTCGATCAGTCCTTCCACTTCCTCATCCTGCGGGGCACCGAGCAGATGGGAGCGCGCGATTTGCGTTACACTGTAGATCAGCAGGCCGACTTCACTTTCCGTCCACCCGGAGCCACGACTGGCTCGGCACCATTCATTGAAGGCCGCATCCAGATTATGCCGCACGCCCGACAAGATCTCTGGTGCCAGGCTTTCTACCCGAAGTTGTTCAAGAGTATCGAACACGATGGCGGCCGCCGTTCCTTCGGGCATCCGCGCCGCATGCAACCTCAGGTCCGAATGGGCCAGTCGTAGCGCCATCGCATCGGCCACACCCCGGCATCGAGTGATCGAATCAGTGGCCACATCCAGCGCCAGACAAGGTGCCAGCAGGGACACTCCTTGATCCCCCGCGAATAGCAGGGCCCGTCGGAATTCCGCCCCCGGCACTCCGGCGACCGCACGCATTGCGGCTGCACAATGCCGTTCAATGTAGCGCTTTCGGGATGGCTCCCGATCAGGGCAGGGCAATGGAGTGGTCAATGACACGAGAGCGAGGCTAAGCCTCAAAAGCGATCGAATACTCCAACTCTTCCCCCATGGCGCGTTGATAGTATTCGGCAATGATCGACCGTTCGGCCTCATCGCATTTGTTCAGGAACGACAACCGGAATGCCTGGGCCATATCCTGGAAGATATCGGCATTCTCCGCCCAGGTAATGACAGTACGGGGGGACATCACCGTGGAGAGATCTCCGGCCGCAAAACCCTTGCGCGTGAGATCGGCCATTGCCACCATATTCTGGACCAACTTCTTACGCTGGGCGAAGGAAGGCACCTGGGCCAGAACAATGCGCACTTCATCCATGGGCTCCAGGTAATTCAAGGAAGTCACAATGTTCCAGCGGTCGACCTGAGCCTGATTCAACATCTGGGTGCCATGATACAGATTGTTCAGGTTCCCGAGACCGACCGTGTTGGCCGTGGAAAACAGGCGAAAGGCCGGATGTGGGCTAATCACCCGATTCTGGTCCAGCAAGGTGAACCGACCATTACGCTCCAGAATCCTCTGGATCACAAACATCACATCCGGGCGCCCGGCATCGAATTCATCGAAGATCAGGGCCACCGGACGTTGCAACGCCCAGGGGATGATGCCTTCCTGGAACTCGGTGACCTGACGGCCCTCACGAATCGTGATCACATCCCGCCCGACCAGGTCCAGGCGGCTGATATGACCATCCAGATTCACCCGTACACAGGGCCAGTTGAGCCGAGCCGCCACCTGCTCGATATGGGTAGATTTGCCCGTACCATGGAATCCTTGCACCATCACCCGACGATCATTCACAAAACCAGCCAGAATGGCCAACGTCACATCGGGATGGAAGCAGTAGGCCGGATCAATCTCCGGAACGTGAGCATCGCGCTCACTGAATGCGGGCACTTCCAGAGGGGTATCGATTCCGAACAGTTCCCCGGCGGGCACGGAACGATCCGGCATCAGTTCAATCATGGTCAGTCGTGCGTTCAAGGACAAAGAAGCGGATTGTACCGGTTTCCCGACCCCGGCATCACACTGTCACTGCACCAAAATCAACCATGCCCGCCCTGAATCGGCACATTTTGGTAACCAGGATGGCGAAACGAAATCTATTCTTTTGATTTCGAAGAAGAAAAAAATTGGCACGATCTTTGCTTATTTGATCGGTATCGGTCTGAAATCGTATTTCAGTTCATTCATTCATGTAGAGGTTCGATCCAATGAAACTGGTTGCAGCAATCATCAAACCCTTCAAGGTGGACGATGTTCGTGCCGCCCTGTCCGGGTTGGGAGTCAGCGGGATGACCGTCACCGAAGTCAAAGGCTTTGGACGACAGAAAGGCCATTCTGAATTGTATCGTGGGGCGGAATATGTGGTCGATTTCCTGCCCAAGTTCAAACTGGAAATTGCCATCGACAGCCATATGCTCGATCAGGTGGTGGAAACCATTGTCTCTACGGCCGGCACTGGCAAGGTGGGCGATGGCAAGGTATTCGTGTATGACGTGGAGCAGGTCGTTCGTATTCGTACGGGCGAAACCGGCCCCGACGCAATCTGATCCGAGGAACATCCCATGGAAAACAATCTTTTTCATATTCAGTACGCTATCGACACGTTCTATTTCCTGGTATGCGGGGCTCTGGTCATGTGGATGGCAGCGGGTTTTTCCATGCTCGAAGCCGGCATGGTACGGGCCAAGAACACCACCGAAATACTGACCAAAAACATGGCGCTCTACGCCATTTCCTGCATCATGTACCTGGTGTGCGGGTACGCCATCATGTATGGTGGAACCTGGTGGCTGGCCGGGATGGGGGATCTCAACCCCGACGATGTGCTGGCTTCCTTTGCCTCACGGGAAGGGGGATTCACCGGTGGGGCCATCTACTCCGGAGCATCGGACTTCTTCTTTCAGGTCGTGTTCGTGGCAACCTGCATGTCGATCGTATCCGGCGCGGTTGCGGAACGGATGAAGCTGTGGGCATTCCTCGCGTTCGCCGTGATCATGACTGCCTTCATCTACCCGATGCAAGGCAGTTGGACCTGGGGCGGTAACAGCGTTTTTGGCCTCTACAATCTGGGCGATCTTGGATTCAGCGATTTTGCCGGCTCGGGGATCGTGCATATGGCCGGGGCGGCCGCAGCGTTGGCAGGGGTATTGCTGCTGGGCCCGCGCAAGGGGAAATATGGTCCCGACGGCGCAGCACGCGCCATGCCTGGTGCCAATATGCCTCTGGCCACCATCGGGACCTTTATCCTGTGGATGGGATGGTTTGGATTCAATGGCGGTTCTGTACTCAAACTTGGTGATATCGGCAATGCGCATGCGGTGGCCATGGTCTTCCTCAATACCAACACGGCCGCGGCCGGAGGGGCGATTACGGCCCTGGTCCTGGCCAAAATACTGTATGGCAAAGCCGACCTCACCATGTTGCTGAATGGCGCCCTGGCAGGTCTGGTGGCCATCACCGCAGAGCCTTCCACGCCCTCCCCGCTGATAGCCACGCTGTGGGGAGCATTGGGAGGGGCATTGGTTGTGTTCAGCATTTCCCTACTGGATAAATTGCGGATTGATGATCCGGTTGGAGCCATCTCGGTCCATGGCACCTGCGGTGTGCTGGGCCTGTTTCTGGTGCCATTGACTAACAATGGGGCCACCTTCATGGGCCAACTTCTTGGTGCCGTCACCATCTTTGCCTGGGTATTTGTCACCAGTCTGGCGGTCTGGTTTATTCTGAAACAGGTGATGGGGATTCGGGTCAGTGACGAGGATGAATATGACGGCATGGACAAGATTGACTGCGGTGTAGAAGCTTATCCGGAATTTACCCGAACCACCGTTTGATTCGGTCTGAACCCATGCCAGTTCCATGATGGGCTTTTCCAGCTCTGGATCCGGTACCGAAGCCGGGCTGTGTAGTCACCCTACACAGCCCGGTCGGTTATCGCCTACAATCCTCCCTCCCCCATGATGACAATGATCCCGGCATGCCTGACCCCACATATTGCCACGCTACCCGACCTACCCTGGGTGTACTGCTGGTCAATCTTGGCACCCCCCGCCGTCCGGACAGGAGGGAAGTACGACGATTCCTGAAAGAGTTTCTGAGCGATCCCCGGGTCGTTGAAGCACCGAGGGTCCTGTGGTGGCCGGTTCTCCATGGCATCATTCTGACCTTGCGTCCGGGCCGCTCCGCTCGGAACTACGCCAAAATCTGGCAAGAGAGCGGTTCTCCCCTGATGGATATCTCGGTTCGCCAAGCCACCGCACTCCAGATGGCTTTCTCGGACCAGCCGATTACCGTGGAATTGGCCATGCGCTATGGAAACCCCTCCATTGCCAAAGGGTTGGAGCAACTCCAGCATCGAGGTGCCACCCGGATTCTGGTCCTACCCCTGTATCCGCAATACTCTGCCACTACCACGGCAACCTCATTCGATGCCGTGGCAGCGGTTCTCAAAACCGAACGTCGACTGCCGGAATTGCGATTTGTCAATCATTACCATGATGATCCGGCCTATATTGAGGCACTGGCCTCCAGCGTCCGGGCATTTCGCGCCCAACATGGCCCATCTGACCTGTTGTTGATGTCGTTTCATGGGATCCCCCAAGCCTATTTTGACAAGGGAGACCCGTACTTCTGTGAATGCCAGAAGACCGCTCGTTTGCTCAGCAGCCAACTCGGCCTTGCAACCACGGAGTGGAAAGTGACCTTCCAATCACGGTTGGGCCCAAAACAGTGGCTGCAGCCCTACACGGACACGACCCTCGAAGAGTTGCCTTCGCAAGGAATTCGCCATGTCCAGGTGATTTGCCCGGGGTTCAGTGCAGATTGCCTGGAAACCCTGGAAGAAATTGCTATGGAAAACCGGCAAGCCTTTCTGGAGGCCGGGGGGGAATGCTATGAATACATCCCCTGCCTCAATGACGCTCCAGCCCATATCCACATGATGAAACAATTGATCCTGAACCACATTCAGGGATGGCCGACAGATTTTCCTGACGCCGCCCATACCCAGGAACGGGCAATGGCAATGGGAGCCGCCGGATAGCCACTGATCCGTGGGACTTGCAACATGCCACTCGTGGTCGAAAAGCCCACTCCGAATCCCCACTCTCAAGTCGGCTCTGTGACGGGACTATCACTCACCGTACCCTACGCCATGGTCCTGATGTACCGGTCCAGGGGGGGGGCAGAGAGAACTCCGCACTCCTGATATTCGATGGAGGTCCTGATCTATTGCAAACAATTGAAACCTCGATCTGATCCGCGGGCAGAACCGCTGGCGGCACCGTGACTCATCCGGTAATCTGCTACGGGGCCACCCGCAGCAAGGGCGGCGAGCACGACCGCGGGGAGAGCCCGAAACCGGTCCTCGTGCACGACCGCTGAGCCAGGTGCCTGCAGAAGCGGCTGGTAAGGCCCACCAGGAGATCGCCACAACCGAACGCAAGGCACTTGATGAACCGTGCTTCACCGCACTACGCCAGCAATAGCAGCCGCTTTTCCCGCTTCCTGGCTTCGAACTCCCGCTGGCCCATATCAACTTTCCAGTCGGCGGCATCGGCCCGGAAACGCTCAAGCGTTCCCTGAAAGTCGGATGGCAATGTCTTCATGTCTGCTCTCCGTACGGCGACCGCTTTCGCCAGTTCATGAATCCGCTGATCCTGATGACCATTTTCTGCCATTATTCCTATCCGCTACGATGGTCGTCCGGGTTGGCAAGTTTCGACAGTGTCTCAGTGTGAAAATACGCCCTTGCTTTTCGGGCACAAAAGCGGTAGAGTGATAGCAAGCAGACAATAGCAGGATCCGCCATGAAACAGTTTACCCCCCCCCCCCCCCCCCTTAAGTGCCTGACGACCGGTCTGGCTGCCGCACTGGTGGCCCTGACGTTCACCGGGCCAGCGCTGGCACAGGTGAGCCAAGAGGCGATGGACAGGACAGCCGTCCTCGGAAATGAGGGCGCTACCATCGTGGGCCTGACCAAAGACCTATTGACAGTCACCAGCGACTCAGGATTCAATCCTGAAATCACTCGCAACCTTGACATCACGGCTTCGAACTGGAGCGCGAGCGTCGCTATCGGCACCGACGGTCGCTGCAGCAGTGACGATGAAGGCACCACCGGGGAATGGATCAAGGATCCCGACAAAGTCACGCTCCTCAACAAAGAGGGCTGGACCTGGGTCCGGATGGGCACCCCCCGACCGCTGGTTGCCTACCACATCGAAGATGCCATCTACTCGCCCGGCGAGCCCATTGCCCGGGCCTGCACCTTTTATACAGAAGATGGCGGCCTGCAGCCCTCCTACTCCACCTTCGCCGGCGAGTTCACCCTCAGGGTCTATGGCAAGATCAGTCTTCCGGGCTTCGGCAATGTGCACTCCCTGCAGATGCCGGCCCCGCCCCAGGATCCCAACACCTGGAACTGGAACACATGGGGCTATCATGCCACTTTCAAGCCCGGTGCCAACTGCGGCCCGGCCCGCTGGCCGACGCCCGAACTGCGGGCCGCTGGTCTGCCACCCTATGCCGAGTGGTGCGAGTTCGTGGTTAAAGCCCGCCAATGATCAGGGGTACAGCGTGCCCCGCAATCCCCCAGGTGTCCGGTTCGGCGGCGATCTAGATCCAGTTGCGGTGTTCTGGCGGCAACCGCCGCACGGGTGCGGAGACAGGCCGCCATCACGGCGGACTTTGATCGGGATGCGGGCCGGGTGCCTTCATGCGGCTTGCGTCCTGTCCACACCGGACGCACCCCGGGCCCCGGCAGTCGCTGGGGCGATAGCAATCTTCGTTGGCCGCTGACGCTCTGGAAAGACGGTTGCCAGTCCGGCTTCAACTCGGCCTTCGCTCGCGGTGATGGCCCGGGCGTGGCAACCGGCTTCTTTGTCGAGGCTGAGCATGAAGACGAAGACGCGGCGGGTGTGCACGAGCATCCCGGTCTGGCGGCGGTGTTTGACAGGGTGCGGGAGTGAAATACTCTGAGCTATGACGGCTGGGGCCACGAAAATTGTCTTGGACAAGACAAAATCCTCGGGGCTTTTACTCCCCCCCCCCCCTGACTTAGTTCATCACCTGCGCCTCGAGACGCCGCCAGTCCGACAGCAGCCCGTCGTACCGACGGCTCGGATACCCCGACCGCATCACCGGGCACGGCAACGACCTCAGGATACCGATCCGCTCGACCGGGTAGTCGCAGGGGAACTCCATAATCGCACTCTCATCCAGGGCAATGCCGAGGTTGTGCAGCGCCGGCGACTTACGCTTCCTGATCGCGCCACCGCCCAGATGGGGCTGCGTAGACGTCGTGCGGCAGCATCATGCCCATCCGCGGTAGGCATCGCCCTGCCGTCGCCCTGGAACCCAGATCGGCATTGCCCATGACATCCCCGGTCAATGTGAAGCCGTAATCAACCCTCCGCTATGCGAGGTACAATCAAGGGCGTGAGTAGTTACCTGTATCTTTTCCTTCATCCCTCCTCTCCGATGAGAATACTGTTACAGCGGGTGTTATCGGCATCGGTGACAATCAACAACCGCCAAACGGCTGCAATCGGCCCAGGACTGCTCTTGCTGGTCGGTTTTGGCCGGACAGATGCGAAAAATGGACCCGGAATCCTGGATCGTGCGGCGCGGAAAATTGTGAACCTACGGGTATTTGCCAATGACCAGGGGAAACTGGACCATTCCGTCGCTTCCATCGAAGGCGGACTCCTCGTGATCCCCCAATTCACCCTGTATGGCAAGAGTGAAAAGGGACGACGGCCGGATTTTACGGAGGCTTTGACACCATCCGCGGCGGCCGCTCTCTTTGATGCATTTCAGGCTACATTGGAACGGGAATTGATGCGGCCGGTCCCTGCGGGGGTATTTGGTGCAGAGATGCAGGTCCAACTCGTAAACCAAGGCCCTTTTACCTTGTCATTCGAGTTCTGATGCCTACCCCTTCCCGACCACCATCCCGTTCTCCCGCACTGAGCCAACAGGTGGCGGAAACCATTCTTTCGGGATTTGATCGTCACTTCCAACTCTTTCAGCACATCACCCAAGCGGCCCGGGACCGCTTTGAAAATGCGGACTGGGAGGGAGAGCGTATTGCCCGGGAGGAACGGATCTACTACTACGACCAACGTGTCCATGAAGCCATTGACACCCTGCAGACCCGTTTTGACCTGAGCACTTTTGATACCCGACTCTGGCAAGATGTGAAACGTTGGTACTTATGGCTGCTGTATGGTCACTCACAACCCGAATTGGCGGAAACCTTCTACAACTCTGTCTTTTGCCATTTGTTTGACCGGGCCTACTTCAATAACGATTACATCTTCGTGCGACCGGGGACCGCCATTGATTTTCTCGACCTCAGCAATCCGGTCTATACCAGCTTTTATCCGGACGAGTTAGGCCTCGAACCTTGCTTGGAGAGTATCTTGACTTCCTTTGATCTGGATCGCCCCTGGCAAAATATCCACCGCGATATCCGGCTCCTAGCCGAAAACATGCACTCCCTACTGGACTTCGATACCCACCCGACTCCGTTCCGCCAGTTTCATGTCGCCTCTAGCCTGTTCTACCGCAACAAAGCAGCCTACATCGTCGGCCGAGCCCTGATCGGGCTGGAAACCAAACCATTTGTCATTCCGATCCTGATCAACGACTGCTTGGAACTGTACATTGACACGGTGATCACCGACGTCAATGATCTCGCCTTGATCTTCAGTTTCACGCGTGCCTATTTCATGGTGGACACCAATGTTCCTTCGGCCCTGGTCGCTTTTCTGAAAAGCCTTTTACCCACCAAGACAATCGCCGATCTGTATACTTGCATCGGCTTGCAAAAACAAGGCAAGACCTTGTTTTACCGTGAGTTCCTTCACCACCTTGAGCACTCTTCGGACTGGTTGGTGATTGCTCCCGGCATCAAGGGGATGGTGATGAGCGTGTTTACACTGCCTTCCTTTCCCTACGTTTTCAAGGTGATCAAGGATGACTTTGCACCCCCCAAGAATGTGGACCGCGAGACGGTGAAGAAAAAATACCAGATGGTCAAGATGCATGACCGGGTTGGGCGAATGGCCGATACACTGGAATTTTCCCATGTCGCATTTCCCCTGGCACGGTTCTCAGACGGGCTGCTGGAGGAATTGAAATCCACCATTTGCGACAATCTGATCCTCGAAAATGAGTACGTGATCATCCAGCATCTCTACATTGAACGGCGCATGGTGCCTTACAACATTTACCTGGAGCATACCGACCATCGGTTGCTGGATGCTTCCGTGGTGAGCTATGGCAATGCCATCAAGGAGATGATTGCGGCCAATATTTTCCCCGGCGACATGCTCCTCAAAAATTTTGGAGTCACCCGGCACGGGCGGGTGGTCTTCTACGATTACGACGAGATCTGCCACATGGACGAAATCCGTATCCGGTCCATCCCCCCGGCCCAGACACCAGAACAGGAGCTCTCACCAGAGCCTTGGTACCATGTGGAGGACCATGACTTCTTCCCGGAACAGTTTGAGAATTTTGTGGCCAACCATCCCAAGGTACGGGAACGATTTCGGATCCACCACCCGGAACTGATGGAGCCGGCTTACTGGAAACAGGTTCAAGCCGACATCCGGGGAGGGAAACGTAATGATGTTTTTCCCTACGATGTCGGGCAGCGATTCATTCACCGCTACCCAGAGTTGTATGCCAAAGATGAAGGTTCTTGACTGATCAGGCAATCCAGAGAGTAGAGAGTGGCCGATTCCATTATGCAGGCCCGTCCCCACCGGACTCATGAAAGCTGTTTTTCCCGAATTTCGTCAATGGTTTTACAGTCAATACAAAGAGTCGCTGTAGGACGCGCCTCCAGTCTCTTGAGACCGATTTCCTCCCCACAGTTCTCGCAGTATCCATAGTCTCCCGAGACCAGGCTTGCGATAGTCTCCTCAATCTTCCGAATCAACTTGCGGTCACGGTCACGCCCCCGCAACTCCAGCGCCATGTCGGTCTCCTGGCTAGCCCGGTCCGTAAGGTCCGGATAGTTGACCGTTTCATCCTGCATATGGGTGACGGTTCGGGAGGTCTCATCTTTGAGTTCTTCAAGCCAACTATTGAGAATCTTTCGAAAATGCTCAATTTGGCTTGGTCCCATGTACTCTTCGTTTTTCTTCGGCTTATACGGCGCAACGCCGTGAATCAAAGCGGCAGGGTTCCTTCTAGGCGGCATGGTGTGAGATGTAGAAATGCGAATGTAAAGAGATCCAGCAGATCGCAGTGCATCTGAGGGTGGAAAAACAGGCGCAGGTTTATACCAAATCACCTATCGGGTTGCAATGCCGTTTTTGAACTCCCCCCTCATGCCGCTAAAGTCCACCAAGCGGTGAAGGTCTGCAGGACCCAGAAAGCGGTTCTCGTATCGGCATACAGAAGCACTGGAGGGACGACCCGGCGAGATTCCGTTATGACCTCCGAGCTTCCCTTCCCGGGTCGTAAAAGCTGCTTTGTGCAGCACTTCAGTGGCTCTTTGCATGGCCCCCCATTGTATAGCAAAGAACGCACCCGGCAAGCACTACCACATAGGCATTTCCCTGATAGAACTGTTTCGTAAGTTCTCCAACCATGACGCGGCGCAAAAATGGTTTGTCCAACGCCACGTGGGTGGCAGGTGAAATGCCCAAAATATGGATCGTACAATAGTGTGTACTGATCTCATCACATCAAATTGATTGAATTGACCCAGATGCGGCATCATCAGAGACGACTTTGCTGCCCAAATCTCTCAATAGACTCGGCAATAACAGCTAGCGACTTTGGACCCCCGAACAATCCCTTTGCGTGGATTTCACAAAGGCTGTTGGTTTCCAAGTCAGCGAGGCACTTGAATATGACAGACACGGCTTGTTGCCTGGATTTAATGTGAGATGTATCTTTTCCTCGTTGTTCAAGGAATGCTTGGGCACTATTGACGTTTGGAATAAATGACTTTCTTTCAAACTCCCGCGCAAGAATCAGAAGAATATCTCTCTTTTGGTCATCTTCAACCCCCAAGGCCTCTACGACAGAAATCGCACTTCTTCTTCTCACCTTCGGTTTATCGCAGACCCCAGAAGAAGATTTTTTTGATATGCCAACCCTGGCTTCATTCTCGGAAAAGTCGTCCAACGATTTGCGAACTTTACGATATCCGAAATCATCGATAAGCGCCGACAAGATTCTGTGCAAAGTGCCGTCTTGCATGAGATCACCCTCGTTACTTAAGCCCCATAGTTGCTAAAAAATTCCTCTGATATTTTCTGAAACTCCGGTCGCGCATTTCCAGTGTGGCTAGGATATAGTTCTCTCATCAACTTGGGGTATCCACGGGAAAGAAACATTTCGGTCTTCATGAGGGGCCAGTTGTATCTGGTCGCTTGTTTGCGAATTTCTTTCCAAGCATTCCGATGATGCGGTCCCCGAGAAGACTCTGTTGATTCGCTATTGTTAATCAGCACTCCACCAGCATTCACAGGACTCTAGCGTATTACGGGTCAATACGGGTCGACGTCAAAATGCCGCCGGACAGGCTTGTGCTCACCGATGATGGCCCGAAATAACGACAGACCTGTATCTGGGAGAATCAAGACATCATGAACTGGTTCAGGTCTCCGTTTGGTGAAAAAAGAATGGAATTTTCACTTCCGACTCGCGGTTAGCGCCGATGGACAATACGAAAACTACTGCCTGAAAAGTCTCGACCATGATCGTTTGTTGTAAAGTTGCGATTCGGTTATGCTGTTCGCTGATAGCCATCCGGCTCAGTAACAATCCCAGATTGATGCTGAAAATGTGGTAGTGATCACCCAATCTGGATGAATCGTAGTTGGATATCCACTCCGAGACGGTCTCCAGTCAGTTGTAATGCGCCGTAATCGAATAAAATCGTGTATCAGATTTTTTTCAAACTGCTGAACAAACCTAATTCCAGCAGGCCAACCTATTCAACCTGTCAGTATGCATAGCCGTCACATCGAAACAAGAAAAATTGCAGAACGCCGATCCTGAACGAATACTGCACCCACCTGATAGCCGATGTTGTTACCGCCAAGCTCGACGTGCGTGAAGCGGCGGCGGAGCTACCAAAAATTGCCCCGATAACACCAGGAGATCGAGTAAATTCAATCCTACCAGAACAGCATTCAATGAATACCCGACATGACAATGAACAGAGAGCAAGGCCATGACCAACTGGACAGAATGCAAGGCGGTGGAGAGAACCCCCCGCAAAATCAGTGGTGCCTGGGCCTTCACTGGAACCAGAGTGCCGGTCTACGCCCTCTTTGAAAACCTGGAGAGCGGTGCCACCGTGCAGGAATTCCTGGAATGGTATCCCGAAGTCGAGGCTTGGCAGGTCGCATCCGTACTCAAGCATGAAGCAGAATATCTCAAATCCACCGCCTGAATATGAAGGTCCTGTTCGATCATGGTACCCAGCACCACTCCGGCATCACCTTCCCTGGCATACTGTGGACCGGTCCGCAGAGAATGGTTGGGACTGGGGAATGGGGAACTGATCCGCAAGGCTGAAGAGAGCGGATACCATGTTATCGTGACCACGGACAAGAACATGCGTTATCAGCAAAACCTCAAGAACAGGGCGCTGGCGGTTGTGGTGCTGCAATCTCCAGCCTGATCCAAAGTGCGTCTTCGAACGGAAGAAATCCGAATTGCTATCGAAGAGACGCTCTCTGGGACAGTTACGGAAGTACCAATCTGACAGGCGAAAACAGGAACCGTGGCTACCGATACCAGCGAAAAGGGGCAGCGTTGACAGTGAATGCTGGAGATACCGTCTACGAACTCGGCCAACCGCCGTGTTCGGGAGTTGGCTTGCAATGGTCGAACAAGGCGTTAGATGCCGCACTGGGGGGTCGGATTGCGGTCATCCTCTTCGATGATCAGGGTAAGGCAAACATCCGGGAAATCCTAGCAGGGTTGGCGGAGACGGACTTTGAACAAGACAGACTTCGCCGCATACTGGAGGATCGTAGCCAAGTCGAGACCTGACGTGTGGGCGAGGCGATAGCAGAAGCATATCTCACGGATCACCGGGCATGCAGCTTTCCCTGGCCGGATGGGCGGGACGAGAGAAAGAGCGGGGCCAGCCTGCCTGGTGCCGACCTGGTTGGTTTCGGGTCGGATGACAGCGGCGACTGTCTTGCGTTCGGCGAAGTAAAGACATCCAGCGAGCGCCGGTATCCGCCGAGGGCCATGTATGGGCACATGGGTTTGAAGCAGCAACTCGAAGACCTACGTGACAATGAAACCTTCCGCGACGATCTCGTCAAATATCTCGGCCACCGGGCTGGCTCGACATCGTGGCAACCGCGCTTTGAGCGTGCGGCGGGCAGATATCTGAAGAATTCGTCTGATGTTCAGCTCTACGGGTGTCTTGTGCGAGACGTGGAGCCCCACCAGGATGACCTACGGGCTCGGGTCAACGATCTCGGCACCCGATGCCCCAGGGGAATGCGTATCGAGTTGCTCGCACTTTACCTGCCACAGGGAAAACTTGACCGTATTGATGAGAAGATGACTTCAGGACAGGAAGGGGTGGAAGAATGAGCCTGTCCAACCAGGCATTGGAGGCATTGAGCAAGCATTGGGCGGTTGCTGCCATCGGTACCGAGGACATCAAGCATGCGGACAAGCTTGTCCGACAGATGCTGGCGCAGCGTGCAGTCGGAAGACAGATTCGCTTCTCTTTCACGGAGGATGTGGAGGATGAGCCCTTGCTGGAGCGAGTGGCCCTTGCATATGAATTGGCCGCCATTGAGGGTCTTGAAGAGCTCAGCCGTCCTGCCGGAGAGGATCGAATTCTCCGGGGCCAGTCAGTGGCCGCATCGTTTCGGGCTTTCGATATCCGTCGCCTCCTCCCTGTCCCGGTTGAAACACTGGATCGCCTGTTCTTCGTACTTCAACTCTCCGCAATTGCCTATTGTGGAGACCGCTGGTCCGATCTGCGGCGTTGGTATCTGGAACAGGAAGATACGCTAAAGGTACCAAGTGTCGCGAGTGCGGAATGGGATCATCGGATCCTGTACAGACTGTTCGACTGCTGGACCCGTCTTTTCCGCAAACAGGGCTGGGATGACCTGGACCGGGTCCGGGAGATCATTGCCGGCTTACGCGATGATCAGAGAGTGCACGAAGAAAATCGTCTGCAAAACGGTTCCAATGCCGAGAACCGGGCTGTCGCCCTTCGGCTGGCAGCACTCTACAGCTGGGCTAAAGCCACTGAAACGCTTGCAAAATACATCTTGCAAGGGATCCCCGGAGACCCTTTCGGGATACTGGACAAGCACTTCGAGGCAGGCATCAAGGCAGCGACCGCGTCGGGAGATGCACAGCATGAAATGGTGCTTCGCTGGCTCCATGCAACCGCACGAACCATGGTGACGAATTCACTCTGGTGGGCGACCCGCACGGTCAACTCGCGGACTTCAAATTTCGTTCGCTCTCTTACCCATCGTGAACATCATGCAATGTTCGAGCTGCTGCCACCACAACGCGCTGCCCTGCTGGAACAGGGATTGCTCGATCAGGCGAAAACCGCCATGGTCGTCGACATGCCGACTTCCGGTGGGAAGACTCTGCTCGCCCAATTCCGAATACTTCAGGCACTAAACCAGTTTCGGGATGATAAAGGCTGGGTAGTTTACGTTACCCCGACCCGGGCACTTTCAGCGCAGATCACCAGGCGCCTGCGAACCGACTTCCAGCCAATCGGGGTACGTGTCGAACCGTTGACGTCCGCAATCGATGTGGACGCATTCGAGGAAAACCTGCTCACCGATCATGATCAACCCTTCGACGTTCTGGTCACAACGCCTGAAAAGCTCGGGTTGGTGATCCGAAACAAAAAAGTCGAGCGTCCCCTGGCGTTAGTGGTGATGGACGAAGCACACAATATGGAATCGGAGAGTCGGGGCCTGCGGATCGAACTGCTGTTGGCAACGGTTAAGAGGGATTGTCCGCAGGCGAACTTTCTTCTGCTGATGCCTTATGTGGAAAAGTCCGAGTCTGTAGCACGCTGGCTGGCACATGACATCGATGCAGGGCGTGCGATCAGTCTGGGCACGGCACCCTGGAAACCGAACGAGCGGATCATCGGTCTCTTTCGGGCAGTCGCGGATGACTGTGTACGAGCAGGGTGGCATCTCGAATTCGAGACGCTGACCGCAACTGAAAAGGCGATGTCTCTACACGGGAGGCATTGTGTCGGCGGGACAAAGCCGATCAATGTTCCGAAGAGCCAGGTACTCGCGAAAACCGAACAGAAGGGGCTGGGCCTGCAGGCAGCAGCGATGGGTACAGTCATGTCGGCTCGGGGTACGAGCATCGTGGTGGCGAACAATATTGCTACTGTGTGGAAGATGGCTGGGGAAGTAGCGCGCAGCCTTTCCGCGATGGACAAGATGCCAGCGGACATAAGACTGGTTCAGGATTTCCTGCGAACCGAGGTCAGCGTCGATTTCAAGCTGATTGACATGCTCGAAAAAGGGGTAGGCGTACACCACGCCGGTCTTTCCGACGATGTCCGGGCGCTGATGGAATGGCTTGCGGAAACCGGCGGTCTCCGAGTACTGTGTGCCACATCGACGATTGCACAGGGAATCAACTTCCCGGTTTCGTCGGTGTTCCTGTCTTCCCGCCATGTGCCGCAGGGTCTTGCTTCGGTGGAGATATCCCCAAGGGATTTCTGGAATCTCGCGGGACGCGCAGGAAGGATTGATCATGACAGCGTCGGTGTGATCGGCCTCGCCGAGGGAACAGACCGCGATGCGTTGATCGAATTCGTAAGCCGCAGCACGGGCGCACTGGTTTCCCGCCTCGTGGTGCAACTGGATGAACTGGCTGCCCAAGGAAACCTGTCACAACTGTCGGCAGTGCTATGGCAGGATCAGTGGGAGGACTTTCGCTGCTACATCGCCCACCTGTGGGCTGAAAAGAAGAATCTGGATGCGGTGCTAGCGGACTCCGAGCAACTTCTGAGGCAGACCTACGGATACACCTCCATGCGGAACGATCCAGAGCAGAGACGGAAGGCCGATGCCCTTCTGGACGCAACGCGCAGTTACGCATGCGACCTGGCGAAAATGTCTCCGGGTACAGCGGAACTTGCGGACTCCACTGGTTTTTCACCCGAAGGGGTCCGGGCGGCATTGGGCGGCTTGAAAAGTCTGGAACGAAAGCTCACCGCTTCCGACTGGGCACCCGAAAGCCTGTTCGGCAGTGGTGGCAGAATGGCTGATCTGTTTGGAGTCATGTTGAAGGTTCCGCAACTCAGGCAGGATCTGGGAGAGCTGGGAGGCAAGGGAATGGACCATCGCCGGATATCGGAGATCACAAACGATTGGGTCAACGGAAAGGAACTCAGTGCTATAGCCAGAGAGTATTTCAGCCGAGCAAAGGACGATGA
Source organism: Candidatus Poriferihabitaceae bacterium (assembly GCA_965221795.1). GTDB lineage: Bacteria > Pseudomonadota > Gammaproteobacteria > Arenicellales > Poriferihabitantaceae > VYFG01. The sequence continues at coordinate 386,457 of OZ244914.1, forward strand.
TGCCGGAACTGCCGCCCTGACGGATGCCTGCAGGGCGATATATCGCACCATTGTGAATAGCGGAACATGGGGAGTTTCGGCGCTTAGTCAGGTCTCGGGGTTCGACTTCGAAGCATTATCTGAAGCCGAAAAGCGGCGGATTAATGCTCTTCCTGCGATGATTTATCATGGCGTGAGCAGCGAAGATGCCGTGCTGATGCGCATGAACTCGGCACCTCGAAGTACTGCAGAGGCTTTGGGGGAGCTTTATCGGGAGGTAACAACTGAGGATGAGAGTAGGTATTCGGTTGGACAGGCCCGAAGTTTTCTGCGGAAACTGGGTGCAGATGATTGGGACGGAGCGAGGCCGGAAGGCGCTGCGCTTTCTGGGAGGGGATACAAGCGGGTGTGGGAAATTCTCGCGGGCGAAGCAAGCGACAAAGCATAGATCGGATGCACACACTGTTATCTTCTCCCGCTTCTGAAATGGTTACGGTCAATATTTATAGTAGTGGTCGCCATGGTTCTTTTTGTTGTATGGGCCATTGATGTTACTACCGGAATAATTCGGAAATTATATTTTGCGCTGACAAATATAGGAAACTGTCCAAGAGCATTGGATTTCTTACCTGTTTTCTGGACTTTTCCTAATTGGGATACTTTTTGCTACCCATGTAGTAATGCACGGGATGGCAAATCACCACGTAAGAGAAATCAAGGAAGCCAGACAAACAGCGGAAAAAGCGCAAGGCATAGCAAGAGAATTAACGAATGAGGCCGAACTTAGGACGGCTGAAATGAAAGACCAAGTGACTGAAATCGAAGAAACGTTTAAGCAAGTAAAACAGTATGTCGACAGGGAAAATGAGGAACTGGGCAAAAAGCGCGATACGGTAGAATCGCTTATAGACGTTCTTGAAAAAAAGGTAGAAGCGGCGGAAAGTCTCTATAAGGAACGACAGGGACCCACGGTCCCGACGAACCCCCTTTGAATATAGACAAAACATAAGGATACCTCGAATAACGTAGTCGCGGAGAGATTCCGCGGTCCTTGCGAGCATTCGGTCCGAATCGGCCGGATGGCTCCGTCAACTCCTCCTGAATTCGTAGGTTTTGCACCCATGGGGGCATTCCTCACCCCCGGACGCGCGACGCCGGTGACATCAGGAACCGATATCGTCGGTCCTGAAAAGTCTGTTTCAGGGTCGACTGATTCTAGAGACTGCTCGAACTGGGCAGAAAAATCGGTATATTAAGGCGCAATTACAGGGGGACATGGAAGCCGGACAATCAGGTTCACGATGAACCACGCTGGCGTGATTATGTGCGTGCTTCACTGGTAGAGCCGGTTTTTGACAAGGATATTCTTGCCCTGACTCGCGTAGATAAACCGGCATTGATGAAAAACCTGTTCGAACTCGGCTGTGCCTGTTCTGGACAGATTCTGTCTTACAACAAGATGTTGGGGGCGCTTCAGGATGCCGGGAATACTACAACTCTCGCCCACTACCTGAACCTTCTGACGAATGCCGGACTGATTACCGGGCTGGAAAAGTATGCTGCCCAGCCTTTTCGAAGACGAGCATCAATCCCCAAGTTGAATGTCCTGAATACCGCCTTCGCATCGGTCTACTCCGGATATTCGTTCAGGGAGGCCCTGGCGGACAGGACATTCTGGGGAAAGATGACCGAAAGTGCTGTGGGTGCCCACCTGTACAACACGGGGGTGCCTGATATCAAACTGCATTACTGGCGGAAAAGTCCTCATGAAGTAGATTTTGTTCTGGTCAAGGGCCGACGACTGATCGGGATTGAGGTCAAGAGTTCGCCTAACTATGGCGGTAATGACGGCCTGTCGGCATTTAAAAAGGAGTTTTCTCCCGAAAAAACACTGCTGGTTGGTGGCGCGGGCATTCCGCTTGTGGAGTTTCTGCTTCAACCTGCGAACCACTGGTTTGAGACAGACTGATGAGCATTGTCAGGCGAACCTGCACTTGTCAAAGCAATTCAGCTGGACAGGGCGGGCTGGCCGAATCGAAACCGCTTTGCCAATACCGGGAAACGCCTGCCTATGTCCTACTTGGTGACCCTGGTTCGGGGAAGACCACCGCTTTCCGCCAGGAATCTCAAGAACAGCAGGACGCTGAATTTGTCTCTGCCAGGGATATGATCACATTTGATGTAGACAATCATCCAGAATGGCAAAAAAAGACGCTTTTTATCGACGGGCTTGATGAAATCCGGGCCGGGTCACCTGATTTCCGCACACCCTTCGACCGCATTCGCGCCGCACTCGACAAATTGGGATGCCCATGCTTTCGCATCTCCTGTCGGGAAGCAGACTGGCTTGGTGCGTTCGACCAGGAACATCTTCAAACAGTCTCTCCCAATAGAAAAGTTCAGGTTCTCCACCTCGATCCTCTCACCGAAGACGATATCGAATCTATGTTATCGGGCCGGCTCAATGAAACCGATATCAACTCTTTCAACCAGGAAGCAAAGAATCGCGGGCTTGAGCAACTTTTGACCAACCCGCTAACACTAGACTTATTGGCGAAAGCCGTTGATAACGGCAAGTGGCCAACCACCCGGAAGGAAGCGTTTGAACAGGCTTGCCAAATCCTGTCCCGGGAGCACAATCCTAACCATAGTGCGGGGACTGGAGCACAGAGCGCGAAACCAGATCAATTGCTGAACACAGCAGGATATCTGAGTGCCATACAGTTAATCGCGGGCAATGCCGGCTATGCATTGAGCAACGCGGCTGAAGCCGACGAATTCCCATTCATTGAGGAAATAGACGACAACGATATTTCATTTCGCAAGAGCACGGTGCGAACAAGACTATTTAAGGGGTTTGGTGAGGAAAGGGTTGAGGCAGTACACCGTCACGTTGCCGAATACCTGGCGGCCCGACACCTGTCCCGGCGGATAGATCAGGAAGGGCTACCATTAGGGCGGACTCTTGCCCTCATGACCGGAGAAGATGGCATCGTGGTTTCCGGTTTGCGTGGCCTCTCTGCGTGGCTGGCCGTCTTTTGCATCGGTCATCGAAGAGAGATTATCGACTGCGACCCTTTGGGAGTCGTGTTGTATGGCGATGTTCGTTCATTCAGCCGCGAAGACAAGCTCTATCTGCTTGATGCCCTGCATGACGAAGCCAAGAGATATCCCTGGTTTCGCACATCCCATTGGAAATTTTCTCCCTTCGGGGGCATCGCCACACCCGACATGAAAAACGAATTCAAGCAGATCCTGACTTCCCCGGACCGAGACCCTGCTTATCAAGGGTTTGCGCTATGCGTACTTGATGCCATGCTCCATGGAGACAGAATGTCAGTGCTTGACGATGTTCTGATGGATATTGTCCGTTCTGCCGATTGGAGGCCGGATGTCCGTCATCGTGCGCTTGAGGTGATTGGTCGTGCAGATGAAACTGGCGCTAAAAGCACATTACAGATGAAGTCGCTGCTGGATGAAGTGAATCGCGGCACCTTCGAGGACCCATTAGACGAGATTAGCGGTTTTTTGTTAAGTCAACTCTATCCTCGAATCATTACACCCGAAACGGTGTTCGACTACCTTCACGCTCCAGACGATCCGTATTTTATCGGTGGTTATGCTTTTTTCTGGAGCCGGGTTTTGCACGAGCAGTCTTCTGAAGAAGATACCAAGACATTACTTGACCAGATAGCATCACGGACCGATATCACAAATCCAATTCTTGAAGATCTTCCGGGGTTGAAGGATAGTATTTCATGCTTGCTTGACAGAGGGCTGGCAGTGCACGGAACATCCATTGGGCCGAACCGATTGTACGAATGGCTTGGAATCGGGCTTCAAAAATATAGGTCTGATCCCAGTTCTGGCACTGTACGCGCCTGGCTTGAGGCTCGCCCTGAAATTCAGAAGAACTTGATGATGATCGGGGAGAAGAATTGTCGAGAAAATCAATATTTCGATCTCTGTATGCACAAGATCAGGAAGCGTCTTCGCGGGGCAAGACCGCCCGATGACTATGGCCTGTGGTGTCTTGATCATCTGTCTGCTTCTCTCAACGATGATACTGCCACGTATTGGCTACAAGAAGTAGTCAAGTCGATCATGCGCAATGAAGGCGATGCAGGATTGTCACTGGAGGCAATTGAGCAAACAGTTGAAAATAACGAGCGACACCAGATGCTTCTGGAAGAAATACTGTCTTGCCCGGTCGATGATGAAGAGCAGGCATTTCGTCTAAGCCGTGATCGGCAAGAACATCAAAAACGTGAAAAAAGAAAGAAGTGGCTGCAATACGTCAAGTCCGAAGTGCATTCCTTGCGAGAAGGAAACGCCCACCCCCGCCTTCTTCATGATCTGGCGAGTGCATATTTTGGTGGCTATCTTGATGTTGGAGAAAAATCCTCCGAACAGCTTTTGAATTTACTGGGCTGTGATGATAGCTTGGTTGAATGTGCCGTTGAGGGTTTACGCCAATCCATTTACCGGGACGATATTCCGGACGTCGAGGAAATTTTTCTTCTCGCGTCAGGGAATAAAGAACATCTGCTTGGTCGGGTGTGGCTTGCCGGGATGGTCGAAAATTCCCGTCTATGCCCTGATTTTGCACTGAGACTGAGCGACGAGCAACTCCGGAAAGCACTTGCATTTTATCTGACCGGAAACATCGGTAGCGAAGCGGCTTGGTTCAGCCAGCTACTTGAGCATCGGCCGGAAGTGATCGCTGACACCCTGATCCGTTATGTTTGCACGATGCTGCGCCGCAAAGCCCGGAATATCATGACCATGCGTCATCTACTGTACAAACTGGTCTCTGCACCTGGATACCGTCTGGTTGCCAGGCAGGCCCTGCCGGCCATGTTGAAATCGTTCCCGGTCCGCTGCAACGCCGAACAGCTTGAATGGTTGCATGCGATGCTGATATCGGCCATGGACTGTCTCGATAGAGATGCATTGCGGGCGCAGATTGAGGATAAGCTCTGCCTGTCCAGCATGAATGCACCTCAGCGTATATGCTGGCTGTTCACCGGCCTGGTCGTCGACACTGAATCCCTTGAGAAGAGGTTCGCAGAGTTTATGGAAGGCAACGAGATTCGCGCCCGGCACCTCGCTAAATTTCTTTCATTTGAACGACAGGACTGGGTGGCCATGAAAGATCTGCCGTTATCGGCAGTTCGTCTTCTTGTCGAAATTCTGGGCCGCTACTTTGCGCCATATTTCACGAAAGGCTGTGTTCGAAAAACATCGGCAATGTTTACGGCAGGTATGATCGGGGGAATGATCCGCCTGCTTGCTGCGGATGCCAGGCTGGAAGCTTCCGAAACTCTTGTTTCGCTATCTGAAAACGAGCATCTGGAAAAATGGCGAGCCCACATTCTGGATGCCCAGTTCCAGCAGCGTACGGTCCGTAGGGAAGCGTGCTTCCGACATCCGAACATGCATCAAGTCGTTTCCACACTGAAAAACAGCCACCCTGCCAACGTCAGTGATCTTGCCGCACTGACTCTCGATATGCTTGGCGATATGGCTCGGCGTATACGAGACGTCAATACGGACGATTACCATCAATTCTGGAACGAGGCAAGGGATGGCCTGCCGCCAATCCCGAAACATGAAAATCTTTGCCGGGATGCATTGCTGTCGGATCTGCGGCAGCAGCTTGCCCCATATCAAATTGATGCACAACCCGAAGGCCATTACCGTGAAGACAGACGAGCTGACATACGAGTCTCTTTTGGAGGATCAGGCGGCCTTGCAATCCCGGTGGAAATCAAGAAGGATTCTCACTCTGATTTGTGGAAAGCCATTCGCTGTCAACTCATGGATCTTTATGCCAGAGATGATCGTGCAGATGGGTATGGGATCTATGTAGTGCTCTGGTTCGATTCCGACAACCGGATGCCGCTGTCGCCAAAAGGAAGGCGGCCAGCAACGCCGGAAGATCTAGCCAATAGTCTACTGGAGAATTTGACGAATGAGGAAAAACGGAAGATATCGGTCTGTGTGATTGATGTGTCGTTGCCGCGTATCCCATAAACCACATGACCCTCGGCATATCGAACGGAGCAAGGATTACCACGTTGGGGGCTCCTCATGCCTGTTTTACCTCAAACATTGTTGGAATGAATGATGACCAACGAGCCCAAGCAAAAAGCTTCGGGCTTTGCCCCACGCGGGTAACCCGCCTCTCTCACCGTCCATTCCACTCTTTCCAATCTGCTCAGTCATCGGTCGACACTCTACCCGTCTCATTGCACACCCTTCCCGGCAGACGAAACGGACCGGCGGATGGGCGGCTCGACCCGAACAAGGGCACTCTAGATTCCCTCTCGGGATGTCCTGCCCCGATGTTTCCGGCGTGCCGCAGCACGGATTTTACGCGCCTCCGTAGGGCTGACAGGAAGTGGGCGGTAAATTTCTATCCGATCACCTGCCCGAACCGGATGCCCCAATGTCAGGGCTTGCCCAAAGATTCCGACCATCTCATCGCGACATTCCATGTCCGGTACTTTCTCAAAAATACCTGATTGATGAATCGCTTCCTCAATGGTAATGGGCAACTCGACCATCAGAGGAATGACCAGTTGCTCCTCTGGCATCGCATAAACCACCTCAATTTCGACCCTCATCTAACGGGACCGCTGGGCCAGTTCATCCGCCCGCAGACAAAACGAATCCACCATCGAATCGGCGATGAACTTGAACACCGGCCCTACCACGGCCTCTACCACACGATTGGAGAACCCAAATTGTAGCGACAGCGATATCCGGGACGCTTCAGGAGAAATAGGCGTGAAGGACCACATGCCCGAAAGACTACTGAATGGTCCATCCACCAAGTGAATTTCTGTACATTGATCCCCGATCACTACATTGCGGGTGGTGAAGGATTTCCGGATACCTTTGAACGAGATATCCAGTGAAGCGGTATAACTGTCATTATCCCGGGCAAGCACACGCGACCCACGGCACCACGGAAGGAATTCATGATACCGATCAACATCATTCACGAGTTCGCTCAGATGTCGGGCAGAGTGCATCACCAGCGCTGAACGTTCCACCTGATACATGTGGTTCCATAATTCTGCGGATGACCTTCGATTATACTTCAGATTCCTCTGACCCACCATTTGCCCGCCGTTGCCGTGACCAAGTCCAGAAAAACACACGACTCCCATACCATTTCGGTCAACCGCAAGGCGGCGTTTGACTATTTTCTGGAGCAACAGCTTGAAGCGGGGATCATTCTGGAAGGCTGGGAAGTGAAGGGCCTTCGGGAAGGTCGACTGCAACTGAAGGAAAGTTATGTGATCGTGCAGAATGCAGAGGTGTACCTGGTAGGTGCCCACATCTCGCCTCTGTTTCAGGCCAGCACACATATCACCCCGAATCCAACCCGGGCCCGAAAACTCCTGCTACACAAAAGGGAAATCAACAAACTGATCGGCGCGACCGAGCGGGAGGGGTATACCCTGGTACCGCTTTCCGTATACTGGAGAAAAGGAAGGGTCAAGGTACAAATCGCACTCGCCCGGGGCAAGAAGCAATATGACAAGCGGCAGAGCACCAAGCAACGGGAGTGGGACCGGGACCGGGCCAGAATTCTGAAACGGGGGTAATGCGCGGAACACGTCGGGTAGTCGCTCATTGTGACCCCATTTGCCGCACTTCTGAAGGTCAGGAAATTGAGACTAATGCCAAACGCGCTCGAGCAAATTTGTTGCGTGCAAGTAAATTCCAGTTCTTGGAAGTTGACCAGGATCTATTCACGTAATTTACCTTCAATCTGGACCTGGCGTCGGTCATGTTCGCAAAGCCCAGTTGAGACTGCGTAGCCACGTAGAAAGACTGATTTCATCAACCTTGTCTTGCGCTACTGCTATGATTTTCTGGCCAACAATTTTCGTGTCCCATATTATATCGGTTCCGTGCAGTTGCAAGATTACATCCATACATCGAAAGGCTGTTCGCTGGTTTCCATCGTTGAACAGATGCCCAGTGGACAAGACCACAGCATAGGTAGCCGCCAAGTCACATTCATCTTTAATCAATCCATAGGCCAGACGGGATTCAACACGAGACAAGACACCCAACAATGATTTGTTTCCAGCTAACCCGTGCAGTTCACCAGAGTTCAGTACCTGATCATGAATGCGAATGACATCGTCTTCGGAAAGCAGATACATCGGCTACTTGTCTTTGAGATAATCCAAGACAGGTTGAACTTTCTTGGCTGATGCTTGCAATACCGCATCCAGTTGGGCACGGTCCACTAGCTGGTGCTCGTTCCCGTCAACCGCATCGGCAGGGACAAGATATCCAATGCACTCGTTATTCTTGAGGATAGCCACTGGCTTGCCAGCAGCTTTATCAAACACCTTCGCAGGTTCACGAAGTTCAGTAATTCCAACAGTACGATTGGTTAGTAGGCGGTTCATTCGGGCGCTCATATACTATATGTATAATTCATCACAGTATATCTCACATACTGAAATGATTCAAGGAAGCCATTGTAATAAGTCGATCCTGAAAAGCCCCAAAACCCGTCATAACTATCTGAATATAATAGAAGATATTGGCTGAATGTATAAATCCGAATGGCCGGATATGGTCTCATTCCCGCTCCGTTACTTGCCATTTCAGTCGACAACATGCTCCCCCGACTGCCTGCCTTTACAGAACCCCACGACCTCTTTCAACACCGCCCGGAAAGCGGCACCGTGAAGCCGTGGGAGTTGCGGCGGGTGACGGTGGAGTCGACGGTACTGGATCAGGCAGTGACCTTCCCGACCGACGGCAAGTTGCGAAACCGTTCCCGGGTGCGGTTGGTGAAGCGGTGTCGGCGGCATGGGGTGGGATTGCATCAGAGTTACGCCCGCAAGCGGCCGCAGGCCCCGCGGCCGACGAACCGGTATGCCCATGCGCGACCATTGCGCTTCAGGAACCGCCCGGTGCGACGCCTGCGAACATCCCTGGGCCGGGGTCCGGGACATGGAACGAAAAACCGTTGGCCGAGTGGACCTTGGGCGGGTGTTTGCAGACGAACTGGTCATGGCCCGGCAGTTGCTGGCATAGGAGAAGAATGGCCGAAACCAGCGGTACCGCCGACATGCACTGGAAGTGGAGTGCATTCACAAGGGCAAGGCCCGCCGGCGGTACGAGTTCAGCGTGAAGGTGAGCATAGCCACCACCAACCGGAACGGATTCGTGCGGGTGGGATGGTCCTGGCAGGGAATCCTGATGACGGGCAGTCGAAAAATCTCTTTTTTGTTGTTTTTGAGTGTATAATATATGATTCTTAACTGGGGGTGACTGGCTTCGACGTCGGTCGCGAAACCATCGGAGCATGCCGAGGTGCAGAGTTCCTCGCAAAACCTTCTGCAAAAGAATAGTTGCCAACGACGACAACTACGCGCTAGCGGCCTAAACCCTGCTAGCCCTTCCACCCGACTCGCCTGTCGGTTTGGGCTCGGAAGGTCATCGCAGACAGGATCGCTTGCTGGCTGTGCCTGTTAGTCAGCGGTTAAAAGGAAGCGGGCTCGCTGTTTGGTCAGTTTGTCTGCCTACTGGCCCAATGGTTAATTCGAAGTGTAGACTAAGCATGTAGTTGCCGGTGTGCGTAGGGCTTGCGGACGCGGGTTCAATTCCCGCCACCTCCACCATTCTGAATTGCTGTATGTCGGACGGGTCCTGTCAGTAAAACGCTTTCATTGCCCCACAATCTACGGATATCATCTTCTTTCACCCTTTCCATCGTTCATACATCATGGAGTTGCGGATGGGTACTTGTGACTTGGTTACCCCTGCATTGACTTCCGAGCTGGAATGAATTCCGCATATTGAATCATTGCGTATTAAATCATTATGTCTAGATCATACCGACGGCACACCACGGCACTACTGCTATCCACCATCTGCCTTTTCGCCATTCCTGCTCAAGCATGGGCCGATGTAGGTCCAGAGTCCACCTTTATTTTCAATACGTTCTCTTTCCTGATTTGGGGAGCTTTGGTGATGTGGATGTGTGCCGGCTTTACCATGCTGGAAGCTGGTTCCGTACGCACCAAGAATGCTTCCGCGATTTGCCTCAAAAATGTCGGGCTCTATTCCATTGCCAGCCTTGCCTATTTTGTGGTTGGATATAACCTGATGTATGTGGATGTTGGCAAGCTGGTCGGCACTTTGACCTTGTTTTACACATCGTCTGAAGCGGAAATCGCTTTATTGGGGGGAGACTCGGAAGCCTCGGGAGCGGTCATGGAAGCGGGCTATTCCACCATGTCCGACTGGTTTTTCCAGATGGTTTTTGTCGCTACCACAGCCTCCATCGTGTCTGGCACACTGGCTGAACGCGTCAAACTCTGGTCCTTTTTTGCTTTTATCGCCCTGCTGACCGCGTTCATTTATCCCATCGTAGGCGCGTGGACCTGGGGGGGTGGATGGCTCAATGAATTAGGTTTTCAGGATTTTGCCGGTTCCACCATTGTCCACTCGACTGGTGGCTGGGCTGCGCTGGCCGGTGCACTGGTGGTCGGCGCCAGGAAATACAAGTTCCGAAAGGATGGGACTGTAAAACCGACCCCACCTTCCAACGTTCCGGCGGTTACCCTGGGGGTATTTATTCTCTGGCTCGGTTGGTTCGGATTCAATGGCGGTTCTCAACTCGCCTTGGGTAGTGCCGCTGATGCAGTAGCCATGAGCATTGTACTGGTCAACACCAATCTGGCGGCAGCAGCTGGGCTATTGGTGGCGGTCAGCCTTTCGCGTATGATTTTTGGTCATGTAGACCTACTCAGTGTGCTCAATGGTGCTTTGGGCGGGTTGGTCGCTATCACGGCCGGACCCGACATGGTCAATCACGCTTGGGCGATCCTGATTGGCGGCATTGGTGGGCTGGTTTGTACGCTCGGCATGCGATTTCTGGATAAACTGAAAATCGACGATGTGGTTGGGGCCGTATCGGCCCATTTGTTTGCTGGCATCTGGGGAACCCTTGCTGTCTGCATCACCTCAGACACCAGTCTGGGAACACAGCTCATCGGGGTTCTTTCTATCGGTGCCTTTGTGTTCTTCAGTTCCTACATTCTGTGGATGGCTATCGCCTGGACCATTGGGGCCCGAGTGACCAGTAATGTGGAAGAACTCGGCCAGGATGTTGCCGAGTTGGGAATCGAGGCTTATCCCGAATTTGTGGTGATGCCGGATGTGGAGTCTTCTGATGAAGATACAGTAAAATAAACTTACGATTCCTGATATATAATCCCCACAGCTTCTTTCTTACCAATACCCGACACGCTGAGCATTACTTGGAGAACTTGATCGATCATGTTGAAAATTGAACACGAGGAAAAAGCCTTGATTCTGAATATTTCCGGACGTATAGACGGTAGTAACGCCGGAGATTTCCAGACGGAGGTTCAGGATTCGATTCCTGAAGACGCTGGGTCTGTCATTCTGGATATGAATGATTTGACGTACATCAGCAGTGCGGGCTTGCGGGTCATCCTGCTGTTGGCCAAAACCCAGAGAAGCAAAAACGGGAAGCTGGTGATGTGCTCCATCGCCGACCCGGTCAAGGATGTTTTTACGATCAGCGGATTCAATGCGATTATCCCAACGTATGATGATCGTCCCAGCGCGATCGAAGCAGTGTCCTGAGATAGAAACCACTGCCCGGACCCATCCGGACTCCGCAGTGCAGTAGTGCGCAAACCGAATTGGAGCTACCATCTGGGGGAGCCCTCTGTCACCGATCGGAAAAGTTGTTCAGAATCGATTCGCTCAACATTTCATCGCATTTGTTGAGCACATGGGAAAGTCCCCCGCTCTGTCTGGGCGAACCCTTGCAAAAAACAAAAACGGCATGCCGGACGATATCACTCCATGCATGCAGACGTGATCCAGAATCCGGGATCTGTTGCCAACTCGGCACTGATCAACCCGCAATTTGGCAAATCCCGGAAACATTCACAGTTGAACTCCTCCGACAAGATCCTGCCCGACCCACGGCTGCCGATGATGAGTGGCCAGTCTGAGTAGGATGCCGAAAGTTTTTCGAAACAACCGAGAACTCTTGCCCGGAATTTGTCTGAACTTTCCCCATTCGGAGGGGATGCCCCTTCCTTTATCAATTTATCGGTGATTGTACTGGGCTGACCATTCCAATCCCCCAGGAATCGCTCGACCAGACACTCTTTCACATGAATCTCCAATGCCAACGATTCGTTGATAATGCAAGCGGTTTCAAGTGTACGCTGCAATGGAGAGACAATGATGCAGCCGGGAAGTCTCTTCAAGTCTTGCAGTTTTTCGATCATTGAACGGGCCTGTTCCTGACCTCGTTCAGTCAGTTCCAGATCACTGTCCCCCCCACAACTTACTCCAGCGACATTGGCAACGGATTGCCCATGTCTCATGTAGAAAAATCCTCGTGAACGCAGGGTCTCTTCGGATGGAGAGCCACTCATTTTGACAGTTGTGGGGAATTCAAGAGATCTCTTTCCATATCGACGGGGTATTCACAATACCAATCAATTATCACTAAGATAGAGCACGCTCGACAAGGTCCTTTATCATTTTCGCCAAGCTATTTGATCCTTCATTACAGAGGGCCAATAAACATCGTCTTCACTCCCACCTACTCCGTCGCTGCCGGCATCCAGTCCGCTTCATGCTTATGGGTTCATTTACTCATACAACCTGGTTTTCGGCGAACGCCCCAAATACGGAGCACTGTCAAAGTATAAAATATGGGGTCAGTTGCATATCGAAGCAAGTCACTGTCTTCTTACTTCCGGCTTTCCCATAGCATTCTTCCTGAATCGCAATTCTCCAAATATAAATTAGTCGACACTGAAAATCTGTTTCAAGGCCCGCCATGAGCAAACCCGCCCCCTCCCTGATAGCCGTATAAATTAGTCGACACTGAAAATCTGTTTCAAGGGGCTGCCAGCGTCCATGACTGGAACACTGCCCGGCTCGGATCCCGGCATCTTCCATCGCGCCGTCACTCCCAAGCGTTCGTGGTGCCTCAAAACGTCGCAAATGCCACCACCAAGCCCCAAAATCCAGCGACCAAAAAACCGCAGCGGACGGAGGACCCGCCGCCGGTGGTGACCGGCACTGCACCGCAGTACCTTCCTCCGATCCCCTCCATCCCCCGGAGCCAGTTCTGCCCCAGATGGCCATCCGACTTCCGATGCCCGATCACCGGCTCTATGGCCTGCCGACGCTTGAGACACTTTTTCAGCCGCCGGGTCACGATCCCCCGCCGCTGTCCGGACCGGGATACGGAAGCCTCGTCCTCGCCATGACCCCGGTAACCGCGGTCGACGAACCCCTCGTCAATCGACCGCCTCGTCCGGCACCGAATCGGGTCCAGCGCCGGCTTCAGGGGTTGTCCATCATCGGGACTCCCCGCCAGCGCCATGCCGCAGGAGGAAGTGGCTCCGGTGGGTGGTGGCCATACTCCCCTTGACGCCGAATTCGTATCGCCGATGAGCCTTGCCCTTGCGGATGCACTCGACTTCCGGGGCGCGCAAGCAGTACCGTTGGTTCCGGCCCTTCTTTTCCGGTGCCAGGAACCGCCGGGCCCTCGCCCGCTCGTCCGCAACCACTGGCCTGAGGTCCTCTCATCTCGCGGTTTTTCTCGCCATGTCCCGAACCACCCGGCCTAGGGAAGTCCGCAGATGCCTTGCCTGACGGTTCCTGCGGCGCAACTGCGCATGGAGGAGCCGGCTTCAATGAGGCCGCCGCCCGAAAGCGGCGGATACCGGACCGGTGATTACGGAAGGAAAAAATCATGGCGACGCTTCAATGAGGCCGCCGCCCGAAAGCGGCGGATACAAGTGCCGATCGAGGGCAGTTATTACGGTCACATCCTGCTTCAATGAGGCCGCCGCCCGAAAGCGGCGGATACGACCGTACCGGCCAAATCCGTATCCCGACTGGATCGCGCTTCAATGAGGCCGCCGCCCGAAAGCGGCGGATACCCTGTTTGCCGAGGTCCGGTTCCAGAATCAAGCGGCAAGCTTCAATGAGGCCGCCGCCCGAAAGCGGCGGATACCTCTCACCTACCGCAACCTGACCCAACCCGAAGCCGAGCTTCAATGAGGCCGCCGCCCGAAAGCGGCGGATACGAACATCGTGTTCGCTTCCACGTCTCCGCCAGCCTGCTTCAATGAGGCCGCCGCCCGAAAGCGGCGGATACGTCGCAAATCTGGAATTTTTGCGCCAATCTGTCGCGCTTCAATGAGGCCGCCGCCCGAAAGCGGCGGATACTGTCTCGCAGCGGGTCCAAATCCGGGAAATATTGCGGCTTCAATGAGGCCGCCGCCCGAAAGCGGCGGATACACGGACAGGCGAGGGCCTGGGACGCGGTCTGGCTGCGGCTTCAATGAGGCCGCCGCCCGAAAGCGGCGGATACTTGGTAGAGACGGACGTCGTCGGATGGGTCGTCGGCGCTTCAATGAGGCCGCCGCCCGAAAGCGGCGGATACTATCCTCAGCACCAGACGCAACCAATCCGATCATGGCGCTTCAATGAGGCCGCCGCCCGAAAGCGGCGGATACCCTGACGCAGGATCAATTCAGTGGACAACTTGAACCAGCTTCAATGAGGCCGCCGCCCGAAAGCGGCGGATACTCCGAACCAGAGCCCAGATAGCGGCGGATGTAGCGTCGCTTCAATGAGGCCGCCGCCCGAAAGCGGCGGATACTCGACGGTCTCCTGTCTGCTGGCCCGTCTGCGGACGCGCTTCAATGAGGCCGCCGCCCGAAAGCGGCGGATACAACCGTGTTTACAGAAGTCACACGGTAAAGCAGATTACAGCTTCAATGAGGCCGCCGCCCGAAAGCGGCGGATACTGGCTTTCTGGATTGATTCTTCTGCTCTCAATTCTTCGGCTTCAATGAGGCCGCCGCCCGAAAGCGGCGGATACCTGCTTTGGCGTACGTTGAGTGCATTTTAGCCGAGCAGCTTCAATGAGGCCGCCGCCCGAAAGCGGCGGATACAGCTTCGAAGAACAAAAAGAGGCTGGTTTGCAAACAGCTTCAATGAGGCCGCCGCCCGAAAGCGGCGGATACGCCTTTACGAGTGACATCTTGGCCACGACGAACGTTGCTTCAATGAGGCCGCCGCCCGAAAGCGGCGGATACGGATGATAACCTCTAACCGTGCTATCGGTAGCACCCTGCTTCAATGAGGCCGCCGCCCGAAAGCGGCGGATACAAGTGGCATAGCCAGATTCAGGATGGCGCTGTGATCGCTTCAATGAGGCCGCCGCCCGAAAGCGGCGGATACAACGGGGCTGGAGTCTACGACGGGACCAAATATTACGCTTCAATGAGGCCGCCGCCCGAAAGCGGCGGATACGCCATGACCTTGTGATTCAGAGTCTCGGACAAAGATAGCTTCAATGAGGCCGCCGCCCGAAAGCGGCGGATACGTGAGGCTGGCCGCTACTTTAATACTCTCCGCTCGCAGCTTCAATGAGGCCGCCGCCCGAAAGCGGCGGATACAAGCCTGCCGCTTGTTGCTCCATGGCTTCCCACGCTTGCTTCAATGAGGCCGCCGCCCGAAAGCGGCGGATACACATTACCCTTTGCGTTACGACTCTGATTATTGGACGCTTCAATGAGGCCGCCGCCCGAAAGCGGCGGATACGGCGGTGATGGCGGGCACGCTGCAAGCGGACCCGGACCGCTTCAATGAGGCCGCCGCCCGAAAGCGGCGGATACCAGGTCGGCAACGTAATCGAGCAAGGCGGTGGACCGAGCTTCAATGAGGCCGCCGCCCGAAAGCGGCGGATACAATCTGGCCAATAAAATTCCGGCACCGGTTGCAGCAGCTTCAATGAGGCCGCCGCCCGAAAGCGGCGGATACCGACACGCCGGGGTAGGCAGAATCTAAATAATCTTTGCTTCAATGAGGCCGCCGCCCGAAAGCGGCGGATACCTTGGGAGCGAGTATTGACTACCCCGATGCCGATTAACGCTTCAATGAGGCCGCCGCCCGAAAGCGGCGGATACGATCAAACAACGGATGAACAAAAGAGGGCTCGTAGCGGCTTCAATGAGGCCGCCGCCCGAAAGCGGCGGATACATCTGGCATGGTGTCGGACATGGTAGAGGGATAGACGCTTCAATGAGGCCGCCGCCCGAAAGCGGCGGATACTTTGCCCGTGGCGAGTCCTCCCTGATCCATCGCGTAGCTTCAATGAGGCCGCCGCCCGAAAGCGGCGGATACGGGTATCTTTTTTAGCGCGTGATACCCTCCATGTCGAGCTTCAATGAGGCCGCCGCCCGAAAGCGGCGGATACGACCTGCGATCTGGTCTGACCGTCCTGCAATTTTTCTGGCTTCAATGAGGCCGCCGCCCGAAAGCGGCGGATACGCGTGATATCCATGCGCTGCGGATTGCGCTGGAATAGCTTCAATGAGGCCGCCGCCCGAAAGCGGCGGATACGACACGCAACCGGACGCAACCACGCACTCCTATATAGCTTCAATGAGGCCGCCGCCCGAAAGCGGCGGATACGATAATGGAGACGTTCACCCACGCGGGCATTGGGGTAGCTTCAATGAGGCCGCCGCCCGAAAGCGGCGGATACTCGATAAGTCCTTTAAGGAATGCCTTAATCTCATCCTGCTTCAATGAGGCCGCCGCCCGAAAGCGGCGGATACGATCCTAGTAGTTACGTTCGTTACGCTGCTTGCATCGCTTCAATGAGGCCGCCGCCCGAAAGCGGCGGATACCTCTCTGTCATTCGTGACGGAGGGGGCTGATGGCCAGCTTCAATGAGGCCGCCGCCCGAAAGCGGCGGATACCCGACATCGCCTATCAACGGTCTCGTCGCCAACTGGCTTCAATGAGGCCGCCGCCCGAAAGCGGCGGATACGTGGCGTGCACTTTAACGTGCGGGACCTCGACCCGACGCTTCAATGAGGCCGCCGCCCGAAAGCGGCGGATACCCGAAACCTGAAAAAATCCTTTAACATTTTCAACGTCGCTTCAATGAGGCCGCCGCCCGAAAGCGGCGGATACTCGTGCGAAGCTGTGAAGTAATAAGGTCATTATCTTGCTTCAATGAGGCCGCCGCCCGAAAGCGGCGGATACGAGGGGGGGGGGGGGGGGGGAGTTCATCAAGAGGAAAATCAAGATGCTTCAATGAGGCCGCCGCCCGAAAGCGGCGGATACCACGATACGCAATCTGTTCGGGTTGCTTGGAAGCTAGCTTCAATGAGGCCGCCGCCCGAAAGCGGCGGATACCAGCATTTCGGTGCTGCATCTGGCCGAACGGGACCAGCTTCAATGAGGCCGCCGCCCGAAAGCGGCGGATACCCCCCCGTCCACGTCCGGGATGACCTCCTCAAACTGCTTCAATGAGGCCGCCGCCCGAAAGCGGCGGATACTCCTCACACTAGAGCATGATTATATCATGCTCTTTTTGCTTCAATGAGGCCGCCGCCCGAAAGCGGCGGATACGATCATCTGCGAAATGACGGCAATCGCGCATGAGTTGCTTCAATGAGGCCGCCGCCCGAAAGCGGCGGATACCCTTGGAGTCTACGGCGAGGAAAATATATCCGTTGCTGCTTCAATGAGGCCGCCGCCCGAAAGCGGCGGATACGGAATTTATCCGCAGAGTGCGGAGAGCAAACGGACTGCTTCAATGAGGCCGCCGCCCGAAAGCGGCGGATACGAATTGTGCCCCAAGATCAATCTGGAGTCCTGTCTGGGCTTCAATGAGGCCGCCGCCCGAAAGCGGCGGATACGCGATCTGATTTTTGCGATCGACACGTCCGGAAGCATGCTTCAATGAGGCCGCCGCCCGAAAGCGGCGGATACCGCGTTCTCGCAATGCAAGCTACGCTAAGAGGTTTCACGTATATTTGCGAGAACCCCAGGTGATAATAAACCAATTATACCCTTTGATGTCAAATCGCGATCCGAAGTCCGATTTAAATTCATATTTTTAAAGAACATTTCTTGAAGCGAGTGGTGCCGGGGGTGGTTGACACTACATGGCCTCTCGTCAGCAAGCGGCAGTTCTTCAAACGATAACCACTTCCCGCTTGACTGGGAACACTTTTCGCTTCCCCAGTGAAACAATTCGAGGCTCGAGCCATTCTGCGGTCCCGACATCAATAACCACTACATGATCATCACCATGATGGATCAATTGATCGAAGTCGGCAAGCAGTTGCGCATAGCGAGTCGGTGACAATCGACATTGAAATACCGACAGCTGAACCCACTCGCCATATCCTTGCATCATTTTGTATACCTTTCGCCAGCGTTTGTTGTTAGCAATATCATAAACAACGAAATAGATTTTTTCATAATCTTTCAATTTCCGGATCCTTTTTGTTGATTGGCTTTCCGAGAGAGTCAGGCTCAACGGGTCAGAAAATTAGGATATTCTGGTATTTCCCCCAACAAAAAGCGCGCCAACAGCCTAGACTGCATCTCGAACAAGCGACGGTACTCAACTGTATATCCAAAAATCGGATGGATCACTTCCCGATTCAGTCGACGTTCAAAAATTGCGATGAATCGCTTGCGACCCTTGTCCGTGAGGTTTACTCCGACCGGAGTACGGATAAAGTCCGATTGGTCAATTTCGCCATTATTGATCGCGGTGATGACGCAAGAATCAACGATTAACGACCGGAAAGGCTCCATCATGTCCAACGCCAATGCCGGGCGACCATAACGTGGCTGGTGAAAGAACCCACGGAATGGGTCTAGGCCAACCGCAGAAAGAGCAACCACGAACGAGCGGGTCAACAGAGAGTAACCGAAGGAAAGCATGGCGTTGACTGGATCAGTCGGGGGCCGCCGATTGCGGCCTTCCATACGGAAACACCATTCCGAATCGTCAGGCATCTTCAACATCTTGGGAAAGGACTGGAAGTAATGTGCGGCGGCCGCACCTTCGACCCCAAGCAAGGATTCGACTTCTCTAACCGAACCAACTTGATTCGAAAGCAACTTCATCACTTTCAGCACAGATGCTGAAGCTTTCTTGTCGGTCCAGTTTCTGCGCAATAACACACGGCTATTCTTGATTTTTGCTCGAATCCAGCCTTTTGCCAGTCGAAGGCAAACAGACTCATTGAAAGAGGCCCGGTACTGAGCTGTTCGGAGTTCGACATTCGAATGTCCGACACCCATGGAATGGCCAAGAAACCACCCCCCATAGGAGTGCCAGGTGATGGGGACCTCGCGCCGCATCAACTCATGCAAAGTTGGCGTGGTTACGTATGCATTACCCATAAGAACCAATTGGGAGACCTCCGCAAGCCGCACGTAAACCGGTTCTTGATCATCCAGCGTGATCACCAGCCGGTCACCTTGCTTGGCAACTTTTGCACGATTAGCCTGGACATAGACCGGCAATGCATGAACACGACGCACGGCGATTGGACGTACCTCACTGCCAGTAGCCCGCAACAAATTGACCTCATCCGGCATACAGATCCCCACCAGAGAACATCGGTTGCATTTGGGGCTGTTTTGCAACGGAGGAGGAATCTGTCCGCCCTCGACAACGAAGCGTAAAGCCTCTATCGATTGTTTCGTCAGCAACCGAAGCGACTCATCAAAAATCACACGAACCCGCTCCTTTGAACCGGCGAAGTAAAGAACGCCTTCAGTGCAGCGATAACCATGTTCCTCTAACAGCAAACCTTGGGCACATAGCTGTACGCGTTCTGGATCATAAGCTTTCTGCCGCACGTGAGGCCGTTTGCCACGCTTGTATTCCACCGGAACCACTCCACCGTCTAGGGTGGATTCGACCAGGTCGATTTTTGCGACCAGATCAAGCTTCGCTGATGAAAGCTCGACAGAACGGGCAGGCTTGATACCCTGAGGTTCAGTCTCCGCTTCTGGGTCCGGCAGAGGCTCAGATTTTTGATCCACCCGGCGATGAATATGACGGCCCTCGACTGTATCTGAAGAATCTGCCCATTCTTTCTGCACCCATTCGAGGTAAGCCAGCCGAGGGCAATAGACAAATTCGTTCAGAATGCGCACCGGGATCAAAGGACTTTCCGGATGCTTTCCTATATTGAGCGGCAAGGAAAGTTGTAGCGGAGAGTTGGGCTCCTCAGTTTCGGCGATCAGATGATCCGGAATATGGCGGACCGTCTCGATAGACATGATGAGATGTCTCCGTGAAATGGACAGGAGTTGTTTCGCGGTTGGAGGCTCCGGTGGAAGCACGGCATGGAGCTGGTTTGATGGCAAGACTTTGATGGAACGAAATCAGTGCTCGCACGCCCTGCAGGTGAAATAATATCAGCAACTGCACCTTGAGTAATTCCCACAAACATGTCGCGAACCTTATGGTGAGGAAGTTGAGCCGATATGAAGTATTGGATGTAAAAATGGCTGACTCGGCGATTATGCGATTCGGGGCAAATACCATCGCTGGGATGATTACTGCAACAATCCCTCAACTATACTGAAACCCTCATGTCAAATAGGTTTAGCAGTGACGAAACTCCGATACTTTCCTTGCGTAATTCGCTGACTTCGAAAAACCTCCACGATTCCCATGCGAATGAGAAATTCTCGGTCCGGCTGCTCTTTCTGAAGTTGTGCAAGTGGAAGTAATGAACGGACCACCGACAAATCAATGGGAACCGACCACACTGGCCAAGATAACTCTATCGCACCATCACGCTTCGAAAACCCGGTAGTTTCGAGTTTGTGCTGACGAGGCTGTGTGGGAAACAGGGGCAATGCTTCTATAGCAAGTCGGTTCCCACCCCAAACACTTCCAAACTTATCTTTAGTGGAATCTTTGGCAGGGGCGTCCCAACGCAAAGCATATCGTTTATCGTCCACCGGATCCCAGCGCATGCTATGTTTTTCTAGGGGATCGTCATACACCCAAGGTTCAAATATCGCTTTTTCCAAATGGAAGGATTGAGTGTCTTCAATGAATGTCCGCATCGTCTTCAAAAAATGCTGATGCCCCGCCCCACTCATCGTTCGAAAATCTGTATCGGTTATCTGATCAATCGGCCTGCTGTTTAGTTGCGATTGG
The DNA here is from genome assembly GCA_965221795.1 of Candidatus Poriferihabitaceae bacterium. Lineage (GTDB taxonomy): Bacteria > Pseudomonadota > Gammaproteobacteria > Arenicellales > Poriferihabitantaceae > VYFG01. Next base: position 407,494 of record OZ244914.1, read on the forward strand.
ATGATATCACTACCAAACGCAGCAAGAAAATCGACATTGCGGCGATCCTTAGCTGAAGCGGATGACCGGCCTCTGACCAGTGCGTCGCGGAAGTCATTCAGATTGATTGTCAGATTGTCGCCGAGAGTGAAGGCTGCTAGAGTCGCGCTGTTTTTCAGCTGTCTATCGAGCAAATTAATCAGTGTAGCGCGACTAGTTTCCATCGAAGATCGCAGTCGCGACTGCCAATGACCATTCACGAGTTCCCAACTCATTTCAAACCGACTTGCTGGAGCAGCCAATGTTGCAGTTCGAAGAACACCAAGCGCCGCTAGATAACTGAGCGGATTATCGGCGCAAAGACCACCCAGAAGCAGATCAGTCACTTGTCGTCTCCTCTTACATCAGATAACTCTTCCCATTCGCTGCGACGGTGGTCAGACAAACGCAAAATTGCCTCCAGCCAAGCCAGACCCCACCACCCATAAGCTTCAACCAAGGTCCAGAACCGCCGCGCCGCGCCCTCTGCAAGATGTTCTAGGCGTGTCGGGCCTGCCCAAGCCAATTCATAACCGCAGAGCCGATATCTGACTTCAGGCGCATCCTCGTCGATAACAACGGGCGCGAAGGGACGACAGTGACCATGGTGGCTCGCAACAAGATGCAAGGTCAGTTCTCTCAGTAGCCAATCGTCGGGCAACAAATCGGGAGCGCTTTCCGCCAATCGTACGGACAGCAATTCATGTCGACCGCCAACGGGATAGCCGGCTTTTTTGTGTGCAGTTTGTAACGCAGCTCTTGTTCTATTCATGGAGGCGGACTTAGCCAGTGGCTCCTTTGCCGACGGCAAGGGCCGCCCCCCATTCAGCAGTGTCTGGAAACGTGGGTCAGCCTTACCGGTATCGTGCAGCAATCCTGCACGAGCCACAGCCTCGACGAGTTCTTCTGGCAGTCCACACCCAATAGCGAAGCGGCGAGCCCAAGCTTCGACCCCCGACAAGTGCTTTTTCAACGGAATAGGTTGCCCCCGCCTATTGGCAGTACCCGAAGAATTCTGATCATCCTCGTCATTGAAAGTTTCCGCCTGTCTTGTGTACTTTCTCAGCAGGCGTCGACCGGTCAGGACAACATCTTTATTTCCGATGCGATACATATTCTGCAGAAATGTCCGCGACCTCGCTTCCGCCTGGAGTTGTTCCGCCGCGTCATGAAGCCATTCAAGTTCAGGGTCATTTCTAGAGTCTTGCAAAAGAGCACTAAGCATACAGCGCACCAAGCATAGCTGTGTATCAGGGTCGGGGTCTTCGAGTTCGGTCTCAACGAGCAGATTCCTAGCTAGTTGCTGGGACTCGCCCGAGGGCCACAGACCAATCAGTTCTTCGTGAAGCCGCAAAAGCGCCTTAGCGTGGCTCTCCAGATACGACTGCTGGCTCGCGTCAATTCTGGCCGGACTCTCCTGAAAGTCGGGGATCTCGCCCAAACATCGGAAATCCTCATGATTCAAGTGATACGAATTGCCCGCATCAATAACGACGACATCACCCGGTATCAGCTTATTCGGGTGGTCAATGTACACCAGTTCCATGCCTGTAGATGACTTTTTCCAAAGGAAAGCTGGGCGACTTTCGGCAATGTCTGTCCCAACCTCGCCCTTGTCGTCGATATTGGCTTCTCCTTCCACATCGCTGCTGGCATCTTCCACTCTCTCTCCCCTGAGCCAGCGTCGGCATACCCCCACCTGTACGGGAAGCAACTCACTGGTTACGGGTGGGCAGAGTTGCAGGTAATCTACCGAGGGAGAAACGCGCCAGCAGACCTGAACATCAGCCCGGGTTTCATGCAACCCATGCAGGAACAGGCTCACTTCAGGCGACGGTTTAGGTGTCGGCCTCGTCTGAGCCAGGCAATCCAAATGGGCGGGCAGCATAACGGGTGCGTGACGAACAGGGCTGTTAAGCTTCTGGAGTCTCTCTTCAGCCGGCGGTTGCAGGTGCGCAATTCCGAAATCCACGGTATCCGCTTCATCCAGCCATTCGAATGTATTGAAAATCGCTGGGCCGTAGACTGGATCATCGTCTTTCTGGTCGCCCCGCAGGAGGATCGCGGCACTGGCCTCAATGGCGCGACCCATACGATTCAAGCGACCGAACCTTTGACGTAGGGCATCAAGCGCAGCACATTCCGTGACGAGAACATCGAAGTCTAGGTCAGCGCCAACTTCCAGTGTCTGGGTAGCCACGACAAAATGTGGCGCATCAAGTTTACGGTTGCCCGATGCACTCGACGTCAATCGCAGTTCTTCAAGCACGGTAATTACCCTGGCTTTGTCAACGCCCCGCATTCGTCCGGTCATAAGAATCACCCTATCCTTGTGGAGCCCAGCAAGGCAGTCGCGTACGGCCCGGGCAGTAGCGACACGGTTGACAAAGATAACTACCGCTGGACTGGTTCCGCTGTTTTGAGCCCTGAATTCGTTGGCGAGCGTTTCAGCCTTCACCGCAAGCGCTTCGGCGAAACGAAGGATTGCGTTTCTGCCTTTGGCTGCCTTGACTTTTTCCAAAAAAGCCGGTTTGTGTGCTAACTGGCGGTGCCCCAGAGGGTGGTCGGGGTCGGTTCCCTGCTCCGAATCATCCCTGAAAACATCTTCTAGGCCGGGAGGGGGAGTCGCGGACAGGACGACGGGATAAAAACTCCTGTGTAGCGAAACCCTGCCCCACTTGCGATATTGCTGAACTGCCCGAAGAGTTTCAAGAAATGGCTGGGCGCAATGAGCTTCATCAAGCAAAACTAGGCTATCGCTGGCAATCATTCCCGCATAAATGGGCCACATTCCGGAACCACGCCCATAAGCGCGGAAAAGCAGGCGCGAGCCGACTTGGTCAACCGTTGACGCGATGACGGCAGGCTGCAACGGACTGCGCGCCCAGGAATCAGAACGGTAGCTTGCACCTCGCAAGGTATGGACGGTAAGGGGATGCTCATCCCTCCAATATCCTTCTTCGCTACCAGCAGCAATCGTACGCAAGGCATCCGCAACCTCCCTGAGAATACCGGTTTCTGCATTCGCCAGTTTCCGTGCTAGTAGTTCCGCCCGGGAATAGGCTTCGTCAACGATAATACGCCTGTCCACCACGAAGAAAATGCGGCGAGGCGCAGTTACGATGCCGCCGCTTGTTAATTTTGCGGCTTGGGCGGCCAGCGCGAACACAGCTATGTCGATACAGGCTGTCTTGCCGGCAGCAGTAGGTAGAGCAATGGCCTCAGGCCAAGGACGATCAACATTCTCCATAACCCTCACAGCCATTGCTTGTTGCCAAGCAAAGGGGTTGTAACTCCAGAGGGCCTTAAAAAATTCGCCGAAACGAGGCGCAGTCAAATCAGCCATCCCACAACCTTCCTAGTCAATCGGCAGACACAAGCCATAGCCGCGGAAGCGTCCTGCGCCGACAAGTACCGGACCACTAAGCGGCTGCTTGAAAATCAACACAGCATGACTGTGACTGCGAGGGCCGCCATCCGATTTTCGGGTCATGCGGGGAAACTCTCGAGCTTGGGAAACGCCTTCCACGAGCGAAACAGGATGCAATATGACTTCATCCGGTCTAGGTAGCCCAACACGCTCACAGGCTATCTTGATATCCGCAGCGACACGTTGCCAGCGGCCCTTGCCGTCGTGATGGCGGTCTAGGACGACCGGTGTCACGCTTGCCCAAATTCGCGACCTGCGTGTCCAGCGTTCCGAGCGCAATGCCAAAGGCGGCCGTTCACGTGTTTCCTGCTCGACCTTGCATTCCAGCCACTCACCATCGAATAGATGACGCAGCATAGAAATACTATTCTCATCATACAGGAACGGGGCCAGACAATTGGTAGCGTCCCTTCCGTCCAGTCCCAGCGGCAAGACCAAGGCAACGCCCATGATGCTTCCATCGGCGTGTTGCGAACCAACAAAAGGCATGGGCATCAATGCTAGGTGCGGCACCTTACTCGGATAACCATCGGGAGTATGTCCCGTTAGCCACTCGGGCGGCGGTTGAATCGCACAGTGCTTCAACAAAGCACCGCGCAGCGCTCCAGTCAACCTAAGTGTAGCAGGTAAGGAGATGCGCTTGCCAGAAAGCCGCAGAACAATCAGATTGGAGTCGAAATGATTGGAAGGGAGTTCTGTAACATCGGCGGATTCGGGCTCACTGTAGCCTTGCCACTGCCCAACAGTTGGCCGTTGACTAGGTGGGATACCATCCAGAAAACGCAGTTTCAGTTCGGTTTCGAGCTGTTTCAAGCGTTGTCTTTGCGCCTTAGGACCTCGATAGTGACCTTGACAATCTCGTGGGCGCTTCGCCTCAATAATTCGTTCTCGTATTCGGTCAGCATTCGGGGAGCGGGAGAGGTACCTAGCTTCCGATTGAGTAAGTCTATCGAAGGAGTAGCCGAAGTAGCCTTGCCACCATTTTTCAAGGGCTGATCCATGGGTCTTTCGTAACTCTACTAGTTGATCATTGCTGAGTGAGAGTGTAGCAGAATAAGGCTTTCCAGTACAAACAATCGCTGCAACGACATGACCACCCTGCTTGAGAATGTGGCCACGCAAGTTCGCCAAGGTGCCACCCTGACCAACTAAGTCATCTACCAGAATATAGGTTTCTCCCTTCTCCACTTCACCGAAGAACAGTGCTTGGCGGGCAAGTCGCCCAAATCCATCGGCCCCCGTATGCGAGACAACATTACTCTGCCATATATCTACGGTATGATTGTTCCCACAATGTTCGCTGATGATTCGCGCCAGCGCTACAGGAATGGCATTAAGGTTTTTCTCGTATGCATGAACCGCTACTAATCTGGGTTTGTCTTCCTTGGCATTCTTTTCGATGAATTGTTGTATTCGAACCATATCAATGGGGGTCAACATGTTTTTCAGCATAGTTACTGCGGCTTCAGCGTCACCACCCTTTGACGCGGAATAGAGCGGGTCTTGTTTGACTGTCGATTCCTCTTTCAGGATCAACACATCCGGAAAGTCTTTCCATTCGGCGCGATGGGGTTGCGCTACTCGGATCTCTTTCAACGTTTCCTTGATTTCGCTGATTTCTCCCGAGATATCTTGGTAAGCCAGCAGGTGATCGCGATTGAGTCGATTTTTCAGAGCCGTCAGACGACCTGGGTGTGGAACGCGCAAATGATGCCTGACAAAGCCGTTCCTAGGAAGCCAGCGTGGGGCTGGCACATGATCGGCAATCCATGCTTGCACCAACGAGGCCGAGTGCCCGACATAAGTGATGTTGGATAGCAAGCTGTCCATGGCCGCCTTGTATTGCGAGGGAAGGGGTTCCGTCCAGATGAAGTGAATAATCGGATCATGGGGAATAACGACTGGGAAAGAGCGAGGCTGGCGGGACCGAAACTCGGGCAGCAGATCAAGACCCTTGTCCTTGAGTTTATCGAGATCAGAACCGTCAGGCACTTTCTTGCTGGCGCGAGCATCATTAACCGGTACAAAGACGGTGAGAACTTCTCGCTGGCCGGCATCCGATGCGGCAATGGCGGGGGAACCCTGTTCTTCTAACCAGCGCAGCGCAGCGCCTTCCTCAGCATCTTCTCCGGTTTCAAACCAAGCCGCGGCCAGTGCCATGAATACACGGTCGGGGTGGGGAGGCCATTCGGCCTTTTCCTTTTTTGCCCCATCCACCGCCGCCATCGCCCAACCGTTAAGGTAACGAATGGCAATGGAGAACATTATTCCGGTTCCTAGTCTGACTTGCTTACCGCGAGTTCCTGGCTGCGCCGCACCAACTCAAGCAATTCTTCCGATGGATTGAGTTCGATTTCTCCTTCCCAAGGCAACCCAGCATCCCTAGCCTCGGATGCAGCTTCATTCAAGAGTGCTATCGCACTTTCGGAGGTCAATTCATAGCTGGCCGGCTCTGCATCGGGGCGGTCCAGCAACTCCCAGACGGGCTGTTGTAGTGGGAACAAATGACATCGGGAGCGGAGATCGCTATCGCCCCTCGACAGAGTGGCTGCAGCCAGACCCAAGGCCGCCAGAGTGGTGCGGGCTGGTAGATCGGTTTGGGAGTCGGATGCGGCGGCCCCATTCAGCGGAAAGCATTGCCGGCGCAAGGCACTAAGGGAAAGCACTGTTGTCTGTACACCTTTTGAGATGGTAAATCCACCATCAACAATGCTGGGGGTTACATTGCCATGGTTTGCCTCGGAAGGCTTTCCTTTGCCAAGCACTTTGTTTTCAGCAGTATCCAAAGTCCAGTTTGGTGCTGCTGATGTTTCCTGTTGGCGTTCGTAAATTGGACCTGCGCCCAACATGATTTGGGCCGGATCTATTCTGCTACTTGTTTTCACGCCCGCCTGCACGCCATAACCGATGATCTCGGAAACGAGAGCTCGCTGGAACTTTGCGCCGAGGCCTCCACGTGGGCCAGTTGAATCCCACACTCCGAAAACCAGCGCTGTTGGGCATAGGCCAAACAAGCCAGTGGCGTTGCGAACCTCGGCAGTATCTAGCACTCGACCTTTATCTGATTTTCGAAAAATTACCCCATCCAGGAGGCTGTCACGGAACAACGCATCAGCAATTCGATGAGGAGCCTCCAAGCTGCTAACAGTAAATTTTTTGAGCAGCGCATCATTTTCAAATCGGGTGATCAGTAGAGGAAGTTGTATTACTTGCCGCCGATGTGCTTCCAGCAAAGCAAGTTCCATACGGTTGGCTTGGGACTGAACCGAGTCCAGTAAGACACAAGGGATAACCTCTCCTGTCTCAGGGTTTACACGATTTTCGGTTGCGTACTTCCCCCCTTCGTAAGTAGGAGGAAATACCTTATCCCCAGGGCCTCCAATCGGTTGATAGCTGGTTGTACAACGAAAAGCAGCAGCTGTTCCGCCAACGGCTTTTTTAAGGTCAAACAAGGTGAGTTCGCGCATGGTTGATAGCTCCTTTTGCATTGTATTGGATATTTCTTGTCGCTCTTTGGCTAACGAAATAAGCGAAGCAATCTATGGGCAAGTATATCTTCTTGGCACTTGACTTCAACGACTGGGGGCTGTTTGCCTAGCTCCATCGGCTCAGTTCTCAGTGACATGACCGACCCACAGGGTCCGATCAGACCATAACCGAGCCAGACAACGAACAACTCTAATAATTGCTTTGGCCTTTAAGCGCAATACTATTTCATTAAGCGCAAACAGCATGAGCCACCCACGGTATTGAGCCGCGTTTCCGAAGAGAGAAATGGCTCCTCCTACGGTTACCTCCTGAGCCTGATTTACCCCCGTTTGGCCCCCTACCGCTTCTTGATGATCCTTTCCATTAGTGTGTTCATCTGCACCTGGTGGGGGAACGCCGCCTTACTATAACAGGTGCAGATTATTTCATTCCAGAATCTCACAGTCAAATTCAATAAGCAAGTCCTTTTCACATCTCTTCGGCAAATCCGCCAAAGATCCCGGGATATCAACTTGGGCGAAGGCTGTAACAAAGCTGGAACTATCACCCAATACCAGAGGTCAGCTGATTTGTGGAACGATGGAAGAAAAGCATGTCAGGGAAGTACTGACGCTGGAAATGCAATTGTCGCGGTGCCGGAGCATCATCCAGCACCCATTCCACAATCATTTGATTCAGAGCGCCGTCACTGAGGCTGGGAGTATGTCCGGTATCATGAACATGGATGACTGACATCTCTTTCTGAACGGCACTCATGTCCTCAATCGTCGACATTTGCAGCGCATCACTTTCGAGCCCATGCAGGAGCAGCATGGGGCACTGGATTTTGCCCCATTCTTCCCATTGAGTCAGCGTATCTTGTGCCGCCGAGCGATAGGCCAGAAGAGCCCTGAGGTCATGGCAGTAGACACGTCCCTGCTCTTGGTCCGACCAATGGGTTTTGTAGTGCTGGTTGTACAACAAGACCGCATCCGGAACCAGTCCATCATGTTTGGCAGATGCGGTCGTTTTTCGGAAAAAATCCGATGGCGAACGGAAGACATAGTGTCGAGCCACGGCTTTTGCTCTGCGCTGCCGACGGTTGGCGGGAATCAGTGGGCCCGTATCATTGAGAATGATTCGATTCACCCGGTCTGGGAATCGGGCAGCATACGCGATGGCGATCGAAGCGCCCAGGGATGACCCCAACAATGTACAGGAAGAAACACCGAGATGGTCAATAAATTGACAAAGCAGTTCAAGGTAGGTGTCAAGATGATAATCCGTTTGTTCCCACAGCCAACCGCTATCCCCCCGGCCCAACAGGTCGAGCGAGAGCAGGCGAAGAGCGGGCTTTGCATCCCTGGCCAGAAAATCGAATCGTTCCTTGGTATTGAGAATACCGCCAATCGCGACCACCACCTCCTGACCACTCAGGCTGTCTGAGTACGCAACCGGAACCTCATACGGCTTTCCCACCCCCCAGTCGGGGTCTTGCAACGCGACTGGGTGTCGGTAGGAAAATCGCCGCACTTCCGCCAAAGATTCGAAAGTTGCATTGACCGATTCCACCATCGCCGCATAATCGGACCAGTTCAATGCATCATGCTGGGGCCTCTGGCAAGTTTCATACCATTGCAGCAATGACTCCTGAGCCCGCTGTTCCGAGTCATAGACCGGCCCAGCATTGCATGCAGTCATGGCAGGGAATGCGACATGGTGCTATTTCTGGCCCCCGTCGGCTTCCTGAACCAGGACAATGCGGTTTTTGTCATTGATTCGCTGGTACTCATACGAACTGGTCAATTCCTTGACGAAAAAGATCCCCAGTCCACCAATAGGACGATCTTCAATATCCGCTTCCAGGTCTGGTATGGGTGCCTGCTCAAATGGGTTAAATGGCAATCCGCCATCTTCGATAGTGGTGATCAAACGATTCTTTTCGGCATTCAATGTAATGCGAATTTCATCGTACCCATCCGACAATTGACCATAACTGACGGAATTGGTAATCAATTCATCCAGCATCAGATTGATATTGCCCGCCCATTCCTTGGGCCAGCTTTGCTGTTCTGCATATTGTGAGATTTGGCCTGCAATGCGAGGAATTTCGGACAGGTCATTACGCAATACAAGCTCTAAATCCGGCCCTTCCACGCCCCAACCCCTGCCCTTCCCTGACTTACTGTAGTAATGCAGAATCACACACGTAATATCATCAAACTGAGGCGCGTCTCCGACGAAATCTTCCACTTTTCGGATCAATGCACTGACATCTTCGCTGGGAGACTGCCCAAATTCCAGTGCTGCAATCGATTCCAGGGTTCGGTCATCACCGAAGGCTTCTCCGTCTGCATTGAACGCCTCCGGAATGCCATCTGTCATCATCACAACGCGAGACCCATCTTCAAGGTCAACCGTTTTTTCACTGTATTCCAGATTTTCAATCAGGGCAAGAATCGCACCCTGCGTTTGTTCCAGTACCCGTGCACCTTTGCTGTCGGAGACGATCGGCGGGTTATGCCCCCCAGTCGAATAAGTCAAAGTCCCTTTCTCTTCATCCAGAATCCCATAAAACATGGTGATGAACAACTGTTCATCATTGTTTTGCTCAAGGAATTCATTCATGTAGGACAGCACGGCAGCCGGGGATTCAATGTGAAATACGGTACTGCGCAGCAAAGTGCGCGCCATGACCATAAACAGGGCTGCCGGCACTCCCTTCCCGGACACATCGGCTACGGCGACACCGATCCGTGTTCTATCCAGCCGGAACAGGTCAAAAAAATCGCCACCCACTTCCTTAGCCGGAGTCATGTAACCCGCTGCCGGAAACAGTCCCGACAGGGATAGATTGCTGGGAATCAGGGAATACTGGACACGGGTCGCAATATCCAGTTCTTTCTGAATGGAAGCCAGGGCTTGTTTGGTGCGAATCGAATCCCGAAGTTTTCCGTGTTGGTCCTGAATACGATTGGACATATGCTGGAAGGCAATCGCCATCGGTGCCAAACTGTCCATTTCATGAATTTCATTGTCGGCAGAGCCAACTTCAGCGGTCGTTTTTGTTCTTGCCTGCCCGTATGTCTGGGTAGGCGACTCCTGGACGATGTCTTTCAGTCTTTGCAACTCCTGTAGCACCCGTTCGCGCTCTTCTCCATCCAACATCTCGGACAAGACCGACATTTCCCGAATAATAAAGCGTTTCTGCCTTGCGGCCTGGCGTTCACGGGAGCGTCTGAATCGATTCAGGGAGATGAGATCCGCGCGAAATCGATTAATCGCATTCGAAATTTGCCCGACTTCGTTATTCGAATCGGCTTCTTCCACCTGTACCTGGAGATCTCCTTTCGACAAAGCATTCAGCACCCCGACACTTTGAGCCAAGGGCGAGAAAGAGCGCGACATATAGTAATACAAGCAGAACACCAGGAAGATGACCAGGAATGCAACCACTACGGCATAGTATTGGCTAATCACGATCTGACGGGTCGTCAGTTCCGTTACATCCTTGATCATGAGGGTACGCCCCACCAACCCTGAGAGTTCGGCAACCTGGGGCAAGACAGTGATCGAGTAAAACTTGTCCTCCATATGAATCGTTTGGACAGCATCCAACTTCCGCAAGTCCACCGACTTTTGCAGACTGCCCCATAAGGTTCCTTCAGTGGATGCGATCAGTCGGCCGCGCCAGTTCACCAGGACCACGGTCGAATTCGCCAACCGCTCCATTTCCTGGATTGCGCTTAGAATATCAATCGAGAAGATGGCCATTGCGATGGGTGTTCCCGTGCGGTCAAGCAATGGAAACCCGTAGACCAGTCCGGTATTCCTTTCCGCATCCGTCCCGATACCCTTGGCCACCTGGTTATTCGCAATGTGGTTTTGGGCAATATTCGGAGAAATGATCGGGCTTTGGAATACTGAAGGCAGAGAAGAATAGGCCAGCGAGCCATCTTCATACACTAAATCCAGGCGCTCCAGTACATTCTGTGACTGTAATTGCGAAAAGCTTTCAGTGGCCAGTTGCTGGATGCCAACCGAATCACGATTCGCTATGGCATCAATCAATAACTCATTCTCGGAAATCCTGGTATACCCCGCTTCCATTCGCCGAATGATCTCATCCATGATCTTATTCCAGAGATTGGTCTGGTCGCTGACCGAACTACGCGAATACTGATCCTTGATCAGCGCTTCCCGCTGGAGTCCAACCGTTACGATGCTTACCGAAACCACTCCGATCGTCAGCATCATGAGAAGGCTGATTCTGGTGCGAAGTAACATAGTTCAACCTATCATTCTGAGCGCTTCAAGGAGTGGTAAAGCCGCTATCATTGAAACTGGCAATCGGAATGATGTCCATGGGAGGGAAAATTTCCAGTGCTTTCGCCACATCAATGTTGACCCATAACTTGAAACGACTCAGAAAAGCCACCGGCAGATCCTTGGGCTCAACCCCTTCTACCAGAATTCTCTCCGCTTGCAACCCTGCCAGTTTGCCGAGCGTGTAGTAATCGGAGACCAAGCCGAAGAGGCCATGCGCATTCTTCAGCGGACTCTGTGTAGAAACAAATGTCGCCAGCCCTTGTTCAATCGCCGTGCTCGTAAACATTTTGCCGTGCCGCGTCAAGAAGGAGTCCGGGCCCATATACAGCACATCAACCTGCTCGTTCTTCGCTTTTCGGATCAAGTCCGGCAAAGCCTCCGGGTCGGGCTTGCCATTTTCCAGATGTGGAATTGGCAAGGGCAGGAATTCGATTTCGGCTTCGCCTACTGCCTTTTCGAGCAATTCGACATTCAATCGTGAATTGCTCGACGTATCATCATAAATCACCGCAAGCTTTTGAAAAGGGTAATACGCTGTGATCGCATTCAATTGGGTATCCATCGGGGCCAGAAAAGAAACCCCGGAAACCTGTCTTCCCGTGCTTTCAAAGCTCTCGATAATTCCAGCTGCCTGCGGATATGCCACCATGACGAAGATTGCCGGAATATCTTGCACAAACTTTTCCGGCGTATCCGTACCAATACTGCCCACCGTACTCAATGTCGAACCGGTGCCCCAGGTATACACGAGATCGGGTTTCACACGTTGAATCTCCGCAACAATGGGAGGGGCATTACTACGATCCAGCTCCAAGCTTCGGATGGTGAATTCATAGGGAATCCCGCGCTGGTTAAGATAATCCCGGAAACCTTCTTCGACTTCCGTTTCACCCCGCCAAACGACTCCAAAAATACGGTAGGGTTGAGCCTCATCCCGCAGAGCAGTATCTTGCCCCCAGGTCGCATAGGGACCCCATAAAAGAAGCGCAAGAAGGGTTACAAAAGAGAGAAAGGTGGTCGGCTTGCCGTTCATATTCGCACCTTACATTTCTTGCTGTTCATACGTCTTCATGGCCAGAAACGATATCAGCATCGACACGAGCACCATGATGCCGAGGGACATAATCGCACTGATATAGGACATCTTCTGCACCAGGATGGCGGCCAGAACCGGGCCGATAATCAAACCCAGCCGATCCGTAAACCGATACACACTGAGGGAGACTGGCATTTCAATGGTACCCCGACATTTGTAGGCGATTTCTTGCATGATCGCAAACTGTGGCGACATGATCAGACAATGCCCAGCCCCCAGGACAAAGATCGCCACCAACACCGCTTGCGATTCGCTCATCAAATAGCTGCCCGCCGGCATCCAAACCAGACCCAATCCACTCAACATCATTCCCAACAGGAGCACAGTCGAATATTTTCTGGTGTAATCGGCGACTCGGGAAGTGAGAATTGTCCCAGCCAAAATCAAGGCTCCATACAGCATCATGACTTGTCCGATCTCGGCTTGGGTATGTCCGAGTTCGTTCATATAGAGCGGTATCAGAAAAAACAGGAACGCCGACACGGTGGCTTTTGTCGGCACCGCCGTGAACACAATCCCGATAAAGCGCATATTGCTCAACAGGGTTTTCCACGTCACCGCATTGAAGGTTCCAGACATTCTGGGTTTTTCCTGCTCCACCGAGGAGAGCTCCCGGGGTTCTTTCAGCAGAAAATAAGCCGCAGAGGCAGAAAGCACCGCCAGCCCGGCAGAAATGAGAAAAGTCAACTGTGGACCGAAATAATCTGCGAACATCCCCCCCATAGATGGTCCACAGACAAAACCGGCAAATACTGCACCAACGAAAGCAGAAGCACTGCGAGCACGATCCGGTCCTTTGGAATACAGGGCCACCCAGGTTTCACTGGCATTGAAGATCAGACCGTAACCGACGCCGTTCAAACAGCGCCACAAAACCAGTTCAATGTAGCTTCCAGAAAAAAAAGTGCCGCAATAGCCGACGAATGCACAAGCGATGCCAATCAAAAACAATCGGGAACAACCCAGCCGATACGTGAGTCCGCCCGCAAACAGGGTCGCTACAAACGTAGCGACCATAAACAGCGTGATGGGCAAGCCCAGCATCATTTCATAGGACAGCGGCGGGTCGATCGAGACAAAACCACTGACAAAAAGCGGGAAAAAGGGTCGCGTGAGTTCCTCTGAAAAAATGAAGAGGAAAAGCGGCAACCGAATCAAGGCTGCAGTCTTTTCAATTTGACCCAGCTCATCCGAAAAGCGGAACCGTTGATCGACGGCCACTTTCAACCCCGCAATTTTTTTACTGATCGAATGATCAATCTGTGCGTCCCGGAGTTCTCGCAGTTCAAACTGAAAATCCTGGTACTTCTGCTCCAAGTGGTACAACAGGCGGTTGAGACTGGGGACCATCGAACCGATTCCACTCCTGGCATTCAGCAGTACCCGATTCGTGAATCGTCCCTTGGCACCCGCTTCCAGGACTTTTTGCACATGCTCCGTAGGGGCCAACATCCGTATGCTCATAAACATGGTCAGTAATTCCAGTGTGATGACCATCGAAACCAGAATCACTGCGATGACTTCATACAATATGGAGGCCAGCTGTTTTCTCAACACATCCCCGCTGACTCCCACATGCAGGGTAGCGATCAACTCCCCGTCAGAAAAAAGTGGAAAGATGTTGTCACTGAACTCCTCAAGCTGCCGGGACTGATGAGATATGGCAGATTCCGTGGAGTCATAGGAGTCTTCCAGCACCTGGTCAGCCAGTTCATTCGGGAGGTTCCGCTCATACAACAGCCGCGGAGAGGTGTCTGCCAGTGCCAAAAACTGTATATCCTCATTAGAGTCCAGGATGCCCGCAAAGTACTCCTCTACGCCAACCAACTGCTCCAACGGGATTCCAAGTCCATTGATCGCTTCGGAAAATTCCGTTGTCAGTGCCCGACCGACCGCAATGGCTTTCTGGCTGAGTTCCGGTTTCAGGTCCTCTTCAAATCCTTTGAATCCAATCGATAAGATGATGACCTGACCGACCAGCACCATCATTCCTCCCAAAATCAGGAGTCGGTAGAATACCGCCCGATACATTGCGGTATCCTGCGGCAATGTCGGTACGCCGGCAGTCCGACGCTTGCGAATGGCTTTCATAGTCGCTTACTTCTCGTCAAATTCCTTGGCTTTGGCGATCGTGTTATCCATATCTTTATAGGTAGCCAGCACACTGGACACAAACCGGCCAAAAGTCGGCAGCCTTGAATCCACTTGGTGAAAAAAGGAGCTTTCTTTCTCTTCCTCGTTGGCGAGTGAGTTCATGGTTTCCGCCATCAGTCTCAGATCACGGCCCGTCCTGTGGAGCAACAGCATGGCACCGATCAACCCGACCAACAGGGTGATTCCCGCAGCTATCGAATTCACTGTTAACTGGCGAAGGGCTTGGGAATACACCATCTGATCCAGATAGTCCCGGGAATACCGAAGAACCAGCGACCCAACATTCTGGCCCAGATTATTGTTAATCACCGTCCCTACCACTCCCGCATCGACCTCTTGCGTGGACCATGATGAACTGTCCGAATGCAGCCGCGATAGACTGAGCCATTCGTCCGGGATGATATCGCCGACGGAACTGGCATCGGAACTGTGAAGGACAACTCCCCGTTCGTCGAATACCTCAATCGTCAGGATCCGCTGGTCGTCGAGTGTGTATTGTTCCAGGACTTCGGCAATTTCCAGATTCTCCAGGGGCAATCCCAAATCCATCTGACTTTGTACATTATCCCGGACTTCACTGGTCACAAATTCAAAGCGGGAATCGAGCAGATTGGAAAATGTCTGCCCGAAGTTGTAAAGACTCAACGCACTGGACACAATAATGCCAATGATCAGAATCGGAACCAGGATCAATGCAATCCGGAATGCAAACCCAAAGATCATGCGATACTTATCCCATCAGGAGCGGTTTTGTTAACAGGAACCACGATATGATCACGTCACTTGATTCATGTCGCATCTTATCTTTTGCGAATGATGGACGACAGAAAACCCCGCAACCAATACATATTGCAAGAAACCCTACCTGCCGGAACCGGACTTTACCAATTTCCGACGCAGTGTTCCACCAATTCGCTGCTATGATATCCCATTCAGCACCGATATTTTCATGAAACGGCATGGTGACGGTCGAAATCTTCCGGATCCGGGAAATCGGTTCTGGCTTCAGTTTCATGAATCTGTTTGTCTATGCCCCTGCCCGAAAAGTTACTCCGAGCTTACCTGAACACCAACTATCGTGTGTACGATGGCGATCACGTCGAAATCCTGCGAATCGGAGAGCCCAGTGAGCATGTGAGACGTACCATGATACACCATGCGGCCACTTCGGCCTGCCTGATCACGGCATGGAATCCTCTCAGCCAGCGTTATGATGAATCCGAAAACATGCGTCGGAATCACCTGCTGGCAACTGAGTTACGCACCAGCAAGCTGACTTTTCTGCGGGCAGCAGGCGGGAACCTGGACGACAGTTGGCCCGTGGAGGAGAGTTTTTTGGTATTGGGGCCCAGGGTCCAGGAGGTATTGGCATGGTGCCGAACTTTTCAGCAGCATGCTGCCGTCTGGGTCCCGTGCAACGGAGTCCCCGTTCTGTTGCTTCAGGACGGTACGTTTCTGGAAGCATTTCCCTGAAACATGCCTGCTAATTCATGGCTGGATGCACCCGGTGTCCCGGGGTCAGCCTCTCAGATACGCTTTGATCTGATTTGAGCGGTTGGCTACAGTTGTCAAGATGGGCCACCAAATCCCCCGGCACCGTCTCATTGAGGTCATGTTTCCAAGGCATGTTACTACCACGCAGTGCATCGACGGCCAGTGCGAAGACGACGAACCCGAGGGACAGGACATGCGGCTGGTCGAAGCGCAAGAAAATCCTGCGGAAGTCCTGGAAGCGCCGGTACCGTGTCCAGTCATACTCCCCGGGAGCGATGTTGCGGCCCTTGAGCAGCACCCCGGGCGTGAAGCCGAGACGGGCTGCCCATTCTCGGAGGATATTGTCTTAATACATCGGATTCTGGAGCTTCCGCCCCTTCGGGGCGTCGTGCGCATGGCTGGGGGAGAGCCAGTCCGAACTGGCCTATTCACAGGCAGACAAAACCTGATATCACCCCATTCTGTGCTACAATGTGGCTCACTACAGAGATAACGAGAATGTCGACATGAATACTGTGGTTCGAGCCCGAATTGATGAGAAAACCAGGAACGAGGCGGCAGCCGTGCTCGATGCGATCGGCCTTACCGTGTCCGATGCCTTTCGGCTAATGATGGTTCGCATTGCCGCGGAGAAACGCCTACCTTTTGAACCCTTGGTACCGAATGCACAAACCATTGCAGCTATGGAGGCTGCACGACGAGGTGAACTGACCGAGATTGGCAATGTCAATGACCTGATAGCCGATCTTAATGCGGACAATTAGACGGACCAAAGCTTTTCGGCGGGATTTCCAGCGCGAAAGGAAGGGGGCGGTTCGCCAAGCATCTTGATTCGGATCTTGCCCATGTGGTGGCCGACTTGGCAGCGGACCGGCAAATTGCTCAACGTCATCGGGACCATGCGCTTGTCGGTCAGTGGGCCGATCATCGTGACTGCCATCTTCGGCCGGATCTCATCTTGATATACCGCAAGCCCGATCACGATCACCTTGATCTCGTGCGCCTCGGATCTCACAGCGAGCTCGGCCTTTGAAAAACAAATCAGGGACTGACAAGACAGATCACCATGACCGACGCCCACAGAAAAAGGTGACCCGAAGGCTACTCGTTGCATACCGATGTTTAGTGGGCGATATTGCAGGTGGCGGACAATTCGTGGTCTCTTCGGGATTATAGAAGACAGTGCAAACCAATAGATATTCCAGTACGACACCAAGCACGTTAACATTATGTAGTGCATTGGTGATCCGCGCGACGACGAACCCGAGGGATGGGGCATCCCGCTGCTCGAAGTGCGAGAAGATACTGCGAAAGCCCTGAAGCCGCCGGAACAGCCGTTCGACCTCGTTGCGCTGTCGATACATTTGCCGGTCGTATTCCCAGGGAGCGATGTGATGGCTCTTGGGGGGGGGGGGGGGGGGGGGGCACAGGCTGGGAACCGAGACGGGCCGCCCTTGGATTTCTTCGTCTTCCTCGGCGCGGTCCCTGATCCGGGCAGGTCTGGGCGTATTTGTTAAAGTGTCCCGAATGAAGCACAAGAAGTCATTCATGTCTCACAATATGCGGCTGATCCGAGCCCATGGATAGATGCATGAACTCCATAAAGCTCTTGACCGATTCCGGGTGCTCCTGGCCGGCCGCCCAGGCCAGGCCGACGTCCATGGTCGGGACTTTGTCGCTGACATCGATCACACCTACTTGCCGGCCTTCCAGTGACCATGGCCGGTAAACCATATCCGAAAGAACCGAAACCCCCATGCCATTGGCAACCATGCTTCGCACCGCCTCGACAGAAGAGGTTCTGAAAATCGTATTGGGCTTATAGGGGGTTTTGTTCCAATAGCGCTGTGCCGTGTTGCTCGCCTCATCGACCGTGAGCATGATGTATGGTTCCGCGGAAATTTCCTGCAACGTTACCGTTTGCTTCTTGAGGAAATCGTGACTGGCGTTGACCCAGAGACGACGACGGGATTGCAACAAGGCTGCATGGGCGATTTCTTCGTGATTGATGATGTTCGATGTCAGCATCACGGAAATGTCGAAGCCGCCTGTGACCAAGCCTTCCTCAATATCAGTCCGATGAGTCTCCGTCATGTTCACCTTGATGTTCGGAAAGGACCGGGCGAATCGCGCGAGCATCCGCGGGATAAAATAACCGGCGACCGTATAGGTTACGGCTAGATTGATAGTTCCCGAAACATCTTCCGTCGCACGCTTTGGGATTCGGATTGCTTCATCGACCGATTGGATAATATGCCGGGCATGGTCCAGGAATCGGTTTCCCTCGTATGTCAGGGATATTCCTGACTGGTGCCGCTCAAA
The DNA here is from genome assembly GCA_965221795.1 of Candidatus Poriferihabitaceae bacterium. Classification (GTDB taxonomy): domain Bacteria; phylum Pseudomonadota; class Gammaproteobacteria; order Arenicellales; family Poriferihabitantaceae; genus VYFG01. Next base: position 425,805 of record OZ244914.1, read on the forward strand.
CAGCGTCGACCCGACCACCTCCTCCAGTTGCCTGATTGCCGTTGTAACCACCGATTGGGACACATTCAGGTTCTTGGCGGCTTTCGAAACCTGCCCGGCATCAGCAGCGGCAATGAAGTAGCGAAGCTGGCGTAGAGATAATTTCATCTGATTTTCGAATATCTATCTTTTGGATTTTCGATAATTTTATAACCATCTTGATGTTCACCGGCAAACAGGAGAACCACCATGTAAGACTCAAGGCAGGATCTGGCTCACAAAAATCCTATCAACCCAGCCTGCTTAGTGTTCTACATAGTGCCTGATTCGATAAATATGCCAGAGAATTGAATATCGAAAAAACCGATAATAGTAAACTTTAATTCGTATTTTACAATACAAAACTTCCCCTGTATCCTAAGAACTGACCCGAGGACAGGGCTTTCAGCTCGCTTCGGCCAGGTGTTGCGCCTCATGGTTTCGGTTGGGCGCTGAACTCAATATTCAAGAGAGAGGAGTGAAATGAAAAAGCTCATGCTCGGCTTTATTGCCACGACCGCGCTTATCGCCGCATCATATGCATCGGCTCAGTCCGAAAACTGGTATCCGTATCCGGTCCAGGTCTGGGAACCGGCGTTCAACATGGACAGCCCGCGCTCGAACAAGGATTATGTGCCGCTTGAGAAGGCATCCAAGGCCTGGGAACTCTGCGTTTCCTTCCCGCACATGAAGGATGCCTATTGGCTGGGTGTTGACTACGGCGTCACGGAAGAAGCCAGGCGTCTTGGCGTCAAGATACAGGTTGTCGAAGCCGGAGGGTATACGGAACTCAACAAGCAGATCTCGCAGGTCGAAGACTGTGTAGCAGCAGGTGCCGATGCCGTAATTATCGGTGCGATTTCCTACGACGGCCTCAACAATCTGGTCAAGGAAATCAGGTCGAAGGGCAAGCCGGTCATTGATGTCATCAACGGCATCAGTTCACCTGAAATATCTGCAAAGTCGCTCGTTTCCTTCGGTGAGATGGGAGCAAAGACCGGTGAGTTTCTCGCCAAGCTCCATCCTTCGGGATCCGGCAAGGTCAAGGTGGCCTGGTTCCCCGGACCTGCAGGTGCGGGCTGGGTCGAAGCAGGAAACAAAGGCTTTGCCGGTGCGATCAAAGGAAGTGATATCGAGCTCGTCGAGACAAAATATGGGGATACCGGCAAGGAGGCCCAGTCCAAACTGGTTGAAGATACGCTCGAAGCCCATCCCGACCTGAATTACATCGTAGGTACAGCGGTGACTGCCGAAGCCGCCATACCGATCCTGCGTTCGCGCGGACTATCCGATCAGATCAAGATCGCATCCTACTACTTCACCCCGGGCGTCGACCAAGGAATTCGTCGTGGTCAGATCATGGCTGCACCAACGGATTCCACGGTGATTCAGGGACGAGTTGCCGTCGACCAGGCGGTACGGATTCTGGAGGGTAAGGAGTATGACAAGCATGTCGGCCCGGCGCTCTATGTGGTGGACCAGAACAACCTCAAGGATTTTGACCCGACATCCACACTCGCACCGGCTGGCTTCAAGCCGGTTTTCCGTGTGGAATAGTCACCGGCAATCAGGTCGAACTGAGTCCGATGGTTGTCCATTTTCCCGATCAGGTGGAGGGCAGCGCGCATCCTGAAGATGTGCGCACCCTTCTCGAAACGGTGGGGCTCACCAAGGATTATCCCGGCATCCGGGCCCTGGATGATATGGATTTTCAGCTCCAGAAAGGGGAGGTCCATGTCCTCTTCGGCGAAAACGGCGCAGGCAAATCCACTCTCATCTCCATGCTTGCGGGTGCCAGTACGTTGACAGCTGGAGAAATCCTGTTCCGCGGAGAGCCGGTTACGCTTTCAAGTGTGCACGAAGCCCGTGAACTCGGGATCAGTGCGGTTTTTCAGGAGTTCTCGCTGATCCCTGAGATGAACGTGGCGGAGAATCTGTTTCTCGGTGCTGAACAGACCAGGCGCGGCTTGCTGCAGCCCAGGCTGCAACGCGAAAAAGCAAAGCAAATACTCGACGACCTCGATTTCCATATCGATCCGAATGCCAAGATCGATCGTCTCACACGCGCCGAACAGCAGATGGTGGAAATAGCCAAGGCGTTTCGATCGGACCTCTCGGTTTTGATTCTCGACGAACCGACCGCGTCTCTCACCAACCATGAAACCGAGCAACTCTTCAAACTGATCGAAAAGCTCAAGAAGCAAGGGGTCGGGATCATCTACATCACCCACCGCATGGGGGAGATCCGCCGGATTGGTGATCGCATCACGATTCTTCGTGACGGACGATTTGTCGATACCGTTGATGCCAGGACGACCTCCGATGACGAGCTAGTGCGCCTGATGACTGGCCGTATCGTCGGTGAGGTGTTCCCGATGGTCCGGTTCCATCCTGGCGAGACGATTCTGAAGACGACCAATCTGTCAAGCGCGGATGGCGGGATTCTGGATGTATCGATTGCAGTCAGACGTGGCGAGATTGTTGGTCTGGCGGGACTGGTCGGATCCGGGAAATCACGTTTTGGCCAAGCTTGCTTCGGGGCCCTGAAGCTCTCCGGAGGCGAAGTCGAATTCAAGGGCGACAGGCTCAGGCATCTGACCACCCGATCCATGCTTGATCAGGGGCTGCTCTATCTTCCCTCGGACCGTCGGCGGGACGGCCTGATGATGATGCGTCCTGCCCGGGAAAATATTGCGCTTGCGTCTTTGAATGTGAAACCGTTTTCCAATGGCTGGTTCCTCGACCGAGGTGGCGAAGCCGGGATCGTCGATACGCTTGCAGACCGTTTGCATCTCACTCCCAGACACGTTGAACGGTCGGCTGAACATTTCTCGGGCGGCAATCAGCAAAAACAAATGCTTGCACGCAGCCTGACTCGCGATTTCGATCTCATCATTTTCGATGAACCGACGGTTGGTGTTGACGTTGGAACGCGGGCCGCAATCTACGAATTTATCGCAGAGCTTTGCGCAGCCGGTGCTGCCATCGTCCTGATTTCATCGGATTTGCCAGAGATCCTTCATCTGACAAATCGGACATATGTCTTCTATCAGGGGCGAATCCAGGCCGAGCTTTCCGGTGATGAGATCACCGAGACGAACGTGCTCTCCCATTTCTTTGAAAGAGAGGCTGCCTGACGACTCACCCTTCGGAACCCATGGCTGAAAAACAAACCAAGTATATCGATCTGCCGAAACGACTCTTCGTGAAGCTGGGGATCTTGCCTTTCCTTCTTCTGGTCGCTGTCGTGGTCTTCACGTTCATGTCCGAAAATTTTCTGAGCGGCCCCAATCTGATGAATGTGCTGCGTCAGTCGGTTTATCTGACCATCGTATCTCTCGGCCAGATGCTGTGCCTGTTGACCGGAGGCTTTGATCTTTCTGTCGGAACGGTCCTGGCCCTGACATCCGTTGTCGGTGCGCTTGTCATGGCGAGTGCTTTCACAGCGATGCCTGATTTGGTCTGGCTGGCGATCGTTCTCGGGTGTCTCGGCGGCATACTGGCTGGCACCATGATCGGTGTTGTCAATGGCATCGGCGTCGCTTTCTTTGGCGTCTCCCCCTTCATGATGTCCCTCGGAATGACATCCGTCGGATTCGGGATTGCCTTGTTCCTCACAGGCGGGACACCCGTTTATGGCATGCCACAAGCTTTTGGCGATATTTTCGGCTTTGGATCGCTGTTGGGAATCCCGACGCCAATCTATGCGGCGGCGATGATCGCCATCATCCTGTATCAGGTACTGAACCGAACCCCCTTCGGCCGACATTTTTACGCCGTTGGTGGCAACATCAAGGCGGCGGCGCTTTCCGGCATCAACACCCGCGCAACCTTGTTCTGGACGTATGTTCTGTGTGCTGCAATGGCTGCGATTGCCGGCATGTTGCTCACGGCAAGACTCGACACCGGGGAAGCCAATATCGGTGCCTCAATGCCGCTGCAGTCAATCGCGGCCTGCGTGATTGCCGGCGTAAGCTTGCGCGGTGGTGTGGGACGCCTGGAGAACGTGGTCCTCGGCGCACTTTTTATCGGCTTGGTTCAAAACGGAATGAACCTCGCCCGTATCGAATCCTATTTGCAGACCGTGGTCCTCGGCGCACTTCTGATTCTGGCCGTTATCGCCGATCAGATCCGCCTCCGCTACGTCGCATCCCTGAAAGACTGAGGAGGAAGCCAACGATGACGGTCAACATCAATTGCGATATGGGCGAGAGCTTCAGCCTGTACGAAATGGGCAACGACGAACAGATCATGCCCTTTGTCACCGAGGCAAATATTGCCTGCGGGTTCCATGGTTCGGACCCCAATCATATGAGTCGAACCGTGCGGCTTGCCAAGCGGCATGGCGTCAAGGTGGGCGCACACTTTTCGCTTCCCGACCTGGCTGGATTCGGGCGACGGGAAATGAAGATCGAACGCGAAGAGATGGCGAACATTGTCATTTATCAGATCGGCGCACTCAAGGGATTTCTGGAGGCCGAGGGTGTGGAACTGGCACACCTCAAGCCACATGGCGCGCTTTATGGCATGGCGGCAAGGCAGGAACACATCGCCCACGCCATCTGTGACGCGGGAGATGTGTTCCAGGTTCCGATTTTCGGTTTATCCGGAACGCTGCATGAAGAAATCTACATGGCGCGGGGGCTGGAATTCGTGCCTGAGTTCTTTGCGGACCTGGACTATGACGACGACGGAAAGCTTCTCATCACCCGCGAGCACAAGCACGTTGACGCCGAGGAAGCGGGACGGCGTGCATTGTGCGCGGTCAAGGACGGGATTGTCATCAGCACCGGCGGCAAGGAAGTTGCTGTGAAAGCCCGTACTGTCTGCATTCACTCAGACACACCAAATGTGCTGGACATTGCCGAAAGCGTGAAATCGGCACTCAGCGATTATTTGACCATACCATGACACGCACAACGAATTGGAGGAAGGCAAATATGGCAACCGAAGAGATCAGGGCAATGCTGCCCGGTATTTTTTACCGCAAACCCGCACCCGATGAGCCCCCATATAAAAGCGAAGGGGACACAGTCGCCAAGGGTGATGCGATCGGTCTGATTGAGGTAATGAAGTCTTTCCATGAAGCGCACTCTGGAGTGGATGGCACGATCATCGCTTTCAAGGTTGACGATGCGGAACCCATCACGCCGGGAACCGTCCTCGCCGAGGTCGAGATTTGAGCAGGCCGGGCATGTCCATTTCGAAGATCCTCGTTGCGAACCGTGGAGAAATTGCCATTCGGATCATCCGCGCCGCTCAGGAAAACGGGCTGAATACGGTTCAGGTCTATAGCGAAGCAGATAGGAGTTCCCTGGCGGTTCAGATGGCGGATGAGGCAATCGAGATCGGTCCTGCACCTGCACAAAAATCCTATCTGTGTGTGGACGCGATCCTGGATGCAGCGCGATCAACTGGTGCGGATGCCATTCATCCGGGCTACGGATTTCTTGCGGAGAACGCCGAGTTTGCCGACGCCGTCGAGGCGGCAGGACTGGCGTTTATAGGCCCCTCGGGGGATGTTATCCGCAGCATGGGGGACAAGGCAACGGCAAGAAAGGCGGCCAGGGACGCAGGCGTTCCGACCGTGCCGGGTAGCGATGGGATTCTCAAGGACCTTGAAAAGGCAAAGGTCCTGGCGAAGGAAATCGGTTTCCCCGTCATGATCAAGGCTACAGCCGGAGGGGGCGGCCGTGGCATTCGTATCGCCAATGACGAAAAGGATTTTTCCAGGCTTGCGCCACAGGCATCTGCCGAAGCGAATGCCGCCTTTGGTGACGGTAGACTTTATCTGGAAAAAGTGGTTGAAAACGCCCGCCATGTCGAGGTGCAAATTCTCGGGGACGGCGAGAGTTTCATTCATTGCTTTGAGCGGGAATGTTCCCTGCAAAGGCGTCGCCAGAAGGTCTGGGAAGAAGCGCCTTGCGCTGCCCTGTCGCCGGAAATTCGCCATGCGCTATGTTCTTCCGCGGTGGCGCTTGCGGCAGCCGTCCACTACCGCGGTGCCGGAACGGTCGAATATCTCTTTGATGACCGATCCGGTGACTTCTACTTCATCGAAATGAATACTCGCATCCAGGTCGAGCATCCGATCACCGAATGTATTACCGGGGTCGATCTGCTGGCGGAAATGATCCGGATTTGCGGCGGAAAGAAACTTTCGTTTGCCCAGTCGGACATTGACATGCGCGGGCATTCCATCGAAGTGCGGATCAATGCCGAAGACCCGGCCAACCATTTCATGCCTTTCCCGGGAGTGGTTGACGACCTGAAAGTCCCCGGTGGTCCCGGCGTCCGCTTCGATCATTTCCTTTATCCCGGATATCAGGTTCCACCTTTTTACGACTCCCTTCTCGGCAAGCTGATTGTGCATGCCGAAAACCGTGACAAGGCGATCTCGCGACTGAGGCGTGCGGTTTCGGAACTCGGCGTCGGGGAGATGAAAACAACCGCACCACTGTTTCTGGCCCTGGCGGAAGAGCCGGACGTAAGGGCGGGTCGGTTTCACACCAAATGGCTGGAGCCTTGGCTGGAACGAAATACCAACAGACTTACTCAACAGGAAGGAGGGATAGCATGAACTCGCGATATACCTTTGGAGGCGATGAGCACATCTTCGTTGAAGTCAGCGAGGAAATGTCGCTTGAGGCCTTCTTCAAATCGCTTTCGATGACCAACGCCGTCAAGGAAGCCAAGATCAGAGGGGTCACCGAGATATGTCCGGCAAACGCGTCATATCAGATCAAATTCAACCCCGACCAAATCCATCCGGATGATCTGATGTCTGAGCTGAAACGGATGGAAGAGCATGCGGACCAGGCGGAATCGAAACTCGACACCCGGGTGATCGAAATCCCGGTCTACTATCGGGATCCCTGGACCCACGAAACCCTGATGCGCTTCCGGGAGCGTCATCAGGATCCGAATACAACGGACATCGAATATGCCGCGCGGATCAATGATTTCCGTACCGTGGACGACTTCATCAGGGCACACTCCGGATCGCCCTGGTTTGTTTCCATGGTGGGGTTTGTCGCTGGGTTGCCGTTTCTCTATCAAATGGTTGACCGTCACCGGCAAATTCAGGTCCCAAAATACCTGATACCCCGGACGGATACGCCCAGGCTGACGGTCGGTTACGGAGGCTGTTTCTCCTGCATCTATTCCGTTCGCGGAGCCGGAGGCTACCAGATGTTCGGCATCACTCCGATGCCGATCTACGACCCCGAACAGCAAACGAGCTACCTCAAGGATTTCATGGTCTTCTTCCAGCCGGGCGACATCGTCAAATGGAAGCCGATCAATCGCGAAGAATACGACCAGACGGTCGCCGATGTTGAGGCGGACAGGTTCAGACCACGAATCTGTGAAGTCGTGTTCGATCTGGATGAGTTCAACAAGGACGTCGACAGTACCAATACCAGACTGTTGGAGGATCTCAATGTCGATTAAAGTGATCTCAGCAGGCTTTGCCACCACCATTCAGGACCTCGGTCGCCCCGGCTACTATCATTTGGGGATTCCAATCGGTGGGGCGATGGACCGGTTTGCGCTGCGCTGTGCCAATCTCCTGGTTGGCAACCCCGAAGATGCCGCTGGCCTTGAAGCAGTCTTCATGGGTCCGGAGCTGGAATTCACCGAAGACAGGACCATCGCCGTTACGGGCGGTGAATTGCCGCCGATGATTGACGGGGAAATGAAAGAGACCTGGACCGGAATCAAGGTAAAAGCGGGCCAGGTACTCTCCTTTGACTATATCCGCGACGGTGCCCGTGCCTATATCGCCGTCGCGGGCGGCATTGACACCCCGCCAGCTTTGGGCAGCCGATCGACCTATCCCATTGGAGCGCTCGGTGGCGTGGAAGGCCGTGCGGTTCAACCAGGAGATGTACTACCGGTAGGAACCGGCGGTGCAGCAGTGCAGGATGGAAAATCCGTGCCGGAGAAACTGCGGCGGAAACCTGGCAGTCCTGCCGAGCTGAGGGTCGTCACCGGCCTGTACTGGCACCGGATTACGGAACCCTCGGGCGAGCAATTCTTCAGGGACACCTGGAAGGTCGCTCCGGAAGCGGATCGAATGGGATACCGTTTCCAGGGCGGCTCCAAGCTGGAATTTGTCGATCGGGAACCGCCTTTTGGTGCCGGGTCCGATCCGTCCAATATCACCGACGCCTGCTATCCCTACGGGTCAATTCAGGTACCCAGTGGGACCGAGCCGATCATCCTGCATCGCGATGCGGTTTCCGGAGGCGGCTACTTCATGATCGGTACGGTGATCTCGGCCGATATGGACCTCATCGGGCAATTGCAACCCCACACCCCAACCCGGTTTGTCAACGTCAACATGGATACCGCGCTTGCCGTGCGTCGTGACCGTTCGGCCATGCTCGAGAACATCCGCAAAGCGTTGGCATAACCGTATCCAAAGGACCAAAACCATGGGCGAACTTACCTTGAGACCCAATACGCTGGCGCAAACCGCATGGACCACGGACAAGACACTGGTCAGGAACATCACTTTGGCTGTTTTGGGCAGCATTGCGCTTTGGATTTCTGCCAAGATCAGCATTCCTTTCTGGCCAGTGCCCCTCACCATGCAGACACTGGTGGTGTTGATGATGGGGATGGCTTTTGGACCAAGGCTGGGGGTGGCAACCGTGTTTCTCTACCTCGCAGAAGGGGCTCTCGGACTTCCGGTGTTCTCGGGCACTCCCGAGAAGGGGATTGGGATTGCTTATATGATGAGCACAACTGGGGGATATCTGTTCGGGTTCGTTCTTGCGGCCGGCACAGTTGGTTATCTCGCCGAGCGTGGCTGGGACCGTACTCCCTGGACGACGGCAACTGCGATGCTGATCGGCAACGTCGTGATTTACATACCGGGTCTTCTTTGGCTCGGATCCATCGTCGGCTGGGACAAACCGGTCCTTGCCTGGGGTCTCACCCCCTTCCTGGCGGGTGACGCACTGAAACTGGCTCTCGCGGCAGTCTTGATGCCATCGCTCTGGAAACTGCTGCCGACACCAAAATGACCAGGAAGGCGGTAGGCCAGCGTAATCGATTACCAGAACCACCGCATTGCCCGGCGATACAAGCGGACTCACCGAACGGCGGTAGAACATGCGTTTGATCGTCGTGCATTCATGCGGGCGTCTGGGCTGGCCTTGATAGCCGCAACAACAACCAAGGCAAGCCTCGTTTCCGGATGGTCATGCTCCAGCAACCCCGCATCCAAAGCAAAAGAATCATCGGAAAATTCGACAGAATCGGCACTATGTCGGTTGCCCCCTATTCGGCCCCAGGCCAACCGGGATTGGAGAGATAACGAATCGCTTCATTGCATACTGCCCTTCGGCGAGATTCGCCCAGGTCGTATCGATCCAGGTTCATTACCTTATTCCAGGCTGCCACAAAATCCCGCACAAACTTGCTATCGGCATCTGCCGCAGCATAGACCTCGGCCAAGGCGCGCAACTCGCTGTTGGACCCGAAAATCAGGTCCAGGCGGGTAGCGGTCCATTTCCTCTTTCCCGTCTTCCGGTCTCGGCCTTCATACACATTACGGTCTTCCGTCAATGGCAACCATTCCGTGTTCATATCGAGCAGGTTCAAAAAAAAGTGGTTGGTCAGGGCATCGGGCCGGTGGGTAAAGTGACCATGCTTGGAACCATCCGCATTGGTATCAAGCACCCGCATCCCGCCGATCAACACAGTCATTTCCGGCAGCGTGAGGGTAAGCCGCTGCGCCTGGTCGATCAGCAGTTGTTCGGCCGGTACTTGACAATCCGCCTTTTGGTAATTCCGAAACCCATCCGCAACTGGTTCGAGCAACTGAAACGACTCCACATCTGTTTGGGGCTGGGTGGCGTCCGTACGCCCCGGCGTAAACGGCACAATCACATGCTCGCCATCCTCGAAGGCCGCCCGTTCTACCGCCTCACAACCGGCAAGGACAATCATATCGGCCATGGAGATTTTCCGATTCCCGAATTCCGGGTCGTTGTTAAAACGGGTTCGGATCTGTTCCAATACTCTCAGCAGTTTTTGCAGGCGGTCGGGTTGATTGACCTCCCAGTCCTTCTGGGGAGCCAGGCAAATTCGACCCCCATTGGCACCGCCTCGCAGGTCGGACCCACGAAAGGTCGAGGCCGCACCCCACGCGAGGGAGACCAGTTCGGACACGGGTATACGAAGGTGCCGGATCTCGTCCTTCAACACGGTAGCGTCGTAGTCGGTAATCAACTCGTGATCTACTTTCGGAACCGGGTCTTGCCAGATCAGATCTTCCTTTGGCACCTCCGGACCCAGATAGCGGGATCGCGGCCCCAAGTCCCGATGGGTCAGCTTGAACCAGGCCCGAGCGAAGGCATCGGCAAATTCATCCGGGTGCTCATGGAACCGCTTGGCAATGGGTCCATAGATCGGGTCCATTCGCATGGCCATATCCGCCGTTGTCATGATCACCGGCACTTGCCTCGACTGATCATCGGCGGCTGGAGCCTGATTACCCTCTCCAGGTTCCTTGGGAGTCCACTGCCAGGCCCCTGCCGGACTTTTGGTCAGTTCCCATTCATTCCCGAACAACATCTCGAAATAGGTGTTGTCCCATGTGGTTGGCGTCGGGGTCCAGGATCCTTCCAGACCACTGCCGGTCTGGTCTGCGCCCTTGCCGCTGCCATGTCGGTTCTTCCAGCCCAACCCCTGCTCCTCGACGGGAGCAGCTTCGGGCTCCGGGCCGACGAGGGCAGCATCACCCGCGCCATGACACTTGCCGAACGTATGGCCGCCGGCGGTCAGTGCCACCGTCTCTTCATCATTCATCGCCATGCGGGCAAATGTCTCGCGCACATCCTGTCCAGAAGCTACGGGATCCGGGTTCCCATCGGGACCTTCCGGATTCACGTAAATCAGCCCCATTTGCACCGCCGCCAGGGGATGCGCCAACTCCCGTTCGCCTGAGTAGCGCTCATTACCCAACCAGGTGTCTTCCCGTCCCCAGTCGATATCCTTCTCCGGCTCCCAGATATCCTCGCGGCCCCCGGCAAAGCCAAAGGTCTTGAACCCCATCGATTCCAGAGCCACATTGCCCGCAAGGATGAAAAGATCCGCCCAGGAAATTCTCTGGCCATATTTCTGCTTGATCGGCCATAAAAGGCGGCGGGCCTTGTCCAGGTTGACATTGTCAGGCCAACTGTTGATCGGAGCGAAACGCTGGTTGCCAGTACCCGCGCCACCCCGGCCATCACCGATGCGGTAAGTGCCCGCGCTGTGCCATGCCATGCGAATGAAAAACGGGCCATAGTGTCCATAGTCTGCCGGCCACCAATCCTGGGAATCCGTCATCAGGTCGTGGAGGTCGCTCTTCACCGCATCGAAATCCAGCTGCTGAAACTCCTCGGCATAGCAGAACTCCGGGTCCATGGGATTTCCCTGGGACGAATGCTGGCGCAGGATATCCAGATTCAACCGATTCGGCCACCAGTCCTGGTTGGAAGTCCCTCCGCCCGCGCTATGGACGACGGGACATTGATCTTGCTTACTCATTAGGCGAACCCCTGTCAGAAACAATAATGATGAGATTGAGAACCTGCATTGTACCCATCTACAAAAAATTTGCAGAACTTCTGTGCATTCATGGCACACGATATCCGGTCAATTCCATATAGCCCCATCCCCGAACCGGCTCTCCATTCCAGATACCCTCCACATCCACCAGGCCTTCGAAATAACGCACCGTAAGATTCATTTCCTGCTGGTCGAGTACCGGGCTCACCTGCAGGGACCACTGGTCTTCCGGGGTGGTTCCCTCAATGTCCCAATCGACCGGATACGATGCATCCTGGCGGGGATTGGACCAGAATCTACGAGGGGTCAGCTGCACAACCGTCTGCCCGGGGAATCGCTTGTTGTGGTTGGCATCCAGGATGGTAGCAGACCGGAAAGGGTCTTGATCTGACTCCCGGACCTGAAAGGCCATCACCCGGTAACCATTGTCCAGATTCAGTGAAAACCAGTCCCAACCCTGTTGCTCTGAAGTCAACACAGCGGTAGACCACTCCCGGTCCATCCAGGATTCTCCCTGGACAACAAATGTTTCCGTTCCGATGCGGACAGTTCCATGGGTCACCAGACCGGGCAGGGAATAGTAGTAGCTGGCCGCACTCCCCTCTGCATTCTTGGTACTGTAGCCGGCATCACCCTGCAATATCGGAGGGGAAACCGATTCCAAGTTGAAATCCAGGGTAAGATCGTCTGTTTCGGCTTCCAGGCGGGCGATGAAACAACTCCGACAGTTATTGGATGAACCAATCCTCTCTACAGACCAGTGATGGGTCCAGACATGGAACCGGTCACTTTCCGCCCCCGCAAGGCCGAGAACCCCCCGGGAGAAATCCTCCGCCGCCATAAACCGTTGGCCGACAACATCGGTCACAGCCAAATGCGCCATCCAGGTCTGACGGGAAGACCAGGCCGAATCTGCCGATTGAACAGCCTCTCCAGAACCGAAGCGAAAAAACGTCAGCTGGTAGCCGAACACTCTCTCCTTGGCACTCTCAAGCCGGCCGGTAAAGTACCACCACTCCTGCCGAAAATCCGAATGAACTCCATGGTCCCGGGGAAAGACAATCGGCCGCCCGGGCAATACTTGGGCAAAGGAATCCTCGGGAGACTGGGCGAGGAAAGTCATCAGACGGTCCTCGGCCGGCGATTCCTGCTGCAACTCGTTGCCTGGCTGCAGCAGCATGAATACTCCCAGCAGGATCAGGGACAACGCTCCAACCCATGCCGCTTTGCGGATCATGACTCTCTACCCAGTCCCGTCATCCCAGACGCGCGGAACTTCCGGCGCTGTTCCCGCCCATGCTGCCAGGCTGGAAAAATAGCTGCCGCCACTCCCGCACCAACCGACAGAGCCCAGGCTTGCCATACCGGATACCAGGACATCCAGAGTTCCATCGACCAACCAAAAGAGCGCACATTGATCACATGAATCAGAATCAGGGACAATAATACTCCCAGTGGAATCGCCACCAAGCCGGCCACAAAACCGATCAGGCCTGCCTCCAGGACCAGCATGCCACTGACCTGGCCCCTGCTGAAACCAATTCTCGACAACAAGTCCAACTCCCAGCGGCGTTCCAGTAGCAGGGCCATCAAGGCAGACAGGACCCCGACCACCGCAACGATGACAGACAGCCATCGCAAGACCTCGGTAATCCGAAAAGTCTGGTCAAATACCGACAAGGATTCCTGCCGGAGGTCTCGATTCGAGCGCACATACAGCCCCGATGGGGTGGTGGACTCTGCCAGAATCATCTCAATGACCTGTTTCACATCGCTCTCCGGTTCCAGATAGAGAGCCGCCGAAATCGGCTGGAAAGAATCAAAAAACCGATTCCAGGTATTCACATCCATGGTCACAAGCCCCTGATCACTGGAATAGTCCCGGTATACCGCGGCAATGGTAAACGATTGCATTCCACGATCCGTAGGCAACCGGATTCCCGCTCCGGGAGCAAGCCCCATCCGACGCGAAAGCGGCTCGCTGACCAGCACTTCGCCCTCTTGCTGAAATCGTGACCACAGACCATCCGTTTCACCTTCCAGTATTCGAAACCCAGCAAACCCGGCTGGGGGGGTGTCCAACACAAAGACCGTGACCGGTCCCGTTGGGGTCTCCAGTTCCAGTCGATTTCCAGTACTCAATGATCGCACCATGGGCAATGCCTGGAGAGTCCCGATCAGGTTTTCGGTCAGGAAAGGAATCTCAGAACCGCGGGCCGAGAGGTAAATATCCGCTCGCAGATAGTGCTCCAGCCAATCCTCTACCGAATAACGGAAACTCTGGATCATGAGTTCGACCCCCAATGTGGCCGAGACCGCGACGGAAAGCGCAGCCACCGCCACTCCGGTACGGTCGAGATGTCTGCCCGCATTGCGTATGGCCAGCCTGGGAATCAGCCACCGAGGATGACGGCCCTGCAAACCGGCGAGCCCAAGACAATGATGAAGTAGCCACGGCCCCATCATCGACAATGCACAAATCAGCAGAAACAGTCCGGCAAATGGCAGCACCAGTGAATTGCCGGAGAATCCCACCAGCAGCGCTGCACATACCGAAAGTCCCAAGGACCACGGCAACCATCGTGGAGCCAGGCTTCGCCATCCGACGGCTCTTCCGGTTTCGCGGAGCAGGCAGACCGGACTCTCCCGGCTGACGGCCCATGCGGGCACCAAACCTGCCAGGACGCTGCCCGCCAATCCCACCGCCAAGGCCTTGAACAGGGTCCAGAACTCCAGTATCGGAACCGGAGATACCAGTCGATAGTAGAGGGTATTGATGGTAACGCCCACCCACCCTGTGAGGGTTTCTGCCAACACCACGCCCAGCAGAATCCCGCAAGCTGTACCGACTGCTGCCAGTACCATCAATTCGACCAGCAACAGTCCGAGAAATTGCCCGGAGGTAACCCCCATGGATGCGAACAGCCCGAGTAGCTTCCGGCGTCGGACCACCTGAAAACTGACCGCACTGTACACCAGGAACATCGCCACCACGAACGCCAGCAGGCTGAGTGCCGTCAGATTGGTTCGGAAGGCCCGGCTCATCTCCTGGCGGGCCGAATGCTGAATACCCAGGTCAATCAATCTGACATGATCCGGCAAGAGTGCCCGCAAGAGCGGTTCATCCTTCGATTCCAGGCGCAAGTCAATATAACTGATTTCTCCCTGCATCCCCAGGAAATCCTGGGCCCAGGCAATGTCGGACACCAGTAATCGGGAATCGCCGCTCCGCATCCTGAGCGTGCCAACCGGATTGAACCGCTGCTGCTGGCCTCTGTATTCGATGATAACAGGGCCCTGTTCATCTGACATCAAATGTTGGGGCAAATAGATCGGCCAAGGCAATGCATCGGCAATGGATTCGTTTCCACCCACCCCCCGGTCCAAACCCAGTTCCCGCAGTCGGAAGTCACTGAACGGGTCGACTCCAATCAGTGACCAATCGCCTTCCTGCCCGGAGAGGGACACCGGCACATGGATGACCGGAGCGGCTGCACGAATGCCCGCATCCACCCGCACCAGTCGGTAGATGGATTCGTCGAGGGCGTTGGTGCCACCCGTCAGACGGTGTGTAGCCGCTCCGGATATGACCCGGTCCGCCCGATGAAATTCCGCCATCGCAGAATGGTTGGCAATATCGACCCCCACAATGACGCACACCCCCATGGTCACACTGAGTACTGTCAGCACCAGTTGGCCGGGATTTCGCATCGAATCCCGGAACAGGGCAAAGACTACCAGTCCCATGCATCCAGCTCCCCGTCCACCAGTTGCAAGCGTCGACTGGCGGCATGGCTGGCCTGTCGGCTGTGTGTAACCATGATCACACAGGTACCACGCTGCGCCAAGGTACGGAGCAGTTCAGTGACGGCGGTCCCTCGTTCCCGGTCCAGATTGCCGGTCGGCTCATCGGCCAGAATGACTGGCGGATCATGCACGGCTGCCCGCAACACGGCCAGTCTTTGCTGTTCGCCCCCGGACAAGGTGTTGGGGTAGGCTTGCCGCCGCGAGTACAGGCCGAATTCAGCCAGGAGTGCATCAATATGGCCCGCCGGCTCCTCCACCCGATTGAGCATCAGGGGCAATCGCAAATTCTCTGCCACGGTCAGTGTGGGAATCAGGTTGAAGAACTGGAATACCAGGCCAATGTGCTTTCTTCGATGCCGTGTGCACTCATCATACGCCAATGACGTTACTTCTCGACCGGCTACCGATATGGTTCCCTGGTCCGGGCGGTCCAGCCCGGACAGCAGGTTGAGGAAAGTGGACTTGCCCGAGCCACTGGGTCCTCCGATGGCCACAAACTCCCCCGCACTCGCCACAAAATCCACTGTAGAAAGGATGCGGCGATCACTGTTCCCTTCGCGATAGGTTTTCGTGATCGCCTGCACATCCACTACGATGGCTCCGGGATTCGCCATCCGGTTCGGTTTGCGATGATCCATCCGAAACGATGACGCAGTGTTCAGTATGGCGTCGGAATCCGGCCCAAAACCGAGATGGTTCCGGCTTCCTCCTGTCGAAAGACGATCACTTCCCCCGACCCGGGCACGATTCCGGTCAGTCCGGTAATGTTTACCTGGTGCGTCACCAGAACCAGTGGTTTTTCAGATGTGCGCATAGCCAGCCAAGAGGCCAGACGCCGGGTTGCTTCACCGGCCAAACTCATATCGGCAAAAAAGGAATTCAACACTGGCAGGTCGGTGGCCGGCCCGATGCCCAATCCCTGAGCCGTTTCCCGACAGCGGCACCACTGGCTGGTGAAGACCTCTGCGACCCGGATACCGTGCTCACGAAAGCGTTGGCCAATCTTCCGGGCCTGTTTCCTTCCTTCGTCAGACAGGTTGCGTTGGGTGGTGCAGTCATCCAAGGTAAATCCTGCAGGATCACCTGTACCAGGCGCATACGCATGACGGAGAAGGGCCACATGACTTCCCTCCGCGATCGCCTGCCAAAGAACCGCGGCATCCATATCTTCCCCGGCCAGAGCCCGTTCCGATGCGATGGCAAAAAAGCCCAGAAAGACCCAACCGAGGATATCCCGGGAGCCATGCTCTATTCTCATCATGGATCAGTTTTCGGAATCAGAGAAAACCCTAATCATAACCGCTGGTCCGGCAGACTCGCCACCTGCATGGTATTACCTCCTGCATGGTATTACTTCGGATTGGGATTTTTCTCTCCGACAAGTCTCACATGACGGGCTCGGCTGAACATGGGACCACAGCCACCCGAAACCGTTTCGCTTCGGATCCGGATTTCGCAGATTCCCCATCATGAAACCATGACTTGACCTGCGTCGCACCGCCATGTTCCGGAACATCTCTATAATTTGTTTATGGGCATTGATTCCTGCCTCTGTTCCGACACGACATCAACCGCTGGCGGTTATAGATATTGAGTGCCGCGCCACATCATTCACACGATATGAAAAGCAGCAGATCTCAGTACTCCAGCAAAAAAGAGTGCTCTGTACTATGCTGCCATATACCATTTCTCAAATATAGTGATCTTTCCGAGATTCGTAATCTGGAAATGAGGCCATAGCAAAGGAATTCCCTTTCCACCCCGAGGTGCAACATCCGGATGGTACAAACCTGTACATTTTTTCGGGGATTATATGCTTGACTCCCTTATTGACACATTGCATCGGATGATATAAGTTTGTGGCTTCGTAACTGGCCGCTTACCGGGCTGGCCGGCAACCATAGATAGAGGAGATCATGAAACCATGCGATTTATCCCCCCCCCCCCCCCCCCCCCCTCGACAATCATTTCGACGCCGACCAGTTAATAATACCCTAACTCATTTATTTCGATGGTCGCGGTCCCGATCGGGCGGGAGACGGATCACGACACTGGCCCTTCTGCTGGGCACCCTGGGTTTCATACTGGGCCTATCGGGCCCATCCCCGGTGCAGGCGGCTTCGGAATGTGGCACTCTGGATCCCGCCACCGAGGCGGGGCGGTCGATCGTATGCACGACCGACAATTACGATGCAAGGGACGACCAGAACGTGTTCTACCGGCTACCGGATGAGCCGCCAGATGTGGACTATCGTTTCGAACTGGAACCCGATGTCAAGATTGTCGGCCAGCGCGACGGGACGAATGTTACGGCAGCAAATGAGCAAGATGACCACAGTCGGCATCTTCCGCGACCATGGGCGGATTACGGTGGCTTGTTTGTGGAATCCGGACCCAATTACGAAGGCGATATCGCGGTCCGATCAGAAGCCGACATCGAGGTGGGTTGGCGCGGCCGTGGCGATGCGGATTTTGACTTCGACAATCCACGCGGCATCGTGGTGCACCATCACGGCAAAGCCGGGGACATTCACATCCTGGTCAACGGGGGGGGCCTCACCAGCATCGGACACGGTGTGGAAGCCGAGATTGACAGTGGCCCCCTCAACTCGGTTGAGGATAATCAACCCCGCAGCTCCCTCAGCTTGGTTGATGATCAGGAGCACACCGGGGATATTCACCTTGAAATGACCGGCGGTTTCGTTCGCACAACCGGTAATAGAGGAAACGGTCTACGGGCATTGCATCAAGGAGGCGGTGATGTCCGGGTTGTCGCCAGGAAGGAATTTCTTGATGTCAATACTCCCGATATCAAGACGACCGGCACGAATTCTGATGGCATTTTCGCCTATTCCTGGGGCGAGCGGTTCACGGCACCTGGCCCAACCACGAAGGTGGAAGTGATGCTCAGGAACTTTCACATTGAGACCCAGGGCGACGCCGGGGGCAATACAGTCTCGAACACATCTGCCGGCGTCCTGGCGAGCAACTTTAACCCCGGAATGACCAGCATTGATGTCGAAGACAGCAGAATCGTTACCCGGAACGGTGTCAACCCCGGCATCTTTGCCGCGACTCAATCGGCCGCCCGCAGAGGCACAACAGTATTGCAACGCGTTCCCGGTGATGGGTCCATGAATATCCGTGTTGCGAACAGCACTATTATGACTGACGGCGATGGCGGGTACGGGCAACGTGAGGCCCGTGATGGCTTTAGTGAGGGCGCGGATGGTATTCTCGCGTGGGTACAACGCAGCGGTGAGGTCGTTATGGATGTGCAGGACAGCACCATCGAAACCGCAGGACGATTTTCAAGCCCGATCAATATAGCGCATTGGCGTGACGACCCAGATAGCACAAACCGAATTCAAGCTGACACTGACCTGAAGGTGGTTCGCGGCATGCTTGTGGCGAAGGGAGAGAACGCTAAAGGGATTTCTGTAACCTATGGAGAATTGAATTCAGGGGATGTGGATATTAATCTGATGGATACCGATGTCCGGAGCATGAGAGGTGACGGAATCAACGCCTTCGCCCCCATCAGTGGTACCATCGACATCGACATCGACGGCGGCCGGGTGGTCGGCTCCGCGGCGGCAATCCGCCTCGACGGCCCTGAGAAAACCCAGCCCCCTTGGGGTCGAAATCTGCTGACAATCCGCGGCGGGGCGCGGGTAGAAGGCCCCCAGGCCGTAGAGTTCGAGAACCGTCCGGGACGGCTCACCCTGGCGGACAGCCATGTGGTCGGCAACGTCCGGTTTGCCGACGGCCGCCACAATGATGAATTGCAGATTACGGGTCCTGGTCGGCTCACCGGCGACATTGATTTCTTTGGCGGTACGGATACGATGACGATCGACCTGGCCGAAGATCAGCATTTTGTTTTCGACCGGACGGTTATCAGTGGACTGGAGACCCTGACCCAGACCGGCGGTGGGCTGGTACGCTTCGCGGAATCGGCGGCCTTTACCGACAGCGCATTGACGGTCCAGGACGGCACCCTGGTGCTGGCCGGGACGTTGGATCTGGGGGATGAGGGCACGTTGACCGTCCACCAGCCGGGCCGGCTGGTGTTTGAGGTGGGCTACGGCTCGGAGTCGGGCGTGCGGACTTTCCAGCATGGGCGGATCTTTGCTGAGAGCGTGCACTTTGCCGACGCCCCCGAGGAGGTGTCGGAGGTGCCGTCCGGGCGCCTCTTCCGAAGCGGACGCCTGCGGCTGGCGAACCATGTGAGCCAGACCGACGAGGAGGACTCCCCCGTGGTGTTTCTGCAACTCGGCGCCGACCTGACGGCTACCGAACAGACCGCGGTACGAGGACAGTTGGCGGGCTTGCCGCTGATCTATGCCGCGGTCACCCGGGGGGACGGGGACGAGCCGACGGAGGTGGTCGATGGGCAGCTGACGGTGCAATCACGACAGGCCGACGGCACTGACCAGACGGTTGGCCACCTCGCCGTTGATGACAGCCGGGTCGGACTGTTGACCGTCACCGAGTCCGCCATGGTGGCGCCACTGGTGTTGCCCACCGCGACCACCACCCCGACGGCGCCGACCCCGACTTCACCGACCCTGCCGGGCAGCCCTGCGCCATCGACCCCGCCGCCCGATCCAGGGCCGTCAGACGGTGACGGGCAGATGGGGGGTACCGACTCTACTCCGGATCCTGGTGACCAGAATGACGGCCCCGACTCCGCGCCGGAGGACCGCACCGGGTCGGACCCCGGCAGCGGTACGGCCACTGCCTCCAGCGGCGGTTCCGGCGGCAGTTCCAGTGCCGGTGGCGTGATCGGGGTGGGCTTGCTGGCGGCGCTGCTGGCCGCCTTCAGTGGCGGCGATGAGGCCACCGCCAGCGCCGCCCATGACACCGCCCGCCCGCCGTCCTCGGCGTCTCTGGCGACGGTCAATGAACGCGGCGTCCTGAGCCTGCAGGAATCCGGCCAGGCCCCCTACCGGCTGTGGCTTCGCACCCGTACCGGGGGACCGTCGCTGGCCATGACCGGTGCCGCCAAGGCCGGGGTCGATGGCACCGAAGTGGGCCTCCGCCTCGAGGGCGCAGGTCAGTTCCATACCGGGTTCTCGGTGGCCCCGACGGTGACCGCCCAGGTCGACTCGCTGCACCTCACTGCGGAAGGGGCCGTGTATGCCTGGAACAGTGGCTGGCGCAGTGACCGCTACTTTGCCGGCTTGCGGCTCTCGCACGGGGATTTCGAAGTCCATTCCCGGATCGCCAACCCGATGGTGAACGGTGCCTTGCGCAGCCAGGCCCGCTTGCGCAACACCCAGGCACAGCTGCAGGTGGGTGGGCACTTCCATGCCGGGGCCCTGCGATTCACGCCCTCGGCAGCCATTCGGATGGGCACCTTTGCACAACGGGAACATGTGGCCCAAAGCCCGGTGCTGCGGGCCCGGGTGCCGGCGGTTACCCAGGACTACACCAGCTATCAGTTCGGGATGCAGATGACCCCGGACCGGTGGCTGGATGGGTCCGGCGGCCGGTGGCAGCCCCAACTGCGGTGGGACACGATTCGCACCCATGCCAGGGGGAGCGAGACGTTGCAGTTGCATCAGTCCGACACGCTGGGAGCGGTAAGCTTCCCGTCCCGGGCCAGCATTCGGGACTTGCCCGCGGTGGTACATTCCCTGAGTCTGGGTGCCCGGGTGCAGCCGGGCGGCAATGACCGGACGACGTGGCAGTTCGGCTTTGCCGGGCTGGAGGCCGATGGCGAGACGCATTATGCAGCCCTGGCGACCTACCGGGTACGATTCTGATCGCCGGCACCAAATGCCGCCAGCAAAAACCCTGCCGCCACCCCGCATCAACGCCGAAGGAAGGGCGGGTCGCGTAAGACAAGGGCACTGGAATCGTTAGCCGTATCGTCATCGGGAAGCCGGCAGCTTCTGACGATGTGGGACAGAGGGCGGCTTAGGCCGCCCCTTGCTTTTGCATTATCGGCAACGCTCTCCACGATCACGAAAAACCGCTATTGGCCGACGAATCTCTCCATGCCACGCGAAACCGTATACATCCGCGAGCCGGTTCCAGCGGCTCAAGGGCCAAGGGCTTCTGCAGAATCTTCATCCGCTTTGAGAATCTGGACGTGATGTTCCTCAGGTTCCTCGTCTTCGTTCTGATTATTGATGCATAGTGCAGCGTGACGACCTGATTTCGACCCACGGTTCCGAAGTATGTCATCGCGGATTTTTCAGATGATCCGGAATTTCCGTCGCAAGTGCTTCGGACTCAGAAAGATTTTTTCATATCCGCAACGGCAGCATCTTTCAGCCAGAATACATCCATACTGACTTTGCTACGTTCCAAAAAATGGGAAATTATATATTGAAGTCACTACTGTCCCGTTAAAAATCGAATAAAGTCAATTGCTTAGGAGGATCGGTCTGGTGGGAAGTGGTTTCGGAATCGGTAAGCAGTTGATGCAAGGGAATTTTCTCGAAACCGGTGACGTCCAGAATCTGCCGGATGGTGTGGACACTGAGTTCGGAGTGGAGCCGTTTCCTGATGATGGCCACGAGTACGGAGACGGAGACGGCGATCCAGATCCGGGTCTTCACGGCATTGGCCGAGGTGCCCCGGAACGACTTGATTCGCAGGGGCGGCTTGCGCCACTGGAAGAACCGTTCCAGCGGCCACCGGGAACGGTAGAGGTCCGCGACCGTCATGGTCGGCAGGGCGAAGTTGTGGGTCCGGAAGACCAGGGTCCGGTCGCGTTCCGGGTCGCGGGACCTGATCCGCCGCCGCCGGTCCGGGTAGTCGGTCGCGCTGTGGACGCCGTTGGTCCGCACGACCTGGTCGCAGACGAGGCCCGTGCTGCGGTCCACGGGCCAGGAGGAGAGGCGGCGGAGTTTCGGGTTCGACTGCGCTCTCAGGACGCAGAAGCGGCCACGGAGGGGGCGGGGATGGAGACGCTTGACGTCGAGGTCGGCTCGGTCCATGACATCGAACGCCCCGGCCTCCGGCACCCGGTCGTCAAGCCCGTTGACGTCGTGTCTGTGGCCCGGCGAACCGTCACTGAACGTTGGGAGGTGCCCGCGCAGGTCGAGCCGGGGGTGCCTCTTCCCCGCCGCCTGGGCGCGGCGGAAAGGGGCCCAGGGGAAGACCGAGAGGCAGCGGTCGATGGTTGGGGAGTCGAGCGCGTAGACCGTGTTGTCAAGATCGACGCCGAAGCCGTCATCGGCATCCCGGCCGTGCGCGGTCCGGATCAGGGATTGGGCGAAGTCGGCGTGGAGGCGCCCGTCCCGTCTCTCGTTGGCCTTGGCCAGCGGGTGGCGCGAGACCGGGCCCCGGAAGCCCATGGGGTGGGACTTGCCGGCCTGGGCGCGCCGGCCGGTCTCGAGGTCACGCCGGCTTTCCCTGGAGGTCAGCTGGGCGAACGCCATGCGGCGGAACGGGTCCTGACCGCGGAAGCGCCGGACGCGCCGATGACCGTGGTCGCGTTCGATACCGCGCCGAAGGGTGGGCATCGGCAGGGGATCCATGCCCTGCGCGAAGACCCGTTTGCCAGTGTACATGGCGGGGGCTCTCCCAATGGGGGAATCGGCTGGAGAGCCTGAATTTCGCGCACCGGCAGTTCCAGTCGGTGACCCCCCCGAAAGCCGCTTTTCCTTATGGATTATGGGTGGTTACGGGACTTTCCCGTGAGTTTAACGGGACAGTAGTGTATTGAAGTAACAATTTGCGACCGATTCCAAATTTGACTTTTTTCAATAAAGAATCCCCGGGACCAGTCCGAAGTGCAACCGCGCCGCGGCCCCTCCCTTCGGGCTACGCCCTCATTATTTAGCGCACACCGGAATCTGCAAAACTGATTAACAAAAGCACTTGCAATGCCTGAATCGCCTGTGGTAGATTCACCGTCATTAGGGGTGCAGCACCTCACGCTGCAAGAGCCGCCCAATTGAAATCGCTTCGGCGACCGCAGCACCGGCAGCCGGCGGCAGCCTTCCCTCGCGGGAGGGCCGGGTGCTACATCTAATACCGGGTCCGTAAGGATCCACACCCGCGCATGGGGAGATTTTCCCCGTGCCGTGGGTTTCTTTCGTCTTCCCGTGCATTCATCGACTCTTGAATACACAAGGAGGCAATCATGAAAGAAGCTACCAATAGCGGAGCACTACGCTCCATTTTCGAACTGGGAGCCAGGCAGGAACTGCAGGTGATCGGGATGATTGACAAGAAGGTCGGGGAAAGCGAGAACCGCGTGCTCGCGGCCATCGCCGATCTGAAATCCGAGATCATCACCGTCAGATCTGACCTGAAATCCGAGATCAGCACCGTAAACGGTCGTGTAGACGCGTTGAAGACGCTGATGATCACGACGCTCTCTGCCATGGGCGTTGTGCATACGGGCCTTCTGGTCTGGATTGTCAACAGGCTGCTGGCTGGCTAGGTTCGTTTCCAACTTCGCAGCCCCTCGCAGGAGGGGCTGCACCTTTATTCCGGGCCTTCAGGGAACCACGGCACTGCCTGTTGCCGGATACGTGCCGGACCGGTAGGCCGCGCTGGCCGACCCGGGTCAATGATGCTCTCCGGGACTGGATCGAACAGCAGAAAACGGCACCTTGGCATCAAAAATAGGTACAATCGTACAAGTTTATTTTTCCCCGGGACCAGTCCGAAGTGCAACAGCGTCGCGATCCCGGAATGAGGGCGTAGCCCGAAGGGAGGGATCGCGGCGGCGACCCAAAATCCGCGCTGCGAACGCTGCTTTTTCGGCCTCGGATGGCAGCCATCTCGACTGCCGGCGATCCTGATCGAAGTCATCGGCCAAAGCAAGGACGAAACCGGCACCATGAGGCCGAGCGAGGCCGCTCCGGCGGGTCACCGGAGTGCCGGGAGGGCGATCGGGGGACCGCCGGCCGCGTCCGGGGGGAGCTAACCCACGGGCAAAAACCTCCGCCGGGGTGCGGTATCCCAGAACCTTCCGAGGCCGACGGTGGAGCCGGTCCTCCACCGCCCGCACCTGCGCGGCGGTCACCTGGCGGAAGTCGGTCCCTTTCGGGAAGTACTGGCGTACCAGGCCGTTGGTATGCTCGTTCCGGCCCCGTTCCCAGGAATGGTAGGGGGTAGCGAAGTAAAAGCCCGCATCGAGCTTCGGTGCGATCTCCCGATGCCTCGCGAACTCCTTGCCGTGATCTGCCGTGCCGGTGTGGACCCGGACCCGGACCGGACCCGGACGCCGGGTGAGCGCGCGGTCACCGCCGCCGCGGTCTTGCCTTCCACCCACTCCAGGAAGGTAAACTTCGAGCCCCGATCCACGGCCGATACCCGCGCCCCCCGGTGTCTCGCGCCAAGGATCGGTTCCCGTTCCCAATCGCCGATCCGGCTCTTCTCGGCCACCACCGAAGGCCGCTCCGCAAGGTCCACCCGATCAGGAATGTGGCCGCGTCCGGCATGTCGGCCGCCGCGCCCGTTCGGCTTCTGGCCCCGACGTCGCAGGTACCGGTACCGCGTCCCTCCGGCCTGCCGATCGGCCCGCACATACGGGTAGCTCCACTCCTTGCCCGCCATCACCTCGCCCTGCTGCCGGTACCGGCCGGCGATCGGTTCCGGGCTCCCGCCTGCCCGCAGCCGGTCCTCGACCGCTGCCCAGCGCTCAGGGGTCATCTTCCGGGGCACCGCCGACGCTTCCTGACGACGGGCCGTGGCCTGGCCATCAGCCTGTTGGTGCCGGTAGCCGCGTTGCCCACGGTGGCGCGAGGCCTCGCGCGAGATCGTCGCAGGATCCCGTCCGAGGTCGCGGGCCATCTCCCGGTTCGAAAACCCCCTGTACAACCGGGCGTGAATCTGGCATCGTTCGGCAGGGGTCAGGTGGTGGTAACCTACGGGCATGACCATCCTCCGTTGGTGAGAAACAGAGATGGTTGACCATCCTCTGGCCCACCGCAAGCTTTTCACCTCACCAGCCAGCGGCTTAGGGGGTGTTGCACTTCACACTGGAAAGGGGGAAACAAATCGCTCATGGAGTTGACAAAGATCATCCTTGGTTTTTTCCACCTGAGCGGCTAACCGAGACGTTCAGGCCAGAGCTTCAAGTCAAAGCCTTGCTCGTGTGAATGACCAGGAACCCCGCGCCATCGCTCAGCGAAGCGGGCTGCGTAACATTTGTTGCAACCACGGGTAATTTTTGTGCATCCGGTGACCGGATTCCAAGTTGCATCGGTCCACTCAATTGTAGATTTACCACCCATGGCACAACTCCTTGGCCAAGTCAGACCTTGGAACTTTATTGATATGCATGGTACACAGAATTTTCGCGCGAGTAACGTATTCTTTCACTCGTTGGTACCAGAACTGCTTTTTGCAGACAATCCCGGCATTCTGAAGGCAATTGCAGAACAATGTTCTTGAGCCAAGATACATGACGGCAATTCCAATGTTGGGATCATGTCTTCGCCAGCGGCATCCGCCACATTGAAGTCGATTCCTCCCTTGGGAAAGGTTGAGGGGTCGTACGGATCAACCGTCATGCGCGTCTTGTTCATGGTGTTGTTGCAGAACCATCAAGCAAGTTACTCCAATGCTGGGATTGGCTGGTCGGCACTAGTCGGCAGTTTCTGGATATCCCGTCCCAATTCCCTGACTGCCACGGCAAGATCGTGCTGGGACTGCAGGTTCAGCCAGAATTCCGGACCCGTTCCAAACCAGTGGCCCAGGCGCATGGCCGTGTCGCCGGTGACCGAACGCTTGCCCGCAATAATCTGCGAGATACGGTTCGGCGGCACATCCAGCTGCCGTGCAAGCGCTGTGGGCGTTATCCCGATTGTTTCCAGCTCGTCCTTGAGCACGATGCCGGGATGGACAGATCTCATGAACATAGCTATTGTCTCTATATTCGTTTAATGGTAGTCGACGATTTCAACGTTTGAAGGCCCTGCCTGACCTTCGGGCCATTCGAAGCAGATGCGCCATTGCCGGTTGATGCGAATGGAAAATTGTCCGGTTCGACTGCCTCCCAGAGTTTTCAGCCGGTTGCCACGCAAAGCCTGCAACGCCGCCAGGTCAGGCGCGGCATTCAGGATAGAAAGCCGCCTTGAAGCTTGATATTCGAAACCCTGAAAGCTCTTTACAGGGTTTCCGCTGGCGAACGCCTCTGTTTTCTTGTCCCGGAAGGTCAGAATCATTATTGGCCTGGGTTATACCGGACATGACTATGGACGTAAAGCGTATACATCAATGGTATTGCGAGAGCATTATACACTTTGTACAGCGCTCAGAAGGCGTGCAGGTTGCAAACGCATATGGGGTCGCATTCCTCCGCAGGAGACCGCAGCCATCACGTTCGAGTCATCGGCAATCTCCATGAGTTGATCGCCGACATCCATATTTGAAGTCAAAAGAAAACATGGAGAGACGAAAGAAACCCCCGGTACGGGGAAAATCTCCCCATGCGGGTACAGGGTCTAACGACCCCTGATTTAGGATGGCAACCCCTGATTCAGGGGTTGCGGATTTGGATTGAAATTATGAAGTTCCGAGCAACCGGTTGGCTATACGCCGGGAAACTTCCGGAGCAATCATTACCAGTACTGCTATTCCGTACAGCATGAGCTCAAGAATATCCATTCGCTGAATCAGTGGTTGTGCAGCGTCAATGGCATTCTGGTTGAGGAATGCGAGAAAAGTCTCGATTTCCTCTGGCGTATAGCCTTTTTCCTTCATGATTTCATAGGCGCGAATCGCGCTGTTTTTGGTTTCGTTCGATATCATAACTATCTCCTCCAATGTTTGAGGGTTAAACAAACACGGAGAGACATCGAACGCCCGGCATGGGGAAAATATCCCCATGCGGGTACAGGCCGAAGCCCTGGTTTAGGCAATAGTTCCAGACTCTTTCGAGTCACGCACGTCTCGGGAACCTGGCGCGCTTCGTGCAGCGTAGGTGCTGCGGCCCATGTATTTCCTATCTTCCTGCATCAAATTTGAGATTGCAAGCATTTTTCCCCCCGCTTCCACTCCGAAGTGCAACAGTCGCCGCGATCCCGGAATGAGGGCGTAGCCCGAAGGGAGGGATCGCGGCGGCGACCCAAAAATCCGCGCTGCGAACGCTGCTTTTCGGCCTCGGATGGCAGTAATCTCGACGGCCGGCGATCCTGACCGAAGTTATCGGCCAAAGCCAGGGCGAAACCGGCACCATGAGGCCGAGCGAGGCCGCTCCGGTGGGTCACCGGACTGCCAGGAGGGCGATCGGGGGACCGCCGGCCGCGTCCGGGGGGAGCCAACCCACGGGCAAAGACCTCCGCCGGGGTGCGGTATCCCAGGACCTTCCGAGGCCGACGGTGGAGCCGGTCCTCCACCGCCCGCACCGGCGCGGCAGTCACCTGGCGGAAGTCGGTCCCTTTCGGGAAGTACTGGCGCACCAGGCCGTTGGTGTGCTCGTTCAGGCCCCGTTCCCAGGAATGGTAGGGGGTGGCAAAGTAGAAGCCCGCATCGAGCTTCTGTGCGATCTCCCGATGCCTCGCGAACTCCTTGCCGTTGTCCGCCGTGCCGGTGTGGACCCGGTCCCGGACCGGCCCCAGACGCCGGGTGAGCGCCGCGGTCACCGCCGCCGCAGTCTTGCCCTCCACCCACTCCAGGAAGGTAAACTTCGAGCCCCGATCCACGGCCGATACCAGCGCCCCCCGGTGTTTCGCGCCCATGATCGGTTCCAGTTCCCAATCGCCGATCCGGCTCTTCTCGGCCACCACCGAAGGCCGCTCCGCAATGTCGACCCGATCGGGAATGTGGCCGCGTCCGGCGTGCCGGCCGCCGCGCCAGTTCGGCTTCTTGCCCCGACGTCGCAGGCACCGGTACCGCGTCCCTCCGGCCTGTCGGTCAGCCCGCACATACTGGTAGATCCACTCTTTCCCCGCCATCACCTCGCCCTGCTGCCGGTACCGACCGGCGATCGGTTCCGGGCTCCAGCCTGCCCGCAGCCGGTCCTCGACTGCTGCCCAGCGCTCAGGCGTCCTCTTCCGGGGCACCGCCGACGCTTCCCGGCGACGGGCCGTGGCCTTGCCGTCAGCCGGTTGGTGACGGTCGCCGCGTTGCCCACGGTGGCGCGAGGCCTCGCGCGAGATCGTCGCAGGATCCCGTCCGAGGTCGCGAGCAATCTCCCGGTTCGAAAACCCCCTGTACAACAGGGCGTGAATCTGGCATCGTTCGGCATGGGTCAGGTGGTGGTAACCTACGGGCATGACAATCCTCCGTTTGTAGGAAACAGAGATGGTTGACCATCATCTGGCCCACCGCAAGCTTTTCACCTCACCAGCCAGCGGCTTCGGGGGTGTTGCACTTCACACTGGAAAGGGGGCGGTTAATAAAAATACTTTTTCAGGTAAGTGGTTCCTAAACCCACAACTGCTCCGCTTAAAACAAAATTCTTTAC
The DNA here is from genome assembly GCA_965221795.1 of Candidatus Poriferihabitaceae bacterium. Classification (GTDB taxonomy): domain Bacteria; phylum Pseudomonadota; class Gammaproteobacteria; order Arenicellales; family Poriferihabitantaceae; genus VYFG01. The sequence goes on from OZ244914.1 coordinate 454,579, forward strand.
TGTTCGATAGTCCTCTTCGCTTAACCAGCCAAAGTTAGTTAGCGTATGAGCCGACACCGTAAATACAGCCCCAATAATTGATAACCAAATGGCTGCCATTAAAATATAAGAACCATAAGCCATAATTTGTCTTGATACTTGATCTCTTTTATGCTCGCTACGCGATCTTTCAAGTTCTCTTTGTTCGTTTTCAGCATCTTTTTGGCTTTTATGGTCTTGGTTTTTTAAAGCTGAAGACTGATCCGGGATTATTTTTCGAGGTTGATCGCTCGTTTTATTCATCGAAAAGTCTTGCATAATGATCCCTGATTAATGGGTTAGGAATAATTGCATTTTTCCCATACTGAGACCACGTTATATGCCAAGGCGATTGATCGGCATGAGTGATTTGAGACAATTCAATTCCTGTATATCTGTCGTATATATCCCATACTTGTTCAATAATATCTGCTTCTAACTTATCAAATTCCTCATCGGGCACATCTATCGTTTCATTTATTGGATTGTTACCATGTTTTTTTAATCCATGATACGTGTCCGGGATAACCGGGCCATAACGCCATGCTTCAACCGGCTGAGCAGATAATGCTTGGTTGTACAAGCCGAGCATCCATCCGTGACTCAAATAAGTCATTTTGATAATTTTTAATGGATCGGCAGGTTTTGAAGCTTTCATTCCCAAACGAATAAGAAAATTAGAAACACAACGCGCATCATGATTGCTCGGAATAATAGATCCATTTTGTGGTTGATTGTTTTCCATTTAATCGCGTTAATTTTTTGCAAAAACCTTTGACACTTTCGCCATTATTAGGTCAAATAACAGGCATAGTTACAGGGACAAAGGTAATCATACTGGTAAAGTCAGCACCCGGCAAGCATTTTCGCAAGGGAATTATCAATCTAGAGCCCTGTTTCCGGAATGTGGTTATCCCGCGGATTGAGGGTAAAGCATGCGAGCACTGCCTGTTCGTATGGTGCGCATCTGCCCTAAAAGGGGTTCCTCCTGAAGTCCGTAAGCGGCAATTAAAATCCGGTCGAGCTTCTCGATAGTCACCGGACCCGGAGACCCTTCCATATGGAAGTTCACGTTCGGAAACTGGACGCCTCCCTTGCCGATATGACTGAATTTGCAAGCTTTCAAAATCCCGGGGGCGAACAGTTGTTTTGCGAGTTTTTCAGTTTCCAATCTCACCGCTTCATCCTGCCAACCTTCAGGTGCACATACAGAGCCGTATTCCTGCATGGTTAGGTCGAATGCATCGCCAAGCATCAGCCAGTAGGCATGGAAGAGATGCGAGTTGTAGAGGCCGATCCATGGCCAGAAAAACTGGTCATCGACCAGTTTGTAGGGCTTGCGCCTGGTATTCTCCAGCACCCCTTCTGGAAGGCAGGATATGAAGTATCGTGTGGTGCGCGGGAAGGTTACAGTTTTCCCATCGGATAGCTGTATTTTGCTCTTTGATCTTCCAGACATGGCTTTCAATAATTTGGCCAAGGGTTCAGTCGGCGCTTGGGTCCATTGAACCGGATGACCGGGCTGGTACTGTCCCCGGCGACCAGTTTCGCGAATATCTGTTTCGCGATGCTGAGCAGATAGTCTGATTAATCCCCGACTCCATATGCGAGGCTTGCTTCCATATCCTTTCTTGATCGTCAATATGGTGGCCCGCTGAGCGTTTTCATTTGGATTATCAGGACCCTTTAGCCACGGCAATTTCGGAAAAAGCGGCATAGGCCGGTTATCGTAAGTCCTGATATCGACACGTTCTGAACACCTTTCGATCTCATTGCGTACAACCTGAAATGCCTTGTTACGAGCAAAGACTATAGAATGTGGGATTACTAGGGTGACACATCCGTCGCTTGCCGCAACCTTCATGGCAACTTCGATGAACATCAGATACAGATTTCTTGCATAGCCTATGTAACCGAGTTCACGGCCGCGTTTTTTGTCTGATGGGTCCGGCGTCTGATATGGCGGATTGCCTATAACAATATCCCATCCGCCATCAGGTGCTGGAAAGATTTCACGTATGTCATGCTCAACCGGAGGTGCTGAGGGCGAAAGAAACTCTGCATCCAGCCAGCCCAAGTCGGCAGAAGTATAAGAACCCTCGCCTATACTGCGTAGTCGCTTTCTTGCTTCCTTCTCGTCAAGGCGTGCCGTGTGTTTCTCTGAAGGATAATGTGCTTCCGTCCATAATTCCCGTGCATTACGAAGATCTTCCATTCCCTGCTTCCATTCTTGATCATGGACTTTCTCTTGACCTGAGAGATCAACACAAAGCGTATTGATCGCTATAACTCGTGTCTCCAGATTTGGTAGTGGTTTTACTGCTCCTTTGGCTTGATCGTCATATGCGATGACATCAACCAAGAAAATGAACAGTCGAAGCCGGGTAATCAACACCGCCAGCGGATGGATATCTGCAGCATATATCTGCCGCGCTATGATTTTCTCCATGTCTTGTGATGAAAGTTTCTTGTCATTTCCTGACAAACGACAGAGAGCTCGCCACAATGCGTGCAACATACCCATCGTAAACGCCCCGCTACCGCAGCATGGATCAAGCACTGTAACACTGCTGAGATGTTTCTTGATATTCTGCTGCACTGTAGCCTCCCATCCATCCCAATTACGGGACTTCGGCATGGAATAGACGAGGTCCCGGATTTCATCCCAAGATACATCAGGCACCCTGGGTTCAAGCCATCCCGCCATGGAATCGGCCACCATCTCGTCAACGACATCCTGAGGGGTGTAATAGGTTCCGCCCGGCATCTTGCGATTTTCGCCCTCCTCTCGCACACCATCAACCTGCAGAATCAGTTGCTCGAACATTTCTCCAAGCATGTTCGGGTCCAGGGCAGTTTCGGATTCGTAGCCGGTGCGACTACAGAGCGTCCAGTCATATCGTCCAAGGATCGACAAAAGACCATCATGCGCCAGGTATGCCTCATTCCTGATTTCCCCGGGTTTGCTCTCCCCATTGAAACCGGAGAACATCGACCCGTTGAGAAAAGGAACATCACGAACAAGGTTTCCCAGCCACGAGTTCCCGTTGTCGTTCAGTACCTCTCGCTCGTCCTGGGGCAAAGCCAGAATCCTGCCGAATAGTGACTCTATATGACGATGGACTTCAAATTGTCTCGATGGCTTCCGACCCTGATCCCAAAGTGCATTGTCGGGAAGTACTCTTCGTTGCTGCAGTATCCAGCAGAACATGACTCGGACTAGGTGCTGGAGATCAGCCGAAGTCCGTGATGTTTGGCGAAACCACTTGCCAATTTGTTCATGAAAGGCCCTGTGCAGAGGCGTACTGCTCAAGGCTTCCAGTGTTTCTTTAGCGTCAGTTTCTGCCCCGTTCCTAGCCAGAGTACTAAACTGGTGCTCTGCCCTTGATCCTGGCAGTAGCGGATTGATCAGCGCCGTGGTAAGAAGCTTTTTATCCTCGAAATAAAAACCCCGGCACATTCGGACACCATCCCTGGCAGTGTCAGTCCAGGCTACTCCGATCACTCTGCCATAAGCCAGGGAATCATTAGCAAGCAATGATTCCGTAATATCGGAAGGGGCCAGTTTTCCGTCCGGATAGTTCAGGCGCAATGCAGTCAGGTGAACATCCTGCCTCAGCAATGAGTCCGGGAGATCATATTCTGCAACCTTGGCAAAAGCTGCGTTTCCATCTTGAAATTCGACAATGGACTTGTGCGCTGCATCATGGGGGGGGGGGGGGGGGGGGGGGGGTAGCGACTTTGCGAATGAATTCCGCGGGAGTGTCGCAACCTGAAATCACATCCAGCCAGTCTATTATTACCGGCCCAACAAAATCCTTTTTTTGGAAAAATTCTTTCGTTTGAACATCGGCAAGAATTTTCTGAACTTCAATTAGGGTTTCAACTTTTGAAGGCTGAGGAATATCAGCAAATGGCGAAACATGACTATCTTCGCGTCGTGTGATAAGCCACTCGCTTCCATTCGTAAGAATTCCCCAGGTACCCTCTGCCGAACCCCTAAATCGATTCATGTAGTTTTGCAGTTGTCCCAAAGGCGAGGTTGACCATGAGTCTCCACTTCGCTTCATCAAGTCAATCCCAAGACGCTTGACTTCGACAATTGCCGATGCGGTTCCTGATGCATTCCGGCGGCAAACAAAATCGGGGCGGTCCTTACGCCCGGTTTCCGGATTTGTCGGCTGGGCATCAATCTCGGATACGCTGAATTTCAACACTTTCTCCAAAACCGGACGAACCAGGCTGTCGCTAATGTCAGCTTCCGTTGGATTCGGTTTGGACTTGACCTGGGCAAGGCGATCAGCGTACCAATCTGTAGCAACTGAATTCATGTTCTGATATCAAGGTCGAACCTTTCCCCCCCTCTGGTGACCGCGAAGGCCCGAATCATGGACCGCGCCGATGAAGACGAGGACTGACGGCCCGTCTCGGCTTCCAGCCCATAGTTCCTCCCAAGAGCCACCGCATCGCTCCCGGGGAACACGGCCGGAAAGGGTTCCGGCAGCGCAATGAGGCCGAACTCCGGTACCGGAGGCTCAAGAGCTCCCGTCGGGTCTGCTCGCGCTTCGACCAGTTCGATGTCTTATTACTCGGATTCGTCGTCTTTGCGTGGGTTGTCGAGGCACTACGTAACGTTAGGGAATTATACAGTTCGGGATGATCTTCCTTGATCGTGATCAGCCATTCCGCCTTGACATCCTCTTCCCGGAATATATCGCTGAATCCGGCCCCTTCTGCACTGGACCCAATCGGAGCCGTAAACTGCTTGTTCTTGTTGAAGGGGGGATCCAGTAGATCAGGTCAATACAATCCGAATTGATCCCCCGTAGAACCTCCAGGTTGTCCTTGCAGAAAATCGTCCGGTTCGGAACGTTGCAGTCTGTCATTATCGTTTTACCGGATCAGCTGCCAGTAAGGAAGTTTCTTTCCTTCCATGTTTTTCACCATCCGGCTCATCTGATCCACTGTGCCACAATCCCGGTCATTATGCCGTCCGGCAAATTCGTTGACATAGCGGTTCAAATGCTTTTCGCTCATGTGGTGGTAGGTGCCATGGTAGCCCCGCTTGAGTAGTGCCCAAAAGGACTCGATCCCGTTGGTATGGGCCTGATCCTTGACGTACTCACTCACGGAATGACAAACCGTCTCATGGGGATTGGGGATACCCTGATAACCACTGTGTTCGTCCGTATATACGGGTGTCCAGTATTCGGTCACTTCACCCATGAATTCGTGCAAATAGGTCTTGCTGGTGGATTCCAGTGTCCGGGGCTTGATCTGTTTGGTTTTACGGTCCTTGGCTCCGATGACGGCGATTTTCCCTACCGTTCCCCGTCCGGCATCCTTCAGGGCTTTTTGCTTGGCGTTGGACATATTCTTCCGCTTGCCCCCTATGTAGGTTTCGTCTACTTCCACCGGTCCGTCAAACAGGGGGTTACTGGTCTGGTAGACTTCGCGGATCCGGTGCGACATATACCAGGCGGATTTTTGACTGATCTTCAAATCCCGGTGGAGCTTCATGCTGGAAACCCCTTTCAGGTGAGTAGTGAACAGGTAAATGGCAATGGCCCATTTCCGGTAGCCAAGGTTGGACCCTTCCATGATGGACCCCTTCTTTACACTGAACATCGGCTTGCCTTCGCATTCCCGGCAACGGTGGGTCATGCTTTTGTGCTTGATACCGCTCTGGACATTCTTTGATCCACAATGCGGGCAGGTCGGACCGTCGGGCCACATTTTCTCCTCAAACCATTGCCGAGCCGTCTCGTCATCCGGGAACCGGTCAAACAGTTCTACAAGGCCCATGCCTTCTCGATGATTCTTTCCGGGAGCGTTTGCCATGTCAATCTCTTCTGGTATTTTCTGAAATGTGACCAAAATATAATTTTTTGGGCAAACGGCGTCAACTCTTTTCGTCCATGAATTTGTTTTTTCTTAACCACTTTGCCACGCTTGCCACGTTCTCATGGGGAGAAAGCATACTTAAATGCAAATCACCATGAGTGGTCCGAAAAATAATCTCCCTTTGCTCCAGATACATCCTATCCGGTTTATATACATCTGCATTGTCTGTTTTTTCTGGTTCTTTTTCCGGCGGTTTGGCCCTTTTTTCTTCCCGATAACCACACCAAACCATCCAACCATGATGAACAGTAAATCCGGCCAATAACAACCAGAAAGCAGCCAACCAAGGCCATGCCACTGTTACAATTTCTTCCGGTGCCATAAAATGTACGTACCCATTAGCAAGAGCAAAACTGATATGAAAAACCGCCTGAAGCAGGAGTTTAAGGGAGATTTGCATAAATTCATTGTACTACACCCCTATCCCCTAATGTGACTAAAGTATATAACCCCCTATGCGAAAGGGCGTGAATCTGGCATCGTTCGGCATGGGTCAGGTGATGGTAGCCTACGGGCATGGCAATCCTCCGTTGGTGAGAAACCGAGATGGTTGACCATCATCTGGCCCACCGCAAGCTTTTCACCTCACCAGCTAGCGGCTTAAGGGGTGTTGCACTTCACACTGGAAAGGGGGAATGATTACAAGCGTGATCCGAAAGCAAAAAAGGATGTGATTGACCCTGCTGGAGATGCTCACTCGGTTAAGTCTGGAACAAAGAAGTGGCAGATATTCCTGTACCGGCGCAGTCGATTTGAAACCGATGATGGTTTTCAGGCTCTGAATGGCATTGGCTGATTGCTTATTCATTGCATAGACGCATTTCCCCCAGATACAGCGATTACAAGGGCAATGAGGCTGCCGCAAAAGAAAGACTCAAAACACCGGTATGAGAATTGAAAGACCGACTACAACGCAAGGCTCTGCTGAGAGCCTTCTTGCGAAAGTCCATATTCAACGGAGGGGAAGTCAACTACCTTACAATTTTGCATGAGGGTTTGTATCACGTTCACTGGAGCGATGATGTTGTATCTGTCATGGCTGACAATTTCGAGGTTGTAAATTCCCAGGCCAGAACCTCGGATCAACACGATTCACAGAAGGTATTGTTTCGATACAAGGGAAATAATGTGGGAGAACTGGAAATGAGAAACGATTCAGAAAAGCATTACGGGGAAGTGCGATTCAATATGCACAAAATTCCTGTTATGGATTTGTTACATGATGCTGGACTAGGATCGTCCGCATATTTAAAGGGAGATGGTGATCCATCCCTACAAAGTCCGACCGTGTTTTTGCATGGGGAATCAATCAAGAACTTTGGATGCTGGTGAAACAGTGTTGTGGAATCCACCATGACAAAGAAATCGAACAATTCCGAAAAGCCTAAACCTGACTCTTTCGATTCCAATTATCAGCCTAGCAAGTAGGACAAGGAGCAGGAGCTTGATATGCCCGGTGCAGAAATGGAAACCCTGCAAAAAGCGTTCTTCAGTCTATCCGTCAAGAAGGAAAAGCAATCAACCTGCTTTGAGCGACCAAGTTTCAGCAGGTCAACATGTTACTGTTCGATATAATTCCCCAAAAAATCATCATATGGGAAGACGGGCATACATCACAGGATTCTGCTGAGTGGATGATGCATGTTGGTGCGATAGTCGTAGTACCATACGGTTGGGGTCTCGGGTCGGGACTCGCTGGAGGGCTGTCAAAGGAAATTACATTCGCCTTGACGCCTTGGGCATAAAAGATACCTGCAGGCAATCACAAGATCATGTGCAGGTCGATGGTATACAGCAGCTTCCACCGGATTTTTCGCCCACGCTGCCCTCGAAAAACACGTTGTCTGGCACCACCTCGGCAGCACGGGTCCGTAGTCTTCAGTAAGGTTCGGATGTGCTGGACGAAGTTCAGTTATCTGTCCGGCATCATCGCATGGGATCATTCAGGCAATCGCCGCCATCCTCGGTGCTATGCTGGCACGGTTACTCTGCAATAATTCGGCCACCAGAAAGGCTAACTCGACGGACTGATCGGCATTCAGCCGCGGGTCACAGTGGGTATGATATCGGTCCGACAGACAGTCGGCCGTGATATCCCGTGCACCGCCGGTACACTCTGTGACATTTTTCCCGGTCATTTCGATGTGGATACCACCTGGGTGGGTACCCTCTGCACTGTGTACATCAAAAAAGCGTTGTACTTCGGCCAGAATACGCTGGAAGGGGCGGGTCTTGTACCCATTGGCGGAAATCGTATTTCCGTGCATAGGATCACAGGACCAGACCACCTTGCGACCTTCCCTTTCGACCGCCCGCACCAATCGCGGCAAATGCTGTTCCACCTTGTCGTGCCCAAAGCGGGCGATCAAGGTTAATCGACCCGGTTCGTTGTCCGGGTTGAGGATATCGATCAGTTCCAGCAGGTCTTCTGATCCCAGGGAAGGCCCGCACTTCAATCCGATAGGATTGCGAATGCCCCGGCAAAATTCCACATGGGCATGGTCTTTCTGTCGGGTACGATCACCGATCCAGACCATATGCCCCGAAGTGGCATACCAGTCACCGCTGGTGGAATCGGTGCGGGTCAGTGCCTCTTCATAGCCCAGCAACAGCGCTTCATGGCTGGTATAGAAACTGGTTTCCCGGAGTTGTGGATTGTTATCGGCATGGATCCCGATGGCGGACATGAATGCCATCGCTTCGGAAATCCGATCCGCCAGTTCCTGATATCGTCCGGCCTGTGGGCTGCCGGCGACAAATTCCAGCATCCATTCTTGCACATTCTCCAGGTTGGAATAGCCCCCTTGGGCAAAGGCTCGCAGCAAATTCAATGTGGCGGCAGACTGCCGATAGGCCATCCGTAACCGTTCGGGATCGGGAACTCGTGCCGCTTCATCAAACGCAATCCCGTTAATGATGTCGCCACGATAGGACGGCAAGCGGACGCCATTCCGAATTTCAAAGTCGGCGGAACGGGGTTTGGCAAATTGCCCTGCAATACGACCCACCTTGACGACTGGCCTCGCAGCCGCACAGGTGAGTACGATCGACATTTGCAGGAATACCCGAAAAAAATCGCGAATGTTGTCCGCGCCGTGTTCGGAGAAACTCTCGGCGCAGTCCCCGCCCTGCAACAAAAAGGCACGGCCTTCACAAACATCTCCCAATGCCTTCTTGAGGGCACGAGCTTCGCCGGCAAAGACCAGAGGAGGCCAGGCAGCGATATGATCTTCCGTCGATTGCAGGATCTCGGGATCCGGGTAGGATGGCACTTGGCAAATGGGCTTGCTACGCCAACTCGAAGGGGTCCACTGGTCGGTCATTTCCACTTCTGATAATAGATCTGATTAGATCCTGTATTGTACGTGATTTCCGTCAGTTATATGACATTTCTCATCCAACTAACTGGATTGTACAACGCCAATCCCGGACATCAGGCTCTGACTTGGGTACCCGGAACCTGCCTTGGAAAATAGTCTTCACAACTTCCCTCCCGATTGACATCTCCGGTCGCACAGTGCAGTCCACCCCCAAAGGGATAGGCATCCCGGAACGGCACTGGAATCACATTCATGCCCAACTGGTCCAGTTGCTCCATCTGATGCACCTCACTGGCTTCCGCGATCACGGTCTGAGGGTCGACTACCAGGCAGTTCATCGACAGCCAGACACTGGAGTAACAAAGCGGAGGGGGCGTTTGGTGCGCCGGTGGTGCCGCATCCAGAATTTCCCAGTCATTGGCCTCAAATATCTTGCGTTGTGGTTCCGGCAAACGCCGTTGGGGATTATTGAGGATCAGACCAGGCCGTAACGGCACAAAGGTAGCATCAATATGGATCGGGTAGGGATCGCCCGGGAAGTTCAGCGCATGGACGCGATGATCGGGAAAATGCCGTTGCAGCCATTCCATCGCTCTCCGGTTGGTCGTGAGACCGTGTTGACAGAACAAATCCTTCCCTAACCGAAGCACATCCGCTGCATCAAACATCGGTTCGGCTTCGGTAGTCACAAAATCCAGTGCAGCGGTACGCTTGAGACGCTCTTCAATGGAAATATCTTCAAAATAGCCCGACTGGTAGGATTGATCTCTCAACCGCGGACGGGGGGCCTGCTCCCAACGAAAATTGGGATCTTCATCGAAATAGCGCTGCATCAGATCATGATAGGCCAGATACTCGAAGTAACGACAGCGAAACGACATCGGAGCCGACAGAATCTCATTCCCCACGGTCAGGAGTACATCCCGAGGAGGCATACAGCCAAACTGGCTTGCGGTCATGAAGTCCGGTGTCAGTACGGCCTGGTTCCATTGCAGGGGGGTAGGCCGGTCCACCCGAATGCCCCGCTCCTCCAACACCCTGGCGAGATGATCCAGCTGACCATTGGCCCGTTCCACCGTCTCTGCGGGACGAGGTCCCCACATTCCCCGCATATCGCTGTCTTCAGGAATCTTGGCCTCGGTCGCTGGCTCCGCCGGAGGGATGCAGGTATGGTCGGCCCGGCCCACAATCACATGCCGGAGCGGATCAAAGTCATTCCAGGAATTCACAACAGTTTTGATCATCATTATTCGACCCGAAGGGATAGAGGGGGTAGTGTGGATTGTATAATGAGGCCGGATGGTCATAAATAGAACGTTGCATTGCAAGGAAAACAGTCGAGCTCGCGACCGGTCACCTTAACCGAACCTCTTTTTCGGGCCTGATCCCCACATGATCTTATATCGGTGGAATGCGACAGCCATCTTTCCTTTTGCCTCGGAAAGATAGACAATACCGATTCCATCCGCCAGCTCAATTCCGCATGACGAAACGCAAATCTCCTCCCATTCAACCGGTCAGCGGCACTGTGATGCCACGATATGCCGGGCCGTCGACTTTCTGTAGGCTCCCGGAACTGCGGGACGTATCCGATTGCGACGTGGCGATTCTCGGGGTTCCTTTTGACTCCGGCACCAGCTATCGGCCCGGGGCCCGATTTGGCCCCCAAGCTATTCGCCAAGCCTCCCGAAGCTTGCGTTATAACTTCCATCCCGTCTATGACACCGAACCTTTTCGGCAAATCCAAGTAGCCGATGCCGGTGATGTGACCTGTAATCCCTACAACATTGAAGAAGCCCTGACGCAAATTGAAACCGCTGCTTCGGACCTGCTGAAGCAAGCCGGCAGGATGATCAGCCTGGGCGGTGACCACACGATTGCTTTACCCCTGCTACGGGCCATGCACCGCCAGCATGGCCCGGTAGCACTGGTCCACTTCGATGCTCATCTGGATACCTGGGACACCTATTTCAGCGCCCCCTACACCCATGGCACTCCCTTTCGACGGGCAGCTGAGGAAGGATTGTTCGATGATCAATCTTCCATGCATGTGGGAATTCGTGGACCACTGTACAGTCGTGAAGACCTGGAACGAGATGCAGAATTGGGTTTCAAGGTCATCCACTGTGATGAACTGGAAGAGCATGGGTCCGCACATATCGCCCAGAGAATTCTCGATCGTGTCGGCAATGCGCCCCTATACTTATCCATTGACATCGATGTCCTGGACCCCGCTTATGCTCCGGGAACCGGCACTCCTGAAGTGGCAGGCCTTTCCAGCCGGGAACTGGTCAATATCCTTCGGGGGCTGCGTGGACTCCGTCTGATCGGGGGGGATATTGTGGAAGTGGCCCCGGCCTATGACCATGCCGAAATCACTTCCCTGGCGGCCGCGAGCATCGCTTTTGAACTGGTCAACCTGATGCTCTGTGCTCAAGACTGAGGCCATCATTATCCGGCCGGGAACCGTAAGCGACACCGTCGCGATCAATCGCATTTACAATCATTTCATTCTTCATACCACTGTCACGTTCGACATCAAACCTTGGGACGACGACAAAAGAAGGCAATGGATCCGCGGCTTTACGTGTCCTCATTTCCTGCTGGTGGCAGAATACGACGGCGCAGTCATCGGGTTTTGCTGCAATCACCAACTGCGCCCAAAGGCTGCCTATGACTTGTCCACGGAAGTAACGATCTATACGGCCCCGTCTGGCGTGCCGACAGGAACCGGCACCCTTCTGTACAAAGCCCTTTTTGTGCGTCTGATTGCCACTCCCCTGCACCGTGCCTATGCCATCATCGCCTTGCCCAATAACGCCTCTGTCACCTTGCATGAAAGATTTGGCTTTACTCGTGTCGGACTACTGCAGGAAGTGGGCCACAAGTTTGGCCAGTGGGTGGATGTTGCCTGGTATGAAATGTCTCTCTCACCGGACGGATAATCATCGAAATACTGGATTGCAAAGTGTCCCGCCCGGCGTAAAAGTGAACCCGCCAAGCTGTCCAGGGGAGTGCGCAGGGGAGTATGGCCTCAAAATATGGCTCCATGATCGCACTGTCTTGCGATGGGAATTGGGATCGTAGGAAGCGAACCCGATCAAAAATCTGACGGCTTCATATGCATGGAGTCATTAACTTTCGACAAAAACCCTTCGGAATATGGTTTGTGCGCCCAAGTGACTGGCGGGATGCCTGTCAGAGCTTATAATCCTGCCCTCTAACAACCCGGCCGATTTCTCCACCATGTCCAGACCCAGTGGTCGTCGTTCAGATGAATTGCGCCCCGTGAATATCATTCGTCACTATACCCGTCATGCAGAAGGCTCGGTATTGATCAGCTTCGGTGATACGCGTGTTCTATGTAATGCCAGCATTGAAGAACGTGTGCCACCTTTCTTGCGCAACAAAAAAAGGGGCTGGGTGACCGCCGAATATGGTCTCCTGCCGCGCTCCACAACCACGCGCACAGACCGTGAGGCGGCGCGGGGAAAGCAAAGTGGCCGTACGCTGGAAATCCAACGCCTGATCGGCAGGTCACTGCGTGCCGCTGTGGATACTACTCGGTTAGGGGAGCGCACCATCACGGTCGACTGCGACGTCATCCAGGCCGATGGCAGCACCCGCACCGCCGCCATCACGGGTGCCTGGGTCGCACTTCGGGATGCCGTCAACTGGCTGCTATACCACGACATTATCCCTGTGGACCCCATTCATCAGGCCGTCGGGGCGATTTCCGTTGGGGTATGCAATGGACAAGTGGTCACAGATCTGGATTACGCGGAGGACAGCCAGGCAGAAACGGATATGAACGTTGTGATGGACGATCAGGGGCGATTTATTGAAGTGCAAGGTACGGCCGAGGGCCATTCCTTTCACCGCAATGAGCTGAATGAGATGCTGGATCATGCAGAGCAAGCCTGCAAGATCCTGTTCGATCTTCAGCGAGACGCCCTGCAAGGCTGAGAAACGTCCATCCAATGCGATTCGTTCTCGCGACTGGCAATCCGGGAAAGCTGCGGGAAATGCAAGCCCTGTTGCCAGAGTTTGATGTCCTTCGACAATCGGAGTTCACACAAGAATCCGCCCAGGAAACCGGCCTTACTTTTGTAGAGAACGCACTCTTGAAAGCCCGTCATGCCAGTCTCATGAGCGGCCTGCCGGCTCTGGCCGATGATTCCGGGCTGGAAGTGGATGCCCTCGACGGTGCACCGGGAATCTATTCGGCACGATATGCAGGCCAACCGTCGACGGACCAGGAGAACATCACCAAATTGCTGGAAAACATGGCAAACTCTGCGGAGCGCCGGGCGCGCTTTCACTGTACTCTGGTCTGTATTCGCCATCCGGCAGATCCGGCTCCACTGATCTGTGAGGGAGTCTGGGAAGGAGAAGTTGCCCGACATCCACGCGGGGAGAACGGTTTTGGCTATGACCCGATATTCCTGATCCCAGAGCTTGGCTTGACGGCTGCGGAGATAGATCTTGATGAAAAGAACGCCCGGAGCCACCGTGGCCAGGCGATGAAACAGCTCCGACAACGTCTGCGATCCTGACCTAACCCCCACCACCGCCCCAAACCAACGCATGAAACTGGAAAAACTGGTTACATTCAAAGGCTGCAAAGGGCCTGTGCTGTTGGTGGTGGCAGATGGCGTCGGCTTGGCCCCGCCAGGGCCAGCCAATGCCGTTTCCCTGGCGAATACTCCGGTCATCGACCGACTGCTTGCCTCTCGATTCAGCACCACTCTCCATGCCCACGGACACTGGGTCGGACTGCCGACCGATGGGGACATGGGGAACAGTGAAGTCGGACACAATGCTCTTGGCTGTGGCCAGATCATCAGCCAGGGGGCCAAACTGGTCAATGAGGCGTTCGATAATGGTTCGATTTTCGACAACGCCGTCTGGGATCAGGTCCAGCAACGGGGGTTGGCCGGGGCCAGCGTTCACTTTATCGGACTCCTGTCAGATGGAAATGTGCATTCGCATATCGAACACCTGATTTCGATGATCCGAAAATGCGCCGATTGCCAACTGCCGAAAATCAGGGTGCATTGCCTGCTGGATGGCCGGGACGTGCCCCCACGGTCCGCGTCCCAGTATGTCGAACGCCTGCAATCGATCCTGACTACGCTGAACGAAACCTACCAAGTGGATTACCGGATCGCTTCGGGGGGCGGGCGAATGGTCATCACCATGGATCGCTATCAGGCAAACTGGGAAATGGTTCAACGGGGATACGAAACCCATGTCCTCGGCAAAGGAAACCTCGTTTCTGACGTGGTGGCGGAGATTCAGCGTCAATATCAGTTGGATCCCGGAATGACAGACCAGAACCTCGAACCATTTGTCGTCGTCGATCCTGCGGGCCATCCTGCCGGTCCCATACGGGACGGTGATGCGGTGGTATTTTTCAATTTCCGCGGTGATCGAGCCATTGAATTTTCCCAAGCCATGGAGTCGAAATCTTTCCATGCCTTTCCGCGCGAATCACACCCGGATATCTTTTATTGCGGCATGCTGGAATACGATGGAGACCTTCGCGTGCCCAGCCACTACCTCGTCAACCCTCCCCTCATTCAGCATACCATGGTCGAGTTTTTATGCCAAGAGGGTTTGCGTTCGTTTGCGGTCAGCGAGACCCAGAAATTTGGTCATGTGACCTATTTCTGGAATGGTAACCGGTCCGAACGCTTCGATGAGGCATTGGAGACCTGGGTCGAGATCCCCTCGGATCAGGTACCCTTCCACAAGGCTCCGGCCATGAAGGCAGAAGAAATCACGACGAAAACCCTGCAACTGCTGCAAACCGGCCACTTCCGGTTTGGGCGGATCAATTTCGCCAATGGCGACATGGTCGGACATACCGGAGACCTGAACGCTACCGTGTCCGCACTGGAAACCGTTGACCATTGCCTGGGCCGTCTGGAGCAAGCCGTCAAACAATTGGATGGGATCCTGATCTTCACGGCAGATCATGGCAATGCCGACGAGATGTTCGAGCAAAAAGGGGACCAGCGCATTCCGCGTACGGCACACACATTGAATCCGGTTCCATTCGTGATCGTCGATGCGATAGGGGACCAGAGTTATCGCCTTCGGGAAGACCTTGAAGGAGGGCTGGCGAATGTCGCCGGGACCGTACTCAACCTGCTCGGCTATCAAGCACCCGCCTTTTATGAACCCTCATTACTCACTTTCCCGGCTGAGCCGAAAAGCCGTCAGGCAATTCATGTCGGCTCTGTGATCAATGTAGGACTCGAAGCGTTCCAGCTGACTAATGGAGAACTGCTGGCCCTGGAAATCGTCCGTCATCCAGGCGGAGTGGTCGTGATGGCCCTGGATGCAGACCGACGCATCTGCATGATCCGGCAATTTCGGTATCCGGCAGGGGGATGGATCTGGGAATTGCCTGCCGGTAAGCTGGATCCCAATGAGGAGCCGCTTTCTGCGGCTCACCGCGAACTCAAAGAAGAGACCGGTTGCACGACAGACCGCATGATTTCCCTGGGTGCCACACTCACCACGCCAGGATTCTGTGATGAGCGACTGCACCTCTTTGTCGCCCCGGAGGCCCAACCCGGACCGGCAGAACCGGAAGCACACGAATGGATTGAGGTTCATTGGATGGCGGTAGACGAAGCCATCGCCATGGCGCAGGCCGGCACCATTGAAGATGGAAAAACCATCGTCGCACTGTTTCGACTGCAGGAATGGCTCCGGACCGAAACGGTTTCCTGAACCCGGTGTACAAGACCGATCCCCCGGTCTCTCAGCCCAGCTGTTCTCTCACCCGTTTACTGACAACTCCCATGTCGGCTCTTCCCTGTACTTGAGACTTGAGTCTGCCCAATACTTTCCCCATGTCTTTCATGGATTGGGCCTTGACTTCCAGAATTGTTTCCCGAACCAGTGAATCCAGTTCCGTATCTGACATCGGCTCTGGGAGATAGTGCTCCATCACTCGGATATTGGCTTGTTCTTTTTCGACAAGGTCTTCACGGCCTCCTTCCCCAAACTGTCTGGCTGCATCGGTACATTGCTTGACCAGCTTCTGCACTACCTGCAACACTCCATTGTCATCGAGTTCTACTCGCTCATCCACTTCCCGACGCTGAATGGCCGCACGGATCATGCGAATGGTTTCAAGGGCAGTGGTGTCTCGATTGCGCATGGCCGATTTCATATCGTCCAGGAGGCGTTGCTTCAGTGTAGACATGGATCGTTCCTGACTGGTTGGCAAGATTCAGGCCAGTGTTTGCTGAATGAGGCCCCGGGGGACGGGGCCGCCCGGCTCCCATGCTTCATTGCGTTTGGGCAGGGGTGCCGAGGACCGACCAACGGCTGGGCGCTGAAAGATGCCATAGCACGGTATGCCCACCGGGCGCAGGATTTGAGGAAAGAGATCACGATGCGGATCGCGGATATACGGTAGGCCTGGCTGAAGGTCAGCCGAAACGGGATGCGGCAAGTTCATGATGGGGATCTTTCAAGACACCCCCGGATTCTACTCCGCAGTGAGCACTCGGGAATATATACCCGATCAATACAGGCGTTTGCGACGGGCTTTCTGTCGGGAGACCCGTTTCATTTCACGACGCACGGCTGCATCCGCACTGCGTTTACGAATGGTCGTGGGTTTTTCATAGTGTTGGCGACGACGCGATTCGGCGAAGACCCCGGCGCGCTCACAGGCGCGGCGAAATCGACGCAGGATGACATCAAAGGGCTCGTTCTGCCGAACTTGTACCGAAGGCATAAACCAATCAATGGGGGCGGAATGAAAAAGAGGCCGGATTGTACCCGGAATGATGGCCCAAGTCGAGATGACAAGCCGAAATTTGTTTGGGTTTCGGATGCCATCCCATGGCGGTACCGTGCTTGCATGCTGCAATAATGGAAATCACCACAACGCAAAGTCACCCGATCGGAAAACGCGTTACAATCGGGGCCATCAGAAAGACGGGGGAATCCATGACTTCGACCACAGGCCGCAACCTAAACCGGGAATTATTGCGCTCCCAGCGTGATCAGTTCTTACAGCGATTCGCCCAAATCAAGACCCTTGGATTGGCTCTGGATATTACCCGTGGAAAACCGTCTGTGGATCAATTGGATCTGTCGAACGACCTGCTGACACTTCCAGGCAATCATTATATGGATCAGAACATTGACACCCGAAACTACGGGGGCGATGGTCCACAGGCTCTGAAGGAGATGTTTGCGGAAATGCTTGACGTACCGGCGGCCAACGTGATCATGGGCGGTAATTCCAGCCTGAATCTGATGTTCGATATACTGGTACGAGCTTGCCTGTTTGGGGTGCCGGATGGAGACGGTCCCTGGAGCACGATCCCCAACCGAAAGTTCCTTTGCCCTGTGCCTGGATATGATCGCCATTTTAGTGTTACTGAACATCTTGGATTTGACTTGCTGTCCGTCCCGATGACAGATGCCGGACCGAACATGGACCAAGTGGAAGAAATGGTCGCCGCCGATCCTGACATCAAGGGGATCTGGTGTGTCCCCCGATTCAGCAATCCTACCGGCTGCTGCTACACGGAAGACGTGGTCCGACGTCTGGCTTACATGCCGGCAGCAAGAGACTTCCGGATCCTATGGGACAATGCCTATGCCGAACATCATCTTGGCACTCCCCCTCCCCCGCTGGCCAACATTTTTACCCTGTGCAACCAGGCCGGGCACCCGAACCGTGTGATTGAATTCGCGTCCACGTCAAAAATCACCCATCCGGGCTCTGGCGTGAGTGCCATGGCAGCCAGTGATGAGAATGTTGCCGATGCCCGATGCCATCTGGATGTTCAGACCATTGGGCCAGACAAGGTGAACCAGATGAGGCATCTACGGTTTTTCGGCGACATCCAGGGGCTTCGGGAACATATGGGGAAACATGCGGAAGTAATCCGTCCACGCTTCGAGGCCGTGGACCGGGTGCTGATCAAGGAGTTGGAAGGGCTGGGAATTGCCGAATGGACCCAGCCCGGTGGCGGGTATTTCATTAGCCTGGATGTCCCCGATGGCACGGCAGCACGAGTCATTGCCCTTGCCGCCGAAGCTGGTGTCAAATTAACCGCAGCGGGTGCGCCTTTTCCCTACGGGAAGGATCCGAACGATCGACAGATCCGGATAGCACCGACCTTTCCCACAGAAGAAGAAATCGGTTTGGCCACCGAAGTGCTGGCCCTTTGTGTCAAATTGGCCGCCAGTGAATAGCCGAACCGGACGTTTCCCAGCATTTCCTCTCTACAGCAAACATTACCGTTTTTTTCTTGGTCCTGTATTCACTCGGTCCCTTGCGAAGAGTGCCGGGCAGACAGTTCAATGAACGGCTTTTTTGCCTTGCCTGGTCGAGGAAGCTATGGACTCATCAGGAAAATTCCGCCAGTATACGGTTACCCACCACTTCCCGACGCCAACCGCGGAACATATCCAGTTCGACAGTTCCACGAACAAATTCTTCCACCGCGAATCGATTGGCCAGCAGTGAGGAACTCATGCCCAGGTCTTTCGCGACATCCTGAACCAGCTTCAGGATGCACTTAACCTGGAGTCGCTCGTCCGGGGGCAGTACCACATTGGGCCAAATTACATCCGCATTCTCCGACCTGGGCGTATCACGGCAAATATGGATCACTTGACGGCCATACTGGCGGAGCATATTCGGCCCCACCCCCGGTACTCTTGCCAAAGCAGTCATGGATCGGGGGCCTGCCTGACTGATGGCAAGCAATCCCCGTGTCGGCAAAACCCATTCCCGTGGCCGGTTTGAGCGAACAGCCTCATTTTCTCTCCAGAGTGCCAATTGACGAGCGGTCTCCTGGGCATGGGCCGGCAAGGCGGCAGCCCCCTTAAGCCTGTACCAGGACTGCTCGGGGTCTGGACGCCAGGGGGAATGGTCAAGTTGCCGCTGACACTCCTCCCGAAACCAAGCCATCCGGTTGTGCCGGCCAAGGTGCTCACCCAGAAAATCCCGGAGCGAATGCAAATAACGGACATCATCAGCTGCATACGACATTTGCTCTTCTGGCAAGGGTCGTCGCGACCAGTCTGCCCGCGTATGTGCCTTGGGAAGAACTGCCCCCGTCACCGTCTTCACTAAAGAGGCATAACTGACCTGGTCCCCAAAGCCACAGAAAGCGGCTGCGATCTGGGTATCAAAAAGAGAACCCGGCATGGCATCTATCCGCGTATCGAGTGCCTCCAGGTCCTGTCGGAAGGAATGGATAATCGTATCTACCCGCTCGTTCCGGATCAGGGTTTCCAGAGGGCCGAGATCGTCCACTGCCAGCGAGTCCAACAGAAAAGTCCGGCCCTCACTCTCTGTTCGAATCTGGACCAGACATAGAGAGGGAAAATAGGTTTTCACCCGCATGAATTCCGTATCCAGTGCCAGCACATCTGCCGCCGACCACTCTGCGCAAGCATCCTCCAATGTCTTGCGATGCTCAATCAATGTAAATTCTGACATGATCCAATGATATCATTTCCCCGGATTACCAATCGCATTGGCAAGGATTCGGCCAGTGTCCACAACGGCCTTGTTTTCGAAAAAAACCGGATTTTCCACTGATATCGCAAGGGTTCTTAGGGTCCCTTCGGGCGATAGCAAATTGCCGAAACTGTGAGGCAGTAGGTGGAGGCTCAGCCGAACAACAATATTGGAGTGGTGTGGTCAAGTACCGCCCATTGTCATGCAATGAATTCGATGACCAAGGCCTTCAGGGAGCTATGCAGGATCGTGCGGTCGGCGGGTTGGCCGCACAATGAATGACCTATCGCCAAAAATGCCCGATTCTCGTCCCCAATGTCGGATGGACGCCCCGCCCAGTCTCTCAGATGCCGGCACAGAACTTACGCCGAGTATTATATCCCGCGCTGATTCCGCTGGCCCGGAATTTCCTCAAGCAAGGCTATCTTCCCACAACATGGTCCACGTATTCCCTAACGAGCAGGATATCTTCCATTGATCCACCAAGCAACAAGTCCATAGGGGTCCGCCCATCCAACAGTGGCTGTAGCTCCCTCAGCCATTCATTTTCAGACTTCAGGTCCTGGAAAAAATCATGCAGGGATTTGCGTATGCAAAACAGGTGCGACAAACGATCCTTTGCATCTCTACCGCGCAATAGTTCATTTCCCTCAAGCACCTTGATAACAAACTCATATTCGGTTTCCTCAAAGCCCAGCAGGTTGATCGCTTCTTTTCTTTTAAGATTCCAAAAATCCAACAGACTCAAAATGAACTGTATGGAGCCGTTCAGTCGATGAACTTTGCCCGATTCGGATTGAGGGAAAGACCTAACAGTCAATTCTGATTGCTGTCGTTCGGACACAATTCCACCATATAACAAATAGTCCCTATCATTTTCGATCAGCCTTTCCTGAAACTTGACCTGAGAGTGCTCCAGCTGAAGCTTAAAAGCATAATCCGGTCTACGTTGTTCAACATTAGCCAGGCTGCTCCCTGACCAAAGTGTATCTTGCTTCGAGTAAAGGGTTTCCGGATTCCTAATTCCAAGAGTCGACGGAAGAATAGACGGAGCACTACGGAGAAGAATGGTCATGAACATCAATTATTCCAGAGTAAGCACTGGCTTATCAATGGCATCATATGAGGCAGAAGACCAGATGCCCTATCTTTTCGGCAAGTGATTCGTACCGAGCGCCGGATTTGTATTCTCCGAAAAAATCAATAACCAAATCCAACTTCAGCAAAACCGACTTATTCACCATTAATGCCAACACTCCACAATTTTCTACCTTGATTGCATCCGAAGGTATCCCGACTGCCACTTTCCTTAAGCAAAGTGTCGTAAAGCAATTCAATGATTTGAACGAATGATGCAACACAGCTGAAGACCGGGCGACCAAACTCCACTTCGTAAAATGCGTCTAACCTGGCAATGCTGGCTTTCATTATGAAAATCGATGACCACGGATAAAATTACGAGAAGAATTATACAGGAATTGGATCATAATTCCGGTGGCACTGTTGGGCTCCTTGACCCGAGTTCCCACTGTCTTTGTGATCACACCAATTTTGAGATAGATTGAATGTTCAGAATAAATGATGTCTTCATTTACAGACTGGTCAGTTTCGCCCTGGTCCCCGTTAAGACTGATTTCGAGGTACTTTAAAATGGGAAATCAATGCCAATGGTCACAGTTGGATGAACTGTTATACGAAAAGTACATTACGGAACGGAAAGTGGAAGTGAGTGCAATTCCCAAAATCTGCCACCATGCCCCCACTTCGGAAGACCTTTCTGACAAACAGGTTACCGGACTGGAAAGGCATCGGAGGGAATTTTGTTTGCAATCCTATGTGGACCAGGAAACGCCCGGAATTTATGTCTGTGGCTTCCGTTCCAGGAGACAAGTACTCGTTGACCACCCTGAAATTCGCTTCTTTGCATGTGTTGGGTTTAACCTGGATGAAAAGGATGAATTATTTCCTGATCTTCAGGGCAATGATCGGCTGATTGCCCGCGGTTTCGAGATCATAGACTATGACAGACGGTCTTCCTGGGGTCTCCATGCACCCGACGAAGAAAATGTAAGACCGATAGTTGATTTCCTTCAAGAATGGCATGCATCTGGAGCACCATCATTTCTCATTCATTGTGCCGCTGGCCAGTACCGTTCGGCTGCAACCGCATTAGCGGCCCATAGCCTCATCACCCGTGATCCAAAAGTTTCTGCTACACGCATGCTTATGGCGGAGTGGGGTCACATTGACAGCAATTGGGAGATCGCACGTTTGGCAGATGCAATGCTGGGGTTCGAGGGCAACCTTCATTCCGCAGCGGTTAATGTGCAGCGTGCTGTGGCGGAACGGGAAAGGTTATTGAAAGATGAATCGGACCTGGAAAAGGTTTTGGACAAGATTATGGATATTTTTCATAATCCTTGGGACGAGGAAAAAGCAGCTGCTCACTTCGCTTACTAAGAGATTCTCATGTAAACCCCTTCTACTAAAGTCTCTATCAACCTTTAAGGGTGGTATTGTATTTATCTCTTGCACCGGGGCACATAAAACACGGCTCGCAAGTGCCAGCCCTGTTCCATGAGAATGTTGGAAGCATCAAAAAGGTGCCCCGAAAGCCGCCCTCCTGGAGTGTATTATTTATGCGTGGTCATTCCGACTGTGTGTTGCTTTCGCTGATCGGATTGCTGAGCGCTGAACCTGGAACGTCGGTTTCGGTGTTCGTGCCTTGACCGTTCTTTCCGCACTGGCCGGTCTGGTCGTTGGTCACGGTGATTCCGATCCAGCGGCCGCAGTTAACTTTCCCTCCGATAATCTTTGCTCCACCAGCGACGACCGCCGTTCCGTAAACCTCGGCGTTACCTGTAACCTGTGTGTTGACTCCAGTAACTTTCGCTGACCCGTATACCCTGGCATTACCGGAAACAGATGCACTGTTCATGACTCTTGCCCGGTCATAAACATGTGCACGGCCTACGACACGCGCCCTAATCACTTTCGCATTTCCGTATACCTGAACAACACCTCCGATACGCGCTGAAATCAATCTTGCGTTTTCATAAACATGCGCATTTCCATAGGTTGAACCACTGCGGAGAACCGCATTATCGGACACACGGCTGTATTCACAAACCCATGAATTTGGACCCACATAGGCGGTGCTGTCAACGTGCGCACTGTCAGAAATCCAGCCGCCCTCTGGATTATACACCCCCGGATTATTGTCATGAAGGCAAGCCACCGCTGGCAATGCCATTCCCACTAGCAAAAAAACGGCTACTAATTTGGTGACGAGTGTTTTCATTTTCAGCCTCCGGTTTGGTTAAACGCTTCAGAATGTTATACGCAAACAATCTCCTGTTCAAGAGTGGTGCAATGGTACACCGCATGTCCCAAAGCCCGAAGATATCTATCTTCGACAGGGATTCGTTCTGATTGGCCTGTCAGGATGTCATTCCTAAGCTGTGGCAAAAGCACGATCAAGCGCGGTTGCGAAGATCTATAAGCCAACTGCTCAATGACTGGAATTTCCACGCATTAGTAGAGATTCTAACGCTCCTCACGGTGCGTAAAACGATGGGAACGCCCTTCCGTTTCATACCCATTTCCTTCACACCACGCTTGGTAGGATGCGCCATGTCAGTTGCAGGCAAGTTGGCGTGGCAACCGAATCGGTGCCACTAGGTTCACAGGGCCGTCTCCGGTATCATGCATATTCCACAACTCGTCTTGGACTTTGATATTGTCTAAGCCTCTCGGAACAAGCTGTTGAACATTTTCATTGCTGGCATCTGTGGCACCTTTATGGCCGGAATTGCACAACTGGCTCAGACACTGGGCCACAGAGTCCGGGGATGTGACGCCCACACCTATCCTCCTATGAGTGATGTGTTGGCCAATGTCGGGATTGAAGTACAGCAGGGATACCAGCCAGCACACCTGGATGCGGATACGGACCAGGTCATCATTGGAAACGCACTCTCCAGGGGAAACCCGCTGGTGGAAGCAGTCCTGAATCGTCGCATCACGTACCGCTCCGGGCCTGAATGGCTTGCAGAGCATGTGCTACCGAACTATCGCGTCATTGCAGTCGCTGGCACTCACGGCAAAACATCCACCGCTTCCATGGTCGCATGGATCCTCGAGTATGCAGGCCAAAACCCGGGGTTTCTCATTGGGGGCAAACCCGAGAACTTCACATGTACTGCTCGCATGGGTAAGGGGGAGGACTTTGTGATTGAAGCAGACGAATATGACACTGCATTTTTTGACAAGCGGTCAAAATTCCTCCATTACAGCCCGCAAATTGCCGTGCTCAACAATCTGGAATTTGACCATGCGGATATCTTTGACAGCCTGTCGCAAATCCAGCGGCAGTTCCATCAACTGATCCGAATCATTCCAGGCAATGGTCGTGTGATCGTCAATTGCGATGACCGGAATCTTGAGCAGGTTCTTGATCTCGGACTGTGGTCGAAGAGAGTGGACTTTGCCCTGGAGAATTCACAGGCAGTCTGGCGGGCAGTGGCCATCAAGCCCTCCGCACAGGCATTCGATATCATGTTCGGGGAACAGGTTCTGGGTTCCGTTCACTGGAACTGCATTGGATCCCACAACATGCACAACGCACTGGCGGCCATCGTCACGTCATGCGAAGCTGGGGTCCCCCTCTCTACTGCTTGCGCGGCGCTGGGACACTATCGTGCCAACCAGAGGCGATTGCAATGCCTGTATGAATCTGCGCAAATGATCCTGTTTGAGGATTTTGCCCACCACCCTACCGCAATTGCACATACGCTGGATGCATTGCGCACCCGTTATCCGGACTATCGCCTGGTAGCGATTGTAGAGCCCCGATCCAATACGATGCGCCTTGGGCATGCGCCAGAAGCGATGGGGCACGCAATGTCCATAGCCGATGAAACCATTGTTTTTATGAGTCGGCACCTGTCTTGGGATCCAGCTTCTCTGCCGGGAAAAGGCGCGATCCGGATCATCTCTGAACCGGAACAGGTGATTGCACATGCCCTGGAAATCGCCAGTGGGAAGACCGTATTCGTTGCCATGAGCAATGGAAGCTTCGACGGCATACCCGAAAAACTGAAAACCGAATTGCAGGCCTTGGTACACTGACTCCGGTATTGATCGGAACTTGCCCTGAGCGAGACGGTCAAACCGATCCATTATGATTGTCGCAATGCTCGAAGAATTTTGACCCATGAAACAGTACCGGTTCGCTCCACTTTTTACCTTGATGTGCCTCATCTTCTCCATCCCGGCCTTGGCACAGGACCACGAATTCCAGGAGGGCGGGCAGTATGAGCGGCTGAACGAAGCCCAGCCCGTACAGACAGGAGATAGAATCGAAGTGGTGGAGATGTTCTGGTACCGCTGCCCTCACTGCTACCGTCTTGAGCCATATCTGGAAAAATGGTCGAGCAGCAAACCCGAAAATGCCGAACTGGTTCCGATCCCGGCGATCCTCTCGGACAGTTGGGAATTCCATGCAAAGGTGTATTATACCTTTGAAGCATTGGGGTTTATGGAGGCACTCCACACAAAATTCTTTGATGCCATTCACCGGAACCGGGTCCGGTTCACTTCACCCGAGCAGGTGCAGGCCTGGGTGGGAGAACAGGGCTTCGACAATCGCAAATTTGTCGACACGTTCCATTCATTTGCGGTCACCAGCAAAACCAATTCATCCCGGCTCAAAACCCGGGATTATGGGATCAGCGGCGTACCGGCGGTCATCGTGGATGGCAAGTATCTCACCAATGTCGCCATGGCAGGCGGCCACGAAGAACTGCTGAAGGTCATCAATTTCCTGGTTGACAAGGCTGCTACCGAACGCAATCTCTGAATCAGGCCTGATGGCTGCATTCGCAGCAAGGTTTTGTGTGGACCGTTTGCCCATTGCCGGGAAGACGGGATGAGCCTTCGGGAAGATCACAGGGCCTGCATGCGAACTTGTGGAATCTTACTTCCAAGCAGTCAACACGCAATCAAGTCGGCGGCCTGGCCTTGTGACAATAGCGCACCACTTTCCTCGATCACGACCTTCCACCTGGCAACTTCAGGCATTTCGGAAGCATAATAGTATTCTGCGCACCGAATCTTGGTTTCAAGGAAGGCGGTTCCCAGATACCCTTCCACTCCCTCTTTCAGGAGTCTGGTAGCTCGCTGGGCAGATTTGGCCATCAGCCAGCCACAAGTGATCACCCCCCATAGCCGCAGATACGGATCAGCCACGGCAGCCACCTGCCGCATGGAAGACGAGGCCGTGAGGAGCAAACGGTCAGAAGCCTCCGCCAGCACCACCAAGGCCTCCTGCAAGCGATGGCGCATTGCGTCATCAATCGCATCAAAGCCTGCCACTTCCTGGGAGATGGCTTGTATCACCCGATGGATCATCTGCCCTTCATCACGGACCAGCTTACGGCCAACCAAATCCAGTGCCTGGATGCCAGTGGTACCTTCATAGATCGGCGTAATTCGCTGATCCCGATAGAACTGCGCCGCACCCGTTTCTTCGATAAAGCCCATCCCGCCGTGAACCTGGAGTGCCAAAGACACGTTCTCCAATCCAAGTTCAGTGGCATAGGCTTTGACAATCGGGGTCAGGACTTCCACCATGTCAACGGATGCCGCCTGAACTGACGGGTCAGGATGACGGTGTGACTTGTCCATGTATGCGGCGGCCACCAGGCCAAGTGCACGCAGGGATTCATTGCGACACTTTTGGGTCCACAGATTCCGCTGTATATCTGGGTGGTCCAGGATCACCACTCGGTTCCCGGAGGGATTGTCGATGGCTTTTCCCTGGGTACGCTCGGACGCATAATGAACCGCTTTCTGGTAGGCCCGCTCTGCCACCGCATAACCCTGCACCCCCACAGAATGGCGTGCCAGATTCATCATGGTGAACATGTACTGCAGCCCTTTGTTTTTCTCACCCACCAGTTCTCCAATGGCACCGTGCGCAGCCCCATAGTTCAGGACCGCGGTCGGGCTTGCATGAATACCCAGCTTGCGTTCCAGCGAGACGGTTTCAATATCATTGGACACGTTCCACTTCCCATCCGGACCCGGCAGATACTTGGGGACAATGAAAAGAGAAATACCCTTGACCCCTTCCGGTGCATCGGGAGTGCGCGCCAACACAAGGTGAATGATATTTTCTGTCAGATCGTGGTCCCCATAGGTGATGAAAACCTTCTGGCCGGTAATCCGGTAGTGGTCACCGTCTGGAATGGCCCGGGTACGAATACCCGCGAGGTCAGAGCCCGAATGGGCCTCGGTCAGGTTCATGGTACCCGTCCATTCTCCCGAGACCAACTTGTCGAGAAACTGTTGTTTCTGCCCTTTAGAGCCATGGAGAAAGATGGCTTCTACCGCACTTTGGGTCAGCAGCGGGCATAAGGCAAAAGCCATGTTGGCAGATTCCCAGATTTCATTGGTGGCGGTCGTAAACAGCCATGGCAAATTCTGCCCCCCGAAATCTTCGGCAAATGGCAGGCTATTCCAGCCTCCTGCCACAAACTGGGCATAGGCGGATTTCCATCCATCCGCCGTCCTGGCATGGCCATTCTCCAGCCGAACCCCTTGACGATCACCAACTACATTCAGAGGGGCCAACACGTCACAGGCAAATTTCGCCGCTTCTCCCAGAATCGCTTGCAACATGTCCGGAGTCGCGTCTTCGAACCCCGGCAGTGATTGCACTTCCGCCAAGCCAGCCAGCTCTGTGCAGGCAAAATAGAGATCTTTTTCGGGAACCGTATACGTCATCTATTAGACCATCGCCATTGGGGAACCCTGCACAGGGATCAGGAAGCTTCTTTGCGGAGGATTATCGTTCACTGCCGGCATGATAACGGTTTTTGGCCCATCCTGATACGGATCGATATCATTTTCGGAATTGGCCCTCACATGGAGCAACTTGTAGGTGCGAGAACGGTCTTTAGCATCAGCCAATAGCAATTATACGAAAGCCCATCATGCAACAACCCCCTACGGTTACTTCCGCCCACGCCATGCAGAATCTTCTTAATGCTCCCCTCCGGCGCGAAAATTGAACACCGCACCGGAACGAATGCCCGATGGCCAGCGCGAGGTGATGGTTTTCAGCTTGGTGTAGAAATGAACACCCTCAGGGCCATGGATCGCATGATCCCCGAACAACGACCGCTTCCATCCGCCAAAGCTATGAAACGCCAGCGGCACCGGGATTGGTACGTTGATGCCGACCATACCAATCTGGATTCTGTGACTGAAGTCACGTGCGGCATCCCCATCGCGGGTAAAGATCGCGGTCCCATTGCCATATTCATGTTCACTGATCATCCTGACCGCTTCTTCATAGGATGCAGCCCGCACAATGGACAGGACGGGGCCGAATATTTCATCGGTATAGATGCTCATATTACTCTTCACCTTGTCGAAGATCGTCGCACCCACGAAGCAGCCGTCTTCATACCCTGAAATCTGCATACCGCGACCATCCCGCACCAATTCCGCTCCCTCTTTCACCCCCTGATCAATATACCCCAGGATACGAGATTGTGCTTCCGGGGTAATCACCGGGCCCATCTCCGCAGTTGGATCGGTGTACGGCCCCACTTTCAGTGCTTCCACCTTGGGTTTTATCTGCTCAATGATCCGGTCGGCCGTATCATCGCCCACCGTCACCACTACAGAAACCGCCATGCATCGCTCTCCGGCAGAACCATACGCGGCCCCCATGATTGCGTCCACCGCCTGGTCGATATCCGCATCCGGCATCACCAACATGTGATTCTTTGCCCCACAAAGGGCCTGAACACGCTTATTGTGTGTGGTACCGGTTTGATAGATGTACTGACCAATTGCCGTGGAGCCAACAAAGCTGACCGCTTGCACTCTCGGATCCATCAACAAGGTATCGACCGCCTCCTTATCTCCGTTCACGACATTGAGGACACCGTCCGGCAATCCGGCTTCGGTCATCAGTTCCGCCAACAGTAGCGGGCATGAAGGATCTTTTTCCGAAGGCTTCAGCACGAATGTATTGCCACAGGCAATGGCCATCGGAAACATCCACATGGGTACCATCGCCGGAAAATTGAAGGGGGTGATTCCTGCACACACTCCAAGGGGTTGCCGGACACTCCAGGAGTCCACTCCTGCGGCCACATTTTCGGAGTATTCCCCCTTTAGCAGCTGTGAAATCCCGCAGGCATACTCGACGACCTCCAACCCCCGAGTAATCGAACCCTTCGCATCTTCCAGAATCTTGCCATGTTCCTTCGAAACCGCCTCCGCCAGCCTGTCCATATTGGAGCGAACGAGATCACGGAAGGCGAACATAATTTGTGCACGACGTCCCGCTGGCACCTCAGACCATGCCGGAAAGGCGTCGAATGCGACTCCAATCGCACTTTCGACCTCTGCCCGGTTGGCCAATGGCACCTGTTGGACCACTTTGCCCGTGGACGGATTATAAATGGGGCCCGTCCGTCCACTCTTTCCGGGAACCTGTTTGCCTCCAATGTAGTGGTGCAGGGAGGGGTTTATGGATGGATTCATATGTGCTCACCTTTGGGTACGTGTTCGACACTCCGTCCTGACTGACTGATGCATACAGTATAAGCGGACAACCTTTGGGCCGCAATTTCTCTCTCATCCCACGCTTACCAAAACTGCCATCCTTCTCTCACTGTCCGGGTTCGGAAGCCGGGCTTCCATAGTCTCAGAATGATACAGGGCAAACACTGGCTCATGCCGCCCGAATCACCAGAACCAGTCATACCGAAATCTTTCCCATGTGAACTCGACCGATCAAGGCCAACAGGGCGCGGACGTTACGCCTTGTAAGGCATGCGGACCGAGCCAGCCATCGCTGGATCGATTCTACAATTCTTGTTTTCGGTGCTGGTGGGTCGCTTACAATGTCCAGGGTATCACTTTCCAGGGCTCCCAGGTTGATCACATACCTTTTTGAACTTCCCCATCCGAGTCAGGGTACGCTCCAAACCCGCATCCAGACTATGTTGGTCAATGCCATCCTGGCAGGCCATCTTGAGCCCGGCAGTGCCTTGCCTTCCAGTCGCAAGCTGGCACGTCAACTGAAAGTCGCCCGCAACACCGTCATTCATGCCTACCAGCATCTTGTCGATGAAGGCTTCCTGATTTCCCGGGCGCGTAGCGGATTTTTTGTCAATCCGGAAATCCTGCGTGGTCGAGCACCGGTTGCTACGGAAAGAAACCCTGCAGGAAATGGCATCCCATGGGATGAGAAACTGGTACTCACTCCTACTGTCATGCGACAGAATCTGAAACCAGTCCATTGGTATCGCTACCCCTATCCATTTATATGCGGGCAATACGACCGGCAACTGTTCCCCATTACCGATTGGCGTGAGTGTTACCGGGAAGCGGCCGCTATCAGTGCGATCCATGGGTGGGCCAGGGATCAGGTAGACCGTGATTACCCGGAACTGATTGACCAGATCCATCTCAAACTGCTGCCGCGGCGTGGGGTCTGGGCCAACCCTGACCAGATTCTGGTCACTGTCGGTGCCCAGCAGGGACTGTTTCTTGTGGCACAACTGCTGCTCGACAACCATCGACACATGGGATTCGAGTCGCCCGGCTACGTCGATGCCGAAAACACATTCCGGATCTTCACCCCACATCTGAGTCCGCTACCGGTGGATGAAGAGGGATTGGTTCCAGATGGTCAGTTCGCTGCGTGCGACCTGGTGTATACGACTCCCAGTCATCATTATCCCACCACGACCACAATGCCCCGCAGGCGTCGTCAGGAGTTACTGGAGTTGGCTCGGAAACATGACGTGCTGATCCTGGAAGACGACTATGAATCCGAATTTAACTACGTCGGGGAACCGACGCCTGCCCTGAAGAGCCTGGATGAAGATGGGCGGGTCATTTACATCGGCAGCCTGTCCAAAACACTGGCACCGGGCATTCGCCTCGGATTCATGGTCGGCTCCCGAGAACTGATTGACCAGGCACGGGCGCTCCGGCGACTGATGATGCGCCATCCACCGAGCAATAACCAGTTTGTGATTGCAGAGTTTCTGAAAAGGGGGTACCACGATTCGCTGATCAACCGGCTGCGCCAAACCCTGCATCAACGCTGGAGATTACTGGGGGACTTGGTGGAGGAACACCTTCCCGGTGCCAGCCGCCGACCCACCTTCGGGGGGTCGGCTCTTTGGGTCGAAGGGCACAAATCGCTGGATGCCGACCAACTCCTGCGACAAGCCCAGCAAGAGGGGATCCTGTTTGAACCCGGCCGAGTGTTTTTCCATGGGAAGAACCGGCCCACTCATTTTTTTCGATTGGGCTTCTCTTCCATTCCAACAGAACACATTGAACCAGGGATTGAGAAGTTATGCGCTCTGATTAATGACTGATTATCTCCGATCGGATTGATTGCCATCTGGCAAAGGGGGGGCTGTCTGCGATGCAGCTACCAAAGCGGGATAAAAAAGTGGAATGGCGGCGGGCCGAAACATCCACTGCGTCATCACTGGAACAGGCAGGGGATGGAAGATCGCACTCTGGAATTTGCGGCCACAAAACTTCGTTCACCCCCTTCCCGGCATATGACTTTCTCCGGGAAGCATGGTTGGATCAAGATCGCATTTGCTGTTAGCCAGAGTGGGGTTTCCCAACGCATTCAACCGATCTCCCATTCGGGATCGGCCCCAGTAAGGGCTTGACCGTACCAAGGCGCAGTCATTCTCCGATAATCATGTCCCCGGGCGGGCAGCTACCTGCCTTTTTCCATCAAGGCATCATCATTGCAAACCGCGGGCAGTCGTATGTAGCGAATAGGCATAGTGTGGTCAGGCGCATGATGCCTTCATAGAATGCCTTCGATACCCCTTATGCCCAAAAGTCAGCTGCGAATCAGTGAGCATGCACTACCCATGGCCCTCTCAGAACAATGACACCTGACGACTGACGATCGTATCGAAACCAAGCCCGACAAACGGCAGGACGGCGTCCGCAATGGGTTTCAACTGACGTTCAATATAGTGACTGTGATCCAGTGGATTTTCACAATATTCCAGTGGCTCCGGGCCTGCTATGGTCATTACATAACGGACCCAGCCTCCGTTCTGGTAGCGCAACCGTTTTCCTTGATCCTGATTGCGCTGATCAGCAAGCCGGGCCGCACGAACATGGGGAGGGACGTGGTGCGTATAAGCCGCAAGGCCGCGCCGTAACCTCTTTTGGTATATCAGGTCATCATCATGCTGCCCGGCCCACACCTGATCCACGGTTTCCCGGATCAATACCGTCGGATCACGGTCATGAAATACTTCGTCAAACAGACGTTCCTGAAACGTCCGGGCCAATCGGGTCCAGTCTGTTCGCACAGTTTCCAGGCCCTTGAATACGATCCGGTCAGGGGTATCCCCATCCCCCGTGATAAGTCCTGCATAGCGCTTTTTGCTGCCCGCATCCGAGCCACGAATCGTAGGCATAAAAAAGCGCTGGAAATGCGTCTCGAATTCCAGTTCCAGCAGGCTGTCCAGATCAAACTCATCCCGAATCCTATGCTGCCACCAGGCATTGATTCGGACCGCAAGCTGACTGCCGATCTCTTGGCACTGCCGGGAAGACAGTTTGTGACCCAGTGCTACAAAGATGGAATCCGTGTCTCCATAAATCACCTCATAACCCTGTTCGCCGATCCACTGACTGGTCGACTGCAGGATGTCATGACCACGCATCGTGATCGAACTTGCCAGCCTGGCGTCATAAAACCGGCACAGACCGGAACCCAGGACGCCATAAAACGAGTTCATCAGAATCTTGATCGCTTGGGAACGGGGATGGTCATCCTCTTGTTTGGCCCGGTCACGTTGCTGCCAAAGGTCCGTGATAATCGCCGGCAAATGATGACGTGTGCGATGAAAAAAGGCACCACGAAATCCCGGGATGGTTTCTTCCGTCGACTGTAATCCTTCAATCAGTCCCATGGGGTCAATCCGGAAGGTCCGGATAATGGATGGATACAGGCTCTTGAAATCCAGCACCAGTACGTGGTGATATAAGCCCGGCTTCGAGTCCATCACATAGCCTCCCGGGCTGGCCAGCCCCCCTCCTTCCGGGAGGTTGGGTGCGACATAGCCGCCCCGATGAAGCTTGGGCAGATAGAGATTGGTAAATGCGGCCACCGAGCCGGCCGCCCGGTCCATCTCCAGCCCGGTCAACTGACTGCGCAATTCCAGGTAATCGATAAGATTGGTCACCCGGAAGATATCCAACACAAGCTGGCAATCTTCCAGATTGTAAGCAGCCAGGGCCGGCTTGTTATGGTGGAAGTTGTGCTGAATTTCTTCAAATCGGTCATCCGTGTCCTGCTCGATTTTCTTGCCCCGCCCCAACAGTTCCCGAGATACATTTTCCAGCGAAAAGCTGGCAAAGCTCCAGGTAGCTGCCCGCAGTGCATCAATCCCATCGATCGCCACTCTTCCAGGAATATTCACCCATCCTTTGTCCTGGCCACTCCGTGCACTACGCCATTGCGCCGGTTGCCTGCCACGTCCGATACGCATAGGGATACCATGATGGCGTGCCCGTTGAAAAATGATCCGCAGGTCAAAGTTCACCAGGTTCCAACCGACGATCAGATCCGGGTCCAACGTGATGATCCGGTTTATCAACGCTTGTAGCAGTGCCTCTTCCGTCTGATACCAGTCCACTCGCGTATGGGGACACGGCTGCTGGTCACCGATCATCAGCACTTTCCCCTCTTCCAGCCGATCTCCTGCCAAACCCACAGACCAGAGCGTACCATCCAGGTTACACTCAATATCAATGGAAAGCAGTTCGAGGCGTGGACGGTATTCAGCAGATTTCAGACGACAGTTCCATACTTCGCGATACCCTGTTTTCTGCACACACCTCCCGGTAAAGGATAATCCGCCCCGCACAAATCGTTCCATGAGATAACGGTCATGAAGACGAATGTCTGCTTCAAGCACCTCAATGCCAGCCCGTTCCATCCATTCCAGCACCCGCTGCCGGTCCCGGATAGTCAGTGTGTATACCGCCGAAACCGGGCTGCCGGAAAACGTCCTGAGAGATAGCGGTTCCACTGTGACCGACGTACCCAAAACCTCAAGCATATCGTCAGTGCGGGACATGTCTTCGGTGGCCACAAAACAGACTGTGCGTTCCCCGTGAACCAGCAGACGGGTAGGCCCTGCATGAGTGGCAACCCAATACTCGATCTCAGTGACACCATTCCGGTCCCGACTGGAACGGGTCAAAATGAATCCTTGGTCAATCAATGCATTCACAGTAACGAAAAAGCACCTGTCTCCTCTGGAGATCATGCCTCATTATGAGCACCTTCGTCCAGTTCACTGGTACGCCCTGCTCCCGAATTTCATATTGACAGCATCATCCAGTAAATAAGGGGGGTTATTTATGATATATAGAAGTTAATATTCTATATATCATAAATAACCCATGAGAATTCAAAGAGCAAGATATATCGACCAGCTTCAATATCTGGTTCAGAATTCACCAGTAACCGCATTGTTGGGACCAAGACAGTGCGGCAAAACCACACTTGCAAAAGAATTTGGGGCCATTCACAAGTCCCATTACTTTGATCTTGAATCAAGTGCAGATTCAGCGATGTTGCAGAACCCGGAAACTGTGTTGTCTGAATTGGAAGGCCTGATTATTCTTGATGAAGTCCAGTTGATGCCAACTATGTTCAATGCGCTACGCGTTTTGGTAGACCGGTTTGAGCGAAAACGAAAGTTCTTGATTCTGGGCAGTGCCAACCCAAGCATGATGAAAAATATTTCTCAATCATTGGCCGGTCGTATTGACTTCCTTGATATGGGGGGATTCGATGTTTCGGAAGTCGGCATTGATCATTACTCAAAGTTATGGCTGAGGGGCGGTTATCCCAACAGTTATTTGGCTAATAGTGAGCGCTTGAGTATTCGCCGCAGAAATGCATTGATTCGGACGCACGTAGAGAGAGACTTGCCGATGCTGGGGTTTTCAATACCAGCGGCCAGAATACGGCAGTTCTGGAACATGTTGGCACATTCACACGGACAAACATGGAATGCGTCAAGAATTGCCAGATCCATGGGAGTCTCCTATCACACGGTTCAAAATTATTTGGACATGCTGACCGGAACGTATATCGCTCGTCAACTTCAGCCCTGGCATGAGAATTTTGGCAAGAGGCAGGTCAAGGCACCCAAAGTCTACTTGCAAGATTCTGGCCTGTTGCATGCAATATTGAACATTCATGATCGGAGGGCATTGTATTCCCATCCTATGAGTGGAGCATCCTGGGAAGGATTTGTTGTCGAACAGGTTCTCAGGGAGTTGAAAATCGAAACAGCATGGTATTGGGCCGCGCATTCCGCAGGAGAGCTGGACCTGTTCATTGAAGCTGGAGGCCTGAGAATCGGAATTGAAATCAAATTAAGCGAAGCTCCGAAACCCTCGCAAAGTACTTACCGACTCTGCAACCTATTGAAGCTGGATCAACTATTCGTGATATCAAGAACGCCGAGGTCATTTCAGGCGTCCGATCAAGTTAGATTCTTGTCAATCCGGGATTTGACCAGCCTTGGTCAAATCATTAGACAGAAATACGGATAATCGAATGCGACAGTATTTGACCGCATAACAGAAATCGTTCCATAGCCAAAGGTATTTCGTCTATGACGGATAATCCCGACAAAACTCGACCTAATGACCATGAATCATAAGCCGCGTTTCAGGAGCTTTTCCGACATCGGCGGGGTTCGCAAGGCGGACTTCCGGTTGTCGAGCACGGTATTTGACCCAGTAAAACGCCGGCTTCTTCACCACGGCCCGTCCACATCCGCTGATCACGACCGAATACCGGCATCTGGCTTCGTTTCAGAGCATGCAACGGCGCGTGGCAGAACTGACCCGTTCACAGCATTCCGGGCGCACAGTGGAGTTTCTCTTTTCTCGGCCTATCTTTCCGACAACGGTGTTCCTGAAGCGCAGCGATATTCCCCGACCATCGGCTCTACGCATGTTCAAGATTCTACATGACGAAGGCATTTTGCATACCGTGCGGGAAGGTGCAGGTCGAAGGGTCACCATATATGCCTTCCCGGAACTTCTTGACATCGCCGAAAGACGAGGGAAGTTTTGAGTCTCATTCATGTGCGACAAGACTCTTTGTGTCTCATGAGAATCGGGTTCATGATACAAAGCCCAGCTTGTGTCTAATCCGTGAGACACAACCGTATTTGTGACTCCGTGGTGAGACACCCCGGGACCAGTCCGAAGTGCAACCGCGCCGCGATCCCTCCCTTCGGGCTACGCCGCAGGGATGCCGGCGATCAGCACGCCCAGGATTGCAGTGGCCACTGCGATCCCGCCGAGGATCGCCAGCAGCTGCCGGTTCTCCCGCCCGGCCATGTCGGTTTTCAGGTTGGCCATGTCGGCCCGGAAACGCTCGAGCGTTCCCTGGAGGTCGGATTGCAGTGTCTTCATGTCTGCCCTCAGCACGGCGACTTCTTTCGCCCGTTCGTGATTCTGTTCCTGCAGGATCCGGACCTGTCTGTCCAGCTCCTGACTGTCATTTTCTGCCATGCTCCTATCCTATCCGATGGTCAGCGGGCTCTCAAGCTTAAATCTTGAAATGCTGGCTGCAAATGCTCCATGACTCCAGTGATTTTCCCGTAATCACGGCCTTTTTCACCGGTCACGCCGGGATCGAACAGCAGAAGGCGGTAGCTTGGCCTTTCGCTATTTACCGTTCATTCACTGCCTCTTGCGAGAACCTGCGCCCACTGGGAAAAATGCCGGCCTGCAGTTCCCGGATCGT
Organism: Candidatus Poriferihabitaceae bacterium; assembly: GCA_965221795.1. GTDB lineage: Bacteria > Pseudomonadota > Gammaproteobacteria > Arenicellales > Poriferihabitantaceae > VYFG01. Next base: position 491,198 of record OZ244914.1, read on the forward strand.
TTCCATGGTTCCTTCACCTTCCTGTTCGCGTCGAACATGCTTTTCAAGCCATGTTCGAAACCGTGCATTTAACGTCGCATGCCCGGCAGCTGCACGTTCCCGTACCTTGTCAGTCAAGCCGGCATTTGCGCCAGGCGTCATGTTCTTCATCATTTCACGTGATGGACGTCATGCGGAAAGACCGTACGCGAACTTCGCATGCATTCTTACAGGTCCGTGCCGGTTGACATTCCGCGCAGGGCGCAGGATTTTCCCGCTGGAGCCTGGGAACCAGCGCCTGGCCAGCGAACTGGAACGGTGGGCGGCAGGGGCAGTCTGCTCTACGCTGCAGGGATGCCGGCGATCAGCACGCCCAAGATTGCAGTGGCCACTGCAATCCCGCCGAGGATCGAGATAAGAAGTCGGTTCTCCCGCCTGGCCATGTCAGTCTTCCAGTTGGTCATGTCGGCTTTCCAGTTGGTCATGTCGGCCTTCCAGTTGGCCATGTCGGCCCGTAGCCGATCGATCGCCGATCGTGTTTCTCCGGTCAGTCTTTCGGCGGCTGTTGCGTACTCGGCCTGTTTCGTGTTCATGTCTGCCCTCAATACGGCGATGTCTCTCGCCAGTTCATGGTTCTTCTTTTCCAGCTCCCGGAGACGCTTTTCCTGATCCTGATTGTCATTTTCAGCCATGCCCCTATCCTATCCGATTGTCGGCCTGGCTTTCAAGCGGAATCTGCAGTCGGTCACTGGGACCTGGTCGAGCTTGTCTCGCTGCTGGCCGCAAGGTCAGAACCCGCGAGTTTTGCATGGCATGTCATTCCAGTGCTGGAATTATCTGGCTACCGCTGTTTGGCAGCTTCCGGATATCCCGCCCCGTTTCCCTGACTGCCACGGCAAGATCGTGCCGGGACTGGAGGTTCAGCCAGAATTCCAGACCCGTTCCAAACCAGTGGCCCAGGCGCATGGCCGTGCCGCCGGTGACCGAACGCTTGCCCACAATAATCTGCGAGAGGCGGTTCGGCGGCACGGCCAGCTGCCGGGCAAGCGCTGTGGGCGTTATCCCGATTGTTGCCAGCTCGCCCTTGAACACGGTGCCGGGATGGACAGATCTCATGAACATGCCCCTTTTCCAGTGTGAAGTGCAACACCCCCTAAGCCGCTGGCTGGTGAGGTGAAAAGCTTGCGGTGGACCAGATGATGGCGAACTATCTCGGTTTCTCACCCACGGAGAATTGCCATGCCCGTAGGCACCCATCACCTGACCCATGGCGAACGATGCCCGATCCACGCCCGGTTACATCGGGGGTGGTCGAAACGGGAGATGGCCCGCGGCCTGGGGCGGGATCCCGGGACGATCTCACGCGAGACCTCGTGCGAGACCTCGCGCAACCGTGGCCAACGCGGCGACCGGCACCAACCGGCCGACCGCAAGGCCGTGGCTCGGCACCAGGAAGCGTCGGCGGTGCCCCGGAAGAGGACACCCGAGTGCGCAGCAGCTTGATGCGGGCTGTTCCTTCGCCACCCCTACCCTTCCTGGGAACGGGGCCGGAACGAGCACACCAACGGCCTGGTGCGTCCGTACTTCCCGAAGGGCACCGACTGCCGCCAGGTGACGGCGGCGCAGGTGCGGGCGGTGGAGATCGGCTCCACCGTCGGCCTCGGAAGGTCTTGGGGGTTCGTACTCCGGCGGAGGTCTTTGCCCGTGGGCTGGCTCCCCCCTGACGCGGCCCACGGTCTCCCGTCAACCCCGGCACTCCGGGCCCTCCGGTGATCCACCGGAGCGGCTTCGCTCGACCTCCAGGTCCCGAGTTCGCCCTTGCCTTGGTCGATGGCTTCGGTCAGGATCGCCAGCAGTCGAGATGGCTGCCATCCGGGACCGAAAAGAGGTGCTCGACGCGCGAATTTTTGGGTTGCCGCCTCGATCCCTACCTGATTTCAGGGCCATCACCCGGCATGTCAAAAACGCTACTACCGCCGCCAGCGTTGCTGCTTACGGCCTTCGAGGCCCTATGACGGTATAATGGGGCTCTGGAAAATCCACCTTCACTGGATCGAAAAAAAAGATCTTTGTGGAGTCTTGCCTGAGAGGAAAAACGCATCTTCTCCCATAGATGCGATCATGATATGGTTGCCGTCGTTCAACTACCCGACCCCATTCACCTGCGAATCCGTTGTTCACGATCTCATCATCCCAAGCACAGGAATTCCATAAAAGAGGCATGGTGCCGGTGGAAAGAATTGTCACGGCCCAAGAGGTCGTGAAATTACGATCTCGCTATGATTGCCTGTTTCGGGGGGAATTCGAAACCGGGACCCTGCCAGATGAAGTCAACTGGCAGGAAGACCAATCCGACCCGACCCTTGCCCGCCAGATCTGCAATGGATGGCGGGCCGATCGAACGATTGCCCATACCGTCCTGCGACCCGACATCGCTCGTGCCGTAGCTGGACTGATGGGATGGCCAGGTACCCGCATCATGCAGGACAACGTCATCTGGAAACCCGCCGGTGCCCGTTCACCCAACTACCATCAGGACAATGCCTATCTCTCTTGGTTTGACCCTGGGGAAATCTGTACAGTATGGATTGCACTGGATGAGACTCATGCACAGGACGACACCCTGGAATTAGTGATGGGTTCCCATTTTTGGGGGCTCTCCCAAGCTGAAGGGATCTTTCGTGCACCGGAAGATTATCGCGCATCGATGAAAAAACAGACCCGGGAATTGGGGATCGAACCGGATATCTGGCATGTTGAGGCATCGACTGGAGACGGTTCCATTCATCACGGAAATATCTGGCATGGTTCCGGGCCAAACCTGAGTAGTATGCCCAGACGTGCCTTGGTCATTCATGCGATGTCTTCGGAAGCACGGTACCGCCGGGAAGACTTTTGGCAGGGAACGGGCCCAATCTATTCGCGTTATGCCAAGCTGGACTCCGATGAAATGGACGAAAACTACTTCCCGGTCCTGTGGCAGGAGGATGGCTATCGAACCCCCGGATTGGAATGCTATATTGAGGAACATGAGTCTCTGGACTGATTTATGGCCAAGCCACTGGGGGACAGGTTGGTATCCGGCGAAACTGAAAGATCGCCTGCTTGGCACCCAACAGCCAGACCTGGCATCACTATGCCAGATGATGATGGATTCCGATGGCGACTTCTCCAGCCTGATCATCGCCGAACAGATTCTTGCCACCTATGCATGCCTGACTCCTGCAGGCAAACTCGAATTTTTCCAATTGCTCGGTACGCAGTACGACCTGGACCCTCAAGCGGTGATCAACCTGGCCCATGACTATGCAAAAAAACCGACCAGTGACACTTTCCAGGCACTGACCCAAGCCGCGGAGCCAGATCGTCAGGAACTCTTCCGACGTCTCAACCTGATGTCCGGCGGCACTCGACACTTGGTCAGAATGCGGGAAGACTTGCTCGATCTGTTGCATCAGAATCCACAACTTGCCTGTCTGGATGTGGATTTTCGTCATCTTTTCACCTCCTGGTTCAACCGCGGATTTCTCGTACTCAAACCGGTCAATTGGACGTCGCCAGCACACATTCTGGAGAAGATTATTGCCTATGAAGCAGTCCATGCCATTCAGAATTGGGATGAACTGCGCCGACGCCTGGAACCGGTGGACCGATACTGCTATGCTTTTTTCCATCCGGTCATGGAAGATGAACCGTTGGTGTTCGTGGAAGTCGCCTTGACTTCGTCCATGCCGGCGCGGATTGACGAAATTCTCGATCAGGATCGCATGCCATTGCCTCCCCAAGAGGCCACGCATGCCGTGTTTTACTCCATCTCGAATTGTCATCGAGGCCTCGGGGGAGTCTCTTTTGGCAATTTCCTGATCAAACAGGTGGCCACCAGTCTCAAAGTCCGCTTCCCCGCCCTGAAATCATTTGTTACGCTCTCTCCGGTACCCGGCTTTCGGGCCTGGCTGGAAAAACAAACGGACACCACCGACCTGCTGTCCCGCAAGGCACATCCCCACTTATCGCAGTCCCTGCAGCCACTGGCCGCGCGTTACTTGCTCACGGCCAAACGGCCAAACGGAAAACCCTTGGACCCTGTGGCTCGATTTCATCTGAAGAACGGTGCCAGGCTCGAGCGGCTGAATGTGGCAGCAGACGGCTCACCTAAAGCCATGGAACAATCCATGGGCTTGATGGTGAACTACCTATATGATCTCAACCGGGTGGAGGAAAATCACGAAAATTACATGAAGAGCCAGAAAGTGATCTGCAGCACACAAGTCCGCAGACTATTGCCCTCCTGACGCCCCATTCCCATGGAAATGCAATGAACTACCTGATCGATCAACTGCTCACTCCACAAGCCAACCAGGACCGGGTCTTCCTGATCTTACCCGACGGAACCACAGTTCGCTATCCGCAATTCGGAGAACGCGTCAATCAGATCGCCAATCTTCTGGTATCCCGGGGAGTCACGCCCGGAGATCGGGTCGCCGCCCAAGTCCCCAAAACCTGGACCACCCTGGCCTTATACCTTGGGACAATCAAGGCAGGCGGCGTGTTTCTGCCGCTAAACACGGACTATACCGCTGGCGAAGTGGGCTATTTTTTGGACAATGCACAACCACATGTTCTCGTCTGTCGGCCGGACGATGCCATACCCTTTTCCAGACTGATGGAATCGACCCATCCGAGGGATCCGGAACAACAAGTACTCACTTTGGATACGGACGGCCAAGGCAGCCTATCGGATGCTGCCGAGGAATGCCCTATCTGCTTTGAAACGGTGCGCCGGTCTGCCCAGGACCTGGCCGCCATTCTATATACATCCGGGACCACCGGCCGCTCAAAGGGGGCAATGCTGACCCACGAAAATCTCTGGTCCAATGCCAAGACCCTGACGGATTACTGGCAATTCACGTCAGGCGATGTATTGCTGCATGCGTTGCCAGTCTTTCACACCCATGGACTGTTTGTCGCGCCCCATGTAATGATGGTGAGTGGGGGAAGCATGATTTTTCTTCAAGGATTTGAGATGGACGAAATCATCCGGCAGCTTCCACAATCCACCAGCATGATGGGAGTGCCAACCTTTTACACCCGGTTATTGGACGATCCGCGATTCGACCGCGAGCTGGTCAAGCATATGCGCCTTTTTGTATCCGGCAGTGCTCCTCTATTGGCAGAAACCCATATCGCCTTCCAGCAGCGGACCGGCCATCGGATTCTGGAGCGCTATGGACTCACCGAGACCGGAATGAACACCTCAAACCCGTATCAGGGTGAACGCCGGGCCGGAACCGTAGGACTGGCCCTGCCCGGTGTGGATATCCAGGTGGTGGGGACCGACGGCACTCCCTCCCTCGCTGCCAATGACATCGGTTCCATAGAGGTTCGGGGACCCAACGTGTTCCCAGGCTACTGGCGAATGCCGGAAAAAACCAAAGAGGACTTTACCGAAGATGGCTTCTTTTTGACCGGAGATCTTGGCAAAATAAGCGAAGATGGATACTTGACGATCGTCGGACGGAACAAGGATCTGATCATCAGCGGAGGCTACAATGTCTATCCCAAGGAAATCGAGCTGCTTCTGGATCGCCTGCCGGGTGTCACCGAGTCCGCAGTGATCGGAGTGCCCCACCCGGATTTTGGCGAAGGGGTGGTCGCCGTACTGACCGGGGCTGCACCTCCGGATGAGTTGTCGGTGCGGGCACAGATGTCGGGGCAACTGGCTCGATTCAAGCAACCCAAACGAATTTTTTACCTGGACGAATTACCGCGGAACAGCATGGGAAAGGTACAGAAAAACCACCTTCGTCAATGGTATGCCGATGCGTTTTCCGGAGATCCGGCCGAATGACCCCGCCACTCCGAAGTCAATACCCTCATGGCACAACCTTCCTTTCTACACCGGGTCGATCAAGTAGATGGGACTTGACCAGGCCATGTGGCCATCCGCCGTGGTAACCCGAACATAAGGTCGGTCATCCTGACCTTTTTGTACACTCAGATCACTCGTAAACTGTGCGGTCGTGACCGGGTTCTCATCCGGCAGCCGAAACACCCGAATGCGCCGGTCAATGCCGCCATTTTCGTACATCAGGTCTTCCAGGCCAATGTCCTGTACGGCAATTTCGGCCTGTACCAATGCGGTCTCAATGACCAAGGTACCCTCCTGTGCATGCTCCAGAAAGGCCTCGAATCCGCCAAAGCCTCCAGTCGTCAGGGCAGCCCATTCCAGTCGTCGCTCATTGACCTGTGCAAAATGCTTGTCCAGGTTATAGCGGTTAATCGGCTGCACCGACAAAAACCGGTTGTTGCACAATTCCGCAAAGCCGTCCCAAACCGTCTCTCGACCCCGTCCCCGGTACTCCGAACCTTCCCAGATGACCCGGATCCGACGTCCCAGATCGTTGGCCGAGAAGGGCCGCCAGGTTGCCAGGGTCTCCAGCCCGTTGCGGATCTCAATCCGTTCAATCGGACTGGACGTCAACGCCTCGACCGAAAAGCGAACATGGCAGTCCTCCGTGCCGACAATATCCCCCATCATCGCTTCGGTCACTTCATCGTAGCCGGTCGGGCCCAGTAACGGGTCTTCATGGTATCTCCTGCCAGGAGTGGGCAGAAATACTCTGGTATCCAGCACCATGCGACTGCCCGTAGTACCGTAATGATGCCGTTTACGCAGTGCACACATGATGCCCGAACGAGTCAGTTCTGTCGCCAGCATGCAGGTCAACCCCCCATAAGCACCAAACTTGGTAGCCCCGGGATGAGAGGCTCCGGGGCGTCCCTTGTGACCATCCGAATTCGCCAGGATACCGACGCGATATCCCTGCTCAAAGGCATCCTGGATCAACCATTCAAATGTACCCCAGGCAGAGTGCACTTCGATCGCCCGCTCCAGACGTTGGTCATGGGCCATCCGGATGTCTGCATAGCGCCCGCCGATATGGGCAAACACCACACAGTCTTCACCCTGCAGGGCCGAAAAGAGTTCCGCCGCGGAATGGGCATCGGAATCGATATCCGAAAGATCCTCGACCAAGGCATGGGATGAACGATGGATCGGTCGGCCTTCTTTCATCAGCAGCACATTACGGTCGCCGCCCAGTCCGGTATTGCCTGACCATTCCCAGCCCGGAAAGACCACAAACCGATGGTCTTGATTGAATTCCCGGGACAATACGTTCAGGTGCTCCCAAAAGGGTGTGGTGATCTGAAAGTCATTGCCTTGATGCACACACACATCAAGAAAGGCCTTGTCCCGCGCGAAGCAATAGAAATCCCGCGCCGAGTTGGTGCCAATGGTCTCCTCAGACTGTCCGTGCAGGTCTCCCCAAAAGGGTCGCAAGGCCAGACTCTCGACAATCCGGTTGGGATTGCTGTGACCGATCCGATTTCCGGTATCATCCAGCAACATCACCACCAAATCCCCTGTCTGGTGTACTCGTAGCCCTTCGATCACCCGGCAAAATGTTCCCGGCGACAGCGTAACCGTATCCGGCAGTCCTTCTACCGGCAAATTGGCCTGCAGGCGAACGGTGCTCTCGCATTGGTCGGAAGGATTGCCCCAGCGATCTTCCCCTTTGATGGCCAGCCGGAAGGATTCCCCCGGTTTGACTGCGGTGGGCATGATCGCCTTGTACGATACCGGAGGTGCCGGCGTGATCGCGATCCAGGGTTGCTCGGGCAACTCGACGTAGTGATACGTTGCGATGGCGTCCACCAGGACCCGGAACTCAAAGGTAAACTCGCAGAACGTCTGGAGGCGTATCCCGGGGGATCCCCAGCGACGGTCGCCAAAGCGGATCACAATCTGATCACCTTCGCGCAAAAATCCTTGCATGACCTGGACGTAAATTACTTTGTCCCAAGGTCGGATATTGCGTTTCGGAAAATATTCCACGTTCAGCACGGCCCCGTTACTGGCTTCCACAGTAGTGTAGCCCGGGGCACTCGGATTCTCGAACTGGGGCCGGGCCATGTCCGAGGCAAAGCGATGTGCGATTTTCAAGGAACCGGTATCATCAATACCGAAATGACCGGCGGTGTAGGTCAGGGTGAATTCCTGGAATGAGCCAGCCTCAAAGCTGCCCGTCGGCGAAATGGTGGCATGACCCATTTTGTGGGGAAGATAAGTGGAATGGGGCATTATGGGGTCATCTGGATATCAAAGCAGGCAAATCATACCGATGTCAGACTCGATCTGCCAGTGTTCAGGGGGCGCAAACCAAGCCGGCCGACTACCGTTCGCCAGGGACGGGGTGCCGGGGACCGAACATCCGTTCAATACCAGGCCTCGGGCAATTCCCGCTTTCGACGAGCCCGAAAATCATCCAGTGCCTCTTTCACTGCGCTATCCATGGGAGGCGTTTCATAAGAAGCCAATAACTCTTTCCAGCGCTGGAAGGCTCGCTGGGCCGCATCCCATGCCCCCCCACTTTCCCATTGCTCAAAACTCTCATGATTCGAAATGGCAGACTCGAAAAATGCAGTTTCATAATTTCTCAGAGTGTGTCCACAACCCAGGAAATGCCCTGCTGGCGGCACTTCGGCATAGGCATCCCAAGCCAAAGCGTTGTCATCGACCGGCATGCCCTCCAGCAGGACCTGGTACATACCCAGCCGATCCGCATCCAGGATCAGCTTCTCATATCCGGATACCAGTCCCCCTTCCAACCAGCCCGCCGCCTGCATGACAAAATTGGCACCCCCCAGAATAGTCGACAGCATGGAATCCGCACTTTCGGCAGCGGCTTGCGCATCCGGCAGCTTGGAAGCGGTCAAGGAACCACCACAGCGCAGGGGCAAATTCATTCGACGGGCCAACTGCCCGATGACCAGATTCGACATGACCGGTTCCGGCATACCGAAAGTCGGTGCCCCACTGCGAAGGCTCATGGAGGACAGAAAATTGCCGAGTACAAAGGGTGCACCGGGACGGACAATTTGCGTAAAGGCACAGACTACCATCGCTTCCGCAAGGGCTTGCGCAATGGATGCCGCGGTGGTGACCGGACCCATGGCACCACTCAGGATAAATGGAACCGCGACCAATCCCTGCCCGGCTCCACAATAGACTCGCGCCGCTTCAGTCACCACCCGGTCGACCATCAGGGGAGAATTGGTATTGACATTCCCCATGATCACACAATGCCGCTTCAGGAACTCCTCGCCAAACACTACGCGCGCCATATTCACCGAATCCTGGGCACGGGATAGGTGCGTGATGGAGCCCAACAATGGCTTATCACTCAGAACCAATGCGTTGTACACCATGTCAAGATGCCGCGTGGACACGGGCACATCGCAGGGCTCACAAATCACGAGCCCGGTATGGTGCAACGACGATAAGCAACTGGTCAACTTGACCAGATTGGCGTGGTCATTGATCGTGCCATAGCGACGCCCTCCCTCCAGGTCCCGCACAAAAGGAGGGCCGTATACGGGAGTAAAAACCTGATGCACCCCCCCGATGACAACGTTGCGGGCGGGATTTCGGGCATGCTGGATAAACTCCGATGGTGCCTGACGGCAAAGCGACCGGACCAGGTCCGCTGGGACCCGGACCTTACGGCCTTCCACTTTGGCACCCGCCTGCCGCCACAGGCGCAGGGCTTCGGGATCACCGCGAAACTCAATTCCCTTGTCTTCAATCAGTCGGTCGGCCTGCCGTTCCAGAGTAGTAAGCCCCTCTTCGCCCAAAAACTCATAAAAGGGAATTCGGCGCGTAATATAAGGCGGTGCAGCAGGGGGAATACACCCATGACGAGCGGTCCGACGGTTTTTACTCCTCCGTTTAGGGGACTGGGTCGAGGACATGAAAGGGCATCACGGATTCAAGCGATCGGGGGCAGGAGAACCGTCACATGGGGACGCGTCACCCAAGAACCGGTACCCATACCCGTTTCAACTTGCGACCAGCCCCATCCCGGCAAAGCCAATCCTGGCCCGGCAGACCCGTACCGGATCCGCCTTAGACCACCCACTGCTCAGGACGAATGATTCAGGGCAGCGGTCAGGTCGGAAAAATAATCGTCCTCGAAAATCTCATCATCTTTGTCCCACCCATGGTCATAGAACCATTGGCGCTCCAGATAGGCACCCAGACGACGCCGGGTTTCGAGTTTTTCGTTGAAGACATATCCGCCCTCGATTGCAGGCTTATCGTTCTCTTGCATGGTGTCCGGAAAGCATTCTTCGGACAACAATGCAAAGTCAGCATCTTCATCCATTGTTTCTACCTCGTCGAACAAATCAAACTCTTGACCCACATATGAATCACTTTCTCTTTGCTCATAATAGATACCCACAATGAGAATAACTTGGGGCCAAAGTTACCAAACCATTTCTGCAATTCACAACATTAATTTCTTGTAATTTTATCAATTTATTCTATCAACCCATACATATTTTTAATTAGAAATTGTATTTGAGAACGTCAACCTGCCTCATATCTTTTCATGGCTCAATGGGGTGCCTAACGGGAACGCCTCTCCCCGTGCAGTTGCCCCAATCCCGGAGGCCAATATGTTGCGGGCCGCGTTCAGGTCCGCATCTTCGGCATGACCATCAGCCACATACTGAAAAACCGATTGCGATTCTCTATTCTCTTGACGGCGATGACCGCAAACACTACATGGTTGCGATGTGTAGACGGGGTGGGTTTTTACCACTTCCGCCCTGTAACCTAATTGCGGCTCCAGTCGATACCCACCCGTGATGACTATTTCACGAAGCACGCCGGATTTCGCTGGTACGGTTTTGCCCTGGCTTCTCCAGTGTTCCCTTGCGGATTTCGTCTTGCCTTGCGTATGCAAGTGTTCCACTACCCTGGCGCGGTCGGCAATTGCCCGGCTAACCTGATGGGGCCAGTGGCTACGCGTGTCGGCAATACGCTGATGCGCCTTCTGCATTTAGTTTGGTTTTGTGACGGCGAGTTGATCCTGTGACTGTATCTTTGCCACCGGCGTTGGTATCGTTTCAACCAGGCTTGTTTTCTGGCCAGACCGGGCATGTAATACCGGGTTTCGTGTTCGGCAGTATCGGCTACCGCCACCAGATTTACATTCCGCTCAATCCCCGCCGTCATGCCGTTGTCCATCTGTTCCGGGACCCCACTGGTAACCAACCACGGCGTACTATTTCCCTGCTTGCTTGGTGATCGTTGCGGCTACTGGCGCTCTATGTGGGTATGGACTACCGCCTTTCCTTTGTTTTGCATACACAACCAGCCAATTTTGGAATGCGCAAGGTTTCGCCCGATGCAAGCATTGATCTTACTTACCTGGGCCCTCCATTCCACTGAAAAAGTAACTACAACCGTATCTGCTCGCCTCTTATTGGGGGCAAGCAGATACATATTTTGTAACTCAAGATGATAATCTAAGGCATTACATTAGCGTGGGGAAACTCCCTATCAGTACGGACTTGCTTTGAAATAATCTGCTGCAGTAGTCAAGTTTTCCGCGTTTTCCAATCGGGGTATGAATCCATCCAGAGATGCGGACTCATTCTGGAAACGAAACGAGTGGAAAAGCCTGAAGAGGTCAGTCAGGTGATGAAGAGTCGTTGCTCATAGCGGTGTCTGGAAGTTGAGTAGAGTTCTCTACGACCCCGCCCCGATCCAGCAGATAGGTCCGGAAAGACGGGATCGGGCACACGAACCGATCAACGGATTCTTTGTGTAAAGCCCCCTGATGTACCAGGTGAACGAAGAAGGAGTTCGCATCCATATCGGCAGGAAAGCAATAGGTTAGGGAATCCGTCTTATGTAGTTCTTTCATCAAATATTCAATTTTGGCACGACTGTGACCGGAGTCCAGCTCTGCCATCACTTTGGCGGTCAGGTTGATGGAGATTTGCATCTCATCTGAATATTGATTGTCGTAATAAGCGTCTCTCCCCGCCTTGATCTCAAGGCCTATTCTTTCCCATTCTGCCTGACTGAGAACCCCCCCGGTTCTCAGGGCCTCTCTGCCAAATGCCTTGAGAACGATATGCAGGTGGCGGGGCCAGCCATCACAAGGCTCTGCCAGTCGCTTCACTTGATCCTCGAATCCGGCAACATCAATCCCGAAATGCGCACAGGACCTGGTCATGAACTCCCTAGCCTCAGGATCCGGAAAGCGGCCGATATGGTGTTTCTGATCGGGCGGTATCCGGGTCAGATCCATCCGGCCGGCCGAGTATTCGGTATCGCTGAGCCCGGCGAGCACCAATGCAATCGGCAGACCGCAGCCGTCATGGAGGCCTTGAAACAGCTTGGAGAGGGGATCATCTGAATTACGCTTGAACCGCTGTGCCTCGTCAATGGCCAGCACGATCGGGCGGTCAAATCCGCCGTGCTGCTCGACCCAGGTCCCGAACACATCCCAGCGTGTACGGGGTTTTATTCGTTCCGCAGTCGTTTCCTGCTTGCCTCCGACGCGAATTGGACCGAAGCCAACCCCAGCCTCGCCACTGAAGGTCTGGCTGTACTGCGATAGAAACTCCTCAGCGGCTGACGGGTTGATACTCCTGGCCAGTGGTTGAAGAATATCGACCGGCCCCTCAATCTCACCAGACCTGAGTGTCACCACCAACGGGGCCTTGCCAACACTCTCCGCATACAGCCTCGTTGGATTCTGCGCCATTTCATTCACGATCGAGCTCTTGCCAGCCCCCGGTGCTCCCTGGACAATGCGCGTCGTTTTCTCTGCACCCTGCTGACCCGATCCCGTACCTTCCCATACCTGTTCCGCTGCCAGAGCAATGTCGTCCAGCACTTCGGTCCGTCCAACAAACACCGGCGGCGGTGCCCCTTCCGTCTGCTTCAGGAAAGACTCCAGCCTTCTTTTCTGGTCAGGGTTCATCGATACGGCTCGCCGCTTTTATGCTTTCCCGAAATCATGCGTGCAGGGACCAGCTGCCGATCCGGGCACAAGACCAAAGTCGATGCCAGCGCTGAACCGTCAGTTGAAACCGGCATCATGTTACTGTGGCAAGCATTAAATGATTGCCCCGTCGATTGTACAACAACTGAAAATACCCGCCTGCACCAGAAACCCGAAAACCGTCTTTTCGATCTCTTGTGATCAATTCATGTTGGTCGGATGATCCGTTATACCGTCCGATGTCCATGAATCGATCACCCAACAGAGGGTGTCACTGACAATCTCGGAATGTTGGATCACGTTGGCAGTGATGTACTGCCCGTGGACCAGAAAATGCGCAACATGACCATCAACAGCTGGCATCAGCCAATGGCAAGCCGCAATCGACCCTCCGCTATGCGGGGTATCATCAAGGGGGTGAGTAGTTACGTGAGAATTTGGAATATAAGCTCCGTTTGTTCTTCCCTGATATGCAGGGTTAGTATTCACTCGCCAATCACGTGCCCTTGCCACAGCTTATCCAGAAAAAATTCCCAAGGCATTATCTCAATGCCTTCGACCGAGCGCCGGACCGGCTCCATGCATATCAGTATATGGCGTTTGGTGATGCCTTCTTCCCGGAGTGCCAAAAGACCTCTCATGTCACGAATGCCGACGCTGGTCTTTGCCTTCACTTCGACAGCAAGGCCTCGAAATACGAAATCTACCTCGAACCCGGATTTTGACCGCCAGTAACCCGGTGGGTCGAGCTGGTTGTAGCTGCAATAAGCGTCGAGTTCCTGATAGATGAAGCTTTCGAAGCTTTCTCCGTATTCGGGTGTGCCCGGAGCCAGGCCCTTGCGACCTTGCAGGCTCCTCGCCAAGCCGATGTCGAACAGATAGTATTTTGATGTGGATATCGCCTTTCGCTTGCGGGTCTCTGTGACGAGCATACCAACGGCCTGGTACGCCCGTACTTCCCGGTGGATATCGCCTTTCGCTTGCGGGTCTCTGTGACAGCTGGAACCTCGCGGGCGATGAAGGTATCCTTGAGAATGTCATAGTAGGCTCTTGCCGTCGACGCGGGTATTTGGGCATCGTTCGCGATATGGGCAAAATTGACCATCCGACCATGCTCTAGGGCAGCGGTGCCCAGAAAGCGGCTGAATGCTCCGACATTGCGCACCACCGCCTCTGCTGCAACCTCTTCCTTTAGATAATCGCCAGCGTAGGCAGCAAGGTCTTCGTCGGGATTGTCGGAAAAATAGATTGACGGCAGCAAGCCGTACTCCAAAGCGCGGTCTATGTTGAATCTCGCCCCCAACTCTTGCCAGGTAAGAGGATGCAGTGCACGCGACCGGGCCCGTCCGCCAAGCAGATTCACTCCCTTTCGGTGCAGACTACGGGCACTGGAACCGGTGAGTAGAAACCGCACCCCATGTCTTTCGATCATCAGATGCACTTCGTTCAAGAGTTCAGGGAGTCTCTGGATTTCGTCGATAACGACAAGGGATGTTTCGGGAGTCAGAGCCTCACGAATCAATGCTGGGTTGCGCGACAGGCGCAGAACAAGGACTGATCGAGCAGATCATAAACCGGGCATCCTGCGAGCTGCTCGTGAATCAGCGTGGACTTGCCGGTCTGACGGGGACCAAAGAGAAAACAGGACTTGCTTGAAAGCACTTTCGCTATTTGTAGGTGGCGTGTTATCAGAGAGTGCGACATCAGGAAAAAATCAACATGATTTCTGTTGAAAATTATGACAATCAACAACAAACATGTCAATTGTCCGCAATCAGTCTTTCCATGACAACTGTTTTGTTAGATTTTCCAAGATGGCGACAGCCGGATTGCTCAATGCCAAAATATTAAGGTCCTGCCGATCAAGAGACCAGAAAAACTATTTGCCAAATAGTCTCCACGGTTCAAAGTGTGTGATTTCATGATACCGAAGTCTCGATGAAGTCGTGTTCCCTGAATATTGTCCAGAGGCATATGGACGACAGCTTTGTCGAACCGACTACTTTTGTGGATAATCGAATTGACTTGTATTGGTCTTGATTCCGGCTGTCCAGGAGGAGGCTTGAGATCGGTAGATATAGGCAAATCAACCTCGGTATTTACAGTGCGAGAGTTATGTACATCGTTCGAGGCTTCATATGCCGAAACCAATTTCGGTATGAGAATGCGGTGGGGGATACAGGTCAAACATTGTTCGCCTTCGCCTCAATCGAAGCGCATCGTTCCATAAGTGAATCGAACGGTTCGCTCTCTTCAAGTAGCATACCGTCAACCAGCATCCTGGCATAATCATCAGCGAGCATCGAATAAGCGAGGCCGGAAGGAACGAGCTGCAATCCACCGGAAACCGCCGCTTCATAGTCGATTTGCTTACCGCTGGCATCATTCTCAGAGAAAAACATTGTTTTGTGGCGAGCAACCGAAAGTGCAAGTGCACGGTCCGCCAGTGCAGTTGCTGCTATACCGGCCTCATCAAGACGAACCAGATCGTGCCAGTGTCTGGACAGGTGTCCACCCCGGGGACATTCCTGGCGGCAGAAGACGTGAACAGCGGTTGCCTTTTCCCAGAACGTCCGTTCTGCCAGCATGACAGTAGTATATGTCTCAGGGAATATCAGGTCGGGAAGAAAGGCCGCCGCTTCACATACGACACGTTGATACGATCGTGGTTCTCCTGTCGATCGAGCCCCAAACTCGACCATGACCTCGGGAAGGACGAAGCCCGTCTCTTCGAATAGAGATTCATAACTGATGTAGAGCCGATCCGTCTTGGCACGGACCTTTGCCGACAGCCCTGTACCTGCGAGTGCGTTTTTGACAGTTGGCATGGCTTGATCAGTGACCCATTCGGCGAGACGGACACGAATCACGCGTGTCCAGCGTTTCTCTTGACTTCGGGTAGGCGGAAGTATCTCACCGCCGGAACCCGAAGCCAAGTCTGGGGCGAAAGCACGGATGTCATAGGTGATATCTATGTCTTCGGAGAAGCGGCGTATCGCATACCACACCTTCGATAGTGATGTGCCTCCCTTGAAAGTCAGATGCCTAGAGAAGGGTGCGTCAAACAAGATACCGAGTGTTGTAACCACCCAAACATCCTTTTCTAATAGGTGTGCCCTTTGGCCGCCGACTCGTTCGGCTACCTCCAGAGCATCGCGCCTGTCGTTGGCAGAAAGATCCTGGTACCGTATCTCAGCCATGCGCAAGGTGGGAACTCACTGATTTTGCCATCCACATGGGCATTACGGCACGTGCGGCAGCAAGTTCGTCCCGATCTGATTCAGATAGCTTTAGCAGAATTGCTTCTAGACAGTCTTCAACTTCTTCGGGCCCAAGCCATGCCAAGGCACGGATTATGTCGCCCGCCTTTCGGTGCGGGGCCAGTAGCTGCCAGCGTGGAGCATGACGTAGCTCAACGATCAATGAGCCGAAGTGTAGTCGCCGATTGGGACCGGAGGTGAGATAGACCATGCGAATCGGATTCTGGGTTGTCAACCCAAGGCAGTTGGCCGCCGCACCCCCGCAGGGCACAATCGTTTCCACCCACAGTCTCGACAGGGAGGCGAGCACTTTTTCGACCCGGGGTGCCCGAAAGCCGAAAGGGGTCTTGATTGGACGCATATAAATACCTTGGTAAACCCGCATGAGCCGCCCAGAACGAGCAAGGCGCCACAATGCTTGATCGACCGCCGCCCGGTTCCCGAGGTGAAGCAGTGCGGAAGGACACAGCGGCACAGCCTCTGGAAGGGCTCCTGCGTGCTCCATAATACGTTTTGGAAGGCTTCGCATGGTTATTTTCATGGATTATTTGTCAGAAATTCCCAAAAAATACTAACAAAATTTACCGCAGATGTACACTAACCATCCGCAAATGGAGTACTCCGTATTAGGCGCAAGACCTTGTATAACGTCGGTTTCAGCTCCATATACAGAATCATACACTGGGTGAAACGCCAGCGCTTTCGAAAACCGGGCCATACAGGATGTTACTGGCTCTGACCCACGCTGACCGCGCGAGCGCTGGCGTGACTGGAACCGCTCCCCGGGGCAGCCAGACCATGGATGCCAGTATCGTAAAGGTATCAATGATTCGGGGGAAGGCAGATGAGGATCATGAGCCAAGGCACCGGCCGCAGGAACGGGATGCGAAGGGGACGAAGAAACACAGTCGGTCCTGCTTCGGTCGTCAGAAACCACATCCGCATCGACCGGAAGCACCACCAGCGGATTCGCCGGTCGGCAGTGACGGCGGCGTCGGTCCATGATTCCCAAGTGATGGACTGGGTACTGGACCGGGCCCAAGATTCGGGCCCGGGTCGAACCTGTCTTTGGATATCAGACCAACCCAGGCTGAATGCTCACATAAACACCGCGGAATCTCTCCCCCTTGGAGCAACCGACATGAGGGCGTCGAAGGTCCACCAATAAAATGGGGAGGGGGCTACTCATTTCAGATACTGGTCGATCCAATGTGCATAGGCGGTTTCCCGGGTATACCGTGCCAACCAGGACGAATCCGGAATCCGTAGCAATGACCCAGGCTTTTCCCCGGCCCGCAATGCTTTCAGAGTGTCGTAGACCGCCTGGTAGGCCGCCATGATCGGTTGATGGCCTTGCAGGCAAATCCGTACCCCGCAGGAAGCCAGATAATCCCGATCTCCCACTGTCTGACTTGCGCCACCAAGGATGAGCGGCAACTCTGCTACCCGGGCCAAGGCTTCGAGTTGGGGTGCTTGTCTTACACCGATCAGAAACAGGGCATCGGCCCCACTGTCCTGATAGGCGCGGATACGATGGGCTGCCTCATCGGTCCCACCCATGGCTGTCACATTGGTACGCGCTGCGATAACAAGATGGGAAGAGTCGCGAGCGGCGACCGCGGCTTTGATCTTACCGACCCCTTCCTCTACCGGCACCAGAGAGGCTTGGCCATCCTGGTTAAATCTTCGCGGTAACGCGGTGTCCTCAATGGATAATCCTGCCACTCCAGCCATTTCCAGCTCTTCCACGGTGCGCATCACATTGAGCGCATTGCCGTATCCATGATCAGCATCCACCAGCACCGGAAGCGTCGACCCACGGCAGATCCGACGAGCCTGAGCCACCAATTCGCTCAGCGTCAACACCACATGGTCCGGGGCACCCAATACCGTCAAGGAGGCCACCGAACCGGCAACCAGACCACACTCAAATTCCAAGTCCTCGGCCATCCGGGCCGAGACCGCATCAAACACCGATGCTGGGTAGACACAGGAGTTGCCGGCAAGCAGGGCACCGAATTGCCGCCTCCTGGCATCCCATCGCATCAGCAATTTCCTCTGGGCGAGACCCGATCATCGAACACAACCACTTGTCCAGGTCTTATCGGTCCAGCGATATGCCATGCAGCCGGCTGCCCCGGACCTTGCCGGAGATACCTGATACATCGGCGGAAAAATGACATGGTGCCGGCTATTCCTCCCGATCCTTTTGCACAGCTTTCCACCCCGTCACCATCGGTTTGATCAGGTTCTCCCGCTTCCAGACCAAGTAGAAAAAAATGGCTGCAACATGTATTCCCACCAGAAACAGCAAGACTTCGGCATTGATCCGATGAATTGTGTCGAACAGCCCCTGCAGGTTGGAAGACAACATCCATGCCAAGGGGCCCTCGGAAAACAGGCCATCGTCCTCGGCAAAGAGCCCGGTCACGACTTGAACGACCAACGCAAACAACATCAGCATCACGGACAATGCTCCAATCGGACTGTGCCCAGGAAAGCCGCTCGGCGAACGCCGAAAGAGTTCTTTGGTATAGTCAACCAGTGCCGGGATCGAGAACCATAATGCCCGGAAACGTACTACCGGAGAACCCACAACACCCCAGACAATCCGGAGAAGCAACAGCCCTCCCACGGCATACCCCAGATACATATGGTAGCGGATGGTCTCGAAATCGCGGAACTCGCCCAACAGCCAACCCGTTGTCACGGCAACGGCCAAGGTCCAATGCCACACCCGAATCAGAGGGTCCCAGATCTGACGTTGATAATATCCATCCGACATGGCATCAAAATTTGGGAGGTCGGGGCATTCTGGATGACATCTCGACAATCCACTCCCATCTACCGGCGACGTTCAAGGGAGATGGGGTGCAATCCGATTGCATGGGATGGACTCGTACCATACCCGATCCAGAAGGGATTCTAGAAATTCTCGTCACGATAATCATCATGACAACCCTTGCAGGACTGCCCAATCCCTCGTATGCCCCCCCGTAAACTGTCCAAGCCATCCCCTGCTACCAGGGTCAACTCCAGGGCCGCATCCCTCATGGCCTGGGCTTTTTCACTGATGTCCGAGCCGGATTCCCATAGAGATTGCCGGGTACGGGTTCCCTTGCGAGCCCCCTTGTGAGACCCCGGGGGCCACATGCGCGACTGACTCAGGTTAACCACCGCGTTGAGATTTTCTGCCAACAGGGCGGCCATGGAGGCGTCATAGGCAATATCCCCCTTGGCCATGCCGAACAGGGGACCCGCATAATGGTTGTAGAGTTGCATCGCACCCCGTCGCGCCTTGATGGCCTTGTCTATTGCATCATCGGCATAGGATATCGACACCAGGCCCGGCAGAACAACCGCCATCAAGGCCATGCAGGAAAGGGATGGGATAAATGGTTTCACGATTCTTCCTCCGTCAGGCGGGCAATCGGGCCCGTTTCTCTCAGTATATTACCAGATGTTCGCAGGCCGGATGGTATCCGTGCCGGAAAATTCCGGACGACCAGCGGCTCCCCAACCGCGAGCGGGAGGTGCGCAAATGGCAGAAGAGTCGGACTCCCGCCTCCTTGCGGTCCCGTCATCCCCAGCGCCGCTTCCTGCGAATCGACGGCGAATCCCGGGTCACCTTCGACTCCGACCGGACCGCATACGCCGCCCGCTGGGACGGCCTCCGCGGCCTCGTCACCAACGTGCGGGGGATGCCTCTGGCCGAACTCCTCGACCAGTACCACGGCTGGTGGCCAGTCGAGAAACGCTTCCGCATCCACAAGCACGATCTCCGGGTGCGACCGATCTTCCACGGGACGGCGGCCCGCATCCGCGCCCATCTCGCCCTTTCCTTCCTTGCCTTCGCCTGTATCCGTCCCCTGCGCTGGCGTCTCAGCTTGCAGCCCACCGCCTGGATGTCGCCAGAGCGGGGCCGGCAAGCCTTGCTGGATCGCCAGTGCAGTGTCCTCGAAGATCGCAGCAGCGGCCAGCATGATGCAATTCCCTCCCAGCCCAGTGCCGAGGCCATTTATCGGGTGATGGGGCTACCCTTGTCCCAGGTGCCCTACGAACTGACCCACTGGGGTCGCAAGGCCGGCCCGTCCAGACCCCCTGCAACGCCTCGCACATATCCGGAACGAAATCGCGTTTCCCCGGAATGTAGTGCCTGATTCGCCAGGGAAATCCTTCAGAATCCATGCGTTCCGAATTTTTACCGTCGAAGTCGGGAGCTCGCCACATCGAATACACCGGCATGTTCACCGTCCGTATCTGGGGCAAGGTGTGCTACGGCGCGAACAGTACATGCCTCCCGGCGAGAGAGCCCATCCCCAACGACGGCGTGGGGAATATCAATTTCAGGGGGGGGGGGGGGGGGGGGGGGGGTATTTCGCCACCTTCAAGGGCGGCGGCCCAACTGCGGCCCGCCCATCTGGTCCACGCCGGAAATGCGGGCAGCCGGGATCCTGACCTATGCCGACTGGTGTGATTTTACATTTTATATCAAAAACTTAATTGGCCCTGACCGCAACCCCGAAGGAGCGGCTGCGGCCGCCCTTTTTATTGCCAGTTGCATCCGTACGAATACCCATTCCGGTAGCGAGCAGCTGGTTCGAGCCGTCCATACAGGATAAATACCTGAGAAATAAAAAAAGGGGAATTATATCGAAAAGTAACATTTTCAGTTGACACAAATTGACCATAATGTTACTATTCAGTAAATCGTAACCGAGACAGAATCATGGCCCAGTCAGCACCCGGTAAGTACAAAAGGAAAGGATTAACGCTTCTGGAAATTGCGGAAATGTTTGGCACCGAGGAAAGCGCCCGCAAATGGATTGAGGAATGGCGGTGGCCGGATGGTCCGGTCTGCCCTCATTGTGGAACCCACAATGTGCAAAGTGATATTACGCATCCCACCATGACCCATCGTTGCCGGGAGTGTAAGGGCAAGCCGATGTTCAGCGTAAAGAAAGGCTCGGTGATGGAAGGCTCCAAGATCAAGTATCGTCATTGGGCCGTGGGCATTTACCTGTTCACTACGAACCTGAAAGGCATCAGTTCGATGAAACTGCACCGGGAATTGGGCATTGGACAGAAAGCGGCCTGGTTTATGCTGCATCGGCTCCGGGATGTTTTCCAATTCGAAACGGGTCAGTTCCCGGGGCCGGTAGAAGTAGATGAGACTTACATCGGCGGCAAGGAGATCAACAAGCATGCCCACAAGAAACTACATGCGGGTCGGGGAGCCGTGGGGAAAGCGACGGTGGTCGGAGCCAAGGATCGGGAAACCAACACCATCCAAGCCAAGGTCATTCCTTCGGCCAGCAGAACCTGCCTGCACGAATTCCTGGGCGAGGTCACCGAATACACGACCACGATTTACAGCGACGAATGGAAGGGCTACCAAGGGCTCCCGAATCCCCATGAAACGGTGAAACATTCGGTCAGTGAGTGGGTGAACGACCAAGCCCACACCAACGGCATTGAGTCGTTTTGGGCGTTACTGAAGCGGGGCTACCATGGCACTTACCACCATATGAGCGAGAAGCACTTGAACCGTTATGTCCATGAATTTTCCGGGCGGTTCAATGACCGCGAACTGGACACCATGGACCAGATGGACTGGATGGTCAGGCGAATGGAGGGGAAGCGGTTGCGTTATGTGGATTTGATCCAGGCGTAGTCGACAGGTCACGCAGCCAGTCTTGTTATAAGATACTCCTGCCCTCGGTCTCCCTTGACCGAGTTGCATCGGGCACAGAGCAATTGCAGATTGTCCAGATGATCGGTCCCTCCTTGCTTGCGAGAAATGATGTGATCTACCGTAAAATTCTGGATCAGAAAATGTTCCCGGCAGCCGTTACAGATCCCTCCCTGTTCGCCGTACAGGTATTTCCGGTTGTCCGGGTGGTTATACCGCTTTAATGGCTGGATATCCGTTCTCTGGGGAATATCCGTGCGATGGGGGCAAGTATAGGTAGAGAAGCCGATTTCCCGGTCCATTCGATCCTTGACCAGATCATAGGCTTTGGAACTGATATCAATTCCCACCCATTGCCTGCTTAATTCTTCCGCTGCAACGCACGTGGTAGCACATCCACAAAAAGGATCCAGCACAACCCCGTTTTCGGGACAGGAAGCTTTCAGGATGCGTCGCAACAAAGCAATCGGTTTCTGTGTTGGATAACCCACACGTTCTTTTGCCGCCGGATTTGCAGGAGGAATATCTATCCAAACAGAGTCGACAATATCTCCTAAAGTTTCATCCAGATAAATGGTACGGCGACCGCCGCCAGTTGGATTGACATCAGAACGAAACAGCCTTCCAGAAGCGTCGGCCTTAAACCGCTTTATGTATTCCGGCCTGTGAGGTCTGTATTGGGTAGAAAATGTATGGATTTTACTGTCCAGTGCATAAAAGAGAATATTGTCGTTTTTGGTGGGAAAAAGGCGAGCCGTTTTCCGTTTGAATCCTCCTGAGCGATTCCAAATAATATCATTCTTGAAATTTTCCCGTCCAAAGATGGCATCCATAACCAGTTTCAAATAGTGGCTCATCGTCGGATCACAATGAAGATAAATGCTTCCTGTTGGTTTCAGCAGCCGCTGCATTTCCAACAACCGTACTGCCATGTAAATCAAATAGGACTTATCGCTGTTGGTCATGGCAGCCTGTATGACCCGCCATCATTTCGGGTGTTTGTTTTCGATCAGGTCCAGCCAGGCGATATCCACGTCCTGCAAGGTCCAGGTATCCTTGAATTCGGCACCGGCAGCCCGGCTGCCGATCGGAGCCGCATAATCGGCTTTGGAGTTGAACGGGGGATCCAGATAGATCAGGTCCACAGACTCCGAATTCATCCCCCGCATGATGGGGAGATTGTCCCCTGTCCAGATGGTCTGGTTAGCCCAGTTCGGGCCGACACTTAAATTGCGGTCTGCGGTCTGCCTCTCTTCAGACTAGCAGATTTCGTTGTACCTGTCATGAATGTGCTGTATTGTTGTGTGGTTGGGTTATTATTACAGATAATTCCCCGACTTTCCGAGGATCTGCTATGAAAACAAGGTCCAATACATCACACAGAAAGACCCGACCCACACCTGATCCCTTTGACGTCCACTACCAGCCCAGCAAAGCGGAACTGGAACGGGAATATGAGATGCCCGGAGCGGACCTGGCTACGCTGCAACGGGCCTTTTTTCAGAAGTCCAAAAAGCCCTAGATCAAAGGGCCAATGTTACTATTCGATATAATTCCCAAAAAAAGCCTGTTGATCTCTTGGTCTGCATCTGATTTGAAACGAATGCACTGCCGCAGGCTCGGTTTGCGGGAACTCATAGCCGACTCACTGCCCATGACTGCGACCAAATGGAACACGAGGCGAATTGCAGCCGGCACATGATGCGATAGCGAGGGTCGACCCAACCGTCAGCAGGACACACACAGGATAGTTTCGGCCGCCTTTTTTGCAAGACAGACCCTGCCATTTTCAAACTGCGCCGCTACCCGCATGTCGGCCCCCGATAAAGGAGCATATCGCCCTGTAGAATCGCTCTCGACACTCAATAGATTCCAGCATCCAGTCCTGCAGCCATGGTCATCCCCAACTCCTTGCATGCTACCACGAATTCCTCCCGGAACGTGCCTTTCATCACCAGGGTTCCCGCGACCGGTTTCCAGTGCAAACCGGTAATGATGCGCTCCATACTGGTTCGGGCACCCTGCCCATCCAGCCCCCCTTTCACATACAGTGCACAGGGCTTGGCCTCGGTTTTTTCCAGGCACGGATAGTAGATTCGCTCGAAAAAATCCTTGACCAGCCCACTCATATACCCGAAGTTTTCCGTAGTCCCCACGATCACGCCATCGGCCGCCAGCACCTCCTCAGGACCAGCCTCAATGGGGTCTCGGACCACCAGATGCATGGAGCCAAACGCAGGATTTCCCGCCCCTTTGACCACCGCATCACGTAACGAAAGGCAATTGGCCGAAGGGCAGTTGGCCACGATCAGAATGACCGGCATCACCACGACTGCCCGAATTGCCGGACCATCATACGACCTCAATCCAGGTCACCATTCCACCCATCTGGTGTTCCAGCATATGGCAGTGCAGGAGCCATTTACCGGGGTTGTCGGCACGAAACCGAACCGCCAGCGTTTCACCGGGCATCACCAGTACCGTATCTCTCAGAACCGAATCGACGGCCGCCAATCCCCCGCCGGCCATGGCACCGGGAACGAGAAAATGGTGCCCGTGGAGATGCATCGCATGCGGCCATGCCGTACGATTATCAAACACCACTTCCTGTGTGCTGCCTCGCGGAGCCGATAACAGGGGGTTCACGGAACGTCCCACGACTCCATTTTGTGCCCATGCCTTTCCCATCCGGGCGAGCGTACGCAGATCATGCATCTGCCCTTGATACTCGGCCTGCCGAAGGTCTCCTCGGGCACCCCCTTGCAAGACCATGCGCACGCTGTGATCAGCAACGGCAGCAGCTGGATGGACCGGGTTCGGTGCCAAGGGTTCCGGAGGCCATTCGCGCATGGGCTGGGCCGGACCCGGTGTCGGTAAAAAATGTACCAGTGGGACCCGCGAATGACGACTGTGGAAATCCAGCGTGGTGGGGAGGGCCGCATCCGTCTTCACATCGGCAATCAGGTCCATCCTTTGCCCTGGGGCGAGGACCACCACCGACTCAGCCGGCACCGGGTTGGTCAGGGGCATGCCATCCAGCGCCGCCACCCAGATGTTCCAGGACGGCAATTGTAGGGACATAATCAGGGAGTTGGCGCAATTGACCAGACGCAGACGTAACCGACTCCCTCTCCGGACCACCACCGTCTCCCTGCCCTGGCCATTCACGGTGAGCCAATTGCCAATCCGACCGGCATGGGCAATATCATGGAGATTACCAAAGGGCCCCTGAATCTTGCCATTCGAGTCCAGACGCCAGTCGTCCAGTACCAGAACCCGGTCCTCATCTACATCGGGCGGATGCGGTTCATCCACAATCAGCACTCCGTACAAGCCCCGTCCGACCTGCTCGGATGAGTTCTGGTGGGCGTGATACCAGTAGGTTCCGGCATCGGGAACCGTGAACTTATAGCAGAATGTCTCACCAGGCAACACACTGGATTGGGTCAAACCCACTGCCCCATCCATGGCATTGACAATCCGGATTCCATGCCAATGAATGGCACTTCCCACGGCGAGTTCATTCCGAAAATCCACGATCAGTTGGCTTCCCTGTTGGACCTGCATCATCGGTCCCGGCACCTGACCATTATAAGACCAGGTGTCCGTGTCCATCGGCAATTCCGGATCCAGGCGCTGACGACCTTCGACCGCAGTCAGGCGATAGTGTGGTGCCCGGTCACGGGCCGCCAGCACGCCCCCGGGGTACAGCAGCCCGGTCGCTGCAGCAGCCACAAACCGTCGACGGGACATCCCCGCTTGGGTATTAGGGCAACATGCTTCGTGCTTCATCTCTTCATCTCGACAAGGTTGGGAACCGCAGAGAAAGCACCGGGGGTGGCCTCCCGTGAACCAGCCGCCCTATATCGAACCAGCAGTTCCATCAAGAATATCTCGCGGCTCTCCGCGCATTCCAGCCTTGGGTGAACCGGTCCGCCACCATCGCAATCAGGGCCATACCGATTCCCGCGATCATGCCCACACCGAAATCCCCATCTCCCAGGCCAATATAGATCTGTTGGCCGAGGCCATTGGTACCGACCAATGCAGCGATCACGAGCATGGCGATTGCATACATGATGGTTTGATTCAGGCCCAGCATAATCACCGGCAACGCCAATGGCCACTTGACCTGGCTCAAGAGTTGCCAGCGGGTGCATCCCATGCATCGGGAGGCTTCCAGGACATCCTGCGGAAGATTCCGCAGACCGTGCTCGGTATAACGGATCGACGGCACGATCGCGTACGCCACGATGGCCAGCAGGGCGCTGAACTCACCGATCTTGAAAATCATCACAAAGGGAATCAGGATCACAAACAGGGGCATCGTCTGCAGGGTATCATTGATTGGACGGACTATCCGTGAGAACCCGTCCACTTCGGACGCAATCACCCCGACCAGCCCTCCCAGCAAAAACGAGATCACCACCGCAATTCCGCAAAGATAGATCGACAGCATGGCCTGGGGCCAGATCCCGACCAGGGCCAGAGACAACAGGGCCAGAAATGTTCCCAGTGCCAGTCTCATGCCCCCCAGATGAAACCCGAGTAACGTGGCCATCGCGACCAGCAGAAGCCAGGAAAGCTTGGTCAACCCGAAAAACAGCAGAATCCCCAGAAAGAGAATGGTCAGTGCAAGATTCACTCGACCCCGGAGCCAGGGCCACAGGGCCAGAGTGGCGATGATCCCTGCATATCCCCAGCGCATCGGGTTGGTAAATTCAAACCCCCAGGAATAGGGACTGATGGTATCAATCAGGCCAACACGTACCGGCAGCATGATGTAATAGAACGCAATCGTCTTGGCCGTTCCGATCAAGTCACTCCAGTTAATAATCAGGTACTCAAGCCACTGGTTCATGGGGTCTGCAGGATACAGCACCCAGTCCTCGGGCCACTCCTGAAGGGCTGGGGCCATAGTCGACAACAAGAAGGTAATCAGGGCCGCGGCGATCCCTATGACCAGGTAGCGGTAACGCTGGAAAAAGTGGTCCTCGGGGTCCGATAAACGGCCTTTTTCACCCGCCAGTCCATAGGTAATCCGGTCGATGACCATGGCCAGCAGGGCAATTACGATCCCCGACAAAATACTCTCGCCGAACTGGGCCTTGCGGATCCGGGATAATACCTCCCAGCCGATATCGGCAGTGCCTCCGATAATGGAAGCAATGATGACCATGGAAACCGCTGCCATCGTCGTCTGGTTGGCACCCAGTAACAACTGTCGAGAGGCCGAGGGAATCCGCACCTGCCAGAACAGTTGGCGGGACGTCGCCCCGGACATCAGGCCGGATTCAATGATTTCCGCCGGCACCCGTCGCAACCCCAGCATGGTATTGCGCACCATCGGCGGGAACGCGTATAGCACACTGGCAATCAATCCCACTACCGGGCCGAAACCGAACAGCAACAGAATCGGCAGCAGATAGGCAAATGCCGGAATAGTCTGCAGCATATCCAGCATGGGCAGAATGGCTTTTTCCGCACGGCTCGACCGGAACCCCGCAATCCCGAACAGGAATCCAACTGCAATGGCAAGCGGGACCGAGATCAGGATCAGCGAGAGCGAATTCATACTCTCCGGCCAATAGCCCACCAACACCATATACAGCAACGCCAGAGTCGAAAACAGTGCCAGTTTCCAGCCCGATGCCGCCCAGGAAATGACTGCAGTCACGGCCACCACAACCGGCCACGGCAGCCATTGGAGGAACTGTTGCACACCGTAAACCGGGAACTCCATGATCCCTGCCACGCCCCGAAAGAACCCCCCGGTCCATTCGACCATCCAAGCCATGCCATGGTTCAGAACTGGTGTCAGTGGCAATACCCATTCATCCGGGTAAGCCATGAACCAGTCACTCTCTTGACCCAGAAGTTGCAACAGCAACAGCAATACGATCAGAAACAGCCAGAGTATCTTGTGTCCGCGATCAGTGCCCATGCGAAGCGTTTTCACGAGCCAACGCGCGAATGACACCCTCCGCCGTCGCAATGCCCAGCACGGCACCGCCTTCTTCGCAGACCCGCACACCGGAGGCTTCCGCGAGTAATGGGAGGAGGTCTTCAATGCAGCACTGAGAATCTACTTGAGGCAAGTCGGCTCCCTGTTCGGAATCTTCCAGATCCCGGATGACGGAGCGAGCGGTCAACACCCGGGTCACCGGCACATCATTGGTAAACTCAGAGACATACTCATCCGCCGGATTGACGATGAGTTCCGCTGGGGTTCCCACCTGCACAATATGACCATCTTTCATGATCATCATGCGATCTGCAATCCGCAACGCTTCCAGAAAGTCATGGGTAATGAAAATGATGGATTTTTGCAGTTGCTCCTGAATCTGGAGGAACTCATTCTGCATTTCGCGCCGAATCAAGGGATCCAGTGCCGAAAACGGTTCGTCCAGAAACCAGAGATCCGGCTCCACCGCCAAGGAGCGCGCAATCCCCACCCTTTGTTGTTGCCCCCCAGAAAGTTGACTCGGAAAACTCTTTTCCCGTCCGTCCAAACCCACCAGATCAATGACTCGCTGTGCCCGCTCCCGCCGTTCCGGCAGGCCCAGGCCCTGCAGCTTGAGCGGGAAAGCGATATTGTCGATGACGTTCAGATGGGGCAACAGCCCGAAGCTTTGGAACACCATGCCCATCTGGTGCCGCCGGATCTCAATCAGCTCGGCGGCATTTTTCCGCAACAAGTCTTCCTGGTCAAGCAAGACCTCTCCGGCCGTGGGTTCCACGAGGCGCGACAGGCATCGTACCACCGTGGACTTCCCCGAGCCGGACAAGCCCATGATCACGAAGATTTCGCCGACATGGACATCAAAGCTGACATCGCCACAGGCCACAATATGGCCTGCCTTTCGGATTTCCTCCGCATAGGCCACCGGATCGTGAATCAGCCCGTTGTCCTGCCGAAAAAACTGGCCCGGATGGTCCCCATAGACCTTCCAGACATGCTTACAGGAAAGCTTGACTGGTGGATTCATCCGAACGATGGCCGTCCGTCCCATCCACCAGCCCCTCGGCTGCTTGGCCCTTGCCCTCGCCAGCTCGAGAAGATGCGGTTACTGTGCTGCAGCCACCCAACCAGACCAGACCGACTCATTGGCATCCACCCATTCCGCAACGACTTCTTCCAGATCTCTCTTCTTGTTGTCCACTTCCAGCATCAGCGCATTCTGGGTCGCATTGTCAATGGTCAATGCCTCCAGGAGCTTCAGGGCCCCGGGCCATTTCTGACCAAAGCCATGCCAGACAATCTTGCCGATGTTGGCTTGCGCAAAACCGCAGTCATTGGTCTTGCCGGGGTCGAATCCATGTTCAGGTTCCGTATCGCAGTTCGGATGAGCGGGAGGCAGGTCGACCCAATCCATGTCCAGTTCTGCATGCAACCAATGCGGTGCCCAGAACATCATCAGGGCGGGCTCCCTGGCGGCATATGCAGCTTTGAGTTCGGCAATCATGGCTCCCTCACTACCGCCGGCAATCGGTTGGAAAGGCAGGTTGGCCACCTCGACCAAGTCCTTTGACCGAGTACCCCAATCCGCAGGATAAGTAATCAACCGCCCCTGGGGGAAGGTATCCGGCCCGGCAAATACCTGGGCACACTCGATCAGGGCGTCGGAGGCCGGGAGTCCAGGGCACTTTTCCGCCATATAGGAAGGGTACATCCAACCTTCCCGGGGCTCCAGACCCAAGGGGCCCAGTTTGACAATCTCTCCAGATTCCACCGCTTTGGGATAAATATCGCCCACATTGTTATCCCACACTTCCGGTTGCAAATGCAAGTTTCCCTGCTGGATGGCCGCGAACTGCGGGACAGCACCGGCCGTTTGATACTCTACATTGAAGCCTGCTTTTTGCAGAAGCTGGCCGGCGATATGAGCCGAAATGTGCTGCCCTGTCCACTCATTGATCGCGATCTTGATCGGGTCCGATGAACCATTGGCAGCGAGGGCATTGGTAGAAAACAATGCAAATCCCAACATTCCCCATAGCTGGTGTTTCAATTTCATTAGGTGATACCTCGAAAAATTATCTGATGGCCAGGCCAATGACCATGCAATAAACTCAATTCAGCAAAACGTTTACGCTCCACTTTCCAAACTACGGGTAATTTCACCGGAATCGAAAACGTTTTGCAAGACTTCAATCGGAGTTTCAGCGATCCCCAATCAGGAAATTCCGTTTGGATACAGATCCAATCTCCAGTCGAATTCCAGATTTACGGAGCGAAGCATCTCCGACGCCGAAGGACAAGATTCCGTTTCTCGTCAAGATAAGAGACTGGGTGTGCCTACCCGACAAGTTCCGTAAATGTATTGGAGAGACCAGTCGATGAGGCGGACTCACGGGGGTATTGCACGCTAGCCAGAAGCGGTTGAAGGGTCGACGGCGTGCGGTCGGGCTGGCTTTTTTGCTGCGGTCACCCCCATTTGGGTGCCCATCGGATACAATCCCTATTCCAATCATGGTCCCAAAAACTCGTGTCGCGAGTAAATAAACTGCCCGCTTTTTGGAGAGACCATGTACTATTCTGGATTTGGAAGAATCGAGGTTTCTTTCGGAGGCGACCAGAGAAACGCACCATGAAACGATTGCTGATTCTGATTGTTGTTTTATCCGGCACATAATCCCCCATTAGAATCATGTCAAGCATCATTGGAAAACTGTCAGATGCACTCCATCACCCACCGCCGGGAGAGTGGTATAAGCTCTGCCCTGTCGGCGATGGGGTGAGCCGCATTCGGGAAATCCATGTCGCCAGCTGGCTCCGGTGCAACATGTGGTATGTGGAAGGTCGCGAGTATGATCTGTTGATTGATTCCGGCATGGGACTTCGTCCCCTCAAAAAAGAAATCAGCATACTGGCGAAAAGGCCGGTGACTTGCATCGCTACCCATGCCCACTTCGACCATATCGGCGGGCAGCATGAATTCGAGACCCGTCTGGGCCATGCCAGCGAAGCACCGATACATGCCTTGCCCACACAGGCCAACACAGCAGACTGGGGGCCCTTCATCCGCGCGGAAACGTTCAGCGCACAGCCCTATGAAGAATTTGATTACCGCACATACCAGATAACCCCGGCACCATTGACCGGCTATCTGGACGAAGGCGATGTGATCGACCTGGGCAATCGGTTTTTCCGGATCCTGCACCTGCCGGGCCATTCCCCCGGCTCCATTGCGTTATATGAAGAATCCACTGGCATCTTGTTTTCCGGCGACACCATTTATGATGGTGCCCTGTATGACACCGTGTATCATTCGGACAAGGCTTTATACCGGGAAAGCTTGGCACGATTGCGTGAGCTGCCGGTCCGCGTCGTCCATGGCGGTCATGAGGACTCGTTTGGCCGCGACCACATGATCCGATTGGTGGATGATTACCTGGCCGGAAAAAATCGTATCACAGACCCGGCCCACTGGGTCCGGGAACAAATCGGTTAACCCGTAGCCACCTCAGTATTCCCTATCAGGAGGCAACAGGAGGTTGAAATGCTGGCGCAGGTTGGCATCAACGTGCGCGGCGATGTACCTGGGGGGATGATCGGACAGGATGGCCCGGGCCCGGCGATTCGCTTGCTCCTGCAGCGTACGCTTGCCGGAATCCATCCAGGAACTGGGATCTCGGCGGTCACAAAGTGTCGGGTAATGATAGTCCCGTTCCATGGCTTCCATGGTGTCTTTTCCTCCCAGAAAATGCCCGTCGCCAAAAACGGCCTGCCGAATGGCCTCAAACCCCAGGGTCTCGTCACTGACCTCAATGCCCCGTAACAATCGGTAGATCATGGACAGCATCTCATCGTCGATGACGAAGGCTTCAAAAGAAGCTCCGAGCAGACTCGCCATCATGCCCGAGGATTCGTACAGCATATTACCGCCCGCCAGCCCCGCAGCCGTAGCGGACAGGGCCTTTTCCAGCCCCATTTGAGCGTCCACGGCCTTCGCATCAGCCATGCTGCAAGCAGCACCGGAAGGCAGACCGAGCCAGTTGCTCAATTGCACCGAGGCCGCATTGAGTAATGAAATCTCACCACCGCTCCCGGCAAATGCGCCAGTGCGCAAATCCACCACAAAAGGCCAGTTGGAAAAAATCATCGGGTAGCCCCGCTCGAACACATTCACCATCACCAAGGCGGCCAGGGTTTCCGCCAGCGTCGAGGCCAGCATTCCGGCCAGTGCGGCCGGGGCCGTGGCACCGGATTGGGCCGCCACGATCTGGTTGATCGGCATCCGGTGCTGCATCGCAGCCAATGCCACATGCACCGCCTCTTCGCCATACCGAAGTGGGGAAATCACCGGGCTGATATGCACCTTGCAAAAAGGCCTTTTCCGAAAACGTCCCTCCCCGCCCAAGACATGATCGAACAGTTGCACAACCGGGTCGACATGATCAGCCACGAAAAAGCTGGTGCCAACCGGCTTGGTGGTCCCGCGCACCAGCGCATAGGCCGTGTTGATATCCAGGTCAAAATTGTCCGGAATGTCGGTGGCCACACAGCAACGGGTAAACCAGGCCACGTTTTTCAGGCCATCCGCGAGACGGGTGAAATCATACAGATCCCGCAGCGTCGAAGGTCGGTAGTCTCCGGTATCCAGATCCAGTGTCTGTACCGCTGCCCCGCCGGTACCAAAATACACTCGATCACCCCCGACCTGAAAATCATGGCGCCGATCACGGCCATACAATGTGAAGGTCCGGCACGCCCCGGCGATGATGTCTTCCACCATACTTTGGGGATAGCACAACCGGCCATCGACACTCACTTGCGCTCCGGCAGACTGTGCCGTTTCCAGAAGAATCTTGGGCGCATCTCCCATTCCGATTTCCGCCAGGATCCGAACCGCAGTCTGATAAATCTGCTGTAACGCCTTTTCATCCAGTGGCCGATAGTACCCCCCGGTCGGACCGGGAGGGCAGGGATCCATTACCGGCGGGCGGGTTCGCAACGCATGCATGGCCTCCCGGCTTGATTGACCACCCCGCCTGCTTTGCTGACGCTTCATCCACTCAGCACTTCACCCGGAAATGGTCCGGGTCATACAAGCAAGACGAACAGACCCGGGCAGGAAATCGCTTTCCCAAAATCCCAACCTCCAGAAGGGTCTCTGGTATCGCAGCCTCCGGGTCCACATAAGCATAGGCAATATTCTTTCCCACCCGGTGTCCATATCCGCCCGACGTCACCGATCCGATCAATTGCCCATTCCCGTAGACCGGGTCACCTGACCGCGCGGGGGCAAAGCCACAATCCACGGTCATCACAACATGCTTTTTTCGACATCCGCGCTCGATCTCTCGCTGTAACGCTTCCCGGCCGATGAACGCTTCCTTGTCCAGCTTGACGAATCGTCCGAGACCGGCTTCGATAGGATTGTATTCGCTGATCAGATCCGCTTTCCAGTGAAGGTATCCTTTTTCCAGTCGCATGGATTCCATAGCATACAGACCGAACTGGGTCAGGTTGTGGGCTTTACCGGCACATACCAGCAAGCGATAGACCAGCAACAACTGTTCATTGGGAATATGCAATTCATAGGCCAGTTCACCCGAAAAGCTGACCCGCATGACAACTGCATTTGCCGGCCCGAGCAACATGTCCCGCACCCCCATGGGCGGAAACCCTTGCGGCGACCAATCTCCCCGGGGAGATAGGAATTGCAACAGCTCCCTCGTCTGCGGTCCCGCCAATACCAGGGTTGTATAGCGGTTGGTTAACTCCGTCAGGGAAACGCTTTCAGGCATATGCGACCGAAGCCAATCCCGATCATGCCACTCAGCGGCGGCCGCCGCACCATACCAGTAATGCTCTTCTTTCAACCGGGCAATCGTGGCTTCCGCCAGCAGATGTCCCTTCGGGGTTAACAGGTAACAGAGTCGGACCTGGCCGTCTGCAACCGGCAGAGTGCTGCATGTCAGGCGCTCCAGAAACAACCCGGCACCAGGACCCTGAATCACATAACGGTTGAAGCCCGATACTTCCATCAACCCCACCCCGGCAACGACTCCGGCCACCTCTCTGGCAACAACATCCTGAGTGGGGGTGAAACGACAGGATGGTTCATCCTCAAATTCTGGCGTGGGTCGAAAAAACAAAACCCGTTCCCATCCATTGACGACTCCCCAGCAGCTATTCTGCCGATCCAATTCCGCATACAGCGGGGTGGTTCGGGCTAGTCTCGCGGCAGAACGGTGCTCATGGGGTAAAGGATAGTGGAACTCATGACGATACTCCTCCATTGCCTTGAGACAAGTCGCTTCAGTCGTGGCCCAACCAGTGAAACGGCGCGGGTCCAGATACCATGCCTCCCATTCACACTCACCATATACCATGATCTGTGACAGTACTTTCCCAAGTCCACCTCCCTCACCAATCCCGGCCCGCAGCCCCAGACAGGCATAGGCATTGGGGACCCCGGGTATCGGCCCCACCAATGGAGCTCCGTCGGCACTGTAGGTGATCGGGCCATTGATAACCGTATGAATCCCGACTTTTGCCAGACAGGGCAACCGCCGGACAATGCCTTCCAGGTTTGGCAGGCAACGGTCCAGATCCGATGGGCAGAGTGAACGGGTGAAGTTCGGGTCAATCCCGTCCAGGCCAAATGGCTTGCAATCCTGTTCATACACTCCGACCAGCAACCCTTGCTTTTCCTGCCGACTGTAGAAATCATCTCCTGGATCCCGAATAATGGGCAGCCGGCAATCCAGTGCCTTGATGTCGTCAATCGATTCGGTCAGGAAATACATATGCTCCATGGAAATCACCGGATGGCGAACGCCAAGCATGGCACCGACCTCATTGACACGATATCCGGCGGCATTGACGACCATCTCGCAACCGATCTCCCCCTTCTCGGTGTGGACGACGAATTCCCCGTTTCGCACGCGGCGTATCTCCCGTACCGGGGTAAACCGGTACACTTCCGCACCATTTTGTCTGGCCCGGCGTGCCAGGGAGAATACCAGCTGAGCCGGGTCGATATCACCATCCAAAGGGTCCCACCAAGCTCCCCGAAGACCGTCGATTCCCATCAGCGGATGTCGTCTTCCGGCTTCCCGGGCATCAATGAATTCCATCTCGACTCCCATCATGGCCGCCATCCCCACATAATGCCGATACAGATCCGCCTGTGCAGGTGTATAGGCCAGCCGCATACCCCCAGTAATATGATAATTGATGGGAAAGTCCACATCTGCTGCCAATTCCCGATACAGGTTGATCGAATGCCGTTTCAGAGCGACCATGGTCTGATTCGACCCAAACTGGGTCACTTGGGCGGCCGCATGCCAGGTGGAACCGGAAGTCAACTCATCCCGCTCCAACAACACCACATCCGTCCAACCTTCCCGGGACAGGTGATAGAGTGTAGAGACCCCGCCGATGCCCCCACCAATGATGACCACCTTTGCAAATGACTTCATAATCTATCCACACTATAATATCCGGGTGTCCATAGACCGGAATCGCAACCCTATGCACGATCCAACCGGAAACTCCCTAGGATGGGATTATTGGCGAATTTTTGCCAGTGCCCGGGCATTATTGCGCCCATTCCCGACGCGATCAGAAAGGAATCCTCTTCTGGTATGCCCACCAAGCCTGGTTCAGGCTGAGGCTTCATGACGTCTACATTCAACCAACCCCTTTCCGGCAACCAGATGCCGCGCTTTGCGGGCCCGGGCACCCTGTTCCGCCTGCCTGCACAGGACGATGCATCTGGATTGGACCTCGCCATTATCGGGGTGCCATTGGATATTGGTACCAGTAATCGCCCCGGGACCCGCTACGGACCAAGGCAAATCCGCAACGAGTCCGTCCTGGTACGGCCTTATGGCATGTATACCCGCGCCGCGCCGTTCGACAGTTTCCAAGTGGCGGATACCGGGGATGTGGCCCTCAATACATTCAATCTGTTGGAATCGGTCGATATCATCGAACGCCATTACGACCGAGTGCTGGCGTTCGGGGCCAAACCAGTGACCCTGGGAGGGGACCATACCATTGCCCTGCCGATTCTGCGGGCTTTGCGGAAGGTTCATGGACCGTTGGCGTTGGTACACATCGATGCTCATGCCGACATCAATGATGTCATGTTTGGCGAGAAAATTGCCCATGGTACGATCTTCCGCCGTGCACTGGAAGAGGGACTGGTCCATGGGTCCAAAATGTTCCAGATCGGGCTCCGTACTACCGGGTACAGTGCGGACGATTTTGACTGGTCCCGAAACCAAGGTGCGCGTGTGGTCCCAGCCGAGGAATGCTGGTATCGCTCCCTGGCCCCCCTGATGGCCGAAATCCGGGATGTGATCGGTCCTGAAACGCCCACCTATCTCAGTTTTGACATTGACGGCCTTGACCCATCCGTGGCCCCGGGCACCGGCACACCGGAGCCGGGCGGACTGACTGCCTCACAAGGGATTGAAATCATTCGGGGAATGTGGAACCTCAACCTGATCGGGGCCGACCTGGTGGAAGTGTCCCCACCCTATGATCCTTCCGGCAACACATCCCTGCTGGCTGCCAACCTGGTTTTTGAAATGCTGTGCAGCTTTCCGGGTTGCATCCGCAGGGGATGATCCGTATTTTTCATCCACCGGATTGACAATGGATCCAATCTATGTTCTCATAAATGAGAACATAGAGAGCGGATGGCAATGCGCGACATCGAACTCAAGATTCTGGATTTCATTTCCCGACACTGCCTGGAAGCACAACGGTCTCCGACTCTGGCCGAAATTGCCGAGGGGATTGGATACCGTTCCAGGGGATCGGTGCACCGCTACGTCCAATCCCTGATGCGGCAAGGCTACCTGATCTCGGAAGGAGGCAACAAAAATCTGCGGTGCACCGGCAAACCCCGTTCGGACTTGACCATACCCCTGCTGGGCCGGATTGCGGCCGGGCGGCCGATTGAGGCTATCCCGGACGCCGCGGAACTCAATCTCACCGATCTGTTCGCCGGGCCGAATCGCTTCCTGCTTCAGGTTCACGGCGATTCCATGATTGATGCCGGCATCCAGGACCACGACTATGTCGTTGTCCAGCCATGCGATACACCCCGAAAAGGCGATATCGTGATCGCTTTGGTGGACGGAGATGAGGTCACGCTCAAGCGCTTCTCTCCCCTGCCTGGCAACCGGGTTGAACTGATACCGGAAAACCCACAGATGGAACCCATGGTCTTCCCCGCCGATCAGGTCCAGATCCAGGGCATTGTAGTCGGCCAGATGCGCACGTATTGAGCGACAAGCCAGATGCCAGAGACTCTGGATCATGCCACTTTCGGATACGATTGAGTGAACAAAAGTCTGCTGACGAATGCAGTGGCGTTGGCCATTCTGGTAGCGGGTCTGGTGATGCCACATCCTCTTCTGGAAGCCATGGGCCTGTTCGCGGTTTCCGGCGCGGTTACGAACTGGCTGGCCATTCACATGCTGTTTGAACGGGTTCCAGGCCTGTATGGCTCTGGAGTCATTCCGCGGCATTTCGAAGAATTCAGGCGCGGTATCCGTTCCCTGATGCTGGACCAGTTCTTCACCACTGAACAGATCCAGCGATTTTTGTCTGAAAAATCCGGAAGTGAGGTCATCGACCTGGGCCCGGTCATTGATCAGATGGATCTTTCTCCTACTTTTGACAGTTTGGTCAGCACCATTGAGGAATCGCCCTATGGGGGAATGCTGGCGATGATCGGTGGAATCAAGGGCCTGTCAGGACTCCGTACCCCCTACACCGAAAAAATCCAATCCGCACTGAAAAAGATTGCCGCCAGTGAGCCGGTCCAACAGGCCATCCGCGACGGAATCAGCGAGCAGGACCCTGAGGAAATACGTGAACGGATCTGCCAGATCATCGAAAAGCGTCTGCAGGAGCTGACCCCGGAACTGGTCAAACAGATCATTCAGGACATGATCCGCACTCATTTGGGATGGCTGGTGGTTTGGGGTGGCGTACTCGGGGGACTGATTGGATTGGCCTCTACACAGATATGAGCGTCAGTCCACAGTTCCCATAAAGGCGTCCTTCGAGCGAATCGGCTTCCCTGTCGTCTCCAAATCGGGCGGTTCGACGCCACACAGCATGCGGGCAAGGTAACGGGTGAATTCATGATTCTCCTGCTCCAGCCAACTCAGTTGGCCCGGGGTCGTCAGCGGTGCACGGGCACCGCGGTGAATCCCCTCTACCACCACCCGATCTTCCTCGTTTACCTGCTCCAGGATGGCACAGGTTTCTGCTTTCTGTATTTCGGGATCGTCGCTGTCCGCCAACACCTCCGGGGCCAATGCGGCACCATGACGAACTTTGACCTGCCCCGTGGAAATGGGCTCCAGTGACAGATACCACAAATGGTCCGGGGCCAGTGCATACATGTGGCAAGGGAATACCGTGGGCAGAATGGAAGTCCGACGCTGGCCTCCTTTCAGCCGGGTATTGTGCCGATGGGCAATGCCCACTTTGGCATCTGCAGACTTGGCAAAATACTGGTATGTGAAGGCCGGGTCGGAGGGGCCGGCTTCGAACCGGGTTTCCTCGACCGGAAACCATGTGCCCACTGTCGCGCGATGTGCCACCGGCAAATGGTATCCCTCCATGAAGTTCTCCGTCAGCTGCTTCCAGTTGGTATCCCAGACATGGGTCTTGCGAGCAATGGGCACATACTGTTCCATCGCGTAATGGGACAGCAATGGCTCCAACCGCAACAATTGTCGCGCTACTGAGGGGATATCTGGATCCAGTGTGACATAGATCCAGCCGTGCCATTCTTCACATCGAATGGGTTCCAGGGCAATTCGGTGCCGGTCAAAATCCTGGGATTGATCCATATGAGGTGCCGACAGCAAGCGGCCATCGGTACCGTAGCTCCAGGCATGGTACGGGCAAACGAGCCGGCGACAGTTGCCACTGCCTTGCAGCAGGATCATCATGCGATGGCGGCATACGTTGGCGAAGGCCGCCAATGACCCATCCAATTGACGGATGGCAATCACCGGTTGCTCCGAGAACTCATCACACAGATAGTCGCCGGGTGCCGGGATGGTGGCGGATAGGCCAAGGCAAATCCATTGCCGCCGAAAAATGCGTTCCTTTTCCAGTGCAAGGAATTCGGCAGAGGTATACACATCCGCTTCCATGGCAAATGCCTGCGAAAGCGGCAATGCCGCCAATGCCGCCAGTCGGGTCAGAAGCCCCTCAAGATGCTGTGATGTTTGCGTCACTGTTCTGCTCCTCTACAACCGGGTGCGCCAATCATATCGCAGGAGGGCGGAATTTCAACATGGTTCCGAATCTGACCGCTTGTCACCACAGATCCGGGACCGTTAGCTGTCGATACGGCATTACGGAGCTTGACATCCTTTCCATACTACATTGGCCAGTACACTTTTCTCACAGACCCATAATGGTTTTTCAGAAATCAAGAGGATACCGCCGTTCGACCAGGCAAGAGCCGTAGACCTACTCCATTTTATCGGGAACGCAGGTGTTCCATGGCAAGATTCAGCATCTCCTGATGAAAAGGGTCCAGGGTCTCCCACAGGCGTTCTGCCATTGGCAGCAGTTCCTGAGCGGTTGAGCCGTGCAGGTTGATATGCCCTAGCTTCCGGTTCTCCCGCCGGGACTTGCCATACCACCAGCACTGGATATCCTCCAGGCCCTGCCATGCCGGATTCCACTGACACCCGATCAGATTCAGCATGAGGGTCATTCCCGGTCGGACAGGAAGGGCCGTGAGCGGGCGATCCAGCAATGCCAAGAGATGCAAGTCGAACTGGCTGAGTCCTGCCCCGAGCTGAGTCCAGTGTCCGCTGTTATGTACCCGCGGGGCCAGTTCATTGACCAGCAGATCATTCTGGATCTGAAAACACTCCATCGCCATCACGCCGACATACTCCAGATGGTCCATGACCGTGCCCAGCATCGCTTCGGCCTGATCCTGAAACGAGTTCTGGCGACATGCCGGGGCCGGGGCCAGCGTATAACGAAGCATCCCGCACTGATGGTAATTTTCCACCAGGGGATAGAAAACCTTTTGACCGTCCCGGTATCGCGCCCCGACAAGGGACAGCTCCCGTTCGAAGGGAATCCGGTGCTCAGCAATGATGGCTCCATACACCTGGGGCGGAACCTGATCCACTCGGTCTGCGCCGACTACCCATTGCCCCTTGCCGTCGTAGCCGTCCCGAATAGTTTTCACAACCAGTTCATGGCCGGTTCTGGCGCGGTAGTGTTCCAACTGTTCACGGGAATCAATCGCCTGCCAGGGAGAGGTCCTTACCTGCAATTGGTCTAACAGGGCCTTTTGCTGGTCTCTCGAAGGCAAGGTCTGCATCGCCCTCGGATTGCACCATGCAGCTTCCGCACGTAGTCCTTCCACCATCGAATTGCCCAGCAAATGCTCCAGCTCAGCAGTAATGATCGGGTATCGATCCAAAATATCTGCCCGGCAAAGCCGGAAACAGCTGCTCGAGGTACCAGGCAGAATCTCCCCGCTGGTGTGATCCATCCGATCGACCGAGATGCCCAACCGGGCACCCGCCGCGGCCATCATCCGACCCAGTTGACCTGCACCCACGACCAGGAGATCGCTCATGTCAGGTCCGCGGGTCAGCTTGATCCAGCACTTCCCGGGTCGCAGTGATACGGCGGGCATCCAGCCGGTCTGCCAGACCGGCATCCGCAAGCGCCAGAATCTGGCATGCCAGCAGCCCCGCATTGGCAGCACCTGCCCGGCCAATCGCTAATGTACCCACTGCCACTCCCCGTGGCATCTGGACAATGGACAGCAGGCTGTCCAGGCCTTTCAGATGGCGACTCTTCACCGGCACTCCCAGAACCGGCAAGGGGGTAACTGCTGCCAGCATCCCGGGCAGGTGGGCAGCGCCCCCGGCACCGGCAATAAGGACACGGAGCCCTATATCGCGCGCCTGCGCAGCAAATGTCATCATTTTTTCCGGTGTCCTATGCGCCGAAATCACTTCGCAGTGATAGCACACCTCCAATTCGTCCAGGACCTCACACGCGGCCGACATGGTGTTCCAATCACTGCGGGAACCCATGATCACAGCCACCGGCGCAGGTCCCGGTGACAATTTATCTTGACTCATGTTTTCTGTCCGCAAAAGTGGGGATTGTACCCGCCCCGCCCGCGACAATCCGAGCAAGCGAGATTTTTTTAAAAGCCGAGCCCGAACTATTCACCCCACTCGACTGGATCAGTACAATATGCCCCTTGTGCGAGTGTCGGGGTGTAGCTCAGCCTGGTAGAGTACTGCCTTCGGGAGGCAGGGGCCGGTGGTTCGAATCCACTCACCCCGACCACGCACAAGCAGGTTTGGTGTTGACGGCCGGAGTGCCCCCCCTCTCTCCAACTCCCATGGGGAAGTTTCACTTCATATCCAACGCTTTTTTGCGCTCATTCGCCCAAGTCCGGATGACCTGGTCCACCGCCAGTCCCATAAATGCGACGCACAGTCCCAGTGTCAGGCCGACTCCGGTTCCCTGGGGATCAGAAATCGCTTTCAGAATCAACTGTCCGAGATCAGTGGTGCCGATAAAGGCACCAATAATCACCATGAACAGCGCAAAAATGACCGTCTGGTTGACTCCCAGCATGATGTGGGGGAAGGCCAACGGCAATTCGATCGAAACCCATCGTTGTATGCGGGACACCCCAACCATGGATCCGGTATCGTGCAAAACCTGCGGAACGCTGCGCAATCCTTCGACGGTATAGCGCGTCGCCGGAACGGTAGCATACACAATGGCGGCGATAATGACCGAGGTATCGGTAATCCCAAACAGCATGATGACAGGGATCAGATAGATGAAGGAAGGGAAGGTCTGCAAGAAATCACAGATCAGCAGGATTCCCCGCGTGGAGAGACGGTTCTGTGCACACAGTGAACCGATGGTCACCCCCAGTACCGTGGACACAATCACCGCGAATGAGGTCATGTAGGCCGTGATCAGCGCCCGGTCCCAGTATTCCGATAATGCAATAAACAGCAGGAACCCGCCAATAATCAACGCCTGGCGGAGACCGGCCAGAATATAACCAATCCCCATCATGAGCACGAAAGTGGCGGCTACCGGCATTTGAAGATAGGTGTCCTTCATCGGAACCAGGACATTCGTAATCAGGAATTCGTTGAATGTCTTGAGTCCATAGAAAAATGTATCCCATATCCAATCAACCGCCGACTGCCACAACGGTGCCGTGGTAATGCCCTTGTTGTGCGGCACAATATAAAGGTAATTATGCCCTTCCCGGAAAATGAACTGGCCCCAGTAGGCCAGAGCCGTCCCGACGACGAACACCACCAGCGCCAGTAGCACAAACCGATGTCGCTGCAGGAAGGACAAGTCCGCAAAGTAATTCGTCTGCTGATTGGCCCAGGCCAAAGACATTTTGTCCAGCAGGACCGCAATCAGTACGATGCACACCCCAATCTCAATCCCGGTGCCAACCCGCAACGAATTCAGGGCAATCATCAGGTTGGAGCCCAAACCCTGTGCCCCGATAAACGAGGCAATGACAGTCATGGCCAGACATTGCATCACCGCCTGATTCACACCAATCAGGATATCCCGTCTCGCCGTGGGGAGCAACACTCGGAACATCAACTGGAACCGGTTACAGCCGCTCATCATCCCCGAATCCACCACATCGGCCGGTACCTTCTTCAGCCCCAACAGGGTCAACCGGACCATCGGAGGCGTCGCGAATACGATCGTGGCGATGGCAGCGGCGTGATCTCCCACACCGAACAACACGATCACTGGAACCAGGTAGGAATAGTGCGGCATGGTCTGGGCTACATGGAGAAGCGGGTTGAGTCCCTCTTCTACCCACCGACTCTTGTAGGACCAGATTCCCAATGTCAGCCCAAGCACCACCGACACCGGAGCGGCAATTAATACAAACGACAAGGTCTCCATCGACGGCTTCCATTGGCCGAACACTGCGATGAATGTCGTACAGGTCGCTGCCAGCAGGGCAAGGCGCACTCCCTGCAGTTTGTAACCCAGGACAATGGCCCATCCGGTGATGACAGTCCAGGGCAGTGCCGGCCAGCGTGCCCAGGGGTTTTCATTGACAAAATCCCAGCTGGTAAAAGCGACTACCGTCTTGTTGCCCCCAAGGAAGAGTTCACGCACCAGATTGATCACTAACAGGAAAAATCCAGAGACTGCACGGGTCATCTCCCGAAACAGTGGCTTTTCTTCATAGTCTTCAATGACCGGGTCATATACCTTGACTGGCCACCAATCGAACATGAGATGACGGATGGAATCGTTGATCAGCGCGGGCAGTTGCTGCAACAGGGGTGGCAATCGCCACAGGTAATTCGAATCCGACGGGCTGACGAGAGTATAGAGCAGGAAAAATACAATCCCTAGAATGGCAAGCTGAACCAGCTTCTGCTGTTTGACCAAAACCCCCATCGACCGGCGATCAGGATTGCACCGTATTGCCGCGCCGGCCTCCAAACAACACCTTGAGCACGTGCGAGGCATGCAAAATGCCGACGACGGTATCGTTCCGGTCCACAACCGCTACCGGCTTGTCCTGCCCGAGAATCTCCTCGGCAACGGATTCAATCACCGCCTCCATGGGCACTCGGAGGTCGCTGAGCATTTCAGAGCCTGAAACCGGATCCATGACCGAATGCGCTCTCAGGACTTTTTCCCGAGGCACGTCTTCCGTGAATTTGCGCACATATTCCGTCGCCGGATTGAGTACAATGTTGGCCGGGGTGTCCAGCTGTTCCACCACGCCATCCTTCATGATCGCAATGCGATCCGACAGGCGCAGGGCTTCATCAAAATCATGCGTCACAAACAGGATGGTCTTGCCCAATACCCCCTGCAGGCGCAGGAACTCATCTTGCATTTCCTTCCGGATCAATGGGTCCAGCGCTGAAAAAGGTTCGTCGAGAAACCAGATATCCGGTTCCACCGCCAGTGAGCGTGCAATCCCCACCCGTTGCTGCTGCCCGCCGGACAGTTCTCTGGGAAAATAATTCTCTCGCCCTTCCAGACCCACCAGATGGACCATTTCGATGGCCCTGCCAACGCTTTTTTGAGTACTGACACCCTTGACCTGCAAGGGAAAGGCAATGTTTTCCAGAACTGTCTTGTGAGGTAGCAAGCCAAAATTCTGGAAGACCATGCCCATCCGGTTCCGTCGCAACTCAATGAGCTGCTTATGGTTCATGGCCAGAAGATCCTGCCCCTCAATGAAGATTTTGCCCGCCGTCGCATCCGTCAATCGGGAGATACAGCGCAGTAGGGTCGATTTTCCAGAACCCGACAGCCCCATGATCACCAGGATTTCTCCCTTGATGACATCAAAAGAGACATTGTTGACCCCGACAATCAGTCCTGCTTCCAGAAATCGCTTGCTGTCGACTATGCCATTGGACGACCGCAGCATGGTCGCAGCGTTGTGACCAAAAATCTTGTAAACCGCCTCACAACGGATGATGACCTGTCCGGTGGCATCGGGCTGTGCAGATTGTGACATATGCGGACCGTGGGTGCCAAATCACCGGTAGTCACTGCTTGCTGACGCAGGCAAAATATCGTGCCCTGTGGACCCACTCCCGCCAGGATGGAGGGAGTGGCACCGTTCAGGCCGGATAAAACGGAGAGTCACGTGCGTGGAACTCAGTTGCTTGCCCCAAGAACAGACTCGGTCCAGGGTTTCCAGACTTCTTCATAGTCTGCCAGCCACTGCACTGCGGCATCGGCATGGGTCATGCCGTCCACATCGACCAATGCCGCCATGGAGCCAATCTGGGGCGTAGTGAACGATATCTTGGTAAAGGCGGTATACGCTTGGGGGTGTGATCGAGGGAACCGATAATTGGCCCCCTTTTTGAGCCAGCCTTTCGGAGACCCGCAGCCCGTGGTCGCCAAATCACCTCCATCAGCCATCCGACAACCATCAAAGTATGGCGGGAATTCGATGAATGTAAATCCGGACGCATCGGTAAAATTGGGGGTCCAGTTAAAAATAATGGTTCCTCGACCTTCTTTTTCCGCCGCCTTGAGTTCAGTCCAGAGTGCATCCGCTGCTCCGGCAAATTTCACGACCCACTTGTCGTCCAGCCCCAAACCCT
The DNA here is from genome assembly GCA_965221795.1 of Candidatus Poriferihabitaceae bacterium. Lineage (GTDB taxonomy): Bacteria > Pseudomonadota > Gammaproteobacteria > Arenicellales > Poriferihabitantaceae > VYFG01. Next base: position 536,131 of record OZ244914.1, read on the forward strand.
TCAGGCGATTTGGCATCACATCCCCGTGCCAGCTTTGGGGGCCTTCCAGCCAACGGCCTTTGCCACCGGAGTCCGGTGTCACAAAATTTTCGTAACAATCTTTCAAAGCCTCCCAGCCCGGCAATCCGGGGCAAAGGCCCTGCTCAATGACCCAGTTGGGAACTCCCATTTCTTCCAGCGTTTCTGCCGCATGCGTGCCGGCATCAATCAGTCCGCCTGTTTCCATGGCATTGTAATAGGCATTTTGCATGGTGGATTGCCAGACTTCGTGGACGATCGTGAGATCGCCCGTACGAACGGCTTCAAAGCTGGCTTGATTGTCCACCGGAACATACTCGACATTGTTGCCCATGCTTTCAAAAATGCCGCCGATTACGTGAGCCATCACGATTTGGCTGGACCAGTTCTTGATCGGAATCTTGATCGGTTCACTGCTATCAGCCAGCACAGGACCAGAAGCCAGCAAGAGGCAGAAGGACGATAAGAGAGTGGCCAGCGGCCTTGGAGAAGAGAATTGCAAGGTAACCTCCCGGTGGAATACAGATGTTTTCAACTTGTTGGAGATCACATGTTACCTACAAATGGAAGTATATTGAAGCGCCATATTTGTACGAAATGTAGACCATTTGGTATGTTCGGTCCCTTTATTTGGGAATTACATACCTGCTTGCCAACGTCAGACATTGTCCCGGTTGCCAATCCGGGCGGCCAGCACTGCGCCTCCCCGTATCTATGCACCGGTCCCGGGCACCTCCGGCCACAAGCCTTTCCGGATCCCTGCCCATCACGCCAGTGGGATGAACTTTCGCTACCATCCATATCCGTCAGAGGGCCCTTGAAGAGTGAAATATTGATTGATCGGAGCCCTCGCTCCTTACGATGAAGCCATGAGGCACCGACCGATATTGCCGGGTTCGGGTAGGGTTGGACTCGCTTCATGCCCGGCTGGTCACCCAAAGCCAGTTCCTGACCGGAGAGCCACTTCTACATAGAGTACCCAGTATCGTCACTCTTGAGGTTCGCATTTCGGAATCTTCTTGGGTCGACTTCGGATGATTCTGCTTTGCGGCGCGGTGGCCCGTTGTTCCTTCCGGGTACATGGTGACATCGCAATCCAGCCGAAACGCGGTTTTCGGCCTGTCATTCGCATATGACAACACTGGCCCCCTGTGATATCATGACCCCATGAGCGAGATCGCATTTGATACCCTGACTGCCGTCCGACGCCTCAAGGAGGTGCAGTTCACCGACGAACAGGCCGAGACGATCACGCGGACCGTCCGCGATGGCATCACCGGCGGGGTGGCCACCAAGGCCGACATTCACGAAGTTCGGGGCGAAATTGCCCAAGTCCGAGCCGAGGTCAAGACTGAGATCAGTGCGGTCCGGACCGAAATCGCTGAGTCTAAGGCCGAGGTCAAGACCGAAATCGCCCAAGTCCGGACCGAGATCGCTGAAGTCCGGACCGAGATTGCCGAGTCCAAGGCCGAAGTCAAGACCGAAATCGCCGAAGTCCGGACCGAGATCGCTGAAGTCCGGACCGAGATTGCCGAGTCCAAGGCCGAAGTCAAGACCGAAATCGCCGAAGTCCGAGCCGATATCGGCGAATTCAAGACCGCGGTCAAGTCGGACCTTAAATGGATGCGGGTTCTGGGCGCTGGGATCCTCGCAGCCTTATCGGCCCTGGCTTGGGCCATGTACGAATTACACGGTCTGGTCGCTGCACTGCCATCCGGTTGACGGCCTCTTCGAGCAGCCTGGCATCTGCCCAGGATTCCTGATCGTTCTCTTCTCTTACCCGATCCGTTTCTCTGGCACCAGTGGTGAACCACCTGTGAGGCTGTCTTGGCGAACCCATCCCCTGCCCCGAACCGGGAAATAGTCGGAAAGACTTTCCCGGCACATGGCGACATCGCCATCCAGCCGAAACGCGGTTTTCGGCCTGTCATTCGCATATGACAACACTGGCCCCCTGTGATATCATGACCCCATGAGCGAGATCGCATTTGATACCCTGACCGCCGTCCGACGCCTCAAGGAGGTGCAGTTCACCGACGAACAGGCCGAGACGATCACGCGGACCGTCCGCGATGGCATCACCGGCGGGGTGGCCACCAAGGCCGACATTCACGAAGTCCGGGGCGAAATTGCCCAAGTCCGAGCCGAAGTCAAGACCGAAATCGCCGAATTCCGAGCCGAAGTCAAGACCGAAATCGCCCAAGTCCGGACCGAGATCGCTGAAGTCCGGACCGAGATTGCCGAGTCCAAGGCCGAAGTCCGGACCGAGATTGCCGAGTCCAAGGCCGAAGTCAAGACCGAAATCGCCGAAGTCCGGGCCGATATCGGCGAGTTCAAGACCGCGGTCAAGTCGGACCTTAAATGGATGCGGGTTCTGGGCGCTGGGATCCTCGCAGCCTTATCGGCCCTGGCTTGGGCCATGTACGAATTACACGGTCTGGTCGCTGCACTGCCATCCGGTTGACGGCCTCTTCGAGCAGCCTGGCATCTGCCCAGGATTCCTGATCGTTCTCTTCTCTTACCCGATCCGTTTCTCTGGCACCAGTGGTGAACCACCTGTGAGGCTGTCTTGGCGAACCCATCCCCTGCCTCGAACCGGGAAATAGTCGGAAAGCCTTTCCGATGAATCCAACCCAAACGCCTCATGATGAGGGCTGGTTTTTCTGGCTGCCAAAAATACTCTCATAATAGTTGCCGAGATAAATGCGCAACCAAGGCGTATAGTCTTCGGGTGCTGACTCCACATCCGCTCGCAATTGATCGAGCCTGACCCAGCGGGTGTTCATCACTTCATCCGGATTGAGCATCAGGTTTAGGCCTTGCACTGGTTCGGAGACAAACACGTCGACCATTTCATGTTCGACCAGCCCGTTCCCTACCTCCGCTCGGTACTCAATGCGGTCACGTTGATCCAACACAACTCCCCGAACACCCAACTCTTCTGCGAGCCGGCGATAAGCACAATCCTCCGGGGATTCGCCCCAATAAGGATGTGTGCAACAGGTGTTCGCCCATAGCCCCGGCGTATGATATTTTTCCAATGCTCGTTGCTGGATGAGAATGTGCCCTCCCGAAACCACAAACACAGATACTGCCTTGTGTCGAAGCCCGGCACGATGAGCTTCCAGTTTCTCCACGGGCTGCAACACACCGTCACGCCAAGCCGGAATCATTTCAGTCATATTTTTCATCTTGAGATCATAAGATTCCCCAGACGGGCACACTGCTTGATGCCGCCCTTCCGGGAGGGAAGCAGTTACACCAGCCGCGTGTATATATTGGTCCCGCCTGTCGGACATGGAATATCGACCGTGTAACCGGGCAGAATGTAGCGTTTGCGGTCGGTAAAGTGAAGCCCCTGTCGGACTGCAAACCTCACCGTCCCGCCTCCACCCGACTAATGCCCGATTCCGAACCAAACATCATGCCTCCGATAACCACCCAACCATGAGATACTCCCACCGTCGTAAAACCGGATTGAGCGAACTCGGTGCCCTTGCTTCCCTATCAATCATGTTCTGCGCAGCTGCTCACATCAGAGACTTGCTATTGGCTTCTTCCAATTGATACGGATGATAATACCTGCCATGCCGATATCCATACAAAATCACTTGGCATGGCTCCCCCCAAACAACAATAATATACGTACAAAAGAACTGGAAAGGTATCGCATGACACAGACAGTCACTCGACTGGTCGGAGCATTGCAACCATGTATCGGCGCAGCGTCAACGGTTTTCCCAGGCATCATGGATTGGGAATGTTCACCGTTAAGGATGCACATTTCCATTCCAATGCATAACACTCATGGATTGTCCAGAATGAGACGCACCGGTTCGGCGGAAAAGTAGTCCACTGAATCATTTGCACCGAAATTTCCGTGGATGGATTCACAATGCATTCGCTCCACCTTGAAAAATCCTGGCAGCCGCCAACTCCTCCAAAACTGATGCGCCAGTTCGACCTGTGGCAACGGAGCGTCATTGCTTGATACACTTGGCAGCCATTCGTTTTATCGGGTTATGAAGGCACAATCCCTTTCGCAGCTGTATGGCTTGGTCGTTTTTCTGTCGGCTGCTATCTTACTGATCTTGGAGATTGTAGCCGGACGCCTGCTTGCACCCTATATTGGGGTTTCGCTGTATACCTGGACATCCATTATCGGCATCATCCTGGCCGGTCTTTCCATGGGTCATTGGATTGGCGGTCAGTTGGCTGACCGTGGTGCCCGCCATCTGGAAACCGGCATTGTTCTGATTCTTGCCTCCTTGTCCACCTTGGGCATTCTGCCAATGCTGCTGATGGTGGGTGCTGTGATACAGGGGTATGGTCTTGGATTACTCAACGCCAGTTTCATTTTTGTCCTGACCCTGTTCTTTCTGCCTGCCAGCATGATCGGCGTCATCTCCCCCTTGCTGACCACATTGGCACTGAAACTTGCACATAATCCCGGAAGCGTAGTCGGTCGCATGCATGCCCTTTCCGCTGTAGGCAGCATCCTCGGCACCTTCCTCTGTGGGTACTGGCTGGTGCAATGGTTCGGAACCAAGACGATCATCGGATCTTGTGCCACCATACTGTTCATAATGGCAGTTCCGTTTCTGAAAGGACAGGCAAAAGGTGGAGTGGCGATCCTTTTGGGATTGATTGCCGCTCTTTTGCTGGCCCTGCTGACTTGGCAGAAAGACGGATTTGCAAGCCCCTGCGACATAGAAAGCAGCTACTATTGTCTGCGCGTAGAAGACGAACGGGACGCGTCTGGGCTCTTTCTGGGGAAAAGCCTGGTAATTGATCACATGCTGCACAGTACCAACAGCGCACAGGATCCAGGATTACTGTGGGTACCCTATGCCCATGCCATTGACACTCTAATCCAGACCTACTTTACAGACGGCTCGCCCGAATCTTTCCTGTTCGGAGGTGGAGGTGCGTATACCCTGCCCCGGGCTTTGCTGCATCGTGATCCGAATGCCAGGATCACTGTCAGTGAAATCGATCCGATGGTGACCGCCCTCTCCCGCGAAGAGTTGTACCTTGATGATACCCTCCTGCAGGTTGTCCATGGAGATGTACGCAATCTGCTACAACAAACCCGCCCCCATGCCTTCGATGTAGTGGTCACCGATGTGTTTCACGATATCGGAATTCCGTGGCACCTGACCACGCATGAATTCAATCGGCAGGTGAAGCGATCGCTGACAACTGATGGAATTTATCTGATCAACGTGATTGATGTGTTTCCCCAGAACAGACTGGTACAGTCCATGCTCAGAACGCTACAGCAATCGTTTTCATATGTCGGCATCTGGATTGAGGCACCCACTGATCAGGAAACCCGCCTCACATTCGTGCTATCGGCATCAAACCATCCCATGTCGACTGATAGGATCGAGTCCATATCCGGCCCACAGCGTCGTTGGTTCAATATTGTGGAATTCGTCGACCAACAGACCCATGAGCAGAATGCGGTCCTGCTCACCGATGACTTTGCACCCGTAGAACGGCTGCTGCAAGACATGCTGATCACACGAACCGGAAACTGAGTATGATCTTTGGCTGGGTCAAGACAACATGAATTGAGACCCCCCATGACCAAACCCACGCAAGCCAAAGGAAAAACGACCGAAACGGCTTTTGACTTTGTACTGTCGGAAGCGTTGCGATCCAAACATCCACAATGGTGGCATCATATACAAGCAGAACAGACGGGAGTTATAGAAGCCCAAGGGTTACGACCGGATATTCTGATTTCACCATCAAACGGCAGTCTGATGATTGTCGAAACCGAATGCCATCCTGCCAGAACGGTTGAAACAGCGGCTCCCTGTGCGCGTATCCCAGCAGGATGCGCGCGGGGAGCCGCTGTCGAGGATCGCCGGGCGGATCGGGGTGTCGCGGCCGACCGTGTACAAGTGCGTCGACAAGGCGTTGGCGGCCGGGCCGGAGGGGGCCTCGGGACGGTGCACGGCGGGGCCTGACCCGATCGGTGGCGCGGGTGCTGGATGACGAACGCCGCCAGGCCCGTTGCGATCACCGTCTTCTGGACCTGCTCCGGTTCGATCCGTTCGTGGCGGCGCACCGGACCCCGCGGCGGCGGGGCGGGTGCTGGACGTTGACGCCACGGACACGCCCCGGCACGGATTCCAGGAGAAACGGTTCTTCCACGCCTACGATGACGGGTACTGTGACCTGCCCCGGTTACGTGTTCTGCGGCCGCCACCTGCTGGTGAGCCACCAGCGGCCGAGCGGGATCGACGGGGCCCGGCATGCCGGGGGGATCCTGTCGCTGCGGGTCAAGGCGCTGCGGGCCCGGGGGCTGATGGACCGGGCCGTGGCGGGATACGGGGTCACGGGCAGGAAGCAGCGCCGGTTCGGTAGGGTACAGGGCGCACACCTAGGACCGTGCGCGGCGGGTGATCGTGAAGGCGGAACATAGCCCCCGAGGGGCGAACCCCCGTTTCGGGTCCAACCCGTTCCGGCCGTTGCGGTCGGGGTTGGCTTATCCCCGGGTGGAGGGGCTGCGTCGCCTGGCGCTGGGGGCAGATGCTGGCTAGGGCGGGCCCGAACCGCATCCGGTTGACCCTGCTGCGGATCGGGGCGGTGGTGCTGCGCAACACCCGGTGCATCCGGCTGCTGCTGAGCCATTCCGGTCCGTACCCAGAATGGTTCCGGATGGTGGCCGCTCGCCTGGACATGTCCTGACGGTCACGGGGTGCGGCCCGGCACGTTGACAAATCAGGGGGGGGGGGGGCCGGGGGAGGTGCGCCCGAAATTCGGGAACCCGTCCCCGGGAAGGAAATCACGGCGGGAATCGGGACGCGGAAGACCTGGGTATTGCCCCGGTACCGGCTTGCACCTTACTCTGGCAGCGCTGGTGAAATTTTCGGGCTAGCTCCACCCTGCATCGCCTGATACAAACTGGTTATGATTCACTTGCGAACTCCCGCAGATTCGCCTATCATTTGTTTGTGGTCAGGGACAAAATTCGGCTCCAAGCCGTGTGGCCTATGGATTTCGATCCGCAGGTCCTATATCCTTGGCCTCCTTATTCTTCGAAAGCCGCCAGATTGAGCGGCTTTGTTTTTGTGTAAAAGACTCCCCGCTTGCCTTCCTACACCCGATCCAAGTCGTGGATCTCACCAACCTGCGGCCAGATGAGATCAAGAAATCGATCCTCGCGGCGGTGTGCTTGAAACGACATGGTTCCTGGCTGGGTGGGCGAACCCAAAGCTACGTTCGAACGCCTTGGCCGCCTCTTCCAGCGCGGTGCGAAACGCCGCGTTCCTGGATCTGTTGCCCCGCTTCGCAAAAGAGATATGGACGTCGTCGGCGATGTGGTGCAGCTTGCGGAAGAGTTCCTTCACGAGCAGGTCGTATTGCTCGTCCTGTCGGTAGCGGTACATCGCATCGCGTTCGTTCTGCTGCTTCACGTAGGTCGCGAGATCCCGCTTGTCGCGGACCACTGCATAGAAACGGAGGTTCTTCTTCAGCAGCAGTTTGAATATCTCCCTGCGGATTTCGGGCAGGTCATCTTTGGCGTGAAATGCGATGGCTGTCTTGCGGTGGTTCGGCTGCATGGACGGTACATCCTTAAAATACGGATCGGCCAGCAGTTCGGTCCGAAGGTCCTCGAGCTCGCGCTCGACCTCGGCCGGCTCGTCGATCTCCATCTTGCCGAGGATGAAATATTTGGAACAGCCCTCATCTCCGATGATGAGGTGGCCCTTGCGGTTGAATAGCGTCGGATCACCGGCCTCGTCAACGAAGTAATGAATGGTGTCCTTCGCCGTTTCTTTCACCTGCACTCAACGCTCCACATCAGGCACCTCGCCGACCCGAAAGGCCCCCGGCCAGCCGCCGTGCTGTTCAATCACCTCGTCTATCTCCTGCATCAAGCGGATGGTTTCAGAGAGGGCGACGACAATTTTCTGGTGATGTCCTCATCCGAGAGCATGCGGCCTCTCCGGTCCTTGAGCCACTTGTGGCAGACTTGGTAACCGCCGATGTGGAAGTCCTACACCTCTTTTGGCACGCCCGTGAAACCGATGGTGCCCGGCTTGGTTGCTCGGTGTTCTTCACGCGCGTTGATCTTGCCTGCATTCAGCCAGACGGTTTCGTCCGACCAGCCAGCGCGTCCAACTTCCGGATTCTTCGGGCCGGCATACTCAGTGATGGGGCGTTCTAACGTCGGCGAGTTCATCAGGTGCAGTCCGACGAGTTCCTCACCGAGCCGTGCAAGCTGCCGGAACAGGTCGGTGCTGCCGGGGAGAGGGACACGAGGATAGCCGATCTTCAAAAGACCGGAGTACCGGATGCGATAGGTCAGGCTGGAGAGCGTCGCGAAGGCAGACCTGAAGGCTTCCACCGGGCTGGGAGTGGCGGCCTCCAGCTGTTTCAGGAACACATGCGCAAGGTTGTGCTGTCGCTCGCCCGGCGCGAACAGGTCAAGGCTCTTGTGGGCAGATTCATACAGAGGGAAAAGATACGTGCCGCCGCGGTTACTGTAGAAGGTTCTGATCCTGTGCTTCATCTATCGCTTTGGCTGCCCGATGAGATTGGGAGGGAACGGAATCTCGCGTTGGCTGTTATTCTGCTCCAGAAGGAAGACAATCGCCCGACGACCCAGCCAGGCCATGGAGACATTGTGCAGCCGGGCAAGACTTTGCAGTTCCTGGAATTCGTCCGGTTCGAGGTTGACCGTGAGACGTTGTTTGTTGGTCACTGGTATGCCGCATCATGATGCACTGTGCAGCAGAATGTAGATCATCGGACTTTTCTTGCAAAACCTGCCGTCCGGATTGATGTAAAATCAGAATTCTTGCCCATGATGTCGCTACGAACCTTCAACGGAGACGCTTCATGACACCCCCCGCCCCGATGACTGGACAGGATCTCTCCTGACGATTTCAACGCATCCGGGCTGGACGAGCATTTGCCATACTCTTTTTATCATCGCTTTCCCGGTCATTGCGGTTCAAAATCGGATTCCACTCACTGCCGCCCATTCCACAACGAATTCCCAATCGCCAAATCAACGGTAATCCCGCTTTTATATGACCACAATGAACCCGAAAAAAGCCCTGTTACTGGTAGCTCATGGCAGTCGGCTGACCTCCTCCAATGAAGAAATCAGGGTGCTCACCCGCACGCTAGCAGCTGCTGCGAATGGATATGAACTTATCGGCTATGCATTTCTCGAACTCGCCGAACCGGATATCGCCAGTGGCAGCCAGAATCTGATTCAGCAAGGGGCCACGGAATTGACCATAATGCCTTACTTTCTCGTGGCCGGACGGCATGTGGTCGAGGATATTCCGGGTGAAATCGAGAATCTTCGCAAACTTCACCCGGAAATTCCGATCCACATCACCGGATACCTCGGCAAGTCGACCTCAATGGTTCAATTGATTCTGGAGCAGGTCGAGAGTGCAAAATACAACCGGCAGGAAGGGAGAATCGAAACCACGCCCATTACCTCAGAGCCCAAGCCATGATGTTTGAGGAACAAACCTGACATACCCAGATTGTACTCGTTTGGGTCAACGACAAGCGGCCGTTGCTTTTTTTGGCTGACCAAAAGCACTGGTGGCGTCTGCCAATCAGGAGTTATGCTGAACCCAATCACTGGCATAGCAGGCAATACCCGCTCTTCGATACGAACCGGCAGCCCAAGATTGGCTTGTATGATTTACCCAGCCGGACCAGATGACAGACCCATAGTATGGAGTTATTGCCTCCTTTCCAGCACCGCCTGGCAAGCTCCTGCAGAGACAACAGGCCCCGGTCGTGCAGATGATCCTGTGCGGCGGCCGCAATTTCCTCCCATGTTCGGCGGGTGCCATGTCTTCCCACTCAGCCAATAGATGGTTTTTGCGCACACAAAAAACGGATCAGCCCCTGACCACTTCAGCTTGCATTGAATCGTCTCAATGCCTCGCCATTGGATAGAGCACTTCGCGCCCGATTCGCTCCTTGTCGCAGGTCGGGCACAACTCCCGTATGCACAAGCGCAATTGCACTGGCATAAACCAGGCTGTCATACATTGGACCAGGCTGTCCTGAGAGAGCCTCCAACCCCAATTGGGCCGCATGCGCTGCGACCGGGGCCAGGACATCGGTATTGCCGTACGTAGAGGTCGCCAGAAGGCTTGCAAACCGTTCCGGCATTGCGATGGCGCGCTGGTCTTGCTGGATGCCCAGTTCTGGGGGCGACAAACGCATCAGCCTGGGCTCCGTCCTGCCAAAGCTTGCGAAATAACGCGACAGCTGGCTCAGTGATGGGACACAGCCCCCTTCCACTCCCCGCACGATTGCCGCCGAATCAAAGCCGGCATGCCTGGCTAATGCCGCATAGACCGGCGGATAGACCTTGTGCACATATCCCGTCATCAGATGACTGCGGCGTGCCCCCGCAATGGGCTGCAGCGCCACTTCAATGGTCGACAGGCAACTGCGCTTGACCATGGCATCACGAAGCATCATGAGGTCATGCAATGAGGGAGCGTAGTGACGTTGATCAAGATATGCCCAGCCAATTTTAGAATCATCCATACGTTGCCGTGCACCGAATACATCCTGATCCACATCACATCCGGCGGCGACCAGGATCTTGCGAGGGGTCAGACCATACTTGGGACCAGTCGACTCGATCCCATGAATGTAGGATGGCAGCCCACAGGCAGCCAGGACCGCAGGCACAAAAGGAGTGGCCGGAATACTGCGCAGAAAACCATTGAACGGGTCCGCCATCGCCAGCACCTCCGGCGATTGCAGGGTGACCCGACTCATGATGGAAACCAAGGCATTCATGACCCCGATGTTTTCATCATCTGTCTCACGTTTCATGCGAAGTGCGATGAGAAAAATGCCGCAGCGAATGGGGTCCGACTCGCCACGTAAGATAATTCCCATAGCATCCTCTGCCTGGGACCGGTTCAGGGATTTGCTCATCTCGGGGCCCGTGGCCACCAATTGGAGATATTCCCGCATGCGAAGTTGTGGGGAGGTGGATTGGTTGCTCATATTCATACAGTAAAGGGGGAAGACAAAATTCTGCGATGGTCCGCCTGACAGGTCAAGAGATTGCCCGGTCTTCTCAAGAGAGGCATCGGTGATGGAAGGGCCCATTTCACAAAGGCCCCGCGCAAAATTCAACTCTGGCCCTGTATCAGAGTACCTGCTCCCTGAATCGATCATCTTCACTACACTGCTTCTTTCTCGAGCTTGGTGGTGTCTGGTATCATGCGATAGCAAGTTTCAGGTCTTCCTGCTCAAATGCACTCGACATCCAGTCGATTTGATTTGTCGCTTGACCTACTCTTGAAGCCACTGTTCGCCATTCGACAATGGCGGATCCTACTTACACAGAATTGCCTTCGCATCGGCAACACCAAGGTCGAAAAGCCCTGCCTGCAACCGTACAATCTCGGTTGAGCATGCCCTTTATCAAGGCGAATATTGGCTGCCATCAACCGTGCCAATATGCACCATTACACTACATCCCCGGGCCCCTGTATCGTAGGCAATGTGCATCCGGACTGGAGCATATGCAACGCCCCATAGGTATACACCCAAATCATTTTCATATTCTCTTAACGCTGATCAAATGCACCCATCTACCCGAAAGTCTGCTCCTCCAGAATAGTGAATTCCTCCGGGTCGAGCCAGCCATGAGCGGATTTCGTCCGAATGAACAAATGGGCTTTTCCTTGATCTAATACCCCATAACGTTGAACAGCATGCTACGATGAAATATTGCGCTCTACGTCGGTTGTTGTACCCCTTGCTGCTGCTGTCATTCGCGGTCACAGCACAGGAGTCCTCGAATGGCTCCCACAACGTATCGGCTCATGGCAACGCCCAACCCATGGGTGAGTTCCTGGGGGCCAAAAATACCCTTCACCCGGACTGGTTCAAGGAGAGTTTCCTCGAATTTGAAGAGGATATTGAGGAGGCGGCTGCTGAAGGGCGGCGACTGATGTTGTATTTTCACCAGGATGGATGCCCATACTGCAACAAGCTGGTTGAGCATAACTTCGCCGATCACGTTCTGGGGGAAAAGGTCCGGCAACACTTTGATGTGGTGGCGATCAATATGTGGGGGGATCGCGAAATCGTCCAGGTCGGTGGCCAGCAATTCACCGAAAAAACCCTTGCGGCGGCCTTGGATGTACATTTTACCCCTACCCTGCTCTTCTTCAATGAAAACCGCAAGGTCGTGTTGCGCCTTGACGGCTATCTCCCACCAGAGGAATTCGACCTGGCACTTCAATATGTCGCCAATCGGCAGGAGTCTACCTCCAGTTGGGCCGATTATGCAGCCAAAAAACAACCAGGGGAAAGCTCCAAACTGGACCATGTCCTGGACCGCGCCCTCATACCACCCTATGACCTGACCCGGTCCAATCGCAGACAGCCTCTGATGGTACTGTTTGAAGAAGCAAATTGCGAAAACTGCAACCTGCTTCACGAAAAGACTTTTCGTGATCCCGAGGCCGGGCCATTGCTGGATGCATTTGAGATTGTCCAGCTCAACCGCTGGACCGACACCCCTGTTACCCTGCACGATGGGACCATGACGACGGCTTCACGCTGGGCCCGGGACCTTGGGGTCAGTTTCAGCCCCGCCATGATTCTGTTTGATGCCCAAGGCAACGAAATTATCAAAATCAATGCACAATTCCGCACCTTTCATATTCTAGGGGCCCTTGCCTATGCTGCCAGCGACGCTTATCGGGAGGAGCCCAGTTTCCAGCGATATCTTAGCGCTCGTGCCGAACAGATCCGGGAGCAGGGTACGGATGTCGACATCTGGAAGTATTAGCCGGACATGCTACGACAGGCGTTTGTATCACCAACCAAACCGAAATCATGGGGCCAGCATTTCATGGCAACGATACCACTCTCTGCTCAAGACCCTGTATATCGTGGAAATCAACCATGCTTCCGCTCGAGACCTGTTATGTCCAGAATACGATTCTCTCACGGCTCTCTTCAGGACCGAGAGCGGGGCTGCAGCCTCCCGGGTACATGCGGCGGAACTCCGCCTGGCATTTCACATCATGCCAAGGTGTCTGTATGCCGCCTGCCCCCAAAACTTGATGAGTTCTTCAAACTCATCCGCCCCCAGTGTGTGCTGATCCGAGGAAATGACGATTGTCTTTCGAAGGATTTTTATATTACACTGGCGGGAATATTGGGTTGTTGTACCCTGACGATACGGATTGGTGCATCGCAAGGAAACCAGACAACCCTCATGCCAAGATGCGGAGAGTGTAGGCAGTTGACTACTGTGCGTGATCGGAATTGCAACCATTGACTGGAATATTTACCATGCTTGCCAGAAACCGATTCTCCAGCCTGATATTGGCTTTTTGCCTTTTTCTTGTCTCTCCCCTGGTCACTTCCTCAGGGTTTGCCGCTATCGATTCCGACTGCGACAGATCGCCCCTTTCCCCCGGCATGCATTTTCAGAATGATTCCAGCACCACCAAGGACGAACCTCCTCCTGCAACGGAAGAGGAGCTGGAAGAAGAGCCGGAATGCTGACTGGGAGATCCGCATATTCGATCCCTCACACCTCCTGCGCGAGAGCCCCGGTTTTGATCTTTAGCAAGCCCAATGAACCATCGATATCCAACCACCCTGAAACTCGGAGGAGTTTTGATATGAAACATTCACGTATTGTGCTGCTTGCCCTGTTAGCAGCCATTCTTTCCGTCCCTGCCCTGGCAGAAAACAAGCCAGTCGGAATTACCCCGGACCTGATGTCAGTGACCGTAATGCATAATGGCCAACCGGTCGAGGTCATGCGCAATCAGGACAACAAAAATACGGTCATTCCTGCTTTTTCCAGGACTTCGCGCCCTTGCCCACCGTTCTGCATCCAGCCGATGGTGCTGGCGGAAGGAGTGGAAACCCTCGGAGAGGTGGAAGTACTGGACTATGCGGCAAAAATGAGCGCTGGAGATGACAGCATCATATTGGTCGATTCCCGGACACCGGACTGGGTCGCCAAGGGAACCATTCCGGGGGCGGTGAATATCCCCTGGACCCTTCTGACTCCTTCCAAGGGAGCGACCACTGAGGTGATCACCAATACCATGACGGAACAGTTCAATGTCAAGGTCCATGGCGAAGCGGACTTTATCGAAATTGATGATGCCATCGCCAACAACCGGGTCAGTGAAGTATTCAATTATGATGACGCCAAGACCCTGGTGATGTTCTGTAATGGCATGTGGTGTGGTCAGTCCCCAGCCAGTATCAAGACCCTGCTCGCGTATGGATACCCGGCCCAAAAAATCAAATGGTATCGGGACGGCATGCAATCCTGGGAAATTCTGGGGTTTACGACCGCAAAGCCCTGACCGGTCCCGACCCGGCATGAAGGGCAGCCTGATCTGGCTGCCCTTTTTTTCTACCCCTGTACGAGGAAGGCATCTGATTGGTATCGGGAACCTGTCCGGGTGGAATGAATCTCCAGGCCACATGTGCGCTCCTCTTCACGAGCCACCCGACTGCCTTCAAAGTTACGACATCGCCTATACGGTTTTGCTATCATTAGCCTGCCATACTCATAAATAGTGCAAGAGAGGACCAAAATGACTACAGTTGGAACTCTGATCGGTGCCAAATCAGAAAATCCGGTGATTCACAGTGTCCGACCGGACCAGATGGTACGGGAAGCACTGGAGCTGATGAAGGAACATGACATCGGCTGTGTCATGGTCATGGAAGATGACACACTGGTTGGCATATTGAGTGAAAGGGACTATGCCCGCAAGATGATTCTGGCAGGCAAGACTTCCCATGACACACCAGTGAGCGAAATTATGACTGCCAAGGTGGTCTGCACATCCCCCTCCAGCAGTGTAGATGACTGTCTTGCTCTGATGAACCAGTATGGATTCCGACACTTGCCGGTGAAGTTGGATGAACAGGTCGTGGGCATGGTTTCCACGGGGGATATCATTTCCACCATCATCAAAGAACAACAGAACACCATCAATCAGCTTCATCAATATATTACGGGCTGATCCGGCCTCCCACTGATGAACCCCTTTCATGATCACGCCGCCAGACAGCGGCGGTATACCGGAGTTTGTAATGCCCGCTTTATTGCCTACTGTTGATCCCGACGGCCTGCTCGAATATTCGGTCGTCTTCACCGACCGTTCCCTGAATCACATGTCCCATCGCTTTCAGCAAGTGATGAATGACCTTTCCACTACACTCCGGGAGGTCTACCATGCTGATGCGCTGGCGCTGGTCCCGGGTGGTGGAACTTTTGCGATGGAAGCCGTAGCGCGCCAGTTTGCGGACAGCCGAAAGTGCCTGATTATCCGGAATGGATGGTTCAGCTATCGCTGGACACAGATACTCGATACTGGAAGAATTCCGGCCGCTACCATGGTGCTCAAGGCCAAAGTCACCACTCCCGGGACACAAGCTGCGTTTGCCCCCGCTCCAATCGACAGCGTGGTACAGTCCATTGAGCAGGAAAAACCGGATGTCGTGTTCGCTCCCCACGTCGAAACCTCCAGTGGCATGATCCTCCCGGATGATTATCTTACGACCCTCGCGGCAGCGACCCGAGAAATCGGCGGGTTGATGGTTCTCGACTGTATCGCCTCCGGTGCGATTTGGGTTGACATGGCCAGGACCGGTGTGGATGTCCTGATCAGTGCGCCACAGAAAGGTTGGAGCGCTTCCCCTAGCAGCGGAATCGTCATGCTGGGGAGTCGAGCATTGGAGCGTATCGGGAAAACCCACAGTTCAAGTTTCGCGGCTGATCTTGCCAAGTGGGTTGAGATCATGCGAACCTATGAAAATGGTGGTCATGCCTATCATGCGACCCTGCCCACCGACGCTCTCACCGGTTTTCGTGATGCGATGCAGGAACTGCGGGCGTTTGGCTTCGATCATGCCCGCAATGCCCAGTGGGAGTTGGGGAACAGAGTTCGGGATTTGCTGAGCAGGCATGAGTTCCGCAGTGTGGCGGCAAAAGGCTTCCAAGCTCCCAGCGTGGTGGTCTCCCATACCCAAGACCCTGCCATACAAAACGGCAGTCGATTCGCTTCAGCAGGCTTGCAGATTGCTGCCGGTGTGCCGCTGATGTGTGATGAGCCGGAAGACTATCGCAGCTTCCGCATTGGCCTGTTCGGGATTGATAAACTGTCCGATGTTTCCCGCACCGTCAACATGCTTTCGACCGCACTGGATGCCATGCGTACCAACCCGGATTGAATCAATACCGAATCTCTACCCGACGACCTACTGGTGGCAGACCTTTTCCTTCCACGACCATGCTCAGTCTCGAATGGTCCCCGGTTGGCACCACAGATATGACTCGGCCGGATATCGTGTGCTCCATCGCAACCAAGGTCACCGCATCCCCCGCCCGAGGATGATCGTCATCAGGAGACAGGTATGTCCTGACCACCGTTTTTTCAGAGCCCAGCACCAAGGCAGGGTGGAGCATATTGTGCCGGTTGATCCGGTCCCCCGGATGCACATGGATCGCCAGCACCACTCCCGAAACGGGAGCAGTAATACGGCTCAGCTGCAATCGGTTCAGGCTGGCCGCATGTCTGGCTACACTATGCAAATATTCCGACTCTGCCCGTAGTTTCCTGGCATCGCTTATCTCCAATTCGACTTGGGAAAGGGAACCTTCCTCGTACAATTCGTTATCGCGGTCCCACTGCCGAACCGCTTCATCCCGTAGTGCCTTCTTCCAGGCCATTTCTGCCTCAGCCGCTGCCCGGGCAGTCTGCAATGGCGCTTGCTGCAATTGCAGCAACAAGGCTTCTTGCTGTACCCGGTCCCCCACTTGCGCCTTCAGCGATGCGACTTCACCCTCCACACCAAAATCCAAATGATGCACACTGGCAAACTCGACCTGACCGGTGACAGTCTGTGCACCGACGGGAAGGCTACTGGATAGAACAACCAACCCGGCCAACAGGATTCTCTGTATTGTGATCAGGGCCGTGCGCTGCTTCACCCTCTCTTCCCGTTGCTCGCTCATTCGAAGGATACCGGTTCGTTGTTCATCAGAATATCCAGCCTGCTCCAAGCCAAGGCACGCTGATAATGCGCTCGAGTCACCCGATAGACTGCCGCGGCGACCATGGCATTCGCAGAGCCGATCCTGGCCCGGACTTCCATTTCATACAGCAGTCGGACCCTGTCCAGTTCGAGTTCGCTGAAATGCAACTCCGCTTCTGCTGCTCGGATTTCCGTCTCCAAATGGATCAACTGCTGCACCAGACGCAGCACTTCCACACGCAACTTATTCTCCAGGGCCTGCTGTTGGGCTGCCAATTCCATTACCTTCGCTGAAGCCATCTGGATTTCTCCCTGTCGTTGCCGTGTATTGGCGATGGGAAACTTGAGATAAAGGGATGCCCGGAACTGATCACGCGTGGCAAATGCCTGATCAGAGTACTCCGCGGCCTCAAGACGGGCCCCCAGCACTGGTTTGGATTCCACCGACAATCCCTTCAGGTGCTGACGCGCGGCCTCCAGTTCCAGCTTGGCACTATTCATTTCGGCACTGTGCACAAGTACCCGTGCCAACACCTCATCATAGTCCGGGGGTTCCCTTTGATAGCCGGAAAGGTCCGGCTCGACCATCCGGTCCGGGTACGCATCACCCTGATTGAGTGCCAACGCCAAACGCAAGCGGCTCAGCCGACGCTCAAGACCCAGGCGGGTTCGCTCAGCAAACGCATCCAGATAGTCCGATTCCAGTCGATGGACTTCGACTGGTGCCACTTCGCTGTACCGTTCCATCCTTTCCCGCTGCCGGTCATATGTCAGGAACGCCAAAGTCATCACCTCATCCTGAGCGGCATAGGCATAATCCGACAGGATCACTTCCAGAAAGCTCCGCATGATCTCATGCCTCACCTCTGCCCGAGTATGTTCCTTGCGGGCCGAAACCACCTTGGACCTGGTGTCCAGGGAGTCATACAATTCCCGGTCCGTACCGAACCGGGTCAGGGGCTTATCGAAGGACAGAATCGCACGGCTGTCATTCACGAAATCATGCCCCGGCTTGGCAAACCGGTCCGATTCCCGCCATTCAAGATCCAGCAAGACCGCCAGGGAATTCCGATCATCCAATCGAGCCCGAGCAGCCTGGTTTGATATCACCTTCGCCTCATCCCGCACCAATGCCGGATCATGGTCGTCCAACATGGCCAATGCCTGTCCCAAGGTCAAGGTTCGAGGGAATGGTTCCGGGGCCGCTTGGGCGGTTGCTGCCATTATGTCTGTCAGCCCACCTGCCCACAGCACTACAACCCAGGTCAAATGACAAATAGGGAAGAATAGGCCCATTTGGTTTTCGCCAATGAGGTACGGGCTGAAACCCGGATGGAGGAGATCAGCTGGGCTGATTCTGTCGCCGAAAGGTGCTGAAACGGACATTCTTATAATGTCCATCAACGACATATTGCCCCAGCAGCAGGAAATCATGGGCATTTTTCAATGCACCCGTATACCGGGCAATCAATTTTCCTTGCGAATCGAAAAATGCGAACACTGGGGTGGCTCTGACCCGCATCGCCTGCAGGGAAAATTCCCTGGTCGTTACCTCGTTCCCATCAAAGCCGGTCACCAGCACATCCCCCTCCGCATCCATACTGAGAATACGAAAGTTCTCATGAAAATAGTCCTGTACGGCCTGTCGGTTAAGCACTGTCTGTTTCATGCGCGTACACCAAGGGCAGTCCTTGGTCTCGAACATTACCAGCAACGCGGACTTGCCCTCGTCCGCAATGATTTCCAGTTCTTCCTGCAGGTCCCCAAAAGAAATATCAAAGAATCCGTCCGCACTCTCGGCCAGCATATTGATATCGACGGAATCGCCGGCAATACTGCAAACAGGAGCCGATGCGAGCAAGAACATCGCAACCGCGACCAGAAAATGCCGGTCAATCATCTTGAGCTCTCCCCAAACTATTGGCAGGTGTCCGATTCACAGGACCAATATACTCCACCTCTTTATTCCTTGGCAAGATATCTGCAGAAACATTCACCTCGAACGCACCCCATCTCTCGACTAGAAGTCGTACCCTGGAGAAAGCATGGACTGGATCACAGGCTTTCCTCGTGGGGCAGAAGCTCCTGGAATGGTTGGGTCCATCGAACCACCCGGTCCAGATCATGGAGCGTGCTTATGAAGACTTGAAAACCGCTCTCGGCCCCGTTCACCCGATCAGCCCGGACACGCACACCACTGCCCAGTTCTCTCGCAACCACGGATTCCACATCCACGATTCGCTGAGGCGAGGTGTGATCGATTGCTGACCGAAGACTTCCAGGCAGGATACCGAATCAATGGTCTGGCGATCGTCGATCCATTTGCTCGATAGGTATTTTACCCGCCTGCCTGGTCACCCGGGGCGTGTTAATATGCCCTGATTCTGTCTTCAGCAGATGCATCACCATCAGGGCTCGATTTCTTTTGACTCCTTTTTTATCACAATACACCGGCTTCCTGCTGAGGAATCAGAGCCGTTGCCATCAGGTCGAAACCCCTTGGACCCATGGCAGGATTTCTGGCAAAGATCTCCTCGGGCCTACAACCGGCGTTACCCATTGTCGTCGGGCCGGGTGCCTTTCCCGCCATGCACGGATGGCTCATGGCACCATTGCCATCGGAGATTGTCTAGCGGGGGCAGTATCTCCTCAGGCAGACCGAGAATATCCACCAGGAATGTACGGTCCAGGTCCATCCGGGCCGAATCCCGATAAGCTTCATTGGCTGGCAGGAATTTGCGGGACAAGAATTCCTGGAAGATTTCGTCCGACCGCGTCCACTGGGTTGGCGACAGGGATCGGGGGTCAATCACCAGCAGCCCGGGAAGGGTGCTGATGGTGAGCCGGACCCGGCCCTGTTGCTGCCTTGAGCCAGACCACCAGAAGCTCATCAGTCCCAGGGTCGAATTCGCCCACAGGGTCAGGATGGGTTCCCACGCTTTCTCCTGCAGACGGAAATTCGGCCAAGCCGTGCCACCGATCGTCGGTTCCGATGTACAACAGGCCGCCAGGCTCTGTGAATTGAGCCGGAAATCCCGATTGAAATGCAACCGGGTTGCAGTTTCCCAGACCCGCACGGCCTGCGACTCGCACCCTGGCAAAACATCGCCCTGACTGTCAGGTGGGACAAGAAAGGATCGTTCCCTGCCCGCCTCATGTCCCCACAGCATAGGATAATTCGGGGCATCACGGAGGGACACAATCCGGAAAGGTCCACGATAAGGAGGATCTGAAACCTTTCGGGTACCGATATCGCGATCCAGCAGCCCCCGGTTCCCCAATGCTCCAAGCGACACCATAGACAAGGAATGGCGGTGGCGATACCGGGGCAGTTGCAGGACCCCCGTGGACAACCGGAGCATCACATCGGCCAGAGCCGATTCTCGCAGTGCCGCACAACCCCCGGCCGACAAGGGAGCCCGGATGTAACTGCCCAGATGCTGGTCTCCTGCCTGCAGGGATCCGGTGTGGTTCGTGACCGGCAAGTGCGAGGCGAGTCGGGCTACTTCTGCCGCTTCCAGCAAGGTGACCGGGCGTCGCCACAAATTGACAAACAGTGCCTGCGAATCTTCTGTGGGCTCCGGGGGACCCTTGGTGGCCAAGACCATGGCTTCGGCCATGCCGGTATCAGCCGAGAAGGCACGGTCGGTGCTGCCCGAGGTCGCGAGGGTGATCACGACCAAGTCCCGATACTGACGGCACAAAAGATCGCGCACGGCCTGCCAGGAGGCACCCTGAATCACGGCAATGGGCAACACCAGGGCGAGGGTGCCCCCGGGTTTGGTTTTCATATGGGCCAGATCGACAAAATTCGACGCCAGACCGGCATTGCCATGGCCCGCCGGTGCGTCCAGGCCACGTCGGAGGGTTGCCAACCGGGCCGACATGATCCGCTGCTCTTCCGCCGACGTCTGGAATCCGGCAAATGAAGGAACCGGCACAGCCGCCCCTTCATGATTGGTTGGGCGTGTGAACGGGGGGTTCATGATCACGAGGTCTACGGACCCGTGCGGCAATCGCAGGTCCGGGATGGCTTTTTCTCCATCGGCTCGGGCTTGTTTCGGGCCAGTGGAAAACACGCACAGGCTTTGTTCCCCTGCTATCAGGTCCAGGGATCCGAGGGCGGCCCCTTGCCCCGGATTCTGTTCCACTCCGTATGGCATGGTGTACACCCGAGTATTCTCAAAGCGCACATCAGGATGCACACTGGATAACTGGGAGGCGCAGAGATGGGCGGCGGCCGGCATGATGTCGGCGGCCACGATTGATTCTTCCATCATGGCCGGGTGAATCGTCCGGTCGTCTCCTCCCGCATGGCGATACCGACTCAGAACTCCATGATACGCGGCAGACAGCAGGGTCCCAGTTCCACAAGACAAATCGGCGATTCTCAGCTCTGCATAACGATCAGGTTTCTGCCAAGGGAACGCCAGTCGCCGCAGGGCCACCTCGGCCAACAACGTGGCACTGGTCGGCAGGGTGTAAAAGGTGGCCAGAAACTTTCGATCCACGATGAGACGCTGAAACATCTGACCCGCCAGGTCATGCCGCGAGGTCACTCCCAGTTCGCCCAGACGTTCTACGGCCCGGATGAGCACTGGAAGAATTCGCCGGGACGCGAACAGTGGAATCGGAGCCAACAGGTCGGCCGCTACCTTGAAGATCGGCCAATAGTTGACCTCGTCCAAAATACGACGCCAAGCTACCAGCAAGCCGCTGAGCAGGACCTTATCCTTGAAGGTCGGCAGCTCATGGAGTGCTGGAATGCTATGGTGTCCGGAGATGGTGGAATGAAAAGCCAAGGCATTGACAAGAATCGTCATCGCCATTCGATCTGTTTGCTCTCCACTTTTCTGGTTCAGCACTCGCCCCATCTTTTCGCGAATACCAGTGCATCCGATTGCATGATGGTCGGCAATGATCTTGGTGGCAATTCGAACGCCGTGCTCCAGTACGGCCAAGCTCTCGTTCACTCGTCGCTGCGATACCATCGCTTGCTCAATACATCGCACGATATCGTCGATTTGTCCGGTCATCCATCCGCTAGTCGGCCAGCGGTCGGGAGCGGACGGATCTCCAGACAGGATACAATAGTCGAACTCGGCTTGAGCAATTCGATCCGGCAAGTCCTGTTGGCCTTGTCGCAATGCGTCCGGAATCCGGACTGCAATCGCTTGCTCGACCGGTTCGGCGTCGAATTTGGTCACCTGTCCCAGTCGGTTCCAGGCATCTTTCTCCACTGTCAGCGCAGGCGCATATTCGGTCTCGACGACCACCGGTTGGGCCTTGGGAGGATGGATGATCAGATCCGGTTTGAAAGCCGGATGATCGGTAAAAACCCTCGTCTGTTCCACTCCCAGATGGTCCTTCCAGAGCGGGTGTTTCCTCCGCAAGACTTCTCCCAACAGGCTGTTGAATGCAGGCTCACTGGTTCGTGGATCGCGGGTCATATTGGTATTACCTACTCGAACATTTCATGCAGTATGGGGGTTCCATCCCTCGAACCCATTCACCACCTCACCATCGCAAAAGGTGGCATTGCGGCAAAGATAAGCCAAAGGGCTTTCCCACGGCCACGACATGCGCCACACTTCAATCATTTTCTGCTCGTACCCTCATGGCTCAAGCGAAACCAAGCACAGCAAGGAAACTTCGCTACCTCCATCAGTGCGTCATCAGTCGGGCCAACCGCGAACCGATACTGGATCCGGTTCCTGGATTGAAGTCATTTTTGCAGACGCAATAATTAAGTATACCGTGTACATGTTGCCAAGTGTGCATCAACCCGAATGCACATCAGGCGAATGGGGCCATCGATTTTCAGCTGCCTTACTGCCGATCATCTCAAAAGGTCGTGCCGAAAACCAGCGCATTCTCCACTAATGGTTTTAGGGTATCAGCATCCGGATTCATCACCCAGAGACTGACCGCATTTTCAAGGCCATGGAGATTGACTGGATTCCGTGCCGAGCGAGGAAGGGAAAACCGCGCAGAACCCGTTCCGATGCCGACGTGCAATAGGCTACATCCAGATATATGGGCGTAGATCGGTTCTCATCACCAACGAACCTGGTCCAGCATCCATTTCCGGCTCTTCCTATCACATGGCCAACATCGGTTTTCGAGAGAGTCTTCCAGGCGTTTGTCAGCAGGAGTCACGCCAATGAAAGATAATGGCTAGATGCAGATGGGAAGCAGGCGATTGCTACTGGAGGGCCTATTGGCTCAAATTTCCGAGGTAACCAAGGGTCATAGGACATGACGGGCATCATACCCCCATGGCATGGTATGACACGGCAGTTCACTGTTATACACTGAAGGAAATTTCGCTGTATCTCCACAAGCCAGCCGCTGATGAACACTCTTCCACTTTTTTTCAATGTGCAAAACCGTCGCTGCCTGCTGGTCGGGGGTGGGGAAATCGCAACAAGGCGGGCAAAGGCGATGATCAGTGCGGGAGCCGTGGTCGATTTGATTGCCCCCCGGATTGATCCTCGACTTCATGATCACATCACGGCTTGTGGGGGGCAGATTGCCGAACGCGTCTGGCAATCCGAAGACCATGTGACCGACTATGCTCTCGTGGTCGTCGCCACCAATGACCCGGAAACGGATATCATGGTGGCGTCTTTGGCACGGGAAAAGGGCATTCCGGTCAATGTGGCTACCCGTCCACGACTGTCCACGGTCTCTTTTCCCGGTATCATTGACCGTGACCCACTGACCATAGCCGTTTCCAGTGGGAGCGCATCCCCACTGCTGGCAAAACTGTTGAGGGAGCGCATTGATGCTCTGATCCCGACAGGATACGGCCTGCTGTCGGCTCTGATGGGAAAATTCCGTCATGCCGTGAAGAAGAAAATCCCGCATCCGGATGCCCGCAAACGATTCTGGGAACGCATTCTGACCGGCAATGTAGCGGAAAGTATCTTTTCCGGCAATCCCGATGCGGCAGAAACATTACTGCAGCGGGAACTCTTGAACGACCCCACGGAAATACCCAACGGGGAAGCCTACCTGATCGGGGCTGGACCCGGGGACCCTGAACTGCTGACGTTTCGTGCCTGGCGCCTGCTGCAACAGTCGGACGTGGTCCTCTATGACCGGTTGGTATCAGAACGCATACTGAACCTGATTAATCCCGATGCGGAGATGATCTATGTTGGCAAACAGCGGGCCAACCATACGGTTTCCCAACAGGACATCAACCGGCTACTGGTTCAGTATGCCGACAGCGGCCGACGCGTGGCGAGATTGAAAGGCGGAGATCCATTCATTTTTGGTCGTGGGGGAGAAGAAATTGAACTGCTGGCCGAGCACCGGATCCCCTTTCAAGTGGTCCCCGGTGTCACCGCCGCCGCTGGGTGTGCAGCGTACAGCGGGATTCCGCTGACCCACCGTGACCACGCTCAGTCGGTTCGATTTGTAACCGGCCAGTTGCGAGATGGCAGTGTAAACCTGCCTTGGGAACAACTCGCCCAGCCTGGGCAAACTGTGGTTTTCTACATGGGGCTGAATGGGTTACCCATTATCTCTGAACAGCTTCTGCAAGCTGGAATGCCACCGGGGATGCCCGCAGCGTTGATTGAGCAGGGAACCATGCCATCACAAAAAATCCACCATGGCACAATTTCGGATTTGCCCGCGCTCCTGGCCGCAAGGAATGTGCGGCCACCTACACTCCTGATCGTCGGTTCGGTGGTATCACTGCATCACAAACTCCGCTGGTTTCACCCACCTGAAGCCCACCCATCCTCCTGACTGGCTCAGACGACACTGCCGAACGACTGATCCACACTGCCCGGCGGCGGCTTGAGTCCGGCAATCACACAACCCTGTGCCACCGGGCCTCCCGGGAAAAGGTGGTAAAGATATTTGAGCCCGCCCTTATGATGAAACTTTTCATTCAGGGCATCTGCCAATTCCCTACGTTTGCCAAACTCATGACGGGAAAAATAGTCCTGCAGCCCGGCAATTGCTTCCCAGTGGTCTGAGGTCAGGATCAGACCGGCACCTTCCGCGCGGGCAATGGCCACATCGGGTGACCAGTCATCAGGGGCATTCGGAAATTCGATAGTCGGCTTTTCAGACATGATGCTCATCAGTTGGCAAGGTGGAAGGAGAGTATGATATCGCTTTTTCCACTCGGCGATCCTCCCCCGGAAGAGGGATACCGCCGAAATCCATTGCATCGGTTCGGGAAGCCATCAAAGCCTGAGCCAGCCAGTCAGTGCTTGGGGGGCAATATGATCGGTGGTGCATCTTCAATGGTCAATTCGAGGTCACTGCCCGTCCCGGCCCTGCTTCCGGATTGCTCTCTCCCCCCTACCGTACCTACTTGCCGGACGCCCTGACGGATGCGCTGGCGTGCAGCATGCAGCTTCCCGTGTAAATCACGGTCATACGCGAGCCGGTAGGCGCGAGGCCGCGAGTCCCCTTCTTCCCGGATCCAGATGTCAATCGCACCCGGATCTTCTTTTGCCGGGTTGGGTTCCCGGACATCCGAAGCCAGCAATTCAAAAGCCGGTGGCATGGGATGGTGTGTCGGCCATCCTTCCAGGCTTTCCATGCCATACCATTGGGCAAAATACAGGATGGGCAATAGGGCCAGAGCCACAAACCGGAAGCGAGGCTGGAAACGCCAACCCAACCAAATCCAGCAGACGACCACCAACGGCACAATATATCCGATACTGATCGCTAATTTGCCCATGAAGGCATATGCTCCAATGCGTATGGAGTGAGTGTGGTCGGCAGGGTACTGAATTGCCCGACATTGCCTTCGCCATCGACCGAGAAGCGGACCACGGTCAGTTCGTGATCCACTCCGCGCAATTCCACATCATTCTGAAAAACCGTCTGGAATCGTGGATTGACCTTGTCAACCCGAATATCCACAGGGACCGGGTTGTCAGAAATGGCATGATAGAAATAGACGTTGACGACATATTCACCAGGATGAACCTTTCGTAAGGTAATGATTTCCTGATTGACCGGATACACTTTTTCCTTGCCATCCACCAGAATGATGTCATTGATCTCCCCCCGGTCGTCCCGATCCAAATGCAACCATCCCGCTTCCTGATTGAGATAGGAGGCAATCCTGCCGTCCGGCCCCCGAACCCAAAGATCGATATCGTCTGCAAGGTGGTTCGGCCAGTTAGCTGTGATAATGAATTCTGCCTGCTTGTCCACGTTGGCCAACTTGGCTTCTGGATTGATGTAGAGCAGTGTCGTCAGGTACAGAAAAGAAAACCCCAGCAGACAGTTGAATAACAGATCAATGAATGGATCAGCGTTCCGGGCCAATCTATTTCGCATCCGATACAGACTGCTCATCGTGCTCGCCGGGTTGTTGGAGTGCGGCCAAGCGAATGATGTCTGCGACCAGGCCATCCGCATACCAGTCCAGCATCTTGCAATAGATGCTCAATAGAAGCGAACCGGTGATCCCACTCAACGTGGTATACAGTGCGACCTGCATGCCTTCACCCATCGTACCGAGGAGGCTCTTCAGGCCATCAATATCATCTTGTCTCAATTGGTATGCGGTTCCCAGCATCATGATAAATCCGATCACGGTCCCAATCAGGCCGACACGGATCATCATATCCGCCGCGAACCAGCCCAGATGATGCCCTCGGTGAATCTGTTCGACCAATCGGGCATGCAATGCCTCACTCAAACGGTTCGCTCCTTTGGTGCCCAAAAGGGAAAAATGCTCACGGATCTCTTGGTTCGTGCAATCGCTAGCATACTGTTCGGAGGGATAAGAACGCGAGTGCGTGCCAAGAGCCTGTCGGAGCCGGGAAAGCCGCAGGGAGGCTCTGCCAAGCAGGATCAACACCATAACAAACAGCACCATGATGACCACTGAAAGCCAGGTTCGATCAGCGGCCAGAAGCAAGGTAAAGAACCCAAATCGCCAAAGCAGAAAGGCTCCAAACCCGACCAGACCTGTTGCGAGCATCCAGGCATAGAATGGCAGCCACGGATCTCCATCCAATGCCGAGTTTTGGCCCTTGATGGCGGATGGTATCAATGTCAACCGGATTCCCATCGGTTCAGTATATGCCAAGGAACCGCCCCAGAACCAATGCACTGATTTGGGTAGGGTGAAAAAATGCTGACTGAGCCAGTGTAGCAGGCCAACCCGCCGCCATCTGCGCGGCCACTTCCGATGTCCCGGGATCCGGAACGATTCCGGCCGCTTGGAGACCAACGGTCAAACGAAACCATTCCGCAGTCGGGGAAGGCAATTGATCATCTGGAATATACCGGGAGTGACTGGATCCGGCCAGTACATAAGCGGAAGCCCTGTGCCATCCAGAACCCTGATGGAAGTGGTGGATCGCTTGCTCCAGCAACTGCCGGACTCGATCAATCACTTCACTGTCACCGGAAACCTGCCACCAATCAAACAAACCCGCTGCGGCGAACACCATTCCGTCCAGGTCTGCCGGCAGTTCCGGCCCATCTGCGCCTACCAGCAACCCTGGAGACAATGCCTCGGTTTCCGCCATGATAGCTGCTGCCAAGCGAGTCGCAGCCGACCGGAACTTCGGTTGACTGGCCGCTCCATGGCTGAGTGCAGACAATGCCAGACCGTTCCATGACAGCAGTTTTTTTTCATCCCGTTCCAGGTCTTTTGTACGGCGATGCGCAAGTAGCAATTGCCGAGTGATCTCAGACAGGGTTCCGGTCGGAACCACCAACAAGCGGTCTCCCACTTGTTGTCGCACCTCCACTTGTGTACGCCATACCGCACCGAGCAGGTCGGACAACTCCCTTTCAGTCACCAAGTAGTACGCCCCATTGCGCCCTTGGCTTCCGATAGCCGAGAGAGAGGCGACGAACCAGCCTTCCTCGCCAGAGAAGTGGTCGAGCATATTCTCGAGAATCCCTTGCGCATACCCTGCATATTTCGGCTGACCGAATGCCATAGCCGCTCGGAAGTACAGGCGCGCAACCAGTGCCTGGGTGTAGAGCATTTGCTCAAAATGTGGCTCTGTCCAGTCACGATTTTCCGTATAACGGAACACGCCTCCGGCAATTGGATCGATCAAATCCGCAGAACTCATGGAATCGAGACTATGCCGCAAAAACCCCGCCATTGCATCACCAGGATTGATCTGGTGGAGGTCGAGCAGTGCCAGGAGTTGCGGTACGAACGGATATTTGGCATCGGTGCCAAAGCCTCCAAACTGCAGGTCCGAAACCTCTGCGGTCTGACTCAGAAAACTCTCCAGAAGATGACGCAACTTGGGCTTGGCTTCGGCTGCATCAATGGATGACACCTCATGGCCTGGACGATTCGCTTTGTTGGCAGCCAGCAGTTGTTGCGTCGTCTCCGGATCGTTCTTCCATGCGTCGGAAAAGGTTTTCAGCGCCATATGCAATTTCGGAGCAGCAACATAGGTCCATGCCAGCACTGGCACACCTGCCGGAGTCACTACCGCAATGGCGGGCCACCCCCCGACCCCGACATGTTTCTTCAGGAAGGCCTGCAACCGTCGATCATCCTCTGCATGCACTTCCCGGTCCAGGAGAATGGGCAGATACGACTCATTGATCTCTCTTGCCAGATCGAAATCCTGCAGGGTGTCCTGGGTGAAACGATAACACCAGTAACAGGAAAGATATCCGCTGGAGACCAGAAAGGGGAGGTTGTCATTCCGAGTCCTGCCTGTATGGATCGATTCCGGGGACTGCCAACGAATGGGATCGTCGGCATGGCGTTGCAGATAGGGAGAGGGATGATCGGACAGATCGGAATGGGCATAGGGAGAGACGGCCCAAAGCAACCAAAGGACGGCTACTGGCAGGATGCCGGAGTTCATCAGCATCTTCCGGGCACCGGGGCCACATCTGACACGCAGGACACTCATCCGAACGACCGTCTTGATACGCGGTCAACTGTTCAGCAATGCATGGGCCTCGCGAATGGACTGCTCCAGATAAAAGCCGTAAAAATCTGGTGTGGAAAGCCCAATCATGCTCTCAACCAGTTCCCTGCCATCTGGATCAAGAAAAATGACCGTCGGGGTGAGCCCGGTTGTGAACGCCTGCAGAAATTCCCGCGTCGGAACAAGACCCCCACTGGTCAGCCGGATACTCTCACCAGCATCAAGGGAGATCTTGCCAAATACCGCTTTCCCAACCCACTCTCCACCCGCCAGGATCGCCGAGAAGAATTCGCTTTCGACCACCCGACAGTAGGGACAGTCCGACTGGTCGACCAAGATCACCAGAGGAATGGAGTTCCGGCGGGCGAATTCGGAAACCGCTTTCCAATTGTCAATCTTCTCCATGGGGCGAAAGAGTCAACTGGCAGAATGTGGCAAAAGGGCGCTGCAACCGCAACGCCCTTCCCTGTGATCGATGATCCGCGAATGGATTGTCATCGATGTCTTGCCATTGGCTACTGGATCACTCGGCTGGTCCATGCAGTCGACTCACGCATCTCCTGAGCAATCCCATCCTCGGCTTCTTCCCGTGCCTGGGTCACCAGCTTCATGGCCATTTCCGTGTTTCCGGCCTCAAACTCTGCTTTGGCTTTTTTCAGCATTTTCTTGGTGTCACGCCATTCGTACCCAACTGCAGCGGCCTCCTGGCGTTTGGCATCTGCTGCATCCCAGGCGGCCATAAATGTCACGGCCGGATCCGCACTGGGAACGGGTGCGCACGAAACCAGCAGAAAGGCCAACGATATGGCAATCAATTTTTTCATGTCGATACTCCTCATCTGCGCGCACTGGGGCCATTGAATTCCAGGCCATTGCTCATATAGGTCAGGAAGAATTCCAGTTCCCGATATTCTTGCCCCTGTGGCTTGAACGATGCCGCACGCACCTGGCGATTACAGCCACCGAAGCGACGATGCAACGTACCCATATTGCCCCATTTGGAGCGGTAGACCGGCCAACCGGTAGCGTGGCCGAAGGCCGGACTCAAGGTTTCCGCTCGAATCCGCTGACCGGCACCGGTGGCATGGCAATCCATACAGGCAAAATTCAACTGGCCCCGCTTGCGATAGTAGAATTCCTTGCCTCGCTCATAGGCGGCCAGTGCATCCGGGTCGTCATCAGGGATCACCACATTCACTGTCTGTCCACGTGACATGTAGGACATGTATGCCGATATTTCTGCAATCTTGCCCCGATTGTATTTCAGTGGTTTTTCGCCATTGGCGATACGACATTCATTGATCGCCAGTTCCATGGTGATGACTTCCTTGCGCTCCGCATCCCAATATGGGTACATGCCACGAACCGCCCCGTCGTTGGCAAAACAGTCCGCATAACTCTGGCCGTTGGCAAAGGGAGTCTCAAACTGTACCCTACCGGCATCAATCGCCAGCTCATAGGGGGGGAACTCTTCAATTTCCACCCACTGCTGCCGGGAAACCTTGTCAATGGAATAGATTCCATTCTTGAAGTCTTCCTTGGGCGTGCTGGGGAATTTGGTCGTGAAGTATTTCTCGAATGCCATCCGGTCCGATTCCGGATCCGCTTGAAGCGTCAATCCGGAAACCGACATCGTGGCAACCGCAAGAACTACCAGAAACTTTCTCATTTTTGAGCTCCAGTTGATGTTCAGAGAGATCTGGTTTGGGGAGACGAAGCTGACGAACTACTTGACCGTCGCCTCGCCGGATTCGACAACGCCCTGATTGTCCAGCGTATTGATCATCAGGGTGTCTCCCTTGGCCGGTCCCTGCAGGGTGAAAGCCAAATACGGATTTTTCGAAACTGCAGGGCCCATGTTGCAATGGAAGATGGTATTCCCGTTGTGTGTACAGGACACCTCGGTGATATGGTGCGCAGGAATGAGCTCCCCGGTCTTGCTGTCCTTGCGCAAACCGGTCTCCATGACATGCTTCATCAGGGCTTTGACCTCAACTGAGTCACCTTTTGCTTTCGCTTTACATTTGATTGCCATGATCGTTACCTCAATTAACCGCCACAGCCACCGATAGTGACCTTGATTTCGTTACTGGTTGCCGTATACAGCTTGCCATCGGCACGCACATAGGCCACCAAAGGAGAGGATTTTCCCATCTTGATACGGGTACTGGCCGCCATCGCACCATCAAAGGACGCTACCAGGGGAGCGGGATTTTCAGGTACCAGCAGAACGATGGAATCCGTTCCTTCGATGGCGGAAGTGACCGAAACCGGGACCACCGCCCCATTTTCCGCGATCTCAGGGCCCTTGATCTGGATGGCGTCTGAGGGTTCGGCATCAGCAGTACCGTAAATGGCGGTCACGGCCGCCTCAATGTTGTCTGCGTCAAACGCATCGGCTGGCCAGGCTGCCAGAGCTTTCAGAGGGACAACGCTCATGGCTGCCCCTGCACTGACACCGGTCAACAACATCAGAGTCTTGTTGAAATCTCTTCGATTCATGGTGTTTTTACTGTCAGTCTATAGGGTGTAAAGATATTCCACGATGGCATCAATTTCGTCCTCACTAAGGATATTGTGCAGACCGAACGGTGGCATCAAGGAATCCGGATTCATCTCCAGGGGATTGTAGATCTGAGCTCGCAGCACTGCACGGTCGGGAAACCGGATCTTCATTGCCAACAGAGCCGGCCCCTGATTACCCGGCAACTGGCCATCGCCCATCGCATGACAGGCAAGACAATTGCCCTTCCGGCGATTTTCCGCAACCTGTTTCCCTTTGGCGACCATGGCTTCATCTGCATTGGTTGTGGTGGCATACGCTCCCGGCAGCAGAACCAGGAGTGCCGCCAGAAACATGGAAAGAGAGGGTTTTGTTGACATACGAATCCCAGCCTCCAAATGGTAGTTTTTGAGTCGGTATAGTAACCCGTACGAGTACGAACCGGGTCTCATTCAAATGTATCACAAGAAAACCGGCAATTGTCAAGCGGAATTTGGGAGGCCCAGACAAGTCGACTTCCATGACGAACCAACAACATCGAATCCCTGATCCGTCTATCGACCATTGATCATCCGGTCCACTCATGGTCCGGTTCCAACTGTACCACTATAGCCGCCAACTCCAACTCTCGCACCACCGAGGAGGACGCAATGTGTGCCTCGGCAGCGAACCCGTTCGCTGAATCCACTACTGGCTGGTTGGCTTTCACCAAAACGGAATCTCATAGTTTCGATTCACTCTCCATGCGAAGCCCTACAGAAGATCGACCCGCCGGCGATCAAAGGATTGATCCTTCATAATCCGCAATCCCCGGATTCTGTCTCACCCCGACCAAGGTCGGATGATTGATCCGAGGAATGAGGATTCGGTGGTCTTCATCCCGCTGGTCAAGCAAATAGTCGCGGACAATGTCCCAAATCAGCCGACCCTCAGGGTGAGGACCTACTACTGCCCAACCGGCAACCCGATAGCTCTTCTCCCGGTCCAGAAGCTCTCCAGAGTCGAGTCTGGCTTCGGTGATCCGTTCCAACAAGGGCTTGGAGGGATCAATCGTGTAGTTCAGACCGCCAACCCGCACCATGTCGCCGCCGGACTGCAGGTAGGGGTCTGGATCAAAAAGATTGTCCGCTACCCCCTCCAGAATTTCCAGTAATGCCTGCCCTGTCATCTCCTGCAGGTAGGTTTCGCCATAGGTCATGCTGGTCTGGGCCATCACGTCTTCCATCGTGATCCACTCCCCGCTGAGCACACTGGTACCCCATCGGAATCCGGGCGACAGGGTCACTTCTGCATGGTATTCATGCTTCAGAGCATCACAAATCAATTGGTCCCAGGTTCCCATGAAGTTACCTCGACGGTACAGTAACTGATCCGCAATGGCCAGTTTCTCAGTCAGGATTTCTGTATATGTTTTTCCGATACGCTCGGGATGTACCTGATACTTCGGGGAGCGGGATTCGACCACTTGCTCGTCATAGACCGCACTGCGAACCCCTTCAACAAATGTGGTCATTTCCGGATCTGCAGGCAACAGGTTTTCGAAAACTGGCAACAAGTGGTAACGCAGGCCATTCACTTTCCCCTCACCAATCTCCATATCCATCACGCCCACAAATTTGCCGTTCGTGCCGGCATTGGTGACCAGGCATGTACCGCCATCGGGGCGACTCACTTCCACCGGGACCGGAATCCCATCGTGAGTATGCCCACCAAAAATTGCATCCACTCCGGGCACCCTGCCGGCCAGCTTGAGATCCACATCCATTCCATTATGGGACAACAGGACCACCGCATCCGGATTCTCTTCGGACTGGATGGTTTCCACCAACGCAATCAGTTCATCTTCCCGAATACCAAACGACCAATCCGGGATGAATCCCTGGGGGTTGGCATTGGCAGTCCGCGGGAAAGCTTGACCAATCACCGCCAGTCGGCGCCCACCGATATCCCGCATTGTATAGGGCTGGAATGCCAGTCCCTCGTCTTCATCATGAAGACCTAGTCCATCAAACTGATCGACCATTTCGAAATAGTCATCCTCGAACAAGCTGGTTTCCTTGACTCGAACGTTTTGGCACAGAAACTCGCCACGGAATCGTTGTACGTTGGCCAACAGTTCATGTTGATGATAAGTAAATTCCCAATGACCTGTCATGATATCCACGCCGAGTCGATTCGACGCATCGACCATATCCCTTCCGCGGGTCCAAAGGGATGTTGCGGAGCCTTGCCACAAGTCTCCTCCGTCCAAGGTCAGGGTATTGGGACCACCCGCCTGCTGCCGAAGACGGTCCAGCAACGTCTTGAGATGCGCCACTCCTCCCATTCGCCCATACCGTCTGGCACTGTTCTCGAAGTCCAGGCTCGTGTAGGCATAGGCCTCAATCGACCCTTCCTGAAAACCAGTCTTCTGCAACAACGTCCGCCCCACCAGATGGGGCAGTTTGCCCTCGGCTGATCCTACCCCCAGATTGACATTGGGCTCGCGATAATAGACGGGTAGCAATTGTGCATGAATGTCCGTCATATGCAGGATGCGCACGTTCCCTTTCATGGGTAATTGGTACAAGCCGTCCAGTCCTGCCGCTTCGGCCTGATCGATCCACTGTTCCAGTGATTTTGGGGCGAGCGATCCCGTAGCCGCGAACGCAATGACCTTGAGCAAGGTACGTCGTTTCATCTCAGACATGATAGCACCCCTCCAGTGCTGTTACAGTGTTAAAGGAGTCAGACGGCGCAAAGGCAATACGAAAACCAACCGATCCACCATTGGAACCGCAGGGTTCAGAAAATGCATGGTCGAAAGCAACGCAACCAGTCGTGACAACTCGTATCTTGGGCGCAACCTGAGGTATCTGCTACCGGAGGCTCACTTGCCAGCCCGCCGGGAAATTCGTCGAAATCTCTGTTGTGGCGAAGGGTCCGGATGATCATTTTGCCGCATACGCCTCCAGGGTCACCTCGAATGTGATCTATCCAGCCGGCTCAGTAGGTCAGTGGCAGCCGCTCTTCTCAAATCGCCTTGATGCGAGAAAGCGAAGCGTATAGGCCAAAACCGGATACCACAAAGACCCGACCTCTCCCCGGATAGAGCTAATCGCACGGTAGAGGATCCCGCCCCCCGCGTGAAACCTTGTTTGGCCCACTCATGTACGCCAGCCGACACCGACCTCTCTCCAGTCATGGATTGCATCGGGATCGGGATCGGTATTGGTTCATTGAATTCGATTCTGATCGTACCATTGGGGCCGAAAAAAAGCGATATGGTCTATGTTATAGAGAATACCCTCACAGAGGCTTGCAGGAAATTTCGCCTCGTTACCCACTGTGATGCTGACCCGTTGTCGGACGTAATGGGTCCATATCTTGTTCAATGCAGTACAGTCACATGGCATGAACTCAAGGATGGATAGTGTAATGTGCATTCCGACTGGTGGATGATTTGCAAAAAGCCATGCCGAGACATGTTGATCCATGGGAATGAATCGATCTGTTTACCCGGTGATCATGGCATCGCTCCAGTGTTGATGACCAGGTGATGGGGATTTTCCGGATCATGATGACGGTTTCAGAGCAAATATACCTCTCTATTCATTCCTTGTCGTCTGCTGAGTATGAAGAACCTCACTGGATAAATCCGATATAAGACCGCAGTGCGGAGAATTTCGGCATGGGTGCTTCTCGCCTCTTCGGCCAAATCGAATCTTCATCAACACCGATTCCTGTGATGTGTCCCTGACGCTAGCCCCTGCATCATTCATGCCGCTCTGCTTTTTCATGGCAACTACAATGAACCCTTTGCATTCAGCGGCGTCAGGCACTCTGTAAATTAGATATAATCCCGCTGGTTTCTCCCCCTTATGGAGATATTGCACCGATCCGACATCTGGAACCATAATGTCTGGATACGGGTCAGCGTCGGGGATCACTCGCCTGGCTTTCTGCTTTTGATTTCACCTAGGTATACTTTAGACATGACGACACCGGATCAAGAACTTGATGCCCGCAACCTCAACTGCCCCCTGCCGATTTTGCGAGCCAAAAAAGCGCTGAATGGCATGGAATCGGGAACCGTTTTGAAGATCATGGCCACCGACCCGGGATCGGTCAAGGATTTCGTGGCTTTTGCCAACCAAACCGGGAATGAACTGCTTGAATCCTCTGAGGTCGGCAGTGAATTCCATTTCCTGCTCAAGAAATCCTGATCCCGGAATGCCTCTGTAAACCGGGGCTCATGTCCGGCTTCCCTAAACCATACGATACCATGGAGGCGCTCCGCGTTATGCGGTGATCCTTTGCCAAAGACTGTCAGCACATAACGGCACAATCCAACGATGGAGCTTGAACACTATCAGAAGATCGCATTGTATGGCTTTCTGATCGCGATGGTCTTTGGTGCCATTGCCAACCGGACTCACTTCTGCACCATGGGGGCCATCAGTGACTGGGTCAACATGGGGTCCCGAACCCGATTCCGGGTCTGGTTGCTGGCGATGGGTATTGCCATCATCGGCACCCAGATTTTCCACCTCAGTGGTCAACTCGATCTCAGCGGCACCATCTATCACAGCCCTTCCTTCCCCTGGTTTGGCTATATCTTCGGGGGCATTCTGTTCGGAATCGGCATGACAATCGGCTCTGGATGCGGTCAAAGAACCCTGGTTCGGGTCGGTGCCGGCAATCTCAAGTCATTAGTCTTGCTGCTGGTGCTGGCCATCACAGCCTATATGACCTTACGGGGGCTGCTGGCGATTTTGCGACTCGAAATATCGGAGCCCACCACAATCGACCTGACCGAACATGGGATCTCCGGCCAAGGGTTTGGTGTATTCCTTGGCAGCCTCACGGGCATTAACCCGACCGTTATCGGCATCCTCCTGACCCTTCTGCTCGGCGGTGGGACAATCGTCTATGCCCTCAAAGACCATCAGGTTCGGAGCGGCTTCGACAACCTGCTGGCCGGATTCGGTGTCGGCCTGTTCATCGTAGCGGCCTGGTACATTACCGGCATTCTCGGATACGATGACTTTGATCCTGTTCCGGTGGAGGGAGTGAGTTTCATCAGTCCGGTCGGCAATACCCTGACCTATCTGATGACCTATACCGGCTCTAGTATCAGTTTCGGCATTGTGCTCGTACTGGGCACCATTGCCGGCTCATTCGTGTACAGCCTGTGTACAGGCAGCCTGCGTCTGGAAGGCTTTCATGATCGCCAAGACCTGCTGAACCACCTGTATGGCGGCATGCTAATGGGATTCGGTGGAGTCCTGTCGCTGGGTTGTACTCTCGGTCAGGGTATCACAGGCATGTCCACTCTGGCACCTGGATCCATCCTGGCCTTGCTTTCCATTGTCTTCGGCAGTGTGGTCAGCATGAAAATGCAGTATTACCTGTATGATGAGGAAGGTTGGCTACATGCGGCCAAATGCACCGCTGCGGATCTGATTCCCGGCAAGTCATCCCACCACTGATATCCGCCTTTCGCCCAGTCGCTTCCCGTCGACATCGCACGACTGGTGGTTTCCTGGTGTCAGGATAGTCCCTATGTTTTTCCAGCCTGTCTCAGGAAAGAGCTTCGCCGAACGTCATTTCTTCATCGGAAAAACCGGCCCGCTGATACCACTCCCGGGCTTTTTCCGGGTTTTTCTCCACCCCTAGTCCACGCGCATACATCATCCCCAGAGTCGCACAGGAGCCCGCCATTCCCTGTTCCGCAGCCCGGACAAACCATTCCATGGCCTTGCCACGATTCTGGCCTACACAATCCCCTTCCAGGTACATAAAGCCCAGTCCATGCTGGGCCAAACCGAGTCCCTGCTTGGCGGAAGCGACCATCCACTTCATTGCCAGCAGTTCATTGCGCACCACTCCCAACCCGTTTTGATACATAATCGCAAGCCGGTATTGCGACTCCGCATCCCCCTGCTCGGCAACCGGGCCCAGCAAGGCCAGTGCCTGCGCAAAATTCTTGGCTTCAAACGCAGCAAACCCGCTGCTGCGATCCATTTGGTTTCGAGCCGAAATATCGTCTGACATGAGAGTATGCTCCAGAGATGGCGATCAGGCCGAACGCTTATCGCTTGTCGGCAAATAGCCTTTCGTTGGCAGCCAGCACTGCCGCCTCCACCCGGGAGTGAAGGCCCAGTTTTTTCAGGATCGATTTGACGTGTAGCTTCACCGTTCCATCCGATATGCCCAAGTGGCGAGCAATCACCTTGTTACTCTGTCCTTCGGTCAGATGGCTGAGAATTTCCATTTCCCGGGGGGAAAGACGGGAGAATATGGACTTGCTCCTTTCTTCGGGACCCTCGTCCCGGTTCTTGAGGATCATGGCCAGTTTGCCCGCCAGTTCTGGGGCGACCACAGTCTCGCCCGCAATCACATTACGCAAGGCCACCACCAGATCGTCCGGGTCCATATCCTTCAGCAAATAACCACTGGCATCGTATCGCATACATTCTTTCAGGTCCGTCACCTCATCACTGGTGGTCAACACCAATACCGGCAAATCCCGGTCTCTTTCGCGCAGTATCTTCAGCGTATGAATGCCGGTGATCTGTGGCATCCGAAGATCCACCATCACCACATCCGGCTGGATTCTCATCGCAGCGGCCACGCCATCATGACCATTGGAACAGGAGGTGACTTCAACGCCCCGCCTTTTCAACAGCGTTTCCAGCCCCTGCCGGAACAGCGCATGGTCATCAATCAGTACAACCTTCATCAGCCCGTCATGCGGTCGCAGCGATTGGCTGCAGTGGTTCGAAGATACCATCGGTTGATTCCATGCCACTCGGCTCACGGGTGAATTCGAATTCCAGGATCACACTGCTACCCTCCCCCGGTTCCGATTCCAGTCGCAGTTGTGCACCCAGGCGCTCCGCCCGTTCGATCATAATCTGACGACCGATATGCTCGCCTGCCTCTCCCGAGGAAAGGTCCGCTTCATCATACCCTACACCATCATCTTCAACCACGATCCGGTGTTTGTCGCCACGATGCCGCAACAGGACCCGTACGGTGTCCGCATCGGCATGCTTCCGGATGTTGTTCAATGCCTCTTGCACAATATGCACTACATCAGTGCGCATTTCGACACTCAGTTGATCTTCATCCCACTCATTCTGGAAGAATACCGCACTCTCCGTATCGGAACGAAATTTGCGCACCAGCTTTTCAACCGACAGCACCACTCCAAGCGATTTGAACGGTGCCCGAAATTGGGCAATCAACGAACGCAGTTCCTGATTGGCATCTTCCACCTGCCGCTCCAGCTTTTCCAGTTCTTCCCAAGTCACCCTCTCTTCTCCCTGATGAAGGGTTTCATCCAGCACCCGTACCTGAAACCTCAGGCTGGCCAGAGTCTGTGCCAGAGAATCATGCAACTCATTGGCAAGACGAGCCCGCTCTTCCACCAGCATCAACTTTCCTGATTCCTGATCAAGGCGGGATTGCTCCAGGGCAACTCCCAGATGCTGACCAATCCCGACCAGCAATTCACGGGTATGTTCATTGAGATCGGAAGCGGATCGTACAAACAATTGATAACTGCCGAGAATAGAACCGCGGTACTGCAGAGGGACAGAGACAATCTGGCGAATAGATGCGGGTTCCATCATGCCGGCTTCCAGCACCTCGGAAATGGTTTCCGAACGGACCTCAATGGCACCGTGGCCAAACAGATTGTTTCGCCATACGAAACGGATCGGGACGCTTGGCTCCAAAAATGGGCTTTCAGCCTCCAATCCATAACTATCCTTGAGTTGAAGACGGGAGTTTTCCAATACCCGAACTATCGCTGCATCCGCATCGAACAACTGCCCCAACCGGCGCAGGAAACGTGAGAGCAGAGTGTCCACATCATCGGTCCGATTCACGGAAGTGACGGCTTCATTCAGCAACTCCAATGCCTGGGCTTTCCGTTGCAGATTCTGGGTATGGGCACGTACCTGCTCTTCCAGGTCCTCATTCAATGACTGCACCACATCGGCCAGATCATTGATATCTTCCGCCAGTTCATTGAATTCTCCGTTCCCCAGTTTCGGCATACGGGCCGAAAGATTGCCCGCACGAACACAAGAAACCCAAGACCGGATATGGACCAGTGGGTGAATCAACGAGCGACGAACAAAAAAAATGGATTGGACTAACAATGCCAACATGACAACCGGTACACAAAAATACCCCCAGTACAGCAGATTCTGCCCGCCGGAGCCGATCAGGCTCACACCTTGCACCACGATGATGACCAGCAACAACATCGCCACTATCATCAACGGCAAAACGATCTGGCGGCAGGTAAACCCCCGCCCGGGACGGTACCAGCGTGAATCCGGGGGCATCAGGCAACGCGATTCCTCTGCACGGTTGCCATCACTTGGGGGATTTTGTTGGGGATGATTCAAAGAAATACGGGGCGGGTTGATAGGGAAGCAGATCCTATGCCTGCAAAATATAACTAGATTGGCGGGGATTTTCCAGATAATCCTGCCTATAGGGTCTGGCTTCGCAGTGATAATAATGATGGGTTTATCCCTTCTTCATCAGGTCATCAATACAAGCACCTCGACCAGCAGATATTAAGTCTGTTTCGGAGTCTTAATCCCTTCTTCATCAGGTCATCAATACAAGCGCAATCGCGCTAACGAGATTGGAGAAATGTATGAGTCTTAATCCCTTCTTCATCAGGTCATCAATACAAGCGTCGGACTGTAGTAATCGGTTCCACTCAACGAGTCTTAATCCCTTCTTCATCAGGTCATCAATACAAGCTGCCTGGCCGGGGCGGTGATGGCGGGAACACTGGGTCTTAATCCCTTCTTCATCAGGTCATCAATACAAGCAGTAGTCTCAACTGGATGGTCCGCGAGCTCGCGTCTTAATCCCTTCTTCATCAGGTCATCAATACAAGCAAATATCATGAGTAATCTTTACCCAATCAAGGAGATGTCTTAATCCCTTCTTCATCAGGTCATCAATACAAGCGCAACGGGCTTGGAGGTTTCCGTCGCTGTCACGATGTCTTAATCCCTTCTTCATCAGGTCATCAATACAAGCAATTGAAGACATTGAAGACGAGGAAATTAGCGTCTTAATCCCTTCTTCATCAGGTCATCAATACAAGCGAAATTAATGAGATGTATCAAGCACTCTTGACGTCTTAATCCCTTCTTCATCAGGTCATCAATACAAGCCCGGGGCCGATTTCGAAAGCATCGGCGACACGCGTCTTAATCCCTTCTTCATCAGGTCATCAATACAAGCGAGATGTATCAAGCACTCTTGACTGGAGGGGGTGTCTTAATCCCTTCTTCATCAGGTCATCAATACAAGCACAACAAGCAGTCTGCGCCAAAATCGCCTCATGTCTTAATCCCTTCTTCATCAGGTCATCAATACAAGCATCACCTAGCGTGATACCCCCAATAACCACCCAACGTCTTAATCCCTTCTTCATCAGGTCATCAATACAAGCGCTGTTTCGTCTGGGAGAATACCCCAGACGGACAGTCTTAATCCCTTCTTCATCAGGTCATCAATACAAGCACGCATGTGCGGAAATCGCGTCATGGCGTCGGGTCTTAATCCCTTCTTCATCAGGTCATCAATACAAGCTTTTGAGGTCTCCGAGATCCCTAATTGGCGCGTGGTCTTAATCCCTTCTTCATCAGGTCATCAATACAAGCGCGGATCTTGATTTTGATATTGAGGAAATTTGGTCTTAATCCCTTCTTCATCAGGTCATCAATACAAGCCCGTACTGGTACAAGCAAAGCGACAGAAAAAAACGTCTTAATCCCTTCTTCATCAGGTCATCAATACAAGCCTATGACTAGTGTGAGGATGTGAGACTGGCCCGTCTTAATCCCTTCTTCATCAGGTCATCAATACAAGCCCTCAAGATCCTCGTTTTGAGGTCTCCGAAATGTCTTAATCCCTTCTTCATCAGGTCATCAATACAAGCAGGTACGAGGTCTCCGAGATACCCGAGTGGCGCGTCTTAATCCCTTCTTCATCAGGTCATCAATACAAGCACAACGACCCGCAAGGTCCGAGATTCGAGATCTGTCTTAATCCCTTCTTCATCAGGTCATCAATACAAGCTCCGAAATTAGAGGTCTCCGAGATCCCTGAAGTCTTAATCCCTTCTTCATCAGGTCATCAATACAAGCGGTGACAGCGGAAGAAGAGGAGCGTGAAGGGGTTGTCTTAATCCCTTCTTCATCAGGTCATCAATACAAGCCAATAACCAACACAAAAGAGAGTGACGTCTATGGAGTCTTAATCCCTTCTTCATCAGGTCATCAATACAAGCGAAGGACTCGTTTCTGGATGCGAAATCTTTTTCTTGAGTCTTAATCCCTTCTTCATCAGGTCATCAATACAAGCAATCGAATGCCGCGAAAAGCGATGTAAGGTCTCAGTCTTAATCCCTTCTTCATCAGGTCATCAATACAAGCAGACGGAACTACCCTGAGGGGATTCGCTCGGAGGTCTTAATCCCTTCTTCATCAGGTCATCAATACAAGCTATCTGGGGGGGTACAAAAAAGTCTCCAAGAGTCTGTCTTAATCCCTTCTTCATCAGGTCATCAATACAAGCGGATTCGCTCGGAGGAACCGGGGAATCCTGACTGTCTTAATCCCTTCTTCATCAGGTCATCAATACAAGCAATCCGCGTGTGCCGAAATTGCCTCATGGAAGAGGTCTTAATCCCTTCTTCATCAGGTCATCAATACAAGCACCCTGAGGGGATTTGCTCGGAGGAACCGGGGAGTCTTAATCCCTTCTTCATCAGGTCATCAATACAAGCCACATGAATACTGAAAGAATCCGCAAGCTTGCGTCTTAATCCCTTCTTCATCAGGTCATCAATACAAGCTCAGGACCATAACGGAAGCCGAGGCTTTCGTTAACGTCTTAATCCCTTCTTCATCAGGTCATCAATACAAGCATGATTGGGATACAATGAAAGGAAGCATCAACTGTCTTAATCCCTTCTTCATCAGGTCATCAATACAAGCGCAAAAATGAGGAAGAGAAAGAGGTTTCCTCATGGGTCTTAATCCCTTCTTCATCAGGTCATCAATACAAGCGAATTTGCGGGGGAGAAAATCACGATCTTCTCCGTCTTAATCCCTTCTTCATCAGGTCATCAATACAAGCCCTGAAGGCAATCAGGGAAGTAAAATTTGATCCGTCTTAATCCCTTCTTCATCAGGTCATCAATACAAGCGGAAGAGGTTTCCTCATGGGAGGAAATCGAAGCGTCTTAATCCCTTCTTCATCAGGTCATCAATACAAGCGAAATTTGATTTAATTATTACCCGCCACCCCGTCTTAATCCCTTCTTCATCAGGTCATCAATACAAGCAGCGAGCCGACGAAATGCTGCTGGTGCTCGACGTCTTAATCCCTTCTTCATCAGGTCATCAATACAAGCAGAAATTTCAAAAATCATGCTCATGGATGAGCAGTCTTAATCCCTTCTTCATCAGGTCATCAATACAAGCGGGATGGAGATCTCTTTAGCTGTCACGATTTTGGTCTTAATCCCTTCTTCATCAGGTCATCAATACAAGCAAGGAGATTATTTTAGAGACGGAAATCTGCCCGTCTTAATCCCTTCTTCATCAGGTCATCAATACAAGCTCACGATGGAGAATGAAAGCGGCGAAAAAGGAAGGGTCTTAATCCCTTCTTCATCAGGTCATCAATACAAGCAAAAAGGGGGAAGGAATTAAGCAGGGAAGAAATGTCTTAATCCCTTCTTCATCAGGTCATCAATACAAGCTAACCTAACCACCAACAGAGAGAAACGATGGACGTCTTAATCCCTTCTTCATCAGGTCATCAATACAAGCGGAGAAAATCACGATCTTCTCCCTGGACTCCGGGTCTTAATCCCTTCTTCATCAGGTCATCAATACAAGCCAAAATTCGACATCAAAAAAGAAGAGGTTTCCTCGTCTTAATCCCTTCTTCATCAGGTCATCAATACAAGCCGAAAAAAGCCGGAGTTGATGACCTGGGCCGAAGCGTCTTAATCCCTTCTTCATCAGGTCATCAATACAAGCTTCGAGATGAGCAGACGGCAGCGGCGTGGGCAGCGTCTTAATCCCTTCTTCATCAGGTCATCAATACAAGCAGCGGAAGAAGAGCGGGAAGCGTCCTGTTGGGTGTCTTAATCCCTTCTTCATCAGGTCATCAATACAAGCGCCAGTTGGAGATTTCACGTGTCTGGTCTGTCTAGTCTTAATCCCTTCTTCATCAGGTCATCAATACAAGCTCGGAGCACAATTTGAGAACATCGGCGACACGCTAGTCTTAATCCCTTCTTCATCAGGTCATCAATACAAGCACCATTAGAGAGAGAGTAACGATGGAAAGATCAAGGTCTTAATCCCTTCTTCATCAGGTCATCAATACAAGCCCACAACGACCCCGCAGACCCGAGGTACGAGGT
Organism: Candidatus Poriferihabitaceae bacterium; assembly: GCA_965221795.1. Taxonomy (GTDB): domain Bacteria; phylum Pseudomonadota; class Gammaproteobacteria; order Arenicellales; family Poriferihabitantaceae; genus VYFG01. The sequence continues at coordinate 580,076 of OZ244914.1, forward strand.
CTGTCTTAATCCCTTCTTCATCAGGTCATCAATACAAGCGTCGAGACAGAAATCTGTCCGGCAACAGGGACAGAGTCTTAATCCCTTCTTCATCAGGTCATCAATACAAGCCGAGAGATGGACGAATACGAAATCTATTTACCGTCTTAATCCCTTCTTCATCAGGTCATCAATACAAGCAGATGATGATTTGGAGGTTTGCGATGAGTAGTGTCTTAATCCCTTCTTCATCAGGTCATCAATACAAGCTGCCGTGAGCGTACTGTACACGGTTCACCGGCCGAGCCGTCTTAATCCCTTCTTCATCAGGTCATCAATACAAGCTCCTCATGGGAGGAAATCGAGGCTTGGGAAGCCGCGTCTTAATCCCTTCTTCATCAGGTCATCAATACAAGCCTCAGGGATTGAGCACGAGTTAGGCCATGAGGTCTGTCTTAATCCCTTCTTCATCAGGTCATCAATACAAGCGCAACGGGATCGGAGGTTTCCGTCGCTGTCACGACGTCTTAATCCCTTCTTCATCAGGTCATCAATACAAGCAATGGAGGTTTCTGTCGCTGTCACGATTTTGAGTCTTAATCCCTTCTTCATCAGGTCATCAATACAAGCTCCTGCACGGTTCCCCTGCCGAACCTGAACAGTCTTAATCCCTTCTTCATCAGGTCATCAATACAAGCTCCTATTCTTTATTTCTATTTTATTTTCAAATAAATATATTAGCAATTACGTAAAATTTTGTTGTTCGATTTGTTGCGTTATCATAATACACCATATGACATTCTGCTGAGCTTCTTCCTTCGTGAGGAGTAAACGAAGTATTTACACTCCGTTATCGAAGTCTGCTATGCAGAGGTTGTACCCAGATCGGATAAGAGAAACAAGGCTCCCTATCTTGCCCGAACCACTATCCCCTACTGCAAGGAGATGGATTTTGCATTGGTGTAATTCAGTAAGTGTCATCATCGTTTTTCTTTTTGCGGGGGTAAAGGAAATTAGCTATTGCAACGAGTAGCCAAGGAATAACACAGACCCACAATGCGATATAACCCAACAAGAGTAACGTATCCATTATCGCATACGTGAGCAAAGGGCGCATCGGTCGCGGTACCCGCACGCGTTGGGGTTTCGTGCCCAATCACTCTCTTCTGATGGATCAAGTGAGGCTTGCACTTCGATTTCCTTGAGTGTCCCTTTCATCGATTCATCCAACTGTGCAGTAGCCCAATTGACCCAGAAGCGGCCAAACACAGTCTCTGCAGGCTTGATGCTCACGGCATCAATGGTCAGGGGAGCACACGGTCTCCTTGAAAGCAACACGCCCACGCATAGCGCATCGACGTCGGACATTCACGCAGCTATGAAGAAGCCGCAAGACGATTCGACATGGAAGAGATATTTCTACTGCGGCTTTTTGCAAATTCAGTGGCAGCATTAGCACTACCTGGTTCACCCAGCAACATTTGTCAACCATTCTTTATAAGCTCCGCTTCATTTGCCGTATCGATTGACGAATAAAAGCAAGACCAAATGATGTCAGAGATACTAGATAGGGTTACACTGGATGGCAGTCTACTATTTCCAAATGCTTCGTATCAATATGGCCGACAGTCCGGTTAATAATTTTGATTACTTTTAACCTTGTTCCTTCTATCAGAAAAACGGAATACTGTAATGGAATACCATGCCGGGAAATGGTTTTATGAACACGTTGTAGCCGACGCGGGTCAGATATATCATAACACACCAACCATGTTGTGGGTTTGGCAGACGGCATTATCCCATTTCTACCAAAAAATGCTCCAAGCGGAAGGTAACATCTTTCAAATGAAAATCTACTTGTTTAGAGTGCTTTTCAAAAAAACCAATCACACTACGCGAGTTAAATAAACGCCCTTCTCCGGGACACTTTTTGTGCATACGGGATACCCAACGCACAAGCTCAGGATATAACCCCCACTGGATTGCCCCTTGATAAACATTAAACAGTTGTGGCTCAACGATATCAAGCTCTGACAAACCAAGTCGGGCAACTTCCTCTTCAGCTCTGGCACAAGCTATCCCACTAATTCTGAAATACACATTGCGCACCATCTTTTTTTCTGTTTTTGTGCGAGGGGCACACCTAATCACCTGAATCATACTTCTTGCATCGGCTTTCGGCGACCAGCCGATTCGACAGGCGCATAACCTGATAGAACGCCTTTTTGTAGCCACATACCACTGTCGATAAAGCGATTTCCAATCTGGCCTATATAGGAAATCAACCCAATTCTGGACGAGTCCACCCCTGAACTTATTCCGACCCGACCAACGTGCCCGCAGGCTACCATCTCTAGCAAGGAAACAAATCGCGATTCCGGCGTCAGCACATGCAAGCATGGCATTGCTTGACCATTCTGCTTGACCACTCACGATTACTCTAGATATACGACATAATGGGTACCTGAGTATAGGCATTCCCTTTCCTGAAACCCGCAAACTGGGCCCATCCAACGAGACGCATAGACGCTGACTCGCATGAAGATACAGAGGTTTCATTGTGCTAACAGGCGTCATGAAATGCTATGCTGGGTATCCTGCCCTCTTTCTTCAAACTGTTTTGCAACTACACGCATTTGCCTACGCAATAATCGTGTCAGAGCTTGATTAAGTAATCGGTAATGACTGTAAAACGTATGGCGAGCATTCTTACCCAACAAAACAGTATCGCCATCCCGCTTGAAACTTCTGACATCCAGAGCCCGAGTTCTAAACAATTCCCATACCCATTCATCAATATGAGCACGTAACGGCTCAATCATGTCTGCAGCTAAGGATTCCCTGCCATATGCCGGCTCATGGAACATACCAAGTAGTGGGTCCAACCCGACTTCGTGGCAATTTATGACTGCCTCAAAATGCAACAATGTATAGCCAAGCGACAGGCAAGCATTGACCGGATCTCGAGGTGGACGCCGATTACGGCCCGTAAATGAAACAGACGGCGGGAAAAGTGTGCAAAATCCTTTGAAATATGAGGCAGCAGCCGCTCCTTCCAGTCCACGCAAACCACCGATGTCCATTGAGTTCCCAGTAACTGACACTTGCTGCAATATGCCGTCAAGATGTTTGATTCCCCGAGTCAGCAAAAATCGTTTGTCTGGCCTTTGTGTCAATGCTTTTTGCAGAAAGCGGCGTTGGCTGTAAATCTTTTTTTGCACAATATCTCGTGACCATTCCACCCTTGCGCTCCTATCAAGATACGCATCAAACTGACCAATACGACGAACCACATCATTATGGGGGCGACCAACCATGGTAGAGAGATGACGATTGTGACGACCGCTCAGAGAAAGAACACCCACTCCAGATTCAGCTAAAGCGCCAAGAACCGAAGTGGAAAGTCGAACCTGCCCCCGGAAAACTACCCTCTCCAGCTGTGCAAGAGGCACAGATCCACGTTTTCCATCGGACTCATAGAATTCCAGCGCACCACCTGAAGTCCGCAGTTCCATGTTCTTGCGATCAACATATAACGTACTCATATCGCGCTCTGAATGTGCCCATCATCACTCACCATGATCCTTCACCCCACGTAGTAAAACTCCGGGTCAGCCGCTGGTAGAGCGATCCCATACAATAATGCATTCGTACGCTCTTCAACCCGAAGTAACACAAAACGGTCTTCGTGATCATCCAGCAAATCAACCGCTTCCAATACGAATCGCTTTCGTTCGATGGGCGTAAGAAAGCACTCGAAAACGGATTTTTGTCCGCCGGTAGCAAAGCTCTTGGCTAAATGATGCGCCTTCCGCAAACGGGAAGGACTGGCAACATCATAAGCAGCAATATACAGGGCTCTTTTTGGCATTAATACTTGAGCGAGGGGACTGTACTCAAGTAAGCCAGAATCATGTTGTCAAGTGTCAATTGGCAACCTTGCCGTTTTCCGTATCTGCGCGAACAAAGCAGATAGGTCATCTTCCCTTCTTCATTGGATTTGTTAATACATATTAGCTTGGATCTGATACGTTCTCTTCTTGTTCTTTTCGCCTGAAACCTCGGAGGGCGGATCATACAAATGGAACTTACGCCGACACAATCCGAACGCATGACTCCGTTACTGCCGACACAGCAGGGGCAGGGTGGATTGGCCGTTCAACACCGAGGATGCGCATCGGAAACGGAACCGTCTCTACCCGACACATGAAGTATGATGATATACACTAGGATGACTGAAGAACAGTCTCAGAATCATTTTCCGGAAGCAGCCTAGGAATAAAAGCTACAAAATACCCAGAGACAGGAGCAATCGACCTCAAAGCATCAACTGCGGGAACTGTTGTGGAAGCTGCTCCGGTAGGTTGTTGGATATGCCAGCTTCTTCGATCAACTCATGCAGCATTGGCAAGAATTCTCTTTTCATCCAATCCAACATTTTATCCCAATCCGTTCTATCCACAGGTTTAAAGCCATGGGCTAGGATGGAGTCGTTTCGAATGGAGAGAAAATTACGTAACTCATTCTCCGATAGTTTTTCTTTCAAGCCACCCACTTTATAGAAAGCGACCTGCCAACTATCCCACAAGCCAATTTTGATCTTTCCTTCTCGAATCTCTTTCACCATATTCGGTGGCAAATCCTCCCGGCAGACATCCGCAGTGTTGATGTCACATTTACAACGCAGTTGCCATTGCGCTGTCCACTCTATCAAGCGATAGACCCGAGCAACCGCATCATCGTATTTTCCCTGCCGGGCACAACGCTCGGCATTCAACCATAGATCATACAGACAGAACGGTTCCCATTTCTCATTGTTCCTAGCTGTCAATACTCCGAGAGTAGGCAACATCCACGGCCAGAGCCTGCTGACCTGTTCAGCACAGGGTTTCACTTTCAGAGAGTCCAGTGCAGCAACGTGATCAAAATCATCCCATGATGCGAATGCTCGACTCAACATCCTGGCAATATATAAGTGCGTTCTTTCAGGAGAAGTAATCTGTAACTGAATGGTATCCAGACATTTTACCGCTTCATAGTAACCAAAGTGGTTCCAAGCCCTCAGACATGCTTCCATTTTCCGCTTGGTGCGCAATCGGATAATACTGGCATCATAAACTTGCTCTGAGCCTGTCTCTACTTGGGAAAGAGTATGCCTAGGTCCGGTAACGAGTTGCAGTCCCACATCTGAATTTTCCAGAGAAGCACATACCAAGGCGGCGCTCATCGTCTTGGTTCCACCAGTATAATCTGCAATAAAGCGGGCTTGTGGAAATTCGCGCGAGAGAATACCAATCTCTTGCTCTATCGCAAGAAAAGCACTGTCAAGATCATCGGCCGGAATACAGCGAACACGGAATTGACTCTTGACAAGTCCCACTTGAGTGGGGATGTTCGGCAATGTTGGTTTTTTGTCATCCGGCTTCTCGTCTTCCACTTGACTACGAGAACCTTTCTTTCCCGATACCGAATCTTTGTCTGTGCAGAAAAAACACACATAATCGGGATTGATTGAGCGAATCGCCGTGATGACCGGTTGGTGACTACCGCCTACAGTGCATAAAAGAATATTTTGAGACATCTCGTCAACCATTCAAAGTATTACCTGATCATAGCAGCCTATTGGAATTGGGGTGGGTAGTCTCCAGCATCTCCTCAACAGCATCATTTAATGGACCTAAGTCTGACTCAATTACACTCCATATGAGATTCAGGTCGACCCCGAGATAGCCGTGGGGTATGGCATTTCGAAATCCAGATATTTCCTTCCAAGGAATATTCGGTTGGGTCTTCTTGAGCGAATCACTGAGATTTTGTGTGGATTCTGCAAGTGTTTTGCAGATTACGAAACACAGCATCCTGCACAAGCATGGAATCGAAGAAAATATCGCGTCGATCCTGGGTATATTCCCTGATACGTTCCACACACGAGAGGATATGCATAAGAAAAATTTGCTCATTCAACGTGTCTGCCGTCACAGCAACTGCGCCTCCCTAAGCACCCGTTCCCGAATAAGCGGATGAAGTCCCTGTTCTGTCACGACATCGGTTCGACGTTGCAAGAGATCCTGCACATCAATCAAGAGTCCACCCAGTGCCAGGCCACTCGTTCCTTCGGGCACGGTAACCAAAAGATCGACATCACTGGTCTCGTCGGTATCCCCTCTCGCCATTGATCCGAATACCCGCACATCCTCAATACCGTACTTTGCGGCAAGAGCAAGAATCTGTCGCCGATGAATCCGGATCAATCTGTGCACTTCCCCACCCCCTTTCGGATACGGGCAATACCATCCCGCCTGTTCTTTTCCTGCTTTTGCTTTTGCTTTTTATTTCTTTTTTTCCCCCTCTCATGCCAGCCAGCTGACTCATAATGTTCTTCAAGGAGAGCGGCCGCTTTCTCACGAGCATCTTCATCACTCCAACCGGGAGCATCATTGATCAGTCTCTTGGCCTGTTGATTCGCCTTGTCCAACCACGAGACATAGTGGTTTTGGGACTTGGATTCTTTGAATGATTTTTCTGCCTCTAGTAGCATCCGATGACTTTTCGGCAGGGCATCATACTTTGCCTGCTCTTTCCTCCTGCGTTCTTCCTCTTGTTCCTGTTCCAGAAGTCGCTTTTGTTCCGCTTCTCTCTGCTGCCGCTCTTTTCTTCTCTCTTCTTCAATCTTTGGGTCAACCCGCATCCTGCCATAACCGGTTGCAGTCTTTGCCCCAAAGCCCAACCAGTCAAAGGCATGTTGGAATGCTGCAGTCAACAGGTTTTTCCAATCATCATGATACGCCAAGTCAGGGGATAATTTTGTTAGTCTCTCCTGATCACAAACCACATAAAACGTAAACCCGGAACCCGGTGGTACCGATAGAAAGAAAATAGGTGTCGGGTCAGCCCCTTCATGAGGCTCTTTCTTGTCCTGGTAGTAATGCTTCTGGTGTGGTGCCATGATCTCCACACTCATCTGTCCATTACTGAGCTGTGGAATTACATCCCAGAACGAGAGTACACCATGGAATGACTCCTCATCGTCAAGCGATGTGCCAGTACCGAACAGAAGATCATGTACAGACAGACCGTTCTGAATCGAGAGAGTGTTTTCGCAACTCCAACCACAGGATTCTTCCCAAACCCCCTCTGATAGTTCCTGGGCAGCACGACGAATGACTCCTTTGACACCACTGGCTGGAAGATAGGGCAACCCGTAGGGACTGAGAAATGCAAATCCGTTTTCCAAGGGATGTTCACTGCCAAGGCCAGTCGAAAAGGGTGCCACGGACTCTGCCTGAAGCATCAGCACTTCTGGACCCTGCAAGGTTTTATGCAATACGTTTTGTCGTTGCACAAGTGAATTCATACAGTCTTGATCCTTTGCTTTGATCTTGCACAGAGCATTGTATGACTCAGGCTCAATTGTCCATCCTCCTGTAGAAATTCCCGGACTTTTCCAGATGTCCAGCAAGGTACTGAAGCGAAATCCGGGAGATGCATCACTGAAATCAGCCTTCTGCAGATAAACGGGTAAGGCAGAAATTGGCATTTTAATCATCTCGTGTGCGGGCAGCAGCCATCTGCCGTACCCATCGCAACCATGCAAAAGCTTCTGCAGTGATCTGCTGAAAAGTTTGTGAATCAGCCTGCATAAGATTTTTCATGAACTCATCAAAATCCCTACTGAGAATATCCGGAAATCGGTAAGACAACCATTGAAGAAGATGATCTTTCAATTGGCCGCAGTGTGACTTTTTGCGGGACTTCTCATGCAAAAATGCCATAGTCTGCATGAGACCACTATTCATGATCAATGCCGGCAATCCCTTTGCCAGTCTTACATATTCTTTCGAACATCCCTCGCATTTCTGCCAGGCATCTTCTGCTCTCTGCTGCTCCAATGTCCGCCCTGACATCAGGACCCTCCCGCCACTTGGGCAAGTACCAATCCCCGTCCTGTGGTTGCATCCCCCCCCATCTGCAACAGTTTTCCATGGAGGACATTCCGAATCTTCAGCAGAGCCTCTTTGGCACATAAACCGTCATCGCCATTGTGGCTCTGACTCGTGAGTATGGGCGCAATCAACAGGGATTCCGGTGGCAGATTTTCAGTGTAGTACAAACCGCCATCTTTGGCTGTTCCAGTATTTTCGTCGATACGGACATGCGGCTCTACCAGCATGGCATACTCAGAAAAGTAGGAGAAATCAGTATCCGACAAGACCACCAGATCATGGCAAAACTTGTCACGGAAATATCGGTGGCTCTCATCAGAAGAGAATCCATGCTGGGCTAGGTCGCCTGCAATTTTTTTCACGCCTGCCTTTGTCTCATCTGAATTCCCAGCCTTGTATTCGAACACTTCAAGGTGCAAGTTGCCATCGGCAAGCAATGCCGGATTCAAAACGATACACTCACTTTCCTTGACTTCTGGGATATCCCAACCTACAGCGACCCCGGCAATTTCCAGCAGTCGTCGAGTTCTCGCCAAGGCTTGTGGGCAAGTGGCATACACAAACCCCCGCCGGATGCTACGCACAGGAAATGCAACGATCTGGGCATCGCCAAAACCAACTGCTCCGGCATGAAGGTCATTTGCACCAGATTCTGGACCAAACAGTTTCTCCAACAGGCTTCCGTCACCTCCGATTGAGGTGAAGGCATGCCGAATAGCCCCCTTGATACCAGAACCCGCAAAACAGGGATGCTTCGTATGACACTCCCTTTGGATTGGGTTATCGACCACCCCTGTCGCTGTGCCTGCTCCCATGTGGACAGGACTGACTGCATACAAAAACATGGCAGCTTTTTTCTCAAACATAATCACTCCGTTCAGTAGGCTGCAAAGATCAATCGGTTAAATCCTTCAGTCCGTCGTGTGGGATGCTCAGCAGGGTCGGACCAAAGTCCCTCCCGCACCAAATGGGCGAGAGCTCTAGGGGTAGCTTCTAGATTTTCTAGCCAGTACACACTGCCGCAAGGTGCAGCTCGCTGTGCAGGTTTGGGCATCTTTTTGACGATATCAAAACCGGATATAGTTTCTGCACGCGGAACCACCGCACAGGTCAGGTTTGCCCGAACCCCTTGCAGTTCGAAATGTAACCCGGTTTCCGTACGGACCGTTCCGGTCGGAAGCCAACCATCTGAAAAAATACCGGGGGATGTGAGCACCATTCGACAACATCGGATACGGATCATTTCCTGATAATCCGGTTCCGGGAACTGAAATCGAACAGATCGGCAAATAGCAGCCCGACCATCCCCGCCAAAACGCAAGGGGAAGCTTTCAGAAAACTCGGCACCGACCGTCTCGATCAAAAAACCAACATCATACTGGCGATGATCGCTGGCATGAGGCACGTACTTATGCAGCACAACGCCTTGGGTAGAAAAAAGCGCACCCTCCAACGCCCGCCGTCGCTCCTTTTCGAGACCAATACCGACCCGCATCTCTAATTGCCAGAGATGTGCACTGGGAACAAGATGCTCGCAATTGATGGTTTTTCCGGCAAGATATCTCTTCCAGCCCTGAAGATTTAACCAGAAACCATACTCCGATTTACTCCGCTCATTCTCCGGCAGTACCGGCAACAATGGAGTAGCAGCGGAACAGGCAATACCCTCAGGCATTTTGCAGGGGCGGATCAATTTAACCTGGATTTTATCGTTCTTAGATTTCTGGATAACCACATCGGCAGGAAGCTGAAACAGAGGTTCCAGCTCATTGCCAGCATGGGAACCTTTATTCCGGGCAAGATGAAATGCCTTCAAAGCAAAAGATCCCGGATCTTCGGCAGTGCCGAGCTCTGAGACCTTGTGCTCGCCTCTGGTAAATTGGACCGGATCAATCCCCTGCTGCGCAAGGAAAGCGGAACGTAACGCTCCTGCTGCCACCGACGGCCAAGGAGGAATCAGACTTTCTCCAAAGCTACCCGCATCCCCGAACAACCGGTTGCCCCGCAAAAACAAGATATCCAAGGGTTGAATAAAATATTGCGATGTTCTCATTTCGTCCCCTGAGAACTGGAAGTAGCTATTGGATCATAAGCACGAACTTCTCGTGCCAGGAACTCAGCGACACTGAGAAAATCTTCCAGCCACTGACGCCATGATGAAGAACCATCTACTGCCAGTTTTCCCACGTCAGTGATTTGCTCATTTTGCCCTCCGGGGCGCCATGATGAAGAACCATCTACTGCCAGTTTTCCCACTGTATGCGTCAACTCAGAGAGATTATATTGACCACCCACTGCCTTATCGGCGGTCTGCCGGCTCAACTGGTAGTACAGAAGATCCCCGACCATCTTCTCGTCTGCCTTATCCGGGAGATCCCGAAGCCAAGTCAGGCTATTGTACACGGCACGCCGTGAAACCGATCGGTGGCTGAGAAAGTCACGGATTTTTTCCAGCACACCTACAGTTTTGTCCCACTTCCCCGTCAGGGATAGTGCACCACCAGACCGCTTGAGTACTCTCAGAGTGAACGCATTACGTCCTCCCTCATTCTTGGCCCGCTTCTCAGCCTGTCGCAGCTCCCGCAAGACCGCCCCAAGCGGGGACTGATGATGCGCAATCACGGCACCGCAGCTTGCTGTTGCTCCACCCATCATTCGCATCAAGCGTCCAGAATTTCTCGGCAACAGGGCGAAACCATCCTTGCAAACGATTTTTTGACCACTCCGGGCACTTTTCCAATCAATCAACTGATGGTCATCGGCCTCTCCTCTATATACCTTGCACAAGCGCTGCATGGTAGATAAGAGGTGACCGACCGGAAGCATGGCAAGCACATCGTCACCACCTGCGTAAATTACTCGCCCACAATGTTCTCGCTCCACGATTTCTGGGACGGCATGGAGAGCAAAATCGTTGAGTGATGAAGAAATGGCAAAGTGTCGATTGGGAGATATGGCACGTTTCAGCGCACCATAGTCTCCGACACGAGAATCTTTTTGTGCCAAGCGATCAAAACCCACCCGCACTCTGGAATGAAAGCTTTCCCTATAGGTAATCGCATAGCCATCATCACCGGCAAGAATCCGACCCATATGGTCACCATCGAAAAGAAGCAGGGCATAGTAGGTGTCCGGCTTATAACCCAGTATCTCTTGCAACTGTTGCTCTAACTTACGAAGTCTGTCTTCCCCACCATCCTCCTGACGCAGTCGGTCCAACACTGCGGGAATACGCGCCGCATCGGTATCACGCAAGCCAGCCAAGGCCGGTGACAAAGCGGGAGCACGATCTTCATCCTTGATGAAGGTACTGAGACGGCCCGCTATTTTCGGATCCTCGGTCATTTTGTTTGAGAGCATTTCCAAATTTCCCGCCAAAGACATTGTGTGAGTGGACACAACGAACCGACCAACTTCTTCCCCTGTGGCCTCACCTACTTCCTCGGCAAAAAGGATAGGCCATAACCGCTTGACTGCCGATAGTGCTCCTAGATGTTCATGCTTTTTTACCCAAGCCGGTCTCTTTTCCGCCACTCGACTCCACAAGGTATCGGATTGTTGGCGAAACGACCGACCAAGCTGTCCGGGATCAGTCGTCAGCCATTCGGTCTCGCCCGTGAGAGAGCATCGCCAACCAGCCTGCTCGGTTTGACTGAAGGGTCGAACCGACTTGGCCGCAGACAACGCTCGCTCGCAAATTTCATGTAGTGCCGGATAAAGTACTCCGGGATTGGGGGAAAAGAACGCAAGATTATTTTCGAGGTCGACATTTTTTCCAAGCACTTCCCATGCTTTGGACCCGAGAAAACCCGGCGCTTTCGGATTTTTTCCCTCCGCACTGAAAAATGGCTGCATGGCAGCCGCCAATTTTTTTGTGTCAAGCCCTGCACTCGGCACATCATTGTCCTGATGGATCAACGAAAAAGAAGCTGCTGCCCAGTGGACTTCAGGAAACCCTTCCAACTGTTCACTCATCTGGCGAAAACAGTGCATGGCAGGATCTTGACGGAATCCGGCTTCTTTAAGCAGACGGTGCAATACAGTTTTTCCCTTTTCCTGCAACCAGTTCCGTATGGTTTCACCGATCTGATGAGCCAAATCATTGGCCTCCGCTTCTGGAACGACCGCAACGAACCTATTGGGCAATGCAGCAGCAAACAGGGGGTTAGAGTCTGTCTTTTTTTCCGTCCACTGACAACGGGCAAACAACTCTTTGGGTAGCTTCATTTGATCTCTTAACCAAAGATCGACTTGTGGCAGGCCTCGTAGGCGAGGAAACAGGACTGCATCCGGTCCCAATCGTTCACAGACTACTCGCATCGCTTCCCAAGAAAGGCGTGAGAGCAGGTGCGAACCAGCCCAAAGATCAGATATGGTGCGAGCCGTTTCAATGAAGCTCTGCACTGGTCCAATGGACAATGAAAGCAGTGATGCTTGTTGGTTCGGATCACAGGCAAAAGCCCCTGCAAAAGCGGAGGTCAAATCCAGATGATCCCAGATAGAGTGGTCCGGAACTCGGGTATCAGCAGGCAACAATGACCATAGCATCCCCAACTTGCCATGATCATGTTCCTCCCCCAATTCTGGTCCAAAGCGCCAGAATGCAAGCAGAGTCTTCTGCCAGTCCACTTCCGATTTGCTATCATCGCCATACACTGTCAAGGCTTTGAAATGCTCTAGGCTTCGCCTTTTGAGATCGGCCAGGTCGGTATTCGCAAGCGTACTGAGGTCTAAGCTTTTACCCGTAAGAGGGTGAATCAACTCTGGATCATTGAACCAGCGAACCTGAGCCCATGGTGCCACTCTAATTCTGGCTTCAACTTCCTCATGCGGCCACTGAGGTCGATCTGCTGCTGCTGCCCAGCGGTCCGCACGCTTGACAAGGTCATACATGGTAATCGGTATGCCTTTTCTGAAAAGCACCGTATCCAGAACGCCAGGATTGTCTGGAGGCAACCATTCCCTCACAGGCAGCCGATCAAAACCGAGGGTACGATGCAACGCCTTGGAGGTACCTCCTTCATGACCTTCCGGATCTCGCAGAAGAACCAGTGCCTTTTCTGCCGGATCATGCAACCGGGCATGGAGCTTGGTTTGCCAGAAGAAATCCTGATCCATCGATCTCACTCCGACACGCGTTCTAGTTGTTCATCAAAAACCTTATGTATATCGCCCCATAAGTCTTGACGCGTCCGATGATGTTTCTCAGCGTTTGGCGTTGTGCAAGGCATGTGGAAAACAACTCCCCGCAACTGGTCCGAACTTCCCATTTCCTGACGAGCCTTGAATCGAATATTGTTTGGCATACGGCCCTCACCTCTAGAAGCCTTATGTTCTTTGCGGATGATCTCTTTTCGAATCCTGCCAAACTCCCCCATCATACCCTTCCAGTCCTCAAATGGCTCTTTCGTATTCCAGACCAAGGGGGCTGTTTTATCCTTACCGATGGCATGAGGCCATTGGCGCTCCAGAGCCCTTGAAAAAGGTTGGAATATCTCCTCCAGCAACGGATTGCATATCTCATTTTCTTCTAGCCGCAACTCCAGAGAACCCCATCCGTTTCGACTCCTTCCGCCTATCGTTCCATAATGATGGATCAAGGAAAGAGTCATACAAATATCGCTCAAAAAAGAGGTCGGGGTGGCGATAACAAGAGCATTCGACTCATTGGGACCGATCGCTTTTCGCTCTGTTCCGTTTGCAATCCTCTGCAACCCATAACCTGCATAGAGCAGATAGTTTGGTTGTCTGTTCCCTTGTGACCAAACAGGGGGAAAGCGACCATCATCCCAATTATCTAACCGCATTCTGATTTCGCTCTTTTTAGCTCCTTCGTTGTCGGCACAGCCAAAAATCTGCCCTTCCCGCTTGCGCATTTCCGGGATGATCTGATCATCCCGTAAGGAGCTTGCATTTTGTGCAAACCAGACCACTCTCCACCATTGTCGCATCAAGGCCTTGAAGGGAGGCGTGCGCCACTGTCCACGCTGACTGGAATTTCCCAGAAAAGCCGGCGTTAGAAACTTGATCTCATACCGGAGTACTTCCATTCGTTTACTACCATCAGTCATACTAAACCCTCTCCGGTACTCTCATATTTGGTTCCATAATGCATATCGCCTCCGGGGGAAGACACAATCCGAAACGAGTATACTTGGTTCCATCAATCTTCTCCATGGGCTGAATCAGATAAGGTGAGGCACGCCTGCGGCCCAAATGTCGCTCCAGATGCTTCTTAATATGTGCCTTGAGAGGATTGAAATTTTCGGCTGTCAGCCCATAGGTATAGGCCTGTTCCGCTCGCTCATAAGTGCCGGATTTGTGGTGTACGATCCGTGCACGGTAGCCAAGGAACTCCTGTTTCATCCGATCATCGGTCCAATGCACTCCGGGTCGAGAAAGCCTTGCTCGGTCCGCAAGCATCCAATAGAACGCAAACTGTGCGGGTGACATCGCAAAGCACTCCCCGCCGGCTCGCACCTTGCGTGTGGATGGCTCAAGCACCAAGACCACAGGCGGAAGTATTCCCTGAGCTTCCTCAACTGCACTGGAAAAACTGACTTTTCCTTCCATCAAATGAGTGTTCAGTCCGCCACGCATACGTACAAACGGAATATCGGCCAGAGTGACCGTAGCATCATAAGCATCAAGAGGCTGGCGGTCCAGTGTTTGCGTATGAATGACGCGACTTTTAGGGGATGGGTAATAGAATTCCTGGTTGGACTCATAGGGCGCACTTACCAGTACATGGGATAGTCGGTCCTGCTCACGACCATACAGGGAAAGGGCATAGCCGAGATAGAATCCCATCGTTTTGCGACCGCCAGCAATCGAAACATGAATCGCACAATTTGGGTCCCGGGTAATATCCCTCACAATCTCAGTAATGGTATTGGCAGCACTGGTATTGTCTTCCAGATTCCGGATATCACAAAGTGGGCGACCATTCGCGTCTTCTAACACATGGATGGACTCTGCCCCAAAAGTAATTTCCGGCAGTTGATAATCGACGCACAACCGATGAAACCAGCCACTATCCGGGTGCAACAGCGACAGTATCGCCCGCCTTTTCCCTTCAAATGTGGTAATCAGCCGAACTTCGGTGGGTATGAACCGAGGATGCGAACGAACTGAAAGCGCATACAGGGTTTCTGTAACCACTTGGGGCGCGAGACCCGTGACCGCAACGAAAATACGACGAGGATAATCCTGTGGCTGCTTTATTTCAGCGATTTTCTCCAACGGGAATGCTCAAGGTCAAACCAATCATATGAAGTATGCATACTTCCAAGAGAAATGCTGACTTGGCAAGGTTGCAAAAACAACATTCTCCCCGAATCATGCTATCCAGAAGAAGCAATCTGGCTCATAGCTTGAGAGGAACAGGCCAATGTGAAGCATTTGGATGCGCTCCAATTTCTCCCTTCGTATTTTCCGCAGGCCATTCCACCACATAACGTCCGAGTCCCATTGAACAATTGCGCCCAGCATGTGCCCATTGACCCAACCAAAGATATGGCCATAACAAACACAAGGCAGCACCTTCTAAACTGAACCAACCGATCAAGCCTCCCATTTGCATCTTGCGTTTTTGTCTGGAGGAGTATCGGGTCCATTCCTTCCACTGCAGGTTGCAATCTGAAACTGACAACGACTCTGCTTGTTTGAGCAAAGTCGCAAAATCGGTTTCCAAGGGAGTCTCGCCGAAAAAATGAGTTAACATGGAAATCCGGCGCACCAGCACACTGGCAAATCTGCGACTGGAGAAATTGCTTTCATTAACGAGGCGATTATCCTGACGGATTCGGAGTGGCGTGATCAGTCGAATGTGGGCTTTCGGTGGACAGGCAGGAATCGACCACTGCATGGCCTGTACCACAGAAAGTGATTGACCCGGTCTATATACCGTCACCCACTTGCCACCATGGCCCTCACTGGTGCATTGTTCCACCCCATTACCCGAATCTTGTAGAGGCGAGAACCCGGCAATAGAGACATCTTTCAAGATACGATCACACATCGACCATACCTCAGCCTGCACATCGCAAAGAGAAAATTCGGCACGTCTGGAAGTCAGGCCCCGGTGCCCAGCTTGTTCAAGTGCATGCACCACATAAGGCAACTGTCTATTGGCCTGTCCGAACAGAATTACTCCAAGGGCCAAGGCTTCTTTCTTGCCGTCAAATTGACTATCGGAAGGCTCCAGGACAAACGGCCCAGGTGTGCGTGGATACCGAGTCATTTTCTTCGCATCAGGCGGCGTACGACTTTCGAATAACCAGGGATACACACACGAGCCAAGGAGCATACAAGAATCGCAGGATGGTAGTTTTGTCACACATACAGCCTTACGAAGTGTATGGCCAAAAACTCCTCGCCACGCCGAACCCAAATACCCCATTTCCATATCTGACTGGCGATATTCCGGTTTGCTCCCAGCGAACCGAAACCGATAACGCACCAAGGGCAGTGAGGGCTCTACAACAGAAACATGTGGCATCACGAGATTAGAGATGGATTAAGGGTAATAATCAACGAAGGGACATATAGTCGTCCAAATCCGAAAAGGAATTATATATCGCGTGTTATTGCCAAGGAAAATTCGTATCATTCCTCTGATCGCTGTGCAGGACAGTCAAAAAGACTTTCCAGATGCACTCGGGCCCGTCTGGTGAAGGAATTCGTCCGCAGCCGACTTTCCTCTCGGGCGTGCGGAATCCCTACAGCAGGAGCGGAAGAGGCTGATACGTTTTTGTGATGAATCGATGGTGAATGGGATCCGATTTAGAGCCCAAGGCACACCGCAGGCAAATCTCCTGTGTACGGTATTACCACTAAATTTTTTGTTCTGGCCTCCGCGAAATCCGCATGGGTGTTATTATCGCCCCCAGAAGAGAAATATAATGGAGCCCCAAGCAGCACCTCATGAGGCCAAAGAGTGGGCGATCAGGATAGCAAGCGGTATTTCAGGATAGTCTCATCAGGCCAATAACGCCTGCGAAGAACGATGGGACCTTCCGCCGTCAGGTTCCAAAGGTGACATATCCTACCATTTGGACAATGCCGAGGGTGAGAACCTGCAGCTACCAGAGAAATCTCATGGGGGGATCGATTGAACGGGACGCCGGCATGGTATGGAGTGGCTTCTTCATGAATTTCCTGATAGCGCAGACCGTCCGGCACGGCCTGACCATCAACAAGCCAGCACCTATTCGTCGTCTGGATCAATCAGATAGGTCTCCCGACCCACCAACTGAACAAAGGCCATCGGGGCATTGTCCCCGGGGCGGAATCCGCATTTCAGGATACGCAGATACCCTCCCGGGCGCGACTGAAAATGAGGACCCAGTTCATCAAAGAGCTTACCCACCACTTCACGATTGCGTAGGCGGGCAAAGGCCAGACGCCGATTAGCCACACTGGGCTTCTTGGCCAGCGTAATCAACGGTTCCGCATGACGCCGCAACTCCTTGGCCTTGGGCACGGTCGTCTTGATCTGCTCGTGGAGGAAGAGCGAGTTGGTCATGTTCGCCAGCATAGCCTTGCGATGCGACGAGGTTCGATTGAGCTTTCGCCCGGAAATTCTGTGTCTCATGAAAACCCACCAAAAGAAGAAAATCCACTGTGACTGAACTCCTTGGCCAACGAAGAAGGAGGCCAGTTTTCCAGTTTCTGCCCAAGCGTCAACCCACGCTGGGCCAGTACATCCTTGATCTCGGTCAAGGATTTCTTACCCAGATTCGGTGTCTTGAGCAGTTCCGTTTCCGTGTTCTGGACCAAATCCCCGATATAGTAGATGTTTTCCGCTTTCAGGCAGTTGGCGGAACGTACCGTCAACTCCAGATCGTCCACCGGGCGCAGCAGTACCGGATCAATCTCGGGTTCCTCTTCCACCCTGGACTGGGACATCGACTCTTCCAGATTGACAAAGACCGCAATCTGATCATGCAGAATAGTGGCCGCACGGCGGACCGCAAACTCCGGGTCGATCGAGCCATTGGTTTCGATCTTCAGGATCAGTCGGTCAAGGTCCGTACGCTGCTCCACCCGGGCATCTTCGACCGAGTAGGAAATCTGGGTGATCGGGCTGTAGGAGGCATCCAGGTGAATAACTCCCACGGCACGGGATTCGTCACTGAAATGCTGACGGCTTTCGGCCGTTTCATACCCACGGCCACGACGTACGGTAAATTCCATGTCCAGCACACCATCCGGTGCCAGCGTGGCAATATGATGGTTTTCGTCAACCAGTTCGACATTATCAACCAACTGAATGTCAGCCGCCGTCACCTTGCCGGGGCCTTTTTTCTTCAGGGACAGGGTCGCTTCGTTCCGGGTATGCATGATCACCGGCAGGGTCTTCATGTTCATCAGTATCTCGATGACATCTTCCTGGACTCCTTCCAACGTGGAATACTCATGCAACACATCCCCAATCCGGACCTCAGTGACCGCACAACCCGGCATGGAGGACAGCATGATACGCCGTAGGGCATTTCCCAGGGTATGGCCAAATCCACGTTCCAACGGTTCAATGGTGATCTGGGAGGTTCGGTCATCAATTTGCTTGGGTTCTACACGGCGCGGCCTCAAAAACTCAATGGTGGGATCCTGCATTTGTAAGCCTCGAAAAACAAAGTTAATTCCAGCAGAAAGCCCCGGCATGGTAGGCTGGGACTCACCGGTTCAATCTCCAGTTCCGTACTTTGCCACCACGGCAGGTGTACAGATATGACCCGGGTATTTCCTTACTTGGAATAAAGCGCTACCACCAGCGCTTCATTGATATCCGGCGGCAAATCTGCCCGTTCCGGCAAAGACTTGAACTCCCCCTTGACTCCCTTGATATCGACATGGACCCAGGACACAAAGCCAATCTGCTCGGCAATTTCAAGTGCCGAGGCAATGCGCAATTGTTTCTTGCTCTTCGGAATAATTTCAATGGCATCGCCGGGCTTGACCTGGTAGGACGGGACATTCACCTTACGACCATTGACCATCACGGATTTGTGGCTCACCAACTGCCGGCATTCGGCTCGAGTGACCCCGAAGCCCATCCGATAAACCACATTGTCAAGGCGACTTTCCAGCAACTGCAACAGGTTCAATCCGGTAGAACCGGTCAAACGCGCTGCTTCCCGGTAATAGGCACGAAACTGTTTTTCCTGCACACCATATATGCGACGAAGTTTCTGCTTTTCCCGTAACTGGGTGCCATAAACCGTCATGCGGGTACGCCGCATGCCGGATTTGATCCCTGGAGGACGGTCAAATTTACACTTCGAATCGATGGTGCGAACCGGGCTTTTCAAAAACAGGTCGGTGCCCTCACGTCGCGCCAGCTTGCAGGTTGGACCAAGATATCTTGCCATCTTCTTCTCTGAAATCTCTGCGTGTTGGGTCAGGCCGGATTACACACGGCGGCGCTTCGGTGGCCGGCAACCATTGTGTGGAATCGGTGTGATATCGGAAATGGAATGGATTTCCAGGCCAAGTGCATTCAACGCTCTCACCGCCGACTCCCGTCCAGGGCCGGGGCCTTTCACCTTGACTTCCAGTTGCTTGACCCCCATGTCGAGGGCTTTTCGGCCACAGGTCTCTGCTGCAGTTTGAGCCGCAAACGGAGTACTCTTGCGGGCACCCTTGAATCCTACATGCCCGGCCGAGGTCCAGCACAGGGTGTCGCCGTGCCGATCCGTGATCGTCACGATGGTGTTGTTGAACGTAGCATGTACATGCGCAATGCCTTCCGAAACATTCTTCCGGACTTTGGCTTTCGCCCGGGTACTCTTTCTGATGCCCTTGGCCATAATCACAATGGGTTATTTCTTGACAAGTCGACGAGGTCCCTTGCGCGTACGCGCATTGGTCTTGGTCCGTTGCCCATGCACCGGCAAACCACGGCGGTGACGGAGGCCGCGATAGCAGCCCAGATCCATCAGGCGCTTGATATTCATCGAGACTTCCCGGCGCAAATCCCCTTCCACTTCGAATTCCGCCACCTCTGCACGCAGCTTTTCTGCCTGCTCCTCACTCAGGTGCTGGACTTGGGTAGTACCGGGAATGCCGGCACGGTGACAGATCTTTCGTGCAGTCGGCAGGCCAATACCATAGATTGCGGTCAGGCCGATCTCGATATGCTTGTGGTTCGGCAAGTTGATTCCAGCGATTCGTGCCACGTTATATTCTCAAAATTCAATTAAAATCATAAGGTTAGGGACAGAAAACGGCGTAATATTCTACCAAAAACCTCAACCATTCACAATACGTTCAACCCTGACGCTGCTTGTGCCGGGGGTCGGTACAAATCACCCGGACTGAGCGATTGCGACGGATCACTTTGCAGTTTCGGCAAATTTTCTTGACCGATGCGCGTACTTTCATGAGATTTCTCCAAATCACGGGGTAAGAAAAGGTCTTATCGCAGACCGCCCAAGTTGCCCGTCAGCGACGACTTCTTCAGGATGCTTTCGTACTGACGGGACATGAGATGCGACTGTACCTGAGAGATCAAGTCCATGGTTACCACCACAATAATCAGCAACGAGGTCCCGCCGAAGTAAAACGGAACACTGTATTGCACGATCAGGAATTCCGGGATGAGGCAGACAATGGTAATATAGATGGCACCGACCAAGGTCAGTTTCGACACCACCCCGTCAATATAACGGGAAGTGTGTGCTCCTGGACGGATGCCTGGAACAAAGGCACCGGACTTCTTCAGATTGTCCGCGATATCGTCGGGATTGAATACCATCGCGGTATAGAAAAAGCAGAAAAAGACAATCATGCCTCCATACAACAGGGTATAGACCGGCTCTCCCGGCTGCAGTTTGGTTGCGAGGTCACTCAACCAACCCATCCCTTCCATCTGGCCGAACCAGCTGCCCAGGCTGGCCGGAAACAGAATCAGGCTGGAAGCGAAAATCGGCGGGATCACGCCAGCCATGTTCAGTTTCAGTGGAAGGTGGCTGGACTGGCCGGCCATCATGCGCCGGCCCTGTTGCCGTTTGGCATAGTTCACTGTGATCCGGCGTTGCCCACGTTCCACAAAAACCACACAGAAGGTGATGGCAATCGCTCCGACCAGCAGCAGGAGTACAAAAATGGGAGTGAAGGCTCCGGTGCGTGCCAATTCCAGCGTACCGGTGACCGCCGACGGCAAGCCAGCCACGATGGACGCAAAAATGATCAGGGAAATCCCATTGCCAATGCCCCGTTCCGTAATCTGCTCACCGAGCCACACCAGAAACATGGTACCGGCAACCAGGCTGGCTGCGGCAATGATCTTGAACCCGATGCCAGGAATCAGGATCACCGGTGCACCAGCCACCTGCATGTTTTCAATCGCAACCGATATCCCCACTGCCTGAAATGCAGCCAGCAGGACCGTGCCGTAGCGCGTATACTGGGTGATCTTGCGCCGTCCGGACTCGCCCTCTTTCTTCAGTTGCTCCAGCGTCGGGACAATGGCTGTCATCATCTGCATGATGATCGACGCCGAAATATAGGGCATCACTCCAAGGGCGAAGATGGAAAGCCGACTCAGTGCTCCCCCGGAAAACATATTGAAGACATCGACAATGGAACCGCGGGTCTGGCTGAACAGGTCCGCAACCGCATTGGAGTCGACTCCCGGTACAGGAATGTAGGTGCCGACCCGGTACACAATCAGTGCGCCCAACACAAACAGTATGCGTTGTTTCAGTTCGGACATGCTGGTCAGCATGCCAGCGGTGGGGGCATTTTTCTTTGCCATGGCCTGGTTCTGTGGGGTCGTCGGCAATAGGAGGCTGGGTCAGCCTTCTACCGTACCTCCCGCCTGTTCAATGACTGCCCGCGCACCCCGGGTCACTCCCAGTCCACGCACCGTAACGGCACGCCCGAAATCACCGGAGAGGATGATCTTGGCACGGTCGACCGCATGACTAACCACACCGGCGGACTTCAGTGCCGCCAGGTCCACCACGTCCCCTTCCACCCGGGTCAGTTCATGCAATTGGACTTCGGCCGCATTCCGATTGACACGACTGCGGAATCCCCGCTTCGGCAATCTTCTTTGCAACGGCATCTGCCCCCCTTCGAAGCCCACCTTATGATAGCCCCCGGACCGGGATTTCTGACCTTTCGTGCCACGCCCGGCGGTCTTGCCATGGCCACTGGCTGGACCACGGCCGACCCGCTTGGCCACAGTTCGGGCACCCGGTGCAGGTTTGATCGTATTCAGTCGCATATCTTGCTCCCATATCTCGATTGAACAGCCTGCTTCACAATTCCTTCCATTCCACCATGTAACGGACCTTGTTGATCATGCCCCGGTTTTCCGGAGTATCGATGACCTCAACAGTCTGGTGCATGCGCCGCAAACCGAGGCCACGCACACAGGCTTGGTGCTTTTTGAGCCTGCCATGCAGGCTGCGAACCAGTTTGACCTGGATTTTTTTCGGTTCTGTCATGATGCAATCGCCAAATTAGAGGGTTCAGAGTTCCTTGACCTTCTTGCCGCGTTTCGCCGCAACCTGGCTGGCACTGCGCATATGGCGCAATGCGTCGATGGTCGCCCGAGTGACATTAACCGGATTGGTGGTACCAATCACCTTGGACAATACATTTTTCAGCCCCAGAACTTCGAACACCGCACGCATGGTGCCACCGGCCACAATACCGGTCCCGTCCGATGCGGGTCGCAGTACCACTCGGGCCGAGCCATGAGCCCCCATCAACGCATAAGGAATCGTATCTCCGGATAATTGCACCTTAAACAGATTCCGCCGCGCATCTTCCATGGCCTTTTGTACCGCCACCGGCACCTCACGGGCCTTGCCGCGCCCCATGCCGACCCGTCCTTCCCCATCTCCCACGACCGTGAGTGCCGAGAATCCGAAAATACGGCCACCCTTGACGACCTTGGAGACCCGCCGGACATTGATCAGTTGTTCCTGGTAGTTGTCTTTGCGGGTGAGGTCCCGATCTTTTTGATTCGCCATGATATGAACTGTCACTTCTCTCTAGAATCGGAGGCCGCCTTCACGGGCCGCATCCGCAAATGCCTTCACTCGTCCGTGGTAGCGGAATCCGGAGCGATCAAATGCAACCACCCCCACTCCGGCCGACCGGGCCTTTTCAGCCAACAGCTTGCCCACCGCACGAGCCGCTTCCGTATTACCGGTATACTGAAGATCCTTTCGTAGCGCCGAATCCAGTGTAGATGCGGCCGCCAACACCCGACTTCCGCTGGCATCAATAACCTGCGCATAGAAATGGCGTGGAGTCCGGTGCACACTAAGACGAACCGCTTCCAACCCCGCAATACGGGCCCTGGACTTGCGGGCCCGTCTTAATCTTGACCTTTTTTTATCGCTCATTGGCTGAATACCTGTAACAATGGCCCGTCTACTTCTTCTTTGCCTGCTTGCGAATCACATACTCATCGGCATAGCGGACCCCTTTGCCCTTGTATGGCTCGGGAGGACGATAGGCCCGAATTTCGGCAGCCGTCTGACCCAGTAATTGCTTGTCGGAAGATTTAAGAATAAGGGTCGTCTGGTTGGGTGCTTCTGCCGTTACGCCCACTGGCAATTCATACGCCACCGGATGAGAGAACCCAAGGGTCAGATTGATCCGGTTGCCCTGCACCTGGGCCCGATACCCCACACCCACAATGTTCAGGGTGCGCTCAAAACCACGGCTGATACCGATCAGGATATTATTCACCAGTGCCCGGGTCGTCCCCGACATGGCCGCCAGATGCTTGGAGGATTTCCGTTCTGCGGCATCAATCGACACCTGCACAGTCCCTTCTGAATGCACCAGGTTAATCCCTTCTACAAGATCCAAACCTAATTCTCCCTTCGGTCCCTTGGCACAGAACCGGCGCTCTTCAATTTTCACTTCGACCCCGCTTGGCACCGGAATCGGGGCATTTGCAACTCGTGACATGGTACTTTCTCCGTAATCCGCAGGCCCGCCTTAGAACACCGTACAGATCACTTCACCACCGACCCCGTTTTCACGGGCCACCTTGTCCGTCATGATGCCCTTGGAAGTGGAAATCAACGCCACTCCCAGCCCATTCCGCACGTTCGGGATCTGTTTGTTGCCGGCATACACACGCCGTCCCGGTTTGCTGATACGCTGGAGTTCCTCGATAACCGGAGAACCCTGAAAATACTTCAGTTCGATATCCAGGCTCTTCGCTGTGCCTTCCCCGTCCACCCGAAAACTGCGAATATACCCTTCCTGCATGAGCACTTCCGCAATGGACGATTTGGCCCGGGAGGCTGGCATCGAAACCCACACCTTCCCCGCCTGTTGGCCGTTCCGGATCCGGGTTAACATATCCGCGATGGGATCAGACATGCTCATGATCGTCTCCTCTCCTACCAACTCGACTTGACCACGCCTGGCGCTTCGCCACGCATGATGACATCCCGCAGTTGATTGCGGCACAGGCCAAATTTCCGATAGTAACCGTGGGGTCGTCCGGTCAGTGCGCAACGATTTCGCTGCCGAACCCGAGCCGAATCCCTCGGCAGCTTCTGCAACTGCATCATCGCATCCCATTGTGCGTCCGCACTGGTATCCGGTGCAGAAACGAGGGTGCGCAGTCGGCTGCGGCGGTCCGTGTATCGGCTCACCAGGCGGGTCCGCTTGGCTTCCCGGGCAATCATGGATTTTTTGGCCATAACTTCAGTTCCTGATCGGAAAATGGAATGCGGTCAACAACGCCAACGCCTCTTCGTCCGTCCGGGCGGAAGTGGTGATACAGACATCCAGTCCCCGGATGGCGTCAATATTGTCATAGTCGATCTCAGGGAACACAATCTGTTCCTTGAGGCCAAAAGAATAATTGCCCCGGCCATCGAACGATTTCGACGACAGCCCCCGGAAATCGCGAATTCTGGGAATGGCCACCGTAATCAGGCGATCAAAGAACTCGTACATCCGCTCGCGACGCAGGGTCACTTTGGCCCCGACCGGCCAACCCTCCCGGATCTTGAAGGCAGCTTCCGACTTCCGCGCCCGCGTGATCACCGGTTTCTGACCGGAGATCTTTTGCAGGTCATCCGAAGCTGTCTGCAGCACATTCTTGTTCGCAACCGCCTCACCCAATCCCATGTTGAGGGTAATCTTGGTCAGGCGCGGTAATTGCATGCGGCTCGAAAACCCGAACTGTGTATTCAGTTTCGGGGCAATTTCTTGGTGATATAACTGTTCCAGTCTATTCATGATAATGCTTTCAATCGCGGTCCGAGGCATCGTCGGCTCACGCCAGGTCAATCACTTCTCCATTGGATTTGAAATACCGTACTTTACGGCCATCCTCAAGGTGCCGGTAGCCGATCCGATCACCTTTCTTGGTAGCCGGGTTGTACAAGGCCAGATTGGATAGCTGCACAGGGGCTTCCTGCGAAAGGATCCCTCCTACCTCGCCAGCATTGGGGTTGCCACGCTTGTGTTTCTTGACCACATTAATGTTGTCCACCAGGGCTCGGCCGTCATCCAGCACTCGAAGCACATTTCCACGCCGACCCTTGTCACGGCCTGCAATCACGATCACGTCGTCACCTTTTTTAATTCTCTGCATGATGCCTACTCTCGATTCTTCCTGGGATGGACAAGGGATCTTTACAGTACTTCCGGAGCCAGGGAAATAATCCGCATGAACTTTTCCGAACGCAGCTCCCGGGTCACCGGACCGAAGATCCGGGTACCGATCGGCTGGTGATTCGTATTCAGCAGGACTGCGGCATTGCGGTCAAACCGAATCAGCGAGCCATCGGGCCTGCGAACCCCACTGCGAGTCCGTACAATGACTGCGTTGAAGACATCCCCCTTCTTTACCCGACTGTTCGGCAAGGCTTCCTTGATGGAAATCTTGATGATATCGCCGATCCCGGCATAACGGCGCTTGGACCCGCCCAGTACCTTGATACACTGGACTCGCTTGGCTCCGCTGTTATCCGCCACCGACAAAATGGATTGCATCTGGATCATCGTGAATTCTCCTAGACCGCCTTGCTCATGACTTCCACCAAGCGCCAACACTTCTGCTTGCTGATCGGCCGACACTCTTCAATACGCACCAGGTCACCGACACTGCATTCATTGTTTTCATCATGGGCATGAAAACGGGTCGAGCGACGGATGTATTTCTGGTAGAGCGGATGCTTGACCTGACGCTCTACCAGGACCGTCACTGTCTTGTCCATCGCGGCACTGACCACGCTGCCCTGAAGCGAACGTGCGGACTTTTCTTGCTTGCTGGAGGTCATCTCAATGGGTGCCTTTCTCGGTCAAAATCGTCTTGATGCGGGCAATATCCTTCCGCACCATACGGAAGCGGGAGGGATTGGCCAACTGGTCCGATCCCCGCTGCATTCGCAGGTTGAATTGTTCCTGGCGCAGGCCGAGCAATTCTTTCTCCAGTTCATCCACGTTCATGGCTCGTAAGTCAGACGTTTTCATCAACCCACCTGGCGCTTGGCAAATGTGGTCTGTACCGGCAATTTGGCTCCAGCCAGGCGAAAGGCCTCGCGCGCCAACGGTTCCGGCACCCCTTCAATTTCGTACAGCATGGTGCCGGGTTGAACCAGGGCCACCCAATACTCTGGATTGCCCTTGCCTTTGCCCATACGGACCTCCAGCGGTTTCTTGGACACCGGCTTGTCGGGAAACACCCGAATCCAGATCCGTCCACCCCGTTTCACATGACGTGTGATCGCCCGGCGTGCCGCTTCGATCTGGCGGGCCGTCAGCCGTCCTCGTCCAGAACACTGCAAGCCAAATTCGCCAAAGCTCACCCGGTTGCCCCGGGTAGCCAGGCCACGATTGCGGCCTTTTTGCTGTTTGCGGAATTTGGTTCTTTTCGGTTGAAGCATGGCTTATAGACTCATATCGTCATGCGGCTTCCGCCCGGGAATCCCGGGAATCATCCGACGTCGTCTCTTCCGGGAATACCTCGCCCTTGAAGATCCAGACTTTGACCCCGATGATGCCGTAGGTCGTCCGAGCCTCATGGACTCCATAGTCAATGTCGGCCCGTAGCGTATGCAACGGAACCCGGCCCTCCCGATACCATTCGGTACGGGCAATTTCGGCACCATTGAGCCGGCCGGAAACCATGATCTTGACCCCTTCAGCACCGAGACGCATGGTATTTTGCACGGCGCGTTTCATCGCACGGCGGAACATGATCCGCTTTTCCAGTTGTTGGCAGACATTCTCCGCTACCAGCTTGGCGTTGAGCTCGGGTTTGCGAATCTCTTCCACCGCCACCTGAACCGGCGAGCCATTGAGCCGTGTCAGTGTCGCCCGCAACCGCTCGATATCCTCTCCTTTCTTGCCGATCACAATACCCGGCCGGGCCGAATAGATCGTAACGATCAGGTTCTGTGCCGGGCGCTCAATCACCACCCGACTGACTGCGGCATTCGCCAGCCGCTTCATGATGAACTGGCGCAGTTTCAGGTCACTGGCCAGCGTATTGGCATAATCCCGGCTCGGGGCGTACCACTTGGTATTCCAGTCCCGGGAAATTCCCAGACGCATACCGTTCGGATTGACTTTCTGTCCCATCTTTATCTCCGTCTTGGAAGTGGGTCATCACACACACTGATGGTGATGTGACAATTGCGTTTGGTGATCCGGGTCCCCCGGCCTTTCGCACGGGCTCGGTACCGTTTCATCACCGGGGCCTCATCCACCATGATCTGATCGATCCAGAGTTCATCCACGTCCAACCCCAAGTTGTTTTCGGCATTGGCGATCGCAGAGTTGAGAGTCTTGCGTACGCACACGGCCCCCTTGCGGCGACTGAACTGCAGTAATTCCAGTGCCTGCTCCACCGGCATCCGGCGGACTTGGTTGGCCACCAGCCGACATTTTTGCGGTGACAGCCTCACATGGCGTGTAATGGCTTTTGCTTGCATCGTCACCTGGCCTTTTTCCCGGCAGTATGACCGCGATACGTGCGGGTTGGTGCAAATTCCCCCAGCTTGTGGCCGACCATATTCTCATTGATCAGGATGGGCATATGCTGACGGCCATTGTGAACCGCGATCGTCAGCCCAATGAATTCCGGCATGATCATGGAACGCCGGGACCAGGTCTTGATGGGACGGCGTGAATTCTCTTCCCGCGCCTTTTGTACCTTGGCCCAGAGATGATGATCCACGAACGGACCTTTCTTGATGGAACGAGGCATGACTATTTCTTCCTTCTGCGGATAATCATTGAATCGGTACGCTTGTTGCTGCGGGTCCGGTACCCTTTGGTCGGAACCCCCCAGGGAGTAACCGGATGGCGTCCTCCGGAAGTACGCCCCTCCCCGCCGCCATGGGGATGGTCTACCGGATTCATCGCCACCCCACGTACGGTGGGGCGGATCCCACGCCAACGCTTGGCACCGGCTTTGCCGAGCTTGCGGAGACTGTGTTCCGGGTTGCCCACCTGGCCGATGGTGGCACGACAGTCGAGATGCACTCTACGCATCTCGCCGGACCGCAATCGGAGCTGGGCATAAGCACCCTCCTTGCCGACAAACTGAACAGAGGCGCCCGCTGAACGCGCCAGCTGCCCCCCCTTGCCGGGCTTGAGTTCCACACAATGGACCACCGTACCGATCGGAATATGCCTCAGTGGCAGGCAATTTCCGACATTGTAAGGCGCACCGGGCCCGGACACCACCGAGTCACCAGCCTTGATTCCACGGGGCGAGAGAATAT
Source organism: Candidatus Poriferihabitaceae bacterium (assembly GCA_965221795.1). Classification (GTDB taxonomy): domain Bacteria; phylum Pseudomonadota; class Gammaproteobacteria; order Arenicellales; family Poriferihabitantaceae; genus VYFG01. The sequence continues at coordinate 608,724 of OZ244914.1, forward strand.
ACCGGTATTCCCCGTCCTTATAAGACAGAAGGGCGATATGGGCACTTCGATTGGGATCGTATTCCAGGCGCTTGACGGTTGCCGGCACTCCGTCCTTGTCCCGCTTGAAATCTACCAGACGATAATGGCGCTTATGCCCTCCACCTCGATGCCGCACGGTCACCCGACCGGCATGGTTGCGTCCATCAGTGGATTTCTTCGGCTCCAGGAGCGGCCCATAAGGCTTGCCCTGGTACAAGTCCGGGGTAACCACCCGGACCGCCCCTCGCTGGCCTGGGGTCACCGGTTTCAGTTTCGCTAGTGGCATGACGGTTTACTCGAATGCATCTTTCACGTTGGATCGGCCCGGATCAGGCTCTGGCAAACCCTATAATGTCGATATCATGGCCTTGCTTCAGCCGGACATAGGCTTTTTTCCAATTGCTGCGCTTGCCCGCAATGCGACCAAACCGCTTGGCTTTGCCCCGTACATTCACGACCTGTACGCGCTCCACCTCGACCGAAAAGAATTTCTCCACGGCCAGTTTGATCTCCTGTTTGGTGGCATCGGGCAATACCGCAAACACGAACTGCTGTCCGGTTGCTAACTCCCCGGACGACTTTTCGGTAATCACCGGATGCAGGATGATCCGGTAAAGGCGCTCCCCTTTCGCAGTGACGATACTCATTGCAACCCCTCATCAATGCAGCGGATCGCATCTGTCGTCATCACCACCTTGGCAAAACTGACCAGACTCAGAGGATCAATCTGGCGACGGTGGATTACCGCTACATTCGGCAGATTACGCGCTGACAATGTAATGTTCCGGTTCTCTTCTTCCAGCACCAGCAGAGCCTCCCGGGCATCCAGTCCTTGCAGGGTTTGCGCCAGCTCTCCCGTCTTTGGCCGATCCATGGACAGTTGATCCACGACGATCAGGTGCCCCTGGCGATGGATTTCGGAGAGGATAGAGCGCATGGCCGCACGATACATCTTACGGTTGACCTTCTGCGAATGATCGCGGTTTGAGGCCGCAAAGGTGACCCCGCCACCGCGGAAAATCGGGCTGCGAATCGTACCGGCCCGAGCACGACCGGTGCCTTTCTGACGCCAGGGTTTGGCCCCACCGCCAGCCACCGCGGAACGGTTTTTCTGGGCCCGGGTGCCGGACCGGGCACCCGCCTGATAGGCAGTCACAACCTGGTGAATCAACGCCTCGTTGTATTCCGCAGCAAACGCATCCGACAGCTCGACTGTACCGGATTCCGCACCCGAAGAATTTTTGATTTTCAGTTGAACAGGCATCGTGGAGATTTCATAAACAGGTTGCTGCGAGTGTCTCAAGCCCCAACCACTTCGTTGCGAGCCTTGACTGCCGGCCGGATCACAACATCCGCCCCCCGGGGGCCGGGAATCGAGCCGCTGATCAATAGCAGATTGCGCTCGAGGTCGACCCGAATCACTTCCAGATTCTGCTGGGTACGATTCCGATTGCCCATGCCGCCCGCCATTTTCTTGCCCTTGAACACCTTACCAGGATCCTGGTTCTGGCCGATCGAGCCGGGCAGGCGATGGGCTTTCGAATTGCCATGGGTGGCTCGCCCGCCGCCAAAATGATGGCGTTTCATCGCCCCGGCGAAGCCCTTGCCGATCGTCCGACCACTCACATCCACTTTCTGCCCCTCAGCAAAGACCTGCACAGTCAGGTCATCGCCAGGCACATGGTCTGCCGGCTGGTCCAGACGAAACTCCCGAACACGGCGACCCGGCTCCACACCGGCTTTGGCAAAGTGAGCCTTCATGGGCTGGGTCACCCGATGTGGGCGGCGTTCGCCCACGGTCACCTGGACGGCAGAATACCCGTCCTTCTCTGCCGTACGCACCTGAGTGATCCGGTTGGGGGTGACCTCAATCACAGTGACCGGGGTCGAGACCCCGTTTTCCTGGAAAACCCGGGCCATACCGATTTTTTTTCCAACCAATCCGATAGACATTGTTCGTTCCCGCCAATCCTCAATTCAGCTTGATTTCCACATCCACCCCGGCCGCCAGATCGAGCTTCATCAGGGCATCGACCGTCTTGTCGGTCGGTTCCACGATATCCAGAATCCGCTTGTGGGTACGGATCTCGAACTGGTCACGCGACTTCTTGTTGACATGTGGAGACCGTAGCAACGTATATTTCTCGATCTTGGTCGGCAACGGGATCGGCCCCATCACCAGTGCCCCGGTTCGACGCGCCGTATCGACAATTTCCAACGCAGAGCGATCAATCGTTTTGTGATCGAAGGCTTTCAGGCTGATCCGGATTTTCTGGTTTTCGACCTTCACGGTGTTACTCTCAAATCAGTGGGTTGATCAGGCCAGGATTTTGGAGACGACGCCGGCCCCGACCGTGCGACCGCCTTCGCGGATCGCAAAGCGCAGCCCCTCCTCCATCGCAATCGGCGCAATCAACTCCGCCGACAACTGCACATTGTCCCCCGGCATCACCATCTCCGTCCCCGACGGCAACGTGCACGCCCCGGTTACGTCCGTCGTCCGAAAATAAAACTGCGGCCGGTAGCCATTGAAAAACGGCGTGTGCCGTCCCCCCTCCTCCTTCGACAAAATGTAGACCTCCGCCTCAAACCGCGTGTGCGGCGTGATCGACCCCGGCTTCGCCAATACCTGCCCCCGCTCCACCTCGTCGCGCTTCGTGCCCCGCAACAAAATCCCCACATTGTCCCCCGCCTGCCCCTCATCCAGCAACTTGCGGAACATCTCCACCCCGGTACAGGTCGTCTTCGCCGTCTCCTGAATGCCCACTATCCCAATCTCATCCCCCACCCGCACGACCCCGCGCTCAATCCGACCAGTCACCACCGTGCCCCGGCCCGAAATCGAAAATACATCCTCCACCGGCATCAGAAAGTCCCCGTCCACCGCCCGCTCCGGCTGCGGAATGTAACTGTCCAACGCCGCCGCCAAGCGCACGATCGAGCCTTCCCCCAACTCCGACCCCTCGCCCTCCAGTGCCTTCAACGCCGAACCCACCACAATCGGCGTCTCGTCGCCCGGAAACTCATAACTGTCCAGCAACTCCCGCACCTCCATCTCCACCAACTCCAGCAACTCCTCGTCATCCACCATGTCGGCCTTGTTCAAAAACACCACTATGTACGGCACCCCCACCTGCCGCGCCAGCAAAATATGCTCCCGCGTCTGCGGCATCGGCCCGTCCGCCGCCGAACACACCAGAATCGCCCCGTCCATCTGCGCCGCCCCGGTGATCATGTTCTTCACATAATCCGCATGCCCCGGACAATCAACGTGCGCATAATGCCGCGCCGCAGTCTCGTACTCCACATGCGCAGTCGCAATCGTGATCCCACGCTCCCGCTCCTCCGGCGCATTGTCAATCTCCTCAAACGCCTTCGCCGAACCCCCGTACTGGCTCGACAACACCCGCGTCAACGCCGCCGTCAACGTCGTCTTGCCATGGTCCACATGACCTATCGTTCCCACGTTTACGTGCGGCTTCGTGCGCTCAAATTTCTCTTTCGACATGCTCGAACTCTTGGTGAAAATACTGGAATAATCAATCTGGATGGCGGGCTCGTCAGGCAGCCCGGATGGTTTCGGTCAGGTTCATGGGAACCGGTGCATATTTCCTGAACTCCATGGTATAACTGGCTCGTCCCTGGGTAGCGGACCGCAGGTCCGTAGCATACCCAAACATTTCAGACAAGGGAACTTCTGCACGAATCACCTTGCCCGTAGGAGATTCATCCATTTCCTGAATCATCCCGCGCCGGGAATTCAGATCCCCATTGACATTGCCCATGTATTCTTCCGGCGACACCACTTCAACGGCCATCAATGGCTCCAGCAATTGCGGCCCGGCCCGGCGGCATCCTTCCCGGAAGGCCATGCTGCCCGCCGCCCGGAACGCATGCTCGGAGGAATCTACCTCGTGGTATGAGCCATCGTACAAGGTGACGCTGAGATCAATCATCGGATAGCCTGCCAATACACCGGTTCGCATGCTTTCCTGAACGCCTTTGTCCACTGCAGGAATATATTCACGCGGAACCACACCACCCTTGATGGCATCAATGAATTCATATCCGGCCCCGGGCTCCTGAGGCTGAATACGCAGGAAAACATGACCATATTGCCCTCTACCCCCAGTCTGCTTGGCATACCGGTATTCCTGCTCAACTGGCCGCGTGATGGTTTCGCGATAGGACACCTGGGGTTTGCCGACATTCGCATCTACACTGAATTCTCGCCGCAGCCGGTCAATGATGATTTCCAGATGCAGTTCTCCCATGCCAGAAATGATGGTCTGGCCGGACTCTTCATCGGTGGTGACTCGGAAGGACGGATCTTCCTGGGCCATCTTGCCGAGCGCAATGCCCAACTTCTCCTGGTCGGCCCGCGTTTTCGGTTCGACAGCCTGGGAAATCACCGGATCCGGGAACTCCATGCGCTCCAGAATCACGGGGTCGGCCATATGGCACAAGGTATCTCCAGTGGTCACGGTCTTGAGCCCCACAGCCGCTACAATTTCCCCGGCACGGGCCTCTTTACGTTCTTCACGGTCATTGGCCCGCATCAACAGCAAACGGCCGATGCGCTCTTTTTTCTGCTTGCGCGGGTTGTACACCATTTCCCCGGCACGAAGAATGCCGGAATATACCCGCAGGAAGACCATCTGCCCAAGAAACGGGTCACTCATAATCTTGAAACCCAGGGCAGAAAACGGCTCGTTGTCATCAGCACGACATTCCACCTGTGTTTTGCGATCCGGCCCGATACCACAAATCGGGGGCACATCGACCGGACTTGGCAAATAATCAACCACCGCATCCAACAGGGGCTGAATGCCCTTGTTCTTGAAGGCACTGCCACACAGTACCGGAACCAATTCATTGCGCAACGTACGTTGCCGAATAGCCTGACGGATAGCCTCTGCCGGCAGTTCTCCGGTCTCAAAGTACTTTTCTATCAGATCATCTTCCGCTTCCGCCGCCGCTTCCACTAGTCGCCCATGATAGTCATTGCACAGGGCTTGCATGTCATCCGGGATCTTCTCTTCCGTGAACCGCACTCCGCCACTCTCCTCTTCCCAGCATACTGCTTTCAGGGTCACCAGGTCGACGATGCCGCGGAACGTATTTTCCGTACCGATGGGAAGCTGAAGCGCCACCGGTGTAGCCCCGAGACGTTCGCTGACCTGGTCCATGACCCGGAAGAAATCCGCCCCCATCCGGTCCATTTTGTTGACAAAGGCGATCCGTGGGACCTGATAACGGTTTGCCTGATGCCAGACCGTTTCAGACTGGGGCTCAACGCCGCCTACGGCACAGAAAACCGCGACTGCTCCGTCGAGGACTCGCAGGGAGCGTTCCACCTCAATGGTAAAATCCACATGTCCCGGGGTATCAATCAGGTTGATGCGATGTTCCGGCCGCTTTCCGGACATCCCTTTCCAGAAACAGGTGGTGGCTGCTGACGTAATCGTGATTCCCCGCTCCTGCTCCTGCTCCATCCAGTCCATTACTGCGGTCCCTTCATGCACTTCTCCCATCTTGCGCGAGAGGCCGGTATAAAAAAGGATCCGTTCGGTGGTCGTGGTCTTGCCGGCATCAATATGCGCCATGATCCCGATATTCCGGTAACACACTATGGGGGTATGGCGAGACATGGTTGATAACTCGTGGGACAGTGGTCCGGGCCGGATCAAAAGCGATAGTGCGAAAATGCCTTGTTGGCTTCTGCCATCTTGTGCGTATCCTCCCGCCTCTTCACCGCTGTACCTCGCTCTTCGGCCGCATCCATCAGTTCCCCGGCCAACCGGCCGGTCATGGATTTTTCGTTGCGCTTGCGCGCCGCATCCACCAGCCATCGCATGGCAAGCGCCAGTTGACGGGTCGGGCGTACCTCGATGGGGACCTGGTAGGTGGCACCGCCCACCCGACGGCTCTTGACCTCGACTCCGGGGCTGACATTCTCCAGCGCGGTATTGAATACCTCTACCGGATCTCCCTTTCCTCGCTCCCGGATGACATCAAACGCGCCATACATGATCTTTTCGGCGATCGACTTCTTGCCATCCATCATCATGATGTTGATGAACTTCGCAACCGTCTGATCCTTATACTTGGGATCCGGCAGAATTTCACGTTTGGGAACTTCTCTACGTCTTGGCATTTGCCTTTCCAGTTTGTCACAACCATAAAAAGCCTGCTCTTCCCGCATCGCTGTTTTCGCGGCAAAAGCTGAAATTTGTTCTCGGATATTCCCGCATGCAACGGAAACACCGCCTGGTCCCAGTTCGTGAAACCAGTTTTACCGCACCACCGGGCTTCACGAGCAGGAGTTTTGCAATCAATCCATATTATCTCTCAGGGGTCGACCCATCGGTCGATATGGATATACCTGTCATCTTGTGCAGTTGCTCTCCCCTGATGTGCGAGTCAACGTCAGGACTTCGGCCGTTTGGTGCCATATTTGGAACGACCTTGCCGACGGTCAGAAACCCCGGACGTATCCAATGCCCCGCGTACCGTGTGATAACGAACCCCTGGCAGGTCCTTGACACGACCTCCCCGGATCAGAACGACAGAGTGCTCCTGCAGGTTGTGCCCTTCCCCCCCAATGTAGGTAGTCACTTCATGACCATTGGTCAACCTGACGCGAGCCACCTTGCGAAGTGCCGAATTAGGCTTTTTGGGAGTAGTCGTATACACCCGGGTACAAACCCCACGGCGCTGCGGACAAGCCTGCAGTGCCGGCACATTGGATTTTTTCACCTGCTGCTGGCGAGGTTTTCTTACCAATTGATTGACGGTTGGCATCCGGTACTCTCGGGTCTGCTACATTAAAAAAATTACGGGGTTCACGCATTGCCGGAACGATGATTCCGCACCGTCCCTGATTCCCATTCACGCCACCCGCGAATGTATCGAATGCCCCACCATCAACAGGGCCAGAAGGGAAACAATGGCGGCAAATGACCGCAAGTCACTGCATGTTGAAGCACTCTCCGGGTCGCTGCCGGGAAACCCTATCACGGCCGGATTTCAGAGAGGGCGCCGATTCTATGGCCCGACAATCTATCTGTCAAGTACCCAACTGCCCAAAAATGCAGAAATTTCTCAATACTCCCTGCAACAGAAGTCAATGGAACATCCCAAGAGAAGGATTGGTTCGCCTCCGTACACGATATGGCGGTATCGAAATGGCACACATCACCAACTGACCATCCGGATTCTGATGCCGAGGGTGCTCAGTGCCGAGCGATGCCGTTCGACCATCCCAAACGCGAACGGGAGCTGATGGAAGCTCCCGGGTCCAGAGCTGGGATCGAGGAGACCCCATGGCTGGTTTTGCAGGAGCATCCGCCGCCAGTAAAACCGACTTGGCCTATCGGCAAAAGGGCTATTGATATCATGCCCCGGAGGCGGGCCAACGGGTCACTATCAAATAATCGAAGTCAGCAACAATCTGTCAGGGATGCCTGATCCTGCCAATCCGCTACCTTTCCGTCTGCGGGCCCTTGATTGGAACATTCTGCTCCTCCCTCTGGAAGGAGCAGAATCCCACAACCCATCGTTCAGGATGCCTCACTGATGCCGAGTTCGAGAATCTCATCGTCCACACTCCCGACCTTGCCGAGTAGCTCTTCGATCTCCTGATTGTTCTGTTCGCTCTCGATACGATTCCGTTTGCGTTCTTCATGATAGGCCAGACCGGTTCCAGCCGGGATCAAGCGGCCGACAATCACGTTCTCTTTCAACCCCCGGAGCTCATCCAGCTTGCCATTGATCGACGCCGCCGTCAGGACTCGCGTCGTTTCCTGGAACGAGGCCGCAGAAATGAAGGACTCCGTGGTCAGGGAAGCCTTGGTGATTCCCAGCAGTTCGGGCTCATACTCCGCTGGCTTCTTGCTTTCGGCCAACAGCTGATCATTGTAATCCAGCAACATCGCCCGCTCTACCTGTTCTCCAGGCAGAAATGTGCTATCCCCCACCTGCTTGATCCGAACCTTGCGCAGCATTTGACGGATAATGACTTCGATATGCTTGTCATTGATCTTCACCCCCTGCAGCTGATAGACATCCTGCACCTCATTCACGATATAGTCGGCCAGGCTGGCAGTCCCCCGATACTGCAGGATATCGCTTGCCAGAGGAGGACCTTCGACCACGACTTCGCCCCGTTCCACCGTCTCTCCCTCAAATACATTCAGTTTGCGGGTTTTGGGAATCAGGGTTTCATGCTTTTCGCCCTCTTCGGTGGTGATCACAAGGCGGTACTTGCTCTTGGTTTCCCTACCAAAGGACACCATGCCAGACGCAGTCGCCAGGATCGCGGGCTCCTTGGGCTTGCGGGCCTCGAACAGTTCCGCCACCCGGGGCAGCCCTCCGGTGATATCCCGGGTCTTTGAGGACTCCTGTGGAATCCGGGCAATGACATCCCCCTCACTGACATCCTGCCCATCCTCCAGCATAACAATGGCATCCGGTGGCAGGTGGTAAGTGGCATCCGTATCCGTGCCGGGGAACTTGACCGGCTTCCCTTCCGGGTCCAGCAGGCTGATGATCGGCTTGATTTCATGGGCACTGCCACGCCGGCGCTGAGGGTCCAGCACCACATAGGTGGTCCGACCAGTGACCTCATCCGTCTGGATGTTCACCGTCACCCCCTCAAGCAAGTCGCTGAACGCAACCTGACCGGCCACTTCGGTCACAATCGGGTGAGTATGCGGGTCCCAGGTGGCTACCACTTCCCCCACGGCTACACTGCTACCTTCCTGGACGGACAACATGGCCCCGTAGGGCAGGGAGTGTTTTTCCCGGTCACGACCCGACAGGTCCTGCACGACCAGTTCTCCATTACGCGAAACCACGACCCCATGCCCCTTGGGCTTAGCCACCCGCTTGACATTGCGCAGAACAATCCGACCCTCGTTCTTCAGTTCGATCTGGCTGATGACCGCCGAACCTGACGCTGCCCCCCCGATATGGAAGGTGCGCATGGTCAACTGCGTACCGGGTTCACCGATCGACTGGGCCGCTATGACACCGATCGCTTCTCCGATATTGATCCGGTCACCGCGTCCCAGGTCACGCCCATAACACTTGGCGCAAACGCCATACCGGGTCTCGCACGTAACCGCTGAACGCACTTTGACCACATGAAGGTTAGCCTCATCAATTCGTCGGACATTTTTTTCATCCAGCATCTCGTCCTTGCTCACCAGGACTTTCCCGGTCACCGGGTCGACGATATCTTCAGTACTGAAACGACCCAGAATGCGATCACTCAAGGGCACTACCACGACCCCTCCCTGGACCTGGGCTTCCCGATCAATCCCATTCAGCGTTCCACAGTCCTCTTCGGTGACCACCAGGTCCTGACACACATCGACCAAACGACGGGTGAGATATCCAGAGTTCGCAGTTTTCAGCGCGGTGTCGGCCAGCCCCTTGCGGGCGCCGTGGGTAGAGATAAAATACTGCAGTACATTGAGACCTTCACGAAAGTTGGCCGTGATCGGCGTTTCAATAATCGAACCGTCCGGTTTGGCCATCAGTCCGCGCATGCCGGCAAGTTGTCGGATCTGCGCATGGGACCCCCGGGCACCAGAATCCGCCATCATATAGATGGAGTTGAAGGATTGCTGTTCAATCGTTTCCTCTGCCCCGACCTGGACCCGATCTGTCGCCATTTTATCCATCATCGCTTCGGCAACCTGCTCACTGGTGCGGGTCCAGATATCAATCACCTTGTTATAGCGCTCACCATCGGTCAACAACCCATTGTCGTACTGTTGCTGGATCGCTTTCACTTCCCGATAGGATTGCCCCAGCAGTTTTTCCTTATTGTTCGGGATGATCATGTCATCGACCCCAATGGAAAGTCCCGCGAGTGCCGCCATCCGGAAACCGGTGTACATCAGCTGGTCCGCAAAAATCACCGTGTCCTTGAGATCGCATTGACGATAGCTGGTGTTGATCAACTCGGAAATGGTCTTCTTCTTCATCAGACAATTGACCAAGGCAAATGGCAGGGTCGAAGGCAAAATCTCTCCCAGCAGCGCACGGCCCACCGTAGTGTCCACCATTTCGGCCGCTCCGGTAGGGTCACCCTTTTCGTCCCGAATCGGCATTCGGATACGGATTCGAGCATGCAGATGAGCCGCACCGCTCTCATGGGCACGTTTCATTTCCTGAAGATTGGCAAACACTTTTCCAGTGCCGACGGCAGCCGCATCCTCCCGGGTCATGTAATACAGCCCCAGCACAATATCCTGGGATGGCACGATGATCGGGTCGCCGTTCGCAGGCGAGAGGATGTTATTGGTGGACATCATCAGAGAACGGGCTTCCAGCTGGGCTTCGATAGAAAGCGGAACATGCACCGCCATCTGGTCGCCGTCAAAGTCTGCGTTGTAGGGGGTACACACCAGTGGATGCAACTGAATCGCCTTGCCCTCGATCAGAATTGGCTCAAATGCCTGAACGCCCAGACGGTGTAATGTCGGTGCCCGATTGAGCATCACCGGGTGCTCACGGATCACTTCTTCCAGGATATCCCAGACTTCGGGACTTTCCATTTCCACCATCTTCTTGGCATGCTTGATGGTCGAGGCTAATCCCCGCAGTTCGAGTTTGCTAAAGATGAATGGCTTGAACAATTCCAGCGCCATCTTCTTCGGCAGTCCGCACTGGTGCAGTTTCAGCGTTGGGCCCACGACGATGACGGAGCGGCCCGAATAGTCCACTCGCTTACCCAGCAGATTCTGGCGAAAACGGCCCTGTTTCCCCTTGATCATGTCGGAGATGGACTTCAACTGTCTTTTGTTGGCACCGGTGATGGCTTTGCCCCGGCGTCCATTATCCAGCAGGGCGTCTACAGCTTCCTGCAACATCCGCTTTTCGTTGCGCACGATCAGGTCAGGGGCATTGAGGTCCAGCAGTCGCCTGAGTCGATTGTTCCGATTGATGACCCGCCGATACAGGTCGTTGAGATCGGACGTAGCAAACCGCCCCCCCTCCAGTGGTACCAGGGGACGCAGGTCGGGAGGCAGGATCGGCAATACATCCATGATCATCCACTCCGGACGATTGCCGGATTCGGTAAACGCCTCCACCACCTTGAGGCGGCTGGTCAGTTTCTTGGTCTTGGCGTCGGACTTGGTGGCGGCAAGTTCCTCGCGCAGAGCAGTCGCCTCCACATCCAGGTCAATTTCCTGCAACAGGGAACGGATGGCTTCCGCACCCATACGGGCTTCGAACTGGTCCCCATGCTTTTCAATCGTATCCAGATAGGCTTCCTCTGTCAGCAGTGCTCCCCGCTTGAACTTTGTGGCACCCGGATCAATAATTACGTAGGCTTCGAAATAAAGCACTCGCTCCATTTCCCGTACGGTCATGTCCAGCAACAGGCCCAGCCGGGACGGCAAGGACTTGAGAAACCATATATGCGCACAGGGAGTAGCCAGGTCAATATGCCCCATCCGTTCGCGACGCACCTTGGACAGGGTAACCTCAACCCCGCATTTTTCACAAATCACTCCCCGGTGCTTCAGGCGTTTGTATTTCCCGCATAGGCACTCGTAATCATTGACCGGGCCAAACAACTTGGCGCAAAACAGGCCATCCCGCTCCGGACGAAAGGTCCGGTAGTTGATGGTTTCCGGCTTTTTAACCTCGCCATAGGACCAGGAGCGTATCTTTTCCGGGGACGCAATGCTGATGCGAATGGAATCAAAATCCTCAACCGTATCAGTCTGCTTGAACAGGTTAAAAATGTCTCTCATTTTCTGCCTCATTAAGTGGTCGGTTGATTCAAGCGTGTCCATCCTTGAGCTCGATATTGAGCCCAAGAGCGCGGATTTCCTTCACCAGAACATTGAATGACTCAGGCATGCCGGCATCCATTCCGTGTTCCCCCCGGACGATATTTTCATAAATCTTGGAGCGGCCTACCACATCGTCAGACTTGACTGTCAACATCTCCTGCAGTGTATAGGCTGCCCCATACGCTTCCAGAGCCCAGACCTCCATCTCCCCAAACCGCTGCCCTCCGAATTGTGCCTTGCCACCCAAAGGTTGCTGGGTGATCAACCCGTAAGGGCCAGTAGAGCGGGCATGCATCTTGTCATCTACCAGATGATTGAGCTTGAGGATATACATATAGCCGCAGGTGACCGGACGATCAAAGGCTTCCCCGGTACGGCCATCGTACAGCCGGGTCTGTCCACTGTCCGGCAGCCCGGCCAGCTTCAGCATGCCCTTGATCTCGTTTTCCTGGGCACCGTCAAATACCGGAGTGGCCATGGGGACGCCGGATGTCAGGTGGGTCGCCAACTCCCGCACTTCCTCGTCGCTGAGTGCATCCAGGTCCTCGGTCTTGCCGCTAGTGTTATAGACCCGACCCAGAAACCGGCGGATCTGCTCCATCTTCTTGTTCTTGCGCAGCATCTCATCAATCTGCCGGCCAAGATTCTTGGCGGCCCAACCGAGGTGCGTTTCCAGCACCTGGCCGACATTCATCCGCGATGGCACACCGAGCGGATTCAGGCACACATCCACCGCCGTGCCATCTTCCATATGTGGCATGTCCTCCACCGGGACGATACGGGAAATCACCCCCTTGTTCCCATGCCGTCCAGCCATTTTGTCCCCTGGCTGTAACCGGCGTTTGACTGCCACAAAAACCTTGACGATTTTCTGCACTCCCGGAGCGAGATCATCCCCCATATCAATCTTTTCCTTTTTCTCCTGGAAACGCCGCTGGAATTCTTCCCGCTGCAACTCCAGCTGCTCACGGAGACGCTCCAGTTGTGCGTTGACTTCTTCCTTGCGAAGCCGAATTTCAAACCATCGGCTACGGGGCGTCTGATCCAGGTATTCCTCACGAATTGTCTCTCCTGCTGGCAGCTCCCCTGGCCCCCCTTCGGCGATCTGGTTGCAGATCAGATTCCGGATTCGGGAGTACGTATCGTCTTCCACAATCCGTAGCTGGTCCTCCAGATTCTTGAGAATCTGGGCCAGTTCCTCCTCATCATTGGCTCGGGCTCGGGCATCCTTTTCCTTGCCTTCGCGGGTGAACACCTGCACATCAATGACGGTCCCTTTCATACCGGAAGGCATCCGCAGGGAAGTATCCTTGACATCTGATGCTTTCTCACCAAAGATGGCCCGCAGCAGTTTTTCCTCGGGAGTGAGTTGTTGCTCCCCCTTGGGGGTGACCTTGCCAACCAGAATGTCACCGGGTTTCACTTCTGCGCCAATATAGACAATGCCGGATTCATCCAGCTTGGCCAGTGCACTTTCCCCTACATTGGGAATATCCCGGCTGATCTCCTCGGGGTTGAGTTTGGTATCCCGTGCCACACACGATAACTCCTGGATGTGAATGGACGTGAATACCTCATCCTTGACCAGACGTTCCGAAATCAGAATCGAGTCTTCGAAGTTGTAGCCATTCCATGGCATGAAAGCCACCAGCACATTCCGCCCAAGTGCCAATTCTCCCAGATCGGTGGACGGCCCATCTGCCAGGATATCGCCCTTGGCAACCACATCATTGAATTGGACCAGCGGGCGCTGATTGATGGTGGTATTCTGGTTGGATCGCCGATACTTCACCAGGGTATAGATGTCCACGCCAGGCTGGCCTTCGACCCATTCCTGTTCGTCGACCTTGACCACGATCCGGTCGGCATCCACCAGTTCCACCACCCCGCCGCGCCGGGCCACTACCGTCACCCCCGAATCGGTCGCCACCGTGCGCTCCATTCCAGTCCCTACCAACGGTTTTTCACTGCGCAGGACCGGAACGGCCTGACGCTGCATATTCGACCCCATCAACGCCCGGTTGGCATCATCGTGCTCCAGAAAGGGAATCAACGAAGCGGCCACCGACACAATCTGCTGCGGAGCCACATCAATGTAATCGATATTTTCCGGTACCGATTGAGAGAATTCATTCTTGTGCCGACACGATATCATATCGTTGACAAACCGACCTTCTTCATCCAGTCGTGAATTCGCCTGGGCAATCACATACTTGTGTTCCTCAATGGCCGACAGGTACTCCACCGACGATTTCACGGCCCCCTCTTCTACCTTTCGGTAGGGAGTTTCCAGGAACCCATACTCGTTGGTACGGGCAAAGACCGCCAGCGAATTGATCAAGCCGATATTGGGGCCTTCCGGCGTTTCGATCGGACATACCCGGCCGTAATGGGTCGGATGTACATCCCGCACCTCAAAACCGGCTCGTTCCCGGGTCAGTCCACCGGGTCCCAGTGCCGAAACACGGCGCTTGTGCGTCACCTCGGACAGCGGGTTGGTCTGGTCCATGAACTGGGAAAGCTGGCTGGAACCAAAAAACTCCCGTACGACGGCGGACACTGGCTTGGCATTGATCAGGTCCTGCGGTTTCAGGTTTTCACTCTCGACCAGGTTGAGACGCTCCTTGACCGCACGTTCCACCCGCACCAGGCCAATCCGGAACTGATTTTCCACCAGTTCGCCCACCGAACGCACCCGCCGGTTGCCAAGATTATCGATATCGTCCACCTCTCCCTTGCCATTCTTGAGAGCTACAATCTCCTTCATCACTCCGATGATATCCTGCTTGTGCAGAATCAACGGTCCCTCGTCACTCGGCTTGCCCAGACGCCGATTGAGCTTCATGCGTCCCACATGGGACAGGTCATAGCGCTCGGCATTAAAGAACAGATTGGTGAACAAGGCGGCTGAAGCTTCCTTGGTTGGAGGTTCCCCCGGCCGCATCATCCGGTAGATCTCGATCTGGGCCTCTTCCTCTTTGCGGGTCGTATCGATCCGCAAGGTTTCGGAAATGAACGGGCCACAATCAAAATCATTGGTATAAATGGTCTGGAATTCCTGCACCCCGGCCACACGTAACCGACTCAGGATGTCTGCCGTGATTTCGGTATTGGCATCATATAGCAACTCCCCGGTTTCGACATCGGCAATAGGCGTAGCGAGGGCACGGCCGAGGATATATTCATCCGGTACTGCAATCTGATTCAGGCCCGCTTTTTCCAGTTCGCGGGTATGCTTTGCGGTAATCCGTTTCTCCGCCTCGACAATGACCCGCCCCTTGGAGGCTTTGATCGGGAATTCCAGCTGCTGCCCACGCAGACGTTCGGGCACCAGTTTTATGCTGCAGCTGTCCGCATGAAGGGTGATCACATCATTTTCGTAGAACATCCCCAGGATCTCTTCGGTGCTATAGCCGAGAGCCCGCAGAATGATCGTCGCCGGAAGCTTGCGCCGACGATCGATCCGAATATAGAGGAGATCCTTGGGGTCAAACTCCATATCCAGCCACGAACCTCGATACGGGATAATCCGCGCCGAGAACAGCAACTTACGGGACGCATGGGTCTTGCCACCATCATGGTCAAAGATCACCCCCGGGGACCGGTGCAGCTGGGAAACGATCACCCGTTCGGTTCCATTGATGACAAAAGTCCCATGGTCCGTCATCAAGGGCATTTCCCCCAGATAGACTTCTTCTTCGATAATGTTCTTGATCTTCTTCCCGCTTCCCCCCTTGTTGTAGATTTCCAGATGCATCACCACTTTCAGGGGGCAGGAATAGATCAAGCTACGCTGCATGCATTCCTCGACATCAAACCGGGGCTCCTCCAGTCGATAACTGACAAATTGCAGATGCACGCTGCCGTTATAGCTTTCAATCGGAAAAATGGACTTGAAAGCAGCCTGAATTCCCTGGTCAATCCGCTGCTCGGGTGGAACATCCTTCTGCAGATACTTGACATACGACTCCTTCTGTGTCTCCAACAGGTACGGCACGGGAAAATCATCCGTCCGCTTGCTGAAGTTCTTCCGGATACGTTTCTTTTCGGTAAAGGAATAGCCCATGTGTCGCCTCTCAGATCAAGCCAAGATTGACATCAGCAACTGATGCCAGGAAAAACCGCCGTCGACTTTCCGGTGACCCGCCAGCCTGAATCAGCCCCGGAAAATACGACTCCCGTGCACGGCCCCATCGCTGCGTCGCAGGTGCGCACAACGAAGCCGGGAGCGGAGCCCCGCTCCCTACTGCATGGACCGCCGCCGAAATCAACCGAAATTACTTCAGTTCGACCGAACCACCCGCTTCTTCGATCTGCTTTTGCAGTTCTTCTGCCTCCTGTTTGGTTACGCCCTCCTTGAGCGGTGATGGCGCATTTTCCACCAGATCTTTCGCTTCTTTCAGACCCAGAGAGGTAATCGCCCGGACCGCCTTGATGACACCGACTTTCTTGTCCCCGAAACCGGTCAGAATGACGTCGAATGCATCTTTTTCTTCTTCCGCTGCAGCGGCATCACCACCACTGGCCGCGGGACCCGCCGCAACGGCGACCGCCGCCGATGCCGATACCCCGAATTTCTCTTCCATATCCTTGATCAGATCGGACAGGTCGAGCACACTCATCTCGGCAATCGCGTCGAGAATCTCTTCTTTGGTTAAAGCCATGGATTTACTCCTGATGAATAGAGGAACATGAAAAAAGGGATTTGATACCGACTATCCGTAACCAATTGCATCGTTGGTTATGGAGCCGCTTCTTTTGACTCTGCCACTGCTGCCAGCGTTCGGACGAGCCGACCAGGCACCTCATTGAGCGTCGAGACCAATTTTTGTACCGGTGCCTTCATGGTACTCATCAACTGGGCCAGCAACTCATCGCGTCCCGGTAGCTTGGAAAGGTCGCCGATCATCTTCGGATCCATCAGGGTGCCATCCATCACACCCACAGTGATCTTCAGTTGCTCGTTATCTTTCGCATAGCGGGTCATCACTTTGGCCAAAGCGACTGGATCTTGCGCTGCGGAAAAAATCACCGGGCCGACGAAATAGTCCCCTAACGGAGCGAAGTCGGTATCGGCAATGGCAATCCGGGCCAGGTTGTTTTTTACCACCCTGATCCAGACACCTGCAGTGCGCGCCTGCCGGCGCAGATCGGTCAACTGAGCGACGGTCATCCCCCGATACTCGGCCAGCACACCGGCGTTGGCCGAGGCAATGGCGATACTGGTTTCATGGACAACTGCCTTTTTCTGAGCCGAACTTAAACTCATCAATCAACTCCCAAATCTAAAAATATGGTGTCCTGTACCAGGAAAATCCTGACTTGGTCCACCGTCTAGGCTGGCTGCCCGCAAAATCGGAAATCCGATCCGGCGGTCAATTACGCACCGGGATTTCTCCCTGGCACCAGCGGTCTTTGACACCCCACTGAATCCGGTTCGAAAACCGGTTCCCATGGGAACCAAACCTTTTCATCCATCCAGCAGCACATGCCATCCTGCCTCACCGAATGACGCTGATGGAGTTCCGATCCACCTTGATCCCCGGACCCATCGAGCTCGAAAGCGCGATCCGGCGGATATACTGTCCTTTGGACGCTGCCGGTTTGGCCCGGATCAGGGCGTTCACCAATGCATTCAGATTTTCTTCCAGATCTGCGACCGGGAAAGAAACCTTGCCAATGGCACAATGCACAATGCCGGCCCGGTCAATCCGGTATTGGACCTGCCCGGATTTGGCATCAGCAACGGCTTGGGCCACATTGGTGGTGACCGTACCCACTTTGGGATTCGGCATGATCCCTCTAGGGCCCAGAACCTGGCCAAGCTGGCCCACCACTCGCATGGTAGCCGGCGTCGCAATGCACAATTCAAAATCAATCTGGCCGGCCTTCACATTGTCGGCCAGTTCCTGCAGCCCCACCAGGTCCGCGCCGGCATTGCGGGCGGCTTCCGCATCTTCTCCATCCGCAAACACTGCTACCCGAACCGACTTGCCCGTCCCCTTGGGCAATACCGTTGCCCCCCGAACATTCTGGTCTGATTTGCGGGCATTGACCCCCAGATTGACGGCCACCTCCACGCTCTCGTCGAATCGAGCCGAAGCCAGTTCCTTCACCAACGACAGGGCCTGCTCGACCGGGTACAGTTTCTCCCGGTCGACTTGCTCTTGCACCATACGGATCCGTTTCCCTTTCGTCGCCATGGTCAGACCCCCTCCACTTCAACACCCATACTGCGGGCTGTGCCGGCAATGATGCGCACTGCAGAATCCAGTTCATAAGCACTCAAATCCGGCTCCTTGGTTTTCGCAATGTCTTCAATCTGTGCGCGGGTCAGTGTGCCGACCTTGTCTCGATTGGGCACCGCACTCCCCTTGTCGATCCCGGCAGCTTTCCGGATCAGGATAGCTGCCGGCGGAGTCTTCTTGACAAAACTGAAGGTCTTATCGGAATAGACAGTGATCACGACTGGAATCGGCAATCCCTTTTCGAGTTCGGCCGTTTCGGCATTGAATGCCTTACAGAATTCCATGATATTGAGACCATGCTGACCCAACGCCGGACCGACCGGCGGGCTTGGCTTGGCATCCCCCGCCGCGACTTGCAGCTTAATGTATGTTTCGATTTTTTTCGCCATGACAGACTCCTGATGGGGTACAAACGCCTTCGAATCTCCGGGATTGGCTGATGAGGCGGGCAAGGCTCCACCGACCGTTCCGGATACTCTGCCGCAAAGGCAGGCTCCCCCGTAAATGTATAGAAAGATGGTATGTGATCAGCCCTTCTCCACCTGGGTAAAATCCAGTTCGACCGGTGTCGACCGGCCAAAAATGGTCACCGAGACCCGCAGTTTTGCTTTCTCGAAATTGGCGTCCTCCACCGTGCCGTTGAAATCCGCAAACGGGCCATCGATAATCCGTACCAATTCGCCGGGAGCGAAGGTGAATTTCATTTTCGGCGAGTCCGAGCTTGCCGTCACCTGCTGGATGATCTCATCCGCTTCCCGATCCGAAATCGGCATCGGCCGGGTGCCCGTACCACCGATGAAGCCTGCCACCCGGGGTACATTATTGACCAGTTGCCACGTCTCATCCGTCAGTGCCATGTGCACCAGCACATACCCGGGGAAAAACTTGCGTTCACTGGTTCTTCTCTGACCAGCCCGCATTTCCACCACTTCTTCCGTCGGCACGAGGATTTCACCAAAGTAATCCTGCAATGGGCTCCGATCAATATGCTCCCGTAAAGTCTGCTTGACTTTTTTCTCATAACCGGAAAACGACTGGATGACATACCATCGCTTCGCCAATGACTTGGCAGATGTTCCCTCTTCGTCCGTTGGAGACACGTAGGCTTCGTTCATCATTGATTCACCCCCAGGATCCAATCGTAGATTGCCTCAAACAACAACTTGTCCACCAAGGCGATGAACAATCCGATCAAAATGAC
Source organism: Candidatus Poriferihabitaceae bacterium (assembly GCA_965221795.1). Classification (GTDB taxonomy): domain Bacteria; phylum Pseudomonadota; class Gammaproteobacteria; order Arenicellales; family Poriferihabitantaceae; genus VYFG01. The sequence continues at coordinate 628,010 of OZ244914.1, forward strand.
CAGGATAATGACCATCACCGTCACCATGCCCGCTTCACGGCGGGTCGGCCAGACCACTTTCTGGCGTTCGATATTGGCTCCGCGGGCAAATGCCCATGCCGCCTTGCCGGCATCGCTGGTATAGCAGATGGCCAAGGCCGCCAACACACCCACCAGGACCACCCCGACCCGGACCACCTGGATCAGGTCTTCAAAGTAGTAATACAAATAGACCGAGACGATCACCACCAGCCCCGCCGCGATCAAAATTGCCTTGTCTTTCAATGTCCCATCACCATACAAGTTTCCGGGCGCATGCCGCCAAACAGCTGGTTTCGAATCTGGCAGGCCAGGAGGGAATCGAACCCCCAACCTGCGGTTTTGGAGACCGCCGCTCTGCCAATTGAGCTACTGGCCTTCGAAACCCACCCCATGTACCGGCAGTCCTCTGAACGGGTGCCGGACCAGCCATGCACCCTGCCGGCAGTTAGTCCCGGGCGATCCCGGAAGTGGTTATCGGATTCACCTGAGCCGGTACCGGATCAGGCCAGGATTTTGGAGACGACGCCGGCCCCGACCGTGCGACCGCCTTCGCGGATCGCAAAGCGCAGCCCCTCCTCCATCGCAATCGGCGCAATCAACTCCGCCGACAACTGCACATTGTCCCCCGGCATCACCATCTCCGTCCCCGACGGCAACGTGCACGCCCCGGTTACGTCCGTCGTCCGAAAATAAAACTGCGGCCGGTAGCCATTGAAAAACGGCGTGTGCCGTCCCCCCTCCTCCTTCGACAAAATGTAGACCTCCGCCTCAAACCGCGTGTGCGGCGTGATCGACCCCGGCTTCGCCAATACCTGCCCCCGCTCCACCTCGTCGCGCTTCGTGCCCCGCAACAAAATCCCCACATTGTCCCCCGCCTGCCCCTCATCCAGCAACTTGCGGAACATCTCCACCCCGGTACAGGTCGTCTTCGCCGTCTCCTGAATGCCCACTATCCCAATCTCATCCCCCACCCGCACGACCCCGCGCTCAATCCGACCAGTCACCACCGTGCCCCGGCCCGAAATCGAAAATACATCCTCCACCGGCATCAGAAAGTCCCCGTCCACCGCCCGCTCCGGCTGCGGAATGTAACTGTCCAACGCCGCCGCCAAGCGCACGATCGAGCCTTCCCCCAACTCCGACCCCTCGCCCTCCAGTGCCTTCAACGCCGAACCCACCACAATCGGCGTCTCGTCGCCCGGAAACTCATAACTGTCCAGCAACTCCCGCACCTCCATCTCCACCAACTCCAGCAACTCCTCGTCATCCACCATGTCGGCCTTGTTCAAAAACACCACTATGTACGGCACCCCCACCTGCCGCGCCAGCAAAATATGCTCCCGCGTCTGCGGCATCGGCCCGTCCGCCGCCGAACACACCAGAATCGCCCCGTCCATCTGCGCCGCCCCGGTGATCATGTTCTTCACATAATCCGCATGCCCCGGACAATCAACGTGCGCATAATGCCGCGCCGCAGTCTCGTACTCCACATGCGCAGTCGCAATCGTGATCCCACGCTCCCGCTCCTCCGGCGCATTGTCAATCTCCTCAAACGCCTTCGCCGAACCCCCGTACTGGCTCGACAACACCCGCGTCAACGCCGCCGTCAACGTCGTCTTGCCATGGTCCACATGACCTATCGTTCCCACGTTTACGTGCGGCTTCGTGCGCTCAAATTTCTCTTTCGACATCGGTCCAGTCTCGCCTGAAAAATGTTGCTTCTCGTGCTGTAATCTTACAAAGCCCCAGGGCGCTCAGGCCAAGGGATCGGAATGTACCACCTCACTGTCCGGTCACCGGGGTGTCATGGCTGGAGCCCATAACCAGACTTGAACTGGTGACCTCTTCCTTACCAAGGAAGTGCTCTACCGGCTGAGCTATATGGGCATCAGGTACCATATCCACCCGCCCCACACCCAACCGGGTGACAGAGCTCATGGAGCGGGTGATGGGAATCGAACCCACATCATCAGCTTGGAAGGCTGAGGTTCTAGCCGTTGAACTACACCCGCAATTGAGTTTCACTCGATCAATCCTTCCGCGAACTACCGCGGAGCATGGTGGAGGGGGGAGGATTCGAACCTCCGAAGGCTGAGCCAACAGATTTACAGTCTGCCCCCTTTGACCGCTCGGGAACCCCTCCAAAATCCGGTCAGTCACTGGTCAGGCGAGCCAGAAGCAACCATTCGACGGATACATTATCCGCACGCCCAAATGGAGCCCGCAGAGGGACTCGAACCCACGACCTGCTGATTCATACCCGCTACCGCTTTCACGGCCCGGCTGTGCGGCCAGCAACCACTCTGGCAAGCACCACCGGTTTGGAGTCTGGACTTTCTCTTCACCATACAGGACTGCCGACAGACCAAGCCCTGCTGCAGGTGGGTGGTGTAAAGTCTCTACACTTCCCCGAAACGAGCACCCCCTCCGGTACGGTCTCCAGCTCGCTTCGAGGTAGCACGGGATTGCCATTCGCAAGTTGCAACCGACCGAACCGGCCGCTATAACGCTTGCGGGTCAGGTTTCCCCGTTTTAGCCACCTCCACTTTACGGGTTTCCCCGGAAAGGTGCAAAAAACTACAAATCAGCTGCTCTAGCCAACTGAGCTATGCGGGCCAAAATGACAACAAGAAACCCCGCCCATCAAATTGACACAGGATCACGATGGGTTGAAGTCACGCCCGGCAGATCGCCCGAAAAAAATCTGTACCTAACCGCCAAATAAAAATGGAGCGCGATTGTACTAAAAAGAAGCTTTGAATTGCAATGGCAAAACCTGCATTATTTCGACGAAAAAAGCAGCGCTTGGTGTCCCATCACAGTCCCTTGGTGAGTTACGGCCCTTATTTAGGGAATTATATACGTGACAGCCACGCTACTGTTCTATGCGGCACGACGGGCACCCCCGTCGATCAATTCACCATCAGGCCGCATACCGGGTACTTTCCCGCCCGACGAGCCAAGCTCCCTGATGTTGAGTGCGGCATTCAGGTCCCTGTCGAGACTCAGGCCGCACTGTTGACACTCAAAGACCCTGTCCTTCAGGGTCAGTGATTCATGGACTGAACCACAGCCGGAACAGGTCTTCGATGTGTTCCTGGGATTCACCTTCACAACCGACCCACCGGCACTCTCAGCCTTGTAGGTCAGTTGATAGACGAAAGCGCCCCATTGTTGCTCCAGGATTGATCGGTTCACTCCCTTCTTGTGACTGCCGCCATGGACAGTCATGTTCTTGATCTTCAATTCCTCAAACGCGAAGTGTCTGTGTCGCCTCACCAGGTCGGTTGTCGTTCTGTGCCGGGCATTGCGCTGTCTCTCTGCCACCCTGTATGCCTCTCTCGCCAGCGATTGGCGTTTCTTGTACCGGTTCATGCTTCCCTTCCTGGCCCTGCTGAGGCGGCGCTGGAGCCGCGTGTAGCGCTCCCTGTGGATGGCCACCTTCGGCACCGACTCACCAGTCGACAGGGTCGCCTGTGCCTTCACGCCAACATCAATACCGACCACGGGAGAATGATCAACCGATACCTCCCTCTCCTGCTCACAGACAAATTGAACCATGACGCGGACCGGCGTTTTCACAATGCGAACCCGCTTGATCTCACCCTCTGGCACCGCCTTCACCATGAACCTGCCAAAGCCCTTGATCGGTACGGCATGCCTTTTCCCTGATGCACAGATGCGAAACTGAGGGGTTGCAAATGAGCGAATGCCCCGGTTCCTGCCCTGGAAGCGTGGAAAGCCACCATGCTTGAAAAACCGCTTGAATGATCTATCCAGTCTGTTCAGGACCGATCGGAATGGCGGTACACCATCGCTGCGGATTTCAGCATCATCGCTGCGTATCTGAGTGCATGACTGATAGTGATCGTAACGGCCGATTGACTCACCAGCCTTCCGATACGCATTGATGCGCTCATCCAGGGCAGCGTTGTACCGTTGGCGGGAGAGAGACCGGAATTTGTTCAACCGCTGGGGTGTCGCGGGTGACAACTTTGCCGGTTGGCTGTATGTGCGTATATTCCGCATCGGTGTGGTCGCTCCCTCAAGCGTTTGGGGTAGCTGCTGGTAACCGCTATTCACGCTCCTTAACATCATCTGCGCTTTGGGGCAAACACTCACGCACGTAGAGAATGGGAATTATAGCTGTGGCTGTCACGTATATAATCTCCCTTATTTACAACAAAAGTGTCCCTGCCCTGTAACAGAAATGTACGCAAAAGCGAACCTTTCTATCATCCTACTCCGGGATGCTGGGTACATGGAGAATCGTCATGCAAAACTCCCATTTACCGCTTTGCGGTGTGTCGATTTCCAAGCCCTTGAAACCGACTGACTTTCGCAAGGATTCAGGTGACAGGTGCAAAGGCCGATCTGTGACATGGCACTCTCAGGCGTTTCTTCCCCAGAGTCTCACCGGATCATAACACATGGAGGATGGGGCCACCTACCTGGCGGCCATCGCAGTGCAACTGGTCTGGGTTACGGTCACCATCTCGTCCTGCCAGTCGCGATTTCGCAGTATCTCGGCGAAGCCACGACTTGTTTCCACTTCCACCCAATACCAAGGGCCCAGAGAGCGATACTCGGGTTGGTACTTGAATTCAATACCTTCATTCCTCAACCGATCCATATACCGAAACGCCAATTTTTCCTGAGTAAAAAACCCCAACGAGACCTGCCATCCGTCCTCACGTTCCGAAATGATGTAATCCAGTGCTCTTTCCTCCAGCATGTCCAGCGTCGGCTGAACCAACTCCATGGACGGGTAAGGCCCCAGATAGACATCAATTGATCGCAGGGATCGCTCTACCGTCCGGGTTCGGTGTTGTATCTGCGATTGCTGTTGGAACCACCCCATGGCATCTTGCCACGAGGCTCCCTTCTCAAATGGCCCGACCCGAAAACAAACACGGCCCATGGGGGCGGTATCCGCCGCAGCCACCTCCCTTTCGGTAGCAGTCCCGGTGGGCACTGGCGACGGCCGCAATGAAGCGGGATTCGGACTGGACGGCACCGACAATCCCTCTGCTTCGACCTCGCTCAGGAGCCGTATACTTTCCCGGTTGACATCCAGGTTTGAAATCTCATTGGCTGGCCTGGACTCCAGCTGGCCTTTGTTGATACCGAGAAAAATCAGTACATTGATTGTCAACAGGAAAGCAGCCAGCCACTGCATCACTACTGTTTTCATGGTCCCGATTGCTCCGCCATCAGCGCCAGCCCATCCAGCACCAGGTTGGACCGGACTTCACCCGGATAACGGGTACCAGAGGCGACCCGTGGGGCATCGCCCCCCGTAAACAGGACCGGAGCGAACCGTATGGCCGACTCCCGGGCCCGGAAACTGTGGATGCAACTATCCACTCCGCCACAGACGGCATGGAAAGCACCGGCATGCACGGCATCGTCACTGTTGGTAGCGGCGGCGGAAGGGGGGCCGGACCGTGCACAGGCTTTGGGTGTATCGGTCGACGAGGCATTGCACAAGCGGATCTGGGCAGTATCCCGGGCCAGCACCCGGGTCATCGCCATGATGCCGGGGAAAATGGCACCGCCGACGAAACGGTCATGGGTGACAAGATCGACCGTAACGGCTGTTCCCGCATCCACCACCACGACTGCTGCCTGATTTTGCTGACGGCAAGCCCACCGATGGGCAGCAATAGCAGCCAGCCATCGATCACATCCCAATTGGCTCGGATTCTCATAACCATTTGCCAAGTCACCAAACTGCCACTGGGATCGGAGCAATTCTGGTGTGACCTCCCAATGGCGACGACACCAGTCTGAGAACATTTCCACCACATGGCGTTGGCAGACGGCACTGACCAGGATTCGATTCGGAGCGGGCAGGTCGAAAAAGCGTGGTTCCCAGTCAGGGTGTCGAAAGACACGTCCCTGATCCAGGGCAACGGCTTCATCCGACAATCGGGCACGCCAGACCGGCTGGTTCTCCGTTCCGGCATCGGCTGGCAGTGGGTCCGTTTCCGGCTGCGCAACCGACCACAAGCGCCATTTCAGGCGCTGGTTGCCAATATCCACCAGCAGACAATTATCCACACTCTGGCCCATGCTGGTCCGAACCGGGGAGTGGCAGGGAAACTTCACCGGCATGAAACACCTGCTTACCCTGCTCAGTATCCAGGCAAAGTGCCCCTTCTGCACTCACCCCAATGACTCGTCCATGAACCAACCGATCCCCCACCAACGTGACTTCGGCATGTTGGAAGGCATGATGGGCATTCCATGGCCTGATGAAGGGAGAAAACCCTTCCATACAGAAGCGGGTGAGGTCATGATTCAGGTTGACAATCAAGGTAGCGATCAGCAATTCGAGATCAGGTTCATAACCATGTGCCACAAGACCGGTCCATGGGGCTGCTGCCCCCGTATCGATGGCAGGCAATACCGGTATTGTAACATTGAGCCCAATGCCGATGGCACAGCGCCCATGATTCAGTTCCACCAGAATCCCAGCCAGTTTTTTTTGGGCCAGAAGAATATCATTGGGCCATTTCAATGCTGCCTCCCGCACTCCATGTGCCAATAATGCATGGAGCAGCGAGAGGCCGCAAACCAGCGACAGGCCAGTCGGTGACGCCCCCTCCAGATCCCACCCCATCGACAGGTAGATTCCTTGCCCGCGGGCCGATGTCCAGGATCGCCCCCGCCGCCCACGTCCGTCGGTCTGTTCTGCCGCCAGGCAAACGGATGCATGACAATCATCGAGTGCGTTCAGGATGTAATCATTGGTGGAGCCGAGGGACTCGAACCAGTGCAACTTGCCTGCAGAAGCAGCCGTGGCTTGATACAGATGGGCATTGATTCGGTCGATATCCATCATCTCTCCGGACTGTAGGACGAGGACAAAACGCGAAAAAACAGCTCCGATCGGAGACTAAAGTGGGAACGATATTGGTATACTACACGGATCCAAGAGTTTCTATCGCCTGATTTCACCCCAAACGCCCGCCATCGCTGATGATTCGTCGAAATCCCACCCGTGCAGTCTCCATCGGCCGCGTCACTATCGGTGACAATCACCCGATTGCCGTCCAAAGTATGTGTGCTACTCCGACCACCGATGTCGAGGACACGCTGGCGCAGTTACGACTGCTGGAGCAGGCCGGTGCGGACATTGTACGAATTGCCGCCGATAACAAGAAGGATGCACAAGCCCTGATCCGCATCCGTGGGGAAAGTGATGCGGTGCTCAGTGTGGACTTACAGGAGAATTATCGACTGGCTGAGGTATTGGCACCCCATGTCGATAAGATTCGCTATAACCCCGGACACCTGTATCACCATGAACGCAAAAAGCCCTGGAAGGACAAGGTGTCTTACCTGGTGGATATCGCAGGAACTCACGACTGTGCTATTCGTGTGGGTGTCAATGCCGGCTCGGTGGATCCGGACAAGGCTTCCCTTTATGATCAGGAAGATTCGGTTACTCCCATGGTGGAAAGTGCGCTGGAGCACAGTTTGTGGCTGGATGAACTCGGCTTTACACGCTACTGCGTTTCGCTCAAGGACTCTGATCCGCAGAAGACTATCGCCGCCTATACCGCGTTTGCCGAAACCCGCCCGGAAATCCCACTTCATCTCGGCGTAACCGAAGCAGGGATTCCCCCCATGGGAATCGAAAAAACACGGATTGCGTTTGAGCAGCTGGTCGGCAAGGGGATCGGCGATACGGTCCGGGTCTCTCTCACTTTACCGAACGACCGCAAACACGAGGAAATCATCGCCGGGCGGCAGATTATCTCGGACATTCATGCCGGTCGGGTTCGCACGGTCGTGCATTTCAATACAGACCGGCTCAATTTGATCAGTTGTCCCAGTTGTTCCAGAGTGGAAAACAAGGCGTTTATTGATCTGGCGCATAAGGTTCAAGAACGAACGCGCTGGGCCGAGGAACACGCGATTACGATTGCCGTCATGGGGTGCCGGGTCAATGGCCCGGGAGAAACGGATGACGCTGACCTGGGGCTGTGGTGTGGACCGAACTATGTCAACCTGAAGAGTCGTGGCAAAAAAATCGGGGCGTTTCGCTATGACGAAATCCTCGACAAAATGGATGACGAGCTGGCCAAATTGATCGCACAGGACTGACCCTGCTCCTTGCGCATCCCCTTCTATTCCCGATTCGTTTGCCGCCAGTACCCAAACGGCCCTGGAGAAGCCGGCTGGCCGACCGTGGCTCATGGCGACCGCACTGGCCATGACTTCGTTTCAATTTTCGGGACAGGATGATACGCCTTTTTGTAATTCATTCCCATATGGAATACCGAAAACCGGAGCTACCGGACACCGACCTCTATCTCGTGGCCTGTGTCAAGTCCAAGAACAACATCCCGATGCCGGCAAAAGATCTATACGCATCTACATGGTTCCGAAAGGCCCGCGCATGTGTGGAGAGGACTCAATGACGTACACCGCACCCCCTATGGGATCCGAAAGGCCCGCGCATGTGTGGAGAGGACTCAATGACGTACACCGCACCCCCTATGGGATCCGAAAGGCCCGCGCATGTGTGGAGAGGACTCAATGACGTACACCGCACCCCCTATGGGATCCGAAAGGCCCGCGCATGTGTGGAGAGGACCGGCCGTCCCTGGGCAATCCTGTCGGCGAAGCACGGCCTCGTCTGGCCATCTGACACCATCGCCCCATACGAAAAGACCCTCAAAACGATGTCCTTGCCGCAACAACGGCGATGGGCTGATACCGTAGTGGCATCACTGGCCCCGCATCTTGCCGGCGTACGTACCATCGCCATGCTTGCCGGCACTACATATCGTCAACTGCTGATGCCTGAACTGCAAATGCGGGACATCGAAATCCTGATGCCAATGGAAGGGTTACCCCAAGGTCGGCAACTGCAGTGGTTAGGTGCCTGCCTGAACCGCCCGACAACTTGACAGGGTCCTCGGTCCCACCCGTCACCGTCCGCCATGAGACGCATCGAACATCTGCAGCGCTTCTACAACTGCCTTGAGAAGCTTGAAAAAAACATCGGTGGCTTCCGTACGCTTTCCACCTGCTCGGGCCGCATGGCCTGGCCGGAGCGCGGTGTCTATTTCTTCATGGAACCCGGCGAGATCCGGTCCGATTCGGGCCAGGGACTCCGGATTGTGCGTGTTGGCACACATGCATTGAAGCCCGGGGCCGAATCCACACTGTGGCGACGTCTGGCACAGCACCGTGGCACAACCGCAGGTAGAGGCAATCACCGCACTTCGATCTTCAGGTGGATCGTCGGCAATGCGCTGCTTTCTCAACAGGCACTCGTCTGCCCGTCATGGGATGACGCACGGGTTCAGCCGGGCGAACCGGATGAAGCGTCGGAAAGTGACGTCGAGCAGACCGTCAGTTCCGTGATCGGCCGCATGCCCTTCCTTTGGCTCGCAGTCCCCGATGAGCCGGGACCAGACAGTCTTCGCGGTTACATAGAACGCAACGCCATCGCCCTGTTGAGCCATCGCCGGGAGGACTCCCTGGATCCCCCCTCGCCCAATTGGCTGGGGCACCATTGCAACCGGGAGAAAGTGCGCACGTCGGGCCTTTGGAACTCCAAACATACGGACGAAATCTACGATCCGACTTTTCTGGACACCATGGAGCACCTTGCGGAGAAATCCCCCTCCGCTTCTGATCTCCGACCACTGTAGGCTCGTCCCGGTCGATTTCGACCGCATGCCGAATCTGCAGCGGTCAATTACGCACACTACATCAAATTCCGGAATCCTCTGATGTCAACATGGCCTAGACAACCGGTATGCAAACCATCCCCATATCCCAACTACTCCCTGCGGACGTACACTTCACCGCCGCAAGGCAGTGCCATTCCCGGGCCCCGGTGTCGCCGGCCGAAACCGATAGCGAATCGATGGCGCGTTTGCTAAGCTTGACCGTTCGCGGGGAACTCATGGGAGTTCTCCGGTGCTGTGGGCAAAAGAACACGATACCCGTAGTCAAATCGCAACCGACGGAAATCCATTGCAGTCGTTGCCGTGGGTGCGACTGGCGGTCCATCCGCGGAGAGTGCAAAATGAAATGCAACCACAGGTAGCGAGAATGCAATGATTCTTCATAAAATCCTACTGTCAATCGTACGACTGAATGTCGTTGCTGAATTTCAGGACGTATAATCCCCATATCTTCGACCGGACCCTACAATGCCTGATTACCGCTCCTGGACCACAACACGTGGCCGAACCATGGCCGGTGCCCGTGCGCTTTGGCGCGCGACTGGAATGACCGAGGAGGATTTTGCCAAGCCCATTATCGCGGTCTCCAATTCGTTTACGCAGTTTGTCCCCGGACATGTCCACCTGAAAGACCTGGGACAACTCGTGTGCCGGGAAATTGAAAAGGCTGGCGGGGTGGCAAAAGAATTCAACACCATTGCCGTCGATGACGGTATCGCCATGGGACATGGCGGCATGCTGTATTCCTTGCCCTCACGGGAAATCATTGCCGATTCCGTTGAATACATGGTCAATGCCCATTGTGCCGATGCCTTGGTCTGTATTTCCAACTGTGACAAGATCACGCCAGGGATGCTGATGGCCACCATGCGACTGAATATCCCCACTATTTTTGTCTCCGGAGGGCCGATGGAAGCCGGCAAAGTCACCTGGCGTGATCATGAGCGATCCGTCGACCTGATTGATGCCATGGTTGTAGCGGCAGACGACAACGTATCGGATGAGGAAGCCGAAGCCATGGAACGGTCCGCCTGTCCCACCTGCGGGTCCTGTTCGGGCATGTTCACGGCAAACTCGATGAATTGCCTGACTGAGGCCCTTGGCCTCGCCCTGCCAGGAAACGGCACGCTGGTGGCAACCCATGCCGAACGGGAAGGCTTGTTCCGCCAGGCCGGGCAAAAGATCGTGGGCATTACCCGGCAGTATTATGAAGGCAATGACACCCGTTGGCTGCCCCGGAATATCGCCTGCTTTGAGGCCTTCGAAAACGCCATGACCCTGGATATTGCCATGGGTGGTTCGACCAATACCGTTCTTCACCTGCTCGCGGCGGCATGCGAAGGCGAAATTCCTTTTTGCATGGAAGACATTGATCGTCTGTCACGAAAAGTACCGAACCTGTGCAAGGTCGCTCCGGCTACATCGGACTACCATGTGGAAGATGTTCATCGGGCCGGTGGGGTTCTTGGCATCCTCGCAGAACTCGACCGGGCGGGCCTGATCAACCGGGAGGTCAGCACCGTGCATACACCCAATATGGGTGAGGCGATTCAACAATGGGACGTACTGCAAACGGACCTCGCAGAGCGCCGGGATTTCTATCGCGCAGCTCCCGGCGGAGTACCGACTCAGGTGGCATTCAGCCAAAACAAACGCTATCACTCCCTGGACCTGGACCGAACAAGCGGCTGTATTCGTGATCTGCCCCATGCCTACAGCCAGGACGGCGGCCTGGCAGTGCTGTTTGGGAATCTTGCCGAAGAAGGCTGTATTGTCAAAACTGCCGGAGTCGATGAAAGCATCCTGACCTTTACCGGACGGGCCCGGATTTTTGAAAGCCAGGAGGCCGCTGTGGACAGCATTCTGGGCAATCACATCGAGCCGGGGGACATTGTGGTTGTACGCTATGAAGGCCCCAAGGGCGGGCCGGGAATGCAGGAAATGCTCTATCCTACCTCCTACCTGAAGTCAAAGAATCTCGGCAAGGTATGTGCGTTGGTTACCGATGGCCGCTTTTCGGGCGGCACCTCCGGCCTGTCGATTGGGCATGTTTCTCCAGAAGCCGCCGAAGGGGGATTGATTGGCCTTGTGGAAGAACATGACATCATCCAGATCGATATCCCCAATCGCCGCATCCACCTGGATGTGAGCGAGACCACTCTTGCTGCCCGTCGGGCTGCCATGGAAGCCCAAGGCAGCAAGGCCTGGAAACCCAAACGGGAGCGGCAGGTCAGTCGTGCCTTGCAGGCCTATGCACTACTGGCAACCAGTGCGGCCCATGGTGCCGTGAGAGAGGTCCGCCCGCTCTGATCGGATACCGGCCATCATTACGGGGGGCCATGCGGGCAGTAGAATCATACGCTGATGTTCTGATTCATTTCGCTACAAGTAACTACTCGCCCCTGATAAACCCCATGTGTCGGGCGGTGATTGCGGAGCCCGGTTTCCGCTTTCGATTCCTACTTTACCATTATCCCCAACCGAGTTGCAGATCGGATCGGAAATTGTCAAAGGAGCGGGACGCGTTGCGGAAGCGGCCAGCGGAAACTTGAAAAACCGGTCGGCAATCGTTAGGATAGGAAGATGAATGCATCCAGTAACCGGGATCTGGAAACCCGGATCCGGAAAGTTGAAGAACAGCATCAGGAACGGGCGAAAGAGATCGCCATTCTGGAGGAACGCATGAATACCAAATCTGCCGAAAACGAATCCGCTCTGGACCGGTTGCGGGCCGACATGGCCAACTGGAAGACCGACATGGCCAACTGGAAGACCGACATGGCCAAACGGGAAAATCGACTCCTTCTCGCCATGCTCGGCGGGATCGCGGCGGCCACTGCGATCCTGGGCGTGCTGATCGCCGGAATCCCCGCGGCATAACTACCGCCGCCAGCAGGCGGCGCAACCAGACCACTTCTGATATCCGCTAAAGTCCGGATATTGTGTTGTCTCTGGGCTTGATCGCGGCGGCTGGTGGTTCCAATCTGGTGTACTGCGTCCCTCATTCACCATGCAATGTATGAATTGTGCGATGCGGTTGGAGACATCGCTGGATCCCTGTGTCTTATATGATCGTACCTACTCGCCCCCCTGTTGAGTGCGAGCAGTGCTGTCCGGTGCTGATGCGGTATTTTATAAAAAATGCCGCCTACTTAGTGGAGTAACATAGTTTTAATGTCCCCGGGACCAGTCCGAAGTGCAACCGCGCCGCGATCCCGGAATGAGGGTGTAGCCCGAAGGGAGGGATCGCGGCGGCGACCCAAAAATTCGCGCTTCGAGCACTTCTTTTCGGCCCCGGATGGCAGCCATCTCGACTACCAGCGATCCTGACAGAAGCCATCGGCCAATGCAAGGGCGAGCTCCGGACCGGGAGGCCGAGCGAAGCCGCTCCGGTGGATCACCAGAGGGACCGGAGTGCCGGGGTCGAGGGGCGACCGTGGGCCGCGTCAGGGGGGAACCAACCCACGGGCAAAGACCTCCGTCGGGGTGCGGTATCCCAGGACCTTACGAAGCCGACGGTGGAGCCGGTCCTCCACTGCCTGCACTTGGGCTGGAGTCACCTGGCGGAAGTCGGTGCCCTTCGGGAAGTAGTGGCGCACCCGGCCGTTGGTGTGCTCGTTCCGGCCCCGTTCCCAGGAATGGTAGGGGGTGGCGAAGTAAAAGCCCGCATCGAGCTTCTGTGCGATTTCCCGATGCCTCGCGAACTCCTTGCCGTTATCTGCCGTGCCGGTGTGAACCCGGTCCCGAACCGGCCTCATACGCCGGGTGAGCGCCGCGGTCACGGCGGCGGCCGTCTTGCCCTCCACCCACTCCAGGAAGAGGAACTTCGAGCCCCGGTCCACCGCCGATACCAGCGCCCCCGGGGTCTCGCGCCAATGATCGTATCCAGCTCCCAGTCTCCGATCCGGCTCTTCTCCGCCACCACCGAAGGCCGCTCCGCAAGGTCGACCCGATCGGGAATGTGCCTACGACCCGCAGGACGCCCCCCGCGCCCGTTCGGCTTCTTGCCCCGACGTCGCCGGCACCGGTACCGCGCCCCTCCGGCCTGCCGGTCGGCCCGCACCTGCGGGTAGATCCACTCCTGGCCCGCCATCCCTTCGCCCGGCAACCGAACCCAGCCAGCGATCGGCTCCGGGCTCCAGCCTTCCTGCAACCGTTCTTCCGCGACCGCCCAGCGCTCCGGTGTCATCTTCCGGGGCACCGCCGACACTTCCTGACGGCGGGCCGTGGCCTGGCGGTCGGCCGGTTGGTGCCGGTAGCCGCGCTGGCCACGGTGGCGCGAGGTCTCGCGCGAGATCGTCGCGGGATCCCGTCCGAGGTCGTGGGCCATCTCCCGTTTCGACAACCCCCTATGCAAAGGGAATTATATACTTTGGTCACATTGAGCCGTAAAATCACGACTCGGATTTCACCACCGTAACCGGACGCAACACGGACCAGGCCAGGTTCTCCGGAGTGGTGTGAATCTTTACCTTTTCCCGTAATTCCTTCCGGCTTGGCTGGTAGGTGTGGGGCTTGATACGGACTTCGGGTTTAACTTGTGGTTTAGGTTTCATGCCGGTCTCCAGAATCAGGATAACTGCCGGACCAGATCCGGCAATTCTTCAATAGGTTTCAAAGTTTCCAGTTTCCGTGTGATCTTGTATGTCACTTCCTGTGATCGGGCCATATTGACCAGTTTCCCGTATGTACCGGCCAGTACTTCTGCTTTCGGCCACGCATCACATACAATCCTATCCGGACAAACTCCAATCACAATAATGTAGGCGTAACTTCGATCCCGGCAGATATGGTTAAACTGAAACGTTCCCTTGCCAAGGGAAGCCGCCTTGACCTCCACCCGGTTCCCTGCAATTTTCCAGTCGGTCTCGTCGGTTCGGTTACCGTTTTTTACCTTGATTCCGTATTGTCGAAGATAACGGTACACAAACCGCTCTCCGGCTTCTCCCCGGTTGGTGTTCCCTAGCCAGCGATACGCTTCCATCGGAGTACCACGCCAGATATCATGTTCTGCCAGTTCCCGGACCACCTCGATCATAATTTCCAGTGGAGTCATGGTGCTGTCCAGATATGCCGGTTTTTCCCCGGTTTCCAGAATACCAGAAAATAGGAATGGTTTTTTCGGGCGTGTACCTGTTTGACTACCCGGCTCATACCGGGCCGGTTCTGACGCATGACAACAAACAGATCCTCAGCAATAAAACCCATTTCCGTGTATTTCTGCATAATTTCCACATGGGTAAACCGCTGCCGGTTGGAACAGACTTCATCCTGGCACTTGACAATGAAAACCCCACGATCCCGTAATACCCGCCAAGCCTCCTTGCCTCCATCAAAATACAAGTCCAAAACTGCCTGATGGTACTTGGATTGCGTCTGGTTGCCCGATCCGTTATTGCGATAATGTTTTTCAAACGGCGACTGGCCCCCGTGTGCCGATCCACCGGGGGAATGCATATAGGGGCCACACAATCAATCTGACCGTCTTCATACGGCAACTGGCGGCAATCCACTCCTTCGACAATATCCGAAGCCAGCAACTGGTATTTATGTGCCGGAATCTTCCGCCAGAATACCCCACGTCCATAGGTAACGTCTGCTACAGCACTTCCTTCGGCCACATACAATCCCAGTATTTCCGGAAAAGCCCGGTCATTGCTAGCTACAAACGCCGTATGGACAAGGTCATTAGTAGCCTTGCCATTCAGAGCTTTCCGTTTGGTTTCCATACATTTACCGAATCAACTGTCAGTAGGGAAGTTTCTTTCCTTCCATGTTCCTCACCATCCGGCCCATCTGATCTACTATGTCACAATCCCGGTCATTGTGCCGTCCGGCAAATTCATTGACATACCGGTTCAGGTGCTTTTCACTCATGTGATGGTAGGTGCCATGGTACCCCCTTTTCAGCATCGCACAAAAGCTCTCGATCCCGTTGGTATGTGCCTGGTCATTGACGTACTCACTCACGGAATGACAAACCGTTTCATGGGGATTGGGGATACCCTGATAGCCGCTATGGTCATCCGTGTACACCGGCGTCCAGTATTCCGTCACCTCCCCGAGGAATTCATGCAGGTAGGTCTAGCTGGTGGATTCGATCGTCCGGGCCTTGATCTGGTTAGTGGCTCGATCCTTGGCTCCTACAACCGCCGTCTTGCCTACCGTTCCCCGTCCGGTATTTTTCAGAACTTTCTGCTTGGCATTGGACATATTCTTCCGCTTGCCGCCTATGTAGGTTTCATCTACTTCAACCGGTCCGTCAAACAGGGGGTTATTGATCTGATAGACTTCACGGATCCGGTGCAACATATACCAAGCGGATTTTTGACTGATCTTCAAATCCCGGTGGAGCTTCATGCTGGATACCCCCTTGAGGTGGGTAGTGAACAGGTAAATGGCAATGGCCCATTTCCGGTAACCAAGGTTGGACCCTTCCATGATGGACCCCTTCTTTACACTGAACATCGGCTTGCCTTCACATTCCCGGCAACGATGGGTCATGCTTTTGTGCTGGATACCACTTTGGACATTGTGCGTACCACAATGCGGGCAGGTCGGACCGTCGGGCCACATTTCCTCTTCAAACCATTGCCGGGCCGTCTCGTCATCAGGGAACCGGTCAAACAGTTCTACGAGGCTTATGCCTTCTCTATGATTCTTTTCGGGTACCTTTGCCATGTCGGTATCTTCTGGTGTTCTTTGAAATGTGACCAAAGTATAACTTTTGGGCAAATGGTGTCAACTTTTTTCGTCCATAAATTTGTTTTTTCTTAGCCACTTTGCAACGCTTGCCACGTTTTCATGGGGAGAAAGCATACTTAAATGCAAATCACCATGAGTGGATCGAAAAATAATCTCCCTGTTATCCAAGTACAATCTGTCCGGTTTATATGCGTCTGCACCATCTTTTTTTTCTCGGGCTCTTTTGGCGTTTCCGGTTTGACCTTTTGGTTTTCCCGTCGATGCTGCCAAGCTGTCCAGGTATGGTGAATGAACCGTAAATCCAATTAACAACAGCCACGCAGCCGTAATCTGCGGCAACCATTCTGCCAAAATCTCGTTTACGTCCATAAAATGCCCATGCCCCTTAACTACAGCAAACGTAAGGTGAGCAATCCCTTGCCAAAGAAAAACAGATCGAATAAACAGTTCTTCATTGTACTATACCCCTATCCTCAAATATGACCAAAGTAAATAATTCCCTATGCAAAAGGGCATGAATCTGGCATCGTTCGGCATGGGTCAGGTGGTGGTAACCTACGGGCATGGCAATCCTCCGTTCGTGATCAACCGAGATGGTTGGCCATCATCTGGCCCACCGCAAGCTTTTCACCTCGCCAGCCAGCGGCTTAGGGGGTGTCGCACTTCACACTGGGAAAGGGGTTGAAAAACCGGTCGGCAATCGTTAGGATAGGAAGATGAATGCATCCAGTAACCGGGATCTGGAAACCCGGATCCGGAAAGTTGAAGAACAGCATCAGGAACGGGCGAAAGAGATCGCCATTCTGGAGGAACGCATGAATACCAAATCTGCCGAAAACGAATCTGCTCTGGACCGGTTGCGGGCCGACATGGCCAACTGGAAGACCGACATGGCCAAACGGGAAAATCGACTCCTTCTCGCCATGCTCGGCGGGATCGCGGCGGCCACTGCGATCCTGGGCGTGCTGATCGCCGGAATCCCCGCGGCATAACTACCGCCGCCAGCAGGCGGCGCAACCAGACCACTTCTGATATCCGCTAAAGTCCGGATATTGTGTTGTCTCTGGGCTTGATCGCGGCGGCTGGTGGTTCCAATCTGGTGTACTGCGTCCCTCATTCACCATGCAATGTATGAATTGTGCGATGCGGTTGGAGACATCGCTGGATCCCTGTGTCTTATATGATCGTACCTACTCGCCCCCCTGTTGAGTGCGAGCAGTGCTGTCCGGTGCTGATGCGGTATTTTATAAAAAATGCCGCCTACTTAGTGGAGTAACATAGTTTTAATGTCCCCCTTCCCAGTGTGAAGTGCAACACCCCCTAAGCCGCGTCCGAATTATTACGACTTAATATTGCCGTAGCGTTTTTGTTTGGTGGGGCTCTCTATATTATTGGGGCTTTGGTTATCAAAGGTAAATGGGATAACGCGGTTGCCTTGTTTAATCTTGGTTCCAGTAGCGACAGGGATCGTTGCTTTCTGGTTCGGGGGTCGAGGTGGGAACAATAAGAAAAACTGAAATGAAAAATAGCATACAAACAAAGATCAACATCTGATTATTTTGTATTGGAACGGAAAATGTTGCCATTGTCAGTTTCCAACGCACATGGTGTAAATCCCCAAAGAGACAGGCGATTCACCAATCGTTTTAATGGCAAAATGACCAATACCAAAACGATGGCATCCCTTTTGATAGGCGTCATAATGATCATTGTAAATCGAATCCAACTTCCCGTCATGCATTAGGGCGGTTTTCCCCAGATTTTCCCGCTCCAACTCTTCCTTGATTTTTTCGTAAGCCTCTAGGTTTTTTTGCATTTCCTGAGTAAACATGGTCGCCTCTAATCTTGAAATGTAATTTGTCAGTTTACCATGCAGATCGTTTCTTGTCAGTCAAACATACATCAAGCCTTTTCCTTTGACGCCTTCCAGCATAATGCTGGCCCGCTCCGGATTTTCAATCCCATGGGCTACCTGGTGGTTATACCTTTATGGAGCGGTCGTTGAGCCTGCTTGACGGGGGCGGCACTCTCGGCTTCCTCTGTGCCGATCGCTGGATGAAGAATCGCTATGACGGCCCCTTGCGCCGGATGGTGGCCGAAGGCTATCACCTCAAGGCCTACGTGGACATGACCGACACCCCGGCTTTTCATACCGACGTGATCGCCTATCCCGCCATTACGGTGATCACGAGGGAGCCATCCGGCAAGACCCGCATTGCCCACCGTCCGCCCATCGACCGGCAGGCCCTGAAAGTCCTGGCCAGGGAGATGCGGGCCGAAAGTCCGCCGGCCGCCAATGGATCGGTCATAGAAATGGCCGCGGTGATGGTGGGTGCCCAGCCCTGGATCCTGGAATCGCCGGCCCGGCTGGGACTCGTTCGGCGGCTGGAGCAGGAGTTCCCGGCCATTGAGCAGGTCGGCTGCAAGGTGGCATCGGCGTGGCGACCGGTGCGGACCAAGCCTTTATTGGACCGTTCCATGACCTGGATGTGCTGGCCGGCATGCCGGCCTCCCATGCGGGCGGCCCCGCCTGATCCTCGCTGGACGCGGCCGGCCGCGAGCGGTGGGGGCGGGACGGAATCAACTGCACCTGGACGCAGCCGGAACCGGACCGGATGCGCCGCCGGCAGGCGGCGGCAGTCGTTTAATTCGTTGGCATGCCGACCAGGGCCAGAAACGCAAAGCCTGCGCCCAGGACGGCTATTGTTACCGCGATCTGGGCGATCCCGAATCCGACCGTCCAGCGCAGGTTGTCCTTGTCGCGCCTGGCCATGTCGGTCTTCCAGTTAGCCATGTCGGTCTTCCAGTTAGCCATGTCGGCCCGCAACCGATCCAGCGCCGACTCATTTTCAGCCTGTTTCGTGTTCATCTTCTCCTCCAGAACGGCGATTTCTTTCGCCCGCTCCTGGTTTTGTTCTTTCAGTTCCAGGAACTGTCTCTCCAGATCCTGATCCGTGGATTCTGCCATGTTCCGATCCTATCCGATCGTTGCCGGGGTTTTCAAGTCCAGTAAGGAAACCCGTCTGTGCTGGCCAGTACCTTGACATAGATTTCTTTACCCGGTTTCCTTACTGCAGATGATCCGTCTCAAGGACGGTTCCTGCCGGGTCTTCAGATTGTAAAACAAACGCACGCTTTGTTGACTGGACTGGCCGCGTGGCCCCGGCCAGCAGGGCCCTTGTTTTCGGTCCAGCCGGGGATTCTCGGCAGCACAGCCTGCAGGCAAACCCGATGGCGGCCCGAGGCCGAGAGTGGACACGCCGACACCGTTTTCGATCTGGTTGACCAGATACAGGGACAAGGAAGGCATCGTTCAGCGGCAGCCCTTGGCCATGTAGCCAGTTATCCACCCTCTCGATGGCGCAGCCGTAGGCCCGCCTGGTGTTTTCACTGATCGATTCCGCCGCCATTGCGGTGGCGAAATCCAGTTCCGAAAGATGCCGAGGCACCGGGCATCCGGCTTCTATACCTGCAGCCACGCTTGCTGTCATGTCAGTTTTTCTTTAGAGTTCATTATTCATCTCCTCAATTAGTCGATTCTTCGGCTCAACCGCATATACCGAGCCAACTTTTAGTCAGGGTCGACTACATACAATATGCGATCAGCACCTGGCGAGTATCTGGTGTCACTCGGTCCACCTCCATGGCCAAAGCCTTGTCTACCGGCATGAATTGGACCGACACCACCTCTTCCGGTTGTAGCCGGAAGGGTCCTTCATGGACACAGGAATAGACCTGCCCCCAGTTCCGGTTATGGACCCGAGCGTTGAGGTCATCGTAAAACAGGGCAAAATGCCCCACCAGTTCTGACCGGACCCCTAACTCTTCTTCCAGTTCCCGACTGGCCGAAAGGTCATACGTTTCCCCCTCTTGGACAATCCCGCCTGCTGCCAGATCAAAATATCCGGGACACCAGTCCTTGGTATCTGAACGCTTCTGGACCAGAAGGTCACCGGCCCGATTGAAGACGAGGATATACGTCACCCGGTAGGTATATCCCTGCCCCTTCACTACGCCTCTCGGCAGATGGCCGACCTCATGATCAGCCAAGTCCACAATCGTGACACTTTCGGGAGGACTTTTTTGACAGATGACATCCATTATGTGAATTCGGCTGGTTGTCTCTGCGCCGTACAAATGAGAGATTCGCATACTGACAGACCACCGCCAACCTCCCTGTTACGATCACCAAAGGACATAGCCGATGCCGATTGCCGTAACTTCGAGGAACGGCTATTGATCCCCCTCCCGAGGCATTCCCGCAATTTCTTCGCGACAAAACCGACGGTGGGCGCAGGAATTGCGGCTCGCTCCACGGCCCCAGCAGGAAAGAAGGTGACTGCAGTGACACCGAATTGGAGCCGCCAGCGGAACCGGGGTCGTGGGGCCGGAACACTCATCAGATTTGTATTTTCAGGTAATTTCAGACTATTCTTGTTCGGCACATCCGTATCGACACCACCATGTTTCCAGCGGGAACGGTACAAAAGGATCACGCCACCACTATATTGTATTTTCGACATGAGGGTCAAACTGAGCGACAGTCCACCAATCTGCGAACAAGTCAGACCTGCATCCTGTGTCTGGGCCACTTTACCATGACAGATCCCGGAACGATGGCATCAATCGCCATCATCTTTTTGCTCGCAGGAATGGTCAAGGGAGTGGTAGGGATGGGCTTGCCCGCGGTGAGTCTGGGACTGCTGACCGCTACCTTTGACCTGACCATCGCCATGGCACTGATGATCATACCCTCTTTTGCAACCAATCTCCTGCAAGCAACCCATGGAGGTCATGGTCTCATGCTGATCGGCAGATTATGGCCGTTTCTCACCATTGCCGCTATTACCGTCTGGGTCGGCACGCAAGTACTCACAACCATTGATTTGACCTTGCTCTCCGGACTTCTTGGCCTACTGCTGGTGGTGTATGCAGTGCAGGGTTTGCTCGGGCCCGGGATATCCATTCCACGTCGCTGGCAGATCTGGACCGGACCGGTTTTCGGGGCGACCAATGGTATTCTCACCGGCATGACCGGTTCGTTTGTGGTTCCCGGAGTCCTGTATCTGCAAGCAATTGGCCTCTGTCGAGAGGCCCTGATACAGGCGATGGGCATCCTGTTTACCGTCTCGACCATTGCACTGGCCCTGTGCCTGCAGGGACGCAATCTGCTGAACGCAGAATTGGGACTGACCTCAGGAGCCGCTCTCATCCCGGCATTTCTTGGTATGGCTATCGGGCAAGCGGTACGCCGGCAACTTTCCGAGTCCAGTTTTCGCCGGATTTTCTTCCATGCAATCCTGATATTGGGAATCTACATCCTGTTCATGATGGCCACGGACCTGCGCTAGCATAATGGCATGGAAACCGTGTTGGGGACGCGGCATATCAGGCACTCCATAACTCCATCGCCCTATATCTTGCGATGCATGCCTGAAGAGCATTTCCATGTACCCAATCGTCCTGGATCGCGTTTACGGAGGTGGGCCGATATCAATTGCCTCGACAGATTCCGCATGCAGACAGTAAATCAGGTTCTGGGGATGTTCCAGACGGCCGGCTTCCTGCCATGGCTGCCCCAAAAAGCGTCTGCGGATCACTCGGCTGACCACATTGTGTGTAACGACAATCAGCAATTTACCATGTGGCAACTCATCCATCCACTGACCCACTTTCTTCTCAACATCCGCATAAGATTGGCCATTCGGAACCGTGAAATTCCATTTGTCCACTTCTCGGGCAGACAGGGCACCCGGATATTCCTGTTCGATTTCTTCGTTGGTCATCCCGGTCCAATCCCCATAATCAAATTCAATCAGACGCGAGTCAGAAAAGACATGGTCGGACGGAATCCTCAAGGCATCAACCAGATACTCGGCTGTGGTACGGGCCCGGCCGAGAGGGCTACAATACAGCTGCACCCGGCCACAACGAATGTCTTCTGCCGGAATCCGATCTGACAATACGGTCCCATAGGTCCGGGCCTGCCATTTGCCGTTCGCTGTCAAAGGCGAATCATTCAATCCCTGTTTTCGCAATTGGAAATTCCACAAGGTTTCGGCATGGCGCAACAAATACATCATGGCAATCTAGCCGCCCTCACGGTTAAAGATTTCCGACAAGCCTAGACCGGTCAACTGCCGGATCGTGTGAATCACATACCACATAATGCCAAACATCATGAGCATGGAGGGAATCGCGATCACTGGATAACTGAGAAATGTCAGTTTGCCCAGTTCCTCATTGAATGCTACGGTTCCGGTGTCACTGGTGACAATCATCTTTGCCAGCATGTAGTTCATGACCGCTGAAAAGGCAAACGTACCTGCCAAACAATGATTCGCGAAACGGAGCTTCTGATCAAAAATTTCTGTCCTGCGTGCATGATCCAGGCTTTGCTGGACCTTCTCGGTTGCCATGACAAGGGGATTGAAAAGAAGCTTTTTTACCAGTGGCGAACGGGTGAACCCCGTCACTCCAACGACGAACCCAATCAGTGCCGGGATGGCCGCTTCCTTGATAGCCAGCCAGCCGACATCCAACTGCAGCAAGCCGATGCCTCCCGTGAGGAACACGCTGACCATCCCCAGAATAGCAATATAGTTCACATGGCGATTGCGGATCAGGTCCCATCCTCCATACAGGATTGGCAGTGCGAGCGCCAGAATCAAGGCATTGACGATCCCCAACCGCTCCGGGGTACTCAGTTTCATCAGTATGATCGACGGCAAGATTACATTAATCAGTACCTCTACCAATACCGATGGCCGTTTTTGCGTATCCAATTGCATTTTTTGTTACCTGAAATTCGGCCCAATCAACCCCTGACACCCCTCCACATTCGAATCGTCCGCACGCCAGACCGGTGGGCCAGATGCACGGTCACTGCATATGGGCAGGAGATGAAGCAACTGATTCCCCTTTGCACCGGAATGATATACCCAACCAAGCCCCGGATGTTCGGACCGGTCCTACCCATAGCCATCAGAGCACGCTGGTCCCGGCTTGCAGGCCCCAGAGGGAGTCGACACCCGATCATACTCAGGGAATCAGGACCGTACATCCCGTGGTGTGACGACTTTCCAGAGACTCATGAGCCTTGCTCGCTTCCGCAAGAGGAAACGTCTGATGGATTGGGATCTGAATCTGCCCTTCCTCTACCATCTCAAACAGAATCGCAGATGCATTTTCCAGCCAGTTCCGGTCCGCCACAAAATGGAATAGTGTGGGTCGGGTCAGGTACAGTGACCCAACTGCCAGGTCCGAGAACTGGAATCCTTCCACTGGTCCGGAAGATTGCCCGAAAGATACCAGTGTGCCGTGCCGCTTGAGACAATTGCGAGACCCTGGCCAAGTCCCGGCACCGACGGAATCATACACTGCGTCAACCATCCGTTGATTCGTATAGTTTTTGACTCCGGCGACAAAATCTTCCCGATTATAATTGATCGCATGCACATAACCGTTCCGTGTAGCAAGGTCACACTTGGAGTCGCTGCCCGCAGTCCCGATCGCCACGACTCCCTTAGAGGACAGCCATTGACCAGCAATCAGACCCACTCCGCCGGCGGCCGCATGGAACAATATCGTGTGCCCTGCCTGCACCCGAAAGCTGTTGTGTAGAAGATAGTAAACGGTCAATCCCTTGAGCATACAGGCGGCCGCTGTCTGGTCGTCCACCGCATCCGGAAGGTGAACGACGTGGGACACGTCGATATTCCGATGTGTGCTGTAGGCACCATTGGGCAGGGTATAAGCCACCCGGTCGCCTTCGCGAAACCCAGTCACGCCAGCACCAACTGCCTCCACTACCCCGGCGGCCTCACAACCCAGAACCAGGTTTTCAGGGACTGGCCATGGATAGGAACCGGTACGAATATAGATATCGATGAAATTCACCCCGATCGCACGGTGACGAATCCGGATTTCCCGATCTCCGGGTGGCGAGGGCTCGAACTCACACTGGGCCAGAACGCCCGCATTACCGGGATGGGTCGCTTGGATTGCATATGCCATGAAAGTTTCTCCTGATTCAGATTATGTTTGGCAAGTAGGACCGAATGAAAGAATCGATTACGGTACCGGGTGATATCGGCGTCATCGTGGAAGTCAGGCTTCGCTACCCGGACCAATCTGGCTAACGGGACGTCCGGTCGCAATAGCAGTTACCGTCGCACTGACAAACAGTTCCCCATCGATGTCATGGCGGACACAGTTCTGCTCTTCCCGAACCTGCGTGATCACATTTTCGGCACCGGCCGAGTGCGCGAGTGACTCCGCCTCGGCTGTGGCCAGGTCCTGCGCCCGCAAAAGGGCTGCATCAAGCGTATCAAAACGCAAAGGTTGGTCACGGTGAAACAGCAGGTATATCCCAAATTCCGGTTGGGTGACCGTCACATGGGACACTTGCACCACCGCACCCTTGACCGCTCCAATCGCATTGGCGATATCGGCATGTTCCGGCAATTCCAACTCCATTCCCAATCGACGTGCCACGGCAGGGAAATAATCGTGAGCAGGTCCACCCACGGCGATAATGGGATAATTGCGGGCGAAATGGAGATCAAACAATGGCTGGATCTGCTTCGCTTCTCCCTGTGACAGCACAATATCCGCCAGCAGTCGGGCCAGGTTCCGGGCACGGGAATCCCGCAAATGACCGCGCTGATTGAGTCCGGCTTCAATCAGTTTCTCACTCATCGCATGCACCACCAGCTGGAATACTTCCTCGCTGGGCGCTTGCGCATCTCCCACAGTCCAGTTGCCACAACCGTATAGATGTCGCATTTGCCGGGCCCAGATCCGGGCCCCCAGTTCCGCGGCCTCGACGTTCCAGTGATCGCTCATTCCCAGAACATGGGTGGCATCAGACGGAGTAAATCCACTGTAAATGACCAGTCCCAGGCGCTCCATACGAGCAATGGCTCGCATCAGGGAACGGCTCCGGTTCGACAGGTCATCGACCTCGACCGGGCCATTCTCCAGCAGTTGCCAAGCTTCCTGTTCGGTCTTGCCCAGTTGATCCAGCCAAATATCGTTCTGCTGAAAGCGCAATGCAAAGCGGTTATTGCGGGGATTTGGTGCCGCAGACCATTGCCGCTCCAGCCGGGGAATGACCTCTGGATTCTGGTGTGCCAGCAAGCTCATGGGAACCACCCGACGCTGGGAAATCGATAATCCGCCCCGAAACCGCACTTCACTATCGCCGCCAAGTCCAATGGAAAAGACTCGAATCGCTTCCACCATCGGCTGCCAATTACCGATTCGGGCCCCATCCGCACAGAGCTCCGGGTGGCCGTTGGTGACAATCGCAATATCCGTTGTCGTCCCGCCGATGTCGACAACAATCCCTTCTTTCCGTCCGCTGAGAGCACAGGCCCCGACCACACTGGCTGCCGGGCCCGACAACACGGTGGCCACCGGTTGTCGCAGAGCCGATTGGGCATTGACCAGCGAACCATCACCCTTGACGATCATGAGCGGAGCCTGAATCGAAGACTGCTCAAGGATTTTTTCCACCGCATCAATCAGCCGCTGGATATGGAGAATCATGCGTGCATTCAGAGCTGCGGTCAGCGCCCGGCGAGGAGCTCCCAGGGACGATGCCAGTTCATGACCACAGGCCACCGGCTTTCCCGTCTGTTCGAGAATCAGATCCCGTAGAGTGACCTCATGGGCAGTATTGCGCGTACCAAACATGGAGGACACCGCAAATGCAGATACCCGGTTCGCCTGCGTCGCAATGGCCTGTCGAGCCTGTTCCAGGTCCAATGGTGCCTGCTCCTGACCAATCGCATCATGTCCGCCTTGCAACCGGATCACCTGATCCGGTTCGAGAATGTCATATACTCCACTTTTTTCGATTTGGGATTCGCTGTAACCTGCCAGAACCAACGATACCGGATCCCCGCGGTCCTCAATCACGGAATTGGTCGACAAAGTCGTGGACAGAGAGACCAGTTGCACCGAACGCAACTTCTCTGCCGGCAGGCTCGAGATGGCATTGCCGATGCCTTGGGTCAAATCAAAAGCCGTTGTCAGGCTTTTGTTTCTGGCAACTACCTGCCCGTGCGCACCCAACAACACGGCATCAGTATAGGTACCCCCGGTATCAATTCCAAGCTGATAAGCCATGAACGAAAACAATGGCAGAAAGGAGCGCCGATTCTAGCCGAATCCCAGTCAGTATCGTGATCGGGAGGTGTATCCGTCAACACGGGGATTATCATAGCCCACGATATTAAACATGCCGTAAAAATTGTTGGGAACAATCCCATTGGAATTGAAGTAAATTGTCTTCGTAAAAAGCGAGGCCGATCCCACCGAGAACGACCGGGCGCTGATGGAGTAACGGGAGAAGTTTCAGCGCGAGCTGGACGAGCTGCGCCAGGCCGCTGCGGAAACTTGAAAACCCGGCCGACAATCGGATAGGATAGGAGCATGGCGGAAAACACCGATCAGGGGCTGGAAAACCGGCTCCGGAAAATTGAAGAACACAATCATGAACGAGCGAAAGAGATCGCCGTGCTGGAGGAGCGAATGAATACATCGTATGAACGACTGCTGGCCGAAATAGCCCGACGCGACAACCGGCTGATTTACGCGATGCTCGGAATCGTCGGTTTGGCGACTGCAATCCTCGGCATGCTGATCGCCGGCATCCCTGCGGCGTAGAACCGATTACTGCTACTGGAGCCGCCTGCAGGCGGCTCCAGTCGGTCCGGTGGAGGTTGATGGCCTGGATCGGCTGATCTCCAGTGAGGCCGATCCCACCGAGAACGACCGGGCGCTAATGGATCAACGGGAGAAGTTTCAGCGCGAGCTGGACGAGCTGCGCTAGGCCGCTGCGGAAACTTGAAAACCCGGCCGACAATCGGATAGGATAGGAGCATGGCGGGAAAAGACAATCAGGATCAGCGGATCCATGAACTGGCGAAAGAAGTCGCCGTGCTGAGGGCAGACATGAACACGAAACAGGCCGAAACCGAGACATCCATCGAGCGCATGAACGCAGCTTTCGAGCGACTGAGAACCGACATGGCCAACTGGAAAACCGACATGGCCAGACGGGAAAACCGGCAGTTGCTGGCTATCCTCGGCGGTATCGCGGCGGCCACTACGATCCTGGGCGTGCTGATCGCCGGGATACCTGCAGCGTAAACGACGGCTACCGCCGCCAGCCGTCGGCGCATCCGGACTGGCCAGGGCACCATGCGCGTCCAGGTGCAGTTGATTCTGTCTTGATCCCGTGACGGCTGTTCCGGGATTCGTGCAGCGCCCCCGTTTCGTTCCCGCACCCGATGGCGGGGGCCGCATTGAGGCGCCGGAGCCTCCGTCCGTGGCGGCTCCGTCCTGTCTGAATCCTGTTCGTTCCCCGGCCCGCCGATTCGCTGTATTCTCCGTTGCACTGCCTCCGGTTTCCGCTCGTGCTGTGTTACGCTGGAAAACCGACCTGAAACACAGCACGGCCGTCCTGGATCAGATCGCGGACAGGACCGGGAAGAAAAGCAGGAAGGCGGACAGCCGGCAGATGCGGGTCCGGGAGTTGATTCATGAAGTTGAGGGGCTGGATCGACTGATCCTGAGCGAGGGCGGTCCCACCGAGATCGAGCGGGTGCTGATGGAGCAGCGGGAGAATCTTCAGCGCGAGCTGGACGAGCTGCGCCAGGTCAAAGCTGGTGCCGCAACATCAAAACCCGGCCCGCAATCGGATAGGATAGGAGGATGGTAGAAACCACGAATCAGGAGCTGGAGAGACAGCTCCGGCAACTGCAGGAACAGAACCACGAACGGGCGAAAGGGATCGCCGTGCTGAGGGCAGACATGAACACGAAACAGAGTATGCAACAGCCGCCGAAAGACTGACCGGAGAAACACGATCAGCGATCAATCGACTACGGACCGACATGGCCCGGCGGAAGAATCGGCAACTGCTGGCGATCCTCGACGGCATCGCGTTGGCCACCACGATCCTGGGCATTCTGATCGCTGGAATACCCGCGGCATAAGCTCCTACTACCGCCGCCGGCAGGCGGCGTCAACCAGCCTATCCGGTTATTTCAGGATTCATAGCACCCCTCATTCGCTGCCTGCCCCGGAGCCGCCCCAAAGCCGGCAGCGAATGAGAGGCGCTTGTTTCATGCTTGGTGCGCCAGGTCCGCGTCCATGACGGCTCTGGCGTCTGGTTGAATCTGGCTCGTTTTGGGGGCCTGGTCAGGAGACCATTCCGTCTGTGCGCCGCGTCCGGGAGAGACGCGGGGTTGACTTTTTTCGGTTTCGTTCCCTAGTATCAATTTTGCTCATTTTCCCATTGATTCATGCTGTATTTTTCCGTTGGGTAGTGGCTCAGTTTGAAAACTGTGTAGACAGGATTGCCTGTAATGTTGCACTTCGGGCTGGTCCCGGGGTATCCAAACCCCACTCAGAACTTCAGTCTAAGGTCTTCAACACCAAGAACCTCGGTTAGCAAATCAAGAGACGGACCTCTGTGGCTACATGGAAGATTCTTAGCTTGAGCTCAGGGAGTAGCCGCTTTCTGACTGCAAAATACACCTTGTACTTCCGGCATCGTTACATCGTATCGGGCAACATGGTCCAGCAGGATGGGCCAGTCAAAACTGGCGTTGTGGATGACGATAAGTTGATTTTTCAAATATTCGGCAATCTGGCTCCACTGTGATTCGAAGGTTTCGAATGCGGCCGCTTGCTCATCGGTAATGCCGTGTACAGTTTGCGCTTCTTCTGAAATTGCTCGCGTCGGCCGTATTTCAAACTCAATGGATTCTGCTATTTCCCGACCCCGGACGACCGTTATGCCCAACGTAACAATATCAGGCAGGCCATTCTCATCCGGCAGCCCGGTGGTTTCGGTATCGATAACAATGTAATCGTCGGGGAGTTGAGTAAAGATCCATAGCAGTTCGTTATGCATGGCCATCACCTCCTGTCACTCCCGTCCAGGGATTCAACTTTGACAATCGATCCCTGGTCATAGTGGTAACGCAAATAACGCCAGTGGACGGCATCCGATAATGCTCTCGGACGCATCACGCCATAACATTCACCTTCTTCTCTAACACTCTGATAGTGAACGCCATAACTCTTAGCATTTCGCAGGGCATAACCAAGTTGCTGAGCTTCTCCGTAGTCATCCGGGTTATATATGGCGTGCCCGGTTAGCTGCCGCAGATCATGCAACGATGTAGCACCTAGTTGCGCTCGTAAAACGCGCATATCCTGGGTGGTTTGTGCAATTCGGGATTCCCGGAGAAACCGTGCATGATGAAAGGACGACTCAGCAATAGCTACGGCCTCGTCGGCCGCGCAATAATAGATACCGAAATCCCGGTTGAAGCGACCGCCACGGCCATCTACCGGAGGATGCGCGAAAGCGGCCATAATCCAGGATGCGCCATCGCCGTAGACCCTGTCTTCCGGTGGCACCAGTCGAATATCACCAACTTCATCACGCAGCCTGGGATTAGTCAGAGACTCCACTGCATAGAGCACATCCCAATCCTCTGGATTGGAAACGCGCTCGAACAAATCGATCTGGGGATAGCGAGAGAGAATGACCCGATACACCGGTTCATTCACCTCGCTAATTGACAGATCTTCGATATCGATCACCAGCCACCTCGCTCCGCGTCGAGGAAGTCCCTGACCACGGCCAGGTCTACTACCTGACCAGCTAGGAGCCGATCCAGGGGGGCTGTGCCGTTGAACAGTGGATTGTCATTGGGCGAAGACAGCCATTGATCGGCCAGTGCCTGATCGGGCAACAGGATTTGCAGAGACTTGTAGATACCCAGGATATAGCTGGCCCGCTCCAACAAATCCCGTGTCAGCTTGGCTTTCTCCGGCTGATTCTTCCAGTTGTAGAGCGTTTTTTCATTGCTGAGCCCCAGCAGGGTCATTTGCTGGGCACCGGTCAGTTTCCACTGGCTGAAGATATTAAAAATCGCTGGCAGCAGTGAACTGGTTACACTGGAACCACGTTGCAGCAATTGTTCGGCTTGAGCGATAATAGGCACCTCCATTACTGTAATAGTACAGCCACTTGATACAGCCTAGCAAACTGTAGCGTTACAGTCAATCATATCAGAGATACTTCTTGAAGGTACTAGCGGTGATGGTGACGGCAAAGGCGAATGCCAGTGCAAACGGCAAGATAATCCAGGATGGGTGCAGGCTGAACGGCAACGCCAGATACAGCACCCAGGCCATGATAATCAGCGGGATGGCTGCTTTTTTGGCGTAGTGGTAGACGAAGGAGCTTTCCCGGCCGCCGCACCAGCCCGTCAACCAATGCCACTAAGGTAAACAACCCGAAGACTGGGGTCGCCAGAGTAAGAACGGCGAGGCGGACAGTAAACACCTGGGTAATTTGCATGGCAGACAAGACGAATTCAGAGACTGGTAGATAGTCGGCCCTGAAAAAACCTGTTTCAGGTAGCCGCAAGCACCCGCGGTGGGACACTGCCCAACTCGGAGGCCGGCATTACGCCGGTTGAGCGCCGCGGGGCCCCGCCGCCGCGGTCTGGCCCTCCACCCACTTCAGGAAAGTAAACTTCGAGCCCCGACCCACGGCCGATACCCGCGCCCCCCGGGGTCTCGCGCCAAGGATCGATTCCCGCTCCCAATCGCCGATCCGGCTCTTCTCGGCCACCACCGAAGGCCGCTCCGCAAGGTCGATCCGATCAGGAATGTGGCCGCGTCCGGCAGGACGGCCGCCGCGCCCGTTCGGCTTCTGGCCCCGACGCCGCCGGCACCGGTACCGCGTCCCTCCGGCCTGCCGGTCGGCCCGCACCTGCGGGTAGCTCCACTCCTTGCCCGCCATCACTTCGCCCTGCTGCCGGTACCGACCGGCGATCTGTTCCGGGCTCCCGCCTGCCTGCAGCCGGTCCTCGACCGCTGCCCAGTGCTCGGGCGTCATCTTCCGGGGCACTGCCGACGCTTCCTGGCGACGGGCCGTGGCCTTGCCGTCAGCCTGTTGGTGACGGTAGCCGCGCTGGCCACGGTGGCGCGAGGTCTCGCGCGAGATCGTCGCGGGATCCCGTCCGAGGTCGCGGGCCATCTCCCGTTTCGACCACCCCCTGTACAACCGGGCTTGAATCTGGCATCGTTCGGCAGGGGTCAGGTGATGGTAGCCTACGGGCATGGCAATCCTCCGTTGGTGAGAAACAGAGAGATTGTTGGCCATCCTTTGGCCCACCGCAAGCGGCTTTTCAACTCGCAGGCCAGCGGCTTACAGGGTGTTGCACCTCACACTGGAAAAGGGGGGGGGGGGGGGGGCAAATTGACAGCCTGTATGCTACACTCCGGTCTGCTCCGATTTTCACTCTATATCTGGAGGAAACGCAATGAGAAAAGACAGAAGAGACACACAAGAGTCCCCCCCCCCCCCCTCCAAACTAGCCATTCTACTGTTGCTCGGGGCGCTACTGCTTTCCGGTGGCGCAAACGCACAATCGATCAACGCATCTGTATGGCTGGAACAATCCGGGGATTTGATTAGGGGCTGCGGGGATGACGACGAGGAAGTATTGCGAATCCGCGCCAGTGGTGGATTCTTCTACTGCCTCAACCAAGAGCAGAGGGACACATGGTCCGTGAACAACCCAGGCCGCAAGATCTTCACCTGTGGCAACACAAGCGTCAATCTCCATGTCGCCGATGAAGTAAGGGAGAACATACTACAGGTCAACCACGACGGGACATGGCGGGACCTGGGCGGAGTTGGCTCAGGTGAAGTCACTGTGCCCATCAGTGGCAGCACCAAGCACGTCAGGGTTCGGGCCAAGCCTGGCGTGCAGCTTATGACCAATCTGCCCGGCGGCATCACAGGTCCAAGCGCAACGCGTCGCGGACAGCAAAGCATATCTTACGGCCCGCCTGATACCCGCCTAAGGTACAGGGCAATAGAGCATTTCGTGATCCAGATGAACAAGTCCGTAGGTGTGCGGAACGACTACAAATTCACCGGCACGAACCTCATTGGCTCTGATGTTAGTCATCTCGACCAGTTCTTGATCGGCGAAAAGGGAGTCAGGATGTATGTTGTGGACCCCAATCCAAATCTTCCTTCAGTGCCGCGACAGAAAAGCACATGCACTCCACCCTCTCCATGACATACAGGATCTACATTCAGCCTTGAATGTGCAACGCTTGGTGAGGCGCTGGTTTCACCAGAGTCGAAGGCGTTTTGCAAGACCTTGATGGGTGTTTTGAAGCCGAGGCACTCGCGCGGCCTGTTGTTGATCCTGTGGACGGCCTGTTGGACCTGCTCGTCGGTGATCTGGTCGAGCAGCATGGACTTGGGGAAGTACTGTCTGAGCAGCCCGTTGGGTTGCTCGTTCAGGCCGCGCTCCCAGCTGTGGTAGGGTCGGGCGTAGTAGGCGCTGCTGCTGGTGGCCTCGGAGACGATGGCGTGGTCGGCGAACTCGCGCCCGTTGTCGTAGGTGATGGTGTCGATGATGCCTTCGAGGCTGCTGGTGATGCGGCGCAGGATACTGGTCGTCTCGGCCGTGGTCTTGCGCGTGATGTGCTCCGCGAGCAGCATCCTGGATTTGTGCTCGGCGAGCGTCACGAGGCCGCCGCGGTGGTCGTTGCCGATGACGGTGTCCCCTTCCCAGTCGCCGAAGCGCGAGTGCGCGTCCACGACCGGCGGTCGCTCGGAGATGTCCGTCCGGCCTGGCAGCCTGCCCCTGTAGTCGTTCTTCCCGTAGCGCTTCCTGCGCCTTCGGGGCGTGCCTGAAGCCGGTATGCAGGTCGCCGCCGGCGCGCTTGTTACGCTACACCATCCGGTAGATGGTCTCGTGTGACACCCAGTCGCCACCGTCCAGGTGCTGCGCCTGTTTTGGACGATACCCCCCGCTGCCCCGCGTTCCGCCTCAACTCCCGCGACACCGTCGACCGCCCCATCGACCTCGCGGTCTCCGAGCGGAAATCCCCCGCCTGATTCATGACCGGGACCTGCCGACAGCGCCAGTCCGACAGCCGCCTGTTGTACCGCCGCGACCGATACCCCGCAAGCCTCACCGGACACGGCAGCGACTGCAGCATTCCGACCCGCTCGACCGGATCGTCGCCGGAAAAGTCCCCGATCGCCGCCGCTTCCAGGTCGATGCCGATGAGATGCATCGCCGACGGCTTGCGCTTCATCACCGCCGCCCCACCCAGGTGGCTCTCGATGTAGACGTCGTGGGG
The DNA here is from genome assembly GCA_965221795.1 of Candidatus Poriferihabitaceae bacterium. Lineage (GTDB taxonomy): Bacteria > Pseudomonadota > Gammaproteobacteria > Arenicellales > Poriferihabitantaceae > VYFG01. Next base: position 661,657 of record OZ244914.1, read on the forward strand.
CGGCATCCTGCCAATCCGGGGCTGGCACCGCCCGCCGTTGCCTGGGAACCCAGAGAGGACTTGCCCATGAAGAAATACCGGGATCACGATTCAGTACCGGCACCATGGGCAAAAACGGAGAAATGTCAAGCACCCACCGACATTCCACTATTTCCGGGCCCCGGGGTAATAATTCACAAGTTGAATAATAGCCTTTTTTGGCGTATGCTTATTTTTCAGTAACTCATGCATCAAATTGTGTACAACTTTTTTACGAAAAAGTGTTGACATAGGAAAGCGTTGGACGTTATCTGTACAATTCCAGTAGATCCGTTATGAAGAATACAAGCGATAGGAATTGGCCCGCACCAGAGAATTGGGTAGATGGGTAAGGTCATGTCTTGGAAAGACGCTTTCAAACTCTCTGTGACTTTTTCCGTTTCCTTGGTTTCGGTTGCGGCCCTGTTTTATGGAATAATGAATGCGAGTTTGAATGGTATCGAAAACAATCTCAGCGAGATACGGAACGATGTGCATTCACTCCGGGAAAACGTACACGCGCTTGATATACGCTTAGCTAGTTTGGAAGAGAGAATCCCGCCAATAGATTGGCGACAGGCCGCTTCAGTAACCTTGGATTAAGAAATCATGAAATTTCTTCCTTGGATATCGGCCCTGATTTTGGGAGCCCAAAGGATTCCGTTCTACCGTCCCGGCTTTTGCTGGTAGGAGAATCGTTTTATGGGTGCCCCCTTTCCAGTGTGAAGTGCAACACCCCCTAAGCCGCTGGCTGGTGAGGTGAAAAGGGGGCTGGATTTGGGGCCTTGGTGGCGGCATTTGCGACGCTTTGAGGCTCCAGGAACGTCCGCGAACGATGGGCGATGGAAAATGCTGGCCTCCGAGCCGGGCGGTGTTCCATCATGGGTGCTGGCGGCCCCTTGAGACAGATTTTCAGGGTCGACTACTTAGTGTTGTCAACACGCCTTACTCAAGACACCTGTCGTCATGTCCCCGGCCCAATTCGATGAACAAGCGCCTCTCCCTCTCTCAAGTCTATCTCAGCATAAGTCACCGAACTCGGAAGCTCCTCAATCACTTCGTTCAACCAGCCGACTCTGCGTAAGTCCGGCCCTGCCAGCAATGTTCCACCCTCATCAGGATTCGGTTCTACGCGAACCAACGCGCGGTCCTGCACAGCTTGATGATAAAGCTCGGAGATTTGGAAGCCCTCCGTGGATTTGTGCCATGCCCGCTCCCTATCGCTCAGCGCTTCAGCCCTGAACCGATGCCAAAGCCTTGCGGTTGACTCGCTGGGCCAATCCTCACGCAACGACAAGCCCGCGACGACGTTACTGGCAAGCCACTGCCGCATTCCGCTGCCATCGAAGAATTCCGGATCGAGTTCTCTTACTACTGCCAGGGCTGCCTCTCGTGAAGTCAGGCCTCCGCGAACCAGCAAGGTCATGCGAAAATCCGGCAACCCGGTATCGACGCATGCGGCCGCCGCACCGGGGATCATTCCATCTTCGGGCTCCCAGCCGAGCGAATGACGGCGGACCCGAACTGCTTCAAGCGCCCATACCAGCCGATACACGAATGCGTTTTCGATCAGCGCGACGTTCTCCGATCCGATATCGGACAGTGACGATCCGTTGATCCACTCCCGCAGAATGTCTCTCCAATCGTCATCAAGCGTTTCGGTCGCGAATGGTTGAACGGTGAGCAATCGCTCCGCCAGCTGTTTCAGCGACTCGTGCAGCTCGCCTGTATCGCCTTGCAATGCTGCCATATCCGCCCGATCAAGATCATTTGCGAGTTCGTCCGCCATTGCATCCACTCGAATTCCTGCTTCCAGACCGACACCCATCGCGTAGTGCCCGTATCGCTGCGCCTCCGTAGTTTCTCCCCAGATGAGACGGGCCCGGGCTGTAAGAACGCGCAATTGCCCTCTCTTTACACTAGGTGGGTGACGCTCAAGCTGCCGTTCCCACAACGATCCCGACAAAGCCTCCTCGATCAGTTCTGACAGGTTCTCGGCGTCGGCATCCAGTGCATCGACCAAACCGAGAACGATAGAATCGACCTTCGCAACAAGTTGTTCAAGCTCCTCCCCATCTTCGTCGGCACTCTTTCTCCATGCCTCGCGCGCGTTGGCCAGGTATTCGTAACCCTCCGCCCCATCTATTCCGTTAGCCGCAAGACGCTGAATGACTTTATGAATGACTGCAATGAATCCACTTTCAAGCGATCGCTCCCGCACTTCGTTCACTAACCTTAGCCACTGATCGCGGCGCTCTACGAAGCTATCGTTCATCACATGTAGAATCAGACCTTCCGTGTCCACGAAGGCGCGTCCAGCACGACCGGATACGTTTGCAAATTCCTCGCCGGAAATGGGTTTGCGTTGGCGGACAAGGTAGGGGACAAGCAGCACCGTCGCGTTGAGGTTCAGGCCTTGAGCAAGTGTCGGAGAGGCTGCAGTGACCTTGATCTTTCCCGAGGCGAGCAACCGTTCGACTTCACGCAAAAAGGGACTTGGCAACTTGCCGTGATGAATTGCCATTCCATAGCGCAGACACTGAACGGCAGGATGGTCGCGCCCAAGCCACTCTGCCCCGATCATTATCGCTGACTCGATATCTTCGGGCGTATCCAGCAAAGACGGCAGATATCCCTTTTCTACGAGTCTGACGGCACGTTTGCCGTAGCCTTCGACCCAATTTGCCTGGGTAATGTAGATCAGCGTACACTTCCCAACTGCGGCGAAGCGCCATGCGCTCATCAAGACTACATCCTTCAACTCGCGCGGATACGAATTGTGATCGCGGCCGCGCGGAGGCAATTCTCGTATGAATTCGCTGACGAATGGACCGTTGTCCTTGAGGTCGTAGTTCAAACGCCCAGCGGTGCCCCGCCATTCGAGCGTGCCGAAGTGCTGATCCGTCGGACGCCAGTTTGATCTGACAGGCTCTCCTTCCGCATCGGACCGGATCCAAGCGGTCATATCGGTCAGATGCTCGCTATCCGGCAATACCGCGGATAGACATACGATTCTGCGTTCCCCTGCGTCCGCTCTTCGCAAGAGTCGCTGTACGAGAACCTCGTAGTGAATCTCTCGATCCCCGGGACCGATGAGATGACCTTCATCCAGTACGATCAGACCCACGTTATCAATGATCGTGGGATCACTTCGCAATGCGAAGTCCAGCTTCTCTGGCGTTGACACAACAATGTCGTGGCTGCGAAGCGCATCCGTGTCGCCCACAGACAGGCCGCTCTTGCCGTACAGCGACGATACGGTCGCCCCAAGCGGACCGAACTGCGAACGAAACGATCGCTCAGACTGCGTCGACAGCGCACGCAAAGGCGTGACGATCATGGTTCGTTTGCCCATCGCAAGCGCGGTGAGTGTGGCAAGCTCGGCGACGCGAGTCTTCCCCGCGCTCGTCGGAAGCGCAACGACAAGGTCGTCGGCAGGGTCCGCAGCCCTTCTTGCCGCATCCACCTGCGACGGCCAAAGTTCGATCTCTGCTACTTTGCGAGCGAATAATGAAGAAATGAAAATCGTCCGCAAATCCGAGTACCGTGCCAATGCGCCGTTCGGCGGATTCAGGGGCAGCACTACATGCAGCGATTGCCGCCAGAGATCGTCCAATAGCCCGAGCGTCAAGCGGATGATCCACCAAAGCGAAGCCATTCCGTTCTCGCTGGCCAACTTGACGGCCTCCAGGAGTATGTCCCTGGCGGTGTCGACGAACGCTGATTCGCCCGTGCGCAAGGCGAATTCGAAACTCGCAAGTGCCCTGCATACGGACCCGATCAGGATCAGTCCGATTTCCGCTTCGCGATCTTCATCCGGCCCCCCCAATCGCTCCACTATCGCACCGTCGAGGTGTCGATCGTCGCGAAGCCATTCTCTCGCCGTATTCCGCACTCCATCAAGGTCTCTCAGCATGAGGCGAACCAGACAGGCCTCCGCGGTATTCAGGTTTTGTTCTTCCGTGTCGACGGGTCGGAAGAGCGCATAGGCAATGGCGGCAAAACTTCCGAGATGATAGGAAGCTGCTGCGATGACGCGATGAAATCCGCGCTGCGGATCGGTTGGATCACCGTTTCTCACGAGGTTCTCGAACGCCTTGCCAGAACTCCTGAATGCGTTCCTGGCCAAGCGATGTCCGGGATCCAAGGCATTCAACTCGAGCCCGGCATCAAGCACCGCAAATCCATACTCGGCCAGGTCGGCGCCCAGCGTTAGGCGAAACTCCGGTGCGCCATCAAGAACCACGCCGTCCTGCCGCATGATCGACCATGCTTCGCCCATATTGAGTACACGCCCGCGTGCACCACCATCGAGTGCGAGCTGCAGGAACTCGACCAATTCCTCAATCGTCTCCAACCAACCCTGCCTCCTCGCAGGCTCCTTCGTAAACCGCCTCGATAAAATCTCCGTGGTCCGGAATTCTCAGATTCACCGAGTGCTGCGGGTGCGAGTCGTTCGAGCCATTCAGATCGTTTCGAATGACCTGACTTACCTGATTGCCGGTCAGCGTGAACAGCAGATGGGCGAGCCTTCTCTTCGGCACCGCCCGACTAGTTGCCTCTCGCAGGATTTGCCGTCCAAGTTCCTTCTGGTCTGGGTCGTCGCTCTGGATCAGCTTGCGGGCCACGAATATCAGCGAGTGTCCTGACGGCCTGCCGTGGTCCTCATCCAGCCTCGCCCGCGCCGTTTCGACCGTTCGCCGGGACAAGGCCTGCGCACTCTTGGCCTCACCCTTCAACAAGATCAATCGGCCATCATCGTCATGGGCGACGCCGATCACGTCCTCACCGCGCATTGCCATGTCCCGATGATCCTTGTCGCGCAGTTTGCGCACAGGCACTTTATAGCCTAGCCGTTCTTCAACGAACTCCGTGGCTAGAATTTCACCGAGATCCCCCGATCTGCCAATTGTTCTCTCCGGCAGCAATGTGCGAATGCACTCCGCCGTCGCCGGATACCCCAGCGTTTCCAGGATCTTCGCGACTCCGTCATCAGTCACATAGTGACTCAGGACGCGGCCGGGCAGCTCGTCCAAAGCATGCTTGCGCCCATTCTTCGATTCGGACAGACGCCACAGCGTCTTATCCCTGTTGCGCGACCGATCAGCGTCACACCAGTATTCGTACAGTTCGGTCATATTTCGGCGCGGCTATCTCCTGGACGCATCATGGGGATATCCGAAATCTGTTTCTTCGCCGAAGTCGATAAGGCTCCAGCATCGTCGTGATGCCAGGCCCTGTGGACGGATTTGATCAAGATGAAGGCAGCTGCGAGAGCGACGCAGGAGCTGAGGTTCGTGGCGGTCTTTTCACAGCGCAGGACGATGCGCTGGAAGCGTTTGAGCTTTCCGACGGCCTGTTCGATCCCCGCCCTTTCCCTGTAGAATACTTTTTTCTTTGGAGCCAGCGCATCCACTGGAACCGTAGAAATAGATTTCTGTGCGATAGCATGAACTCCATCAACGCCATACCTGAAATTGTTGATAGATTCTAGAATTATTGTCTTGCCGCTCTCATTGAGTACAACAAGCGTATTATAGTGCTTTTACACATCAAGATGGATAGTCGTTTTATTGGTTATTCCACGGAATCTGACCATCGATTCGCCGATCAAAGTGACCACCCAATCCACGGTAAATTGACCACTCTAGCCCCATATATTTACCATCTCAATCAGAGCTTAGCAACGTAACAGTCATCGAGCAGCAGGGATCACTCCCTGTGGTCCGGTTGCGGAAGAGGCGGCAATGCTACCCCCATCTACTTCGTCATCTCCAGCCTCGGGTTCCTGCGCTTCCCACATCTCCCGGTCGACCGATCAATGACAGCCACCATCCTGCCGGCATGGTCCACGAACCACCTCTCCCCGGCCTTGTGCTCCTGCCATATCACCCGTTCCCGCTTCCCGACCCATTAGCGGTAATGCCGGCAGAACTAGGACCTGCTCACGCAATTTACCTTCCCTATGGTATATCCGGTACCGGTCATTTTCAGCGGCCACCGCGTGGAGGAACCGATCCAGGGAACTCACCCCCGTACCCTACGAACGCATTGCGCCACAGCTGCCAAGGCCGCGCGGTCATGTCTGCCTGCCGAATCGGCAGGTGCTCAACGCCATTCTCTATGTGGCTGAGCACGGCGGCAAATGGCGTGGCCTGCCGGAGCGATTCGGTAACTGGCACACCGTCTCTCCTGCGGCGGAACCGGTGGTCGAAGAGCGGAGTTCGGGATCGCGAGTTCGAGCCTCTTCAACGGCCGCAGAGGATTCGGGCCCGGATCAAGGTCCATCCCGACGGGTACCGGTGCGCGAAAAAAACGGGGCCCAGTGCATCGGCCAATCCCGGGACGGCGGCAACTCCTCACTTCCCCTGGTGGCCGCGGAGGCCCGAACCGCCGTCGCCTTCCGACTCTCCCCCGGTCATGCGCACGACGTCCCGGAGGGGCGGAAACTCCAGACGCAGAGGGCAACCCCATGGAATCGTCCGGCCTTGTTCATGGACCGTGCCTATGAAGACGAGGAAACCCGAACCTCGGCGGCCCGTCTCAGTTTACAGCTCGTGGTGCCGCTCATCAAGCGCCACCGCATTACTCCCTGGGAATAGGATCGGAAATGGTACCGACGGCGCAACGAGGTCGAGCGGCGGTTCCGGCGGCTCCAAGGCTTGCGCCGGCTGTCCTCACGCTTCGACAAACTGGATGTCCGGTTCCTTGGATTCGTGGTCTTTGCTTGATTATGGATGCACTACGTAGTGTCAACACGCCCTACTTGTTTTCGGGGACGATGGGCCATCACGCAGCCACGCGCTTCAAAAAACGGTTGCACCTCGGCCCATGCCAGGCTTGATTGGGATAGGAAGGATTCTGGACACATTGACTTTCAAAAATGATTTTCACAAAATGATCGCCTCAGTGATCAGCCCAACGGTAGCCATTCCGTTTTGAAATGGTCAATATCGTTTCAGGCAGGTGATGCCGTTGGTGAACCGGGCATCAGTGCACTGAAGGATGAGATCCTGCCTTGGCTGGATGGTCTGCTGGGGTGTGACATTGGCAAGCAGCCCCCCAGTTGCTGGTTCCATGCTCGACAGAAACCGGATGACCCATGAATGTGTCTGAACTTTCGGCAGACGCCAACGTCTATGGCCTAGTGTTGCGGGGTGGCTTCCGCGCCGGGGGAAAAGATCGGGTTCCAGAAGTGGGGCCCCATGCTCCCGCAAAAACACTGATGTTGCTTGGCAACGCCGGGTCCTCTCTGTGGCCGATTTTTCGGCAATCACCGGAATATCGCGATGGAGCGGAAGACCCCCTGAACCGTTGGAGTGAGCGTATCGGACATTTGCTCGCTGAACGGTGGGAGGGAAAGGCATTGTTCCCCTTCGGAGGCCCGCCTTACCATCCGTTTGTCCAGTGGGCCAAAAAAGCGGAAGGCCTGAGAGAGTCTCCTCTGGGGATTCTGATGCATCCAGAGTATGGACTCTGGCATGCCTACCGATTTGCCATCGCCCTGTCGATCGAAGTTACCGGGTTTGCCGTGGCCCGACCGGAGCGGCCAGCGTGCGAAGATTGCCGGGGTCGTCCCTGTTTGCAGGCATGCCCGGTGGGCGCTTTTGATGGCAGTCGTTATGATGTGGACTCTTGTGTTCGTTATCTGGAAGCGCCCCCTGATTCTTCCTGTCGCCGAACTTGTAAGGCCCGAAATGCGTGCCCGGAAAGAGTCGGTTACCGATACCGTCCTGTACATGCCGCATTTCACATGGAAAAGTTCTACTGCACAATGTCCGCCATTCGGGTTCGCAATCCCTTGACAAAATAGAGAAGTTGCCCATTGGGGATTATCGCAAACTGGGAATTATATACTTTGTACCCCACAAATTTTAACAGCACGCTGGACACTGGCCTCCTGATGGGGTACAATCTCCCACATTAAGCAATTCATGCAACAGAATCATGGCCAAATCAGCACCAGGCAAGCATGACCGGACGGGATTGTCCCTTATGCAGATCATGGACCTGTTTCCCGACAACCGCAAGGCCGAACAATGGTTTGAAGACAATCGTTGGGAAAACGGCATCACCTGCCCCCATTGCGGATCACACAATATCTATACCCGATCCGAAGAAAAACGGAAGAATCAGCCCCATCGCTGCCGCTCCTGTCGCAGTGACTTTTCGGTCAAAACGGGAACCCTGATGCACAAATCCAATCTTGGCCATCGGGCATGGGCCGTAGGAATCTATCTGATGACGACCAACCTCAAGGGAATCTCCAGCATGAAGATTCACCGGGAACTCGACATTACCCAAAAGTCCGCCTGGCTGATGATGCATAAGATCCGGGAAAGCTTTGTGGATGGCTCTTGTGAAAAGTTTTCCGGTCCCGTAGAAGTGGATGAAACCTACATCGGCGGCAAGGAGTCCAACAAGCGTGCCCACAAGAAGCTACGGGCGGGTAGGGGAGCCGCAGGAAAAGCCACGGTCGTCGGAGTCAAGGATCGGGAAACCAACCAGATCAAGGCCCAGGTCATCCCTTCGGCCAGCAAACCCTATTTGCATGAATTCCTTGGGGAGGTCACGGAATATACGACCCCCCATCTACAGCGACGAATGGAAGGGCTACCAAGGGCTTCCTGACCCCTATCAAACGGGTTGCCATTTAGTAGGCCAATATGCCAACGATCAGGCCCATACTAACGGCATCGAATCGCATGGGGCACTACTCAAGCGGGGCTACCATGGCATCTATCACCACATGAGTTCCAAGCACCTGCATCGCTATGTAAATGAATTTTCCGGGCGACACAACGACCGCGAACAGAACACGATCGATCAGATGCAACAGATGGTCCGCAATATGGACGGCAAGCAAGTGTGTTACAAGGAGCTGGTGCAGTGAGCGAATGCAACGTCCCCAACCGGACGATTTTCTGCAAGGACAATCTGGAGGTGTTACGGGGGATCGATTCGGATTGTATTGACCTGATCTATTTGGATCCTCCCTTTAACAAGAACAAGAAATTCACGGCTCCGATTGGGTCCAGTGCCGAAGGGGCGGAATTCAGCGACATCTTCCGGAAAGAGGATGTCAAGGAAGAATGGCTCACTACCATCAATGAGGATCATCCGGAACTATATCACTATCTGGATGGCATCCGAGGGGTTGGGAATCCCTATAATTTCGCTTATCTTGCGTATATGGCGATCCGGTTGCTTGAGTGCCATCGAGTGCTGAAAAAAACGGGGTCCATCTACTTGCATTGTGATCCTACCATGTCGCATTACCTGAAGGCTCTGATGGATTGCGTCTTCGGGGAAAAGAATTTTCGAAATGAGATTGTATGGTGCTATCGAAAATGGGCGATTGCTGCGGGCCAGTTTGTGAGGAATCATGATGTCGTTCTATTTTATTCTTTCGGCAAGGAATTTAATGCCCAATTTGTTGATCCTTCTCCCGGAACATTGAAGCGCTGGAAAGGAAAGCGGCAAAAAGCGGTATTTGTGAATGGGGTTCGACAAGCAACCTCATCTACGGAAAAAGCGCAGTCTCCCTGCCCTGATTGGTGGGAAATTTCCATCTTGAACCCAAATGCCAAAGAACGCACAGGATATCCTACCCAAAAGCCGATCAAACTGTTGGAGCGGATTATTCGAGCGTCCAGCAATTCCGGGGGCTTAGTGTTGGATCCTTTCTGTGGCTGTGCCACTACTTGCGTAGCCGCCGAACAGTTGGGTCGTCAATGGATCGGGGTCGATATTTCCATCAAAGCCTACGAGCTGGTCAAGAAGCGATTGGCCCGGGAAGTAAAGGATTTCATTTTCACCAAGGACGAAACCATTCACCTGAAAACCGACCCACCGAAACGAACCGATCAAGGTATCGACTATCGGGAACAGAAGTTTGTCTATGTGATTTCCCATCCTGCGTATCCGGGAGAATACAAGGTCGGGATTGCCAAGAACTGGAAATCCCGGCTAAACTCCTACCAGACCTCGGACCCCGACCGGCAATACCGGATGGAGTTTTCCCTGGAAACGCCCCATTTCCGCCAGTTGGAAGCCCATATCCATGATATTTTCCCGAACAAGCATGAATGGGTCCAGGGCGACCTGAACGCCATCATTCAAGCCATTCAAGACTACTGGCCGGAGTAACCCATGAAACCCGAACGCAACGAAAACCGCAAGCTGCCCGGTCCGATTCCGAATGCCACCCCCGAACAGGTGGCCAAAACGATTCTTGGACAACCGCCCAAGAAACAATGGCGGTTTACCAAGTCGAAAACGAAACCTTGAAAATGAGCCCCGGGGCCAGTCCGAAGTGAAACAGCGCCGCGATCCCTCCATTCGGGCTACGCCCTCATTCCGGGATCGCGACGCTGTCAACGAATTTACCGAGTTCCGGATCCGCTGTGACCAGCGGAAGGTGGAGTGAAACATTGCGTATTTTTCAACTCGGGAGCGACGCCGAAGCGAAAACCAGATTCGTCAGGTCAAGGACAGGAAGAAGGGCAAGCCGTCCGGCCTCCGGAAAGAGCCGATGCACGAACCGATCAGAGAGGTGGCGGACTGGACCGACTGATCCACGAAAACGAACCCTGCGAAAACGATCGGGTGCCATATGGAGGTGCGGGAACAGTTTCAGCGCGAGCTGGATGATCTGCGCAAAGCGCGAACTGAAACTTGAAAACCCGACCATGGTCGGATAGGATAGGGTAGGGACATGAATGAATCGACCCATCAGGAGCTGGGAAAGCAGGTCCAGCAACTGCAGGAACAGAATCAGGTACGGGCGAAAGAGATCGCCGTGCTGGAGGAGAAGATGAATACCTCGTATGAACGTATGAATGCGTCTTTTGAACGACTGAGAACGGACATGGCCAAGCGGGATGCCGACATAGCCAAGCGGGATGCCGAACGCGATGCCGAAAGCCATCGGCGCGACAAAGACAATCTGCGCTGGCAGATCGGGTTGTGGGTGGCCGCGATTGTCATCCTCGGGTTTATCATCCGGCTGTGAAGCGTCCCCACTGTCACGAATTAGCCGCTGCTACCGGCGACGCATGACGGGGGGATTTGAGTAACTGAGTATTGACTCGGTTACTCATATATAGGGATTGGGGATTATGTAGGAGAGTGTCGAAAAAGTAAACCCGGAAATCAGGTTTTTTCCAATTTTTGCTGCCGAACCTGAACCGGATTGCACAACGCTGCAATCGCCTGTTCGAAGGTCGCCGAAACCCGTAAATCGGCTTTCAACTGTTTCCGTGAGGGCTGGTATTCTGTATTCTTGATTGTGACGACAGGACGATTTTTTGGGGGAACGTGGTCAGGGTTGATTCGGCGAGTCATAATCAGTCTCCAAAGTATTTTCTGAGAAACCCGTAAACCTCCCTTTTCTGTTCTTCTGAAGCGGCCTGGACAATAGCAACCACATTCAGCCAACCGGAATCGTCGTCCCAATAATTCGTCGGCCCTGACAAAGCCCCAATTCAGCGGTAACTATCTGAATTTAATAGAATAGTTTCCCTGAAATATTGGATTCAAATTGCCGGATATGAGATCATTCATGCTCCATTCCTTGCCATGTCCGTTCCCAACATGCGCCCCAGACCCTCGGCGTTGACCGAATCCCACGATTGGTTCCGAAACCGCCTGGAAGCCCTGCTGGACCCGCGCCATGAGCTCGTCCGCCTGGCCGGGATCCTGAATTGGCCACGATTCGACGAGACTTTCGGTGAGCTGTACTCGGACCGCGGTTGCCGCGGCCAGCCCACCCGCCTGATGGTCGGGCTGGAGTATCGGAAGCAGAGGTATCGACGGTCGGACGAGTCCGTGGTCGCGCGTGGGGTGGAGAATCCCTACTGGTAGTCCTGTTGCGGCGAGGACTATTTCCCGTATCATCCGCTCATCGACCCGAGCAGCCGGACCCGGTTTCGCCAGCGCATCGGGGCCTCCGGCACCGAGTGGGTCGGGAAGGCGACGATTGATGCGGGCTGACGAGCGGCACCGTGACGCCGCGGGAGTGGCGGCGGGTAACCGTGGACACGACGGTGACGGACCAGGCCGTGACCTTGCCGACCGACCGCAACTTGCGGAACCGTTCCCGGGTCCGGCTGGTGAGGCGGTGCCGACCGCATGGAGTGGGATGGCGCTCGAGCGACGCCCGCCAGGGCCCACCGGCGCGGCGGCGAGCGAACCGAGATGCCCATGCCCGCCCGTTCCGCCGCAGAAACCGCCAGCTCCGGTGTCTGCGGACGTACCTGGGCCGGGTGGTCCAGGACCTGGAGCGAAAGACCGCCGGGCGGCAAGATCTGGAAGTTGTTGGTACCAGAACTGGCGATGGCCCGGCGGTTACTGGCGCAGGATAAAGAAGGGCCGGAACCAGCGGTACCGCTTGCAGGCGTCGGCAGTCGAGTGCATCCGCAAGGGCAACGCCCATCGGCGGTATGAGTTCGGCGTCAAGGTGAGCATGGCCACTACCCACCGGAGCCACTTCATCTGGGGTGGAATGGCCTTGGCGGGGAATCTCGATGATGGACAACCATTGACGCGGGCGCTGGATCCGGTTCGGCACCGGACGGGACGGTCGATTGACGAGGGGTTCGTGGATCGTGGCGACCGGGGCATGGCGAGGCTTCGTGACCCGGCGGTGGAAGAAGTGCCTGCGGAGGCGACCGGCCATTGAGCCAGTGATCGGTCACCTGAAGTCGGATGGCCATCTGGGGCGGAACGGGCTCCAGGGGATGGAGGGGGATCGGAGGAAGGTACTGCGGTGCGGTGCCGGTCACCACCGGCGGCGGATCCTCCGTCCGCTGCAGTTTTTTGGTCGCTGGAATTTTGGGCCTGGGTGGCTACATTGGCGACGTTTTGAGGGGTCCAGAACACTTGGGAACGGCAGGACGATGCAAAATGCCGGCCTCCGAGTCGGGCAGTGCCCCACCGCTGGCGCTCTCGGCCTCCTGAAACAGACTTTTCAGGGTCGACTAATTCACGCCATGAACGGGTCTGCCTAGCCGGAATCCTGGACTGGTCCCGATTCGACGAGACCTTCGGTGCGCTGTACTGCCCCGATCGCGGTGGTCCCGGAAAGCCCATGCGTGGGATGGTGGGGCTGGAATCTCTTCAGCAGTTGTACGGACTCTCGGACGAGGTCGTGGTGGCATGTTGGGTGGAGAATCCCTACTGACAGTCCGGTTTCGGTGAGGAGTATTTCTCGCACCGTCCGCCGATCGACCCCAGCAGCCTGACCCGGTTTCTCCAGCGCATCGGGGCGGCTGGCGGTGAACTGATCCTGCAAGCGACGATCAATGCGGGTCGGGAGAGCGGCACCGTGAAGCCGTGGGAGTTGCGGTGGGTTGACCGTGGACACGACGGTGCAGGACTAGGCAGTGACCTTCCCGACCGATGGCAAGTTACTGAACTGTTCCCAGGTATGGCTGGTAAAACTGTGTCGGCGTCATGGGGTGGGATTGCGGCAAAGCGACGGCCGCAAGGGGCCGCAGGCCCTGTTGCGGACCAACCGATCTGCTCATGCCCGGCAGTTGCGCCGTATGAACCGTCAGGTCCGACGCCTGCGGACCTACCAAGGCCGGGTGGTCCGGGATATGGAACCCCTCTTTCCAGTGTGAAGTGCAACACCCCCTAAGCCGCTGGCCTGCGAGGTGAAAAGCTTGCAGTGGGCCAGATGATGGACAACCATCTCTGTTTCCTACAAACGGAGGATGGTCATGCCCGTAGGTTACCACCACCTGACCCATGCCGAACGATGCCCGATTCACGCCCGGTTGTACAGGGGGTTTTCGAAACGGGAGATTGCCCGCGACCTCGGACGGGATCCGGCGACGATCTCGCGCGAGGCCTCGCGCCACCGTGGGCAACGTGGCTACCGGCACCAACAGGCTGATGGCAAGGCCACGGCCCGTCGCCAGGAAGCGTCGGCGGTGCCCCGGAAGAGGACCCCCGAGCGCTGGGCAGCAGTCGAGGACCGGCTGCGGGCAAGCTGGAGCCCGGAACCGATCGCCGGTCGGTACCGGCAGCAGGGTGAGGTGATGGCGGGGAAAGAGTGGATCTACCAGTGTGTGCGGGCTGACCGACAGGCCGGAGGGACGCGGTACCGGTGCCTGCGACGTCGGGGCCAGAAGCCGAACTGGCGTGGCGGTCGTCATGCCGGACGCGGCCACATTCCTGATCGGGTGGACCTTGCGGAGCGGCCTTCGGTGGTGGCCGAGAAGAGCCGGGTCGGCGATTGGGAGCTGGACACGATCATGGGCGCGAAACACCGGGGGGCACTGGTATCGGCCGTGGATCGGGGCTCGAAGTTTCCCTTCCTGGAGTGGGTGGAGGGCAAGACCGCGGCGGCGGTGACCGCGGCGCTCATCCGGCGTCTGGGGCCGGTCCGGGACCGGGTCCACACCGGCACGGCGGACCACGGCAAGGAGTTCGCGAGGCATCGGGAGATCGCACAGAAGCTCGATGCGGGCTTTTACTTCGCTACCCCCTACCATTCCTGGGAACGGGGCCGGAACGAGCACACCAACGGCCTGGTGCGCCAGTACTTCCCGAAAGGGACCGACTTCCGCCAGGTGACTGCCGCGCCGGTGCGGGCGGTGGAGGACCGGCTCCACCGTCGGCCTCGGAAGGTCCTGGGATACCGCACCCCGGCGGAGGTCTTTGCCCGTGGGTTAGCTCCCCCCTGACGCGGCCGGCGGTCCCCCGATCGCCCTCCCGGCAGTCCGGTGACCCACCGGAGCGGCCTCGCTCGGCCTCATGGTGCCGGTTTCGCCCTTGCTTTGGCCGATGACTTCGGTCAGGATCGCCGGCCGTCGAGATTACTGCCATCCGAGGCCGAAAAGCAGCGTTCGCAGCGCGGATTTTGGGTCGCCGCCGCGATCCCTTCCTTCGGGCTACGCCCTCATTCCGGGATCGCGGCGACTGTTGCACTTCGGAGTGGAAGCGGGGAACGAAAAACCGCTGGACGACAGGATCTTGAGCCGGTGTTTGCGGACGAGCTGGCGATGGTCCGGCGGTTGCGGGCACAGGAAAAGAAAGACCGGAACCAACGGTACAGCCTGCATGCGCCGGAAGTGGAGTGTATTAGCAAGGGTAACGCCCACCGGTGATACGAATTCGGCGTGAAGGGGAGCATGGCCACCACCAACCGCAGTGGCTTCATCCTGGGCGGGATGGTGCTGGCAGGGAATCCTGATGACGGGCAATCCCTGAAGCCATCGCTGGACCAGGTCCGGCATCGGACGGGGCGATCGATTGATGAAGGGTTCGTGGACCGTGCTACCGGGGACATGGCGAGAGCGAGGCTTCCGTATACCTGCCCGGGCAGCGGCAGGAGATCGTAACCCGGCGGCTGCGGAAGTGCCTCAAGCGTCGGCGGGCGATGGGGCCAGTGATCGGTCACTTGAAGTCGGATGACCATCTGGGGCGGAACTGGCTCCAAGGGGTGGAAGGGGATCGGATGAATGTACTGCGGTGTGGTGCCGGTCACAACCTACGGCGGATCCTCCGTCGGCTGCGGTTTTTTGGTCGCTGGATTCTGGGACTTGGCGGCTGCATTTGCGACGTTTTGAGGGCCTAGGAACGCCCGGGAAGACCGGGCGATGGAAAATACCGACTTCCGAGTCGGGCAGTGTCCCATCGCTGGTGCTTGCGGCCCCCTGAAACAGACTTTCAGGGTCGGCTGGTTACCCTGCTCCGCGCGCACTTCGGCCTGCTCACGGAGGAGGCCTGCAAGGGCGGCCGGCCCCGGGAAATCCAGATCGGGACTCTGGAGCAGCAGCGCCTCGTCGACCGGGTCGGCTGGTTCCAGCGCGAGCATAGCGAGCGCTTGATGATCCCGAATCGCCAGAAGTTTGTCACCTGCTACCGAAACTACAACAAGGCCCGCGAGGCGGTCGGAATCCCCGGGCACGGCCTGCGCCATGCTTGGGCGCAATGGCACTTCGAGGGGCTGGTCGGCATGACGGCCCCCCATGCGGGCGGCTCCGTCTGGTCCTCGCTGGACGCGGCCGGCCGCGTGCGGTGGGACCGGGCCGCGGCTATCGTCAACCAGGAACTCGGCCATGGCTGCGAATGAGGGGCACCATGCGGATATTGAAACAGCCGGTCACGGGGACCGGGACGAAATCAACTGCACCTGGACGCAGCCGGAACCGGACCGGATGCGCCGCCGGCAGGCGGCGGCAGTCGTTTAATTCGTTGGCATGCCGACCAGGGCCAGAAACGCAAAGCCTGCGCCCAGGACGGCTATTGTTACCGCGATCTGGGCGATCCCGAATCCGACCGTCCAGCGCAGGTTGTCCTTGTCGCGCCTGGCCATGTCGGTCTTCCAGTTAGCCATGTCGGTCTTCCAGTTAGCCATGTCGGCCCGCAACCGATCCAGCGCCGACTCATTTTCAGCCTGTTTCGTGTTCATCTTCTCCTCCAGAACGGCGATTTCTTTCGCCCGCTCCTGGTTTTGTTCTTTCAGTTCCAGGAACTGTCTCTCCAAATCCTGATCCGTGGATTCTGCCATGTTCCGATCCTATCCGATCGTTGCCGGGGTTTTCAAGTCCAGTAAGGAAACCCGTCTGTGCTGGCCAGTACCTTGACATAGATTTCTTTACCCGGTTTCCTTACTGCAGATGATCCGTCTCAAGGACGGTTCCTGCCGGGTCTTCAGATTGTAAAACAAACGCACGCTTTGTTTACCGGGGACTGCCGGTTACGCCGGCAGAACCCGAGAAATTCTCGCAAGAGCGGGTATGCGGAGGAAGTCATCAAGGAAGTTTGCCCTCCGGTTTCCCGGAGGGGAGGCAGCAGCCCGAAAGTCCCGCAATCAGCGCTACCCAGCGCCCATCGAGAACCGCAGCGTAGCACGCGCTCTCGCCAATCTTGATGGGAGCACCCAGATCGTGGTGCCGGCGCATCCGCTCCAGAAATTCTGCCTCCCGCTCCCGCTCGACCGGCGCAATGGTTAGCTCCGAACGGCTCACGGCCGCATGTTCGAATCGACTTCCATGCCGGGAATGATAGGCGATCCGGTTTTCAAAGTTCAGCTTTTCCTGCTATCCTTTTTATTCAGGCAGATGGCTCAATCAAATATTCGCCCTGACCCACACCCCCCTATATAGTCGATCCTGAAAAATCCCAAATTCAGCGGTCACGATCTGAATATGCGGGAATATATTCCCTGAAAGTATGGATTCCAATGGCCGGATCTGGACTCATGGACGCTCCCTTCCTTGCCATTTCCGAGGACAAAATGCGCCCCAGACCCTCTGCGTGTACCGAATCCCACGATCGGTTCCGAAATCGCCTGGAAAACCTGCTGGATCCGCGCCACGCGCTGGTTCGTCTGGCCGGGCGGGAGTCTCTCCAGCAGGTGTACCCACTCTCGGACGAGGCGGTGGTCGCCGGTTGGGTGGAGAATCCGTACTGGCAGTCCTTTTGCGACGAGGAATATTTCCCGCCCCATCCGTCGGTCGACCCGAGCCGCCGGACGCGGTGTCGCCCGCGCATCGGGACGGCCGGGGCCGAGTGGGTCCTGCCAGCGACGATTGATGCCGGTCTTACGAGCGGCACCGGGAAGCCGCGGGCGTGGCGGCGGGTGACGGTCGATACGACCATGCCGGACCAGGCGGTAACCTTTCCGACCGATGAAGCGGTGGAACCGTTCCCGGGTGCGACGGGTGAAACGGTGCCAGCGGTATGAGGGGAAGTGGTGCCAGCGCGACGCCCGCCAGGGGCCGCAGGCGCGGCGGCGGGCGAACCGGGTTGCCCCTGCCCGGCAGTGGCGCCGTATGAACCGTCCGGTCAAGAGTCTGCGGACCTACCTGGGTCGGGTGGTTCGGGACAGGGAACGAAAAACTGCTGGGAGCAAAGATCGGGAGCCGGCGTTTGCGGACGAACGGGCGATGGCCCGGCGGGTACGGGCGCCGGAGCCGAAGGGCCGGAACCCGCGGTCCCGCCGGCAGGCCCCGGACGTCGAGTGTATCCGCAAGGGCAAGGCCCACCGGCGGTACGAATTCGGTGTCCAGGGGAGCATGGCCACCCCCCACCGGAGCCACTTCCTCCTGGGCGGGATGGCGCGGGCGGGGAATCCTGATGACGGACCACCGCGGAAGCCCGCTCTGGATCCGATGCGACGCCTGATGGGGCGGTCGATGGATGAGGTATTCGTGGACCGCGGGTACCGGGGGCATGGCGAGGGTGAGGTTTCCGGATCCCGGTCCGGGCCGCGGCGAGGCCTCGTGACCCGACGGCGGAAGCAGTGCCGGCGGCGGCAGGCGATGGAGCCCGTGATCGGTCATCGGAAATCGGATGGTCATCCGGGAAGGAACGGGCTCCGGGGAAGGGAGGGCGACCGGAGGAATGTCCTGCGGTGCGGTGCCGGTCACCACCGGCGGCGGATCCGCCGTCCGCTGCGGTTTTTGGGTCGCTGGATTGGGGGCCTTGGAGGCCGCATTTTCGACGTTTTGAGGGCTCAGGAACGCCCGGGAACGACGGGGCGATGGAAACTGCCGGCCTCCGAGTTGGGCAGTGTCTCACCGCGGGTGCTTGCGGCTACCTGAAACAGGTTTTTTTTTCAGCGCCGACTATATTACCAACGACCACTGGTATCGGGTGACGGATCATTGGTGGCATGCCGTATCTGAGGAAACGGATAACCAGTCTGAACCGGTGGAAATCTCTTAAGATGGCGGAACAGACCGATCCTAGGAGGACTGCCGCGCGTCCCGGCACTATCTCTCGTGTGCTTACGGGTATTGCCCAATGCCTTAAATGGCTGTTTCTCTCCTTGCTTTTTTCCATCCTGATCGAATGGATCGGTATGGTGTTTTGGTGGGAAGAGCAGGGGTTGGGACACAGCCGCCAGATGCTGGTGAATGAATTGCAGTTTCTGGGCGCGGATTTCAACAGAAGTTTGTTGACATCACACCCCATGGAATTTGCCAGTGATCTCTCCAAACGGTTCTACCAAGTTGCGTTTGAGTGGACCGGTATCGTCGATCTCATCCAATGGGTGACGCCTGTGCCGAACGCTGAGGAGCCGGGCATACGACCAGCGCTGCATCGTGTCTATCTACCAGTCTCTGAATTCGTCTTGTCTGCCATGCAAATTACCCAGGTGTTTACTGTCCGCCTCGCCGTTCTTACTCTGGCGACCCCAGTCTTCGGGTTGTTTACCTTAGTGGCATTGGTTGACGGGCTGGTGCGGCGGCCGGGAAAGCTCCTTCGTCTACCACTACGCCAAAAAAGCAGCCATCCCGCTGATTATCATGGCCTGGGTGCTGTATCTGGCGTTGCCGTTCAGCCTGCACCCATCCTGGATTATCTTGCCGTTTGCACTGGCATTCGCCTTTGCCGTCACCATCACCGCTAGTACCTTCAAGAAGTATCTCTGATATGATTGACTGTAACGCTACAGTTTGCTAGGCTGTATCAAGTGGCTGTACTATTACAGTAATGGAGGTGCCTATTATCGCTCAAGCCGAACAATTGCTGCAACGTGGTTCCAGTGTAACCAGTTCACTGCTGCCAGCGATTTTTAATATCTTCAGCCAGTGGAAACTGACCGGTGCCCAGCAAATGACCCTGCTGGGGCTCAGCAATGAAAAAACGCTCTACAACTGGAAGAATCAGCCGGAGAAAGCCAAGCTGACACGGGATTTGTTGGAGCGGGCCAGCTATATCCTGGGTATCTACAAGTCTCTGCAAATCCTGTTGCCCGATCAGGCACTGGCCGATCAATGGCTGTCTTCGCCCAATGACAATCCACTGTTCAACGGCACAGCCCCCCTGGATCGGCTCCTAGCTGGTCAGGTAGTAGACCTGGCCGTGGTCAGGGACTTCCTCGACGCGGAGCGAGGTGGCTGGTGATCGATATCGAAGATCTGTCAATTAGCGAGGTGAATGAACCGGTGTATCGGGTCATTCTCTCTCGCTATCCCCAGATCGATTTGTTCGAGCGCGTTTCCAATCCAGAGGATTGGGATGTGCTCTATGCAGTGGAGTCTCTGACTAATCCCAGGCTGCGTGATGAAGTTGGTGATATTCGACTGGTGCCACCGGAAGACAGGGTCTACGGCGATGGCGCATCCTGGATTATGGCCGCTTTCGCGCATCCTCCGGTAGATGGCCGTGGCGGTCGCTTCAACCGGGATTTCGGTATCTATTATTGCGCGGCCGACGAGGCCGTAGCTATTGCTGAGTCGTCCTTTCATCATGCACGGTTTCTCCGGGAATCCCGAATTGCACAAACCACCCAGGATATGCGCGTTTTACGAGCGCAACTAGGTGCTACATCGTTGCATGATCTGCGGCAGCTAACCGGGCACGCCATATATAACCCGGATGACTACGGAGAAGCTCAGCAACTTGGTTATGCCCTGCGAAATGCTAAGAGTTATGGCGTTCACTATCAGAGTGTTAGAGAAGAAGGTGAATGTTATGGCGTGATGCGTCCGAGAGCATTATCGGATGCCGTCCACTGGCGTTATTTGCGTTACCACTATGACCAGGGATCGATTGTCAAAGTTGAATCCCTGGACGGGAGTGACAGGAGGTGATGGCCATGCATAACGAACTGCTATGGATCTTTACTCAACTCCCCGACGATTACATTGTTATCGATACCGAAACCACCGGGCTGCCGGATGAGAATGGCCTGCCTGATATTGTTACGTTGGGCATAACGGTCGTCCGGGGTCGGGAAATAGCAGAATCCATTGAGTTTGAAATACGGCCGACGCGAGCAATTTCAGAAGAAGCGCAAACTGTACACGGCATTACCGATGAGCAAGCGGCCGCATTCGAAACCTTCGAATCACAGTGGAGCCAGATTGCCGAATATTTGATGCTTTAATCGGCATGGATATAATTTGGTATGTCCCCATCTATTACCCGGACAAACGGAAATACCACTTTGTTTGGAAGTCCAACGGAAACAATATAGACAAGCGAATCCCTTGGCCCATTGACTGTATTTGAAATGGTTTTATCCTTTGCTACCAGACCAAGCCTATTGACAACTGTTTGTGTAATTACAGAGCAAGACGCCTCTGTGTCCCAAATTGCAGTAAATTGGACCATTGCCTGATCAGGGCCAATTCGTTCCATTTCCGAAGGCTCGCATATATGTATCTCGGTAGAAGGAACGTGCTGTATTCCAGGATAGTAGATTGTAAATGCATCCTGTTGAACATTTTTGTTTTTGGGCATTACCTGACCCTTGAATGAAATACAGGTTCTTTGTTTTTCTCTTCCGCAGCCGTTAGACACTGGCGCACTAAAAACGGTTTTTCCCCATATGCCGTTTTTCCGGCCATGTAAGCAGACCCAATATCTTTGTGAAAGCCAATTACTTCGCCATTATAAATAATGACCCCGCTTCCACTCCGAAGTGCAACAGTCGCCGCGATCCCGGAATGAGGGCGTAGCCCGAAGGAAGGGATCGCGGCGGCGACCCGAAAATCCGCGCTGCGAACGCTGCTTTTCGGCCTCGGATGGCAGTAATCTCGACGGCCGGCGATCCTGACAGAAGTCATCGGCCAAAGCCAGGGCGAAACCGGCACCATGAGGCCGAGAGAGGCCGCTCCGGTGGGTCACCGGACTGCCAGGAGGGCGATCGGGGGACCGCCGGCCGCGTCCGGGGGGAGCCAACCCACGGGCAAAGACCTCCGCCGGGGTGCGGTATCCCAGGACCTTCCGAGGCCGACGGTGGAGCCGGTCCTCCACCGCCCGCACCTGCGCGGCAGTCACCTGGCGGAAGTCGGTCCCTTTCGGGAAGTACTGGCGTACCAGGCCGTTGGTATGCTCGTTCCGGCCCCGTTCCCAGGAATGGTAGGGGGTAGCGAAGGTAAAGCCCGCATCGAGCTTCGGTGCGATCTCCCGATGCCTCGCGAACTCCTTGCCGTGATCCGCCGTGCCGGTGTGGACCTGGTCCCGGATCGGCCCCAGACGCCGGGTGAGCGCCACGGTCACTGCCGCCGCGGTCTTGCCTTCCACCCACTCCAGGAAGGGAAACTTCGAGCCCCGATCCACGGCCGATACCCGCGCCCCCCGGGGTCTCGCGCCAAGGATCGTATCCAGCTCCCAATCGCCGATCCGGCTCTTCTCGGCCACCACTGAAGGCCGCTCCGCAAGGTCCACCCGATCAGGAATGTGGCCGCGTCCAGCATGCCGGCCGCCGCGCCCGTTCGGCTTCTTGCCCCGACGCCGCCGGCACCGGTACCGCGTCCCTCCCGCCTGTCGGTCAGCCCGCACATACTGGTAGATCCACTCTTTCCCCGCCATCACCTCGCCCGGCTGCCGGTACCGGCCCGCGATCTGCTCCGGGCTCCCGCCTTCCTGCCGCCGGTCCTCGACCACCGCCCAGCGCTCGGGGGTCCTCTTCCGGGGCCCCGCCGACGCTTCCTGGCGACGGGCCGTAGCCTTGCCGTCAGCTTGCTGGTGACGGTCGCCGCGTTGCCCACGGTGGCGCGAGGTCTCGCGCGAGATCGTCGCAGGATCCCGTCCGAGATCGCGGGCCATCTCCCGTTTCGACACCCCCCTGTACAACCGGGCGTGAGTGGTAACCTACGGGCATGACCGTTCTCCGTTCGTGATCAACCGAGATGGTTGACCATCCTCTGGCCCACCGCAAGCGGCTTTTCAGCTCACCAGCCAGCGGCTTACAGGGTGTTGCACTTCACACTGGAAAAGGGGTATATAATTCCCAAAGACTTCATACGTGACCGGCAACCCGTCGCGAGTTACTACCAGGGCCAGCAACACCTGCACTTCACCGGCCTTGCCGTCCTTGCTATATCCGAACTGGCGCAGGGCATCCTCTTCTGCCGACTCGAAGTACAGGGTAGTACCGTCAAAGAACAACACCTCAAGAGGTGGGGCGAGGAACTGCGTGGCGGCCTCGGCGACCCGTTTCTGAATGCGTCCGATGACGTGATCATCGAGATGATCCATCATCCGGTAGACCTTCTCCAGCGGAAGGTCGATGCCGAAATGGGTCGACCGATCACGGACCCTGGCGCGTTGGCTCTGCGGACGGGCAATGCGGGCCAAGGTCAGGTGGACCAAGGCTCGGTTCGGTGCTCGGTAGCGGCTCCTGGGTAGCAGGCGGTCGAAGCCCAGTAACTGGTACATACGGTCATAGACCTCATGAATGCCGGTGATCCAGCGTTCCTGTTCACGGAGTTAGCGCAGGTCGACCGGGGTCGGGGCCAGTTCCGCTGCGGTCGGCTCGCCCTCGGCGGCCAGGGGTGCCATGGGCGGTTCCATCCCGGGGATGGATGGCTGTTTGTGGTGCATCAGTTCGTATTTGACCTGCTCGGCCAACCGTTTCAGGGTGGCCAGTTCCTCATCGTTCTGGGCAATGCCGACGTGGCGGAAGATGCGCTGCCAGGGCCAGCGGGCTCCGGGCTCGCGGACCGACTCGACGATCTGTACGGACTGGCGGGGGAATTGGGGGATGGATTTACCCGCCCTTTCATTCAGGCACCGACACCAAAAGGGAAATGGGACTTCAGCCAGTCCCTTCGTGTACATTCCCGGTTGAATGCAATGCGGGTCGGGGGTGAAGAAAGTCATGGATAGACCGTAGTCCGACTACAGTTTGGCACCGCTGTCAAATCTTGGGGAGGGTAACGCCGGTTTGTCCCTGATACTTGCCGCCCCGGTCGCGATACGAAACTTCACACCCCTCATCCGACTCAAAAAACAACACCTGGGCCACCCCTTCATTGGCATAGATCCTGGCCGGCAGCGGTGTGGTATTGGAAAACTCGAGAGTGACGTATCCTTCCCACTCCGGCTCAAACGGTGTTACGTTGACAATAATCCCACAGCGGGCATAGGTGCTCTTTCCGAGACAGATCGTCAGTACATTCCGGGGGATACGGAAATACTCCACCGTCCGAGCCAGCGCAAAGGAATTGGGTGGAATGATACAAACATCCCCGGTGAAATCGACAAAACTGTTGGCATCGAATGCCTTCGGATCCACTACCGCCGAATTGATATTGGTGAAAATCTTGAATTCACTGGAACAGCGGATGTCATAACCGTAACTGGAAGTCCCCCACGAGACCACTTTCTTGCCATCGCGCTCCCTGATTTGTCGTGACTCGAAAGGCTCAATCATACCAGTCGTCTCCGCCATGCGACGGATCCATCGATCTGATTTGATCGTCATCAGTTCTGTTGGATCACAATGTTGGGGAATTTGGCACTGTAGTCCTTATTGCGCATCGCCAGCCGGGCAGCGGCTGTTCTGGCAATCGACCGGTATCGGTGCGCAATTGGTCCATCCGGGTCAGAAACAACTGTAGGACTGCCACCATCCGCACCCTCCCGGATTTGAATATCCAATGGAACATCACCCAGCAGAACCGTACCGTAATCACTGGCCATTGCGCCCCCGCCACCCGCACCAAAAATATGCTCTTCATGACCGCACTGGCTGCAGACATGCGTACTCATGTTCTCCACAACTCCCAAGACCGGTATTTCCACCTTGTCAAACATCTTATAGGCCTTGCGGGCATCCAGCAATGCGATATCCTGTGGCGTGGTGACAATAATGGAACCCGAGACCGGCACTTTCTGTGCCAGCGTCAATTGTATGTCGCCGGTACCGGGCGGCATGTCCACCACCAGGTAATCCAGATTGTCCCATTGGGTATCTTTCAGTAATTGTTCCATGGCTTGGGTGACCATGGGTCCGCGCCAGATCATGGGGGATTCCTCGTCCACCAGGAATCCGATGGACATGGCTTGCAGGTCATAGCCTTTCATTGGCTCCAGAGTCCGGCCATCCTTGGAAGTCGGCTTGCCCGCAATGCCCAGCATACGAGGTTGACTGGGTCCGTATATGTCCGCATCCAGCACTCCCACTCGGGCACCCTCTGCAGATAATGCCAAGGCCAGGTTGACTGCCAGCGTGGATTTGCCGACCCCTCCCTTTCCAGAAGCAACGGCAATGATATTCTTGACGCCTGTCAACGGTTTCACTCCTTCCTGCACTTGATGCGAGACCACATTGGAGGTGACGTGGACCTCGGCTCCTGGAATGGCATCCTGGATCAAACGGACCATGTCCGGCTCGAAACTTCTGGCAGGATATCCGAGTACTACTTGAACCCGGGGAGTTCCCGATTCCACTGAAATCTCATCAATGCTTTTGGACGAAACCAGATCTTTTCCCGTATGAGGGTCGATGACCTGTTTCAAGCCGTTCTCTACTTCCTCTCGTGTCATGCTCGGCATAATCGATTACCTGAAAATATGATCGGGAATGCAATGTATCGCAAGACCGGAAGCTCGGCTTGCTCGGCTAACGGAACTGCACACAATCGGCCCATCGAACGGTCGTACAGCGACCATTTTCGGGAACCAGCACAGGTTCCACTCAAGTACACACCCCCCTGCCATTGGTGAATTCACCGGTCAGGGATTGTAACGGCAAGCCAGCGAGTATAATAGCCAGTCTTTGCAACGGACGATGACTTCAGTAGGCCAGTACGCCATTCCGCACCCCCGTAATGCCTGAAAAAATCAGAAAACTGCTGGTAACCAGCGCACTGCCTTACGCCAACGGGCCGATCCATCTCGGCCACCTGGTGGAATATATTCAAACCGACATTTGGGTTCGTTTCCAGAAGTTGCAAGGCAATGAGTGTTGGTATGTCTGTGCCGACGACGCACATGGCACACCCATTATGCTCCGCGCGGAGGCAGAAGGGGTTACCCCGGAAGAATTGATTGCACGGGTTCACCAGGAACACTCGCGGGATTTCGCCACCTTCCTGGTCGATTTTGACAATTTCTACAGTACACATTCCGCAGAAAATCGAGCACTGTCAGAGCAAATCTTCCAGCGCCTGGATACAGCCGGTCATATTATGAGGCGCACCATCAAGCAACTCTACGACCCCGAAAAGGGCATGTTTCTTCCCGACCGGTTCGTCCGGGGCACCTGCCCACATTGCCATGCAGAAAATCAGTATGGGGACAATTGTGAGGTATGTGGCAGTACCTATGACCCTACGGAACTGATTGATCCCTATTCGGTGGTCTCCGGTGCCGTCCCGGTAGAGAGGGATTCGGAACAATTGTTTTTCAAGGTGGAAGACTTCCGCGACTTTCTGTCGCAATGGCTGGACCAAGAATGTACCCAAATCGAAATCGCCAACAAGCAACGAGAGCTGTTTGCAACCGAACTGTTCCAGTGGGACATTTCACGAAACGCTCCCTATTGGGGCTTTGAGATCCCGGGGGAACAAGACAAGTTCTTCTATGTCTGGATGGAAGCGCCGATCGGCTATCTTGCCAGCTTCCAAAACCTGTGTAACCGGGAAGGCATCGATTTTGATGAATTCCTGAAGCCGGACAGTGAAACCGAAATGATTCACTTTATTGGCAAGGATATCGCCCGGTTCCATACCCTGTTCTGGCCCGCTGAACTGAAGGGGGCCGGGTTCCGCCCGCCCAGTGCCGTCTGGTGCCATGGCTTTCTGACTGTGGATGGCCAGAAAATGTCCAAGTCCCGGGGCACATTCATTATGGCAGAAACGTATGCCAGACATCTCAATCCGGAGTATCTGCGCTATTACTTTGCGGCCAAGCTCGACAACCATATTGATGACATTGATCTCAATCTGCAAGACTTTCGCAGCCGGGTTAACTCCGACCTGGTAGGCAAGCTGATCAATATTGCCAGCCGCTGCGCCGGATTTATCGGCAAGGGATTCGGTGGTCGACTATCGACCACACTGCCGGAGCCAACCATGTATGAAATCTTCGTGGCTGCCTTGGACCCTGTTGCCGATGATTATGAAAACCGGCGCTACAGCAAAGCCATGCGGGAGATCATGGCGCTTGCCGACCAAGCGAACCAGTACATCAATGCGGCCAAGCCATGGGTATTGATGAAGGAAGAGGCCCGAAAACCCGAAGTCCAGAAGATCTGTACACAGGGACTGAACCTGTTTCGGGTGCTCATCGGCATGCTCAAGCCCGTGCTGCCAATCACAGCAGAGCGAGCCGAACAATTCCTCAATATAGAGTCCATGTCATGGGACTCGCTCCGGGAGCCCCTGCTCGGTCACTCCATTAACCACTTCCAGCCCCTGCTAACCCGTATCGAAGAAAAACAGGTCGATGCCATGATTGACGAAACCCGTACACTGCTGGCCCAAGACGGGAAACCCACCACAGGCCCCCTTGCTGATGATCCTCTGGCTGCAGAGATCAGCATGGATGACTTTGCCCGAATCGATCTTCGGGTTGCACGCATCATGGCGGCAGACACTGTGGACGGATCGGACAAGCTGCTCCGATTGACCCTTGATCTCGGCAGTGAACAGCGCAACGTATTCGCCGGCATTCAGTCTGCTTATCAACCCGATGAACTGGAAGGACGCCATGTCGTCATGGTCGCCAATCTTGCCCCCCGAAAGATGCGCTTCGGCGTGTCGGAGGGCATGGTGCTTGCGGCCGGCTCAGGAAACTCGGAGTTGTTCGTGCTCTCGCCAGATGAGGGGGCATCTGCCGGCCAGCGGATTCGATGATTCCGCAGGAATCGGGTTCAACTATAATCCCCATCAAAACCGGTCAACGTGTCGACCGGAACACCATCAGCAATGCTGTAATATAGCCCCCCGGTATGGGGTAACCGTGTACCACAGCCACCACATCACGAATGGAGATGCATTATCCCGGATATTACTGGGCACTTTCTCAGCGGTCCGTCAATTGGGTGGCGAGCAACTGGTACTGCCGGCGGAAAAGCCACAAATGCCACTGCTTCCCACCCAGCTGATGCCAGAGAAAAGCCGCACGGATTCCCGCAAAAAGCGCCGTCCGAACCCGGTTGGCGATCAAAGGATTGGAGAGTCGATTCTGATTCCCATGCACCACGATTCTGGGCTTCAGAATACTGATACTGCGCGTGTATAATTCTGCCAGCGACTGATACAGGTATTCAGTCCGGTCCTCATCCTCTGTATCCCATTCCCCGTCCTCAGGAAACTCCTGCTTCAACTCCTCGAGTCGACTATGAATGATTTCCATGATGTGCATCTTGCCGGGTATTTGCGCTGCATGGTAATTCATGCCAAAGACATACACCCGAAGTAATCGGGTTCTCGACCCGGAGTGAACTCCCAGCATCTGCCGAACGAGTTGACATCCCAGATAAGGCTCGTTGGGACCAAACACTTCCTCCACACTATTGGCATCCAACCTGAGGATGCTCGAAGCGGAGTCGCGCAATGCGGTTTCCGAATGGGCATCCTGAGTCGCCAGCTGATGCACAAGACTGGCTGCCTGGTAGATTCCAGCCAAGGACCGCACCTGGTCTGAAGTTGGAGTCGAAAACATCTCTCGGATGGCAAGGTGGTTATCATGCAGAATCCCCATCTCGTTCAACGAAGTGAGGGAGATATCGGCCTACTTGACGTCAATTCCATCAAAATCAACCAACTAACGCAAGACCGGATGACGACTCTCGACTCGGTGTCAGGGGTCGGCAATCCAGAGCACCCCCGAATCTACTCCAACACCAGACGACTGCGCTCGGTACGGATTCCCCATTGGGACAAGAATCCTTCCGGTGCTTCCAGGGCGTACTGGAATTCAACCCCCGGACCATAAAGAGGCTGGTGGTCTTCGGTATAGGGTTGCATCCGCTGTACCCCCACCACCTTCCCATACGCATCAAAAAACGCGATGTCCAGCGGGGCCCGCACATTAGCCATGTGGAAACTGGTTCGAATCGGCTGCGGAAAACGGAATAAAATCAGCGTATGCTGAATCACTTCCGGACAAATATACTGGAAGCCGCTGGCGCGTTCCATCGGATCATCGGCTACCCGAACAGACAGCGACCGGCTTTGGCCGCGGTCATTGACCAGACGGATGATTTCCTGATGCATCGAGTCGACCCCTGCCGTGGAGGTCACACAGTCTTTCGCAAGAAGCGTCATGGGAAGAGTGCATGCAATCCATGCAGGCAACAGGGCCAAGCCCGCCGCAAGCCGGCATCTTCTCATTGCAGGCGCATTTTTCATCTCGACTGACGGAATACTGAACGGAGATATTGTATAGGATTGATCCCACCTCGCAATGACCGATGTCGGCAATCTCCATGCAACCTCCTGCTGGCCATGCTGAATAGCTCTTGACGTTGACGGCAGCACAGAACTGGAATGGGCTTGCGAGATGCAGTCCCGTACTTCCCTTTTCCGAGGCCCGCACAAAGCGGGCATCCGACGAATGGTCGAACATGACCATTACGGTCAAGGATGATCATGACGGACGCAAGCGACAGAAGTGCGACAGTCGAATCGGCGTGACCAGCATTTGCTACTATGCTGAAAGCGCAGCACCTACGGGACTTGGCTCTATGAGCCATGCCTGCGATGGGGATTTCGGAGCGAGTGAAAGGTCTCTGTTGGGGAATTTCGGGAAATAATAGAACTGCAGGGTCAGCATTACATAATTGTTGAAGGGAATTATATCTAACCCCCTTTCCAGTGTGAAGTGCAACACCCCCGAAGCCGCTGGCCTGCGAGTTGAAAAGCTTGCGGTGGACCAGATGATGGTCAACCATCTCTGTTTATCGCCAACGGAGGATTGCCATGCCCGTAGGCTACCATCACCTGACCCATGCCGAACGATGCCAGATTCACGCCCTTTTGCATAGGGGGGTTGTCGAAACGGGAGATGGCCCGCGATCTGGGAAGGGATCCCGCGACGATCTCGCGCCACCATGGGCAGCGAAGCTAACGTCACCAGCAGGCCGACCGCCAGGCCACGGTCCGCCGTCAGGAAGCGTCGGCGGTGCCCCGGAAGAGGACGTCCGAGCGTTGGGCGGTCGCGGAAGAACGGTTGCAGGAAGGCTGGAGCCCGGAACTGATCGCCGGCCGGTACCGGCAGCAGGGCGAGGTGATGGCGGGGAAAGAGTGGATCTACCCGCACGTGCGGGCCGACCGGCCGGCCGGAGGGACCCTGCACTGGTGCCTGCGACGTCGAGGGAAGAAGCCGAACGAGCGCGGGGGGCGTCCTGCGGGTCGTGGTCACATTGCCGATCTGGTGGACCCTGCCTGTTAGCCGCAAATAGCGTCACAGCAAAGGGGCAAGAGTTCCTCAATATTTATCAATTTTGGGCAAAATCTACCGCAGAAACACCGCCAGAAAATTGCATTGAACGGCATACCGATCTCACTCGGTAATCATGCGAGAGACCTCACTGCCGATGCCGAGGGCTTTGGCTCGTTCAATCACTTGCGCATTGCCGTACAGATCACTGTATCCTTCCCACATGATCTGACTGCCGGCAGGGGCATCATGCAGTCGGTTGAGGTGCCCGCCCATCATGGCCAGAATCTTGACCGCCTGTCCGAGATTCCCGGGTAACTTTTGATTACGGAACCGGGCAAAGTCCCGAATCACCGCCAGTTCAACTTCGGAAAACAGCACCGAGGGGTCCAGTTCCGGAGTCTCTCGACCCAATCGGGTCAGGGTTGCCAGCCGCCAGGCCACTACCGCCCGCAAGGCGATTGCCCGCTTAAGACGTTCTGCGGTTCGGTGGGCCAGTAATTCGACCTCACAGCCACTTTTCAGGATGCGGTGCCAATCCTCAATGCGCCATCTCAGTTGGTAATCCTGCATCACGTCGAGTGCCTGTTGGGTATTGGAAACCGGCAGACTGGCATACAGAAACCACTCGAGGCGCTCGGCCTCATCGCCGGGTTCCCCGCGCTCCCCAAGATGGACCACATTCAAGATCACTGGTTTCTCACTCACTTCCTCCTGGCGCTTGCGGGGTATGGGGATCGTGACCTCCTGCCAGCGCAACTCGCAATCGGCCACTCGGGCCTCGCGCCCGAGTACCGCTGTCCGGGCACCGGTCGCACGACGCCCCGACCACTTCGGCACCTAAACCGGCATCCGATGACGCACCCGCTGGGCGGGCAAGTCGGCGCTGATGGCGGAGTACCTGGAAGCGGTGCGGCACCATTCGACGCCCGACGATCCGTGGGTGGCGGTATCCCTGCTCGCTTCTTCGCTGTCGTCGCCGATCAATGTCTTGCAGACGATAGTGGAGGCGATCCAGGCCGAAACCGAACGGCTGCGGGCGCTGGTGCCGCGGACGGCGGTGGCCCGGCGGCTGGACGACCTGCAGGCCCACGGCCAGCGACTGTCACGGGAGTTGTGGAATCGCGGGGGTGGGGCGTTCGGACTGTCGGTGGGACGACGCCGCGAGGAGACGGTGACGGCGGCGCGGGCGTTTCGCCAGGCCGCGCCTCTGCTGGGCGGCTTCCGAATCGTGGTGTGTGTGGATGAAGCGCAGAATGTGCCGGTGGCGGAATCGACCAAGGAAGTGCTGGACTGCATGCACCGGGACCCGCGGGGAATTCCACTGGTGACGTCTTTGGCCTCAGTGATACCCGGGCCATGCTGCGCCGGGGCGGCCTGTCGCGCTTCGCCGATGAGCGGATCGTGACTCTGGAACCGCTGACGGAGAGCGAAGCGGTGGCGGCCCTGGGGAGTGTCTTCGATGCCTACGGGTTCCCGGGGACGGCGACGGCACGGGCCGAGTGGACCGAGCAGCTGACGGCTTTGTCGCAAGGCTGGCCGCAGCATCTCAACCGGGTGGCGGTAGCGGCGATGCGGGTTCTTCAGGACCACCGAACCGGGGAATTGGGCGAGGACGCCCTGGCCGACGCCCGGACCCGGAGCCGGGAGCGGATGGAACGGTATTACGCCGCCCGGCTGGAGGCCGGCTCGGCCGAACCGGAGGTCTACCGGCAGCTGGCCGAAGCGGCCGCCGAACGGGACGGCCTGCTGTCCACTCCAGCCCTCGACGCGCTTACCGAAGCGGTGCGCCAGGGCGAGCCGTTGGATGTTTTCCTGACCGATGCCCTGCATGCCGGCCTGCTGGCACCGGCGCAGCACCCACCCAAGCACTACCGGATGCCGATTCCGTCGTTGGGCGACTACCTGCGGGCCCTGCCGGTCGATTCTCCGACTTCCTGAGATTCCCCGGACCGCTGTCCTCGCTGCTCCTCCGAAACGAACGGGCCTATTATCCCCAAGGGCTCTTATCCCGCCTGTACCGTCTCGGCAACAAGGTGCCGGCACCGGGTCGTCGCCGGGCCGTGAGACTGCTGGTGACGATCGCCCCGCGGCCCGGGGTGGCGCGACGTCTCCCGGGCGATCTCCCATGTCGACCGACCCCGATGCCGCAGGGTATGAATCGGGCATCTTTCGCCATGGGTCAGGAGGTGAGTGCCAGTGGGCACGACCATTCTCCGTTGGGGATCAATGCTCCGGGAAGTTCTGCCTAGCGTTTCTTCGCCCCACCAGTCAACGGCGAACGGCGCGGGTCCGATTCGCATAGGCCAGTTCGAGGAAGCGGGCCTTGATCTTCGCGAACAATCCCGGAGGGATGAACCCGTAGCCGAAGGTACCCGGCTGACCGGGCAGCGGAGACAACCCGGCATTGGGCCACGCATCGATATTAAATTCCGATGCGATCACCCAACTAGGGGGCTCATCGAGGCCCAAAGCCTGTTTGACACTCGTTGGCATTTCGATGCCCACCGTATCGACTGCGGGCGGGGTATGGGTGATCGGCAGCAGCACAACATAGCGCGGAACCACCGCCGGGTCGGTCGCGGCGATCAGACAAGTTGGCCGGGTTTTTCCCTGGTCACGACCGGCGGCGGCCTCATGCGTCCAGAGGTAGTCGTAGCGGACCACCAGGCCCGGCATCGGGTCGGGAAGTGCCACCGTTTCGTGGCTACTTCAGCAGATCATCGAGCGGCTTGTGCGCTACATCCATTTCTGCACACTCCACCGCGTCGACTATCATATCGGCGGCGGCGGCGGTGCGATGGCTACGTTGCGCCGACGCCTTAAGCCAGTCATACTGTTCCGCAGACATGAGCACGAACTCGCGGCGCCCATGACGGGTTATCTCCACCGGCTCGCATTGCGCTTCGTGCTGGAACTGACCAAATCTGCGCTGGAATTCGAGGGCGGTGACGGTGGGCATGGCAGGCTCCTGAGACAATAGGGAAAGGGGTTAGTATACGTAGAATCCGTAGAAATGAAAGGGGTAGGAGGGTGGAACCTAGGGCGACTTCACGCTGAATGGAAGACGCGGTGCGATCCAGGGCGGCCTGATCCGGAACGGATTCTGGGCGCGGTTCCGCCCGTGGCGGCGGGCGTTGGCGAGCGTGGCGGGGGGTTCTGGCCCGGTCGGGGCGCGGCTCGGGACGGGTCCGAGGGCTGGGGCGGTGGTTTGCGTCGCGTCCTCAGCGAGTCGAGAGGAGGGCGTCGAAGGCGTCCTACCGTCGCATCATGAAGTGCAGGTTGGCATCGGGGAGCCACCGGAAGCCATGGTCTGCCCATTAGCCACAAATAGTGTCACCGCAAGGGGGCAGGAATTCCTCCCGATTTGCCGATTCCAGGCAAAACTCGCAGCCCCCCCCCAACGAGAGGGAATGGAACGGCTATGCCGATCTCACTCGGTGATCATGCGGGAGACTTCACTGCCGATGCCAAGGGCCCTGGCCCGTTCAATCACCTGCGCATTACCATCCAGGACCATGAGACGGATGACCGTTACGGGGGACCCGGACGATTACACCGCACGGAATCCACTTGCCAAACGAAGTGAAGAGAGCGGTTCGCATCCTCTAAAGACTATCGATTTTTCAGATTCAGTTCACGCATGAGCCCGCTTGTAAATATAATGGCCGGCATGGGCACTCCTGAAAACAATCTTTTCAACAAATTCCTTGGTCAATGTGTGCGGGAAATTCGGCGGTATGCCCCTTATATTTTGGACTGTTGTCACGTAATCGACAGCAAAATGAAATTGAGGTCGCCATAATTCATGAATTGGAAAGGTCTAAAAGGGGCGCAGAGTCTTTCCATTCTATTCATCTCTGTGATGATGATCCGCCTGATCTTGAGTCGGTAGGGAAAAACGGAGAGCGTATTGGAATCGAAGTCACTGAACTCTGTCTGGAAAAGAAATAGGCTTATTCCGGAATGGGTGCAGGGCGCATGGGAAGATATTTCTGAGCCATAATCTGGTCTTCATTGGATACCACCGAAAAGAGTGGCTCCATTCGGTGGTCATCACGTGGCTCTATTCGCTGCAAATTGACAGATACCACTGGTTTCCGGCAGTATTTCACCAACGCTGTTACGGAAGCAATTGCAATCTGAAAGTAGAATTATAGGGTGACAATGAAAAACAAAATACTGTCCACATCAGTTTTCCAGGCAGTACGCGAAGAGCATATTTAGCATGCGGCCGAACAGCTGGCTGACGGAAAAGTCAACCATAAATTTGGTGAATCTACCGGTTACGATGTAATTGCAGATAATGGGAAACGCCTCCCCCCAAAAGCAGTTTTTGGCTTGTCAGCAACAAATGCATTAGGTTTTGAACTCCTACCAGACCATTTTCAAGGAGGACAAAATACCGTTTGTTATAGAGCTCCCGGGACCAGTCCGAAGTGCAACAGTGCCGCGATCCCGGAATGAGGGCGTAGCCCGAATGGAGGGATCGCGGCGGCAACCAAAAAATTCGCGCGTCGAGCACCTCTTTTCGGTCCCGGATGGCAGCCATCTCGACTGCTGGCGATCCTGACCGAAGCGATCGGGTGCCATATGGAGGTGCGGGAACAGTTTCAGCGCGAACTGGATGATCTGCGCAAAGCGCGAACTGAAACTTGAAAACCCGACCATGGTCGGATAGGATAGGGACATGAATGAATCGACCCATCAGGAGCTGGGAAAGCAGGTCCAGCAACTGCAGGAACAGAATCAGGTACGGGCGAAAGAGATCGCCGTGCTGGAGGAGAAGATGAATACCTCGTATGAACGTATGAATGCGTCTTTTGAACGACTGAGAACGGACATGGCCAAGCGGGATGTCGAACGCGATGCCGAAAGCCATCGGCGCGACAAAGACAATCTGCGCTGGCAGATCGGGTTGTGGGTGGCCGCGATTGTCATCCTCGGGTTTATCATCCGGCTGTGAAGCGTCCCCACTGTCACGAATTAGCCGCTGCTACCGCCGCCGCGAAACCGGTGATGCATAACGGGGGGATTTGAGTAACTGAGTATTGACTCGGTTACTCATATATAGTCGGCCCTGAAAAAACCTGTTTCAGAGGGCCGCAAGCGCCCACGGTGGGACACTGCCCAACTCGGAGGCCGGCAGTTTCCATCGCCCCGTCGTCCCCGGGCGCTCCTGGGCCCTCAAAACGTCGAAAATGCGGCCTCCAAGGCCCAAAATCCAGCGACCCAAAAACCGCAGCGGACGGCGGATCCGCCGCCGGTGGTGACCGGCACCGCACCGCCGTACCTTCCTCCGGTCGCCCTCCCTTCCCGGGAGCCCGTTCCTTCCCGGATGGCCATCTGATTTCCGATGCCCGATCACGGGCTCCATCGCCTGCCGTCGCCGCCGGCACTGCTTCCGCCGTCGGGTCCCGAGGCCTCGCCGCGGCCCGGACCGGGATCCGGAAGCCTCACCCTCGCCATGTCCCCGGTACCCGCGGTCCACGAATACCTCATCCATCGACCGCCCCCTCCGGCGTCGCACCGGATCCAGAGCGGGCTTCCGCGGTGGTCCGTCATCAGGATTCCCCGCCCGCGCCATCCCGCCCGGGAGGAAGTGGCTCCGGTGGGGGGTGGCCATGCTCCCCTGGACACCGAATTCGTACCGCCGGTGGGCCTGGCCCTTGCGGATACACTCGACGTCCGGGGCCTGCCGGCGGTACCGCTGATTCCGGCCCTTCGGCTCCGGCGCCCGTACCCGCCGGGCCATCGCCCGTTCGTCCGCAAACGCCGGCTCCCGATCGGGTCTCCCCGCGGTGTTTCGGTCCCGGACCACCCGACCCAGGTCGGTCCGCAGACTCTTGACCGGACGGTTCATACGGCGCCACTGCCGGGCATGGGCAACCCGGTTCGCCCGCCGCCGCGCCTGCGGCCCCTGGCGGGCGTCGCGCGGGCCCCACTTCCCCTCATACCGCTGGCACCGTTTCACCCGTCGCACCCGGGAACGGTTCCACCGCTGGCCATCGGTCGGAAAGGTTACCGCCTGGTCCGGCACGGTCGTATCGACCGTCACCCGCCGCCACGCCCGCGGCTTCCCGGTGCCGCTCGTAAGACCGGCATCGATCGTCGCTGGCAGGACCCACTCGGCCCCGGCCGTCCCGATGCGCGGGCGACACCGCGTCCGGCGGCTCGGGTCGATCAGCGGATGGGGCGGGCAATATTCCTCGCCGCAACCGGACTGCCAGTACGGATTCTCCACCCAACCGGCGACCACCGCCTCGTCCGAGAGTGGGTGCACTGGCTGGAGAGACTCCCGCCCGACCATCCCACGCGTGGGCTGGCCGGGACTACCGCGGTCGGGGCCGTACCGCACACCGAAGGTCTCGTCGAATCGGGACCAGTCCAGGATTCCGGCCAGGCGAACCCGCGCATGGCGCGGATCCAGCCGGTTTTCCAGGCGATTTCGGAACCGATCGTGGGATTCGGTACCCGCACAGGGCCTGGGGCGCAGGTTGTCATCGGAAATGGCAAGGAAGGGAGCCCCCATGAGTCCAGATCCGGCCATTGGAATCCATACTGTCAGGGAATATATTCCCGCATATTCAGATCGTGACCGATGAATTTGGGATTTTTTAGGATCGACTAAATATTCTCTTAACATAACAGACGGGAAGTACTATCGTACGGGGCATGGAAGCGCTGACCCCCATACGAGCCACGTTATGCCAGCCAGAGAATCGGTCCTGGCTCCTGGGGTTACTGGCGTCCGGGAAATGCACCAGCCGTCGTCAGGTGGCCCTTGCGGCGTGTATGCAGTTTGCCTTCCATGATGCCTTCGGAGCGCCGCGCACCGCCAGTTGTGATGCGGCGTTGGTAGCGCTGCCAGCGGCGGGCCAGGTGACGCTGCCGACCCGGCAGACCCGGAGGGGTCGACGAGGTCGTCCCCGGGGCTGGACGAGGCGGTGGCCTTGCCGGTCGACGTCGCGGATCGAGTCGACCGGGTGGCAGGACTGTACCTCTGTCGGGTGAACGACGACCCGCGGCAGCGGATCTGGAACGAGCTCATGACGCGGGAGCATCCGATGGGTTGCGTGTTTCAGGCCGGTGCTCAGATCCGCTATCTGATCGGTTCCGATCACGGCTGGCTGGGGGCTGGATTGGCTGGGACCCCGAGCATCCGCCCTGTCATCTGGTGGTCAATCTCAGTCGGTTCCTGATCCGTCCGGGCGTGGAGTGCCAGCATCTGGCTTCCCGGGCCTTGGGTCGGACCCTGCGCCGACTCGGCCGCGATTTCAGGCGACACTATGGCGATCGCCCGGTGCTGGTCGAGACCTTTGTCGAAGCGGGACGGCAGCCGGGCGTTTCGCTGTTGGCTGCGGGCTGGACCCGGGTCGGCCTGACGGCCGGCCGGGGGCGGT
This sequence comes from Candidatus Poriferihabitaceae bacterium, assembly GCA_965221795.1. Taxonomy (GTDB): domain Bacteria; phylum Pseudomonadota; class Gammaproteobacteria; order Arenicellales; family Poriferihabitantaceae; genus VYFG01. The sequence goes on from OZ244914.1 coordinate 699,165, forward strand.
TTTCCCCACCGGGAGCGTCGGGGCCGAAGCGGGCGATCTGGTGTCGTCCGCTGGTCTCGAACTGGCGGCGTGTGCTGGGTGTCCGGTCGCCGGCGGTGGTCCCTCGGGGCTGTGCAGAGGGCCTGGACCGGACGGTCTGGGCGGCACAGGAATTTGGCGGTGCGCCGCTGGGAGATCGACGATGGAGTAAGCGACTGGTCCAGAGTGCGGCGTGGATGGCCCAGTCTCCCGGGGCCTCGTTTCCGACCGTGGCGGGAGGGGAGGCGGCGATGATCGCGGGCTACTACCGGATGATCGAACCGCCGGCGACCTCGGCGCTGACGGTCGAGAACCTGCTGCTTCCGCATACCCAACGGACCCTGCAGCGGATCGCCGCTCAGCCGTCGGTATTGCTGATTCAGGACGGTACGGACCTGAACTTTGCGACCCACGGAGCCGCGGAGGGGTGGGGGCGGATGGGCCGCAACCGGCGCCGCGAAGGGACGTTGGGGGTGCACTTGCACAGCACGATGGCGGTGGCGGGCAACGGCGTGCCGCTGGGGGTGATGCGCAGGGAGTTTGCGGCTCCGGCAGATCGGGAGGACCCTCCGAAGGAGGGTGCGCCGGGCCAGACCCAGCGCTGGATTCGGGGCTTGCAGGCCAGTGCCCGTGCGGCGCAGCGCGTACCGCAGGTGCCGTGCATTGCGGTGATGGATCGGGAAGGGGACAGGTATCCGGTGTGCGACCAGTGCCGGCCGCTGCCCCCCCTGGAACTATTGGTCCGTGCCCACCATCACCGGGTACGGGGCCAGGGCGGCCCGCGTCGGTTCGAGACCCTGCGCCCGGCACCCGCCCAGGCCCGGACCAAAATCGAGGTGCAGCGGAGTTCCGCGCGCCGTTCGGCTCGCGGACCGCAAGGCCAGCCGTTGCGCCCGGCGCGGCGGGCCGACTGTACGCTCCGTTGGCCAGCCGGTGACGATTGACGAGAATCCCTCGTCCTCCGGTTCCCGGTCCCTGTCGTTGAACGCGGTCCATGTCCAGGAGACCTCGGTGCCGGTGGACGGCAGTGAGCCGCTGGAATGGCGACTGCTGACCACGCTGTCGGTCCGGGATGCGGCGGCCGAGCAGGTGCTCCACTACTACCGCCGGCGATGGCGCATCGAAGACTGGCACCGGATTCTCAAATCGGGGTGCAAGGCCGAGTTCCTGAACCGGCAGAGCGCCGAGCGGCGGCAACGCGCCATTGCCATCAAGGGCGTCATTGCCTGGCGTCTGCAGGCCATGGTACTGCTCGGACGGGAGACTCCGGAGTTGCCCGCTGAGGTGTGGTTTTCCGATCTGGAAATCCGGGTGCGGCAAGATGTGGCACGCCAGCGCCAGCGCCTCCCGCCCGAGGATCTGGGGAGTGCCGTGCTCCTCATGGTCACGCTCGGCGGGTACATGGCCCGCAAGCACGATCCGCCGCCGGGGCACCAGATCCTTTGGAGAGGATCTACCATACTGGAACATTATACCCAGGCGTATGAGTGGTTCCTCGCAACCGACCCGGAACGGTTCTACCCTAACTTGCGTTCAGACAGAACTTGTGTGTAATAGGCGGGGTGCGCCCGTACTTCCCGAAGGGCACCGACTGCCGCCAGGTGACGGCGGCGCAGGTACGGGCGGTGGCGGATCGGCTCCACCGTCGGCCTCGGAAGGTTCTGGGATACCGCACTCCGGCGGAGGTCTTTGCCCGTGGGTTGGCCCCCCCTGACGCGGCCGGCGGTCCCCCTATCGCCCTCCCGGCACTCCGGTGACCCACCGGAGCGACCTCGCTCGGCCTCATGGTGCCGGTTTCGCCCTTGCTTTGGCCGATAACTTCTGTCAGGATCGCCGGCAGTCGAGATTACTGCCATCCGAGGCCGAAAAGCAGCGTTCGCAGCGCGGATTTTTGGGTCGCCGCCGCGATCCCTTCCTTCGGGCTACGCCCTCATTCCGGGATCGCGGCGACTGTTGCACTTCGGACTGGCCCCGGGGCAGGGAAACAGTTCAATGAGCCTGCTTCAAGAGATTCAGTCTTGCTCGATTCAAGACGAAGATATTGAAATCGGGCAAGTTCTCTTGAAGCTGCGCTTCCTTGCTTCACGCCTTGGCAGTGCCTTTTGGAGGAGTGGGTAAAGCATGAACTGGACGGCTACTATCACAAGGTGGGAGTAACTTACACGGGGGCGTTCAGTGGCCCTTTCCAAAGTGGACTTAAGAATGGATGATGAAGCAAGAGCTCGCGAAATTGAGCGCATTGAAAATTTGTTGTTTAACGGTGACAACTGGGTACCAGTAGAGCTTACCCTTGAATGGAAAAATCGTTTCGAAGACGTACCGGGCGTTTATGTTCTTTTTGATGACAAGCGGCAACCCGTATATGTCGGCGAGACTGCCGGTCTTCGGGGCAGAATGAATGACATGAGGTTTACAGTTAAACACACGATCAGAAGGAAGATCAGAAGGAAGATCAGAGAGCTGCATTTTGCGGGAGAGACTAACTCTGATCACGCACGCATCGAGCAACGGGTTAATGGAAGGATGCAAAAGCTGAACGTCTGCACCGTGCCCGTTGATTTCGGTCGCAAGGAGGTTGAAGAACACATCCGGGAGAAGTATCATCCGATATACAACGATTAGAGGGGCAATGTTCGGGAAACAGCCACGCCACCCTCGAAGGTGGATAACGAATCAGATAAGCAAGCCTGATCGCCACCCGCAGACGGTACAACCGGTCCGGTCCCGGATTCTCCTGCATCGGGGCTACCTTTTTCTTGGATGTGCACAATCACGTCACCACCATGGCGGTCAGCCGGCTCTTGCCGAGTCACGGAAAGCACTTGATATCCGAAAGGGAATAACGGGATGTCATTGAAAAAATTGTCGGGAACCTGACCAGCGCTTGACAAGCAGGAAACAACTGGCGATACTAGTGCCACTTGCGGGACCTTCGGGTTGCCGCCTCCCCTCCGGGAAACCGGAGGGCAAACTTCCTTCATGACTTCCTCCGCATGCTCGCTCTTGCGAGAATTTCTCGGGTTCTGCCGGCGTAACCGGCAGTCCCCGGCAAACAAAACGGGTGGATCCCGCAGTAAGAAAAACGGTTAAAGAATTCTGTGGCAGGATACTGGCCGGTGCAGACGGGTTTCGTTCCTAACTGCGAATCCTGATAATGAAGTATCTCCGGATCCTCACAAAAAAGCGAAAGCACCTCGGCGCAGGACTTCGAAATGTCGGCCTGGTGCTGTTCGGCGGAGCATCCGGATCGTTTTCCGGTGGCCCGGCCGGGAGGGCGGCCTTGTCCGCGCGCCGCGAAATGGCACTCGCTTTCGGAAGGTTCGATCTGAATAGGTTTTCCTGTATGGAGTATTGGGTAGTGTGTTCAGGATTTTTCTGCTACAAACTGTATCTGTATATCGTTGCGTTGGTTCTGTCATTTAACTGCAACGATCGCGCCTCGGGGTCCTGAAAGCCCGCGAGGCATTTTCTTTTTGGATTCCGATACTACGGGTAGTACCGGCGGGCATAATCAACTTGAAAAACCAGTCAACAATCGTATAGGATAGGAGCATGGTAGAAGATGACTGTCAGGATCAGGAAAAGCGGATCCGGGAGCTGGAAAAGCAGAACCATGAACTGGTGAAAGACATCGCCGTATTGAGGTCAGACATGAAAACAGGTTACGCTGAAACAGAATCGGCACTGGATCGGTTGCGGGCCGACATGGCCCGGCGGGATACCGAGATGGCCAGGCGCGACAAGGACAACCTGCGCTGGCAGATCGGGCTGTGGGTGGCGGCGGTCGTCATTCTCGGCGTCATCATCCGGTGGCCGAGCGTCCCCGCCATCACAAACTAAGGACTATTCCCTACTACTACCGCCGCCGGCAGGCGGCGCATCCGGACTGGCCAGGGCGCACATGCGCGTCCAGGTGCAGCTGATTCCGCCCCGATCCCGGGTACGGCTGTTTCAATATTCGCATGGCGCCCCTCATTCGCGGCCACCCCCGGAGCCGACCCAAGGCCAGGCCGCGAATGAGAGGCGGAATGTCAGTCTCGCTTCAACTGCGCTGGCCAATGTAGTTGGCGGTGATGTCCCGGCGTCCCCGGCCATGGCCGAGTTCCCGGTTGACGACGGCCGCGGCCCGGTCCCATCGCTCGCGGCCCGCCGCGTCCAGCGATGACCAGGCGGGCCTCCCGCATGGGGTGGCGGCATGCCGGCCAGCCCCTCGAAGCGCCATTGCGCCCAGGGGTGGCGCAGGCCGTGCCCGGGGATCCCGGCCGCCTCTCGGGCCCGGCTGTAGCTCCGTTAGCAGGTGATGAACTTCTGGCGATTCGGGATCATCAAGCGCTCGCCATGCTCGCGCTGGAACCGACCGACCCGCTCGACGAGGCACCGCTGCTCCGGAGTCCCGGTCCGGATTTCCCTGGGCCGGCCTTGCACTAGGAACCTCTGAGCCGGATAAAGAGTCCACCGGGTACCCCACACAAAAGCCGATTGCCTTATATTCTCGCTCCGGGACCAGTCCGAAGTGCAACCGCGCCGCGATCCTGACCGAAGCGATCGGGTGCCATATGGAGGTGCGGGAACAGTTTCAGCGCGAACTGGATGATCTGCGCAAAGCGCGAACTGAAACTTGAAAACCCGACCATGGTCGGATAGGATAGGGACATGAATGAATCGACCCATCAGGAGCTGGGAAAGCAGGTCCAGCAACTGCAGGAACAGAATCAGGTACGGGCGAAAGAGATCGCCGTGCTGGAGGAGAAGATGAATACCTCGTATGAACGTATGAATGCGTCTTTTGAACGACTGAGAACGGACATGGCCAAGCGGGATGCCGACATAGCCAAGCGGGATGCCGAACGCGATGCCGAAAGCCATCGGCGTGACAAAGACAATCTGCGCTGGCAGATCGGGTTGTGGGTGGCCGCGATTGTCATCCTCGGGTTTATCATCCGGCTGTGAAGCGTCCCCACTGTCACGAATTAGCCGCTGCTACCGGTGACGCATGACGGGGGGATTTGAGTAACTGAGTATTGACTCGGTTACTCATATATACGGATTGGGGATTACGTAGGAGAGTGTCGAAAAAGTAAAACCGGAAATCAGGTTTTTTCCAATTTTTGCTGCCGAACCTGAACCGGATTGCACAACGCTTCAATCGCCTGTTCGAAGGTCGCCGAAACTCGTAAATCGGCTTTCAACTGTTTCCGTGAGGGCTGGTATTCTGTATTCTTGATTGTGACGACAGGACGATTTTTTGGGGGAATGTGGTCAGGGTTGATTCGGCGAGTCATAATCAGTCTCCAAAGTATTTTCTGAGAAACACGTAAACCTCCCTTTTCTGTTCTTCTGAAGCGGCCTGGACAATAGCAAACACATTCAGCCAACCGGAATCGTCGTCCCAATAATTCTTCTTCATGACCTGATGACGACCGCAAAGAGGCTGCCATTTGGTAGGGTCTTTCGGATCAGTGTCTGGATGCAAGGAATGTGGTGTTTTATGGTCTGGAGTCAATTTTACGGTTCCTCCCCCAATATGGTCAATGTCTCCGCTTCTCAAAGAGCATCGAACGCCACTTTCCGTCCATGCACACCGATTGTCGTAATTTGAAAGCACTTGTTTCCATGCAGTTGCAGTTGGTCGTTTTCTTGGTTCAGCCGCTTGCCTCCTTTCCGCATTCGGCATCATGTATTCGCTTTGTTTCAAGTGTCCACGATTTCGCCAGGAAAGAATCGTATAGCCCTTGTCAGTGCGCAGTTCTGATAACCTTTGATGCCAGTTTTCCGGCACCCTTCCAGTAGACGGGTCTGTTGCCACTTCAATCAACTGTTCTCTGGTAACAATTTTCCCAAGGTTGTCCAGAAAAAACGCTTCGATTCTGGAAATGATCGATTTTCCAGTGTACGGTCCCTTGATTGTGGCATTCCGATCTTCCCTATTTTCCCTGCCCATTTTGTACCTTGCGCATTCTTTGTTGAGTCATGGACAGGTATTCACTGGACACATCGCAAAGCACGGAGTTTCGGTTCAGATGGAAGCAGGCTTCACCCGTTGTGCCGCTTCCACACATTGGGTCCAAAACCGTATCCCCTTCTTTGGTAGACATCAAAATCAAGGGCTTGATCACCGATAATGGTTTTTGTGCCGGGTGCCCTGTTTGCTCCTTTTTACCTACAAAACCGATATTCAATGGGGATTCAAACACGGTTGGCGGACCGGGGATGAATCGCATCTTGCCATTCTTCAAGCGATCCAGTTGTGCCCCATTCATAAAATGTTCCGGGTACACTTTGGAATCTTCCGCACAGATATGCAAACAGGCATTCTGTGCCGATCTCCAGCCCCGGATTCGGGATGGGCAATTTTTGTAGTACCAGGTCAACCAAGCCTGCAATCGGAATCCTTTGGGCAACATGGAAACTTGCGGTGCCACAATCTCGGGAAATCCCCATACAAACACATGGGAAGAGATTGCACATGCGGCCCGGATTACCCCCGCAAGCCAATCGTTATAATCCAGTCTGGAGCCACCAATCCCTTTGTTATACCAAGGGTCCAGTACTACTGCTTTGACTCTTTCCGACTTTCCAAGAGTATCCAGCACATCGGCGGACGAAAGAATCCGAATGCTTGGCCATTCGGTAGAATTTGTATCCGTAGCCGCTGCCATTACCAAGCTCCGTCCGGAAGTCCATTGTCGGCAATCAGGTCCTCGTACTTGAGTCGCTTGAAACTCATGCTGGATACCAAAGCCTCCATAATTTCCAATGTGTCCATTACCCGCATGTTGTGACGAGCGGCAAATTCCTGAACGTAACGATCCAGATGCTTTGGGGAAAGTTTGTGAAACATCCCTTTGTGTGCCCGTTTCAACATGGACCAGAGAGATTCGATTCCGTTGGTATGCACATCCCCCCTTACATATTCCGATAGGCTGTGCTTTACCGTTTCGTGGTGAAACGGCAAGCCTTCATAGGACCGGGAATCGTCACTGTATACGATTGTTTTCTTCGCTGTGTATTCCTTGACGAACCCCTGTAGCGTTTCGGCGTCTGTGGTTTCCACCATCCTTGCCCGGACTTGGTTGGACTCACGATCCTTGATGCCTACTACTGTCGTTTTTCCTACGGCACCCCGGCCCGTGTCTTTCAGTTGTTTCCGTTTGGCATTCGACATATTAGCCCGTATTCCTCCAAAGTAGGTTTCGTCCACTTCAATCGGACCGGAAAAGATGCCTCCCTTTTCTGCCAGTGCCGTTCTTAAACGATGGCCAAGGAACCAAGCACTGCGTTGGTTGATTTTCAAATCCCTGTGCAGCTTCATGCTGGATACTCCTTTCAGACTGGTTGTCATCAAGTAGGTGGCAATCATCCAGTTCTGAAATCCGATCTTGGAGCCTTCCATGACCGTGCCGGTTTTCGCACTGAACCGCTTGGCACATTCCTTTTCCCGGCAACGGTACGGCTGGGTTTTATGCTTGGCTCCGGTCTGCACATTAACGGAACCACAATGTGGACAGACAACTCCGTCCGGCCAACGCTTCTCGACAAACCACTTTTCGGCGGTGGTGTCATCCGGGAACATCTTGAACAGTTCCACCAAGGCAATGCCTTTGCGGTGGTGCTTGCCAGATGCTGAAGTTGCCATGAATCTACCCTGTAATTGTGAATTGACATAGATTATAGCAGAGTGCCGAAAAGAAGCCAAGGGATTTTTTGCATTTTCTGTGTTGCCGTGAGAGAATGGGGCAGGAGCCAGCGTTTCGGGCTGACTCCTGCGATTGATGGATTTGGGGCCGTGGTGTAACGGAAACATTGCCACCTTGTAAATGCGCAGATGCGGGTTCGAATCCCGTCGGCTCCACACCATCATTCGCCCATCTTAAAGATTGACAACATACAGTCAATAGACAATGGGCAAGACAATGGGCAAAAAAATGAAAGACAACATCATCAGCACATCTCTTTTGAATCAAAACTACCTCAACCTGAAAGCCGAGTGTGATCGACTGTCCTCTGAACTGGAACTGGCTATGAGTCGGTTGGATGCGTACAAACTGGTCATTAAGGAATGTACGATCCCGGCAGGAGAATCTGATTCATTGCAATACTCCGACAATCTGGAAGAAGCTATGTTGGAAATTGCGGCAGAAGACGGGTTTTTTGATACCTACGAACACAAGGAAAAGTTGATCGAAAACGGGATTATTCAGGGAGATTCCAGAGCCATATCACAAAAGATTTATCAAACCCTGGAAGCTTCGGAACACTTTGAACCAAACGGCAAAAAGGGACGATGGAATTTGATGGCAAGTCCTAGAGATTTTTTTGGAGAAGACGTGCCCTATTAACGGGCTCTGTTTTTCGGCACTCACCTACATAATCCCCAATAAGAATATGCATATTTGTAGTTGATGTGGATGCGTATTGAGATGGAGATTATCGATGCCTGATAAAATCAAGAATGTTTTTGTGAGCCATCATCATAAAGATGATGCAAGCGTTGATGGTCTGACCGATATGTTGTCTAGAAAGGGTTATCAATTAAGGAACAGCTCTATACGAGTCAAGCCGGAAAACCAAAAACGCATCGATCAGAATAAGGTTAGTGACCTTACTATCGCGCGGCTTTTGCGGATGAAGATACGCTGGGCAAGTCAAGTGATTGTAGTCATCGGAAAAGAGACTCATCAGCGGTCTTGGGTTAATCGGGAAGTTAAAACCGCCCACCAACTCGGGAAGCCAATAATTGGCGTATATGAGAACGGACTAAAGGATCAAGTCGAAATCCCGGACAACTTAAAGAAATACGCTACCTCGATAGTTGGGTGGAGATCGGATTCTGTTATTGACGCCCTAGAAGGCAAAAGTCAGTTTCAAAACCCAGACGGTACACCATCACCACGGACTGATGGCGGAAATGTAGTGTGTTGATAGATCCGAACTCCCATTTGTACGCGTATGCCATTACCAGAGATTTTGGCTTTGCACCAAATCCGTTTCACAGTTTGTGCACCTTGGCAACATGTAAGCCAGGCATCCGCAAATCTGCAAGGGTTGGGGATTGGATCATGGGTATTGGAGGCAGCCCCCTTAAAGGCGTAAAAAGAAAATGCATTCTTCTTATGAAAGTATCGGAAAAGGTCAGTTTTCAGGAGTACTGGGATCATGAGCGGTTTTCACTAAAAAGACCTGTGCGAAACGGAAGTAGAGTGCAGATGCTAGGAGATAACATATATCACAAGGACGAAACCGGTAGCTGGTTACAAGAGGACTCTCATCATAGCAATCCAGATGGAAGCCCAAATCCTGTGAACTTAAAACGAGATACTGAAAAAACTGACCAGGTTTTGGTTTCAGACTACTTCTTGTACTTTGGTTGCGAAGCGCAATCCGTTGACTTGGATTCTATTGGGTATGGCAGGATAAGAAATTATAAAAAAATAGATCTCTCTGATTCTGAAGAAGCATGCGATCTAATCACTTCAATGGTTCGAAAGCACCGAAGCGATTTAAACTTGGTAGTTTCAGACCCATGTCAGTTTATGGACTCGCATCAACGCGTTGACCAAGACACAGGGAAGATTTATTAAGAAATGGAATTGGCAATGGGAACCGAGACCAAATTCAAAAATTGCGGAGGAACAACTCAATGACAACAGAGTATTCGCCGCCGCTGGCAATCAACTTCATCTGGCATCCATCTGATTCAGAGGAAGTAGTCCCTGTTCTCGATGTTATAAGAATGAGCTTTGCCAAGGATAAAGACAAACCGTTCTCGCGGGGCCTGAATATCCCACTATTTTTCTTCAGTTCCCAACACAGCGGTGAGACTCCTTCCGATTATCCCAAAGAATTGGCTAGAAACAATATTATCTTTGTTTTCACAAGTGCTAATACTGTCGGCAGAAAAGAATGGCAAAGTTACATTGAAGGATTGTCACAATCATCCGCAGTACATATCGTGCCAATTGCGATTGATAGTAAAGGATATAGTCATGGAGGAGCACTGTCAGGAATAAACTGTATTCGTAAGAAAGATTGGCCTGTCAAAAATAGCGGCCTTTACGCTGTCGTTGCCTTGGCTCACGAAATATATCGCTTCGGCTGCAATACGGTTCCACCAGAAGATAGAGGGAAAGGGAATTCTATAACTATATTTTTGAGCCACTCAAAATCAGGCGGGGATACTGGTAAACGTCATTCTGAGCGAATAAAACATTTTATTGATAACACGAATATGAATCGATTTTTCGATGCCAATGAAATATCGCCCGGATATCATTTCGATCAAGAAATTGAAAATCACATTAAAGATTCAACATTGCTCGCGATTGAGAGCGATGCATATTCATCCCGATATTGGTGTCAACGGGAAATTCTGTTTGCGAAACAACACAATCGTCCCGTAGTTGTCGTTAATTGCCTTGAAGACTTTGAGGATCGTATTTTCCCTGCCTCTTCCAATGTGCCATGTGTTCATATTTCATCTGCTGCCCCAATGGCGAAAAAAGACATCCTGCGTATTCTATCAACAACAATCATCGAGACGGTTCGTTATAACTACTCGATGCAATGCCTTGAAGCATATAAGCAAGCAGAGTGGGTTGATAAGGATTGTGAGTTGACTGCGCGGCCTCCCGAAATCAGGCAAGTGATTAACTTTAAGAAAGGCGGCAGAGAAAAAATATGCTATCCCGAACCGCCTGTATATTCAATTGAAGCGGACTGGCATGAGGCGCTAGAGATTCAAGCATTCACTCCTCTTTGGACTCCTTCAGAACGAGATTTCCTTTCTGAGAAAAAAGTCGGCATTTCAATTTCTGATGTTCCAGGAGAAAAGTTTTCAAATCATCATATTCATGCAGATCATCTCGTTCGCTTGGCACAAGACCTTGCCAGACATTTGCTAGCGCGGTCCGCAACACTACTGTATGGCGGGGATTTGCGACCTGGCGGATTCACGGAGTTCATCCTTGATGAAGCAAGAATTCTAAAGGACAGGTTAGGAGAAACAACGCCTCATGTAGAAAACCACTTAGCATGGCCACTATATGTGTCTGATCCGGAAATGACTTCATGGAGAGCTAAATATCACGAAATCATTGAAACAGTCGAATATGAAATTCCTAGTGATGTAGCCGAAGATCTTGATAAAGATGTATTTCTACCACCTAATAATCCACGGAACTCCTATATCTGGTCTCGCTGTCTGACCGAGATGCGAGAAAAGTCGATTACCTCATCCACCGCTCGAATTTGCGCTGGAGGAAGACTTACCGAGTACAAGGGTAAGATGCCGGGGATTTTAGAGGAAATAGTATTAGCCGTTAACGCACAGAAGCCGATATTTTTGCTTGGGGCTTTTGGTGGTGTGGTTGGATATGTCTGCAAGCTTTTATTGACATCTGATGTACCAGAAGCCTTAACTGAAAAATGGCAAGCAAATCATAATGAAGGCTATGTGGATTTGCAGGAATTGGCGCGTTCTCATGGTAATGACAGTGATTACGAAGCGATAACAGCATCTATACGTAATCAGAGCGTATCTGATCTGGCGTCGCGCTGCGGTCTTGATGAAAGCGAATACAAGCGTCTGATGGAATCGCCCTTTATTGATGAGTGCGTTTACTTGATTCTGAAAGGCCTCAAAGAAATATAGCATCGGCTGACGACAACATAGACTACTAACTATACCGATACTGAATGATGGGTCATGGATACCATAAGCCCACAAAACCTAAATGAATTGAATGACGCTACTCCGCTACATGAGTATGCGCGAGCAATTGTCAAAACTGATAGGTTTTTAATTGAACAGGTTAGCCCAATTCTTCTGGGGCTTTATGGCGAAGTAGGCAGTATTATGGCTGCTTCAAAAAAGTATCGTCGGGAGAAAAAAGCATACCTGACCTATAAAGACGCAGTTGAAGAAGAGTTTGGAGATGCGCTCTGGTACTTTTCTGCGTTGTGCAGACGAATGAATATTGAGTTAGCTGGAGTATTTGATGCAGCATCTAACGAAACCGGCATCAAAATAATATATTCTAATGATCAAGAGAATGTGGCTTCGAAGGTTACTACTTTTGCTCAGGTGGAGAGTTTAGACTCTGCGCTAATTGAACTTGGATATATGGCAGCCCAATTACTACAAATCGAGAAGGGCTCACCCGATGTCCGTGAAAAACTCATCAATTTTGCAAGCCTTTATCTTCAAGCAATAGAGTCCACAGATCTTTCATTTGCGGATGTCGTAAATGGCAATCTCATAAAAGCACTAGGACGATTTACAAATCCGGCAATAGAGTCATTGCCGGACTTTGACGCAGATTTTTCAGAAGAGGAACAGCTGCCAAGACATTTTGAAATTCATATTACTCAGCGAAAGAGTGGGCAGAGCCATTTAAGATGGAATGGTGTTTTTATCGGATCACCATTGACAGATAATATACGTGACCCTGATGGATACCGTTTCCATGATGTTTTTCATTTGGCACATGCCGCAATACTGCATTGGTCTCCGACATTTAGGGCATTGATAAAACAAAAAAGGACAAGTGATCCCGTCTTTGATGAAACCCAGGACGGTGGAAGAGCAATTGTTGTTGAGGAAGGACTTACCGCTTGGCTCTATTCCTATTCAAAGGGTCTCGATTATTTTGCAGGCCATGATAGCGTTTCTTTTGACGCACTTAAAACCATCCAGAAGTTTGTGCAAGGCTATGAGGTAGATAGATGTCCTCTTAAATTATGGGAGGAGGCTATTCTTCAAGGGTATTCCGTATTTCGACAAGTAAGAAAGAATAATGGCGGTATAGTCATCGGAGACCGAGAAAGCAGAACAATCAGCTATCGTCCTATTGGAGAATAGAATGCGTCCAGACCTTTTCGTAAACGAGTTAAGGAATTTGTCTTTCGAAAACGCATTCAATCCGTACTCTGATAGATGTGAAACCTACGACGTCTATGATGCACCTGAGCAACGAAGTGCTCTTCTAAAGAAGATGCTGGTCGCAGCATGTGAAATCGAGGTGGACTCAATCTGGATTGGGCGAGATTTAGGATACAGAGGTGGAAGGCGGACAGGATTGGCTCTCACTGATGATTTGCATCTATCTCATCATGCAGCCAGATGGGAAGTTGAGGTGGGCCGATTGATCAAAGGACAAGCAGTACCGGAAAGAACAGCGGCTGTAATTTGGGGTGTCCTTGAAGAGCTAACGAACCCAATCTTTCTTTGGAACGTATTTCCGCTGCACCCATACGAAGCAGGCGACCCTTTTAGCAATCGAGCTCATAATACTAAGGAAAGAACGGCTGGAGAAGAATTGCTGGAGGCACTCATAGGACTATTAAGGCCTAAGCGAATAGTCGCGATAGGTAATGATGCTGAAAAGGCAGCGTTGCGATTGAAGCCGCAATGCAAGATCTTGAAGGTTAGGCATCCCAGTTATGGGGGGCAAAATATATTCATTGATCAAATTCAGTCTATTTATGGATAACTTCGACTGTAGCGTCCATTCCTGCCTGACCTCGAAGCTTACGAGATCAACTCATCTCTCCATAGGCGACTGGGTCCGGGCGGGCATATTCGGTCCATGCTTGTTACCATTGCCGGGGATTTCGGCTTGCAACACAATGTGGCAGCACAGTTGGAACCATTCCTGACGATTACATCTGGGGCGAACGAAAGATCTCATCGGCATCCAGGATGGCACCGGCATCGGATGGATCATAGCCATCCAGGGTCGAAAGAGCCTGCCGCCAAAGTCGGCTACACAGCAATTGATGCACAGCTTGCACCCCGGGGTGCTGCCACTCGGCCTTCCTGGCAGCATAATAGTAGACTTCGGATGCCAGCGGAATGAAATCAAGGCCAAAGCTGGCCGCAGCCGCTTCGGCACCAACTCCGGCATCGACTGCCCCACCAGCCACCATTGCGCTGACAGCGGAATGAGTGAATTCGACATGGTCATACCCCCGGATCAGGGTCGTGTCCATCGACAGGTCTTGCAGCAGCAAGTCCAGCATCATGCGGGTGCCCGAACCGGCTTGACGATTGACAAACCGTAAGCCCTCCCGTGTCAGGTCCTGGACTCCAACGATCTGGAGAGGATTCCCCGGCCGGACCATCAAACCTTGTCGTCGTCTGACCGCATGAATGAGTCGACAATGCTGTGGCTCGAAATCGCGCAAGTAATCCCGAACAAATCCTGCAGCGAGCGGCCCTTCCGCGAGATGAAATCCCGCCAGCAGGCAATTTCCAGCGGTGAGAGATTGCAGGCATCGTGCACTGCCTCCGATCGTGATTTCCGACTTCAGTTGGCACTCCTGCTCCAGGATGCGGGACAGTGCCGGATGGCTGAGACAGTGGCTGGCACAAATCTGGACAGATGGCCCGGACGGGGGATCAGTCAGTGCCCGAAGTTCACGGACCACCCGTTCTTCCACCGTGCGAAGCGGAGAAGCCGATTCCTCCCGCGCATAGCGATATCCCCACAACAGCGCTTTGCCCATCCGGGCCAGGGTTGCTCCTTGCCCACGACGGGAGACGATCAATGGCACCCCCAGGGAATTCCGCCATTGCTGGAGCAAATTCCAGGCATGGCGATAGGAAGTATTGCAGGTTCGGGCAGCAGCACTGATACTGCCCTCCTGCTCAATCCGATCCAATAGCTGGAACAACAAGTCCGGAACCGGCAGAGCACCGTCTGCACCCATCCGCCAGGCGATATCGAATTTCAGGTCAAGGCTCATCGTGTCCCCTGCCAAGGTCATCGACCGGACCGCACTTCCCTTGCTCCTGTTCCGCCGCAGAGGAGGCAAAAAAGGCTTGCTGTCCTTCCAATCGATAGGCATTGATTGCTGCTTGTCCCGACGGGGACAAGAGCCAATCAATAAAAGCCTGTCCGTCCTCGGCCCGGATATGCGGAAACTTCACCGGATTGACCAGAATTACCCCATATCGGTTAAATAATACCGGATCCCCTTCCACCATCACGCGTAGATCTCCCTTGTTAGCAAACTTGAGCCAGGTAGCCCGGTCCGTCAGCGTATAAGCCCCCAAGGCACTGGCTACATTCAGGGTCGATCCCATTCCGGAGCCTGTTTCCCGATACCAAGGGCTCTCCGGGATCACGCCAGCAGCCTCCCATAAAGCCTGTTCTCTCTTGTGGGTGCCGCTGTCATCCCCCCGGGAAGCAAAAAGGCGGGCACTGGCGGCCATGGCCTGCAGAGCGGGCCGCACCCCCTTGCCGGCCACCCCTGCCGGATCCGCATCGGGACCCACGATCACGAAGTCATTGCACATGACGTCGAAACGCGCAACACCGTGGCCCTGTGCGACAAACCTTTCTTCCGAAGGTTTGTGATGCACGAGCAATACATCCACATCCCCCTGACTGGCCATTCGGATCGCCTTGCCGGTGCCTACAGCAACCACACGAACCTGAATGCCACTTTCCTGCCGGAATCTTGGCAACAGATCATCGAACAGCCCCGAGTCTTCGGTCGATGTAGTGGAGGCAACCGTAATGAAACGCTCTTCCGAAAACGAGACGACGGACCATACGCACAGCCAAATGACGGCGACTATCCGGGCCATTGTAAAACCGCATTGTTTCCTTTTCATCGCATAATATCCTACCGTTCAATCATCAAGTATTACCAGATCAGTTCCCCCGCCAGGTAGGCGGCTGCTTCCGGCGAAGAGGGCTGGGCAAAAAACTCCGTAGATGGCCGATCTTCCAGAATTCGACCCCGGTGCATGAAGATGACATGGTCTGCCAGTCGTCTGGCCTGACCAATATCGTGCGTGACCATGATGATCCGGGTGCCGCTATCCCGAATCAGGGCCATCATCTCTTCCACCCTACGGGTAGCGGCTGGGTCGAGATGAGCCGTCGGCTCATCCAGGAACAATACCCGATGCTGCACTGCCATACAGCGTGCCAGCGCCAGACGCTGCTGCTCTCCTCCTGACAAGTGCCTGGCCCGTCGATGGGCCAGTGGCTGGAGTCCGGACAGCGCCAGGGCACGCACCAAGCGCTCCGTATGAAGCGCACGGTGGACGCCACAGGATTGCAAGGCAAAGCGAATATTGTCGGCCACACTACGGTGCAACACCACCGGTTTCTGAAACACCATGCCCTGAGCAGCAGGCTGCATGGCCAACGCCGGGTTGCGCCAGCGAACCTCACCGACCGTCGGCTGCAGCAACCCGTGGCTGATCCGGAGTAACATCGTCTTGCCGGCACCATTGGGGCCCAGCACGACACTGGTGCCCCCAGCCCCAAAAACCAGATTGATGTCTTCCAACAGGATGGCACCGGAAGATCTGAGTCCTACGTCCACCAGTTCCAACGGCAGAATATCAGCGGCATGGGCGGATTGAGATGACGCTCCGTCCGACCTGGGCATGCCAGCAACGCCCGTCGATGCCCATTCGGGATTCCCCCTGTCCATCATCAGGATCGCTTCTCCCGGGACTGTAACAGCAGGACCAGGGAGTTGATTGCAATGACAATCGATAACAGTACCATTCCCAACCCCATGGCTAGAGGGAAATTTCCCTTGCCGGTCTCCATGGCAATGGTCGTGGTCATGACCCGGGTGACATGATTGATGTTCCCCCCCACGATCATGACGGCTCCCACTTCTGCACTGGCGCGCCCGAACCCGGCCAGCAATGCCGTGGCCAGACTGTACCGTCCTTCCTGAATCAGAACGAAGGTACCGTGCACCGGGCCGATACGCCAGGATCGGAACTGTTCATCAAAGTGTTGATGAAGATCGCTCAATGTCTGCCGGGTCAGTGCGGCAATAATGGGCAATACCAGAAGCGTTTGGGCGAACACCATTGCCTCTGGAGTGAACAGCAACCCGTATTGACCCAAAGGTCCGGCACGGGACAGGAGCAGGTACACCGCAAGACCCAGAACCACTGGTGGCATCCCCATGAAGCTGTTCAGGAGTGCAACCACCGCACGCTGCCCCGGAAAGTCGCTCACGGTCAACCAGGCCCCCAGTGGCATACCGACTACGGCAGCGATCAGGACCGCGGACAAGCTTACCTGCAAGGAGAGCAACACAATCTCGGCCAGATTTTCGTCCGCTTCCAGCACCATCTGGACCGCCATAACAAAGGCCTCGCTGAATTGACCCATATATTACTGAAACTGCCTATTTAAGAAATTTCCAGTACTATATACGGGAATTCATTCGATGTATATATGTATTTTTTTACCTATATTTCTCAAAATGAACCGAAAACCCAACTCATCAGGGCGACAACAGCGCCGCAATCGGAGTGCAAAAATGCTGCGTCAGTGTCCGTAGTCCATGCCTGCCAGAAATTCCTGTTTTTCGGCGGGCAATCAATCGGGCAGTGCAGCCGAAAAACGGAGCCCCAGAAGGATGAAAATGTGAAACCTTCGGTTTTATGCGCCGCATCAGCAACGATTCTGCCACCCGGACGGGATTATTGCGGGCCGTCGCCGGGCCCGGACGAAGTTGGCGTTAAACGCGATAATCCCTGAACCGCGTAAAATGTGGCAGTATGAATATTGCTGCTTACATACCCAACCCACAGCCGACCCCAATTTTGTTGCGAATCAGGGTCGATTTCCTTACGGCCAGCACCAAGTCGGGACTATTGTTGTCTATGCTTTTGTAACAAAACCAAGATTGAAGATCCCAAGTATCCTCCCAGAAATCCTGTTCATTCCCTCAACTGGTTGTAATGCTGGCTTGCATCAGTATCGCCAGAAAGGCAACCAGAATCCCGTTTTTCATTTCGACTGACCTCTCTGTCATTAAGTATTTTGTCGAGTTTCTTGTACAAATTCGGATGATAGCGTTTTGATTTGGGATCATTGCTTACGGTTGATATGAAACCGGCTTCTGGGCTGGCAATGGCAATTCGTCCAGGATCTTTGCGCCAAATTCTGGCATTAAACTCAACACTCATGCTACGCCATGCCCTCGTTGAAAGACTCTACCAAGTCAGCATTTTCCATATCATTGGGGAAAGTTCCAGCCCATTTCGTCGCACTTCTCCCAAAGAACCTGGCATATGTTCGCATATGTTCGTTACGTCTCGTTCCCGCTGATGAAATCTTTTCAGCATGGCATATTCCACATATTCAATATCATTTTCGTCTTTGCAAGCAATGACCCCGTCTCGAATATCACCCATGCCTTATGGTCAGTATCGACTTGACAGATGGCCTTGCCCGCAAATCTTCCAGAACCCTTGTGTCCTTCCGCCGATCATGGAAATTATCTTTCAAAAGCCCAGCCATCGTTCCGGGACCCTCGCAACCGCCATGGTCCCGGCCCGCCTACCCTCTGCTGGCCTGGCGCATTCCCCTGCTCTTGTGATCTAGCAGTCCGGCGCAACCAGCAGATCATCGTCCATCAGGTTCCATCGACCCTTCTCGGTGCTATTGTCCGTAAACGTGACCAGCACCTCCACCCCCAGCCACGGGTTGCGGCAATTGTTGTCGATGCTGACCACACTGAACCGCACCGTGTCCGGCTGGGTGCTTTCACTGGTACAGTCCAACGCATAGTCCGTTGCCGTACAGCTCACCACCGCCGGCTCGGAATACGCCGCAATGGTGTGCTCGTTCTGGCACGTATAATTGTCGACGGGGCTTCCTTCGCCGTCAAAGGCACCTTCATCCAAGCAGACCGTTTCCTCTTCTTGGTCCGTGGTGTCGCCGCTGTCGGTGGCCAGGAACCGAATGGGTCGGATCAAGTCCGAATTCACGTCGGACGTGACCTCCTCGCCGTCCACGGAAGCGACATGACGGAAGGTCATGGTCTGGATGCGCTGGCCCGGGGCATACTCCAGATGCCACTGGTCGCCTTCCGTCCCGGTATAGGTACCGAGGTTGGTGACGGTCTGCCCCAGGGCAGGGCCGCTGGTGACCGCCAGGGCGACGGCGGCCATCATCAGGGGGTGGGGAATCCAGGATTTCATCATCGTTCGGTCCTCAGGTTGGTAGCGGGGAAGAAGCGGGCGGGGCGGTGAGGCCCCGCCCCGGTGGGACGGGTCATTCCGCCTCGGCGTGGTAGACGCCGGCGGCTACGCCATCAGAGAACTCGGCCCGGAAGCCGCCGTAGAAGCCGACAGGGCGCTCGCCCGGTTCGCCATAGCCGACTCCCGACCAGTTGCCCGCGAGACCGGCAGTAAAGTCGCCGTTCACAACACCAGCAAAGGGGGTCATAGAATCACTGTCGATATCAGGATTTGTGCGTTGCGCCAGGGTCTCCGAGTCCAGCCCCATGCTCCATTCAGAACTGACGTGCGCGGTGCCCTGCTCCGCAGGGTTGGCGGACCGGAAGTTGTCAATCGTACCCGTGAGCGTCGCGGCACTGCCGAAGGTAGCATCCAACTTCACATCCGCCTCGAAGTGGCCGGAGGCCGTCGTTCCGTCGGTTTGACGGGCCGAGAGACCCTGTGCCGTGCCGCGATAGCTGGCACTATTGGTGCGGCTTCCGGTGGTCACGTCCACGACGGTACCCAGATCATCCGTACCGGACTGCGGCCCGACCACGCCGGCGAGCAGCGAGAGAGTCAGACTGCCCCCCGTGTCGCTCAGCCACATGCCGTAGTCGACAAATCCGACCACCTTATAGATACCGTCGCTGTCGGCATCCTCATACCGGAACAGTTCGGGATCCCTGCCGCGGCGCCTCTCATTATCTACTCCGTTCCTGGTCGGCGTGAACAGCCACTGGTTTGAGTCGGTACTCACCTCGTCGAAGTACAGAGTCCCGTGGATGCCCTTGTAGATACCCTCATAGTGCTGGCCGCGGGTCGGCGTGGCATCATAAGTGCTTTGTTGTTGCGCATCCGTCAGAACGAAGTCGGCCGCTGCCGGTTTCGCATCCAGAACCTTCGCCCGGTGGCGGGTGCTTTCGAGGTTGAGGGAGTCTGATCCGTCTGCAAATTTGTCTTGAAGTTCTTTAAGATCAGAAAATAATGGCTGATCCTTATTATTCGGTTGCGGCGGGGAGACAATGGTGCGGGAAATGACGTTCCCCAGCGCTTGCCAGGCATCCATCGTGTTCGCCGGGCGATCCGGGCGGGCAAAGACGGAATCCGGATCGCCCTGTTCCCGTTCCACCAATGTGATGAAGTTGGCACCGGTTCCCAGGAGAGTAGCATGACTCATAACGTTGGCTTTGAATTGGTCCTCCAGATACTCGCGCACCTTCTCGGCCTTCTGATTCTCGAGCCGGGCCCGGGTGGGGTCGACATTGCTGAGGATGAGCCGCAACTCTTTCTCGTCACCTGGTGTTTTCGGATCATCCGGATTCCCTTCCAGCACCCACCTGGCGGCTTTCTGGTTGTCCGTGATGGAATCGATCTCGGTCTCGATGGCCGGGACATCGATGATCCGCAGCCGGTCGGCCTCGTTCTCGAGATCGATGACCTTCTGCTCAGCGGCTTCGGCTTCTGCATTCTTAGCGTTAACCTCTTTCTGCTTGTCGTCGATGGCTTCCTGCAGCTCCTCTGACCTGTCGATCTCGGCCTGCTTGGTCGTGCGCTCGCCCTGCTTGGTCGTGAGCATGCCCTGCTTGGTCGTGAGCATGTTCTGCTTGGTCGTGAGCTCGCCGGCCTTGGTGAAGCCTAGGGTGGTGCAGCTCTCAAGGTCGCTGCAGCCATCCGGGATGTTGAACAGGTCGACGTTCATGATCCAGGTGTTCAAGGTCGTGATCTCGGCGGTCAAATCGTTGATCTCGCCGTCCAGCGCGGCGATCTCCGTGTTCAGCTCGGCGATCTCCATGTCCAGCTTGGCGACCTCATCCTCACGCAACTGGAGCAATACACCATTGAGATCCGGGGGTGGCAACGCAGAGAGCTCGCCCCGAAGCCTGGTGACCTCGTCGCGGGCGTCGGTGGCGAATTCGTCCCGCTCGTGGATCACGCCACGCTGGCGGTCGCCCAGGCGTCTGGCCTCGACCTCAAGCGCGTCCTTGGCCTCCTTGGCCTTGTCGATGTACTGCTGGAAGGCGGCAATAAGGGACTTGATCGCTGTGCGGTCAGCCCAGGCCGCATCGGCGATGCCCTGACTGACCCCCTGGGCCCCGACGAGGACGGCAACGCCCTGTTCGCCGGCTTCAATGAACGCCTCGAGGGAGGCACCTTGGGTGGCATCCGGGGTGTGGCCGTACTGGCCGAGGACACGCTGGAATTGCTCCCTCAATTCGTCTTCTGTCAGGGTGGCCCATGTGTGATCGAGACCTTCGCGGATCTCAGCAATCATCGTGCGGATGTCGTTGCTGGTGAGGCCGGCGTATCGGCCGTCCTGGTTGACTTTGTTGATGCGTTCGGTGCGGCCGTCTTCATCCACGCCAGGGATCACGTAGGTGGACTCGAATACGTATTCTATGTTTGGGTTCGCGGGATCCTCGTCATGGTCCCAGAGGACGCCTTTGAGTGCACTGGAATCGGAGGTGTCCCCTCCACCTCCGTTGACATTTCCTGGGGGTAGGGTGCCAACTGTCCCGCCCCCACCACCGCCGCCAGACGAAGGCGTACCGGAAGTGGTGCCGGAACCGGAATCAGGATCGGGATCGGTGTCCTCGGGAGTCATGGCCACACCAAGCGTGCCCATGAGCCGGATGGTGTCGTCGTTGATCCTGATGATGCAGGGCGGTGTCGTGCACCGCAGGGTCAGACCAAGGTCGCTGACCTCAAGGCCGTCGGCGGGGACATTGATCGTGTCACCCACAACGTCCCTGAGGGCGGTGAGCTGTGCCGGGGGAAGGCGGTAGGTACCGGGCAGTACCGTAATATCGTCCGCAAGTGTCAGGTCCCGGGGGTTGTCGGTGTTAGTAGTGGAGGAACCGCCGCCACAGCCCGTCAACAGGACCAGCGCCGCCACCAGGGCCACCGCCAATCCCAACTCTCGCGTGCCAGATCTGTTCATGTCGTACCGTCTTCGTGTCTTCAATTGGTTGTGCCGGATGCACCCGGCGGAATGCGTCTGCCCACAGGCTCCGTCGCCGCCTGTCGAACACCGACCCGATGATATCACAGAAAATCCCAATAGTAATCACCTTTCCGGGACCTTGTCAATGGCCCGGAATCCGGCCGGAATGCCCGAGTGAACATCGCAGAATCTCTCCGTGACTACGTTATTCGAGGCACTCCGGCACACTCAAGGCAAAATCAAGCCATCCAGTGGATAACAAACTTCCATGTTCGAGCAAAGGATGGGACCATTCCATTGCATGGCTGATTGGTATAAAAAGTGTCTCATGGATTTTTTTCGTTTGATGACCTTCCCATATGACCAAAACCGAATTGCTGGAATTAATTTCTCATGGTGAAAACTCTGGAGTGGAGTTCAAACATGATGATGTGCGCCCTGAACAAATCGCGAAGGAAATTGTGGCTTTTGCTAACTTTCAAGGCGGACAAGTCTTGTTGGGAGTTGAGGATGACGGCTCTATCAGCGGTATTCAGCGAGAACATCTTGAGCGTTGGTTAGTGGACACCGTATTGGGTCGTTATATTCATCCCCGGATCATTCCGCATTATAAAGAGGTTCGGATGTCCGACAGTCAACGTGTCGCCGTGATTACCATCAGCACAGGAGTAACCAAACCTTATGTGGTTCGTCACCGTGACCGGGAAGAGATCTATATCAGAACCGGGAGCACATCCAGATTGGCGACTCGTGAGCAACAGGCCCGATTATTTGCTTCGGGTGGCATGCTACCTACGGAGAAGCTTCCGGTTTCCGGCAGTGGGCTGGCAGACTTAAGCCAAGACCGATTGAAAGAGTACTTGTTGTCTATCGTTGGGGAAAATAAGGTGCCGAGCAATAGCGAAGGCTGGCATACGCTTCTTTGCAAACTGGGTTTCATGACAGAGTCTGAAACCGGGTCACCTCCGGTATGCACGATTGCTGGCCTGGTGCTGTTTGGTCTCTCTCCACGACGATTGCTCCCCAATGCAGGCATTCGCTGGATGGCATTTGGAGGAAACGACAAAAGCTACAGGTCTCTGGATGATAGATTATTTGATGAACCGCTGGTTCCGGTTCGAAGTGTCTCTTCTGGAGCCGGCGGACGGATTGTAGAAAATGGTCTTTTCGAGAGTCTTTTTATGGCGATGCGACCATTTGTATCAGAAGAACTGGACGATTTGGATGACTCACTCCGACGACAAAGGTCCTGGGCTTATCCTCTGGAGGCACTTCGGGAGTCCGTCATCAATGCAGTCGCCCATCGCGACTGGACGCGATATGAGGAAATCGAGGTAGTGAGGTACTCTGACCGTCTCGCCGTTCTGAGTCCTGGGTCACTGCAAAACTCAATGACTGTGGAAAAGATGATTGCGGGTCAGCGTTCACCGCGCAATCATTTGATTGTAGCGGTTCTTCGTGATTACGGTTATGTTGATTCGCGCGGCATGGGAGTGCGCAATAAAATGATCCCCCTCCTTTTGCAGAATAACGGTATTGCGCCAGAGTTTGAAGCGACCGAGGATTATCTCAAGACTGTTATGTATCAAAGTGCCTGAACTGAATCCATAACTCCATTGTTCAGGTGTCTGCCGCGCCTGGACAGGTCTCGTTTGTATTATTGGCTGATTGCCAGTCAAAGCCTGCCTTCAATCCTTGCGCTTCGTAGCGGAAGCCTCCTCTTGCGTGTATCATGCGGTTCGCTCGGTTCCCTTATCTCTGATGGGACCAGCCAGTCACCTTCCCGTTCCCGGCCTTCCTGTTCCAGTGCCATTGACTGGCCTATCCTCTTGGATTTCCTATTGGCGGCCGTGGGACGTGGTATGAACTTCGGTCACTGCCCTGCCTCGGTGGTTGAATGACCCGACGACCGAAGCCACCTCGTTTGATGTCCGATAATGGCCGCTACCGGACATTCCGACAACCGGTAGGGAACCGGGAATCCCCCGACCTCGCAGTCATCGATATCGACGCAGCCCCGGACATCTCCATGACCTCGGAATGCCTGACGAAAGTCATCACCGCGTCCAGGCCGAACAGAAATTCTCT
Source organism: Candidatus Poriferihabitaceae bacterium (assembly GCA_965221795.1). GTDB lineage: Bacteria > Pseudomonadota > Gammaproteobacteria > Arenicellales > Poriferihabitantaceae > VYFG01. Next base: position 723,206 of record OZ244914.1, read on the forward strand.
TTACTCTGCATTTCTTGCTATTTCAAGACATTCTTTGCGCAACTTTTCCAGCGGCTCGAATTTCTTCGGACTGTTGTCCAAATTTAGCAATGGACAAAGATTCTTGATGAGATATTTGTTACAGCAGTCAATGAACTCGGCTTCAGGGATTACATACCAGCGAACTTGAATAGAGGAGTCGATCCAATCGATTATCTTCCTCTTATCCTGCGCTGTAAACACATAATTATTCTGATTACTTTTACCAACTAAAGAGCCTCTTCTCGGCTTGTATCCAAGTACAGCGCCGATACTCCGAAAAAAAACTTGAATGACCTCTACCGGACAAATGCTGCTCAATTAAGCGCTTCCTCAGGGTTTGAGTCTTTGCTTTACCCAGATAAATCAGATTTGTCTCACGCTCGTATAACTCCTGCCTGAAATCGTCTGGAAAAGCCTCTGGTGAATCGATGAAAATTGAATAAAGTCCCGACTCTTCAGGAATGACCTGCTTTGCTTGTTCGGGCTTCATCAGTGACCCCCGTTCCGTCAATTCGAACTGGGCATTATCAAATGATATCTTCATCATGCTAACCGGGTCGACTGGTTAAGATCGATAGGTGATTTCCAGCACTTCATAAAGCCGCTGGCCGCTGGGAGCGGAAAATCTCACCTCATCGCCCTCTTGCTTGCCCAACAAGGCCTTGCCAATGGGGGAACTGATTGATATCCGCCCCTCTTCGATGGCTGATTCGAGATTTCCGACCAGCTGATAGGTCACTTCCTCATCCTGGTCGATGTCGTATAGTTTGACCCAGGCTCCAAATACCACCTTGCCCGAACTTCCGAGACTGCCCGGGTCAATGACCTCGGCGACGGCAAGACATCTCTCCAGTTCGGCAATCCGCCCCTCAATGAATGCTTGTTGTTCCTTGGCGGCGTCATATTCCGCGTTTTCGGACAGATCCCCATGGGATCTCGCTTCTGCAATGGAGGCGATGATCTTGGGCCGTTCCTCACTCTTCAGGGACTTCAGCTCCGCTCGGAGTCGTTCCGCCCCGGCCGCTGTCAAGATGACTCGATCCGCACTCATGCTGTCAGTCTCGCCAAAATACCTGTATCATGTCCTGCAAACCGGAAGTCAATGCAGCGCAACGTCTCGGTGCAAGGACTGCAGTTGGTTGATGGATACCCTGCTGGCTGCCCGATGGGCTTCCACCGCTGCTCTCGCGCCGGCGATGGTGGTGAAGTAGGTGACCCGATGCAACAGGGCTTCCCGGCGGATTGTATAGGAATCCCGCAGGCTTTGCTTGCCGGAAGTGGTATTGACAATCAGCGCAAACTCATCATTCTTGATTCGGTCTACCACATGGGGGCGGCCTTCTATGACCTTGTTCACGCGGGTGACCGCAATGCCGGCAGACGCCAGTACCCGGGAGGTTCCGTCAGTAGCCATAATCTGAAATCCGGCATCAGCAAGGTACCGCGCAACCGGAATGACGGCCTGCTGGTCTTCCCGGCGCACACTGATCAGCACCACACCCTCACGGGGAATGGAATAACTGGCCCCTTGGGTGGCTTTATCAAACGCTTCCCCGAAAGTTTGCCCAATCCCCATGACTTCACCGGTACTTTTCATTTCCGGTCCCAGCACAGTATCCACCCCCGGAAACTTGATAAAGGGGAAAACAGACTCCTTGACCGAATAGTAGTTTGGCACCCAGTTTTTATTGACGCCTTGTTCCGCAAGGGATCGTCCAACCATACAACGCGCCGCAATTTTGGCCAGCGGCCGGGAGGTTGCCTTGGAGACAAATGGTACAGTCCGGGACGCTCTGGGATTCACTTCCAGCACGTAAATGTCGCTCCCCTGGACGGCAAACTGCACATTCATCAGGCCGACCACATTGAGGGCTAATGCCATGGCCTGGGTCTGGCGGGTCATTTCCGTCTGCAACGATTCCGTCAGGCTGAACGGCGGTAACGAGCAAGCCGAATCTCCCGAATGCACACCAGCCTCCTCAATATGTTCCATGATGCCACCGATCATGGCCTCTTTGCCATCGCTGATGGCATCAACATCCACCTCCGTTGCATCATCCAAAAACCGATCCAACAGCACGGGGGAGTCAAACGAGACCCGCAAGGCAGAGGTCATGTAGGCTTGCAGCTCTTTTTCATGGTGGACGATTTCCATGGCCCGTCCGCCGAGCACATAGGACGGACGTACCACCAAAGGATAACCGATTTCTTCCGCATACCGGAGCGCCTCTTCCAGAGTGGTTGCCGTTCGGTTGGGCGGTTGCAACAGGCGAAGGTCCTGAATCAGCTGTTGGAAATACTCCCGGTCTTCTGCACAATGAATGGATTCGGGAGACGTACCGAGGATCGGCGCACCCGCCTCTTTTAGCCCTCTCGCCAACTTCAGCGGTGTCTGCCCTCCATACTGCACAATCACTCCCCAAGGGTTTTCCACCCGGATGATTTCGAGCACATCTTCCAGCGTAAGCGGCTCGAAGTACAATCGATCGGAGGTGTCATAGTCAGTGGAAACCGTTTCCGGATTGCAGTTGATCATGATGGTCTCATACCCCTCTGTGCGCAAGGCCATGGACGCATGCACACAGCAATAATCAAACTCGATCCCCTGCCCGATCCGATTGGGACCCCCTCCCAGCACGATGACTTTTCGGCGATCCGTGGGGTCCGACTCGCATTCTTCGTCGTAACTCGAATACAGGTATGCTGTGGAAGTATCGAATTCTGCGGCACAGGAATCCACCCGTTTGAAGATCGGGTGAATCCGATGTGCATAGCGGCATTGTCGAACCGCCTCCTCGGTCGTGTCCAAAAGATGCGCCAGCCGCCGGTCCGAAAACCCTTTCTGCTTCCACATGCGCAAGACTTCTGGCACGACGTTCTCCAGGCCCTGCCCGCGAATGGTCTCCTCCGTCCGAACCAGGTCCTCAAACTCCGCCAGGAACCAGGGATCAATGCCGGTCAGGCGATACACCTGTTCCCGGGGCATACCGGCACGAAACGCTTCTGCCATGAACCAGACCCGCTTGGCACCGGGAATGCGTAATTTGGCCGACAGGAGATCGGCCAGCGCCTCCCCGCTTTCTTCAAGTACCAGGTCATCCAATCCATCTGAGCCGATCTCCAACGCGCGAAGGGCTTTCTGGAACGATTCCTGAAATGTCCGCCCGATGGCCATGACTTCTCCGACCGACTTCATCTGGGTAGTCAGGGAGGCATCAGCCTGGGGAAATTTCTCAAAGTCAAACCGGGGAATCTTGGTGACTACATAATCGATCGCGGGCTCAAACGATGCCGGCGTCCGGCCACCCGTGATCTCATTGCGCAGTTCATCCAGCGTGAATCCCACGGCCAGTTTGGCCGCCACTTTGGCAATCGGAAAGCCGGTTGCTTTCGACGCCAGAGCCGAAGATCGTGACACCCGGGGATTCATCTCGATGATGATCAGCTTTCCATTATCGGGATTGATCGCGAACTGGACATTCGACCCTCCCGTATCCACACCGATTTCCCGTAGCACGGCAATGCTGGCATCACGCATGATCTGATATTCCTTATCGGTCAGGGTCTGTGCCGGGGCCACCGTGATGGAGTCACCCGTATGCACCCCCATCGGATCAAAATTCTCAATCGCACAGACGATGATGCAATTATCCACCCGATCACGGACCACTTCCATCTCAAATTCCTTCCAGCCCAGAATGCTCTCCTCGACCAACAGTTCCCGAGTCGGTGAGGCATCCAGGCCACGGCGACAAATCTCGTCGAACTCCTCATGGTTATACGCAATGCCGCCCCCAGACCCACCCAGAGTAAACGAAGGCCGAATAATGGCCGGGAAGCCTACTCGGGTCAGGATATCGCGTGCTTTCTCAAGATCATGGGCAATTTCCCCACGCACGGTCTCCAGGCCAATACGGCCCATGGCGTCACGAAACTGTTCCCGGTCTTCTGCTTTGTCAATGGCATCCCGGGTGGCACCGATCATTTCCACGCCATACCGTTCCAGAATGCCAAGGCGGTGGAGGTCCAAAGCACAGTTCAGTGCCGTCTGGCCACCCATGGTAGGCAGGACAGCGTCCGGCTTCTCCACCCGGATAACCTGTTCCAGGGTTTGCCATCGAATGGGTTCAATATAGGTTGCATCGGCAAAATCCGGATCGGTCATGATCGTCGCTGGATTGGAGTTGACCAGAATCACCCGATATCCCTCCTCTTTGAGCGCCTTGCAGGCCTGCACACCGGAATAATCGAACTCACAGGCCTGACCGATGATGATGGGGCCTGCCCCAATGATCAGAATCGACTGGAGATCTTCGCGTTTGCTCATTCCCGACCTCCCTGCGCGAACGCCATCATGCCAATAAACCGATCAAACAGGGAATGGAGGTCCCGGGGCCCCGGGCTCGCTTCTGGATGGCCTTGGAAAGAATATGCTGGATGATCCAGCAGTTCAATCCCCTGAATGGTACCGTCAAACAGGGAACGATGGGTCACTCGCACCCGGCGTGGCAAGGATGCCTCGTCTACAGTGAACCCATGGTTCTGGCTCGTGATCAATACTTTTCCCGTGTCAATTTCCTGGACCGGATGATTGGCACCATGGTGACCAAACTTCATTTTCCGGGTTTCGGCCCCACTGGCCAGTGCAAGCAACTGGTGTCCCAGACAAATGCCAAACACCGGAATGTCTCGCTGCACGATCTCCCCAATAGCCCGGATCGCATAGTCACAGGGCTCTGGATCTCCTGGGCCATTCGACAGGAAAACACCATCCGGCTGCAGGGCAAGGATTTCTTCCGCCCCGGTTTCAGCCGGAACCACGGTGATCTCACAACCACGTTCTGCCAGCAGGCGCAAGATGTTGCGCTTGATACCAAAATCACAGGCTACCACCCGGTACTGGGATTCTGGGGCTTCACCATGCCCCCCTTCCAATTGCCACTCCCCATTCCTCTTCTCCTGGTTCCAGCGGTAGGTCGTCTGAGTGGAGACCACTTTAGCCAGGTCCATGCCACCCAGTCCCGGGAATTCCTTCGCACGGGTCACCGCCAGTTCCAGGTCGACTTCTTCGCTGGCCAGGAGACACCCCGCCAGCGCGCCTTGAGTACGCAGGATTCGAGTCAGTCTCCGGGTGTCGATGTCACTGATTGCGACCACTCCCCGCAAGGCCAGATACTCGGGCAAGGTCTGCTGGGCACGCCAGTTGTGATGAGAGGACGGCAAGCTCCGGACAACCAGTCCGGCACTGAACACCCGAGCGGACTCCTCATCTTCTGTATTGGTGCCCACATTGCCGATATGAGGGTAGGTGAGAGTCACAATCTGGCTGGCATAGGAAGGGTCCGTCAGGATTTCCTGATAGCCCGTCATGGCGGTGTTGAACACCACTTCACCAACACGGCTGCCGCTGGCCCCGATTGATCGCCCACTGAATATGCTTCCATCTTCCAGTACCAACCACGCTTTTTGCTGCAAAACCTCCTCCTGTGAATGAGTTTGATCGAATCGACCATAAAACGCACCTCCAAAAAAGGGGGAGAACCGCTTCGGGTTTCTCCCCCCTGGATACTCTTCGGCCGATGATCTGTCCGCATAAAACGATATTTTTTCGAACTCCGAATTGTAGCGTTACCCTGCCGACCATTCAACGCAGTGCCAGCACATCGGACATTGCATACAAGCCCGCCGGACGGTCTGCCAACCATCGGGCTGCACGCAATGCGCCCCGGGCGAAAATACTGCGGTCTGTCGCCCGATGGGTGATTTCAATGCGTTCACTCTCCCCAATAAACCATACCGTATGTTCCCCGGCGATATCTCCGCCACGAATCGTCGAAAAGCCGATACTGCCTGCAGGCCGGGGACCCGTATGCCCTTCACGGGAAAAAATTCCATCGGATTGCAGGTCTTTGCCCAGTGTATTCGCCACCGTCCTGCCCAACAGCAGTGCCGTACCGGAGGGCGCATCCACCTTATCGCGATGATGGGCTTCCAGAACCTCGACATCCACCTGGTCACCCAATACCCGACCGGCCGTTTCCAGCAAGGAAACACACAGATTGATACCGATACTGGTATTCGCAGCCATAATGAGGGGGATTTCCTTGCCGGCGGCTCGGACCTGATGGGATTGGTCGGCATCCAGTCCTGTGGTACCAATCAGCATCGCGTGACCATGTTCACGACAGTAGTCCAAGTGCTCCAGGGTGGCACTCGGCGTGGTGAATTCGACCATGACATCGAATGGAACTTGCGGCTCGGGAGCGATTTCGATACCGATGGGATGGGTTCCCGCCACCGTTCCCGCATCCTGTCCAAGCACCAGGTTTTCTGCAGACTCCAGCGCCACAGACAAAACCAGCCCATCGTCTTCGGTCAGTTGGCGAATAATCGATTTCCCCATTCGTCCGGCTGCGCCGGATACCGCAATTCTCGTCGTCATCTTTCGGGCATACTGATGGTGCTGGGATAGTGGTGGTCTGAATCAATACACAATCTGCGCTTTGCTTTGGTGAATTCCGATTGCAATGCCTGCCGATGGAATCAATTCTGCATCTCCCTGGATTATAGGTTTCCCCATATGAGCAAATAGGGGGGGGGGGGGGGCAGTTCCACAAGCCTTTCGACCCCGTCAATGATTCCCGCTTGTTTTGATATGACACAAAAGAAAGAGTTAGCAGATTCTTGATTATAGTGGTTTTTGTCGAAAAATGAGGAGCATTTGAAAGATCATTCTGTCGAAAATCCTATTGAGATTGCTATTGATTATTCTTGCAGGAATGGTTATTAATGGTATGGATAATATATGGACGTATAGCTATACACCAGATTATCCACGCTACACTTGGGAGTATCCGGGCATGAAAACAACACCTGCAACACGGACACCAGTTAATATGAACCGCATCTTGATCTTATGAATCGCGCTAATGTTGGCCGGGTGTGAGTCTCATGTTCCGGGGGCCTTGGTCAATGTGACGTCAGACCATCCCGACTACTGCGAACACCTCATGGAGAAATATGAAGTGAAACCGCCTTTAAGACGACTAGCCTCGAGAACCGGAATTGCTGATCTAGGCTCAGCATTGCTTTAAATTGAGAGAAAGGGCAGGATATTGATAGCACCTTTCTCATTATCGATAGAGATAATCCAATGAGCGTATATGGTGTTTTTCTTAATCAGGCAAATGATACTTGCTGGAAAAATCTGGAACGTCACTGGCCAAATGGTAGAAGTTGTTCTTACTGACTATTTGGCTTTTGTGGCTCCTGATAGCGACCGCATTGTCGCTACAGCAGAGATTTCCGAACAAGTAGGGATTGGGGAAAACACCCCCGAGACATTGGGACTAGTCATAGAGTTTGATTCTTATAGCGGATTCAACAACAGTGATTTGTGGGAATGGTTACGTAAGGTGCGGACATGACCGGAAGTGTTCGTGAATTTACCCCTGCACCGGCCACGCCGGTACAATCATCAGGCGGTAACGGTAATAGGAAGGAATTGTATGCCAGAGTTTCTGCACTTGAGGCAGAGATAAAACATCTTGCGACAAAAAAAGACATTGCAGACTTTGAATCCAACATGCAGCGCTGGTTAATGAGAACAATGATTGCCATTATGAGTGGGATGGTCACTGTTATTATTGGTTTGGTGGCTATTGTTGCCAAGAGTTTAACGTAGTATTTCAATTAACCAGGAGGAAACGAAATGAGGACACCCTATCAGAAGCTACGACCGAATTCCTTATCCGGGAGCCGACATCGATAAGCCGGACCGCTGGCCCGATCCCTGATGAGCCGTCCGGCCAAAAGTCAACAGAAGATTAAAGAACGGGTACAATCCCGTTCTACCAAAAGCCAGGTATTCGGGAAAACCAGATCGGTTTTGTTGCACTTCGGAGTAGAAGCAGGGTTTCTAAAACGGCTGCCCGCGATCTATTCAAGCAAAGCATCTACGATTTCTTATACGACGATCGCACAGGGCTTCCAATAGATGCCTACGATGAAAAGGACCTCGAGCACAAAACCGAGCACCTCTTTCAATTCTTTGAGCGGCGCTGGCCTGGGCATTCTCAGGCTATTGGACAAGTATGATTGAAGACTGGTTGGACGTTGAAGAAGCAGATCATGGTGAACGGAAACGCCTGTATATGCTTGTCGAGAAGGGAGGTGCCCGCGTTCGATGTCCAAGCCGAACTGTTAGACCGTGTCCGTGCGCACTATGACGATCCCAAGAACATTGCCGATGACATAGAGGAGCTTGGGTTTCCCGGTGCAGCCAACATCCTGCGAGAGAGGCTGCCCCGAGACGCCAAGAAGCGTTCAGGTGAAATCGGCAAAATCCTAGCTAGTCGACCCTGAAAAATCTCCCCGGGGCCAGTCCAAAGCGCAACCGCGCCGCGATCCCGGAATGAGGGCGTAGCCCGAAGGGAGGGATCGCGGCGCGGTTGCGCTTACCAGGATCACCAGTACCCAGATAATGGTCATCAGTGCCACGGGTGCCACCCGGCAAGCCGATCCGCAGGTGGCGGCATCCGGCCTGGTGGTCAATCGCTCCATGTGCTCACCGCAGACCACACTGCCCATCCCTGCCCTTGCAGCCGGGAATAGAAGTCGGAATCCCAAGCTTGCCAGCGTTGGAGAATCCGGGCCGGGTCGTGTTTGGTGCGATTAACCATAGGGCAAACGATGGTTCCACCCCGTCCAGATGGGCCGCTCCACCTCACCGGGCGGCTTTTTTTCTTGCGCTCTACTGTATCACAGTATCGGGCTATGCCTTTTAAAGGGGAATTATATACGTGACAGCCACGCTACTGTTCTATGCGGCACGACGGGCACCCCCGTCGATCAATTCACCATCAGGCCGCATACCGGGTACTTTCCCGCCCGACGAGCCAAGCTCCCTGATGTTGAGTGCGGCATTCAGGTCCCTGTCGAGACTCAGGCCGCACTGTTGACACTCAAAGACCCTGTCCTTCAGGGTCAGTGATTCATGGACTGAACCACAGCCGGAACAGGTCTTCGATGTGTTCCTGGGATTCACCTTCACAACCGACCCACCGGCACTCTCAGCCTTGTAGGTCAGTTGATAGACGAAAGCGCCCCATTGTTGCTCCAGGATTGATCGGTTCACTCCCTTCTTGTGACTGCCGCCATGGACAGTCATGTTCTTGATCTTCAATTCCTCAAACGCGAAGTGTCTGTGTCGCCTCACCAGGTCGGTTGTCGTTCTGTGCCGGGCATTGCGCTGTCTCTCTGCCACCCTGTATGCCTCTCTCGCCAGCGATTGGCGTTTCTTGTACCGGTTCATGCTTCCCTTCCTGGCCCTGCTGAGGCGGCGCTGGAGCCGCGTGTAGCGCTCCCTGTGGATGGCCACCTTCGGCACCGACTCACCAGTCGACAGGGTCGCCTGTGCCTTCACGCCAACATCAATACCGACCACGGGAGAATGATCAACCGATACCTCCCTCTCCTGCTCACAGACAAATTGAACCATGACGCGGACCGGCGTTTTCACAATGCGAACCCGCTTGATCTCACCCTCTGGCACCGCCTTCACCATGAACCTGCCAAAGCCCTTGATCGGTACGGCATGCCTTTTCCCTGATGCACAGATGCGAAACTGAGGGGTTGCAAATGAGCGAATGCCCCGGTTCCTGCCCTGGAAGCGTGGAAAGCCACCATGCTTGAAAAACCGCTTGAATGATCTATCCAGTCTGTTCAGGACCGATCGGAATGGCGGTACACCATCGCTGCGGATTTCAGCATCATCGCTGCGTATCTGAGTGCATGACTGATAGTGATCGTAACGGCCGATTGACTCACCAGCCTTCCGATACGCATTGATGCGCTCATCCAGGGCAGCGTTGTACCGTTGGCGGGAGAGAGACCGGAATTTGTTCAACCGCTGGGGTGTCGCGGGTGACAACTTTGCCGGTTGGCTGTATGTGCGTATATTCCGCATCGGTGTGGTCGCTCCCTCAAGCGTTTGGGGTAGCTGCTGGTAACCGCTATTCACGCTCCTTAACATCATCTGCGCTTTGGGGCAACCACTCACGCACGTAGAGAATGGGAATTATAGCTGTGGCTGTCACGTATATAGTCTCCTTTATAGTCTCCTTTTAAAGCCCCTGGCCCAAACAACAAGCCCGGATCGGCCCGCCCCGCTCAGCTCGCCTATCAGTCAGGGCAGGGGCTTGCGTTTTCCGCGCACCTGACGGCCGAGATCGCCGGGGCTTGCGCGGTGCCGACTGCCCTGATCACCGGCCAGGGCCACCAGCGCGGCGGCCAGAAGGATTAAGGGGGGCAGTCGGATCATGATAGTCTCCTTGCGAGACCGCTAATTGGCAACGGCCAGCGTCTGGAAGCATTTTTGTACCATCACAGGCTTGGGCTTGTTGGGCATAGTCGGGGTAGTGGTGCCGCTCACGAAATCATTCGTCACAACCCGATCGCTTTTCCTCAACTCACCGACAACAAGCTGCGCCACATATTTGGTCGATGGTACCAGGCTGTGGAATGTTCCGCCCCTGATGGGGGGACCGAGGAAGGGCCCGGCCTTCCCCACGTGCAACCAAGCACCATGGATGAGATCGCCGTCCCGGACCTCGACGTTTCGGGCGTCCCGGGCCTCAGTGGGGTATCCAACCTCTCACTCCGAAATACAGAATGGCGTGATCCCAATCCCCCGCCGATCCGCTGACATCTGATAAAGCTCTGACATCAGCTGCGGAGAAACCGTTTAAAAAACCGCTATATGTGACTTGGGTTGCTTGGACACTCGTAAGGGTGAGCTGGGCCCCAGTTTTCTCCGTCACGCCGTCCGGGCAGTGCTCTGGTCCAATCTGCGCCATCACAGCAGCGGGCAGGGCGAGAGCCAGCGCGGCGGCCAGAAGGGTCAAGGAGGGGGGGGGGGGGGGGGGAGCGTTTGATTTGGGTCATGAGGGCTTCTCCGAATGGATTGACATTGAAAATTTTGCAGCTTCGATCGATTCGTTGACGCAATCAGTATGATTTTGATCAAGTCAAGTTGATCAGCTCCGAAATTTTATCCGCATGCAGCCGCACAAAGCAACCCCCTGTGCGGGTTCACCACCTATGAGACTGAGGGTTTCGGTTATACGCATTGCTGAAGGGACTCCATCGGGGTCATCATTTCCAGGGCACAGTGCGGCCTCGTGCAGTTGTAGAAGCGCTGATAGTCGGCCAGCGCGGGCCTGCGCCTCCCGGACCTTGAACTCGCTGCAATACGGGCTCCAGAACTCGACCCTGGAGCGGTCGTTCGCCCGTTCCACGACCCCGTTCAGCCTGGGGCTTTTCGGGGGCCGGACGAACCGCGGGATGCCGAGAGCCTCGCCGGCGTCCTCGAACCCGGCGCGGCATTCGCTGCCGCCGTCGACCTGGATCGACTGGAGCGGGGACGGCAGGTCCTCGATGACGGCCTCCCGGAACCGCTTCGCATGGCCGGTGCGGAAGTCCCGGCGCTGGCGGGGCTTGACGCGGCCGCGGCAGAACCGGCAGGGCTTGACCCGGTTGCGGTTCACCCGCTTTTTCCGGCTGCGGCCGATGGGGGATGCCGATCGGTGCCGGCCGTCACGCTCCAGCATGACTCTCAGCCGCCGCTTGCCGAAGAAGGGGGACTTCTCGCGCATCCTGCGCACTGCCGCCTCGTCGGCGGGTGTCCAGCGGGCGGTCGAGACGCGATGCGGGCGCCGGCTTTTCGACTCCCGTCCCCGCCCGCCTCGCTGCCGATAGCGCTTGCGCCATCGATGGCAGGTGGCCCGGGACCAGCCGATCACGGACCGGGTGGTGTCCGGGCGGCAGCCTTCTGCCCGGAGCTGCTCCAAGCTCTCCAGCTTCCGGAGGCGTTCAGTGGCCTCCTTCGACCGGCCTTCAGCGACTTTCCAGCTGCGGAATGACCGGGTTCTTGGGGATATCATCTTCATTGGTTCGTCTCCATCGGTTTTTGGGTAAAACACAAGGATCACCGAACCCGCCCCCCGGCGCATGCCGGGGGGCATATTCGCAAGGCCGCCTCCTGCCGCCGGATTTCCCCCTCTCTGCGGAGGTCGCTACGCCCCCTCCGCAGAGAGGGGCATCATCCCGTTTTCATGCCTCGGATCCGTCTCGCCTTCTTGGCTGGAAAAGTCTCACATGTCTCTGATCCTATACACCCCCAGAGTTGCCTAAAGGAAGATGAGCCTGACCGGGAGCCATATTTCCAACGGGAAATGAGCCTCAAGGCGGCGATTTTGGGATCATCGGAGAATGATCTTGGAATTGCATACCAAACGACTGCAGACGGTGGAGGAGATCCGGTCCTTCCTGAGGGGGGCCACCACCTTCGACTTTGAACCCCAGTCCCGGGAAGAGGCCTACAAATGGGTACGGGACAGCCTCCGTCAACTCCTCTACTCCTCCCTGCGCAAGGCTGACCGGGGAGCGGTCAAGAAGTACCTCCAGAAGGTCACCGGCCTGTCACGGGCCCAGGGGGCCCGTCTGATCCGCCAGTACCAGCAAACCGACGGGATCCGGGACCGCCGCGGCCGGCCCGCGAACGCCTTCCCCAAGCGCTACAAGGAGGAGGACGCGATCGCCCTGGCGAAGCTGGACGCCCTGCACGGGAACCTTTCGGGGCCGGCCACCCGGAAGCTCTGCGAGCGGGCCTGGAAGCTGGACGGGGATGCCCGCTACGAGCGCCTGGCGACGATCTCCAACGGGCCCCTGTACAACCTGCGCAAGACCCGCTGCTACAAGAGCCGCAGGCGGCGCTTCGAGAAGACCCGGCCGAACCGGGTGGGAATCGGCGAGCGGCGCAAGCCGCGGCCCGACGGCCAGCCCGGCTTCCTGCGGGTCGACACGGTGCACCAGGGGGATCTGGATGGGGTCAAGGGGGTGTACCACATCAACGCCGTCGACGAGGTGACCCAGTGGCAAGTGGCGGTCAGCGTGGAGAAAATCTCCGAGGCTTACCTGATGCCGGTCCTGGAGAAGCGCCTCGAGGAGTGCCCCTTTGTCCTCCTCGGGTTGCATACCGACAACGGGTCCGAGTACATCAACAAGCGCGTGTCCAGGCGGCTGGAGAAGCTCCGCATCGAGCAGACCCGGAGCCGGCCCGGGAAGAGCAACGACAACGCCCTGGTGGAGGGCAAGAACGGCTCCATCATCCGCAAGCAGCTCGGTTACGAGCACATCTCCCAGCGCTTCGCGGGGCCGGTCAACGAGTTCCTGATCGGGGTGCTCACGCCTTACCGGAACTACCACCGTCCCTGCCTGTTCGCCGAGGAGCGGATCGACGGCAAGGGCAAGCGCACCAGGCGCTATCCCTACAGCCTCGTCATGACCCCCTGGGACAAGCTGAGATCACTGCCGGATGCGGGGCAATATCGCAAGCCAGGCGTCACCCTGGAAGGGCTGGCTGCAATCTCGCGGGAGGTCAGCGATAATGAGGCCGCCCGTCGGGTCCAGAAGGCCCGGGGCAAACTGTTCCAACTGTTCAACAAAACCCAAAATCACGCCGCCTGAGGGCTCATTCACCAGGTCATGGTATCCGGCTACGAAACTGTTGTTCGCGACTCGCGCACCCCAAATGCGGGGCATCTGACGGGAGAGGTTCCGAGGGGCTTCACCGCAGATCAGTCATCCGATACCAAGCCTGGAAAAGCGTTTAGATAAAGACGAGGGAAAGCACCCAGTTTCAGGCTCACTTCTGGATTGGAAAAGACTCCCCCTTTCCAGTGTTAAGTGCAACACCCCCGAAGCCGCTGGCTGGTGAGGTGAAAAGCTTGCGGTGGGCCAGAGGATGGTCAACCATCTCGGTTTACCACCAACGGAGAGTTGCCATGCCCGTAGGTTACCACCCCCTGACCCCTGCCGAACGATGCCAGATTCACGCCCGGTTGTATCGGGGGTTGTCGAAACGGGAGATGGCCCGCGACCTCGGATGGGATCCGGCGACGACCTCGCGCGAGACCTCGCGCCACCGTGGTCAACGCGGCGACCGTCACCAGCAAGCTGACGGCCAGGCGACGGCCCGTCGCCAGGCAGCGTCGGCGGTGCCCCGGAAGATGACGCCCGAGCGCTGGGCGGTGGTCGAGGACCGGCTGCGGGCAGGCTGGAGCCCGGAACAGATCGCGGGTCGGTACCGGCAGCAGGGCGAAGTGATGGCGGGCAAGGAGTGGATCTACCCGCACGTGCGGGCCGATCGGCAGGCCGGAGGGGCGCGGTACCGGTGCCTGCGGCGTCGGGGCAAGAAGCCGAACGGGCGCGGCGGCCGTCCTGCCGGACGCGGCCACATTCCTGATCGGGTGGACCTTGCGGAGCGGCCTTCGGTGGTGGTCGAGAAGAGCCGGATCGGCGATGGGGAGCTGGATACGATCATTGGCGCGAGACACCGGGGGGCACTGGTATCGGCCGTGGATCGGGGCTCGAAGTTCACCGTCCTGGAGTGGGTAGAGGGCAAGACCGCGGCGCTCACCCGGCGTCTGGGTCCGATCCGGGATCGGGTCCACACCGGCACGGCAGACCACGACAAGGAGTTCGCGAGGCCTCGGGAGATCGCACCGAAGCTCGGTGCAGGCTTCACCTTTGCCACCCCCTACCCTTCCTGGGAACGGGGCCGGAACGAGCACACCAACGGCCTGGTGCGCCCGTACTTCCCGAACGGGACAGACTTCCGCCAGGTGACCGCCGCGCAGGTGCGGGCGGTGGAAGACCGGCTCCACCGTCGGCCTCGGAAAGTTCTGGGATGCCGCACCCCGGCGGCGGTCTTTGCCCGTGGGTTGGCTCCCCCCGGACGCGGCCGGCGGTCCCCCTATCGCCCCCCGGCACTCCGGTGACCCGCCGGAGCGGCCTCGTTCGGCCTCACGGTGCCGGTTTCGCCCTGGCCTTGGCCGATGACTTCGGTCAGGATCGCCCGCCGTCGAGATGGCTGCCATCGCAGCGCGAATTTTTGGGTCGCCGCCGCGATCCCTCCCTTCGGGCTACGCCCTCATTCCGGGACCGCGGCGCGGTTGCACTTCGGACTGGTCCCGGGGCAACGAAAATTTTCAAACTGAGCCACTGCCGGTATTTACGTATGTCACATTGGTTTGTACTTACAACTAGGGGCGAGTAGTTTCGATCATTCTATACGGGGAATAATCGACTGCGAAGGAAAATGCTCATTACCGGTGAACCACAACACCGGGAGGTAGCCCAACAGTTCGGGAGCAACCAGCAACTCCCAGCCGAGGTCATGGCTCCGCCAAACGTCTTTGCGAATGGAATCAACCATTGGACACAAGGCCGGAAGAAACACGGAGATCAGAAGGTAGAAAGCCTGAAAGTCTCATGCTCTATCTGTTTTGCCCCGAACCGCCGATTAAGGAATCTATTATAATTCCTCTTTTCCGCTTTGTTAGGGCAATTTCTCATGCAGACCACTTCTGCCAAAGTCACTGTCAATGGTCGTCAGTACCGATGGCCGGAACACCCTGTAGTAGTCCTATGTATTGACGGCTCCGAGCCGGCCTATATCGAACAGGCGGTTGCGGCAGGCGCTATGCCCTGGACCAAACAGATACTGGCCACCCGTGGCACCGATCTGCGTTGTCGCTGCGTAATTCCCAGCTTCACCAACCCCAATAACCTCTCTATCGTGACTGGAGTGGAACCGTCCATCCATGGTATTTGCGGGAACTTCTATTATGATCGTGACCATGATGTGGAAGTCATGATGAATGATCCGGCCTTGCTCCGTGTGCCCACCATCTTCCAGGTATTCCAGCACCATGGTGCTAAAGTGGTTGTGATCACCGCCAAGGACAAGCTGCGACGACTGCTGGGCAAAGGGCTCCACACAGGTACCGATGGTGCCATTTGCTTCTCTTCGGAAAAAGCGGACCAGGTCACACTGGCAGAACACGGCATCGAGAATGCCACCAATGCTGTCGGCATGCCGGTACCTTCCGTATACAGTGCCGAACTTTCCCGCTTTCTCCTGGCTGCCGGTGTCGAGTTAATGAAAATTCACCGACCAAAGGTCATGTATCTTTCCACCACGGATTACATTCAGCACAAATACGCTCCCGGCACCGAAGAAGCCAATGCTTTCTACTCCATGATTGATGAATATTGCCAACAACTGGACAGTCTGGATGTGGTGATCGGAATCACAGCCGATCATGGCATGAATGCCAAACATGACTCGGAAGGCAATCCCAATGTACTCTATCTTCAGGACTGGCTGGATCAGTGTCTGGAACCCGGCGAGACGCGGGTGATCCTGCCGATTACAGACCCCTATGTGGTTCATCACGGTGCGCTCGGCTCTTTTGCCACGGTCTACCTGTCGAATCCGGCAAATCAAAAACAGGTGATGGAAAAACTGGAAACGCTGGAAGAGGTCGACGCGGTCTATGATAACGAATCCGGCTGCCGGGCCTTCGGACTGGCTCCGGACCGTATGGGCGATATACTCCTGACCTCCACTACTCATACGGTGATTGGGACCAGCCAGAATCGGCATGACCTGTCCGGTCTGGATGCCCCTCTTCGGTCCCATGGAGGCACCAGCGAGCAAACCGTTCCGCTCATCGTCAATCATCCGATCACCAGCGACCCAAATCAGTCCGGGCTGCGGAATTTTGATGTGTTTGATATGGTGCTGAACCATACCACCGTCGGCTAGACCACGACCTTGCACATGAAGACAACTCTCAATCCTGTCCGCCATGAAAAAATGCGGATTGCCGGGCGTCCAACTGATGCAGATACGGGACAATCACTGGAGGTTTTGAATCCCTATACCAACCAGATTGTCGGCACAATTCCACGGGCCAGCCGAAGCCAAGTCGCCGAAGCTTTCCGAATTGCGGCCCATTACCGTTCCAGCCTGAGCCGGTATCAGCGTCAGCAGATCCTGTTTCAAACCGCAGATGCATTGGTTGCACGGAAAGAAGAAATTTCTGATCTGATCACGGCGGAAAGCGGCCTGTCGAAGAAAGACAGCCTGTATGAGGTGGGTCGGGCCTTCGACGTATTCAGTCTGGCTGGACAACTCTGTATCCACGATGACGGCCGAATCTTTTCCTGTGACCTGACCCCACACGGCCAAAAGCGCAGGATTTTCACCCAGCGCGAGCCCCTGAATGCGATCTCTGCCATTACGCCATTCAACCATCCTCTCAACATGGTCGCACACAAAGTGGCCCCCTCCATCGCGACCGGAAATTGCATGGTATGCAAACCCGCGGAAGCAACTCCCCTGACTGCAATCCTGTTGGCCGATATTCTTTATGAAGCCGGGTTGCCCCCTGAAATGCTCTCGATGGTCACGGGGCTTCCGGAAGATGTGGGGGATGAAATGATCACCAATCCGCACATTGACCTGATCACGTTTACCGGCAGTGTACCGGTCGGCAAACAGATTGCAAAAAGCGCCAGCTATTGCCGCACTGTGCTCGAATTGGGCGGTAATTCTCCTCTTATCGTCATGGAGGATGCGGATCTTGACCGAGCCGCCGAAATGGCAGTGACAGGAGGCACCAAGAACTCTGGACAACGGTGTACTGCTGTGAAACGGGTCCTTTGTCTGGAAGCGATCGCTGACGATTTTGCCAAACGGGTTGCGGAAAAAGCGTCCAGGCTCCAATACGGCAACCCCATGGACCCGAATACCGATGTTGGCACTGTCATCCATGAGGCATCTGCCACCCTGATCCAGGAGCGGGTCAACGACGCCGTTGCCCAAGGTGCCGAGCTGCTTTTTGGCAATGATCGCCAAG
Organism: Candidatus Poriferihabitaceae bacterium; assembly: GCA_965221795.1. Classification (GTDB taxonomy): domain Bacteria; phylum Pseudomonadota; class Gammaproteobacteria; order Arenicellales; family Poriferihabitantaceae; genus VYFG01. The sequence continues at coordinate 740,995 of OZ244914.1, forward strand.
GTGCACTGTATTCGCCTACCGTGCTGGACCATGTTCCGGCAGACTGCACCCTGGTGGTGGAAGAAACGTTTGGACCGACGATTCCGATGATTCGGGTAGCCGACATTGATGAGGCCATTACCATTGCCAACTCGACCGCATTCGGACTTTCTTCCGGCGTCTGTACCAACCGACTGGACTACATCAACCGTTTCGTACATGAACTGCGTACCGGCACCGTCAACATCTGGGAAGTGCCCGGATATCGAACCGAAATGTCACCTTTCGGGGGCATCAAGGACTCCGGTCTGGGGTATAAGGAAGGAGTATTGGAAGCCATGAGCAGCTATACCAACCTCAAAACCTTCTCTTTGCCCTGGGGATGAGGGCCTTTCTGACCCGCTCATCACTGCGCGACCGGCTCGCCGACAATCTGCCAACTCCATGCCAAACCAGGGAAGGGGCTGCAAGGCGAAACAGCTATGAATGAACTGAACAGCCCGGATCTGTTCGCGAGGGATTCCGTTTGCAGAGCATGAAGTCCAAATCGCCCCGTAGTGCGGGATTATGCGGCCGACTGGTCAAAACTGGACTCTGCGTACGTATGGCGATCCACCGGACAAGCAGGAGCAGGCAAGCCACACTATACTGGAGCAGGTCCGAGGCGTTATCTGCGGAATGTCACGAATGAAGCAGGACAAGGGACAATCCAGAAGCTGAGAGGTCACCATGTTGACAAAATTGACAATCCGGAATTTCAAGCGGTTCGAATCCGTGACGATTGACCTGGCAGACCCTGTCGTCTTCATTGGCCCGAACAACTCCGGAAAGACTTCGGCCATGCAGGCTTTGGCCCTGTGGGGAATCGGGGTGAGACGATGGAACGAGAAACATGCCGATAAGAAGCACACGCCTGAAAAAAGACCTGGCGTCACGATCAACCGCCGGGATCTGCTGGCAATTCCCCATCCCAATTCCAATCTGTTGTGGAGAAATTGCCGCACCAGGGACATATCCAGGCGCAACGGACGTCAGCAGACTTCAAACGTACGAATCGAGATCATCGTTGAGGGCGTAACCGAGGACAACAATTGGATATGTGGTTTCGAATTCGATTATGCCAATACGGAATCATTCTACTGTCGCCCCCTTCGCATTGGGCAGGACAGTGACCCATCCCGCATGCCGGTCCCGGAAGAAGCGTCATCCATCAACATTGCCTTCCTTCCTCCGATGTCAGGTTTGGCCGCAAATGAAACACGACTCGAACCAGGGGCGGTCAATGTCAGGATCGGAGAGGGCCGAACAGCCGATGTCCTGCGTAACCTATGCCTGCGTATCCGGGACGAAAGTCCCAATCAATGGAAGTCACTTGTTCTGGAAATACGGGATCTGTTCGGGGTGAAACTCGAAGAGCCGAAACACGTCCCGGAACGTGGTGAGATCACAATGAGCTACAGGGAGGGAAACTGCAATTTTGATCTGTCATCCAGCGGACGTGGCCTGCAGCAGACATTGCTGTTGCTGGCTCATATGCGGGTAAATCGGGATTCGGTGATTCTACTGGATGAGCCGGATGCTCATCTCGAAATTCTCCGCCAGAGAGGGATTTACCGGCTGATCAGCGAGAAGGCATCAGAACTCGGTATCCAGGTCATCGCGGCGAGTCATTCCGAAGTGATCCTGAACGAAGCAGCCGACAGGGACCTGGTGATTGCCTTTATTGGAACCCCCCATCGATTCGGGGGCAGGTCCAGCCAAGTCCGCAAGGCATTGGCGGAAATCGGATGGGAGGATTATTATCAGGCAGAACAGAAGGGATGGGTGCTTTATCTTGAGGGTTCAACTGATCTGGCAATCCTGCAGGCCTTCGCCGAAAGGTTCAGAACCCAAGAGGCAATAGAGGCACTGAAACTACCTTTTGTCCACTATGTGCGAAACGAACCGAGTGCTGCAGCCAAGCATTACTTTGGCTTGAGAGAAGCCATTCCTGGACTCAGGGGGCTGGCACTGTTTGATCGCATTGACACGGGTGAGGACGACCCAAGCCTGAAATATCTGTACTGGAAAAAACGGGAAATCGAGAATTACCTTTGCTCCCCTGAGACACTGGAGGGCTTCATCTATGGAACGTTACGCCGTGAGCTACCGGGACCTGTATTTTTGCATGATGCCCTGAAAAAACATACTCAAGCGATGGAACAGTCTATTTCCAAAGTCCGGGAGGCTTTGGAAACCATGGGCAAGGAACTGGCTTGGAGTGACGATATCAAGGCCAGCGACGATTTTCTGGTGCCCGTATTCCGGACCTACTATGAGAAACTGGAATTGCCGAACATGATGGAAAAATCCAGTTTCCATAAGTTGGTGGAATTCATTCCCGAGGACGAGCTTGATTCAGAGGTTCTTGAAAAACTGGATGCAATTGCCGCAGTTGCAAAAAGCGTATAGATTCGGGGGTTAATATCGAAGCAAATTGCCGTTCTGGAGGAGAAGATGAAGACACTGCAATCCGACCTTCAGGGAGCGCTTGAGCGTTTCTGGACCGACATGGTCCAGGCGGGATGTCGCAACCGAAGAGAGAAAATCGACCGCTTCTTGCGATTCTCGGCGGGACTGCAGTCCCGGGCGTACTGATCACCGGGATACCTACAACATAAACTCCTGCTACCGCCGCCTGCAAGACAGTTGGATTTGCTGCCGAACCGCATCTTCCATCAGCATGAAATCGCCCCGGACTGGATAGGATATTGCTTTACCGATAAGAGCGGACAATAATACCGTAGTCGGCTTTTTTGCCTGATCTGGACCATATCAGTCCAGGGTGCAAGTATTCGAAGCCGAAAACTGACACGTATTTCCCAGACCCTTACCATGACTACATCCAATCCTTCCTCGCAGCAGGCTCCGGGCTCTCTGGAAAACCAAGGAGCCACCACCGGACACAGTATCCAAGATGCCATTATCAGCCCAGCGGTCAAAATTATAGGTGATATCAGTGGGCAGGGAGACATTGTAGTCAATGGGGTCGTGGAAGGAAGCGTGGACTTTCGAGAAAACAGCGTGGTGGTGGGCGAGAAAGGCCGGGTCCATGCCAACATCATTGCCAAGAGCATTGTGATCGCCGGAGAAGTCAAAGGCGAATTGCGGGGGAGCGAACAGATTACTCTCACACCAACCGGACACGTCACCGGAGATATCAAGGCTCCGCGTGTAGTGCTGAATGATGGTTGCCAGTTCAAGGGACAAGTGGATATGGAAAGCAAACCACATTCGTCAGGAGAGCCCAAGATGACGCACAGTAACACCAAGCCCAAGTCCCTTTCCACACGACCTCTGAGCGGCAGTGCCGCGAAAATGCCACCATCCCGGGAAAAGCGCTGACCAGTGCTCCTGATGGAACTGTCCCCTAAGCCATCTGCATTCGGTCCCTGAACCTTTGCGGGGTCTTGTCTATAACCCCAGCTTTACTTTCCCTTGCCTGATCAAGCCAAGGAAGGGTTGTCTCATGGTCACGCGCTCGACACCAACCATCGGGAGCACTTTGATGGGTGCACTGAGAACTCGTTGAAGTTCAAATTGGCATTGTTGTCTCAGCATCGATTGTGACTGAACCTATGCCATTTAAGGGAATGCCTTCACCTACAAGCTCTCACCTGTAATCCATACACATGCTATCCGAACACCCCGTACCATCGGGTGTCGTTTACGATCAATGCGGGTAAAGCCATAACCAAACCCGGTCTCGCGAGTACTTTCCGCACCGATGATGATTTTTCCGATTCACAGGAATTGTTCGCAGTCACCTCGGAATACAACCGGTGGGCAGGCAATCAACCACGACTGACTCCTGAAATCCCCGGACGGATGGATACATGAGGGATGCACTTTTTCGTGGGCTGGGCACTCTGGTATATAATTCCCTTTTTCGTTTTTTGCCACGATTCACATTCAAATATTCCCATGACTATCGAAGAAGGCCAACCTGCCCCGACCTTTTCTCTCCAAGACCAGCACGGAAACACCATATCCTTGGAGGATTTTCGTGGTCAGCAAGTCGTACTGTATTTCTATCCCAAGGACGATACCCCCGGATGCACCAAGGAGGCTTGCGGGTTTCGTGACCAGATCGGAAAATTTGAAGAAATGAACACCGTCATATTGGGAGTCTCCCCTGATGCTGCAGATTCCCATGTGAAATTCATCCATAAGTTCCAGCTTCCCTTTACCCTACTGTCAGACCCGGACAAACAGGTCATGGAACGCTATGGGGCTTGGGGAGAAAAAATGATGTATGGCCGGAAAACGACCGGTGTCATCCGATCCACCACCATCATCGGGACAGATGGCAAGGTTCTGAAACACTGGAAAAAAGTTCCCCGAGCCGCGGATCATCCCGATAAGGTTCTGGAATTCCTGCAAAGCCAGGCCGAATAAGCCAAGGGGCTGGAAGCCGCCTCCTCAGGCCAGCGTTCTGGCCTCCTCGACGGCATTGGCAATCATGCCGACAAGCCGATTCACCTGAGCTGCATCGATCCCTTCGACCATCACCCGCACCAACGGCTCGGTCCCGGACGGTCGCAGCACGACCCGCCCCTGATGGCCGAGTTCGACTTCTGCTGTTTTGACGGCCGACTGCACCACTACATGGGACACCAGTTCCTTGGCATCCGTACCCTCCACAGGGACATTGATCATCTGCTGTGGGTAGACCTTCATACCAGATACCAGTTCTGACAAGGGCTTTCCAGACATTTGCATCCACTGCAATACTTCCAGGGCCACCACTATGCCATCACCGGTCGTGGCCCTGTCAAGGCTGATGACATGACCTGAGGTTTCGCCTCCGAGCAACCAGTTGTTTTCCGACAGCATCAGCTGTACATGCCGATCTCCGACCGGGGTTCGACGAAACGGTATCTTGAGTTGGGCCAGCGCTTCCTCAAGGCCGAGGTTCGACATCAGGGTTCCAACCACCCCTCCTCCGACATTCCCGTTTGTTTGTCGGTGACGAGCTAGCAGGTAAAGAATTTGGTCCCCATCAACGGTTTCACCGCACTCGTCGACCAGCAGTACACGATCACCATCTCCATCCAGCGCAATCCCCACCGATGCCTGATCCTGTAGCACCCGAGACCGGATCCCTGCCAAATCCGTGGAGCCGCAATGGTCATTGATATTCAGCCCATTGGGCTCTACGCTCATTACCCTGATATCCGCTCCAAGCTCTCGAAAGACCCGAGGGCCGACTGCATATGCAGCCCCATTGGCACAATCCAGTACAACTTTCAGGCCCGCCAGGTTGAGGGAGCGTGGGAAAGTTTTTTTGCAATAGTCCACGTAACGATCTTGTGCTACCGAAAGTCGCTTCACCTGCCCTAGTTGAGCCGACTCCACGCAACCCATTTCCTCTTGCATCGTCGCATCGATAGCCGCTATCAAATTGTCATCCAGCTTGGCCCCATCGGCTGAAAAAATCTTGATGCCATTGTCCTGGTAGGGATTATGCGATGCACTGATCATCACCCCGGCGCAAGCCTTGGCATTCCGGATTAGATAGGCAATGCCCGGGGTGGGAATCGTCCCCAGCAAAGCAACATCTATCCCGGCTGCAACCAGGCCGGTGCCCATGGCGGTCTCCAGCAAATCACCAGATATCCGCGTATCCTTTCCAAGGAGAACGGTTCCCTTTCTGGTACGTGAGAGCACCCGGCCAGTGGCCCAGCCGATTTTCATGATGGTCGATGGAGTAATTGGCTCGCGCCCCACCGGGCCGCGAACCCCATCAGTACCGAAAAGAGACATCCTCAAAGAGGACTGATCCGTTAAGTAGTTTCGGTCGGATCTGGTAGGTCAATGTCGGATTCCGACAGGATCGTCTCCAATTTCTTGCCGCGGTTTTTTTTCTTTACATCCTGCTTGGGCTTGGGCTGGGAGTTGTCATCCTCATCCGGCGAACGAGGCTCCCGACCTTCCATGATCGCGTCGATCTGATCAGATTCCAACGTTTCCCAGTCGAGAAGTTTTCGGGTCATGACTTCCAGTTTTTCACGATTCGCTTCAATGATGTCTCGTGCGCGATCGTATTGTTCCGAAATAATGCGGGTGATTTCCTGCTCCACTTTCTCTGCCGTGTCCTGACTCAATCCTCCCGTGGGCCGACCATACATATCCGTACTTTCCCGGTTGTAAATCCGGGGGCCGAGCAATTCACTCATCCCCCACTCTGTCACCATGGATTGTGCGGTTTTGGTGGCCATCTGCATATCGCCAGCGGCACCACTGGTAACCTGGTTCATGAAAATCTCTTCCGCGATCCTGCCTCCCATGGATACCGCAATCTGAGCTAGAAGTTTTTCTTTCTCCTGACTCAATTCATCCGCTTCTGGCAGGAACTGAGTGGTACCCAATGCCCGCCCCCGTGGAATGATCGTCACTTTGAGGATCGGATCTACCAGTTCACGCAGTATCCATCCCACTACAGTGTGACCGGACTCATGATAGGCCGTATTGGTCAAATCTTCCTGACTCATCACCATCGACTTACGCTCAGAGCCCATCATGATCTTGTCCCGTGCCGCCCAGAATTCCTCGACACTGACCAGTTTCTTGTTCAGTCTGGCACTCAGCAGTGCGGCTTCATTGACGAGATTTGCAATCTGTGCGCCGGAAAATCCCGGAGTTCCACGAGCGATATCACGTGGATTGACATCCTTGGCAGCGGGCACTTTCCGCATATGTACCTTGAGAATCGCTTCCCGGCCGCGAATATCGGGAAGGGGAACATGTACCTGGCGGTCAAACCGGCCCGGACGCAGTAACGCTGCATCCAATACATCCGGACGGTTGGTCGCAGCAATCACAATGACGCCTTCATTTTCTTCGAACCCATCCATTTCCACCAGAAGCTGATTCAGCGTCTGCTCCCGTTCATCATTTCCACCGCCAAAGCCAGCCCCCCGATGACGTCCGACTGCATCAATTTCATCGATAAAAATAATACAGGGAGAATTCTTCTTGGCCTGTTCGAACATGTCCCGAACCCGAGACGCCCCTACCCCAACAAACATTTCGACAAAATCCGAGCCGGAGATGGTAAAAAAAGGCACCTTGGCTTCCCCTGCAATGGCTTTGGCAAGGAGAGTCTTGCCGGTACCCGGACTACCGGTCATAAGCACGCCACGGGGAATACGCCCTCCCAGCTTGTGGAACCGGGAAGGATCCCGCAAAAATTCCACCAGTTCCCCGACATCTTCCTTGGCTTCATCGACTCCTGCCACATCTTCAAAAGTAATGTGATTCTTGTCTTCGGTCAGCATTTTGGCCTTGCTCTTGCCAAAGCTGAGGGCACCGCCACGACCTCCACCCTGCATCTGTCGCATGAAGAAGATCCACACTCCGATCAGGAGGAGGATCGGGAAAGAACTGATCAGAAGGCTCATCAGAAGCGAAGTACCTTCCTCCTGCTTGGCAGTAATCCGTACGCCATTTGAATACAGATCGTCAATCAGCTTGGGATCATTGGGCGCATAGGTAACGAATGTGTTATTGCGATTGGTCTGTCCGGTAATCGTATCACCGGAAATTTCCACAGACGCAATGTTGCCTTTCTCTACTTCCCCCAGAAAGGTCGAATAATCCATCTCCCCACTCCGGTTACCATTGGGAGTGGTAAAATTCTCGAATACGGACATCAAAACCATGGCAATGACAAGCCATAGCAAGATGTTCTTGGTCATATTGGACACTTTCGTTACTCCGGTAAATGTAGGCCCTGGTCAAAGAGAGCCGCCCGCATAATAACACGATTCAGGCCAGATGCCCGAGTTTGTAAGGGGACCGGAAAACGTCTTCGTCAGACCCCCGACTCAGCGGCTGAAACAAGACCCAGAAACCCGGTACCCAAGAGGTAGAACTCACGCGAGTGAGATCGGGATGCATCCGGTTTGATGGCCACCATCTGATCAAAATGGGTATTCATCAAGGACCTTGCCTGGTGTGCCGACGGTCCTTCAAAAACCTTGATCAACAAAGAACCACCCTTGCCCAGACATTGGGCGGCGAAACCAAACACAGACGAAAGCATTCGGTCCAGATTGGCTTCATCCACTGACTTCACCCCGGTAATATTGGGGGCCATATCCGACAATACAAGGTGAGCCCTGGATTCGCCGAACCAGGCGATGATCTCTTTGCAGATTTCTGGATCACAGAGATCGCCCTGTACGAATCGGACACCCGGAACCGGGGCCATGGACAGACGATCCAGAGCGATCACATGACCGGAAGCGGTGACACGACCCGCGACATACTGACTCCAGCCTCCCGGGGCACTGCCGAGATCAACTACCCGGATTGATGGTTTTAGCAGTCGATACTTGCGGTCAATCTGAGCCAGTTTGTAATAAGATCTGGCCCGCACTCCCTGAGCGACCGCGCGACGTACATAAATATCGGTCTGCTGGCGCCGGGCCCAGATTCTGCTCTTGCGCTTCTTCATAGTCGCCGCTCATATGAGACTTTCGTGGATATCACAAGACGGCCCATGCATGTCGTACAATCTGGACCAATGAAAATCATCACTGCCAGGCAACGATGCTCCGACTGTCGAAATCCGAGCTTTCCTGCACAAAAAGGCACCATGGTAAACCATACCCTCCCTAATGATGAGGGCTCGCAATCCTGAACGGGTTCAGACTAATTTCTGGATCGTCTACGGTACATATGAATAAGTTCGCTGAAGCTATCCGGCTGAGTATCGAACAGCATTTCTCCATCCAACAATGTCTTCATCCAGGGTTGTGCACTTTGCATCCAAATATGCGCTATTGGCTTCAGCTTGCTCATCTTATCCAGAGAGCCACCCTTAACGCTCAAAATACCTGTCCCGTCCATCCCAGAATGATAAATCCGACTGCCGCAATCAGAACAAAATGAACACTCTTTCATCACTCCACTGTCTGCTTGCGTAGTCCAGCTGGAAAGTACGCCCAAGACCAATCTGAAATCCTTGTTGTTGATCCATACAGAAATACCAAAACCGCTCGAAGACTGTCTCTGACAGGCATGGCAATGACAGGCATACACAACAAGAGGATCCTCCAATAGCTGGAATCGTATCTTCCCACACTGACAACCGCCATCCCAGATCATGCTTGTCTTTCTCCATTATCAAGAAACTTCTTGATCTCACAGGCCACCACATCAGAGGTATCGGGATAAACATGATGACCTCCCAGTACGATCTTTTGGGTCAAATCACGAATCACAGTAGCCATCTCATGGGTCGAAATGTTTTAATCAGACGACATTTATGCCAAGATCCCAAAACCAGTGGGAGCCGATACGATGCTCTATGGTGACAAGGTCACTAATCTACGCAATCATCATCGTGACCGGGTATTCCCTGAAGACACTGAAGACGGTACGCAGTCGCTGAACTATGTGGCTACGGCGAGATCAGGATTGTCACCAGCCCGTTCAAGAAGCGAGGCAGTAAAAAAAGGTGGTGAAGATAATACTCCACCACCCTCTCTGGACGGACCTGTCAGATCAGGTCATGCGGCTTCGGCAGCCTTGTGGTCCAGCACGCTTTCATTGCGGTCTCCAATTTGGATTTTCCGCGGTTTCATTGCTTCGGGGATTTCCCGAACCAGCGTGAGTTCCAACAGTCCATCATGCAGGTCTGCACCAGTCACTTCCACATGGTCCGCCAGCGTGAACTTCCGCTCAAAAGATCGATTTGCGATCCCCTGATGAAGATAGTTACGCTTCCCATCATCAGATTCCTGCTTTCCACGAATCGTCAAGATCCCATTTTCCAGTTGGATATCAATGTTTTCCTGACAAAAACCGGCCACGGCCAGTGTAATCGTGTAGCGATCCTCCCCAATTACTTCAATGTTGTAGGGAGGCCATCCGCCGGATACGGCTTTGTCCGCACCCAAAGTGGAGTTGAGCAGCGAACCGAAACGGTCAAAACCGATGGTGCTGCGATAAAGAGGGGTTAGGTCGATTGTAGTCATGGTCATATCCTCCTGAGAAGCAATATGGAAAAGTTAAGTTGAACGCTCCGGGAATCTGCTACGAGACTTCCCGCCGCACTCTAAAGATGGGGGCCGGGTTTTGGATTTCAAGAGATTCCAGGCCAGTGTCGAACATTCATTTCGCCTTGCTACCCCCCAGACAAGGAGGAGACTCCGGTGACACCCCGCCCTGATCAAACCATTCGTCAGGAGTGCGGGTATGCAATGCCAGCGCATGCACCCCCGCCATGATCTCGTCTTTCAGCAGTTCATTGACCAAGCGATGGCGGGCCACCAGTGGCTTGCCATTGAATCGTTCCGAGACCACCGTGATCTTGAAATGGGTTTCGGAATTTTCCGGTACACTGTGCTTGTGGCTTTCATTGACCACTTCCAAATGCACTGGCTCCAGTGCCGACAGGCTGGTCTGTATAGAGGCATGAATACGCATGGAATCAATTATGTGGGTTGGATCGGATGGGATCAAGGACCGGACTACTCATGTGTCAGGACTTGTACCCAACGAACAGAAACCGGTTGACACAAAAAAAGTAGGTGTCGTCCTGCCCGGTTGTTTCCAGACCGGCTCGCCATTGGCGGGCCTGATCCTCGGTTATACGTCCCTTCTTCACTGCATTATTCGCGAATGATTCGAGTGTACTGACCGAGAAGGACCCCGGGTCATACTTCGTGTTGAGCAGCGGGATAGCGGTGACTTGGACCTTCTTCAAGCCAATCATACGCAGCAACGGCAGCAGTTGTGTTGGCAGATTCGGACTCGGCACGGCTTCATCCCAAGCCCGATATATGGTGTCGGTAAGCTCTGAATGACGACTGTTCAGCACCACGCCACGCCAATCCGTTTCCAGAATCGCCAACCTTCCTCCAGAACGCAATGCTTCGACCATTTGCCCGAGCGCCTCTTCCACCTCGGCCACATACAGCAAGACTTGGGTGCAGGTCACCACATCAAAACTTCCCGCAGGCAATCCCAGGTTCGTTACATCCCCTTCCCGAATGCATACCTGCGACAAGCCGTGACATCTCTCCCGAGCAGCCTGTACCATCTTTTCCGAAATATCCAGTGCCAATACCGATCCAGTATCACCTACAGCCCTTGCCAGTTCCATTGTCAGGAAGCCGGAACCGCACCCCACATCCAGAACTGTCTCGCCACGCTGAACCGATAACGCTTCCATGGTCACCTTCCGTTGGTTTTCAATTTCAGGAGCCGCATAGCTACGGTTCAGGCTTTCCGGGCTACAATGAATTGTTTTCGCCATCATCAGAAGATTTGCCCTCAGAGTACCGGTGGATTCTAGTCGGAAAGTGATCGCATAACAAAACTTCCCGATACTGACGGAGGAGAAAACCCCCAGGACTATTCAAAAGTCCAGACGGAGAATATCCGAGATTACGGAGAGATATCGCTGGCGATTCAAAAGTAGAGGTGTTACCAAGTCAGTAGAAACCAGATGGTGGAGGCGAGATGGTGAACTGGCTGGGCGAGGTCGAAGTGCAGCCGGTATGCGATGTGGACGAGCGTCGGCGTTGGGATGCGCGGGTCGCCCGGGCTCCGGCCTGCAGCGCCCGCACATACAAGTCCCGGGGGCGCCCGCTGTGCCGCCCGGAACTGTGCCCGATCCGCTCCCAGCCCGCCGCCCGGTAGACGGTTCCGGGATGCCTGGCCCCATCCACGAAGGTCTCGACCAGCACCGGGCGCACCTTCCATCTCGCCTGCCAGTCCTCAGCCAGCCGGGCCGTCTCCAGCGACAGCGCAAGCGAGGCCAGGTTCGGCACCCGCACCCACGGCAGGATCAGGAACCGCGCATGGCACAACACCCGCTCCGGGCGCTGCTGCTGCCCGCGCTCGTCCCAGCCGATCCACGCGTCGCGGTCCTTCCGCTTCGTCGAAGCCCGCTGGAACAGCAGGCATCCCAGCCTCCGCCCCGCCCGTCGACGAGGAAGTACCGCCGGTGGCAGCCCACCAGCTGGCGATGACCCAGCTCGTGGTAGCGATCCACCAACTCTCTGAACAGCGCGATCTCGGCCGGGGAGGCGGCCCACTCCAGCGCCACTTCGCCCAGCGCCGAAAGCCCGCATTCGATCCGCTCGCCCGGTGCCTCGGCACCCGGTCGGTGCTCGCGGCGCTGGATCGGCACACTGGCGAGATCATCGCCCATGTCGAGAGCCGGCACCGCAGCCGGGAGTTCATCGCCCTGCGGGAGCGCCTCGATGCCCGCTACCCTGAAGGCGCGGTCATCCGCATCGTGCTGGACCACCACTCGTCGCACGTCTCGGCGGAGACCCGCGCGTACCTGGCCACCCAGCCGGGGCGGTTCCAGTATGTGCACACGCCGGTGCACGCCTCGTGGCTGAACCGGGTCGAGGTTGCGTTCTTGAAGATGGCCCGCACCTTCCTGCGCCAACTCCGGGTCGATTCGCTGCCGGAGCGGCGCGAGCGCATCCTGCTCGGGATCGAGGAGATGAACGCGGCACCGGTGCCCTTCCGCTGGAAGAGCTTCGACCGGCTCATGACCGATAATATGAAAGCGAATCAATGATACGATGTGCTAGGTACGGCTGCGTTCACGGGTCCCTGAGAGCGTCCACGTACGGAAAAGCCGGAACATAGGCCGGGGCCGAAAGTGGGGTGAAGCGTAACGAGGAGTCTTTCCTTTCGATACGACCTATACTGAAAATTTCTCTTCCACTTATAATTTTATTATGATAACATTACTATAAGACTATGAAGAAAAAATGGCACAAAAGAATACAATAGAGCAGGAATTCGTCCACTTGGCGCGCGTGGCCCTTTCCGAGCGGACTCAGGATGTTCAGATGCTTCTGCACAGGGTCGCAAGACGGCGCACGACAGACAGAGAGCTCGCCGAATCCCTGATCGAGCTTCTGCGCGAGAACCCGACCCGTTCAACTCCGTTACGGCGTGATATCAGTGCCGCCTTACCGACAGATTCCGACACGCGCATCCATCTTTTGCGTATTGAGGAGACGCCCCACATTCCCTTTGAGCCGGTTTACTCGGAGGGGGTGCGGGTGGCGCTTGATCGCCTTGTGGAAGAGCGCAGGAGGGTCGAGGCGCTGATGCGGGCCGGCCTTGAGCCAACCCGAACCGCCCTTTTCACAGGTCCTCCAGGGGTCGGCAAGACCCTTGGTTCACGCTGGGTCGCGCGGAGCATCGGCTGCCCCCTAATGATACTGGATCTGTCGGCGGTCATGAGCAGCTATCTCGGTCGCACGGGCACCAATCTGCGACAGGTCCTGGAATACGCCAAATCCTGCAACTGCGTACTCCTGCTGGACGAGCTGGACGCCATCGCCAAGCGCCGTGACGATTCAGCGGAAATCGGCGAGCTCAAGCGTCTTGTGACGGTCCTGCTTCAGCAGCTCGATGACTGGCCATCATCCAGTCTCCTGATTACCGCGACCAACCACGCGGACCTGCTTGATCCGGCTGTGTGGCGGCGCTTCGAGCAACAGGTGCGTTTTGACCTCCCCGAAGCCGAAGCCGTGCGGGCGTTTCTCGGTAAATTGTTCGAGGATCCAGATTTGAAAACGAGGAAATGGATCGACATTCTATCGACCGCCTTCGCCGGCCGCTCGTACAGCGATATCGAGCGGGAGGTCACCCTTGCCAAACGGGCGGCGGCATTGGACGGCCAACCGCTTGATCAGCACCTCCCTTCCCTGATCTCACCGGAACGTCTGTCGCACCTGCCCCGACAGCAACGGACCGTTGTTGCCGCACAACTTGCGGGGAGCCGACTTGTGTCGCAGCGCAGGGCTCAAAAGATCACGGGCATCGCCCGCGACACCATCCGCAGTCACATTAAGAGGCGCGGCGATAAAAGGCAAAGGATCTAAGCATGACACAACAGAATTTCCTGCTGGGCAAGGGAGAGAGGCTGACAACCGATATTGTCGTCAAGTCGGGAGGAGGGCCCAAAGAGGAACCATACACCATTGCGGAGGCGCGGGATCGCCTCGCACCGATGGTGGCTGGCGCCGCCGCAGCGATTGACGGCCTGCCGGGGTTGGCCTGCCCAAAAGATGAGGCGGTCATATCCCTTACTCTCAATCCCGAATACATTGCCAAGTCTTACTACCCGGAAAACCTCCTTCAGAATGTCGGAATTGAGGTGGTGGGCAGTCGGCCGCGGTTAATCGCGCCCGAAAAACGTTCGCGGGACCGCGGTCCCGAAGCCACATTCACAACGGAACTGTTTGCCAGAGGAAAGCGTTCATCCATCCGGAACTGGGGTCGGGGTTTGCCATCTTGGTCAACCGAGCGTCTCGGTGCTAAAAATCTGCCTTCCATCGAGACGATCTCGGCACCCGCACCGGAAGACAAGATCAAGGGCCCGCTCCCTTCCAGTGGGTGTATCGTTCTGGAGGTTGTCTTTCACGCCAGTGAGCTGGAGATGGAAATGGGGTTGATGCGGGAGTTTGCCGTTTACCTAGACAGATTGGAAATTGATGCCCAATTTGGACGAGAGTTCTTTGCCAAGGGACTCTGTTTCCAGGCACTCAGCGCACCCGCGGAGCGGGCAAACGAGATCGCAACCTTTACCGGCGTCCGTGTGCTACGTCAGATGCAAGGCCTCCGTACATTGCGGCCACTGGTTCGCTCGTCCTTAATTCCGAACCAGAAATTCAGCCTGCCGGACGAACCACCAGTATCGAACGACGTCCGGGTCGTGATCTTTGACGGTGGTATACCGGAAGATCATCCACTCACCAAATGGGTAAAGCCAATTGAGTGTGACGGGGTGAAGCCTGCATCGGACACCTATCTGGAGCATGGAGTTGGCGTGTCTTCGGCGGCGCTTTTCTCAAGCATTGAACCCAGAGAAAAACCGCCCCGCCCGTATTCCTTTCTTGATCACTATCGTGTGGTCGATGATGATCCAGGTCGAGAGCCACATGATCGGCATGAGTTGTATGAAGTGCTGGAACGTATTGAGAGCGTCCTGGAAAGCCAGAATTATGACTTCATCAACCTGAGTCTTGGACCAAATGTTCCAATCGAGGATGACGAAATACATTCTTGGACGGCGGTACTGGATGAACGCCTCTCGCGCATCTCAACGCTGGCGATGATCGCTGTCGGAAATAACGGTGAAGGGGACGCAATAGCTGGCCTTGACCGGATTCAGGTTCCCGCCGATTGTGTCAACGCCATGGGAATCGGGGCATGTGATTCACCCGATGGCACTTGGAAGCGTGCGCCTTACAGTTCAAAGGGTCCAGGGCGCAGCCCCGGGCGAATCAAGCCTGACCTTGTGGAATTCGGGGGTGTCCTTAACCGTTCGTTTGTGGTCGTCGCTCACGACCCGCAGTTGGGACTCACGGCCACCAGCGGAACATCATTCGCGACCCCGAGCGCTCTGCGTCTTGGAGTCGGTGTCCGGGCGCATTTTGGAAGGAGTCTCAATCACCTCGCGATCCGGGCATTGCTCATTCACACCTGCGAACGCGGCGAGGAGGATTTTAAGGAAGTTGGATGGGGTCGTGTGGCCCGCGCCCTTGATGAGGTGGTCCTCTGTGACGATGACACGGTGCGCGTTGTCTACCAAGGGGAGATTTCTCCGGCGAAGCGTATCCGTGCTCTGATCCCGATCCCGTCAGGCCCAATCCCGGGGCTTGTGTCCATCACGTCGACAATCTGCTTTCAGCCCCAGACCGACCCTCACCACCCCGGCAACTATACCCGTGCAGGGCTGGAGTTGACGTTCCGGCCCCATGACGGAAAATTTTCGCGCAATAACAAAGGCGCTAACAAGCAACTGCATCCCGATTCAGCAAGATTCTTTGGTTCAAAATCGCCCGGCACAACGGAATACGAATTACGCCGGGACGCTTGGAAGTGGGAAACCTGCCTGCATGGATCAAACCGAAAGCGCGGAAGCTCCCTGCGAAATCCGTGTTTTGACATCCATTACAATGCACGACTTGAGGGTCGGAACTTCACTCCAGAGGATAAGCTCGATTACGCCATGGTTGTGACCGTCCGTGCCTCCGGAGTCACTGACCTTTACGATCAAATCGTCCGCCAGTATGCGGCCCACCTTGAGCCTCTTCGGCCAATTGCGGAAATTCCAATCCGAACATGAGGCGACACTACTGCCCGCGGTGGTTTCTGAACGCCTCCACCTTCTCAAGAAAAAGTGATCGGTGGAATTTTGGGGTATCATGTATATAATTCCTTTTTGTTGGATTATGGCTTATTCCCAGGATAAATGGTCCATAGAATCATAGTAGTTCTTTGGAGTCGAATGATGGATCAGTCATGGCCTCTTCCCCACCATTTGTGGTTCCTCGCCGCTTTCCAGATACTGCCTGATGGCATACTCAGACCAAGTGAGAAGCAGATCAGGCCATCATCATGCATAAGGAGGATCATAACAAAAGGGACAATCAATGATTGAGAATCGAGAGTGGCATCTTGAGTAAGGTTTCGACGGCTCTGTATACCAATGCCCAGTCCCGGGAGTTGGACCGGATCGCTACGGAGAAACTGGGCATCCCTGGCCTGTCACTAATGAAACGGGCCGGGAAAGTGATATTTGACTACGTCATGGAAAAATATCCTGGTCTGTCGCCAGTAGTGGTTCTCTGTGGGGCGGGAAACAACGGAGGCGATGGGTATGTGGTAGCCAAGTTGCTGCATGAAGCTAGTATTGCGGTACAGGTGCTCACTTCCGACGAACCCGCTACGGCGGATGCTAAGCAAGCCTATCGAGAATATGTATCAGCAGGGGGTTACGTGACAGACTGCAGTGCCGACGTACCCCAAGGAGCCGCCCTGCTGATTGATGCCATGTTTGGTGCAGGACTCTCGAGGCCTCTCGAAAAGCAATACGCCGCATTGGTCGAAGTAGTGAACCAAGGCTCTTACCCAGTGGTGGCGGTAGACCTTCCTTCCGGCTTGTCGGGTGATACCGGGAGCGCATTCGACCCCTGCATACATGCGGACCTGACCATCACGTTTATTGGCCGAAAACTTGGTCAGTATACCGGTGATGGCCCGGACCACTGCGGCCAGCTTGTATTTGACAATCTGGGGCTTGATGCCTCCATTTATGAAACCGTCTCTCCGGTCGCTCATCTGACCAATGGCATGAGTGTGACTCCACGAATCAGGAACTCGCACAAGGGACAGTACGGCCACTTGATGATAGCGGGGGGAGAACCGGACATGCTTGGCTCCATTCTCTTGGCAGGACGTGCCGGCTTACGCGGTGGGGCCGGACTGGTCACACTGATCAGTCAGTCATCACACCTTGGGCAAGTGCCATTTTTCCAACCGGAACTTATGACGCGCACCTCCCATTCCGGCATGCTGTCAACAGATCCATTCACCGGTGCAGATGCTGTGGTGTTCGGGCCGGGAGTCAAGGACAGTGATTGGAGTCACGACCTGTTCAGGAAGTTGACCACGGATAAATTTCCGGTGGTGCTGGATGCCGGAGCCTTGCATCTGTTAGCGGCAACACCCGACTATCATGAGAACAGAGTGTTAACTCCCCATCCTGGCGAAGCAGCAGCACTGTTAGGCTGTTCATCCCAAAAGGTGCAGTCAGATCGTCCGGCTGCCACGGCTGCGATTCAGCAAATCTACGGCGGGGTCTGTGTACTAAAGGGTGCCGGCACCATCATTCATTCCAATCAGGAGACTGAAATATGTCCTCGGGGGAACCCCGGTATGGCATCAGCGGGTATGGGAGATGTTCTGAGTGGAATCATCGGCGCACTTCTTGCACAGGGATTGTCACCCTGGAATGCAGCCCGGGAAGGGGTCTGGTGGCATGCCATTGCTGGGGATTGCGCTCGGGATGCTCTTGGTGAGCGATCACTACTTGCAACCGATGTCATAGAGCACCTTCCCCTGATCGAATAGCTGATAAGATTCATGAATAAGTGATGGGTAAGAACCAAACAAGGCTTGGTCAAATTGGGGAATTAATATGGGACATCTTGGCATAATCCTAAAAATCTTGTGAATTCAGTTGTCGCAACTGGGGACTTACGATAGGCCCATGCAGAATCTTCTTGACGAACTGACCGAACTGCTACAGTCTGAACAGGCGTTTATTTCAGACGGAGCAATCCTAAAGAACTCAGTAGTTGAAGCAACCCTGAAGATGGAAACAATCTTCCAGGGCCGGAACTACTCAGTGTATGGACTTCCATTCTTCAATGATTCCGAAAACAGTAGTCAGAGATTCAGAGAGGCATTTGAAAAGTTCCTGAAGTAGGCATGCATGGCGGAGACCAGAGGCTGAGATCAATACCCTCATAGGAACAGACTTGAGAACTTGCAGGCCATCTCCTCTTATGATGCCATCAAAGTCCAACGATGGTAGCAAGGCACGGGAAATAGACTTCCTGCTTTTGCCTGATCAATTATCCATGCGACTGAATACTGAAGGATTTGTCTGATGCGACCAAAACAATTTCTGGCAGGCAATTGTTTAGTCACGGGAATGAAGATGCGGCTGGGAAACAGCCCATGGCATCAACGCTTTTCAGTGATCAGCACGCCGACCAGGGCACCGACGGCCGTTGACCCCAGGGCCACGATGGATTGTGGTATTTCATTCTCTCCCAGTGCCCATGCTAGGCAGAACGACGCAACCAGGGAACCAAGAGCCGCCAGGGAGAGGGTAAAGACCACAACACGGTAGATAGGCACGACTGTATTCGAGCTGTTGGGGCGAATCGGATTCCCCCCACTCATGGTCGGGGTCTTGTTCAGTGTCCATCAGGATGACCGGGGATTCAGGCCGGGAATGATAACTATGGTTATTCGCTCTATACGCCATCGGGGATTACAACTGCTATTCGAAAAGAATTCCACACGGTTGTTGAGACAGGACCAGGTAGTACGTTTACGAACTGCTTTATTCTCACTGGAGGTCGCAGGGAACATTGAGGATTTCAACAATAATGCCATGCAAGGATGGCGGGTTCACCGGCTTTCAGGAGAACGCCATAATGAATGGAGTGTAGCCATATCAAAGAACTGGCGCATTACCTTTGAAGAATGTGATAATGAAATTGAGCGATTAAATTTGGAGGACTACCACTGATGACAAAAAGCGGAATAAAAATGGGAATGATGCCCCCACAACCTGGAGAAGTCATTCAGACTGAAATCCTAGAAGAACTGGGGTTGAGCGTTTCAGAGTCGGCCCAGATTCTTGGTGTCCGACGTGCGACTCTGTCGGATTTAGTCAACGGCAACTCCTCGCTATCTCCAGAAATGGCATTGCGGATTGAGAAGGCATTCGGACCTAGCATGGAGTTTCTACTCAAGATGCAGGCAATGCACGATGCAGGACAGATGCGGAAGCGCTTCAGCGAGGTAGACATTCAGCCTTATCAACCGAAATAACCATATAGCACATTAATATTGGCTTCGACCGGGAAATCTCATTTTACAATACCCACACTGCTCCTACATACCCATTCACATGTAATTGTGGAGTCTAATTGGCTTTTTGGTATTGCCTCAGTTTGAAAATCCGCCCGTTTGCCGGCTGAAATGGGTATAATCACCGGAATATCAATCTACTTTGGAGAGAAAGATGAAACATTACCGTAACTCACCTCACCTCCCCCCCCCCCCCCCCCCCCCCCCCTCGCCAGACTGACGGCCCTCGCGGCCGCGATGACGCTCTTCCTGCTGTCGGCAGGAGCGGCGCAGGCGCAAACGCCTCCCAACTGCTGGTCTGGCATCTGCACCGTCTCGCTTGCATCTGTTTCACAGGTCGTGGACGGCTGCGGCGAGCACGCCACGCCGGGCCGCATGAAGCTGATCCTGTCAAGCACCAACCCCAACGTGACGCGGCAGAGCTTCAATATCAACATAGGTTTGATTAGCTCAGAAAATGATTTCGGCTCCACTTTCGCCGACTGGGAGTGGCGGACAGCGGCAATAGGCGGCAACCGGTGGCGCAACCCGGATTCGACAAACAAAATAAATTTCTCCGGCGGTGTGCTTGGCGAGAACATCATCGAAGTGCGCCCCAAGGCCGGGGCCCATGTCTGGACCAACCGCAACCCCCGCAATCCCAATCAGGGCCCCGGCGAGTTGGTGATCCCGGTTTTCAGCCCGCCCGAGAACAACAATCAATGGACGAAAAGAGGCTCGGCCTACTTCCTGTTCACCGGCGGCAAGGGCTGCGCACGGGTCAACGAGGGGGGCGGGCTTCTCGGCGGCAACCAGTAGCCGGACGCACGACTGCCGCCGTCGCGTTTCAGAAGGCATACGGGGACCAATGTGCCGTCAACAGGAACCGAGTTGGACAGCAGACCTCAGCTTTATGGTACTGGGGCGGCGGTAGTCGAAGCTTATGCCGCAGGTATTCCAGCGATCAGCACGCCGAGGATCGTAGTCGCTACCGCGATGCCGCCGAGGATCGCTAATTTAGCAGGGGGGGGGGGGGGGGGGTAATCATGGCAGTACATTAACATGAGCAATTCGGGAATTGCAACAATTTTTTGTCTTGCAATCTGAAATTTGCTGTACTATGTACTATCATTGGTGACACATGGGCCGCAGCACCTACGCTGCACGAAGCGCGCCAGGTTCCCGAGACGTGCGTGACTCGAAAGAGTCTGGAACTATTGCCTAAATCAGGGCTTCGGCCTGTACCCGCATGGGGAGATTTTCCCCATGTCGGGCGTTTGATGTCTCGCCATGTTTGTTTAACCCCAAATATGGAGAAATCATCATGATATCAAACGAACCCAAAGAAGATGCGACAAGCATTACTGACGAACTGACTGCTGGACAGAAACTGCAGATGATCACTGAAATTGATCAACGGATCGAGAAAAGCGAAAACCGCGTGCTCGCGGCCATCGCCGAACTCAAGTCCGAATTGAGATCGGAGATCGGAGCCGTTAATGGCCGCGTCGATTCACTGAAGACGCTGATGATCTATACATTCACTGGCATTTTTGGTGTTTTCGCAGCGTTTTTTGCGGGGTATTCAGCCCTTGTGGTCTGGATGCTCAACAAACTGATCGCATAAGTTCGTTTCCCAAATTCGCAACCCCTGAACAAGGGGTTGCTATCCCAAATCAGGGGTCGATAGACCCTGTACCCGCATGGGGAGATTTTCCCCGTACGGGGGGTTCTTTCGTCTCTCCATGTTTTTCTTTTGACTTCGAATATGGAGGAATCAACCATGAAAGAAACTGACCAAAAGGAAGGTGTTTACAACGTAATCACCAAAGGACTCGGCTTCATCAACCGGGTTCGGAAAGTCGCCCCAACCGGGGCGGAGCCTTACCTCGCTTGCGAAGTGAGCTTGCTCGAGGGGGTCGCCAGAGACGGCGATTACTCGAAAGTCGAGAAGATCCGGATGGATGCGATCGTCAAGGGCAAGCATGCGCAGGAAATTGTCGGCGATCACCTGATGGAGATTGCCGATGACTGCAAGGTGATGGCTGCGGTCTCCTGCGGAGGAATGCGACCCGTCGTGTTCACCCGCAAGGATGGCGAGCAGGGGGTTTCCCTGAAAACCGCACTGCTCGGCATTTCCTGGCTCAAGGTCAACGACACCGTCGTTGATCTCGGACCGGAGCCGGTCGGCACCGACGAGGCCGCTTCGGCAGTTCCTGCATCGCAGGTCGAGGATGAAGCGGAGGCCGACGGCACTCCGGCATTTGCCGGAGAGCTGGAAGCCGAGCTGGCGGCCACCGGCAGCGTCAAGCTGTCGCAGGATGCCAGCGACTTCAACGAGCGCAAAACCTTCATCAAGGAGGTCTTGCAGCTTCGCTGGAATCCCGGGCAAGTCGCCTGGGTTCCTCGGGAAGCTTCGGCATGAGGTCAAGCGATCGTCCTTCGGGACGATCGCTGCTTTTCCAAATTGAATCAAGCGGCTGATTGGCCGTGGGCATTGTCCCCGGGTAATGTTCACGGCCAATCAGCCGTATCCGAAATCAACCGGGAAAAGAAACGAATACAGCACATGCAAGGAGATTTCAACTTCATCCAGGGATTAAGCGTGGAATCGCTGATCGGTGGAGAAATGCCGAATATTCCATACCTTTCCCGACTGGCCGCATGAATCCTGCAAACTCTCCTATATAATTCCCATGCGGGGATCCATATTTCGCATTGTTTCTGCCCGTAAGGCCAACCTTAGGGAGGTTAAAAGATATGACCAAAACGCGCGTCAGGGTTGATCCCAATGACCCTGGTACCTTCCCTAGGGGGAGAATAGACTTCGCAGTGGTGGATGCCACTAGCGAAGACATGATCGCCCTTCACCAGAGGGAAGACGAAGACGAGGCTATCAGGGATGCAGCACGTTATGCGCGCCGCATCCGGGAAGGGCTTGGGCTTACGCAGAGTGAATTTGCACGCCGCATAAACGTGTCAACTGAAACAATCCGTAACTGGGAACAGGGAAAGCGCTGTCCGACAGGTGCAGCACGTGCCTTGCTGAGAGTGCTTGACAGGGATCCGGAGACTGTGCTTCGTGCACTGACCTGATGCGCAAGAACCTGCCGTTCCAACCATGCAGAATCTTCTTGACGAACTGACCGAACTGCTACAGGCCCCCTTTCCAGTGTGAAGTGCAACACCCCCTAAGCCGCTGGCTGGTGAGGTGAAAAGCTTGCAGTGGGCCAGATGATGGACAACCATCTTGGTTTCTCACCAACGGAGGATGGTCATGCCCGTAGGTTACCACCCCCTGACCCCTGTCGAACGATGCCCGATTCACGCCCGGTTGTACAGGGGGTGGTCGAAACGGGAGATGGCCTGCGACCTCGGACGGGATCCGGCGACGATCTCGCGCGAGACCTCGCGCCACCGTGGGCAACGCGGCGACCGTCACCCGCAAGCTGACGGCAAGGCGACGGCCCGTCGCCAGGAAGCGTCGGCGGTGCCCCGGAAGAGGACACCCGAGCGCTGGGCGGTGGTCGAGGACCGGCTGCAGGAAGGCGGGAGCCCGGAGCAGATCGCGGGCCGGTACCGGCAGCAGGGCGAGGTGATGGCGGGCAAGGAGTGGATCTACCCGCAGGTGCGGGCCGACCGACAGGCGGGAGGGACGCGGTACCGGTGCCTGCGGCGTCGGGGCCAGAAGCCGAACTGGCGCGGCGGTCGTCATGCCGGACGCGGCCACATTCCCGATCGGATCGACCTTGCGGAGCGGCCTTCGGTGGTGGCCGAGAAGAGCCGGATCGGCGATTGGGAACTGGAACCGATCATGGGCGCGAAACACCGGGGGGCGCTGGTATCGGCCGTGGATCGGGGCTCGAAGTTTCCCTTTCTGGAGTGGGTGGAAGGCAAGACCGCGGCGGCAGTGACCGCGGCGCTCACCCGGCGTCTGGGGCCGATCCGGGACCAGGTCCACACCGGCACGGCGGATCACGGCAAGGAGTTCGCGAGGCATCGGGAGATCGCACCGAAGCTCGATGCGGGCTTTACCTTCGCTACCCCCTACCATTCCTGGGAACGGGGCCGGAACGAGCATACCAACGGCCTGGTACGCCCGTACTTCCCGAAAGGGACCGACTTCCGCCAGGTGACTGCAGCGCAGGTGCGGGGGGTGGAGGACCGGCTCAACCGTCGGCCTCGGAAGGTCCTGGGATACCGCACCCCGGCGGAGGTCTTTGCCCGTGGGTTAGCTCCCCCCGGACGCGGCCGGCGGTCCCCCGATCGCCCTCCTGGCAGTCCGGTGACCCACCGGAGCGGCCTCTCTCGGCCTCATGGTGCTGGTTTCGTCCTTGCTTTGGCCGATGACTTCGATCAGGATCGCCGGCCGTCGAGATGGCTGCCATCCGAGGCCGAAAAGAAGCGTTCGCAGCGCGGATTTTGGGTCGCCGCCGCGATCCCTCCCTTCGGGCTACGCCCTCATTCCGGGATCGCGGCGACTGTTGCACTTCGGAGTGGAAGCGGGGTCCTGAAATTCAATTTATTTCAGGAGTTGGTCATGAAGATCGGCATGCGGGAATTTGACCGTCAGTCGATCGAGTGGTTTAAGGGTGCGGTGTCATCGGGGGATTATACCCGTTCTGGTCTAGCTCGGGAGTTGTGCGAGAAGTCCGGGTGGTCCAATCATCAAGGAGTTCTGTGCGAAGCCCAGGCTCGCAAGATCCTGCCGAGGCTGGCCTCGGCCCTGTCGGTCGAATTGCCGGAGCCCGGTGGGGTGTTTGCCGAGCGCAAGGAGCTGAAGTTCCAGGGACCGGTGCCGGAACTTCGGATGAAGCTAGCGGAGCTGGGGGAGCTGTCGGTGGTTTCGGTCAGGCCTGGCGAGTCGAGTGACTGGCGTGCGATGATGCATTGCTATCATCCCCATGGCGAGCCACAGGTGCCGGGCAAGTGTCTGAAGTACTGGCTCATGAGTGCGCATCATGGCGTTCTGGGGGGGCTGTCCTATCATGCCGCGAGCTGGCATGAAAGCGAGCGAGATCAATGGATTGGCTGGTCGCAGCGGGCACGGGTTGCACATTTGGACGAGGTGCTGAACAACACCCGTTTTCTGATCCTGCCCGGGGTTCGGGTATACGGTCTGGCTTCTGCGGCCTTGCGGCGGGCGAGCGAAGGTCTGTGCGCCGACTAGCGGGAGCGGTACGGGAGGATGCCGATGTTGGTGTATACTCATGTGGATGGTTCGCATCCGGGCGGGAGTTATCAGGCGGCCGGCTGGGCACGGATCAGCACGACTTCGGGCCGGCGCTGTGCCGAGGGCCTGCCGAAGCAGGTCTTGGTGCAGGCCCTGCAGCCGGACTGGAAGCGGCAGTTGTGTGCGGAGCCGTCGCTGCGGTTCCGTCCGGTTGTGGATGTTGCGATGGATGACGAGGTGCACTGGACGGATCTGGAATATGGACGTTCGACGCATCCCGACGGACGCATGGCGAAGCGCATTTTGTGGATGGGCAGGGCCTGGGACGAGTCGAGTGCCGACGACCTTCCGCGCCTGTTCAAGACGCTCCCGGAACGCCGGGCGGCGTACCGGTTGCTGTCGAGCGGGCAGGTGAGCAGGAACGACATTCTGGAATCCCATCGTCAATCGACGGTCTCGCGATGTGCGCAGCACGAGGGGGTGCTGTCGGTGCAGGATTCCACCGCTTTGAATGTCGACACCCGGAAGAAGAGTACCGGTGGCCTGACGAGTATTGGTGGCACTGCCAAGGGTCTCTACGCGCATGCGAATCTGGCCTGTTCAGATACTGGGAAGGTGCTGGGGGTGCTGGACCTCGATGGTAGTTTCCGTGCCCGGGGTGCGGCGGGGGCCAGGAGCTCAAGGAGTCGGTGCGCTGGTCGGAGGGTCTTGAGACCGCCTGTGAACTGTCCGACGCGGTTGGGGAGCGGACCCGGGTGGTGTCGGTCAGCGACCGTGAGGAGGATGTCTGGGAGCGGTTCGACCGGCAGCGCCAGTGTCCTCCCGGGTCGGTCTGCTGGTGCGCAGCAACGGTTCGAGACGGCGCAAGGTGGTGATTGAGGGAGAGGGAACTCGGGACCTGCGTGCGCATGTGGAAGCCGGTCCAGTGGCTGCAGAGCGGTGGATCGAGATGGATGAACAGGGTGGCCAGCGTGCCCGTGTGGCCCGCACGGCGAAGGTTTCGCTGCGCATCTCGAAGGTCCGCATCCAGGCACCGGGAAAGGATCAGGACAGTCTGCCGCTGATTGCGGTATCGGCCCGGGAAGATCATCCGCCGGCGGGGGTGAAGAAGCCCCTGAACTGGCTATTGCTGTGTAGCGAAGGCGAGGCGGATGCTGGGAATGCGCTGCGAATCTGCCAGTGGTACGAGGCGCGCTGGGGCATTGAAGAGTACTTTCGGGTTCTCAAGAGCGGCACGAAGATCAGCCAGCGTCAGTGTGACGAGGCGGTCGATCTGGTCAAGTGCCTGGCCTTCGATGCGATCACGGCATGGCGTGTATTCGAGTTGCAACGGCTTGCCAAGAGCGAGCCGGATGAGCTGGCCAGTCGCGTGGTTGACTCGGAAGAGATCGAGATCTGCCAGATTTTACTCCGTGATCGGTACCGGACACGGCCATCGCCAGCACCACCGGACCTGACCGTTCACGAATATACGGTTCAGGTCGGCAAACTGGCCGGATTCCTGCCGACCCGGAGACAGCCCTTGCCAGGCACCAAGCTACTATGGCTGGGAATGGTCGAGTTGCTGGGGGGCATGCGAAGCATCAGAGCCTACAAGCGACTGGTAGCCACCCTGGATGACGGTAGTGGATGATGCCGTGTTATGTATGGTATGTCGATAGGATAATGAAGCCGAATAGTGATGAGATTGAAGTCACTATATTTGGCCTTGGATATGGAGAATGCATGGTTATCCATATTGGCTCTGGGAAATGGGCAATCATCGACTCGTGCGTGGATGATTCGGATGAACCGGCGTCTCTGACGTATTTACGTAGCTTAGGCGTTTCGGTGGAAACGGATGTAATTTCAGTAAGTGCCAGCCACTGGCATGATGACCATGCCCCGGGGGCAGTTTTCTTTTACGAAGATCAGGAGACGCATGTTATTGTTTGCCTTCGACTTCCAATAAGGCAAGAATCTGATCTCTCAACTGGATTCGATATACCATCAAAACCTGTTCGTCAATGATGCCATGCTCGTATGCGACAGATTTAACAATGCGGATAAATTCCTTGTTTTCCTTAAAACAACTGTCGACATAATGAGTACAAATATCGAATACCTCAAATTCTTCCTTGCCTCTTGCCTGATTAAGCAAACCTCCAGAATTTTCCATTGCCCAACCAACCGCATCCACATGGTCGGATATTTCCTTGCCTAAATCGTTTAGATGCAAAGGGCTAGAAGATTCCGTCGTATTTTTTCCAGATATGTTAAAAAGTATTTTCTTGATATCATTTCGTACTTCTGCAAGTCCCTTTTTTAGATCTTCGACTCCATTTTGCAATGAGCCAATGCGTTGATTCGTAGAACCAATCCAAATTCCACCTTTTATCAGGATGATCGCAAAGCTAACAAGCGCGACAATGTAAAACCAGTTTTCTTTTACGAAGATCATCGTTTTTTCACCTGTACTTGCTCACTTCACTTCCCGAATGACTGGATTTCCATTCGGTTCCAACTTCATCTTGAATTTGCGCTCCCAATCCTTCTGCATAAGAACCGGGATTTCCTTTTCCCGGTTGCGCTCTACCGCATGGACGACAAGGCCTTCACAGCCAAGCCTGGTTCTTTTTTTTCATGACGCGATTCTCCCGCCTGTATGTGATTGATCATGGCGTCAGCCGATCGTAGGTTATCATTTTGACCACCATATTACCAAACAAATCATCCAACCGATCTTGCGTGTCGCGCTGACAGCTACCCTGATTCAAGCGGAAGGAAAATTCGTTTTACGTACTTCTGGCAGTGCTTGCGGCTCCAGTTATGATATATGCCGTGGTATCCCCGTTTCAAGACTGCGTCCATGCCGATAGATAGTCGGCCCTGAAAAAACCTGTTTCAGGTAGCCGCAAGCACCCGCGGTGGGACACTGCCCGACTCGGAGGCCGGCATTTTCCATCGCCCCGTCGTTCCCGGGCGCTCCTGGGCCCTCAAAACGTCGAAAATGCGGCCTCCAAGGTCCCCAATCCAGCGACCCAAAAACCGCAGCGGACGGCGGATCCGCCGCCGGTGGTGACCGGCACCGCACCGCAGGACATTCCTCCGGTCGCCCTCCCTTCCCGGGAGCCCGTTCCTTCCCGGATGGCCATCCGATTTCCGATGCCCGATCACGGGCTCCATCGCCTGCCGCCGTCGCCGGCACTGCTTCCGCCGTCGGGTCCCGAGGCCTCGCCGCGGCCCGGACCGGGATCCGGAAGCCTCGCCCTCGCCATGCCCCCGGTCACCGAGGTCCACGAACCCCTCGTCCATCGACCGCCCCGTCCGGCGTCGCACCGGATCCAGAGCGGGCTTCCGCGGTGGTCCGTCATCAGGATTCCCCGCCCGCGCCATCCCGCCCAGGAGGAAGTGGCTCCGGTGGGGGGTGGCCATGCTCCCCTGGACACCGAATTCGTACCGCCGGTGGGCCTTGCCCTTGCGGATGCACTCCACTTCCGGGGCCTGCCGGCGGGACCGCGGGTTCCGGCCCTTCGGCTCCGGCGCCCGTACCCGCCGGGCCATCGCCCGTTCGTCCGCAAACGCCGGCTCCAGATCAGGTCTCCCCGCGGTGTTTCGTTCCCGGTCCTGAACCACCCGGCCCAGGTCGGTCCGCAGACTCTTGACCGGACGGTTCATACGGCGCCGCTGCCGGGCAGGGGCAACCCGGTTCGCCTGCAGCCGCGCCTGCGGCCCCTGGCGGGCGTCGCGCTGGCGCTACTTCCCCTCATACCGCGGGTACCATTTCACCCGCCGCACCCGGGAACGGTTCCACCGCTGGCCATCGGTCGGAAAGGTTACCGCCTGGTCCGGCACGGTCGTATCGACCGTCACCCGCCGCCACGCCCGCGGCTTCCCGGTGCCGCTGGTAAGACCGGCATCGATCGTCGCTGGCAGGACCCGCTCGGCCCCGGCCGTCCCGATGCGCGGGCGACACCGCATCCGGCGGCTCGGGTCGACCGGCGCATGGGGCGGGCAATAGTCCTCGCCGCAAAAGGACTGCCCGTAGGGATTCTCCACCCAACCGGCGACCACCGCCTCGTCCGAGAGTGGGGGCACCGGCTGGAGAGACTCCCGCCCGACCATCCCACGCGTGGGCTGGCCGGGACTACCACGGTCGGGGCCGTACCGCACACCGAAGGTCTCGTCGAATCGGGACCCGTCCAGGATTCCGGCCAGGCGAACCCGCGCATGACGCGGATCCAGCCGGTTTTCCAGGCGATTTCGGAACCGATCGTGGGATTCGGTACCCGCACAGGGTCTGGGACGCAGGTGGTCCTCGGAAATGGCAAGGAAGGGAGCCCCCATGAGTCCAGATCCGGCCATTGGAATCCATACTTTCAGGGAATAGATTCCCGCATATTCAGATCGTGACCGCTGAATTTGGGATTTTTCAGGATCGACTAGATAAATTGGCTGATCATGTCATCGGCACTGGCTCCGCCCACGTTACCGGCGTCCCAGATCGATTTTCCCGCTGTCGGCAACGATTGAAACGTACACGCCACCTCATGCAGAACGGGTATGGTCGGTATGGAGAAAGGAAGGAAATATCACTTCACGACCCGGCAAAGGCGCCATGGGAATCATCAGTGCCAACATGAGGGAGCATGCGGCAAAACTTGCCCCACACAAAAATACCAGTGAAGGGGACGTCAACCATACGACTCCCAGAATGACTGGTAACACGACTGCCGCAATATGATTGATCGTGAAGGCAACTCCGGCGGAAGAAGCAATATCACTGGGATCGGCAATTTTTTGAAAGTACGTCTTGATGGCAATCGCCAGGGCAAAGAACAGGTGATCCAGCACATACAACACAGCTGCCAATGTCGCATTCGAGACAAACGCATAGCTGACAAATATCACGATCAGCCCGATATATTCAAACACGAGAGCATTACGCTCACCCCAGCGACTCACCAGACGACCAATCATCGGGGCCAGCCAGATATTGAGGGCACAGTTCACCAGGAACAGCAATGTCAGATTTGCGGCACTGTAGTCGAACTGCTCCACCATCATGAAGCCCGCGAACACCACGAAAATTTGTCTGCGTGCACCGGAAAAGAATACCAACAGGTAATACAGCCAGTATCGCCGCCGCAAAATCAACTTCTTGTGTTGGGGATGGCGGGATGCAATAGACGGATAGGCTAGCCAGGCCACCAGTCCGATCAATACAGTCATGCCACCGCCGGCAAGCAGGACATGGTGATAGGAAAGCGACAACAGTTGGAGACCACCATAAATCAGGCCGAATGCAATCAGGGAAGCGAAAGAAGCGGCCGCAATCAGGCGTCCTAAAACCAGGGCGGTACGATCCTTGTCGATCCATTGCAAGGCCAGTGAACCTTGTATCGTCTCGAAATAGTGAAAGCCGAAGGACATCAGCAACGTGGTGAAATAGAGCCCCATGACAGTAGGCAAGAAGCCTGTCAGGGCGGTACCAATACCCAGCAGGAGAAGAGAGACAACCGCCAGCATCTGCTCTCGCATCCATAACAGCAGGAAAACCACCGTAAACGCCAGGAATCCCGGCACTTCCCGAATGCTTTGCAGGATGCCGATTTCCATACCGGTAAATCCCACTACTTCAATGCTGAAATTGTTGATCATCGCCGTCCAGGTAGCGAACGAGAGAGGGGCCGCTGAAGCCATCAGCAACAGCAACATTTCCGGAGAGCGCAGACGCAATGCCAAGGATGATTTCATTCGTCAATCTGCCCGGCCTTTCGGGTTGTAGAATCTACTTCCCCGGGGCGATTCCGTTCGCCAGACTCCTCCGCTTTCCCATGGGTCGGATCATTGGGATTGATGAAGATAAATCGGAACTCCCCATCCTCCATTTGTACATAATCCAGTTCAGCATTACGCAACAACTCCGTACTGGTAGGGCCTACAACCAAGTCCACGCCATTGCTTCGGGCGTGGCTGTCATTGTGGTCCGAATGATCAAAGCCCATGGCATAGTCCAGACTGCCATCCGGCAAACGTCGTGCCGCCACTCGTAAGGCCATGCCCTCGCTGTCGGAATCTTCCATCGATCGCTTGATTTGCCTGGCGGCGCGGTTGCTGATATGAATCATGCGGTTTGTCTTCTGCTTCCACAGTGAGTGGTGAGGGGTCCGGTCTTCGCTCTCTGTGCCCAGCCCAGAAAATCGGTCACCCAAGGATTCTGTCGAGTGTGTCGCTGATGCGCATAGCTGGCAAACAGGTTGCCCATCACCAGCCCGTCATGCACTCCATCGATTCCATAGCCACGGCGCACCCGAAAGCCAAAGCGGAACATATCGCTCAAACCGACCAGCCGGGAATAATGGAATTCATGGGCCTGAAAGACCCCTTGGGCTCCCCATGGATGCTGCTGCGTTCGCTCCAGCATCACATACCCTCGGCCAACCGGTCGGGTTTCCACGATCACCTCAGCCGGAATGACACCCACCATGGGATAACGGTTCCCTTCCCAGGAAATGGCTTGGGTAAGGTACATCAGACCTCCGCATTCCGCATAGACAAACCCGCCTCTGTCCACAAACTGTCGGATATCCGCTCGCAGTGCACTATTTTGTGCAAGCGCCTGGGCATGAGTTTCTGGGAAGCCGCCACCCATAAACAGGACATCCACATCGGGCAATCGACCGTCCGATAAGGTATCAAAAAAGCATAGTCTGGCTCCCTGGCGCCGCATTTCATCAAGGTCGTCCGGATAGTAGAAACAGAACGCGCTGTCCCGGGCAATACCAATCCGGATCCCTCGTCCAAGCTGGCTCGCGGTCCGGCGGAACCGGGGAACCTCCACTGCCGGGGCCTTGTGCGCACAAGCCAACACATTGTCCAGTTCCACATGGTCGCGGATCAGTGCGCCCAATCGCTGTAACCTGAGGTCCGCATCGGTGGTTTCCGCTCGGGTTGTCAGTCCCAGATGTCGCTCGACAATCTGCACATCCGCAGTACGGGGAACGGCACCGAGTATCGTCAGGTCAGTATAGTGATGAACCGCTGCCGCCAGCTTGTCCAGATGACGCTCTCCATGATAATTGTTCAATACTACTCCGGCGAAGCGAATGCTCGGATCAAAGGACTGAAATCCATTCAGGATTGGTGCAACGCCCCGGGTCATTCCCTCGACATCGACCACCAGGAGCACCGGCGCTTGCAGCAGGTGCGCCAGTGCGGCATTGCTGTCCGTACCATGCAGGTCCATACCATCATGCAGTCCCTTGTTGCCTTCCACCAAGCCAACCGCGGCACCCCGGATATAATGCCCGAAGGTTGCCAGAATCTCATCGGATGTCATGGTGCGAAAATCGAGATTGAGGCAGGGTCGATCGGTTGCCGCACTCAACCAGAGAGGATCAATATAATCCGGCCCTTTTTTGAAAGCTTGGATCGACAACCCGCGCTCCCGCAGGGCCACACACAAGCCCAGAGTCAGTGCGGTTTTGCCAGAAGACTTGCGGGTTGCAGAAATCAGCAGGCGAGCCATAGCCGTCCGGCCCAGAACACTCAGGCTACAGAACGAAGGCGGCGGTCATCGGGCAGAAATGGCAAAACCCTGACCAGCATCAGCACCAGGATCACGGCAACAGCCACCCCCCCCATGCCCAACAGAAACTCCAGCATGGACGGGACATATTGGGCGACTTCCCCATCCTGAAAAGAACTGGCGATGCGCTTTCCGGGAAACAGTATCAAAGGGAAAGCCTGACCACCGATCAGGGTCACATACAACTGACAAATCCCACCCAGAATCGCCAGAACCGCTGCCATCAAAGGAATCACCGGAGAGCGCTTTTCGCCTGCCAGAAAGAGCAATCCCAGCGGCACCAATGCCCCGAGAAAAACCTGCCCCAACCAGAACAGTATCGGATAGATCCCACCACCGACAAGAATGAAAAATTCCACGTCATAATGTTCCGGGGCATACAGGTTGGTCAGATGAAACGCCGTGACGAGAAACAGTTGGGCCACAATAAAAATCCCCATCAGTCGTGCCAGTCGCCAGGTCAGAGAGGGGTCTGGCCCATCGTCGAACCACTGGCCAAGCATCCGACTGATGACGATAAAGAATGCCGTCCCCAACACCAGCGACAGCACGATGAAAATCGGAATGATCATGGCCGCATCATAATACTGTCGTGCCACCAGAAATCCGAAGATCCCCCCGGTACCACCGGTCAGCACAAAGCGCCAGAGAAAGGCCAGCAAGCCCGCTGGCTTCACATGGCTCAACCGATTCCGCTGGAACAAAGCCCACAGATACGCTACCACCACCAACACAAACCCGGTATAGAGAAAAATGTTCCAGGCAAAGATGGACCTGAAGTTGTAGTGAGTCATCGCTACGATCAGTCGCTCCGGACGTCCCAGATCCAGTATCAGCACGATCAGCCCTCCCACCAGCAGACAGATGGACAGAAGTCCCGACAGGCGTGCCCATGGGCTGTATTCCTTGCGCCCGAACAGGGTGCTCATTGACGCTACATTGAGGGCTCCGGAAGCCGACAGGATCAACAGGATGGCAAAGACATGGGGGATACCCCAGACGACCTGATTGTTCATACCCGTCACCCAATGACCCTCGGTCTCCATCCGATGAAAAGCCAGAGCGCCGGCGACGACCCAGAGCAACAGCCCCAGAATAGTCAACCAGTAGCCAGCACTCCGGGTCTCCAGCGCACGGAAATGACGGGACGCTTCCCCGGACATGATGGTCGCACTCACAGGTTTCGATACCGCACACCCGTCTGGAGCCCCAGGTCGGCACGAACCTGCTCTGACGGGCCTTCTTGCAAAGCCTTCGCAAGGGCCCCGGATTCATTCTTGAGATCCCCGAATACCATAGCCCCACCTCCCTCGGATTGGCAGGCTTCGACGCAGGCTGGAGTCCGGTCGCGGTCCACACGATGAACACACAGGGTGCAACTTTCCACGGTGCCCTTGCCTCTGGGGGAATACGGCTTTTGGTTGTGCAAAGCTTCATGCACAAAAGAGCGGGCCTTGTATGGGCAGGCCATGACACAATAGCGACAACCAATGCAGGTGTGCTTGTCCACCAGCACAATCCCATCATCACGTCGGAAAGAAGCCCCGGTCGGACAGACATCCACGCAGGGCGGATGTGCACAGTGTTGACACAACATGGGCAGGGAAGAGGCATAGCCGGTTTCCTCATCGACCAGGTCCACCTTGCGAATCCATTGGGCATCTGTCAGCGGCCGGTCAAATCCAGTCAGGTTGTGTTCGTCCTCGCAAGCCGTCACGCAGGCATCACAGCCACTGCTGCATTTTTCGGTATCAATCAACAAACCCCAACGGGTCAGGTGGCTCACGGCTTCTTCGTCATTTTTGGCAAACGCCAGATCGATGAGGCGGAAACCGGCTCCCATGGCGGCGAATCCAGCAACCCCAGCCAAAAAACGCCTCCGTTCGGATCCGTTCCCAGTAATCGATTTGCTCTCGTCGTGTGCCATCAATCCCAACCCGTCCGCATACCGGAACTGCCCCGATAAGACAGGATACTCAAGCTCCCCGGACGATGTACCCCGGACAGGGCATCATTCCCTGGCACCGAGCCACTGTCCGGCTTGGTGGCATGGCACTCAAAGCAATCCATACGGACACTGGTATAGGTGTGACAAACTTCACAGAACTGGCCCGGTGCATCCACCGGGATAAACCCTCCCTCATGGCTTTTCTGCACATGGCAGTCCACACATTTCACCAAGCTGAATTCCGGCGTGCGAATCCCTTCGTATACGGTACGATCCCGCTTATGCAGGAGAAACTTCATATGGTCCCGTCGCATTACCTCCGTCGGAGCCACACAAGCGTCTCCCTTACCCCGGGGCAGTTCAGGCATTTCTGCCTGCGCCGGCATCCCGAACAGGGAAATGATGCCCAGCGATACGACCATGGAAGGCAACCGATTCATCGAGTCGCACGCCGCCCTACTCTCCCATGCCCATGTCGATGTATCCGGAAGGACATACATCGGCACAAATATGACATCCAATGCAGCGGGTGTAATCCGTGTCCACATATCGTCCTGTAGTGGATTGATCTTTCTGGACCCGAAAGACCGCATCCTGCGGGCAGTAGATCACGCAATTGTCACATTCAAAGCACATGCCACAGCTCATGCATCGATCGGCCTCCTTGCGGGCAGTCTCTGCATCGAACCCGCGGTGACGCTCCTCAAAGTGTCCCAATACTTCACGAGCATCCGGGCCATGACTGACCCGCTTGTTCCGGGGTGTGTAGGCGAAATGACCAAGAAACAGTTCCTTGGACGGGATGACCTCATGAGCACTCCGGTCCTCATAATTGTGAATCGCGAACGGCGCGACATGGGTCCCCCATGCTGCCTGATGATCGTACCCTTCCGGCTCCAGGCTGGATTCTCGCAGCTTCTGAATCAGGTTGAAGTGGTGCACATCCACCTTGGGTCTCTTCACCGGTTCCCCCTGGCGCAGATAATGGTCGACACTGTCGGCCGCGATGGAAGCTTGCCCAATGGCAGTAGTGAGCAAGTGGGGCCGGACAATATCGCCGGCCACGAAATGACCTTTCCGTTGAGGATGCTGGTAGAACGGATCGGCATCAATCAGGCCACGACCATTGTCGAATTCCTCCAATCCACTCAGGTTCCCTCCCTGCCCGATTGCCGAGACAATCAGGTCACACTCGATCTCGAATTCCGTCCCCGCCACCGGCACCGGACGACCGTCTGGCTCGATCCGGCATTCTGCCATTCGCAGGGCAATCGCACGCCCCTCTTCATTTTGTACCACTTCTACCGGGATGACGCCATACCGGATCTCCACACCTTCCTGCAGGGCATCTTCCACTTCATGCTCTGCCGCCGTCATGCTCTCCCGGGGAAACAGGGAGGTGAGGGTCACTTGCGCCCCCTCGCGCAGGGCCGCATAAGCAGAGTCATGCGCTACATAGCCGCCGATGACCGCTTCGGGCCGGAACGACTTGTTGATATTCCGGATCTGGCCAATGCGCCGGGCCACGGAGACCACATCAATGGAAGTGTCTCCACCCCCCACACACACCACTCGATCGGTCGCTGCTTGCAGTGTGCCTTGGTTGAAAGCCTCCAGAAATTTCACGCCGCTAACACAATTGGGCGCATCACAACCCGGAACGGGCAAGGGCCGTCCGGTCTGGCAACCAATGCACCACACCAAGGCATCGAACTGCTCTTCGAGTGCTTCGACAGGGATGTCCCTGCCAACCCGGATGCCGGTTCGGACCTCAATCCCGCCCATTGACACAATCCGCTGGATTTCGTGATCCAGATAGTCGCGGGGAGTCCGGTAGCCGGGGATGCCATAGCGCATCATCCCGCCAAGGCAGTCGTGCTCCTCGAAGATGGTCGTGCCATAT
This sequence comes from Candidatus Poriferihabitaceae bacterium, assembly GCA_965221795.1. Lineage (GTDB taxonomy): Bacteria > Pseudomonadota > Gammaproteobacteria > Arenicellales > Poriferihabitantaceae > VYFG01. The sequence continues at coordinate 777,029 of OZ244914.1, forward strand.
CCTTTGCGGCGGAGTTGGTAGGCCGCCGACAGCCCGGCCGGACCCCCGCCGATAATGGCGACCCGTTGGTCATTCAGTTCCGGAGCCTCAAAAGTATAGCGTTGCGCAAAAGCATGGTCGCCGATAAATTGCTCTACGGCATTGATCCCGACAAAGTCTTCGACATCATTACGATTGCATCCGTCTTCACAGGGAGCCGGACAAACGCGTCCCATCATGGAAGGAAAGGGGTTGGCATCCGTACTGCGGCGAAAGGCATATTCTTCCCACGCCATCCCTGTCGGGGGCTTTTCGATGCCACGCACGATCTGCAGCCAACCCCGAATATCCTCGCCCGAGGGGCAACTGCCCTGGCAGGGAGGGGTCCGATGTACATAGGTCGGACACTTGTGCGAGTGATCCGCACTGAAGATCGCTTCCTGCCAATCGTCCCATTGGTGTTCACCATCCTCGAAAGCCCGGAAGGTCAACTTCGGGTCGGGCTCCAGTTCGTTGCTGTCAGACATGTAATGGACTCCTTCTTGATCGGTTATACAGACACGGCGGCTCCACTGGAATCTACTCTTCGAGTGGGTTCAGAATCACCGTTCCACACCCAGTTCGAGTGCATCACCTACCAACTGATGGACACTGATCACCATGTCCATACTCAGGCCGTACAGGGGTAGCACTTTGGTAAACTGGCTCTTGCAGATGGCACAGATCGCGGCCATATGCGTGACCTCATAATCCTCTATCACCTCCTGCAGTGCCTGCATCCGGGGTAAGGCACCCTTCACGCGCAGTTCAACCAGGTCATCGGTGAGCAAACCACCGCCGCCACCACAGCAGTAGGTGCCTTCCTGGATCGCTTCCTGGCGCATATCGACAAACCGGTTGCAGCACGCCTGAATGATCGTTCTGGGGATCACAAACTGCCCTCCGGGCAGCTTGCCCATGCGACTGGCTCGGGAAACATTGCAGGAGTCATGAAACGTCACCACCTTATCGTCATTGGCGGTTCGGTCGAACTTCAGGGCACCCTGCTGGATCAGGTCGTAGGTAGACTCGCAGATATGTTGGGGTGCGGGGTAGTTCGGGTCCAGGAAATCAAAGGGACCAATCAGGGTATTCCAGTAGCTGTAGGCGACCCGCCAGGCATGCCCGCACTCTCCGACGATGATCCGCTTCGCCCCCAGTTCCTGAGCCGCTTCACGGATCCGCATTGCGACCCGCTGCATATTGCCCTGACTGCCGATGAACAGCCCAAAGTTAGCTGCTTCGGAGGCATGGGAACTCAGGGTCCAGCGGATGCCGGCCTGATGAAACACCTTGGCGTAGCCAATGAGGCCATCGACATGCGGTTCGGCAAAAAAATCCGCTGAGGGAGTGACCAGGAGCACATCGGCCCCGGCTTCGTCCAGAGGAAACCGTACATCCACATCGGTGTCTTCCTTGACTTCTTCCTCCAGCCCTTCCAAGGTATCGGCCAGTGCCGGCTCCGGTAGGCCGAGGTTATTGCCGATCTTGAATACTTTACCAATGATTTCATTCGAATACTTCTGACCGATGCCGACACTGTTGAGAATCTCCCTTCCGGCCATGGTGATTTCGGCCGTGTCAATGCCATAGGGACAATAGACCGAACATCGACGGCATTCCGAACACTGATGATAATAGCTGTGCCATTCCTGCAGCACCTCTTCGGTCAGGTCCACCGCACCCACCAATTTCGGGAAGTGCTTGCCCGCCCAGGTGAAATAGCGCCGATACACCTTGCGCATCAGGTCCTGCCGGGCCACCGGCATATTCTTGGGATCCGTAGTGCCCAGATAGTAATGGCACTTGTCCGTACAGGCACCGCATTTGACACAGGCATCCAAAAACACCGGCAAAGAACGGGATTGTTTCAGCAATTCCCCCATCTTGCCAATGGCCCGATCATGCCAGTCTTCCACCAGTTCTCCGGGGAATCCCAAGGGCTCCTGATGGTCCGGCTTGGCCACAAAGGGTCTGCTGTGCGCCATCACCCCTTCCTGGAGCGCCGGAACCCGGGGCAGGTTGGTGATCACGGGAATCTCAAATTCTACCTTCGCCATGGTCACGTGCCACCCACCCAGTGACGCTGTTCCCGGGGGTTGTCCACCTGATTCCGGGTCGGACTGAAAAATACTCCAGGCGCATGCAGGAGTTTGCTGATCGGAAAAACGAACATCAGCACAATAACCAGCAACAGATGGATCACCAATAACGGATCCGGAGGCAGCGGTGACAGGTCGAATTGCAGCAACCCACGCACAAAGGCTTTCAGGGCCACAATATCGGTATGCCAGACGTACTTCATCAACAGTCCGGTCCCACCAATGCCAATCAGCAAGGCCAGCATCAGATGGTCAGACGGCGAGGAGATGTATCGAACACGGTCCACCAACAGGCGGCGGCCCCAAAGGCCGAGCAAGCCCGCCACCATGGCATAGCCTGCATAGATCCCGGCCGATTGGACCAGCGCTACCCAGCTCCATACCGGATCAGTGAAATACCGCAGATGCCGCATCAGCACCACGAGCAGCCCGGCATGGAACAGCCAACCGAACAGCCAGGTCCATTTGCTGGATTTGAAGAGGCTTTCAAATAAGACCACTTCCCGCAACAGCCGGAACCCGACCCCCATAGCTGTGGTCGGTGCCGGCGTGGTGGGGATTTTCAGGGGAGCCGGGGTCCGGGCATACTGCATGACCTTGCGGGCCAGTCCGGCCAGCATCATCACCGTCGCCAGATAGAACAACCCGGCCATCACTACCGTCAGGGTCGACATGACCTTGCGCCATTTCCGGATTGATAACTGGCTCCCGGAGCCGCTTCAGACGCAGCCAGTGGGCTTCGGCAACCCAGCATATTTACAAGCCTGCTTCGCCGGCCCATAGGGAAACAGTTCATACAAGTACTTGCTATTACCCTTCTCCTTGCCCAGGCGTTTGCCAATAGCCTTGGTCAATACCCGAACCGCTGGTGCAATCTGGTATTCCTCATAATACTCCCGAAGAAAGTTGACGACTTCCCAATGGTTCTCACTGAGGTCACAACCGTCTTCCTTTGCCATGGCCTCCGCCAAATCCTGGCTCCAGTCACTCAGGTTGGCGAGATATCCTTCCTCGTCGGTTTCATAGGATTTGCCATTTACTTCGATACTCATGGGTTTGGCTCCGCAATGGATGGTAATGGGAATGGATAGCGGGATATTCGGTCATATCCAGGATTGTACTTGGGAAGACGCAGCGACCAGACGGACAAATCCGTCATACCCCACCATGCCAATGCCCTGAATCAGTTCGTCTTCCCGGATTCCGCGGGCCTGCAGGTCAGGTTCCAATACCGAAACCAAACGATCCTGCAAGGCATGGACCAGGCTCTCGGACACACTCGCCCCGGCAATAGCCGCATAAACGCCATCCTCGATCAGGAGGATATGGCTACCGGCTCGGGACAGTCGGAGGCAGGTCGAGAGACTGTTTTTTTCGTACGGCGACTTGTTCACCGTATGCAACTTCTGGCTCATAATCAAAAATTCAGGAGCACATCCGCCTGGTCAATGATGCCTGCGAGCTCTTGCTCACTGACTATCTCGATCAGTGGCTTTTCGGTCCAGTCGTCGTCTTCATCCTCATAGACCAACGGCATGAGATCTTCTTCCGACATTCCGCGCTTCACCAGGGATTCGCGTTCGACATAGACTCGTCGAACCTCGTAATCACCCAACGCCCGATAGGTAGCACTGAAATTCTTCGTGCCGATGGCGTTAGTATCCTGATGTTTTTTCAACTGATATACCCCATCATCGAGGAACGCCATCGCCACATCCTGATCGAAAGCAGCACCAATCAAAGCCACTTCCAGCCCCTCCTGGGCAAAGATCGTACCGTGGGGGGCACGGCGGTTCAGATAGAGAAACCTCTTCACGGCACCGGCTGCAGGATGATCTGGACTGGACATGGTTTCTGACGAATCCATCAAAACGTAATCAGGCGATCGGCCTGAATACCCGCTTCGATGAGTTGTCCGAGACCCGAAATCCGGAATCCGTCAGCCAGATTGTTGGCCTCTTTCCGATGGCGTTTCTGCTCCTCGGCATCGACGATCCCACGCCGTTGGGCAGCCGCCACGCAAACGACCAGATCCAGTTCGTGTTCCGCTGCCAGTTCCGACCACTGGTTGACCACATGGCGATCGTCCTGTGGAGGGGTGGTCAGCCGGGTGCCATTGTTAACCCCGTCATGATAAAAAAAAACCCGGATCACCTCATGGCCTTGCGCCAGGGCGGCACGGACAAACTGAAAAGCCGAGTCACTGGACTGGTGCGTATAGGGTCCCTCGTTGATCACCACAGCGAACTTCATCATTCAGATCCTACAAGCGGATATAGGTGGAAGAATTGAGACTCTTGCGGGAACCCCGCCAGTTGTCGATGTGGTACTTGGTGAACGGCAAGCCGGTGAGCTCGAAAAAGCGCGGCCATCCGATTCGATCAATCCAGTCATTGATACGCTCCCAGTCCTTGGCATCGTTCTGGTAGGCCTTCAGGATTTTCTTGACGATGGCAGTCGCTTCCGGCCAACGGGGCGGATTGTTCGGTACCCCACCGGCCACCAGTTTCTGGAAGCTCGGCTTGCTGCGGGCGTTGGAATGATTACCCCCCACCCAGATCGCCAGCTTGGAATGTTCCGGATCATTGATCTGCATCGGAGGACAGGGAGGATAACAGGCTCCACAACAGATACATTTTTTTTCGTCCACTTCCAGGCTAGGTTTGCCGTTGACCATTGCAGGACGGATCGCAGCTACCGGGCATCGGGCAACGACCGATGGACGCTCGCACACGTTGGCCACCAGGTCATGATTGATCTTGGGGGGTTTGGTATGCTGGACATTGATAGCAATATCGCCCTGGCCACCACAGTTGATCTGACAGCAGGAGGTGGTGATATGGACCCGATTGGGCATGCGGCAATTCCTGAACTCGTCAATCAGTTCATCCATCATGGCCTTGACCACCCCGGAGGCATCGGTCCCGGGAATGTCGCAATGCAGCCAGCCCTGGGTATGGGAGATCGCCGTCACCGAATTGGCCGTCCCTCCTACCACAAATCCCTCGCGCTCCAGGGCGTCGATCAATGGGTCCACTTTGGCCTCATCATCGACCATGTATTCGATATTGCTGCGGATGGTGAACCGAACATGACCATCCGCATACTGATCGCCAATGTCACACAATTTGCGCAAGGTATATACGTCGAGGATCCGTTGGGTACCTGCCTTCACCGTCCAGACCGATTCCCCACTGTATGCGTGATGTACCAGTACTCCGGCACGGGGATGCTCGTGATATTTCCACTGCCCGAAATTCCGGATCATGACCGGATGCATGTACTGCATACCATCTGGACAACCCGACTCAATGGGGCGCCGCATTGCAGAGAGGTCTACCATTTTTGTCTCCCCTGTCTACCGACGATGTCTTGATGAAAGTGTTTGTCAACCCGAACCGGAACCGTCTGCCGGTTCAGCTGGCCCGTTTTTCCTCGCGCTTACGCTCAAACCATTTGCGGGCCTCCTCGTCCCAGCCATCCATGCGCACATAGGAGCTTTCCCGCGGGTGATTGACCATATTGGGATCTACATCCACCCCGATACCTTCCAGAAAATTGACCAGTCCGATGCGTTCAATCATTTCTCCACAGCGTTCATGCTCCAGGCCATTCTCCGCCCAGAAGTCAATGGTTTCCTCGGCAATCTCCACAATACGCTCATAATCCTCTTCACTGTCCATTTTCATGAATGGCACGATCACTGTACCCATCAGGTCACCGATCTTCAGTGTGCGCTTGCCCCCGATCAGCAGGGTAACGCCCTTGTCATCCCCCGGATGCAGAGCCTTGTTCATCACATTCAGGCAATGCATGCACTTGACGCAATTACGATCGTCAATTTCAAGCTGGTCATCATCGGTCAGGGACATGCAATGAGTCGGGCAACGGGTAATGACATTGTCGATCACATGCTGTCGACCCTTGGCCTGCACATATTCCCTGACCGCATCCTGATCCACCTTAATCTCATCGCGCCAGGTGCCGATGACAGCGAAATCGGCGCGCTCGATGGAATTCGAGCAATCGTTCGGACAACCGGAAATCTTGAACTTGAATTTGTAGGGCAAAGCCGGACGGTGTACATCATCAGTGAAATTGTTGACCAGTTCCCGATGCAGTCGCTGTTCATTGGCGCAGGACATTTCGCACCGGGCAGCCCCGACGCAAGACATCCCCGTGCGCACGCACGGCCCGGCTCCTCCCAGGTCGAAGCCATAGTCGTTGATTTCATCGAAGAAATGCTGGGTGTTTTCGGTCGATGTGCCGATGAACATGATGTTCCCGGTCTGACCATGAAATGTGACCAAGCCAGAGCCCCATTTCTCCCAGCTTTCCGCCAGCTGGCGCAACATGTCGGTGGTATAGTGATTGCCGGCCGGTGGCTGAACGCGCAGGGTGTGGAATTCCTTCGAATCCGGGAACTGCTGACCCACTTCGGAAAATCGGGGAATGATCCCGCCTCCATATCCGAACACGCTGACGGTCCCACCCTTCCAATAGCCTTTGCGGGTCTCGTAGGAATGCTCCAGTTGGCCCAGCAGGTCATTGGCCATCCCATTGACCCGTTCATCTGGATGATCATCACGCAGTCGTTTGATTCCACTGATGAAACTTGGCCAAGGCCCGTTTTCCAGTTCATCCAGCATCGGGGTGACATGTTTGGTTTCACTCATGGGAATCTTTTCTCCTGGAACAGGCCTTCAGCGTGAACCACAGCGTCCGTGAACGCGGGCAGGGTATCGTACATCGCCCGCAGGGCCATCAGTCACGGCAAGGTGGCGTCGAATTGGTGTCATCAATGTCTTCAAGCGTTCTCCCGGCTAGCCGAAACCGGATGCAGGCATTCCCAAATGAATGACCTGACCTGATCGGCACCGACATCGGATTGGATTGCTTTGCCTTGCATTCTAGCATGTTCCCGAATCACTCCATCATCCCCAAAAGGATAACCTGTCAAGCGATGCTATCTCTATGGGTATATGGACGAAAATGCCCTCTCGACGGAATGATTGACGATGGGTCCAGTACCCGGACCAGCCGTTTGATTGCCGGCGGCACTGTATCCCAGCCCAATCCGTGAACCAATCCATCCCTGCTGCGAATCCCAAGATGGACACCCACCTGATGGTGTCACCGACTCGTGCGGCTCAAAGCATTGGATCTGACGGTCCAGCGAAAGGCCCGCCGCTCATGAGCGAGAGAACCTACGCCCGATGGCGTGACCAGCGACTGAGCACACAGCATGTATCGCTATTCCCGCATCCCATCCCTCTCAAAGACCCCTATCAGTTGACTGAAGGCGAACGCAGCACTTTGTATGAGGGGATCCGACAGCATAACCTGGTGCTCTATGATTGTGGCGGCCAGGGGCAGGAGGAACGGTCTGCGACGGAGGATGAACCCATGCTGCTCGCACTGTGCCGGCAACTCGGTCTGACCGACCCATTGCCCAACCCGGCCGCCCATGATACTGGCATCAGCCGGATTGAAGCCGTGCAGGCCCCTTGCGACCCGGCCGCTGCCCCCAACCGAAGTCGCTACATCCCCTACACCACCCAACGCCTCAATTGGCACACGGACGGATACTACAATCCCCCTGAACGTCGGGTCCGCTCCTTCGTGCTGCATTGTGTCAGAGGTGCGGAGAGCGGTGGCGAAAACTGGTTGCTTGATCCGGAAATCCTGTACATCCTGCTGCGTGACCACTCCCCGGCTCTTGCGCATGCGTTGGGTCATCCCGAAACCTTGACCATTCCGGCGGACGACAGCGCACAGGGTAGCGGACGAAGGGCTTTCCATGGACCCGTGTTCAGTTGGGACTCCGATACTGACGCCTTGTACACCCGGTTTACCCGTCGACGCCACCATATCCGTTGGCGTACCGATACGGATACCCAAGCCGCCCTGTCAATGATCGACACGATCCTGCATCATGCACATCCGGCTATCCTCCGTTGGACCCTGGAACCGGGACAGGGTATTGTGTGCCACAATGTACTTCACTGCCGTACGGCGTTCGTCAACCCGCCTGACAAGGCCCGAGGCCGCCTGGTCTTGCGATTGCGGTTTCCCCAGCGCGTTTCCCGGGGCGGACCACCATGAGCTATCTGGATCCCAATCCGGTCGATCTCGGTGCCGAATGCCAGGACGACGCCAAGGTCCCACGGGCAGTACTGGTTCGCAAGACCCAACAACTGGCTGGACAGTTGGCGGGCCTACCGGCAGAGAATCCTGAACAGCGGGCTCGTCTGCTAGTGGAACTGTCCCGCACCGAAATCGAGTTGCATCACATGACCTCTGCCTGGGAATATGCGAGGGAAGCATTCCAGATCCATCTGGCACACCAGAACTGGGAGCAGTCGGTGATCGCCTGTGACCTGCTCTTCTCTTGCAATCTGGATGACTCCCTGATTGCCCTTGGCCATGGTCTCTGGTTGGGGATCACTTTTCCGATCGACCCCGCGGTCACGGTTAGACAGCTGATGCACGTGATCGACGAAACCCCCGAGAGTTCCGATGGTGCGGCCGTGGCCGCCACAGTAGCCGCCTATGTGGTGGAACTGCGCTCATCTGGCAACCAGCACAGCGAATTGTCACTAAAAGTCGGGCAGTTGCTCAATGATGTCGCCCGACGGCATGGAGACATAAAGGATCAAATCGCATTCGATGCCTGGTTCAAGCGTTTGGAGCTGGATGATCCCACCCGGTTTCTGGTGCGAATGCGCAATGTGATTGACGTGCTGGTGCAGGATCGCTGGTGGATCGACCGGGATGCCCTGCAGGCTTCCCTGCCACCGGGTCACTGAGATGCTTTGGGAAGAATCGGCACAGGAAAGCCCATGCCTGACGTCCCGGGACATCATCGACCTGGCGTTTCAGGTACAATGCCGCGAACTGCCCGTGGATCATGCCTGGATGCTCTATCACAGCATTCGTCGCCTACTACCCTGGATCGATGACGATGATCGGGTCGCTATCCATTCCGTATATGGAGCCGCATCCGGTAATGGCTGGGTGCGCCCTGCCGGGGAGCCCGGCAGTCTTCTGCAGTTGCCCCGCCGAACCCGTCTTTCCCTTCGGATCCCCGCAGAACGGGAGCACGAAGCGCGAGCCCTTTCCGGTCACGAGCTACAGCTCGGAAGCCACCGGATTCGGGTCGGTGACTGCAAGGCCAGGAAGCTGGTCGCGTCGGATACGATTTTCTCCCGTTCCGTAACCGGCGAATCCGTGGAAGACGAAGAAGTTTTTACACAATGGATGACCCGCCGTCTGCAACAACGTGGGATCCGGTTGCGCAAGTTGCTGTGCGGCTTGCAACATGTCATTGCCAGCCCCGCCGGCAATATCGTGGCGCGCAGTGTTATGCTTTCGGATCTGGAATATGCGGATTCCATCCGCTTGCAGGAATCCGGTGTCGGTTGTCAGCAACGACTGGGGTGTGGCATTTTCCTGCCGCACAAGAGCCTGGCCGCGGTCGGGCGATCCCAGGACACGAACTGAGGCAGCAGAAAACCGTGGTCACCTTGACTACCCCGTGGAACTGATTGAAAGTCAGTCCGATGAAGAGTATCACATTGAACAACCGAATCATTGAAACCACGGATGAGGGATTCCTTGTCCATGCCGAGGACTGGGACAAGGAGGTGGCCAAAGCGATCGCCCAGGAAGAAGGCCTGGCACTGACCGACCGACATTGGGATGTGATTCACTACCTACGCGAGGAATACTTCCAGCACAACGGTCATCAACCCAACAACCGGGTCATGGCCAAGGCCATGTCCGCCAAATGGCAAGGAGAGAAAGTGAACGCCAGTACATTGTTCGAATTGTTTCCCGGCACCCCGAGCAAGCAGGCAGGGCGGATCGGGGGCTTGCCGGAAAGCAAGCGCAAGGGGGGCTATTGATGGTATGGTATCCCAGACAATTCCCTATATTTTTCACATGATCCAACCCTGGACCTTTTTATGAGCGAAAAACAGGCCATTATCCAGCGACTGCTGGACATGCAGAAAACATTCATTGCCTTGGAGCAGAGCGGCGAACTGCAACCGAAGGATTACTATGATCCGGAAGCAGGTTCCAAGCTGGAGGGATACCAATCGACTTATACTGACCTCGCGAACCAACTCGTGGAGATCGCGCACGAGGAGAAAGGGTCCAGGCGCTGATTCCGGAGTATCCCCCCGTTCCTCCTACTTCCGTAGGCCGCAACCCGATCAGAACCACTCCACATTTGTCCCGGGGCGGGTGGTGACGGTCAGACGGCCTCCCGCCGGAGCGGCTGGCACATACAGTGCACTCCACCCCCCGCCCAGGTAAATTGCGTCATGTCGGGATCGTACACCCGGAATCCCGCTGCCCGCATCCGGGCATTGAGGTCCGTCGCGGCCAGGGTGGACAATACCCGGTCATCCCCCAGTGCCACCACATTGCAACCAAGAGCCATGGTCTCGGCAAAGGTCGCCGGAATAATTTCAATACCAAGCCCTTGCAGCCACTGCACGATCTCATGGTCCGTGGTCTCCAGACACACCGCGGCACATTGTGCATTGAGCATACAGATCATCAGGTCAATGTGCACATAGTACGGATCAATGGGCGCAAAGCGAACTTCCCACCCTTCCGCAATGAACCAGTCTGCCACTTGCTGTGCAGCAACCCTTTCAGAACGATGGTCCGTGTATCCTACCAGTGCCACCCCTGGGCGGATCATATTGAAGTCCCCACCTTCAAAATGGCCGGCCGAGACCATGTCGTAGATGGGAATATCATGGTCCAGGTAAAAGCGGAGTGCGGCCGCATATTCTCCCCTTCGACGCGGGTTGGCCATCTGGCAAATCACTGCGCCATAGGGGGTCATGAAAGAGGAATCCCGAGCATATACCTGCATCACCGTGGTCGCATCATGCGGAAGAAAGTGACAGGTCACACTGGCATCCTCATACGCTGCGACCATCTCGGCGTGTTGCCTCAATGCCAAATCACGGTCGAACCGGTATCCGCGCCGGAGTGAATTCCGGACCAGCGAACTGAATTCGGCATTTTCTGCCCCAAGCCAGCGAAAGGTCTCAGCCGGACCCAACAGCACATCTTGTAGACGGCCAGTTTCAGAATGAAGATACCAATCGGTCATTGCAGGCGTATTGCCTCCTTCCACACGAGCGCGTAACGCGGTAGCTTTTCCGGTAGGTCGTTGATTCAATGTCATGTTCGATTCAATGGTCAGGAATAGTGCAGGTTGGATCGGACGAACCGCAATGCCAACTGCCGGGCATTATATCCAGACTCTCATACTTGCGTCCACATCCGGATCAGATTGACATAACTCTGGTCAATCCGGCGAGTGCTGTCCGCTTCTGGCGCACTCTGTCGCATCTCTTCCCGGGCAAGCCATAACTGGTAGAGCAAATCCCGATGGCCGGGAGTTGGCACCATACTCTGCATCCAGGTCACCGCAACCAGTCGTTCCCCTTCCGTTACCGGAAGCACCTCATGCACGGAAGAAGCCGGATACATGACTCCGTCTCCGGCAGGCCTCTTGACCTGCTGCTCACCAAAGTCGGTCTGGATCACGAGTTCTCCACCAGCATATTCGTCCGCCCCACTCAGGTACACCGTGATTGCGACATCACAGCGGTATCGGGCTCTTGGGTCTGGACCTCCCATGACTGGATCATCCACATGCGGCCCATATCGCATTCCCCGGCGATACCGGGCATAGTACGGAACGGCGATACGATATGGCAAACCGGCATTGAGGTATACCGGATGCTGGATCAGGGCCCCCATCAGCAGGTTATTGAGGCGTGACATCTGCGCGTCTGTATCTACCAGTTCTTCATTTTCCTTTTGCCGGCAGGCATGCGCTCCAGCAGAAGCCTTGCCACTGGCAAACCGGCCTTCATCAAGGATTTGTCGCACGGTAGCAAGCTGCTGGCTATCCAACACCTCTGGCAAAATATTCAGCATCAGAAAGCACACGCATCAAGGTAGTTCGTTAGGCGTTCGGGGGAACATCGCGGAAGTTCACGGCTGACTTGAAGCCAGTGCTTGCCTGCCCGGGAAATGACCGAGGCCAGGGGGTGATAGTTGCCATCATGGCGGACACCCTGATAGACTTCGCAAAAGCTTGGAAACAGCTCTTTTCGAACTGGCGTCATATTGGCATAGAAAAAGTCTACCGAGGGCCAGTTTTCCAAGGCGATGCAGGCGGGCAATGCCGCCAGGCAATCGGCCAAATGATCTCGTACGGCACGGATTTTCCATTCAATCAGAGGATTCTCCACCTGTGCCAATAGCGATTGCCATGCATCGCCGATCAGTGCGCCTGCCAAACGCTCACCAATCTCATGCAGGATCACGTTTTCGATCTCGGCCTCCAGAAATCTTTCCAGTGCTCTTGCCGGGTCGGTGGAAAACCCATAATGCACAACGACCTGGCCCATGGCATTGTCTTCCCGTTTCCAATTCCATTCTTCCACCATGCTGCCAAGGTATCGGCGTAACGCATCCCGACGGACAAATATCCATCCCGGTGCAGACATGGCAGGTGGGGCATCCATGGTGCGAGCCAGCTCCCGTCCGGAAATCAGCAGGTTCAAGCCGGCCCTGTGACCACAGTCCGGTTCGGGGTTTTCCATCAAATCTTTCGTTTCAAGTTCTGCCAGAAAAAACACCGGAGCACCACCCCGTCCCCGCACTCCTGCATAGACATACCCAGCCGGATTGAGGACTGAATTGATGGTTTCATTCGCAAAGCAATCCACTTCTCCGGAAGGGAGCGGCAGACATTGCCATGGAGAATTCCTCTGATGCAATGACTCCCAATGGGACTCCATGTGTGCAATCCACTCCCCCAAAGCTTTCCGGTCCACTGGCAAGAAAACGTCCGAATTCCTGTGCCAACGAAAATAATCACGCATTTTCAGGAGGTATATACACAAGGTATACCGGCCCGCAAAACATGCATCGGCCACGTCCGCATTGTGCTGCACTCTCGCGGTGAATTGCCTCAGTGCTTGATCAGAAATTGTTTGCATGTTGTCGTGCCATCTTCCGGTGGATACCGCCATCATCCGTTTCATCCGGTGCCCTGAACACTCTTTATCGAATCGTGGAAGAGCATGAAATTCTTCCCGAAACCACTTTGCTGTCTAACCATTATGATTGACAACATGAAGTGCCACCGACCAGGGTCCCGGCAGTGTTCCCCACCCACCCCCATTCTATCCTGATAAGCCACATGGCGACCTATCCGACCGAACTCGCGGCCCCCGTTCACATACTCGCCCCAACCGACCATTGAGTATGGAACTGATTGCTGCATTTTCAGGGACATTGACGAACAATCCATATCTACCGACCTGATTCTGACAACCCAAAGGATATTGACTTATCCGAACAGGCTTTTGTATTGTCCTGACCACTCGACAAATGATGTTCTCTGATGGAAAAGGCTCGTATCAGAACCGGATGGAAAAACCGCCAACGGGACATTTCCCCAGCCGAGTTCGCCAATGCCCTGTCCAGCATTTGCTGGCGCATGTCACTCAACGCCGCCCGGAACCTGCACCAGCAAGACTTTGTATACCGTCACGACCATCAGCGCCTTGGCGTGATCCGGGAATACCTTATCTTTCTGATGCACTGCGCAGATCGCTTGGCATACGAATACTTTGATACAACACAACGCAACCACTTCATGCAGGCACTTGCACTCGACTGCCAGCGCCATGTGCGCGAAAACACTACGGACATTACCCATGGGGCCGAAAGGGGCGATGATTTTATCCGGCAAGCGAACGGGAGAATGCAGGAATATGGAAACACCGCTTTCCATGAGGGAACTCCGGGGTATGGCATGTATCGTCTGTTAGGCACTCGCATTCAGGCGCATATGGGACACGACCAGGTCAATCGATGGGTCATCGACCAGGTGATGGAGATTGATGCACCCGAGGTATTCGCAATCTTTCGCAAATCCATGGAGAAACTGAAACGGAATGCGGCAATATAGACCCTATACAATCCGCCCTGAATGCCAAGTCAATGACCTGTTGAGTGCCTTGATTGACCGCCAGATTTCAGAGGCTTGACGCAAGCGGCATACTGTCTGGAAGTGATATGCCGTAACCGTCTATTTCCAGTTCTCCGCATTGTCCGTACATCGCTCCTGGCCATCTGAATAACCGGCTTCATAGGGTGCCGTCAGGCGCTGCTCCTCAATTTTGGGGTTACCGAGATAGCCACTTGCCCAGCCGATAATGTAGTCACGAGCAATGTTTTTCTTTTCAAGTTCCGTAATGGTCTTGTAATAGACGTTAGTCATGTTTACACCTGAATGTACATGATGCACCTACAATAGAGCGCCCCTGAATACGAAGGGGCATGGGGTCTGGACACTGCCAGACCGATATTCCGATACGATAACAGCATTGCAGTCCCAACGGTACTACCCTGTTTTGTAGTGACGCTCTATTGCTTCAGTGATATTCCAGATACATGTGGTATCAGGCATCACGGTAATCAGGTCCCCCGCGATGAAACTGACCGCGGGCTCATCCTGCACATGGATTTCGCCAGCCCCGGACAGAATATAGCTCATCTCGGTCTGCTCAATATACCGGTTCCAAAGTGACGGAGAATGATGAGACACTGGCCAATCATCTACCCCGAGCACCTCCAGTTTCATTGGTGAAGGCGAACTTTCCCGTAACACACTTGGCATTTCATGGCCTCGACAAATGAACTGAAAATGACAGAACCCATACTCTATCAAACCTTCCTCCTTGATACCGACCCTGTCCGCCCTAGCGTCGCCATTCCCACAACGGTGTTTGGCCTGGATTCGGGCAGAATTGCCGACGGGCCCAGTCGGCAAGGTGCGACTGGCGGAAACTCTGGACTACATTCGGCTGGATGCAGTGGGGGTGGCCCTCTTCCGTGGTCTGCACGGCCGCTATGAATGGAGTTTTGCCCGCGCCCCCGTTTGCCGCCGCTTCGCTCCCCGCCCAGGTCCGCATCGTCCCATTGCACCCGGCTGTCCAGACTCTGGCTTCCGGTCCGCTCCACCATCTCCCTGCATCCATTTGTGCTTGATGCGCCAGGCGGCATGATAGGAACCCCCCAGCTGGCGGTGCCGCTCATCGCCGACACCCCTTTCTTGGTCTGGGTCCGCAGGTGGATGGCCGGAAACCAAATGGTCAGTGGCAACTTGCTGGATTCGAAGATCGTGCCGGCGATGATCGAGGTCTGCCGATGGCACCGATCGCACGGGCGCAACTTGCGGGTGTTCAGATGGCAACTCTGGTCGTGGCCGCAGTGCGGGCACACGAAGCCGTTGGGCCAGCGCAGCCGGAAGAGGGCCTCATCACATGGGTCTTCATCGCCGCATGGCTCGAAAAATGCGTTGAGACGGAGGCCTTTCTGGAACGGGACCGGATTGCGCTTCCTGGCATACTCTTTTTCAATCAATTGGTTAGGACCATTCCATGAGACCAAAACCTGCTTATGATTAATGGTAATTAGGAAAGCGTTTCATATGCAACCGGTTAACTCCGAGAGGTTGGTGGCATAACCGTGGCGCTTTGCGGCATTTATTCCACAACGAAATGCTGGCACGGGAACAATATGCCACCATCCCGACACTTTTCCGAGATCGGGCAAAAACCGACGAGGCCGCAAAAGCATGGCGGGCAAAAGTCTGAATTGCCGAGCCGGGAAGCCAGCCTGAGCGGCGGATATCCCGGCACGGCAAGTATTCATTCCGGTAATCCCGGATTTAACAGTGCCCAGACGAAAGAGGATTCAATGATCCCGAACTCCATACAAGCAAGTTTAATCGAAGGGCCACAACCGCTCGATGGAGTGCTTTGTCGGGGTTAGTGCACTTCCGAAACGGCTTCACCGGTTTCTTCCCATTCCTGTATTTCCTTTTCAGTTGCTTTCGGCGAGAACAGTCCGGTCATTGCATAGAACACCCCAATGCAAGGTGATAACCAGCACGCAAAGGCAAGTGGAATGTACAGGAGATTCTGAAAATTTCCGTCAGCAACGCCCAATCCGAGAGCCGTGATCACAAAAGCGCCTCCCGCATTCCAAGGTACCAATGGCGAAACCAGTGTACCACCTTCTTCAATTGCACGGGAAAGGTTCAAAGGAGAGTATCTGATACCGCGATAGACCGGCACATACATGCGCCCCGGAAGTGCAATCGAGAGATAGGGGTCGCCAGCAACCGTGTTGGTTGCAATTGAAGTCAGTATGGCAGAGGTCTGGATTCCACGAAAGCTCTTCACCTTTTGAATGATGACCGCAATGATTGCCTGAAGACAACCGACTTTTTCCAGCGCACCGCCAAGGCCAAGAGCCAGAAGAACAAGGGATATAACCCACATCATGGATTGTATGCCACCCCGATTAAGAAGAGGGTCGATTTCCGCGACTCCGGTGGTCACTGAATATCCGCTATTTGCATAGGTAAATGTATCGTGTAGGCCAGCACCCTGAAATATCATCGCCATAATCGCGCCTAATACTGCTCCGGCAAATAGCGAAGGAATCGGCGGCTTTTTCATGATGGCCAGTACGATGACCAACAAAGCGGGCAGCAACATGATCGGTGAAATCCAGAAAGCGTCGTCGAGAGCACTGGTGATCGCCTCGATTCGCTCAAATGATACTTGCGAGGTGTCAATCAATGTGAAGCCCGCAATAATGTAAATCGTCAAGGCAACCAGCATTGAAGGAACTGTCGTGGGAAACATATTGCGAATATGGTCAAACAGGTTCGTTCCAGTGACCGCTGGCGCAAGATTCGTTGTATCCGATAACGGTGATATCTTGTCGCCGAAAAATGCACCGGAAACTACGGCACCCGCTGTCCAGTACATGGGGATGCCGAATCCCTCTCCGATTCCCATCAGTGCAAGCCCGACCGTTCCTGTTGTTCCCCAAGATGTGCCAAGCGATACGGAAACAATGGAACAAAGTATCATCCCGGCCCCTAAAAACCATTCTGGAGAAAGAATAATCAGACCATAGTAGATCAAGGTTGGTACCGTGCCGCTCGCGATCCACAGGCCGATGATCATGCCAACAGTGATAAGGATGGAAACGGAAGGCAGTGCAACATTAATGACGTGAAAAACCCCCTCCTGTATGTTCGGCCATTCATGACCAAGTTTCAGACCGACAATACCCGTAACGGCAATGCCGATGGCCAGCGGAATATGCGGTGTAAAGTCGCCAAAATAGAAAATCTGTATTCCCAACACGATCAGTGTCAAGACAATTGGCAGGATTGCCATTCCCAAGGTAGGCTGCATAACAACTTTGCTGTTTTCAGGCATAATGAATCCTCCAGACCTGATGGTTTGAATTATTATACTTGCTTTGCAATAATAACCAAAATTTGCCGCCCCGGGGCCAGTCCGAAGTGCAACCGCGCCGCGATTCCGGAATGAGGGTGTAGCCCGAATGGAGGGATCGCGGCGGCGACGAAAAAAAATCGCGCTTCGAACGCTCCTTTTTGGCCTCGGATGGCAACTCTCTCGACTTCCGATGATCCTGACATAGGCCAGTTGCCGACGCAAGAGCCTTCCAGGTGTCTGCCGGCCGAGCGAAGCCGCTCCGGCAGGTCACCGGAGTGCCGAGGACGATGGCGGACCGCCGGCCCCGTCAGGGGGGAGCCAGCGCACGGGCAAAGACCTCCGCCGGGGCACGAACCCCCAGGACCTTCCGAGGCCGACGGTTGAGCAGGTCCTCCACCGCCCGCATCTGCGCTGGCGTCACTTGGCGGAAGTCGGTCCCTTTCGAGCAGTACTCGCACACCAAGCCGTTGGGGGGCTCATTCCGGCCCCGTTTCCAGGATATGGTAGGGGGTGGAGAAATAGAAGCCCACGCCCAGTACTGCGGCGACCTCCTGGTGTCTCGCGAACTCCTTGCCGTGGTCCGCCATGCCGGTGTGGACGCGGTCTCGGGTCGGCCCCATGCGCCGGGTGATCGCCGCCTTGGCCGCAGCCGTCATCTTCCCCTCCACCCACTCCAAAAACCGGAACTTCGAGCCCCGGTCCACCGCCAAAGAGTCACTGCATCGTTGGGAATACGATCGGAAACGGTACCGGAGGCTCCAAGGCTTCCGCAGGGTCTTCTCGCGCTTCGACAAACTGGATGTCCTGCCTCCCGGGTTCGTCCTCTTTACCCTGATCGTCGATGCACTACGTAATATTAACAGGCCCTGACTGACAGAATACAAGATAATGATTTTTGTCGAATAACAGGCAAAACATAATGTGGTAGGTCAACTGATGTATATAAGCTCCATTTCGAAAGCATCAAATCTTACCAAGCCAATGCCTTCGCCAGTGTCATAGCATTATGCCGCATCAATTCGAGGTAAGTGGATGCCGGACCGTCCGGCCCAGACAGTGCACCCGGATAGAGGGTACCGCCGATGACAGCCCCAGTCTCGTCAGCGATGAGTTTCAAGAGACGGGAATCCGAGATATTCTCGATGAAGACCGCACGAATCTCTTGCTCACGGATCTGCTCGATCAGGTGAGCGACATCCTGTGCGGATACTTCTGACTCGGTGCTGAGCCCCTGTGGAGAAATGAAAGTCAAACCATAATCACGACCGAAATACTGAAATGCATCGTGGGAAGTCACGACCGTTCGATTCGTGGAGGAAAGCGGGGCAATCCAATCGCGGATTTCCGCATCAAGAGCTTCAACTTGGGCCAAATAGACCTCGCGATTCTGGTAGAACGCACTGGCATTCGCAGGGGCGGCCTTAGCGAGTGCTGCCGTGATGTTGTCAATGTAAACCGCTGCATTGTGCAGACTCTGCCATGCATGCGGGTCGAAAGCACCGTGGTGGTGATGCCCTGCATGCTCGTCATGGTCGTCATGCCCTGCATGCTCGTCATGGTCGTCATGCTCGTCATGCTCGTCATGGTCGTCATGGTCGTCACGCCCTGCATGCTCGTCATGGTCGTCATGCCCTGCATGCTCGTCATGGTCGTCATGCTCGTCATGCTCGTCATGGTCGTCACGCCCTGCATGCTCGTCATGGTCGTCACGCCCTGCATGCTCGTCATGGTCGTCACGCCCTGCATGCTCGTCACGGTCGTCATGCCCTGCATGCTCGTCACGGTCGTCATGCCCTGCATGCTCGCCGGGGATCGGCTCAATGCCTTCAGTCGCCACCACCCGATCACCGCGGAAGTCGGAAGCACCGATCAAGCGCTCCAACCAACCTTCGAACTCCAATCCATTGACGAAAAGAACTTTCGCTTCGCTGACAGCTCGCGCATCCGCAGGAGTCGGCTGGTAAACATGTGTATCCCCATCAGGGCCGACGAGTGTCGTAATGGCGATGTGCTCGCCACCGATGCTCTGCACCATATCGCCGAGGACCGAGAAGGTGGCGACCACAGCGACCGGTTTGTCGGACTGGGCAAAAGTCGGTGTGATGAGCCATAGTAAAAAGAGGGGTATGACGGCATTCAAAACGCCTCTGCGGGTGGTCATGACGGCGGCAATATCAACAGGCATAGTGAGTTTTTGAAAAAAGTTGAGAGAAAGTTAAAGTGTACAGAGAGGTCTGGGAACATGCTTTCAGGCTTTCAGATAAGGGCGTGGAAAGATCCGCCCGGCAGTAAGACTACCCACCGGGCCAAAGATCAGCGACAGCACATAGATCAGACCCGCAACAAGGATAATCGCTGGTCCGGATGGCAAACTGAAATGGTACGAGAGAAGAAGTCCACTCAAGCCGGAAAAGATTGCAACCAAAACCGCGACCAAAATCAGTGTGCCGATGCCGGCTGCCCAGAATCGTGCAGCGGCAGCCGGGAGAAGCATAATGCCAACCGCCATGAGCGTACCGAGCGCATGAAAACCCGCCACAAGGTTCAGCACGACGAGCGAAAGAAAAGTGAAATGTGTGATGGCGCTGAGCCCACTCACCGAACGCATGAACTGCGGATCTGCGCATTCGAGCACGAGCGGACGGAAGATGGCTGCGAGCACCAAAACCGAAACGCTGGCGATGGAACAGAGCAGAATCAGAGCATCGTCATCAAGTGCCAGCACCGTTCCGAAAAGCACATGCATCAAGTCCACATTACTGCCTCGGGTAGAAACGATCAGAACGCCCACCGCCAGTGAAATGAGGTAAAACGCGGCTAAGCTCGCGTCCTCACGCAGCACCGTGACACGGGTTACAAATCCTGCGAGGAGTGCCACGGCCATGCCTGCGATTAATCCACCGACTGTCATCGCCCCAACCGAGAGTCCGGCAATCAAATAGCCCGCAGCCGCACCTGGCAGAATGGCATGGGCCATCGCGTCACCGGTCAGACTCATGCGACGCAGCATCAGGAATACCCCAACTGGTGTCGCACCGACTGAAATCGCAATACAGCCCATCAGTGCACGCCGCATGAAGCTGAAATCGGCGAAGGGATAAACCAGGATGTCCCACATCATGCAGTGTTTCGTCCACACGTATGTGGAGGACCGGGACAAGCCTCACACATCTGACGCGCACGGAATTGGTTTTCAGCTGTCAGTACCTGTGCCGTGGGTCCATGGGCAACGAGTTCGCGCGCTAGCATCAGCGTGTGGGGGAAGTGAGCCCGCACCGTATCGAGGTCATGCAAGACAGCAAGCACCGTGCGGCCCTCACCGTGCCAGTGCTGCACCACGCTGATCAGGTCCGCCATTGTTTCTGGATCCACTGCGCTAAAAGGCTCGTCCAGCAAGACAAGCCGTGCATCCTGCAACAACAGGCGAGCAAAGAGCGCACGCTGTATCTGCCCGCCCGAAAGGGATCCGATCAGACGATCCTCGAACCCGATGAGACCAACTGCGGAAATTGCTTCAGCAACATGTGTACGATGGGTGGATCGCACCCCTCCAAAGCCACCAATCTCCTGCCACAGGCCCATCGCCACGAGGTCGGCCACTGAGATAGGGAATGATCGATCGACATCCGATTGCTGCGGCAAATACGCAACCTCATTCCGCGTGAGACCATCGAAGACAATCTGACCTTCCAGAGGCCGGAGTGCACCGCTGACCCCTTTCAGCATCGTCGACTTTCCGGCCCCGTTAGGTCCAACGACAGCGGTCAGACTCCCCGCAGTGATCCTACTACTTAATCGATGCACTGCTGGATGCCGATCATAACCGAGGGTCAGATCCTGAAACTCAAGGGTATAGCTCATGAAACTCCCAGCGGGAATGTCGCCCAGAAGAACCCAGCCCAGAGCGCAGCAACGATCAAGGCTGCGCCGAACAGTCGGGGCTTGGCACCGAGCGGCAGCAGTCGAATGGAAGCCAGATCTCGCCTCTTCATGCTGATGCCCTACCGAACAGTGGCTTGCTGGTTCAACGGCTGCGAAAATCCGCCCGGATACTGATTCTCCATGGGTATCGTTTCTCGTCCTTACTCGTGCGCACCAGCCTTGATACACTGTGCGCACATGCCTTCGACCTCAACTGTACGACGTGTCGCAACGAACCCAAGGGCATTAGCACCCTCATCAAGGATCCCTTCGATCCGTGGGTCCTCACACTCAATTGATGCCCGGCAACCACGGCAGATGAAAAACAGGCAATCATGACCACGCTCGGGGTGGGCACACGGAACGTAGGCGTTGAGACTTTCAATCTTGGAAACAAAACCTTGGGCGATCAGGAACTCAAGTACCCGGTACACTGTCGGTGGCCCAACCGGACGTGCATCTCTGCGCTTTACCGCTTCGATCAATTCATAGGCCCCCGCCGGCCGACGATTTGCCCAAAGCAGTTCCAGAATACGCTTCCGCTGTGCTGTCATCTGCACGCCACGCTTTTCGCAAATCGACATCGCGAGCGCGACCCGCTCTTTCGGCGAGTGTTGCCCACGGCAATTTGGATCGGTGCACAGGTGGGGATGGGACAGCGGTTCCGCCATCAATTGGGTGCAAGTTGATGTATGAAAATGTGATGTTATAATATTCTATTCTATTTCGCAAGACCGCCGTCGCAAAATCATCGAATCCTGCATGCAACTCATCCAAGTCGGTTGCTTGGATGAGTTGATGGAAACCGATAGTTTTTTTCCGCAGGATGGCATTGCGATAGATGGCATGAATCCACGGTAGGATACCTTGCGCACTTCACCGTGCCCGATTCTGTCACTCTGTACAGAATAATTGGCGAAGAGAAGCTGGATCTCCATGATTCCCCGGTATTTGGTAAGCAGGAAGTATTCTTCGAAACCATCCACATCAAGAGATGTCTCTATGATTGCTGGCAGGATTTCACTATCCTCTCATATCCTTACTCTGGAGTAACATTGGAGATTCTTCTGGACCCCGTACCAAGCCTGTGAATAATTGGATGTTTCATGTTGCGTGAATGCAAGCCGGGCTCATTCATCTACACGATAGATAATGCGCTTTCCAAAGCCACCTGCCAAGCCATGATCCAGCAGTTCGAAGCCCACCCAGAGCAACAAGTCGAAGGCCGAATTGGCCAAGGGGCTCATACGGAACCGACCGTCAAACGATCCATAGACCTTCGAATTTCTGGAAGAGCAGAATGGAGGGCACACGATAACTGCCTGAACCAATCTCTCAGCCATGCATTGGGACTGTTGGGCGAGTTGCACCCTTTCTTCCGGACCAATCGCTTACATGATATTGGGTATAACCTTCAACGCACTGGTCCCGGGGGCTATTACCATTGGCATCTGGATTCCGGTCCGGGCGCATTTTCGAAACGTCAACTCGTCGCTATCTGGTATCTGAACGATGCCCCGGCAGCGGGTGGAGAAACCGAATTCCACTTCCAGAAAATCCGCATCCAGCCGAAGTGCGGCATGCTCCTACTGTTCCCGCCATTCTGGACACATTTGCACCGGGGTGTCGAAGTAACCGACGGGGTGAAGTACATCGCAACGACCTGGGTGTGTGTGGATTGAATCGCTTGACTGGATATTCCTGGTTCTGAAATACTGTGGCAATGGCAAGGTTATTTGTACCACTTTCTCTGGAGATCCACCATGTCAAGGATCATAGGGGAAGAAAGAATCAACTCGCTCGCCCCCCATACCCATGATGGAACGATGGAAAATACATCGGATTCTGTTCAGGTTCCGGTCTGCTTACCGGAATGTACGTTTGTATTGGGTTACGATACTCTTTGTGACACTGTTCAGTCCCGGTCATGCCGATGACCTTCCAGATTATGCGCGTGAGACACGGATTGCCGCAGAAATTGAGCCATATATCTTTGATGGTGAGGCGATCTGGCTGAATACCCCGCAGAGACCCTTCCTGTCGATCTTTACCGAAGCCGACAAACCGGAAGGCGCAGTCGTGATTCTCCATGGCCGCGACACCCATCCGGAAGAGAGCAATGTAGCGGGGCCGATTCGGATAGGACTGGCAGAGGCGGGCTGGTCAACACTGGCACTGCAAATGCCGGTATTGGAAAAAGGCAAAACATATTACGATTATTTGCCGATCCTCCCGTTTGCGCATGCCCGCATTGAATCTGGACTGGCATTTCTGCGGGAACAGGGGTATCAAACTGTCGTGTTGGTAGCCCACAGTTGTGGGGCACACATGGCAAACGATTGGCTGAATCAATCTGGAGAGGAGGCAATCGACGGCTATGTCGCCATTGGGCTTGGAGTGACCGATGCTGGACAGGATCTCAAGACACCGTTTCCGATCGACAGGATGACCGTCCCCGTACTCGACATTTACGGCAGCGAAGAATATCCCCGTCCATTGGCAATGGTGTCAAAACGTGCTGAAATGTTGAGAAAAAATGGACATCCGGACTCAGCCCAAGAGGTGATTGAAGGAGCCGGCCATTTCTTCCGGGATTATGGAGAAGCACTAACTCGCAAGGTCGCAGTGTGGCTAAATCAGGTTGCGTTTTGACCAACCCCATCGCATCACCGGGCTTTGCACAAACTCACCTGCTCGCCTCGCCCGTTGACCCGAATTACACGAGTTCGATGTGGATTCCTATCGAAGACTTTTTGTGTAGTACCCGCCATTCCAGATACTGGCACAAGACGGGTGATGAAGCAATAAACTCCTCGCAGCACTTTACGGACAGGGCCGGTGCTTTCGGAGTCACTCCCGCCTATGCAGCTTCCGGATCAGCGCCGGCCGCATTTCCGGGCCGAGAACCGTTTCCTTCTTCATTCTCCCGGGCATCGGGTTTGCGAGCCAGGAAGAAAAACATGGGAGTGAAGATTCCAGACTCGCCACCTTTGGTCAGGAAGTCCGCACCACTGTTCAAAAGCCGGCTGACCTCGGATGCGCCGCGTGGAACCAGCCGAACCCTCTCTCCGACCCTCAACACGATATTTGTCAGAAAACGTCCCGCTGGTATACGCGACAAGCTTGCAAGACTACTGAAATCACGGCCCTGCAGGGCACGGTACCAAGGCGTTTCCGGATCCGATTCGAAGGCGAGGTCACGGCCCTCCAGAACTTCGAACCCGGCCGCGCAAAGTGCGTCACGGACATCCGACATATCAGCGATATCCGGCAGTCCATTCCCGATTTCGATTTCTTTCTTGATCCGCAGGTGCGTCGCATTCTGTGGATCGAAACTTTCCGTAAGACACCAGTCGTAGCCCGCAAAGCAGGCTCCGGGCCGCAGGACGCGAAAAACCTCCCGGAATGCGTCCGTTTTGTTCGGCGCATGAGGCATGGATTCGATGGCGATGGCACTGTCATAGCAGTTGTCATCTTCGGGAATCTGCATGTAATCGCCATGAATAAAACGGCACAATGACTGGATATCCTGGGTGTGCGTTTTCGCACGCTCGATCTGATAAGCGTTATTGTTGATGCCGACAAATTCAGCACCACAATAGGGGACTAGGTTGGATATAGCCCCCCCAACCCCGCAGCCCACGTCCAGCACCTGCATTCCCGGTCCAAGGGACAACTGGTCAGCCAGGAACTTCTGGTGCCTGAGAAGCGACGCCTTGAAGGTTTCGCCCCGCCGCCGGGGGGCAAAATGGAAGGACCGGCCCCAGCCAAACTCATAGAAATCAGTAACCAAGTCATAGTAATGATTGACGAGCTCCACATATCGCTCCCTTTTTCGCTCAAGACCGGCGTCGTGAAGCTCGTTGTATTCGGTGACCATGGAATTCACTGCATCCGAGGGGCGGTCTAAAATGGAACGGAACTCCGGCTGCTTGGCGGGCTCATGGGCCGATCGGTTGTCTTGTGTGTCTTGCATGGTTTCTCGTACCTGTTGCCGTTCCCGGAAAACTCGCTTGGACCAAAGGAAGTGTATCGACAATACTCGACCGATGTGACAAAATCAACCCCCGGAGTCTTCCATTAAGGAGGTGAGACTGGAGGCTGCGGTTTCGGATCGTTTGCGGATTCCATGCCGCTACAAGACAGAATCCAGACATCACTGTTCGGGGCTCACGTTTCGCCATTGAACCCGGATGCCCGGAACAGCGGAACCATCATGCAGGATTTTTCGCAAGCATCTGGGTTACTATGCCTGAACACCGTACCGACCAAGCACCTCCCGAACAGGATACAGGCCCTCATGCGCTTCGGGCCATATCTGTGGGATGGTTTGTGGCACTGTTCATCGCGACTATGTCGCTTGCCGGCATCGGCGTTCGCTATGCTGCCCAGGGGAACGTTGACTTCCTACATTCCTACCTGATTCTGTTCTTCACGACCAACCTGCTGGTCTGCTACTGGGAAGTGTGCCTGTTCCTCCGACGGGACTATGTCGAAACGCGCGCCGAATACTGGCGTGAGCGCCTGCGCGTGACTGGTCGGTCACCGGCCCTGGAACTTTTCGCCACAAGGGTTCCGTTGACCCGGATTCTGTCAACCACGCTATGGGCTGATATCTGGGCTACCTACTGCCGGTATGATGACTCCTACTCTGATCGCCGAACTTACGGCTTCAACGTGGATATTGCCAACGGATTTTTCACACCTGTGCCGACGCTGATCCTGTATGTAGCCTATACGATCGA
This sequence comes from Candidatus Poriferihabitaceae bacterium, assembly GCA_965221795.1. Classification (GTDB taxonomy): domain Bacteria; phylum Pseudomonadota; class Gammaproteobacteria; order Arenicellales; family Poriferihabitantaceae; genus VYFG01. The sequence goes on from OZ244914.1 coordinate 803,189, forward strand.
TTTCCTACCGACTCTCTATGTGGGCCTTCTTGGAGCTATGCTGTTCTGGCAGTGGACCTACGCCACGTCTGTCTACTGGGTCAGCTTTTTTGTGGCAAACCGCCAAAGTCGAATCAGCCGAGGAGAGATGTACTTCTTCATCTTCACGCTCAATTCGTACTGGGTGTTGTCCGCGCTGCTTGGGCTGTATGTTTCCATACGCCTTATCATAGATGGGAACTACAACGTTCTGGGTTTCTGACACCGCCATGCTGCCACGTAGGCAATCCGACCGGAAGCAACAATGCGGACCGGAGAGCATCCGGACTGCCAAGGGGTGGGACTACTGACCAGATCCGGCATTTATCTACCGGATACGAAACGACCCGGACTTTCCGTTCAGGAAGGAAAGAAAATCCGGAACGTAAATTTCGACCAGGTAACATCTTCCTTGTCAGACCCGATGCCATGGGATTGCTACCCGGTCCGATACCGAGCAGATGGGAATACATGAGAAAGGCCAGCGGGTTGCTGGATGGGAACCGTGGCTGATGGATTCCTGGCTCGGTGGGGGAAGCGCCGCTCTACGCCTTCCTGAAGCGCCAGCCATACATCATACGCCCGTAAAAATTAAACCATCTTCTCGTTTCCGAATCCTGAAAAGGGTAGTCCGCACCGATCTGCCTGGCCGTTGCGAGGCCGCTCACGAAACAGGTTTCCTGGCTGTTGATCAGGGTGTGGGCACCACAGTGCCAAGTCCGCTTTTTGCCCTGGACGAAGCGGAACAGGTGGATCAGAAAGGCGATGTGGGATACATCGTGCACAATGTGTTGAAACCACCATTTCTTCACCACCTTGCCCTCATCGATCCGGCTGATCGGGTTGTAGGTCACCAGGCACGGCTTATCCGACCGGTTCGCCCAGGGTTGCTGGTTGTGCATGATGTAGGTGATTTCATAGTTGTCCGGCCTCACACCGTACTGCTCAATGTGGTTGCTCCGGGTGGCGAGAGGTCTGACGGCGTTGTCTGGAAGCACCGAGGCATCCGAATGAACAACCGTATGGTTGTGCAGTTCACTCTCGTAGCGGATCGAGGAAAGAAGGAAACGCTCCAGGGCGGAAGGTTTGTCCAGCATCATCAGAGTCTGGTTCGCATTGCATGCGAAAACGACCTCGTCAAACATTTCCGTGTTACCGTTTTCGTCCTCCACAACCACGTCGGACGGGCGCCGGTACACTTTCCGGACAGGCCGGTCAAGATAGATTCTGTCCCGGAAGCCAGCGGACATCTTCTCGTAGACACGCCGCGTACCCTGATCCCAAGTCTGCATTGGGGTGGCGGTGTCGATATCGAAAAACTCCAGATACCGGGAGAACAGTGAAGCGGGCATATCAAACACGTTCGTGGCCATCAGGAAATTGACGAACATCGGCTTCAGGATCTTGTACCTGAAATCTCCGGAAAACCCACCCAGGTTCAGAACGGTTCCCATGCTGACGTAGTTGAACGGGTTGAGCGCATTAAGTAGGCGAGATCTAGACCGGTTGAGCAGGCCAAACCATTGCAGGCGTTTCAGGACCTTCTGGAACTTCTCGATTTCTGGTTGCAACTGCCTCCTGATGTCGGAGTCGAAGTCATGTGCATAGATCTCGCCACGATACCTTACGCTATAGCTGAACTGGGTATCGACCAGGTCGATGCCATGTTGCTGCATAAACAGGAGAATATGGTGATATACCGAGGGTATGCACGCGGTGACGGAAATGTCGAACGGGATTGAGCTCCCATCTTCCTGCGGCATATCGGCCGTAATGGCATTTCCGCCAACATTCGACTGTGCCTCGAAGAGTCGAATGTCGAACCGGTCGGGATGCTGATGCAGTGCCCAAGCCGCTCCAAGACCGGAGATTCCCGCACCGATTATGGCGACCCGTTTCGGCTTCGCCGCGTTCTGCGATTCATTCATGACTTTTCACCATGGCATTCTCTATACGGTATCGGGGCTTGAACGCTGCCAGCATCAACAGCGCTTAGATGGTTGCCGGGTACTGACCGCCGGAAAACTCAATCTCGGCACAGGCCGGAGACTGGCACAAGGGTCGAAAGGTCCACGGGACCAAGCCCTCGCCGCTGCCAGCATCACGGGCCAGCCCAATTCGCGGGTGCCGTCACAAATGCGGGCACGCTGATGGGGAATACCCGTGTCACAAAATTCACCCGAACAAGGCAGCCAAATGGCACCTCCATGATTCGGAATCGGCAATTGTTGTTATACACTGATGGTTTCTCGGTTATCACCAGTTTTCTGGGAACAACATCACTGTGCAACGTCCGTCAAAGTGGCGAATGCCCGCTGCAGGTATTAGACAAAATTGCTTCCATTCGGTCAACCCGATTGTAACCGGATGTGAAATGAGAGGGAGAGATCATACGCCAACTGCGTCTGTGGGACAATTACTTCACGCCATATTGAAGTCCCGCAATTCTCAGTTTGCCTGATTCCGCTCTGGAGTGGTTCGGAATGGGAATCGTTGATTGGGTGTGCTGTGGACTTGACAACTATAAGTGTTGGGTGCGGCTCAGTTTGCCCCCCCCCTTTCCAGTGTGAAGTGCAACACCCCCTAAGCCGCTGGCTGGTGAGCTGAAAAGCTTGCGGTGGGCCAGAGGATGGTCAACCATCTCGGTTGATCACGAACGGAGGATTGCCATGCCCGTAGCCGTAGGTTACCACCACCTGACCCATGCCGAACGATGCCAGATTCATGCCCTGTTGCATCGGGGGTGGTCGAAACGGGAGATGGCCCGCGACCTCGGACGGGATCCCGCGACGATCTCGCGTGAGACCTCGCGCCACCGTGGCCAACGCGGCGACCGTCACCAGCAGCCCGACCGCCAGGCCACGGCCCGGTGCCAGGAAGCGTCTACGGTGCCCCGGAAGATGACCCCCGAGCGCTGGGTGGTGGTCGAGGACCGGCTGCCGGAAGGGTGGAGCCCGGAGCAGATCGCTGGCTGGTATCGGTTGCAGGGCGAAGGGATGGCGGGCCAGGAGTGGATCTACCCGCAGGTGCGGGCCGACCGGCAGGTCGGAGGGACGCGGTACCGGTGCCGGCGACGTCGGGGCCAGAAGCCGAACGGGCGCGGCGGCCGTCCTGCCGGACGCGGCCACATTCCCGATCGGGTCGACCTTGCGGAGCGGCCTTCGGTGGTGGCGGAGAAGAGCCGGATCGGCGATTGGGAGCGGGAACCGATCCTTGGCGCGAGACCCCGGGGCGCCCTGGTGTCGGCGGTGGATCGGGGCTCGAAGTTTCCCTTCCTGGAGTGGGTGGAGGGCCAGACCGCGGCGGCGGGGCCCCGCGGCGCTCACCCGGCGCCTGGGTCCGGTCCGGGACCGGGTCCACACCGGCACGGCAGACCACGGCAAGGAGTTCGCGAGGCCTCGGGAGATCGCACCGAAGCTCGGTGCGGGCTTCACCTTTGTCACCCCCCTGCCACTCCTGGGAACGGGGCCGGAACGAGCACACCAACGGCCTGGTGCGCGAGTACTTCCCGAAGGGCACCGACTTCCGCCAGGTGACTCCCGCGCAGGTGCGGGCGGTGGAAGACCGGCTCCACCGTCGGCCTCGGAAGGTTCTGGGATACCGCACCCCGGCGGAGGTCTTTGCCCGTGGGCTGGCTCCCCCCGGACGCGGCCGGCGGTCCCCCTATCGCCCCCCGGCACTCCGGTGACCCGCCGGAGCGACCTCGCTCGGCCTCACGGCGCCGGTTTTGCCCTTGCCTTGGCCGATGACTTCGGTCAGGATCTCCAGCCGTCAAGATGGCTGCCATCCGAGGCCGATAAAGAAGCGCTCGAAGCGCGAATTTTTGGGTCGCCGCCGCGATCCCTCCCTTCGGGCTACACCCTCATTCCGGGATCGCGGCGCGGTTGCACTTCGGACTGGTCCCGGGGAAGTCAGTATATCCCCGCACTTTCTCAATATGACGGCACAGCTACAGCTAATAAGAAGGATTCCTAGGATTGAAATGACTTCCAGATATCTGCTATATTATGCTGACAAGGTTCATCGACATCGTTGCCTCCGTATCTTATGGTTTGGGCAAACTCAAGATAGTACGGAGTGACCCCGAAGCCGAGGTATCTGAACATAAAATCAGATTTCTATGCACGGAGAACCGATAATGTTGGCAGTCCTACAAGAGACTTGGGAATCAGCGAATATTTCATAGTGTGTGTGGGTTCGGTTTAAGCTAACGTTAACATATTAACTGTCTCCAATCTCCATATTCCAAAGATGAAAGGATTTTCCCTGAATTTGATGCATGAATTGGTCCTGCTGCTCCTCAATGAGGATAGCGGCTACTTTCATCAGGTTCCCGGCTGGAACCTGAACTGTGCCATTGCGAGTGCCAGCCTTGCCGAACTGGCACTCTCGGGGCGCATTGACATGGATCTGGACCATCTCTTCATTGTCGACCCGCTTACGACCGAAGATCCCTATCTGGATTCCATCCTGAAAGAGATCGGCGACGAGCCGCAGAAGCGAAACACCCAGTACTGGATCGAATACCTCTCGCTGCGCTCCGAGGAGATCATAGCAGCCACCTTGGATAGTCTTGAGGACAATGGAATCCTGGTCCACTACTCTGGCGGATTCTGGTCTATCGCCCAAGGTATCTGGCAGACAGACACCTCCTCCACGCCCGGTGACGTGTCGAGCGATTTTGTCAAGACGCGAATCGCCAAGGTTCTGCTTGGAGGTGAAATCCCCGACCCGAAGGATGCAATTCTGGTCGCACTGGCCCATTCTTGCCAGGTCCTTCACCTCATTTTTCCTCTGGACTACGAAGCCATCCAACGCATTGACCTTGTCTGCAGATTTGATGTCATCGGTCGCTCTATCGGCGAGGCGACCGCCAACAGCATCTCCCAGCCACAGTATCGCCATGCCCTGAGAACCAAGCCGATTCCCTCGGCTCCGCTGCGCGATGCGCTCTTCAGTCCGATGTTACGAATCGGCAATATTCCCGCTCTCTTTGCCGACCTTGCCCGCAAGAACGGACCCGTCTTCAAGCTCAAGATGCCCTTCCAAAAGGAGGATATGATTGTTCTCGCGGGCCCCGAGGCCAATCGCTGGCTGCAGCAGGTCGGCCGCAGCTACGTGCGGTCGACGGATTACCTGTCGGGATTCGCGCAGGTGTACGGGGCATCGCGCATTCTGCCTTCGATGGATGGTGCCGATCACTTCCGCATGCGCAAATCCATTCAGGCAGTCTACTCGCGCGCTGCGCTGGCTGGACGTCTTGATGAGTTGTATTACTACGCCCGCACACACATTACGAAATGGAAGGTTGGCGATGTTCTACCTGCCGTTCAGGCATGCCAGGACTTTGTCAATGAACAATTTTCGCAACTCTCGGTCGGCATCGACACCCAGAAGGAATTCCAAGATCTGCTCAAGTTCAAGGAGCGTTCGCTAGTGACGCATGTTCAGAAGGCGCTCCCGAAGTTCATGCTGAAAACTCCAGGCATGAATCGGCGCAAAAAGCGGATCGGAGATCTGGTGAAGCGCATTCAGGCTGTGCATACTCCGGCCCAGCGCGTCGGGTGCCCCAAAGACATTGTGGACAATATTCTGACCCTGCACGCTGCCGACCCGCAGTTTCTACCCGAGACGGATCTTCCCTTCTCCCTGGTTTCTCCCCTGATCGTCAGCCTCTACATGGGTAATGCGCTGAGCTTTGCGCTCTACAACCTGCTGCGTCGTCCCGAACTGTATAAGAAAATCCAAGACGAAGCCGACAGGGTCTTTGCAGAAGGCGACCCTGAGGCGGAGACCCTGAGCAAATCAGGAATTGATCTCACCTATCGCTTCTTAATGGAGTCCCAGCGTCTCTACCCGATCATACCGATGCAGATCAGAACGGTGATGAACTCCTGCGTGGTCGAGGGCTACGAGCTCCCGGTGGGCTCGAAGATTCACCTTGTACAGTCGGCTACGCACTACATGGAAGAAGTCTTCCCTGATCCCCTCTCCTTCAACATCGACCGTCAGCAGACAGGGCACGAAAAGACCGAACGGGGTTGGAACTATGCCCCTTTCGGCCTAGGCACCCACAAGTGTCTGGGCTCCCGGTGGGTGGAGCTCCATCTGGCGATCAATCTGCTGATGCTGGTCCACTACTTCCACTTCGAGCTGCTGCCCATCGACTATCGACTTCGGATCAATCCCTTCCCGACGATGTCACCGACCCGTAAGATGAAACTTCGGATTGCAGAGAAGAGGCATGAGTTGAATCCAGTGCCTAGTCGCCCGCCTCGTACATCCGCTGCCTATTCCGGGTCCGCTACCTGTCCCATCACTGGAGCGGAAGCCGCATGATCTCGGGGAAACAATTCCGGACCGATTGTATACATGATCGGCAAAAATATTGCCGCTTGCTGACCGACCCGGAGCAGGAGGCGGGGTCTACGCTGCCATTGAACACGGTCGAGATATCGTTGGCACACCTCGGGGTAGTGCCCGAGGATATCAAGGAATCGAACGTTATCAAGATCGAAGAACAGGCACCACTCGACGATATCAAGACCGACCACCCAATATAGCCGCACAGAATCTGGCACCGAGGTGCTCAATGTGAAAATAAATTCAGGAGATTGATCGTATATGAAGCCAGTCAAGATCAGTCGGACTGTCGCCGCAACGGCGCAGGCCGTGTTTGATGTCGTCGCCAATGGTCGCAACTACGGCAGGGCGATTCCGGAAATTGACACGGTGGAGTTCTTAACCGACAATGAAACCGGCGTCGGGGCGCGCTTTCGCGAGACACGCCGCTTCAGCGGTGCGCAGGCATTCTTTGCGAAAGTCTTTGGCCTGTCGGCGACTGAGAGCGAAGTCACCGGCTTTGAGGATGGCAGGATGGTCCGATTGGTGACCGAAGAGGCAGGGGCTCTCTGGCACACAACCTTTACCGTGACACCCAATGAAAGCGACGACGAAGCCCAACTCGAAATGCTAGTCCGAATAGAGCCGGTCAGTCTCATGGGTAAGCTGGTTACACCCTTTCTCCGACCAGCAGCCGTAAAGGGCATTACCGCCGATGTGGAGGCCGTGAAGGCGTATGTGGAGGCGAAGGTGCCGTTGGATGGAGGGGACGAGTGATGACGCAAAATTTGGTGGGAGGTCTGGGCAAGCAGCATGGAACTTACTCCGAACGCACCGGATTCACTGGGTGCAGCGTCTCTTCCTTCATGGCCGCTCCTCCCCTTGGTTCGCACCATCCTACATGAATGTTGCTTCACTTTGGCGAGCAAGCTCATGGGATGGTTGAACAGAATCATTCGACGTAGCAGGGCTGCAGCTCGTGGCACTCAATTCGCCAACGGCAATCGGCCGGTGGCGCAGGGAGTGTTTGTCGTATGATTAGCGATCGGAATATTGGGTTATCAAAAGGGGAGCCGCACGTGGGTCTTACCCTCTTCGCAAGAGAGTCGTGCGAATCTTAGCCAAGCCTACTAGGGTGCATCCCATTGTAATGCATCAAGTCAGGTGCGCAAGTGCGGTCCGGCGATGCATGTTCTCCAGCCTCAGCGTGGGTGCTCGTGTCCCGCTGGTTAGCTGCTGTGTCAAGCTATGGGGGTATATTTGACTGATCGCCTCATATCCCGGTTTTTTGAGGTGGTTGTGCATCGACCCTTGCCTGCAATCATTGCAGTGCTGCTGTGCTTCATCTCTCTTTCGGCCGGGCTCCAGCATTTCACCACTGCGGGTGTCGGCATCCGAACTCAGTTCCAGGATGATGACCCTCATCTGATCAGGCTGGAAGAGTTCGAAGCGACCTACGCTGTGTCGGACAGCGTGCTCGTCGTTGTTGAGCCGCCGGGAGATAGCATTTTCACACGTGACGCCTTGGTTGCGGTCGAACGGCTTACGGATGCGCTGTGGAAAATACCTTATGTCGTTCGTGTGGATTCGTTAACGAATTACCTGCATATTGAGGGAACCGAGGAAAGCCTGATCGTTGAACCACTGGTCGATGATGCCATCTCGCTTGACGACGCCATGATCGACGAGGTTCGATCAATCGCACTTACCACGTGGAACACAGTTGGCCGCTTGGTATCGCGTGACGGTCGTCTGGCCGGCTTGGTCGTCAGCCTCGCCCTGCCCGAAGAGGACCGGGAACAAGCAACCGCAGAGGTTGTCGAAACCCTCTACAGTTTGATCGACGCACAAGGCGTGGAAAGCCCCCAATTCGCCTATTATATGTATGGCGAAATGCTTCTTGCCCAGGATATTCGCAATGCGGTAGATGAGGACATGTCGGTTCTTGCGCCGATGGCCTTCGCGGCGATGATGCTGGTTGCCTTACTCGTGTTGCGTTCATTGTGGGGTGTTCTGGGAATCCTGGCCATGATTATTGCCGTGATGGCATCCACTTTCGGGTTCGCCGGATGGTCAGGACTGAAGCTCTACGCATCGAGCGGTGCCGCCATATTCGTCCTGATGGCAATTGCCATCGTGCACTCAGTGCACATGATTCATGGCGTGCTCCATGGAATGCGTGATGGAATGAACCGCAAGACCGCGACGCTGCATTCACTGGGAATCAATGCCCGCCCGATTTTCCTTACATCGCTCACGACGGCGATCGGCTTCCTTAGCCTGAACTTTTCGGAAATGCCACCGTTCCGTGTGATGGGCAACATAGTCGCGTTCGGATCCATGATCGCATTTGTCTATTCAGTCACGCTTCTGCCCGCTTTGACGTCGGTGATGCCCATGAAGGCACCTTCAAAGGTGGAAGGAAAAACCGTTTTTCTTGAACGCCTGGCGAATTTTGTGGTTTCGCACCATGTCAAGTTACTTTGGATTTTTTTGGCCCTGGCGATTGCAAGCGCATTTGGAATCGCCCGAATTGAACTGGACGACAATAATGCCAAGATACTGAACGAGAGTTACCAGCTACGCCAGTCCGCTGATTTCATTGACGAACACTTCTCAGGACTGGATTCATTCGAGTACTCCCTGGGTTCAGGCCAAGAAAATGGCATCATTGATATCGAATACATGGGTCAGGTCGAGTCGTTCACGAACTGGCTCCGCCAGCAACCTGAAGTCAACCATGTTTCCTCGATTGTCGATGTCTTGAAACAATTGAACGCAATCTTGAACAGCGAGGTAGACGGGTCTGAACGCCTCCCTGAAGACTCCGATCTCATCGCTCAGTATCTGCTTCTTTACGAGTTTTCCCTTCCTGTTGGACTTGACTTGAACAATCTTATAAGCTTTGATCGCTCGGCCAGTCGCTTGACAGTTGCGATTCAAGGACTCTCGGCGAGGAAGCAGATCGAATTCGAGGAACGCGTTTCAACCTGGCTTCGGGAAAACGCCCCGAAAATCCAGACTGCCGCAACCGGAGGTATCATTGTCGGTGCCCATGCAGTAATCAGAAACATAACGAACATGCTGGTTGGCACTATGGTGGCCATGTCCGTTGTCTCCCTGATCCTGGTCTTCGTATTTAGGAGTATACGCTTGGGCCTGCTCAGCCTCATCCCCAATTTCCTGCCGGTAATCATGTCCATGGCTGTCTGGGGCTATGCGGTCGGAACCGTCAGCGTCGCGGCTTCCATCGTGACCGCAATCGCATTTGGCATCGTCGTCGACGACACCATTCACCTAATGTCGAAATACCTGAGAGCCCGTGCGGAGGGTAGTTCACCCTCTGAGGCAATCGTGCTGACCTTCAGTCTCGTGGGGAGACCGTTGCTTACGACAACCTTGGTTTTTGCGTTAGGCTTTCTCGTCTTTGGTGCATCAGGGCTTGCGGCCAATCAAACACTCGGCTTGCTGGTTGGCCTTACGGTCGTCATCGCGCTCGTGGCAGATTTTCTTCTGTTTCCGCCGCTCCTGCTCGCACTTGACAGGAGAAGGGAAAATATTGAGCGCAGCGGACAGGGATGATCTCACCAAACGACTTACCCATCGTGTCGAACCACTATAAGGATATTTCAAGGTCCCGCACTTGATATAAGCGATCCTATTACCGGACTCTGGTCGTGTCTCGACGAGCTCGACCATGACCTGAACTGCTACGGGTACATTGAAGGTGCCTGCCATGAGTTCGCCTCCCCCCTCGGTTCCAGTCCGAAGTGCGAAAGTTGCCGCGATCCCGGAATGCAGGGACCGCGGCGGCCAGCACTCTCTGGGCACTCCTTTCGACCTCCATGGCATCCCTCTCGACATCCAGGGGTCCTGACAGAGACCATCGGCCAATACAAGGGCGGGCCCCCGGCGTTTGCGGGCCGAGCGAAACCGCCGTCGGCGTTCCCTGACAGAACTCCGCACCCTTCGAGAAGTACGCGCAGCCCCGGCCGTTGGGAGAATCGTTCCGCCCCCGAAGGCCGCTCCGCAAGGCCTACCTGTCCGAGGCGGTGGCCGTGCCCGTTCGGCTTCTGCGTCCGGGAATGGGTGCCAACGGGAAGGACCCGGCTCCGTGGGGGACCCACCGCGATCGGTAGCCATTCTCTGGCCCGCTGCCAGTCACTCGCCGTCCAGCTACCCTGCAACTCATGGGGAGTTGTTTCGTTGGTCTCCTTCTCGCCTTCAAATAAATGAATGTTATAATGTTCCGTTTCTTAATCACATAGCCAAGAGTTCCCTAACGCCGGGTGCGGCCACAAGAGAAGATTCGACATGGAAACAGCGATGGCGGAAGCCGGCCCACAGAATCATCGCACACCAGACCGGGCGTCAGCATAGTGACCAGCCCTCATGCTCGGCTTCTTTCGTAACGACCCGGAGGTCCGCCGAGAGTTTCTCGCGATCATCGGAAATCCCAGAAGCCAATTCAATGGCTCCTGACCAATCCGACCCAGCATCCTTCGCCGCCCGGAAGACGGTCGAGCAGGTCGAGGAAGGTCTCATCCTGGCACCCAAATTCGACACCGACGGACTGATCCCCTGTATCATGATCACGCCAATACGGGCGGAGTATTGATGTTGGGCTACATGAATGATGAAGCTCTGCTGCGAACGATCGAAACCGGCGAGGCGCACTACTGGAGCCGAAGCCGCCAGTGCCTTTGGCGCAAGGGCGCAACTAGCGGCCTCGTCCAAGAAGTTGTGGATACGCATCGACGACGACCAGAACGCCGTCTGACTGCGCGTACGGGTCGCTTGGTTCGGGTGCCAGTTGCCACGTCGGATACCGTTCCTGCTTCTACCGGTCGGTTGAGATCGGTGGACATTCTGATGAACCTGCCCGGCTCGTGTTCAAGGAGTTGCGGAAATCCTTTGATCCGAAGGATGTCTACGGTGAAGCGTCGAATCCGACGTAGCTTTGAGGGATGGTAAGGATGCCCCTCATGCTTTCAGTACAATATCTGCTTGCACCAATCGATGAGGCCTCCCGGATTGAACTGCCAGCCATTTCTCCAATTCACAGAAGCATTTCGTGCCGCAGTCGCACTGAACTTCCACAGCCGGCCCACAGAAACCACGAGAAGCAGTGCCAGTACCGTGACTGCCGCCCCTTCCACACGTTCCCGCCGGACCCAAGCAATCGCATGGTCGAGCGCCGTCACGCGGCTGCCATCTCCACCAGCGCCCAAAGCCGTTCGATCGATTCGCTGTCGGGCAGGTGCATGCCCGGCGGGCAGAGCGTGTCTTCGTCGATGAAGCGCCCGCCCGCATCCCCGTACTCCGGCGACAGTGCCACCCGCACGGTCCGGTCCGTCGGCCCCTAACACTGGAAAACCATAGGCCGAAGTCGAGCTAGGGAACACCATACCACAGACATCGCCATGCGCAAAGACTGATTGATTCACTGACCCGAACCGGCCGGCTTGGGGACTGAGCTCAGGGGCGGTTACAATACTTCTGAAATATACGTGCAATTGCACATATCAAATAGTTTCCTGCCGGACTCTCAGGCCACCCCCGCCCGGGCAAGCATTGAGTCGAGGAGCACTTGGCAACCCGCCGCCAAGTGCCCGGGATCGGCATTCTCGCTCTCGTTGTGACTGATCCCGCCTTCACAGGGCACAAAGATCATGGCGGTCGGGACCTTTCTGGCCATGTGCACGGCATCGTGACCAGCACCGCTGATCATGTCCCGGTGGCAGTAACCTTCCTGCCCGGCCCCCAGTCTCACCAAATCTACGCAATCGCGGTCGAAGGGGGTGGCTGGGGATACCCAGAACAGGTTCAGGTCGTAACGACAGCCGTGACGGGCAGCAATAGCATCGAATTCACTCCGCATGGCACTCTCCATGTCTTCCAGTACACGATCGTCCGGGTGGCGGGTATCGATGCTCGTCCACACATGCCCGGGGATCACGTTGCGGCTGCCGGGAATCACCCGGATGAGACCGCAGGTGGTACAGGCGTCGGGCGCATGGTCTAGGCCGAGACGGTTCACCGCCTGAATCATCCCGGCCGTGCAGACTAGTGCGTCCTTCCGGAGAGGCATCGGCGTGGGGCCTGCATGGGCTTCCTGCCCGTGGACGTTCAGTTCGTACCAGCGCTGCCCTTGGGCACCGGTTACCACGCCGACGATCGCCTGCTCGTTCTCCAAGACGGGGCCCTGCTCGATATGGGCTTCGAAGTAGGCATCCACTGCCCGGTCACCGAGACCTTCACCGATCCACCCGAGCCGCTCGAGTTCTTCCCCAACGGTCACCCCTTCCGAATCCTCCAGGGCATATACCCAGTCCAGGGAGAAAACTCCGGCATAGGCCCCGGAGCCCATCATGGGTGGCGAAAAGCGACTACCCTCCTCGTTGTTCCAGACCACTAGTTCAAGGGGGGCCCGGGTGGTCACCCCGTAGTCCACTAGGGTCCGCAGCACCTCCAGCCCGGCGAGTACCCCATACACCCCGTCGAATCGCCCCCCGGTAGGCTGGCTGTCGAGGTGGCTGCCGGTCATGACCGCCGGCAAACCGTCCTCGGCACCCCCCCGACGGATAAACAGGTTACCGGCCCGATCCAGGGAGTGGTCACATCCGATCTCCCGGCACCACCGAGTAAGAAGATCTCGGCCTTCCCGGTCAGTGTCCGTCATGGCTAGCCGGCATACGCCACCCTTGTCCGTCGAACCGATGCGGGCCATTTCCATGAGCGACCCCCACAAACGGTCGGCGTCGATTCGGATATTTTCTGCATTATCAGCAAGATCAGTATTTTCCATGGTCATTGCGTGGTTGCTGCACTGTCGTTCGAGAAACTGCTATCGATATCCGAAGATTGCGCCTATACACCGTCTGGGAAAGCCAGCAAGAACCCATTGAAGAATGGGATGCCCCATAAGGATACAGAAAAATATGGGCAAATCAGGATGTGGGATCCCTGAACCACCAGCGTTCCAGGCACTTGATGCCATCGAGGTCCCAGGCCGCCGACAGGCGACGATGCGAGATCTTCTCGCTCACCGCAAAAACATAGTTGGAAAAAATCGGTGCCAGAACACCCCCGTCATCCCTGCACAGTTGCCGCATTTCATGGTACATTTCGCGCCTGCGCACAGTATCAAGCTCGGCCCGGGCAAGCTTGAGCAACTCATTGAAGCGCGGATTCGCCCAATTGGTCTCGTTCCAAGGCGCACCCTCGGCGTAGGTCTGCGAGAATACCCAGTCCTCGGTCACCCGACCGGCCCAGTATGAGGCAGTCCAGGGCTCCACGTTCCAGACGTTCGACCAGTATCCGTCGTTAGGACTGCGGACGACGTCAATCATGATTCCCGCTTTTGCCGCATGCTGCTGGTACAGAACCGCTCCATCGGTTGCCCCGGCAAACGCGGTTTCCGCTACGTGGAGAGGCACAGTCAGGTCCGATAGGCCAGCCTTGGCGAGGTGGAATTTCGCCTTGTCTGGATCGTAGGGGCGCTGTGGGATATCCGCCGCGTAGTACCGATTGGATCGGCCGATGGGGTGGTCGTTGCCCAAGTAGCCGTGGCCGTTCAGCAGTTTCTGGAGGAGTTCCTCGCGATCGATGGCGTACTTGAGCGCAAGCCGGACATCTGGATTGTCGAACGGAGGGCGGTCGCACATCATCGAATAGACGTAGTGCAGCGTTCCCTGGGTTTCCTCCAAGCGCACATCCGGTTCGCGATCAAGGAGATGGGCAGTCTTCAGGTCCACTCGGTCGATCACGTCCACCGCGCCGGAAGTCAGGGCGGACGTCCGCGCCGTAACGTCGATCGTCGACAGGACTTCCGCTTCGTCGAAGAACGCATGGTCCGCTTTCCAGTAATTCGGGTTGCGGGTCAGGAACGAGCGCACCCCCGGGTCGAACTCCTTCAGCACGTAACCGCCGGTACCGTCACCCGAATTCCAGTCCAGGGTGCCATCGACCACTGGGCAGATCCCGATGTGATAGTCGCTCAGCAGGAACGGAAAGTCCGCATTACCTTCATTCAGCGTAAAGACGACCGTGTTCTTGCCATCCGCCTTCATGTCCATGATGGATGTCAGGATCCCCTTGGCGGGAGATGACGAATCCTCGCCACGATGGTGTGCTACGGAAGCGATGACATCGCCGGAATCCAGTGTCTTGCCGCTGTGAAATTCGATGCCCTTGCGCAGTTCGAATGTCCACGTGGCGGCATCTGGCGAGGCTTCCCAGCTCTCGGCCAGTTCACCGATCAACTCGTCTTCATTGGATACCTCGGTCAGGCAGTTGCGAAAGCCGAAGCCCACCACCTGCATGTAGGTGTCATTGTAGGTTGCCGGGTCAAGCGAATCGGTCGTCGAGCCTAAGCCGAGCGCGACACGCACCCGCCCGCCCCGCTTCGGCTCGTCTGCTATGGCTATCCCAGAAAGTAGTGTAGTCGCCGCAGGCAAAGCCATCCCGCATGCCAAGGCATGCGTCAGGAACTCCCGCCGTCCTATTCGGCCCTGTTTCAGCAGGCCCAGACTGTGTTCGATTGATTTCATTGGTCACTCTCCTCCTATTGGGGTGGAATTGTCAGCATGGACCGACGGGTTTGACCGGACCAGTCGTCCGGCAATTCCAATCATTGACCCATACTGGGGAAGGCTCGGGCAAATGCATTTGCTCTTCAGGGTTCGCATGTCGGGCCACGCCACTGGGACTACCATCTTTGGGTACCGATGGGTTAGTGGGTATGGATTGACGAAAGAACAGGACATCATGCTGGATTATCCTGCTGAATCCCGTCTTAGGGCTTGGCACAGGCAATGCACACCGCCGCCGCCCAAGGTGAACATGGATATGTCCGGATCGAAAACTTCGAAACCAAGCGCCCGCAGTTTGCTGTTTAGTTCCTTGCTGCTCTCCATCGAAAGGACGCGGTCATTGCCTAGGGAAACCAAGTTGACTCCCAAGTTTCTTGCCTCCCTGTAATCCACTTCGACGAACTCGAAGTCCTGGTCTCTCAGCCACGCGATCAGCCAGTCCTCCATCGCGTCGAGACACGCCACCAGTAGTTTGGGAGCCAGAGGAACGACGAGACCGTCCATGTGGACGAACTCCCGCGAGATCGGGGCTACTTGCGCTTCCCATCCCTCCTGACGCACCCATGCTGCAACCTGTTCTGCACCTTCCTGCTCCGAGCGCTCGCCGCAATACCCGATCAGCACCAAGCCCGGCTCCAGGATCACAAAATCACCGCCCTCGAAGTGTCCGGCAGTAGCATAGCGCCATATCGGGATGTTATTTTCCTGATAGAATCGGATCGCCGTTACATAATCGGCCCGCCGACATTTCAACTGCATATGACAGATGAGTGCGCCCCATGGAGTCATGGCACTCGAATCCCGGGCGAAGAAATTGCGGTGCAGCATCTCGTCGGCGTCCAGGTAGTGGCATACCACATCATTGTCCTCGTAGATGCTGACCATTTCAGCATGCTGGGCCAGGGCACTCCCAAGGTCAAAGGCAACCCCTGTATGTTTCTGGTTTTGCAGTGTGCGCCGAAGGATTGGCCCGGCATCGACCCAGCGGTAGTGGTCAGGTCGCCCGAGCAACACATCACGCAAGGGGCTGTAGTCGTTGTCAATACCCCAAGGCTGGACTCGACTATCCATGATTTGTGTTCCAGTCTTTATTGCTGCCCAGTGCCGACAACAGGCTGCAGGCAGCCATTCTCCGGAGCGAGTCGGTCCCCCGGGTGATCTGACGCAACCCCCGAGTAGGGAAAATTAGCGTACTTGACATCATCGCGATACTCTCATGACAGCTTACCCTTCCATTTTAGACATATATAGGCAAATACTATATGATCCGCTATTGATTCGCAATATATTGAAAAAGATTGGGTTCATATGCCCAAAAAGTATTATAAGATATTCTATATAAATAATTTTATTTAATTTTCATATGACTTCCAATATTTTTTATCATCATTTTATAAACCCCAATGAGGCATTTAAAATATGCCAAAATATTCTTTTTCTGAATTTGGGATACTCGAGCTGCGGTGAGGAACTTCCTTCACCGTCTTCGGTATTTTATGAGACCAACCTGTACTTGGGGGGCATGGCATACCGGAAATGAGGGCATTACGGGAAATCGCGGTGTCTGGACAGCACCTTTTCATCTTTGAAGCGGCTGCCCGCCATGTCTCCTTTGCGGCTGCCGCACGTGAACTCGAATTGACACAGCCCGCAGTCAGCCGCTCGATGCGCAAGCTCGAGCAGGCCCTTGGCATCTCCTTATTCATCCGCCGTCATCGGGCCATTGATCTCACCGAGGCCGGGGAGGTGCTCTATGAAGCGGTTCATGGAGGCTTCTCCCAGATGTATCAGGTGGCACACAGGCTGCGCCGCATCACCCACTCCCATGTTTCCCTGCTCTGCAGCGACACCCATGCTCACTGGTGGCTGATGCCGCGCCTGTCGGACTTCCAAGAGAGGCATCCCGACGTCTCTCTCCGGGTACAGGTATTGACGCACTATATCGACCTTGAGCCTGCGGGTCCAGAAGGCATGGTCCTTGGAATCTGGAGTGGTGAACAGCCCAGACCGGGTTACAAGTGCGTGGAGATTGCTCCCGAAGAAGTGTTTCCCGTTGCCAATCCCACACTGGCCTGCACCCTCGATATCGGCGACAACCTCACCGCGCTGGCGCAACAGCGGCTCATCCACGAAGACCAGAGAAGTCTACCGGCCGTGACTTGGTGTGAATACTTCGCCGCATTCGGCCTTCCCCTGGAGGATGACGAACTTCCGGGGCTTCGGCTGTCAGACTACTCTCCAGTCCTTGCAGCCACCCTTGCGGGCCAAGGCATTGCCCTTGGTCTGGTTCACATCGTGAAGCCCCTCATCGAGTCGGGCCTCCTGGTGCGCATAGGTACCCGGATCCATCGGACGAATCTTCGGTTCTATCTAGTGTGGCCGGAACGGACATTACTCACACCACAGGCAGAACTGGTGAAGGACTGGCTGATCGGAACCCTGTCAAAGACGAACAGACAAAGAATCTTTCGGGACAGAAACTGAATACCCGACGGGCACACTCCCCCCGGTTTCTCTATCAAACCATCGACCTGGATTCCGGCGACCACTGTTACAGCCCGAATCTATAGCACGACAAACAGGACGCGATCAGACAACCGCAATACGGAAACGGATGAGGGTCAGAAAGAAATCCCCCCATGAGCGATTTCGAAGTCCTTCCTTCTTGTTCTCCGACACAAGCGGCATCCATCCTTGTCAATTCCGGCAGGACCTCTGCCCTTGAACCGGGCCCAAAGACCTGGATTGTGGGCATCCTCAAGCCGGACGGACGGCCTGATTCCCACATGCAACCAGACCAGAGATGATGCCGGGAAATTGAGTTCCCCTCCAGATTACCTCCTGGTACCGTACTCCGGCGTCATGTCTTGTCGCTGCAGGCTGTTTCACCATTGCATCATGGAGCCGTTTTCATGAGAGTCGGGTCCTTTCGCGGAGACCACCTGGAAGATGAAGACGGTATCCGCTTCCATAATCCAAGGCAAGGTGAAGAACAAATGAGAACATGGCATCGCTATCCGGCGTTTTCATCTTGACTCTCTTTCTCGCGCATAGCGATAACACGGTAGGACCGGCTCAACTATGGCAGCAGTGGAATCTGGCTTGGACTACACGGCAGGCAACTCGTCCTTCAAACAGGCGGTCGAGAAGGTTCCAAGTTTGGTTCCTGTCCGCACCAATGCAGGTAGGATTCTGACAGAGTCTGGGCAGGTCGACGAAAACTGGTCCAGGAAAAGCCCGGGCTACAGTATTGGATATTACAACCTGCAGGAAACCATACCAAATAGTCCTATATACACGGCCCCTCAAGGCAGAACCAGATGCCACAACAAACTTACTGTTCAAGTGCTGACTGCAAGGCTGGAACCGCATTGAACAGGTCATCATTCCATCCATAATCCGCAACCTGAAAGATCGGGGCCTCCTCGTCATTGTTGATCGCCACAATGACCTTGGAATCCTTCATGCCGGCAAGATGCTGAATGGCACCGGAAATTCCCACCGCGATATAAAGATCCGGTGCCACGACCTTGCCGGTTTGACCGACCTGAAAGTCATTGGGGACAAATCCGGCGTCCACTGCCGCTCGCGAGGCACCGACCGCCCCACCCAGACTATCCGCCAGTTTTTCCAACATGGAAAAGTTCTCGCCACTCTTCATTCCCCGACCTCCAGAGACCACGATCTTGGCGGACGATAACTCGGGACGTTCACTGGCACTCAGATTCTGGCCGACAAATTGGACAGCATCGGTGATGGGAGCTGCTCCCACGGCACGGATTTCCGCATGGCCGCCTTCACTGTCTGCCGTATCGAAGGCCGTCGTACGCACCGTCATCATCTTGATCGGATCCTGAGACCGAACCGTTTCAAGGGCATTGCCCGCATAAATCGGGCGTACAAAGGTATCTTCGGAGAGCACCGCACTGATATCCGAGATCGCCTGCACGCCACACAGTGCGGCAGCATAGGGAATCAATGCCTTGCCAAACGTGGAAGCCGGTGCCAGTACATGGCTATAGCCTGCCTGATTCGCTTGGACCAAGGCAGCGGTATTCTCAGTGATTTCGTGGGTATAGGCCGTCGAATCGGCACACAAAACCTCAGTAACGCCGGAGATTTTTGCACATTGCTCTGCTACTTGTGCACAGCCACAGCCCGCCACCAGGACATGAATGTCGCCACTAATAGCGGCAGCCGCAGAAACCGTATTCAGCGTTCCCGGGGAAAGTTGGCTGTGATCATGTTCCGCAATTACCAGAATACTCATCAGATCACCTTTGCTTCATTTTTTAGTTTGTCGACCAGTTCCGCCGCACTTGACACCATGACCCCGGCCTCGCGAGCCGGCGGGTCATCAACCCGCACCACTTCGAGCCGATTCACCACATTCACACCCAAATCCTCCGGCGAATATACATCAATGGGCTTCTTTTTTGCCTTCATGATATTGGGCAGGGACGCATAGCGTGGTTCATTCAGACGCAGATCCGCAGTCACCACCGCTGGACAGCGGATCTGGATATCTTCCAGCCCGGTATCAATTTCACGGGTGATGGCGAATCCCTCCTCATTTCGGCTAATCTTCGAGATATAACTCCCCAGAGGCCGTCCCATCAAGGCTGCCAGCATCTGTCCCGTCTGATTATTGTCATCATCAATCGACTGCTTGCCGAGGATCACAAGATCAGCACCTTCCTTGTCGACAATTGCCTGGATCAATTGTGCAATCACCAAGGGTTCCAACCGCTGGTCAGTCTGCACATGCACTCCTCGGTCGGCCCCCATGGCAAGGCCGGTCCGAATGGTTTCCGGCACCTTCGAAGAACCGGCTGACATGATGACCACCTCATCCGCAACACCGGATTCCCTAAGCCTCAATGCCTCTTCCACCGCAATCTCGCAGAAGGGGTTCATGGCCATCTTGACATTATCCGTCTCGACTCCAGAACCATCCGACTTCACCCGAATGCGGATATTGGCATCAACCACACGCTTGACTGGCACCAGTACTTTCATAAAAGGATATCTCCCGGATATTGGATATCGGCTGGGAAGTCGGATGCATAGACCCCCCAAGCGTAAAAGGCCGGATTCTAACCGAACACAGTCCGTTGGAGAACCCGATTCCATGCCGATTTTACAGTGAAATTGCCAGATAGCCGACTGTCAAAAAACGACGCCCATTGATAGATTCAGGAACGATAATTGCGCGGGCACCTTCACCTCACCTCAGTTAGAATACGCAGGCATTGCCGATACAATCCCACGAATCCCTTGCAAAACGATTACCTGCAAACCGCACTCCGGGCCGCAAACCTAGCACGCAAAATCACCCGGCACCATTTCCGCACCCGGATCGCCATTGAAAACAAGGCCGATTTGAGTCCGGTCACCTTGGCGGACCGGGAAACGGAAGAGGCCATCCGTCACCACATCCAGTCCCGACACCCCGACCATGGCTTCTTCGGTGAAGAGAGCGGAAATCGAATCGTCGATCAGCATTGGCAATGGATTGTGGATCCCATCGATGGTACCCGAAGTTATGCCGCAGGCCGGGCTACATTCGGCACGCTGATTGCGCTGATGGAAGCAGGCAAACCGATGCTTGGCGTGATTGACCAAGGAATTCTGGATGAACGATGGGTAGGTCTGCTGCATACCCCAACAACCTTCAACGGAACCCCCTGCCATACCCGCAATGAAGCAGCACTGGATCAGTGTTCGCTTTTTTGCACGGCTCCAGAAATGTTCGACGAGGAATCCTATATCCGATTTCGTCGGCTTGCCGACTGCTGCCAGTTCAACGTCTGGGGTGGGGACGGGTACAGTTATGGGCTGCTGGCGGCGGGCTTTACTGATATTGTCTGTGAAGCCGACCTTTTCCCGTATGACTACCTACCGCTGGTACCCGTGGTAGAAGGCGCAGGTGGCGTTATCACAAACTGGGAGGGAGAAGCCTTAACCCTGGACTCCGGTGACAAGGTACTGGCCACAGCCAACCGGAACCTGCACCAGGCTGCTCTGGCCATCCTGAACCAGTAACCCCATCCATACCGGATCCTGTCAACCATAGCTTCACAGGCACTCCCCCAGACTGATCTTCACAACGGAAACAGCGATGGCACAGTTCGTATATACCATGAATGGTGTGGGCAAGATGGTCCCCCCAGGTCGCCAGATTCTCAAGGATATTTATCTGCATTTCTTTCCCGGTGCCAAGATTGGTGTGCTTGGTTACAACGGTGCTGGCAAATCCACCCTGCTGCGGATCATGGCAGGATTGGACACTGAAATTATTGGAGAAGCACGACCACAACCCGATTTACAGATTGGATACCTTGCCCAGGAGCCTCAGTTGGACCCATCCAAAGATGTCCGCGGCAACGTCGAGGAAGGTCTTGGTGCCGCCAAGGAAGCTTTGCAGAAACTGGATGCCATCTATGCGGCATACGCCGAGCCGGATGCGGACTTCGACGCGCTGGCCACCGAGCAGGCCCGGTTGGAAGCTATCGTCCAAGTGACTGATGCCCATAATCTCGATCATAAGCTGGAAGTGGCCGCCGACGCGCTGCGCCTGCCGTCTTGGGATGCGGAGATCCGCACACTTTCCGGAGGTGAGAAACGTCGGGTCGCTCTCTGCCGACTTTTACTATCCAATCCCGATATGCTGATCCTTGATGAACCGACCAACCATCTGGATGCCGAATCCGTCGCTTGGCTAGAGCGCTATCTGCACGAATTTGAAGGGACCGTTATTGCCGTTACCCATGACCGTTATTTTCTGGACAATGTAGCGGGATGGATTCTGGAACTGGACCGTGGTCATGGCATTCCTTGGGAGGGCAATTATTCTTCCTGGCTGGGACAGAAAGAAAAACGCCTGGAACAAGAACAGAAATCGGAAGCGGCACGTATCCGGGCTATGAAACAGGAACTGGAATGGGTCCGTGCCGGTGTCAAAGGACGTGGTACCAAGAGCAAAGCTCGGTTGAAACAGTTCGAGGCATTGAGTTCCACCGACTATCAGAAGCGGGCGGAAACCAATGAAATCTACATTCCCCCTGGTCCCAGACTGGGGAACCTGGTGGTAGAGGCAAAAGAAGTATCGAAATCATTCAACGACAACCTGCTTTATGAACATCTCAGCTTCGACTTGCCCAAAGGCGGCATTGTCGGCGTGATCGGTCCCAACGGAGCCGGGAAAACCACCCTGTTTCGAATGATAACGGGCCAGGAAGAGCCTTCTTCCGGCTACTTTCGTGTGGGAGAAACCGTCAAGATCGCCTATGTGGACCAGAATCGGGACACCCTTCATGAGAACCAGACCGTATTCGAGGAGATCAGTGGCAGCTCCGACATCATGCTCGTCAATGGCTTTGAAGTACCATCACGTCGTTATGTGGGACGGTTCAATTTTCGCGGCACGGATCAACAAAAAAAGATCGGCACGCTCTCCGGTGGCGAGCGGAACCGGGTGCATCTGGCCAAACTGCTCGCGTCCGGCGGCAACCTGCTGTTACTGGACGAACCCACCAATGACCTGGATGTGGAAACCTTGCGAGCACTTGAGGAAGCCTTACTGAATTTCCCCGGGTGCGCGGTGGTGATCTCTCATGACCGCTGGTTTCTGGATCGCATCGCCACGCATATACTCGCCTTTGAGGGCAATTCCGAGGCAGTGTGGCACGAAGGTAACTACAGCGACTACGCAGAAGACTACAAGCACCGCCACGGGGAGGCTATGCGTCCGCAACGAATCAAGTACAAGCGGTTGAAATAGGGTATGCGATCATTCTCTTCGTTTTTGTGTCATGGAGGGCTGATCCGGATGCCGGGATCGCGGTAGCAGGATTGGGGATGGGAACTGGAAAGCAACCCGGGGACACCGATACAAAGAACCTTTCGCAATAGATCCACCTCGGTGGAGAAGCGGTCTTGCGATGACAGCCTTTGCACTCCTGCCGAATGATGCGCTGCCACCCTGTAAATCTGTCGCAAGATTCACTATAGTTGCGGGGGTACTCATGCCACCATCATGGGAATACTACATAATCGGCTCTGC
Source organism: Candidatus Poriferihabitaceae bacterium (assembly GCA_965221795.1). Classification (GTDB taxonomy): domain Bacteria; phylum Pseudomonadota; class Gammaproteobacteria; order Arenicellales; family Poriferihabitantaceae; genus VYFG01. Next base: position 826,208 of record OZ244914.1, read on the forward strand.
ATGACCCACTCAGCCAACATGTCCGGAATGATCGTACTGACACTCACCGGGGGCTACCTGCTTGCCGGACTCCTGTTCGGAATCGCATTTTTCTTCCGGGGATATGTCGCCATTGAGCCCAAGGCGCACGGGGCATCTATCCTGACTCGTTTGGTATGGACTCCCGCCTCAATTGTACTTTGGCCCTGCCTTCTCAAAAAGTGGATCCGAACCCGGTCATGATCCGTCGCTGGCGTCAAGTACACAAATTTACATGGCTGGTTCTCGCCCCTGTCTTGTTGTTGCTGGTGATATTCGCGAGCAATTCCGTGACCGGGCCTGATCCAGACCATCATATGCCGCCCTCCCATCCATCCAAAGGCCCCCTGCCCTGAACACACCTTCCACTTCCAACATCCATGAGCAAGGGCTATGTCACGGTAAACTGGAATCGGCGTAAATGGATCTATGATCTGTGTCTATGGGCCGGCATGGCATGCTATCTGGTTGCCTTCGTGCTGGTCAGCAGGTCACTCTACCAAAGCGATGAGTCCTTGCCATTACTGACCATCCTGTTGCGAGCCACCTCCAGTTGTGCCTTTGTTATGTTGACCCTGATCCTGTGTGTGGGCCCACTCGCTCGCATGGACCATCGCTACCTACCACTGCTGTACAACCGCCGGCATTTTGGCGTTTCCATGTTTTTCATGGCTCTCCTTCATGCCTTGCTGGCCGTCTACTGGCATCACAGTTTCGGCACAGTCAATCCATTCGTATCTGTCTTCCTTTCCGGTGGTGATTATGCATCCATCACAAATATTCCTTTCCAGGCACTGGGTGCCATCGCCCTGATGCTGCTTTTTTTCCTTGCCGCCACCAGCCACGACTACTGGAACTCGATACTTGGCGGAGTGTGGTGGAAGGCTATTCATATGAGCATCTATCCGGCGTATGCGCTGGTGGTCCTGCATGTGGTCTTCGGTGCGATGCAGCAGGATGTGACTGGATTCACGCCATGGATGGTCGGGCTCAGCGTGGGATTGGTAGGGGGGTTACATCTGCTCGCCGCATTTGTCCACTCAGGGGCAAGCCGCACTGTCACCAAGTCCGAGGAGCCATGGGTTCCAGTTGGCAGGTATCGGGACATCCCCAATGATCGTGCAATTACCCTTGATCTTGGCAAGGATGAGCGTATCGCCATTTTCCGGTACAACGACAACCACCTCTGCGCTGTTTCCAATGTGTGCCCGCATCAAAATGGTCCCTTGGGAGAGGGCCGGGTCATCAATGGCCTGATTACTTGCCCATGGCATGGGTATCAGTATCGACCCCAAGACGGCTGTTCTCCCCCCCCCTTTACCGAAAAAGTCAGAACCTACCGCCTGAAACTGGAAGACGATCAGCTGTTCATTGATGCGAGCCCGTTGCCAGCAGGAGCCCCACGGCCTGTTCTCGAAATCCCGGAAACAGGCCAGTTGGCAAATCATGGAGGAACCTCGACATGAAGGATCCAGAGCTTCCTTTTTTTGTTGGCTACCTGCCGACTCCAAAATCACTGGCAAGGTTCTATCGAATTCTGACCATGACACTTGTCGTCGGTTGTGGCCTGCTCGGGTACTGGCTGGGGACGCAACAAAAGCCTTCCGACCCGGGGCGGTGGGTGGTGGATTCCCCCATTACCATGACGGGCATACTGCAAGTGTCGCCATATCCTGTGCTTCATCGCACCCACCCCGATGACCCGACCCGTATCGAATCCGTGCTCCTCGTTCGGCAGGGGAAACACACTGCTGCAAGCCTGATGAACCATTTGGACGGACAAACAGCCTTGGTGACCGGGGCACTGATCCAACGAGGAGGCTGGACCATGCTGGAGGTCTCCTCAAGGAAAAATTTCGCAGTCGCCCAAGACTCCGAGCAGGCCGCGATCCGTCACCGCCTGGGAATGGAAACCCTGGGCATGATCACACTCACGGGAGAAATCGTCGATTCCAAGTGCTTTCTGGGGGTAATGAAGCCTGGCCATGGCACAATACACCAACCTTGTGCCGAAGTCTGCCTGCTGGGCGGCATTCCTGCCATGCTGGTGTCAAAAGCGGCCGATGGCTTCAAATACGGATACCTACTGGTCCAGGCAGATGGCTCTCCCGCATCGGCTTTTGTGGCTTCCATGGCTGCGAAGCCGGTCACGGTCCGTGGCGAACTCCAGCGCCAGGGAGACCTGATGTATCTGCGCATGCCAGAGACCTTGCCAACGCCGTCTACCTGATCGGTAACAGCGCCCTACCGATACTCACCTGCTTTCTGCCGCCTTAGGTACCATAGGTATCCATGTCAAGCCATCCGCCGATTGTTCTGGCATCCAGTTCCCCTTATCGGCGGGCCATACTGGAACGCCTGGGGTTGGAATTCTTTCATTGTGCTCCAAATATCGATGAGTCATACCGGCGGGCAGAACCCCCAGATGACCTCGTACGCCGGCTGTCGATAGCAAAGGCATCTGCCGTTGCCGGACTCTACCCTCGGAGCTTGGTCATCGGTGCCGATCAACTGGCCGTACTGGATGGCCAGATCATGGGGAAACCGGCGAATCATATGGAAGCGATCTACCAGCTTCGATCTGCTTCCGGCTCTTGCATGACACTGCACTGCGGTATTGCCGTCTTGAATACGGCCACCGAACAGGTTCAATCTGGCGTAGAACATGTGGACGTCGAATACCGAACACTGACCACATCGGAAATCTACCGTTATCTGGCAGTCGACCAACCGTATGACTGTTGTGGCAGCCTCAAGGCTGAAGGACTGGGCATTTCGCTACTGCACCGGATTCGAAGCAATGATCCCCATGCCATTACCGGACTCCCAGCCCTCCGGCTGCTGTCCATGTTGCGCAACGAAGGGATAGCCATACCCTGACGGATTCACCGGTACGACCAATTCCGCTTTGACACGACATGGATGAATCGGGCGGCACAATGGATCATGCCGCGACATGCCCTACGAAATTCCCATCCCGAATTTCGGCAATGCGATCGCGAACCCGGGCCGCTTGCTCGAATTCCAGATTTTTGGCATGCGCATACATTTCCTTTTCCAGCTTGGTCAGCAACTTGCCCAATGACTTCGGCGTCATACCGGACAGATCCTCCTCCTGACTGGCCTCATCCGCATAGGGGGATGCATAGCCGCGCTCCGGACTTTTGGCGATCACGCCATCGATAATCTCTTTGACCGGCTTGGAGATGGAGCGGGGTACAATGCCATGCTCACAGTTGAAAGATTGCTGTCTGTTTCGACGACGCTCGGTTTCGCTGATCGCCACCTCCATGGAAGGCGTTGTTTTATCGGCATAGAGAATGACTTTGCCGTCCACATTACGTGCTGCACGACCGATGGTCTGGATGAGTGACCGCCCTGACCGCAAAAACCCTTCCTTGTCCGCATCCAGGATGGCCACCAGCGAAACTTCTGGAATATCCAGCCCTTCCCGAAGCAGATTGATGCCAACCAGAACATCGAATATGCCTTTTCGCAAATCGCGAATGATCTCCACCCGCTCCACTGTATCAATGTCTGAATGTAAGTACCGGACACGCACACCATGTTCATGCAGATATTCCGTCAAATCCTCCGCCATTCGCTTGGTCAGAGTCGTCACCAGCACTCGGCTGCCTCGATTGGCATGCAAATGAATTTCGGACAGCAGGTCATCGACTTGGCTCATGACCGGACGGACTTCCACTTCCGGGTCCAGCAACCCGGTGGGACGAACTACCTGCTCTACAACATCCGGAGCATGCTCTCCCTCATACGGTCCAGGGGTCGCAGAAACAAAAATCACCTGCCCGATCATACTTTCAAACTCATCGAAGCGTAACGGCCGGTTATCCAGCGCAGACGGCAATCGGAATCCATATTCCACCAGCGTCTCTTTTCGGGAACGATCCCCGTTGTACATCGCCCCGATCTGGGGAACCGTAGCATGGCTCTCGTCGATAAAGACAATGGCATCGGAAGGGAGATAATCAATCAGGGTGGGCGGCGGTTCACCGGGCTGACGGCCGGACAAATAACGCGAATAGTTTTCAATACCGTGGCAATAGCCGAGTTCACGCATCATTTCGATATCAAACCGTGTTCGCTGCTCCAGGCGCTGTGCTTCCACCAACTTTCCAGTCCCATGCAAGACCCGGAGTCGCTCCTTGAGTTCCGCCGCAATATCATCTACTACATCCAGAATGGTCTGTCGAGCGGTCACATAATGACTCTTGGGGTACACCGTCACCCGGGTGAGATGACCCTCAGCACTACCGGTTAATGGATCAAAGCGTAATAGCCCATCAATCTCGTCATCAAACAGTTGAACCCGTACTGCCAGCTTTTCGGATTCGGAAGGATACACATCAATTACGTCTCCACGGACTCGAAAGGTACCGCGCCGCAATTCCACATCATTGCGGGTGTACTGCATTTCCGCCAATCTTTTGAGAATCGCTCTCTGGCTGATTCGCTCACCACGTTTCAAGTGCAGGATCATGCCATGGTATGACTTCGGGTCTCCGAGTCCGTAGATCGCAGACACGGTAGCGACGATGATGGCATCACGCCGCTCCAGAAGGGCCTTGGTTGCTGAAAGCCGCATCTGATCAATATGCTCATTGACGGAAGCATCTTTTTCAATGTAGGTATCCGAACTCGGAACATATGCTTCCGGTTGATAGTAATCGTAATAGGAAACAAAATACTCCACAGCATTCTGGGGGAAAAAGTCCCGCATCTCGGAGTAAAGCTGGGCAGCCAAGGTCTTGTTATGCGCCATAATCAATGCGGGACGCCCTGTCCGGGCGATGATATTGGCCATGGTGAAGGTTTTACCCGAACCCGTCACTCCAAGGAGAGTCTGATATGCCTCCCCTTCTCCGAGACCATTGATCAGGCTTCTGATCGCTTGCGGCTGGTCACCGGCAGGTGCAAAGTCACTCTGTAGTTGGTACAGTGGATGCTCGGTTTTGGTCTGGGAAGCAACCATGAAATAAAGTGAGCTTTTTGGGTTAGAATGAAGCAGAAAACTTGCGAATTGTACTTGACGCCTGTGCAGAGGCGCATTAGTATTCGCGGCCCTATTCCCCCGTAGCTCAGTTGGTAGAGCAGTTGACTGTTAATCAATGGGTCCCTGGTTCGAGTCCGGGCGGGGGAGCCAAAACCTAAAGGGAATAGATGGGAGTGGCATTGGCTGCCTTTTCCCCATCGTATTCCTGACTCGACGCACGAATACTTTGTTTCACTCGGAGTATATCCCGGAGTAAGCAAATGTATCAAACCCGATTCCGATTCTCGGAAGAACGTGGAGTTTCGGTCCTTCTGGCAGCGGACATCTCCCGTCATCATCTGCTTGTCTAATCCTGCCTGCACCCACGGTCCTCGGGCCCGGTGCTTTGTTTCAATCCCGGGCGTTCGCCCGATACCCGCATGGGGAGATTCCTTCCCCATCCGGGGCTGGTCTTCGTCCTCATGTCCCTGATTTTTTCCCTGCATGAGGAATGGACGATGAGCGATGACACTTCATCCGATCGCGCGTACAACGTGATCACCCGGGGATTCGGTTATCTCAACCGGATCCGCGAAATCCGCCCGCCCGCGGGCCCCTCGTACCTCGCCTGTGACGTGGCCCTGCTCCATGGGCTGGCGGACCGGGTCGAGAAGATCCGGTTCTCGTGCGTGATCCGCGGCTCATCGGCCGTGGCGATCGTGCGGCAGCACTTCACCACTGCCGACGGCACCGTGGCGTCGCCGGAGAGGCCGGTGATGGCCAGCCTGAGCCTCGGCGGCCTCCGTGCCGAGACCTTCGTCTACCGCAAGGGCGAGAAGCAAGGGCAGACCGGCATCGCCCTGCGCTCGACCCTGCTGGCCATCGAATGGCTGCGAATCGGTCGTCAGGTCATCGACCTGAACGCCGGTCGGTCGGCGAGCGAGCCCGCGGAGCGGCCAGCCCCGGTGCCGAAAGAACCGGCGTTTGTCGCCGAGATGCGGGCCGAGGTCCGCCAGTCGGGCACGGTGCAGTTGGCGAAGGATCACCCGGAGTTCGAGGAACGCCGGGCCTTCCTGCGCGATCACGGCTTCACCTGGAGCCGGTCGCAAGCGGCCTGGGTCCGCAAGTCGCCCCCCGAGGCGGGGACGACGCCGGAACCGGAGGCACCGTTCTAGCGCGAAGTACGACGGGGGAAGTCGACGGCCTTTCGAGGCCGTCGCTTCCCGCGATTTGCCAATCCATGGGCCAGTGGCCCATTCCCCCGCACGGGACGATTTCGTTCCCGGTGGGGCACGGTCGACTCCCGTGCTTTTCTTTTGTCCCCTTGAGGAGTAGACTATGTCCACCCATTCGGAAAACGCCGACATTCAGGCGTATGAAATCATGAAGAAACGCGGTTTCGAAACTGGCGACATCGCCAAGCTTGCCAAGTATCTCGACCGGCACCAGAAGAGGACGATGCAGCCTTTTCTGGACCGGATTGATGCCCGGTTCGATCAACTCGAAGCCCGTCTTCGGGCGGAGCTGGTGTCCAAGAAGGAAGCCCGCTGGACGCTCGGTCTCCTGGCCGCGCTGGTAGCGGTGGCGGCACCAGAAGCCCTTGATCAAGTCGCCGAGGTGTGGCAATTCTTCAAGCGCTGACCCCCCGAGGCTCCCGTGCGGAACCTTTCCAGACCCCGACTTCGGTCGGGGTTTTCTTTTGCCACCGGCTCGACTTTCCTACCCTGGTAGAAAACCGGCGCGCTGTCAATAGCGAAAGTTCATTGAATTTTAAAGGAAAAAAGTGCCCGGACTTTCCCTCGAGAAGCTTGAATAGGGAAATCGGCATGAAAAAGGGCAGTTTCCGGGCCACCCTGATTGATCGATAACTAACCGATATCTACCAAGCGGGACACTTACCGTCATATCGCATCGGCGCAAAAGATTTCCGGTCAACAGCTCGTGCTTCCGGTAAGGGTCATTCGTCCGATCCGGATCCCGGTTTTTTGGGGGGGGGGGGGGGGGGGGGGTAAGGTCTCGGTATAGCCACGTTGGTGTAGAAGACTGTAAATGAAAGCACTGTTCAACGATTCGGTATTGAGCGTAACGGTGTCGTCCAGATTGAAAGAGTTGCAAAAGTCTGAAATCATAGGCGAGACCAGTCCGGTATCCTGCCTTCTTAAAACCAAGGTCCAATCCTCCACCAACCGCTGAACAAGGAGAGTATGGCGCGTTCTGCTTCCCTTTTTTGCGTCATGGCATATCGATCTGGGAATTGGCACCTCGTTTGGCAAGAAACGTGCATAGGCTGCAAGCAAGAGCAACGACGAGTTCAGCCTCTTCGCTGCTTACCGACTGACCTTCTTGAATATGGCGTGCACGACCAGATGCGTAGCCCCAGATTTTTTCAACTGCAGTATCGAGCGGCTGGGGGAGATTCAGATGGCGGATAAGGCTCCCTAAAGTCCGCTTGGGTTTGCCAGAGACTTCCCGAGCCGTGCATTCGAGAGCGGCCATGACATGCTGGATCGCACCCGTTACGTCTGGCTCCGGCCTTCGCGAAATATCCTGTAATGCCTCGCGGATTTCCCTGGCCGAGGACACATGGTCGTTCTCTTCAAGAATTTCTCCGACTTGCTTTGTGGTCTTCATGAATGTCTCGGATCCGCGATACATAATCAGGCCATCAGTCATTTGCCAACCGATGCCATTTTCAACAAAGACTTCGTTCAGTTGCTCCTCAAATCTCTGTGCTCTTTTCATGTCCCAGGGACTAGCCAGGCTCTCGAAGACTTTTTCCGCTATGTCGTATACCTTGAACCATGGGCACCCGGAAATAAGATAGTACACCTCGTCCGATACGTTGGGATAATCAGTCCAGTTGGTTGGGTCTGGCCGTTTCTGAAGTACAAGGCAAACCACTTGGCGCATGGGCGTCGGGCCCATCCCCACATCTGCCGCGATCTGCGGAATAGCATCTCGCAATTCTTTCGGCGCATCTTCGCGTAACGAAATCTCCGGTTCTGGTATTCGATAACCGTGCCGAGTCGAAAACCGGGTTCCTTTGGGTTGCTTATTCATGGATTTTTCAATTTGCTGGTGCAGGGACGGGATCCCAACGATTAATCCATACTGTCAAGCAGGCTGGGCTTGGCAACCCAAACCGCACCTGCTCGGCAGTCTATAACATTTGCTATCATGCGCAATCGTCAAGGGCGTTGCAATGCGAATTGATTAGTGCCCTGAAATGTTTGATGAGCGACTCCTTTTCACGAATGAGCGTGAGTCAGCAACAATCTGTCTGCAACGACTTCACCTTCCAATGATTGCCCTCCCATTTGGAAACGTCTCAGCATTGATCTGCCACAGTTTACTTGCACTTCCTTTTCAAAAAGATTGTCTGGGATAGAGTAGTTGCATTCCATAGCACCTGATTTTTTAAACCCATCAAGACTGAGGGCTACGAATACGCCGCGCTTCTTTGCCCGCTGAATAACTGAAAACAAGTGATCTTGATTGAATGACTGTGCCCCATAAAGTATTGCTTGGCTATGTGAATACGGGGGGTCACAATACACCACATCGCCCTCAACTGCCCTGTCAATCGACTCTTCGTACTCCCGATGAAAAAAATCTGTCCCTTCCACTCGTTTTGACCATTCGTCCACTCGCCGAGCGAATGTGCCGTGATGAATGGGGTTATGGATTCCGCATGGGGTTGACATATACCCGTCACTCATCCTGAACCGCATCACACCCCCATAAGCCGAACGACTCAAATACAGCAAGTCAGCCGCATTGGGATTTGCATTGTAACGGGCTTTAATTTTCTCGTATTGCGCTACCTTATCTCCAGACTTTCCTTCTTCCCAGCGCTCGCGGTACCACTGCTTCAGTTTTTCAGGATTGGACTTGAGCGTTTTCCATATTCTAACGAGCGGTTTGAAGCTGTCAGCGCCTTCCGCTTTTCCAGGAGCTAAAACAGCCAAGACTCCACCAGAACCAATAAAAGGCTCATGGTAGGTGTCAAATCTCTTGGGGAAATATGAAATAATCTCGTGAGCAAACCGCTGCTTGTTGCCAATCCATTTGAGCAACTGGTTCTTGTATGGCTGAGTAGGTTGAGAAGTGTCTCCATGAAGAATTTTAGCTTTTGGAGGTTCTTCCGGTAAATCAAGTTGTAACTGTAACTGCATGTCGGACTCTTTATTCAGCCATATCGCTGAAAACACCATACCCGATTTTGGGATATTTTGCAAGGAGTTGTATCATTGATTAGTGAATTAAACCCATTCAATTCAATGTACGGCCTTTGCACAAATGCCCACAAAGTGTTGCTGGATTTGCTAAGAGAAATCCGCATAGGCGCTGGTCTAAGGCAGGTTGACCTAGCTAGAAAGCTAAATGTCCCCCAATCTCGAATTAGCAAGCTTGAATTGGGAGAAAGACGAATTGATTTAATTGAACTTCGTGGGATTTGCAAAGCTTTAAACAAGCCCCTCATTGAGGTTATTCAAGAATTTGAGCGGCGAGTAGGAGGACAAGATATTGAGGCCAAATAAACGATTCGCAGGAAAACCGAAATCATTTTGGGCTACGGTGCGCTCCGTGAGCCAAAGAGTGGGTTACAGCAAAAATGCGCGCATTGTTGTCCCGGGAATGGCTGAATTGAGGAACGCTTTCACTAAAATGAATCTTGACCCCGACTGCCTGGGGGTAGAGGAGCGGCCAACGATTTTTGCAAGAGATTTGATGGACTACTTCGATGCGCACTCGAAGGCTTTAATGCAGGAGGCAGAGCCAAGCTTGATGAATGTTGACGAGGCAAGGAAAGAATTTTCAGCACTGAAGGCAGAATTCAATCCGCAATGCCCCATACCCATGAATAAGCAGAGGGGTGAAAAGAAGGCTGAAGCATACTTGACAGGAATTGTGAACATGATGGTTGAGCACTATTCATGCGGGTTGCCATGTGACTATGATCCCCGAGAGCTTACAAACGTTATACGTAACGGTCAACCGCTTCGGACGCTCTCTCGCCGATTGGATGGCGCATTTCCTTCGGCCACAAACCCCATCGCAGTATGGGAAATTAAAGAGTATTACCACACCACCACTTTTGGTAGCCGAGTCGCCGATGGCGTGTATGAAACACTTCTTGACGGCATGGAGATTGAAGAGATCAGAGAAAACGAAGCAGTCGATATCAAGCATTACCTGATGGTCGATTCACGCTATACATGGTGGGAATGTGGCAAATCGTATCTTTGCCGATTGTTCGACATGCTGCATATGGGTTATGTCGATGAAATTCTCTTTGGCAGGCAAGTTGTCAAAGAGATGCCTCGCATTGTTGGAGAATGGGTGTCACAATATAAAAATACACGGTGACTGCTGGGAACAATCTATCGCCAGCACATGATCCCTGCGACCCTTAATCGGGATATTGCGGTAGAAAAGTACCCGTTCAGACGGTTTTCATCCAGCACCTCACCAGCTAAGGTGCTGACAGACCACAGGCTGATAGATGCATATGAAAAACCGGTGCAACGGCTGGGTATCGGAACAACAATCTAGATAAGTCAAAACTGGTCGAGCAGTAACAAGCCAGCGTGTTCGAGACAGTGACACAACTTGCATCAGCCCAATTATCCGCATTGACATTCCTGCAGAGAAAAGCAAGCGTCGGCATTGCCAGCACGGCGCTCGGAGTGGCAGAAGAACCATGTGCCAAAAGCGATACAATTTCCGGGAATAATCTCTCTTTTATCCAGCAGCGAAACATGCCGACCAGCAACATGTTACCTGACGTGTATCTATCTACAAACTATACGACCCTTCCTCGGAGGAGCAGGATATGACTACAGAAGACCGGGTGACTGCCCTAAGGCAGGAATTGCAATCCGTTCTAAAGTATAAGAACATCGACCTTGTCACCCGTTCGGCATGGGGTGAGATTAATTTTGAAAGCGCCCGTGCGGATATAGAAGGCGCACTATCCACTTCAACAGACCTGGATAGCATGCCGCTTGAGCATCTTACTGATGGGGTCGCAGATAATATTCAAGGAGCGATCCCTGAAGTGGCACATGCCTCACAACAAATACAGGAATTTTCAATCGCGTCAGGCGGCACACCATCGGACAATAGAGATAGCATATGTAATCAACTTCATGCTGCAGTCGATACTTTCTGTGAGGTTGCAAATCCCCAGATTGCCTATCTCATGTACAAGAGAGGCGATGTTGGGGAAAACATTGCCAGACTTGAACAAGCGATCACCAAGTCCCGGAAACTCTATGATGAAGCCCAAACATGGGTCGATGAGAAGAAGGCGGAAATTGAAAAAATCGAACATGCTGCGCGCACTGCTGCAGCGAGTGCCGGAGTGGGCACTTTCACAGCAGAATTCAATGAAGAGGCGGAAAAGTTGCAAAGTCAATCCAAGTGTTGGCTTTGGTCATCTTTTGGATTTGCCATAGCTACTATTGGGGCGGCTATACTCTTTTACTTTTGGCCCGATATTTCCTCAAATGCGGGCATATCGGAAACGCTTCGCAATATAGCAAGCAAGACAGCAGTCATCGTGGTGTTGTTTACTGGTGCCGTATGGTGTGGGCGCATTTATCGTGCGCTTGTCCATCAAGCGGCAGTGAACAGGCATCGCGCTCTCAGTCTGAAGACTTTTCAGGCATTCGTGGAGGCGACTGACGACAAGTACGTAAAGGGCGCTGTCCTGATGGCAGCAACCAACACAGTGTTCAGTAACGTACCCACCGGTCTTGTGGAAGAACGCAACAATCAGAACTCTGGGGTCAACTTTGTTGAATTTGGCAGATCAACTGCAGGGACAACGGACGAATAATTTCGGCAAAGTTCAATCCATACGTCACCAGTCAACCCGGTTTTCCAGGCAGTTTCGGAACAGATCGTGGGGTTTCGTAAAGGCAGGGGTTCTGGGGCGCATGTTGTCGTCTGAAATGGTAAGGACCGGAGAGTCCATGAGACCACACCCGGCAATTTGCGTCCACACCTTCAGGGAATATCTTCCCCGGGACCAGTCCGAAGTGCAACCGCGCCGCGATCCCGGAATGAGGGCGTAGCCCGAAGGGAGGGATCGCGGCGGCGACTGCAAAATCCACGCTTCGAGTGCTTCTTTTCGGCCTCGGATGGCAGCCATCTCGACGGCCAGCGATCCAGACCGAAGCCATCGGCCAAGGCAAGGGCGAAACCGGCACCATGAGGCCGAGCGAAGCCGCTCCGGCGAGTCACCGGAGTGCCGGGGGCGATCGGGGGACCGCCAGCCGCGTCCGGGGGGAGCCAGCCCACGGGCAAAGACCTCTGCCGGGGTGCGGTATCCCAGGACCTTCCGAGGCCGACGGTGGAGCCGATTCTCCACCGCCCGCACCGGCGCCGGTGTCACCCGGCGGAAGTCGGTGCCCTTCGGGAAGTACGGGCGCACCAGGCCGTTGGTGTGCTCGTTCCGGCCCCGTTCCCAGGAATGGTAGGGGGTGGCGAAGTAACAGCCCGCATCAAGCTTCTGCGCGATCTCCCGATGCCTCGCGAACTCCTTGCCGTGGTCGGCGGTGCCGGTGTGGACCCGGTCCCGGACCGGACCCATGCGCCGGGTAATCGCCTCGGTCACCGCCGACGCGGTCTTGCCGTCCACCCACTCCAGGAACCGGAACTTCGAGCCCCGGTCCACCGCCGACACCAGCGCACCCCGGTGCCTCGCTCCCATGATCGGTTCGAGCTCCCAGTCGCCGATCCGGCACTTCGCCGCCACCACCGCCGGACGCTCCGCAAGGTCGACCCGATCGGGAATGTGCCCACGACCGGCAGGACGCCCCCCGCGCCCGTTCGGCTTCTTGCCCCGACGTCGCCGGCACCGGTACCGGGCTCCTCCGGCCTGCCGGTCGGCCCGCACATGCTCGTAGATCCACTCCTTCCCCGCTATGACTTCGCCCGGCAACCGAACCCAGCCAGCGATCTGCTCCGGGCTCCATCCTTCCTGCAACCGTCCTGCCGCTACCGCCCAGCGCTCGGGCGTCCTCTTCCGGGGCACCGCCGACGCTTCCTGACGGCGGGCCGTGGCCTGGCGGTCGGCCTGCTGATGCCGGTCGCCGCGTTGGCCACGGTGGCGCAAGGTCTCCCGCGAGATCGTCCCGGGGTCGCGTCCGGGATCGCGGGCGATCTCCCGTTTCGACCACCCCCGATGCAACAGCGCGTGAATCGGGCATCGTTCGGCATGGGTCAGGTGATGGTAGCCTACGGGCATGGCAATCCTCCGTTGGTGAGAAACCGAGATGGTTGGCCATCCTCTGGCCCACTGCAAGCGGCTTGTCAGCTCACCAGCCAGCGGCTTACAGGGTGTTGCACTTCACACTGGAAAGGGGGTTCTATTCAGATCGTGAACACGGTATTTTGGGTTTTCAGGGTCGACTATCGAGAGCCCAGCCGCAGGAGCATTCGTCGCAGCAATAGCCGCGGATACCGCCTCGGTGACGACATTACACAGGTTGCGGGACGACGGGGTGTGGATTCGCCAGTTTCCCCCTGACTCTCTGGACACACGACCCCGGAAGAAGGCCTCTGGCGGCGAACTTCGAGGTGGTGCGGCGCGGCGGTGCTGATGGGCCCGCAGGTCGTCCTCGCAGACAGCACTGGGTGCTTGAGATTTACTTGGGCGAGGAGATGGCAAGCTGAATATCCCATTAGCGCAGCTGGACAGCCATTAACCGAGCCAGCTGCCAAGCCCCGGTTCTTGGCCTCTTCGGGGCCTTCTCACCGCCGAGACCTTCGTCTATCGCAAGGGCGAGCGGCAGGGGCAGACCGGCATCGCCCTGCGCTCGACCCTGCTGGCCATCGACTGGCTGCGGATCGGTCGTCAGGTCATCGACCTGAACGCCGGTCTGTCGGCGAGCGAGCCCGCGGAGCGGCCAGCTCCGGTCCCGAAAGAACCGGCGTTTGTTGCCGAGATGCGGGCCGAGGTCCGCCAGTCGGGCACGGTGCAGCTGGCGAAGGCGCACCCGGAGTTCGAGGAACGCCGGGCCTTCCTGCGCGATTATGGCTTCACCTGGAGCCGGTCGCAAGCCGCCTGGGTCCGCCAGTCGGCCTCCGAGACGGGGACGACGCCGGAGGCTCCGTCACCGTCGTGTCCACCGTCACCCGCCGTAACTCACACGGCGTCACGGTGCCGCTCTCCCGACTGGCGTCGATCTTTGCCTTCCGAATCTCTTCGCCACCAGACTCCCCGATGCGCGAGCGAAACCGTGTCCGGCGGCTCGGGTCGATCGGCGGACGGTGCGGGAAAGACTCCTCGCCGCAACAGGACTACCCGTAGCGATTCTCCACCCAACGCACGACCACCAGACGGAAATATCGCACCACTCCGCATATGGCGGGTGACCGGCAGTCTGGTGATTCGTGGTCGGTCAGATGAGCGGGCCGCCGTCCGCCAACCTCTCCATCTTACCGGTCAGGCGAATGACTAGGGATCTAGTGCCATCGCCTCTGGTTCGGCTTAACCGATGGCCACTGCATTTTCCAGCATGATCGGCTGGCTCAGGTCTAATGTGTAACCGTTGAGATTGGCGAGACGATACATCGATTTCGATGCCAGCGAATCCGACGGGCATGAGTCGACGATTTGTGCCGGATGGGATCGGGACCCGCCATACCGCCCACCATCTGGACCATGGCCTCATGTTGCGACAGCGCTGTCCAGCCAAGACGGGCGCGACGTGTCTCTTTCCGGGCACCAAAGAACCGCGCGACTTGAATCACATAATTCCGCAAACTGCCAACATGTGCGGTCCCCGTGCCGGCCATGTCCAGGTGCTGACGGTCCCAGCGCTGCTGCTCCGGGGTGTAAGGACTGAAATCCGGATCCGTGGTATGGCCTGTATGGGTCTGCTCTCCACTTGGCCCGATAATCGGCCCCGAGACCTGCGCCAAGGCCGGCACGGTCAATGTCGCCAGCAAGACAGCGGCCACGAATGAGAGGGTGAATTTAGGGGGGAGGGCGTAGATTGAGTACGGTTCATGGGTTCTTCCGGTTACGAACTCATAGTGGATTGTGGAGGTCGTGGATTATACTTCCACCGGAAGTCTTGAGAGAATCCCCGGGGAACCGGTTTCTGGCCGCCCTTTGGGGTGACTCGCCAGGGCGGGAGTGTGTCCGGTAGATGGGGCCCTTCGCTGGCAGATTCCGCCGGCCCTGTCAAGCATTCGGCATCCATTTCGGCTGCGAATTGCCCGCGAATTTCGCCCCGAAACCGGCCCATGGAACTCACATCAGTACCATACGAGCGCATGGCACCGCTGCTGCCGAAGCCGCGGGCAACATCCACCTCTCCAATCTGCAGGTACTCCATGCCATTCTCGATTTGGCCGAGCATGGCGGCAAATGGCGCAGCCTACCGGAGCGGTTCGGCCATGGACACACGAAATCGACACGCGCATGAACCGATGGTCGAAGAACGGTGTCCTAGGCCATGTGTTCGAGCCTCTGCAACGGGCAAAGAACGCGTTGAATACCTTTCGCAACCTCTTGGGGCAAGGCCCATCGAAGAAATTGCTCATTGTTTTTCTGTTCTGGGTGATGTACTTTGACAATTCCATTGCATCTTAGAGAAGGATCTCTATGGATCCATTCGATATATACAAATTGGTTGCGTGCAGAAAAAAAGTTGATGTTTCACTTATGGGGCCCCGATCCGGGTCTGGGTGAGGAATTGTCTTGAACATCCCGCTCGTCAATGAATCCCGGGAGGCACCACAGAGCCTGTTCCCCATTATCTTGTCCACTTGGGCCTTGCTGCTTGGATTCGGGATCCTGATGCTGGGCGATGGATTACAAGCCACGTTGCTGGCGGTGCGTGCAGACCAGGAGGGATTCAGTGCGACCATAACGGGCTTGATCATGTCCTCTTTCTACATCGGCTTTCTGGCTGGCTCTCTCCTGGCGCCTCAGATTATGCGCCAAGTGGGGCACGTGAGGGTCTTTGCTGCCTTTGCGGCCATGGCATCTGCCGCAATCCTCGTGCATGCCGTGTTTATTCAGGTCTGGGTATGGATTGCTCTCCGACTGATCAGTGGATTCTGCTTCGCCGGGCTCTATGTCGTGGCGGAAAGCTGGCTCAACGAATGCGCCACCAACCAGACCCGGGGCAAGCTGTTGTCGATCTATATGGTGGTCACGTATGTCGGCGTCGGTCTCGGGCAACTCATGCTGAATCTGGCAGACCCCCGTGACTATCCACTGTTCGTGCTGACATCGATACTGATCTCCATCGCGGTGGTACCCCTGCTGTTATCCGCTCGAGAATCACCCAGTTATCAACAGTCGGTACATATCCGGATGCGGGAACTCTATCGGGTATCTCCTCTGGGCATGCTGGGAATGTTCATGGTCGGACTGGTCACCGCTACATTTTTCTCCCTCGGTCCAGTGTACGCACAACGCCTAGGGCTTTCGCTTCGCGAGATATCCTGGTTCATGACCGGAGGCGTAATCGGTACGATCTTGTTCCAGTGGCCTATTGGGGCATTGTCTGATCGATTGGACCGGCGCAAGGTATTGATTGTGATCATGCTACTCGCCGGATTATCCGCCATTCTCTGTATCCTAGTGTCTGATGGAGACAGTCGGATCTTGCTGTTGGCTGTCGGTGGATTTTGTGGGCTCGCCCTGCCGCTCTACTCAGTATGTATCGCCTATATCAATGATCATCTTGATCCCAGCCAGATGATCGCTGCCAGTGGTACACTAGTACTGGTTAGTGGAGCGGGTGCCGTCGTCGGGCCCACGGTTGTAGCGGCCATGATGGATGAGTTCGGCAATTCATGGTTTTTCGGATGCATGTGCTTTGCATACCTGTTCACCGGCTTCTTCGGAACCTATCGCATGTCCCGGCGCCGCGTATTTCGAAGAAAGTCACGACTGTCGGCGACGCCTACGGCAATGCACCCCTCAAGTGCGGCATTTGAAAGCATGCAACAACACGCCAGGGAAGATTACGAAGCGGATCAAAGGGTTCCATAAGAGGTGCCAACTGCAACGATTCGCATCGGAAGCGAGAATGGTGCGCCTCAAGCAAGCCAAAGCCGATCCTTTGGGATGACCTCAACCGTCACCAAGATAGCAATGATACGAAATCGACCGATCAGGCTGGATGCGCATGCTTTCCGTTTAGTAACTTTCTCGGATGCACCCGATGGTCCGGCGTTACCTCACCGAGACCCAGAAATTGACCCGATTCCAGAAAAATGCGAACCATCCCCACTTTCCATTCCGTATGGGCACGAACACTTCGACCCAAGAGAAGATAGCGTGCGAGGTTCTCCGCGACCCGGACCTCGGGCAAACGCACCAAACCACATTCCGTCGGTAACAGCGCCCGTTCACGATCCCTTGGATTGCCAATCTTCTCCAGTTGATCCAAAGTAATGGCCTGGTCAACAGTGAAATCGCCCACCCCGGTACGCCGCAGGCACTCCACATGCCCCCCACAACCAAGATCCCTGCCGATATCCTCTGCCAAAGTCCGGATGTAGAATCCCCTTGAACATCGCACGGCCAGGGCCAGATAGGGGCTCTCAAAGTGTTCCTGTGCCAAATTATATACAGTCACGAGACGCGGCTCACGCTCTACGGTGATTCCCTTCCGTGCCAGTTTGTAAAGAGGTTGGCCCTCTTTTTTCAGGGCGGAATACATCGGGGGGGTTTGCAGAAATTCGCCCCGATAGGCATCCAGGACTTCCATCAGCCGGGAATTGTCGACATCCACCGGTTTTTCTGCCATCACTGCTCCGGTCCGGTCTCCAGTATCCGTATGGATACCCAAGCGAATGACGACATGATAGGTCTTGTCGGCAGACAGGAACAACTCGGAAATCTTGGTGGCTTCACCGAAACACAAAAGCAGCAGCCCGGTCGCAATTGGGTCCAGGCTTCCGGTATGTCCTGCTTTTTGGGCATTCAGTAGCTTTTTCGCCTGTTGTAGCGCCTGGTTGGAAGAGAGCCCCTCTGGCTTGTCCAATAGCAACAGGCCATGGACGGGGGATCCTGATCGAGACTTACCCATCCCGTCGATTTTGATTCAATTGGTCAATCAAGTTCGTGATTTCAATCCCTCTGCGAATGCTATCGTCATATTTAAATCGCAGGGCCGGGGTGACACGCATTTCCGCATGCTGACTCAATCGGCGACGGAGAAAGCCCGAGGCCTGATTCAGCACTTTTTCCAGATTGGGAAGCACCGTGCCAGAAGCTCCGGCTTCCCCCTCCTTTGGTGTGGTATCAAGGCTGGAAAAATAGACTGTCGCATGCTTGAGATCCTTTGAGACCCGGACACTATTGATAGAAACCAGGCGTATACGAGGGTCATTGATTTCCCGGGCAATCAACATCGACAGTTCACGGCACATCAATCCCGAGACCCTGCGGGTCCGGTCAGTGTTAATCATAGGAATCGGACAAACTATGTGGCTGGTGTTTTTTCGACCAGCTGGAAGACCTCAATCTGGTCACCGACCCTGACATCGTTATAGCTCCGGATACCGATCCCACATTCAAAGCCATTGCGGACTTCCTGCACATCGTCCTTGAACCGTCGCAGGGAATCGATCGCTCCTTCAAAGATCACGACATTGTCACGCAATACCCGAACGGGCAAGTTGCGCTTGACCACACCCTCCAACACATAACTCCCTGCAATCGCACCAATCTTCGGAGCCCGAAATACATCCCGAACCTCTATCAGGCCAACATGCTCTTCCTGCAAAATCGGCGAGAGCATCCCGCTCATGGCATTCTGCACCAGGTCAATCACATCGTAAATCACGTTGTAATAGTACACCTCCACTCGTTCGGACTCGATCAATTTGCGCGCAGCTGTATTCGCGCGCACATTGAATGCAACGATGACCGCACTGGATGCGATCGCCAAATTGACATCCGACTCGCTGATGCCTCCCACCATGCCATGTATCACTCTCACATTGACCGTTTCGGTGCTGAGTTTTGCCATTGCTTCTGTCAGCGCCTCCACAGACCCCTGCACATCGGCCTTGATGACCAAATTGAGATTCAGCGTTTCGCCTTCTTCCATATCCCGGAACATTCCTTCCAGCTTGGCTTTTTGTTGCCTTGCCAACCGCACTTCCTTGAATTTTCCCTGCCGGTGGAAGGCAATTTCTCTCGCCTTGCGCTCATCTGCCACCACGACCAAGTCGTCTCCCGCAACGGGCACACCCCCCAAACCATGAATTTCAACCGGCGTGGATGGGCATGCCTCATCTACTGCGCTGCCCATATCATCCAGCAACACCCGAACCCGCCCGGTTTCCCGGCCAGCAAGGATGACATCCCCCTTGCGAAGGATCCCCTCTTGTACCAACACCGTGGCTACCGGGCCACGCCCCTTGTCCAAACGGGCTTCGACCACGATCCCAGTCGCCGAGCCGCTGTCTCGCGCTCTCAGATCAGCGACCTCCGCCTGTAACAGGACCGACTCCAGCAATCCCGGGATGCCTTCTCCAGTGACAGCTGACACCATGTTCACCAACGTATCCCCGCCCAGCTCTTCCGGAATTACTCCATGACTGACGAGTTCATTCTTGACTCGCTCAGGATTGGCTTCCTCTCGGTCAATCTTGTTAATAGCTACGATCATGGGAACATCCGCATCCTTTGCATGATGAATCGCCTCAACGGTTTGCGGCTTGACACCGTCATCTGCCGCGACCACCAAGATTACAATATCCGTCGCACTGGCACCGCGTGCACGCATCGCTGAAAAAGCCTCATGGCCCGGTGTGTCCAGAAAGCAGATCTCATGTCCATCCAGACTCACCTTGTAAGCACCCAGATGCTGGGTAATTCCTCCCGCTTCACCGGACACGACCTTGGTCTTGCGAAGATAATCAAGTAGTGACGTCTTCCCATGATCTACATGCCCCATGATGGTCACCACCGGAGCTCTCGGTACCCGTTCCGCATCTTCGGTCTCGGGACGGGACAGTAAGGATTCCGGATCGTCCATGGAAGCAGCGATCCCTTTGTGTCCCATTTCTTCGACTACCAACAAGGCGGTATCCTGATCCAGAACCTGGTTTATGGTCACCATGGAGCCCATACTCATCATGACCTTGATCACTTCTGCTGCCTTAACCGACATGACCAAGGCGAGTTCGCCCACTGTTATGGTTTCGGGGACCTGGACGTCGCGAACGACGGACGCCGTCGGTTTGACAAATGCATGTTGGTCTGCAACTGAGGAAGAGATCTTGCCAGGCTTGCGGCCCAAGGGCCGACGGCGATCCCGGCGACGTTTGGACGCATGCAACTCGGCCCGCTCCTCCGCTACTGGCTTGCCCTTCCGAGCTTTTTTGCTGCTCCGACCGTCGGTATCGTCTTCTGCCTTTTCTCGCCCAGACTTTGGTTTTTGAGGATCGGAGGGAGTAGGCGGCTTGCTGCGCTTCTCTGCCTTCTGCGTCTTTTCCGTTTCCACCGATTGGGGAGCAGGTGGCACTGTTTCATGCTCTGAGTCTTTCCGAGAAGCCGGATCCCTGACTTCGGGTTGTCCATCTGTTCCCGGTATAGATACTTTGCCCAGCGTGGACGCTTCCGCCTTCTGACGTTCCTTTTCTCTACGCTCCTGTTCCAAAATCTCCTGCTCCCGGCGCTCTCTTTCCTGCTGCTCCCGTTCCGCTTGCTCCGCTTCTCGGGCTTCCCGTTCCGCCCTCTCCGCTTGTTCGCGCATTGCCTGCTCCCGCAACTGCAGTTCTCTTTCTGCCTCAAGAGCCTTGCGTTCCTCGGCTTCCCTTGCCAGCTTTTGAGCATCCGCCACACGTTGCTGCTCCTGTTCCGTTGCCAATTGATGTTGATTTTTTTCTTCTTCCTCCTGGTGGAGTCTTTTTTCCTGCACCTGCTCGGCTTCCAGCACACTCCGCTTGACGAAAGTCCGCTTTTTCCGGGTTTCCACATGAACCGTACGGGCTGCCCCGGTTCGGGATGTCTGCCGAATCTCGTTGGTGGTCTTGCGCTTGAGAGTGATGCGGTTACGACCCGGAGTCTCCCGGGCTTGGGTTGCTTTTTCTCCCTTCAGAAATTGTAACAGACGTAGTTTCTCGCTGTCCTCCAGCAGGTCATCCGCCGTCTTGCCCGAAATACCGGCCTGCCCCAACTGCTCAATCAACTTGTCGATCGAAACGCCGATCTGGGACGCAAAATGGCTTATTGTGATCTCTGACATATGGACTCTTGTAATTTCAGTATGTGGGCCGGACCAGAGCGATTCTATCATTGAACAGAAGGTTCACCTTCCACAAACCAAGGGGCCCGGGCTGTCATAATCAACTCACTGGCACGCTCACTGGGTATATTCACGACTTCCAGCACCTCATCAATGGCGCAATCTGCGAGATCGGACATAGTCCGAATTCCACCGCTGGCAAGGGCGCTGGCCGTTGCCTCATCCATCCCTTTCATACTCAGCAGGTCCTCACTCGGCGCATTCATTTCCTGGGTCGCGATGGCATCGGTCAACAGCGTGTCCTGGGCCCGGTTGCGCAATTCATCCACAATGGCTTCATCAAACTCCTCGATATCCAGCAACTCCTGCTTGGGAACATAAGCAATTTCCTCCAGACTGGTAAAGCCTTCCTGAGAAAGAATGGTTGCCACATTTTCATCAATAGCCAGATGCTGGATGAAATACCCCATCAACTCCTTTTGTTCGGATTCCTGCTTTTCGACGGCTTCCTTATCGGTCATCAAATTGATCTCCCATCCCGTCAAGTCGGAGGCAAGACGAACATTCTGCCCACCACGACCTATGGCTCGGGAAAGATTTTCTTCTGTGACGACCACGTCCATCTGTCGGGTTTCTTCGTCCATGAGAATGGAATCCACCTCCGCCGGTGCCAAGGCCTGGATCACAAATTCCGCCGCATCTTCGGACCAAATGATAATATCGACCCGTTCGCCGGCAATCTCGTTGGAGACACTTTGCACTCGGGACCCTCGGATCCCCACACACGCTCCTACCGGGTCGACGTTGCGATCATTGGAACGGACCGAAATCTTAGCCCGGGAACCCGGGTCTCTCGCAGCACCAATGATGTCGATAATCCCTTCACTGACTTCCGGCACTTCCAGGCGGAACAGTTGTATCAGGTATTGCGGGGACAGTCGGCTAAGAATCAGTTGTGGGCCCCTCTCTTCGTCGATCTTTTCCAAAAGGGCCCGGATTCGGTCTCCCGGACGGAGCCCCTCACGTGGGATCATCCTGTTTTTTGGCAGCATCGCCTCAGCGTCTCCAAGGTCAATGATGGCATGCCCCCGCTCAACACGTTTGACGGTGCCCGACACCAACGTCCCCACACGCTCTTCATAGCGCGCTGCAACCTGTTGGCGCTCGGCTTCCCGAACCTTCTGCATAATCACCTGCTTGGCGGCTTGGGCGGCAATACGACCAAAATCCACCTTGTCGATAGGTTCTTCAATCAGATCACCCACCTCCACTTCGTCATTGCTCTCTTTGGCTTCGGATACCCGCATCTGCGCATCGGGAAAAGTGAGTTCTTCCTCATCGGAAATCACTTCCCAGACACGGAAGATCTCATATTCTCCAGAGACCCGATCAATGCTGACCCGGGCTTCGATTTCCTTCTCATGTTTTTTCCGAATTGCGGTCGCAAGTGCCGCTTCGATGGTCTTGAAGATAATTTCCTTATCGAGATTTTTCTCCCTGGATACCACCTCGGCCATCAAGAGGATTTCATTATTTGTAATCGCCATGTTTATTTACGCCAAGAAAACATTCGCTCTGCCAGTCGACCGCAATTAGCCAAACCATGCGGATCACTCTTCATGACCGCTTCTTGCCCTTTCCGGGCAGGTCGTATAACGGCTGGAGACGAGCCAACTCCATTTCGGCATATGGCAAGCGGTACTTCTCACCGTCCACTTCCACCTCTGCTGTTGTCTCATCTGCTGCGACCAACTCTCCAGAAAACCGCCGTCGACCCAATATATGGGTCTGCATGAGAATCCGGACACGCTCACCGGCATACCGTTGAAAATGTGCTGGCTTGACCAAGGGCCGGTCCAACCCCGGGGAAGACACCTCCAACGTATAGGCATGTTGAATCGGATCCTCGACATCCAGCACCAAACTGACTTGCCGGCTGACCATTTCACAGTCATCCAGTTCAATCCCCCCCGGCGCATCAATATATAGCCTGAGCGAACTCTGTCCCGGACCCGTAAATTCCAAGTGGAGCAGTTCATAACCCAAGGCCTCCACCGAAGGCTCCAGGATGGTTCTCAATCCGGCCAGATTTTGCATTACGAGCATCTGTCAAAATTATGCCTCGTTTAGAACAAAGCCACAAAAAATGGGCCCATGGCCCATCCAATTCACACAGCAAGCACCACCGAAAGTCTTCATCCCGGGAGTGCCAAACCATACCACTTTGCAGAAAAACAAAACCCCGCATCAGCGGGGTCGCTTTTCAATCCGGTCAGATTGGTAGCAGGGGCTGGCCACGATGACACCGACCGCTGATCACGGCCCGCGATATAGCCTCTCAACCCGCAACATTAGCCGCGTTACTGCCAACCCTAGAGGAAGTACGTGACTGTCAGGGCGGATATTATAACCACTTGGCTCGGCGTTCATCAAGGGGTGGTGTACTGGCACAAGGACCTACGTATGGCATATTTACCAGCGCCTTCCTGGTTGCTCTTTCCTACAACACCATTCGAGGGGAAATTTGCTGTTAGTCTGCAAGATTTTCCATTAATGTACTTATTGCAAAATTGAGCAAAAAACTCCGAATAATGGCCATCTGAGATGTCTTTCAGATAATCATCCAGATCAACATCCTTAAGATCTTCCCCACCATCGAAGTCTGGCTGCTTAATTTGGTATTCCCCCCTTATTATTCGCTGCTACCAAAGATTTCATCGAATTTGCTCTCGATAGCCAACACTTCTTTGTCAGTAAGTTCCGCAAATTCTTTTTTGCGAGCGCGTTTTGAGAGTTGGCCGTTATTCTGATGGAGAAAACGAATGAGTAAATCAACCAGCCTATCCGGCATATCGATATAGTGTTTAATAAAGCCATTGAGCAAATCATATTTCATTAAGTATTCGACTTCTTGCGGCAATGTTTTATTGACCGTCTCTTCCACGCATTCAAAGAAAAATTCGGCCTGTTTGGTCGCATCAAAATAGCGATAGAGATTTATCGTGTCGTTCAAGACTTCAACATTGCCGTTTTCAGTTGGTCTCCACTCAATCAGTTCAAGTCTGGGTTTGGAGTAATGCTCCAATGTACGTCTGTAATCATCAATGCGACTCAGGATGATTGCAGAAACTGGAAAAACCAGTCCCCTGGGGACAAAGCCTTTTTCGGCCAAGACATGATGAAACAGATAGCGATGTATCCGGCCATTGCCATCTTCAAACGGGTGGATAAAAACAAAACCAAAAGCAATAAGCGTTGCCATAAGAACAGGATCATAATCACTATCCGTTAAAAGCTGACTGGTTTCGATTAAACCCGAGAGAAGGCTTTTCAAATCCTCCGCCCGCGCAGAGATATGAACGGGCATCGGCATTCCGGTAGTACGGTCATGATCACCCACAAATCCGCCCTCAACGCGAAGGCCAGGCAGGATGAAACGGCTCTCTGCAATGACAATGGATTGCAGATACTCCAACTCATCCATGCTCAAGGTTCGCTGTCCGGCTTCGCCGATGATCTTTCCCCAGCGCTCAATACGATTATGCGGCGGAGCCTCGCCTTCGATTGTGTAAGACGCCCTGGAGTCCTTGAGTAAGAGAAAAGCTGCTGCGCGGCTTAGCAGGTCAGCATGGATTTTTCCAATGTGATCGGCAGCTACCCGCGAGAGACCCATAGCGATGAAGCGATCGAGTTTCGCAGTACGACGAATCAGTGGGCAAAAGTCACGAGTGCCCGACAGATTGTTGCGCACACGATGTCGTCTTGAATTTCGTGATGCTGCCGCATATTGAAGCTTCTCATTGATCAGGGGAACAAAATTCCCGTGAGCAGCATCTTCTAGTTTAAGTGTTGTATCGGTCAGCCACTCATACAAAAACCAGATACGACGGCTATAACTGCCCGTTGGCATCGCCTTAACAATGTTGACGATTTCTTGCGGATCAATGTCATCAAACAAGGCTTTGAGAATAGCGAGATCAATGCCTTCATACTTTAAGGCAAAGGTAAGATGGCCTTGCAATGTATCGTCAGGCCTGTGGCGCGGTGTGTATAGCTGCCAGCGCCCCCGCTCAGCCTTTCTATGCTTCGTTCCTATGGCACAAAGGCTATCCGGCACTGGTACGGCGAGCCTGTGCCCTTCAATCAGTGCGGCATAACCTGCATAGGTCGCACCTGACTCCAATGCTTGGAAAGCATGAAAGGTCGTTACACCTCCTGATTTTCGATTATATTGAGCCATTTTTTATAAAATTCGGTTACAAATGATTCTCCTGTATCATTGCATGAAAAACAATGACTATTCGTGAAAATAATTCAAATAAGGTAGTATTTGTGAAAATTAGTTACCCTGAGGGGGCTTTCTTCAAGAAAAATATGGATAGTGATCCATATCGTTCATATTGGCACTTTAAGGAGCTTTTTATAAATCAGGCTGCCATGCCCCAATCATCCAAAATCATCTACTTGCGTCACGGCGGGATGTCATGGCTCTATTTTTGAGGTTGCGTGATTTTCATTATTCAACACCGGCCACAAAGCCGTAAAAGTTCACCATGAGTACGCTGAAGAGAAGCGAACCTTGCTACCAAAAACCATGAGAAAGGCTGCACAGGCGATAGATGATTTTTGGTTGTATGCCGATCAAAACCCACGATTTGTATTTGTAATCGGCTTGATAACGACCACCGAAATCTCTATTGAACCCCGTTCAAAACATGCGCAATAACCAATTCCCAGCTGTCAATGCTTTTTCATTGACAGGTGTACGGCAGTAACGTGGTCAAGAACTGCTGGAGTAATCTCAATCTCCGTTAAGAGACCAAGGGTACATCAGACTTCCAGTGTAGATTGAATAAAAAGCTCATCATTATTATGTACCAATCGGTACCCCATCGCTGCATACCCCTTGCAGCGACGCTGGAACATGCGCTGCAACATTGGTAATGAGCTGTCGACATAGTCGTAAATCGTCACTTTCTTTTTGTTTGCAGCTACTCTATGAATACGTCCTGCGTACTGCACAAGTGAGCCTTTCCAGGAAATGGGCAGTGTTAGGAATAGTGTATCCAGTCTGGGAAGATCAAAGCCTTCACCAATATACTTGCCAGTCGCAATCAACACTTGCGCAGTTGAGGCTTTTTCCATGACTTGTGCTCTCTCTTTAGCTCGCATTGCTCCACGTAAAACAAGGGTCTGATATCCCCGGCTGGACAGTGCTTCGCTAAGTAAGCCAGCATGTTCTCGCCGTTCCGTTAACACCAAGGAGCTTCGGCCAAGTTCAATCTGATCGGCAACATCCTGCACGATTAACCGATTCCTCATATCGGATTCCATCAGCCATCGGTAAACGTCTGCGATTTGCAGCTTCGCCTCTGAGGCTAATGTTACAGGCGGCCTTCCTGCTACTGGCCTGACGATGACATGCTGCTCAAAATGATCTGTCTTATCGCTTTTAACCCGATGACGGATAGGGCCTGCCTGCATAAAGATAATCGGATGATGGCCATCCTGCCGTTCCGGTGTGGCGGTTAGGCCGAGAACAAAGCGTGCCCTGACATCGGACAAAAGGCGATCATAATTCGGTGCTGATACGTGATGGCACTCGTCGATAATAACCTGACCATAGCTCAGCAGTAATGGATCCACGCTGTTATCCTTTTTGCTCAACAAGCTTTGGTAGGTAGCAATATCAATACAACCAGTCGGTGTGCGCTTGCCCCCACTAATGGCACCAATGTCGGCACCATCCAGAAAAGCCGATAAGCGTTCCTTCCATTGATCGAACAGTTGTCGAGTATGAGTCAGTATCAGGGTGTTAGTCTTGCGTTTGGCGATTACACCAATGGCGGTTATCGTTTTTCCAAATGCCGTTGGCGCATGGAGAATCCCCACATCGTGAGCGAGTAATTTCTTAACCGCATGCTTCTGCTCTCCACGCAGTTCACCCAGAAACCGGATATCTTTCAAGCGCTGTCCTGCTTCCCGTTTATCATCAATCTCAATCACAATATTCTGCTCAGTGAGTAATTGCCGAATATCATCAAGACACCCACGGGGAACAATTAAGTAGTCCTGCTCGATGCGAGCCAAGCTGATATAGCGAGGAATGCCGTGGGTACTGAACCGCATCGCTTGTGTTTTAAAGAATACCGGATTAGCAAAACTGGCCTGGTGTTTCAGGCGGGCCAACAATTTTGATGGCAGAGTGCTGACTGGAATAAACACCTGATTCGCCAGTACGATTTTCAGTCTCACCGGGCAATTCTCGACCTTTGTGTGGTCGGCAGGAATACCTTGCTCCCAAGGCTTGGCTTCTGTTTCCGGCATTTCCCCTTCGAACTGGTGGAGAAGCCTATGCAGTTTGTCGAGCGCAAGCCGATTCAGTCTGCTAAGAAACTGCCACTGATCGGTGTAAGCGACTAGATACTGATCAACAAAAACTGAGTTTCCGTATTGACGAGGCTGGCGCTGTAAAGGTAGCGCGATCAAATTGCCGAAACCACCGCTTGGCACTGAATCCTGATTCGGAAATAAGCGATCATAGGAGTCAAATGACAAGCCTGGATAGCTTTCCATTGCGCAGCCCAGTAATCCAAATCCCAAGCGCCGCGCATCTCTTGCGGATACCTTGTTTTCAAAGAAAATCCAGATATGTGCGCCATTTCCGGAACGGGAGCGCTCTATAGCATAGGGAACGTTATGGAATTCACAAGCTTGCGCGAATGCTTTTGCTGCCTGCTGCCAATCCGATTTGTCAAAATCCACCGCCAACAACCGACAGGTATCGTCGCGCATGAGCGGATATAGCCCAACTGTCTGGAAGCCGGACAAGTGTTCAAATATGGCTCTGGGTTCCAATGCTTTATAGGCCTTATTGGTGCATTCACCGCATTTGATTTTTGGTTTGTTGCATAAACCTGGTCGCCATTCGTTATGGCAGGCCACTGCATAGCCGCTTTTCCCTGTACTGTTTTCCCACCGGAGGGCGTAGATATCTTCTCTGCCGACAAAGAAATTCTGGAATAGCGAGACTTTCTCGTTGGGTGAAAGTGTAGATGAGGTGGCAATCAAATTTGGGGGCGTAGACCCCAACTGAGACTTTCGAGCAAGTAATCGTGATTTTTCTTCTTCCAGTTCCTGAAGCCGTTGATTGATCGATTCGACTTCCTGAATGATATGGGATCGATCATCAGTAGCCACAAACAAACACCGCTGTCTTCAATAAATGCTCGCCTTCAGAAATGAAGAATAAGTAGCATATTTTATGGAGGATAGGGAAAACCTCCACACCGTTATCAGTGCAAGCGTAGGAAATACAGCCAGATTCTACGGGATATTGAAAACCCCCGTTCCAGTTATCGCCCTTGAATACGGCAAGATCAATATCTTCCAAAAAACGATGCAGCAGGCGATAAGCCTTAGACAGGGATGTTCCACCCTTGAACACAACATCATCGACGTGGACTGATTCAGACAGATGTTTCAGTGACTGAGTGACCCAATAACCTTTTTCACCATACACCTGCGGCAAGCCAAAAGTTTCAGCGGCTAGCGGCACAAATTCGGAAAAAACCTCATTGTCTTGATATCGATTCAATTGTTTCTTGTAACTCTTGCATCCCTGACGCTCAACGCGCTGTCGACTTTCTTGCAACGAAGAACTCATACCCGTAGCTTTCCGGGTAGGACTCACGAATCGCAATCTCTTTTCGAACCGAATCGATCACTGACAGGCCAATTTCATCATTCGCATACTTCTTCTCCAAGGCGGATAAGCGCTGAACAAGCGGTGAATAGTAGCCGTCCCACCAAGCACTGTCTGGCAACGTAAAATGTTCGAGATGCTGATACCCCGCGTTCTCAATTTCTGCAACGATGCTTTCTCGCCCAGCCATTGCCGGATACTCGTCAGAGAAAAAGGTCAAGGCGTCATCTGGCGGGCTATCGGTCAGCCAGACAAGTTCCGTGAACGCCAAGTAACCACCGCTCTTAAGCAGAGGCTTCCACTTCGATAGCGCGTTGGGAACGCCCATGATGTAGGCCGACCCTTCCGCCCACACGAGGTCAAAACTCTCCGGTTCGAGCGGCAGATCGTTCATGTCCGCCGGCAACACTTCGATGCGGTTTGCAGTCCCCTGCTCTTCAGCCCGAAACCGAAGTTCGCTTAAGTAAGGGTCGTGGAAATCGACCGCCGTGATCATTGCATCGGTTTTAATCTCGGCAATGTCGAGCGTTTGCGCGCCTGGACCGCAGCCGATATCCAACACGCGGGGGCTTGACGGGAGTTCGGTACACAGTTCGAGCGCCTTTTGCGTACTCTTGGCATCGCCGGGGCCCTGCCGCGGCAAATCCGACTGGACTTCAAAGAAAACTTCCATCATATGCTTATCGGTCTGCGAAGACTCTAGATCACTCATGACCTCTCCTGATTGGTTTTCGCTTGCTTGGCATTGAGCACCTGAAGACCGAAAGCCCGTTCCCTTGAGCGGCGTTCGGCCAATGTCTCTGTGTTTCGACACTCTTCTGCTTCAAGTTTGCGATATCGATCCAGTCGCTTTTCGTCTAGTTGCCCGTCCGCAATAGGGCGGCGTACCGCATAACCCGGTTCAGTTTCATGCTGGCAGTCGCTAAAACGGCACTGACTAGGGCGTGTTAACGCTACGCAGTGTATCGATGACCCGCGCGAAGACGACGAATCCGAGATACATGACATCAAGCTGGTCGAAGCGCGAGAAGACTCGGCGAAAGCCCTTGAGTCGCCGGAACCGGCGCTCGACCTCGTGGCGCCGCCGGTACCGTTTCCGGTCGTATTCCCAGGGGGTGATGCGACGGCTTTTCGGCGGGACCCCGGGCGTGAAGCCGAGGTCGGCAACCGGCCGGCGGGTTTCCTCGTCTTCATCGGCCCGATCCATGACCAGTGCCGGTCGGTGTGACGGCTTCTTCCGCCGCTGCCGGAGCTTCCGCCCCTCCGGGGCATCGTGCGCGTTGCCGGGAGAGCGCGCGAAGGCAACGGCCGTTCGGGTATCCGCGGCCACCAGAAGAAGCTGGGTGTTGCATCCGCCCCGGGACTTTCCGATGCCCTGGGCGCCGTTTTTTGTAGCGCCCCCGTGCCCTCGGGATGCCCCTTGATGCGGGTGCTGTCCAGGCCCATGGCCTCCCCCCGGATCCGGATCATCCGCTGCCGCTGCCGAGGCTCGAACACGCGGTCCAGAACCCCGTTCTTCGACCACCGGTTGATGCGCGTGTCGATGGTGTGCCCGTTGCCGAAGGGCTCCGGCAGGCCGCGCCCCTTGCCGCCGTGCTCGGCCACGTCGAGAATGGCGTTGAGTACCGGCAGGGTCGAGAGGCTGACCTTGCCCCGCGGCCTCGGCCGCAGCGGGGCCATGCGCTCGTACGGTGCCCGTGTCAGTTCCATTGCCGGTTCTTCCGTAATGTTCCGGTTGAAAATCACGGGCACCGAGTATACCATGTCTGGAAGAGATTGTGTTAACACGCCCTAGCCAGTTCGATTATATCGTCGAAGATTGACTCGATGCCTTCATGCACATCGACTAACTGGAGCTCCCGCATGCCTGGGGTATCGAGCAGCCACCCGCCAGAGCCTAATCGATACAATGTTCTACTCGTCGTGGTATAGCGACCCTTGTCATCGTCGCTTCTTATACCTCCGTTTGATCCGTTGCTCCGGTCAGCGTGTTGATGATGGTGGACCTCCCGACCGGACGAACCCATCAGCGTCACACCATGCCAACAGCACCTCCAAAAAACTGGGCTCCAGTGCATTCACCAATTCGACGAATACACCCGGCCGTACTCCCTCGGCCCGCTGCCTATAATCGCTCGGGACAGCACACTCATCGATCTTCGTCAGAACGATCACCGGGATCACACCCGCTTCCTCTGCGAGTACAAGGTAGCGCTCCAGGCGGGCCACATTGAAATCTTGATTGCATGACGTAACGATAAGAGAGCATATTGACGTTTGCCGCAATCAGTTGGACCTCTCTGCCTGTCCCCGTCGCACTACCGATTGAACACACTGATTGCGCTCAAGCCGCCGTGAAAAACGCATGTCATGGCCGAACAGCAATCAATCTCCAACCGTGGCTTGGCCTTCATGCAGTTTTTTATCGACCGGGACTCTGGCGTCACCTGTGACACCGGCAAGGTCGAGGTGATTGCGATGGACTGCGCTAATACGCATGGCGTTGGACATCTGCAGCTCACCCCCAGATAACTGAGAACGCAAGTGAGAGCCCTATCCGAGCGCTGTTAGCTTATTTTCGTCAATTCCCATATTAAAATCTACCTAAAATTGGTCTATATATAGACCGCAATATCTATAAATGATCCATATATAGATCATTTTCTTGACAAGATATGATGAATCGAGTACTTTGGTTCATAGAAAGATCATAAAGCATTCTTATGGTCTATATACGATACATTTAAGAACGATGCCAAAGTCTATTACACGTACCTACTCCCGCTACAGCCGCGATGCAACCGCATTGCTCGCCGGGCTGATCCGTGCAGCGCGAAAGGAACGCCAGTTGACTACTCAGGAGTTAGCAGACCGCGCTGGCATTTCGAGAGGATTGCTGCAACGCATTGAAAAAGGCGATCTCAAGTGCGAAATTGGTGCTGTTTTCGAAGTGGCCACCATTGTTGGTGTCAAGCTTTTTGAGGCTGATGAAAGAGCGCTGTCCAAACACCTGAGCCAGACGAAGGATAAACTAGCGCTATTGCCAAAGTCCGTTCGCAAGAAATCGAAGGCGGTACGCGATGACTTCTAACAGCGACAAAGAAGCCTTCGTTTGGATTTGGTTGCCGGACGAAACCACGCCAGTGGTTGCCGGACGGCTGGAAGCGGACAATGGCAATGTTCTGTTCAACTATGGACAGAGCTATCTGAAGCGCATCGGCGATCAGCCTTCCGCAATTCCGATCTACGAACCCGAGTTGCCGTTACAAGCCGGAGCGTTGCCGCTACCGGAAGGATTAACTATGCCCAGTAGTATTCGGGACGCTGCCCCCGATGCGTGGGGTCGGCGTGTAATGATTAACAAGAAGCTCGGTCTCGAGGGCTCTGATACGGACACCGCCGAGCTGGACGAGTTGACCTATCTGCTGGATTCCGGCTCTGATCGGATTGGTGCGCTCGATTTTCAGCATTCACCGACCGAGTATGTACCGCGTGTCGCCAACAACGTCAGCATGGAAGAACTGATTGAATCCGCTGGGCGCGTCGAGAAAGGCGTCCCGCTCACGCCCGAACTGGATCAGGCATTGTTCCACGGCAGCTCCATCGGCGGTGCGCGCCCCAAAGCCCTGATCCAAGATCAGGGCAAAAAGTATGTTGCCAAGTTTTCATCCAGCACCGACCTGTACAGCGTTGTAAAGGCCGAATTTATCGCCATGCGGCTGGCACATCTTGCCGGGTTGAATGTCGCGCCTGTAAAGCTGGTCAAGGCCGCGAAGAAAGACGTGCTGCTGATTGAGCGCTTTGACCGCCAACAAAAAGATGGAGGCTGGTCACGCCGCGCCATGGTCTCGGCACTAACGCTGCTCGGGCTGGATGGCATGATGGCGCGCTACGCCAGCTATGAAACGCTGGCCGAAACCATTCGCCACCGATTCACCGACCCGAAAGATACCTTGAAAGAGTTATTCTCACGGCTGGCTTTCAATATTCTGTGCGGCAACACTGACGACCATGCCCGCAATCATGCCGCTTTCTGGAATGGCAATTCACTGACATTGACGCCAGCGTATGACATCTGCCCGCAAGGGCGAACAGGCAACGAGGCGTCTCAGGCGATGCTGATATCAGGCAACAACAATATGAGTCAGCTCAAATCCTGTGTTGAAGCGGCGAATCATTTCCTGCTCTCGGAGGACGATGCCCGAGCAATCTTCGGCCATTTGACCGAATCCATCGAAAAGCATTGGGACTTGGTATGCGAGGAAGCCGAATTGAGCGAAGTGGACAGGAAACTTTTCTGGGGAAGGCTGTTTCTAAACCCTTATTCGACTGAACAATAAGCAGCCGCTTTGAAAAGCCCATTGATTCAAACGACATTAATGGAATTTTTTCCAAGATTGACGATCTTGAACTTGAGGAAACGCCGAAAGTCATGATCGACGTGCGCGTATTTCATCAAAAGCCA
Organism: Candidatus Poriferihabitaceae bacterium; assembly: GCA_965221795.1. Lineage (GTDB taxonomy): Bacteria > Pseudomonadota > Gammaproteobacteria > Arenicellales > Poriferihabitantaceae > VYFG01. The sequence goes on from OZ244914.1 coordinate 859,627, forward strand.
TTGCCTCCGGCCTAAACGAAGACAGAATGCCATGCCCATCGGCAAGGCATGGGGACAGTCAACGATCAATGGCAACCGAAAACGCGGCACGGGCATTTTGAACAATCACCTCTATCGGTGAACTGATCTGGAACCGCCAACGGTTTATCAAAGACCCGGCTACGGGACATCGTGTCCCTCGGTTCAACCCTGAATTCGAATGGATACGCCAGAATGTGCCGGATTTGGGTATCCTGATGGACGGTGACCGGCTTCCACTCGGCGAACTCGTAGGGCTCCCGGGGCAGTGGCTTCCCGGCCGGCTGGTCAATCGGCTCGAAGAGTTCCCGGCGGGAGCCGGGAGCTTCGGGAACGGCTTGCGGTGGCGCTTCTCCCGCAGCCCCCGGATCTCGGCGTTGACCTCAGCCAAGGAGCAGAACGGCCGGTTGCGCAGGGACGCGAGGATCCACCGCTCCGCCAGTAGCACACTCCACTCCGCGGGGGCCTGGTCCCGAGGTTTGCCAACGCGCGCCGGGACCACGGCCACGGCCACGGAATCGTGGTCCGCCATCTCCGGGTTGATGGGGTGAAGGTCGGGATCGTACCGGTGGGCCTTCGTCACCGCGGACCGTAGATGGTCCGGCACGACGATCTCGACCACGCCGCCCAGGGTTTCGAAGCCGCGCGGGTGGGACCCGATCCAGTCCTCCAGACCCTGGCTCCTGATGACGTCGGCATCGGGGTACCCCGATGCCCCCAGCGCTGCGACGAAGACCTGCGCTGCCCGCACCTCCCCGCTCCACCGGTCGAGGATCTCTACCGTCCTGCCGGCATCATCGACCAAACCGCTTCTCCCCCGCCTGGTGGTCCGGCCGCATCACCCGATCCCGCTTCCCGGCCCCGTGGCGGTCGTGCCGGCAGAACCCGGAGGACTCGGTTCCTCCAGAGTGCGGTTCCCGGGATTCCTACCCGAGCAGGAGCCGGGTTACACCCTTGTGGCCTCCGAGTCGGACGGTGTCCCACCGCGGGTGCTTGCGACCCCCTGAAACAGACTTTTCAGGGTCGACTCGGTAACCTCACGCTAGAATGGATCGTCATCGCCAGCGCCAGACAATTCGTCGAAATATGCGAGATTCATCTTCTCTTCGAAGAACTTCTTTGCAGTCATGTTCTTGTAAGCAATCCGGTCTTTTCCGACGTTCAGCATTGCAGCAATACGCGACCGTCCATCTTCGATACGACCTTACACAAGGTCTGGCTTGTCTTCAAAAATTGGAGCCACGACTAAGACTTTGAGGTACTCGCTACGCGTAATGGCCTGTCCAATAAGACGGTTCACATAGTCGTCGCTGAAACTATAGCCAATAACGACAATAAACCGCAGCGCCTCATTCAATGAGTATTTACGAAGCTCATGCACGTAGAATAGGTAAGGATCAATTGAACTCAATTTCGCGGCAGTACCGAAAATCAGTTCAGGGTTTGGCTGCGGGTTGTCGCATAACGTCAGTACGCCGCGATTAGTCTTGTCTCTGATCCAGTCTATAGAGCCATGCAGCTTGTAAAGATACACTTCAACATCTGCATTCTCATTGGTATCGAATTTTGACGCTTCCCACTCTCGGTCGCTGTTGAACCCCAATTCAATACTAAAATCCGTACCAGCGAGGGCTTTCTCGACGCAGATATCGTAGTTGAGCGTAAAAACGCGCACTGCGCTCCCAGGATCAGATACTAAATCTCTAAATCCGCGAAAATAGTTCGACCTGTCATAGTTGCTGATATTTATCCATTGAAAGAGTTGTGAGCGTATTTTCTTGTCCAGTTTGGCGACCATCTCAAACTCTTCCCCGGCTACTTTTAGAAGATGGATGTTCCAGCCGCCTATAAAAGGATACAGCTTGTTCTGATGCTTCTGGTTTATCTCTGATAGCACGTCTAACAGCTCTTCAATAGTAGCGGTCTGCTCTTCGAATGCGCCCTCAAGTCCTCTCTGATAGATAATCGAGCTTTTTAGGTAGTTATACAGTTCGTAAAACTCTTTGAAATCTGTGTCAGATCGTATCTTCTCTTCGATATCAAGCGTCATTGCCTTTGCGTGCTTGATCCCTGCATCCACGCTGGCTCCGGCCCCTAGAAGAAACAATAACGAATCTTCTCTTAAACTCATTTTGTTCTCCTTTCTACAAGAACCATGGCGCTAATGACTTAGCGCTCACGATGTTCATGTCGTTAACGTTTTCAAGATGCGAAAACTCCCTCATGAATTTCGCAATAAGCCTTGAATACAGGATCGAAATTGGCTGGGCTTTAGAATTGAACCCGCGCCAATTAGCGCCTGTCAGATTCAAGATATCCTGAAGACACTCCTTCTTTGTTGCCCATTCCTCTTGTGACTTAATAAAGTCCACGTACAATGGCTCCGAGACTCGCTTGTGCAGCACCTCTTTTCCGTATTGCAATCCTTCGGCCCATATCAAAAACTCGTTTTTTGATATCTGAACATACGTGCTCTCATAAGGAACGCAGGTATTGTGATCGCTAAATCCAAGGAATTTGTGCTTGGTATTTACCCGTATGACGATGACCTCGAACTCGTCCGCTTTTCTGATTTCCGAAACGACCGCTTTGATAACTTCGATCTCTTTTCGGCTGATTTTGTAGGGTAGATGCAAAACGAGCGATTTGTAGTGGTCACCAAGCTCGCTTTGCAAAACTTCCTTTAGATTAGTTTGCAGGCTACCTAGATAGGTTTCTTCGTTGTTCGATGACGAGAGAGGCTTAGTGTATTTGAAGTCGCCACTGGAATCTAAACAAACCGTATACGCGGTATATCTTGTCATATTGCCTTGAACTCTTTCCTGCACACTCCCCAACCCAAAAATCAGGCAGTTGCTTTTGGCAGGCTGTACTAGCCAAGGTGCGCCTCCAAGCTTGCTAAATATCTGCAACCCAATATTGGATACAGACCATTTCAATTGATCCTTTTTAAAGAAAGTGTCTTCAGTGACAACCTGACAATATGCATCGTTTCTCAATGCCATTAGCTTTAGATGGCCGTAGGCGTCGTAAGCTGCTTCTACGCCCTTGAAGCCTTTCGGAAGGACTGCTACGAGCATCACCTTGCTATTCATGTGGGATGCCTTGAACTGCTGTACACGACCTTCGATAGCTTCTATTGCGTCTGCGTCAAACATGCTTACTAGATGATGCTCAACGATGTCTTTGTGAATTGGTACAGAGAACATCTTCTCTAAGCCAGAGAACTGACCCGGAAACAACTTGCCAACTAGTCCAAGATAGATATCTCTCGCTAACGACCGCGTTCTCTCGGTGAAAAGAAAGAGATACCTAACATCGTCATCCATGCGACGGTACGGCCCGTTGGCCCTAATTCCCATGAACTGCGACTTGGCTGTTTGTCCACCACCAACTAGATAGGTCTTTACATCAAGCTTTTTGGCGGGCAGAGAAGAAAATTCGCTGATAGCAAGGCCGGAATTCGAAAGTAACGGTGAGAGCACGTCCTTGGTGAAGTTCTCAAGGGTCGATTTCTTGTCCTTGTAGAAATAGATGTTTGGTTTTCCAGACTTATCGAGAGAGAAGCTTCGGATTTGCGTCTGCCTGTTAAACGGCTGATCGTCTTTGAGGGAGAACTTGTGTTCAATGAGAAGCCCAAATTGCCTTTTTCCCTTTAGGAAATAAGGCTTGACAATTAGCTCAGTATTTCCTTCGCCGAACTTCTCTGTAACAAAGCGAACCTCCTTCAGCGTAATGGCCTTCTCAGGAATGTAGTAATCAAGTTCTCCAGCTTCGATCGTTTTCAGAAAGTCTTGGTATATGAGATGCACTGTCAGAACAGGATTCTGAGAATACTCGAACTGGTACGCTTCGTAACCGTCTCGCTCGACGGTAGATACATCAAACAACACCCATTCCTCATCACCCTCTTGCGCGGGCAAATTGGCGCGAAAATCCTCGTCCTTCTTAGCAAGAGAACTGTCATGGACACGGATTCGATACACTGTTACGCTATTGTCTTGTTTGAGCAGAGGAACAAAGTTCAATGCGATGCTATCCATGTGCATGTCCTCCGTTTCGGCTGCTCGTCAAGTCTTCCAGAAATTCGGAAGGTACTTCACCGCTGGTTACCAACAGACGATCTCTAGCCCTCGTAAATGCCACATACAGCAAATGTCGTTCGGTGTCGTAGACTTCTTCCAAATCAGCGTTGTCGGCTACTCCTTCTATCCGCTCTTGTGAGGGAATGATTTCATCGTCGCACGCCATGACCACGATCGCTTTGAACTCCAACCCCTTAACCAAGTGCATCGTGCACAATGCCGCGCTTCTGTGCGCCAAGTAGCTATCCAGTAGCTCGTATGGAATATCGGCTCTTTCTAGCACCGCTTTTGCGCGATCTAATTGGGGCCCATGGCCCATCCAATTCACACAGCTAGCACTTACCGAAAGTCTTCATCCCGGGAGCGCCAAACCATACAACTTTTCCAGAAAAACAAAACCCCGCATCAGCGGGGTCGCTTTTCAATCCGGTCAGATTGGTAGCAGGGGCTGGCCACGATGACACAAACCGCTGATCACGGCCCGCGATATAGCCTCTCAACCCGCACCATGAGCCGCATTACTGCCAACCCTAGAGGAAGTGCGCGACTGTCAGGGCGGATATTATAACCACTTGACCCGGCGTTCATCAAGGGGGGGGGGCGGAGCAGACCGACGGTTGGGTTCGGTTGCCGGGCGAAGGGATGGCGGGGCAGGAGTGGAGGTGCCCGTAGGTGCGGGCGGACCGGCAGGCCGGAGGGACGCGGTACCGATGCCGGCGGCGTCGGGTCCAGAAGCCGAACGGGCGCGGGGGGCGTCCTGCTGGACGGGGCCATATCCCGGATCGAGTGGACCTTGCGGAGCGGCCTTCGGTGGTGGCCGAGAAGAGCTGGATCGGCGATTGGGAGCGGGAACCGATCCTTGGCGCGAGACCCCGGGGGAGCGGGTATCAGCAGCGGATCGGGGCTCGAAGTTCCGGTTCCTGGAGTGGGTGGAGGGCCAGACCGCGGCTGCGGTGACCGCGACGCTCACCCGGCGTCCGGGTCCAGTCCGGGACCGGGTCCACACCGGCACGGCAGATAACGGCAAGGAGTTCGCGAGGCATCGGGAGATCGCACAGAAGCTTGATGCGGGCTTTTACTTTGCCACCCCCTACCCTTCCTGGGAACGGGGCCGGAACGAGCACCCCCATGGCCGGGTGCGCGAGTACTTCCCGAAGGGCACCGACTGCCGCCAGGTGCCCCCGACACTCCGGGCCCTCCGGTGATCCACCGGAGCGGCCACTCGACCTCCAAGTTCCGAACTCGCCTTTGCCTTGGCCGATGGCTTCGCTCAGGATCACCGGCCGTCGAGATGGGTGCCATCTGAGGTCGAAAAAAAGGCGTTCGCAGCGCGGGTGCACTTCGGACTGGCCCCGGGGCCAGAATACAGGAAAAGTCATGCTGGATTGATTCGGCTCAACACCCCTGCTTCCTTTCCAAACAGCGTGGGCAACAACAGCCGCTAGCTGCTGGTGGCCGGCGTCTCAAAGCAGAGTTGTGCGAACACAGGCTTAGGCTTGTGAGGATTGCCGACACCCCTCAAGAGGGTCTCAGTCACATTCCGATTTCCTCTTCCAAGAGAAACATACCTTAAATTGCCTACAACAAGCTGAGCCACATGTTTCGTAGCTGGTGCTAGGTTATGAAATGTTACTGGTGATCCGATTATAAGGTCTCGAATCCCGCCCACAAATCCGACCGTCCCCACAAGATGACGAAAACCACCATGGATGGGTCCGTCTTCGTCTCTCACTGTGAAATACATATCAGCATGAGTGAAATCCGTCAGCCATGTTCCGGAGATCTCTGATAAACCCTCTATATCCCTTGGGGATATCGGGGATGTACCACCACCAACCGTGGCTTGGGTTGTATCAGGACGACCCCGCTCGGCCTCGCTTTTTATATCAGAAACTCTAATATACGATGTTCCTTTCTGACTAAATCCTTCCGGGCAGGCCGCTGGTCCCAACGTCTGCGCATTCACGGCTGCCGGCAGGGCTATGGCCGCCAGCAACAGGAAGGCCGTTAGTTTAGCGAGGGGGGGGGGGGGGGGGGGGGCAAGTTACGTAAATATTTCATTGCTGTCTCCAATGTCGAATGATGTTCGAGCAATTATATCCCAATTTCGTGCAGAATGAGGTGATTTTCAACCCCCCTTTTCCAGCGTGAGGTGCAACACCCTGTAAGCCGCTGGCTGGCGAGGTGACCAGAAGCTTGCGGCGGGCCAGAGGATGGTCAACCATCTCGGTTTCTCACCCACGGAGGATTGCCATGCCCGTAGGTTACCACCACCGGACCCATGTCGAACGATGCCCGATTCACGCCCGGTTGCATCGGGGGGTGGTCGAAACGGGAGATGGCCCGCGACCTCGGACGGGATCCCGCGACGATCTCGCGCGAGACCTCGCGCCACCGTGGCCAACGCGGCGACCGGCACCAACCGGCCGACGGCCAGGCCACGGCCCGTCGCCAGGAAGCGTCGGCGGTGCCCCGGAAGATGACACCGGAGCGCTGGGCGGTCGTGGAAGAACGGTTGCAGGAAGGCTGGAGGCTGGAGCCCGGAGCAGATTGCCGGCTGGGTTCGGTTGCCGGGCCAAGGGATGGCGGGGAAGGAGTGGAGCTACCCGCACGTACGGGCGGATCGGCAGGCCGGAGGGACCCGGTACCGGTGCCTGCGACGTCGGGGCAAGCAGCCGAACGGGCACGGCGGCCGGCACGCCGGACGCGGCCACATTCCCGATCGGGTGGACCTTGCGGACCGTCCGGCGGTGGTGGACCGGGGCTCGAAGTTCCGGTTCCTGGAGTGGGTGGACGGGAAGACCGCGTCGGCGGTGACCGCGGCGATTACCCGGCGCCTGGGGCCGGTTCGGGACCGGGTCCACACCGGCACCGTCGACCTCGGAAGGTTCTGGAGGTTCGTACCCCGGAAGAGGTCTTTGCCCGTGGGTTGGCTCCCCCCGGACGCGGCCCACGGTCGCCCCTCGACCCCGGCACTCCGGTCCCTCTGGTGATCCACCGGAGCGGCTTCGCTCGGCCTCCCGGTCCTGAGTGCGCCCTTGCCTGGGCCGATGGCTTCGGTCAGGATTGCCCGCAGTCGAGATGGGTGCCATCGGTGGCCAAAATGAGCGCCTTGGGGGGCGAATTTTTCGGTCGCCGCCACGATCTCTGCCTTCGGGCTACGCCCTCATTCCGGGATCGCGGCGACTGTTGCACTTCGGAGTGGAAGCGGGGGTTCAAAATAACCTTTGTATAGTCCATAAAACATCTATATGTGATTTATTATAGAGCAATGCCCAAATCTATTAGACGCACCTATTCACGTTACAGCCGCGATGCAACGGTATTGCTTGGGGGGCTGATCCGTGAGGCACGTAAAGAGCACAAGCTAACTGCACAGGAAGTAGCCGACCGTGCGGGCATTTCCAGAGGCTTCCTGCAACGCATGGAAAAAGGCAACCTCAAGTGCGAAATCGGTGCTGTGTTTGAAGTGGCCACCATTGTCGGAGTGAAGCTCTTTGACACCGACGAGATCACTCTTTCCAGGCACCTGAAACAGACCAGGGACAAGTTGAGTCTGCTGCCAAAGTCCATTCGCAGAAAACCCAAGGTGGTACATGATGACTTTTAACGGCGAAAGGGAAGCCTTCGTTTGGATTTGGTTGCCGAATGAGACTACGCCCGTAGTGGCCGGACGGCTGGAAGCTGACAATGACCATCTCCTGTTCAATTATGGCAAGAGCTATCTGGAACGGGTTGGCGGCCAACCCCCATCAGTGTCAATTTATGAGCCCGAATTACCGCTGCAGGCCGGAATGCTGCCGCTGCCGAAAGGGTTGACCATGCCTGGTTGTATTCGGGACGCCGCCCCCGATGCGTGGGGGCGACGTGTAATTATCAACAAGAAACTCGGACTTAAGAACGCTGGCATGGATACAGCCGAGCTGGGGGAATTGACCTATCTGCTGGAATCCGGTTCTGACCGAATTGGAGCACTCGATTTTCAGTATTCGCCGACCAAGTACGTACCGCGCTCTGCGAACAACGTCAGCATGGAAGAGCTGATAGAGTCTGCTGAACGGGTTGAAAAAGGCATCCCGCTTACACCTGAACTCGACCAGGCCTTGTTTCATGGCAGTTCCATTGGCGGTGCCCGTCCCAAAGCACTGATCCACGAACAGGGCCAAAAGTACGTCGCCAAATTTTCTTCTGGCACTGACTTATACAGCGTGGTTAAAGCCGAATTTATCGCGATGCGGCTGGCTGGACTGGCAGGCCTCAACGTTGCACCGGTCAAACTAACCAGCGCTGCTAACAAGGATGTATTGCTCATCAAGCGCTTTGACCGACTGCCCAAAGGTGATCACTGGTCACGTCGAACAATGGTCTCCGCTCTGACCATACTGGGTCTGGACGATATGATGGCGCGCTATGCCAGCTACGAAGTATTGGCAGAGATTATCCGCCAGCGCTTTAGCGCCCCGAAAGAAACCCTCAGAGAATTGTTTTCACGTCTGGCGTTTAACATTTTGTGCGGAAACACTGACGATCATGCGCGCAACCATGCCGCTTTTTGGGATGGTCAGGAACTGTCGCTCACACCGGCTTACGATATCTGTCCTCAGGGCCGAACTGGCAACGAGGCCTCGCAAGCCATGTTGATCGTTGGAAACAATAATATGAGTCAGCTCAAAACCTGTCTCCAGGCAGCACATCATTTCCTGTTATCGGAAAAGGATGCCCGCGCAATTTTTGATCAACAGATCACCGCGATAAAGCAGCACTGGAGCGATGCTTGTGACGAAGCGACGCTTACTGAAGTGGATAGGAAGCTGCTGTGGGGTCGTCAATTCCTAAATGACTTTTCGATTGTTGCGAATTGAGCAACTCCCGAAATCATTATTCGTTGCTACCAAAGCCGTTATACTTCCTGATTTTTCATTATATTGAGCCATTTATGTAAAATTTGGTGATAAAAGATTCTCCCCCATCATTCCCCGGGACCAGTCCGAAGTGCAACCGCGCCGCGATTCCGGAATGAGGGCGTAGCCCGAAGGGAGGGATCGCGGCGGCGACCAAAAAAATCGCGCATCGAACGCTTCTTTTCGGCCTCGGATGGCAGCCATCTCGACGGCCGGCAATCCTGACCGAAGCCATCGGCCCATGCCAGGGCGAGCTCAGGACCTGGAGGCCGAGCGAAGCCGCTCCGGTGGATCACCGAAGGGCCCGGAGTGCCGGGGTCGAGGGGCGGCCGCGGGCCGCGTCCGGCAGGACGGCCGCCGCGACCGTTCGGCCTACCGATCGGCCCGCACATGCGGGTAGATCCACTCCTTGCCCGCCATCCCTTCGCCCTACTGCCGAGCCCGGCCCGCGATCTGTTCCGGGCTCCCGCCTTCTTGCCGCCGGGTCGTCGCCTTGCCGTGGGTCTGCGGGTGCCGGTCGCCGCGTTGGCCACGGTGGCGCGAGGTCTCCCGCGAGATCGTACCGGGATCCCGTCCGAGGTCGCGGGCCATCTCCCGTTTCGACCACCCCCGATGTAACCGCGCGTGAATCGGGCATCGTTCGGCAGGGGTCAGGGGATGGTAGTCTACGAGCATGGTCATTCTCCGTGGGTAAGAAACCGAGATGGTTGGCCATCCTCTAGCCCACCGCCAGCGCCTTTTCAACTCACAGCCAGCGGCTTAGGGAGTGCTGCACCTCACACTGGAACGGGGGTCCCACGATCGGTTCCGAAATCGCCTGGAAAACCGGCTGGATTCGCGCCATGCGCGGGTTCGCCTGGCCGGGACCCGGAACGGGTCCCGATTCGACGAGACCTTCGGTGTGCGGTACGGCCCCGACCGTGGTAGTCCCGGCCAGCCCACGCGTGGGATGGTCGGGCTAGAGTCTCTCCAGCAGGTGTACCCACTCTCGGACGAGGCGGTGGTCGCCGGTTGGGGGGAGAATCCCTACGGGCAGTCCTTTTGCGGCGAGGAATATTGCCCGCCCCATCCGCCGGTCGACCCGAGCCGCCGGACGCGGTGTCGCCCGCGCATCGGGACGGCCGGGGCCGAGTGGGTCCTGCCAGCGACGATCGATGCCGGTCTTACGAGCGGCACCGGGAAGCCGCGGGCGTGGCGGCGGGTGACGGTCGATACGACCGTGCCGGACCAGGCGGTAACCTTTCCGACCGATGGCCAGCGGTGGAACCGTTCCCGGGTGCGGCGGGTGAAACGGTGCCAGCGGTATGAGGGGAAGTGGCACCAGCGCGACGCCCGCAAGGGGCCGCAGGCGCGGCGGCGGGCGAACCGGGTTGCCCATGCCCGGCAGCGGCGCCGTATGAACCGTCCGGTCAAGAGTCTGCGGACCGACCTGGGCCGGGTGGTCCGGGACCGGGAACGAAACACCGCGGGGAGCAAAGATCGGGAGCTGGCGTTTGCGGACGAACGGGCGATGGCCCGGCGGGTACGGGCGCCGGAGCCGAAGGGCCGGAACCAGGGGTCCCGCCGGCAGGCCCCGGAAGTCGAGTGTATCCGCAAGGGCAAGGCCCACCGGCGGTACGAATTCGGGGTCCAGGGGAGCATGGCCACCCCCCCACCGGAGCCACTTCCTCCTGGGCGGGATGGCGCGGGTGAGGCTTCCGTATACCGGTCCGGGCAGCGGCGAGGCCTCGTGACCCGACGGTGGAAGCAGTGCCTGCGGCGGCGGCAGGCGATGGAGCCCGTGATCGGGCATCTGAAATCGGATGGCCATCCGGGAAGGAACGGGCTCCAGGGAATGGAGGGCGACCGGAGGAATGTCCTGCGGTGCGGTGCCGGTCACCACCGGCGGCGGATCCTCCGTCCGCTGCGGTTTTTTGGTCGCTGGATTTTGGGCCTTGGAGGCCGCATTTTCGACGTTTTGAGGGCCCAGGAACGACGGGGCGATGGAAAATGCCGGCCTCCGAGTTGGGCAGTGTCCCACCGTGGCGCTTGCGGCCCCCTGAAACAGGTTTTTTTCAGGGCCGGCTACTTATCCACAGAATCTGTGGATAACTTCACCTTGACCAGACCCCGGGATTCTTGATGGTGATCCATCTATCGGATTTTCGGAATATGGGAGGGACTGGGGTGCAGGATCAGACGCCCGTGCTCCTGGCTGACCCGGGCATCCTTATAAGCGGTAAGTACTGATCGGAGATGCTTGGTGAAGGGGCTTATAAACATTACTTGACAAAGATGAAATCGTGTCGCCAAACCGCCTTAGCCAAAGAGAAGGGCGAATAAAGTGGGGCCGGTGCCGGGCTGATTGCCCATGACGCCCCCTATTGTGGGGAGGATTGCCCTGTGTCAAGCTATCTTTATAATTCCCCATTAGAAACGCAAGTTCTGTGATGCAGGAAGCCGGGGAATGGTACGTGAGCAATTGCACAACCGAATGAGCGGATTACTCCACAGCCAATCCAATGATGCAGCAGTGGAAAATGATGGCTGAGAAGATGGCCGTCATCCGTACAGTGAGCAGGAAAAACTGGACGAACCATCCTCCGAGATTACCAGACTTTCCGAAGGCGGTCAGACGGCCCGTCCTTAGGCAAAAACAAAATGGTAGCGGGGGCAGGATTCGAACCTACGACCTTCGGGTTATGAGCCCGACGAGCTGCCAGACTGCTCCACCCCGCACCAAGGTGATGATTCTAGCGCAAATCATCGACATTTCACAATGCCAATTGGTGCGAAAATCAGGGGAGGGGGGAGGGAAGTTGATGCGCATCTGCCGAAAGCCAGACTCTAGCTCCATTCCACTGTGGATGCTGGGCAAATGCCGGATCAATAGATTTATCCGGAATACTCAATAAACCCTGGCTCCGGGAATCTCCGCCAACCTGTCCATGGTGGTCGAAGCCGCGCTAATGATCCGGTTAACCTGCCCTGACTCGGGATCCTTCCGGACCATCCTCAATGACATATCCCATCGTCTGGATCTGATTCCTCAATTCATCTGCCAAAGGCCAGTTTCGTTCTGCCCGGGCACAGTCTCGATCGGCAAGTAGTTTCAGTACCGTATCAGGGATCTCTTCGAACGGCTGTGACCAGTTGACCAAGTCCAATCCAAGGAAACGGTCCATTGCCAATACGGTAGCCCGGCGGTCCGACGCCGTAATCGCAGATTTCGCCAACCCCCAAAGCACTGCCAGGGCCTTGGGGCTGTTCAGATCGTGCTGCATTTCATCCCGGAATTTTTGCAACCATTCGATTTGCACCATGCCATCGTCATCCCCTTCCAACACCAGATCTCGCAGACGACCCAAGGTAACACTCGCACTATCAAGGCTCTCCCAAGTGAACTTGAGATCACTGCGATAGTGGGCCATCAGGCAAAGATAACGATAGGCTAACGGATCATACCCCCGGTCGGACAGCGATTGCATTCGCAGAAAGGTTCCGTCGGACTTCGCCATTTTTGCCTGTTCCAGTTCAAGAAAGTACCCATGCAACCAATAATTCGCCAAGCGGGTGCCGTGAGCCACTTCACTTTGCGCGATTTCATTGCTGTGATGCACTGGAATATGGTCTTTACCACCACAGTGAATATCAAACCATTTGCCGAGATATTTCACCGACATGGCCGAACACTCGATGTGCCAACCGGGGAAGCCAAGGCCCCATGGACTTTCCCATTCCATTTGTCTTTGCTGGTTTGCAGGACTGAATTTCCAGAGCGCAAAGTCAGTCACATTACGCTTTTGGCCCAAGTCCACACGGGAGCCGGCATTCAGACCGGAGACATCCAGCCTGGCAAGATATCCGTACCCTTCCAGTTTGGCAGTATCAAAATAGACCCCATCATCGGTCGTATAGGTGTAGCCTTTTCGCTCAATCTCCTGAATGTCGGCAATTTGTTCATCGATATGATCCGTTGCCCGGCACCAGACCTGAGGCTCAAGAATGTTCAGAACTCTCAAATCCTCCTGAAACGCCTGGGTATAACGCTCAGCAATTTCCCACGCCGAGAGGCCTGTTCGAGCCGAGCCCTTCTCCATCTTGTCCTCCCCGGTATCTGCATCGGAAGTAAGATGGCCGACATCCGTAATATTCACGACATGGGACACCTCGTACCCTGCTTCAGACAAGGTCCGCCGCAATAAATCTTCGAAAATATAAGTACGAAGGTTGCCGATATGGGCATAGTCATAGACCGTCGGCCCACAACAATACATCCGGACTTTGCCCGGCTCAATGGGATCAAAGCGTCGCAACTCTCGTTGGTATGTATCGAAAAGAACAATTGGCTGCGGATCAGTCGTCATCGGTTCGGGGGATGTCATGACTATAGGTCTGTTCAGGGGGTAGGATGGTACAATAGTTTCGTTGTCTGCCCAACTTCTCTCTGTCCCTCTCGTGTTTTCGGCAAATGGCTATTGCTTTCATATCCGACCTACATCTGACACCTGAAGCGCCCCGCTCGACCCTGCTGTTTGAGCAGTTTATCGCCAATGCCTGCCACTATATAACCCAACTTTATATTCTGGGCGACCTGTTCGAGTACTGGATAGGCGATGACGGGGGGGAAGTGCTGGGTCACCAAAAGGTCGAAGCTGCACTGCGAAAAACTGTGGATGCCGGCACCGAGATTTTCTTCCTTCCTGGCAACCGGGATTTCCTGATCGGAGAAGCATTTGCCGAACGAACCGGATGCCGGCTGATGCCGGATCCGGTAGTCATTCAACCCGATGGCATCCGGATTCTCCTGACCCATGGTGATGCGCTCTGCACCGATGACACGTCACACCAAGCTGCCCGTCACCAGATGCTGTCCGGGAAGTGGAAGCGGATGTTCCTTGAGCAATCTCTTCACCAGCGCATGCAGGCCGCTTTCACAATGCGCCAGAAGAGCGAACAGAACAAGGGATCCAAACCCCCGGAAATCATGGATGTGAATCAGTCTGCCGTAGAAGAGATGATGCGCAAGCATAATGTGCAAATCATGATTCACGGCCACACGCACCGACCAGCGGCACATGCATTCAGGCTGGATGACCAGTTGAGACGACGATATGTGCTCGGTGACTGGCACGACCGAAAAAGCGTGATCTATTTCGAACAGGGCCACTTAACCCTGCGACGATAATGTATAGCCGTTGAGTAGCATACCAATCGGGGGGTGTGAATGAACCGCTTCGTGGCCAGTTTTATCGTCGCCGTGAAGAGGAATTCCGCTGTATGGAATATCCAGGGCGTTTTGACATGCCCTGGTCAGTCCGCATTTTCTCATATGCCTGCCCGACCGATACCGGCACAAAGCAATCGGAACCCTATTCCGAGTCAGGCATCGCATCAAGCAACCGTAACATTGGATGGGGTCAGGCCATCTCATTATGCATCGTAGAGCTGAAACCCAGCGAGATCATGGGAATCGGGTCGATGGCAGGAATCAGATGATTGATCATTCCTGCAGAAAACCTTGAGGTCGGGTGCTGCCATCGCCCCGTCTGATGGTCATGCGCTACGCAGGCCTCTCCGATACATTACTGATTTCTGCCAGATCCAGTTCTTCCTGGCTGGTGATTTTGGCACCATCATGCCGTTCGCTGTCCACCAAGGCCAGATAATCGGCCGTTACATTGCCGGTCACATATTCTCCACTGAAACATGACGTATCAAAGTCCACCAACTTCGAATTGAACATTCGCACAGATTCTTCCATGTCCATCAAATCCTGGTAAATCAACCAGTCGGCTCCGACCCTGGCACAAATCTCATCCACGCTACGGTTGTGTGCCACCAGTTCATCGGAAGATGGCATATCAATTCCATAAACATTGGGATAACGCACTGGGGGGGCCGCAGAGGCAAAATACACTTTTTTGGCACCCGCTTCCCGGGCCAACTCAATGATTTGCGAAGAAGTGGTTCCACGCACAATGGAATCGTCGACCAGAAGCACATTCTTGCCCGCGAACTCGGCTTCAATGGCATTCAGTTTCTGCCGTACGGACTTTCTGCGTTCCGCCTGACCGGGCATGATGAATGTCCGGCCAATATAGCGATTCTTGATGAATCCCTCACGGTACGAAACCCGGAGTTCCTTGGCAACTTCCAGCGCTGCCGTCCGACTGGTATCCGGAACCGGAATGATCACATCAATATCATGATCCGGCCATTCTCTCTGTAACTTGCGACCCAATCGCTTCCCCATCTCCATACGTGACTGGTACACCGAAACATCGTCCAGTATGGAATCGGGGCGGGACAAGTAGACATATTCGAAGATACAGGTATTGTATTTGGCATGCTCATGGCACCGGGCCTGGTGTGGCACACTGCCCATATCGACCATCATGGCTTCGCCGGGTTGCAGATCCCGAATCCGCTCATAACCGAGCACATCCAGTGCCACGCTCTCAGACGCAAACATATGAGCCGTTCCATCGCTGCTGCGGCGAGTACCGTAAATCAAAGGGCGTATGCCATGAGGATCACGGAATGCCACAATGCCGACCCCGACCACCATGGCAATCGCCGCATATGCACCCTGACAACGGCGCATGACATTGCCAATGGCCTTGAAGACTTCCGGCGCACCAATCTGGACCTGACGGTCGGCGATACATCGGCGCAACTCATGGGCAAATACATTGAGCAGGATTTCCGAGTCTGATGTCGTATTGATCTGGCGCAGTTCCTGTCGAAAGATCTCTTCTCGTAACTGGTCGGAATTGGTAAGGTTCCCATTATGGGCCAGCGCAATCCCATAGGGCGAGTTCACATAAAAGGGTTGGGCTTCCGCTCGGGAGTCACAGCCAGCGGTGGGGTAGCGGGTATGTCCGATTCCCATAGTGCCTTGCAGTTGCATCATATGGCGGGTATGAAACACATCCCGCACCAGTCCGTTATCCTTGCGCAGAAAGACACGCTTGCCATCGCTGGTCATGATGCCAGCAGCATCCTGCCCACGATGCTGTACCACCGTCAAACCATCATACAGCTGCTGGTTGACACGCTGATGATCAAGAATCCCCACGATGCCACACATGGCTATATTTTCCCCAGGTTGGGTTCTATGGGAAGAAGGTCAGTGGCGGGAGGCCGAAAGTTATTGACCGCTTCCGGCGGCATCAGCGACAGAATGAGTTCAGTCACGGGAGTGAAATAGCCCACCAATCTGGCGTCATGCCACCAGGGTTGTGCCGCAAAATTCATGTATACAGCTGCCACGATCAGCGCTCCCACCAAAATCACTCCCCGGGAGAAGCCAAACACTGCTCCCAACGACCGGTCCATGCCAGAAATACCGGTAGCGGCAAACAACCGATACAGCAGAAAACTCAGAATGGACGCCAAGATCAATACGACCACGAAGATGATGGCGAATGAAGAGGCGATACGCAACGGTGCCTGACTGATATGCGCTTCCAGATACATTGCACCCCGGACCGCGAACACCCACGCCAGATAAACGGCAATGATCCAGGAAGCAAGGGACAGGACTTCACGGATAAAACCACGAAAAACCCCCATCAAGGTGGAGATGGCGATGATCACAAAAATAACGAGGTCGACCGGGCTCATGGGGGATCGCGGCGTGGAATCAGGAGTTATCGTTGGTCACGTAACCCTTTTCTCCGGTCAGATCAATCAAGCGTTTGCTAACACCATCTGCCGCATCACGTCGAATATAAGGGCCTAGCCAGATCCGTGTGGAGCCCCCCCCTGATGTGGTGATCGGCTTGGTTTGGGGTTGATAACCATTCTGTTGCAACAGGTCGACCACAAAATCCACATTGGTTTTTTTGGCGTATGTTCCCACTCGCACAAACCATCCTTCCTGATTCCGGGCCCGTTCGGGCTCTACCGAAGCGACCTCGGTTCTCGCCGGCTTTCCAGATTCATCCGATATCGGCGTCATGATCAGAGTCGACTGGGATGGATCACTCGACAAGACCGATGAGGACGGGGAATCGGGGCGATTTCTCGGCAGGTCCGGTTCCTTGCTGTCTGGCACAACAACCTCACCAGATACATCCAGCGAAACCAATTCCCGCTCTGCAGGGATCGTTTTCGCCGGCTCGTCACGGCTTGTCTGCTCGGTCTTGTGGGTGACAGTACTGAGATCCAAGGGTGTGACTTTTGACCGATAGATGGATGCCGGTTGCCCGGGAGCTTCTGGACTCGGCTGGCCCTGCGGGTTGGGCTCTACCAGCAAGAACGGCACGATCAGTACCGCTACGGTCACCAATATAATCGCCCCGGTGATTCGATGCTTCAGCTCATATTCCGGCTCTGTCTGCCCGGAGCGTTTCAGCATCGGTGCCATGGGGTACGCTTGACAGGAAACGGTATGGAGTGGTGGTTTGACACCAGGAACCATACCGAAAAGGCAGTCAGGATGCGTTCAACCTGTGCAGCCACCATACAGTTCCTTGACGTCATTGCAAAGTGCGGTCTTTTGCCAAAGACGCAATTATATCACCGACAATGAAAAAGGAACCAAATGCTACCACCCGATCATTTGGGCCAGCCCAGTGCCGCGCCCCCTGGTATGCCCTTACGGCATCAGGATAAGTCCCGATTTTTACTCCCGGAAGTCGGAAGGACATTTTTTTCGCCAGTGTTTCACTCGACTGTCCACGCTCATCGGCAATGCCAGCCAGATGCCAGTGATCCACCCGCTTCACCATCTCCTGCAGGACTTCCTCCAGCGCCTTGTCAGCCAGTAGACCGAATACGGCATGGGTTTTCCCGGGCACGGTATGAGCATCCAGAAAACACGCCAGGGCCGCCGCCGAATCCGCATTGTGGGCTACATCCAAAATGGTCAAAGGGTCATAGCCGACTACTTCACAACGCCCGGGCAACCGAGCCTCAGCCAAGCCAGACACCAAATGTTCAGGAGTGACTTCGGTTACGGAAGAGGTCAGAGCGAGGGCCGCAACCACTCCACCGAGATTGTGAATCTGCCAATGACCAGGAAGGCACTGCGGTACGCCCGCGATCCGACGCCAGTGGTGTGGGACAGCGGGATGATCGCTCCACCAGCAGCCACATTCCCCATCCGGCTCAGATGTCATACAATAATCCTTCCCGTCCTGTAGCAGCGTCGCATTGCGTTCCATCGCCATTACGGCGATCGTGGCAGGCGGTAACGGGTCCGCATTCACCACAAGTTTTCCGGGTTTGATAATACCCGCCTTTTCCCTTCCGATCTGTTCCCGGTCAGAACCCAGCCATCGCTGATGATCTAACCCGATCGAAGTGATCAGTGCCAGATCATTCTCAATGACATTCACCGCATCCAGCCGCCCTCCCATACCGACCTCCAACACCGCGACTTCGATGGCATGCGACGCAAACACCTGCAATGCACAGAGGGTCCCGAATTCAAAATAGGTCAATCCGATCTCCTCCCGGACCGCCTCAATACACTGGAACGCGTATACGATTTCGTCGTCGGTTGCCGGCACTCCATCAATACGAATGCGTTCGTTATAGCGAACCAGATGAGGAGAGGTATAACTGCCTGTATGGTGTCCCGCTGCTATCAGGACCGCTTCCAGCATTGCGACACACGATCCCTTGCCATTGGTTCCTGCCACGGTGAAAACGAAAGGGGGACGTGCGATACCCAACCGCCGCCATACGGTCGCCACCGGATCCAATTGGAGGTCAATAGTCCGGAAGTGCTGGCATTGGATGTACTCCAACCAACCAGCCAAGCCTTGCGGCGGCACCCCTCCCCATTCAGTCGTGGCCATCAGGTCCAGCAGAATCCTTCGTGAATCTGGCCTTTTGGGATGATGTCTGCTGGACGATTTCTGCCTCGACGATGCAGGGCTCGGCAACGAGCGGGTTCGGCTTGATCTCCCGATTGGCCGTGGAACTACTGCCAAATCCCAGCTTGTCCAATAGGCCAAAAATCTCTTCTCGCATCTGACGGCGGTCTACAATTCGATCAATGGCACCATGTTCCAGCAGAAACTCGGCTCGCTGAAATCCCTCTGGCAGGGTCTGGCGAACGGTTTGCTCAATCACACGAGGGCCAGCGAACCCAATCAATGCATTGGGTTCGGCGATAATGATGTCTCCCAACATCGCCAGGCTGGCCGAAACCCCCCCCATAGTCGGGTCTGTCAGAACTGAAATGAACGGAATCCCTTGCTCGCGATTGCGGGCGATGGCGGCAGCGGTCTTGGCCATCTGCATCAGGGAAAACAACGCCTCCTGCATGCGGGCTCCTCCCGAAGCCGAAAAACAGATCAGTGGCACCCGGTGGTCGAGGCTGTAATCGGCTACACGAACGAATCGCTCCCCGACTACGGTCCCCATGGAGCCGCCAAGGAAGCCGAAATCGAACGCCAGCGCGGCGACCGATGCTCCCTGCAAAGTACCCTGTGCACCGGCAATCGCTTCCGTGGAGCGATTGGTTTTGCTGGCTTCCGCCAACCGGTCCCGATACCGTTTCCGGTCGCGAAACTTGAGAATATCCCGAGGTTTGACCTTTTCTCCAATGAGCACCATACTGCCCGGGTCCAGAAATGACTCCAGACGTTCCTGCCCCCCCAGGCGCATGTGATGATTGCACTTTGGACAGACCTGAAGGCCCAGATTCAACTCTTCCCGGTACAGGGTAGCCTGACAGGCCGGACATTTGCTCCACAATCCTTCCGGCACCCCCCGCTTACCAAGACCGGTCCGGGTCTGGATTTTGGGGGGCAGGATCTTGTCAAGCCAGTTCATGGCAAACGTCCGGGAGACAGTTCCGATCAGGACCCATGATGCCCGCTATCGGCCCTGTGGACTTGCCGGCAGAAATCCGCCATCTTGACCGGGTCTTTTTGGCCGTCAGTCTCAAGGCTGGTACTGACATCGACCCCATAGGGCCGCACCTTCTCGACGGCCATGCAGACATTATCCATATCCAATCCACCGGCCAGAATCACTGGCTTGGTACCGTCATAGCAGGCCTTGCTCCAATCAAATGGGCGACCGCTGCCGCCATACTGGTCGGGCACAAAGGTGTCCAGCAACACTCCCTGACAGCAAGGGTAGCGACGCTCACAGGATCCGAGATCCGTTTCCCGGGATACCCGGATAGCCTTGAGATATGGAATCCCGAACTGATGACAAAAGCCGTCGGATTCATCGCCATGAAACTGTAGCAGGGTCGGATGCACCTGATCGATAATGCGACGAACATACTCCGGTTCGGGATTGACCATGACCGCAACCGAGACGACCATGGGCGGCAAGGCTGCAGAGATGGCGGCAGCCTGTTCAAGCGACAGATGCCGGGAACTCGGTTCGTGAAATACCAGACCAATAGCATCCGCACCCACTCTCGCCGCCCTCCGGGCTACGTCCGGGTCTGTGATCCCACAAATCTTGATTCGGGTCCGAAGGGAAAGGCGCAAAGGGTACGATGCAGAGACGGGCGAAGATTGATTCTACCAAAAGCGACATGCCGGCGGGGGTGGTGGCAGTTGGATTTCGGGCACATAATCGACCCCGGTCAAATACAACCCATCAGGAGGGAATGTCACCCCACCCTGATTCCGGTTGCGCGACTCCAGTACATCGCGAGCCCACTCGGGTCTGGCCATTCCTTGGCCGATCGCACACAGGACCCCGACCAAATTACGCACCATGTGGTGCAAAAAGCCATCCGCGGAGACATCAAACCAGATCCACTGCCCGGCATGGCCAATGTCCAGTCGACGCAGTTCCTTGACCGGATTTCGTGACTGACAGCTCGCCGCCCGGAATGCACTGAAGTCATGGATGCCAAGCAAATGGTCCGCCGCTGACTGCATGGCCCTGATCTCCAGTGGCCAGCGAAACCAGGTGACCCGACCATGCAGATATGCTGAACTTACCTCCCGGTTCAGCAGGATATAACGATAATGCCGGCCCTGTGCTCCGAAACGGGCATGAAACGCTTCTCCCACTGGTTGGGTCCAGAGCAAGCGGATATCGTTCGGCAGCCAGGTGTTGCCCCCCCGCAGCCAACTGATTGATGCGCGCGGGTTGGGGCTGTCAAAATGCAGGTACTGTCCACAGGCATGGACACCGGTATCCGTCCGTCCGGCGGCAACCACATGCACCGCATGATCCGCGACCCGGCTGATGGCCTGCTCCACCGCTTCCTGTATCGAAGGCGCATGTTTCTGCCGCTGCCAGCCCGCATAGCGCACCCCACAGTATTCGACACAGGCCGCGTAACGCTGCATCCCGCCGGCCCGCCATCACAACCGGATCGGTTGACGACCCTCGAACGCCTGGTTGAGTGTCGCCGGATCCATATACTCCAGTTCGCCGCCCATGGGCAATCCCCGTGCAAGGCGTGTAATCGGCACACCTTTGCCAGCCATCAAGTCGACCAGGAAGTCCGCAGTCGCCTGCCCCTCCACCGTCAGGTTAGTGGCCAGAATCAGCTCATTCACTGTCACCTCTTGCAGCAACTGCAGCAGTCGGTCCACCCCCAGTTCATCCGGTCCGATATCATCCAAAGGAGACAAACTCCCCATCAGGACAAAATAGCTGCCCTGATAGATGCCGGCCTGTTCGATCACCTCCAGGTCGGCCGGCGTTTCCACCACGCAAATTCGCGTCAGATCCCGCTCCGGCGACTCGCAGACCGGGCAAAGATCTTTCTCGCTGAAATTGTTGCAGCGATAGCAGTGGCGAACCTTGTTGAGGGCATGGCGAATGGCTTCGCTGATCTGGTTTGCACCTTCCCGGTCCCGTTCCAGCAGATGAAACGCGATGCGCTGGGCGGATTTTGGCCCCACCCCTGGCAACCGACGCAATGCCTCTTGCAACACCTCGACCGAACGTGGATCAGCCATGGTGAACAATCCACATCAGAACGGCAGCTTCAGGCCCGGGGGCAGGTTGATCCCGGAGGTCAACCCGCCCATTTTTTGCTGTGACATTTCCTCGACCTTACGCACCGCATCGTTCAGAGCCGCCGCAATCAGATCCTCCAGAATCTCCTTATCGTCCGACATCAGTTCCTGGGCAATTGTGACCCGATGTACGTCATGACGACAGGTCATCACCACCTCCACCATGCCGGCACCTGACTGCCCCGTCACTTCCGTGCTGGCCAGTTCCGCCTGCATTTTCTGGAAGTTCTCTTGCATCGCCTGGGCCTGTTTCATGATATTGCCAAGTTGGTCTTTCATCAGTTTTCCTCTGAACAGAATGAATGTACTGAATTTTCGGACACGGGGAAAATGCCCGCCTCCACTCATTCCATTGGTGGACGAATGGATCCCGGCACAATTTCCGCATGGAACCGGGTGATCATTTGCTGCACATGCGGATCTTCCTGAAAGGTCTTCTCGGCCTGCGCCTGCCGCTGCTGGTTTTCCCGATCCCTGCGCATTGCCGGAGATTCATCGGTCAATTGATCGTGATCCTGGGCTGTCACCCTGAGTTGAAGGTCCGTACCGAAATGTTCGCAGCAAAGTTGCTGGATACGGCTTATACGGTGGTCCTTGAGCAGCACTTCCGATCCCTTCGCCAAGCACAATGTAAGAACACCTTCCTCCATCCGGACCGGCATCATATGCATTGCCAGTTCCCGCAGAATACCAGTCAATCGATCGCTGGTGGCAAACGCCGACCATCCTTCCGCACTGTCGAGACCGCACTCACCTGACTCTGCATCCGGCCACTTTGGCGATGGGCCGGATGGAACGGCTGCCGTTCGGTCACCGGTTGTCTCCACTGGCACCTTGACTGGATTCGTCGGCCGAGACGCGTGTCCGTCATGTCCTGGAGCGGATGCACCGTGGCGGCCAAGGCTCGGGGCGGTCTGACCCGAGGCTGTCGCTGTGGGATGGGTTGGCTGAAAAACCGCCATGCGAAGCAACGTCATTTCAAAACCTGAACGAGGATCTGTTGCCAGCGCAAAATCACGCTTCCCCAACAGTGCCGTCTGGTAGAAGAGTTGTAGCAATTCCGAATCCACCCGGGACGCCATTTGGGCAAGCTCTTCCATGTCCATCCCTTTCGATTCCAGGATATCCGGGTTTACCTGATACAGCGCTACATTGTGCAGCGCAGTCAAAATGTCATCCAAGGCCGCCCGAAAATCCACCGCACGCTGAGCCATCTCCGCCACGGTCGCCAGCACAGCAGAACCGTCTTGATTGGCCACCGCATCCAGCAGTTCGCGGGTGAAGTGGATCTCAATCATACCCAACATGCTGCGGACCCGTTCCGACCGCACCTCTCCCTGCCCGTGGGCAATCGCCTGATCCAGAAGACTTAGGGCATCTCGTACACTGCCTTCGGCAGACCGGGCGATTACCCGCAACCCGTCTGGATCAAAGGCAATTTGCTCTGTTTTCAGAATATGCTCCATGTGGTCCTGCAGCTGCTGGATATCCATGGCTTTCAAGTTAAACTGGATGCAGCGTGACAGGACCGTAGCCGGAAGCTTTTGCGGGTCGGTAGTGGCCAGCAGGAACTTGACATGATCCGGCGGTTCTTCCAGTGTCTTCAGTAAGGCATTGAAGCTGTGCATGGACAGCATATGGACCTCATCAATGAGGTATACTCTCGACCGGCCCAAGGAAGGTGCGTACTGCACATTCTCCAGCATTTCCCGGGTATCCTCGACCTTGGTCCGGGAGGCGGCATCCACTTCCAGTAGATCGGCATAGTTACCCTCACTGATCCCGACACAGGCCGAGCACTGACCACATGGGACAGCAGTGATCCCGGCCTCACAATTCAGTGCTTTGGCGAAAATCCTTGCCAGAGTGGTTTTGCCCACTCCTCGGGTACCGGAAAACAGGAACGCATGGTGAATCCGGCCGGAAGACAGGGCATTGGTCAGGGCAGACACCACATGGTCCTGGCCTACCACATCGGCAAATGTCTGCGGTCGCCATCTTCTGGCCAGGGCTTGGTAACTCATGAAACGGGCAAACAGCCAATGGGATGTAGCGGGACTTCGACAGCCGGTCGGAGCGGGGAGCCAGCCAGTTCACACCGCCTGGGGCCGGAAAACAGCAGAGGCCTGTCGAAGGGGGGTGGCGGTTCCAACCGGCCCGGCCCTGGCACCCGCATCGGCTGCTACGGCTGCTTCCTTCCGGATCTGACCGGGTTCACAACCTATCGCCACCAGGGAGACCAGCCTTCACCGCCATAAACATTCAGACTCTGAGATCGGATTCTAACGGATTTGTCACTCAAGCGGGTAGGAAATTCAGGACTCCGCAAAAGTCGTACTTCGAAGATCATAGTTGACTTGATGGGGGCAACCCTTTTCCCTTCGATATTTTTTCGGTTCGAGTGTGGGCCAGCAAAGCTCCCTGGTGGATGATCCGGGTCATGGAAGAGGATCACTGGAATCCAGGCGAAGTTCGGGTGCGGTCGGTTCGCGATACGCGGGAACAGAGGGGCGCGGGGGCGGCGGATGGCCGCACCACACGATCTCTCGTTGCCCGGACTCACCCCGCCATTGATGGTGGAGTGGCGTCGTCCCTGAACCGTATTGCACGCTCCCCCTGGGTCGACGGTGGTCGTGTGCAGAAGCTCACTCGAAGCCCCTCCGACACACCAGTCCCCGTTCGCCGGGAGGCCGATGATATCGGGGCGCGATAAGGGCGGTCAGCGGGTCACGGTGACCACCGCGTCCCAGTCGCTGGACTGGTGCATCACCCGGGCCGGGCGATAGCTGCCGGTAGAGCAGACATCCTCCTGGAATCGCTCCACCCGGCCCTCCTCGTTGATCCGATGGCGCCAGCCATGGCGCTGGTTGAGATCACGGATGGTGTCAGGCGACCAGTCCGCGAACACGATCTCCTGAATCGTCAGGGTGAGCGTGTAGGGCTGGTTGAGAGTGCGGTAGGGGGTACGGTTGAGGTTGATGGCAATCCCCCCGCTCTCCGACTCGCCACAGGGAATGGTCGTCTCGGCGCGGTGCCCGGCGGTGCCGGGACAAGTGCCGCCGCCGTCCTGCAGCGTGCAGGCGATCGTATACGCGACCTTCAGCGCCCCGCCATGCACCCGGTCACTGCCGTTGGCCAGGAGGAGGCGGAAATGGGCATAGCCGCCGTGCGGCACGGGCCAGGAATCGGCCCGGAGGTCGGGGATCGCGGTGGCTTGGGCCGGGGCGTCCTGCGCCCCCATGGCGAGGACCAGCACCAGCGCGGGCAGCAGGGTACTACCGAGGGTTCGGGTGGTCATCGGGGCTCTCCGGGGTCATTTGGGTATGGTGCGAGACCACATGGGCGATCCCACGGGGTCAGTGCCAACAACTATACCATGATCTGTCCCGGCGAGTGGGTGGTCGCGGGCCCCGGTCGGGTCGTCGTTTGCCGGTTTTGCGGCGGTCCCGTCGGCAGATTGCAAGCAGTCTTGCAGGAAGAGGCCCCCTGGAATGTGGTGGCAGCAGTCAGCGGTTACCGGCGGACATCAACCGTGACGTCGCACCATTCGGCATACGGCGGCGCATTCGCCGCCTGCAACTCCGGCGTCGGCCAGCGGGCCGGTCCGCAATTGTAGGCAGGCGGGAAGGTGGCCACATAGCCGAGTTCATTCAAACTAGAGCGACTCTTAAGCACGGTACTGTCGTTATCGACTAATGAAGCACACTGCTCGAAATAACGTGCAGCGATGCAAATTTTACCCCAGATCCGGACGGTGAAGATGCCGTTGTGGGTACCTTGTTGACGGTCGGTGGCGGTAATCTCTTGTCGACTGTCAGGAATATCATCCGCTGCATCGCCAAGAGCAGGGGCTCCGACACGAGTAGAGACAGACTCTCCGTCGACCATGACCGTTTCCGGAGTATTCCATGCGTCAGGGCATCGCGGGTACCCGCGGTTGACGGTGTAAGTGTGCGTGCCAAAGCCCAACGCTCCAAGGTTGACGGTCACGGTGCGCGAGCATTTTCGGGGCCCCCAGTGGGGGCAGGCGCGGGCGATGGGTTGGCCGCGGGAATAGCGGCCGGTCGGATTGTGGAATTCGACGACCTGGGTCTGGTCCCGGTCGCCGAGCCCGTAGGCGCACCGGACATCGGAGCCGACCCCAAAGTTCATCATGCCCTGAGGATTGGGGCGGGCCTCGATATCCAGGCCTCGGGTCAAAACATTCCAGGTTCGGCCGTTAACTGAAACGGCTCGGCCGACCAAGGGTGTGGTCAGGCTGGTGACGGTTGCGGGGGTGCTTGGCAGAGCCCGTGATCTTTGGGCCGCCTGCTCCAGCTTTGTCACCTGTGCCGCCGCCGGCAGGGCAAGGGCGGCACTCAGCAGGACGATAGCGAACGCCTTACGGCAGGGGGGGGGTATGTTCATCATCAATCCTCACAACTCTTCGATTGCCTGCATTATACCGCCTTTGCCGTCTGCAGGCAAGGGGGGATTTTCGCAGTGAGATCCTACCCGGGGCCCTTCGGTACCATCGTTCTCTGCACCGAGCACCGTCATGGCGGGGCAGGAGGGGAGCTGCCCGCCGGTGCGAACAGCCGCAACCGGGCATGGTGGGCGATCCGTTACCGGCGCGGCACCCGCCGACCCGCGCCAGCCACGACTCGCCGCAGACCGCCACATGGCGCAGGGCACGACCGTAGAAGCACCGGAACGAGCGATCATGCGTCGCGGCCATCCGCCGCTCCCTGCGCCTCTGTTCCCGCGGACCGCGAACCAGACACACCCGAACCTCGCCTGAATTCCCGTGATCCTCTTCCATGACCCGGATCATCCACCAGGGAGCGTTGCTGGTCCATACCCGAACAGAAAAAATATCGAAGGGGAAAGGGTTGCCCCCATGTCAACTATGATCCGCGAAGTACGACTTTTGTAGAGCCTTACTCCCGAGCCATAGCAGCAGGCCTCTGCAAACGTCCTGCTCTGTATCGAGTCCGCCCCTCGCCCCATTAAGAAGAGCCTTTTCCCTGGTAGGGCCAGTCTGTTGCTCTCTTTGCTTTTCATTGCATGCGAAGTAGACTATGTCAACCATCTGGACAATCCCGCCATCCGGGCGCATGAAATCTTGAAGAAGCATACTTTCGGTCCCGACGACATCTCGGCCTCGCCGAGTATTTCGATGAGTATCGGAAGAGGACGATGCAGCCTTTTCTGGACCGCCTTAGATGCCAAACTGATGTTGCTGCAATCAAGAATGGTGTCCAAGAACCAAGCCTGGGGGGATGCTCGGTGTCCTGTTGGTGGTGGTAGTGCTGCTACCGGAAGCCCTCTAACGAGTCCTGCAGATAGGGCACTCTCATCTGTTCGGTCAATGAATGGTTGCGTAACCTTGAAAGTTCCGGGCTGAACTTGACACAATCCCGAGTTTTCCCGCCCTCCATCTGGCTGATCCATTCCTGCTCCCATGACCATTCTCGATCTTGCCTTTGTCCGTGATTCCTTCCCCGCATTTCAGCAACCTCTGCCGGCAAAAACCGCCTTTTTTGAAAATGCCGGTGGTAGCTATGTACTGGGCACTGTCATGGATCACTACTACCGATTTTACACCGAAAACAAGGTACAGCCCTATGGTGCCAGTGAAATCTGCCGAGTGGCCGGAGAACAAATGGACCGGGGTCGGCAAGTCATGGCCGACGCCCTTGGAGTTGCTGTCGATACGGTCACTCTGGGCCCTTCCACTACCCAGAATCTGAATACGCTGGCTTTGGCCAGCACTTCGCTGGTCACACCGGGCAGTGCAGTGATCGTGACGGGACAGGATCATGAAGCCAATGTCGGAGCCTGGGAGCGACTCTGTCAACGGCAACATGCCGAACTGCGCATCTGGAAAGTCAACCAGAACGGCGAGCTTGACCTGGTACAACTGGAACCACTGCTGGATTCGAACGTGACCATTCTGTGCATGACCCACAGTTCCAATATCGTCGGCACCGTCAACCCTGTTCAGGAGGTGATCCGGTTGGCCCGTCCACTGAGCATTCGAGTCGTTGTCGACGGGGTTTCCTATGCCCCTCATTCCTGGCCGGACATCCCTGGATTAGCACCGGATGCATACTGTTTCAGTACCTATAAGACCTATGCACCCCATCTCGGCGTGATGTATGTCTCGCCGGATTTTGCAGCTGTGCTGGACCCCCAGTGCCATTACTTCAATCGGGACTATCCCGAGAAACAGTTCGATGCCGCCGGGCCGGATCACGCCTCGATTGCGGCCCTGGCCGGGATTGGAGAGTATTTTGAGCGATCCCACCGCCATCATTTCGGGCATGATGAAGGTACCCTCTTCTCCCGCGCCCAGGCCGTCTCCTCCCTGATGAACCGCCATGAGAACCAACTCGGCCAGCAGCTACTGGACGGAATCTCGGGCCTGCCACTGCAGGTTCTTGGACGCCGTCAGATGGCTGGCCGGGAAGCCAACATTGCGCTGTACAGTGACACGGTCCCCTCTGCCCGCATGTCCCATGCGCTCGGCTTGGCGGATGTCGCCGCAGGAAACGGACATTTCTATGCCCGACGATTACTGGAGAATGTGGGTATCCCGGATCCCGAAGACGGGGTACTGCGGATCAGCATGGCCCACTATAATACCGCCGAAGAAGTGGAGCGGGTCGTGGCAACACTGCAACCGCTTTTCTGGTAACGGGATTCCTCAAGAGCCCTATCTCATCTCCCGGATCATGCGGTCACAGGCGAGATCCACCGTGGCACGGATTATCACCGTTAGCAGGCAAAGGGCAACCAAGGCCGCAAACATCAAATCCACCTTGACCCGACCATTGGCCAGCAACATCAGATAGCCAAGACCATTGGATGCACCCACCCATTCTCCGATCACTGCACCAATCGGTGCGTAGACGGCCGCCAGCCGAATCCCTGACGCCAGGGATGGGAAAGCCGCTGGCACGCGGATCTGCAACAGGGTCGAAGTCCGGGTACTGCGCATGGTTTGGGCCAGGTCCAGGTAGCCCGTGGGAGTGGAACGTAGTCCGTCGAGAAACGTCGAGGTGACGGGAAAGTACACAATGAGGACAGTCATGGCAATCTTGGAGACCAGCCCATATCCCAACCACAGTGTCAGGATGGGAGCCAATGCGAAAACCGGCACGGTCTGACTCATGACCAACGCCGGCAAGAGCAACTTGCGGGCCCTCTTCGACCTCATCAGGCACAGGGCTGTCAGTACTCCAGCTGCAACGCCCAACAGCAGGCCCACAATGACTTCGGTCGCGGTCACCCCGGCATGATACATAATCAGCCCGAAGTGCTCCCGAAACGTGATCAGGACCTGTATCGGGCTTGGTAGAATGAAGGATTGCACCTGGGTTCCCCAAACCACCAACTGCCAGATCAGGACCAGAGATAACCACACCAGGACTGACTGTACGGCACCCGTCAGAATCGATTTGCCAATGACTGTCATCAGGCGTTCAGGGCAGAAAAGATCCGGGCCTGAATATCCATCACCATGGGATCGTCCAATTGCCGGGCAGGGGTGCCCGGCTCCATGTCATAGCGTTCCAGACCCCTGCCGGACAGAGCATAAATCCGGTTCGCCATCCTCAAGGCCTCACCAATATCATGGGTCACCAGCAATACCGTCCGACCCTGCAAGAGGGTACCGGCCAGTGTCTGCATCTGTCTGCGGGTCACCGGATCCAGGGCGGAGAATGGTTCATCCAGTAATACGATCGGGGTGTCCTCCATCAGCGTCCTTGCGAGCGCACAGCGCTGACGCATACCTCCTGACAATTGGCGTGGCTTGCTTTGGGCATAGGGCCCCAAGGCGACCTGCCCAATGAGTCTGTGCACTCGGGCAGAGTCGGTTTTTTCCCTTCGCAGGCGAGTGCCAAGGCCCACGTTCTGCCATACTGTCAGCCAAGGAAGAAGCAGGTCAGACTGGCCCATGTACGCGACCCGACCATCGACTGGCTGATGATCGGTGGTCGTGATATGGCCCTGGAAAAGCCCCCCCGTTTCCAGCCCGGCAATCAGGCGCAACAGGGTCGATTTGCCGACACCGGAACTGCCCAGGAGGCATGTGAACTGCGCTGGTGGGAGTTCCAGCACCAGATCCCGAAACAGGGCTTGCTCACCATAGGAGAAGTCCCCCTTCAGTTCAATCCCGGGCATCATCCCACGCACCACATGTTCCAGACCAGGATGTCGGATCGGATGCCATCAGGGCGCATCAGCTCGACCATACAGTCTCCCGATACACCCTGCTACCCACTCTATCAGGGGTGCCGGGTAATATCCCGCGCCAACTTTTCTACCGGACTCAACTGCTCGATCAATCCCTGTTCGAACAGAAAGGATTCCATATGCTGGTAGCGTGCCGCATCCAGTGCTGCGGGGCGTAGCGCAAATCGGGGCAATGTATCGAACCAGGCCAGCCGATTGAGATCATCCTGCAGTTCGGGCGAGGTCGCGGAAAAGATCTCCCAGCTCTTCTGAGGGTAATTGACGATATACTGGACTGCCTTTTCCACGGCGGCAAGGAACCGAACAACCACTTCCCGATTCATCGTGTTCGGATTGGCGACGTAGATGAGCTCATCATAGGGAGGCAATCCTTCTTCTTCCAGATAGAAACACCTTCCGGCGATTCCCGCCAGCTTCATCTGATTCAGTTCAAAGTTCCGGAATGCCCCAATCACCGCATCCACCTGCCGGCTCATCAGGGAAGGAGAGAGTGACCAGTTGACGTTCACCAGTTCGATATCCTGAAGGCCGAGGCCATGGGGTTCGAGAATGCCGGTCAACAGGGCTTCCTCAACGCCCGCCACGGAATATCCGACTTTTCGACCCGCCAGATCCCGAAGCGACTGCACCGGGCCGTCTTCCAGTACCAGAAGGCAATTCAATGGCGTAGCCACCAATGTACCGACCCGTATGAGAGGCAAGTCCTGGGCCACCTGCAGGTGCAGCTGTGGTTGATAGGAAATGGCCAGATCCGCCTCCCCGGCGGCAACGATCCGGGGAGGAGTGGATGGATCAGCGGGCGGAACAATCCGCACCTCCAGCCCCTGCTCCTCAAAGTAGCCTTTTTCCCTGGCGATCAGAATTGGCCCATGGTCCGGATTCACAAACCAGTCGAGAATCAGGGTCAGTTCAGTAGCGGCCAAAGCCGGGTTCATGCCAAGCATCAACAGAAAAAACAGGATTTTTTTCATTCGAACTCTTCTCGTGATTGAGCGGTTTGGACGGGTTGGGCCCGGGTACATATGAGCCACTCGGATAGCCGTTTCCCGGGATCCGGATGGAGTGTAATATCCGTTACCACGGCGACGATATCCGCACCGGCGCACAGTGCAGCAACCGCCCGCGGGGGATTCAGCCCACCTAAAACCACCAGTGGGATCCTGCGTACCCGTCGTTTCCACTCGGCAATACGCTCCAGGCCCTGGGGTGACCAGGGCATCTTCTTGAGCCGGGTCGGATAAATCGGCCCGAGCGCAACATAAGTTGGGCGAACTTCCAGTGCCCGGTCCAACTCTTCTGTGGAGTGGGTACTGATGCCCAATTCGATACCTGCCGCACGGATCGCGGCAAGATCAGCTCCCTCCAGGTCTTCCTGTCCCAAATGCACGGCATCACATCCCAGTTCAATGGCCAGCTGCCAGTGATCATTCACCACCAGCTGGCATCCATGGTGCTGGCATATCTGCTGCGACCGCGCCACTTCATGCCGGACCAACGCCTGATCGGCGCTCTTGATCCGGAGCTGGACCAGACGCACACCCCGCGGAACCATTCGTTCCAGCCACTCACTGCTGTCCCATATGGGATAAAACGGATCAAGCATCATGTCCCAGGAAGGCCTTTCCGCCCGGATCGGTTGAGGGGTGTGGCCGTTCCGAAGGCTCCATGGGTCCTGCCAAATGGGCTCCCCGCCCGGCCTGGATCGCACCCGCAAATGCCCTGGCCATGGCCACCGGGTCTTCCGCTCTGGCGACAGCCGTATTCAACAGTACAGCTGCGCAACCAATCTCCATGGCGCGAGCAGCATGGGACGGAAGACCAATGCCTGCATCCACCACAATGGGGACATGGTCAAACCGGTTGCACATCTCTTGCAGGCCATGCTCATTGTTCAGCCCCTGTCCGGTACCGATCGGTGCCCCCCAGGGCATCAGTACTTGGCAGCCGGCTTCCAGCAAACATTCCGCTGCCCCCAGATCCTCAGTGGTATAAGGGAATACGTGGAAGCCCTCTTCACCCAGAATCTTTGCGGCCTTGACCAATTCGGCCAGGTTGGGACGCAATGTCTCGGAGTCTGCGATCACTTCCAATTTAATCCAATCGGTCTGAAACAACTCACGCGCCATCTGTGCCGTCACCACCGCTTCCCGCGCCGAATAACAACCCGCTGTGTTCGGCAGAACCGTTACGTTCAGGGATCGGATGATTGCCCGAAATTGCTGCCCGGCGGTACTTCCACCCGCTTCCCTGCGAAGGGACAGGGTGACGATCTCGGTCTCGGCGGCACGGATCGCCTCCACCAGTTTTGCCGGCGACGGATATCGCGCGGTGCCAAGCAGCAATCGGCTGACAAAGGACTGCCCGTAAAACTCCACCATTCGGTCACCCCCCGGCATTTGGTGCTACCACTTCAATCCTGTCGCCAGGAGATATGAACGTCTGTTCCCATCGATGTCGGTGTACAAACTCGCCGTTGAGTGCTATGGCAACATGATCGTGTCGATATCCACATTCGACCAGGATTTTACTCAAAAGATGATGGTTCACCTCCCTGCGGTCTCCGTTCACAATTATCCACATTCCGACCATGCCTCCCCTTGACGTTGGCCCAATACGATATCGGCCACCCGAATGGCCAGAGATGGCCCGAGAAGAAAACCATGTCGAAACAGTCCATTGACAGAAATCACATGGCCCCTCTGAGACAGCTTCGGCTGATTGTCATGATAAGCCGGCCGCACCTCGGCCCCCATCTCGACAATGGCCGCTTCCCCGAAGCGGGAATCCAGTAAAAACAGGGAATGCAGCAGGTCCAGCATAGAGCGGGCACTGACATGGGATTCGTCTGTTTCAATTGCCGTGGCACCGAGCATATAGAGACCGGAGCGTCGCGGCACCACATAGATGGGCTGACGCGGATGCAGTAACCTGACTGGACGTCGCAACTGAATCTCGTCTGTGTGCAGCAACAACATTTCACCCTTGACCCCGCGCAGGCCCTGCAGCGTTTCGCGAGCGGCATACCCACGACAATCAATGACGAACTCTGCATTGACATCCCCAGGATCGACCGCTTCCCCGAAATGGATGGGAACCGCCCGATGTTTCAAGTACCCGACCATGTCGAGCAGTGCCTGCCGGGGGTCCAAGTGTGCCTCATCGGGAAACCACAGCCCTGGACCAGGAAAATCCTTGAGGTCGGGCTCGATGGAACCGATTTTCGACGGTTCAATCCATTCACATCGTTTACCAAGCCGAGAAAGGCGCTTGATTTCATTACGATCTCTCTGCAGTGAGACCACGAGACTGCCCATGGAAGTTACATCGGAAACATGCCGCTGCCACCAGTCCCTGGCCAACAATCCCTGCTGCATCACCGGGATTTCCGCCGTATCGCGCTCACAGTATGGGGCCAGCATCCCACCAGCAAACCACGAACAGCATGCAGGGCCGATGTCAACAGAGCGCTCGTAGACCTCAACTGAAACCTTACGGTCCACCAGTTCACAGGCACAGACCAAGCCCGCCACACCGGCACCAATGACAGCCGCCTCAGTCATTCCAGACCTGATAAAAGTGATGAACCGGTCCCTGCCCGCGCCCGACCTGAAGACGGTCCGCAGCACGGATCGCGCCGGCCAGATAGCGGTGAGATCTTTTGACCGACTCCAGCAACGAATTTTTCCGGGCGAGATATGCGGCAATAGCCGCCGCATAAGTGCATCCCGTGCCATGAGTGTTGATCGTCTGGACCCGCATTGATTCCAGCTTCACCGGATCCTCTTGCGGAAGAAGCAGCCAGTCCGTGCAAAGAGGTTCGTTGCCATGCCCCCCCTTCATGAGGACGGCTTTTGCCCCGAGTGCCTGCAGAGAACCGCCTTGTGCCAGTGCTTCTTCCGGGTGGTTCGCTGACAGGGTGTCGAGCAACACTGCCGCTTCCGGATAGTTTGGTGTGAGCAGGTCTGCCCTGGGCAACAGCAAATCCCGTAATGCATCAATCGCATCCGATGCCAACAGTTGATCGCCTGACTTGGCAACCATCACCGGATCCAGTACGATGCATCCGGTGTATCCTGCCAAGGTGGCCGATACGGCCCGGATAATGGACGACGAGGCGAGCATGCCAATTTTGATCGCCGCGACATTCAAGTCATCCAGCACCGCTTCGATCTGCCCCTGCACCAGACGCTCCGGCATCGTGAGCACCTGATTGACCTGACGTGTGTTCTGGGCCGTCACGGCCGTGATTACACTGGCACCATAAACCTTCAGGGCACTGAAGGTTTTGATATCCGCTTGAACCCCGGCACCTCCAGAACTGTCGGAGCCGGCGATAGTCAGGACAATCGGTATTGGGGATTCCGCTTTCAAGAGCCTTCGGGTTCAGCATGCAGGTGCATACCCAGATCGGAACTGGCGAGGGAAGTACGGTCGCCTCTGGCTCGTGCCGGAATGATACCGTTTCCTTCGTCAGCATTATCTGGATCAGGTTCGATGGGTTGATGTCTGACATCTCTCAGCCCTGAATGAGCACCCCAACGGTCTCCTGCAGTATACACCATCTTTCCCTGAACTCAAAACTGAGCCCGTGATTCTTCAAATGAAAAGAGAGTTCCTGCTCACAGGTGGAACCCTCATGTGCTGAATAGAAACCCCTATCGTTCCATCACTGAATCGAGACACAGGAAACGGGTTAACCTGTTCGGTCGTCCACGGAATAAATTACTGACAATCCCTTCTGCAGTATACTGACCTGCCCTCCCCACCCTTGCAATCTCCGTCTTCGTCTCCTCAATACTATCCAGATCAATACCACGTTCGAGCAGGACAGCATCAAGTGATTTCGTGAACGTGACGACGTGTTTGTATAAGGTAGATTGGGTTTTCCTTACAGGACAACCATCGAGCAATTCTCAGAGCACCCTTTCTTGTTCTACAAGGTCCGCAATGACAAGCAGGTTTGACATATACCCTTCCAGCATATAGTCGAGTGCAGACTGGCCATTCAACTCCGGTCGAGCCTTGTTGAGCCAGTTCAATTCAGCTTCAACCACCTCATTGAACATTGAGCCGAGTCCCAAGCTGATGCGAAGGACATATGCAATCCTGTCTCTATAGTCCCGTGATGAGGGGATATGAACAGCAGATAAGACATGCTGGCCAATCCCATCATGCGGCTCGTAGCCGAGAAGAATCAGCTGTTTGTCAGATTCCAATTTCCAGCGCTGGCAAGTTTTCACATAACCATCCAGACTTCCACGCAAATGTCTCCTTCCGGAATCTCTGCTGAAATGTCCCGAGATCATATTTGGATCGGTGACAACAGACCTTCCTAACTGAAAATACGCCTTGTCAGGAATTGGCATCTGGATAAAACCACCACGAAAGGTCACCGCTGTCTGACGGACCTGATTGAATCCCTCGCGAGCGGATAACCTATCCTGCAGGCTCCTATAAAGCCCCACATGGCTTAATGTGGCTGGAGCATTGTTGTTCATCATTCTGCCACTCGATTCTGTAGGTATCCAACCTTCATCCCGGCATTGGCTGTACTCCCAATCAGTTGCAAGTGCCACAATCCAGTAATTCTTGAGAACAGCAGACTATCTGTGAATCACACTACGGATATGAGCGGGGTCGGTAATTCTTGGTCCCCGTCTGGACCTCACAATCCCCGCCTTCCTTAATGTTTCTTCGAGTTCCTTGTGTGCATGGTAATTTTTCAAGTCAAGATCACCTGATTTGTTGACTATTTGACGGTGCTGCTCGCTGATGGTCAATTTGGTCTGTTTCATTTCTCTTCCGGCTGTTCCGTGTAGTGTGCGGTCTTCAAACAAGCAGGAAAATTATTGTTTTGCATATAATCCACCATGAAATTATGAGCCTCATGTAATTTCTTTTGAAGAATTTCCGAGCTTGATATATCTTCGATTTTCAACTGCAATTCATCTACCAGCAATTTCATTGAGATGCCGCGAGAATGTGCATGCCATCTTGTTGTATCGTTAAGTGCCACCGCGATCTGATTCGCCCGTTCCCGTTTCATTTCTGCCGTAACTTCCTTTCCCTTTGTTTGGGTTTTATCCCAATTTTTAAATTTGTAGGTTGCCAACCACTTTTCCAACAACTCAACAGAATGGTCCCTGGCTTGTTCGTATCGATGCAAATCTGCCAAATCCATTTTATCGACTAGCGCATACTCCAATGGAGTTAGTGTTCCGTCCATGGATTTTTCATTCAACTCCTTGAATTTCTCAAGATAGCCTAAGCCTGGAACCCACTTGTCGTCAATTAGAAACTGGGGGTCTATCGGCCCCAGCCGGGAAAAATAATCCATGTAGATACTATCCCCGGACAAGGCAAAAATTGTCCCAGCTGACATCGCCTGATCGGGGATAATGAAATCAACGATGTCGTAATGATGTCGAATTACGTCAACTGTACGTTCAACGGCATCAACTAATCCCCCTCCGGTATCCAACACAATTGTCAATTTGCGGTTACATTTCTCATTCTTTGATAATCTTTCCGATTCGGCTCTAACCACCTGAGGCAACTCATGACTCATAGGCCCATATATTGCCATGACATCAGACATACAAATTTGAGCCAATCCTGAAAGATGAAGCTCTACCAAATGCTCTAAAAACCGTCGGACTTCACTCATGGATAAACGGAGATGGATCCAAACACCCAGGAAAATGAAAATGGATTGTCAAAATATCGTTGATTTGTACCGATTTTGGACACGCACTTGTCGCACTCTAATAATTGATATTATCATGACTTCTATCAAACCGAGAGTTGGTCCCGGGTTTGTGTGGTTCTGGGTTTGTCGAAATACTGCAAGTAACAGGCTCTCCCTTTCATTAACTTGCCCGTTGGCAGGTGTCACAAAAGGGCTGTCTTGATGGGTTCAGCACCCTCTTTGCCGGCATCTGAACTTTGTGTAGGTTGCCATGCCACCACGGAAGATAACTTATCGAATTCTATTCTCGGATGATCCCATTACGAACAGGAACTAGAGCCTGTTCACACAATTTGCCTTCGATATGGCACACCCGGCACCGGTAATTGTTAACGGAAGCCGCGCGGAGGAACCGACCCAGGGAACTCATACCCGTACGAGCGCATTGCGCCGCTGCTGCCAAGGCAGCAGGAGCAGAGGGTCACAGATGGACCAGGCAAAATCACTGGTGATGTCCTGGTCAGGGTACCGAGACGAGGGCGGCATGGCTCGTCTGACCGAGTCCACCTTGAGCTATTGCGGCATGATCTGCCTTGTGGAAGATGGCGGGCCAGATGGCATCAGTGGATCTCGGCGTGATCCATGTCATCGTCAAATTCTGCCTCAAGCATGGAATTCGTCATCTCGAAAGCAAGCAGGCTGACTGCCTCCCCAACCAGCATCTTCAGACGAGTTCGGCCCATTTCATCATCCGCCAACGCCGCCCAAGCAAGAATCTCTACCTGTTCGCTGGGTTCCAGCAACCCCGGATCACCAATCGCCATTCGAACCGCCAAGCTGCGTTTGGATTTTTCATCAATTTGCATGCCCATGTCATCCGTCATTTTCGTTTCGAGAAATTTCTGAATCGCAGCCTCCAGTTGAGCCGCGGCCGATTCGATGCCTTTCATATTCTGTTCCGGTTTTCAGGGCTGACAATGGTGCCAGTTATGACCGCAATTTTCCATAACAGAATCCAATATGGATTACTTGCTCATGGAATTCTGTCAGCCATATCACCTTTTCATCCCCGATGAATGGAAGGGACGATCATACCCCGAACAACCTTCTTTGGGGCCCTCGTACTCTGAGTCTTTTTTCCATGGGTTCGTCGCCAATTTAACTTTTCGGATCCTGTTGCTGAGCGGACCGGAATACCTGATGTTGACGCTGGCGATGTTCCTCCAGAAGGTTCCTATCTTCCAATCGCTCAAAAAGACTATTATTAGACTGGACTTCACGCGTAGTAGTCGAACGTGAGCCTGATGACGGCCGGGCCGCCCGACCGAATGAAGGCTCGGGATAGCCAGATGGTCCGCCGCGACCGGAAGCGCTGCACCGGGTCCTTAGCTGCCGGTGGATACAAGAATTCTCCGACAGCTTCCGGGGTCGGAACCGCCGGTTCCCGGGCACCCTCACTGCAGTGGACACGGGAAGTTCGTCCAATGGCATTCCGCCTCTTTACGTTCGGACCGAAACCCGTGTAGAATCAGGGCATCAATCCATGCGGAGGACCCATCATGACCCACTTACCTACCCCCCCCCCCCCCCCCCATTTCCAAGCCGTTCTGGCGGCAGTACTGAGTGCGCTTCTCGCGCTGCCCGCCGCCACTGCCCGGGCGCAAACGCTGCCGGTGGTGGAACTACTCGTTACCGATACCGAGGTTGCGGAAGCGTATGACTGCGCCACCCGGGGAGGAGCTTTTCAAATCAACGCCGGGGTGCGCAGCGGACTGTCAGGGTCTCTGACCGTTCGCGTGGCCGCCATCACCGTCTCCGGCCCGGACCGCTTTGCCGAGCGCCACGGCGGCATCTTCCTGAACAAGGCCGATGGGTCTGGCCCGATTGCGGCGAAGAATAACCGCCTCCTGGGCTTCGCCGAAATGCTGTTGCCGGGGACCGGGCTGTTTCCAACCGACCTCTGCTGGAAAGATGACAATCTGGACACCGGCGACAGTGAGGTCATGGTGGTGATTGTCAATGGCCCCGGCTACACCGTCCACCCGACTGAGGGCCGGAAGCATTTCACCATCACCGACAATGACGATTGCGCCAAGCCGGCAGACACGCCCGGCGGCGTGGTCTACCAACGCCGTGGCGGTTCGAGCTGCACCTGCGCCACCGAAAGCCAACACTCCAGCGTGCGACGGGCTCTGGATCGCCCCAAAACCATCACCACGCCCGGCATGGATAGAACCCTCGGCACCGACGACGACGGGACCGCCGACGTGCCCCCGCCGGGGGCGGGGTTTCTGAGCCGCCTGGCCGGGATGTTTCATGATCCATCATACCTTTACTGTGCGGAATCGCCCTACCGGGGACTGCCCGAGTGAAGGGAATGCCGGCCATCACCTGAACCCCTGCCCCCCGACGATCACTCGCCGGGGGGTCTCTTGCGAGTAGAGACCACAATGGAAGCCCCGGTTGCATCGTTGGCCGGGCCGTCGCGGGTAGGGTCGTATCGGCCCAACCCGGGCACCAAGAACGATTCCGGACCGCCGAGTTGCGTACGAACGACGCCAATTCGGCACTGCGCGGGACCACGGATTCGACCCACTACGGCCCGGAATCGCCGACAGTGCCGCACGAATCGCCGCACGCCACTCCTTCGGCCAAGCATTCCGGAAAATGCCCTCCATGTACCATAATAGTTGATGGGCGATGGAACTCGGGGGCACACTGCATGAACGGACGTCGTCTGCTTCCGTA
The DNA here is from genome assembly GCA_965221795.1 of Candidatus Poriferihabitaceae bacterium. Lineage (GTDB taxonomy): Bacteria > Pseudomonadota > Gammaproteobacteria > Arenicellales > Poriferihabitantaceae > VYFG01. The sequence goes on from OZ244914.1 coordinate 899,249, forward strand.
ATCGAACGATACACTCCGAGCCGGTGTCACCATAGCCAGCCGGTCTGGATTCTGCCGAAAGCCCACTTTCGTGCCTAACAATCCAGCGTATGGTCCCGTTCCCAAGGCGTAATGGAGCGTGTGAAGTCGTTCCACTGATCCAGTTTGAGCTTGCAATAGGCATTCATCAACTCCACCCCCAATGCTTTCTTAAGCGACTCGGATTGCTCAGTCTCTCGAATCGCATCCAGCAGGTTGAGCGGTAATTTTTTCAGTCCGGATATGGCATGACCTTCCTCGTACATGTTGATATCCAGCCGCTTGCCGGGGTCACGTTGATGGGCAACACCGTCCAGGCCCGCGGCAAGCACGCCAGCCTGTAGCAGGTAGGGGTTGACGGCCCCATCCATCAAGCGCAATTCAAACCGTCCGGCATCGGGAATGCGCACCATATGGGTACGGTTGTTACCGCCATAGCTGACAGAATTGGGCGACCAGGTTGCCCCGGACAGTGTCCGCGGCGCATTGATCCGCTTGTAGCTGTTGACCGTAGGGTTGAAGAGAGACGCAAGAGCCCCGGCATGGTGAATAATGCCTCCAAGAAATTGATAGGCAAGGGAAGAGAGCCCCATTTCATCCTGCTGGTCAACAAACAGATTGCGTTCACCCGCTGTGTCCCACAGCGAGACATGAGCATGACAGCCGTTGCCCGTCAGATTGGCAAATGGCTTGGGCATGAAGGTGGCACGCAGTCCATGGTTTTCAGCAATCTGCCGTACCATGTACTTGAAAAACGTGTGCCGATCCGCGGTCCGGAGACAGTCATCGTAGTCCCAATTCATTTCGAATTGGCCATTGGCATCCTCATGATCGTTCTGGTAAGGACCCCAGCCAAGAGCGATCATGGCATCGCATATCTGGGTGATGATGTCATACTGGCGCATCAAAGCCGACTGGTCGTAACATGGCTTGGACTGGGTATCGCCAGAGTCGGCAATCGCGGTGCCATCCGCATTGACCAGAAAATACTCGCATTCGACCCCGGTTTTCATTCGACAGCCCTGTTTCCCGGCCTTTTCGATCTGGCGTTTCAGCGCCACTCGGGGAGATGCTTCCACTGGCTTGCCGTCCATATACAGGTCACTGGCTAACCAGCCGACTTCCTTTTTCCATGGCAACGGGATCAGGCTGTCCGGGTCCGGCACGGCAAACATGTCACTATCTGCCGGCGTCATGTCCAGCCAAGTAGCAAATCCCGCAAAGCCGGCACCCTCGCGTTGCATGTCGCCAATGGCACGAGCGGGAACCAACTTGGAGCGCAGTATGCCGAACAGATCGACAAAGCTGATCAGGAAGTATTCGATATCGATTTCTTTTGCCTTGTCGGCGAGGTCGGTGGTCATGATGTCATTGCGGTCAAGTCATGTTAAAGGGTCATAAATATACAGGCCCAGATTATGGCAAAGAAAATCCGTTCTGGACGACCGCAGCAACTGCCAGTAGCCAGATCCCACAGGATCGTTCAGCAAAGCGTGCGATCTCAATACCGATGATGCCCCGGTATCCAGTCCGTACCTGCCAGCGGAATGCGAGCCATAGCCGCCGCTTCCACAGTGAGGGCGACCATGTCCTCCGGTTCCAGGTTATGCACATCGCTCTTCCCGGCAGCCCGGGTCAGCGTCTGCAACTCCAGGGTCAGTACCCGCAAATAATTCGCGACCCGCTGGCCGGCTTTTACTGAATCCAGACGCTGGCCCAAAGCGTCGTCCTGGGTCGAAATTCCGACTGGATCCCGGCCTTCCTGCCAGTCGTCATAGTAGCCGGCACTGGTGCCAATCCGATTGTACTCGGACTCAAAATCCGGTGAGTTGTCGCCCATTGCAATCAAGGCTGCTGTGCCGATGGCAACCGCATCCGCACCCATGGCCAGTGCCTTGGCGACATCTGCACCGGTACGGATCCCGCCCGACACGATTAACTGCACTTCTCGATGCATCCCGAGATCCTGCAGTGCATCGACCGCTATCCGGGTGGCCGGCAAGGTGGGAATCCCCACATGCTCGATAAAGACATCCTGAGTCGCCGCCGTACCTCCCTGCATGCCATCCACCACCACTACATCGGCACCCGCCTTGACCGCCAGTTGCACATCGAAAAATGTCCTCGTCGCACCGACCTTGACGTAGATGGGCACTTTCCAATCAGTAATTTCGCGCAATTCCAGGATCTTGATTTCGAGATCATCCGGCCCGGTCCAGTCAGGATGGCGGCAAGCACTCCGTTGATCGATCCCCCGGGGCAGATTACGCATTTCCGCCACCCGGTCACTGATCTTCTGTCCAAGCAGCATCCCGCCGCCGCCCGGTTTGGCCCCCTGCCCCACCACCACTTCAATGGCATCCGCCTTGCGCAGGTCGACCGGGTTCATCCCATACCGAGATGGCAGGTATTGGTATACCAGATGCCGGGACTGCGTCCGTTCTTCCGGGGTCATACCACCATCACCGGTCGTCGTACTGGTGCCGGTTTCGGAGGCTCCGCGGCCCAGCGCTTCCTTGGCTTGTGCGGACAAGGCACCGAAACTCATACCGGCAATGGTGATGGGAATATCCAACTGCAGTGGATTGTGGGCAAAACGGGTGCCCAGAGTGACGCGGGTATCGCATCTCTCCCGATATCCTTCGAGGGGATACCGCGATACGCTCGCACCCAGAAACAATAAGTCATCAAAGGTCGGGATCGTCCTTTTGGCCCCGCCCCCTCGGATATCGTAAATGCCCTCACGGGCGGCCCGCTGGATTTCCCGAATCACCGGGCGACTGAAAGTGGCAGACTCCCGTAACCAACGGGTATCAATCTGGTTTTTCTCAGTAAACGCTGACATTGTCGATCTGAAATTGGTAAAGCTGACGGGCCGAGCCATAGCGGCGGAACCCGGCCAGATCCGGATTCATTCCGGAACGCGCAAGCAGTGCCGCAAGTTCCTGGGTATGTTCATCCCGCATTTCCTTTTCCACGCAATCCGCACCCAGACTCTCCACCTGACCATGGACATAGATTCGTGCCTCGTAAATGGAATCACCCAAAGCCCCTCCCACATCGCCGCATACGACCAACACCCCACTTTGCGCCATGAACGCGCTCATATGGCCGATAGATCCGCCAACGACAATATGGGCCCCTTTCAGGGAAATCCCGCAACGGGCAGCGGCATTGCCTTCGACCACCAGCAGTCCCCCATGGGCAGTCGCTCCACAGTACTGTGAGGCATTTCCCCGCACTCGAATCTCTCCCCCCATCATGTTTTCGGCCAAACCCGGGCCCGCATTGCCATGCACCGTGATGGATGCCTGTTGGTTCATACCGGCACAGTAGTATCCGACATGGCCCTGGATGTCGACATGGTCAGGATGCATGGCTCCAACTGCCACATTGTGGCAACCATCCGGGTGAATCACTTCCATAGTCCGGGAAGAACGTTCTTCCCGATGCAGGTAGTCATTGAGTTCCCGGACTCCGGATTCTCGTAAATCGAATGTGGTCATCTCAGTGTTTCTCCCAACTGTAGATGGTCGCCGGATCCGGTTCCCAGATCCGGGCATCATGGCTGCCCGGCAGTTGTCCGATAGCACGGTACTCGGATGCCATCGCAACCCAGTCGTCGGTTTCCGCCAAGATGGCCGGTTTACAGGCAATCGGGTCACGCAACACAGCAAATCCATTACGGGTACCGATCGCAAAGGTATAAAACCCATCCAGGTCTTCCAGCGCCGCTTCCAGGGCTTCTTTGAGGGTGGCCCCCTGCCCCAATCGCCATGTCAAATAACCCGCCGCTACCTCACTGTCGTTATCAGTCTGGAAGCGCACCCCTTCGGTACGGAGTTTCTGTCGCCAGCGGTTGTGATTGGAAAGCGATCCGTTATGCACCAGGCACAAATCCCGGCCGGTGGAAAACGGATGGGAGTGTGCTGTCGTGACAGCGCTTTCCGTAGCCATCCGGGTATGGCCCAAGGCATGAGTTCCTCCCATTCGACGAATGGCAAACCGGTCAATGACCTGAGCCGGCAATCCTTTTTCCTTGTAGATCTCGATCACACTGCCAATACTGGTGACCCGAAGCTCCGCAAACCGGTCATCAAGCCAACCCAGGATCTGATCGACGTCGGCATCCTCGCCGAGTTGTCCAGTCACCACCGCATGATTGGCCAACGGCCGCACCGAAAACGGTGCTCCCGGACCCTCTTGCAGGGTAGCCGACACCTGATCCCAGTCAATGTTATCTGGCCCCTGCAACGTCATCTTGACCGCATCCGCTGCCACTGATTCGTGATATAGCGCCACCCCGGCACTATCCGGCCCTCGATCTGTCATCTGGATCAACATGTCCGACAGCATCTCGCCCAGACGGGCTTCCCATTCCGGATTTTTGAGATACAACCCTACGATTCCACACATAACCAGCCAAACCTCGGATCAATGGCAACTCGGTAGCCTAGCGCTAATCTCGCAGAAATTCAACTGGCATGAAAAAAAAATTCACACTGTGAATCTATTCCAGAACCATACCTTGACGCCCAACAATGATCGCCAGCATTCGGATCGGCAATACCTTCAACTGCTCGGGACCGTGCAGCACCTCCGAGTCAAAGTACAACGAATCCCCCGGCTTCATCGGATACGTCCGACTGCCATGCAGATACACCATCTCACCTTCCAGCAGATGGATGAATTCCACTCCCTCATGCTGGAACAGAGGGAAGACATCGGATTCATTCGTCAGCGTGACGAGATAGGGTTCGACCATGGGAGTCTGGCCACTGGAATGGCCCAGGAGTTGGTACTGGTGACCAGCCCGGGTACCCTGACGCTCAATGGCAAGCCCTTCACCCGCTGGCACAAAAGTGGCTTCCCGGGTATCTTCATAGAGCCGAAACAAGGCCGTGACCGGTACGTTGAGGGCTGCCGCAATCCCATGAAGGGTGGCAAGGGATGGGGATGTCAAGCCGTTTTCGACCTTGGACAACATGCCGGACGAGAGTCCAGAGCCTCGTGCCAGGTCAGACACCGTCATCCCTTGCTGGCTTCGGAACTTTCGTACCTGCCGCCCGATGGCAAGCTCCAACGCATTCTCACGCACATATCGTGACGGGTCGCGGGATTCCACAGTGGTCGAGCCGAGGGCGAATCAGATCAATATCACAGGATCCGATCATAAATCGACTGGCCACATTTTCCAACCAGAAATACGCAAAAGTCGGAACATGGTGGAGTGTTCCTGGTTCCGTCAGGCCATTCGGGACCGGTTCGGAGCGGAGCGGGTTGCCGGAGGGGTCGGCCACGCGGGATTTCCGATTCCGCCCGTCGGGATTTATCCGCTCGCGGGCGCGGCGGTGCCTGTTGGACGAACGGGCCCCGTCCCCGTCTGGAAACGAGTAAGCAGGCTATCGAAAGGGATCGTACGTTGCAAACAAAGACCATACGGACTTTCTCCCAGGGTAGCTACCGGAACCACCCCAATGTCCGCCAGGATAGCGATGTCAATGTTTGCGTACTCTGCGAGGAAATGTTTTCTATTGGTCTTCTGCCCGGCGTGTCTGCAACCGACATTGAGGGTGCAAATCAACCTTCCTCTCGCCCCCAGTCGCGCAAAACCGCTACAATGCAATCCCGCACCCAAAGCCTTACGCCACAACTCAGCGCATTATGGGAGACGAAATCTCGAATCGGTATTTCAATGCCGAACACTTCAGCGGGTTCCGGGAACGTTTGGAATCGGAGTCGGTGTTGCTGAAGCAATATTTTGCCAACCGGGAGTTCAGCCACCGGAGCAACATGGCCGGTTATGAACTGGAAGCGTGGCTGCTGGACTGTGACGGCAACCCTGCTCCCTGTAATGAGGAATTTCTTGCTCATCTGAAAGATCCACTGGTCGTGCCCGAATTAGCCAAGTTCAATGTAGAGCTGAACGGCAGCCCGACTTCCCTGACCGGACGGGTGTTCAGTCGATTGCATGACGAACTGGAAGCCCGGTGGCAGGGCTGCGCGACTGCGGCAAAAGATCTGGGTCTCCGCCTCACAACGATTGGCATTTTGCCAACCATCACCGAAGACCTGCTCTGCGCGGAGTACATGTCGCACATGGTTCGTTATCAGTCTCTCAATGACCGCATCCTGGCCATGCGCGATGGCAAGCCATTCTCTATCTCGATCAAGGGTGAGCAGGACCTATTGCTGACTCATCAGGATGTGATGCTGGAGGCCGCAGCCACTTCGTTCCAGATTCACTTGCAATGTCCCCTGGAAGATGCCATTCAGGACTTCAATGCCAGCCTGGTGATTTCCGCTCCAATGGTCGCCATGAGTGCCAATTCCCCGTTCCTGTTTGGCCATGCACTGTGGGATGAAACACGGATCCCACTGTTCGAACAGGCGATCAATACCGGCGAACATTTCCCACCGCGGGTGAGTTTCGGCGATGGGTATATCCGGGAATCCCTGCTGGAAGTCTTTGAGGCCAACATCAAAAACCATCCTATTCTCATGCCGGCCCTGCAGGATACTCCTCCGGCCCGATTCAATCATGTCCGGTTCCACAACGGCACGATATGGCGCTGGAATCGTCCGTTGATCGGTTTTGATCACGATGGCTTGGTACACCTTCGTATTGAGCATCGCGTCGTCCCAGCCGGGCCTACAATTGTGGATAGCATTGCCAATGCAGCTTTCTACTTCGGTCTGATCATCGGGTTGAGAATCGGCAACCAGCCCATCCATAACTGGTTATCGTTTGATAAAGCCCGGAAGAATTTCTATGCCGCTGCACAATCCGGCCTCAACACCAACCTCCTGTGGGCAAATGCTGAGGGAGAGAAGATGCGGGAAATGCGGGAACTAATCCTTGAAGAGCTCTTGCCACTGGCACGTCTCGGACTGGAAAGCCGCCAGATTCCGGCGGGAGAAATCGACCAGTTCCTGGGCATCATCACCCACCGTGTGGAACGATCGCAGAACGGAGCAGCCTGGCAGCGGAGTTGGGTTCGAAAGCATGGCCCGGACCGGCAGGGACTGGTGACCGCCTATCTGGAAAATCAGAAGCGCGGCCAGCCCGTTCATAGCTGGGTATTGTGACAATGCAGGTTCGACTTCTGGAAACCCTCCCCGAGGGACTGCTGGATATGGACTCCACCCAGTTGGTCACAGTCCTGGAAGGACCCTCCATGATTCGCATCGCCGGCAAGAGAGCATCGCCGGTTTTGGTCTCCGTCCTGCTACATGGGGATGAAACCAGCGGGTGGGATGGTGTACGAATGTTACTGCAGAAAAATCCCGTTCCGGCGCGCAGCCTGATTCTGTTGATCGGCAATATAGCCGCCGCATCCCAAGGCGTAAGGGCCTTGCCGCACCAACCGGATTACAACCGTATCTGGCACCATGATGCCGGGGAAGAAAGCATGCTTTGCCGCTCAGTCCTGAATGCCCTGGAAGGAGTGAACCTGTATGCGACCGTCGACCTGCACAACAACACCGGCTGGAATCCCCATTACAGCATCCTTTCCCGGCTCCATCCCGATTCCCTGAGCCTGTCCGCCCTGTTTTCGAGCCGAGTGGTTCATGTGATCCAGCCGGACACGACCCTGGCCAATGCCTTTCATCACCGCTGCCCTACGGTGACACTGGAACTCGGTCCCATCGGGGATCCCCACGGTGCCCAGCTGGCCCGAAATTACCTCGAAACCCTGCTCTCCCTGCCGACTTTGCCGGCAGCGGACCGGAATATCCTGACCCTGTACCAACCCCTTGGACGAGTCGAAATTGACCCCGATCTGCCCTTTTCTTTTGATAACGAGAAAACGCAAACTCCCTTGATACTGACTGGCTCGGAAGCAATGAATTTCCAAGAGTTGGAGCGTGGCTATCCCTTTGCCATCTGCACCCAGGATGACACTATTCGCGTCATCAGCCCCACCGACCAGGATGTCACTACCGAGTACCTGCAGCGGACCCACAATCGGATCCTTATCCGACAGCCTCTGGTCCAGGCCATGTATACCCGGAACAAAGACGCTATCCGGCAAGATTGCCTGTGTTACTTCATGGAACCAATCTGATGACTTCTGTACAACCGGGACCGATTATGGAACCGGATTTCCTTTCGCTCTCGGCGAAAAGTGCGGCATCCGGCATCTGATTCACACCACGCCCGTATAAACCACCGGAGGCACTGGCCCCGTATGGCAAGCGACACCAATCTACCCCGGTACCAGAGGTGTCGGATTGATATCAACATAAAAAGGTTTTTGCAACGCCATCAATAGAATATAGCTACACTGTCCGCAATCCCATCACAGACAGAATAGCATGATCGGAACCATTCGCATGCGGGGCATCGGTGTCCCTGTCAATGATTATTATGTCCGGCATTTTGTCGACATTCCGAAATTCCGGTACAACAAGGTACCGCTGGAGAAGGTGACCAAGGATAAGGACGGGTTTTTCCTGATCCTTGACGACGGGGAACACAAGGAATATTTCATTTCCCGCGACCAGGTTGAGGCTCCCTGCTCTGGTGGCAATACCATGAATGCCTTTCTCGGCCTGGTGGCCTTGTACTCGGCCACCGAACAGAATATCCAGTTCAAAATTATCTTGCCAGACGACCGATCCTCTATCGCCCAGCAGGAAATTGACCGGCATGTCTACAACGATGTCAATATCGTGCAAATCCACACCCATATCTGGGGCCCTCGTGAATGTTACAACGGCAACGCCCATGACCGGACCTATTTGCTGGTCTCCCCACACCCTCCCATTGATACATTGGATGCGGAAATCAAGGCCCGTTTTAAAACCGATCAGGACATTCCGATCCTCACGCCCGGCTATCTGAACAGCTACCTTGGCCCACAGATCATTATCCCGACTGGAATCGGCTTTGACACCATCAAGCCGAGAATCGGCAATAACGATGTCATTGTCTGCTGCAACGACGATGAGTTGCTGGAAAAATTCGGCACCGACGTGTTTCCCGATGAATATTCCTACGAAGCGTTGCAGAAAATTACCGACCGCTTTACCCGCAATCATAGCCCGCACATGGACCCCAGCATGACGTTTGCCTTGGGTTTTTCCACGGGCGGCTCGCTGACATGCTATCAGTATCTGAATCAGCAATACCTGATCCATCTGCCACTGGATGCCGAGGAGTCCCAGCAAATCGCGGACGCATTCGATGACCCGAACGTGGACCCGTCCTATGACGGGAAGTTCGGGGTCGGGAGAGGGGACGCACGCATTACCGGTCACTTGTTCTATCCCTATTTCATCCATGTCCTCAAGGATGGCTACAAGGCCGCGGTCGCTGCGTCCGAATTAGGTGCCGCATTGTCGGCCCTGATGCACCATTCCCGGTTGTCCAACATCACCACACTGAATTTGGATGCCCTGAACAAACTTGTTGTGCGCTGTATCGACAAGGTAGAGGCTGGAGCCTCCAAGGCAACCAACCTGAGTGAGAGCGATTGACTTCCGTATCCTTTGGCATCCGTGGAAACATCCCAGACTGGCACCCGATGAAATATCGACCATCCCGAACGAGGGGGAGTGTCCTTCAACATGATCCCATCATACGGTTATAATCAGTATTCATTCATTCCCATCGTTCAGGAGTTCTATATGGCAAAAAAATCAACTGTGATCAGCGGGACCATGCTGGCCAGTGCGATCACTTTGGTTGTTTCTTCCGGCGCTGGATCATCCACGGCTTTTGCCGGAGGCAAGGAAAAGTGCTACGGCATTTCACTGGCCGGCCAAAATGGTTGTGCTGCGGGTGCCGGGACTACTTGTGCGGGAAGTTCCACTGTCGATTACCAGGGCAATGCCTGGACCGTGGTACCCAAAGGAGAGTGTACGAAATACGGCGTCGAGGAAGACAGCCCGGAATATGCGTTGCCCGGAGACCGCCAGGGCTCATTGACAGCGCTGGAGCGTGATCTCCCTGAAAGCTGATGCAGTGCAAGGCTCCGACCGGACCGGCAGGAGGGAGTAGCACCGGATGGTATTCTTGCGGCAGCACCTGCCTCGGCAATCCCTTCCTCCACTGGAACTAACCGGCACCTGACGGCAGACGGCCCCTTGCCGAAATGACCGGAATGCTGCCAGTGAGTGCCGGGGTCAGCCTGAAACCCGAACATTACCCGCACGCCCTGGCACCTGAGCGCGAACCGTCGTGGTTTGAGGTGCATGCGGAAAACTATATGGGCAACGGCGGTCCTTCGCACCGGGTTCTGGACCGCCTCCGGGCCGACGTGCCACTATCCATCCATGGGGTCGGGCTGTCCATCGGCTCGGCGGACGGCCTAGACCCCGATCACCTCGCACGACTCCGAACAGTCGTCCGGCGGTTTCAACCGGCAATGGTCAGTGAGCATCTCGCCTGGTCGAGCCATGATGGAATCTTCCTCAACGACCTGCTGCCATTGCCTTACAATCAGGAGACACTGGATCGGGTATGTAGTCATATTGACTTAACCCAAATGCAACTAGGGCAGGAGATTCTTCTGGAAAATCCTTCCACATATCTGCAATTTCTGGGCAGCGAGTATTCCGAACCGGACTTTCTTGCTGAAATCTCCCGTCGTACTGGCTGTCTGCTGTTACTGGACCTGAACAATGTCTTTGTTTCAGCCTGCAATCAGGGGTACAATGCGGTCGAATACCTGAGTCAGTTTCCCCTGGACCGGGTTGCCGAGGTCCACCTTGCTGGACATACGGTGGAAACAAGTGAAGCGGGCCACTCGGTTTTGATCGATAGCCATGATTGTGCGGTATGTGATGCGGTCTGGGGCCTGTATTGCGATACGCTCAACCGCACCGGACCATTGCCTACCCTGATCGAATGGGATGCCAACATCCCTGAGTGGCAAATGCTGGTGCAGCAGGCTGAACGAGCCAATCGATATCTGGCGAGCCTCGAAGCGGATCCTGAATATGCCCTCCCTGGCTAAATTGCAGCACGACTTCACCCGGGCCCTTCGTATCCCCGGGTCGGCCCTACCGAGCGAAATCACCGGCCATGAGGGCCTGCATACCCATCGACGCTTCGGTATTTACCGCAACAACCACATTGTGGGCTTGAGCAATGCACTTGGCCGGTCATTTCCGGTGGTCCGTAAACTGGTGGGGGATGAGTTCTTTGATGCGGCCGCCAGGGAATACGTTCTGCACTACCCGCCCCACTCCCCGGTATTGCTACTTTATGGCGATCAATTCGGCACATGGCTTGACCAGCTGCCTGGAAGATCACGCTTCCCATACCTCGGTGACCTCGCCCGATTGGAATGGAGCCGAAAGGCTGCGTTCTACGCCTCGGACGCCAAACCACTCAGCATCCGGATGCTTTCCGAAGTACCAGAGTCCGAACTGGCCGGTTTGCAGTTGATCTTGCACCCCTCGCTTCAATTGCTATCCTCCCGCTGGCCGGTCCTGTCTATCTGGCAGGACTGTACAAAAACCCGGCATTCAGGAACTGTCCGCATGGACCAACGGGAACAGTTGATGATCATCAGGCCCGATGATGAGGTCCTGATGCAGACCTTGACGGACGGGCACTTTACCTTCCTTCACCGCCTCAGCCAAGGTGACCCGCTCGGCGTAGCAGCCGGGCGAGCGATGGATGACCATTCTGAGGAGGAACTATCGGCCTTGCTGGCGTCGATTTTCAACAGTGGGGCCGTGGTAGCCATTTCCTCTCCAGCGGCGAAAACCGTCTCATCCAAATAATGGAGGATTCATGTTCCAGACTCGCCAAAACCCCATCGTACGGCTATTCCTGTCTCTTGAAAGATCCACGGCTTCCTGGCTACCCGGGGCCTTGGCAAGGCTGGTTTTTGCGGCTGTGCTGCTACTCTATTTCCTCCATTCCGCCTTTTCCAAAACCGGTAACGGTTTCGGAGGGCTTGGGATCCAGGATGCGGCCTATTTCCAGATTGTGCCCTCCGTGATCGAGTACTACCACTACGATGCCTCCCAAGTACCCTTCGTGCCTTGGGGGTTTATCGTCATGCTGGGGACCTACAGTGAGATTCTTCTACCCATCCTGATTGTGATCGGCCTGTTTACGCGGCTTGCCGCATTGGGAATGATTGGATTCGTACTGGTGCAAAGCTACGTCGACATCGCGTTTCATGGTGCCGATGCAAAAACCATCGGTGCCTGGTTTGACCACGTGTCAGATGCCGCCATCCTCGACCAACGGGCTCTATGGCTGTTTTTGTTAGCCTACTTGGCGATCTATGGTGCGGGGACACTGTCAGTTGACCGGTTACTGGGTGGAAACCCGAACCCGGATGAACGATACTTCTATCGAAAACGTATGCTGTTTTGACTGACTTCTTCGCTGTGCTGCGGCCTGCCAAACGGGTCTTTGGTGCCCGGAAACCGCATCATGGACACCGACTTCCGTGAAAAGATCCTGAACACCTGATTTTTTTTCTTCCATTATTCTCATGCCTGATATTCATCAAAGATTGCGCAAGTTCAATACTCGCGACACCTACCCTGACCAGAATCTGGACAACGATTTGTGTCAGGTTGTCCGAGCTCGCGGTACTCTGGTTTTCGTGCGAGGCCAAGTCGGACAGGATCTCGATTCCTTTGCCAGCGCGAAGCACCTGAGTGCCTACGAACAGGCCGATCAGGCCATGCAGAACGTCCAGCAACTGCTGGAAGAAGCGGGCTCCGAACTGTCCCATATCTGTCGCATTCAGGTCTACATCACCGATCGTGCCTACCGTGATGAAGTCTATCAGGCCATTGGCAAGTGGCTTAAAGGCGTCTATCCGGTCTCTACTGGATTGATTGTCAACGGCCTGGCAAGGCCAGAATGGGTGATGGAAATCGAGGCCACTGCGGTGATTCCGGAAGGTGAACGCACATGACGTTCTCCCTTGTCGGATACTGTCCGCAACGTGCCATGCTTGGCGTAGCCGTCGCCACCTCCAGCATCTGTGTGGGTGCCCGCTGCCCCCATGCCCGGGCGGGAGTCGGAGCCGTAGCCACACAGAATGTCACAGACCCGAATCTGGGCCCCCTGCTGCTGGATGCGCTGGCATCGGGACTAGACGCTGAAGGTGCTCTGCAACAGGTCATGGAGGGTCGGGAGAATCTGGCCTGGCGTCAACTGATTGTCGTGGACCGTCACGGGCAAACCGCTGCTCATACGGGCACCCATATCCTGGGGCTCCATGCGGAAAAGGCCGGTATCCACTGTTATGCCGCTGGCAACTTACTGGCCGACGTCGCCGTACCCGAAGCCATGACAGAACGTTTTGCCGCCCATCCGGATGAACACCTTGCCGAGCGGCTGCTGTTGGCACTGGAAGCGGGCCTCCTGGCCGGCGGGGAAGAAGGTGCGGTCCACTCTGCCGCGCTGCTAGTGGCCCATACACAACCGTACCCTCTGGTGGACTTGCGCGTAGACTGGTCGGACCAAGACGCTATACCGGCACTCCGACAACTCTGGACTGCCTACCAGCCCCAAGTGAACGACTATCTGACCCGAGCCACCAATCCGGCCGCAGCCCCTTCCTACGGCGTGCCGGGAGACGAATAGTATTGCAAGTATCGATTTGTGAGCCTTTGACAGGGATGACTGATGAGGAACTGGAAGACGGGGCGAACTGACTCACACGTAGATGTCTCCAGTGTCGTCAGGGGACATACGCAGTGACACGGGGATGGCAAATGCGGACATCACCGACAAGATCACAACTGATGGAATAGACGGCTCGGAGGCCTGCGAGACCACACTGAATGCAGGCCGGCTTCGCCAACGCGACTCTTTCAGGAGAAGCAGGGAAGGCTTTCCATGAGGATATCGCGCCGATCAAGGGAATACATCGTCAATTCTGCTGACTTCGAGGCGATGAAGGACGAATAATCCTCTGGATTCTCTGTCGATGATCCCGAGAACCCCAATTATGCGTTACGGCACTGCAGTGATTCTGACAGCGAAAACGACCGTACATTCAACTCGCGCAATGACGAACTCCGTCTATGGTTCGATCCAACTCTGTGCTCTCCCTCCTGTCTATTCGTTATAATAATAGCTGACCAAAAAATCCCTTAGGATAGATGAGTAGCATTCGGGAAATTGCGAGGCAAACGGGTTATTCCATTGCCACTGTATCGCGGGTATTCAACCAGCCCGAGGCGGTCAGCAAGCAGGCCCGGACTGCCATCGAAGCCGCCGCAAACCATTATGGTTACCACCCTCATCCGGCAGCACGCGCCTTGGCAACCCGAAGGACCCGAATCATCGGAGCCGCTATTCCAGGCATTGAACATTCCATTTTTACCCGTTTCATCAAATCCCTGGAATGCAATCTACAACAAGAGAGCTATTCGCTCGTTCTGTCGACGACAGGCAACAACCGCGAGATTGAACTGGAGCGCTGTACGGATCTGATCCGAATGGGTGCGGAAGGGATTGTAGTATCCGGATTGGATCATCTTCCGGAACTGTTGATTCTGTGCCGACGGGCGGGAATCCCCTTGCTCTGCACCAGTACCTTCGACGAACATACGACAGCCCTGCCCACGATCGGTTATGACAATTTTGCGCTTGCGGCAACCGCGGCGAATTATCTGAAAACCTTGGGTCATAAAAAGATTGGAGTTATTCATGGTCCCCTGCATAACAATGACAGAACCATGTTACGAGTACAGGGCATCCGGACCATTATCCCTGATGCCTACTTAGTGGAAACCGCCATTTCAGTACAGGATGGGTGCAAAGCCTTTGCCCTCCTTGAGCAACATGCGGTCCCGTTCTCGGCGGTTTTTTGCCTAAGCGACGTGCTGGCACAAGGCGTTTGTTTCGAAGCTCTTCGACGAGGTTACCAGATTCCTGACACCCTCTCCATCATGGGGTTTGATGATCTGGACTGGGCCCAATGGATGACTCCTTCCCTGACGACCATTCACCTGCCGGTGGAAGAAATGGGCCATGATGCGGCTCTTGCTCTGGTACGTCATCTGGAAGATGGTCAATCCATCCAATCCCGATGCCTCACTGGTCATATTGTCATCCGGGAGTCTACGGCCGCAACGGCGACCAGTCCGGCTGTCGCCATATCCATTCCGAACGGATCGTTTCACGCCGGCTGAAGGAGGGGCATCAGTGCCTCCGAGTACGCAAAAAGAGCCGCAGATCCGCCGGTATGCAGAAAAACGACTGTGTCATCGGCATTAAAGAAGCCTTGCCGGACTCGGGCGATCATGCCCGCAAAAGCTTTGGCAGAATATACCGGATCCAGCAACAGGCCCTCTACCCGGGCCGCCAGGCCAATGGCCTCTATCGTCGATGCCGCCGGGATACCATATCCTGCTCCCACATATCGGTCGTCGACCAGCACACGCTCCCGAGGCACAGGCGTCACATGGAGCATTTCACAAGTCTGTACCGCCAGAGCATGGACGGCGTCTACCTGAAGCTCTGCCGGTTGCCGTACGCTGACTCCCAGCACGGGGATTTCCTCCCCCATCGCATGCAGTCCGGCAACCAGGCCAGCCTGGGTACCCGTACTGCCCGTCGCCATGACAACCCAATCAATCCGGTCCAGTATCGAGTTTTCCACAAGCTCTTGGGCACATCCCGCATAGCCGAGAGCACCGATGGGGTTGGACCCGCCACCCGGGATGAAATAGGGCTTGCGCCCTTGCTTCGCAAATTTTTCCGTCGTCCGACGAGCTTCTGCATTCATGTCCGGACCCGGCTCCCGGAACTCCACGGACGCACCGAACAGCCGGTCCAGCAAAACATTTCCGGTTTGCTCGTATTCCATACCCGGATCCGGCACCCGCCGTTCCAGCAGTGCATGACACGCCATCCCGACCCGACAGGCAGCGGCCGCCGTCTGCCGGACATGATTGGATTGCACCGCCCCCTGAGTGACTAACAGACCGGCACCCTGTTCCAGGGCTTCCCCCACTAAAAATTCCAGCTTTCGAGTCTTGTTTCCGCCGGTAGCAAGCCCGGTGCAGTCATCACGCTTGATCCAAAGGGCAGGGCCTCCCAAGTGGTCACTCAACCGAGGCATCGGTTCAAGAGGTGTCGGCCGATAGCAGAGACTGGCCCGGGGGAAACGATCCAATTGCAACATGGCAGTATCTTCAGTATTCTTGGCAGGATGAAAACTCTCCCGCACACCGATTCTGGACCGAACTGACAATCAGCGCTGTGTCTACAGCCCTTGCCAACACCATACCACGCATCTCCTCCCAAACTGCCATGACCCAACTGAGGTACTTTCTGCGATTGTGATGATTCGAACGGCCAAATTCCAGATCGGACAGGTAGTCCGACATCGAATGTATGACTTGCGAGGAGTCATTTTTGATGTGGATCCGGAATTCAACAACACAGAAGATTGGTATCAGTCGATACCGGAAAACCGTCGTCCACACAAGGAGCAGCCATTCTATCATCTGCTCGCTGAGAACAGTGAGTCCGCTTATATCGCGTATGTCTCGGAACAGAACCTACTGCCCGACGAAAGAGACACCCCACTGCGCCATCCCAAGATATCTGAACTTTTTGAACTGGACGACAGTGGTCAGTATCGCATGCGTTCGCATAGCGGCTCTCACTGAATTCATCCCATTGCTCCACCCAATCCAACCAAGAATTAGGTAGTGTATTGGTTTGCGAACTGTCCGATTTCATTCCCCTTTTCCGGTGATATAGGAAGTTCTGGCGGCATAATTCCGGTCTGCGGGCAGTTCCCGTCATCGCCACTCTGATCCCGTGTCCTGGGTAAGTGGTGACCCACATCCCCTAACCAACCTGATTGGCCACCAGTAAGCCGGTGCCCCGGAGCCGTACTCTTTTTGTGGAGCGGCTCTATCCCAGCGTCATCCGCAGACTCAGGATGGCCGTGACCAAGATCAATCGGTTTTCTCGTTGGGCCATACCGGAAGACTACATCTCCAACCAGCTCTGAAATGCCGAAACCAACAACTGGTGGCGAACTACTCTTTCTGCGATGTCCCGGCATCCTCCCTTTCGGGCTCCACCTCGCAAATGAGACCGATAGTGGACAGGCACTTAGCCCATTGATCTACATTATGTGAACCAGAATCGCGCCAATGCCGGGCACAGTGCACCATGCCCTGACGCAAAACAGAAAAAGCCACCGAAATGGTGGCTTCCTGGTTCCCTCCCGATTCGGGCTATCGCTTGGAGTATTGGGGTCTTTTGCGGCCCTTATGCAAACCCACCTTTTTCCGTTCCACCTCCCGTGCGTCTCGAGTCACAAATCCAGCTCGTCGAAGTGTCGGGCGAATTTCTTCATCATAAGCCAGCAAAGCACGGGTAATACCATGACGAATAGCACCCGCCTGACCGCTATTGCCACCGCCATTGACATTCACGGCAATATCGAATTTGTCAGTCATTTCTACCAACTCCAACGGCTGGCGCACAATCATTCGCGCAGTTTCCCTGCCGAAATATTCATCCAGCGGCTGGTTGTTGACCAGAATCCGACCACTCCCACGCTGCAAATACACTCTCGCCGTCGATGTCTTGCGACGACCGGTTCCATGATAAGTCAATGATGCCTGTGCCATGAATTTCAGATTTCGAGAAGCTTGGGTTGTTGGGCCACATGGGCATGCTCTTCACCCGCATATACCCGCAACTTGGAAAACATCGCCCGTCCCAGTTTGTTCTTGGGCAACATTCCCTTGATCGCCTTTTCAATGATGCGTGTGGGATGGCGTTCCAGCATATCCCGGTACGCAATAGTTTTCAAGCCGCCGGGATGACCCGTATGGTGATGATAGACCTTGGCATTGGCCTTGTTTCCGGTAATCGCCACTTTTTCGGCATTGATAATGACAATATAATCCCCGGTGTCCACATGGGGGGTGTACTCAGGCTTGTGTTTGCCGCGTAGCCGATGAGCCACTTCAGCCGCCAGCCTACCTAATACCTTGTCCGTCGCGTCGACCACATACCAATCGTGCCGGGCCTCTTTTGGTTTGGCGGAAAACGTCTTCATAGAATCGGGAGGGATACACTGTAATCGGTATGACCCGTAGCTCCCTTTCGGGGGCTCCGAGCAAAAAAAGAACGGCGGATCATACTGGAGTGGTGCGCCGGATACAAGACCCAATTGAAAGAAATAATCAGAATAGAAAACGGATTCACAGGAAACAGGCATCCCACTCCCTTCTCCCGGAAAAGAACCCTTCGCCACCCTACTGCCGACACAACATAGCATGGTCTCGCTAGATCTGTAGTCTTGGCACGACCCGGTTGTTCAGTAAATGTTCCTCAATGATCTCATCTACATCCTCTTCATCGACATAGGTATACCAGGTCTCTTCCGGATAAACCACCATAACCGGGCCTTCTTCACAGCGGTCCAGGCATCCGGCCTGATTGATACGAACCTTGCCAGGACCGTGGTGCCCAAGCTCTCTGAGGCGATTCTTCGCATAGTCCCGCATGGCTTCAGAATCAAACGCCGCACAGCAGCGCCGACCATCTTCACGACGGTTTTGACAAACGAAAACATGATACTTGAAATAGGACTGGGACATTTTGGATAATGCTCAAGTGGGTACGGGAATTGTAACGCCTGGCTGACCAGATTTCCCGGCATCCTTAATTCACCAAGTCAAGTGTGGATTGATGATAGCCGTTGGATGCCCATCGACGAGGCCGCGGGTGCGCAGGACGCGCGGGCAGCATCCCTGCTTCGGCAAGCTCAGGGTCATGCCGAAGCGTGACGGGCGGTGCCTGTCGGAATCCGCCATCGGGCGCATCCTGAAGCAGCGGGCCGTCCTGAACCGGGCCCATGACAGCACGGGCATTCTCCCGGGCTGCCGCCGGGAGGCCCTAGGTTGCCCTGGCTGACTGCCAGCGCCTCTGCAGCTGCGCGAAGCCTCGCTGTGTCCTTGAACTGATGACCCCCATCGAGTACCCTGGGCAGTGTGCGCAGCCGAAACCCACAGTCTTATAGGTGGTGAACCCGCACAATCATTTGCCTTCGAGCCACATGTCCGATAAAATACGATCAGTCACGTTACTTGGAGACTCAAACCATGACCATTGCTTTACCCCCTCCCCCCCCATTTAAACGCCTGACGGCCCTTGTCGCTGCACTGGCGGCCTTGATGCTGTCCCTGCCCGCGGCGGCGCAAGACGACGTCTCCTTCCACCACGCAGGGGGCGGCACGAGCCACTCCAACCCCCTTGCTAGGTTGACAGTCCTTCGTAGCGGAAACGAGGCGGCCAGGAATCTGAAGATCAAGGCCCTGGACTGGCCCGCTACTGCGCTCTTCGGCGTGGGCAGCGATTCCCGGTGCGCGGGAGATGACAGCGGCCGGCAGGGAGCGTGGGTCAAGGATAGCTCGAAAGTAACGCAACTCAACCCCGATGGCTGGACATGGCGCAGGGAGGGGACGGCCAAGCTGCTGGTCGGCTTCCACAGGGCGTCCGACAGGTATACCGGCGGGCAACCCATCGCCCGCCGCTGCACCTACTGGGAAGAAGGCCGCTTCAAGCCCCACACCGGCATGTTCACCGTTCGCATCTACGGCAAGGCGTGCCTGAAGGGGCCAACCAATGCGCAGCGATGCTGGGATCTTAGTTCTTCAGCACCGCCCCCTGGGTGGATAATCATTGCCCGGCTTGCCGGATACGAGGCCACCTTTGCACACGGCGAGAACTGCGGCCCGCCCCAAACGATTCCACAGAGGGAACACTGGTCTCCCCATGCCGCATGGTGCGACTTCACGGTGGAGCTTAAGTAGAACCCTGATCCGAAGGGTGGCTGAGGTCAACTGGAATTGGCGGACCAGCGCATCGAAATCCCTCTGGACAAAAAGACCTTGATCTGGCATCGTTCATCGCAGGCCAGCTGGCGGCAGCTCTTGCACATGGCAGTTCTCCGTTATGCAAGACATGGAGATTGTAACCCGCCTCCTGGCCGTCTGCAGCCTATCATCATTCCACACTTAACTCCGTAAAATAAATATGCCAGACTCTCTGGCATCAGAATCAACACCAGATCAATTTCCCCGGGCATGATCGAATGGTTTCGCAAGTCTTGTGAGAGCGGTGATCGGTCGCGCCGAGCTTTAGCGCGTGAATTTTGTACCTGCGAGCAATGGTTTGATGATGCCGGTCGCCCGAATCGGGCCTCGGCGAGTCTGCTATTACTCAAGCTTACCGATCGGTTGTGGGAATCGATGCTTGAGACGCATCCTCCGGAGGGTTGGCATCGTGCACCGGGAGGGTTGATCCAGTACTGGATTGTCTCGAGTGTAGAGGGCGTTCTCGGTGGCCTTGGTTTTTGTGCCGCCCCGATGCAACTGGCACCTCGGGACCATCTCATTGGGTGGTCGAATAAGGCCTGCATTGCCAACATTGGTCTGTCAACATACCATACTTAACACGGCCGTGCTTTTTGCGTGTAATTCCTGAAATGCAATGTATTTCGGGAATCGGTCACGAAGATCGGCATGCGGGAATTTGACCGTGAATCGATCGAGTGGTTCAAGGGTGCGGTGTTTTCGGGGGATTATACCCGTTCCGGTCTGGCTCGGGGTTTGTGCGAGAAGTCCGGGTGGTGCAATCATCAAGGAGATCTATGCGAAGCCCAGGCTCGCAAGATCCTGCCGAGGTTGGTCGCGGCCCTGTCGGTAGCATTGCCGGAGCCGGTGGGGATGGTTGCCGAGCGGCAGGAGCGGACGTTCCAGGGTCCGGCACCGGAATTGCGGCTGGAGTGGTCGGAGTTGGGGGTCTGTCGGTGGCTCCGGTCCGGCCTCGAGAGTCGGGGGACTGGCGTACGATGATGCATGCTTATCATCCCCATGGCGAGCCACAGGTGCCGGGCAAGTGCCTGAAGTACTGGCTGATGAGTGCGCATCATGGTGCGCTGGGGGGGTCTGTCCTTTCATGCCGCGAGCTGGCATGAACGGGCGCGGGATCAGTGGATTGGCTGGTCGCCGCGGGCCCGGGTGGCCCATCTGGACGAGGTGCTGAACAACACCCGTTTCCTGATCCTGCCCAGGGTTCGGGTATACGGTCTGGCTTCTGCTGCCTTGCGGCGGGCGAGCGAACGGCTGTGTGCCGATTGGCGGGAGCGGTACGGGAGGACGCCGATGTTGGTGTATACTCATGTGGATGGTTCGCATCCGGGCGGGAGTTATCAGGCGGCCGGCTGGGAACGGATCGGCACGACTTCGGGCCGGTGCTGTGCTGAGGGGATGCCGAAGCAGGTCTTGGTGCAGGCCCTGCAGCCGGACTGGCAGCGGCAGTTGTGTGCGGAGCCGTCGCTGCGGTTCCGTCCGGTTGTGGATGTTGCGATGGATGACGAGGTGCACTGGACGGATCTGGAATATGGACGTTCGACGCATCCCGACGGACGCATGGCGAAGCGCATTTTGTGGATGGGCAGGGCCTGGGACGAGTCGAGTGCCGACGACCTTCCGCGCCTGTTCAAGACGCTCCCGGAACGCCGGGCGGCGTACCGGTTGCTGTCGAGCGGGCAGGTGAGCAGGAACGACATTCTGGAATCCCATCGTCAATCGACGGTCTCGCGATGTGCGCAGCACGAGGGGGTGCTGTCGGTGCAGGATTCCACCGCTTTGAATGTCGACACCCGGAAGAAGAGTACCGGTGGCCTGACCACTATCAGTGGCCCTGCCCGGGGTCTCTACGCGCATGCGAATCTGGCCTGTTCGGAGACCGGGCAGGTGCTGGGGGTACTGGACATCGACGGTAGTTTCCGTGCCCGGGGTGCGGCGGGGGCCAGGAGCTCAAGGAGTCGGTGCGCTGGTCGGAGGGCCTGGTGACCACCGGCGAACTGTCCGACGCGGTTGGGGAGCGGACCCGGGTGGTGTCGGTCAGCGACCGTGAGGAGGATGTCTGGGAGCGGTTCGACCGGCAGCGCCAGTGTCCTCCCGGGTCGGTCTGCTGGTGCGCAGCAACGGTTCGAGACGGCGCAAGGTGGTGATTGAGGGAGAGGGAACTCGGGACCTGCGTGCGCATGTGGAAGCCGGTCCAGTGGCTGCAGAGCGGTGGATCGAGATGGATGAACAGGGTGGCCAGCGTGCCCGTGTGGCCCGCACGGCGAAGGTTTCGCTGCGCATCTCGAAGGTCCGCATCCAGGCACCGGGAAAGGATCAGGACAGTCTGCCGCTGATTGCGGTATCGGCCCGGGAAGATCATCCGCCGGCGGGGGTGAAGAAGCCCCTGAACTGGCTATTGCTGTGTAGCGAAGGCGAGGCGGATGCTGGGAATGCGCTGCGAATCTGCCAGTGGTACGAGGCGCGCTGGGGCATTGAAGAGTACTTTCGGGTTCTCAAGAGCGGCACGAAGATCAGCCAGCGTCAGTGTGACGAGGCGGTCGATCTGGTCAAGTGCCTGGCCTTCGATGCGATCACGGCATGGCGTGTATTCGAGTTGCAACGGCTTGCCAAGAGCGAGCCGGATGAGCTGGCCAGTCGCGTGGTTGACTCGGAAGAGATCGAGATCTGCCAGATTTTACTCCGTGATCGGTACCGGACACGGCCATCGCTAGCACCACCGGGCCTGACCGTTCGCGAATATGCGGTTCAGGTCGGTAAACTGGCCGGATTCCTGCCGACCAGGAGACCGCCCTTGCCAGGCACCAAGCTGCTATGGCTGGGAATGGTCGAGTTGCTGGGGGCCATGCGATGCATCCGAGCCTACAAGCGACTGCAAGCCAACCTTGATGACGGGAGTGGATGATGCCGTGTTAAGTATGGTATGTTGATAGGATATTATATTGCCCCATGACACACCGCCAGTATAACCGTACCGACCAGCTGCTCAGCTGTGCGAGCCATGCCCTGGCCGTTTTGTTCGCGCCAGTCAAGGCGACAAGGGCGTTCCCTGCCAAAGCCGAACACATCGAGTTAAGCCGTCCAGAGCGCGAACGCTCAGCAGGATATATGCGGGTCAACCATGTCGGTGAAGTCTGTGCCCAAGCACTGTACCAAAGCCAGGCCTTGATGGCCGATGCCCAAGCCACCCGCACACACATGGAGACCGCTGCCGCAGAAGAAATCGATCACCTGGCCTGGTGCGAGCAACGTCTGGAGGAGCTCGGCTCTCGAAAAAGCCGGCTCAACCCTCTTTGGTATGCCGGCTCTTTCGCCATTGGCCTCGTGGCAGGACTGGCTGGTCATCGATGGAATCTCGGCTTTGTGCGAGAGACTGAAATACAGGTCGTCAGGCACCTGGAACACCACCTTTCCGTATTACCCGAGGCAGATATCCGCAGCCGCGAGGTCGTGGCCAAAATGCAGGCGGACGAGGCGGTTCATGCCCGGATGGCCCAAGCAGCCGGTGCCGCCCCGTTACCCGCTCCGATACGCGGGATAATGAAACTGGCATCCCGAGTGATGACCCGGACCGCCTATCATATTTGACAAGGCTCACTTCCAGCGCGGGCAGAATGCAGGCGGTCTGGGATAACGGGAGATATGGTCGAAACGCGTAAGATCGTGGTGGCTGCGGGTGTACTCCCGGGAGGCATCTCTCTCCGGCTGAAAATCCCAAGTCTGATAGCGTCCCATACGCAGGGCCGCATGCACCGCACGGCGTCGTTTCTGGTCACTCAGTACCCGCTGGCGGATTTCATCTGGATTCCAATGCGCAGTCGCAAGCCGTCGCAGCCGTTCCAAGTCGGCAACCCGGTCCACAACTGTTGCCAAATTGGTTTCCTCCTCTGGGTCTGACTCCAGATCAAACAACTGCTCCGGATCTCCCGAACAGCAAATATATTTCAGTGAACCGGAGCGAATCATCAACATCGGCTCGGTTGTGCCTTCGGCAAGATATTCGGCGATTACCAGACCGGAGTCATCTTCGTCATATCCGTCCGCCAGCCGCAATAGGCTGCGTCCAGACAACGGATCAATGGGGTCAGGCAAGGGACAGCCGATGTTTTCTGCCGCGATGTCAAGTAATGTCGGCAACAGATCGACCTGGCCAACAGGCCGGGATACCCGACGAGGTGTAAACCGTTCCGGACGGTAGAGTATCAGCGGGATCCGGGCGGACCATTCACGAAAAGACATCTTGTACCAAAGCCCATACTCCCCCAGCATATCGCCATGGTCGGACAGGATGATCACCGTGGTGTCTTCTTCCATTCCACACTCCGCCAACGCATCGACCAACCGTCCTACCCATTCGTCGAAATAGGACACATTGCCATAATATGCCCGCCGGGCCGTCATGATTTCTTCCGGGGAGAGATCTACCGCATCCAGCGCAATCACCCGTTCCAGGCGTCGATTGTGGGCATCCTGTCTCGACGATTTCGGCCTCGGTATGGTAGGAGGGGTAATCGGAACTCCTTCGTACAGATCCCAATATTTCTGTCGGGTGGCATAGGGGTCATGAGGATGAATGAAACTGGCCACCAGACACATTGGACGGGGATCCTCGCTCCGGGCATGGTCATATAGAGCTCGCAATGCGGCATTTCCGACTTCCTCATCGTAAGCGATCTGATTGGTGACCGCTGCCACGCCCGCCTGTTTGACACTGGACATATTATGGTACCAAAGATCAATCCGCTCCTCTCCCAAAGTCCAGTCGGGTACCCAACCAAAGTCAGCTGGGTAAATATCGGTGGTGACCCGATCTTCGAACCCATGCAATTGGTCTGGACCCACAAAGTGCATCTTGCCCGCCAGACAGGTGTAGTACCCCATCAGGCGCAGATAGTGCGCCAAGGTCGGCATGGTAGCAGGTAGGTAGGAGGCATTGTCATAGCCACCGCAACGGGACACATACTGTCCGGTCATGAAGGCATAACGGGCAGGGGTACAGAGCGGACTGCTGGAATAGGCTGCCTCGAACAAGACGCCGTTTTTTGCCATCCAGTCAATACGGGGACTGCACGCATCCGGGTTTCCATAACAATGCAATGCTTTTGCGGTCAGTTGGTCCGCCATAATGACCAGTATATTTTTCGACCGGATGTCAGCGGAAGTTTGCATGGTCAATGATAGAGTGATGCCACATACCGCATCGTAAAAGCCCCAACAACGCCAGTAAATACGTTATCGCGACACGCAATCAGGGCCCGATCCTTGGTTCAGGACTCGCACCGTGTCGCGGCGGTTCCGATAATCCAGCGTAGCAGGGTCTGCATGCACCGCACCGGGGGCGGCCACCACGAGGATGGTGTCGGCCAAATCGGCAAAATCATTGCGAAAATGAACTGAGCTCTTGAGCGCCAGCACCGGTACCGACTCCGGGTTAATGCCGAGGTGACGAAACATGGACTGATCTGCAGCCTGTACCGGCTTGGAGGAAACCAGCACCCTGACACCCCGGATGTCGAGCAAGGCACAGGGGCCGAGCACCATCCGAGCCCCGCGATACATGGGTCCGGTCGCGACCATATTTCCATCGCCCAGGGCAAGAACCTGACAACGGCATTCATAGGGGAACTGTCCCGGCAATCCTGATTTTCCACCCAGGAGGACATCGATTTTCCTGCCGACCCCGGCGGCAGTCGCCGCTTGAGCAACCTGCGGATCAGAGAGTATTCCAAGGACGGCACCGGTTGCCCGGGCCTCGACCAGTGCCTGCAACAGTCCCGTGGTGTCTCCAGACCCTCCTCCTCCGGGATTGTCCTGAGTATCCGCCAGGATCACAGTTCCTCTGCCTTCGCGTTGCAACCGCAATGCCTCCGCAACCCCTTCTGCCGCGGGCCAGATTTGCTCAGTAAACTGCACTTCCAGGGATTCCACCAGATCAACCAGTTCCTGTACGGCTTGGTTCGCAGCAGGGAGTGACTGGGCATAAGCCACTGCCGCCGGCCCGACATGATAAATATCCGAAAGATGAAAGCCGCTGGCGAAAGACGCTGAGACCACATCGCCGGTAATAATTTCCGGCACCCGGGCATAGATCTGGCGACAGGGTTCCCGACCTGTACATCCCCAGATCAGGGCAATCAGAAATCCGGTCTGGCTATAGGCCATATGAAATCTTGTCCCTTCCGTGATCATCTGCTCCAGCAGACGGGCAGCGCGGGCACCGGTTTGCCCCATATCCACATGAGGATAGGTACGGAACACTTCCAGCAAGTCCGCATATCGGGCCATCTCGGGAGTGATATTTGCATGCAGGTCGAGACTCACCGATACCGGAAGATCGTAGCCTACCAGTTGCCGGATCCGACGCAACAACTCCCCTTCGCCATCTTGCAGGTGTTCACATACCATGGCCCCATGCAGGTCCAGATAGATCCCATCCAATGGCAAAGCCTCCTGGATACGTTCCAGCAGCATGGCGGCAATCCGCTCGTAGGCATCTTCGGTCACATGGGCCGATGGGGTAGCGGAACACCATAGCAAGGGGACCACCTCATGGCCACTGCGCTGCAGTTGGTGCAACGCGCCGACAATCGGCAAATGCACACCATCTATCTCTCGCAGCATGTGCGTGCCCCCGGCAAGGGGAGGCCATTCGTCCGCGCATTCAAAGGCGTGGTAATCTGCCTTGAGTGTGGCAAAGGTATTGGTTTCGTGTTGCCAGCCGCCTATCGCAATTCGTGCCATATCCGGTGATCGGGTAATGTAATGGGTTCTCTGGAGCGGGCCATATACCCGTACTGTTCAACGGTAGACTGCGACACCATCACGGGAGTAAACTCTTCTGCTCAGGACGAAAACGACTCCACAGGGTCAGCAAGCAAGCCAGCAGCACCAGCGCCCCTCCTTGGTGGGCTACCCCTAAAGCCAACGGTACCTGGTTGACCAACGTGGCAATACCGAGTCCGACCTGCACAAAGGCCACCACAATCAACAGGGCTCCCAGTCTCTTCGAGGTTGGATCCGAAGATTGCCGAATCACTATGGAACCATATGCAGTGACCAGCATCCATATTCCGATGGCCAACCAACGATGGACAAACTGCACCCCCATCGGATTATCTGTCAGATTACGCCACCAGGGCTGCAATGCCCAAACCTGCTCCGGTATCCATTGGGACCCCATCATGGGCCAGGAATTGAAGATAAAGCCGGCTCGGGTGCCCGCCATGAATCCTCCCGTTGCGATCATGAGAAACACCAACACGATCGCCAACATCGCCCCCCGGCGCAGCCCCGCTTTCCGTTCGGCACAAAACCAACCAGGCCGCCGCCCCTCCTCCTGCAAGCGCAATGCCAGGGCCATCAACCAGGAAAAAATGAAGACAGCCAGTAGTAGGTGAGCGGTGAGCCGGTACGGGCTGACATGGGGATCATCGACCAGACCACTTCGGACCATATACCAACCAAGCAATCCCTGAGATGCACCCAGACCCAGGGCGAGCCAGAGTCGGGGCTGAATCCAGGAGGACAACTTTCCCCGCAACCACCAGTATAGCAAGGGGAAACCAAAGACCAGCCCGATCAATCGTCCCAGCAGGCGATGAAGGTACTCCATATAGAAGATAAACTGAAAGGATGACAGGGACATTCCTCGATTGACCTGCTGATATTCCGGATACTCCTTGTATCGGGCAAAAACCTCTTCCCAAGCCACTTGGGTCAGGGGAGGAAAGATCCCCAACAGGGGTTGCCAATCCACCATGGAAAGGCCTGAGCCGGTCAGGCGAACGGCTCCCCCCAGAACGATCATGGCAAACACCATGCCCGAACACAGAAATAGCCACCGTACCAGACTCCTCCGAGTAGCTTCCGGGGTACCGGATAATGTGACCGACAAGACTGTACTCCACGAAGCTCAATCGTGTCCGCGTTGAAACACCAGCGAGCAATTGGTCCCACCAAAGCCGAAGCTGTTACTCATGGCGGTGTCGATGGAAACATTCACCATGTCTTCCTGCACAATCGGGAACCCTTCCGCCACCGGGTCCAGACAATCAATGTTTCGGGATGCGGGAATAAATCCATGTTGCATCATGAGCAGGGTATAGATGGACTCATTGACCCCAGCCGCCCCCAGCGCATGGCCGCTGACCGACTTGGTCGAGGATATATGGGGGATCGACTGGCCGAATACACTGCGAATAGCTGTCAATTCCTTTTCATCGCCGATGGGGGTACTGGTCCCGTGGGCATTGATATATTGCACCGGCGTTTCCAGCCGCCCCAGTGCCTGACGCATACATCGTACTGCACCCGCACCGGAAGGTTGCACCATGTCGTAACCATCCGAAGTCGCACCATAGCCCACCAGTTCCGCCAGAACGGTGGCATCCCGTGCAACCGCATGGTCGAGACTTTCCAGCACAACGACGCCGGCACCCCCGGAAATGACAAAACCGTCCCGGTCCTGGTCGTAAGGGCGCGAAGCCGCTTCTGGGGTGTCGTTGAATCGCGAGGACAGTGCCCCCATCCCGTCAAACAATACCGAGAGGGACCAGTGCAACTCCTCGCCGCCGCCAGCGAATACAATATCCTGTTTGCCCAGCTGAATCAGCTCACTGCCATGACCGATACAATGAGCGCTGGTGGCACAAGCCGAACTGATGGAATAAGATATCCCCTGGATGCCGAAAGCCGTGCCCACGCAAGCCGGTACCGTACTGGCCATGGTCCGGGTCACCATGTAGGGACCGACACGCCGCACCCCCCGGTTGCGAAGGGTATCGGCGGCCAGCACAATATTGGCGGGCGATGCACCACCGGTGCCAAGCAACAGCCCGGTTCGCTCACTGCGAACCCGAGACGGATTGAGTCCGGCATGCTGGATCGCTTCCTGCATCGCGATATGGGAATAAGCGGCCGCATCCCCCATAAACCGATACAGCTTGCGGTCAATCTGTTGGGAAGGGTCCAGCATAATGGCCCCATGGATTCTGCTGCGCATACCCAATTCCGCATATTCGGGGGCCGCCACAATACCGGTGCGACCGGTACGCAGACTCTCCAGCACTTCATCGCAATTATTGCCGAGACTGGAAACGATGCCATACCCGGTGATCACTACCCGCTTCATGCCTACCTCTGGAACGGAATCACATGTTGCTTGCGCACATCGGTCCTATCACTCATCGACAACATCATGGAGCGAAGGGTAATCTGTGGTCATCGGGTTCGGTCAGAATGTCGTGGTATTACTAAACAGACCTACGCGGAGGTCCTTGCAGGTATAGACCTCGCGTCCATCTGCCTCGACCTGACCATCGGCAATTCCCATGATGAGTCGGCGCATGATGACCCGTTTGAAAACGACTTGGTATACCACTTTCTGGCTGTCGGGAGTAATCTGGCCAGTAAACTTGATTTCCCCTGCACCCAAGGCACGCCCATGGCCTTCTCCGCCTCGCCATCCGAGAGAGAAACCTACCAACTGCCACAAAGCGTCCAGACCCAGGCAACCGGGCATCACCGGGTCGCCGTGAAAGTGGCAATCAAAAAACCAGAGATCCGGCTTGATATCCAACTCTGCCCTGACGATTCCCTTGCCATATTCCCCCCCATGATCGTTGATCTCGACAATCCGATCAAACATCAACATGGACGGGAGCGGCAATTGCGCATTTCCCGGTCCGAAGAGCCTGCCATAGCCACACTCCAACAAATCCTGCCGGTGATATTGGTTTTTTTTCGGAAACAATCTGGGTCCGTGGGGTCTGCTGCCTGTGAGTCAATTCTAACCCAGTCAAAGGATTGGGTCGGAGTCGAAAATCGGAATTATGGAGAGCCTTCAGAAATCAATCAAGCGACCATTGCGCAGGGAACCTGCCCGCTTGACGCATCGGGATGTCTTCCACAGCGATACAGGTCCAGCATATGCCGTTTACGTAGGGGCAATACACCAGATTTTCAATGGGAACCATATAGTTAACCTGACGCTGCCATGCTCTTTCCCAGCCATCCCATTCAATCTTGTATGATGCGGGGACAGGGGGCTGGCCCGTCCTCCTGTTGTCCAGTGTCTGAGCAGTCGGTGACCGCTGGAAACACTTGGCGTACCGGTTCCAAAAAACCCTTTGGAACCCGCTGGCATCAGCACCGATCCAAAGGATAGCATTCACGAGCAATGGTTTGTGCAGGGGTTGATGAGGCATACGCTCGTCAACGGCAAAACCGCTTCTTCCCGTTCCAGGGCCCTGATCGCACATCGGGCCCGCCGGTCAAGAGACCGGAGCAGAAACACCAGCTACCCTCCGATGTAAGACATTTCTACTTTGCCCTGAGGAGGATTTCGGGTCTCCAGGCGATGGTCTGACAGGCGTTGTTCCGAGTACCGGTCACGACGACCTGACCATATGTCGGCAATCTTCTCAGAAATAATGGCATCCTCATAACCGGCCCGGAGCAAGCTCCTCAAATCATGACCAGATGTCGCGAAGAGGCAGGTGAAGAATTCGCCGATAGCAGATAGGCGAGCTCTTGAACACTGGCGGCAAAAAGGTTGACTGATGGATGAGATCACACCGATTTCCCCCCCACCATCGACAAAGCGCCAGCGTTTGGCTACCTCGCCTCGGTAGTTGGGGTCCATCGGTTCCAACGGATAGCGTTCACCAATCAATGCCACCATTTCTCGAGCCGAAAACACCTGATCCAGACTCCACTGGTTATGATTGCCTACATCCATGAACTCGATAAACCGGAGGATCGCCCCACTGTGCCGGAATCGTTCTACCATCGGTAAGATTTCTTGCTCATTGAGCCCTTTTTGCACCACCATGTTGATCTTAATGGCCCGAAATCCCACTGCCAAGGCATTTTGAATGCCTTTCAGTACATCCTCAAGGGGCGTATTCACCTCGTTGATACGAGCGTACACGGCGGGGTCCAGCGCATCCAGACTGATATTGATCCGGTTCAACCCTGCCGCCTTGATTTGATGGGTTCGATCCAGCGTCAGCAGCGAGGCATTGGTCGTCAGGGCAATGTCGTCAATACCCTCCAGCCGGGACAATCGATGAATCAAGGTTTCGATTTCCCGGCGCAGCAACGGCTCCCCTCCGGTTAGACGAATTTTCCGGACCCCGAAATGCGTGAACAGGTGCACCAGACGGGTAACTTCTTCAAACGTCAGCAACTCCCGCTGTTTCAGAAATCGATAGTTTTTACCAAAGACATCCCTTGGCATGCAATAGCCGCAGCGAAAATTACACCGGTCCGTAACCGAAATCCTCAGGTCCCGCAGGGGTCGGTCAAACTGGTCGGTGATGATTTTTGGTTCGACAGTCATATCGATGGCGGTATATCGCGGTTGGCCGCTGCAGAATCTCTTGGTTTCAGCCGCCTTGGATGGCAGGCCAAATCGATACCATATCACCATCTGACAGCGGCCGGTCCCGATGTTCGGGAGGCACATGTTGGCCATTGACCATAGTGACCTGCACCACTTCACGAGGGATATGATACTGGTCGATCAACTGGTTGCACGATGGTGCATCCGCACTTGATACTGTAACCGAATTTCCATCCGCAGAGGGAGGAAGGTACTCCATCAACCCGGAAAAAAGCTTTAAGTGAATCATCATCGTGAATCATACGTTCTGACATTCAGCAGTGATGTCCCATCATACGATTGACGGCACCATTCCTGAAGAATCATTGTATTCTCGCTACTTATGGTTGCATTTCATTTTGCACTCCCCGCGGATGGATCGTCCGTCGCACCCATGGCAGCGACTGCAATGGACTTCCGTCGGTCGCGGTTTGATTACGGATATCCTATCCTTTCGCCCACAACCTGGCCACGTGGAGCCAAATTCGGTCCGGCATGGATCCCCGCACCGAGAGGATGAGGAGGTCGCCCCGAAGGGTTACCCACCGTTCCGGAGAACCCCCATGAATCCCCGCGACCGGTCAAGCTTACCAAACGCGTCGTCGATTCGCTACCGGTTTCGACCGAAGACATCGTGGTCTGAGCCCAGTAGCGGGTACATCCGGCCATCGGTCGCCGGGAGCGCAGTGGGCGGTTCCCTCTGGGGGAGGGAGGGCTGCGGGTGATGCCGCAGCTCATATTGGACCGGCTCGGCCCACCGTCTCCGGGTTACCAATTCCTCGTCGTTGCGGGCGATGCCCAGATAGCGGACGGTGTGTTGCCGGGGCCAGCGGGTCCCGGGCTCGCGGACCGACTCGACGACCGGCACCGACTGGCGGGGGAATTGGAGGTGGATTTGACGCGGAGGAACAGGGGGGGGCACCGGAACCGAAAGGAACTTCCGATCCGACCCGCGATGGCAAGCAAATCATCAAACCAGGGACTACCGCAGGTCAGGATTACGGAAGCCAGCGAAATCAAGGGGTTGGTGAGAGCGACGCCGGCGAAAAGAGATCCCAACCGTCGAAGTCAGGAGGAAACTTGCTTGCCTGCCATGCTCCAGACCATGCTTCCCATCGGGGCAAGCGTGTCTTCGCGCCGTATATTTTGCTTGCCGGCCAACTCGTCAACCTACCGGTTCAGATGCTTCGGGCTGATCTGATGGCAAGTGACCTGGTGTGCCCGCTGGAGGCCAGACCAAAACGATTCCACGCCGTTGGTATGGACCATGTCCCGGACCTGGTTGGATACGGAATGCTTGACGCTTTGCATGTGGAAAAGGCAATGAATCGTAAACAGACGCGTCATCGATATACCCGTTGCCTTACCATCTACATCGTCCCGAATGAAAGAATGCCGGACTGCCTGGTCCGTGGCTGCCACCACTTGGGCTCAAACCTCGTTGGTTTCCCGGTCCTTCATTCCCACCATGGCGGTTTTCCCCACCGCACCGCGCCCGGTGTCTGAACTTACGAGCCTGGACTGCGGCTCGTCAGGAAGCATTTGCGGGAAAACGGTTGAGAAGGGCCAACACTAGGATCGTAAATGACCAGAGTATAGTAATGGCTCGGCTTGAGGCCCGTAAACGGAATGTACCATTTGGTAAGTCTGGAATCCTCATCTACGAGAGTGCCAAGTTCTATACTACTTACAAGTCCTGTGCCCAACCGGGAATCATTCGACATCACTCCTACCCGTACCGGCCCAAAGTACGCAGGCTTTCCGGGCTTCCCAGGCGTCGTAGACGTTGTAGGCACCGCAGGTACCTCAGGCCAGTGGAAGTAAAGTACAGCGACCTTTGCAAAATTGTGTTTCGGGCCTATGACGGTACCGCAATCTGGATAGCATCTTTTGCCTTTCCATTGCGTGTCATGCGTGCTCACTCCTGGATGGTGTGATTTACAAGCGCCCGGTCCAACGAGCCAAGCCTTGGCGGGCTGCATGATGATCATCATTGCCAGCAGGGCAGCAATTGGCGTAGTAAGTGGGCTTGTAATTCGTTTCATTTGTCGTTTGCTTCACAATGGGGTTGAGTTTCGGTGGAACGGAGCCGCTCTGTCTCTTCAGTGGTCGACCAGGCCCGGCCAAGGCGTTTCGTGAATAGACCTCAAAACCTAAGAAACCTGCATCTCCTCGCCCCCTATTTGGGGACGCACAGCGTAGGTTGGTGTTGATGCCGTATTGTATTCTGTTATGTCGAGAATTCCCAGTGCCCCCTGCAGGGCGAGGCGGATTGCGGTGAACGGTCCGACGCCCTGATTGGCAGAGGTCTTCAGATCGCTGGAGAGACGACCATGGGCTGGGGCATGCGGTAGGGTTCGGAAGGTACCGCTGACTTTCTGTTTGGTCTTGGCCATCTGAAGACCCGGTTCATCCCGATGGTTCGTGAACGGGACTTCGTCCGGTCGGGCGAACCGCAGGATTTCCTTCTGGTAGTCGATGAAGGCCTGATGCCGCTTTTTCGGCACCTGTCCACAGCGGCCCTTTCGAGGCGGACGCTCGGGCAGTTCCGTCCGGCCCGGTTCCAGGATGGCGCGGGAGCGAGCCGACCCCTTCTGGAAACACATGGGGCTCAGGATTTTGGGGTCGTCAGGGTCCGGGCAGACAGTCCGATGGCTTTGCCATCGGCTTCCGGAGCTTCCATTCCTCCGGGGGCATGGAAGTACAGGGTTGTCTGATGATCAACCGCCCCCTCTATGTAAATACGTACGGAAGCGATGAAGGAAGGCCTCATACTGCTCCGCATGGAACCGGAAAAATTCCAGCCGGACGGAAAGACAGGAAATACGCATGGAGCCCAACATGCGCCACCCATCTTCTCCCAGGTGCATTTTCACGGCACAATGCTGGTATACCATTTCCACCGGATTGGCGGCGACATCCAGTATCCGATAGGGCGAGACTGCCCTGGGCAGGCCACGAACTAATTCCTTACGGGTGTACCCCATCTGTTCCTGCCACAAGAAATCCGGTTCGGAACCCGGTCTCATCCCCCGGCTACCGGCGGCCAAATTGCCAACGTGTCGCCTTCCTCCATCGGATGGTCCCGGCTGCCTTCTGCCACAAAATGACCATTTCGCAATACCAGATGGACCTCTTCCTGGGGCACTCGATATCGGCGAAGTAGCTGGTTCATGGTGCAGCCCTCCTCCACTTCGACCGTCACCGCATTTTTGTTGGCGTCTGGTGGCAGATAGCCCATCAGTGTGGCAAAAAGCTTCAGTTCCACTTTCATGGACACATGCCGGACGATCTCGGAGATTCGGCTGGCCCGGAGACTCCGAGGCCTCTGTCAGGCACCCTGGGTTGCGGCCAAATAGGCTTCCATGATCAACAGCGGATTTCGCCGCAGCCGATCCTTCCACCGGCCCAAGTGGAACCGCCCCTGGATCAGTCCCCGCAGCACACCGACATGCTGCGTCAAACCGAGACTATTCGCTCCCACTAACTGGTCCCCATCAAACTGAAGCTGGATATACCGATAGTTTTCCTCATCCAGAAGCGTCGCTGACTCACCTCCTTCCACACCTTGCCAGAGACCATAGGATGCGGAAATCAGTCCAATCGTATCCAGCACATTCATGTTAATGCTCCCATGGTGTTCCACCGAACCGTAATGCACCATGTTGTGGGCAGCAATCCGCGCGTGGTCCACTGCCGTGGGCTGGATGGCCTGCAACCCATAACCTCCTGTAGAGAAATCCTTGCTGTAGGCAACATCGCCGGCCGCAAAGATACCCGGGATCGAGGACTGCATATAATGGTCAATCTCGACCCCATGATCCACCAGACTGACCCCACTGCCGGCCAGGAATTCCGCATTGGGCCTGACTCCAGCAGCAGAAATCACCAGTGCCGCCGGAACGGATTGTCCATCACTGGTATGGACCTGCACCCGCTCACCATCGGATTCAATTGCACTCACAGTGGTGTCGGTCAACACCGTCACTCCATGGTTCGCACACCACTTCTGCAGTAAGGCACCACATTGGTCATCCAGCATACGGGGGACCATCCGGTTGCCCATCTCAATGACCGTCAGATCGGCCCCGGCCGATACCAGGGCTTCAAGGATGATGCACCCGATAAATCCCGCCCCAATCAACACCACCGGTGCACCCGCATGGATTCCTGCGGCAATTCGCCGGGAATCCTCAAGTGTCCAGCAGGTAGTCACCTTTTCATGCTCAATCCCTGCGACCGGTGGCTTGATCGGTCGGGACCCAGTAGCCACCAGAACCCGGTCATATGCCAGCACCTCATCCGTGTCCGTGGTAACCGTTTTTGCCCCGGCATCCAGTGAAGAAGCATGCCCGACCATGACCTCAATACTTCGGGAAGAAAAGTAATCCCGATCTTTCCGCAGATAAGTGCCCTGCTCATCAATGCGGTCGATAAGCAGGTATGGAATCGCCATCCGGGAATAGGGTGGTTCCGGCTCATCACCCAATAGAGTGATGGTCGAATCCGGGTCCAGTTTACGCAGGGTTTCCGTGGCGACAACGCCAGCAGGGCCTGCTCCAATCACAAGGTACTTCATCCCGGCAACGAAAATTTCTGCCGTACGGCATCGGTCAATTGACCGTCCGCAGTCCAGCCGCGCAGCATGTAATACTCCGGCAGCATCTGGTCGAGATTGCAAACCTGGCCTTTCGTGGGAGCCGCCTTGGAGGCTTCCTTGAGAAGGCGCTCCGGCAGCGTGTCGTCGGCCCCGGTCAATCCAGCCTTCATGTTGTAGTCACGCTCCAGATTCCAGATGCGCTCTCCGGCTTCCAGTAACCGCTCCACGGTCCAGTCGCCCTCACAGGCTGCGTCCATTTGCGGAGCCATGTTATCGAGAGTCCAGGCAAAAGTGGTGAAGACACAAAGGCCCATCGAATCCACCGCCGCCGTGGCATCCTGAAATGCCTTGACGAGGTCGGCCTTGCCCTCGGTATCCGCCGGGTCGGTTTTGACCGGTATCCCCAACACTTCGGACGCCACCGTATAGCTGCGCAAATGGCAGGCACCACGGTTGGATGTGGCATATGTCAGCCCCATGCCCTGTATCCCCCGAGGGTCATATGCGGGGAACTCCTGACCTTTGACGGTCATGGACAATTCGGGATGACCGTATTTTTCACAGAGCTTTTTGGAACCCAGTCCAAGGTCTTTGCCAAACCCCTCACCGGTTCCCACCTTTTCGGCACACCAGACCAAGGCTTCGGCAGAACCGAACCGGAGTTCCATGCCCCCGGTATGTTCGGTCGTGATGACACCTTTCTCAAACAATTCCATGGCAGCTGCTACCGTGGCACCGAATGAAATCGGGTCCATGCCATCCTCATTACAGACAAAATTGGCGAAGGTAACCGCGTCCAGATCATCCACTCCGGTATCTGCACCCATTGCCCAGGCGGCCTCATACTCCAACCCTCCGGAATTATGTTGATACTGAGGCTTGTCCTGTATGGAGAAGTGCGTGGGGTCGATGGTCGAAATCCTGCCACAGGCAATCGTACAGCCAAAGCAGGCCGCATTGGTAGTCAGGTTCGGCTTGCCATCGCTCTTGCGGGCCTCCAGCATGGCTTCGCCGGAGATACTGTGTGCACCTTCAAACTGGGTCAGCTGCATATTGTTGGTGGGCAGCGAGCCAATTTCATTGATCACGTTCATCAGCACTTGGGTGCCCAGAGCCGGCAGTCCCTGTCCGGTCACCGCATTCTCCGCAAGCACCACTTTCTGTTCGGCTACACTCTGCATGAAACGCTTGGCATCCTTGAGATTGCCAACCCCGCGGGTACCCCGCACGGCGACCGCCTTGAGATTCTTGGACGCCATCACAGTCCCGACACCAGAGCGGCCTGCAGCCCGATGCAGGTCATTGATCACGGCAGCATAGAGACACCCGGCCTCAGCGGAACGTCCGACCGCTGCGACTCGTGTCTGCGGATCTCCAGTGATTTGGTGAATGGCCTTGTCGGCCTCCCAGACAGACTGTCCCCAGATTCCCTCCGCAGAACACAATTCGGCGTGATCATCCACTATATTCAACCATACTGGCTTGGGAGATTTGCCTTCAAAAATAATCATATCCCAACCCGCAGACTTCAGTTCGGCACCAAAAAATCCGCCGGAATTGGAACAAGCCACGGCACCCGTAAGCGGGCTTTTGGTAATCACCGAATACCTTCCCGCTGTGGAAGCGGCAGTTCCGGTGAGAGGGCCCGTGGCCATGATCATCTTATTGTCCGAACCCAAGGGATCGCATTGTGGATCCGTTTCTTCCACTAGATAGCGGGTGGCCAATCCCCGTTGACCAATATATGCCGCCGCCCACTCCATGTTGAGGGGCTCACTACGGATGTTACCGTCATTGAGGTTGACGCGTAAAACCTTTTTTGCCCATGACATTTCGATTGACCTCCGGTACTAGTTGGCAGCATGTTGAGCGTTGTCCGTCTTGCCGGCCCAAACACGCATTTTCTCGAGCCCGGTCGCATCGGAATCCACATAGGTGATCGCTTGGGTGGGACAGGCCGTGGCACAGGCCGGATCCCCGCCACAGAGATCACACTTAATCACCTTGCCAGTATCATGGTTGTAATTGACGGTGCCAAAAGGACAGGCAATGGTACAGACCTTACAACCTACACAGACCTTTTCGTTCACTTCCATGGCCCCGGTCTGATAGTTCATCCGGATCGCATCCACGGGACAGGCCTGCATGCACCAAGCCTCATCGCACTGCGTACAGGTATAGGGAACAAACCGGCCTTCTTCGTGGAAGGTAAACACCTTGATGCGGGATTTTGCCGGGTTGAATACCCCCTCGTTCTCGAAAGAACAGGCCATTTCGCACTGCAAACAGCCGGTACACTTGTCCGGATCAATGGAAAGAGATCGTTGCATTTCGTTTTTACTCCTAATCTGGCGTTAACGTAGGTAATAATATGGGTTCAAGCTCATACCCTGTCTGAACTGTGGCAAACCGCTCACACTTACCCCGATGATTTTTCAGAAGTACAACATAACACTTCAGGCAAAGTGTCACAAGACATTGTTACAAAATTATCGCAGGCAAATGGACCCATTCGGTCGAGCACGGGCCCATAATTGAAATTTCACTTTGCCGAACTGCACAGTGTCGATGCATCCGACCGTGCACACTAAATGGAAACTGGACTATTCCTGGATAGTATCGGTGCTGGAGCAGTGGATGGCAAGCGGGATGTGGCGGTCAAGCAGATGCGGAACCGAGGTATGATGCTCACTACTGGCATCGAAGGTGAACCAGTGTATCGGGGGGAAGTGGTACTGGGGTGGAGGGTGGAGCCATCCGGAAAACAAAATAGCTCGGCATCGTTTTGGTAGTTCTGTCGTAATCTGATGGACCGAGGTCCCAATACTGCCAAGCCGGAACGCAAAAAACCCCGATGAAATCACCCGGTGCTCCCATTCCCAAGGTCAGAACAGGACCATTCGTTCCATGATATCAAGAAAAAATACTTTCAAAACAATCTATTATGAAATAAATCCCAAAATCAGCACATTCGTCCACTCGCCACCATTCAAATGGTTGTGACTACACAATCGTTCTTGCCCTGCGATCACACCCGAATATAATCGTCCTTTCCAATCAGGATTCGGGCTTTGAAGCCGGACTTTCAAGCCTTAACCATGCTCCCCCGGGACCACGAAGCGAAATCAAAAATGCCTACCATACAAGAAATCACCATCAACGTTACACCCATTTACCTGAAAGAACAGTCGGACCCCACCGCCAACCAGTATGTATTTGCGTACACGGTGCACATGAAAAATACCGGCAATATTCCGGCCCGTCTACTCACTCGTCACTGGATCATTACCGATGCAGACGGGGATACTCGCGAGGTTCGGGGTCCCGGGGTGGTGGGAGAACACCCTCACCTGCAACCCGGCGAGCAGTACGAATATACCAGTGGAGCCATACTGCCTACCCCGGTTGGCTCCATGATGGGTAGCTACCAAATGCAGGACGATAATGGAGGACTATTCGATGCCGCCGTTCCCGCTTTTACCCTACAGGCGGAAGAGGTCGTGTTTCATTGATCCCGGGGGCGGGTCGCCGCGCAACCACGTGACACCAGGCGCGGTAGGCTCGTTGATGAATCATCGGGTGATGAATGCGAATGATATCCACCCCCTGCTCCGCCAGCGCCAGGGAAATACCCAGGGTTTCCAGGTCCCGCTGGCTGGGCGGCCTGTCCGTAAAAGCCGTCATGAAAGATTTTCGGGAATGGCCGATCAGCAACCTCTGACCGGACTGCCGTAATTCCCGGATATGTGACAGAAGTTCGGTGGCCTGAACCGAGGTCTTGCCAAAGCCGATCCCGGGGTCGAAAATGATACGGTCGGTATCAATACCCAGCCGGGCCCAAGCCGACTTTTTCTTCTCTATCCATCGACACATTTGAGTCACTGCCGATGCTGTATCCGGCAGCCGGACTGCTGGATTCACCGGAACCGTCATGGCATGCATGGCAACGACATCACAATCGCAATCCCGAACCGTCGCCACCATCTCAGGGTCATCCAGTCCAGTCACGTCATTAATGATATCAATACCCAGTGCAAGTCCTCGCCGGATCACTTCCGGGTGACGACTGTCCAGTGACACCCGCGGGCGAATCTTGACCCCCCGGAGTCGATCAAACAGCAGTTCCAGCGCCGGCTTGATCCGGGCCCATTCCTCTCTCACCGGCACCTCATTGGCATGCGGTCTTGTCGATTCAGCTCCCACATCGATAATCTGAATATTTTCCGAGACCATCCGGTCAATCCAGTCTGCCAATTCGTCGCGGTCCGCCCACACTCCTCCGTCCGAAAAGGAATCCGGGGTGATGTTCAGGATCCCCATCCAGATTGGGATGTTGCGACGATCCGAGCTGAGGTCAAATACGGTTCGTTGGAGACCAGAAATCTGCCACCCCGGTGCAATATGCAAAAGCGGGGTAATCACAAAATCCCGCCGAGTCAGCCCAGGATGCGGAATCGTCAGGTTTGGCTCACAAATCCGTTCCTGGCCCCACAGCAGAATGTCAATGTCCAGCGGACGGGGAGACCAACGTGGTCCGGGAATCCGTCCGGCCTCTCTTTCGATGCACTGGGCCACATCCAGTGCCTCCTGGGGAGACCAGCGTGCTGTGCCGACAATGACGAGATTCAGATAAGGACGATCCCAATCGGCTGGGGCACCCGCAGGCAACATCGCTGGAGACTCCACCACAGGAGAAATCCGGGACACGCGGAAACCAGTACGCACCAACCGGTCGATGGCCTGTTCCAGGTGATTGCGCCGATCCCCTTGATTGGAGCCAAGACCCAAAAAGATGCTCATGCAGGCTCTGCATGGCTTAGGTCCCGAATCAGGGCGTCCATAAAATCCTCGCAGCGTTGCAACTGGGCCAGACTGACAAACTCATCCGGTTTGTGTGCCTGCTCAATATGGCCGGGTCCACAAATCACCGTCGGAATCCCAGCCGCCTGATAGAGTCCTCCTTCCGTACCGTAGCTGACCTTCCCGGGTATCCGATCATCCTGCAACAGACGAGACACCTGATCAATGACAGGTTCTGCGGATGCCGTATTCATCCCAGGGAATTCGGCCAGTGCTTGCCATTCGATTCGTGCATCGGCATCCTGCTCCTGCATCTGACATTCGATTTCCCGCGCATAGGCCGCGACTTCCTCAAACAACGGCAGGGCCGGATGATCCGGCAGATTTCGGATCTCAAAATCAAACTGGCAAAGTTTCGGGATGATGTTGTTGACAGTCCCGCCATGGATCACCCCGCAATGCAAAGTCGTATAGGGCGGATCAAACTGGTCATCGAAGGGCCCTTCTCGACGAATCCGTGCACTGATGTCATCGACATGAACGATCGTTCTGGCTGCCGCCGTGACCGCGTTGACACCCTGATTCACAAGAGAAGAATGGGCTGATTTACCATGTACGGTACAGCGCTTGAACAACATCCCCTTATGGGCTCGAATGATCGACATCCCCGTCGGTTCGCCAATAATGCAAGCCTTGGGAGATTTCTCTCGATTCTGCAAGTCCCGAAGCAGCTCCCGAACCCCGATGCAACCCACTTCCTCATCGTAGGAAAAGGCAAAATGGATCGGAGTGGACAATTTTGCCGCCAGAATATCATCTGCCTTGGCAAGGCAGACAGCCAGGAATCCTTTCATGTCACAAGCACCCCGGCCATATAGCCGATTCGCCCGAATTTCGGGGTCGAAGGGATCAAGGGACCATTCCTGCCCATCCACCGGCACTACATCGGTATGGCCGGACAACACGATGCCCGGACACCGCTCTTCCCCAAGCGTTGCAAAAAGATTCGCTTTGCTGTGGTCTGCATTCCACGTCAGTTCACAGGCAATCTGCTTCTTTTCCAGGTGATCCCGAACAAAATCAATCAATTCCAGATTGGAGTGACGGCTAGTGGTATCAAACCGAATCAGATCCACCAGAATATCGAGCGTTTGGGGCGCATGTTTCATGATGCAGAGGGTACCATATCCGGTATCCTAAACACATATTCCCACACCGTCTGGACCATGGCTCTATCCGTCTCCAAAATCCATATTTACCCCGTCAAATCCCTGCGCGGCATATCGCTCCAGGCTTCTCTTCTGGGCTATGCAGGGCTGGCCTTTGATCGTCAGTGGATGGTGGTCACTCCTGATTATCAGATGCTGACCCAGCGAACCCACCCCCAAATGGCCCTGGTAGAAACCGCCATTGACGATGGCGCATTGGTGTTGGCGTCATTTGGCATGTCGTCACATCGGGTGCCATCTATCCAGACTGACATGGCACGAGTCCCTTCTGAGGTCTGGGGCAGCGCGGTTTCCGGAATCGACCTGGGGGAAGAAACTGCCACCTGGTTGAGCTTGGCTATCGGCACTCCCTGCCGTTTGATCGCATTTCCGGCCGCCGATACCCGCCCCTGTGATCCGTCCCTTTCCCAGCCCGGGGACCATACCCGGTATGCGGACAGTTTCCCTCTTCTGATCACTACCCAATCTTCCCTGGATGACCTGAATCATCGACTGGAACAACCGGTGAGCATGCAGCGATTCCGACCCAATCTTGTGATTGAGGGTGGAACTCCATTCATCGAAGATCATTGGGAGAAAATCATCATCAACCGCATTCCCTTGCGCGTCGTGACACCTTGTGCGCGTTGTTCCGTACCCACCGTAGACTTCGAAACCGGGAGGCTTGCCGGCCCCGAACCGATACATACCCTGTCCCAATATCGCGAACGCGATGGCGAGATTTTTTTTGGGGTCAACGCAGTCCCGGATGCCGAAGGGACCATAGAGGTCGGGGCATTCTGCCAAGCCCGGTCTGCATCATAGTCCTGCAAAGGGCAATACTGCCCTTCACAACCACTCCCTCATTCAGCACATCCGATCCTTTCCAGTCTTGCTACACTCCGCATCCCTGAGTATCAACGCCCGCCATGAATATTGACATTCATATTGATGAGTACCTGATCCAGACCGAACCCTACTATGCGCCACAACAGGAAGAGATCGCATTGTTTGAAGCATCCCATGCCAACCAGATTCCTGTCCTGCTCAAAGGTCCAACCGGTTGCGGTAAAACCCGTTTCATGGAGTATATGGCTTGGCGACTCAAGCTGCCGCTGGTGACCGTGTCATGCCACGACGACCTGACCGCCTCGGATCTGGTGGGGCGCTATCTCTTGATTGGAGGAGAGACCCGTTGGGCGGATGGTCCCCTCACCCGGGCCATCCGTAGTGGCGGTATCTGTTATCTGGATGAAATCGTGGAAGCCCGCAAGGATACTACTGTCGTCATCCATCCTTTGGCAGATGATCGACGTGCCCTGCCGATCGAAAAAACCGGCGAGTTGCTCCAGGCCCCGGAGGAATTTTGTCTGGCCATTTCCTATAATCCCGGCTACCAGAGCGTGCTCAAAGACCTCAAACAAAGTACCCGACAGCGGTTTATTTCCATTGAGTTTGATTATCCGGACTCCGCACTGGAAACCGCAATTGTCATCAATGAATCGGGGCTGGACGACGGCTTGGCAGCCCAACTGGTAAAATTCGCTGGCATGACGCGCAACCTCAAGGGTAGTGGACTGGAGGAAGGAGCCAGTACCCGTTTGCTGGTGCATGCGGCCAAGCTGATGTACTCGGGAATCGAGCCGACAATGGCATGCCGAAACGCCATTGCGGAAACACTGACGGACGACCCGGACATGCTGAGTGCCATTCACCAACTGAGCGAATCCCTGTTTTAACTCCTGGATTGAATTGATATGCAGGTGAACCCCGAACAGCAGGCTAAAATGATGGCCGCAGAGGCCGCT
This sequence comes from Candidatus Poriferihabitaceae bacterium, assembly GCA_965221795.1. Classification (GTDB taxonomy): domain Bacteria; phylum Pseudomonadota; class Gammaproteobacteria; order Arenicellales; family Poriferihabitantaceae; genus VYFG01. Next base: position 942,908 of record OZ244914.1, read on the forward strand.
CTGGAACAGATTCAGAATGGCGAGATTGTCGGTGTGGGAACCGGGTCTACCACCGACTGCTTCATTGATGCCCTGGCCCGCATCAAGGGGCGGATTGATGGAAGCGTTTCCAGTTCTGAGGTCACTACCGCAAGGCTGAGAGCACACGGCATCCCGGTATGGGAACTGAATGAGGTCGGCCCATTACGCATTTATGTGGACGGTGCAGACGAAGCAACCCGGCACCGCCATCTGATCAAGGGAGCAGGGGGTGCACTTACACGGGAAAAGATCATTGCAGAAGCCTCGACCACCTTTATCTGCATTGCCTCTGACCATAAACTGGTTGAACGCCTCGGAACGTTCCCGCTACCGGTAGAGGTCGTTCCCATGGCAAGGAGTCAAGTCGCAAGAGCGCTGGCACGAATGGGCGGGGAACCGGTATGGCGCAACGGTTTCATCACGGATAATCACAACCTCATTCTGGACATCCATCATCTGGATCTCTCAAACCCAGTGGCAATGGAAGAGGAGATCAACCAGATTCCCGGGGTGGTGACTGTCGGCCTGTTTGCCCGCCGCGGTGCCGACATGTTGCTGTTGGGGGGCACCCAAGGCGTACAGGAAATCTGACAGCTACCCTGCTACCATAACGCTACCATATCCCGTTTTATTCCCCCGTCGCGACCGGCCTTGTGTCATCCCGAATCCACTCACTCCAGGATCCCACATAGAGGGTAGCGCCAGGCAATTTTGCCCGCTCCATAGCCAGAATGTTGTGGCATGCTGTGATCCCACTACCACACATATGCACCACACCGGTGCCATCGTCCCGGTCTTCACCGATCAGGGACCGGAATTGCTGCCGCAGGACCTCTGGAGGCAAAAACCGGCCGGATGAATCCAGATTTTCGGTAAAAGGCCGGTTGGATGCGCCGGGAACATGTCCCGCGACCGAGTCGAGCGACTCCTTCTCGCCCCGGAACCGAACCGCATCGCGAGCATCCAGCAACGGTACGCGACCCAGATTCTTCATCAGTTCCTGGACTCTGATCTGAGGCGCATGCTCGCCTGCCACTCCGGCCGCAAGCGCCCCGGTACGAGGGGAAGGTATCACGGAATCGATCGCTCCTCCGATGGCATTCCAGGCCTTGAAGCCGCCGTCCAGTACTGCGACACCATTATGCCCGATCCAGCGCATCAACCACCACAGCCTAGCGGCAACAGCCCCGGTACCATGGTCATATACCACCACTTGCGTGTCGGGCGTCACGCCCCAAGACCCAGCCAAGCGGGCAAAGCGTTCGCGGTCCGGCAGCGGATGTCGGCCGCTGTCCTCCGTGGCTGGCGAAGACAGGTCATCGTCGAGATGCGCATAATATGCTCCCGGGATATGTCCTGCAACATATTCTTTCGGACCCTGCTCCGGCTGCATCAGGTTGAACCGGCAGTCAACGATCAAGGGAAGAGGATGGTCGGATTCCGGAGCGATCTGTGACGCCAAAACTTCCGGTGGCATGATGGTGTCGAAATCTTTTGACATTTCTGTAAGCTGGCAGGTAGGTTTTCATTTTCCCCTTGAGGGTACAGGATACGACGTCATTTGTCATGTGGAAATCCATTACGATGGGAACCACTGGACTGCCCGATTCTGTGACCACTCATGTGGAGCTCCCGCAGGATGAAAAATGGAACAGGTCTCGCCCCACAATTCCTTCGGACCGGATTGGTACGCGTTCCAGTGGCAGGGCCTCCCTCCTGCGGGAGACGGACGACCGACATCCACAACCGGATCTGGCGAGTGAAAGTTCGCCGCCGGAGAGTCGGCAACCAACCGCGGTTAACCGATTCGGTCAACTGCCATCCTGATCGCCATCAAACGCGGGGACAACTCACCATAAAATGGGAGGAGCCGAATATGTTCACCTTGGCAGCGCTCAGCAGTTTGATCAATGATGCCCTACTTCCAGAATCCAGATCCGCTATGCTCTGCCTCCAGGCATGCTTTGATCGGATCATGATCCACTTGAGCTCGACCCACTTGCACAGCGCCCAGAAAGCAGCTTTTGCCGGTGCGCCGGCTTCCGGCTACGGTTGCCGAGCCAGATGTCCAGAAAGAGGTCCGAGTCATGGTTCAACACCCCTACCCCTTGTCCATTGAAAAAGAATTCCACCGCTTCCGCACTCTTTCTCCATGCCGTGAAACGATCACCATTCGATACCTTGCGCATGATTCTCTCCAGCTGCGTACGGACCGGGCCGAAACTGTCTTCTGGACGATCTGACATGCGCGCCATTTCTGCGATCGAAGTCGAGACCAGAATATGCCGACTGAATCCACGACTGTAGATCAGAGTCAATCCGAATTGCTCTCCCGGCATTGTCTGCGCATCGGTCCATAGTTCTGCTCGGTACAGGTCAATGAACAGTGCCCGGTAATTCGCACATCCGGCAGGTATGCGTGCCGCAACCCTGTCGGACAACTCTGGATGCACCGCTCCGCCAATCCCCGCGACGGGGAAAAGAAGGAAGCACAGGAGCGCGAACCGGTTCATCTGACACTTACCCCTGCCCTAAAGAACCAGGTTCCACGACAACACCACGGCTGTTCTCTCCATATCCATGGTGCTGATCATTAGGAACCCGCCCGCTCCCAGTAATGAACAAACCGGAGCAGAATCAGGCCATGGAGCAGCCAAAGCACCCCCAGAATCAGGGCGGTTTGCGGTAGCCCCCAGCCAAAGGACACCTCGGTCAGACGCTCTCCAACTACATAGCTCAAAGGCCCCCCAAGGATACAGAGCGCCAGAAAGAACATCCGCCGTTGGGTCAAGGGCCGCAGGGACCAAGGTAAGGTCATGGCAAAAAGCAGCCACAGGGTGACCAGCCAGAACGGTGGAACCGGTAGTCCATGCGGATATATGAGGATGCCAGTCAAACCGAGCATTGCGTCACTCCCAAAGCCTAACACAACCGTGGCGGCAATCAGGAATGCATCACGAGAGCCCGAACAGAACCATTTCCAGTAGATCAGCATGGAAACCAGCGCATAGGCCAAGGCCATTGCGTTGCCATATAGAACGATCAGGATCCATCCGGCCTGGAAGATTCCGGCATTGACAAGAATCTGGACCATCTGGTACTCAAACCTTGACCAGGACAATCTGTGCTGCGCCAATGGCTCGCTCGCGGAATCCGCCCTCACAATAGCTGAAATAGAACTGCCACATGCGCAGGAAGCGATCATCGAAACCCAAAGCATGTACCCGGGAGGCATTGTCCATGAAACGTCGTTGCCAGTGGTGAAGGGTAAGGGCATAATGATCACCGATATCCTCCAGATACTTCATCTGCAGACGGGTATGCTTTCCGATAACAGACAGAATGGACTCGATGGAAGGCAGGCCACCTCCGGGAAAAATATAGCGCTGGATAAAATCGACACCGTCACGGGCCATCCGATAGCGCTGTTCGGGAATGGTAATGGCTTGGAGCAGCATCCTGCCCCCGGGAGCAAGAAGTGCATCACACTGGGACAAATAGAGGGGCAAGTAGCGGTGCCCGACTGCCTCGATCATCTCGACCGAAACCAGCCGGTCATAGCGACCCTCCAGTATACGATAGTCTTGATCCATCACGGTAACAAGGTGATTCAGCCCTTTCCTTTGGACCAGTTCCCGGGCATGAGCATACTGTTTTGCAGAAATTGTGGTCGTGGTCACCCGGCAACCGAACTGCTCGGCAAGGTATACTGCAAGCCCCCCCCAACCGGTGCCGATTTCCAGCACATGGTCATCGGGACTCGGTGCCAGATACTTGCCGATCCGCCAGAGTTTATGGGCAGAGGCGGTGTCCAGGTCCGCGACCGGAGAGGGAAAAACCGCGGACGAATACATCATCCGCTGATCCAGAAAAGTCGCAAAAAGATCGTTACCCAGATCGTAATGGGCCTGTATATTGCGCCGGGAACCTTGGAGTGTATTGGCAGCCATCCGATTTCGAGCACGCTGTAAAAGCCCTGCCACCCGGGACAACCGTCCACCGAAGCGCCGAAACCTGGACAGGTTGCGGCAAAAAAGGCGAATCACCGCGGTTAAGTCTGGAGTCGTCCAATCTCCTTCCATGTAGGCCTCTCCTGCACCGATGGAACCATGCAGGAACAGTTTTCGATATGCACGGCGATCCTGCACCACAACCCGTACATGGATGCCATCTTTCAGGGACTGGTCACCGAACCAATACGAGGTCCCCGCCTCCTCAAGGCAGAGGCTGCCACCGGTGAGGGAAGAAAAAAGTGAAAACACGGAACGCCGGGCAAAACGGTCCGGCCAGTTCATTTCCTGCCAGGATTGCTCGCGCAAGAGTGTCGCATGTTCGGCTTTCATGACCGGATCACCCGCTTTGACTGAGGTCCCCTGCTCATGCCCTGGTCGAGACCGTTGCACTTCTCAACTGAAGCCGGCTGATCCGGGTGGCGATACACCGGTGCCTCCTTGCACCATAGCCGCAGGGCCTGCCAATAAATTCCGAATCCCGTCTTCATCGTCATTGAGGGTTGGCGCAGTACCAATCCGGCCAGCCGCGGGAATGTCATGGGAACCCTCTCCAGCACTAGGGTGGCATCGGTCTCACATCGGGACAGGGCATGATTCTCCAAGTGGAAAAACAACTTTGAATCCGGCGCACGGAAACGGCATACATAAGTCATATCCATGGGATGGAAAGGGGAGACATGCATTTCCTTGGCGAAACGCTGACACTGATTGCGCATCCCCGGAATCGCGCAGACAACATACAGGATCTTCTCACGCCAAGGCGTATTGGTAACCTGTAGAACCAGATTTTGCAAGGTTCCATCCGCATCCTCACAATAGAAGACCGCAATCGGATTCATCACGAACCCCCAATAGCGCAGGTTCGTGAGTAGCCGGATACGCCCATCAGGCCGCCATCCGATCTCCTCCTCTACCCGATCACGGATGGCATCCGCAAGCGAGTGCGATGGGTCTCCCGCATAATCCCGGCGCCGGAACCAGCCCAGAGCTGGCCAGTGCACCCCCAGAAGGCCCGGGATACACAGCTCTCTGGATACCGTATCCAGATCCAACAGCGGCATGGTGACACGGTAGCGGAACTCGTGTTCCACCGGCGTGAAGCGACGGTGACGGACGATCCCACGGTACAGGACAGAACCATTCACAATCCCTCGCCTCCCAGCGCCCGGGACACTGCCACCGCACTGACCACTCCGTCTTCATGAAATCCATTGCCACACCAGGCCCCACAAAACCAGGTATTCCGGGAGCCATTGATTTCCCGGAGACGTCGCTGGGCCCGGACACTGGCAGCACCGAACTGAGGGTGTGCGTAGGAATAGTGGCCAAGAATCTGTCGGCTATCGATGTGGCGGCAGCCATTCACCGTGACGCAAAGCGGACGGGACGAAACGATGCCCTGAAGCAGGTTCATATTGTACGTCAGGACCGGTTGCCGGTTTTCCGTACCGTCCAGGAGATAATTCCAGCTCGACCAAGCACGTTTTCTTCGGGGCATCAATCCAGCGTCGGTATGCAGAACGACACGGTTATCACGATAGGGGATGGCCTTCAGGATGACTCGCTCTTCCTCAGATGCATCCTCCAGTAGCGCCAGAGCCTGATCGCTGTGGCAGGCCAGAATGGCATGCTCATACCCGATGCGGTCTACCGCGGTCTGTACCACAACCCGGTGAGGCTCACGGACGATTGCCCGTACGGGTGTCGAAACCCGGACGCGGTCTCGGAATGGCCGCACCAACGGCGCGATATAACTTGCCGAACCACCGAGGATCGTGCGCCAGCGTGGCCTTCCCCGGACCGACAGCAGCCCATGGTTCAGAAAGAAGCGGATGAAGAAGAGTGCGTTGAACTCGCCCACATGAGACATCGGAGCTGACCAGATCGCGGACGCCATGGGCAGAATATACCTTGACCGAAATGTCCTGCCATATCGGCCCTGCCGAAGGTATTCTTCCAGGGTCATGTCCGGAGCGATGGCTTTCATCTCGAAATCCCGCCGGGCATGGCGACCAAACCGCAGGATATCCTTCAGCATGCCCAGAAACGCTGGGCTGACCAGGTTCCGCCGGTCCGCAAACAAGCGGTTGGGATTCGCACCCGCATACTCGAAATCGATCCCCAACCGGCTACTGACACTGAAGCCCATCTCCGTACTTCTCCAGCCCACGCCAAGCCGATCAATCAGACGATTGAAGCAGGGATAGGTGCGATCGTTGAAGACAATGAACCCGGTATCCACCGCATGGTGCACACCGTCCACGCTACATTGCACCGTAGCAGTATGGCCACCAAGTCGCCCAGCGGCCTCATACAGGGTGATGTCATGGTAGCGGTGCAGCAACCGGGCTACCGTCAACCCACTGATGCCACTACCGATAATTGCCACCTTCATGCGCCACGTACCATCCTTTGTCCGAGTCGGATGCGGACACTTTCCGGTAGGGCCCCGAACAACCGAAGAGACCAGGTCAATGGCCGGGGGAAGAGAATGCGCCTCTTTCCTGCTTCCAGTCCTGCCACGATCCTGCCCGCCGCCTCCCCGGCCTCCATCAGAAATGGCATCGGGAAATCATTGCGGCGAGTCAGTCGTGTATCCACGAACCCCGGCAAGACTATCGTGACCAGCATACCCTCGGGATACAAGTCCAAGGCCAGCGATTCCAGCATATTGACCACCGCCGCCTTGGCAGAACCGTAGGCCTCTGCTCTCGGCAGTCCGGTAATGGCTGAAGCACTACTAATGCCAACGATATGAGGTCGCAAACGAGAACGACGCAGTGCCGGCAGACCCGCCTCAATACAGCGGGCCATACCCACCACATTGACCTCCAGCATGCGTGCCACGGCACGGCTGTCGAAGTTCCGACTGTCGATATATTCACAGTCACCGGCACAAAGAATCATCGTATCCAGTCCCGAATCAAGCCCATCGAGTCTCTCCCGCAGCTCCGCTGTGACCGATGGTTGGGTGAGGTCTGCGCTGAACACCTTGACACGGTCTTCCAGTGAATCCGCAATTCCCTCCAGGGTTTCCCGACTCCTTGATGTAAGAACCAGATGATTGCCGCGTCCCGAAAGAGTCTTCACCAGAGCACGCCCGATGCCAGAAGAGGCCCCAGTGATCCAGACGGTCCGACCCCTTAGCGTCGTCCTGCCCATGTCCGCTATAGCCGCTGCTTAACCTTTCTGACGAGAAAACGGAACCCGGGGAAATGACGCAACAGACCTTCTGTATTGTCCCAGTAGTCCTGATGCAACGTCACCTGGCCCTGTGCATTAAACCGGAGATGGGTCATGCCAATCGAGCTGGCTTTTAGACTCCTGCCGAACAACCGCAAACCGAGTTTCATGGACCATCGCACAAAATAGTCATCGTCACCACGCAGCACCTGGTGATATGTCACATGACAAAAATCCAGGCGATCGGCTGACTCCTGCATGTACGCCACCAAGGCATCACGGTCATAAATGGTTTTCAGCGTATCGCTGAAATACAGCGACTCGGCATACAAAGCCGGCAGCCGTTCCGCCAAGTCAGCACATTTCATATCCTGATACAGGTCTAAGAAATCTGCCAGTCGTTCGTTTTCTCCGGCAAGCGCGGGGCCTTCCACGGAAGACTCTCCAGTGCCGGTGGCGGATTGTCTGCAAATACGCAGGTAAATGTCGGGATAGGAATCCCCTTCTGGAGATCCGGTCTCGGAAGAAGAACGGGGTGTCATCATTGATGAGTACTGAGTGTAATCCTCTGAAGCCCTTATGGGTTGGGTCGTGCAAATTCCAAGCCCCAACCGTCAGGCGGAAGAAGACAGACCTACAGTAGACTGTGACGCTCCACTCCGCCACAAGCCACTTGCATATTGAGAAAGGTTCTGGCAAGTAGAACCATCCCATGGCCGTCGCAACCGGATCACTATCCCGGGTGATCGCAAAATTTTGGATCTTGGGCACCTAGAGTAATGTTACCCCATGCTGATCTGATATTTCAAGCCACTGTAGTGGCTCACCCAGGGCACCACAAAAGTCGTATTTTGCAGATGATGGTTGAGCTTGAGGGGGGCGGGCACTTTTTCGTCGATTTCCCCCCGTTCGGGTATGGACCAGCAAATCTTTCCCAGTTCGCGACCCGCGCGAGCAACGGCGCTGGGACCGGCGGATGGCGGCGCATCATTATCTCTCGTTCCAGCACTTCTACGGTCGCGCGATTCTCCATGTCGCGGTCTGCGGCGAGTCGTGGCTGGCGCGGGTCGGTGGGGGCGCTCCGGGTGGGCGTCCGGGACCGCTGGATCGGCTGGACCGATGCGCAGCGGCTGTCGCCGGACCTGCAGAACCGGCATGGCGACCCGGCGCTGTTGGCCAAGACCTTCGTCGACGGTGCCCGGTTTTCGGGAACCTGCGACCGCGCCGCGAACGGGTGGTGCCTGGGCTCCACCGCGGGGTTTTCCCGAATGCAGGGCGAGGTATCCGACTCGCCACATCATGATTTTATCGATCAATTGAAAAAAGCCATATACTATATAGTCGATCCTGAAAAATCCCAAATTCAGCGGTCACGATCTGAATATGCTGAAATATATTCCCTGAAAGTATGGATTCCAATGGCCGGATATGGACTCATGGACGCTCCCTTCCTTGCCATTTCCGAGGACAAAATGCGTCCCAGACCCTGTGCGGGTACCGAATCCCACGATCGGTTCCGAAATCGCCTGGAAAACCGGCTGGATCGGCGCCATGCGCGGGTTCGCCTGGCCGGAATCCTGGACGGGTCCCGATGCGACGAGACCTTCGGTGTGCGGTACGGCCCTGACCGCGGTAGTCCCGGCCAGCCCCCGCGTGGGATGGTCGGGCGGGAGTCTCTGCAGCCGGTGTACCCACTCTCGGACGAGGCGGTGGTCGCCGGTTGGGTGGAGAATCCCTACGGGCAGTCCTGTTGCGGCGAGGACTATTGCCCGCCTCATCCGCCGATCGACCCGAGCCGCCGGACGCGGTGTCGCCCGCGCATCGGGACGGCCGGGGCCGAGTGGGTCCTGCCAGCGACGATTGATGCCGGTCTTACGAGCGGCACCGGGAAGCCGCGGGCGTGGCGGCGGGTGACGGTCGATACGACCGTGCCGGACCAGGCCGTGACCTTCCCGACCAACGGCAAGCGGTGGAACCGTTCTCCAAATCGGCACCACCTTCGGTGCAAAGCAGCATCCAGCTCAGGGGGTTCCTGCAATTGGGTGGTGACATCTCCCGAGCCAAAACGGCCAGCATCCGGAGCGGCTGACTGCGGCGGAATCAGCGTCACCTCTGCGGCCCGAATGGTGAGTTTGGCCTTGCGTTCCCTGCGAGCCCGATCGCCCCCATTTGCGGGGGATCCGAAGCGTTTGTCTGCCCAGCGCAGGCGTGTCTTCGACATGGGCCCATAAATCCTGAGCACCGGACTCGGTCAGGACCCGAGGTTAACTCCGGACAACAACGCCAACGGGCAACCCGGTAACTCCAGCCCTGACCCGGTTCGGTGAAAGTATACGCCAATACCGGCCGGATATGGTACTTTGCCTGCCAGTCATCCGCGATCCGCTGGGTTGCCATCCGGAGTACCTGCGAGGCCAGCTTCGGAACCTCAATCCCCGGCAAGATCAGCAATCGCTGATTGCACACCACCTGCCCAATATTCGCAATGCGGGCCTCATTCGACCAGCCGATCATCTGATCCCGGGGGCCAGTTGAATACTGGCTGCACTGAAACCGAGACCGCCAAGAACCCCCTGACTACTTGAGATGATCCAGTACTGAATCAACCCACCCGGAGCACGATGCCAACCCATTGGATGATGCGTCTCCAGCATCGATTCCCAGCACCGGCCATCCTCTCGACCGACCACCGAAACCAACGACAGTGTGCCCAGATCGTGGATCGTTCCGGAGACCTCCCGATCCAGATAATCCGCACCCGGACAGGGATGAACATCAATCGGCCTGCGCATGGCATTCGGCAATTCGACCTCCAGCCGCCCGGCCATCTTCGCCAACACCGGACTCGCCGAGGCCCGATTCAATCGACCTGCAGAATCAAACCACTGCTCACGCTCGCAAAATTCACGCGCAAGGGCACGCCGCGACAGACCGCCGCTTTCACAGGCCTGACGAAACCACTCAATCGTGTCGGGGCAAATTGTCTGGTACCAATGATCATGCCAGGAATTCTGGCATGAGTACTTTATGAAGTTAAGTGTGGAATGATGATAGACCCCGGGCCGGCCTCCGGTTCCCGGCCGGCATCCGCAGATGGCCCGGGACACGAGTACCGGTGCCACGGCACCCTGTCGATCCTGGCCGCTCTGGACCTGCACGCCGGGAAGATCATCGCCAGTGTCAAGAGGCGGCACATCATCCCGGACAGCCACTCCTCGCATGTCTCGAGGGAGACCCGGGCCGGGCTGGCTGCCCGGACGGCCCGGGTCCCTGCGCACCCTGCCGGGACTGACCTCCGACTCAAGCAGGGCTTACAGAATCACTCCAGTTTTGTTTTGCCCGTAATTACCGCCTTGACAGTAAATGTAACCGTTTCTGTTACATCGAGTCCGCAGTACCGGCGCAGGGTAACAATCTGTTCATCGAAGGGAGTATTAAATCTGCGTTTTACAACTGCAGTCTGCGTCTCGCCACTGGTACCGTGCCCTGTTGCGAACAGTATAGGGGGATCCGGCTGTGGATCTATGCTCAGTGTGATATCCACTTCATATCGTGGCTGTGCCCGATACCATGGATAAAGATCGCCCCAGGTTTTCGCACCCCATGCACGGCCGGGATGACTTGAGGGAAGTGATGCAAACAGATCGTCGTCGGAATGTCTCCCGATGCCATGCCCCTGAACATAGAAGTATGTAGACGCTACATTGTAAGGTTTTGAGCCATCCCAACCTGTCGCTCCTTTCTCCGAGGCTGGCGGCAGATAACCCCGGAACTCTTTACTGCATGTAAGGGTGACTGTCATTTGATCCTGCGACATGTTTGCTTGGTTGGGCCCTATCGATACCCCTACTGCAAATGCCGAAGTAGAGGCCATTAGTCCAATAGCCAGCCACGAAGTGATGAAGGCGATGGACGGAAAATTAGGAACAAAAAAGAAGGGGGGGGGGGGGGGGGGGGGGGGGGGGGAGTTACGGTAATGTTTCATGCTGGTTGTCTCCAATGTCGGATGATGTTCCAGCAATTACCAATTTCATGCAGAATGAGGTGATTTTCAAACTGATCCAGTACCGGTAATTGATTTATAGATAAATAAGTGCAAAAATGCAACCATATACTACTTCGGCCATGATGTTATCGTAGAAATCTCCATGTCGGAACGCCCACCTTTCCCACCATTTACTTTCGAGCATGCGGTACAGAAAGTTCGTATGGCTGAGAATGCCTGGAATACCTGTGATCCAGTGAAAGTCTCACTGGCTTATACAGAAGACAGCCGTTGGCGTAATCGAGCTGAATTCTTTCAAGGGCGCGAAGCCATCGTACACTTCCTGCAGCGCAAATGGGCACGCGAGTTAGATTATCGTCTCATCAAAGAAATCTGGACCTATAACCTGAACCGCATCGCGGTACGGTTTCAGTATGAATACCACGATGACTCCGGTAATTGGTTTCGAGCACATGGCAATGAAAACTGGGAGTTTGATGAGCACGGCCTGATGCGTCGGCGAGAAGCCAGCATCAACGATGTGCCAATTCAGGAATCGGCACGCAAGTTTCTTTGGGACCAAGGTCCACGACCGGACGATTATCCCGGGCTGAGCGAACTCGGACTCTAAGCGGTACGAAGTCAAACTGCCAGATGCAGGGACAGGTTATGGCACTTCCCGGCAGTTCCGGGAGTGCAGCGATTGGAGCTGTTGCTGGCGATCATTCCGATGAACAGTCGCACTTGGCAAAGGCAACCTGTACCGTTGCGTGACCATGAAATTTCGGCACATGATCTTGAGCAGCGACTTCCAGTAACGCAGGCATATTTTCCGCTCGGATGAGTGGCTCGGTTCGGCCGAAGCATGCTCCTTACCGGCCAATAGGACGACTTCCGGGTCCAGAACCCCATCCAGCGAACTTCGAGCCACCATGCGAATCAGCCCGAAAACCATCCCGGGAAAGAACATCGAATGCCCGGATTGGTAAGATCCAGGTATCCCTCACTACCACCTGCCTCGCCTCCGATGAAAGGTACCCATGATTTTCACGAAGACGTTCGCAATGCGTCCATCCTGATTGACATCAATGGAGAGTTGTTTCCTCGTGATCAGGCGAGGGTTTCCGTGTTCGACAGTGGATTTGTGTTAGGTGATGGGGTGTGGGAAGGACTACGTGTTTACAATGGAACCATTGCCTTCTTGAGCCAGCATCTGGAACGACTTTATGAAGGCATACGGGCAATTGACATTCCAATGGATGTTCCCCAGGAATCGCTTGCGAAACGGCTCTACAACTGCCTCCATGCCAATCGCATGACCGATGGCGTTCATATTCGTCTCATGGTGACTCGAGGAGTCAAGGCAACCCCTTACCAAGATCCGCGAGTTACCATCACATCACCGACCATCGTCATCATTCCAGAATACAAGACCGCTTTGCCGGATACCTTCATCCGGGGTATCCGGATGTTCACGGTTCATGTGCGTCGCGGCTATCCGGATGTCCAGGACCCCAAGCTCAACAGCCATTCCAAGCTGAATTGCATCATGGCCTGCATTCAGGCAACCAAAGCCGGAGCCGATGAAGCCCTGATGCTGGACCCTCATGGCTTTGTCTCCACCGGTAATTCTACCCATTTTTTCATCGTACGTCGGGGAGAGGTATGGACCTCATCGGGTGATTTCTGTCTTGGTGGTATCACACGCCGGAATGTAATCCATCTTTGCCGGAAGCATGGTATACCCGTATTCGAAAAGAACTTCAGCCTGACGGACGTCTATGGAGCCGAAGAGAGCTTTGTCACAGGCACATTTGCCGGCATCACACCGGTATCCGAAGTAGACGGACGAATCATTGGAGAGGGCAAGCGGGGACCCATGGTGCAGCAATTGCAACAACTGTACCTGCAATTGCTTGAACAGCATTCATGACCCTGCGAATCGCCATGTGGTCTGGGCCTCGCAACATCTCGACTGCGATGATGCGTGCCTTTGAAAATCGACCTGATACCGAAGTCTGGGATGAGCCCTTCTATGGTCATTACCTTGACTGTACCGGAATTTCTCATCCGGGAGCGGAGGAAATCATCCAGAGCCAAGGCACAGACTGGAGAGATATCGCCCGCCGATGTCTTGGTTCTCCGTCGGGCGGATCCCCAGTATTCTATCAGAAGCATATGACCATGCACCTGCTGCCCGCCATGGAGAAGAGTTGGATTGATGGACTGCTCAACTGCTTCCTGATCCGACGCCCGGATCAGGTCGTTGCATCCTATAGTCGCCTGCGTCCAGATCTAACCTTGATGGATATCGGATTTCTCCAGCAGACCGCATTGTTCGAATACGTACATACCGCCACAGAAACGCTGCCGCTGGTCATTGATAGCCAGGACTTCCTGATGAAACCTGAGCCAATGCTGCACGCAATCTGCGAGCACCTCGGCATCACCTACCGGAACGAAATGATGTCCTGGCCTTCGGGGCCACGGGACAGTGACGGGGTTTGGGGAAAGTACTGGTACCGCTCTGTCTGGGATTCCACTTCTTTCGAACCCTACCGGGAAAAGACTCCCGACCTGGATACGACGCTTCGGGACATTGCAGAAGCGGCGGATCCCTATTACCAAATGCTCTACCGACACCGGCTCATCGTCTGATGAAATTTGTGACCTACAACATTCAGTATGGAAAAGGTCGGGATGGGCGCGTGGACCTGGCCCGGATTGCCAGCGAGGTGTCTGGAGCCGAAGTGATTGCATTGCAGGAAGTAGACCGGTACTGGCCTCATACCGGCATGACAGATCAGGTCGCCCTGCTGGTATGCAACCTGCCAGACTACACTGGGTCTACGGGCCTGGAGTGGATATTCATCGGGAGGGAAGCATGCCCGCGGACAATCAGCGACGGCAATTCGGCAACCTCATCATGAGCCGCTATCCCATTCTGAGCAGCCGCCATTTCCTGTTACCAAAGATCGGCAGTATTGATGCCCTGAGCATCCAACGCAGTATCATCGAAGCGACGATTGACTGCGACGATGTGCGGCTCAGGATTTATTCGGTACACCTATGCCACCTCTCCACGACCAGCCGGCTCCAGCAGGTAGACCGACTTCTGGAAATCCACCGGCAGGCAGTCCATGAAGGTGCAGCCATGAGCGGAGACCTGTCTGGCATTCCCTACCAATCTGGAATCAATGAACAGAAAGTTCCCTACCATGCGATCATGATGGGCGATTTTAACTGCCAACCGGATTCCAGGGAGTATGAGCGCATCGTCGGCCCATCCAGCGACTATGGTGGACGTCTCTGCCCGGAAGATGGCTTCGTGGATGCATGGACCGCAGCCGGTCATGCTCGTGACCAGGGTCATACCGGTGAGATCTGCAAAGTTCCTGTCATTTTGGATTACTGCTTTCTAAGTCCTGCCATCCGGCATCGGGTGCAACACTGCAGTGTGGACATTTCCGCAACTGGATCTGACCACTATCCGCTGTGGACTGAAATTGATCTGCAAGGTTAGCTCCCCTCCCCCCGCATACTTTGGCCTCCCTTACCATGCAATCCAAATCCAGGCTCCAATCCTTATAAAAGCCATTACTGCCCTGACTCACGGCATTTGATTTCAAAGTGAACAGGGGGTACTATCCGGCTCCTTTTTTGCACCTCCCTGAATGCGCATACCCCTTGTTGCCGGAAACTGGAAGATGAACGGGAGCGATGCAATGGCTCGCGCCCTTTGTTGCGACTTGGTAGCCGCGGCCGGTTCCCTGACGAACATAGACATCCTGCTCTGCCCGCCATCCATTCTGTTACATCGAGTCAGCCAGTTACTGGCGGACAGTCGAATTTCCAGTGGTGCGCAAGACATTGACGAGCATGAGTCCGGCCCCTACACAGGTCAGATATCAGCCAGCATGGTCCATGACGCAGGCGGTCGATATGCCATTTTGGGTCATTCCGAGAGACGTGTCCTGTATAGTGAAACGGATGCGCAGGTAGCCGCCAAAGTAACCGTAGCCCTGTCAGGCGGCATTGTCCCGATCATCTGCGTGGGTGAAACCCTTGACCAGCGCGAGCGCGGATTGACCACAAAGACCGTGCTTGGGCAGGTCAAGGCCGTCATCACAAATTGCGGCATTGATGCTTTCCATCAGGCGATCATTGCCTATGAACCGATCTGGGCAATTGGTACCGGATTGACGGCAACGCCAGAGCAGGCCCAGAAGGTGCATGCCATGATTCGGCAACAACTCGACGATTATGATACCGAAACGGCCGCACGATGCCGTATACTCTATGGGGGCAGTATGCAGCCGGGAAATGTAACCGAACTGGTCGCGCAACCGGATATAGATGGCGGTCTCATTGGTGGTGCCTCTCTCATTGCAACCGAATTTCTGGCGATATGCCGGGCGACTTCCCAAGCATCCACATCGACCTCTGGTTGATCATTCCTTATCCGTCTTATGTTTGCAAATCTCTTACTTGCGGTTCACCTGATTATTGCCGTGACGCTTGTTGTACTGGTCTTGCTGCAACAAGGTAAAGGGGCCGATGCCGGAGCTGCTTTCGGTGGCGGCGGTGGGTCATCCCAGAGCCTTTTCGGTGCCCGTGGCTCGGCCAACTTCCTCAGTCGTTCCACATCCATCCTGATCACCCTGTTTTTTGTGACCAGTCTGGTCCTCGCGCTACATTATTCCAATGTAAGGGATCCCAGCAGCATTCTGGAAGGCTCTGTCGTGGAATCCAGCCAGTCCATACCGCCAATAGATGCCTCCCCTGCAGCGGATGAGCTGCAGGGTCAACAGCAGGAAACGGATATACCGGCCACCCCCGGAAGTAACTGATTTCTCGTTCCTGACCATTGGCGTATAATCCTCTGTACAATCCTGCCGAAGTGGTGGAACTGGTAGACACGCAGTCTTGAGGGGGCTGTGCTTCACGGCGTGAGGGTTCGAGTCCCTCCTTCGGCACCAATCCTTTGGGTCGCCAAATGGCGGAGCATTTTTTCACCACGCTAGCCGACGAGGAAACCTCGGAAAGCTTGAGGGATGGGGCGGAAAAGTCGACAACGGCGAACTGTCTGTGCTTGATCTCGACAAATTGGTCGCCGAAAACGAATTCAACCTTGCCAACATCGACTTCGGCGGCCTGAATTCAATCGTCGTCGACTACCTAGTCGACCCTGAAAAACCCCAAATTCAGCGATAAATATCTGAATATAATAGAATATATTACCTGAAAGTATGGACTCAAATTGCCAGATATGGACTCATGGACGCTCCATTTCTTGCCATTTCCGATGACAACCTGCACTTCCTGATGCGACGGCAGGACGCCTTCGACGCCCTCCTCTCGACTCGCTGAGAGCGCGGCATCAACTACCGCCTCGGACCCGTGCCGTGCCGAGCCCTGACCGGGCCAGAACCGGGCTTTGCGGGACCACCTGCGTGGCAATTCCGGATCGCGAGTTCTCGAAACTTACGGCCGAGTTCTCGAAACGTGAAACGCGGTTGATCCTGACGTTCACCGTCGCCGTTCTCGGGATACTGATCCGCTGGCCGGTGCCACCGGGCTGATCCGAAGCCAGTCACCGAGCGGCGGATCGCTCCATGTACCGACATCACCGGTGCGACTATCAGGTTGACTGGGTTTGTGTGGAAGCGGAGGGTTCATGGTGTTGGTGCGAAGGGTGGTTTGGGTTGTTGGTTTCGCAACCGGTCGTTCGATTTCCTTTTACGAGGAGCGGCCTGTAGGGTTACAGGTTTTCTCGTAAGCTTTTCGATTGTCATCTCTCCTACCTGTCCGCGGCACACGCACCACCTTCGGCCCCGGCCTGCGGGTGTCCCCCTTTTTGTATTGTACGATACAATTCTGACCATGCTGTCAATTGACATCACCCCCTGCCCTGCTTACAATTGGCAGCAGGGCAGAGCGCAAGACCAATCGCCGCCCGCCGCGTTGACGATGAGATGGGAAAACCTAGGTTGAGACAATGGATGATCGACCCGATCCCTATCACGCATTCGATAAACGGCTCGCCGTGCTGGAGGAACGCATGAAGACTTTGAAGGCTGAAAATGAAACCGCGTTTGAGCGGCTGCGCTCTGATATTGCGACGCGTGAAACGCGGATGTTGTTAGCCATCGCCGGGATGATCGGCCTTGCGGTGGCCATCCTGGGTCTGTGGCTCGGCTGAAAACCAATCCCCTGCGCACCGCATTCGCGCTCTGGACCCGCCCGTTTCCCCGGAATTTCCCGAATTTCCCAAGAAATCGCCCGTCCAGACCCGTTTCAAGGCTCGCTGAGAGCGATCACAGGGGTTTCGGGTATATTTATTTGGTGGCCCTTGGGCAAAGAGACCGCTCCTGAGCGCTCTCCGTGGGTCAGCGGCCGTTTTCCGGTCTCCCTTCCGGCCCGCGGCGGCGTTCTCAAATCTCCTACCCACCGCGGGCCGGCATGGCTGCGGATGCCCTCGCCTTCCCAGTCGATGGCGGTTAGCTGGGCGAAGGTGTCGGGGCAGTTCGCTTTGACCGAGAGCAGATAGTCGGCACCGTGCGTCTCGACAATGGCGCGGGCGGTGTCGTGGGTCATATGCAGGGCATCCAAAGTGAGCAGGCGGCCTTCGAGGTCGATGTCCTCCAGCAGCGCACGCAGCGCCGCGAGTTCGCCGCCTTCGTCGCGGCGGCAGCGGCTGGCCGTCGTGAGTAGCGAGGGTGACGGTCTCGAAGTGGTCGCCGCCGCCCGCCTGCCGGTTGGCCCCGCGTCCGGGGGGGGCAGGCCCCTAGTGCCCGCAACTCTTTTTGCTTCAGGGCCGCCGCGTAGCGGGCCATGGCCACTGGCCCCGACAACCCGGCCCACTTCGCCAGCGCACCCCCTCGGCCCGGGCCCGTGCGATCCCTTCTGCCTGGCGCTCTTTCCGGAGATGGGTCTCGAACTCCGCGACCGCGGCCAGAATCCCGAACACAAGCTTGCCAGCCGAAGTCGTGGTGTCGATGGCCTGATCCAGCACGACGAAGCCGACCTGGTTCTCCTGCAACTCGACAAGGATCCGGTGCAGGTCCAGGGTGGATCGCGCCAGCCGGTCGAGACGGGTGATTACCAGGATGTCGCCGCGACGGACATAGCGGAGACATTCCTTCAGTGCCGGTCGGGCCGCGCTCCGGCCGGAGTACTTCTCGCGGAAGATCTCATCACAGCCGTATTCCCGCAGCTGGTCGAGCTGCACGTCCAGGTTCTGCCCGATGGAGCTGACCCGGGCATATCCCACGGTTGCCATGTCTCAAAACGTCTTGGGTTATCGAGACCGCCATTATAGGACGACTTGGGAGACACACCAATCCGGGCTTTCGGGATCATCCCGGTAAGTACACAACAGAAGACAGAAGGATATGGTTTCAGCATGAATGATACACCAGCAACTGCGGCACCCCCGATGCCCCGGGCAAACGGCTATACTAATCGAGATGGCAAACTCCCCGACCGCAAGCCCGTGGCACTTGATGTGGCGGGGCACATAGCCAGCCAGGGATTCCGCGAACTGGCAATCAGTATTGCCGGTGCGGAGCATGCCGGACGATTGCAAGGCACTCATCGCGACCCGTTTGACCGTATGCTCGCTGCACAAGCTTTGGCGCGTGACCTGAACATTGTTTCAGTCGACACCGTATTCGACCAATTTGGCGTTCGTCGCGTTTGGTGACACAACACCTGAGCAGCTGCCTTGCAGTGGCTCACGTTTCAATTCCATTTCCGGGAATAAAGGGGGCGACTGCATGAAACCCAAACCAATAGGTTGTTTTTGCACCAATTCCAAGGGCGAGCTTGCAGTCATTCCAGGTACCCTTTTGCAGGCGAGAGATTTCGAGCCGGTTCGCGAACAGAACCATGGGCAGTGACGAAAAGAAAGCGCATGCCACGTGACGGTTCATTCAATGCTCAGGACTCGCGGGCCCGCACCAGATGGTTATCCCACCGGCTGGGGCCAAAGCCCCGGACCGCAAATGGCTGAGTCCGTCTGGACCGGGTGTCGATGGCCACCACTTCCCCCTGTCCACTGCTCACCAGAATCTCATGCTGCCGACGACCGGCTGCAATGCCACATACGTCGGGCACCACTACCGAGCCGAGACAGTGACCGGTCCTCCCATCCCAAAACACCACGATGCCACCACGTGGTGCCGAAACCGCAATCATCCATCCACCCGTATCAAAGCAGATACTGCCACAATAATTCTTCATTGCACGGAGAGTTTCGGGTGGTGCTTGCAGGAGACGTATGTCTTCACCATGACTTTGAACGCCCGCAAGAGGAACGAGTTTCCCGGCAGGGCCTTCGTACTGCATGGCAATCGCCACCGCATCATCCGGGTTCACTGCCAAGTGGCGAATACTGAGTTGATGCAACTCTCGGTCAAGGCTAAATACCTGAATCAACTGTCCATCCAAACGGTGGATATGGCACAGGGAAGGCTCCATGGTTGGGAGATTGAGTTTTACCCGCGGCAGGTCCGGTTGAGTCGCAATGCCGCCATTAGCGACCACCAGGGTATGACCATCGGATAGCAATCCAATCTCATGTGGTCCAACCCCATAAGATGGGAACTCGCCGATACGCCGGTAGTTCTGTTTCACATCATATACCCCGATCATGCCACGGGCACGGTGAAAATCATTCTCCGTCGCATAGAGAAAACGTCCATCACGACTGAACACCCCATGACCATAGAAATGACGCTCGGCGGGAGTGGCCAGCGAGCGTATGGCGGCTCCACACGCCAGGTTAAGCACCCATGCGAAACGACCAGGACGACGGGCAAAATGCACGACCTCACAACCCGTTGGGGACACTGCAAAGGAATGTCCCCGACCCGGTAGAGGCAAGTCCAGGATACGGACCCCCTCCGCGGAAAATGCGCTGACCCGATTACGGTGGTCAGCATCCAATCGAGCACTGAGATACCATGACCTGCCCGCCCCGACCTTTCCCGATGACCGGGCTAACGCCGGCAGGATGTATCCTGCCGCCCCCGCGGCCAGTACGCCGAGTGTAGACCGTCGATCAATCACCATCCAGCGAGTTGAACCCGATGGTAAATCCAAGTGCAGGTGCCAACCGATCCCTCAGGATTTGGTGGAGTGCCCGCACTCTCAAGGAAAGGGTTGCAAGCCGAAGACGGAGCAGGGGGTCGGCAGCTGCCTCCTCCACCGGCAGCCCCACATCTTGTGCGGCCGCAACGGTAAGACGGAACGCCTTTCTCAGCAAGCGGTCAAGATCAGGAGCTACTCTGGCGGTCAGTTCACCCAACGCCGCAGTGCCATATAGCGACTGCAACGCCTCTAGCGAGACGACCGTGTTGCGTTGTGAGCGACCGCTCCATCGGGACTCCGCCATCGCAGGGCGTACCGAACCCGCGTCGTCTCCGATCACCGCCTTCAGATTTATATCGTGGATAAGTTCCAGGCTGTCGAGAAGACCCTGAAAGTAGGCGAATGTGCCTTCCACATGGTTCTCGAAAAACGGGTTGTCCGGACCGGGGTTTCGAATCATCCATGCGAATGCATCGTCTCCCATACGCCATTCGGTCAGGATCTCTGCAGCCATGGTCTTCATGTTTTCTGACACGGCCCGGAGCAGTGTGCAGGCTCTGCCATCTGTTGCCAGGTATTTTTCGTCAAAGAGCAGAACTTCAGCGGCCATCAATCCCTGAACAACGACATTTGTTTGCGAAAAGCCGGTGGAAAAAAGAAGGTCGTCGTCAGCAACGGCATTGGCAACTGCATCCGACACCTTGCCACGTCCCTGCGGCCAGAAATAGAACCGGAAGCTTCGCATATGATACTCGACCGGACCGAACCGGACATGCTGGATGCCCATCCATGCATCCATGAGATCGTGATAAGACGAACGCAGAGTCGACAGTTCCTCCCCCGGCCTGATGCAAAATGCCCTGGCTGTGATGGCAAACATGTCCGTTGCCAGATGCAGTTTTTCATAGCGTGGAAGCGTGTGGGCTTCCACCATAACGGCATTGGCCCGGGCATAGTCGGCCGGTGCGATTTTCGACTCACTCGAAGTCGATACGGTTGCCCCGAAACACAGAGTCATCCAGGCCACGCACAGAAACCATCGCTTCATGGACATGTTCCGCCGTCAGAGTGAACGCAGGAATGAGAGCAACGCCGAACGCTCTGTGCGGGACATATCGACGACACGCTGCTTCGAGGCTTCCGCCTCCCCTCCGTGCCAGAGAATGGCTTCGAGCAGACTGCGGGCACGGCCATCATGGAGCAGAAACATGTGGCCATTTACGACCTCTGTGAGCCCGATACCCCACAGCGGGGGTGTCCGCCACTCCCGGCCGGACGCCTCTCCTTCGGGGCGGCCATCTGCGAGCCCCTCACCCATGTCGTGAAGCAAGAGGTCTGTGTAGGGCCAGATCAACTGGAAGGACTGCTCTTCGCCGATCGTGTCTCGGCGGGTCACGAACTTCGGTCGGTGGCAACTGATACAACCCGCCTCGTAGAATAACTGCTTGCCTCTCAACACCTGTGGGTCATTGACATCGCGACGGGCAGGCACACCCAGATTGCGGGTGTAAAACGTGAGCAATTCAAAGAGCGATCCCTCCACTTCGACGGTATCATTCTCCGATGTTCCCCCGTGAAATGCGTTCCGACAGTCCGCCTGTATATCGGTACAATCACCATACGGCTTGGGATACAACGGGGTTGAGATGCCAATATCTCCCCGGAATGCCGCCGCCGCTTGCTGGGAAACGGTTGGATTACCAGCTTTCCAGCCAAATCGCCCGATCATGAGTTGGGCCTGTTCATCACTCCAGACTCGGTTCACCCGACCGGAGATCCCATCTCCATCACGATCGTCGGGGTCGGCCCCGGCCAGCAGGTCGACCTCCGATATGGCTTCGAGCAAGCCCATTCCAATCACTGGTGGTGCCACTCGGGGCGACCACATCGTTTCGGGCTGCAGTGGACCATAGCGAAGATTTGAGACCAAGTAGGTAGGAACCCGCAGGAAAACCACTTCGCCATCGGCCAATGGGACTGGCTTCTCCTCGTATAGGATGGTCAACATACCTTCAGGCTCAATGCCCTGAATGGAACGGCCTTGGATCTGCGTCCCGTAGGTGGGTTCCGGAACCGATGCATACACCGGTTTCTCCCCTTCTGGATATTCGGCTGTATTCGGTGACGGAATCGACAAGCGCAGGATCATGGATTCGGCGGGTTCCCTTGGGGCGGGCGGGTGGCCGCGACCATCTTTCAGATGACAGCGCTGGCAAGAGCGCGAATTGAACAGGGGTCCGAGCCCGTCCGATGTGGTAGTCGAACTGGGTGCCGAAACCCAGATTTTCCGGAAAATGCCGTTCCCCACCCGGAAATCACTCTCCCGCTCGAAGGACATATTGCCCGAAGGATGCGAAAACGCATCCCGATTGGCTCTCTTGAATACCGTCGCTGCGCCTGCGGGCCGGAGTTCATAACGCTCCGCCTGGGAGAAATCCTGCGTGGGCCGAACCGCCGCTGCAATGCGCTCTTCCTCAGTGTGGCTGGAAGCTGCCGAAAGACTACTTGCATGGAAAGAGAGGGAGACGGCGAGCACCGGAATCCATCGGGAGGTCGCTCGGCAGTGCCGCACCCGCGCGAAAAAATACCAGAACATTTTCAAAAAGCACTTGCAAATCATAATGAGAATTATTATCATTAATATCTCATACATTGTCAACCATACCCCAAGGGGTGTCGACAATCCCGCCGATACGGCGTAACCCTTGCTTCCGGCCGCCAAATTTCCAGACCAACGCCTTTGATATTGTACTCCTTGACTCCGTGATGAGGAAATTCTGATGCGAAAAATCACCGTTGTATTCGTGCTTGCGGGCATGACCATATCCCCTTCAGCCACTTCTTTCGCCGCAACGAAGGAACTGGATGTGCTTTCCCACTATGCCACCATGGCGCATGCCCTGTATGAGGACTCCCTGGTCGCGGCACGTACCCTGCAAAGCAAGGTAAACGGATTGATCACCAACCCCACCGAAAAAACCCTATCCGCAGCTCGGGAAGCTTGGCGGGAAGCCCGGGTACCCTATCAGCAGAGTGAGGTCTACCGCTTTGGTAACGCCATCGTGGACGATTGGGAAGGCAAGGTAAATGCCTGGCCCCTCGACGAGGGACTGATTGACTATGTCGCCACCAGCTACGGCGAGTCTTCGGCAGAAAACCCCGGATACCGGGCTAACGTCATTGCCAGTACCCGTTTTCCTCTTGGGGGCGAAACCATTGATACAACGGTCATCGACCGTTCCTTGTTGGAAGATACCTTACACGAGCTCGGTGGTGTCGAAGCGAATGTGGCGACGGGATACCATGCCATCGAATTCCTCCTCTGGGGTCAGGACCTCAATGGAACCGGGCCCGGGGCCGGCACCCGTCCGGCCACCGACTTTGATACCGCCAACTGCTCCGGTGGCAATTGCGACCGTCGTGCCGCTTACCTGCAGGCCGTCACCGATTTGCTGGTGGAAGACCTCGCATGGATGACCGCTCAATGGACGCCGGATGGGGAAGCAACCAAGGGCTTGATGAATGGGAATGTCACAGAAGGTCTCGCCACCATCTTCACCGGCATGGGAAGCCTGTCCTATGGTGAACTCGCTGGCGAACGCATGCAACTCGGCCTTCTCCTGCACGACCCGGAGGAAGAGCATGACTGCTTCAGCGACAACACCCATGCATCACACTACTTCGATGCACTCGGCATCCAGAATATCTATCTCGGGGAATATGAACGTATTGACGGCACGAAAGTTCAAGGCCCCAGCATTTCTGACCTGGTACGAGAAGCGTCCGAAGATGCCGATGTGGCACTGCGTACAGACCTGAACCGGACGATGGAAAAGATGGGTGAAATCGTGCGCATGGCTGAAAATGGCGAAGCATATGACCAGATGATCAGTACTGACAATCCTGCTGGCAACGCACGCGTACAAGCAGCAATTGATGCCTTGCGGACACAGACCCAATCGATCGAGACAGCCGTCGCAATCCTTGGACTCACCTCCATTGACTTCGAGGGTTCAGACAGTCTCGACAACCCCGAAGCCGTATTCGAGTAAGTGATAAACAGCCAATCCTCACAAGACCCTCAACACTATGTGCATACATTGCGGTGGTGAGACGCCTCCTGCTCCCAAGGGGCGGCGTCGCAAACTATGGGAAATATCGCCGAATATGCATTGCAGCATCCTCGGCACCTGCCTGCAACATTCGGACCTCCTCAAGATCAGCCGTAAAAGTGGATATACGCCAGACCCACAGGCGACCGAATACCAAGTACACAATTTCTTTGTGCAACGCGCTGGAGAGTCAGGCCGGCCTTCCCGGCTGATGCACAAAACGCTGGATACCCGGTACAGCACTGCCATTCGCACCTTTCAAACCGCCCAAAGCGAAGAGGACCTTCAGGTACTTTGGTCAGACGCACTCAACCGGGGCGATGTTTCGGGGCCTTTTTGGGCCTTAATGAGCCATCCTCTGCTGACCGATAACCTGCTAGCCCAAGCATTTGGTGAAGTGCACATGTTGTCGCACCTGACCGGTGCCACCCACCGGAAGGCCGTAAAGCGTCTTCGCAAGATGGAAACTGCGCTCATGGACACCCAACAGCGTCTTGAGAACCAGTCAAAGGAGTATCAGCACCGAAACCGTCAGCATGCCATGGAATTGGCTGGGTTGGAGCGTCGACTCCAGTCTTCGGAGCAGGAAGTTGCGGTACTGCAGGCTGCCAATCGCCAGCAATCGGAACGTCAGAATGGCAATACAGAACATCATTACCGGCGACTTGAGGTCAATCTGCAGAAAGCACAACGATCAGAACAGCGGTACCAACAACGTTACGATCTCCTGGAACAGGAGCTGGCGATACTACGGACCGCTTATGAACAGGCAAGTGACCACATCAAGACTCTGGAGAAGGAGTGCCTGGTGCTGGAAGCAACCTTGTGCACCCGTATCGAAGACCCAACCGAGACGCCCTCCGCCCCCATAGACCTGTGCGGCCGCCGCATCGCATATGTAGGAGGACGGCCTGGTGCCATCCAAAACTTCCAGACCCTAATTGAAAATCTGAATGGCACCTTCCTCCACCATGACGGAGGAGTGCAGGACAGTATCCGGTGCCTGAACGGGGTCTTACACCGGGCCGATATGGTCCTCTGTCCCATCGATTGCGTCAGCCATGGTGCCTGCCTGAAAGCAAAATCTTTCTGCAAACAGGCAGCAAAGCCCTTCATACCGCTGCGCACGACCGGACTTTCCTCATTAGTGAGCGGCCTCCAGCAGGCCATGGGAGAAAGCCGCTCGATGAAGACCGATTGAACCGGGTCATGGAAAGCACATGACCTGCGATGCCAAGACGGCTCGAGTCGAAACAGGATCATTCAAACCATCTCTTTTCATTGCCCCAACAAAAAAGCTGCACGCAATCTCCCTGCTGTTTCTGACTTTGTGCAGCAGTGCCACCTTTGCCGATCCGCCGGAAACATCGACCAGCCCGGCGACCGAAGGGGAAAAGCTGAAACTGACACACTGACACCACCTCCGCATTCAGTCAACGGACAGGATATTTTGGGGGGTTATATATTGAAGTTGGCAAAACGCATTCCTTAGGGTAAAACTCTCTCATGTTTGATTTGGAGAGTATTGCCTATGCAAAAAAAGGCCCTGGTAAAAGTTTTCGAGTAGGGATTTCCCTGATCGAATTGACCGAAAGATTCCCCGACGAAAAGTCTGCGGAAAAATGGTTTGAATCCGTACTTTGGGCCAACGGCCGCAAGTGTGGACTTTGTGGCAGCGACCACACCAAGGAAGCCAAGCACAAGACCATGCCTTATTGGTGTTCCGATTGCCGATCCTATTTTAGCGTCAAGACCGATACCAATCTTGAAAAGTCCCGGCTTCCTTACCGGAAATAGGTCTTTGCCGTATACCTGTTTGTCACCAATCTCAAGGGGACTTCCAGTATGAAGTTGCATCGGGATATCAAGGTGACGCAAAAGACCGCTTGGTACATGCTGCGTCGACTACGGGATTCCTGGAGTGATGCCGGTCTGGATCAGTTTCTGGGCCCAGATGAAGTGGATGAGACCTACATTGGCGGCAAGGAGCGAAACAAACATGCCCATAAGAAGCTACGGGGCCGAACGGGGAACGGTAGGGAAAGCTACCGTAGTCGGCCAAGGATCGGGAAAGCAAGCAGGTCAAGGCGCAGGTCATTCCTACTGCCAGCAAAACCTACCTGCATGAATTCCTAGGCGAAGCGACGGAATACTGGACGCCGGTTTATACGGACGAACACAACAGCTATCAGGGCATTCCGAACCCCCATGAAACGGTTTGCCATTCGGTCAGTGAGTACGTCAAGGATCAGGCCCACACCAACGGCATCAAGTCGTTTTGGGCATTACTGGAGAGAGGCTACCACGGCAATTACCACCACATGAGCGAAAAGCACCTACAGCGATATGTAGATGAGTTTGCCAGTCGCTACGGGGTCCGCGATTCCGATACGGTAGATCAGATGGCCGACCTGGTCGCCATGACGACTGGCAAAAGACTCATGTAAAAGGACCTTATTTCGCCGCCCGGCGAGAACCCCGCTTGTTAGTGGATTCTTTCTGCTGTCCTGAAATCAGGCTACTGATTTTCTCTTCCTGTTCGGCAAACTGTGCTTGCATGTTCTGGTTGGTCGTGTCGTTTGCACTCCGGATCTCTTCCTTCAATACCTCTTCCAGAAGTTTCAGGTCTTCATTCATTCCGTCTTTCACACTTTCCATGGATTCCTCAAAAACAGCTTTCATGGCTTTCGCCAGCAAATCAACACTGCCGTTCAATTTTTTGGGGGCGGATTTGCTCATGTGTAACGTATTTCCTCCTCTATGTCATTGGGTTATAGCGTATCCCAGAATATAACAGAAATTAACTGACCCCCACTTCCACTCCGAAGTGCAACAGCGCCGCGATCCCGGAATGAGGGCGTAGCCCGAAGGGAGGGATCGCGGCGGCGACCCAAAAATCCGCGCTGCGAACGCTGCTTTTCGGCCTCGGATGGCAGTAATCTCGACGGCCGGCGATTCTGACAGAAGTTATCGGCCAAAGCAAGGGCGAAACCGGCACCATGAGGCCGAGCGAGGCCGCTCCGGTGGGTCACCGGAGTGCCGGGAGGGCGATCGGGGGACCGCCGGCCGCGTCAGGGGGGAGCTAACCCACGGGCAAAGACCTCCGCCGGGGTGCGGTATCCCAGGACCTTCCGAGGCCGACGGTGGAGCCGGTCCTCCACCGCCCGCACCGGCGCGGCAGTCACCTGGCGGAAGTCGGTCCCTTTCGGGAAGTACTGGCGCACCAGGCCGTTGGTGTGCTCGTTCCGGCCCCGTTCCCAGGAATGGTAGGGGGTAGCGAAGGTAAAGCCCGCATCGAGCTTCTGTGCGATCTCCCGATGCCTCGCGAACTCCTTGCCGTGGTCCGCCGTGCCGGTGTGGACCCGGTCCCGGACCGGCCCCAGACGCCGGATGAGCGCCGCGGTCACCGCCGCCGCGGTCTTGCCCTCCACCCACTCCAGAAAGGGAAACTTCGAGCCCCGATCCACGGCCGATACCAGTGCCCCCCGGTGTTTCGCGCCCATGATCGTGTCCAGCTCCCAATCGCCGACCCGGCTCTTCTCGGCCACCACCGAAGGCCGCTCCGCAAGGTCCACCCGATCAGGAATGTGGCCGCGTCCGGCATGCCGGCCGCCACGCCAGTTCGGCTTCTTGCCCCGACGCCGCAGGCACCGGTACCGCGTCCCTCCCGCCTGTCGGTCAGCCCGCACATACTGGTAGCTCCACTCTTTCCCCGCCATCACCTCGCCCTGCTGCCGGTGCCAGCCGGCGATCTGTTCCGGGCTCCAGCCTTCCTGCAGCCGGTCCTCGACCACCGCCCAGCGCTCGGGCGTCCTCTTCCGGGGCACCGCCGACGCTTCCTGGCGACGGGCCGTGGCCTGGCCATCAGCTTGCTGGTGACGGTAGCCGCGTTGCCCACGGTGGCGCGAGGCCTCGCGCGAGATCGTCGCGGGGTCCCGTCCGAGATCGCGGGCCATCTCCCGGTTCGACAACCCCCTATGCAAAAGCGCGTGAATCTGGCATCGTTCGGCATCGGTCAGGTGGTGGTAGCCTACGGGCATGACAATCCTCCGTTGGTGAGAAACAGAGATGGTTGACCATCATCTGGCCCACCGCAAGCGGCTTGTCAGCTCACCAGCCAGCAGCTTGGGGGGTGTTGCACTTCACACTGGAACGGGGGGACCATAAATCCCTGTTTTCGGTTTTCCCGTCGCAACCCGGATAACGTGTAGGCGTTGCTTTTCAGCTTGTTACAGGGGCCGCATAACAGGATTCGGTTGGAATCATGGTTAATCCCCCCGTCAGATCGGGGGACATTGTGATCCAGTTCCAGGTACCGGGAATCGTCAAAGGCTCGATCACAACCCATACATTGCCAGCCGTGCTGGTCCAGTAAGTGGGCGTACATTTCCGCCCGTATCCATTTTGGCCCTTCCGGTTCTCTTATCCGTTTTTTGACCCACAGAAAGGGTGCGGAGGTTCCCCCGTCATCGGTTCTATCTGGCGGCTTCTTGGTGCAGTGCACATTCCCGAAAACCGGGCCAACCACATTCCGTAATTGAGTTGCCACAATTTTATGTGCCCCGTAATTACTCCCCCCCCTCGCTAGACTAGCAGCCCTCCTCGCTGCGCTGGCAGTGTTGCTGGGGCTGCCCGCGGCCGCGACAGCAACATCCACTTGCACGGCACCATACCAGTACAAGGGCAAGCCAAATGATCTAACATCCGCCGAGAGCGAGTTCCTGGAGGGCGCCGCCCGGTATATCGTCAACCCGACATACCCGCACACGCCCTGCGCACGTCTGTGCCTGTACGCCACCCCGGTCCCGGGACAAGTCTGTCCGCAACAAATCTGGATCAAGACCAGTGACCCTCTTCCCAGAACTGCCTACTGTTCGTCCAACCCGGCCTGTGTCGGTGGTGTGACCGATGCGCAGGTGAGCGAGTTCGGCTGCGATCCTCTGGAGGATGCCCGGGAGGAGGGCCTTGTGGTGGACCTTGAGGAAAACACCGAACTCATCACCATGAACCTCCAGCACTGGCAGAAGGATCTGAACCTTGCCGGGACGCGCTATGGCTGCCTGCTCGGCGAGACGGGGCTGCGATGAACGGCTTGGCGTGTCCCCGGGACGGCGGCCCCAGCCTACCCTTTCTCATGCGGACAGGCACGATCTTCCAGCAGAAACACTGCCGAAATTTCAAACTGAGACACTACCGCTTTCCGCGACGATTCTGTGCGTATCCGGCTGGTGTGCTATATTATCGGATGCGAGGAATAAAACATGATTGAATCATTGATACAGGCTCTTACCGATGCAGCGGTTCTTCCGCCGATTGCGTGCGCCGGGATCCTGCTGGTCATCAAGCTGTATTCCGACCGACTGCATCGCAAGGAGAAAGAATCAGGCAAGCAGACCTGATCGGCGTATCCCTCGGCACATCAGAAGATCTGCAACGCGGGCTGGACGCTCTGCACAGGGCCAATGCTGGCGCTTGAAAACCCGCCCGGCAATCTTTAGGATAGGAGCATGGCAGAAGATACCGATCAGGAGCTGGAGCGACAGCTCCGGCAACTGTAGGAACAGAACCACGAACGGGCGAAAGAGATCGCCGTGATGAGGGCAGACATGAAGACACTGCAATCCGACCTACAGGGAACGCTTGATCGGTTCCGGACCGACATGGCCGAGCGGGAGAACCGGCAATTGCTGGCCACCATCGTCATCGTCGGCGTGGCCGCCGCGCTTCTGGGCCTGCTGATCACTGCCCAGTAGGGACAGGCTTCTACCGCCGGCGGCAGGACGGGCATTGGTTCATATATCATATGTTGTAGTTGTAGTTGTAGTTGTGTTGTAGTTCCCTTTCTCACCCCGGATGACTACAATGGCTGGCGAAAAATCCCTTGCCATGCAATGCTTGGCAAGGGATTTTTTCTTGTAATTTCATGTTGGAAAAGCGACATTTGAACGGGTTGAACTGTTTTTTCCTGAAAACCCCGGCGATAATCGTATAGGATAGGAACATGAACGAATCCATTGACCGGGATCTGGAAAACCGGACCCGGAAAGTTGAAGAACAGAACCACGAACGGGCGAAAGAAGTCGCCGTGCTGAGGGCAGACATGAACACGAAACAGGCCGAGTATGCAACCGCCGCCGAAAGACTGACCGGGGAAACCCGATCGGCGATCGAGCGGCTGAGAACCGACATGGCCCGGCGGGATGCCGAGGCCGGGAAGCGGGAAAACCGAATGCTGCTGGCGATACTCGGCGGTATCGCGGCGGCCACCACGATCCTGGGCGTGCTGATCGCCGGAATACCTGCAGCGTAAACTACTACTACCGCCGCCGGCAGGCGGCGCAACCGGCCGGGCCGCCGGTTCCGGTCTCGATCCCTCGATCCCTCGTTTCAATATTCGCGCTGCAGCCCCTCATTCGCGGCCAGTCCCGGAGCCACCCCAGAGCCGGGCCGCGAATGAGGGGGCATTTTCCAGCTGCCGCATGCTCGTTCCCGCCCTCAATGGCGGGGGCCGCATCGAGTGCGCCGGAGCCGCCGTCCTGGCCGGCTCCGGTTCCGGCGGAATCCGGGCTGTTCCCCGAAGTCCCGTCCGGGAGTCCGGGACTGTCCGCGCACCGCGTCCGGGAGGACGCGGGCTTGACCTGCGGTCTCGTTTTCCCTGCGTCATGCGCATTGACTGCCCCGCTGATTCATGTCATATCCGTTGCACTGCTTCCGGTTTCTGCCCGTGCTGTGTTACAGCCGAAAAATCGGCCAAAAACACAGCACGGGCATTGGTTCACGACATCTTTACGCAATGACTTTTGACGCAACATCCGAACTGGCCGCCATCCGCGGGCGCAGGCGCGCCCTGCGCAAGCCCCGGTACCGGCCGAGCAAGCTCGACCGGCATCATGCCGACCTGGTCGCGCTGCGCCAGGC
This sequence comes from Candidatus Poriferihabitaceae bacterium, assembly GCA_965221795.1. GTDB lineage: Bacteria > Pseudomonadota > Gammaproteobacteria > Arenicellales > Poriferihabitantaceae > VYFG01. The sequence continues at coordinate 974,233 of OZ244914.1, forward strand.
CGGCGCCTCCTACCGCGAGCTGGCCGAATGGCTGCGCCGCCGGAAGCGGCGGCGCGTCCATCCGTCCACGATCTGCCGATACCTGGCCAGACAGGAAGCCGGCAGATCGAGCGGGGCCACGGCCAGCGAGGCCGTGACGCCGGACCCGGCTCTCCGAATCTGGCGGCCCGGATCCGGAGGCTGAGGCAGTGCCCAGTTTCGCCAGGGCGTCCACGCAGGCCGCAAGGGCGGTGCGGAAGGCGGGGGCGATCGGGACTTCCCGCCACGATTCCCGGGGCGATGGACTGATTCACAGCCACGGCACGGCGCGCTCCTACGAGCAGTCCTTGAAACTCGCGGTGGAATGGGGCCAGCACAACAACGCCGGCACGCTGGCCGACTGGGAGCCGGAACAGGCCATCGCCTATCTCGAGGAGCGGGCCGGCACGGTCTCGCAGAAGACCCTGGACACGGACCGCCAGGCCCTGCAGGTGCTGCCGCATGTCGGGAGGCTGACCCGGATCCGCTCGGAACTCGATCCGGCAGACCCCGGCGGCCGGGCCTACTCGCCCGCGCAGGTCGAGGCAATCGCGGAGGCGCAGGCCGGGCACAACCGGCTGGCCACGGAGATCGCGCACGCCGCCGGCCTCAGGGCGCACGAGCTGTACACCCTGGCCCCGGTCGCGGAGCAGCCGGCCAGCGCGCACCGCGAATGGGGGGCGGAGAGGTTCGACGGACGCGAGGGGGAAATCTACACTGTCGAGGGCAAGGGCGGGCTGGTGCGCGAGGTCTGCCTGCCACACGAGCTGGCCGAGCGGCTGGAAGATGCGCGCCTCGACGAACCGAAGACCGTGACGGATCGGGGCATTGAATACCAAACGCGCTATAACATCGGGGGCGGCAATGCCTGGTCCGCGAGCTTCACCCGGGCCAGCGGGCGCGAGCTGGGCTACTCGACCGGGGCGCACGGCCTCCGGCACGGCTATGCGCAGGAGCGGGTCGACGAACTGATGGGGCGGGGAGAAACGTACCAGGACGCTCTGGGCATCGTGTCCCAGGAAATGGGACACTTCCGCCCCGACATCACCGAGGTCTACCTGCGGTGAGCGTGATCGTGACCGTGGGCGTGATCGCCGGGATCGGGGCGGCGGCCGGGGCGGGGATCACGTGGCTGTATACCACCCGCTGGCGGGGACCGCGGAGAGAGCGGGCGATCATGAACAGCCACCAGGGGGTGCTCGAGGCGAGGAACCGGGCTGCGGTGCAGGAAAACTAAGGTCTGGGAGAAGCGGGCCGCCGAGGAAAGGCGCCTGCGCCTGGCGGCGGAGGGGCGGGCTGAAGCGGCGGTGCGGTCCGCCATGCATTCCAGGCGGCACGCCGACAGGATGGAGACGGCACTGAAAAACATGAGGCGGCGCGAAGCAGTCAGGCGCCACAAGAAAAAAGTATATAATTCGGGGCACATGGGCTGCAGCACCTCACGCTGCGAACCGAGCCATCGGGGATCGGACGGGAGACCGTCAACATGAGGCCGTCATCGGGGTTGATGGCTGCGGGGACCGGCCCGGCTGGCATTCCAGCACCGGCACAAGCGAGCGTGATCGCGGACAACTGTCGAAATCACGGGAAACAGGCGCGAACCCACCTTGTGTGGGCGAGTCCGAAGCCAGTGCATCCCGCTCATCGAGCAACTGCACGTACGTGGGCCAGCGGGGTTCGTCCCCGGCCGTGAGATGGAAATCACGGCGCTTCTAACGCGGGATCCGCCGCATCCAGGAGGAGCGGCGGACAGATCGATCCCCGATTCAGGGGTACTCCGGCATCAACCCACCCCGAAAAAACGCTCACAGGGCTTCCTACAGCCCCGGATCGGGCGGTTAGAGCCGTTTTCAGGCGTTTTCAGGCGTTTTTGCCGGTTTCCGGTAGAAAACACCCGGCCAGGGGGATCCGGCCCCCAGAGGGCGATTCACGGGATCTCGGGAGCGTTCCGGACGGATGGCGGCTCCGAGCAGGCACCGGCCTCCGGGCGTGGCCTCGATTGCCGGATCGCCGAGACTCGCTCCCGCGCCTGGCCGACCCCGTCCAGCCCCTGTGGCTGGACACGAACACTGCGGGCGCCAGCCCGCGCAGTCGCGAGCGTCGCTCGCGCCGGGAGGGGGTGGCAGGGGGAGGTCCCCCTCCCCCTCCTTGAACATGCGCCGCTAGGCACTTAGAATTTTCGGTTTTCGGCGAGTTATCCACAGGGGACGGTCCCCTACTACAGGTCTTTTATTTTTACCTATGGGATCGACATTGAATCGATCACTGGGGGTGTTGGCATGGGTAAGGCCTATCTGGGTTCCAAGGCAGCGGCGGGGTTGTGTCAGCCCCTGATTGGCATGATGCCGCCCCATGACGTCTACATCAAGACGCATCTGGGCGAGCCGCGATCAGGAAGCGCAAGCCGCCGGCGCTGCGTAACATCGGCATGGAGCTGGATGCGGAGGCGATCGGGGATTGTTCCTGCGACGATCCGGTGGAGCTGATTCATGGTTGCGGTCATGCCTTTCTGAAGAGCGATCCGTTCGAGGGCCGGGAGCTGGTGTTTGCCGCCTATCTCCGGAGTGCCCGCAAGGCCCCGGAGCGCGATCGCTACCGCTATGACTACGAGGAGCAGGATCATGTCGAGCGGCTCGGAATCTTGCAGTCGCTGCCGTGTCCGGTGATGCGGTCGGGCTACCGCTCGGCATTGTAAAATGGGTTGCTGCCAGAGTGGCGACGGATTGAACTTCAGGTCATGGATCAGGCGGGGTTGGTCACGGAGGTGGAGTGGCACCACTTCCAGATTGACTGTCTGCACTGGTCGCGTCATGCAGGGGACCATTCGCATCATCGCCAGGATGTGAAGCGCAAGGCCGAGCGTTGGGCGAGGCATTACCGGTCGATGCCGCCAGCGGAGCGGATTGCGATGATGGGGCGATCATGGCGGTGGAGGCCGAAGCGTGAGCCGGCTGGCGGTCGAGAGGAGTCTGGCCCTGCGGAAGGACGAGTTTGCAGAGCTGAAGGCGGCGGGCCAGTGTTCGCAGGAGATCACGCGGCTGGTGCGCTCGCTGCTGGCGCTGTTCGAGACGGAGCTGATGCTGCTCGTGGAGAGGAGGACCCTGACATGACCATGGCTCAAGCCTACTGCAGAATCTCCAGCCATCTCCAGAGCATGAACATGCTCGGATATGACCCGTTGACCGCTGTCCAAATTGCTCTCAAGAGCGACACCGTCAAGATTCTCAGGGAAAATAAGTAAAATAACCCCAATGCCTGATGCGAAAGCCAGACTCAACAACTGCCGCTATATGCATCGAATTTATGGAGGCAAGTAGTTACGTTCATCATTAAATTTGGATTACGGAAATACATAATGAAGAAAACCACCACTATCTTAGAGATTTCAGATCAAAAGGCTCGAAAATTCCTGTTAAGAAGTGAAGCTTACTGTCGTGCCATCCTACCCAAATATATTGGATTCGATAAGGTGCTTACCAATATCCACAATCTCTTGAAGAATAATTCATTGGAATCAATGGGTGCCCTAAAGGGCTGTAAGAACTTTGTTGTGAACCATACGATCCTTGACAATAAAGATGGGCGTTACGCATGGCGTCCAATAGTATTGATTCACCCAGCCTTATATGTCGAACTTGTCCACTTGATCACTGATAGAAAGAATTGGGATGAGCTGAAAGAAAGATTCGAGTATCTCAATAAAAACAGTCGGATCTCCTGTCTGAGTATCCCTATATTTCAAATAAAGCAAAATAGAAAACACAAGCGGAGTGGGGAAGTCGCAATGATTAAACACTGGTGGCAAGAGATTGAACAGAAATCAATTCAACTATCTCTTAACTATGAGCATGTTTTCCATACTGATATAACCGATTGCTATGGCTCCATCTATACGCACAGTATCGCATGGGCTTTACATAGCAAGAGTAAAGCCAAAAACAAACGCTCGTGCAATAATTTACTGGGCAACAGGATCGACCGCCTGTTGATGTGCATGAATGAGGGGCAAACCAATGGAATTCCTCAGGGACCGATCCTTTCCGATCTCATCGCCGAACTGGTGTTATGTTATGCAGACAAAAAAATTGGACACAGAGCAAAAAAGGAAAGCATCGAAGATTACAAGATTCTCAGGTATAGGGATGACTACCGTATTTTTGTGAACTCGCCATCGCAAGGTGAACAACTACTCAAGATTATCTCAGAAGTAATGTATTCGCTTGGGTTCAAACTGAATCCTAACAAGACGATATCTTCGAGTGATGTAATAACGAGTGTGGTAAAAAATGATAAGCATCACTGGAACATGAGTATTCAGCGCCGCCATAATTTGCAAAAGCATTTGATGCTCATCAGGGACCTGTCGAAATCCTATCCAAATTCCGGTAGTCTAGCGAAAGCTCTTATGAGTTTCGATCGCAAATTATCTAAAATCCAAAAACCCGCGAAAATCAAGGATGCTCGAGAGTTGATATCAATTACTATCGATATTGCATTACACAACCCGAGAACTTACGCGAGTTGCTCTTCTATACTCAGTAAACTTTTAATTAATCTTAAGAATACTGATAGAAAGTGTGTTATAGACAAAATAAAACAACGTTTCAAGAAACTACCCAACACCGGATACTTAGAACTTTGGTTACAGAGAGTTACGTATCCATGCACACCGAGGCAGAGGTACGACGAAAAAATTTGCAAATTAGTAGCTAGAGAAACAACCCAGATTTGGGAATGTGGATGGATACCAGACAACAAAATTAAACAGACCTTGGAAAACCCCAAAATCGTGGATAGAAAAAAACTAAACCTTCTGAAAGAAACAATTACTCCGAGCGAGGTGGATATATTTGAGTATTAACGCAAGATTTCGGCATCGCTTTTGACTTATCATCAGCCATGTTTCAGGAGTTTTCCGGCATGGGCGGTGTGAAGGCGAGCCTTGGAATTCGGCAAGGTCAAGGTTTTAAGGCAACCCGGGATTTATGGATTCCCATAAAATCTTCCGTGAATGCATGAACAAGCCAAGGCCAATAGTGACCCAGATCAACCAGAGATTCCCGACCTGCGTTTTCTGGAAGAAAGCCAGGAAACAACTCAAGTTATGGGCACTGGTTCTGCTGCTGGGGAGCAGTACCTTTGCGACAGAGAACGCCGGGGTCGGTCTGGACCCGGCCCTTCACCCTCCAGGAGGACGTATCGAGTTCAACCGGAAGTGCGCGAACGAGGACCCTTATCGGGTGAAAGCCTATGCTCGCATGGAATCGCATCATGAGCGGGCGCGGGCGGTAGTGGCCATTCTGGTGGGATATCCGGCAGCGGGAGGAGAAGCCATACGACTCGACGTGAGGTTGCAGCGACTGAAAATAGATGGCGGCAGTGCGTGGCAGAATCAGTCGTATACGATCCGGCTTCTCGCCAGCAGCGACTCCTCGGACTGGGCAGGGCCGGAAATCGGGAGTTTCCATAGCGACCAGAAGGGACCGCAACCTTTCCGCACCGGAGAGGCGGGGACAGCCGACTGGATCACATTCATCGAACCCGGTGAGAAAGCCGAGGGAGCGGAACGTTTCTATCATCACAGTCCGGGCCTTGGCTTCACTATGACCGAACTGGGAGTGGACACACCGGATGACGAATTTTCGCTTGCTCTCCAGGTCCGAAACGAGCAAAGTGGCGAGACCATTCGGCTGCCGGGACCCCGCGTTCGGGTACCAGAGCGGGTGTGGGCCATGAGCCCGCCAGATTTGCAGCCCCTGGGCCTGCTGGAAACGCTGGACTGGACCGAAGAAGGCAGTTTGCCCCGAACCTTGTATAGGGCATGGAAATATCGCCAGTGTATAGAGGAACGAAGAGCGGCAAAACGGTTTCTGGGCCAGCACAGCCTCAGCATCCAGATCGATAAACGGTTGTGATCATTGGCAATGAGCGGAAGCACCCTGTTGGGACGACGACATCGCCATTCGACACGGGGCAATTGTCATGCAAAGCCGTATAGCATTCTTCCCCCATCACCGGTCTCGAGTCGGTCTACTGACCAGCAAGACAACGAGGGCGATAGCCAGTTCGGGAATCCACAGAACCCGGGCACATTCCGGTTGCGAAATTTTATCCATGGGTCTACTGAATGAAGGATTACCGGGGTCTGGAGATCACCGTCTCCAACGAGACTGCACTCGGGTATTTTGAGACCGCGATTGGGCAAGTGCTTTCGCATGATGGCGACCCGCTCGCTACCATCGACAGCGCCATCGCCGCCGATCCCCGGTTTATTCTGGCATATTGTCTGCGCGCTCATCTCGGCTGTGTCATGACGGATACTCAGGGTCGCGAGCAGGCACGCGAATCCATCGTGCAATCGGAAACGCTGGCAGAAAAATCCCATCCTCGGGAACAAGGACACATGACCGCCATACGTTACTGGATTGAGGGACACTTTGACCAAGCTGCCAGCACACTGGGGAACATTTTGGAAGAATACCCCCGGGATATCCTGGCCTTGTGGGCAGTGCACTTGCATGACTTTTTCCGCGGTGACCATCACAACCTTTATCATCGGGTAAGCAATGTGCTCCCTGATTATTCCGCGAATGACCTCGAATATGGCTATCTTCTTGGCATGCAGGCTTTCGGACTGGAAGAGTGTCGTCACTACAAACTCGCAGAACAGGTGGGACGAAAAGCCGTTGAGATCCATCCCGGTGATGTATGGGCCATACATGCCGTGGCCCATGTCATGGAAATGCAGCACCGGCAAGACCAAGGGATTGGCTGGTACGAATCACGCCGGGATGATTGGTCCGGCGACAAGGGGTTGGTCATCCATAACTGGTGGCACCTTGCCCTTTTCTACCTTGAACGCCAGCAACATGATCGGGTACTGGAAATGTATGACGAGCAAATTGCCGGAGGCATGACTACACTGGAGTGGTTGGATGCCAGTTCCCTGCTCTGGAGGCTCCATCTTCGGGGGATCGATACCGGAAGTCGCTGGGAAGAACTGACCGATAAGTGGCAATCCGGCAGCAGCCTTGACGGCTACTACTGCTTCAATGATGTACATGGCGTGATGGCATTTGTGGGCAGCCACCGCTTCGACCTGGCAGACAAGACCATCCAGCAGTTGAAGCAAGCCGCCACCCATGACAACGATTCGGCCCGGATGATTCGCCATGTGGGCCTGCCGGTCAGCGAGGCATTGGTGGCTTTTGGCAAGGGTCACCATGCGGAGTGTATCGCACGGATGCAGACGGTGCTGCCACATGCACACCAATTCGGCGGCAGCCATGCACAGCGGGATTTCATCACACAGACGATTCGTCAAGCAATCGCCGACTCGAGCAAATGATATCGGGAGACCAATCCGAGATACCCCATGGATCCGAACAGAGACCTGATTCGCCGGATCCGGGGCTGGAGAGCAAGGACTCTTCCCGGATAGATGGCATTCGCTCTGCTGGATATAGCAATCGTTCGCCGGTTGCACCACCCAGCGATGGAAGCGACTTTGCCTGCCCGTGCTTCATTGCCGCATAGTCCGCCGGACCAACTCGGGACGGTCGGAGAAAATCGCAGCCCTTCTACAAGCTGAGCATCAGGGCGATTGCCAGCAAGACAACCGCCTCCACCAACTCGATCAGGGCCCCGGCCACATCACCGGTAAATCCCTGTATGCGTTTCATGGTCGTCACCCACACCAACCAGAACATTCCTGCTGCCGCAATCAGGCCGGGGATCAGGATGACGCCCAAAAACGGCACCATGACCACGAAGCTGCCCCCCAAGCATAGCCACATCCAATGCCGGTCCTGAGCCACCGGAGAAAGTGATTCGCCCAAGCCCCCTGCGCGTATATATGGCATACTGCCATACAAAACCACGATAGCGATGCGACCGATGGTTGGCACCATCAGCAGGTAGGCGACGGCATTTTCCGCAACCATCACATGCAGGGACACGAGTTTGGTCCCGAGTACCAGTATCAAGGCTATGACGGCCATCGGTCCGATCGCCGGATCCTGGAGGATGGACAGGGTGGTCTTGGGGTCCCGATGCCGATGCCCCCCTACCAAGGCATCAACGCAGTCTGCCAAACCATCCAGATGCAGGGCACCGGTCAGTACCACCCAGACAATGAGTAGAACCATCGCGGTCAGCCAGGAGGCCGAAGGAAGCACATACCAGACCAGCCACAGTAGCAAGCCGATCCCCAATCCGATTAAAGGCAAAAAATACAGGGCATGTCGCTTCTCATCCGGCGTAGCACTGTGCCAGTCTCCACTTGGAAGAACGGTTACCAACCCGATCGCTACCCGAATGGACCGCCAGATTGACGGCAACACCTGCCGGGGGGAATCCGGATTCATATTCAGCAAGAATAAATCGGTCCGACACCATGATACAAAAGACGCTGGGGCCAGTTTCCGCATGATCGCGAAATGCGACTGATACAGCCATGAGGGACATCCATCGCTTCATGCAACTTTTCCTGGCCAAGAACCGACCCCAGAATGCAGAGAATCACGCCGCCATGCGTGATGATCAGGGTATGCCCGGACTTTTGCATCGTTTGTTCTGTTCGACCTGCCTCGTCTGGTCGTTCCCCGGACCATTCTTGCCAAGCGTCCAGAACCCTTTTCCGGAAAGCCGGATATTCTTCACCACCGGGAGGCGTGAATGTGCGGGGATCGGCAAGAAAACGATGAACCGATTCACTGTCAGATGCCATGATCGACTGAATGTCCTGACCTTCCCACTCCCCGAAGTCATATTCCGCAAGTCGGGGATCAATCGTCAAATCCACTTCGTTTTTGCGGGCAAGCTTCTCGCCAAAATTCCGACAACGGCGAAGAGGAGAGGTTACGATTCGAGACCATTGAAGCCCCGCAACGGATTGGACCATCTGTAGATGGCCCTCCGGCCGCAGTGGATCATCCAGTCTGCCGCGGAATGCTCCTTCCATTGCCGTGCGCCCATGGCGCAGCAATTCGATATGACCTGTGGAAGTCATGAGCCGGAACCAGCAGACGCAACCCCGGCTTCTGCAAAAGTTGCCATACCACGATGCAAGTCCAGGGCCAGCTTGACGACGGAAAGGGCCATGATCGCACCACTGCCCTCACCCAATCTCATGCCGAGATCAAGGATTGGTTGATTCCGGGTTGCGGCAGAAAGTGCCGCCTGGATACGTGCATGACCGGGCTCTGCGGAAAGGTGGGAAAGTTGCATCCATTGTGCGCACGAAGGTTCAATCCGCACCGCCGCCAAGGCGGCTACAGTCGCAATGAAGCCATCCACCAGTACCGGCAAGCCAGCCTGGGCGGCAGCAATGAAAGTACCGGTCAAAGCCGCAACCTCAAATCCTCCCAACCGTTGCAGGACCGACAAGGGATCAGTCAGTGTCTCCCGGTGGACTTCCAGCGCGGTGGCAATGAGACGGGCTTTGGCAGCCACTCCATCCGGATCCAATCCGGTACCTGGACCAGTAACCTCCTTGGGCATCAAGCCGAGATATGCACAGGCCAACGCCGTTGCGGAGGTGGTATTTCCGATCCCCATTTCACCGCCCACCAGAATATCGGCACCCTGCCCTTGATGACGCTGAACCGCTTCGCGGCCCGTTGTCAAGGATCGCTCCAATTGATCTCCCGTCATCGCTGGACCTTGCAGAAAGTTGGCTGTGGAAGGTGCAATGATGGCGCGAACCACGCCGGGCAAAGGACCCGGATCATTGACCGTTCCAAGATGCACTACTTCCAATGTAGCCCCCAGTGATTGACTGAGTACGCTGATTGCGGCTCCGCCGGACGCAAAGTTCCGGACCATCTCACCAGTCACCGATTGGGGAAATGCCGACACCCCCTCAATCGCAATTCCATGGTCGGCTGCGAACACAATCACGGCGGGTTGACGGATTTCCGGTCGATCGCCTATCCAACCACAAGCCCGTATGGCCAATCGTTCCAGTTCACCTAACGAACCGAGTGGCTTGGTCAACTGCTGCTGTCGTTCCTCTGCCCGTTGAATGGCCTTCCGGTTGATTTCTGCGGCTTCTCGCCGATACCAAGGTACTGCGTTCTTCATATTGTGAGTGTTCGGTTGAAATTTCCGTATAGGCCGAGCCCCGGAAAAGGATTCGCTGCATGCGATATTTCCGGAAGGGGTCTATATCATTATTCCCACAGGCCCGCCAGTTCCGTAATGTGACCAAGTTGCAAGTCCGGGCCACAGGCACCTTCCCATGGTTGCCATTCCGGATTGATCCAGAGGGTTTTCATGCCAATCCGGGCGGCCCCTAGGATATCACATATCGGGTCATCGCCGATGTGCAGGATTTTTTCCGGAGCCACTCCGGCAGCCTCTACAGCAGCCCGAAAAATCACCGGACTTGGCTTTGCCGCACCCGCGCCTGCCGCAGTGACACTGAAATCAAAAAAGCCCCCGATCCCAATGCGCACTACATCGGCATTTCCATTGGTAATGGATCCACAAGTATATCGCTGATGGGCCTGCTGCAGGATTTCCCGGGTGCCGTCATAAAGCGTGACATGATTTCGCGCAGCCAGAAAAACCTCCAGACCCACTTCCACCAAGCCTTCGTGATGATAGCCAAAATCACCTGCCAGGCATGCCAGCCACTGCCGACGCAACCAGGAGAAATCATGTGCCATTTCGGGAAACCGGCCAAAAAATTCCCGTCGGTGATGGATCATTTCCTCCAGCGAATAGGCCTCGGCAATCCGTGGATAGTCTTCCTGCAGCCAGGAATAGAACACGGACTCTGCCCGCATGATCACCGGAAAGCATTCCCACAGCGTATCATCCAGGTCGAACGTAATACACTCGATTTTCTCGCCACCCACGTTCATCCGTCAATCCGCTCCTTGACCAGCGCTTCCAGGGCAGACTGCCAGATCATGTAATAGTCATCGTTGCTCGCAACGGGGCGTTGTTTCTCCCATTCGGCGATTTCCTCTGCAAGACGGTCAGACCATTCTGTCCAGGTGAAGATTCCGGCTTCCTGTAACTTCAGGGCCAATGCAAATGTCCGGGCCTGCCATGGCGCATCAAATACCGGCTCCCGATCCGGCTGCTGTGGATTGCATGGTGGTATTTTCATCCGTGTTTCCGGCCTCCCGACTCATGTATTGAGCCATGACGCAGAATCATCCGCATCTGTTTGGCAGGGAAAACGTCAATCTTCTGCGCACTCAATATAGGGCTCAAATACGTCGGCCAGCACGACTGTCCCCGGCTCCGCATATTCTTCCCCCCACAACTCCTCGCCCCGAAACCGAATGCCATACAGGTAATGGGGGACTTTCCGGCCAGACATGGCATGTTCATCAGGATAGATATGGGCACCATGACAGGAGACGATCTCGCCACAGCAACCCCGAAGATAGCGCGGCATTCGAGTATGGAAACGGGGATGATCATTCATAATACGCACCTTGTCACCAATGCCATATACCGCTGGCTCCGGCGCTTCCAGCAAGGCCGGTGCTCCCTTTTCCAGAATTTCCTGGACTTGATCTTCGATCACGGGACGGAATGTTCGGCCGTCCCTGACACATCCTGTACACAATTCGTCAGGGCTCACAAGCCCCTTCTCCACTAACAGCCACTCCAGACCATGCAACCAGTGTTCGTAATAACGGCTACTCAGATAATGCAGTGGGTCCATCTGTTCTCTGGCGGCGCGGGACATATCCAGATTCCACTCCCCCAGCATCCCGCAGGCCAGCGTCAGGCGAAATACGGCTTCTTCCCAAGAGTGAACAAAATGATCCTTTTGGCTTCGGTCAATGGCACCGAAGCCATGCATTCCACCGAGATCATGCGCCCCGTTCATTCACGAAACTCCACCAATGCTGCACCAATCATGGCATCCCGATGTACCAGACCAGCCAACTCTTCCTCCGACAGGCTCCCGGTTCCTTTAGGACGACGGGGGAGCACCAGATAGCGGATTTCGGCGGTCGAATCCCAGACCCGCACTTCCACTTCCGGATCCAGCATCACCCCAAATTCTTTCAACACCGTCCTTGGCTCACTCACAGCCCGCGCACGATATTCCGAAGATTTGTACCAGGCCGGCGGAATGCCCAGCACCGGCCAGGGGTAGCAAGAACACAGTGTACACACCACGAGGTTATGGACCTGAGTTGTATTCTCGACCACGACCATGTGTTCTCCCTGACGGCCGGCATACCCACAATCCCGGATCGCAGCTGTTGCATCTTGTCGCAACCATGCTTTGAATGATGGATCAGACCATGCCCGAGCGATCACCCTGGCACCGTTCCTCGGTCCCACTTGATTCGTATAGATATCGACCAAGCGGTCCATTGCTCGTGCATCAACCAGACCTTTTTGCAACAGCAAGGTTTCCAGATTCCGTACCCGTTGTTCAATGTCTGAAAGCGGGGCCGAGTGGCGGGAGTCTTGGGGGTCGCTCATTCCGGTAGTTTTGCACAACAATGCATCAAAGATTGTCCCATAGATTGGGAATAAACAACAGTGGTTCGGGTAGTGTCTCAGTTTGAAATCGTCGCAATGACGAAACGGGGCGATCCGCCGGCCGCCCCGTGTGGATGGTATCTGATGCCGGTCAGTTCGTGGTGCAGCCCAGCGTGGTCCGGTAGTCGGGGCTGCTGATGTATTCGTAGCCGTCCTCGGCATCGGTCTGGGCCCAATCGCCTGACGCGTTCCGGGCTCCGCACTGGCAGGCATTGATCTTTTTTCGGAGGTTGGGGCCATTGAGGTCAGTAAAGGCATAGCAGCCGCTTGCCATGTCGCCGTGGTTGATGTCGTCATAGTGGGCGAGGGGCCGCGACAGGTCCGCCGGAATCTCCCCCGTCCTGAAGCAGGCGGTCAGGAGGACGTTATTGAAACCAGCCCCTGCAACCAGATCCGCGGCATGGCGCGTGTTCGATGTCAGGCCGCTGAATGTCTGGGTGACAGGTGCCAGCGGGGTGTCCCCCGTGACTGTCCCAACCGACACAAGGTGGGTGCGACTGTTGCCTCGATACACAACGATCCGGACCTGAATGCTCGTTCTGGGTTGCCAGGGCCGGAAGCGTACTTTTGATTTCAGCAAGAGTCAATGCAGACGATAATTCGATATCGGCTCGATCTGCTTTCACAGTTCCGGGCACTGTATTGAATGTACCACTAATATTATGAGTCTTGCCCGGTGGACAGTGCACCTGCCCTGCCTCGCCGTCAAAGACAGCGACCCAGTTCACCTGCGCCGTCGCGGGCGCGGCCAGCAGGGCCAGCGCGGCGATCAGCGATGCGGCGGCGAGCCCTGTTCGAATGCTATGGGGGGGCTCCCCACCTTTTCGCAAGGGCTGATTTTGTTGTTTTGGGGTCGGTCTTTCGTGAGGTCATGGGTGTTGTTTCCGGGTCTTCACGTGGCGTGATTGTGTCCGGTCCGTGAGGGATCGAACAGGGTTTGGGTCTCGGGCATGGCGCAGGCGACGGCGCGCCGCCTGTCGGCCACGGAGCGGAGGGCACGGGCGTGGCCGTGTCCGCGGTCCCGGAGGGCCGGGTCTTTGGCTTGGCTGACGGTGTCGTGCGGGACGGCGACTGCGGCCTCAGGGTGCCGGGCACAACGCAAGCGGTTGTGGGCGGCCAGGCGGCGAACGACACTCAGTGACTTTCCGGAGCACCGGGTGACCGGTGCGACCCCTGACACACAGCGCAGGGCCTGATCATCTCGGCGTCGCAGAGGGTCATCGGCGTCTGCCAGCCGCGTGGCGCGGACGGTCCTGCCGACGCCGGGACGCGATCTCAGGATGTCCACGTCACGCTGTGTGTTGATTCCCATTGGGTCTTCGCTCTCGGCCCGGGTGGCGATCAGCCGGTCGATCTGCGGGTGCGCCTCGGTGATGTGTGTACCGATGAGATCCAGCTGGGCGAAGACGAGCCGGAGATGGGCGGTGGCGGCCTGCGTTGTGCCCGGTGCGACGGTGACGGCGGGCGTGCGCAGGATCTCCAGGACGGCCGGGGCCGCGATGCGGCGGATGCGATGGCGCTTGAGGAGGCGGGTGATCGATACCGGGCGCACCGTCTGGGCCTGGGCCGGGGTCGGCACCCACGTCCAGAGATCACGGATCCAGGCTTTGCCCCGGTCGCTGTCCACCTTGAGCAGCTGCGGATAGATCTCGCCAGAGTTGCTGCCGCGCCCGGTTGGCCAGGCGGGTGCGATTCCGCGTGAGAGAATCGGCCATGCGGGACCTTTCGCGCAGTTCGATGATCTCCGGTGTGGCGGTGGCGGGATCGAGGTGACGAAAGGCCGCTCTGTCGGTGCGCAGCGGCGCGGCGGATGCCAATCCGACCAGTGGGATGATCGACGGCAGCTACGCCGCACAGATGCCCGCCTACTATCTGCAGAAGAACCTGCGCTCCGGTGTCCGGCGCGTCTGCGTCGAAGTCTCCGGCACGACGGCCACGCTGTCGGGGGGCTTCAGGACGCAGGACCATAGCGGTACCTGGGCGGTCCGGCGGACCGTTACGCTCATGGCGGATTCGGGCACGCATGTCCCCCCGCTCAAGCTCGAGTCTGAATATAAGACTGATGACGCCTGGAACACGGCCAGAGAGGCCTGGGAAGCCCACTACAGGAACGATGATGGGAGCGTCAAGCCCCGGGGCGGGCGGGAGAACTGCGGTTTTTACGCGGCGGACGACCCGAACCGGCCCACGAACTGGTGCGACGCACAGCGCGCCATCACCCCGGCGATTCCGGGATTCACCGATCGATTGTGGCGGGGTGAATGTTGAATCTGTCTGCCGCGGAGTCCGGCCGGGGGTCCGTGGTTCCATCCGATCTTCCCTGTGGCGACCACATCTGATAGAATCACGCGGACCATCAACCCTGGAGGACACATTGTCATGACCCGCTTGCCCCCCCCCCCTTGGATTTCTGATCACCCTGCTGGTGGCGGCCCTGCCAGCATCGTCGCTGCAGGCGCAGTCGCTGCCGGTGGTGGAACTGCTGGTGAGTGACACAGAAATTAGTGAAACGTATGACTGCACCAGTTCTGGCGCCTTTCAAATCAACGCCGGGGTGCGATCCGACGGACGTCCACTCCCAGGAGGAAGACTTGAGTTTCGGGTGGCCGCCATCACCACCTCAGGCCCCAACCGCTTTGCGGACCCCCACGGTCACACCACGATGCAAGGAACAGCCCCCAGCAAGTTCCTCACCAAGGCCGATGGCACCGGCCTGATTGCCGCCAAGAATGACCGCATCAAGGGCTTTGCAGACATGATGCTGACCAGCAAAGGTTTGTCTCCCACCGGCCTTTGCTGGGGCGATGACAATCTGGACACCGGCGACACGGAGGTGATGGTCGTCATCGCCAATGGCCCCGGCTACACCGTCCATCCGACGAAAGGGCGCGCCATCTTCACCATCCGGGAAAACGACAGCTGTGCCAATCCGACTGCCGCTACCGGCAGCGTGGTCCACCAGATGAACAGCAGCGGGCGGACCTGCATCTGCGCCACCGAGAGCCGGGTGTCCGATGTGCGGCGGGCCCTGGACCGCGGCACCATTCCCACGCCCGGCGATGATGGGCGCTACGGCACCGACGACGACGGGACCACCACCGGGCCCGAAAAGCCCGCGAACTTCCTGAGCCGCCTAGCCGCGCAGTTCCACGACCCGTCCTATCTCTACTGTCCGGAATCGCCCTACAAGGGCCTGCCGGAATGACGGGCGTCCCTGCCGTCAACTGACACACAGGCGGGGGCTCCGGGACGCCCGCCCCTGGCCGGCGAAGTGGCGGGCCATGCGCGTGATGGGGGCCGGCGGTTCACCGAGGTGATCGCGCCGGCCCCTTTTTGTCTGACCTCCCAACGTCCTGACCTGTTGGTGTGTCAACACTTTCGCACGCCAACATCCCCGGGGACCCATCCTGAGACTTGTCCCGGATGGGTCTTGACAAAATCCTGAGGGGGTGACGTCGCATGGGGAATTCCTCCATCTGTGTGATGGCTCCCCCTCTACTGCCTTTGCCTCGGTAAGGCCAAGAGAAAATTTCAAAGTGAGACACTACCGTGGTTCGGGATCCTTGTGCTCGCGCCTTTCCATCGTCATCGGCCCAGTAGCTTTTCCACCAGAAACGCCAATTCATACAGTTTCTGGTCATGGCCATGCGGCATCGATAGCATCAAGCCAACCGGTGCTTCTCCTTCCAGATGACATGGCAGACTGATGGCACAACCGTCAAAATAATTCACTGCGACCGTATTTCGGAGGCAGCGCAAGTTGACCTGGCCGATCTGATCCGCATCTTTTGTGGCAGACACCGGCGGAGGGATGCAGGGCACCGTAGGCAACATCAGCGCATTGGGCCCGGCGTCCCGGAAATCGGCATGGAACCGTCGAACCAGTTGTGCTTTTTCCGCATACCGGCTTTCCTGCTCGGGAATGCTGACATACTGCCCCATACTCATTCGTTGGCGTACAAAGGGATCATATTCTTCCCCTCGGCTTTGCAGTCTTTCCGCATGGGCCTGCCAAACCTCAAAAGGAACGATCGGTCGCTCCAGGAACTGCCGAATGCAATCATCAAGGATCGGCATGGCCTGTCGTTTGATCCGGATCCCGCTGCGAGCCAACCCATGAAGCGCCATGGAAAATGCCTTTTCCACCTCCAAATCCAATTCACACATGGTCAACCCCTCTGGAACCAACAAGGTAGTCTCTTGCGGTTCGGCGCATACCGGTGTCGGCAGCTTTCCGTGATACATTCCTGTCATCAGATGGTCCAGAATGAAGCATGTATCCACATCCACACCCAGTGGGCCTGGAGCGTCTGATGTCGGCGACAATGGATAGACACCGTTCAAGGACAAACGACCATAGCTGGGTTTCACTCCCACGATCCCATTGAAAGCCGCCGGGATTCGACAGGAGCCGGCCGTATCCGATCCCAAGGTGCCCGGGACGATCCCCAGAGCGACACCAACCGCACTACCTGAGGATGACCCGCCCGGAAGCCGCCCAGTCTCCCGGTCCCAGACTGAATAAAGAGGCGGATAATGAGGGTTGAGTCCCATGCCACTGAAGGCAAACTCACTCATATGGGTTCGCCCAAGGAAAAGGAGTCCGTCAGCACGTAAGTGTGCGACCACCTCCGCATCCTCGACTTCGACTGGTGCAGTATCCCGGAGTACTTTCGATCCAGCCAGGGTTTTCTGTCCCCGGATATGGTACAAATCCTTGATCGCGACCGGGATTCCCTCCAGCAATCCTGCGGTTCCTACGGCATATCTTTTCTCCACTTCCATGGCTGTTTCGAGCACTCCATCATCCACTTCCGTAAACACGTCACGGTTCTGGATCGCTTGCTGATATGCCCGTTCGATCAGTGTCAACGGGGTCAATTGACGAGACTGGAGACGATTGACCAGTTGGCGAATCCCGGGTGGTTTCACTATGGCATGCTGATCGCGAGAGGTGAGATGCTTATCTTACAAGCATCCGTATATTTTGCCATCCTTGGGTACGATGCAGCATGCCAGAAGTATCAGAACCACTACCCGCCGGATGCCAGACTCAATCCCACAGACCAGATCGAATGACCGGTCGAGAAAATCCAATAACGGTGGCGGCATTCAATGGCAATCCGGATTGCGCTCCCGGACTCCAGTCGGCCAAACCTGCTCAGCAATTTTTATGAATTTCGAGATTGCCAACTGACCCCGTTCATTGCGGGCGCTTGATCCTGGAACTTTCAGGGCATGAGCCAAAGTTTCGCGATCTGCTTCCCAAATCCCATCAATTTTATACGGACCATACATCAGAACAAGCATAACACTGTCAAAGTCCTCGGCAATGTTGATTGCTCCCACCTTGCCCGAAAATTTCCGGCTCTCCTTGTATCAGCTTTTGATCTGGATCTTTCAGCCGTCCGAGCCAGTTGCATCGTATCCCGGTGTCCGGGCCGGTGCGAGATTCAACTTTAATTTGTCAGCCGCCTTATATTCTCCGATCTCGCCCGTCACACCCAAAGGTCTGCTCGCCATCTTATAGTACTCA
Source organism: Candidatus Poriferihabitaceae bacterium (assembly GCA_965221795.1). GTDB lineage: Bacteria > Pseudomonadota > Gammaproteobacteria > Arenicellales > Poriferihabitantaceae > VYFG01. The sequence goes on from OZ244914.1 coordinate 992,309, forward strand.
TGGGCAAGTGGTATGATTCCTTCAATCAGGTGTTTCAGATTTTGCATATCAGCGATCCGCTCAGACTGGGCCCTTCGATTCCATTGGTCACCGGGGCATCATCGGGCACCGCCAGCGGCCGCGCCGAGCCCGAGAAAGAAGCGCGGGGGCCTGGGGTTCCTCGTCCCTGACTCCGTTTCGAGGGTCGTTCCGGGGTCCTCGCAACCGCCATGGTCCCGGCCCGCATACCCTCTCCCGGCCTGCCGCCCATGGACCAGGGTTCGGGCGGGCCCGGTTCAGCAGGGGACGGAAATCCTCCCAGTCCATTACCTGATCCAGGCGTTCCAGTGGATCGCCCTGCGGGAAAGTTGCCCTGCGGTCGGAAAGATCAAACCGGCCGGTCTGGGACATGGGAATTGGCAGGGGAGATGGGGAACCCCGATTGTATCAAAGCATCCATTAAAACGGGAGTTATTCAAGGTGCCCTGGCCCCCATGTCCCACCATCAAGAAAACGCATACATGGCAAACCAGATCGTAGTTGGATTTCTACTTCCTATGTGGAGCGATCTAACCTAACCCTGCGGGGTCGCCGCTTTACCCTTTTGACCAATGCGTTTTCCAAGAAGATTGAAAAATTTGTCGGATTCATCAATCCCTTCGGGTGACAACGGCCATGGAAACTGGATTGGATACCACAGTACGGGATAACCCGCTGGATTACCGAACTGATTCATGCACGGGCGAAGAAACCGAACCACCCGAAAACGTAACGGAAAACAAATCCTGAATTTGTTTTTCCAAAGGGGATTATATACAATAATGAGCAAAACCCACCCCGCCTCCTTCCAAATGTCAAGTGTTTTTAAAGACCCCCGTTCCAGTGTGAAGTGCAACACCCCCCAAGCTGCTGGCTGGTGAGCTGACAAGCCGCTTGCGGTGGGCCAGATGATGGTCAACCATCTCTGTTTCTCACCAACGGAGGATTGTCATGCCCGTAGGCTACCACCACCTGACCGATGCCGAACGATGCCAGATTCACGCGCTTTTGCATAGGGGGTTGTCGAACCGGGAGATTGCCCGCGATCTCGGACGGGACCCCGCGACGATCTCGCGCGAGGCCTCGCGCCACCGTGGGCAACGCGGCTACCGTCACCAGCAAGCTGATGGCCAGGCCACGGCCCGTCGCCAGGAAGCGTCGGCGGTGCCCCGGAAGAGGACGCCCGAGCGCTGGGCGGTGGTCGAGGACCGGCTGCAGGAAGGCTGGAGCCCGGAACAGATCGCCGGCTGGCACCGGCAGCAGGGCGAGGTGATGGCGGGGAAAGAGTGGAGCTACCAGTATGTGCGGGCTGACCGACAGGCGGGAGGGACGCGGTACCGGTGCCTGCGGCGTCGGGGCAAGAAGCCGAACGGGCGTGGCGGCCGGCATGCCGGACGCGGCCACATTCCTGATCGGGTGGACCTTGCGGAGCGGCCTTCGGTGGTGGCCGAGAAGAGCCGGGTCGGCGATTGGGAGCTGGACACGATCATGGGCGCGAAACACCGGGGGGCACTGGTATCGGCCGTGGATCGGGGCTCGAAGTTTCCCTTCCTGGAGTGGGTGGAGGGCAAGACCGCGGCGGCGGTGACCGCGGCGCTCATCCGGCGTCTGGGGCCGGTCCGGGACCGGGTCCACACCGGCACGGCGGACCACGGCAAGGAGTTCGCGAGGCATCGGGAGATCGCACAGAAGCTCGATGCGGGCTTTTACTTCGCTACCCCCTACCATTCCTGGGAACGGGGCCTGAACGAGCACACCAACGGCCTGGTGCGCCAGTACTTCCCGAAAGGGACCGACTTCCGCCAGGTGACTGCCGCGCAGGTGCGGGCGGTGGAGGACCGGCTCCACCGTCGGCCTCGGAAGGTCCTGGGATACCGCACCCCGGCGGAGGTCTTTGCCCGTGGGTTAGCTCCCCCCTGACGCGGCCGGCGGTCCCCCGATCGCCCTCCCGGCACTCCGGTGACCCACCGGAGCGGCCTCGCTCGGCCTCATGGTGCCGGTTTCGCCCTGGCTTTGGCCGATAACTTCTGTCAGGATCGCCGGCCGTCGAGATTACTGCCATCCGAGGCCGAAAAGCAGCGTTCGCAGCGCGGATTTTTGGGTCGCCGCCGCGATCCCTCCCTTCGGGCTACGCCCTCATTCCGGGATCGCGGCGCTGTTGCACTTCGGAGTGGAAGTGGGGCTTTTTATAGAACCTATTTATGCATGGAAACATGGACCAGTGATTAGAAGCTTGTATGATGAGTTCAAGCATTACAAAGCCGGGGCCATTGATAAGTTTTCCATGACATACGACATGGATTCCCATGCGAGCGATTACCCTCGTATCCCAAATAAAGAGAAAGATGTGATTTTGGTATTAGACAAAGTATGGGAAATCTATAAAGACTTCAAAGCCGTAACTTTAAGAGAAAAAACACACGAAGAAGGCACTCCTTGGCGCGAGACATATAAACAAGGGGAAGGAGCAGGTCGAGTAATTAACGACGAACTAATCAGAAGTCATTTTGAATCCAAAATAACGGAGTATCTGGAAAATGCCAGACAACTTAACTGACCAGAAAGGAGAGTTGTTTGATAGTGTTGCGGATACAAAAACTCCAAGACTGAAGAATGCAGTAGAAAATGTTGATGGCATAACCGCTGACGAAGAAAAAGATCTTGAACGAGGTGGGCAGCTTGCGTTACGTGGGACCAAAAGAAACATCTTTCGTTTTGCTTGATGGATTGGATTTGGGCTGATAACGGCTGTAGTTATTGCATTTTGTCTCGCAATTATATGGATAGGTATTCATTATGCGCATATGATTGTCAGAGAAAACAAAACCGCTGAAATAATACATGCCATGGTTACATTTGCCTCAGGAATAACAGCCACAATTGCTGTTCAGCACATAGCAGCAAAACGATCCAGGAAATAATACAAAAGCCAACCCTGATTTTTCATTCAAACGGATACACTACCTTCTTCCGGACGGATATACCGTGCCCCTTGCCATCGGCGAGGTCTCAATCTTGATCTGCGACCTGCTCTGGCAGCACGGCCTGAACATGCGCGAGCATCCGTGGTCATCGGACACAATGTGAGCTACCTGCACAGTTTTTTGGATACAGGTCAATACCGGCTGTCGCATCGCATTCCCACAAGAGCTTGGCAGGTCGGCGGCGACCATGGCGCGATTACCGAAACAGCCTATGTGCCCCCATCAGTTTTTAGGGATTGGGAGTGTATGGTTGTCGGAGCTTTTTCCAAAAAATCTCCCTGTGCGCTGGTATCTCGACCCGGCCCAACCTTCGCGAACGATGGTCTCCAGGGATCAGAAAGCACGGGCAGTGCTGGAGAGTTCGCCGGCATCGTTCGGGGACCAACCTGCTTGCCGTAATTACAAAACTGTAAGAGCGGCACCACCTTTGACCCGGTATGATTCGCCTGTCATGTTCGCAAAGCCCCCGAAACCATTGGTCCGACTCCTGCGGGAAATTTCTTGTTTGACGCTGGTGATGTTCTACGCACCACCAGCCATTGCCCAGGCACCATTCGGCAATCTACCGGAACTTGGCGAGGCGTCAGAACGGTATCTGAATGCAGAAGACGAAAAATTGATCGGTCAGCAGTTCTTCCAGAGACTCCTGACATCTCCGAACTATATTGCGGACCCGGAACTGCGCCACTATCTCAATACGTTGGGGCGCACCATTGGCGCTTCGGCGAATTTGATGCATACCCTGAAATTCAATCTGATCCGGGACAGCACCATTAATGCATTTGCAGTTCCGGGTGGATACATCACTTTCCACAGTGGACTCCTGCTCGCGACGGAAAATGAAAGCGAGTTGGCTTCGGTGGTGAGCCATGAAATCGCACACATCTCACAACGGCACCTCCCCCGTCTGCTGGCCCAGGTCCAGTCCAGCCAACTCTCCACCACTGCCGCAGTTCTGGCTTCGATACTGATCGGAGGTCAAGCCGGCGTGGCAGGGGCCACGTTGGCAACGGCGGCCAAGGCTTCCAGCCAACTCGCCTATACGCGGGATTTTGAGCGCGAAGCCGATGCGATCGGTACTCAGTTGATGGTCCAAAGCGGATTTGATCCGCGTGCCACTGCCACCTTTTTTGCCAAACTGCAACGCTTCAATTTTCTGACCCAAAAGGATTTGCCGGAGTTCCTTCGCACACACCCCCTGTCCTATACCCGGATTGCGGAGTCGGAAGCGAGAATCCGTACTTATCCAGATATCCATCATAAAAGCAGTCTCGACTTTCACCTTGCCCGCAGCCGGGCACTGGCACTGTATGGGGACCGAAATGCAGATACCTTGGGCATTCTGGAAGATCGAATCCGACAATCGCAAGGAATCGAACGTCAGGCCTGGCAATTTGGCCAAGTGCTGGCTTTACTGGAAGACCGTCAAATCGATCCCGCCATGGCACAGATTGAGGACATGATCCTTCAACTCCCCGAAACGCCCCAGGTACATGCAGCTAAAGCGGAAATTCTGCTCCAGTCAGGTGAAACGAAAAGGGCCGCAGAGTATTATGCCGAATTGGTGGTGCGCTTCCCGGATGCCGGATATCTCCGGTATGCCTACCTGAATGCCCTGTTGCAAGCCGGGAACGCACGAGAAGCAAAGCAAGTCGCCCGCCGCCAGCTTCGCCGCCAACCGGAGGATTATGAACTGTATCCCTTACTTTCCCGAGCCAATGTAGCCCTGGATTTGCTGGCCGAAGCCCATCAGGCGGATGCAGAATTCCATATCGCTCTCGGGCAACTGGATGATGCGCTGCACTCGCTCAAGCTGGCACTGCGCGAAAATGACAACCAGAGCGCCTATCTCACCACCGCTATAGAAGCACGAATGGAGGAAATCGAACAGGCCCTCGAAAAATAGCCGATGTCATCGATGCAACCGAATATTGCCATGGAATTGCCAGTATGGAATCTGCTTTACCGGACCATCAGCCTGTACAATCCCTATCATCCTTTTCGCCTTGTCGGTAACGTGTATCCGCCCTTCCGAAAATTTGCCATCGGCTGTATGTTATGCAGCCTGTCACTATGGGCCGGAGCACAAACCACAGCCGACTGGCCCGACGAAGATGCATGTCTCCACACCCCGCCATCAGACCAGCGGATTCAGGGCTGGTGCCTGACCATACTTCGCACCAAAGGCAACTGCGTGGCCTGTCATACGGTCAATATCCGCCCTTGGCCGGACACATTGCCGGATGCGGGCAATATTGCCCCCCCTCTGGTCGCCATTCAACCCCGTTTCCCCGACCTCGCTGCGCTCCGCTTGCAAATCGCAGATGCCCCGGCGCTCAATCCGGGGACTTCGATGCCGCCCTATGAACGGCATGAGTTACTGAGCGCAGCAGAAATCGACCAAATCCTGGCGTTTTTACTGACCCTGTAGCTGATGAGACATTTCACTCACCGACGCCATATTCTGCATACCGGGCTTCAGTTTGTCGCCGCTTCCGTCTTCGGCCTGTCAATGGCGCAAAGCCCGGCTTCCGCCACTCCTGACCCGCGACCGGAATTTGCCACCGATCAGATTACCGATGCCCTGGACTTCTATTTCGGTATCCGGGAAGCACAGGATGATGCCTCCATTCTCATGCAAGCACCACGAGAGGTTCTCCATGGTGAAATGATCCCTTTTCGGGTGACGGCACCCCATGTCGAAAAAATGGCACTCCTGACGGATGCCAACCGGGAACCGCTGATCATGACCCTGGAGCAACCATCAGCAAGCCAATCGGTGATGATTGGTCATGCCCGACTGAACCGGGGCGGCCGGCTGCTCTGCTATGCCCTGCGCAATGGGCGGCTCGGACGTGCCGAACATCCGGTCCAAATAACCGGCATCTGGAGATCGCTGGCCCAGTAGGTTCAGCAGGGACGGTATGACTCAGATCTATCTCTATACCGCCAAGGAAGGCGTCGATGTGGTCTACCGGAGCCCCACCGTACGGACACCGGAAAACTACCTGACTGCGGTCACATTCCGCCATAACGAAGCCATCGTGGCCCATCTTTTCCTCGGTCCGCATCTTTCCCCACAGCCAGTCATTGGCACCGGCTATGAAAAACTGGTGACCGGGGACACCGTGACGGTCGAATGGCAAGACCGTGCCGGTCACAGCGGCACCGTCCGCCGTATTTTTGACGGCAGGACAGACTGAAGATGCCCGGATTCCAACTGTGGAAATCGCCCTCAGGAGGGGTGTCCGCAACCTCCCGGAGACGACGGTTTTCGGGACTGTGGTTCCTGCTCTGGTTCATGCTCCCGGGGACCGTGCATGCTCAGGAAACTCCTACGGTAGAGGAGGTGCGCGAAGACATTGAGGCGTTCCAGGACTTCTTCTTGGCCCGCTTCCCCAGTGTCCAGCGCGATTCCTACAATGAGGGGGCCGCCGGACTCCCCCAGTACGCTAACTATCGGACCCTTATGGAATTGCTGCAATTGGCACCTCCGCAGTCAGACCAGCTCTCCGTCGGCCTGGCGGCTTGGACTCGGCCCATGGGAGACGGATTGTCCCTGGAGCAATGCTTCCAGGGCAACCCGCCACCGTTTGCCTATCCATACTTTTTTGCCGGCCAGGTCCGCACGATTGCCGCAGATATCAATGCCTGCAGAAGTCGCCATGATGAGCCCCCCCTTGATCCTGCGAGTGGAGAGATGGCCCGGCTGATTGCGGCGTTCAAGGCCCCTTGGATCGGACAGCCCCTGGATGTGGATTATCGTGAAGAGGAAGTACGCCGCCTGTATGCGGTTGGACGGAACTTTTTCTGGACCAAAAGAGGCCAGATGAACCTGTCCTGTGCCAACTGTCATGTGCACAACGCGGGGAACCGACTGCGGGGCTATGTGCTGAGTCCAGCCCTGGGTCATGGGACCGGATATCCGGCATACAGTATTCGCTGGAGCCTGCAGGGTGAGCCCATGGGCACCTTATACCGACAGTATGCCCTATGCAATGCCCGGGCCGGCGCAACTCCGCTGGAACCACAAAGCGAACCTTATATCGGGCTGGAACTGTACCAAGCGATCATGAATTCAGGGATTCCACTGAACGCCCCGGGATTAAGGCCCTGAATCCTACCCCATGGGTCCACCCTCTCGGGAATCATGCACCGGCGGGGCCACGAGGACCTCGCCGGCCCCGGCTGCAGGCCACTGGGCATATCCATAGATCAATTCAAAGGTCGCAGTAAGCGGCTTTCCCTCTAGGCCGGCTTGCAGATTCTGCAGGCAATGCCTCCCGGTCAGTCCCTTGCGGCGTTCCGGGGACACGTTATGAAAACCTTCCTGACGCAAATCAGCCATCAAAAGGTCGACATCCTCATATTCCACGTCCATGCGGTCGACATCCACAATGGGGTCCTGAAATCCAGCGGCCAGCATCGCATCCCCCAAATGGTGCATGTCTACAAAGGGATGGACATGGGGCATGGCGTCCACCGTACGCCAGGCTTCGTCCAGTTGCCACAGAGTATCCGGGCCGAAACTGGCAAAGTGAAACCGCCCCCCGGGGCGCAACAGGCGGGCCACAAAATGGAAGCTGAACACCGGATCCCACCAAGCCAATTGCAGGTTGATCAACACCTGGTCAAAGGCCGATGGAAGCCCCGAAAGATCATCTCCCTCCAAGGGTGACAAGCATCGGCAAGCCGAGCCGGGGAGGGACATCATGGGGCTGCGAAACCCCAGATAGAGCAGGTGTTCCCCCCATCCTCCAGTAGCCCGCACTCGCTGGTCGAGTGCCGAGTGCACCTGTTCATACAAAAAGGACATCGGGTGCCGTCCACTGGACCGCAAAAGGTGCCGACGGGCCCCGATAGGGAGATTGGCCTGGTGCAGGTTATACAAGGCCGTTGCCGGCTGCAACCGGGCCAGTAGGAGGGGCGTCCAGCCACTCACCGTAGATCCGGGAGTTGCCCGACCCCAACCACCTTGCCGCCAGGGGCATGGAACCGGGCCGAGCGTCAGTAAAGGCCCGGCTGCAAGGGAGAGGCGGCCGTCAGTCCACCGTCCACCACATGGCACTGGCCAGTAACGAAAGCAGCCTGGTCCGAGGCCAGCCAGACGGCCATCTGGGCAATATCCTGTGGCCGGCCCAATCGTCTGGTCGCATGGCGCGCCAGGGCATCGCCTTTGGCGGCCTTGCGGTCCTTGGCCAAAGCAAACGCCTCTTCCGCCATCCCGGTCAGAATCCAGCCAGGACAAATGGCATTGCACCGCAACGAGGGGCCATGGTCCACGGCCAGGGAGCGGGTCAACCCATGCACGAACGCCTTGGACGCATTATAAAGGGCCAGCCCCGGATCCGCCACCTTGCCGGAAATCGACCCGAGGTTGATAATGGAGCCTCCCGGAGCCATCTGCGGAATCAGGGCCCGGCAGACGGCAAACACCCCCCAGGCATTGACTCCCATCAGGGCTGCCCAGTCTGTGTCGGTTGTATCGGTTACCGTCTTCGTGATCTGCACCCCTGCATTGTTGACGAGAATGGACAATGGTCCAAGGTCTCGTTCGACCTGCTGGGCCAATTGCCCCACCGAGTCTGCCCGGGATACATCAGCCTGGCACCAATACACTTTCCCCGCCAGATCGCTCGGCCGGCTTCCCCGGCCACAGGTCATCACGGTTGCTCCCTGCGCACAAAAGGCTTCCACAATCCCCCGGCCGATGCCTTGGCGTCCCCCGGTGACCAAGGCGGTTTTTCCAGCGAGGATGCCCATATTCACAATCGCATTTGCTGCACCTGTGCGCTGAGACCACCATCCAGGATCCAGAGTTGTCCTGACGCATAGCGTGCTTCGTCCGAGGCCAGCCAGTTCACCAGATTGGCAATATCGTCCGGCCTGCCATAGGTTTTCATGGGATGAACATCCCGCACGGCCTGTTGCAACGATTCGATATCCCCACTGCCACCGAAAAAGCTTTGCAGCATCGGAGTGTCCACATACCCCGGACAGACCGCATTGACCCGGATCCCTTCTGGTCCGTGATCACAGGCCATTGCCCGAGTCAGGGCATGGACCGCTCCCTTGGTCGCACAGTAAGCCGCCAGCCCCGGATCGGCAATATACCCATCATATGAGCCAAAATTGATGATGCTGGCACCGTGGGACTGACGCAGCAAAGGCAGCATATATTTTGACACCAGAAACATCCCGGTCACATTAATGGAAAAAATCCGATTCCATTCTTCCAGCGAAGTCTCTTCAATGGTTTTTTCGATTTCAATACCGGCCGCATTCACCAGGATGTCCAGCTTGGGCCATCGCTTCGACAGGGCATTGGCGACCCCGGTCACCTGGTGTTCACAGGCAATATCGCACTGCATACCTTCCACTCCACCAGGATGTCCGGTGGCATCAAGCACATCCAATGCCACCACGACAGCACCTTCAAGGGCAAAACGTCGGCAGATGGCGCGGCCGATTCCACCGGCCCCTCCGGTCACCAGGGCGGTCTTTCCCTGAAGCCCTCCGCTCATTCGGCCACCATCTTGCGGTAGGCATCCAGAACGAGGCCATGGAAATGATGGACGGCATGCTCGGATTTCCCCGAGCCATTCGGCTCCACTACGATCCGGCCTTGCCGGAATGCCGGCGTGCTCATTCCTTTCTGGACGTTTTCTACCAACCAGATATCTTCTGCCTGCAAGACGGTATCCAGATAGGTGATGGCAGCCTTTTCCTCTGGGTTCGGCACCGCCGTTTCAAGGAAAAAATCGTAGGTTTCCAGGGTCCGGTCCGGGCCCGCAGGGATGATCTGCATGACGATCATATTGCCCCGGCCGGGATATCGCATCAGGCAGGTATTGGGCCATAACCACCAGACCGCATGCTCACGGACGGTGGCATTCGACACCGGATAGGCGTTGTTGGCCGACTTTCCTGCCTCAGCCATGTGGCTGGAATACATCCCATGAGTGGTCACCCGGTATGTATCCATGTCGACCAAGGTGCAGAAGTCCTTGTGAGCGATTGGGCAGTGATAACACTCAAGAAAGTTATCGACAACGTTTTTCCAGTTCGACCGAATATCGTAATGCAATCGATGTGCAAAGGTCAGTTGATCCAAGTCTGGTGCAAAGCGACGGATCTCATCGGCCAGATTACCGCTTTGCGGGCCCAGGGGGGCCGCGTTCGGATCCAGATTGACAAAGACAAATCCACAGAATTCTTCCACCGATACCGAACCAAGGCGAACCGTGGCAGGATCGAACCTGGACAGGTGCTCCGTCGCCGGGGCCCGGACCAGACATCCGGTCAGGTCATACGACCAACCATGGTACGGGCAGGTAATCAGCGAAGTGTTTCCCTCTCCTTCCAGCAATTGCATGGCCCGGTGCTGGCAGACATTGTAGAAAGCCCGCAAGGTCCCCTGCCCATCCCGAAGCACCAGGATGGGGTGGCCGGCAATCTCGGTGGTGAGCCAGGATCGGTGCTCCCGCAGTTTTTCTCCATGGCAGACCCATTGCCAGGTACGGGCGATGATCGCCGCCCGATCCACATGGTACCAATGGGTTCCGGTATAGGCCTCAGCCAGGAGAGAGCATGACTGCGCCGGATTCTCATGATATCCCTGTCGGATATGGGCATATTCGTGATCGGTCAACGGCACGCTCATGGTCCATTCCCTGCTCGGCGTCCTGTCCGCAACGGCTTGTCTACGCACTGGTCGACAATCCGAAACCGTATCAGCGCTGCCCACCATACTGTTTCCGGATGCGAATACCGGCATACGCATTGCGCCCGGGAGCCGGTTCATAGTATCGCCCGCCAAAAGCGTTGATCCGTATATTGCTGTGGTACTCCTCATCCAGCAGATTATTCACGCCCAAAAACGGCGACACTTCCCAGTCTCCCCACCACCCTTCCCAACCCAGGCGAAGGTTGCTGACCGTATAACCGTCGACTTTCTGCGCATTGGCATTGTCGGCAAACAGACTGCCTGCCAGGTTCGCATCCCAGATCATATACAGGCCATTCGGGATGAACCAGGAAAATTCGAGGTGCAGGAGATGTTCTGGAATGCCGGGGATCCGATTGCCATCGAATCGATTGTTGCCACTGGCATAGCGGTCGAACGTAAAGTCGGACCACGTATAGGCTGCCGAGAATTCACCCCCCGAGCCGATTTTGCGAAGATAGGAAAATTCCACTCCATTCCGGGTGGACCGGCCGGCATTTTCGTAAAAGTCCCGATCCGGGAACTGCTCCAATTCATAATTGATCAACTCATCCCGGACGTCAATGGAAAACAGGGCGACTTCATACCGATAGCGCGCGGAAAGCGACTTGAGACCAATCTCATAATTGGTCGATTTCTGGGGTTCGAGGGCCTGATTGAACCCGCCACCGCCGGATGGATTGGCAAATTCTGTCGTCGTCGGAGTTTCAAACGCACTGGAGACGTTGGCATACAGCCGGATACGGTCCGAGAGCGCATGACTGATTCCCACCATGGGGCTAAGGTGATCCAGGGTTACTTCCCCGGAATCATTACCATCGGCAAGAAACCGATCGGTAACATCGAATACGACTTCATCCTGACGGATCCCCCACGTTGCTTCGGTTTGGGCCGTCAGACGGATTTCGTTTTGCAGGAACCAACCCACTGATGTCACTTTCTCGTTCTGCTCCAGAGTCTTATCGCCCACCTGACCCATAAGATTCTGGTAACGGCTGCGGTCATCATCCTGTACATCATAATCCACCCCGATGAGCAGACGATTCGGCTTCCCGGCCAAGGTATCCTCCCAGGTATACTGCACTCCGGCACCGTGAAATCCACGATCCAGGGACACCGCACCTCCGGCTTCAAACGGAAGCCGGTTGCGGAAGTCCCGGCTCACCGTATGCACTCGGGCCTGCAAGCCATGGCCATCCGCCAATTGCGACCGCACGGTCAGGCCCAGCCGGGTCTGTTCCAGTTCTTCCCCGGTATTGAACGCCACATTTCGGTCGCGGGCGGCGGAACGGTCCATGGCAACCGTTTGGGCATTGATGCCCCCGGGATCATTGGCTACCGGTTGATCCGTATGGTGCAGGCTGACAATGACGGCCGTCTCCGGCGACACCTCCGCTTCAAAGCGGGCATTGACCTGCTGGTTTTCCGCTTCGCTGTGGCCACGAAATCCGTCGATCCGCGTATCGGATGCATGCAGCAGGTAATTGAGCCCATGATCCTGCCCACCCAACTTCAGTTGCTGCTTGCGAAAGCCAAACTCACCGCCGCTAGACCGGAGTTCCGCAAATGGTTCTTCCGGCCCCCGTTCGCTTTCGATCAGGATGGCACCTCCGGACGCATTACCGTACAGGGAAGATACCGGGCCGCGAATGACGTTGATTTCCCCAATCGAGCCGAGATCGATGCCATCGACCGAGCCCTGCCCGTCGGGTAGGGTTTCCGGAATTCCGTCGACCACAATCCGAATGCCCCGGATACCGAAACTGGAACGTGCGCCAAATCCACGGATCGAAGCCCGCAAATCCTGGGCAAAATTGTACCGGTTCAGCAGGAACAGTCCGGGCACCCGGTCCAAGGATTCATCCAGGCCCAGTTGCTCCGCACCCAGCTGGATTTCGTCCTCCCCGACACGACTGACCGCCGCGGGAATCTCCTCCAGCGTCTTGTCCACCCGCGTCGCCGTCACGGTGACCGGGTCGAGAGTCGAAACCTGTGCGTAAGTGCCCGCAGACAAAGCAAGGGCAACCAGTCCCGCAAGCAGTAGCGGGGGCATATTCGATTTCATCATCATGGATCGTGGGTTGAGTGGACCTGAACCTTCCTGTCAATCCGGAATCGGGGTCCGATTGACGACATACCGGTCATTCACCGGGAACGGTGACCGTAACCTCAATGGAGGCATACCAGGCTGCCAGATTCCGGATCTCCTCATCGCTCAGGGATTGGGCAATGATCGACATTTGGGGATGTGGCCGCTGACCCGAGCGGTACGCTTCCAGTTGAATGATCGTATAGTCTTCCCTTTGCCCACTCAGGTTGGGCACCATCGCCAAGGTAGCGATGCCATCCAGGCCATGACAGGCTTGACAGGCGACCTGTGCCTTGTGTTTCCCCGCCTCGATATCCTGGGAGAAGGCATAGTGGCAGGGCAACAGGCACAGCACAACCCACCACAGGAACGGGGGGCGGAGGGAAAAGCCGGATTTCATCATCATGGAACCCGGAACGGGGCGGGCAACCCGCCCCGTTCCGAATGGTATGTCAGTCTTCGTAGGAAATACGATACACCGCTCCCACCTTGTCATCCGAGACCAGAATGGAGCCATCGACATACTGCTGCACATCTACCGGACGCCCGGAATAGACGCCGTTGGACTGCAGCCAGCCTTCCGCAAACGGGATCATTTCCTTCGCATTGCCTTCCTCATCCAGGAACGCCACCATGACCCGGGCACCCCGTGGCTTGACCGCATTCCATGAGCCATGCTGAGCAACGAAGATGGCCCCCTTGTACTTGTCCGGAAACATGTCGCCGGTGTAAAACATCATCCCAAGGTCTGCCGCATGGGCAATGGTTTCGACTTGGGGAGGGACATAGCGAGCCGCTTTGTCAGCAGGAATCTCCTCGTTGGCATATTCGTTGGTACGTACATCGCCGCCTCCATAGTAGGGATGGCCGAACCACTTACCGACTTCGGCCATCTTGTTCAACTCTCCCGGTGGAGTCTCATCCCCCATGCCATCGACCTGATTGTCGGTGAACCACAAGATCCCATCGGCCGGATTGAACGCATGTCCAACCGAGTTGCGGATGCCCGTTGCAATCACTTCCCGATTGCTGCCGTCGCGGTCCATGCGAATCATGCCACCGATTCCGACCCGATCATACAGTTCCTGCTTTTCCGGGGGAGAGACATTGAAGGGCTGCCCCAGGCTGATATAGAGTCTGTTGTCTGGCCCCACTGCACACACCCTGGCGGTATGATTATAGGATTCTTCTTCGACCGGAATCAGGTCGCCCTGCGCGACCACGGGGATGGCCACCGTATCCGGGCTTTCCATAAAGAATTCCGCAGCCGGGAACATCAGCACACGATTCCGCTCCGCCACGAACAGGAACCCATCGGGGGTATAACAGACGCCATTGGGGATATCGAAAAGGACGCTGGGGCTGAACTCCTCCACGGTGTCGGCGACATGATCCAAATCCCGGTCTGTCGCTGCCCAGACCTTGGTCTTTCTGGTGCCGATCCAGACGGTGGCCTTGTTCCGGCCCACGGCCATATGGCGGGCATCGGGGGCCAGCGCAAACAGCTCGATCTTGAATCCCTCCGGAAGGGAGATCGTTTGCAGAATCCGCCTTACATTCTCCGCATAGTCCCCACCTTGCGGGACGACCTCTCCCGAGCCGGTTCCCGTGGTTTTGAATGCGCCCAGACGACTCAGATTGTCATCGGCTGCCATCGCATGACTCCCGGTTGCCAGCAGAGCACCGGCCGCCATGGAAAGTAACAATTGTTTTGCAAGCATGATCATTCTCTTTTTCGTGATACAACACATTGGTGACGTGATGGGCATTTGGAATCATTCCGGACGTGAAGGCAAAATCGCGATGTATAATGCCGGCTCCTCTCCACGCAGGACAGGCAGGCATTACGCCGAAAATCTTCCAAGGCCCAAGCGGCAAGTATACCCAGAATTCTTTTGGAGTTGCAAAATGCATGATCACCTTCCCGAACGCCCGAATTCGATGACATCCATTCTGGATCTCCAGCGTTATCCTCTTCAGGATCCAGTGCGTGTCCAACCCCTGATCGAACACTGCCGACAACAACTGAACCGGGAGGGTCTTTTCCGGCTGGATGGACTGGTCCGTGCATCCGCTGTACATCGCTTATTGTGTTCCCTGGAACCACTCTTTGCCACCGAAGCGTTCTCCCATATCCAGAAGCACAATGTCTATTTCTCTCAACGTCTGCCCGGGGTGCCGAAAAACCATCCCGTACGGAAACGTTTCCAGTCCACCCATCATACGCTTTGTGCCGATCAGCTGGACCGGAGCTGGCTGGTCCCACTGTATGCCTGGCCGCCGCTGATTACGTTCCTTGGCGCGGTACTGGACAAGGACCCACTGTTTGTCATGTCCGACCCCCTGGCCCGGGTCAATGTGATGCGGTATCAACATGGCGAGGGGCTGAACTGGCATTTTGACCGCGCAGAATTCGCCACCACGTTATTGTTACAGGAAGCGACCCAAGGAGGCATGTTCCAGTATTGCCGCCACCTGCGCAGTGCATCCAACCCGAATTACGACGGGGTGGGGGCGTTCCTGTCCGGGGATGGGGCATCCGCGCAGACGTTATGCCTCCGCGCGGGCACACTCTGTGTGTTCCGGGGCCAGCATACGGTCCACCGGGTTTCTCCGGTCGTCGGCGAACGGGCTCGAACTGTCGCGGTGTTTTCCTATTTTGAGCGCCCCGATGTCCGGTTCTCGGCCACCGAACAACGGATGTTCTACGGGCGGGCCTCATGAACAGCGGTCGAGCCATGAACCTCCCCCAATGGCAAAGGACGGAATTCAACATGCGGGAACAATCCATTTCCGGAGGCTGGGTCTCCATGCCATCTATACCATACGGCAGACCCTGAAAAAGATTCGCCCTCACACGGATCCGCCCCCATGCAACTCCATATGACCGACATCGCGACCCGGGTCTACAATCATACCTTCAAGCTCGACCCCATCATCCGCAGCCTGCTCGATACCGATGTCTACAAACTGCTGATGCTGCAGACTATCTGGAAAGAGTTTCGCGATATCCCGGTCACGTTTTCCCTGATCAACCGAAATCCGGCCATTCGGCTTGCCGATGAAGTCGACCGCGGAGAACTGGTAGCTCAACTGGACCATGCCCGTACGATCCGGCTCACGAACAAGGAGTATATCTGGCTGGCGGGCAATACCTTCTATGGCAAAAAACGCCTCTTTACGGAAGAGTTTCTACACTGGTTGCGGAATTATTCGCTGCCCGAATACGACCTGCAGGTGGAAGACGGTCAGTACCGGATCCATTTCAGTGGCCCTTGGGCTGATGTCACCCTATGGGAAATTCCTTCCCTTTCTATCCTCAGCGAGTTGCGGGCCCGCCGGGCACTGTCTTCGACCGGGCGCTTTGAGTTGGATGTGCTGTATGCCCGGGCAAAAGCCAAGTTATGGGAAAAGGTAGTTCGACTGAGAGCATTGCCGGAACTCCGGATTGCGGATTTCGGTACCCGCCGCCGGCATGGCTTCCTGTGGCAACGATGGTGTATCGCCGCCATGCAGGAAGGGCTGGGAGATGCCTTTATCGGCACCAGCAATGTGCTGTTGGCGATGGAACTGGACCTGGATGCAATCGGCACCAATGCCCATGAACTGCCCATGGTTCGGGCGACCTTGACGAGTACGGACGAAGCCTTGCTGGCTTCCCCGTACCGAATGCTCGAGAGCTGGCAGAAAACCTATGACGGAAACCTGCTGATTGTCCTGCCTGATACGTTCGGAACCACCCATTTTTTGCGTCATGCACCGGACTGGGTCAGTGCCTGGAGCGGCTGTCGTATTGACTCAAAAGATCCGATCGAAGGTGGAGAAGAGCTTATTCGCTGGTGGTTGGAGCGGGGGCAGGATCCGGCTGAAAAACTGCTGATTTTTTCCGATGGACTGGATGTACACTCCATTGAGCGAGCCTACCACCACTTTCAGGGAAGGGTCCGGCTGGGCTTTGGCTGGGGTACGCATCTGACCAACGATTTTCGCGAATGTACTCCCACCCCGAACGAACAGCTTGGGGCCATTTCCTTGGTCTGCAAGGTCACCCAAGCGAACGGCAAGCCAACGGTCAAACTCTCCGACAATCTCGCCAAGGCATCCGGACCCGCCGAGGAAATCGCTCGCTACCAGCAACTGTTCGGCGTCCATAACCTGCGTCGGGAGATGCCTCTTGTCTGACCTGCGATGGTCATTTCCGGAGCAGACTGGAACTGATCGCTCCCTTTTCGTCTCCTGTTCGGGATCATGAAATTACTGGTCAGTGGTGCCCGCATGATGGCCGAAATTCCGGAACTGAACCGAATCCCGGCTGGAGTGGATGTTCACTTTGCCCCCGATGAAACAGCCCTCCATACTGCACTCCCAGGCACCGAAATTCTTCTTGGCTGGGACTTTCGTGGCCGGGAATTGCAAAGGCAATGGTCTCGTGCCGATCGTTTGCGCTGGATTCATTGGTGTGGTGCCGGTGTGGATGCCGTCCTGTTTCCGGCCCTGGTGGACAGCGAAGTCCAGGTCACCAATGCCCGCGGTATCTTTGATCGAGCCATCGCAGAAACGGTGTTGGGCTACCTGCTGACCGAAACCAAGGGATTTCGGGAGTCCTGGGAGAGACAAAAGCGGCATGAATGGCACCCGCGACGGTCCGAGCGCCTGCAGAACCAGCGGGCGCTGGTCGTTGGGGTCGGCAATATTGGCCGCGAAATCGGCCGCGTGCTACAACTGGTCGGAATGCAGGTACAGGGCATCGGACGCACGACTCGGGAGAAAGATCCCGTGTTCGGTCGGATCCATCCTCTTCAGGCACTGAAGTCGCTGGCCAGAAACGTGGACTGGGTGATCGGCATTCTGCCTTCGACTGCAGAAACCCGGGGGCTCTTCGACCATGGGGTCTTCCAGGCCATGCGACCCGAAGCGCGATTCGTCAACGTGGGGCGGGGCGATGCCCAGGATGAGGCAGCACTGGAAAAAGCCTTGCGCTCCGGCACCATCGCCGGAGCGATGCTGGATGTCTTCGGCACCGAACCGCTGCCTGCGGACAGCACACTTTGGGATACGCCAAACCTGTTTGTCACACCCCATATATCCGGCGACTATCAGAATTTTCCGAGCGACATCGCCGACCAGTTTCTGGACAATCTTGCCCGGTATTGCAACGGCCGACAACTCCTGAATCCGATTGACAAGGCCCTGGGATACGCCAAGTATCGGTGACCTTGTCTCCGGGAGAGAGTGTTGGATCCGGGACCAAAGAGGAGACTCCCCCCCCCCCCCCCCCCCCTTCATAAACTGACCCGAAAGGTTCGGACGATTTCGGGACCAACCATATGTCTGTCGACGTCTGGCTCCCCTCTCTCCTCAGAGTAGCAGGAAAACGCCATGCCGATTTGATGGCGAAGGCGGCGTACGGAACCGCCCAGTCTTCGAGAGGCGGATGACGACCGGACCATGACTGAGTATTGATGAAGCGTATGGCTCACCCCTCAGTGAACGAGGGTATGCAATCCGATATGATCCAGAGCGAGGAGAGCAACCGAAAGAACCCTTGTGAAACGAACGCGTGAGAATCCTATGACGGATTCGATCCCCGAGCTTTGGGGGTAAAAGGTCGATGTTGGATTTCGACTTCGGCGGGAGTTTTTGCGGGCCGGGGATGGCCCTGCAATCAGGGCGCAGGGGTCGAGGTGAGAATCAACCCCAGGACCGCGATGACCAGGACCGCAGACCCCAGAACGAAACCGGCAATCCACTGCATGTTTGCTTTGTCGCGCCTAGCCATGTCGGTTTTCCAGTCAGCCATGTCCGCTTTCCAGCCAGCCATGTCGACATCCCGCTTGGCCATATCGGTTCTCAGCCGTTCAAACGCCGCATTCATGCGCTCGATAGCGGTCTCGGTTTGAGCCTGTTTCGTGTTCATGTCTGACCTCAATACGGCAACTTCCTTCACCAGTTCATGAATCCGCTGATCTTGATCCTTATTTTCTACCATTGCCTTATCCTACACGATTGCTGACCGGGGTTTCAAGTCCCGCCAAGAAACCTGTCTGTGCGGACCAACCGGTTGACAAGGAATTCCGTCCCGGGTTTCGTGACTGCAGCATCTGCCCTTGAGGGCGAGTATTGTCCGGGTGTTTGGACGGTAACCAAACGGGCGTTCTTGCGAACTCATCCGGACAGGAACCATCCGCCAATCAAGCCACGAATGAGGGATGCAGCACGAAACAGAGACCATGGATCACGGGGGTCGAGAAGGCATCTTCTGCCGATCGGTACAGTCGATCATCTGGGGATAAGTCGGGTATGCCTTTCGAAAGATGGTCGGGCAACACCGTTCCCGGAACCGAGTATACTTGCCCTGTGTTGCTGGACCATCGTGTTCCTCTTTCAAAAACGGAATCCCAACGAGGTATCCCATGCCCCTGGAAATGAATCGTGAGGTCTTTATCACCTGCGCCGTCACCGGTTCCGGCGGCACCCAGGAAAAGTCCAACCATGTGCCTCGTAGCCCCGAGCAGATCGCTCATGCCGCCATTGAGGCAGCCCGTGCCGGTGCCGCCATCGCGCATATCCATGTCCGGGACCCGGTGACAGGTCAACCCGGGAGGGATGTAGGGCTTTTTCGGGAGGTAACCGAACGGGTCCGTGACTCGGATGTCGATGTGGTGATCAATCTCACCGCCGGAATGGGAGGAGACCTGGTCCTGGGCAATGCGGACCAACCCCTGCCACTGACCTCGCCCGGTACGGATATGGCTAGTGCCGCCGAGCGTGTTGCCCATCTCGCCGAATGCCGGCCGGAAATCTGTACCCTGGATTGCGGTACCATGAACTTCGCCGAGGCCGATTACATCATGGTCAACACTCCCGGCATGCTCCGGGCCATGGCCAAACAGATGCAGGACCTCGGTGTACGAGTGGAAATTGAAGCGTTCGATACTGGACATCTGTGGCTTGCCCGGCAACTGGTGACTGAAGGGCTTATTGAGGCACCGGTGATGGTCCAGCTATGTATGGGGATCCCCTGGGGAGCACCGGATGATCTGCATACCTTTCTCGCCATGGTCAGCCAGGTGCCCGATGACTGGATATTTTCTGCCTTCTCCATCAGCCGCAATGAAATGCCCTATGTTGCCGCCGCCGTCCTGGCTGGCGGCAATGTCCGGGTAGGGCTTGAGGACAATCTGTATCTGGAGCGCGGCGTACTGGCGACCAACGCACAACTGGTAGAACGGGCACGCATGATCGTAGAATGCATGGGGGCTCGGGTCATCGGACCGGAGCGTGTACGGGAAAAACTGCAACTGACCAAACGGGCACCGAAGTGAAAGCCGCCGTGATCGGGGGTGGCGTCATCGGGGGAGGCTGGGTGGCTCGTTTCCTACTGAATGGGTGGGATGTCGCCGTCTACGATCCCGACCCTGATGCGGAGCGCAAAATCGGTGCCATGCTCGCCCATGCCCGTCGCAGCCTGCCCTCGCTATACGATTATGCCCTGCCTCCGGAAGGTACGCTGACGTTCTCGCCGGACGTGGCAGGCGCGGTGCAGGATACCCAATGGATCCAGGAGAGTGTACCGGAGCGTCTGCCGGACAAACAATCCGTCTATCGGGAAATCCAGTCCAGCGCGGCTGCGACTGCGGTGCTGGCGTCCTCCACATCGGGATTCCCTCCATCAGCACTTTGTGAAAACGCTATCCGTCCCGAGCAGATTCTGGTCGTGCATCCCTTCAATCCGGTTTATCTGCTACCCTTGGTAGAGATTGTCCCGTCACCACTGACGGCAGATACTATCCGAAAACAGGCAGAGTCTCGGATGAAGCAGGTCGGCATGCACCCCCTGCTCGTCCGCAGGGAAATTGCCGGCCATATCAATGATCGACTACAGGAAGCACTATGGCGGGAAGCCTTGTGGCTGGTCCATGATGGGATTGCCACGACTCAGGAAATCGACGACTCGGTCCGGTATGGCTGCGGCCTTCGCTGGGCACAGATGGGGACTTTCCAAACTTTCTGGCTGGCAGGTGGAGAGGGGGGGATACGGCACTTTCTGGCTCAGTTCGGTCCAGCACTGAAATGGCCCTGGACGAAACTGATGGAGGTACCGGAACTGTCGGACCACTTGCTGGACACTCTCGCCGACCAGTGCGACCAGCAGTCCGGTGGATGGACCCCGCGGGACATGGAACGGATCCGGGACGACAATCTGGTAGGCATGATGCGGGCCCTCAAGCGTACGGATTGGGCCAGCGGTGCGACGCTGAACCGCCATGACCGTAATTTGGTACCGGAAGTAGCCATGACTCCGGCCCCGGTCGAAGTATTTTGTCGGCAGATCCCCCAAAGTTGGCTGGATTACAATGGCCACATGAACGAGACCCATTATCTGGAAGCGTTCTCCCAAGCCAACGACCGCATCATGGAGTTGATCGGGGCGGATCAGGACTATATCGACCAGGGCTTCAGTTACTTTACCGTGGAAACCCACATCCGCCATCTCGGCGAGGTACAGGCCGGAGAAACCATCCGGGTCACCTCCCAGATACTGGAAGGCCAAGGCAAGAAGCTGCGTGTCTTTCATCGGATGGAAACCGTCCATGGTGACCTCGTGGCTACTGGAGAGCACCTGATGATTCATGTCCATTTGGGTACCCGCAAATCCTGCGATCCGGAAGCGCCAGTCCGCACCCGACTCGCCCTCTGTGTAGAAGCCCATCAGCACCTGCCTTTTCCCGAAGGAGCTGGCCGATCAGTTGGATAAGACCGATGACCCGAATGGAGTGGACCGGGTGCCCGCCCGAATCGCGGCCAGAATAACTGCCATTGCCGTCGACCCGCCCGGTTGGCTGCGATCATCACCTTCTGGCGAATGGTCACATTGATTGACCGCCGGGATCTGCAGGCCTACACGTTCCTGGTCGTCACGACCCTGTGTTTTGGCTTGAATGCCAACTTTGGCAAACTGGCCGTCGGGGAAATTTCCCCGATGATGATGGTACTGCTCCGCTGGACCGGTACCGTCTCACTGCTGCTGATCTTTTTCCGGCGACGGTTCGTCCGCGACTGGCCTATCCTGCAACCCCATTGGCCCTTTGGGGTAGCCATGGGGATGCTGGGACTCACGGCCTTCAACGCTCTGTTCTATGTGGCGGCTCATACCACCAGTGCGATCAACCTGGGAATCCTGCAGGGCTCGATCCCCATGTTCGTACTGATTGGTGCGGCATTCCTGCTGCAGACTTCGGTTCGCCTGCTGCAAGTGGTAGGCATCCTGATCACCATGGTTGGAGTCCTCATTGCAACGACCGGTGGCGAGTTCTCCCGGATCGCTGCACTGGCCTTTCATCCTGGCGATCTGTTGATGCTGGTGGCCTGTATCCTGTACGCTGGCTATTCCTTGATGTTGAAGCGATGCCCAACGGTAGACCCTCTTTCCCTGTTCACCTTGTTTGCCATCGGTGCTCTGGTCGCAGCCGTTCCCCTTGCCCTGATCGAAGCGGGACTGGAACAGCGACAATGGCCAACCTCCCGAGGCTGGGTACTGGTCGTGCTGGTCACCCTGTTCCCGTCTTTTCTGGCCCAGGTATTGTTTATCAAGGGCGTTGCCCTGATCGGGGCCGCTCGATCCGGTATCTTCTTCAACCTGATCCCCATCTTTGCGACCCTGATTGCGGTACTGTTTCTGGGAGAGCACTTCCGGGGTTATCATGCCATGGCACTGACCCTGGTCCTGGGCGGCATTGCCCTTTCGGAATATGCCAAACGTGGCGAAGCCTGACCGTCCGATCTCCCGGCCCAAACACACGGGACCGATAGACTTCAACATGCTGGAACAAGCTCGTCTTCGTACCACTCAATTCCGACATCGCTTGCAGGAAAACGGCATTGATACCGCGCTCGTGACCGACGAAAGCTCCATCGCGTACCTGGCCGGATTCTGGGGTTATTTGTCGGTCGAATTCGGTCGGCCCACCTTCCTGCTGATCCGTCCAGAAGAAGATCCTGTGGTGATTACTCCGCTCATGGAATCGGAGATGGTCTCGCGCATGACCTGGATCCAAGAGATTCTTCCTTGGGAGGATACCGGAGAAAAACGATGGGAGGCAGTGCTGTCGAGAGCCCTGGGACCCAACCCAGGTCGCATTGGTATTGAGACCGCCACCATCCCGGGAATCATACAATGCCATCTGCAAGCGCAGTATCCGGGCCGGATATTGTCCGATCTTTCTCCTTTACTCGGTGCCATGCGCAGGATCAAATCTGCGGAAGAGATCGCGGTGATGCGACAGGCAGGGGCAGTGGCTGGTACCATGATGGCGGCGGCAGCAGCGACCTTGGCAGAAGGCGTACCGGAATATGAAGCCGCGCTGGCCGTCATGCATGCCGGCACCCGGAAAGCCGCTGAGTTCCTGACGGACCGTGGCTGGGAGGCCTTCGTGTCGCCCTTGATTCACAACCTGCAAATCATGCAGTCCGGTCCACATACTTCCATGGTACACCGCCGAGCCAGCGTCAAGCCACTTCGACGTGGCGATCCCGTGTATTTCTGCTTCTGCAATATGGCCCAGTTCAAGCACTACAAGCTCGGTTTTGATCGGGTCTTTTTTGTCCGGGAGGTAACGGACGAAGCGGCAGAAGTCCAGCAGGTCGCGATAGATGCACAACAAGCGGCAATTGCCGCAATCCGCCCGGGAGTCACGGCAGAATCGATCGCCGAAGCCGCCAACCAAGTCTACCGATCCCGGGGCTACGCGCCCAGCTATCGGACCGGACGTTCGATCGGCATGGCCTATCTGGAAACTCCGGAACTCAAAGCCGGTGACCGAACTATCCTGGAACCTGGCATGACATTTGCAGTAGACGGCGGGATTTCCCTGCCCGGCCGGCTTGGTGGTCGGATCGGTGATTCAGTCGTCGTCACCGATGATGGTTCGGATTATCTGACCGAATATCCACGAGAGATCCTGATCGTGGACCGCTGAGCGTCATCCCTTGCGCTGAACCGGTCGGGCAGGAGTATGTCGTGACCGCTGATCAAGCTCTTCCGTTCTGAGTAGATCAAATGCCAAGTCTAATTTTTTGAGGATCGTTTTGTACCCTTCCCTGTTCCGACCCATGCCGTACAGTGTACAATTTGCTCGGCGTTCATCACACATCGTATTTCCATGCATCGTATCGCTCAATCCGGCCCCTATCAGATCCACGCCGAAGTACAGACAGGAAAATCACCTACCGTGATCTTCTGTGGCGGTTTCATGTCGGACATGAGCGGTACTAAGGCCCAGCATCTGGAAACTTTCTGTACGCAGTGCCATTCCGTTGGATACGTCCGGTTCGACTATTCCGGTCATGGTCAATCCGAGGGCAGGTTTGTCGATGGCACCATCGGACAATGGCGGTCGGACACCTTGGCCGTTATCGATCAACTGACCTCGGGTCCAGTGATTCTGGTGGGATCCTCCATGGGAGGATGGATCATGCTACTTGCAGCCCTCGCTCGTCCAGAACGGGTGCAGGGACTGGTGGGCATCGCCAGTGCTCCGGATTTCACGGAAGAATTGCTCTGGAACCGGATGTCTGCCGAAATGCAGGCACGCCTGCTACAAGACGGACGAATCGAACAACCGTCCGAATACGGAGCAGAGCCCTACATCATTACCCGGGAACTGGTGGAAGAGGGGCGGCAGCATCTCCTGTTGGGCGACTCCATTGGCATCACCTGTCCGATCCGATTGATCCATAGTACCGATGATCCCGCAGTCCCACATGAATTCAGTGAACGAATCATGCGGCAGGTCGGCAGCGAAGATATTGCCATGAGTTTGCTGTCAGATGCTGGACATCGGGTATCCCGGGATGAAGACCTGATCGTGATTGAGAGCGGTCTGCAGGATTTGCTGGAGATGACATGACCGGCATCTGTCGCACCTGCACCAGCAGTCTGTGTCGAATGCGTTCCCCCACTCTCTCGGCATGTCATCGTGAGCGGAATCCAGGCTTTACTGTTTGATGTCTTCGGTACGGTCGTTGACTGGCGTTCCACGATCATTCAGGAAGGGCCGTCATTCAGCGAACCCCTCGGCCGGGAAGTGGACTGGGCCGCTTTTGCGGACCGCTGGCGCGGCCTGTACGAGCCCGCGATGGAAAGGGTTCGCAGTGGGGAGCGGCCCTGGACGATTCTGGATGTGCTGCATCGGGAAAGCCTGGAAACCCTGCTGCCCGAATTTGACCTGGACCAGATGGAAGAAAGGGAACGGGATCGACTCAGTTGCATCTGGCACCGACTCCGCCCATGGCCGGATACCGTCGAGGGTCTCCAGCGAATCAAGGCACAGCACATTATCGCCACTTGCTCAAATGGTAATGTAGCCCTGATCGTCAATATGGCCAAGCAAGCCGCTCTGCCCTGGGACATGGTGCTCGGTGCAGAGGTCACCCAACACTACAAACCGCAACCCGAAGCCTATCTGCTGTCCGCCAAACTGCTGGGGTTGGCACCAGAGCGATGCTGTATGGTTGCTGCACACAACCGTGACCTGATCGCCGCCAAGTCTCTGGGATTGGCCACAGCCTTTGTCCCCCGGCCGACCGAGTATGGCCCTTCGCAAAAGGGGGATCTTGTGGCGGAGCAGGATTACACTTTCGTGGCCATGGATTTCCATGACCTGGCGACCCAACTGGCATCGTTGCGCTGAAGAATGTGGAATGCCCGTCTCGATCATATCGTGGTCGCAGCCTGTTCGCTGGAGGAAGGTGCCGAATGGGTCGAGAGCCAGCTGGGCATCCGAGTTCCGCCTGGCGGCTCGCATGAAGCAATGGCGACGCATAACCGGGTCATGGCCTTGGGCCCGGAGGTATACCTGGAAATCATCGCCATGCATCCCGGCATGGCTCCCCCCGCGAGTCCCCGGTGGTTCGGTCTTGACGACCCGTCTGTCCTACACCGGCTCCGGGAGTCCCCGCAGCTCCTGACATGGGCCGTGCAGACCGATGATCTGACTTCCCTGGTACGGTCGAGCCGTATCACCATCGGAAAAATCCACCAGGCCCGGCGTGATCAACTGCGCTGGAAAGTGGCCCTGACCGATGATGGCCGGCTGAATGCTGGTGGAATGTTCCCGTTATGCATTCAGTGGCAGATGGATGTCCACCCGGCATCCCGAATGCCGGATCTGGGCTGTAGGCTGCAGTCCCTGACTCTGTTTCACCCTTATCCGGAATGGTTACGGGGACTCCTGAACGCAATTGGGGTGGCGGAAGCAGCCCAGATCATAGAGGTAAACGACCCGGCGGCGAGCCGTCTTATGGCTTGCATTACCACCCCTCAAGGGTTGATTGAATTATCGACATGACCCCATCGGGCGGGGGTCAACCCTGGACCGATTAGTCTGATTTTATGGCCTGTACATCAAATACCTTGACCTCTTTATCGTTATATTCGTATACGGCCAATATTTCATATCCCCCTTTTCCAGTGTGAGGTGCACCACAGGGCAATCAGTGGCTGGCACCCCCAACTGCCTGTCTGATCCGCGCTAACGATCGGGAGGCTTGATCGCTGCCATCATCTCCCGGCGCAGAATTGCGTTCATTCTGGATTGATAGCCCTTACCGTCGGCTTTTAGCCATGCTAGCACATCAGCATCCAACCGGGCGGTAATCTGCTGTTTGATCGGACGGTAGTGCGCGGATCGCTGGAATTCAGCAAGCTGCACTTCGGTTAGTTTGGGAATATCATCATAATTGATCTGGTCATCCGCCATACCCGCCAGTTTTTTAAGTTGCTCACGCCGCACGCTGGTCAAAGGCGGCAGTGTGTCAGGAGTGTATTGAACTTCTTTCTTCTTCATATCGCTTCCTCTCCGATTTATCGGCCTTTCGGGCAGAGATAATCTTGATGATCTCAACGACTTGATCCTCGCTGTCTTCTTCGATGATTGTATGTGCCACCAGGAGCAGTGTGATACCATGAACGAGGCCAATGGTTTGCCATCGTTCTTCATGATCTTCGGCCCGGTCTTGGCGTGTCAGGCAAAAGGGATCATCAAACACATGCGCCGCCAGTTCGAACGAAACCCCAGAGTGTTTTCGTTGGTTCGAGAGGTTCTTGTCCTCATCCCAAGTGAACCGAAGTTCCATCATTACAATAATGTAACGACAATTAAGTCGTTTTTCAAGTTACCACTTTTAGGCGTCATCGTACAGTTTGTCCGTTCAACCGAGCAAATGTGCAAGCAGTGCAAGACCATGATCAAAAAACTGGCAGAAACCGGTCATGACCGGAGCAGGGGCTAGGCCATGGCCTACGATAACGCAATCAGCATGATCATCATCGGCAATGAACGGGATCGCGCAATCGTAGCCCTTGCATTCATGTCCGCGCTTCCAAGACCAACCGGGGCGGTGAAAATACGCATATAAGGCTGCTTAAAACGGCTTTGCCAGCGCGGCAGTCGCAGGCGATGGGTCATGCTCCATGCTCGTTGGGGCGGGCATGCCGGAAGTCGTACAATCCCATGCCATCGTGCGCAAGCGGGGTCCCGGAATGGCACGAATCCGATTGCGATTTTTCATTTGACCGCATCAGCCAAGACAAACCAATGGCATCGCAAGCGGATAAAGTGTTCATTCCCATCAGAGGGGTCCGGCAAAACCCAAATCTGAGTGCCTGAAAATTCAGGGTGCTCCGGCTGGCGACCCCAGTTCAATTGCTGAACGCCCAGCGCGTCTGCAACCGCAGACTTGCCCTTGCCAACAAATGCGAGATGCTGCGGTGCATAGGTGTGTAGGATAATTCTTACACGCTCCCGCAAAGCAGCCTTGTGGGATAAGCCTTCAATCTCATGGTCCCTGCCGGCTTCATCTTTAACCAGGTCAGTCAGCCCGATACTGAACTTGAGCACATCCTTATCCTCTTCCGGCTTCATCTTGGTCGGCGTAAGGCCGGTATCACAAAGAATCTGCCAGAAGCGATTGCTCGGGTTCGCGTAATAATGGCCCACTGCGGCGGATTTTTTACCGGCTGCCGTGCCGCAGAATACGATATCAAGCCCAAGCTTGAGAATGTCTGGAAGTTTATAATTTTTATTCATCCCCTTTTCCAGTGTGAGGTGCAACACCCTGTAAGCCGCTGGCTGTGAGCTGAAAAGGCACTTGCGGTGGGCCAGATGATGGCCAACCATCTCGGTTGATCACAAACGGAGAATTGCTATGCCCGTAGGCTACCACCACCTGACCGAGGCCAACACATGGCCCTCCGGCACCAGCGCCAAGGTACCTGGCTTCGCTAAGTCGTCGACCCTGAAAAACCCAAAATTCATAGGTAACTATATGAATATAATGGAATATATTTCCTGAAGGTGTGGACAAAAATTGCCAGGCATGGCATCCTTCATACTCCATTCCTTGCAATTTCAGACGACCAAATGCGCCCCAGACCACCTACCTTTACCGAACCCCATGATCTGTTCCAACACCGCCTGGAAAATCGGCTTGATCCGCGCCATGAACCGGCCCGTCTGGCCGCGATCCTGGACTGGTCATGATTCGACGAGACCTTCGGGGCGCGGTATTGCCCCGACTAGGGCGGTCCCGGCAAGCCTACCCGCCGGATGGATAGGGCGGAAATATCTCCAGCACCTACACCGACGATCGGACGAGGCGATGGTGGCACGTTAGGTGGAGAATCCCTACTGGCAGCCCTGTTGCGGCGAGGAGTATTTCCCGCACCGCCGCCCATCGACCCGAGCCTCCGGACGCGGTTTCGCCAGTGCATCAGGGCGTCCAGCGACGAAGAGATCGGGAACGCATCATCCCCTTATCCCCTCAACGAAACTTGAACTTTCTCCACCTGACTTTCCACATCTCCCATCAATTGCTCCCAATAACGGCCAGTGTCAAACCAGGGAAATGCCAGCGGAAATGCCGGGTCACGCCATCGGGAAGCCAGCCAGCCGGCATGATAAACCATCCGCAGGGAGCGCATCACCTCGACCAATCGGATTTCGGCCGTGTTGAAATCGAAAAACTGCTTATATCCCCGAAGCAAATCCTGTAGTCGAGCCGCAAGGTACTCCCCTTCCCCGGACAGAAACATCCAGAGATCCTGAATCGCCGGCCCCGTTCGGGCATCATCAAAATCGACAATATGGGGACCCTGATCTGTCCACAGCACATTGCCGAGATGCATATCCCCATGGAGCCTGATCTGGGCCAGGTTGCTCACCCGAATAAGGGCCTCCGCAGACAAATCGGCCAGCTGGTCGACCCGTGCTACCCAGCGGGACTCCAGATGCGCCGGGATATATCCATGAACCTGCAAGTACTCACCCGGAGCCCGGACGAAAGACTCCACTTCAATCGTTGGTCGATGACAAAAGGATGCCAAAGCACCGACAGCATGGATCCGACCAATGAAACGGCCCAGCATTTCCAAATGGTGGGGGTTATCCGGTTCCATGGAACGCCCCCCACGATAGGGATAGAGACTGAAGCGGAAAGGACCCGCATGATGCAGCGTCTGGGACAACTCTGTTATCAGCGGGGCCACAACCGGAATTTCCTCATGTTCCAGGGCCTGCGTGAAGTGATGTTCCTCCAGTATCCCTTCGTCAGACCAGCGTCCAGGCCGATAAAACTTGGCCACGATGGGCGGCCCCTCTTCCACTCCCACCCGATAGACCCGGTTTTCATAGCTGTTCAGCACTAAAAACCGCCCGTCACATACAATGCCCCGACTTTCCACGGCATCCAGCATCTCATCCGGCGTCAAGGCCAAAAAGGCATGGTCTGGATCGGTCGGCCCCATGATTCAAGCCGCCACAATCACCCGCAGCGCATCCACTCGCAACGAAGCGGATTCCAGGCGTGCAGTCAAGTCCTCCAGCTGACGATAGTACGGCTCGATTTCTTCCGGCCGAACATTGGGATTGACGGCTTGCAGGGCTTCCAGACGCCGAATTTCGCGTTGAATCACGCTTTCTCCGTCTGCAACCGCCCGTCGGAGCAACGCCGGTGCCTGCTGTTGGGCCTTCCGTTCGCTGGCGGCAAACATTTTTCGTAAAAGGGGTTTGCGGGCGGCCAGTATCTTGCGCACCAATCCCCTTTCGAGATGCTTTCCCGGCACTTCCCAAGAGTCATGACCCGGCAACTGACCATAGGTTGTACCCATCTGGTCGATCAGAATACGAAGAGTCGTGGGAACCAAATATCGATTACTGCGTATGGCCGTGCTGGATGCCGATTCCAGCACAAAGATTGATTCCAGAAACAGGGTTCCCCGACCCACCCCTTGCACCGGTACGGCAATGACGGACGTATTGCCGAGTTCTCCTCCCAGCAATACATCCATTGCACCGATGACCATCGGATGATCCCAAGTCAGAAAATGTACATCCTCAAAACCGAGGGCCACCGCACGGTCATAGGTCACGGTCATCCCCTCATCCGGCAAGGACGATAGCGGCAGTTCCATATGCGATCCAGGATGGATGGAATAGCAGCCGGCTGATTTGATTTCGTAGTCCGCCCCGAAACAATCAAAGACCGCTTCCAGATAATGCTGCAAAGTGACGCTGCGGTCCTGTTGCAGAGCAAGCTGATACAGTTGTTCTGCTTGGTCTGGATGGCAGGAATTGTACTCCAGAAGCCGGTCCCTTCCCTGTTGCAATGCTGCCGTAAGTTCGCGGTACAGCGCGGCGCTCCTGGTCACCACGGCTTGATACGGAAGATCGGGGTCATGCAATACCCGGGTGATCTGATCCCGTACCCGGACAAAGATGGCAGGCCCGACCGGGCAGGTATGAGTAAACGCATGAAGGCCCTCATGATACCAATGGTACATCACTTCCTGCGCTGAGTTTTCCAGATACAGGACATGCAGATGAATCGTCTGGGTCTGTCCGATTCGGTCCAACCGCCCGATACGCTGCTCCAACAGGTCTGGATTCAGTGGCAAGTCAAACAGAACGAGGTGATGGGCAAACTGAAAATTCCGCCCTTCACTGCCGATCTCCGAACATACCATCACTTGGGCACCGTCGTCCGGGTCCGCAAACCAGCTGGCCGTGCGGTCCCGCTCCATGAGGCTCATATCTTCGTGAAAAACGGCTGCATTGATTCCCCGTTCTATGCGGAGCCACTCGGCAAGATCAAGTGCCGTATCCCGACTCGCAGCAATGACCAGCACCTTCTCCGCACGTTGTGCCCGTAGAATGTTCGCCAACATGGTCACCCGAGGGTCCACTTCTGTCCAGTCCGGGGCATCCGACATGGCTTGAAAGAGGAGTTCCGGGCACAGCAACAACTGCATTTCCGACAACTCATTGCTGGCAAGCGCAGGTAGGACACGCGCATAGGCTGCCGGCAAGGCCAGTGGATACGAGTGCACTTCCCGCTCTGGGAATCCTTGTACGGCAGCACGGGTATTGCGAAACAGCACGCGGCCAGTACCATGACGATCCACCAGGGCCGCCAGAATCCGTTCCCGTGCTCCATCTCTGGATGCCGAGTCCGCAGAGTGTCGGTTCAGGAGTTCCAGATCCGCAGTGAACCCTTCCCCCAATCTTCGTTGTACTTCGGCCAGGCTGATCGGGTCGACACCATCGCCCGATGAAAGGATTGCGTCCACCGCGGCCGCCACGGGTTGATAACCCTGTTCCTCCGCCATGAACTCTTGATAATCCGGGAACCGGTGTGGATCAAGCAATCGCAAGCGGGCAAAGTGGCCTGACCGACCCAGCTGTTCGGGGGTCGCTGTGAGGAGCAGGATCCCCGGGATAGTTTGTGCAAGATGTTCGACCAATTGATATTCAAATCCCGGCTCTTCTTCAGACCACTCCAGATGATGGGCTTCGTCCAGTGCCAACAGGTCCCACTCCCCGGCACAGCACTGCTTGTATACTGCGGGATCGGAACAAAGAAACTCCAGGCTACACAGGGCCAACTGGGCCCCCAAAAACGGATTTTCCCCTGATGCAGCCTGCGTATCCCCCTCATCTTTGGAATCCTCGTCAAGAGTCTGGGACTGGACTCGTTCCGCATCAAGAATCGTGAAGTGCAGATTGAAGCGGCGCAGCATTTCCACCAGCCATTGGTGGATCAGGCTCTCCGGTACCACGATCAACACCCGATCCGCTCGCTCGGTCACCAGTTGATGATGGATAATCATTCCTGCCTCAATGGTCTTGCCCAAGCCAACTTCATCCGCCAGCAAGACCCGAGGGGCATAACGATTGGCTACTTCATGGGCAATGTACAATTGGTGAGGGATGAGGCTGACACGCCCTCCGATCAGCCCTCTCAGCGGATCGGACGCCATCGTCGCCATCTGTAGCCGAGTGCGGTACCTGAGCAAGAACCAGGGATCCCGGTCCACTTGGGCATTGAACAATCTTTCGGTAGGGCGGTTGAACTGCAACCGGTTGCTGAGATGGTTTTCCGTGACCTGATGAAGGGTCCCGCCTTCATCGCGTGCATGGTAGACCAGCAGTGCTTCTTGCTCCAAGGTTTCCTCTACCTGCAGCGACACTCCATCCCGCGTCAGAATCTGGTCACCAGGTTCAAACCGGACCCGCGTCAGCGGTACCGATTCCTTGGCATAGACGAAAGTTTCTTCCGTAGACGGAAACTCTATCGTCACGGTACGGAAATCGGCATGCAGTACCGTACCGAGCCCTCTATGCAACTGGGCATCATTGATCCATCGTTGTCCGGGAGCAAATTCTGCCATCTTGCAATAATCGTTCTTAGGGTGGGACGAGAAGACCCATATTGTATGGAAAATCGATGCCCCCCTTCAAATCCATTGGCCACACATCGCACCTCCCGGGTCGCCGATTCGACTCCTGAATATGGTGTCTCCAATACCAGCAAGTCCATCATCCATCGCGGTCATCCCATGCCCGAGAACGATGGATTAGGTGTAAGCAATCCCCCCCCCCCCCCCCCCCCCCCCGTTTTTCGTAAACCCGCTCCTGCATGGCTCGCATGCCCAGTTCGTTCGACCGGGTAAAACGGCCATTCCTGGCATAGGTGACGGAAACCGACAGAATATTATGTGCAGGGCGGGTCATTTGTCTCCCCGCCGGAATGCTCGCAGGATAAATATCCGCCATCCAATCAAAACCCGATCAAGAACGCCGTGAAAAATAAAACGAATATATTTCATGAAGTTATCCAGACATTTCGATTTCCGTTAGTTGGATTTTCCCCTTGTAATCAAAACCCGATCAAGAAACTTCATTCTTCTTTAGACTGAAGATGGATGGTGTTTTGATGGCTATGATGCGGGACATTGTCATCAATTTTGCTTTCTTACGCCCAGAATGGGATATAGCCCGCTCGGGGACGTTTGGAATCCGCCAGTTTGATCAGTCCGTCATCAAGAGCACGCCTGATCACCATGGATGCCTGCGATGCGTTCCTGGGATCAATGCCGAAGCGCTTGCAGAGGGTGGAATTCTTCATCCGGTCTCCGACGACATATTTCAGCGCCGCATGCTGGTAGCAAGCCCGGGCCCGCTCATCCGGTGTCATTTCTGCAAAACGACGGGGTGCGAAAAGCTTGACTCGCACAGCACCACCCTCCGCCCGGAAATCCGGCGGGGGTAAGTGGTGCAGTTCGATGGCGGTGATCACCTTGTCAATCCCGGTTCCCTGTTCTTCGCAGAGCCCCATACGACGCATCAGTGATGCCAGTACTTCGTTGCGCGAACGCGGCGGCAAATCGAGAAACCGGTCAGGGCTTAACAATGGAAGACCGGGATTGGTGATTTCCAGCCGGTCCCGGAACAATTCCACCAAGGGTCCGGTACCGGTTACCGTCATGTCCTGGTGTATCAGCGCATTGGCGACGAGTTCCCGGATGGAAAGCAAGGGGTAAAGCAACTTCTCTTCGCGAAATACTCCGTTAATCTGTTCTGTTTGGGGCAACAGGTTCCCGATATAGTCAACCAGTTCCCCGAAGCCAACTGCATAACCTCGTTGTACATCCTTCCGATGTATCACGGTATCCGCACGGCTGGCCCCATCATGGGCGACAAATCGAATAGCCTTGCGTGCAACCGAGGTGGGAAAGTCCGCCAAATGCCTGGCAAACAGGATCGCGCCGAGATTGGTGATGGCCCAGCGACTATCGACATCCTGCTGCACCAGCCGATCCGCCATCAACCTTTGCAGGATACTGTCCCGGTTATCCGGCAAGGGCTGGCCCGTGAGATGGAAATAGCTGACATAATCCAGCCGCTCAAGGACAGCATCGCTGCCGGAGAACTGCACTGCAAACCCTTCTTCCCAGGCATGAGACTGCAGTTTGCCCCACAGATTCCTTTGGCATTCAGGGTGGTCGGAGAGACGGGGCGTTGCACTTCCAATTCGGATATAGGCTGTTCGGTCGAACTCCACAGGAGTGTTGCTCGCTGCCGGTATCCTGAGAAGGACAATATTCACTCCTCGATAGTCAACTGATTCGAAACTGAATACTATTCCCGGTTGCAGCCGCTGTGAAAGCCATAGTTCCAAGTGCTGCCCCTTCTGCATCTGACGGGTTGGCTCAAAAACGGTGCCAACCACCTCATGGTCCGTGTCGCGTATGCCCCAGATGACGTAAGCAAAATGCTGGTCGGAAAGCTGTGCGGAATTGGACAGGGCGGAAATCAGCTTGCCAATCATCCTAGGATCCGCGTTGTTCTCCTTGAACTCCAACCAGGGAGTTTCTGCCGGAAGGCTGCGCAAACTGTCAATCAGGGTCAGTATCTGTGGGTCGCTCATCAGGATACCTCTATCGGCCCCAACCTCTGCCGGCCTTGGGGTTGCTCTTCAGACATTTTTGCATACATCTCGAAAAGTTTCTCCAGCCGCTCGGTGTCATTTCTGAAACGGCGGCCGGTATAGATGCGCTCCAGCATGTTCGTCATTACGCTCATGGGCTTCCCGAAGGTTGTCTGGCATCTTTTCGGAGTCGTAAAGAGTAGATTCCTCATAACCGAACAATAAAGGCACATGACACTGTATTTTCCTATGTCATGCTGTTCCCACAAACTTGGAACATCTTCCGTGCAAATCTGCTGCAGCGACCAAAACCAGATCGTTCGGGTGCCGCAACTGAGTACTCCAGCCAGCTAGTTCTACTTCGGCACAATTGTCCAGTCGACTCAACACTTCTTTACGCGCATCTAATGTAACACCCGGCACTGAGGCTATTTCAAAAACCGGATACTCAGATTCCAGCAGGAGCGATCCAAAAAAATCAGGATTCGGCACTGGCTCTCCGCCGTCAGCTGGCAGGAATACCGGGACGAGCATTTCCCAGCGGGGCAATCCCTGATCGTTTTGCCATCGAATCCTGTAGATTCCAAGGACACCTTCTTCCGTAGCCGGAAGGTTCGCATGTTCACCACCGAACTCCGGAGATTTCGCGAACTCGATCAAGTCCGAGAAAAAGACACTCGCAAAATCCATCGAGACGTTCCTTTCATTACGTGCGGCAAGATGACGGTCAACAGTGACCCGCACGACCATTCTGCCACCGAACTCCGAATATCGTCCACGCATCTCCTCGGGCAACTCAAGCTCCAACAATCGACCATTGTGAAGCCGATCACGTATCCGTATGCCACGCCGGGGCAAAACCCCCTCAAGGAAAGAAACCACTTCCTGCGGACCGAACGCGTGCAGTGCGGCAGCCGCATTCGGGTCATAACTCTCAATGTGGGAAAAAAGCTGGTCCTGAAGAGACCGCGACTGCTCGGCCTGCCTGATCGCCACCTGGATTTCAGCCTCGCTTCGCTCATCGGACTGCATCTCCCGATTTCTGGCAAGAATCTGCCCAATGTCGATCCGGTCAAGCAAATCCCCGACAATTTCCGTTTCCAATCCTTCATGGAATTCCGAACTCACGTCCG
Organism: Candidatus Poriferihabitaceae bacterium; assembly: GCA_965221795.1. Taxonomy (GTDB): domain Bacteria; phylum Pseudomonadota; class Gammaproteobacteria; order Arenicellales; family Poriferihabitantaceae; genus VYFG01. The sequence continues at coordinate 1,028,024 of OZ244914.1, forward strand.
ACATGTCGTGGGCGATGGTCGCTACGCGGTCGAGGAGCATGCCAAGCGCCCTGTTGTCGAAACCATCCCGCGCCATGAGATTGAACACAACCACTCGCTCGGTCTGCCCGTAGCGATATAACCGACCCGCCCGTTGGACAAGCCGCCGCGGGTTCTAGGGCAGATCGTAGTTAACAAGCATGTGGCAGCTGTAATGCAGATTGATTCCCTCGCCGCCAGCCTCAGTAGACACCATGAACTGTGCACTGTCGTTGAAATCGTCGATATTCCTGCGTTTTTCATCAAGCCCCATACTTCCATTGATGTAGCACACACCACTGTTCGGATAGCGGCGCTGCATCGCCTCCACTAGGTAGTCCTGGGTTGCCCGATACTCAGTGAATACCAGAAGTTTGAGTTGCCTGCGGTGAACCGGGTCGGCAATGACGGCCAAGAACTGCATCAGTTTCCGGTCATCAACCTCGACGACCTTGGCCGCTTCGCAAAGATCATCGATCATTTCCAGTTCATTTTCGAAGAACGGGTTGGAGCGGGCTCCCAATGCCGAGACTTCGTCTGCCAAGTTGACTAGATCGTCCTCGCCGTCCTCGAAGGTCTCCAAGAGTTCTTCGAAACCATCGTTCTGCATCCGGCCTGTATTGCCATCCAGTTCCCCCATCAGCCGACAACGTCGTCGTCTGAGGGCCCGTTCGATGGCAACAATACTCGACGAGGCAAGCTTGCGGTATGTCGTCATGACAAACCCGATCGCGCGGCCGGTCACGCTACCGACCTCCGAGGCACCATAGCCGTACCGGATGTATCGCCGCAACTGGACATCGAAGTCTCTCGCCGCATCGGACAGAGGCACTTCCACCAGTTTCGTGTCCTGGCCGCGAAAGACATAGTTCCCCGACGCATCCGTCACTTGGCTCTTTCGATTGCGCAAAACAACCTCTGCGACGACCGACGGGTCGGCGTGCATGGTAGCGAGGCGCGATCGGAGATCCGGTCGCAGGAGCAGGAGAACATTGACGAATTGATCGGTCCTGCCCTGATGGGGGGTGCCTGTCAGGAATATGAAACTGTCCGTAAGCTGCTGGAGCTGCTCAGCGAGACGGTACCGTTGTGTGACCTTAGTACCCTCGGCCTTACTGAGATGGTGGGCTTCGTCGAATACGATCACATCCCAATAGCCCGAGTCGACAAACACGGCGCTGTGAGCCTCTGATTTAGCCCGGTCGATAGAAACGATCACTTTGTCAAAGGACACCCAGTGCGCTGGCTGACTGATGTTGAAATCTAGGCCGTAGATTCTGAAGTCCTCGCCAAACTTGTAACGCATCTCATCCTGCCATTGGCGAACGACACCTGCCGGACTCACGACCAGCACACGCCTTGCCAGCCGCCGTCGCTTCATCGCCGCGAGCAACAGCCCGACCTCAATGGTCTTCCCCAAGCCAACATCATCAGCAATCAGCCAATTGGCATGATCCGACGTCATGATCCGGTGAATCAGGTTGATCTGGTGCGGCAATGGGTCAACATCCAGACGATCCAGTGCACCAGTTATCTGGTTCCAGGAATCCAGTGCATAGGCCAGAGTCTTCAGTCGAAAAAGCTCGGGGTCGTCTGATTTAGCGTTTGTATACTTCCATACGGCATCCCGAACTCGTGCCAGACGCTCGAATGGGATCCACCTGCTTTCCCCGTTTCGGTGTAGCTGCACAAGGACCATCTCCCGGTGCGCAATCCGACGATGCGTGAGCACCGTTCCCGTGCCAAGAGATGTCCGGATTTTCGATCTGGGTCGGTCTTGGACAACATGCCCCACCCGGAATCCGTTACGCAACTCGTCCACGCCATGCCAGACTGTTTCCCCGGTCCCCCATTTGACCGCCACACGCTGGTCAATGCTGTCGGATTCGATCACGACCCCCAGTTGACCGTCGTATCGGCCAGCCTCTATATGGGCAACAAAGCAATCCTTCCCCGGGATAATTCGCATAGTCTCCGGGGTCACTTCAGAGACCTGTTATTTCATCAATTATTTCTTCCCAAGCTTGGTCCAGATTGTCTCCAAGTGCCGCCGCCCTCCGATGCGCCATGTCCGTCACGTCAGGCCATGGGTCAGTCCTTGCATCAATCGTCCAAGGACAAGAGTACTGCTGGACGATGGACGGCAGCATGAAAGGGGCAAAGAATGGATCCGCGCACTGGTCGATTTCCAGAGCAGTACGTCGATCAGGGCGGTCGAGGTACTCTTGCCATTGATCTCCACCCGACAAACTCGCCCGTAAAACGGAGAAATTCGCGAATGAACGAATGCCGTGCTCCCAGGCTGCACTGTCTTCCCAGTCATCAAACCAACTCTGACCGATTACTTCCGTCACACCGAGACCAACCCGATTTGCCACAAGCTCCCACGTGTGTTCGAGCGTGAGCGTTGTATTGTCGTATCTTGGCATCCAGACCTGGCCCAAATGGTCCCAATGAAATCTCTCCCACCAGCGGACATTACTCTTCAATTCCCAATGATCGCGAAATTCAAGGAACAATTGCAGTCTGTCGCCGCACCAGTCTCGCTTACGCAGCCAGGGAATAAGCCATCGCAGCTGGCCAATGCTGCATTCCCTCAGCAGTTCGTAGCACCGGTCGCGCTGCTCCCGACCGCAAGGGGTAACGAATGCAAGTAGTTCTCCGATCTTGAGTTCGCGCGAGATGTCCGTGATGCTGTTATCGGAAGGATACAGCAACTCGCCAAGCGTACTGTTAGGATCTGCCGTCGGCTCCGGCTCTACCCAGTCTTCCCATCCAACAGGAATATTGTCCCATTGACCCGAGATAGCATCTTCTCTCAGGTCTTCAATGTCCCACGAGGTAGCTGTAACGCTCTCAGTCTTGAGCACTATACCAGATTCATCCGGGAATTCTCGTGGCGGATGACCCTGATATCTCGCCGGATACCAAGGGTCCAACTCCACAGGGGGCATCGGACTTGAGGCGCGATCGATGAAATCATCGTCAGCCCAGTTGTGTGACTTGCGCACTCCCCCCATCAGCGAGATGCGATAACTTGCGGTGTCGGGCACACCATCTGACGATAGCGTCTTATTGAGGTAGCATTCCCATGGGGTTGCAAGGGGCTCAGGTTCATACGAATGATCCTACCACATTGGTGACGACTACGCATCCCAAAGGATCATCCGACTCAATTCAACTTAGGTAATCCTCCAGCCCGGAATTTCACCCCGGACCATATGCGGCCAAGGCCGCCATGGCGGCGAAACGGGCGACGGCGGATGGAGAGGTGCAATACGCGCAACGTAAATGGCGGTCGGAAGCTCTATCGGCTGGATCAAGGAGGTGCTCGGCTTCCGCCGCTTCCGCGTGCGCGGGCCAGACCTGGTGCAGGGCGAGTGGGGCCCGGTCTGCCTGTCGTTACACATCAAGCGGATGCAAGGACTCTAGGCGACCAGTTGACAGGAGAGGGGTCTCGATGACGGGAATCCGGTGCCACTATGCGGCCATCCCGGCAAAATTCATCGCGGTGCGAACCGTTCTATAGCGCACGCTCCTAGTGCAGCATACTCCTGCTCAACGGTCCGGCTCGAACACCAGTTCAGGCATGACCACTTCCCAAGCATCGCATCTTATGCCATCGTGGTATTTCGGATCCGACGCCTCCCGGCTCCAGCCCATCAAAGCGAATACTGTTGCGGTACGGCACCGCATCCCGGACGGCGATTGGAAGGATTTGGCGAGGCGCCCCACAACCCGATTGCGCCTGTCCAGCAACATCCAACGACCATCGGATTCGATCCTTATATTCAGAGGGTCTCCGGTCGACAACGTTTGGACAGCGGCGTGTACCGGATCATGGGCACGGAGGCGTCCGGCATATCCCAGATCGATGTCCTCAAGCTTGGGCCGAACATGGCGGCGTTCTACCGCTCTGGGACACGGCGGAAGTTCTGCAACCTCGCGCCTTAATGTCGCGTCATGATCTACCAATTCATCCTGGAATCCTCGAGAACCGTCGAGGTGTGCAAGCGTGAGCGTTTGTCTTGCCCGCGTCATCGCCACGTAATATAGTCGACGCGGTGCATCGGAATCTTCTTTGTGGCCGATACGGTCCCACCCGCCGTCCAGCACCGCCACATGATCGAACTCCAATCCCTTCGCACGATGGGCGGTGAGCAGCAGCAATCCCCGCTGGCGGCGGCGGATGTCCCGCCCCCACTCCGCCAGCCACTCGATGAAATGGTCCACCGGGATTTCTCCTTCACCGTTTTCCAGCGCATGTTCCTCAACGGCCTGCCGCAACAGGTCGTGCCAGGAACCGGAAGGCTGAGAGTCGATCCGACCGAGCAAGGATGGACCATCGACGACCCGCGGAACACGCTGGCGCAACCATTCGACGAACATCCGAATCTCCCGCAGGTGCCAGAACTTCGGGATATCTTCGTTGGCCATCTGTACCGGAACACCATATTCTTCGCAAAACGCCCTGACCGGGACCAGGTACTCCCACTCGCGCGTAATCACCGCGCATTTCGACCAGTCCCATGTGGACACCCGTTCGGAGAGGCGCAGCATTTCCGCCATGACGGCCCGAGCCTGGTGAATCGGGTCACCGCCCGCAGGCAGGATCTGCACCCTCCCATGTGAAACCGGATCCAGCATCGACCATTCTCCACCAGACGGATCCTTTTCGCGGGCACGATCGACATGGATGGGATGCCCTTTTTTCATGCGGCTTCGCGCTGGCTCAATGATTGCATTTGCGGCGGCCACGATACAGCCCGTCGAACGGTAGTTTGCCGTCAAGTACATCGGTTTCGGCCCGTAGTCCAGCTCAAAGCGTCGGATGAACTCAACCGAAGCGCCGTTAAAGGCATAGATATTCTGGTCATCGTCACCGACCGCGAACAGGGTGAGCTTGCCTTCATCCTCTTCCCGCATCCGGCCGGCCAAGGCGGATATCAGTTCATACTGTTCGGTACCGATGTCCTGATACTCGTCCACGAGAATCCATCGGAAACCTGCAAGCAGGCGCTCACGGCGCTCGTCCGCTTCTTCCGGCGACAGTTCCTCACCGCGGAGCAATGCGATCGCATGGCGCATCACCTTGCTGAAATCCCCGTCATCCGGTCGTTCGGCCCGACCGGTAAAACTGGCTCCTGCCAGACGCATGGCCAGCGCATGGCAAGTGAGCACCGTGACTCCACGGCTGTCATGACCAATCAACTCCGCGAGGCGGCGGCGGATATCAACTGCGGCATGACGGTTGTAGGCCAAGGCAAGGATGCCCCGGGGATTTTCCCGCCTGACCCGGATCAACCAAGCGATACGGTGGACCAGCACACGCGTCTTGCCTGAGCCGGGACCAGCCAGAACCAGCACATTGGTCTGTTCCCGTTCGTCGGCCACGATACGCTGCTGGATTGGATTCTTCAGGTTTTCTACGATGGCCCGCCATGACGACGGCGTTGTCTGCCGGCCGATCTCCCGATCCCGTCCGGGCAACCATCGGGCTAGAAACGCCTCTTCTGTGAGCGCGAAATAGTCCATCGCAAGACGCAGTGCCTCGCTCATGGCAACAAGACCGCGCTTGGCAAACTCCACCATGACGTGAATCTGCAGCACCTGCCCTTGATAGTGAAGTGCAAGGGGCTCGAAGTCCGACTTCGTAAATCCGCGCCGATCCCGTTGTTCCAGCTTGATGGTCATCGCCGGGCGGAACACCGCCAACCCCTTGTTGAGTCGAAGCACCTCCTGCTCGTGGAGCCAGAGCAGTGCCCGGTCCAGCAGTTTGGATGGATTCTGGACTTGGCTCTTCAGAACCAGATCCGACTCGATCTCCCCGAGGAGTTTCCCGAGAGTGGTCTCCGCCAGAAGATCGGTGCCCCGGCTTGTCGGGGCCAGGCAACCCAGCAGGTGTTCCAGCAACCGGCTGCCCGCATCGCGGCGCAGACCGGCGATCTTTTCCAGCTTCTCCCATTCACGATGCAGCGTTACTTGAGCAGTCTCGGCATCGCGCTTGCGTACGGTGAGGCTACCTGCGGAACCATCTTCCTCTCCGCGTCCGTCGAAGGCGATACTCCGAAGAATGCGGTACAGCCGTTCCGGCAGAGGGTCAACCAAGCCCTGATCCCGCAGAACCTGAGCAGCAATGCGCAGATGCAAATGTGTGCTGTCTCCCTTTCCGAGATCCGGGGCTGCCTCCCGCAAGTGGGCGATGAGGGCGACCTCCAGTGCGCTCGCCTCTTCGAAACGTTTCTGCGAAGAGCGGACCACGCCAGCGTGGACGAACGCGGTCAGTGCCGTGTCATTGCTGGCGACACCAAACCGCTCAAGGTCATACAGGGCGCGGCGGACCCGTTCGGGGCCCAGGCCCGAAACTCCCATCAGTTCGTCCGTGCTCATCCCTTCATCGGCACCCGCACCGATCAGCGCTTCCGCAATGCTCAGTAGCTGCTTGCGATAGCTATCCAGGATTTCAGCTTTGGCAAGCCGTCGTTCGGCCTCGTCGACCGAATTCACCCGCAGAGAGGACGGGAACACCTGAACAAAATTCTCCTCCCTGGCCAAGAGCCGGGATTCCTCCAGCCAGGCGACGGCGGTACGCACCCGGGTATCATCGGTCGCGGAATCGCGCTCGAATGCCTGCTCCTCGTCCTCGCCGAGGATTTCCCCTGCAGTCGCCACCACATCTCCCCCAAAGCGCTTCTTCCGGTCCAGATTGCGCAAGGCCCTGAGTATCCCGTGAATCTCCGCACGGGTGAGCCGGGAACGCGCCGACATTCCGAATTGGCGCTCGACATCATCCACCGCATAGAGCAGTACACAACGTGCCGATTTGCGGTCGCGCCCGGCACGGCCGGCTTCTTGCAGATAGTTCTCCAGGGAACCCGGAATGTCGGCGTGAATCACCAGCCGAACATCCGGTTTGTCGATGCCCATGCCAAAAGCATTGGTGGCAGAGATCACGCGCAGCTCGCCAGCGATGAAGCGCCGTTGTACATCCTTCTTGGTTTCGGGAGGCAGCCCTGCATGGAAACGGTCGGCAGCGACTTCCTTCAACTGCAGGTACTCCGCAATATCCTCACTCTGCCGGCGTGTAGCACAGTAGACGATTGCACCGCCCGGTCGATCGGCCGAAAGATAGGATGTCAGGACCTGAAAAATGTCGGAGAACTTCTCTCCTCCCGTAGTCGGGATCACCTCGAAGTGGAGATTGTCTCGCTCAGCACCGCCGTTGAATACGGCCAGTTCGATGCCTAGCTCGTCCCGAAAATGCTGGGTGATGTCCCCAACGACGTCGGGCTTGGCGGTCGCGGTCAGGCACAGGATCGGAGGCATGGTTTCAGTGCCCGCCTTTTCACGGATGAAACGACCCACATAACGGTAGTCCGGCCGAAAATCGTGACCCCAGCGCGACAGGCAGTGTGCCTCGTCCAGCACCCAAGCACCAATCTCGCGCTGGTTCAGTGCTTTCCTCAGGGAACGGGAACGCAATTGCTCCGGCGAAATCAGCAGGATACCGGCGTCCCCCAGCCGGATGCGGTCCAGGTTACGGGCACGTTCCGGCATGGACAAAAGCCCGTTTACCGTGACGCAACATTCAATACCACGCTCCTCCAGACCAGACACCTGATCTGCCATCAGCGCAGTCAGGGGCGATATCACGACCGTCAGCGCACCGGTCTTGTCGTAGCGGGACAACGCGGGAATCTGGTAGCAGAGCGATTTGCCGGTTCCGGTGGGCAGAATCCCAAGCACATGCCGTCCCGCCATCGCTTCCTCGACGATTCCCTGCTGCATGGGTCTGCCATCTTCGTCCGCTGGCTCGTCACGAAAGCTGTCGTAGCCGAACCAGCGTTTGAGTTCCTTGCTTGCATCATGCCGATCCCGGCACCAGCCGCAGGCCGGGTCGGCGCAGGCAGTGTCCCGCAAGCTTCGCACCAACTGCCCGGCTTCCGGGAACTGGTGGCGCACCCAGGGCGGCATCACCGAATTGCCGCCGGCGACGCTCAACCACGCCAGCGCATAGGCAAGCGACCAGTGGAAGTCATCCAGATCCGCCATGATGCTTCGCATCCGGGTCATGCAGGAACCGTTGCGCTCCAGTCTCCGGCCAATCGACCGGACCGCATCCGCCTGCGACGGGCGGTGGGCGCGCCGAACCTGCTGAAAGAATTCGTCCAGAGCCCTGTCCGCACCAGTGGAATCCGGCGTGCACAACCAGTGCCATGCCACCAGCAAATCCGGATCGGAGGTAGCCAGTGCTTCGCGCTCATCGTCGAACAACTCCAACGCAATCCGAGCATCCCATTCCGGGTCGTTCCGTCGCCCGCTCCGGATGCCGCCGTCCTGATAGTGCTTGATCAGGCGATGATAGGGATTGCGGGGAAACGCCAGCGGGCTGAGACGCAGCGTGTCCATCACCGGCATCTCCAGCAGCCAGAGATTCGGCTGCACCGCTGCCAAGTGGGGCAGGTCGAAATCGATCAGGTTGTGCCCAAGCAGAAAGGACGCGCCCTTGGCCAAATCGTCGAGCCCCGCCAAAGCGGCAACTACCCCCCTGCCCGAATGCACCAGACCTTGACCGGTGTCCGAGCGTACCGCGCCGAAGGCGTCAATGCGATCACCGACAACCTCCAGATCAAGAGAGACGCAGCAGGGCGAGGAGAGTGGAGCCATCACGGCTAGTTTTCAGGCCACCGACAACGGCTGCGTGGCTCCATTTGCTGACTTCACGAAAACCCGACCTTGGAAGCTGCAGGAAATTTCAGGCAACTCATGCTTGGCGGCCCCTCCCGATCTCATCCCAGACTCGCCTATGTTGCCTTGCGAACTCCGCTGATGCCGGAAAAACTCCCACCGATAAACCTCTGGAAATTGCATGAGATGGACTTGTCTGTCGATAGTGACCAGAATGGATGGCTGGCACATCCATCGATTCCAATACGAGGCGGCGACGGTTTGCCGGATTCAGTTGAACATCACCGAGTCATTTTGAATCCTCTCGGCAACATGGACTGTGATCTCAATGCCCCTGTCAAGCGCCCCGAGCATCTTCATCAGGCGATCCAGCGTGAAACGACCAAGATCTGCATTTCGAATCCGCGAAAAGTCCGATGCAGCAAATCCGGTCAGGTCAGCAGCTTTTCGAACGGAGAGCATGCGCTCGTCCAGACTAGAGATAATGCAGGCAGCCAGAACCGCCTTGGCCTGTTTCAGATCCGCACCGGGATCGCCCAGGTCACGAAATACCTTGCCACTTCCTTCCACCAATTCAAAATCGGGCTCGCTCACAATATTACCTCCCGCTTCAACCGAGCCACTCGGCTCGCGATTAAATCAATTTCCGCTTTTGGAGTGTTGATTCCGGCTTTCGACTTCTTGCGGAATGCATGGACCACTCAAAGTCGTCCGGCCCCAAGCCCTTCTGGCTTTGCAATTTCTGCCTTGCCGCCCTTCGCCGCAATTGTCAGTGCAGTGTTTACTCGATCTCTCACCGCCTCGGGAAATGTTTCAAAAACCTTGCGTGCTGCCTTGATCCAGCTAATCGTCCTCGAATCCTTACTCAATGCATATGTTGTCATATTTGACTACATTCTGCAATACTTATCCGCCCACAGCTGATCCGTTTTGAGTTCATCCTACATGCGATAGATATGCAAGATTCCGCTGAATAAGCAGATTTCACCATCAGAATCATAGTCGCTAGAACTACCGCAAATCAAGTGTAATGGAATGCCTTTCCTAGCCGTGTCCGGGGCAATGCTGCTGTAAAGTCCGCCGACCACGGATGCCGAGGGCGGCGGCCGTTCGGCCTGCGGGTGCGCGTCCGGATGCGCAAGGGCCCGAGGCCCTTGGGTTCACCCTCCACGTCATCGTGTCCACCCCCTTCCCGGAGGCGGATTTTCCCGCCGCGAACGACGGGGCTCATTCGCCACGCCAGTGCCGTTTCCACCCAGAGATACCAATTAGCACTTAGGGGGAGGGCACCTCATACTGGAAAAGAGGAATTGATTAGTTGGTGCCGGAAAGAGGAATCGAACCTCCGACCTACTGATTACGAATCAGTTGCTCTACCGACTGAGCTATTCCGGCATCGGAGGAAGAACTGCAAACTCAAACCATTTAGTCTGGTTATCCAGCACGCTGAACAAGAGGAGAGTCGAAATACCGTCCATTACTCACAATGCACGGCAACATCCATGCGTATCCAAAGTACGGGGCATCCCCCGAAACGGTACCACTTTCAGAGCACCCCGAAAGCTGACGACTGGATAGCACAAGCCCAAGGGAGCAAGGTAAGGGGCAGGCCGCCATGGAATGTCCTTTCCAGACACTCCTGCGAGTATTCACTCTGCTCTACCCGGACTATCTCAATTCCACCGGGATGGAGAATGAAACATTTTCCTTGGGACCATTCACTTCCTGGACCCCGAATCCGGATCCGCGCAATTTTTCGACTACTTCCTGCACAAGATTTTCCGGAGCGGAAGCGCCAGCAGTAATGCCAACATTCTGTACACCTTCCAACCATTGGTCAGAAATCTCTTCCAATCCATCAATCAAATATGCGGATACCCCCCGCAATTCCGCAATTTCCTTCAGGCGGTTGGAGTTGGAACTGTTTTTTGATCCCACTACAAGAACCAGATCACAATCTTCCACCATTTTCTTGACCGCATCCTGCCGATTCTGGGTGGCATAACAGATGTCATCCTTGCGAGGGCCATGAATCCCGGGGAAACGGCGACGGAGCGCATCAATAATATCTGCGGTATCGTCTACGGACAGGGTAGTCTGGGATACGTAAGCCAAACGGGAGGGGTCACGAACCTTGAGCGTCTCAATATCCTGTATGCTTTCCACCAACAAGACATTGCCTTCTGATTGGCCCATGGTGCCTTCCACCTCCGGGTGGCCAGCATGGCCTATCATGATCACTTCAAGCCCCTGATCAATATACCGTTCAACTTCCACATGGACTTTTGTGACTAGTGGGCAGGTGGCATCCAGTACCGACAAACCACGAGCCTTGGCCTCTTCCCGAACTTTCCTGGAAACGCCATGTGCACTGAAAATCACTCGGGAATTCATTGGCACATCTTTCAGATCCTCGACAAATACCGCGCCTCTCTCACGCAAGCCGTTGACAACAAACTGATTGTGAATCACTTCGTGGCGAACATAAACAGGGGCCCCGTATTTTTCCAGGGCCATCTCCACAATAGAGATAGCACGCTCTACCCCAGCACAAAACCCTCTGGGATTGGCAAGAAAGACCGATTGAGTAGAAGTGTTCATTGTCGGATATGGTAGAAGCTATCAAGGATTATCAGCATCACCCCTATGGTAATGGCCGAATCGGCGATATTAAATGCCGGGAACTGCCAATTATGATAATAAAACAGCAAAAAGTCAATGACATAACCATATACAATCCGATCTACGACATTACCCAATGCCCCGCCCAGGACCAGACAAAGGCCAATAGCCAGCCACCGATTCCTTTCTTTCTCCCGCCAGATCCAGATCAAGAGTACCAAGGAGACGATCAGGGCCAGGCCCACAAATAAGTAGTGCTGCCAACCGCCTGCATCACTCAGGAAACCAAAAGCTGCCCCCCTGTTGAATACCAATACCAGACTGAATACCGGCAATATGGGGATGGCAGGAACATCCGAGAGATATTGGTAGGCCAGGAATTTGGTTATCTGGTCCACTACCAGTACCAGCATCGCCAGCAGCAGATAGCATAGATATCGACTGGCTGCGGTCATCCGCCCCCCAACACCTGCCTCGCATGCACACAGTCTTTGCGAATCTGTGCCTGCAGTGACTCCAGATCGGAAAATTTCTCCTCCGGGCGGATCCTTTTTACAAATTCCACACAAACACGTTTCCCATACACCGCCTGATCAAAATCAAACAAATGCACCTCCAGTAATGTCCGAAGACCGCCGACAGTCGGCCGGGTGCCCAAGTTGGCTACACCATGCAGTGAGTGCTCGGCAAGGCCTTGCACGCGGACAGCAAACACCCCGGTCAATGCCGGTTTATGATGGATTGGCAGATTCAAGGTTGGAAATCCCCATGTTCTTCCCAATTGCTGCCCATGCACAATACGTCCTACCAATGTATAGGGCTGGCCTAACAATGTAGCTGCGGCATCCAGGTCTCCTGATTCCAGCAAGCGCCGGATTCGGGTACTGCTAATACGCTCCCCCTCACTGACGAACGTGCCGGTACGATCCAGGTCAAACCCCGACACCGGTCCCATGCGAAGCAGCATGTCGTAATCACCACAACGGTCGCGTCCAAACCGGAAATCGTCTCCGACCAGCAGATACCGAACTGACAATTCTTCCTGCAGGATTTTCTGGACAAACTTCTCGGCTCCCGTAGAAGCCAGATGCTCATCAAAACGCAGGCAAAGCATCATGTCCACTCCACATTCCTTGAGCGCAAAGAATCGAGAGGACAGATTTGACAATCTGGAAGAACTTTTTTCCCCGAGAAAATATTCCTCAGGATGAGGATCAAAAGTCATCACCACCGTTGGTAAACCAAGGCGCATACCATGCGACCGCAGGTTGGCCAGGATTTTTCGGTGTCCCCGGTGGACGGCATCAAAATTACCGATGGTTAGCACACAACCCTGGTCAGCCAGACCGGCGGCGGCAGTACTTCGAACCAGTCTCATTCGACTCCCCGACCGGACATCAACGATTTCAACGGCACACCGGATATAACAAGCACAAGAATATAGGACAAAAAGCCCACCGGAACCAACCATACCATTCGGTAGGCCCGTTTCAGTACGGATTGATCCAGCCACCAATCGGCAGGGCCCATGCCAACGTAAAGCGACAGCCCCATGACAGTACTGGCCACCGTTACCTGCAACAACAACCTTCGCCATCCCGGCTGCAGGTCAAGCACATGGGAGCGACGAAGACCGAAGTATAACAACCCGGCATTCGCCAGGGCAGCGATTGATGTTGCCAGGGCAAGACCCACATGGTGCATGATGCGAAACAGAATCAGGCTAACCACGATATTGATCGCGACTGCAATGACACCAATTCGCACTGGTGTCCTCGTATCCTTGCGGGCATAGTAACCGGGTGCCAGCACCTTGACCAGAATAATGGGAACCAGCCCCAGGCTATAGGCAATCAGGCTGAGTGCCGCCATACTGACCCCATGGCGGGAGAAGTCGCCGTGATAGAAGATGGTGCTGATCAGTGGCAATGCCAGAATGACCAACGCGACGGTTGCAGGGACGCTGATCAGGAAAACCCAGCGCATCCCCCAGTCCAGAGTTCGCGAAAATTGCTCTGGAGATTCCGTTGCATGCTGCCGGGACAGACGAGGGAGAATCACGGTCGCCAGAGCAATACCAAATACTCCCACAGGGAACTCCATCAGCCGGTCCGAGTAATACAGCCAAGAGATACTGCCTGTCACCAGGAATGAGGCCAGCAGGGTATTGATCAGCACGTTGAGTTGAGCCACGGAAACCCCAAAGATCGCGGGCACCATCAGCTGGAACACTTGCCGTGTGCCTCGGACCGCGAGACCGTCATCCTCCTTTCTCCCCAGCCTGGGCCTTACCAGCAACCCTTCCCGACGCAGGAAAGGTACCTGAAACAATAACTGAACAGCCCCCGCAACCAAAACGCCGACTGCCAGCCCCAGTGGACCGTTGTCGATCATCGGCACCATGTGCCACGCCGCCCAAATCAGGCATAAATTCAGCAGGATGGGTGTGGCCGCGGGGCCTGCGAAACGGCCACAGGCGTTCAGCATAGCGCCGGCCATGGCCACCAGGGAAATGAAGAACAGGTATGGAAAGGTAATTCGGGTTGCGGCCACGGCCAGAGAAAACTTTTCCGGATCCTCCGTAAAACCCCAGGCAATCGCCCGAACCAGCACTGGTGCCCCAACCACGCCCAGCACCGAGAAGACTGCCAATACCAAACCGAACCACCCCAGGGTCAATTCCAGAAACCGTTTGCCTTCGTCGGGGTCATGAAGCGTCCGAAAGTCGGTGAAAACCGGTACGAAAGCAGCCGCAAAAGCCCCTTCTGCCGTCATCCGCCGAAAGAAGTTCGGAATCCGGAAGGCCACAAAAAAAATATCGGCGGCCGCTCGGTCCCCCAGCAAGTTGGCCAGAACCACGTCACGAACCAACCCACTGATACGGGAAAGCAGGGTCATGAAACTGACCATGGAGAGGGACCGAATGAGATTGCCAAACATGGAAGACGCTGGATTCGCGGAATGAAAGAAAAGAGAGCGGTTTCCGGGCTATTGACTTCCGTCCCAAAATACAGGATATTCCGCTACCCTTGATGGTCCACGCTGCCGCATATCAGGCCAACCTGGATGCTTGGACACCATCTGGAAAGGGGTGTGGGATACGGCTGAAACAGTGCATTATAATCCTGTGTCCCTGCATGCATCCCGGTCTTTACCAAGCTCCCAGTTGCATGCGGTTTGGCGGCATCGGTAATTGTGACAACTCTCATTTCTGGAACCTCAACTTGGCAAACTCTCCACAAGCCCGAAAGCGTGCGCGTCAAAACGTCAAGCGACGCCACCACAATATGAGTCAACGATCAGCATTACGCACCTCCATCAAAAAGTTGCTCAAACTGATCCAGACCAATCGCCCGGAAGACGCCAGAGCCGCCTACCGGGAAACCTCCGCTCATATTGACCGGGCCACATCGAAGGGGCTGCATCATGCCAATCGGGCGGCCCGTCTGAAACGCCGGTTGAACCATCGATTGAGAAATCTTGCTGCCTGAAATCGGCTTGAGCGTCCCCCCATACCCGACCCTGGATTCTGGCAGTCGTCTACCGTTCTTCTCCCCATACTGCCCAGCACACGAAAAACACATTCCCGAGCTATTTCCTGGCTTGTCGGCCTGACTTCTTCCGGGGCTTTTCCCGAGAGTGCGGCCGAACCGAGCGACCTTTTTCGGCAGCTGGAGTTGACATGGTCATCCCGGACAGTTGCACCATCTCATGTACCTCCTTACGCGAGAGTTCGACCCATCTGCCCGGAGGCAAGCTGCGCAACAGTTTCACTGGCCCATAACGAACCCGGAGCAACCGGTTGACCCGGCAACCCACCGATCCCCAGAGTCTTCGAATCTCACGATACCGGCCTTCCGTCACGATCACCCGATACCAGGTATTGGCCCCTTCCCCCCGCACCCTGAGCACCTGAAGAAAGCCAACTTCGTGGCCATCCAGTAGTACGCCCTTGCGAAGCACATCCAAGGTACTGTGATCCACTTCCCCGAACACCCGGCACAGGTATTCCCTTTCCAGGCCAGTATCGGGTTGCATCAGGCGGTTGGCCAGCTCTCCATGGTCTGTGAATAAAAGCAGCCCTTGAGTATTGATGTCTAACCGGCCCACCGCCACCCAGCGAGCATGACGGATTCTGGGCAAATGCTGAAATACCGTCGGACGGTTTCCGGGGTCGTCCCGAGTACAGATCTCCCCTTCCGGTTTATGGTAGGCGAGAAGCCGGATCGGCCTGGCACCACCAAAACGATGCGGAACCGGCCGGCCATCCATGTGGATACGGGACCGACCGGTCACTTTCTGGCCGAGTTGGGCCACCGCCCCATCTACATGAATGCGCCCAGAAACAACCCATGCCTCAATCTGTCGGCGAGATCCCAAACCGAGATCGGACAGATATTTGTGCAGCCGAACCTCATCATCGCCCCGGGATACCGTAGCATGGCAGGGGTTACTCGGGAGGGCATCTGGAGGAGTGCGATCTGTCGCCGGAACCCGCTTGCCGGATCGATTCTGTATCGGCCTGCTCCGACTACCTTTACGTGGTCGAATCATCCACTGTCAATATGGGGGCAGAGAGAGGGCTTTTCCTTTTACCGATGTCATGGCCTGATCCAGCAGTTGGCAGATTCTCGTCCATCACCTCCTTGCTCTCTTCCTCATCAGGCGCTTCAGAGTCCACCACTCCGGGCCCGGTTGCCGCAGTATTGGTCGAATCCGGTCCCGAGGAAGCCAAAGCAGCCAGCATTTCATCGGACAGAGGGATTTCCATTTCTGCCGCCACTTCGCCCAGGTCCCGTTGCTCCCCAAGCGCCGGAAGATCCTGCAAGGAGCTCAGGTTGAAATAGGACAGAAACTCGGGGGTCGTACCGAAAAGGGCGGGATGACCAGGCACATCGCGCACCCCAATCTGCTTGATCCAGCCGCGTTCCGTCAGCCGCTGAATGAGATCGGTGCTGACCGACACTCCACGCACGGACTCAATATCACCTCTTGTTGCGGGTTGCCGATAGGCAATGATCGCAAGCGTCTCCAGAAGCGGTCGCGACAGCTTCGGCGGCTTCACCGCATGCAGCCGACGCAGGTAATCGGCGTATTTCTCTCGTGTGTGAAAGCGGTATCCGTTACCAATCTTCTTCAGTTCAACGCCCCGGTGATCGCAGTCCTCCTTCAGGCGGTCCAGTGCATCATGTACCTGGCTGGCCTCTGGCCGCAACGGTTCATCGAACAGCCCCTGAATCCGGGCAACACTGACCGGCCCATCTGCCGCCAGTAGCACCGCTTCCACAATGTTTTTGAGTTCGTCTGTCATTGGTCCGAGTGCCCGGCATCGGTTGCCACACCGAGACCCGGTTCCACCCCCCGGATATGGATCGAGGCAAACGGCTCCCTCTGGCTGATTACCAGCACCTGATCACGGCACATCTCCAGTATGGCGATAAAAGAGACCACCATACCCAGCCGACCCTCGTCCGGGTCGAACAGGTCTTCAAACCGAAGAAAAGTCACACGCTGCAAGCGATCCAGAATGTCGGTCATCCTTTCGCGCACTGTGAGCATTTCTTGCCCAACCTCGTAATGACGATGATGTTCGGACCGCTCCAACACCATACGGAATGCCAACACCAGGTCAGACAGACTCGCGCGGGGCTGAATCCTGCAAGGTGTCATATCCTCAAATTCGGCGGTGACCAGATACAGTTCTCTTTCCAGCCGCGGGTGCTCACCCATTTTCTTGGCCACTTGACTGAATCGCTCATATTCTTGCAATCGTTTGACCAGCGCCATCCGCGGGTCTTCCTCTTCCAGATCGGGAGGGTTAGCCGGTTTTGGCAGCAGCAGCCACGACTTGATTTCCGCCAGGGTAGCCGCCATGAGCAGATACTCGGCGGCAAGGTCCAGCCGGAATTGCCGCATGAGATCCACATACTCCATGTACTGGCGCGTAATCACCGCGATGGGAATATCCAGAATATCCAGGTCATGACGGCGGATGAGATACAGCAAAAGATCTAACGGCCCCTGAAAAGAATCAAGAAACACTTCCAGGGCTTCCGGCGGAATGAAGAGATCATTCGGCAGTTCCCGCAACGGTCTGCCCTGCACCATCACCACGTTGTCAGCAGTTGCCTGTTCGGTCTCTCCCAATGCTTCCGGACCCACTGAGCCTGCCGCAGTCGGCTCGACAGAATCCGTATCAGGATGGGAATCAATGTGCCCGAAGGTCATCGGTAGAAACCTATCAATAGACCGCTCCAACCGATTGTCGCACAATGTCCATGGTTTCACGGGCAACCGTCCGGGCCCGGCGGTCTCCCTCTACCACAACCTCGCGGACGAGAGCGGGATTATTCTCATAGGGCTGTGCTCGGTCCCGGATCACGGCCTGCTCTTCCAACACCTGATGGATTAACGGCTTTTTGCAATCCAGGCATCCGATCGATGCCTTGCGACATCCATCGCTGACCCAAAGCTGCGTCTCTTCATTGCTGTAAATCTTGTGAAGTTGCCATACCGGGCATTTTTCCGGCTCACCCGGATCCGTCCGTCGTACCCGAGCCGGGTCCGTGGGCATGACTCGGACCGATTGCTCGACCCTCGTCGGATCATCCCGCAGAAAAATCGTGTTGCCATATGACTTCGACATTTTCTGGCCATCCAGCCCTGGCATCCTGGATGCTGCCGCCAACAGAGCTGCCGGCTCCGGCAAAATTGTCATCCCACGACCTTCAAGGTATCCCAGCAAACCGTCTCGCTGGGCTGGGGTGAGATGCGGTTGTGCCTGCACCAGTGTTCTCGCTTCCTCTAGTGCTTCCCGATTGCCCCGCTCGGTGAATTCCTGCCGCAGACGACGATAACTCCGGGCATACTTCTTACCCATCTGCCGAATCGCTGCTTCCATTTCTTCTTCCCATGCAGTCGTACGACCAAAGAAATGATTGAATCGACGGGCAATTTCACGGGTCAACTCCACATGCGGCACTTGATCTTCCCCCACCGGAACATGCGCCGCACGGTACATCAGGATATCGGCAGACTGCAGCAGAGGGTAGCCGAGAAATCCGTAGGTTGCCAGGTTTTTCTCGCGCAACCGCTCCTGTTGGTCCTTGAAGCTGGGGACCCGCTCCAACCAGCCCAGCGGGGTCACCATGGACAGCAAAAGATGCAGTTCCGCATGTTCCGGCACATGAGACTGGACGAACAGGGTCGCCTTTTCCGGATCAATACCCGCAGCCAACCAGTCAATGACCATTTCCCAGACATGTGGTGCCATGGTCTCCGGGGCATCGTAATGGGTGGTCAGCGCATGCCAATCCGCCACAAAGAA
This sequence comes from Candidatus Poriferihabitaceae bacterium, assembly GCA_965221795.1. Lineage (GTDB taxonomy): Bacteria > Pseudomonadota > Gammaproteobacteria > Arenicellales > Poriferihabitantaceae > VYFG01. Next base: position 1,046,679 of record OZ244914.1, read on the forward strand.
GAAGCAGTCATAGTCTTGCTGCATGCGAACCCAATTGCAGAGTACGCCATGATAGTGGCCCAGATGCAGCCTTCCGGTCGGACGCATGCCTGAGAGTACTCGCCGGTTATCCGGGTGTATGGCCGGGTGTTCATTCATGATGTCACCAATGCTACTGCAATAACGGATACCAAAAAACCATCACAAGAGCTCCACCAATGGCCTGCAGTCAGGCCCAACCCTCAAACGACGAAATTTCCCCTTTCCCTGGCCGCACTACTTCCGGCAGGCCGCTGGTCAAATCGACCACGGTAGTGGGATCCAGGTCACATGGCCCCCCATCCACAATGCCATCCACCGCATGTTCCAGCACCTCCCGAATTTGTTCCGCATCATTCAGGGGCAAATCATCTGCCGGAAGAATCAGGGTCGAACTCATCAGTGGTTTACTCATATGCGCCAGCAACGAAGATACAATCGGATAGTCTGGAATCCGAAGACCAATGGTACGCCGCTTGGGATGTTGCAACCGACGGGGGACTTCCCGGGTGGCGGGCAGAATAAAGGTATAAGGGCCCGGCGTGAATCGCTTCAGCAAGCGGTAGATCTGGTTGTCGATCCGGGCATACAAGGCCACTTCGGAGAGATCACGACATACCAGGGAGAAGTGGTGGTCATTATCCACTCGACGAATGCGACGGATCGCATCCATAGCCTCTTTATTTCCGAGGGTGCATCCCAAAGCATAGCTGGAGTCAGTGGGATATGCAAGAATACCACCCTGTTGCAGAATCGTAGCAACCTGGTGAATCCGCCGGCCTTGCGGATTGCGCGGATGAATCTGGAAATATTGTGCCATCAGTTGGGCCCCCAACCAATGGCCTGTTTCATCTCCGGCTTGCGGCGTGACCGCCTCCGACGCCCTTTGGGATGGCGGCTTGGTCCCGTTCGGGACAATTGCTGGATCATTCGCTTTTGTTCCGCCATACCCACATCCTGAATCCGGGTCCACCAGTTGACCAGCTCCTGCGGGATTTCACCGACCTCCCCCCGGAGCATCAGAAAATCATAGGCAGCACGGAATCGTCGATTCATCAGTATCTGCTCGATGTTCCGCGGTCGCCGGCGTTCAAGGGCCGATTGCATTTCCCAGATATCGAGGACGACACTGCTGACCCGGCGAGGAATGGCGACCTGTTGACACGTCTCGGCAAACACCTGGTCTGCAGCCTGCCAAGCCAGATTGCCAAAATTGTTTTCGGCTCCTTTCAGGGCATCCAGACGGAGACGAAAGGGACGCCATAACAGCACCACATAAAGGAAAGCCGCAATGACTGGCTTGTTCTGTGCAACCCTCCGGTCGGTATTTGCCAACGCTTTCAGGATCAGCCGTTCCCACGGTTCTCCATCGGCGGTATCCAAGGCCGCAACCGTCTCTGGAAACAGGAGATCAAGGAATCTGGTAGTACGCAACGCATGCCAACTGTTGACGCCATGGGTGTGGTGAAAAAACTTTAGCACTTCATCAAACAAGCGAGCCGGGGGGACGCTGGTCAGATAATCGCGATAGCGGCTGACCTCCTGCATCAAGCCTCGCTCTGGCTCCAGACCCAGCTTGGCCTGAAAGCGCAATACCCGCAGCATGCGAACCGGGTCTTCTGCAAATCGCTCTGCCGGCTTGCCAATCAGGCGGAGCCGACGCAAGCCGAGATCTTCTACTCCCCCGAGATAGTCCAGAATCGTATCTTCCACCGGGTCAAAATACAGTGCATTGACCGTAAAATCACGGCGAAGCGCATCCTCCTCCAGAGTCCCGTAGACATTGTCGTCCAGCAACCGGCCGCGGTCTGTAATGTGAGGGCCCGCTCTGCGCCTGCGATGTTTCCAGGGCCAGTGCTTGGAGGGTGCGCTCGGGTTCGCGCGATAGGTAGCGACTTCAACAATTTCCCGTCCGTAACGGACATGCACCAGGCGAAATCGTCGTCCGATAATGCGGGCACGACGGAAGACAGCATGTACTTCTTCCGGGGTGGCATCCGTTGCCACATCAAAGTCCTTCGGCTGTATTCCCAACAAGAGATCCCTGACACAGCCGCCCACCAGATAGCCATCATATCCGGCTCCTTGCAACCCCTGAACCACTTCCAGCGCAGCAGGACCAATCAAATTCCGATTGAAATCAAAATCAGCGGCAGAATAGGAAACTGGCTTCAATGCTGGAGACCACAGGAATGGAAAGACTTGAACCCGTAGCTAGCTGGATGTTCAACTGACGAGCCACTTCGCCATATCGTGCTACAGAACGAACCGCCAAGCTCTGTGCAGCATCCGTCGGGCCACCAACAGCTGCTGGCACTGGCCACTGCGGGGAAGTGGTCCCAACAGCAGCAATGTGGTTGCCGATTGCATACCGCTTGTCAAGGGAGATTCTGCCCGGAAGGCACTCGGGTATTATAGCCTGCCCGGGGTCAATCAATGGCCGCAAAGCCGGGTCGGGCCAAATCTGCGTCAATGGGCGAAACTTTGTGCGGGCACCACAGAATTGGCGGCTTGATGATACTGATCGATTTCATTGAAATTGAGATAGCGATACACCTCCGCTGCCATCGTGTTGAGCTCTGCAGCTACTTCCATGTACTCGTCCACAGATGGCAGTCGTCCAAGTACACCAGCCACAGCGGAAAGCTCCGACGAGGCCAGATAGACATTGGCCCCCTTGCCCAATCGATTGGGGAAATTGCGGGTAGAAGTCGACACCACTGTCGCATCGTCTGCCACCCGTGCCTGGTTGCCCATGCACAGGGAGCAGCCGGGCGGTTCCACACGAGCACCGGACCGGGCATACACCGAGTACCACCCTTCCTGGACCAACTGTGCTTGATCCATCTTGGTGGGGGGAACGATCCACATCCGCGTGGGGATGACCTGATCCATCTTCTGCAGCAGTTTGCCCGCCGCACGGAAGTGCCCGATATTGGTCATGCAGGAGCCGATGAAGACTTCATCTACACGGTCCCCCGCCACTTCCGACAACCGTCTGGCGTCATCAGGATCATTGGGCGCACACAAGATCGGCTCCCGGATTTGATCCAGGTCGATTTCGATTATCTCAACATACTCTGCGTCCGGGTCCGCTTCCAGCAGTTCGGGGTTCTCAAGCCAAGCCTCCATGGCCGCGACCCGACGCTCAATCGTACGCTGATCCCCATATCCTTCACTGATCATCCAGCGGAGCATGACGATGTTGGATCTCAGGTATTCGATAATGGGTTCGCGGTCCAGCTTGATGGTACAGCCGGATGCCGAGCGTTCGGCAGACGCATCGGCAATTTCAAATGCCTGTTCGATTTTCAGGTCCGGCAACCCTTCAATCTCCAGCACCCGTCCCGAAAAAACATTCTTCTTTCCATGCTTCGCCACCGTCAACAGCCCTTGTTGGATCGCAGCATAGGGAATGGCATGCACCAGATCACGCAAGGTGATGCCCGGCTGCATAGTGCCAGCGAACCGCACCAGAACCGATTCCGGCATGTCCAGTGGCATGACCCCAGTTGCCGCTGCAAAGGCGACCAAGCCCGAGCCCGCCGGGAAGGATATACCGATCGGAAACCGGGTGTGTGAGTCGCCACCCGTGCCCACGGTGTCCGGCAACAGCATCCGATTCATCCAGGAATGGATGATTCCATCGCCGGGCTTGAGCGAAACGCCTCCACGGTTCATCATGAAGTCGGGCAGACTGTGATGCGTTTCCACATCCACTGGCTTGGGATAGGCGGAAGTATGGCAGAATGACTGCATGACCAGATCCGCCTGAAAGCCCAGGCAAGCGAGATCCTTAAGTTCATCCCGGGTCATCGGACCCGTGGTATCTTGTGAACCGACCGTCGTCATTCGGGGCTCGCAATATTGCCCCGGACGCACACCGGGCAAGCCGCAGGCGTGTCCCACCATCTTCTGGGCCAGGGTATAGCCCTTACCGGAGCTGGAAGGGGGAGGGGGAGTTCGAAAGACATCGCTCGCCGGCAGGCCTAGCGCTTCCCGGGCCCGGGTAGTCAGCCCACGTCCGATAATCAGATTGATGCGCCCCCCGGCACGCACTTCATCCAGCAGGACATCGGTCTTTAGCTGGAAAGTGCTGATTACTTCATCGGTCCCATGACGGCATACCCGGCCTTCATAAGGGTATACATCCACCACATCCCCCATCTCCATCCGGGAGACATCCATCTCAATCGGCAGTGCTCCGGAATCTTCCATGGTATTGAAGAAAATCGGCGCAATCTTGCCACCGAAACAATATCCTCCCGCCCGCTTATTGGGAATCCCCGGTATATCTTCGCCGGTATACCACAGTACCGAGTTAGTGGCAGATTTTCGGGATGAGCCGGTGCCCACCACATCCCCAACATACGCAACCGGATATCCGATTTGCTTGAGTTCAGCCAGTTTTTCCAGTGGCTTATCCGTGAGCTCCGGACGAGGATTCTTCAGCATCGCCAGGGCATGCAGGGGAATATCCGGTCTCGACCAGGCATCGGGAGCCGGAGAAAGATCGTCGGTATTGGTTTCCCCGGGCACCTTGAACACGGTGACTGTGATCGTTTCCGGAACCGCAGGACGATGCAGAAACCAATCTGCGCGGGCCCAGGATTCGAGCACAGACCGGGCCTGGACATTGCCCCGGTCAGCTTTCTCCTTGACATCGTAGAACGCATCGAACATCAGCAGCGTATGGGACAGGGCATTTGCGGCTCCGACCGCTATCCGTTCGTCTTCCAAGGCCTCAATCAGGGGGGCAATATTGTAACCTCCATGCATTTCCCCCAAGAAGGTGACCGCCAGCTCTGGGGTCACCAAGGGAGAGGCAGCCTCACCTTTCAGGATTGCAGCCAGAAAAGCTGCCTTGACATACGCAGCCTGGTCCACACCCGCTGGCACCCGGTTGCGCAACAGGTCCAACAGTCGTTCGCCCTGGCCCGCTGAAGGGGACTTCATCAACTCGACCAGATCGGCCGTCTGTTCTGGGGTCAGTGGTTTGGGTACGATCCCCAGTGCGGCTCGTTCCACAACATGTTTTTCGTAGGACTTCAGCAAGATAGAACCTCCAGAGTATGGACCATCATGACATCAATGCCCCTGTTTCAGACACGATATCTGCCCGGACACCCAGACAACGCACCAATCCCGCAACAGGAAGAATGAATTGTACCTTGAATGGGAGCCATCCGTGAACCACGATCGCTCATGTCTATATTCTGGCCAGGCAGATAGGAACCGGAAGCCGAAGGGATGACCGTCCCGAGCCTTCACCGGGGCATCGAACCTCTCTACTATGGTGGAAATCCTAGCGGTCCGATGCCAAGGGAATGATACTGTGTTCCTTATGCGCTCTCTGTCGGTGATGGACCGGCACCATGCCGGCATCCGGGGCCGATTGCGCCGAAACAGTCTCTACACGACCCTTCAATCCCTGTCGATACGTCACCAAGGCATTTTCAGGCTCACCCATCTGCTCCAGAATCTCCCCCAGAGTCTGGACTACCTCTGGGTCGCCAGTATCCGTAGCCACCTGCTCCAACAGATCCCTGGCCTGCGCCAGTTCATTGTCACGCCGATACAGGATCGCCAAAGCCAGTTTAAGGTCCACGTCATCCTCATGTCCCTGCCCCCAATGTCGCAGCAGGTTGATCTGACTGGAAATGTTTGCGGTCTCGAGTTTGGCATACAATCTGGCCAACTCACCTTGCCAACCCCGGTACAAGGCCTTCCGCAACAGGCTCTCGGCATGCTTGTCATGCCCGTTTCGTATCAACTGCTGGGCATAACTGGCCAGAGCCGGAGTGTCTTGCCGGAGCCTTTTGGGCAGCGCCCGGTAGGCTGCCTTCAATCCAGAGCCATCTTCTGTCCGCAAGGCCACCGCTTGCAGATGACCATTCAGTGCCTGCGCCTCACAGGACCGGAGTTCTTCTGCCGGATAGGCATTCAGTTTCCGTAAAGCTGGCAACAGAGCAACCAGCGCGGACCAATGCCCCAGCCTGCGATACGTATCAGCCAACAGACGGGAGACCACTACATTGCGAGGAGCACGAGACCGGAGAGATTCCAGTTCCATCCGGGCCCCCTCCCAGTCTCCGGTCTGCATCTGCATCCGGGCACGGGTCAGGCGAATCGCAATCTCCTGGCGGGGATGGGCCTTCAGGGCAGCATCAATATGCGCATTTCGGCGTTCGATCAATCCCTGCTGTTGAGCTGCATAGGCCGCCCCCAAATAGCTCATTAACGAAGCCCTGTTATGGTCCAGGCTGGAAAGAAGGTTCCCTTCTGCGACCGACCAGTCCCCTTCGATCAGGTTACTGAACCCTTTCATCGCCAATTGTTGTGCGCCACGCTCCCGCCGGCCCAGATTCCACTGTCGTATTTTTCCGGGGGTACGCACCAATCCGACGAGGAAGTTAATCAGCAGATAAAGGAGCGTGAACAGGGCCAGGAGCATGCCTATCAGCAGTACCAGAGGCATACGCACTGTATAGGGTTCGCGGGAAAGCACCACATACCCCGGATCTTCCATGGCAAACATCCCAATGCCGACAGCAGTTCCCAGGGCTACCACGATGGCGATGATCCATTTCATGTCATCCAGACCTGTCCGGCATCAACCCCCGAAGTATATCGAGGGATCGGGAGATGTCAGGTATGTCAGTACGAACATCCAGAGCTTGGAGTGCCAACAGCTTCCGCATCCAATCCACCGTACCCGGGTGATCGTTGTCATAGCGCTCCCGCACCCAATCCGCCACCACTTGCAATCGCTCATGGAAAGCATCCTGATCCCGTTGCATCAACGCGGCTTGGGCACCGGCCAGCAACAACTTTCCCCGGTCTTCGATGAGCAGGCGTATTTCCGGTGAAAGAGGGGGGATGACCGGCTCTCCGTCTTTCTCGACCTGGATCAAGTCACCCAGATCGGAAAGGAACTTTCGGCCCACATCCAGCATACGATCCATAGCAGTTGCAGCGTCCCCGGACGATTGATCCTCATCAGTCTTTTCCGGCAACGCCGATGGGCCATGAACCACCCACACTCCACGCATCGGGAGCCCCTCCAAAGTCCGCGAAAGATCCGCAATCCGGCGCGACATCATCGCATGATCGGGCCATGGAAGGTTCTCCAACAAGGCTATTTCCTGATGAATGGCTTCTGTTACCGCATGATAATCCTCGGTTTCCAGCCCGTCTAGCTGCTGTGTCGCCACTTGCAGTGCCCTGAGCGCCCCGAGCACATCTCCGACCGACCGGGCCCGCTGATTCGCAAGGAACAGCAGATATTCCACTTCTTTCAGGGTCCAGTATTCGACGCTGCCATGAAGCTCTTCATTCAGCACGCGAACTGATACCGACAAGTTGTCAAACTCCTCACGAAAATCGGTTTCCCAGGCATCCAGGCGGTTTTCAACCCGGGAGGCTACGGTTTCGATGTCTGCATGGAGTACCTGCAGACGGGCAGAAAAATCGCTTTCACTGTCTGCCTGTTGTTGTAACTGATCCAGAAGACTTTCCATTTGTAACTGCATTTCCACCGCCTGTTGCTGAACCTGCTCCATCTGACTATCGATTCCGGACCGGGTATCGGCTATCTGCTGGAGATGACTTTCCAGCGTACTGATTCGATAATCATGCTCAATCGCGGACAGACGCGCTCTCACTTCCGTCTGATACCAGGCATATCCAGCCATACCGAGAGCGAATACACTGACCGTCATCGCGCCCAGGGGCATGCCCCACCTGGCCCGATGCCAGCGGGATGCCGACTCGGTCCCTCGGGTCACCGCCACATGGTCCGGTGAGTCGACCCCCGTACGGGCGGATGCGTCGTCCTCTGCCACTGTGGTGTCCTGGGACACCGGTGCGGGGTGGTGGCGGGTCTCATTGTTGCTCTCTGCCAATTGAATTTTCCTCTGCCGACATGGAATCGTCCCCCTTCATATTGGGATTGTATTCGGTTTTTCGTTCTGCCACTAGCTGCCCTGCGATCCAGCCCATGAGCCAATTGGTAAGCCGAATCGATCTCGGCGGTCAGTATGGGCCGGGCACGAGCTGTATTTTGTTCCCAATCGCCGCACTCCCGGGATTTGTCAACTCGGCAGCAGGCAACCCCGATCGACCGCGGCCCCATGCCGCAAGCCTCAGGCTGGCTCCATCGCATCCCGCGATATGTCCGCCAATGCACGGACAATGGCTTCTGTGCCAGTATTCCCTGCGGACTGGACCGGCCCCAGAAACCCGGCAGTCCGGCAGGCCGACCGGATTCGGTCGCTGAGAGCTACTACCGGCTGCCGGAACAATCGTGAGCGATATACAGGAGGGGTCACAGCTACCAGGGCCTGCAAGACGGCTACGCTGGTAACCAGCAGAATACCAGCAGGCCGTGCCAGCCATTCGTCAAGCCGATCCAGGGGTGGAGACGAATGGGGGCGGCGTCGATAGCACTCCAATGAATACACCCGGGCTCCCCGACGATCCAGCTCTTCTACGACAACATCCCTTCCAGCATTCCCCCGGTAGAGGACGACATTACATTCCTGCACCGACAGTTGCGCCAGGGATCGAAGAAGGCCTTCACTGTCTGAGCTTCCCTGTGGCAAATACTGGACCGGAATACCCAATCCCACTAAGGCTTCGGCGGTAGCAGGACCGATGGCGGCCACTTCCAGTGATGCCGGAAATCCGTCGAGACCGGGTAATACCTGCGCCAGCGATGCCACGGAATAGACACTGACGAAAACGGCCAATGCAAATTGATCCAGGACCAGCCCTCCGGGGCGCAGCAATTCGTCCGATGGAGTCAGCTCGATCTCCAGTACCGGGAAAGGAATCACTTCACCGCCCGACATACCGATAGCCCTCACAAGAGCTTCACCCCGTCCCGCAGGGCGGGTGAAGAGGATACTGACGCCCTCAAGTGTTCCGGCAGTCATAGACTTCGGCCAGAATATCTCCCGCCCCTTGTTGCAGCAGACGGTCCGCGACCCGGCAGCCCAGGTCATGGGCATCCGAGGGGTTGCCGCACGTCTCCGCCTGCAACAGGAGAGAACCATCCGGACGACCGACCAGACCCCGAATGCGCAGGGAATCACGTTCGATTTCGGCATACGCTGCCACAGGTACATGGCAGCCGCCACCAAGACCTTCATTGACTGCTCTTTCCGACTGCACCCGCAACGTGGATACCGGATCAGCAAGCGGTGCCAACAGAGCCTGCACTTCCCGGTCTTCCTCACGACATTCAATGCCCACCGCTCCCTGAGCAACCGCTGGCAACATCGTGCTGGTCTCCAGAAATGCACGAATCCGCTGGGGGAGTTCCAGACGGATCAATCCGGCGGCCGCAAGAATCAGTGCGTCATAATCGCCCCGATCCAGGCGACCCAACCGGGTATGGACATTGCCCCGAAGGTTTTTCACCTGCAGATGTGGAAATCTCGCTCGCAACTGACACCCCCGGCGCAAGCTGCAAGTGCCGATCACGGACCCCGCCGGCATCGACTCCAGCGAGTCATGGCCTGGGGCAACCAGCGCATCCCGCGCCTCTTCCCGAGGGCAGATGGCTGCAATCATCAACCCGTCTGGCAGGGTGACCGTGACATCCTTCATGGAATGCACGGCAAGATCGGATTCACCACAGATGAGGGCCTGTTCGAGCTCTTTCAGGAACAGGCCCTTGCCGCCGACTTGCGACAGGGGGACGTCCAAGGTCCGATCCCCCTCCGACACCAACTCGACAAGCTCCACGGCCAGTCCCTCATGACAGCGTTGCAATTGGTCCCGCACAAAATGTGCCTGCCATAGTGCCAGTGGACTCCGTCGGGTGGCAATCCGGATGACCCGTTTCCTCATCGTTCGGACAGCATCATGGCCTGTCCTACTGGCGCGAAACCTTGAGTTGGATAGACTGAATTCCTTCCCGATCCAGCAGTTTACCGGCCTCCTCCATCCGGCCAAAGTCGGAGTAGGGACCCAAACGCACCCGATAGAAGTCGCCGCGACCTTGAATGGTCACCTTCTGAATTTGGGCTCCGAGTCCGAGCAGTGCCAGTCTGGCCTTTTGCCGTTCAGCATCCGCAGATTGACTGAAAGAGCCCGCCTGCAACATATAATGGCTGGCCGCAGTTTTCTGGGTCGGCCTGGCGGGTTCGACCGGCTTTTCCTGACGGGGTTCTGGTGTCGACTTCTCCGGCTCTTTGATTTCGTTCGTCACCCGCTCCGGTGCCACTGCCGCGATCTGTTCCGGCTCCTGTAGAGAGGGCTCGGCCAGAGTGGTGACTGCGCCCGGTTGTAATGTGGATTTCTCATCCTCTGACACGACGACTTCGATTTCCGGCAAGACCGTAAAAAAGTCGTATTGAATCTCTTGGGGTTGGGGCCGGATCGGTACTTCGGAGGCGTCCGATGTCGACTGGTCCGATTGCTCTGTGGACGCCTCTATCATCCGCTGGATCTCCGAGCCCACCTGACTATCTCCACTGCGCCATCCATTCCAGAGCGTGGTAACCAACACGCCGATCAAAACTCCGGTGAGCAGAATGCCCCAACTGCCAGAAGAGCCCCGGAAGAATCCGCTTCCTCCTGTCCCATGGGTTCGTGATTTACGTTTTTTCTTCGCCTGGGTCATAAAAACCTGCCAGTCTGTCCTCTGGACACCGAATCGAAGGAGTATGGATGGTCATCCCACTATCAAGCCAAGGGTGGGCTCCTGCTGTTGACAGAATACGAACATAATACAGTGACGGTTCACCAGTCGTCAAAGACTGCAACGCTATCCCTTACCTATCAAGACACCCGCTGCGGTGTGCGCCATGCAAACTCTACGTGCAATTAAACCACAGAAAGACCGGACTGTGGGCTGTGGAAGCTCTGCGGACTGGGTAGCCCCCTTCACATCGATTCTGGTGCCCGGACACCCAACAGTTCCAAACCGTTCTGGATGACCTGCCGGGTGGCATCAATCAATCCCAACCTGGCCAAGCGCAAGTCGTCTTCACTGGCGAGAAATGGGTGGGCATTGTAATAGGTGTGGAAATCGGTTGCGAGAGCTTTCAGGAAATACGCAATCTGGTGCGGTTCCAGAGAGTCCGCCGCAGCAGTGACCACTTCTGGAAAGCGGGACAGGGTGCGAAGCAATTCCTGTTCTTGTGGCTGGACCAGCAAGGTGTAGTCGGGGGCTGCATGGTACGGAGTTTCCATGCCACGCTCCTGCGTATGGCGAAACACGCTGCAGATACGTGCATGCGCATACTGGATGTAATACACCGGATTGTCAGCGGACTGGGATTTGGCCAGATCCAAATCGAAGTCCATGTGCTGTTCCGGCCGTCTGAGGGCATAGAAGAAGCGTGCCGCATCATTGCCCACCTCTTCCCGCAATTCCCGTAAAGTCACAAACTCTCCTTCCCGGGTAGACATCGAAACCTTGGCTCCATTCCGATACAACACCGCAAACTGGACCAGCAGAATATCGAGTTTTTCCCGGGCATGGCCCAAGGCCTCAAAAGATGCCTTGATTCGACTGACATAGCCATGATGATCGGCTCCAAAAATATCCAGAATGCGTTCAAAACCACGCTCGGCCTTGTCGAAGTGGTAGGCAAGGTCGGTAGCAAAATAGGTATGGGTGCCATTGGCCCGGACCACCACCCGGTCCTTTTCATCCCCAAAACTCGTGGCCCGAAACCACTTTGCTCCTCCCTTTTCATAAATATGACCCCGGGATTCCAGTCCCTGAATCGCTTTTTCCATTGCCCCATCCGCAACCAAGCGGCTTTCGGGAAACCAGTGTTGGAACTCTACACCGAATTCCGCAAGATCCTGCCGAATATCTTCCACCATGGCCTCACAAGCATGCTGGAACACAGTCCGGAACGCGGGTTCCCCCAGTAATGACTGGGCCCGGTCAACCAGAGTATCCAGCAGGATGTCCGGTTCCTCTGGAAGATCCTCCCACAACGACGGAATCGACCGAACCAGCTCGCGCTCATGCTCCCGGTCCAACCCATCGGCCAGATCTCGCACATACGATCCCTGATACGCTCCGCGAGGAAACTCGAACTCGGCACCATATCGCTCAAGGTACCGTAACCAGACACTCAGTGCCAGGATGTCCATTTGACGCCCTGCATCGTTAATGTAGTACTCACTGTGAACTTCATAACCGACTGCACGCAATATGCGTGCCAGGGAATCACCATATGCTGCCCCGCGCCCATGGCCTACATGCAGAGGTCCCGTCGGATTGGCAGAGACAAATTCGACCATGATCCGGCGACCTTTGCCGACAGTGTCCGTACCATAACGGCGACCTTGGGCACGGATCTCATTGATCAGTTCCAGCCAACAGTCACGGGCAATGGTAAAATTGATGAACCCAGGGCCGGCAACCTGTACACTTTCCAGCAAACTGGAAGCCGGCAATCGCTCCAGTAACCTGCTGGCAAGTTCCCTGGGCGGGATCCCGGCAGTCTTTGCCAGTGCCAGAGCGACCGTACTGGCATAATCCCCATGAGAAGGATCTCGGGCCCGTTCGACCCGGATGTGCTCGCTGATGTCATCCGGTAACCGGACGGAATCCCCAAGAGCTTCCAGAGACTGGGCGATCAGGGCCGCAATACGTTGTTTCATAAAATTGATGGATGCCGATGACCGGAAGCGGTGGGCAGCGAATTCTACCCTTGTGGTGCCAAGAACTGAAGGGGAAACCCGACTCTCCCCAGATCATGCAAAAGTCGATTGACCGAAAGACCTGGGAGCATTGGCTGGGGGTTGGTTGGTAAACCATGGAGTCCCAATCGCCAATACCGCAGGACAACCAATCGAAGATGGCGAATACATACCAGTTCTCCAGAACTATCCCATGCCAACCGGAATTGGCCTTGGCCACCCCCGGCCGGCGGGAAATGCTTCAGTCATCTGGTGTTTTTTTGAATCTACCCTGACGATGAGCCTGTGAAGACCTGGTTCCCTGATTCCGTATTCAAGACCAGTTCGTATAACCAGGACATATCCGCCGGGTTGAGATATGGAGAGCAACGCACGCTCGGTAATCAATATAACGCTAGCATCTCCGGCTTCTGCCATCTACTGTCCTCACGGGATCCTCTTCTTGCCGGCGACCAGAGAAGCCCGGACGTCGATCTACTGCCATGAATCCAAGGCATGCACCTTGGAAAAATAAGCGTTTTTCATAGCGACTTCGAATGCTTCGTTGGAAGGGTACTCGTGACCGAAGACCGGCCGCCACAAGGACTGCGCCTCCATGCAAAGGTAAAAAAAGACCTTGCCATACCAAGGGGACAGTGCCTCATAGAGAGAACGGAACATCTCGACCTTGAGTTCCAGAGGATAGGAGTATTTGCCGGCAATTTCTTCCATCGGCATTTGCAGAATTTTCGTCGTCAGCGGGCGACGGCGAATGGTTTTCATGGTCGAGCGGGTGAAAGTCAAGGTGCCCAGAGAGACCATGGCCACTTTTTCCGGCCGGAATCTCGCAACCAGTTGTCGGCAGATTGCCCGGTACTCTTCACGTCCACCGTCATACTGGATGACCGGATGGAAGTGAAAGCCGACCAGTCGGCCCTTGGCGGCAATCCGTTCGGCCGACTCCAGTCGCTGTGCCAAAGAAGCACTCAGATGCTCCTCATGATCGATAATCGTCTGCGGATTGAGGGACCATGTGGTCACGATATTTGGTGGATAATCCTGTTGCAGCAGCCAACCAATGTTCCGTGACTTGGTCTTGAGTTCCAGCAATACATTGGGATGGTCCGTCGCAAATGCTCCCAGCGCATCCAACACTCCTCCATGATTACCCCACATCAAGGAGTCTGATGATTGCCCGGTGCCGATATGATACATCTGCCTCGGGTCCAATTGGAGTGCCGCGAGCTTTTCTGGAAAGCCGGAATCAAACGTAACGGCGTTTCCATGATAGAAAGACTGGATGCTGCAATAGGAACAATCAAAACCACATTTTTCGACCGCATCCAGAGTCAGCAGATTACAGCAGCGCGTACGTTCCGAAGCGACCGGGCAGCGTCCCAATCCCAATTGTTCCCTTGATGTGACCTGCAGGGTCGGTTTCAGGCTGTGGGGCTTATCTTTGGTCGAAAATTGCGTATAGCGTTTCTCACTCTCACGGACAGCGCGATGCTGTTCGCGCAGGATGTTCAGCAGAGATTGCTTGTTGTTGGTTTGTGGCCAATCCGTCTGTAAGGGGGGCTCTTTCCAGCGCAACCGGTCCAACGCCATGTCACTGACCAGTTGCAACTCCTGCAGAGTAAACCGGTAGCGAATGGCCTGTGCATGCAAAAACGCCTGCGCTTTCATGTCCAGAAAGCGATAGTTCGTCTGCGCTGAAATCCGCTCAAATTTTGTTTGATAGTCCACACGAACCAACCCGAAGACACTGCACACCCGGATTATAGTCGCAACCACTCGCCCGGCCAAACCGCGTTGCGCTGTCCAATTTGCAGATTGCCGGAATTCCAGTTAGCATCTGCAGCCCGACCACCAACTAACCAGACCCGAGCCATTGCCGCGACCCGAGCCAAGCCTTGCCACCCGTCTCGACGAACTGCTCCCGCAAACCCAGTGTACGCAATGTGGTTATCCCCGATGCTGGGAATACGCGGTGGCCATCGAAACCGGGGATGCGGACATCAACCAGTGCCCTCCGGGAGGAACCCCCACTATCCGGGCATTGTCCCGGTTGACTGGAACCTCACCCAAGCCCCTCAATCCGGAGAACGGGGTGACCGAACCGAAAGTCATTGCGTTCATCAAGGAGTCCGCCTGTATCGGCTGCAAACTGTGCATCAAGGCATGCCCGGTGGATTGTATCATCGGTGCCAAAAAACGGATGCATACCGTGATTGCACGGGAGTGTACCGGATGCACGCTCTGCGTACCGGTCTGCCCCACGGACTGTATTGACCTGGTACCGGCTCCCCTGCCTGCACCAACCGAGACTCCCAGCTTGTGGCCTGCATTTTCCCGGGAGCAGACCCAAAAGGCACGACGAAGAACCGAACAAAAACTCGACCGAGAGAGCGTGCAAGAACAGCGGGTACAATCGGCTCGGCAAGTCCATCCACGCGAAACGCTGCAACGGGAAATCCAGGCCGCACTTTTGCGCAAGCGCCAGAGCCGGAAAGATCACCGCAACCTAACACACTCTACCACCGATTCATGAGAGCTTCCGACGTGGAGACGCTCTTTTCCCGACTGAAAGAGCAATTACCGAAGCCAACCACCGAACTTTCCTACAAATCACCCTTTGAGCTACTGGTGGCGGTCATTCTGTCAGCCCAGGCCACAGATGTATCCGTCAATCGGTCCACTCAAAAACTATTCCCAGTCGCCAATACCCCCGAAACGATCTTACGGTTGGGGGTCACAGGACTCAAACCATATATCCGAACCATCGGCCTGTTTAATACGAAGGCGGAAAATATTGTCCGAACCTGCCAGATCCTGATTGCGCAACATGGCGGCCGGGTCCCGGAAAACCGGACTGCCTTGGAATCGTTGCCCGGGGTAGGACGAAAAACCGCGAACGTCATCCTGAATACTGCTTTTGGTCATCCGACCATTGCCGTTGACACTCATATCTTCCGGATTTCGAATCGATTGGGACTGGCACCCGGAAAAAATGTACGGGAGGTGGAACATAAGTTGCTCCAAGTCATTCCACCACCATACCGAATGAATGCCCATCACTGGCTGATTCTTCACGGCCGCTACACTTGCACAGCACGCAAACCCAAGTGCCGCAAATGTCTGCTCAATGATCTCTGCCCCTCGGTTTCCCTGTACATGGACCTTCGAAGCGACACAGACCAACCACTGTGAGCGGTTCCAATGGACATGGTATCGTATTCACGCGAAATATTGCTCCAGGGCCCTCAGGCTAGGGTTCCCATGACTGTATAATCTGGCCTACTTTCAATTTTTCCCTATCCAATGGATTCCCATACCTCATACCAATTCCATCAGACCCTGACCGACCATAGCTGTTTCCCATTGGTTCGTAGCCACTTGATGGAACTACAAATCAATCTCGGGTATCGTTGCAACCAAGCCTGCGAGCACTGTCATGTGGAAGCCGGTCCGAAACGGACCGAGTCAATGAGCCGGGAAACTATGGAACGGATTGTAGGTTGGGTCGCGGAAAACGGGATCCAGTCTGCAGACCTTACTGGCGGGGCCCCGGAACTCAATCCGAATTTTCGCTGGTTTGTGGATTCCTTGAAAGCCCATGAAGTATCTGTCACTGCCCGTTGCAACATTACCGTGCTGTTTGAACCACACCAGCATGACTTGGCCGAATGGTATGCGGCAAGAAACATCCGCTTGGTATGCTCCCTGCCCTGCTACTCTCGGGAGAATGTAGAGCGACAACGTGGAAAGGGAGTGTTTGGCAAGAGTATTGAAGGCCTGCAGGCTTTGAATGCACAGGGGTATGGGATAGATGCAGATAAGATTATTGATCTGGTTTACAATCCCGTTGGACCCTCTCTGCCTCCTGCCCAAGCAAGCCTGGAACAAGAGTACCGGCGGCATCTGGAGCAGGATTTCGGGATCCGGTTCAACAATCTTCTCACCATTACCAACCTGCCGATCAACCGATTCCGGCATTACCTTGAGCGCAGTGGACAACTGGACGACTACATGAAGTTGCTGGTCGATCATTTCAATCCCGCTACTATACCCTCTCTTATGTGTCGACACCTTCTGAGTGTCGACTGGCAAGGCTATGTCTTCGACTGTGATTTCAACCAAATGATCGAACTGTCCCCGGCAACCCACAAACAGCAACTCTGGGACATTACTGCCCAATCACTGGCAGGCAATCGCATTGCGGTGGGAGATCACTGCTACGGTTGTACGGCTGGAGCCGGTAGCAGTTGTGGCGGTGCCCTCGCCTGAATCCCAATCGTTATCTGCTGATCGTCCCTAAGCCGGAAGCCTCCACAAGGTTACAACTCCCCTGTCAGACCCTGATGCCGACTGCCGGACAAGGCGGCAGAATCATGCAGATGGGAAATTCAATCCACCAAGCACCCGTTGGCACAAAAATCTGCATGGGGGCAGCCTCGAACCACCGCCAGACTTTCAGGCTCCAAACCATACCCGATACATTGTTCTACCCGGCAGGAAAGTAAAAAGACCGGTCAGGACCAGCGCCAGAAAAAACAACTGGATCATGATTCGCTTGTGCATGGAGATACGACCGGCTCGGGCCGTCCGGATGCCCAAAACCAGAATGCCAAGCGTAACAGCCGACAGAATATGAATGGGGCTGAAATGTCCGAATGTACGAATTTCAGAAATGAAGAACCCCGAGATGGCGACATAACCAAGGAGAATCGCCCAGGCCCAACCAATCCAGTGATGGGCATATGTTCCCTTGGGACGCACAAGTTGGAAAATTCCGATGGTCAGTGCCGCCATCGCAGCAAGAGCATGGCTGGGAATCGGCGGCAGTGCAGACAGGAGTGGTTCAATATTCACTTGCCGGGCGCTTTTATCGACTCTCGGATTCCGATATGTGCCGGTATATCCGCATACCCTGGTTTGGGACCCTTACCACGCACTGCGTTTTCCTTACCTTGACAACCTTCGGGGCACTGGCTCTCGCTTCCGCCCGGCAACCATTGATCACAGTTCTACCGCCGGGCAAATTCGCCCAGCCTTGATAATAGCCCTTGAGTTGATCCATCCAATTGCATGTTTGAGGTCTCCCCGGCCAGAACCCGGACAAAGTCCGTGGACAGCTTCTTGCCCATCTCTACTCCCCACTGGTCATAGGAACAGATTTGCCAGACCACGCCCTGGACGAAAACCTTATGCTCGTACAGAGCAATCAATGCGCCCAAAGTTTCCGGGGTCAGAGACTCCAGCACGATCATGCTACTCGGCCGATTCCCGGGACAGACAAGATGGGGAACAAGTCGGCCTGCTGTCATGCGATTCGTCTCATCTCGAAGCCCATCTTCCCATAGACTCTCCGGATCACGGCCTGCCATCAAGGCCCTGGACTGAGCGATGGCATTGGCGACCAGTAGTCGATGCATCTCCGCAGGGGTGTCGAGGTCCTGATTGACGACGACAAAGTCCACGGGCACCACTTCGGTCCCCTGATGCAATTGCTGAAAGAATGTATGCTGTACATTCGTACCTGCCCCGCCCCAGATCACGGGGCAGGTATCCCAGGATACTTCCTCTCCATACCAGGTCACTCTCTTGCCATTACTCTCCATCTCCATCTGTTGCAAGAAGAGCGGCAGCAATTCCAGTTTTTGGGTATAGGGCACTATGGCTTGGCTGGATGATCCCAGAAAATTCCGGCACCAGATTCCTGCCATGGCCATTAGAATAGGAAGATTTTCCGCAAACGGAGCGGACAGAAAGTGTTGGTCCATGGCATGCCCTCCCTGCAGCAGTTGATGGAACTTGGATACACCGGTCTGGAGCGCAATCGGGAGACCCATCGCAGACCACAATGAAAACCGTCCCCCAATCCATCCGGGCAAGGGGAAAATGTTATCGGGATGAATCCCGTATGCCATGGCCCGGTCCGGGTTTCCTGTCACCGCAACCCAGTGAGCCACTGCACGTTCATCCCGACCAGGTGAGAGGCCTAGCCATTGCCGGGCTTTTTCTGCATTGATGAGAGTCTCTGGTGTCGAGAATGACTTGGATGCGAGCACAAACAGAGTGGTTTCCGGCTCGGCGGCCCGAAGTGCTTCCCGGAAAGATCCCGAGTCCAGATTCGATACAAATCGGACTTCGGGGCCTTTCGTGGCCGGAGTGGATAGTGCCTGACAAACCATGGCGGGCCCAATGTGGGACCCCCCGATTCCTATATGCACTACAGTACGAATGGGCCTGCCGGTATGGCCGCACCACTCCCCCGATCTCACTTCCGTAACAAATGCCGCCATCTGCTTCAGGATATGTTCGGTTTTCTGTTGCTTCAATGCAGGCAATCGAGTCTTTGCGGCCTCGGAACTGATCGCCCGAAAGGCTGTATGTAGAACCGCCTCGCCTTCGGTTTTGTTGATACGATCTCCTCGGAACTGCTGCGCTCGCCAGCCCTTGAGATCCGATGCGCAGGCCAAGTCCAGCAGCAGTTTGAGGGTGTAGTCATCAAGATTGTGTTTGGAGTAGTCAAGAAAAATACCCGCCGCTTCAGCAGAAAATTTCCGGAACCGTTCTGGGTCCTGACAGAACAACCCATCAATGCGGCGATTCGTCGCTTTCCGGCTATGCTCCTGCAGCGAAACCCATTCCGGTTTGCAATCTAGTCTGGAGATCATATGACAATAGGTAGCGAGTTCCGCTCTCAGAACAGTACAGAAACGATTACACAGAGCCCAAATAGTCCAATCCGATTTTGGTTCAACAGCATTTCACTCCAAACCCATCGCCGCAATAAGGCATTTCTACCGGAAGAATATTGGGCACCATTTCATTCAGTTTCTGTTTTGGTGCTATCCAAGCACCTTCCAGAGGAGATTCACAGCCTGCATCGGATCTCTTGCCCATTTATCTTTATCTAAGCCGGACCGGTAATATTGCCTGAAACAAAAAGCTGCCAACAGGGTGGGAAGCTTCCTGGCATATATCCTTGCACTCCATTCCCGACCGGATAGAATGGATGGGAACAATACCCCCAAGTGCAACAGTGTCTAGTTGAATGAATGTATGCAGTGGACACCTGCGCTACCCTTTTATATTCTGCAGAAATCTCACCAGTTCGTGAACACGCGTGGTCGGGTTATCGGTATCTGCTTTTTCGGCAGCCTTCAAACTTTTCGTAGCATTATTGATAGCAAAGGGAATCTTATCTTTGATCTGCGGGAAGATTTTCATGTCACCTTTTGAATAAAGAGGCATATATTTCTTGAGATCTTTTACTACTTGATGACATGCACTGTTTCCCGATAACGGGCCATAAGGCTTGGTCGTATTTTCGAAATGTAGCAATAGCCAGTATTCGAAGCAAGGAATAGAATTGATAGCTGCATACGTATTTCTAGGCTTCATGTTTTGTATTGCTTCCAAGGCTTTTTCATAGGTATGGTGGCGATCTTTGTCAAATACGCAGTAGACGCGATCAAACGGGTCGCCAGCCGCTTTCTCATCTTGGTATCTTTGCTTGGCAAATATGAAAATGCTGTCCGGATCCGATCCGCAAGAACTGCAGATTTCAATAATGGCGCTGTTAAGACCATAATGATCCTTCAATCCGTTGAAATAGTATGGCTCAGTTTTTCTCCCTCGCAGACAACCAGCACCTTGGGGTACTGTTGCCTATTCGCTGCTCGCCTTTTGATATCTCGAAGCCTTTTCGCCTTCCGTTTGTGGAACAGATTATGCGTACCCATCAACTAAACTATTCTAGTGCAGCGGTCTCACATAGGGTAACCCCCCATATCGTCCGGAAAGATAGGCTTGCTCAAGATTTTCACGCCCCTTCCGGGGGCTGAAATCAGTCAATGGATAGATTTTGCTGGCATTATCTTTGCCTTTCTCGCAGAACCATATCTGGTCGCGTCTGAAAACGGCTTGATTGAGAATCGAGGTTTCATGCGTCGTGAATATCAGTTGTGCATTTTTCGAGTTGGTGTTGCTGTTGTTAAACAACTCAACAAGGAATTTCAATAAATGAGGGTGCAAACAGTCATGCAATTCATCAATAACGAGAATATACCCATTATTCAAGCTGTCGATCCAAGGGCCAGCTAGAGCAAAAATTTTTTGTGTGCCATGGGATTCATGTTTGAAATCAAAATTCTCGACCCCGCCTTCCGCATCAAGGTGCGCTATCTTGACCTCCAGAAACTGTTTTCCTTTCATTTCATTTGCAATCTCCTCTTTCAGGGAATCCGGTATATCGTCCGGTAAGTCGGCATGATCAAACTTCTTTTTCTCAACAACAATATCATGGATACCTAAGTCGGCCGCACGTAGAAAATCCATGATATGCGATCTTTCGCTTTCATTCCTTTCATACAACGAGGCACTGTATGTTGGACTCCAGCCCACGATATTTGCCGTACGCAGTGTTTGCTTGAACCAGTCATAGACTGGCCTTAGTTGCTCACTATTCAATTGTACGGCTGTTGACAGAAACAAAGCATTTGCTCGCGTCGACTTTTTCCATAATTGCTTTTCGCCCGTAAGACTGTTTCCAAGCTGCCAATCGTAGCGATGATCTGCCTCATTCCATGTCCGCCCCAGCCATTGTTGCGGCCTGCCTTTTGGGAAAGCCAGCAACCACTCTTCAAGAATCCGGTCCGATGTCAGAGCAAAGCCATATTGATAACGGACCTTGTCAGCTATAAAAATTACCTCGAATTCACTCGGTTTCTGCCGAGTAGCCTGACTCAGGCGAAACGGGACAACAGGCAGGTCATCACCATGTTGACGCTCTGCTGCCGACTCCAGCACAATATCTTCCATCGTCTGCAATGCCAGCAGGAAATTGGACTTGCCGCTGGCATTTGGTCCGTATATCACTGCAGATCTGAGCAGACTCGCTTTTCCTAGCCCGTCTTCCCGGAAGGTGTTGGAAGGCAGCAATTCATCTCCCTTGGCCATGACAAGGCTTAAGGTTTGGCGATCCCGAAAAGACAGAAAATTCGTCACGCTGAATTCGATCAACATCTAATGATTTCCCAAGCGGTTAATTTGACAAAATAAGACTAAATATAACCTTTATAATTATATTGCATATATTAACATCGGATATTTGACATATTTTTCCCAATAAATAGATCTAATTCGTTCTACGTAATCTAACCACGGATTCCACGCGAAAAGTGCCCCTCCATCCAACGGAAACTGCTCCCTCTGGACCCATGGGTTTCCTATTCCATCGGAGAATCGCGACGCAACGGTCATCAGGCAGCAGGAATCCCTTCCTCTGAACCGATTGCGGAAGCGGTGGGAGCCTTACCTCCATCCACTTCGGCATTTCCCATTTTGGACTCCCCCGCAGATAGCGGGCAATTGGTTTGCAGGCGTTCTACAGGCAACGGGCAGGCCACCGGGGGAGGGGGATCCTTTACCGGCCATAGAGGAGCTACCGCCCGGTCGCGGCGGTTTTCCACATTCCAGGTAGCAAGATCCCCGTCATCCATCCCCAGAACATCAACCCTGGCAAGGCGAACCAGCCGCTGGATGAGCCGGCCCGTCTCCATTGGCGATAGCCCGATTCCACTGCCGCTCCGGTGAGTGGCCGACTCTCCCGATCAGTGTCTTCCCAGTCGACTAGAGCCCAGAGCACTCCAGGAAATCCAGTTCACCGAGGCCGGTGACACTCATCAGCGCCGAAGAAAGGTAAACGGCTTGGTGCCGACCGGACCCGACACCCGGAACGGATGCTATCCAGACGACCCGACCGGGCCGATCCCTTCTCCATGGCTCCTGCCGCCGAAGTACCCCTCGAACTCCGCCCTTCCCCGATTACCGAACAAATGGTTACAAAGTTCCCGCAATCCCGGCATTTCGGCCAGTTCCTGGTGTCGATACAGTAGTGCCAGCTTGGATCGGCGTCGTAATAAATCGTCCAGTTTCACAATCATTTCCCGCTCGCGAAGGTAGTCGATCTCACCAAGACGAAGACCTGTGCCGGGGACTGCCGTGCTGGTTAAGTCGGGGTCTTGCCGGATGCGGTCCAGAATCGAACCGGCCCCCGCACCATATCGCCTCCATAACCGGTCGGACAGGGGTTCGCCAGTATCCTCCGCCCGGATTTCGTGAATGCCGACCTCCTTGGCCCGAGCCATGAATGCCCGTTTCTCTTCCTTGTCGGGTTCATGATAGCTGCAAGACGGCCATGCTGCCAATGACATGTTCAGTAATTTAGCGACTTCTTGGCAAACCTCTTCGCCAACATGAATACAGTCAGTCAGTTTTCCACCAAAAATACTGATCTGGCGCATTTCCGCATGGGTCTCGACAATATGTCGGCGCGACAACTGCAGAAAGTCCAGAGTACCCCCCATTCCTCTGGGAGTTACCAGTGGCCGCACGCCGCATCGTTCCGCGATGATGTCGGATCGGGTCAATTGCCTGGGAAGTTTCAGCTTGGCATTGATATTCGACAGGACAAAATCCCTGTCTTGATCACTCACCGTGGGATCAGGCGAGTCCACCCGGGTATCCGTCGTCCCGATGCAAGTCCGATGAGCCATGGGTATGGCAAAGAACAATCGTCCATCATCCGCAAAAAAAGCCAGCACTTTCCCGCTCTCACTGATACGGGGCACCACCAAATGTATCCCCTTGGAAAGAATATGCTGATGTCGAGTGACCACTTTTGCGGCCGAATTCAGGGTATCGACATATGCTCCAGTTGCATTCACCAGCACTTTACTGCGAATATGCAAGGTTTGGTCACTGACATGATCCTTGGCGGTGATCTGCCACTCCTCCCCGCGCTTCTGAAACCTGACTGCTTCTACATAATTCGCTGCCTGGCAGCCATGGTCCATAGCCGAGCGAATCAAACCAAATACAAACCGTGCATCGTTATCAAACAGGTAAGCATCCGAGTATTCGAGTCCGCCGGTACAATCCGTGATATCAATAATCGGTTCTTCTGCCCTGACGGCTTCTGGACGCAGATAACGCGGTGGACGGGTATATCCCCGCCCGATGCACCAGTATAGCCAGGCACCCGCCCACAATACGGCGGGATGATGCCGGAACCCTTTGGGCACCGTAGTGACAAACCGGATTTCCCGGATAGAGGACGGAAACCGTTTCATCAGCTCGTTGCGTGCCTTGCATAATTCTGCAACGAGGTCAAACTCATAGTTTTCCAGGTATTTCACCCCTCCCCAGATCAGGTTGGAGGAGTGCTGGCTGGTCAGGCCCGCAAAGTCCCTCGCATCCAACAGGCCGGTTCTGATCCCTCTTGTGGCAAGAGCGGCTGCACATGCGGCACCATTGATTCCACCCCCGATAATCAGAACATCCTGTCTATTCCGGGACAGTGCAGCAATATTTTGTCGACGCAGTTCCATCTTTCAGTTTGCATCTGCAAAAGAGCAGTATCGATCCAGGAACTGATCAAACCCACCGAAACACAAACAGGAACCAGGCCAGCGATATAGCCAATGGGACCCATAGCGGTGCTCCCATCAGGCCCAGCCATGCCAAGTGAATAAAGCCCGTCCCAAGCCAGCTGATAAACAGGCGATCACCACGCGTGGTATCCAAACCGAAGATGCCATGCCGGGGAGCACCTTGCGGGCTGAGTGACTCCCAGATGCCAACTCCCGCTACAGAGCATATCACGACCAGAAAAAACAAGCCCGTAGGCCATGTCCAGGCCATCCAGGTAAAGTCGAGCACATGGTTCATTTCTCCCCTAGACCCTCCCCAAGGCAAATCCCCGGGCAATATAGTTCCTGACAAAATAAATCACGAAAACTCCGGGGATAATAGTCAGCGTTCCGGCCGCAGCCAACAATCCAAGTTCATATCCGGAAGTGCTCGCCGTTCTCGTCATGGTCGCGGCGATGGGCTTGGCTTCCACCGCAGTCAGCGTCTTGGCGAGCAGCAACTCTACCCAGGAATACATGAAGCAGAAAAACATGGCTACCCCAATACCGGCTGCAATCGTCGGGATGAAAATCCGAATAAAGAAACGCCAGAACGAATACCCATCCAGATAGGCAGTCTCATCCAGTTCCTTGGGAACTCCAGACATAAAACCTTCCAGTATCCATACGGCCAGCGGGATGTTGAACAGGCAATGTGCCAAGGCCACGCCGATATGGGTATCAAACAGATCAATGGCGGAATAAAGCTGGTAAAAAGGCAATGCAAATACTGCCGGTGGTGCCATCCGATTGGTCAGCAACCAGAAAAAAAGGTGCTTGTCACCTAGAAACCGATAACGGGAAAAGGCGTATGCGGCCGGTAAGGCCACGGTCACCGATAACAGCGTATTGATCACCACATAACTAATGGAATTGAAATAGCCTGTGTACCATGTCGGGTCGGTGAAAATCTTATGGTAATTGTCGAGAGTGAAATCCTGTGGCCAGAGAGAGAAGGTCCCCAAGATCTCGTTCGTTGTTTTGAACGACATACTGACCAGCCAGTAGACCGGCAACATCAGGAACAGAATATACAATGTGGTCACGGCCGCCTTACGGATGCGGTTGTTCGACCTCATGATTGCGCCTCATTTCGCATCATCAGGGTATAAAACACCCAACAAACCAGAAGAACCACCAGAAAATAGATGAGCGACATCGCCGCCGCTGGTCCCAGGTCGAACTGCCCAAGGGCAATTTTGACCAGATCAATGGAGAGGAAAGTGGTCGTGTTTCCGGGACCCCCACCAGTCAGCACAAACGGTTCGGTATAAATCATGAAGCTATCCATGAACCGCAGGAGGACCGCGATGGTCAGAACCCGTTTCAGCTTGGGTAACTGGATGAACCGGAACACGGCCCATGGACTGGCACCATCGATACGTGCAGCTTGATAGTAGGCGTCGGGAATGGAGCGCAGGCCGGCATATGTCAACAGGACGACCAGTGAAGTCCAGTGCCAAACATCCATCACGACCGTAGTGACCCAAGCAGAAACCGGTTGCTGGGTAAAGTTGTAATCAACACCCAAGCTATTGACCATCTTGCCGAGCAGACCGATATCTGGCAACGCATAAATATTCCACATGGCACCGACCACGTTCCATGGAATCAGCAGCGGCAGGGCCATGAGTACGAGGCAAACCGATACCCAGACCCCACGTCGAGGCATACATAGTGCCACGACAATCCCCAATGGCACTTCAATCAGCAGGATCGTGAACGTGAACATCAACTGGCGAAACAGCGAGGCATGAAATCGCTCCGATCGCAGAACCTCCTCAAACCAGCCTAGTCCATGCCAGAAAAACAGGTTATTGCCGAATGTTTCCTGAACCGAATAGTTCACTACCGTCATCAACGGGATCAGGGCATTGAACGCCACCAGTAACAACACCGGCAGAACCAGCCACCAGGCTTTCGGGTTATCCAGCTTATTCATGATGCCCCCCTGACCGGGAGATTCGCCATCCGTCCCGATACCAATGGGTATGGTCCGGCTCCAACTGGATTGCGGGCTGTTCGGAAGGAATGTCGACCCCTTCAGGCACAATCATTTTCAGGCGTTGTCTGGCAGTCTCGACCTCCACCAGCTGATGTCGACCGAGATCGTCCACCCTTTGAACTCGTACTGGAATGCCATCTTCTGCAAATCGAACAAACTCCGGGCGGATGCCAAGCTGCAAGATTCCTTCTGCATGGGGTGCGGCCGTACCAAAAGGCCCAAAGTCCTGATCCAAGCACCGGACCCGGCCATCCTGACAACAGGCCGAAAGCAGATTCATCCCCGGGGATCCAATAAAATGTCCGACAAAAGTGTGCTGTGGGCAGGTAAACAACTCTTCCGGGGTCCCCACCTGGACTACTTGTCCCTCAAACATCACCACCACTCTGTCAGCGAAAGTGAGCGCCTCTGTCTGGTCATGGGTCACATAGATCATCGTAGTACCGACCTGCTGATGGAGTTGCTTCAGTTTGGAGCGAAGTTGCCATTTGAGGTGTGGGTCAATCACCGTCAAAGGTTCATCAAACATGATCACGTTGACATCCGAGCGCACCAGACCTCGGCCCAGTGAAATCTTTTGCTTGCCATCTGCCGTCAATCCAGAAGCACGCCGGTGAAGAGTCTTGGACAGATCCAGCATGGCAGCGATCTCTTCAACCCGCGGCCTGATTTCCGATGTCGACATCCCGCGATTCCGCAAGGGGAACGCCAGATTATCGTATACGGTCATCGTGTCATATACCACCGGAAACTGAAACACTTGTGCGATGTGCCGTGCCGATGTGTCAATCCCGGTGACATCGCGGTCATCAAACCATACCGTGCCGGTGGTCGGCGAAAGCAGGCCGGAGATGATATTGAGGAGAGTGGTTTTGCCACATCCAGAGGGACCCAGAAGCGCATAGGCACCACCGTCCTCCCACACCTGATGCAACTCTTCGAGAGCCCATACCGCTGTCTCCCCCCGAAGAGCCGGATATCGGTGACGAACCCCTTGGAGCGCAATCCGTGCCATGGCTCAGTATGGAATCAACTGGCCACTTTCGTCAAAGTAGAGCATCTTGTCCGGATGCAAATACAATGTGACCGGGTCACCACTGTCAAATGGGTGGATGCCGTGCGACTCGGAAACCCAATCATGTTGCCCAACCAATACATGAATCACACTTTCCGAGCCACTGAGCTCGGCCACTTTTACCCGACCTTGAATGGCTACTACATGTTCCGAACTGGGGTGCAGAGTGAGGTGATGCGGGCGAAGCCCCATGAAATAGTGGCAGTCCTCCAGTGAGCCCAAGGCAGTCGGAACTGACCAGGAAATATGGTCATCCAAGCAGAACCGATCCCCCCGTTTCCAGATGCTGGCCACATTGATCGGAGGGTCGGAAAAAACCCTTGCACTGGTTAGGTTTTCCGGCATTCGATACCCCATTGCGGTAGGGCTGAACTGTTTCACACGCCCTTCAAAAAGGGTCGCGGTGGAGCCGCCCAACATCAACGCTTCCATCGGCTCTGTCGTGCTATACACCACTGTTGCCCCACTGTCCGTAAATAATCTCGGCAATTCGTCCCGCAACTCCTCGCGCAACTTGTAGTCCAGATTGGCCAGCGGCTCATCCAGCAACACCAGGCGCGAG
Source organism: Candidatus Poriferihabitaceae bacterium (assembly GCA_965221795.1). Lineage (GTDB taxonomy): Bacteria > Pseudomonadota > Gammaproteobacteria > Arenicellales > Poriferihabitantaceae > VYFG01. The sequence goes on from OZ244914.1 coordinate 1,074,470, forward strand.
TTCTTGGCAAGAGCCCGTGCGATCGCCACCCGCTGCTGCTGACCACCCGAGAGTTCGGCGGGGTAACGCTTCAGATATTCCTCTAACTTGAGCAAACTGGCAAACTTTTCCACCTGCTGTTGAATCCGCAAGCGGTCCATCCGCGCCACCCGGAGCGGCGATGCAATGTTTTCAAATACGGTAAAGTTCGGGTAATTGATGAACTGCTGATACACCATTGCGACACTGCGCTTCTGAACTGGGACGCCAGTAACATTCCGGCCCTCAAACCAGATTTCCCCACTGGAAGGTGTCTCCAGTCCCGCCATCAGACGCAGCAGGGTGGTTTTGCCACTAAGCGTCGTGCCCAGCAGGATGTTGAATCCACCCTCTTCCAGAAACAGGCTGGTAGGATAGATATGCGCCGCCCCATTAACCGTGCGTGTTACCTGACGCAGTTCGATGGCCATCAATCAGCCCATTCGGTCGAGGGTGAGTCACTGCCCACGACCTGAACCGCATGCTGCAGGCAGTATTCGGCCACCGGTCCTGGCAGTACCCAGTCAGTCACCAGATAATTCATCTGTGACAGTGTGCCCAGCCGGACGGGTGCCTTGCGCTGGAACTTGGTACGGTCAGCGACCAGAACCACAGAACGTGCATTGCGGATGATGGACTGTGCGACACGCACCTCCCGGACGTCAAACTCCAGAACCGTTCCGTCCTCATCCAACGCCGAACACCCGATCACCGCATAGTCGACCTTGAAGCGATCAATGAATTCTGCCGTGGCATCGCCGACAATGCCACCGTCTTCATGCCGAACCAACCCGCCTGCCGTCATGACCCGAATTGCCCTTGACCGACGCAGCGTGTTGGCAATGTTGATATTGTTGGTGATTACCAGCAAGCCGCTATGTGCCGTGAGATGAGCTGCCACACGCTCGGTAGTGGTACCGATACTGATGAACAGGGATGCGTCATTGGGAATAATGCTCGCCGCCAAGAGGCCGATCCGCGCCTTCCCCTCGGGATTGATTTGCAGACGTGTCGTATAGTCCAGATTCGCCAGTTCATGCCTTGGCCGATTTTCCATATCGGAAGCGACAGCTCCGCCATGCACCCGCTGGAGCAGTTTCCGGTTACAGAGAATATTGAGGTCCCGACGGATAGTCTGGGGCGTAACCCGAAACTGCTCTGCCAACGCTTCCACATGCCCACTTCCATGACTGCGAATGTGATCCAACAATGCCCGTTGGCGCTCACTGAATGACTTTTCAGAGAGTGCATCCATCTCGATCAGTCCAAGGCATCTCAGCGTCTGCAATGCATACGGTACTCGATAGAAGGGACGGACTACTGATAGTCCGTCCCGAGGTCACCAAGGCCTATTGCCAACCCTTGATCAAGTCCTCATAGGCAATGGTAATACCTTGCGGTTTCTCGTCCACTTTCGGTTTTGGAGAACCGGGCTGATCCAGCCAGTACTGCGGGTCCCGTTCTTCATTGAGTCGGGGACCACAACCACCATACACATTGGCAGCTTCATCCACAGCCTGCATCCGGGCCATGACCTGATCCATCTCGGCGGCCAACCGGTCCATTGCCTGTTGTGGAGTGAAGGCACCGGAGTTCACATCACCGATTTGCTGCCACCAGATCTGGGCGAGTTTCGGATAATCCGGCACATTGATCCCGGTAGGTGACCAGCGCACGCGATCCGGGGAACGATAAAATTCGACCAGGCCACCCAGTTTCGGTGCTCTCTCGGTAAAAGAATCGTGATTGATGGAACTGTCACGGATGAAGGTGAGGCCAACATGGCTTTTCTTGACATCCACCGTCTTTGAGACCACGAACTGAGCATAAAGCCAAGCCGCCTTGCGGCGGTCTACCGGTGTGGACTGGAACAACGTCCAAGAGCCAGCATCCTGATAGCCGAGCTTCTGGCCTTTTTCCCAATAAGGTCCATGGGGAGAAGGAGCCATCCGCCAAAGCGGATTGCCAGCCTCATCCACCGTATTGTTGCCTTCTTCCTGGGATGCCACCATGGAGGCAGTAAATGCGGTATACCAGAAAATCTGCTGGGCCACATTACCTTGGGACAAGGCCGGCAACGACTGGTAGAAATCGTAGCTTGCTGCACCGGGAGGCGCATACTGTCGCAACCATTCGTCCCACTTGCGGATTGCATAAACCGCAGCCGGACCATTGGTCGCCCCGCCGCGAGCGACACTGGCACCTACCGGGTTGCAGGTGCCTTCCTCCATGCGGATACCCCACTCATCGACCGGGACTCCGTTCGGCAGTCCTTTGCTGCCCGCACCCGCCATCGAAAGCCAGGCATCTGTCATCCGCCAGCCAAGGTCTGGAGCCCGCTTGCCATAATCCATATGGCCATATACCTCGACGCCGTCAATTTCCTTCACGTGTACCGTAAAAAATTCGGCAATGTCCTCATATGCAGACCAGTTCACCGGAACGCCCAGGTCATAACCATACATCTCCTTGAATCGGGCTTGCAGGTCCTGCCGGTCGAACCAGTCCTTGCGAAACCAGTACAGGTTGGCAAATTGCTGATCGGGCAATTGGTACAGCTTGCCATCCGGACCGGTGGTAAAAGACCTGCCGACAAAATCTTCCACATCCAGGTTGGGATTGGTGACGTCAGCTCCCTCACCTGCCATCCAATCCGTAAGATTGACGGCCAACTGCAGTCGGGAATGAGTACCGATCAGGTCAGAATCGTTGATGTAGGCGTCATACAGATTGCGCCCAGTCTGCATTTGGGTCTGGACCGCCTGGACCACCTCACCCTCTCCCAGCAACTGGTGGTTCACCTGGATTCCGGTAATCTCTTCAAAGGCTGTCGCCAACACCTTGGATTCATATTCATGGGTCGGAATGGTCTCGGACAGTACATTGATTTCCATCCCCTGGAATGGCTCCGCAGCTTGGATGAACCATTCCATCTCGGCTCTCTGCTCGTCCATCGACAGGGTTGATGGCTGGAATTCCTCAGTGATCCATTTTTCCGCTTCAGCCATGCCGGCCAGCACGGGAATCGGCCCAATGCAGGTGGCCATAAAGATGGCAACAATTTTCAATTTCATCGTGGATTCCTCATTGGTCAGTAATGTTCGACTGCAAGCCTGTTGCTGCCGAATGCTTGATGATTCTCAAAAAACGAAGATTACCATGCGATCAAGTGAAATCAAATTTATTTTCGAATGAACCCAAAATGCTATCAAAACGAAATCGAAAGTGCTCTCCGGGCCTGATAGGGCCCTGTGGACCGAAAGGTTTCCTGCCACCATAAATCATTCATCCTGTGCTGCAGAACATCCGGCATGCTCTTGGTATCTTGCTTCAGGAGCCCGGAAAGCCCGACAATCACTCCTCAAGCCAGCCGACCCATCATCAACATGAAATGCAACATTCTTGCCATTGACCAGGGCACCACCAGTTCGCGGGCCATCCTGTTTTCCCCAGACCACAGCCCGGTGGCCTCTTCTCAACATGAGTTTCCACAAATCTACCCGGATGATGGATGGGTTGAACATGATCCCGGGGATATCTGGGAAACCACGCTGCAAGCGGTTCGGGATGTCCTGCATCAGGCCGGGGATTCCGTAGCCACTGTTGGCATCACCAATCAACGGGAAACCACCATCGTATGGGACCGGAAAACCGGGGAACCGATTTATAACGCGATCGTTTGGCAGGATCGTCGTACGGCAGATCACTGTGCCCGAATTGCTGCCAAGGGATACGAAGAAGAGATAGCAGGAAGGACTGGCCTGCGGTTGGATGCCTATTTTTCGGCCACCAAGATCGGCTGGATTCTGGACCATGTCCCCGGTACCAGATCCCGGGCGGCAAGAGGGGAACTCGCGTTCGGTACCGTCGACTGCTATCTGATCTGGAAGCTGACCGGAGGTAAGGTCCACGCGACAGATGCCACCAATGCCAGCCGGACCATGCTATTCAATATCCATGAACAGTGCTGGGACCACTATCTGCTCCAACTGTTCAACATCCCGGAGTCAATTTTGCCAGAAGTCCGCAACAGTGCGGACGACTTTGGCATGACCGATGGCGCTGTACTCGGTACTACAATACCGATTGGCGGGGTGATAGGCGATCAGCAAGGGGCCTTGTTCGGGCAAGCCTGCTTTCATCCAGGGATGGTGAAAAGCACCTATGGCACAGGTTGCTTCATGATCATGAATACCGGATGCGAGCCCGTCGCTTCCGCCAATCGCCTCCTCACCACGGTCGGTTATCGCTTGGGTGGCAAAGTCACCTACGCCCTGGAAGGTTCCATCTTCAATGCCGGAACTGCCATCCAATGGATCCGCGATAACCTGAAACTGATTCGGCATGTCAACGAAATTGAGGACCTGATTCGCCAAACCTCCGATAACGGTGGCGTCTACATGGTGCCGGCATTTACCGGGCTCGGTGCCCCTCACTGGGACCCGCATGCCCGCGGTGCAATCCTGGGCATTACCCGGGATACTGCCATTGTCCATTTGATCCGTGCATCCCTGGAAGCGGTATGTTACCAATCCCAGGAGCTGGTTACCGCAATGACGAAAGACAGTGGGCATCCATTGGATGCACTCCGGGTGGATGGTGGCATGGTGGCAAACGACTGGATGCTGCAGTTTTTGGCCGATCTCGTCGATACCGTGGTGGACAAACCGGTTATCACCGAGACTACTGCGCTGGGAGCTGCCTATCTTGCCGGGCTACAGCATGGCCTCTATGCCTCTACCAGTGAAATCTCCTCCAAGCGGCGTGATGCCCGGAAGTACCACCCCCGGATGGACCCCATGGAACGGAGTACCCTGGTATCCGGCTGGAACGAGGCGGTCAGACGAGTGCAGACGGACAGACCATACCCGGAGTCTCCCCCCTGATGGTTCCACAAATTCCCGGGAATCATTACGGCTGCTGTCATGACCATAAGGCAGTCCAACTGAAAACTGGTCTATCGTGGCACTTGACTCTGGTACTACCCACAAAGATGCGAAAGCCATATTATATTTGGCGAGATTTTGTGGCCGCGGGTGCCAACCACGTCTGGCGGCATCCTTTCTGTCATTCCCACACAGTGAGGTGAAAAATGATTATCGGTGTCCCCAAAGAGATCAAAAATCATGAATATCGGGTTGGCCTGACGCCGACCAGCGTGCGGGAATTGGCCAAGCATGGTCATCGCATTGTTGTGGAAACCGATGCGGGCATTGGCATTCGGCGTACCGATGAAGAATATCGGAAAGCCGGTGCGAGCATTGCCGGTAGCGCGAAAGAAATATTTGAACAGGCCGAGATGGTTGTCAAGGTCAAGGAACCCCAGGCCGCTGAACGGGCCATGCTGCGCGAAGGGCAGATCCTCTATACTTACCTGCATCTGGCCCCTGACCCGGAGCAAACCCGGGATCTGGTCAACAGTGGTGCCACCTGTATCGCCTATGAAACCGTCACATCCCCCCATGGAGGGCTGCCCTTACTGGCACCGATGTCCAAAGTAGCCGGACGCATGTCGATTCAGGCCGGCGCATATTGCCTGGAACACCCTCACGGAGGACTCGGCATGCTGCTCGGTGGCGTGCCGGGTGTGGACCCTGCAAAAGTCGTGGTACTCGGTGCCGGTGTGGTGGGTACCCATGCCACACATATTGCCGTAGGAATGGGGGCAGATGTCTGGATTCTGGACAACAGTCCTGATGCGATTGAGCGGCATTGGCAAATTTTTGGTCGCTCCACCAATTCGGTTTTTTCCAGTGCGGACACGTTGGAACAACATGTACTTACGGCGGACCTGGTGATTGGAGGCGTTCTGGTTCCGGGTGCCGAGGCACCCAAGCTGGTTACGAACGACATGGTGGCCCAGATGAAGCCTGGCTCGGTGATTGTGGATGTAGCGATCGACCAAGGCGGGTGCTGTGAAACGTCCCGTCCAACCACCCATGCTGAACCGACGTTTACGGTCCATGATGTCGTGCACTATTGTGTTGCCAACATGCCCGGTGGTGTCCCCCGAACCTCGACCTTTGCCCTGAATAATGTAACGCTGCCTTTCGCCTTGAAGCTAGCGGACCGGGGCCTCACCAATGCCCTGATGGCTGACCCACACCTGCGAAATGGACTCAATGTCCACGCCGGCCGGGTCACCAACCTGGCGGTTGCCAAAGAACTGGGCTATGACTACCTGCCGGCGGAAGAGGCACTGACCACCTGAATCATTCCCATTGCAATGGGGGTTCATTTTCCGCTACACAGCCTCACATTGATTGGCACGATTTCACTCTACCTGCGTACCGAATTCTTTTTTCATTTTTTCTGCGAAGACATTAACTATCACTTTTATGGAGGTCATACCATGGCAAGAATGACGCCCAGCGAGGCATTTGTGGAAACCTTGGCAGCGAACGGGGTCACGGAAATTTTCGGCATCATGGGTTCCGCTTTCATGGATGCGATGGACATTTTTGCGCCCGCTGGCATCCGCTTGATCCCAGTTGTTCACGAACAGGGGGCCGCACACATGGCAGACGGGTATTCCCGGGCCAGTGGTCGACATGGCGTCTGCATTGGACAGAATGGCCCTGGGATCAGCAACTGCGTGACGGCGATTGCTGCTGCCTACTGGGCCCACTCACCAGTGGTAATCATCACCCCGGAGACCGGTACCATGGGCCAAGGGCTGGGGGGATTTCAGGAAGCCAACCAACTGCCCATGTTCCAGGAATTTACTAAGTATCAGGGACATGTCAACAACCCGAAACGGATGGCGGAATTCACTGGCCGGTGTTTTGATCGTGCCATGTCTGAAATGGGGCCGACCCAGTTGAACATCCCACGGGATTTCTTTTATGGCGACATTGATGCTGAAATCCCCCAACCAATGCGAATCGACCGAGGCCCCGGCGGCGACCAATCGTTGACTGAGGCTGCAGACCTGATTGCCCAAGCCCGTTTTCCGGTTCTGCTGGCCGGCGGCGGCGTGGTAATGGGAGATGCCATTGATGACTGCGTCGCCCTGGCGGAACGGCTGGGCTGTCCGGTCACCAATAGCTACCTGCACAATGACTCTTTCCCTGCCAGCCATCCCCAATGGACTGGGTCCCTCGGATATCAGGGGTCCAAGGCCGCTATGCAGCTGATCAATCGGGCCGATGTCGTGATCGCGCTAGGAACCCGTCTCGGCCCATTCGGCACCTTGCCCCAATACGGAATTGACTACTGGCCCAAGGATGCCCGGATCATCCAGATTGATGCCGACCATAAAATGCTCGGTCTGGTCAAAAAGATATCGGTTGGAATCTGTGGGGATGCCGGCGCATCCGCCCGAGCTCTGCTGGCCCGACTTCGTGACCGCAAGCTGGTATGTGATGACAACCGTACCGAACGTCTCCAGATCACCGCCAATGAAAAGTCCGCCTGGGAACAGGAACTGAATGAATGGCTGCACGAAAAGGATGATTACAGCCTGGAAATGATCCAGGAGCAACAAGCCGAGTCGGGCAATTGGCTCAGCCCACGCCAGGTTTTGCGGGAGCTGGAAAAAGCAATGCCGGCCGAAGTGATGGTATCCACAGACATCGGTAATATCAATGCCGTAGCCAACAGCTACCTTCGTTTTGATCGCGGACGCAGCTTCCTTGCTCCCATGAGTTTTGGCAACTGCGGCTATTCGCTGCCGACCATGATTGGTGCCAAGTGTGCGGCCCCGGAGCGTCCGGCGGTCGCCTATGCGGGGGATGGGGCCTGGGCCATGAGCATGGTTGAAATCATGACGGCTGTGCGTCACCACATACCGGTCACCGCCGTGGTCTTCCACAACCGTCAATGGGGGGCAGAGAAAAAAAATCAGGTCGACTTCTATGGCCGTCGTTTTGTGGCCGGAGAACTAAACGAAGAGGGTCAGGAGAGCTTTGCCGAAATCGCCCGGGCGATGGGAGCCGATGGCATCCGTATCGACCAGCTCGACCAGGTCGGGCCAGCCCTGGATGCGGCTGTTCAAGCCCAAATGAAGGATGGCAAGACCACCGTGGTCGAGATCATGTGTACCCGGGAGCTCGGCGACCCCTTCCGGCGCGATGCACTTTCCAAGCCGATTCGGCATCTGGCCAAATACAAGGATTACGTCTGACCCTCCGACCCGGCATTCCTCGTTATCGAACAGACCTTACCGAAAATGGCTGTCCGGTCCCGGAAGAATTGGATTTCCGGGGCCGGATTTTGATGGATTTGTTTCGTAACAGCCGTAAACCACTTCAATGGATGGATTGCTGCGCACGACCTTGAACTGTTCGCCCCCTCTTCCAAAGGAAGAAGGCCAAACGACGTGTCGACATATTCCTTGTTGGTTTGGGCCATTATACTGGCCGTAAAAGGGCCAGAGTTGAAATCGACAATGTCTTGCTGCAGTAAATTTGGGGCCCTATCCCTGAGGAGGTGGTGCGGATACTAAAAGCCAAGCGACTGTTTTCCTTACTGGACTTGAATGTCCTTGAAAAACCGGTCAGCAATCGTATAGGATCGGAACATGGCTGAAAGCGATCATCAGGAGCTGGAAAAACAGTTCCGGCAACTGCAGGAACAGAATCAACAACTGGCGAAGGAAGTCGCCGTATTGAGGGCAGATATGAAAGCAAATTATGCGGAAACAGAGTCGGCAGTGGATCGGTTACGGGCAGACATGGCCAACTGGAAAGCAGACATGGCCGACTGGAAAACCGACATGGCCAAGCGCGACAAGTCAAACATGCAGTGGATCGCTGGTTTGGTGCTGGGGTCTGCCGTACTGGTCATCGCCGTACTGGGGCTTCTTCTGACCTCGACCCCTACGCCCTGATTTCTCTGCACCCGCTGATAGACGATCACGGAGAGGAATCGGTACCCGTCGGAACGTTTCCGGGCGTGATGGCAGATGGGCCGCTGGCCCAGTTCGGAAATGTCTTGCTCCAGTAAATTTGGAACTCTATACCCTGAGGAGGTGGTGCGGATACGGAAGACCAACCAACTGTTTTCCTTACCGCCCGGAGATCAGGACAGCAATCATCCCGAGTGCGGACCCTGCAGTAAAGAAACTCGATCAGGAATTCTGTGTCAACATATTGACCAGCGCAGGCGGTTTTCCTTACTGGACCTGAAAGTCCTTGAAAAGCCGGTCAGCAATCGTATAGGATCGGAACATGGCTGAAAGCGATCATCAAGAGCTGGGAAAACAGTTCCGGCAACTGCAGGAACAGAATCAACAACTGGCGAAGGAAGTCGCCGTATTGAGGGCAGATATGAAAGCAAATTATGCGGAAACAGAGTCGGCAGTGGATCGGTTACGGGCAGACATGGCCAACTGGAAAACCGACATGGCCAACCGCGACAAGTCAAACATGCAGTGGATCGCCGGTTTGGTGCTGGGGTCTGCCGTACTGGTCATCGCCGTACTGGGGCTTCTCCTGACTTCGACCCCTACGCCCTGATTTCTCTGCACCCGCTGGTAGACGATCACGGAGAGGAATCGGTACCCGTCGGAACGTTTCCGGGCGTGATGGCAGATGGGCCGCTGGCTCAGTTCGGAGTGGAGCACGGCCCCGGGGACCTAATACGGCCTGTTGGTTGCACAAGACTTTGCGCCCTGTGCGATATATGGATATCACTTTCTTACGAATGAGAAAGTGCTCAGAAATCCAGACCCGTATCATGCCCGGACTGGCATGGTTTCACCCAAAGGGATGTTGACCGCGGCCCCTTCTCACAAACGGGTCGGGGTGACTGGAATGGCTATCCGTGAACATGAAGTAGTGAGTTTTGATTTTTCCAGCACCCGATATATTGATAAATGTCAGATTTTGTGACTGCTCCACTGAGTCTCGGTCATGATAGGTGCCCTGCTACCGGAGACTCTGCTGGCAGAAAACGCATAATCACGGCAGTCTCCGCCATCCCCGCTTGCTACCCGAACACAGGCTATGTCCCTCCTGTCTGAAATTACCGAAAGGGCCCGGTCCCAACATCGACATATTGTTCTTCCCGAGGGGGATGATTTGCGCATCCTTCAAGCTGCATCGACCTTGGTAAGGGAGAACATTGCCACCATCAGCCTGATCGGAAACCATCATGAAATACAATCCCTTGCCCACTCTCACCGAATTGACCTGAAAGATATCCGGATTGTTGATGACTCCGATACGGAACTCCATGCGCAATGTGCAGATGTTATCCATGAAGCTCGCCGTCACAAACCCCTCTCCAGAGAAGAGGCACGCCAACTCACCCAAAACCGACTCATGCTGGGGGTGGCCATGGTACGCTGCGGAATGGTCAACGGTCTGGTGGCTGGTGCCGTTCATGCTACCGCGGAAGTCGTGCGAAGCGCCCTGCAGGTCATCGGTATGCGCCCTGATAGTCGGGTCGTTTCCAGTTTCTTCCTGATGGAACATACCCTCCCACATCAAGCGTCGCAGGGAACGGCACTCTATGCTGATTGCGCCATGATCATTGATCCGAACCCGGAACAGCTTGCATCCATCGCAATGGATACGGCAGACAATGCCCGCAGTCTGGCCCATATTGAACCCAAAGTTGCGTTACTCAGCTTTTCGACCGCGGGCAGTGCGACTCATCCATTGGTCGACAAGGTGCGAAGTGCGGGCCGGATCATTGCCATGCAGCGACCGGATATTGACCTCATGACCGAGGTGCAGTTTGATGCCGCCGTGATGCCTGAAATCCTTCAGCGCAAGGCACCGGACATCAAGATCTCCGCACCCGCCAATGTGTTCATTTTTCCAGATCTGCAATCCGCCAATATCGGCTACAAGATTGCACAACGGATCGGAGGGGTAGAGGCAACCGGACCGATTCTGCAAGGATTGCGCCTGCCGGTGAACGACCTCTCACGAGGCTGCAGCATCCGGGATATTATTCGTCTGGTTGCGGTTACCGCAGTACAATCCCAACCGGCACCAGAGGGATCGACTCCATGAAGGTCCAATATCAGACCCTCTACCTTCAAAAGCGATTTCCACTGGCTATCAGCCGGGGGGTGTCCGCAGGCACAGACAACCTGTTCCTGGCCATTGCCATGCAAGAGGTAATTGGGTTAGGTGAGATGTCACCCAGCAGGACTGAAGGTGCCAGTACTGTGACAGAAGCCCGCAAGACATTGGAATCCTTCATCGAATCCAATGAACTGGAGTCCCTTTCCGTCGATGAGGTCTATGATTTGGCTCTTGCCCAACAAGTGCCTGCCTGTGCCTTGGCTGCACTGGACATCGCGTTGTGGGATTGGCTTGCCAAGAAAAACGCACAACCCCTGTACCGGCTGCTGGGATTTCCCAAGCCTTCGGTACCGACCTCGGTCACGATCGGTATCAATCCACCGGAAGTCGTCAAGGAACGTTTGCCTCTGCTGCTGGATGGAACCGGCATTCGTTGCCTCAAGATCAAACTCGGCTCTCAAGATGGGATCGAAGCCGATCAGGCAATGTACGACCAAGTACGCGAAAGTGCCCGTCGCTATCACGTCAGCTTACGAGTCGACGCCAATGGAGGTTGGGACCTGAAGTCCGCGAGATACATGATGACCTGGCTTGCTGAAAGAGACGCAGAGTATGTCGAACAACCATTGCAAGCCGGGTTCGAGGAAGAACTTGCTGGACTGTACCACCATCGTCCATTACCCATCTTTATCGACGAATCCTGTCATTTTGCCGATGATGCCCGCCGTTGGGCGGCCATCGTCGATGGGGTCAACATCAAGCTCATGAAATGTGGTGGCATCACCGGTGCAATTCGCATGCTGGCCACAGCCAGGGAATATGGGCTCAAGACCATGATTGGCTGCATGGGGGAATCCTCCCTATCCATTGCGGCGGCAGCGGCACTCACAGGACTGGTGGATTATGTAGACCTGGATTCCCATCTGAATCTGGACCCTGATCCATGCCGCGGTACCCGGTTGCTGGACGGCACCGTGGTTCCCTTGGCCAATCCCGGTCATGGTGCTTCCTTCAAGCCGGAATTCGCCTGGCACGCATGCTAAACAGAAACCACAAGCTGGCGGTCTATATGGAGGGCAGCCTTGGTAGTGAATACGGAAAAATGGGGTATGGGGTCATCCGCTATAGCCCGAATCCGGTGGTGTGTGTGGTGGATTCCCAGCATGCGGGTAAAACGGTAGCGAATGCGTGCCACCTGCCCCATGCCATTCCCGTAGTCGGCGACCTGGAAGAAGCCAGACAATTAGGGGCGGATGTGCTGGTGCTGGGGCTTGCCCCTTCCGGCGGTCGTATGCCAGACAACTGGATTCCCCCTCTTCGCCATGCACTCCAGCTTGGTATGTCACTGGTCAATGGACTGCATGACCAGCTGAATCAGATCTTTGGCAGTGAAATCAAAAATCCCAAGGAGCAGTGGATCTGGGATGTACGGCAACCCGCATTCATGCCTGCCATTGCCACCGGACGCGCCGCCGCACTGAACAACAAGCGATTGCTGATGGTGGGGACAGATATGGCAATCGGCAAAATGACAACAGGGCTTGAAATCTACCGATGGCTACGAGATCGGGGCATGTCGGCCGAATTCATCGCAACGGGCCAGATCGGCATCACCGTGACCGGTCGCGGTATTCCCCTGGATGCCTTCAAGGTCGACCATGCCTGTGGAGCGGTGGAATCCGCGGTCATGGAGGTGGCCGATCACGACATTATTATCATTGAAGGTCAGGGCTCTCTATTGCATCCCGGTAGTAGTGCCACCCTGCCGTTGTTACGTGGCAGTTGTGCCAACCGTCTGATCCTTTGCCATCGTGCCGGCATGACCCGATTGCGAAGCCCTGCACATATCTCGGTCCCATCTCTCAAAGCCTTCCTTCGGCTGAATGAAAGTCTGGCTGGCGTCTGCGGCTCCCTGACTCCGGCCATCACGGTCGGTATTGCACTCAACACGGTTCACCTCACCGACAGGGCGGCCAAGTCAGAAATGTCCAGGCTCGAAGAAGAAACCGGGCTGGCAGTAGACGATGTCGTCCGGTTTGGTGCCGATAGACTGGGGCAGGCCATTCTGGATTCCTGATCTGCTATCAATTCGGCAGGATACATTCCGTCGCGTGTGGAATGTTATGAAACTCCCAGTGGAGGAGGTGTTAACCGACGGCCCTTGGCGTAGCGTAATCCGCGACAGCAACCGGGATCAGAGCAAGAGCCGCTATACCTTGGTCACCATCTTGCTGGACCCGAATCAGGCACGGGCAGCGGAGCTGGGTCCTGATACTCTGCTGCGGAGCAAGACGCTGGAACTGAGGCATCAGGAAGTCGACGACCTGATGCTGGTCCATTATGCGTTCCAGCACCTGGTTCAGAATCGCAAGTATGAGCAATTGAGAGGCCCCGGGAATCTTCCCGGGGCCCATGGGCTACCGATATCTGGCAGTAGTAGGATCTGATTGGCCGATCTCAACTGTAGCGATACGGTACCCCCACCTGTTCCATCACCTCCGAATACTGACGGAACGCATCCACCACCTTGCGAGTGCGAGGGCTGATGGAAGCCAGATCCTCCCAGAATTCCTTGGAATCGTCGACAACTCGGTCCCATTCTTCTGCCGGAATGGTCGTAAGCTCCATCTTCTCACCTTCGACCCGGAGCTTGGCCTCGCCACCCCAGTACCAGACCTGTCGATAGTAGTGCGAGTCGTTACAAGACATCCGGAAGAGTTCTTGCAGTGAAGGTGAGAGCGCGTTCCAACTCTTGGTATTGGCAAAGTACGACCCGCACCAAGCCCCGGTCACGTTGTTGAGCAAGGCATAGTTGCAGACATCGGCCCAACCCACTTCGTAGGCTTCGGTAAATCCACACCAGGCCACTCCATCCAGTTCCCCGGTACCAATCGCAACCTCAATATCATCCCAGGGCAAAGTCACAGGAATCAGTCCATAGCGGGATAGGAATCGGCCGGCGGTGGGCACCCCAAACACCCGCATTCCCTTCATGTCAGCAAGGGAACGAATCGGATCTTTGGTAAAGATATGGAGAGGATCCCACGCACCCGCACTGATCCACTCTACGCCTTCCACCTCACCATAGGCTTCCGCCCATATCTGGTCCAGGCCGTAGTACTTGAACAGGACGGGTAAGTCCAGACTGTATCGGGTGGAGAACGGAAAATACCCACCGAAAACGCTGATATCAACCGGAGAAGCCATGGTGGCATCATCGCTCTGTACAGCATCCAGTGCCCCGGATTGCATGGCCCGGAACAGTTCATCGGTAGGAACCAGTTGATCAGCATAATACAGTTCGATCTCCATTTGACCATGAGCTATCTTGTTGAAGGACTCGATCTGCGGCAAGATTACATGTGCGCCCAAGGGTGCTCCGGAGTAGGATTGCAGGCGCCACTTAATCGGGTTGCTCTGGGAGAACGCATAGGGGGCGGTTCCTGCGGCCAGAATGCCCGCAGTTCCCGTACCGAGCTTTTTCACAAAATCGCGGCGGCCTCCGCTTTTGGGGTGGTTGGGTTTGATGTTATCAGTCATGTAAGTCTCCTGAGTTAGTGTCTAGAATAAAAAGGACGCATGGAATTACCTTGCATATACCTGGCCCGGCAGCCACAAGGCAATCTGGGGGAAAATCATCACCAGTGCCAATGCAACGACCATGACCAGAACAAACGGGAAAATCGACCGGTAAATGTCCGCCAGGGTAATTTCCGGTGGTGCCATGGCACGCATCAGAAACAGGTTGTAACCGAAGGGTGGTGTCATGTAGGCGATCTGACAGGTAATGGTATATAGCACACCATACCATACCGGATCAAAACCCAGAATCTTCACCAGAGGCACATAGAGTGGAGCCACAATCACCAGCATGGCGGTGTCATCCAGAAACATGCCCATGAACAGGTAAGACAACTGCATCATGATCAGCACTTCCCAGGGAGTCAGATCCCAGTTCGTGATGAACAGTGTCTCAATGGCACGGGCAGCGCCAATGCCGTCAAATACAGCACCGAAACACAGTGCAGCCAGAATGATCCACATGAACATGCAGGAAATGCCCAACGTCTTGCGGATGGTCTCTTCAATCACCGCTCGGTTGAGGCGTCGCTTTATCGCGGCGGCCAGGGTGGCCGCGGTGGCACCTACAGCAGAACTTTCTACCAGGCTGGTAATGCCCATAACAAAAAGCCCTGTCATGAAGAAGAAGATCAGAAACGGGATAATCCCAGCCCGAAGCAACCGCAGCCTTTCTCGCATCGGCATATTTCGCTCTTCTGGTCGGATGGTCGGGCCAAGATGAGGTTGCAGGCGACATCGGATCACGATATAGACCACAAAAAGGACGGCCATCATCAACCCAGGCAATGCACCGGCAAGCCACAACTTGCCCACTGATTCCCGGGCAATCATGCCGTAGAGCACCAGCACGACACTGGGCGGCACGAGAATGCCCAAAGAGCTTCCGGCCTGTACTACCCCCGTGATCATAATCTTGTCATAGCCCCTGCGCAGCATCTCCGGCAATGCAATGGTCGCACCAATGGCCATGCCGGCTACGCTGAGCCCATTCATGGCAGAAATCACCACCATCAAGGCAATCGTTCCTACGGCAAGTCCCCCCTTGAGGCCGCCGAACCAGACGTGGAACATCTGATAGAGGTCATCCGCGATCCCGGACTCGGAGAGGATGTATCCCATGTAGATGAACAACGGCAATGTCAGTAGTGGATACCATTTGAACAACTTGAAAGCAGCCGTGAAGGGCATTTCCACTCCGCCTTCTCCCCAAAGAAGCAGTGCGGCGACTGTGGAGACAATGCCAATGGCGGCAAACACCCGTTGCCCGGTCAACAGCATCAGGAGCATTGAGCCAAACATGATGATGGCGATGGCTTCGTAGCTCATGACAGTTCCACGCCTCTCGCCTTGGCCAGATCCTTGAAAAAGGTGGAAATAGTCTGGAGCAGCATGAGCAGTATGCCCAACACCATAATGACCTTGATCGGGATCAAGGATGGATTCCACATGGAAAACAGTTTCTGGTCGGTTTCAATCGCATAAATCGTGCTGGAGATGGAGCCGATCAACAGCACGACCAGATAAATGACCAGAAAAACGGCAGTAAAACTATCCATGAGGGCCTTGTTCCGTTCCGAAAGGCGGTCATATACCAAATCCATGCGAACGTGACTTTCGAGTTGCATCGAATAGGCACCGCCCATGATGTAGTAGGCGGCCAGAGTGAACTGGGCCAACTCCACACACCAGAATAATGGGATATTCAATACATTCCGAGTCACCGCATCCAGCAGTAATGTCCCGATCATCAGAAAGATGAGATACATCGCGATGCGGCCGAAGCGCGTGGAAAAATAATCCACTACCCGCACATACGTACATACAAAAGGAGGCATTTGATTGGAATCCGGAAAAATACCATTGGGTGGACAACCACCTTGGCTATGTCCGCCAAGGTCGATAGTATCGCATGGGCCCTGTCATTGTAAGGCGACAAACTCGGGCCAAGCCGGCGCGGAGGGTAGCGAGGTCCCACCATGTCGCCCGGGTGTCCATCTGGGTCCATGAAACCGGTATCGGAACGCCACCGGATATCTGCCTTGCAGCCGGCCTCATGAAGTCATTGGGCCACATTGGGTGAATCGTTGAATTTCTGTGGAATTGGCAAAAACAAGGGGGGTGCATTTTCTTCCCATCCGCCAGAAGATGCAAGGAAAATCCTGACAACAACAGGTAACCAACCCCAAAGAGCAGCCAACGCCTCTGGTCGCTTGGTTCCGGCCGGCACCTTTACGGGCTCGGGTTGTCCACGATGAGCAAACTATGAAACCGTTTCCCTCACCTTTGTGAAGTCAAGACTAACGATCCTGCCGGTGAGCCTTTCCGGTCGGTCCATGCCATCAGGCAATCACAGGCCCAAGACATTAACGCATGACGCGAGCGTAGTCGTTCTACAGTAATCAATAAGAATGGTATGCTCAGCATACCATCCGCAGGAGTACGCCAGTTCGACTCACAAGTACTATACATGTCACAATCTGCCTCTCGCCATCGCTGGATAGCTCTGCTGACCCTATCTGGACCCTCCCCTTGGATGGGGAACTTCTGAGTATCTCCAGGATCGTTTCCATGCGCTCTTCATCATGCCGACAGATCTGCGATGTACTGGTGATTGGAGCCGGGGTGGTTGGTTGCGCCATGGCTCGACGGTTGGCTTTGGAAGGGGCACAGGTCATTCTGGCTGATAAGGAAAGCGATATCCTCGGAGGATCCAGCAAGGCAAACAGTGCCATTCTACATACCGGGTTCGACGCCTCTCCCGGCTCCATTGAGCAGGCCTGCATTACTGCCGGATATCAGGAATTCCGGGAAATTCACCAACGCTTCCAACTGCCCTTGGCCAAAACCGGAGCGATGGTTCTTGCCTGGGATGACATGCAGCGATCCCAACTGGAAACCATCGCCGCCAGAGCTCATGCCAACGGAGTAACCGATACAACCATCCTTGATGCCCATACCGCATGTGCACGAGTGCCG
Organism: Candidatus Poriferihabitaceae bacterium; assembly: GCA_965221795.1. Taxonomy (GTDB): domain Bacteria; phylum Pseudomonadota; class Gammaproteobacteria; order Arenicellales; family Poriferihabitantaceae; genus VYFG01. Next base: position 1,092,025 of record OZ244914.1, read on the forward strand.
GCACTCGCACATACGATCAAAGGAGCATTGCTCATCCCTGGGGAAAGCCTGGTAGATCCTTGGTCTACACCCCTGGCATACCTGCATCATGCCTTGGCCCATGGGGCTCGGTTCCTGAATCAGTGCGAGGTCAGGTCAGGACATTATGAAGGAGAATATTGGCGTCTGTCCACCAATCGGGGGGAATGGCATTCTCGTTGGCTGGTGAATTGCGCCGGACTATATGGCGATCTCCTGCACCATCGGCTCAATGGCACTCTGCCATTTCGTATCCGACCCCGCAAGGGCCAGTTCCTGGTCTATGATAAATCGGCCAACCGGTTGACCGACACGATCCTTTTGCCCATCCCGACACAAACCAGTAAGGGGATCGTGGTGTGCCCTACAGTGTTCGGTAACCTTTTGGTGGGACCGAGTGCCGAGGATCAGGTCAGCCGGGATGACACCAGCGTGGACGCGGAGACTCTGGCTCAGCTCCAATCCGTAGGCGAAGGGATACTGCCCGCACTGCGTCAACATAAAATCACGGCTACTTATGCGGGAGTCCGCCCGGCAACGGAGCAAAGGGACTACCAAATGCTCGTCGACCGGCAACGGCAATACCTCTGTATTGGCGGTATTCGGTCGACGGGCCTCAGTGCGGCATTGGGGATCGCCCGACGGGCAACGGAACAGATCATTGGATACTTGTCCGTTTCTCCTGTCACGGCTACCGTTCCCTGGCCTACCGTGCCACAACTCAGTGAATTCGGTGAGCGGGACTGGATGCGTCCGGGTAACGGGGGCATTGTCTGTCATTGCGAATTGGTCACCCGCCGGGAAATCGAAAATGCGCTTCGGGGGCCCCTTCCTGCCCAGTCACTGGACGGCCTCAAGCGCCGGACCCGGGTCACTATGGGTCGATGCCAAGGTTTCTACTGTAGCGCAGAATTGAGTGAAATCACGGCCCAACAACTGAATCAGCCCATGGATGCAACCCAATAACAAGGACGATATGACATCTTCCTGTCTCCATTGCGATGTGGCTGTGATCGGTAGCGGCCCGGCAGGGCTGGGTGCCGCGACTCAACTGCAGCAACTGGGCGTTGGTCACGTCATGATTCTTGAACGGGAGCCGACCGCAGGGGGCATTCCCAGGCATTGTGGTCACCTCCCGTTTGGCTGGCTGGAATTTCGTCGCCTTCTGACTGGGCCTGCCTACGCGGCACGACTGGTGGCCTCCGCCGAATCGGCCGGCGTGGACATCCGGCGACAGCATACCGTCACTGGCCTGGAATCCGGCCCAGCTTTGCAGGTGTCGACCCAAAACGGGTTGGTACGGGTCGAAGCCAAACGGATTGTGCTGGCGACGGGGGTGCGAGAGACTCCTCGCGCGGCACGCATGGTCTCCGGCACCCGACCGTTAGGCGTACTCACTACCGGAGCATTGCAATCGATGGTATACCTCAAGTCGCGCAAACCTTTCCTGCGACCGGTCATCATCGGAACCGAACTCGTGTCATTTTCGGCCTTGCTGACCTGCCGGCATGCCAGTATCCAACCGGTCGCCATGGTGGAAAAGCGCGAGCGTCCGACCGCCTGGCAGCCTGCCATCTGGTTGCCCCGAATGCAGGGCATCCGCATCCTGCTGAACACCGAACTGGCCTGTATCAGAGGAAAAGATCGTGTCACGGGGGTGGAGCTTCGGCACGATACCGGACGGAAGGAGGTCATGGATTGTGATGGGGTCCTGTTCACAGGGCAGTTTGTGTCCGAATCTACCCTCGCCCTCATGGGATCCCTGGAGATGCATCCATCTTCTGGCATACCAGTAGTCGATCAGTTCGGCCGTTGCTCAGAACCGAATGTTTTTGCGACCGGTAATATGGTGCATCCGGCCAGTTCTTCCGGCAGTTGCTGGCGACAAGGAGTCGAGACCGCGAAGCATATCGCCAGGTCCCTGGAGGCGGATCTTCCTGCCATGAAGAGACCTGCCATCGTACAGTCGGAGGCATCAATCATCCGCCATGTCATCCCTCAACGACTGGTCCGAGATCACCGGTGGGCCGAAAATGTCCCCTTACAGGTTCGATTTTGTGAAGAAGCACGGGGGAAACTCCACCTTTGGGCCGGTGAGGCCCATGTGCTAACGAAACGTGTCCGGGCGTTACCAGAAGGACAGGTGTCCCTGCCCATCCCCGGTCGACTGCTTTCATCGACTCCGGGCCCCCTTACGCTGACATTCGAACGCAGTCGTTGAAGCAATGACCATACTCGCCATTGACCAGGGTACCACCAGCACTCGTGCGCTGACCGTCAATAACGATGGGGATGTCTCCATCTGTGCTGCGATCCGCCACCAACAGTACTATCCCCATCCGGGCTGGGTAGAACACGACCCACTGGAGTTGATGCGTAACCTGGAAGCCGCATTGGACTCGGCGAAGCACATTGAAGCGGTCGGTATCGACAATCAGGGAGAAAGCTGTCTTGCCTGGCACGCAGTCACCAAAGAACCCCTCTCATCGGTCATTGTCTGGCAAGACAATCGCACTGGCGATATGATCGAGCGACTCCGCGAGGATGGGGTCGAAGATGAAATCATGATCCGGGCAGGACTGCCTCTGGACTCCTATTTCTCAGCCAGCAAGCTAGCCTGGATTCTGCATCATGTGCCGAATGCAAAGCTCTTGCAGAAGCAAGGTACACTTCGTCTGGGTACCACCGACGCCTATTTCCTGGACTGCTTGACCGGCGAATTCCGGACCGACATCACTACTGCGTCCCGCACCTCCTTGATGAATATCCGAACGGGACAGTGGGATGAGACCCTTTGCCAGATATTTGGCGTTCCCCTTGATACACTACCGGAAATCGCTTCCACCACAGGTCTTCTCGGATGGGTGAAGGATCGAGGGGTACCGATCAGGGCCAGTGTCGTGGACCAGCAGGCGTCCCTCTACGGGCATGGTTGCCGACAGGCCGGCGACAGCAAGATCACTTTCGGTACTGGCGCATTCGCCCTGATGGTAACCGGACAGGAGGTGTTCCAATCACCAGATCAGGGATTGTTGTCCACCATAGCATGGCAACTCGAAGGCACCCCAGCGGTATATGCCCTTGATGGCGGAGTCTACTGCGCTGGGTCTGCCATCGACTGGGCCCATCGACTGGGGTTGTTCCAGGAGTATGCTTCCCTCCACAACTTTGACAAACCGGCCGCGATTGACAGGGATCTGGTATTTGTTCCGGCACTGACTGGCCTGGCCTGCCCTCACTGGGACCGCCGTGCCGCAGGGTTGTGGATCGGACTGTCGCTGGACTCTGACCGACAAGACATGATGCAGTCCCTGATTGAAGGTATTGCCCTGCGTACGGCAGAAGTCATCCAGACCATGGCCTCCCTCTCGGCAGTTGGAGATGAAATATCCATTGATGGCGGCGTTTCTGCCAACCCCTATTTTTGTCAATTCCTGGCGGATGCTTTAGGCAAGGGGATCATCGTCCAACCCTTTCCGGAACTCACGGCTGTCGGGACCGCCCAACTGGCTGGGGCCGCAAATCTTCGTGGGGAGCATGACCAATGCCGAATCCGGCATTATTCTCCTGGCGCATTCCGGCCAGACCGAATCGAAAAATTCGCGCACGCCATATCCCGGTCGGTACAATGGAAAGAGTCGGAATAACATCCCGGCAAACCATGAATGGCGAACATCATGAACCCAAACCACACCACTTAGCGTGCCGGTCTCCCTGAAACAACTGCCGGAACAACTACCCCATATCCGCTTCCGGGCCGCCAGGGATATGGCAGATCGTGACCCGGGATTCCATCCGGAAAACCTGAGTGCCGAACTGATGGTATTGCCCGGGTCTGCAGCGGAAGTCAGCGAAGTCCTGGCGTTGTGTCATGCGAACCGGATCCCGGTGGTCACCCAAGGTGGGCGTACCGGGCTCTCGGGCGGCGCGGCTACTACCCCGGAGCAGTTGATTATGGACACCTGCCAGATGCGCCACATCGAATCCATCCACCCTGAGAGTGCCACGGCGGTAGTCCAGTGCGGTGTCACGCTCTCGGTGCTGGAAGCCGCCGCCGGTACCCATGGGCTTACTGCCGGAATTGATCTTTCGGCTCGGGATAGCGCCACTTTGGGGGGTATGGCCGCGACCAATGCCGGAGGTATTTCGGCGCATCGCAACGGCATGATGCGGCATCGGATTCTGGGACTGGAAGCCGTTCTTGCGGACGGTAAGATCTATCGCCATCTCCGTCGTGTTGCCAAAGCCAATGAAGGGCCAGACATCGGGCAACTCTTTATTGGCTCGGAAGGAACCCTGGGCGTAATCACCCGATTGTCACTGACTCTGCTACCGATTGACTCCGTCAGTACGACCGCACTGGTGGTCTGTCCGGATGTTTCCTGCGCCGTCCAGAGCTACCGGCAAATGCGCCAGGATCAGAACCTGCAATTGCTTGCCGTGGAAGCCATGTGGTCGGACTACGCCATCACCGTTGCCCATGCGTTATCCATCCAGCTCCCTATCCATCTGGATCCCGCAACACGCAAATTACTGGTGTTATTTGAGTACATATCGGAACCGACATTCCGGGTAAATGCATTCGAGCAAGTGCTTGCGCGTCAATATGAACTGGGGCTCATGACCGATATCGTGATTGCAAAAAACCAACGGGAATCTCATAACATGTGGCGCATTCGGGAAGACAGCTTCATGATCGACTCGATCTGGCCTCATGGCTTCTGGTATGATATTTCAGTCCCTCTGGAGCACCTTGCACAGTATGTCGATAGCCTCTTTGATCGCATCCAGGCGATTTCACCAGAATTGAAAATATTCCTGATTGCTCATCTTGGAGATGGTAACATCCATGCCACGATCACTGCAGGCAAGCTGATGACCGAGCTCAAAAAAGCAGTCGATGCCGCCGTCTATTGCGATCTGGCGACTCTGGGAGGGTCTTTTTCAGCGGAGCACGGGATTGGAACCGACAAGCGGCAGGCATTGGCCAACCTGTCTTCCCCGGTCCGATATCAGATGCTGCAACAGTTCAAGAATCTGCTGGATCCGAACGGCATCCTGAATCCGGGGAAAATCATTCCATGACCGCCGGTTGGGTCCATGATCGGGACCCAAGGGAATCACGGCCCTAACGGCATGGTCCAGTGGACACCCCAGCCCCGAACAACATCGCCGACACATAATTTTCCGTGACGCTCCGAACTGAACATACTCTCCGGGAGGTTTTTGGGTACAGTCATTTTCGCCCCCATCAGCAGGATGTGATCAACACCCTGATCGCAGGGGGAGACTGTCTGGTGCTGATGCCGACCGGAGGTGGCAAATCCCTGTGCTATCAATTGCCGGCACTGGTCATGGAGGGAACGGCGGTTGTGGTGTCTCCACTGATTGCTCTGATGGAGGATCAGGTATCTGCCCTGCAACAAGTTGGCATTGATGCCGGCTATCTCAACTCTACCCAGGATTATGTAGCGCGTCGCGATACTCTTGCCCGACTGGCTGAAGGCCGCCTTCGGTTACTGTATCTCTCTCCGGAAAGGCTGCTGATGTCGGATACAATGAACCTTCTGCAGCAATATCGAATCAGCCTGTTTGCCATTGATGAAGCCCACTGTGTCTCCCAATGGGGGCATGACTTCCGCAAGGAATACCGCCAGCTGGATTGCCTGTCGACCTGTTTTCCGGAGGTGCCACGGATTGCCCTGACCGCGACTGCAGACCGGCGTGTCCGCAGGGAAATCATCGACCAGTTGCATCTGGAACACGCGCGCCAGTTTATAGGCAGTTTTGACCGTCCCAATATCCGTTATCATGTAGCGGACACTGGTCAAAGCCGGCAGGCACTATGGAAATTCCTGCAAAGTCATCATCCGCAGGATGCCGGCATCATCTATTGCCTCAGTCGTCGACGGACCGAAGAAATCGCACAGTGGTTTACGGACCGTGGCCGGACAGCCCTTGCCTATCATGCCGGAATGCCGCATGCGATGCGCACCGCCCACCAGCACCGATTCCTGCACGAAGAAGGCCTCATCATCGTCGCCACCATCGCCTTTGGCATGGGAATCGACAAACCTGATGTGCGCTTTGTGGCCCATCTCAATCTGCCCAAGAACCTGGAAGCCTATTACCAGGAAACCGGCCGGGCAGGACGGGACGGATTGCCCGCATCGGCCTGGATTTCCTACAGTCTGGGGGATGTGATCACTCTAAGCAGCTTCGTCGACGACTCCGATGCGGAAGGGCACTACAAACAGGTGATGCGACACAAGCTGAGCACATTACTGGGATGGTGTGAGATCACCACCTGCCGTCGCAAGGCACTGTTGGCCTATTTTGATGAAGAGACCACAGAGGAATGCGGTAACTGCGACAATTGCCTGTGGCCACCCGAAATGGTAGACAGTACGCAAAATGCCAGACGGGCACTGTCCTGCGTCTACCGAACCGGGCAGCAATACGGTGTCGGTTATCTGATCGAGGTATTGCTTGGCAAAACCAATGACCGGCGGGTCCTCCGTAATGGACATGACCGGCTGTCCCTGTTCGGCACTGGGTGCGAACTGAACGAAAAGGAATGGCGGAACCTGTTCCGACAGCTGATTGCCACCGGCATGTTGATGATGGACGATACCGGACATGGCAGTCTACATCTGACCCCTTCATGCCGAGCCTTATTGCGGGGTGAAGTCCGGTTTGAGCAAAGAATCCAAACGAACACACCGCCAAACCGGGCCCGCCGGCACAAGTTGTCGAAATCCCTGTATGCTCCACAGGATCAAAACCTGTTCGAAGCCTTGCGACATCTTCGCACCGAACTGGCCAAATCCCACAAAGTCCCTCCCTATGTGATTTTTCACGACACGACCCTGTCCGAATTGGCAATCCAAAAGCCCGGGGATATTGATTCCCTGACCCGAATCAATGGAATCGGAGAACACAAAATCCATCGCTTCGGCCAAAGGGTACTGGAAGTGATTCGGGCATCGACCGAATGACTGGCAGACAGACGACGTACCTACCGTACTCCCAAAGGATCAGCAAGCCCGCCTGCCGGTCTGAACGGGACTGGAAAGGCCCAGAGTTAACATAAAAAACAGGAGTTTCAGGCCCGGATCCGAACGACACAGGGTATTGGTTGCCGCCACGATGGTTTTTACGGCTCGTCGTGATATCTTGACTTCTTGTCCATCGCCGAAGTTGGGGTGCTTGTGTATACGACGCAGCGTTAACACAGCCATCCCCATGGACCAAAGGCAAAAGCGCCTTATCCCGGTTTCATGTGGAGGAATCAGCAGGATATACTGCAATGCTTGTCTCAGATGGTGTATGGAGATTACCACAAGCTCCCGCAAGCCCCGGGCAAATCGCGGATCCGATTGCCCCCGGGATAATGTGTCGATATGGAAATCCGACGCATCAAAAATATCCTGGGGCAACCAACAAACTCCTCGGTTGTGATCATCCCAAATGTCTTTCAGGATATTGGTCATTTGTAGCCCTTGGCCGAATGAGGTCGAGAGTGCAAACAGGTCCTCATACCGGGCATTGATTTCATCCGAATAGTCACAGAACAACTCCGTCAACATCTCACCCACCACACCCGCAACTACATAACAATACCGATCGAGATGCTGAAGATCGTCCAATCCTTGCAAACTGGCTTTTCGCTGAAACTGAACCATGCCATCGGTCATGATCTGGACACACCGATGCATCGACTGACGCTGCCTGGGGGAAAGATTGTGCGTAATCCGGATGACCCGGGCTGTGTTGGCAATCAGGTCCCGCTCGTGCCTGGTCGTTCTCGTGGAAATCAATCCCCCAAAGTCTTGTGCGAAACCAGCCGGGTCCGCAATTCCCTCCAGCACGCCCAGAAACTGCTGGTTCAGGTCGTCTTTCTGCTCGACCGACAATGTCGGCTCATCTTCGATCGTATCCGCAATGCGGCATAACAGATACGCATTCCCAACCGCGGTCCGAAGCGGGTCCGGTAACTGCGGGATGGTAAAGGCAAACGAACGAGAAACCCCATCCAGGATTTCCGTTTGATATTCGAGATCTTCTTTCTTTTCCGGGTAACTATCGGGGAACATGGAATCAGTATACCCACATTGGATCCAGCAAATCGACCACGGTCCCGGGTGAGAGTAACGGGACGAAAACCGCGACTCCATTCTACCCCACTTCGACCTGGAACGGCCTCGATTTATGCCACCAGCAGGGCTTTTTTCACAACAGCCGGAATGGAGCACAGCACTCCTTTGAGCCTGTTTACCAGATTCCGCTATTGCCAAAGTTGGCGCGCCCGAGAGGATTCGAACCTCTGACCTCTGCCTCCGGAGGGCAGCGCTCTATCCAGCTGAGCTACGGGCGCCTGACAAGGTCTCGATGGTTATCGTATACTCGACCGACCACTTCCCATCCCCAGGTAGATCATATCGGAATCAGTCCCGGGGGGAAACCGGGAACCCTGCTACCGGATCGGTGGTGCCGATCGACTCTTTTACTCACCACGCAACGTTTTGGCCTCACGACGTCTGGCATGCAGTATCGATTCGGTATAGCCATTGGCCACTTCACGTCCCCGAAAGACGAGATCCAGTGCAGCCTGGTAGGCTGGTCCATCGAAGGAAGGTGCCATATCAATGTAAGCCGGGTCGCCGCTATTCTGGCGATCCACCACCGCGGCCATTTTCTCAAACACCGAAATCACCTGTTCCCGGGTACAGATCCCATGATAGAGCCAATTGGCAATATGCTGGCTTGAGATCCGCAAGGTCGCCCGGTCTTCCATCAGTGCCACATCATGAATATCCGGCACCTTGGAACATCCCACTCCCTGATCCACCCAGCGAACTACATAGCCCAGAATGCCCTGTGCATTGTTCTCAAGCTCCTGAATAATTTCCCCATCGGACAAGTTTCGGTGGCCCAACAGAGGAATGGTCAGGATCTCGTCGAGACCTTCAGACAATGCCGCATCCAGTTCTTTTTGTCGCTGTGGTACGTTCACCTGATGATAGTGCATCGCATGCAGCGTGGCCGCTATCGGAGAGGGAACCCAAGCCGTGTTGGCACCAGCTCTCGGGTGGCTGATTTTCTGCTCCATCATGGCCACCATATTGTCCGGTGCCGCCCACATACCCTTGCCAATCTGGGCGTATCCGGATAACCCACATTCCAGCCCCTTGTCCACATTCCAATCTTCATAGGCCAGTAACCAGGGAGCCGTCTTCATATCGCTTTTCGGCAACACCGGACCGGCTTCCATACAAGTATGGATTTCATCTCCAGTGCGATCGAGGAATCCCGTATTGATAAAAACCACCCGATCCTTTGCCGCCCGGATACAGGCCTTGAGGTTCACGGTAGTGCGTCTTTCCTCGTCCATGATACCGATCTTGAGGGTATTGTGTTCCAGTCCCAGAGCTTCCTCCACGCGCCCAAAAAGTTCCACTGCCGCGGCCACTTCCGCCGATCCATGCATTTTCGGTTTGACAATGTACACACTGCCCTGACGACTGTTACGGAACTGGCCATGACCCAACAAGTCATGCTTGGCGGACGCTACCGTGACCATCGCATCCAAGAAGCTTTCCGGGATCTCGCATCCATCACAGGTGACCGTATCGGTCCACATGTGAGTACCGACATGACGGACGAACATCAAGCTGCGGCCGGGCAAGGTAAAGGCGGAGCCATCCGGCGCGGTAAATTCACGATCATTCTCCAGTACCCGTTCTATCGTCTCGCCCCCCTTTTTGATCCGGGCACTCAAATCCCCCTTCATCAGGCCATTCCAGTTTCGGTATACCCGCACCTTGTCAGCGGCATCGACTGCTGCGACGGAATCCTCACAATCCATAATCGTCGTGATCGCGGCTTCCAACTGAATATCATAGATGCTGGCCAGATCACCTCGGCCAATGTAAAACCCCTCCCCAATCAGGATCGCAATGTGGAGATTGTTGTGTCGGAGCAGGATTGCTTCCGGCGATTCCGGGGTGCCGCGATAGCCGACAAAACACTCCCGGGCCCCCAACCCGGTTTCAGTGCCATCACCCATCACCGCCACCAGCCTGCCAAAGCAGACCTTATACTGGACCACATAGCTGTGGCTCCCCACCGCCAAAGGGACCGCCGCATCCAGAAACCGGCGGGCATACTCGATCACCTTCGCGCCACGTACCGGATTATATTTGACTGTCCGTTTGCAACCGTGCACTTCCAGAACCACGTCAGTGCCATACAACGCATCATAGAGACTGCCCCAGCGGGCATTGGCTGCATTGATGGTATAGCGGGCATTGTCCACTGGCACTACCAGCTGAGGACCGGAAATGACCGCGATTTCGTCATCGATCTGACGGGGGTTGATCCGAAAATCTCCTCCTTCCGGTTCCAGATAACCGATTTGCATCAAATGTGCTTTGTACGCATCCAGGCCGCCCTCAGGGGAATTTTGGTGCCAGCGATTCAATGCTTCCTGCAAGATATCTCTTTGGTTCAGCAATTCCCGGGTTTTCGGCCCCAGATCCCTGACAATGGCTTCCAGCCCGTTCCAGAACTGGTCGACCTCGACGTCAGTCCCGGGTAGAATTTCATGCTTCACCAGATCATGGAGATTGCTGTCGATACTGAGTGCGCCAATTCGGATACGGTCTGTCATGGGAAACCGGGAGGCCTGCGTACAAAAAGGCCTGATTATAGTCGATCCGTCAAGGTGATAATCGGCAGAAATTCCCGTTACAGTCGGAGCTGCGCACCGTCCAGCATCCACCACGCCACTCCTACGCGAAAATCGAACTGACCGGATCAATGAAAGCAGCATCCATTGGTTGGGGAGAGATCATGACTCGTGAACACTTGCCCCGTCTTCTGGTGTTATGCCTGGCGATCTGGCTGCATGCAGCCAATACGATGCTGGCTGCAACGACCCTCCCGAACGCGATTGATGAGATTGGGGGTCTGTCGTTGATCAGTTGGGCGTTTGCTCTGTACCTGATGGGCTCAATTGTGGCCGCCACTGCTGTAGGTACATATGTCGGGGATGCGGGTTTGCGTCGTACAATGATGACTTCGACCCTGCTCTACACCATCGGATGTGCCGTATGTGCCACCGCACCCACAATGCCCATATTGCTGGTGGGACGGACTGTGCAGGGACTCGGCGGTGGTGCACTGGTGGCGCTGGTCTACATCGCTCAGGACCGCTTCTTTCCGAATCGGCTGGCACCCCGCATTATTGCCTGCCTTTCCGTGATATGGATGGCCTCAGCCCTGTGCGGACCACTGATCGGCGGTGCATTTTCTACCGCTGGGGTCTGGCGTTACGCGTTCTGGTCATTCGCATTGCAAGGACTGGCACTTGTTATCGCATTGCATCCCTTACTTCGTCATGAGACGTCCACTTCCTATTTTCCGGCGAGGCGGATTCCGGTGAAACGGCTGTTATTGGTTGCCGGATCAATCCTTGCCGTCTCTCTGGCCGGAGTGATCGAATCCTTGGCCGGGTCCACGATGCTCTTGCTGGTCGGATGCCTGAGCCTTTGGCGATTCTTCGCGGAGGATTATGCCACCTCCAGTCCGCACCGGCTGCTTCCCGGTCATGCGGTAGATCTACAGCATCCGGTAGGCTGCGGCATTGTAATGACTTTCATCCTCAGTCTCGGCATGATGTCGTTCGTCACCTATGGTCCGATTCTGCTGATCCTGCTATATGACCTGACACCTCTTGAGGCGGGTTTCGTCGTTGTAACCGAAGCACTCGGCTGGACAGCAGGGGCATTGCTCCTGTCCGGATTTCCCCCTGCTCGACAAGGCCAATTAATTCGAATTGGCAGCGTTATGTTGCTAGCGGGCATCCTCACACAAGCATGGTTCCTGCCTTTTGGCCCATTATGGCTGGTTGTGGTCTCGGCGTTTTTGGGCAATGCCGGTTTCGGCATGATCTGGGGGCATATAATTAAAATTGTGGTGGAGAATGCGAAACCAGCAGACCGTGACCGCGCTGCCGCCTTTCTGCCAAGCACCCAACAGACCGCTTATGCGTTCGGTGCAGCCCTGTCCGGCATGATCGCCAATGGGCTCGGATTCGACCAGATGATGAAAGCGGAAGAGTTCCAGATAGTGGCCTTTTGGGTGTTTGCAGGATTCGTGCCCCTGGCACTACTCGGGAACCTGGTCGCATGGCACTTCAGTCGCCTGATCACATCATCAAAGGTCTTTTTTCGAGAAGGCTGATGTTGCGCTGACATCGTAACCAAGATTTTAGTAATCCTTGCTGATGGCAAGGAAAATGGCCAATCCACTTCTGTCAATAAGAGAGAGAATAAAGGGAACCCGTCAGGCATTTGACACCATACACCGGAAATACCTGATGATAGTGCCCCTTACAAAAAAACGGCCTGTCTCAAAAAATCGCGAGATTGGGGGATATAATTCGGAAGACTTTCGACAGGAGAAAATACCGAGGCAGAAACTCCCATCGACCGCGCCTTAATCTTGCCCACCCGGCTTTGCGATTCGCCGCTCACGAAATCCCGAGATCAACGACATGTGTGATATCAAAGGTTGTAGCCATCATCCCAATCTCCCGCCCATTTTGGTTTCTGACCGTGAACGCCGTCTGTTTCTCAAGGGTCTGGCATCATTGCCATTGGCGACAGTCCTTGCATATCCCGAACTCAGCCATGCGGCCGCTACCAGCACGGAAGCCATTCAACTCATCACCAAAGGTGGCCGATCCGTCTCGGCGGCGGTCGCAATGCCGGATCAAGCCAAAGCACCAGCTGTTCTCCTTATTCATGAGTGGTGGGGCCTGAACGACCAAATTAAGTCTGTAGCGGCCGAACTGGCCAATCTCGGTTATGTTGCTCTAGCGGTCGACCTGTATGATGGAAACGTGGCCGATACTCCAGACAATGCCCGGGCCTTGATGCAGAATGTGAATGGCACTATTGCAATCGATACGTTGACCAGCTGGATTGATTTCCTCAAAAACCACGAAAATACCAACGGCAAAGTCGGCACCTTGGGCTGGTGCTTTGGTGGGGGCTGGTCACTCAATGTTTCCCTCGCAGCACCGGTCGATGCCACCGTCATCTACTACGGCAATGTCCAAAAAAGTGCGGAAGATCTCGCTTCGCTGAGCAGCCCGGTACTCGGACACTTTGCAACTCGGGACGGCTGGATCAACCAATCCATGGTCAACGGATTCAAAGCGGCCATGGAAGCCGCTGACAAGTCCGATTTGACGGTATACTGGTACGATGCTGATCATGCGTTTGCCAACCCCACCAGTGCCCGTTTTGATGCCGATGATGCCGCTCTTTCCTGGGAACGGACATTGACTTTTTTTCGGGAAACGCTGGGCTGATTCCCGCTTTACGCTCCAGTCAGAGCCTCATCGAGCACCCTTCGATCACCTTATGGGCCGAGAAAGCACGCACCTGAAACATCGCCACATAAGACACTCGCAGAAATAACTTGCTCTATTTTACTCTGGGGGTTATCGTGTAATTCCATTCGCCGTGAAATCCCAGTCGACGGATATTCAGGGCCTGCATTTCCTCATTCGAGATTCTGATCCCGAGGGGATAGGCACCTTCGTCCAGCCCCGCCCGGATTGTCAATCCCGTTCTGGTCCGGGTGGCCGCCTATCATGCAGCACCTGCCACCGGGGGCACCAATCTGGCCATGCTCGGGGCCAAGTCATCGTGCAAGGAACGCTGGCGACAGGTGCTGGCGGAGGCCGACAAGATCCCCAGGAAACACCTGCTGACCCTGGAGCCGGGAATCTCGGAGCCCCAGACGGAACAGATGGAGGCGTCAAACCTGCAGCTGGTGGTACCCCAGGGTATTCAGGGCAGCTACACGATAGCACAGCAGGCATGGCTCTGGAATCTGGGGCAGTTCATCGAACATGTCAAACGAAGCAGTGAAGGATAAATATGGGAATCAAGGTAGTATAGGGACGGAGTGTCTCGTACATATGGGCGGCCAGAACGGACCAACTCACTACTGCGGATTCAAGCAGAATGATTACCACAAATGTGATTCAACGTGTATTCCGAATCAGACTCGGGACTGCTACTGGCTCTGCTTTTGCCCTGGACCATGCCGGCAAACAATACCTTGTTACCGCACGTCACCTTGTCGCCAGCGCAGGCAATGTAGACAGGGTCGACATTTATCATGAGCAGCAGTGGAAAGAACTGCATGTCAAAGTTGTCGGACTTGGTTCGGATGGCATTGATATCGCTGTATTCTCTCCCGAAGTGCAGCTTGCCCCAACCTTTCCTCTCGAACCAAATCCGGGTGGTTTGGCGCTAGGACAACAGGTCTTCTTTCTCGGATTTCCCTTGGGAATGATGACTGAGGGCGGTAAGATCAATCGGGAGTTTCCCATTCCGTTGATCAAGTCCGGTGTGTTTAGTGGCAGTGAAAATAGCCCGTCCACTGGATTTCTTGTCGACGGACACAACAACCCCGGCTTTAGTGGTGGTCCTCTCGTTTTCACGCCGCAAGGAGAGCAAGTCAACTACCGGGTTGCCGGCGTGATCAGCGGCTATCGGTTTTCCATGTTACCCGTCCATGATTCTTTTGGAACCCAGATAGGAATGCTTCCTGAAAATTCGGGTATTGTTGTCGCGCACTCGATCAGTACAGCCACTGATCTCATGAATGCCAATCCAATTGGTTTCGACCTGTCGCAGGAGTAAAAACTGGCAGCGCAACGGCCTGCTTCAGGGCGGCAACGCCATCCACTCCCGGAAGCGTCATGATGGGTATACCCCAACAAGACAAACCACTGCACGCCCGAATCGCCCGGATCAATGTTCATTTTGGGTCGAGCCTCATCGCACACCCTTCGATCACCCTATGGTGCCGAGAAAGCACGCACCTGAAACATCGCCACATATTGCCCGGAGCCATAAAGCGAAACCACTGAGAGCCCCTGATGCCCTTCCCAGTGCATTCGGAATGGGTTGCGAACAGTTGGCAAAGCCGGCAAGAGGCCGATATGACGCAATGCGGAAGGCTCGAACGGAATCTCTTCTTGCGGCACTACCTGAATCCAGTCCGCCTGATTCCTGATAAAGACCACTTCAATTCCACCGATATAGTCACAAGCCTCTCCGTGGTAGGTTTCGTTACAACGAAGAGGAGCACCCAAATGCGTCTCCACTTCCACTTCTGATGCCCCGCGAATAGCCAGAACATCCAGGATGATGGGTTCTGCCCACAAAATGGGAGAGCAGAACAAACTGACGAACCACAGGCTCAGGTTTCGCATCGTTGTCACCATCACTTGGGATTCGATTCAGGCCCTGTGCAGCAGTATCGATCGAAACCGATCACGACCGAAATACGAGGCCAGCAATACATCAAACCGAACTTTGCATCTATCCCATAATGCGGAAAGGTGTCGACATCCCTCCAAAACCACCCGGTAAAGCCGAACTCCAACCTTGCTACAGTATCTGTTACGCTTTTCATTCTGCTTGAAGAACTATCATATTGCATATCGAGAGTTCACATGTCCCCTCCCCCGGTTTCGATTCCTACCAGGTTTTTTGTCCGATTGATCTGCTCCTTTTGATTTGTGCAGTCTGTTTCGGCAGGGTTTCCCACCACAATACGTGCGGACGAAAACCCTCGTTGTTCTTCGCGGGACAAAAGGAAGGAACCGGGAATCCAACAGAACAGACATTGAAAGCCGCATAACCTGTCCCCATAGCACGAACCATGAACCAGGAAGCATACACCAACTCAGGTGCTGCCACATTTATGCAAGATGTGGTCGAAGCCTCGCATCACCAGCTGGTGCTGGTGGATTTCTGGGCTAGCTGGTGTGGTCCGTGCCGGTCCCTGGCACCTATCCTGGAGAAACTGGCCATGGAATATCAAGGGACCATGAAACTGGTCAAAGTGAATACGGACCAAGAGCAGTCATTGGCAACCCAGTTTGGTATCCGCAGCTTGCCTACGGTACTGTTCTTCAAAGAAGGCAAGGTATTGGATCAGTTTATGGGAGTATTGCCTGAACCTGCCATACGGCAAAAGATTGAACCGCATGCGACAAGTTCTTCTGAAAAAGCCTTGGCAGAGGCCAGGGAACTCTACCAGGATGGACAAACCGAACAGGCCAAGAAAAGAGTGCGTAAACTGTCCGACTCCATGCCTGACAATGATGCGCCGAAATTACTGCTCCTGTCTTGGCTGACTGTAGAAGGGAATATGGATGACGCCATTACCGTGGCCGGAACGATTTCGGCGGCCGGTCAGACGAGCCCCGAGTACAGGTCATTTCAAACCGCCCTGGAACTTCGCCAGGATGTTGACCTTGCTGACCGCCTGTCCCTGGAAAATACCCTGGCAGATGATCCGGAAAACTTGGCTGTGCGGTATCGCCTGGCCCGGCTGCTCATCGCAGAAAAGGAGTACGCGAACGCCATGGACCATCTGCTGGATATCATTCGACGGGACCGTTCGTTTCAGGACGATGGAGCCCGCAAAACCATGCTGAAAGTCTTTGAATTGCTCGGTGGACAAGGCGAGTTGGTCTCGGAATATCGCACCCGCCTCTCTCGCACGCTGTTCTGAAGTATGACCGAACCATGGGCGATGAGGGTCGCTTTTCTTGACATCGCATTGGGCCATGCTTGACGCACTTTCCTACTGGGACCTGACCGCCCTGATACTGTTTGCCATCGTCTGGCTTGTGCTTGAAATCGTTCTGGAGTACAGCCCGATGCAGAAACACAGCTTGGCAGGCTTGATGGCAGTGGAACGCAAAAACTGGGCACAGGTCTTGGCCGAAAGGGAGTTGCGTATGATCGACACCCAGATTATCAGTGGACTGCAACAGGGAGCGGCATTCTTCGCCTCAGCATCCATCCTCGCCATTGGCGGCTGCTTTGCATTACTGGGTTCCACCGACACGGCCCTGCAAATCTATCGTGATCTCCCGATTGCCACGGAAATCAATCGCAGCCTATGGGAAATCAAGGTCCTTTGCCTTTCTTTCATTCTGGCCTATACATTCTTCAAGTTCGGTTGGGCCTACCGACTGTTCAACTATTGTGGAATCTTGATAGGTGCCGTGCCGGTTTACCACGAAGACCGACATGCCGAATGTCACCTCGCGGCCGCAAGGTTGGCAAATATGAACATCATCGCCGCTAGACATTTCAATGCCGGCATGCGCAGCATGTTTTTCTCTCTCGGCTTCTTGGGCTGGTTTCTAGGGCCAGTCACCTTTATCCTGATCACTACCTTCGTCGTACTCGTATTGATCAGGCGGCAGTTCTTTTCCCATGCCAGAAATGTACTGCTGGAACCGGGCAATCAAGCCGGATGAGAACTTTCCAACCGCGAACCCAACTCGACCGAGAGGGAGGACGGGGACGGATAGTCCCGGGAACGCACAACTGCCGGTGATCAGGGCCTTCGCCTAGAGTCCCAACCGAATACCACCGCTCCCACTCTGGTTATCACCGTCGAGCCGGACAGACCAGAGATGAAAGCGGTTCCGTCCTCTCATCCACCGGCACTGGCCGCTGCATCCTACCGCATAAAACCACTACTGCAGCCAATAATCCGTGGCCGAGATGCGGAACATATGACCCCACTGGAGCGAGAGGACTCCGGATGCACGAGACTCCAGAACGACTGATGCCGCCCACTCCTTAGCTGTCAATAGGATTCCGGGAGGTTCAAGGGGCCAGATGTCTCTTATGGCGAGGCAACAACATTAGTGGCATGAAGGCCTTTGGGTCCCTCCTCAATCTCAAATGTCACTTTCTGTCCCTCCTTGAGCGTCTTGAATCCAGACCCTTGGATAGAACGATAATGAACGAACACATCTTTACCGCCAGCATCCTGAGAAATGAATCCATAACCCTTGGATTCATTGAACCATTTCACAATACCTGTAGCCATAAGAAACAAACCTGCAATGAAAGAAAAATCGGAATGCGCCGCGGGCGATGGAAAAGGATGCTAGGGAGAACGACCGAAGAAGCCTGAATCATTGACTGCGACAGGAGGATAGTATAAAGGAGAATGGTTACAAAAAATTATATATTTTTGTGGTTTTGTTACTGTTATCGTACTCTTGCCCGTTTTTTTCAGGCTGGGTCTGCCCCAGCGGGAAGCCGTCTGCCTTCGCGAGTCGGGCATAAAACAAACCTGATTGTGGGATAAGCCATCATGACCGCCCCCATCCCTTTCCGCTTCGAATCCAATCCGGAATTGGCGTCCACATTGCCCGCATTTACCTACTGGGATCGACACTGGTTCGAAGAGGAAAAAAGACGGATTTTCCGATGTAACTGGCGTTGTGTCGGCCATATATCCGACATTCCCGAACCCGGTGACTACCTGACGCACCAGCTGGTCGACCAGCCGATTCTGGTCTTTCGCAACCCGGCTGGCTTAATCCGGGCTTTTCATAATGTCTGCAAGCACCGTGGACATTTGCTCCTTCGGCATACACAAGGAAACCTGGGGGCCAAACTCATCACCTGTCCTTACCATGCGTGGGCCTATGATACCGAAGGACAACTACGGATGGCACCACACTGTGAGCATATTCAGGGATTTTCCCGGTCAGATATTTCCTTGGATCCGGTATCAGTGGAAGTGATTTCCGGATTTATTTTCATCAACCTGAATCCAGATGCACCCTCCCTGCTGGCAGAAATTACTCCCGCCATCCATCGCCTCGAAGCCCTGTGCGGAAATCTGGACGGCCTCCAACAGGCAGCTTCCGTGACTTTTCAGATTGTGGGAAACTGGAAGAATGTCGGAGACAATTTGCTGGAATGCTACCACTGTCATCCCGCCCACAAGGCTTTTGTGGATCTGGTCGACATGAACACCTATCGTGTGGAGACCGGCAGCATCTGGTCCTGGCAGGGCGGCATCTGTCGCCCACATAATCTGGCCTATCGAATCCCGGATGGTCTCGACGATGCGGAGCGCGAGTTTGTCACCCTGTACATCTGGCCGGACATGTCATTCACTCGTTTTGCCGGAAGCAATGCCGTAGCGACATTCGTCTTTGCCGCCACAGAACCCGAGCAGACCCAACAGATTTTCACCGTCTATACGCCCGATGGCAAGCTGGACCCAGTGGCAACGGAGATCTACCGCTATTTCTGCGATGTGCTGGGCCCCGAAGATGTCGAGCTGGTGGAATGCGTACAGAAGGGTCTGCATTCGGTATCCTATGACCGCGGAAGGTTTTTTGTCGACCCGGATCGTAGCTGGTTCTCGGAACATGCCGTTCATCATTTTCATTCCCTGATAGACCGACACATGCGAGTACCCTCTCAGTTGGCCTGATTTCCGGGCCGGTGTTCGCATATCCATCCGAGCCGCTGTATTCGGTGAGGAGAAGCCTCTGCCGGTCAGGGAGCAGACGAAATCTCAGAAATGCGTGTACGGTCAGGCCAATGGACATGACTACAATCACGGAGAACCGGGTCCAAACAGCTTTCTCGTCCATATTGACCCATAGACCGTGCAGTGGGAATCCATGCGTTCCACCAGCACGGGTATCGGCCGTTTCCATTCAGCACTGGAGGGTTCCATTCATTCCGGTAGTGTATCCATTTGAAACTGTCGATTTCTGTTAATACTTGTTTATTTCTGTTTTTTGTTGTGTCCCCGCTTCCACTCCGAAGTGCAACAGTCGCCGCGATCCCGGAATGAGGGCGTAGCCCGAAGGGAGGGATCGCGGCGGCGACCCAAAATCCGCGCTGCGAACGCTGCTTTTCGGCCTCGGATGGCAGTAATCTCGACGGCCGGCGATCCTGACCGAAGTCATCGGCCAAAGCAAGGGCGAAACCGGCACCATGAGGCCGAGCGAGGCCGCTCCGGTGGGTCACCGGAGTGCCGGGAGGGCGATCGGGGGACCGCCGGCCGCGTCAGGGGGGAGCTAACCCACGGGCAAAGACCTCCGCCGGGGTGCGGTATCCCAGGACCTTCCGAGGCCGACGGTGGAGTCGGTCCTCTACCGCCCGCACCTGCGCTGCAGTCACTTGGCGGAAGTCGGTCCCTTTCGGAAAGTACTGGCGTACCAGGCCGTTGGTATGCTCGTTCAGGCCCCGTTCCCAGGAATGGTAGGGGGTAGCGAAGGTAAAGCCCGCATCGAGCTTCTGTGCGATCTCCCGATGCCTCGCGAACTCCTTGCCGTGATCCGCCGTGCCGGTGTGGAGCCGGTCCCGGATCGGCCCCAGACGCCGGGTGAGCGCCACGGTCACTGCCGCCGCGGTCTTGCCTTCCACCCACTCCAGGAAGGTAAACTTCGAGCCCCGATCCACGGCCGATACCCGCGCCCCCCGGGGTCTCGCGCCAAGGATCGTATCCAGTTCCCAATCGCCGATCCGGCTCTTCTCGGCCACCACTGAAGGCCGCTCCGCAAGGTCCACCCGATCAGGAATGTGGCCGCGTCCAGCATGCCGGCCGCCGCGCCCGTTCGGCTTCTTGCCCCGACGCCGCCGGCACCGGTACCGCGTCCCTCCCGCCTGTCGGTCAGCCCGCACATACTGGTAGATCCACTCTTTCCCCGCCATCACCTCGCCCGGCTGCCGGTACCGGCCCGCGATCTGCTCCGGGCTCCCGCCTTCCTGCCGCCGGTCCTCGACCACCGCCCAGCGCTCGGGGGCCCTCTTCCGGGGCCCCGCCGACGCTTCCTGGCGACGGGCCGTAGCCTTGCCGTCAGCTTGCTGGTGACGGTCGCCGCGTTGCCCACGGTGGCGCGAGGTCTCGCGCGAGATCGTCGCAGGATCCCGTCCGAGATCGCGGGCCATCTCCCGTTTCGAACCCCCCCTGTACAACAGGGCGTGAATCTGGCATCGTTCGGCATGGGTCAGGTGGTGGTAACCTACGGGCATGGCAATCCTCCGTTCGTGATAAACAGAGATGGTTGGCCATCCTCTGGCCCACTGCAAGCTTTTCAACTCGCAGGCCAGCGGCTTAGGGGGTGTTGCACTTCACACTGGAAAGGGGGTGTTTATATGTTAAATTATTTTCAAAAAAGTTGTTGACACGTTATGAGGGATACGGTTATGAAAGGTCCAAACGGTGAAAAACGCCCCGGTGATGTAGTCGGGAATGCTGTCCATGTTTGCAAGGTGCTGGTCGGGGAAATTGAAGAAACCGAATCCGGCAAGCAACAGAATGGAGGTATTGTCCGAGCCCAAAAACTGACCCCGGAACGACGCTCCGAGATTGCCCGCCAAGCTGCGGAAGCCCGGTGGTCTTCGGCCCGTTCTTGAAGAAAGAAAAATGACAGAAGTAGCGACCGATTGGATCACGCTGGCGGGCGTGGTTGGAATCCTGGCTTTTTTGTGGAAGCTTAGCGGCGACATCGGCGACCTCCGCGAGCGTATGGCTCGGCTGGAAGGGCTGTTTGAAGGCTTTACCGGCCGACCGGATTCGCGTCATCGGGAAGCGTAATGAACAGAATACTGCGGTTGATTGCCTCGAACAACTGCGTAGGGTTGTAATCTGGAATGGCGCCTCAACCGGGATTCGAACCCGGACGGCCGTAGGTACTTTAAACTGCTTTCCTACAATAAGGAACGTTATACCTGCATTGCAATCCTGCGGCCAATGCATACCTACGCCTTTTGCTAGATTCCGTATTCGGGAAAAACCGTTTTCGCAATGAAATCATCTGGTGTTATCGTGGCGGCGGAGTTCCCAAACTGGATTTTGCACGAAAGCATGACATCATATTCCGCTATTCCAAATCTTCCAACAAATCCAAAAAGGTAACTTTTAATGTGGATGAAGTGCGAATTCCGTACTCGGAAGAATCCATGGAAAGACTGGAATACACAGCCCGATCCTTTCGTACCAACCGAACCTACGACAATTACACACCAAACCCGAAAGGCAAGCACCCGGAAGACTGGATCGTCGTTCAGCCCTTGATGCCGTCAGACAAAAGACGGGGCGGTTGGAGTACACAAAAGCCGCTGGAACTGTACGCAAAGTTTATTGCTGCCAGCAGCAATCCGGGAGATACGGTTCTGGACCCGTTTGCCGGATGCGGGACTATTTGCCGGATGCGGGACTACTTGTGTGTTAAGTGAGAAGCTGGGCCGTATGTGGGCAACCCGGAAGCCGAAAATGCGACGGCAGCCCTGTTACGTGGCAATACAGATCTGTTTGGAAAACACGCGGAGAATCCTGTAGAAAATGCGTTGAACATTCGAAAGTCCCCTCCTCGACGAAAAGACATCCCGTCAATATCAGACGAAAAAATGCGGGCCAGCTTGTGGAACAGCCAAGGCCGAAGATGCGCTAATCCTTACTGTGATTCGGAAACCATTCGAAAGGTGGATCTGGAACTGGATCATCGCATTCCGAAATCCAGGGGAGGAGATGACGACATGCACAACCGGATCGGCCTTTGTTCCAACTGCAACCGAAGAAAAATCCAGCAAGGCATGGGGCACCTTTCTGGATGAGGAACGCAGTAAACAACCCCACCCTTCTACTTCGGGATAGCACGTGAAATTCAGATTTTCAAATGGATACACTATCTTCATTCCAGGATACTAGCACAAAGGGGGAGTAACGGGTATGATCTCCCTGTTGTTCTGTTGGGGTGAGAAAAGGATGGGCTGTTACCTCACCCGATTGGGAAGTACAATACCGCAGTTGCCGGAGTGGTGACGGACAGTTTCTTGGGATCAAGCGAGAACGAAACAACAGTTGATATGGCATCCATTATGAGTAGTCTCCCCATCTCCACGCTTCTTGCCAGCCGGTCCACTTTGGGGGGGGTGATGACGCTTGGCCCAAATGGTCAAGCACTGCCCAGGGTCGGGGCATATTCTGATCCTCACCTAACCGTCCTGCCGCATATACAGCCCTGAATCATTATCCCCTCTTTATGATCAAGCCAATATGAAACACATTGCTCAAACCGGATTGGGCATGGCTCTGTTGAGCCTTGCTGCTCAACCCGCCTTGTCTGAAGGCGACCCGGTTGCGGGACGTCTCAAGGCGGAAACCTGTCTGGGATGCCACGCTGCACCGACGGCACAAAATATCTATCCGACTTACCGTGTCCCCAAGGTCGGTGGGCAACATGCAGCGTATATCATTTCCTCTCTCAAGGACTATCGGGATGGCAAACGGCCCCATCGCACCATGCATGCCAATGCGTGGAGCCTGTCCGACCAGGATATTGAAGACATCGCTGCATACTTCGCTGCATCGCAATAGGAATACTGCCATGAAATCATTGACCATGTCGATATCCCTGCTGTTTGCCAACGCCGCCCTATTGCTGTCCCTGCCGAGCCCCGCGCTTGCGGCTGACCCGGAGGCCGGACAGGAAAAAGCCACCGCCCTTTGTATCGCTTGTCATGGGGAAGATGGAAATAGCCCCTTGCCAGAAAATCCCAGACTTGCGGGACAATATTCGGATTATCTGGAACTGACTTTGCGTGAATACCGTGCCGGAATTCGCACCAATCCGATCATGATGGGCATGGCGGCGAGCCTGACCGATGAAGATATTGCCAATCTGGCAGCCTGGTATTCATCCCAAACCGGTCTGACTGTACTTTCCAAAGACCCGGTCGACTGATCGCTGCGTCAATTGCGCACCGACCCGCCATGCAACCCCATTGAGCATAATGCCCGATGAAGTGTAAGGATTAGCCCAAGTCTGCTCTCATCCGCCTACAGTATGTGTAGCCAATCGGCCTGATTCTGCCAGCATGCACTGGCAAAGCGGTGTTTGCCGACAGGAGCCATGCTCCGAAGCCGAGTCCCATTCCTGCCCGGTGTCTGCCGGGCTTTTTTCGGCTCTACCCGTTGTTCACATACGCCTTATTGTTATAATCAGGTTTCTCGTTCGGGAGACGCATGCTGGGACACCATGATGCAACCCGACCCCCCGACCTGAATGTGGACAGACTGAGGAGAGCGGCTTGTTAGCGAATTATTTCCCAATTCTGCTTTTCATGATCATCGCACTGGTACTGGGTGCCGCCGCGATGTCTGCGGGCCTTTTATTCGGTTCCGGAAAGCCTGAGGAAGCGAAACTTTCTCCTTACGAATGCGGTTTTGAAGCCTTCGAAGATTCCCGCATGAAGTTTGATGTTCGGTACTATCTGGTTGCGATTCTTTTTATCATTTTTGACTTGGAAATTGCTTTCCTCTTCCCGTGGGCGATTGTCCTGGATGAAATTGGATTATTCGGCTTCTGGGCCATGATGCTGTTTCTGGCGGTTCTTGTGGTTGGGTTTGTATACGAGTGGAAAAAAGGGGCTCTAGAATGGGAATGATCCCAATCAATGCCCCTTGCGATTCGGACGGAACTGGGAATTCCAGTGGAACGAGCTGATCACACCAACCGGCCCCATACCTTTATAACATGACATCTGAAAGTTTTTCCGAAAGGGGTTTTGCCACGGCAAAACTGGACGAGTTGGTCAATTGGGCTCGTACTGGCTCCATGTGGCCAATGACATTCGGCCTCGCCTGCTGTGCCGTCGAAATGATGCAGGCCGGAGCATCCCGTTATGACCTGGACCGTTTCGGTATGCTGTTCCGGCCCAGCCCCCGCCAGTCCGACGTAATGATTGTTGCCGGCACCCTGACCAATAAGATGGCCCCTGCCCTGCGCAAGGTTTATGACCAGATGACGGAGCCCAAATGGGTAATTTCCATGGGATCCTGTGCTAATGGCGGAGGCTACTACCACTATTCCTATTCTGTGGTTCGAGGCTGTGACCGGATCGTACCGGTGGATGTCTATGTGCCCGGCTGCCCTCCCACAGCGGAAGCGTTAATTTATGGCATCCTGCAATTGCAGAAGAAGATTCGCACTATGGAACCGGTCTCCCGCCGACGGGAAATTCTGGAAGCAAAACGTCACTTGGAGGGGCAGCCCGCCTGAATTACGTGGTGAACTCATGCCTGCAATCCCTGTCCGATGACATGACCGCACTGCTTGGCAGTGCGGTCATGTCGACCGCAACGGATCTGGACCAACTGACGCTCGAAATTGATCGTGGCCAGATTGTGAAAGTCGGTCGCTTGCTGCGGGATGAGGCTGGTTTCGAACAATTGACGGATCTGTGTGGGATGGATTACAGCGGATATGGGCTGGAAGGCGGAAGTCCGTGGACGGGGGAGCGTTACGCGGTGATTTACCACCTGCTGTCCTATGCCCGCAATACCCGGCTTCGGTTGCGAGTGCCATGCCCGGAAGCCGACCCCAGTCTCGGCTCGGTCATAGAGGTCTGGCCGGGGGCAAACTGGTTTGAGCGTGAAGCCTTTGATCTTTTCGGCATCATCTTTCACGGTCATCCTGATTTGCGACGGATTCTTACAGACTATGGGTTTATCGGCCATCCGTTTCGCAAAGATTTCCCCCTTTCCGGCCAGGTGGAGATGCGTTATGACGAAACACAGGCAAGGGTCATCTACCAACCCGTTTCCATCGAGCCGAGGGTTCTGGTGCCCAGGTCCATTCACAAGGATATTCCCGACCGCCGGGAAGACGTTTCCCATATGCCGGAAGGTGCCTAATGGCCGAGATCCGGAACTACACCATGAATTTCGGGCCGCAGCACCCAGCAGCCCATGGGGTATTGCGCATCATCATGGAGATGGACGGTGAAGTCATTGAACGCTGTGACCCCCACATCGGTCTGTTACACCGCGGTACGGAAAAGCTTGCCGAGTCGAAACCATTCAACCAGAGTATTGGCTACATGGACCGTCTCGACTATGTGTCCATGATGTGCAATGAGCACGCCTATGTGATGGCGATTGAGTCGCTTCTGCAGGTCACTCCCCCGCTTCGGGCCCAATATATCCGGGTTATGTTCGATGAAATTACGCGGATACTCAACCACTGTATGTGGCTCGGTGCCCATGCCCTGGACATCGGGGCCATGACCGTTTTCCTCTATACGTTTCGGGAACGGGAAGACCTCATGGACTGTTATGAAGCCGTCAGTGGTGCGCGCATGCATGCCACTTATTTCCGCCCGGGAGGGGTCTATCGGGACTTGCCGGATCAGATGCCGCAATATGTGCAGAGCGGTCGCTTTGATGGCAAGGAACTGAAACGACGCAATGCCGACCGGGAAGGCTCGCTGCTGGACTTCATCGAAGCCTTCACCCATCGCTTCCCCGGCTATGTGGACGAATACGAAACCCTGCTTTCAGACAACCGGATCTGGAAACAACGGACCGTGGATATCGGCATCGTCCATCCGGACCGAGCCAAGGCACTGGGTTTCACCGGCCCCATGCTCAGAGGGTCGGGCATTGAATGGGACCTCCGCAAGACCCGTCCCTACGAAATCTATGACCGCCTGGATTTTGATATTCCGGTTGGCACCAACGGCGACAGCTATGATCGCTATCTGGTTCGGGTGGAAGAGATGCGGCAAGCCAATCGAATCATCCGACAGTGTGTGGATTGGCTCCGGCAGAATCCCGGCTCTGTGATGATTGACGATCATAAGTTGGCACCGCCTTCCCGGGAGGACATGAAAGGTGACATGGAATCCCTGATTCACCATTTCAAACTGTTTACTGAAGGATATTGTGTGCCGGCAGGCGAAACCTATACGGCCATCGAGCACCCCAAAGGGGAATTTGGCGTTTTTCTCGTATCGGATGGTGCCAACAAACCTTTTCGGGTCAAGGTCCGTGCACCCGGATTTCCACATCTGGCTGCGTTGGATGAAATGTCCCGGGGACATATGCTGGCCGACATGGTGGCCATTATCGGCACCCAGGATATTGTGTTTGGTGAGATTGATCGCTGATGAGCCAACCGCCCCATGACCAAAGACGCCAAAGCCTGCTGAGTCCGGCCGCGCACCGGGAAATCGAACAGGAATGTACCAAATATCCACCGGACCGCCGGCAGTCCGCCCTGCTCGCAGCCCTGCGTATCGCCCAGGATGAGCACCGCTGGCTCTCGGACGCATTGATTGAAGACGTGGCGGAAGTGATCGGGGTCCCCGTCGTTCGTGCGTATGAGGTGGCGACGTTCTACTCCATGTACCAATTGAAGCCAGTGGGGAAAAACGTTATCCGCCTGTGTACCAACATCTCCTGCATGTTGCGCGGATGCGATGCCATTCAACAGCATCTTGAACAGAAACTGGGGATCCGGATGGGCCAGACTACTGCAGATGACCGGTTTACCCTGCAGGAAGTCGAATGCCTCTGTGCCTGTGCCGGGGCCCCGATGATGCAGGTGAACCGGGACTATCACGAAAACCTGACGCCGGAACGGGTCGATGAGATTCTGGAGCGGTATTGAGCATGTCTATGTTGGAATTCAACACCATGAAGGTTCGAGGGAGTGTCTGCTACCCCCCGGAGGGTATCGACCAACCCTGGACGCTGGCTGCCTACCGGAATTGGGGAGGGTACCGTGCACTGGAGCGGATATTGCAGGAACAAACCGACCCGGAGGCCATCATTGACTGCCTCAAGACATCCAATCTGCGAGGACGGGGGGGAGCGGGATTTCCACCAGGCATCAAGTGGAGTTTCATGCCCCGCAGTACATCGGGGCAAAAATATATCCTGTGCAATTCCGATGAGGGCGAACCCGGAACCTGTAAAGACCGGGATATCTTGCGCTACAACCCCCATGCACTGATTGAAGGTATGGCGATTGCCGGCTATGTGATGGGGGCCAGCATTGGCTACAACTTCATTCGGGGGGAGTTCTGGGAACCGTATCAGCAGGTCGAGCAGGCACTGCGTGAAGCTCATGAGGCTGGCTTCCTTGGCCAGAATATCCTGGGCTCCGGTTTCGCTTTTGACATGCATAACCACTTGGGTGCCGGAGCGTATATCTGTGGGGAAGAAACCGCACTCATGGAAGCCCTGGAGGGCAAAAAAGGTCAACCCCGTTTCAAGCCCCCCTTTCCTGCCGCTTTCGGACTGTATGGGTGTCCATCCACCATCAACAACACCGAATCGCTTGCCTCCGTACCGGCTATTCTGCGGGCCAATGGGGACTGGATGAATGGAGAATGGTTTCGCAATATCGGGGTGGAAAATGCCGGAGGTACGAAAATCTTCTCTGTCTCCGGCCATGTCGTGAATCCGGGCAATTTCGAAATCCCGATGGGAACTCCTTTCCGGGAACTGCTGACCATGGCCGGGGGAGTGTGGAAAGGCCGCCGGCTGAAAGCCGTCATCCCCGGAGGGTCGTCGGTGCCGGTCCTGCCGGCAGAAATTATTCTGGAATGTACGATGGACTATGATGCGCTGCGCGATGCCGGCTCCGCAGTCGGAGCCGGTTCCGTCATCATCATGGATGAAAGCACCGACATGGTCCAAGTATTGGAGCGGCTGTCCTATTTTTATCATGAGGAATCCTGTGGGCAATGCACTCCCTGCCGGGAAGGTACCGGATGGTTGTACCGCATCCTCCGACGGATCAACCGTGGTCGGGGCATCCCGGAAGATCTGGATACCCTGCTGGACGTGGCTAACCGGATCGAAGGGCGAACCATCTGTGCCCTGGGAGATGCGGCGGCGTGGCCAGTCCAGAGCTTTCTCAAGCACTTTCGCCACGAATTTGAAGAAAAAATTCGCCTTGCGGGGAACCAGGCCGCCTGAGAGTACGATTTTCGACGATGACCATAGCAACCATAGAAGTGGACGGCACTATTCTGGAGGCCGAAGCCGGCCGGATGCTGATTGAGGTCACCGATGCCGCCGGCATCTACATCCCCCGCTTCTGCTATCACGAAAAGCTATCGGTCGCGGCCAACTGCCGCATGTGCCTGGTGGAAGTGGAAAAAGCACCCAAACCTCTGCCCGCCTGCGCTACCCCGGTAATGGACGGCATGAAAGTCCATACCCGTAGCCCACTGGCCCGGGAAGCCCAAAAAGGCACCATGGAATTCCTGCTGATCAATCATCCCCTCGATTGTCCGGTCTGCGACCAGGGAGGAGAATGCCCTTTACAGGATCAGGCTATGGGATATGGCAAGGATGAGTCCCGATATCGCGAACCCAAACGGGTCGTACCCAATCCAGATATCGGCCCGCTCATTGCCACGGAAATGACCCGCTGCATTCACTGTACGCGCTGTGTTCGGTTCGGTGAAGAGGTTGCTGGGATCATGGAAATGGGAGCACCCGGTCGGGGAGAATTCACCCGGATTGCAACTTTCCTCAACCGTTCGATTGATTCCGAAGTATCGGGAAACATGATTGATCTGTGCCCGGTCGGGGCACTGACTTCAAAACCCTATCGCTTTTCTGCACGTTCCTGGGAACTGGAAAGCCATGCCGTGATCAGCCCCCATGACTGTGTAGGTACCAATATGCAGGTACAGACCTTGCGAGGCGTCGTGGAACGGGTGTTGCCAGCAGAGAACGAAGAAGTCAACGAATGCTGGCTGGCGGACCGGGATCGATATGGATACGAGGCGGTTCATTCCGATGAGCGCCTTCTGCATCCCATGGTCCGGTACCAAGATGGCTGGAAAGAAGTCCCCTGGCAAACGGCCCTGGAACATGCTGTTAACGGGGTCCGAGCAGTGATCCGGTCCGGCAAGGCCGAAGATGTCGGTGCCTTGGCTTCCCCCTGCGTCACCTTGGAAGAAGCCTATCTGTTGCAGAAGCTACTACGGCGATTGGGCTCTCATAATATTGACCATCGGCTGACGCAACAGGATTTTCGCGATGATGGCAGTGCGCCATTGTTTCCCGGACTGGAATTTCCCATTGTCGATCTGGATTCGGTCCAGGCCGCCTTGCTGGTGGGCTCCAACCTGCGTAAGGAACAGCCGTTACTGTCCATCCGGTTGCGTCGGGCTGTACGCCAGAACCACGCCCGGGTGGGAATGCTGGATCTCATGGATTCTCCACAAAATCATGACCTGGTGGACTGTCTTGCCGTTCCACCATCTGACCTCGTCGACACCTTGGCAGCGGTAGCGCGTACGGTCGCCGAACAACAGGAAGTCGCCCTACCACAGGCCATCTACCCCGGGGCAGATGGAAAGGTTATGACCGCCACCGTTACCGCACTGCAGGAAGCGGGCAACCAGGGCGTTGTTGTTCTGGGGGCCAATGCCTTGCAGCATCGGGATGCCGCCGAACTCCGTGCCATCGCTCAATGGATTGCCACCCAAACCGGTGCCCGTTTGGGCATCCTGGCTCCGGCGAACAGTGCGGCGGCTTGGGTTGGAGGCTGCCTCCCCCATCGGCATGCCATGGGCAAGGCAGTCACTACCCCAGGCAGGGATGCAGCGGACATGCTTACCGAGGGATGCCGGGCATTTCTCTTGCTTGGCACCGAACCGGAATACGATGCGCTGGACGGGGGCAATGCGCACCGCGCCATGCAGAATGCGGAGTTTGTAGTCCAGATCAGCCCCTTCCGCAGTGATCTGGCACTCGAATATGCGGATGTGCTCTTGCCCATGGCGGCCTTTACTGAGGCTGCCGGTACCTTTATCAACTGTGAAGGGCGGGTACAGTCGTCCGCGGTAGCCACCCGTCCAATGGGAGAATCCCGTCCAGCTTGGAAAATCCTGCGCGTGCTCGGCAATTGGTTTCATCTTGATGGCTTTGACCAAATCACTCTTGAGGACGTACTAGAGGAAATTCAGCCCGCCCCCCGCCTCTCGCTGGGTCCATCTGGCGAATTTCACTATCCGGCAAGCCGCAGGGGGCCGATCCAAATTGACGGATTGGAGCGCATTGCCGATGTCCCCATGTATCGCGGTGACCCGACCATACGAAGGGCCGCCGCGTTGCAACAGACCGCCGACAACCCCCCTGCCGGGGCCGGTTTGCACCCTGACACTCTAACCACACTCTCCCTTCATCATGGACAGGTCGCCACCGTTCGGAGTCGCGACCAACACTGCTCCATCCCGATTGTGGCGGACGCCCGCATCCCTCGAGGATGCATCCACATTCCATCGGGATATCGCGAGACTACCCTTTTCGACTTGTGCGGCGAGTTCTGGATTGAACCCGGAGAAACAGCATGATCCGGGACCTGGTTTTCTTTCTGACAGGCTGGTTGCCGGAATCTCTGCAGATATTGGTTTGGGTGGTACTGAAAATCGTGGCCATTCTGGTGCCGCTTCTGGCCTGCGTTGCCTACTTCACCTTTGCCGAACGCAAGTTGATCGGGTACATGCAGCTCCGGGTGGGGCCGAATCGGGTGGGTCCCCGAGGATGGTTGCAGCCCATCGCCGATGCGGCCAAGCTATTGATGAAGGAGTTGATCATACCTACCCAGGCCAATCGATATCTGTTCCTGATGGCACCAGTCCTTTCACTTGGCCCTGCCCTGGCCGCCTGGGCAGTGATACCCTTCTCGAATCACCTCGTGCTGGCGGACATTGATGCCAGTCTGCTCTATGTGCTGGCTCTCACTTCGATGGGGGTATACGGGGTGATTGTAGCGGGATGGGCCTCCAATTCCAAATACGCTTTTCTGGGTGCTATGCGTTCGGCTGCACAGATTGTGGCCTATGAGATTGCCATGGGGTTTGCCTTGGTAGGAGTCCTGATGGTGGCTGGAAGCCTCAATCTCCGGGAAATTGTACTGGCCCAGGAGGGGAACTTTCTCAGTTGGTACTGGTTACCGCTGTTTCCGCTGTTCATCGTGTATTTCATCTCCGGAGTTGCGGAAACCAACCGAGCCCCTTTTGATGTCGCCGAAGGCGAATCTGAAATCGTCGCCGGGTTCCATGTGGAATATTCCGGAATGGGTTTTGCCGTGTTCTTTATGGCGGAGTATGCCAACATGGTCCTGATCGCTGCCCTGACGGTATTGATGTTCCTCGGTGGCTGGTTACCTCCATGGGATATAGCCCCTTTCAATTGGCTGCCGGGGGTGATGTGGTTCGGGCTCAAGACCACCTTGGTCGCATTCCTCTTCCTGTGGCTTCGCGCCACTTTTCCACGCTATCGCTATGATCAGATCATGCGCCTTGGCTGGAAGGTTCTGATTCCAGTCACCCTGGTCTGGATTTTCGTTGTCGGCATAGGCAAGTTTTACACACCATTCACGGCATTTTTTGCCTAGGAGCGTGAGCATGGGCATCGACTTCAAACAGCTGTATAAGACTTTTTCCCTGAAGGAACTGCGCAAAGGCCTCGCGGTGACCGGGAAACGCCTGTTTGATCGCAAGATCACCTTGATGTATCCGGAAGAAAAAACGCCGAAATCGCCTCGTTTTCGCGGGCTACACGCCCTGCGTCGATATCCCAATGGGGAAGAACGCTGTATCGCTTGCAAGCTCTGCGAAGCGGTCTGTCCCGCTCTCGCCATCACCATTGATTCGGAGGAACGGGAAGACGGACAGCGCCGGACCACTCGATACGACATTGATCTTTTCAAATGTATCTATTGCGGATTTTGCGAAGAAGCCTGTCCGGTTGATTCGATTGTGCTGACCGATATTCACGAATTCCATATGGAGCAGAATCATGAACGATTGATTACCAAACAACAGCTTCTGGAAATCGGTGACCAATATGAAGAACAGATTGCCGAGGCCCGTCGTCAGGACGCGCCCTTCCGATAGAATCGCTCCATGACATTCGTTCAGTTCTGCTTCTACCTGTTCGCCACTATTCTGGTGCTCGCTGCCGGAATGGTCGTGACTATCCGCAACCCGGTGAAATCGGCCCTTTTTTTAGTGCTGGCTTTCTTCAGTGCGGCCTGCATCTGGATCACTCTGGAAGCGGAGTTTCTCGCCATCGTGCTGGTTCTGGTGTATGTCGGTGCTGTCATGGTGCTATTCCTGTTTGTCGTGATGATGCTGGACATTGACCTCGCTGTCCTGCGTTCGGGTTTTACCCGTTATTTGCCAGTAGGCAGTGTCATTGCGATACTGCTGATCCTGGAGACCGCGCTGGTCATGGTCCATGGCTTTGGTCCCGCAGACTTCGCTGCCCCAGCAGCGCATCCGGTCGATTACAGCAACTCCCGGGAGTTGGGGCGACTGCTCTATACCGACTTTGTCTATCCGTTTGAACTCGCTGCCGTGATCCTGCTGGTGGCTATTATCGCTGCCATCGCACTGACCATGCGCAAACGCCCGGACAACAAATATGTCAATCCGACCGGCCAGGTGACCGTCCGAAGGGAAGATCGCCTCCGCATCGTGAAAATGCCGTCCTCACCCCGGCAGGACGCCTCGAATCCGGCCCCTCCCGCAGGCGGTGGAGAATGATTCCCCTGTCCCATTATCTGGTACTGGGTGCCATCCTGTTTGGCATCAGTGTGGTTGGCATCTTCCTGAATCGGAAGAATGTGGTCATTCTTCTCATGTCGATTGAATTGCTGCTGCTGGCCGTCAACATGAATTTTGTTGCCTTCTCCCACTACCTTGGGGACCCGTCAGGACAGGTGTTTGTCTTTTTCATTCTCACGGTGGCCGCCGCCGAGGCGGCGATTGGCTTGGCGATCCTGATTGTCCTGTTTCGCAGTCGACATACCATTAATGTGGAAGAACTCGATTCCCTGAAAGGTTGATCACATCTGCATGAAGACTGTCTATCTCGCCATTCCCCTGATCTGTCTGCTGGCATCTCTCATTGCCGGAATAGCGGGGCGAAAAATTGGTCGCACTGGGGCTCACCGGGTCACGATCGGTGCGGTTGCAATCGCATTCCTGCTGTCGGTGCTGGTGTATTGGGATGTCAGTGCCGGCAATGTATTCAATGGCAACCTGTATGAATGGGCCATGAGCGGCGGGGTGTCGATGCAGATCGGTTTTCTGATCGACCCACTCTCCGCCACCTTGATGATTGTGGTCACCTTTGTCTCCCTGATGGTACATATCTACACCATCGGATATATGCATGACGATCCTGGATATCAGCGCTTTTTCAGCTATATCTCGTTGTTCACATTCGCCATGCTGATGTTGGTAATGTCCAACAATTTCCTGCAACTGTTTTTTGGCTGGGAGGCGGTAGGGCTCGTTTCCTACCTGTTGATCGGCTTCTGGTATCAAAAAGATACCGCTATTTTTGCCAACATGAAAGCCTTCCTGGTCAATCGCGTAGGAGACTTCGGCTTCTTGTTGGGGCTGGCCGCTGTGCTATATCTCTTTCATTCACTCGACTATGCCACTGTTTTCTCTGCAGCACCGGCGGTTGCCCATCAGACACTGTCCAGTCCCTTGGGAGAATGGCACTGGATTACAGTGATCTGCCTGCTGTTGTTCGTAGGTGCCATGGGTAAATCCGCCCAGGTTCCCTTGCATGTCTGGCTACCGGACTCTATGGAGGGCCCAACGCCCATTTCCGCCCTGATCCATGCCGCAACGATGGTAACGGCGGGGATTTTTCTGGTCGCGCGTATGTCACCGCTGTATGAGCTTTCTGAAACCGCGTTGTCGGTGGTCATCATTATTGGTGCCACCACCGCCCTTTTAATGGCCCTGGTTGGTCTGGTGCAGAACGACATCAAGCGGGTCGTAGCCTACTCTACCCTGTCTCAGTTGGGCTACATGACGGTAGCCTTGGGAGTCTCTGCTTATGAATTGGCCATCTTCCATCTGGGAACTCATGCTTTTTTCAAGGCGCTGCTCTTCCTTGCTGCTGGTTCTGTCATCATCGCCATGCACCATGAACAGGACATGCGCAAGATGGGTGGACTGCGCCGTATCATGCCCGTCACCTATGCGACTTGCGTGATTGGCTCCCTGGCCCTTGCCGGGATTCCTCCATTCGCAGGATTCTTTTCCAAAGATGCCATTATTGAAGCGGTACATTTCAGCAACCTGATGGGTTCGGGGTACGCTTACCTGGCGATTCTGTCCGGTGTGTTCGTGACCGCTTTTTACTCTTTCCGCCTCCTCTTCCTGACTTTCCATGGCCGCAATCGTGCTGACGAATCGACCCGAAACCATCTGCGTGAATCTCCTGGTGTGGTGACCTGGCCGCTGGTTATCCTGGCTTTCTTCTCGGTGGTAACCGGATTTCTCTTCCTTGGGCCGGTACTCGACGGTAGCCATTTTGGTCACTCAATTTTTGTCCTGCCAGAGCATGACACCGTCGCCGCCCTCTATGCGTCTCATCATCAAAAAATCGGCAGTGCCCTGATTGTTGATGTCATCGTGGAAGGCTTCTCGGCTGTACCACTCTGGCTGGCAGGGGCTGGCATCCTATCTGCCTGGTACTGCTATTGCCGGAATCCTGCCCTTCCTGGGCGGATTGCCACGGCACTGGCCCCTCTGACCCGTACTCTGGAGCAGAAATACGGCTTCGACATTCTCTACCAGCGGCTGTTTGCGGACCGCAGTATTGCGGTTGGGCGATTCCTGTATAAGTACGCTGATGCTGGACTGATTGATGGAATCCTGGTCAACGGTTCGGCAAGAACGGTCCGCCTGTTCTCCGGCATGATGAGGGAAAGCCAGACTGGGAAGACCTTCCATTACGCATTTGCCATGATGATCGGCCTTTTCTTCCTGATCACTTTTTTTGTCTGGTTACGCTAACCCCCACGCCCGAATGGATGGATTCCTGACGCAACTTTCCTGCCATGCAGAGTAATCTCCTTAGCATCCTGATCTGGTTGCCGATTCTGGCCGGGATCCTGATTCTCTTCACTGGCACAGATGAACGTGCACCAGTGGTCCGGAAAATGGCCTTGTGTTTCTCGCTCCTGGTATTTGTCCTCAGCCTCCCGCTCTGGGCTGGTTTTGACAAGAGCACACCGGGGATGCAGTTTATGGAGCATCGAAGCTGGATCGAAGCCTTCCATATTCACTATTCGCTGGGTGTGGATGGCATTTCCATGCCCTTGATCCTGCTGACGACAGCACTCACGGTGATTGTGATCATTGCCGGCTGGGAAGTTATCCAGGAAAGCGTGGCCCAATACATGGCTGCATTCCTGATCATGGAAGGAGTCATGATTGGAGTCTTTGCGGCTTTGGATGCCATCCTCTTCTATATCCTATGGGAAGCCATGCTGATCCCGATGTTTCTCATCATCGGCATCTGGGGCGGGCCCAATCGAATCTACGCCACGATCAAGTTCTTTCTCTATACACTGCTGGGCTCCCTGCTGATGCTGGTGGCATTCCTGTACCTCTATAATGCCAGCGGTGGAAGCTTCCGTATTCTCGACTATCATGCCCTCCCACTCGGACTGAACGCACAGATTCTGATTTTTCTGGCTTTTTTCGCGGCGTTTGCGGTCAAGGTACCGATGTTTCCAGTTCACACCTGGCTCCCCGATGCACACGTGGAGGCCCCTACCGGTGGATCGGTCATCCTGGCTGCAATCATGCTGAAAATGGGTGGGTATGGCTTCCTGCGTTTCAGCCTGCCCATCACGCCGGACGCCAGTCATGAACTGGCTCTCTTCATGATCGTACTTTCCCTCATCGCCGTAGTGTATATTGCGCTGGTGGCCTTGGTGCAGGGCGATATGAAAAAGCTCATCGCCTACTCCTCGATCTCGCATATGGGATTTGTCACCCTGGGCATGTTCGTGTTCAATAGCCAAGGGGTAGAAGGCGCGATGATGCAGATGATCTCCCATGGATTCATCTCAGGGGCCCTGTTTCTCTGTGTGGGGGTGCTATATGATCGGCTCCATTCAAGGGAAATCGCCACCTATGGCGGGGTTGCGACCCCCATGCCGACTTTTGCGGCCTTTGCCGTGTTGTTTGCCATGGCCAATGCCGGCTTGCCCGGAACCTCCGGTTTCGTGGGTGAGTTTCTCGTGATCATGGGATCCTTCCAGATCAATGCCTGGTACGCCACCATCGCCGCACTGACCCTGATTTTTGGTGCCGCCTATACCCTGTGGATGGTGAAGCGGGTAATCTATGGTCCAGTGACTCGTGATGCCGTCGCTGGACTGAAGGATATCAATAACCGGGAGATCCTGATGCTGGCACTGCTGGCGGGGATAGTGCTGTGGATCGGGATATGGCCCAACCCGATCCTTGACGTTATGCATGCCACGGTCGACCACTTGTTGCAACACGTGTCTGTCTCCAAGCTGCCATGAATCTCGTGACCCTGAATGCTGCCCTGGCTATCCCGGAAATCATTGTAGGCGGGCTCGCCTGCCTGATTCTGGTTGTGCCCCTTTACATGCGCAAGAGGGTTGGCGTTTCGGTTGCATACTCCCTTTCCCTGATGACCCTGATCCTGGCCGCAGTTCATATTGCCATGGATTTCAGCACCGCTCCGGCCACCGCATTCCACAACATGTTCGTGGATGATGCCCTGTCAGACCTGCTCAAGATTGCCATCTGCCTGATCTCCGCCGGTGCTTTTGTCTACAGCCAACGATACAATCAGGACCGCAACCTGAACCAGCCGGAATATTATGTCCTCGGACTGTTCAGCGTATTGGGAATGATGGTCATGGCATCGGCCAATCATCTGCTGACGCTCTATTTGGGACTCGAATTGATGAGCTTGTGCCTCTACGCCATGATCGCTTTTTTCCGCGACGATCGACTGGCAGTGGAGTCGGCCATGAAATATTTCGTGCTCGGTGCCTTGGCATCCAGTGTGTTGTTGTATGGA
The DNA here is from genome assembly GCA_965221795.1 of Candidatus Poriferihabitaceae bacterium. Lineage (GTDB taxonomy): Bacteria > Pseudomonadota > Gammaproteobacteria > Arenicellales > Poriferihabitantaceae > VYFG01. The sequence goes on from OZ244914.1 coordinate 1,129,612, forward strand.
ATGTCCCTGTTGTATGGACTGACCGGCTCACTGGAGCTCGCTGTGATCCGGAAATCACTTTCGGGAACCACCCAAGACAATGTAGCCGTGGCTCTTGCGGTGGTGTTCATTGTGGTTGCCTTGGCGTTCAAGTTGGGCGCGGTACCTTTCCACATGTGGGTTCCGGATGTATATCAGGGTGCGCCCACCTCGACTACTGCCTTTTTGGGTGCCGCACCGAAAATTGCCGCGTTTTCTATTACAGTCCGGCTTCTGGTGGGGGGGCTGGAAGACCTCGTTGGCATGTGGCAGCAAATGCTGATTCTCATTGCAGTCCTGTCCATTATTGCTGGCAATATCATCGCGATTGCGCAAACGAATCTCAAACGTATGTTGGCCTATTCCACCATTTCCCACATGGGATTTTTCCTGTGTGGCATGCTGGCGGGAACCGATGGCGGGTACAGTGCCGCCCTGTTTTACGTTCTGGTGTATGCCACGATGAGTCTTGCTGCGTTCGGCATCATTCTCTATCTCGCTGGCAGACATCATGAATCGGATCAGTTGGACGACCTCAAGGGGCTGAACCGACGCAGTCCCTGGACCGCTTTTCTGCTACTAATTCTGATGTTTTCAATGGCCGGCGTTCCGCCCACGGCAGGTTTCTTTGCCAAACTCTCCGTGATCCAGGCATTGGTGAACGCCAATCTGATCTGGGTCGCTGCGATAGTCGTAGTCTTTGCGGTGGTCGGAGCGTTTTACTATCTGCGTATCATCAAACTGGCATATTTTGACTCTCCGGCATCCGAGCTACCGGTGCCGACATATGCTGGCATGAGCACCGTACTAACTATCCATATCCTGCTGATCGTCGCCATCTTACCTTGGATCGGGAGCCTGTTGGCCCTTTGCGCAGTCGCCATACAACAGTTTGCGGTCTGAGCCAGATGACCGGTAGACCAGAATAAGGGTTGGTTGACTCCCGAAGCTTGGGGGGCAATGTTCTACGACTCGACTATCCCGCAGCCGATCAATTCGAGCGAATACAGGCGACATAAGCTGATCATCTCGGAAACAATTGGTCATGTTGTCTGGAGCACCTCTCGATTATGCTTATAGAGTATATAGTCGGCCCTGAAAAAAAACCTGTTTCAGGTGGCCGCAAGCACCCGCGGTGAGACACTGCCCAACTCGGAGGCCGGCAGTTTCCATCGCCCCGTCGTCCCCGGGCGCTCCTGGGCCCTCAAAACGTCGCAAATGCGGCCTCCAAGGCCCCCAAATCCAGCGACCCCAAAACCGCAGCGGACGGAGGATCCGCCGCCGGTGGTGACCGGCACCGCACCGCCGTACCTTCCTCCGGTCGCCCTCCCTTCCCGGGAGCCCGTTCCTTCCCAGATGGCCATCCGATTTCCGATGACCGATCACGGGCTCCATCGCCTGCCGCCGCCGGCACTGCTTCCGCCGTCGGGTCACGAGGCCCCGCCGCTGCCCGGACCGGGATCCGGAAGCCTCACCCTCGCCATGTCCCCGGTACCCGCGGTCCACGAATACCTCATCCATCGACCGCCCCGACCGGCGTCGCGCTGGCGCCACTTCCCCTCATACCGCGGGCACCGTTTCACCCGCCGCACCCGGGAACGATTCCACCGCTGGCCGTCGGTCGGAAAGGTTACCGCCCGGCCCGGCACGGTCGTATCGACCGTCACCCGCCGCCACGCCCGCGGCTTCCCGGTGCCGCTCGTAAGACCGGCATCGATCGTCGCTGGAAGGACCCACTCGGCCCCGGCCGTCCCGATGCGCGGGCGACACCGCGTCCGGCGGCTCGGGTCGATCGGCGCATGGGGCGGGCAATAGTCCTCGCCGCAAAAGGACTGCCCGTACGGATTCTCCCCCCAACCGGCGACCACCGCCTCGTCCGAGAGTGGGTGCACCGGCTGGAGAGACTCCCGCCCGACCATCCCACGCGTGGGCTGGCCGGGACTACCACGGTCGGGGGCGTACCGCACACCGAAGGTCTCGTCGCATCGGGACCCGTTCAGGATCCCGGCCAGGCGAACCCGCGCATGACGCGGATCCAGCCGGTTTTGCAGGCGATTTCGGAACCGATCGTGGGATTCGGTACCCGCACAGGGTCCGGGACGCAGGTGGTCCTCGGAAATGGCAAGGAAGGGAGCGTCCATGAGTCCAGATCCGGCCATTGGAATCCATACTTTCAGGGAATAGATTTCAGCATATTCAGATCGTGACCGATGAATTTGGGGTTTTTCAGGATCGACTATATAGCCGGTTGGTGATATGTCAGTTCTCGGATAGTAGAGTCCTCGGCTTTTGGACGATCCTTCCGGGAACCTCGTAGCCAGAAGCTCTGAATACTGTCGACCGGCAGGAGGGGGCCCTTCGCCGTACATTCGAGTACGATCGGAAATTCGATCTGAGTCCAGACTGAATATGCTTAGCGGGAATCGCTGTGAGTTCTGTATGGTCCTGCCTCGGCTGGCAATTGATTAGAGGACGACTGCCCGGCGCACCAAATGACCCAAGCCATGGATGCCTTCTGATGGGTCCGCCGGCCCACCATCACCTAGAGCCGTGTTTCGAGAAGAAGTAACTTGCTGAAAGTTAGGGTGAAGCAGATCGGATAATTCCCGGGTAGAGTCGGAAAATGCGATGGAGGGCTCTTCAGAAACCGGACTCATTCAATGGGTCCGGCAGCAGTGCCTCCACAAACTCGGCTGCATCAAATACACGCAAATCGTCCAACCGTTCTCCTGTTCCAAGATACCGAATGGGGATCCGGTACTTCTCGGCAAGGGCCAGTAGGATTCCCCCCTTGGCGGTGCCGTCCAATTTGGTGACACAGACCCCCGTCAGATTCACGACTTCATGAAAACGTTCCACTTGGGAAAGGACATTCTGTCCATTTCCGGCATCCACGGTCAACCAGAGCTGATCCGGAACCGAAGCATCGCTCTTGCTCAGAACCCGCTTGACCTTTTTCAGCTGTTCCATCAGGTCTCCGTGAGTATGCTGACGCCCTGCTGTGTCCACCAAGAGCAGCGTCATGTTCCGAGCGGTCGCCGAACTGTAAGCATCAAAGGCGACGGCAGCGGCGTCTCCCCCCTGCGCCTGCGCCACCACAGGCACATCCAGCTGCTGCCCCCAAGTCTGCAACTGCTCAATTGCAGCCGCACGGAAGGTATCGCAAGCGGCAAACATCACCCGGGCACCTCCTGCCTGAAAATAGGCCCCTATCTTGGCCAGTGTCGTGGTCTTGCCGACCCCATTGACCCCGACCATCAGGATGACCAAGGGCCGGTCCTGCGGAAACGCCAGCGGCCCTGGCTGACAGGGTGCCAGCAATGCCGTCAGGATGGTCCGCAGACTCTGACGCAAGGTGAATGAATCACGGATCCGGTTCTGTCGGGCCTCTTCCCGCAGATGCCCAATAATTTTCTGGCTAGCCATCACGCCCACATCCGCCATCAGCAACTGATCCTCCAGTTCCTCAAAGACAGACTCATCTACCTGTACACCGCGAAACAGGGTAGCGATTCCGCCAAACAGGCCTTGTCTGGTCCGGGCAAGCCGGGTGAACAACCCACGGCCTGCCGAAGGGTCGCGACGATCTTCTTTTTCCGACAGGCCGTTGTCCGCATTTCGGGAAAAAAAGTGCTTCATGGGCTATGGCCGAACTGTCTCGAATTGATGGAGCCGATATCGTATCATCATTGATGTCCGTTCACCCAATGTGAAACATGTGAAAAAGAATCCAACTCGGCACCGGGGCGAAATCCGGATCATCGGTGGCCGATGGCGCCACCGACGATTGGAATTTCCCGCCCTGCCCTCGTTGCGGCCGTCTCCAGATGCCGTTCGGGAACGAGTGTTCAATTGGCTTCAGCATGACATCGCAGACAGCCGTTGCCTGGATCTGTTTGCCGGTAGCGGTGCGTTCGGACTGGAGGCGGCTTCACGCGGTGCGCGGGAAGTAGCACTGGTGGAATCCGATCCAATGGCATCTGATCATCTGATCCGCAATGTAGAACGGCTGGATGCCAGCCAATTTGTCCGGGTCATCCAGACCCCTGTGGAGCAGTTTCTGCGATCCTGCCCGTCGATATTTGATATAGTATTTATGGATCCTCCCTTTACCACTAACCTGATCGGCCCCACTTGCCGGATGTTATCCCGGAACCGATGGATCACGTCGGATGCCTTCCTGTACATCGAAAGTCCAGCAACCAAAGGAGAATTACCCGTGTGGTCCGGCTGGCGTATGATCCGGAAGAAAACCCATGGTGCCGTCCGATCCACCCTTTTTTGCCGACAGTCCCACCCGAATGAACCCTAAAACCGCTATCTACGCGGGCACCTTTGACCCTATCACCAATGGGCACAGTGATTTGGCCACTCGCAGTGCGAGAATGTTTGACCGAGTCATCCTGGCCATCGCGGAAAATCCCGACAAGCGTCCCCTGTTCAGTCTCGACCAGCGAGTAGAGTTAGCCAGCGAGGTGCTGGCATCCATCCCTAATGTCGAGGTCATGCGGTTCTCGGGATTGCTGATTGATTTCGCCCAGAAAATGGAAGCTCATGTCATCCTGAGGGGCTTGCGGGCAGTATCGGATTTCGAGTTCGAGTTCCAACTGGCTTCTATGAACCGCAGCCTCGACAGGGAAATGGAAACGGTTTTCCTGACCCCCTCGGTACGTTATACTTTTGTGTCGGCTTCCTTGGTCAAGGAAGTGGCCCGTTATGGAGGCAATGTGTCTGGTTTTGTTCACCCGGCAGTGCAGCAGGCATTGAAACTGGCGTTCAACCTTCCCTGAACATTTGCGAATTCATCGACATGGCACTATATATCACCACCGAATGCATCAACTGTGATGTCTGTGAACCGGAATGCCCCAATAATGCCATTTTCCCCGGAGATCAGATCTACCAGATTGACTGGACCCGTTGCACCGAATGCATGGGGCACTTCGAGACCAGCCAATGTGTGGAAGTGTGTCCGGTAGACTGTATTCCGGTCGACCCAACGCATGTGGAATCCCGCGAAGTCTTGCGAAAAAAATACCTTCATTTGATGCAGGAGGGGCGGTCTTCAGTCTGCTGATCCAGAGTCCCGCCCTGATCCGGTTTCCAAACCATATGCCCTCGCACTGCCTGGATCATGGTCCGGAGTGCGCTCCTATAGCTTCGTCAATCCGTACCTCTGCCAGTCGGGGACCGAAGGGCTCCAGGCCAACGAAGAGTCCCTTTCCGGTTTTCTTTCCAACCTGAGACATTTCATATTTCCTTGGGCCCTGGACATGCTGGATGGCTTGAACCCGGGTGCTCTCGACATTGGGCCGGATGCATTCCTAACGCACTGGTGCGCTGGTTTGTGAAGAGGTCTATGAAACCCTGTTCCTGAGCCCCTTTTCACCAATGTTTGTTCCATCTGCTGGACAGTTGATCCGAATAGAAGCGAAAGAGATAAAGAGCCTAGCTCTTGCCCTCGCCTTCACCCAGCAGAAAAATCCCTGCAAGACCCAGCCCAGTCGGCAGAACGGGAGGGCATGCTACCAATGACCTGGATGGGTCCAGTTTGCTGACGGTCTTTCCCGTCCGTCACTAGCCGTCCACCTGTTCCGTCAAGGCAGCATTGGGATAAATGTCACTGATTCTCCTGCATGGTTCTTAACCCGTTGGGTGTGGCTGGGATTTTGGGCAATCGTATAGATAATAGCGATATGTGATTACCCAGCCATGCGAGCAACTCCCTGAAAGGCGTTTGGCGATCCGATGTTAGCAGACCTCTTTGCATGCATTTTGGCATCAACGGCAGAAACAGTCAGGTCGAAATCTCATGGCGGTGTCCAGAGGTCAGTATGCCCCAGGAAGGAAATTGATGTGCGTGACGCTCACGAAGCGATGCCGGGGAGCAGCTTGACGATTGCGGCAAACAGCCCGGTCATGGCGAACATCGTTCCGGTCATCCATTTCATGAGGCTGTACTTGGCCGACAGAATACTGGACTGGGTTTCCTGGCGCAGGGTTTCAATGCCGCCCTCAAGTCGAACGATATCGGCCTTGGTTTCCTGACGCAGGGATTCAATGCTGGCCTTAGTTTCCTGGCGTAGGGATTCAATGCCGGCCTGGGTTTCCTGGCGCAGGGTTTCAATGCCGCCCTCAAGTCGAACGATATCGGCCTTGGTTTCCTGGCGCAGGGATTCGACGCTGGCCTCCACTCGAGCAATATCGGCCTTGGTTTCCAGGCGCAGGGATTCGACGCTGGCCTCCACTCGAGCAATATCGGCCTTGGTTTCCAGGCGCAGGGTTTCAATGCCGCCCTCAAGTCGAACGATATCGGCCTTGGTTTCCTGGCGCAGGGATTCGACGCTGGCCTCCACTCGAGCAATATCGGCCTTGGTTTCCAGGCGCAGGGATTCGACACTGGCTTCCAGTCGAGCGATATCGGCCTGGGTTTCCAGGCGCAGAGTGTCAATGCTGGCCTTGGTGGCCAGATTTTCGTTGAGAAACGTGATCTGGGCCTCAGCCAGGGCTTCGGCCTGAAGTTCGGTAAAGCCGCTTTCGGTCAGGTTTTTGACAAAGCGGTGAGTGTCAAAGTGGAGGACTTCCATCATGCGGAGATTGTACCGTCAGGCATCGCGGAACTGCAAGCCCGGAGCGTCGCGGGCACGGTCCAGGCAGAGCTCGGTTCCCGAAACCCATGCATTTCTCGCATGCAATATTCAGCTTACTTGTCCTCCGGTCGGAGTTCCGCCAACGCGGACTCCAACTCTTCCATAACCAAATCAATGTCCTGGATTTCTGAGGTTCCTACTGAAATCCGGAACCAGCTACCTTGAGTCCGAGCTCCAAACCAGGAAAACGGCAACACCCCCATTCGCGCCTTGTTCACCAGGTATTGTTGCATATCAAAATCGGTTTTCAATAAGTGACCATCCGCAGTCTGTCGATCACACAAGTCGATACGAACACTCAGGTAGATTGCGGCTTGAGGCGCAATGGCATCCACTGGCAGTCCACGTTGACGCAAGTCCATAAATCCCCGATACAACCGATCCAATCGCTCTCTCAGGGCCTGCCGGAATGAGACCAGATAAGCATCAACTACCGTATCCTGCCGTAAGAACTCCCCCGCAGCGATCTGATCCGGCTTGGGTGCCCAAGCACCGACATGAGCCACGATGGACACCATCCGGGAAAGGATATGCGGCGCTCCAGTGGCCCAGCCTACCCGTAGTCCAGTCCCGGCAAAGGCCTTGGACATTCCATCGATGAAGACAGCATAGTCGCCGATCTCAGGACAGATACTCAATGGATGAACAAATCCGGTGTCGGCGAAAGTCAACATCCAGTATACCTGATCAAATAGTATGTAAAGCGGCTTTTGGTGTGCGGTACGCTGGCGGTTAATCGCCACCACCAGATCGCAGATTTCCTGCAGGTCACTGGTGGTCAGTACGGTTCCCGAAGGATTTAGCGGAGAACACAATGCCAGTAGACTGGCATCCTCCAGATGAGGTGCCAACATAGTAGCCGTGGGCATAAAACAATTCTCTGGTCCTGTTTCGACCCTGACGACCCGGGCACTGCACATTTCAGCATAATGCTCATTGTTCCAGGAAGGAACCGGGAACACCACTTTATCCTGTGGGTCCACGAGGGTTCGGTACGCCGCATAGATGGCCGGTCGGGAACCGCTGGTAATGATGACATCGTGAGGTTGATAATGCAGCCCGCATGATCGGTTGAGCAGATGTGCCACACCGGCACGGATTCCTCCCAATCCCAAGGCACCTGGGTAATTGGTCTGATGGTTCCGATAGGCCCGAATGGTTGCCTCCATCAAGGTATCTGGAACTGGGAAGATATGGGGATCAAAATCCCCTATGGTGAAATTATACAGGGGTTCCCCTGCCACCTTACGAGCATTCAGTTCTGCCGCAAACGTCAGGATGGGAGAAGTCTGTATCCGCTCCGCGAGACGCGAAAGTTTCATTTGTGATAGGCCCTTGACCACTCATGCCGGTTATACCGGGAAGAGGAGTGTATCTGGTTTCCGAACCAACCGGAAGCCGCAGAAGTCCCGGCAGCAGCAAGTAAATTGGCCGCATCCTCCGCTCACAGGAAAAAAAGACCCATTAGAAGCATGATTTTTCTTCAGATTACCCAGCCATTCAGGTACAGTCATGCTGTCGATGCAAAACATGCCCTCCACCGCTTCTTCTCAACGGTTTGAAGGCAAATATCGTTGGAATCCACACTGAGTGAGAGCTGGGTCGAGTATCCGGTTCCCATCAGACGATCAGAATGAGGTCTTTATGATTACCACGGGAGAACGACTGGCCCAACTGCTTGATGCCTATGGCATTGAGATCGCTTCTGGCATCCCCGGAACCCATAATATCGAACTGTATCGCGGTTTACCTTCAACGGGAATCCGCCACATTACCCCACGTCACGAGCAGGGTGCAGGCTTTTTGGCCGATGGCTACGGTCGAATCTCGGGCAAGCCCGCGCTTTGCATCACCATCTCCGGCCCCGGTGCCCTCAATATTGCGACCCCCATGTGCCAAGCGCTGGCGGATTCCGTGCCCATGCTGGTGATCTCCGCCGATAACAAAACCTACCAGCGGGGACTCGGCGAAGGCCGATTGCATGAAACCCCCAACCTACAGGCCGCGATGGCGGAATGCAGTCGATGGAGCCATACCCTCGCGCGACCGGATGAACTGCCCCGCGTACTGGCACGGGCCTTTGCGATTTTTCGCAGTGAACGACCAGGGCCGGTACACCTGACACTTCCTCTGGATGTGATCACCGCCGAGGCCAGTCACATCAGCCCGGAACCCTGGGATACGCCCTCCCCGCCGGCCGCACACCCAGCAGACATCGAACAAGCCGCATATTGGCTCAACCGGGCCAATACTCCGGTTCTGGCTTTGGGCGGGGGGGCTGTGAATGCTGCAGATCTCTGTGTCGCCCTGGCAGAAAAGCTGAATGCTCCCGTCACCACAACCCACAATGCCAAAGGCATTCTGCCAAAAGATCACCCACTCCATGTCGGTAGCAGCCCGGCGCAAGATGCGATTCAGGATCTGTATGAGCAAGCGGACACCGTGCTCGGCATCGGTACAGAATTCGGCGAGACCGATTATGACTTTTTCCTCAAAGAGTCCTCCCGGATGTCTAAATGTCTCATCCGGATTGATATTGATTCACGTCAGTTCAGCCGCAACCAGCGTCCGACAGTTGCCATTCTGGGGGACAGTCGCCTCAGTCTGGAATCCCTGTTACCGAAAGTACGGACCAGAGCATCGGACCGTGGAGCGGTCAGGACAGCCGCCGTGCGAGAAAAACTCGCCCAGAGTTTTCATCCCGGATATGCGGCACTATACGAAACCCTGCACCATGCTCTGCCAGAACATATTCTGGTCGGTGACTCTACTCAACCGATCTATTTCGCTGCTTTCCAGTACGATGCAACAGCCCCACGCAGTTTTGCGGCCGCAAGCACTGGTTATGGGACACTGGGCTTTGGCCTGCCGGCTGCTTTGGGTGCTGGACTGGCCTGTCCGGACCGGCCGGTGATCGCCCTTGTTGGCGATGGCGGTTTCCAATACACACTCAACGAATTGTCTACGGCAGTGCAAGCACGCATCCCGGTGAGCGTACTGCTCTGGCACAACCATGCCTTTAGTGAAATCGCAAAGAATTTCCGGCATGCTGGGATGGAACCCATCGCCTGTGATATCCATTCGCCCGACTTTCCGGCCCTGGCAGAAGCCTATGGCTGTTTTGCAACCCGGGTAGAAGATCACGGCGCCCTGGAATCAGCACTGATCGCTGCCCAGAGTCGGGACGTACCCACTGTGATCGAGCTTCCAGAGGATCGATTCCTGTGAACAGCGACGGATTCAATCCAAGCAAGCCCACCATGATGGATCTTCTGGATATTCATCACCCAGTGGACGAGTCAGCGATACTTCGCTATCGTCTCCATCACGTTCGCTCGGTGGCTGCCCGAGAAGATGTGTCGGGCGTACTGCTGTTTGATCCGATCAATATCCGTTATGCCAATGGCTCCCGAAATATGCAGGTCTGGACCATGCACAACTTTTGCCGCTATGCCCTGATCTTGACTACTGGCCCCTCGGTGATGTTTGAATTGCCCACTGCCGCATATCGGCTGGACGACCTCGATACCATTGATGAAGTACGCATGGCCTGGTCCACGGACTACTGTGTAACCGGATACCGTACGAAGGAAATCGCGGCCCATTGGGCGCGGGAGATCCATGACCTGATTATGCAGTATGGTGGGGGGAACCTTCGGCTGGCAGTGGACCGGCTGGATGTGGGCACCGCCCAGGCATTGATCGGGACGGGTCTCGAACTGGAAGATGGCAAAAAAATAATGGAGCATGCCCGTGCTATCAAGTCGCTTGAAGAAATCCGTGCCTTCCGGCTTTCGCTGTCTACCTGTGAAGCCGCCATGCAGGATCTACGAATACAAGCCAACCCAGGAATGACGGAACAGGCCGCATTAGCGATATTGCTGGCCGGAAGTATCCGGCGGGGGGGCGAGTATCCAGAAACCCGCCTGATGACCTCGGGGCCACGCACCAATCCCTGGTTTCAGGAAACCAGCGAGCGTGTAATGATGGAGGGGGATTTCCTTTCCTTTGATACTGACCTGATTGGACCAATGGGTTTCTACAATGACCTCTCCCGCAGTTGGATCATGGGTGACGTACCCCCCACTGGTGAACAGAAGGAGTTGTATGCGGTCGCTCGTGCCCAACTGGAGACCAATATTGCACTACTGACCCCGGGCATGTCGTTTCTGGAGTATTCCTCCAAGGCCTATTCCTTGCCGGAAAAGTACCTCGCCAACCGTTATGCGGATGTCGGTCACGGATGTGGCCTGGGAGTGGAGTACCCGTTTTTGTGGTATCCCGAAGATAAACAATACGGGGCCTATGATGGAACATTCGAAGAAAACATGATCGTTTGCATCGAAAGCTATGTCGGATCCCTGGGTGGCAAGGAGGGGGTAAAGCTGGAACAACCTGTCTGGATTCGCACGGACGGCCCGATAGTTCTTGCCGACTTTCCATTGGAAGATGCATTGTGCTGAACGCACCGGGTCACATCACTCCATTCCCATTCTGGGGGAAAGTGGCTCTACCGTACACAATCCGAATCGCCCACACAATGGATGATGTACGAAAGGCACATCTGTGCAGTCCTTTTCGAACCTGCCAAATTTTAAGCATGGCGTAGCCTCAAATGACATAGCCAAAGATTGCGTTAGCGGCTACGACCCATTGCTTACGCAATGGCAACAGTCACACCCGGAATAGCAGTACCCAGAGCCACAGCACCAAATACAGCATATAAAAACTGATTTTCCCGCTTGAACATGTCCGCATCCCGCCAGCCATCAGTTCAGCAAGCCGGGCAATGTCGGTCTTGTATTCGGCTTGATAAGTATTCATGCGTTCCTCCAATACGGCAATCTTTTTGGCTGAATTTGAATCGTCATTCATGGCCCACTCTTATCCCATATCATGTAGGGAGAAAATATCTCGTTGATTCACCGGGGGAAATTATGCCATGATACCAGAGGGAAAGAGTGACCCGTTCAGTGGGCCAGGGTAAAATGGACTGGGTTTCTGAAGACGGTGTCTGATAGCTCCATTCGATCATCACTGCCCTTGGGCCAGTCGGAACAACCCTCTACCGGTATACCAACCAACCCGCCAGAACCAGCAAGGTCGAGGCCAGTAATGAAGGCCACAGAAACCCATTCAGAACATCGCTGAGATAGCCTCCCAAAGCCGGTCCAATGATCTGCCCGAGGCCGAACATGGCCGTCATCATCGCCATTACATACCGGGGATCTTGATGGAACCGGCTCCGAGCTTCCACCAAGCCCAAAGCCGTAATTGCCATGAAAGTACTGCCCAGGCAGATCGCTCCCGAAACCAGCCCCCAAAGTCCAGGCAAGAGTACGCTGGCGGCAACCCCAGCAGCCAATACCCGGCAAGAGACTGAAAACGCCCTACAGTTACCGACCGCCATGGCATAGGAGTTCCATAACCAGACAGACGGCACAGCGGCGAGCCCCACGAGAGCCCAGATTGTCATCTCTACCTCCACAGAAAAGTAGGCAGAGCGCACCAGTTGGATCAGGAAAGTGGCCGTGATCACATAGCCAAAACCGAACAATCCATACGCTGCCAACAGCCCGGCAATCGAACAGTTTTGCGTTCTAGACGCAGCCGGCTTGGGCACCGCATCCTTGCGCTTTCCCGGGACTAGCAGGACCACGAGAATAGTGGCGACTAGAGCCGCAATACCGCTGTAGATCCACGCCCCCTGCCAACCGGTCTGCCGATTGATGGCCAGCCCCGTCAGTAGAGCGGCCACCACGACCCCCACCCCAACTCCTGAGAACAGCACTGAGATCAGCTCTTCTCGCCCGATTTCCACCAGACGGCTAATCACCAACGAGGTCGCATAAACCAACACCCAAGCACTGACCAATCCACCCACAAACCGCATGATCAGAAACATCACATAACCTTGCATCCAAGCCATCAAGATCGTGGAAAGCGAACTGGTGACCAATGCCCCAAACAACCATGCACGGGGGGAACCTCTCAGTAGGGATGTGGATGCAATCATGGCACCCATCAGGTAACCAAGAAAATTACTGGATGCAATCAGGCCAGCCTGACTGATGGTCAACCCTTCCTCTGCCACCATCATCGGCAGGATCGGCGTATAGACGAAGCGGCCAATCCCAAGGCCTACGACCATGGCCAGCAGTCCACCAGTGGCTAGGGCCCACGGATACAAACGGCTAGCAGAATGATGTCCTGCGCTCATCACATTCGGCGGATATTAAAAAAAAATCGGATCGAACTCCCGCCAGTAGATCATCCGTCCGGGTTGGATCAATCCCGATCAAGGTTGCTGGATGGGGAGTTGCCAACCAAGACCAACCGGTCACGGTGATTCTTGAGCCCGGGGCATTCGAACCCAACAACGTATTTGCCCTTGTCATCAGTGGACTGACCATCGTTGGCTCAGGATCTCAATCAAGATCTGAGCAGTCCGGCTGACGATTCTGGCCAGCATGGACAGGATATCCCCCCAGTACACCGACTCCTGCACGGTGGACGAGCCTTCACATGAACTGTCAGAAAAAGTGCCGACAGTGTTAATTGTACGTCATGTGCCCGCCGTACTTGAGACGGAACCCAAAATCCTCTTTGAAGACAATATGGCAGTGGGCCTGTCAAAGCTTAGCGTGGGGTGTCGCGGCGGGATCGCTCAGCCGTCGCAAGGAAGTGAACACTAGGGGTTGTTCACGCAATTTACCTTCCATATGATACACCCGGCACCGGTAATGTTCAGCGCCCCCGCGCGGAGGAACCGACTCGGGGAACTCGCCCAGGTACCCTACGAACGCATTGTGCCACTGCTGCCAGGCAGTGGGGCCATGCCCGCGTGTCGAATCTGCCGGAGCGATTCGGTAACTGGCGCACTGTCTACCTGCGGAAGAACCGGTGGTTGAAGAGCGGGGTTCGGGACCGCGGGTTCGAGCCTCTTCAACGGCAGCAGAGGATTCGGGTCCGGACCGAGGTCATGGGGCCCGACCGTACCCATATCAAGGTTCATCCCGACGGGTGCGCGAAAAACGGTGCCCAGTGCATCGGCCAGTCCCGGGGCGGCGGGAACACCCCACTTCCTCGGATGGCCGGGGAGGCCCGCACTGCCGTCGCCTTCCGACTCTCCCCAGGCCCTCGTGCTTACGAAGACGAGGAGACCCGAACCCTGGCGTCCCATCTCGATTTCCAGCCCGTGGTACCCCCCAAGCGCAACCGCATCCTCCTGGAAATACGATCGGACACGGTATCGGCGACGCAACGAAGTCGAGCACCTGTTCCGGTGGACCAAGGGCTTCTGTCGGGTATTCTCACGCTTTGACAAGCTGGATGTCCGGTTCCTTGGATTCGTGGTCTTTGCATTGATCATCGATGCACTACGTAGTGTCAACACGCCCTGGCCATCCGTCTTGTCTGGACGCAAATCGGGATAAAATCGTTCCGGTGCCAGTGCTTCGGTGATGCCGGGATGGAGTCTTTCCATCCGTTCATAGGCCTGGCAGTAGTTGCCCAAGGTGGCATACCCGGTCCAGATGATTTGGTATCCGGGGGGCGTCCTGCTTGCGGTTCCGATATCCTCCGAGCATGGTCATGATCTGCAGGAAGTTGCCGAGATGATCGGGCGGCGGGCGTTTGCAGCCCCGGGCGACATCCTTCAGGATGCGGATTTCGAGGTCGGAAAACAGGACTTCCGGGGGCAGTTTCGGGGTTTCGCGCCCCATCATCAACATGGCGAGCAGCCGCCAGGCGATCACCGCTTTGATGGTAATGGCTCGCGGTAGCCGTTCGGCGGCTTCCAGATTCAGGAACTCGGTCCGACAACCGGACTTCAGGACCTGGTGCCAGTCCTTGATGCGCCAACGCAGGCGGTAGGAATCGAGAATCCGCCCGGCGCCGGCCCGGTTTCCGACCGGGAGCGTGGTCAGCAGTATCCATTCCAGCGGTTCGTCACTGTCACCCACCGCAAATCCCGCGGCTTCACGGGGCCGATCTCCCGGCCCCCGTCAATCGTCGCCTTCCCGATCAGCTCGCCGCCGGGCGCCCCGATGCACTAGCAAAACCGCGTCCGGGGGCTCGGGTCGATGGGCGGCCGGTGCGGGAAAGACTCCTCGCCGCAACCGGACTGCCCGTAGGGGTTCTCCGCCCAAAGGGCCACTGCCACCTCGTCCGACCCTCGGTACATATGCTTAAGATACTCCAGCCCCACTATCCGGCGGGTGGCCTTGCCGGGACCGCTGCGGTCAGGGCAGTACCGTGCGCCGAATGCCTCGTCGCATCGTGAGCAGTCCAGGGGCCCGGTCAGACGGCCCGTTCATAGCGTCGATCAGGCCGATTTTCCCGGCGGTTTCGGAACAGGTCGCGGGGTTCCGTAAAGGCAGATGGTCGGGGCGCATGTTGTCGACTGAAATGGCAAGGAATGGAGCGTTCATGAGACCAGATCCGGTCATTCGGACCCATCCCTTCAGGGAAGATATTCCATTCTATTCAGATCGTGATGACGGTATTTGGGGTTTTTCAGGGTCGGCTAATTCCTCTTCTGTCATACCAAGAATCCACCAGATTGCCTACTCCATAGTTCGGCGTACAGACCCCCGGTTTTCACCAGTTCCCTGTGGGAGCCGGATTCGATGATACGGCCTCGATCCATGATGACGAGTCGATCCATTTCTGCAATAGTCGACAGCCGGTGCGCAATGGCAATGACGGTTTTGCCCTCCATGACATTGCGAAAACTTTCCTGGATCGCCGCCTCCACTTCCGAGTCCAAGGCACTGGTTGCTTCATCAAGAAGCAAAATGGGAGTGTTTTTGATCAAAGCTCTGGCGATTGCGATCCGTTGGCGCTGCCCCCCGGACAACTTGATCCCACGTTCACCGACATGTGCCTCATATCCGCGTCGACCATGCAAGTCTTCCAGTTCGACAATAAATTCGTGGGCCCGGGCCTTTTTGGCGGCTTCCATGATCATGTCCCGATCTGCATCCGGTGAACCATACCGGATATTGTCCAATACGGATCGGTGCAAGAGAGACGGATCCTGTGTCACCATGGCAATGTTGGCCCGCAAGCTTTCCTGGGTTACTCCGGCGATATCCTGACCATCGATTTCAATGACCCCGGATTCGGCATCATAGAACCGTAACAGCAGATTGACCAGTGTGGACTTGCCCGACCCTGATCGACCCACCAGCCCGACTTTTTCTCTGGAGTGGACGTCGAGGGAAAAATTCGTGATGATCTTACCGTCCGTGTCCCTGTCCTTGCCATAATTGAAGATGACATGGCGAAATCGAATCGTCCCTCCGGTCACCTGGAGTCTACCGGCATCCGGTCGGTCGGTGACGGCAATCTCGCGGGAGATGACCTCAATTCCATCCTGTACCACACCAATATTTTCGAACAGGCCTGCCACCTCCCATAGTATCCATTGCGACATCCCCTGCAGGCGCAGGACAAGGCCCATCGCAAAAGCGATGGCACCCACGGAGACCGCATCCTGATGCCACAGCAGCAAGGAAGTGGTCCCCACGAGGAACAGCAACCCTGCATTGAGCCAGTTCAACACGGCGGTCAGGAGAGCCGAGAGGCGCATCTGCCGGTACACGGTATCGAGGAATTCGCTCATACCTTCCCGGGCATAGTCATCTTCGGCATGACTGTGGGCAAACATCTTGACGGTGACCATGTTGGTGTAGCTATCGACTACCCGTCCCGTGACCATGGAACGGGCATTGGCCTGCTCCATGGAGATGACCTGCATCCGAGGAATAAAGTACCGGAGAGCGATCAGGTAGCCGGTCAGCCATAGCAGCATCGGGGCCGTCAACCGTAAGTCGCTGGTCGCAAAGAGCACCACGGCACCAGTGAAATAGACCGCTACATAGAGCAATACCTCTGTGGTCCGGATGACGGCATCCCGAAGTCCGAGAGAAGTCTGCATCATCTTGGTGGCAATTCGTCCGGCGAAATCATTCTGAAAGAACTCGACACTCTGTCGCAAAAGATAGCGGTGCGCCTGCCACCGGGTGCGCATCGCAAAATTCCCCAATAGTCCCTGATGGACAATGCTTTCATAGAGAAATTTGAGGGTGGGGAGAATGATCAGCACCAGAGCTCCGACCAGGATCAGTTGGAACCGATAGGTATCCCAGAAATGTTCTCGGTCCGACGCCGTCAACCAGTCCACCAGGTTGCCGACAAAGGAAAAAAGGTAAATCTCAATCAGGGAGATTGCGATCGAAAAGGCCGCAGAAACCAGAATCAATTGCCGGAAAGGCAAGGCATAGTGAGCAATGAATCCGAATAGGGAGTCTGGAGGTTTTTCCGGCGGTTCTTCCGGGAAAGGTAAGCAATGGTTTTCCAGCCGGGTATTGAACCGATCAAGGAGAGTGTGGAGAACGTTCACGCGCCACTCTCACGCAGAATGCTGACTGGAGGACGAGCCAGAATTCGCCGCCCACTCCAGATGCCGGCGAAGCCGATCAGCAGCGCAGACAGGGGGGGAACCAGTATCCATGCCCACCAGGTCGTCGTATAAGGCAGATCAAAAATTCTCCAATACAGGAATGCGATGATGATTTCGGCACCCAGCACCGCGATGAACCCGGCCAGCAACCCCATGCTGGCAAATTCACTCCACTGGTTGATATGCAATAGCCGCCGTCCCGCACCGAGTGTGCGGACCAGTGCTCCTTCCTGCAAACGTTCCTTCATGCTGGTTTGGATTGTGGACAAGGTGACCACGAACCCTGCTGCGAGCACAAACAGAAGAATCGATTCCACCGCAAGAATGACCTGGCCAATGATAGTTTTGATCTGCCTCAGGATGGCATCGACTTCCAATAGCGTAAGGGAAGGGAACGCCTGCACCATATCCACCAGCAGTTTCTTGCGCGCTGGTTCCAGATAGAAACTGCCAATCCAGGTAGTGGGCAGGGAGTCCAAGGCACCCGGATTGAATACCAAGTAGAAATTGGGGCTGAAATTATCCCATTTCACATGACGCAGACTGGTGACTTCGGCAGACCAGATACGGTCACCAGTAAAGAATGTGAGTTCATCTCCAACCCCAATACCCAACCGCTCGGCCAACTCACTTTCCACCGACACCCGGGTCTGTCCGTGATCTTCTTCCCGCCACCATCGACCAGCGGTCAGCTGGTTGTCCAGAGGAACGGAGTCGGACCAGGTCAGATTCAGTTCGCGGTTGATACTTTCATCGCCCTGGGACTCCTTGCCGACATGATCCCGAACCGGGGTCTGATTGATCCGGATCAGACGGCCACGTACCACCGGGTAGAGCGAGTCCGAATCAATCTCCCGGATCCGGGTAAATTCCTCCCATGGCCCGGTTTCATCGGGCTGCAGGTTGAGCACGAAGTGATTGGGGGCATCTTCCGGCACCGTTTCCTGCCAGGCCGTGATCAGTTCCGTACGTAACATCAGTACCACCAGCATGGCCATAATGGTCAAGCCAAAAGCCATGGTTTGGGCCACTGCTTCTCCCCGTCGGCGCAAAAAGTTCCGTACCCCGGCACGAATGCGAACCGGAATCCATTCCAACCCCTGGGTCAGGATGTGAAAGATGCCGGCTACTCCCAGCGCGGCGACTGCAAGAACCATGGCGCTTCCTCCGGCGATCCCCAGTGTGAGCACGATGCTGCCGGTGTAGACCCACATCAGAGCGATGATGAGGACGAGAGATGCGCCATAGACCGCATGCGCCGACAGCGGCAGTGGAATCAGGTCTTTGCGCAAGACACGTTGGGGTGGCACCGACCGCAGGCGCAGGACAGAGGGCAGGGTGAAACCGAGGAGGACCACAAAGCCGAGAACCAGGCCCGAAACCACCGGACCGAGGCCAATCCCGGGAATATTGTTGGGCAGCAATGATCCCAGCATCATGACCAGCCCGGATTGTGCCAGCCAGCCAACCAGGTTTCCCAGGATTCCTCCCGCCAAGGCGAGCAACAGCAGCTGGAACAAAAACAAACCGAAAATATCGACCTGGCTACACCCCAGACATCGCAAGAGTGCGCTGGTATCGTAATGGGATTCGCTGTAGTGTCGGCCGCTATTGGCGATGGCGACGGCCGCCAGCAGCAATGCCACCAAGCTGGCCAAGCCGGTATATTGCCGGGCTTTGTCCAGAGCATCGCTCACCGCCGGCCGGTCTTCGGCAAGGTTTTGGATACGCTCCCCGGGATTGAGTTGCGGTTCCAGCCAGGATTGGAAGCGGGCAACAGTGGCCGGATCCCCGGCGAACATGTCCTTGTACCAGACCCGGCTGCCCGGTTGGAGAATGCCAGTGGTCTCCACATCGTCCAGTCGGATCATCACCCGGGGGTTGAAACTGTAGAAGCTGTTGCCCCGGTCCGGTTCATAGGTAAGCACTCGGGTTACCATAAAATCGGCATCGCCGATCGTGAGGGATCCCCCCAGTCCGATTCCCAAAGCATGCAGAACCCGGGTCTCGACCCAGGCTTCGCCGGGTTCCGGGATGTCGTCCGCCACCTCTTCCGTACCGTAGAGTTCTCGCGTTACCCGGAGGCTGCCTTTGAGGGGGTAGTTCCGGTCCACTGATTTGACGGATACCAGCAAAATCTCCTCACCTGCTCCGGCGATAGTGAAAAAACGTAGCGTACGAGCTGTCTCAAGACCGAGTCGGGCGGCCTCTTGATGGAGGCCGGGATTGAATGCCCGGCTACTGGTCATGACCAGGTCGCCCCCGATGACATGTTGGGCATTGATGGCCATGCTTCGACTGATGCGATCGCTGAAATGTCCGATCGCGGTATGACTGCCAATCGCGACGATGAGTGCCAGCATCAGCACCACCAACTGCCCGCTGCGCCATTCCCGCCAAAGCAAGCGAAAGGACTGAGCCAGGATGCGCGTAGGCTTCATCATGGGGAAAGCCGCCAGTCTATGTCTCAAGTGGCATGCAGACATCCGGCGTCCATTTTGACGCAGTGCCCGCAGCGGCTGGCCAACCCGACATCATGGGTGACAAGAATCAGGGTCGTGCCGTGTTCGGCATTCAGTCGGAACAACAGGTCGGCCACCCGGTGCCCGTTTTCGGTGTCCAAATTGCCCGTGGGTTCATCGGCAAACAGGATAGCGGGACGGGTGACAAATGCCCGGGCAATCGCTACCCGTTGTTGTTCTCCTCCAGAAAGCTGTCGAGGATAGTGGCGGACCCGTTCCCCAAGGCCAACCCGTTGCAGAATGTCGACCGCGCGGGCACTGGCTTCTCTCGTTCCGGTGATTTCCAGAGGGAGGCTCACGTTCTCCAGTGCGGTCAGGTTCGGTAACAACTGAAATGACTGGAAGACGAAGCCGACTCGGCCCGCACGTAGGGCGGCCCTACGGTCTTCATCCAGTGTGGTAATATCCTCACCGGACAGCCAGATACGTCCTTCGCTGGGGCGGTCCAATCCGGCAAGCAGGCCGAGCAGGGTGGATTTTCCGGATCCTGAGGCTCCCACCACCGCCAAGGTTTCGGCGGCATTCACCGTGAGGTGGATATCCTGCAGAATCTGGAGCTGGCCGGACCCCATCGGCACGGATTTGCCGACACCCTCTGCGTGGATCAGGCAGTTTTGCTGGTGCATGAACGGCATCTTGACATAAAAGCCTTACTATGCGGATGGACGTTGAAATTTAAACATTTGATGCCATCAGACCCAAGTAGGTTGCGTGTGCGCCCATTCCATTGTACCCCCCAATCACTTCTCTCCCAGATGATATTTTCCCTCTCCTTTCTGTGCCGCTTCTGGTCTCCTGCTCGCTGGTGGATTACGGTCTTTCTGCTGTGCTGGACCATGCCATCAATGGCGACGAAGATCCTGTTGGTCGGAGACAGCCTGAGTTCGGGGTATGGACTGGAGGGTGCGGGATGGGTGGAACTGTCCAACCGGCAATTCGTCGAGAACGATCTCGATATCCAGATTATCAATGACAGCATCAGTGGGGATACCACAGCGGGGGGGCTGGCTCGAATTGTCGATGGGATCGATCGGATTGAGCCGGACTGGGTGGTCATTGGTCTGGGAGGGAACGATGGGCTTCGTGGGGTAGCCCCGAAGGTAGTGGAAGAAAACCTGCGTCGCATGATCGACATTACCCGGTCTCATGGTGCCGAGCCCATGTTGCTGGGAATCCGCGTACCTCCAAATTATGGCAGGGCCTACAGTGAGCAGTTTGAGCAGGTTTTCGTGAACGTGTCGGCCGATACCGGAACGCCTCTATTGCCATTCTTTATCGGGCCGTTGGCACTGGACCTAGCCTACATGCAGTGGGACAACATCCACCCCAATGACGCGGCTCAGCCGCTCATTCGGGATCGGGTAGTACCTTTCCTGCTGGCCGTGCTCAGTGGTTGAAACCGATTCGCCGGATCGCCCGGGAAATGGAGATGATTTCCGCTGTCGCCATCACCCTCTGCCATGAAAATACTGCTCAGCAACGATGACGGTTATCAGAGTCCGGGGCTGGAGGCCCTGATCGGTGGTCTGGAAGACCTGGCCGCCCTCGTGATTGTCGCTCCGACCACTAACCAAAGTGGCACCAGCAGTTCGCTGAGCCTGCGGCGTCCTATTGCGGTTCATCCGGTCGATCATGGCCGGCATGAGTTCTACCATGTGGACGGTACGCCGGCCGACTGCGTTCATGTGACTCTCCATGGGACATTGACAGACCCCCCCGACATGGTCATTTCCGGAGTGAACCACGGTTCTAATCTGGGCGATGATGTCATATACTCCGGCACGGTGGCAGCCGCCATTGAGGGCCGGTTTCTTGGTTTGCCGGCCATGGCGGTCTCGCTGGCGGGTGACTCGCCTACCCATTTCGATACGGCGGCTCAAGTTGTGCATGATATGGTTTCGATCCTGTCTGATCGTCCACTGCCCGGGGATTGCATTCTCAATATCAATGTGCCGGACCTGCCTTATGAGCAGATTCGGGGGATCCATGCCACCCGGTGCGGTGCGCGGCACCCGTCCCAACCCGTGATTCCCAGTGGCCAGAGCGGCACCACGCGCTATTTCACCATCGGGCCGTCCGGCGAAGAAGCGGACGCTGGGCCCGGTACGGATTTTCATGCTGTGGCGGCGGGATGGGTGTCAGTCACGCCCTTGCATATTGACCTGACCTGTCACCAGCGCCTGACCGAAGTAGCCCAATGGGCGATGGGAGTACCCCGGCATTGAATTGGCAATCTACCCACGGCATTGGGATGACGTCGATGCGGACGCGTCGCCGGCTGATTGAGCGCTTGCGCGATACCGGTGTCCGTTCGGAACGAGTGCTAGGCGTGATGGAAGCGACCCCCCGGCATCTGTTTGTAGGGGAGGCGCTGGCTCATCGGGCCTATGAGGATACGGCGTTGCCCATTGGATCAAACCAGACGATTTCGCAGCCTTGGGTGGTGGCCCGAATGACAGAATTCCTGCTGGGGGATGATGGCGACCCTCAGAAAGTGCTGGAAGTTGGCACCGGGTGCGGGTATCAGACCGCTATTCTCTCCCAGCTCGCCCATTGGGTATTTACGGTCGAGCGGATCAGTGCCCTGCTTGAGCCGACCCGGGGACGATTGCAGCAACTTGGCTATCGTAATATCAGCATGCTCCATGGGGATGGATTTGAGGGCTGGGTGAGCAACAGTCCTTTTGATCGGATTATCGTCACCGCCGCCCCCCGAGAAGTGCCCTCGAAGTTGTTGGCGCAACTGGACATTGGGGGCCGGATGGTCATTCCGGTCGGCGGCGGGGCACAAGCCCTGCGTGTGATCACGCGGACGGAAGACGGCTTCGAAGAGAAACGACATGAAAGCGTACGATTTGTTCCGATGCTCCATGGGGCACAACGCTAGCCGAGGGAGGGAGCGCTGAAGTGGCGCTGACGTGCGCCCTTTCGCCTCATTCCTGTCCGATGAAGATCTTCGGCCCACTGTATGACACGGTATTGGGGTGGTCCCGTCATCGTCATGCAGAGCGATATCTGGCCGGTGTCAGTTTCGCGGAAGCCTCGTTCTTCCCCATTCCGACGGCCTTCCTGTTGGCACCCATGGTGCTGGCCCGCCGCCATCGGGCCGGCTGGCTGGCTACGCTCGCCACCTTGACTTCGGTCGCGGGAGGTTTTCTGGGGTACCTGATCGGGTATTTCCTGTTCGAGCAGGTCGGGCAGCCACTCGTCGTACTGCTGGACCAGGAAACGATATTTCTGGAGGTCAAGGAACGTTTTGCTCGTGATGGTGTCTGGCTGGTCCTTCTGGCCGGCGTAACGCCGTTGCCCTACAAGCTGTGCACACTCGCATCCGGCGTGCTTGGGCTGGCACTGGTGCCGTTCCTGGTGGCTTCACTGATCGGTCGGGCGATGCAATTCTACCTTGTTGCCGGGATTCTTTGGTGGGGTGGCCCTCTCATTGAATCCCATCTCAGAAAATGGATGGAGACCGCCGGTTGGCTGTTAATCGCAGCAGCGGCTCTGTCGTATCTTCTACTGTACAATTGAATGATGGGAACACGCCTTGCCTTGTCTGCGTTAGTCAGCCTGCTTTTGACGGCCTGTGCAGTGGATGAAACGGCACCGGTAATCAATAAGGCACCCTTTCGCGAGATTCCTCCCGAGACTGTAGTCCGCAAAGGAAGCAGTATCTATATGATCGCCTGGGAATTCGGCCTGGATTTCCAGGATATTGCCGAATGGAATGGTATTGAAGAACCCTACCGGCTGCAGGAAGGTCAGAGGTTGCGGTTGCGGGAAGGAGCCGGGCCATTGCCTGCGGTGGTAGAAACGGCCCCGGTGACCGATGCTCCACCGCCGAAGCCTGCGGGTCCGCTACCTCAGCCCGCTGCTCCACCGGTTCCGACGCCATCGGCAACCGCCGAAGCGGCCCCACCGCCGGAGGCGGAATTGCCGGCCACACCCCCAACTGACTGGCTTTGGCCGACTCAGGGCGATCTCATCGCACGGTTTTCCCGGGACAAGGGAATTAACGGCATTCAGATCGCAGGCAGTGCCGGCGCACCAGTGTTGGCCAGTGCCGGAGGGGAAGTGGTCTATGTGGGGGAGGGGCTGAGGGGATATGGCAAGCTGGTCATTGTAAAACATTCCCGAAACCATCTCAGCGCCTATGCGCACAACCGCAAAATTCTGGTGGTGGAAGGAGACCGGGTCGGGCGAGGCCAACAGATCGCTGAAATGGGCAGTACCGGGGCAGATCGCACCATGTTGCACTTTGAAATTCGTGTGAATGGCAAGCCGCAGGATCCGCTCAGGTTCCTCAAGTCATAAGAGTGCTATCCCGATGTCGCCAAGGCCCAGCGGACGTTTGGTGGCTGTCCTTGACCCTATTCGATTTATTTAATGCTCCTTCCTTGTTTTGCCGCTGGACAAGCAAGAGATGATCAGGAACGCATTCAGCATTTCGACATGGTTAAATGCAGTTCCCGTTATTTAGACGTATTGCTGATGCTTGTGTCCGAATATCACTTCATACTCTTATCAAGTGCTTGGTATGCCTATCGACTGGTACATCAAGCAGGGGATATTCCACCTCTTCTGATACCACAGAAAATCAGTCGCACACAGTGATCACGGCTCCGAACTCGAATGACAGAATGATGGCCCCAGGCGAGAAATGCGGTGATCCGTATCGCATCTTCGGGGAGTTTCCGTGATGGAGAACGCGCGTTATCCGTCAGGTCTGATCGTTTCGGCGGAAGACTTCATGAATTGCGGCTGGAAGGAAGTCTTGGGCCAAACTTCGCGTGAGGGTTATTTTGAAATGTGGCAGGCATTCTCTGCTTCGGCACGCTCGGCCATGGAAGAGAAGCGCACAGAGCATGGAAAGGTGCTGTGGTTGTTGGCGGATGCCTGTTCCATGAATCTGGTGCCGACAAGCCATAACGAACCGTTCCAACCCATGGCCGTGTTCTCGGGCTGCCGATCAGCTGTCCCGGATGATTTAACCGATTCGGATATCAGTTTCTTCAGCGAGATTATCGAGTTGATTGATGACGCATGGCTGAAGGCTCGCCTTGCCGATCTATGCTGGTTGAAGCAACGGCCCAAGGAAATCACGCATGCCATAAGTGCCATTGATGCCTATAGCACCATTCCGCTGGACAAAGAAACCTGGGTTCATGATGGGCGAGAATGCTGGGAGCGTGCCACCAGTCTGGCAAGAATACTGGGGACGGGTGCTGGAGATCGGGTGCAAAAGCTGGAAGCGGCAATCCTTTCGGCCTTTGATGAGGCGGTGCGACAAGATGATTCCCTTGCCCTCGAGCTTGCTGAACTGCTGAAAACAAATGGAATGGCTCGGGAGCATCGAGCGGAAGTTGCCAACAGACTGGAAACCCTGGCTCGCGAATTGGATAGCGAGGGCAGTCTGCACCCGGCGCGCGAATATTTCTCGGCGGCTGCCGACTGGTACAGAGTCTCAGGGAACCAGTCCAAGGTGACGGAGATGACAGTGTCGGTTGCCGAAGGGTGGGCGGCAGAGGCTATCGCGCAAATCTCATCCAGTACCCCGAGCCATATGGTCGCTGCAAGTTTCTATGAAAACGCTATTCAGGCCTATCGAACCATCCCACGGGCACAACGGGCCGCATACCGAGTCGATGCGCGTATCGGCGAACTACGGACACACCTCAATGAGTCCGGAAGGAGAACACTGGACGAGATGGGGGAAATCCGCACACCGAGTTTCGATATTTCCAGACTCGTAGAGGACGCACGCAACGCGGTCAGCGGCAAGACGGCAGTCGACGCCTTACAGGCGTTTGCCGGCCTTGATTCAGGTGCAGATGTGGCAAATATCCGCAAGAATGCTCTGGATCACATGCAGAAAGATCCGTTTCGATCACTGATCAACACAACGCACGTCAGCCGGGACGGACGAGTGATCGCCAAACGCCCGGCCATGAACCCCGGTGATGAGTCAACGGATTCCGCCGAGGTTGCCATCCGGGCCGAAATGGTTCAAAACTACGGAATCTTTGTCCACATCGTCGTGCAGGTAAGCATCTGTCCTGCGCTTGAGGTCATGCTTCTGGAACACCGCTTGCGCGAGAAGGACTTCGTCAACCTGGCTCGCCAGTCTCCCATCGTTCCACTGGGGCGAGAGAGACTTTTTGGCAAGGCCCTGTTCCGGGGTTATGAACGGGATTTTGTTTCTGCACTACACCTGCTGGTTCCGCAGATGGAGCACATGGTGCGTTTTCATCTCAAACAGGCTGGCGCGAAAACGACGAATCTCGACAGTGACGGTATTGAGAACGAGAATGGACTGGGTACCTTGATGGATCTGCCGGAAGCAGAGGCCGTTTTCGGAAAAGACCGGTCATTCGAACTGAAGAGCCTGTTTTGCGATGCGTTCGGGCCGAACCTCCGTAACGAACTCGCTCATGGCCTGCTCGATGAAGATGCCTGCTGTTCTCCGTTCGCCGTTTATGCCTGGTGGTTGGGCCTGAAACTGGTCTTCACCACCTGGTGGAATGCAGCGCATGTCGCCGAAGCAGGGCAAGCGGGTGATGCCGATGACTCCGCAATACAAACGTAGGCCGATCTGAAAATGTGCCCGATCGCCTCGGGCAAGATATGGATTCAAGCGTCGGTCCGGAAACCGGCAGGAATACAGCACATTCGATTTCTGTCCGCTCAGTCAACTTTTCTCAAATCGTCCAACGACGGTTTTTGCCGGAACATTGCCGAACTCCTTCGGTTCCAGTTTGCGAAGTCTGCCACCGTAGACACGCCCTTTACCAAGCATCGCCCAGGGGCCGGTTCTATCAACAACTGATTAATTTAAAAAGTTTTTCTACTTTTTCCTGATCCCTATTTTGAGATCAAAGATGAAGAATCGGTGAGCCAAGCCCTGTAGAATCAAGTAAAATCTTAATCGCCAACGGATCCAGTCTGTATGATTCGAATTCTTGGTCTGGCGCATATTCAGACCAGACAAGATGTTTGAAAGTGGCGATATTCGGACTAGACTGTAGCATTTTGATATTCGTGATGTTACAGGTGATTTTTCGGCATTAACTCTAAGCCTTGTTAATCAAGAATACCAATGCCACAACCCGAACAATTGATCTTACAAGACGTTCGCTGTTTTCAAGGGGAGCAGCGTGGAAGCATGCGGCCGATCACTCTTCTGGTTGGAGAAAACAGTACAGGTAAAAGCACTTTTCTGGCCTGTTTTTCTGTATTGCATCAAATGCTACGCCCATTTGCAATAACTCGCTCACCGTTCGATTTCAATCAAGAGCCATTTTCCATGGGATCGTTCAGAGATATTGTTCGGTCGCGCCAAGGCCCCACTGGGCGTATAAACGAGTTTAAGCTGGGTATTAGCCTTTCTCCACCCAAGAAAATTCGAGCAGTGCTTCCGACAGAGATCGTTTTCACCTTCGAAGAACGTGGCTCACAGCCCGTGCCCATCTCCTGCCTGTATCGATTTGACCAAACTGAATTCATAGAGATACGTCGCTGTGATCAGAATGATGCTGTTGTTGTGGTTATTCCAGACCAGGAAATTAAACTAGATACCACAATTTATCCAATTCACCGACTTGGTTTTGAATATCAAGAATTTACCGAAAAATGGGTTACAAAGGAAATTCCAGATGCTAAGCCAATATACTCTTACCTGAGCAGGATACTTAATCTTGAAGACCATGATAAAAGAGAGTATTCCTTATACTATCGCGGAGATTCGTTACGTTCCAGAATCATCTCAGTTGCGCCTTTACGCGCAAAACCCAAGCGAACCTATGATCCAGTAAGTGAAACAGCCAGTCCCGGAGGTGAGCACATTCCCATGTTGATGATGAGACTGGATCATGTTGAGAAGAACCGCTGGCAATCGTTGCATAACGAACTGGTCGAGTTTGGAAAGGATTCCGGGCTTTTTTCCGCCATCAAGGTACGGCGGCACGGAAAACAAGTCCATGACCCTTTTCAACTTCAAGTAAAGGCACAGTCAGGAGCATACTCAAACATCATGGATGTAGGCTATGGAGTCAGCCAGAGTCTGCCGATACTGGTGGAACTGCTGTCCGAAGTAGACAAGAAAACGAGATCCTTTCCGGATAGCCGTCGACATGGCAAGACATTTCTTCTGCAACAACCTGAAGTGCATCTACATCCCCGAGGGCAGGCTGAGCTAGCCAATCTGTTTGCCAAAAGTTGTCAATAAAAGATCAAGCGACAATCGATTTTTGATTGAAACTCATAGCGATTACATTGTCGATCGTATACGCATCTTGGTGCGAAAGGAGGTAATAAAGCCTGAAGATGTATCCATTATATTTTTTGAACCCAGGAACAACAAGGTAGAAATGCACAATATTGTCTTGGACAACTTCGGAAATATTCTGGACGCTCCAGAAAGTTATCGATCGTTTTTCCTCAGAGAAACCGATCGCCTGTTGGGCTTTATTGATTGAGGCATAAGTAAAATGTGCATAATTGTGGACACCAACCGGATGGGTAGATTCCTACAGGAGCCTTACAGGGAGGAGGTTGCTCCCATCCATAAATGGTTGAATAAGTCGGGTCGTCTGGTTTACTCCATAGATGGATCATTTGCCGATGAAGTCAACGAAAATGCGAAGAAAAAACTTGAAGCATATTCCAGAAAGGGCTGTGCATCCTTGATACCCGCCGAACATTTTGAGGATTTGAAAACGCAACTTCGTAACAACTCCAAAGTTAAATCCAATGACCATCATATTCTGGCTTTAGCCCAGCATACAGGTGCTCGAATCTTGTACACGGGTGACCATAATCTTATGAAGGATTTCAACCATCACAAACTGATCAATGACCCAAGAGGGAAGATTTATTCTAATCAACGTCAAGCTCATCTACTCAAGAACTCTGCGTGTAGAAGAACTCAAGACATCCTGACATAGTTATGGAGTGGCAGTGCATGTCCATACCAACGGAGAAACCCATGGAACAAGCAAAGAAATCCATGCCCCATTTCCTTGTTTGACTCCAGTCTGAATCCATGGATTTGCGTTCTTCCATTCCGCGTTTGGCCGCAGGCCAGCATCTTTCCCGACAGGAAATGCAGGCAGTCATGGGCCAGATCATGCAGGGTAAGGCCACGCCTTCCCAGATCGGTGCCTTCCTGACTGCCCTCATGATCAAGGGGGAAACCGTGGAAGAGATTGTGGGGGCAGCCACCATCATGCGCGAGTTGGCTGCACAAGTGACCGTGCGGGCCGAAAAAATTGTTGACACCGTTGGGACAGGCGGTGACGGAGCCAGACTGTTCAATGTGTCTACAGCCAGCGCACTGGTCACTAGCGCCGCAGGTGGCGTTGTGGCCAAGCACGGCAATCGTGCTGCGACCAGTCATTGTGGCAGTGCAGATGTGCTGGAAGCCGCGGGAGTCAACATTGCCCTGACCCCGGCACAAGTCGGCCAGTGCATTGATGAGGTTGGCATCGGCTTCCTGTTTGCCCCCACCCATCATGGCGCAACTCGCCATGCCATTGGTCCACGACGTGAAATTGGCATTCGTACGGTGTTCAATTTGCTGGGGCCATTGACCAATCCGGCTGGGGCCAGATACCAGTTGGTCGGAGTATTTGATCCCCAATGGGTTGCTCCCATCGCCGAGGTTTTTGGTGCCTTGGGCAGTCAGCACACGTTGGTGGTCTGCTCCGAGGACGGAACGGATGAAATTTCAGTGGCGGCCGGTACCCAAGTGGCCGAACTGGATGGGGGCAAGATCACCACATACCGCATCGAACCGGAAGATTTTGGTATCCGGCGTCAGTCCCTGGAACCCCTGATGGTAAAGGATGCCAGTGAAAGTCTTGCGCTCATCACCGAAGCACTGGTGCATGCCTCCGGCCCGGGGTTTGAGATGATCGCACTGAATGCCGGTGCCACCCTTTATGCGGCTGATATCGAAAACAGTATCGGGGCGGGTGTCGACCGGGCCAAGGAAGTGATGGGGTCTGGAGCCGCCATGAATCGCTTGACTGAATTGGCCGAATTCAGCCAGCAGTTTCCGGGGGATGCCTGATGCAGACCATTTTTGTACAAATTAAATGTGAACTGGGACGATCCTACGAGGTGGCTGCGGCTCTCGCAGAAATCGAAGGGGTGTCGGAAGTGTATTCCATCTCTGGGTCGTATGACTTGCTGGTGAAGTGCTATCTAAATCTGGATGTGGATATCGGCCGCTTTGTGGCCACCAATATTCAGGCACTGGATGGCATACGGGACACCTCGACCCTGATCACGTTCAACGCGTTTACCTGACTCCCCTCCGTCGATGTTCATGGGCCACGAACTTGTGGCCCGTTCCGGAATGTATATGATGAACAGGCTCAAGGCACTGCTGGAGCATCCCCGTTTCGAATTCTCGATCATGGTATTGATCCTGATCAATGCGGTCACGCTCGGGTTGGAAACCGATGCGAATCTCATGGCTCGTCATGGTTCTGTACTAATACTCGCCGACCGGGCCATACTGGGCGTTTTCGTGGTCGAACTCGCTCTGCGGCTGGTGGCCTATCGTAGGGCCTTCTGGCGAGACCCATGGCGAATTTTTGATTTCCTGATTGTCGGCATTGCCTTGGTTCCCGCCAGTGGGAATCTGTCCATCCTGCGGGTACTTCGGATTTTGCGGGTCCTGCGCCTGATCAGTATCCTGCCCTCCTTGCGCCGGGTGGTGGGAGGGTTGGTCGCCGCACTCCCCGGCATGGGCTCCATCGTTGTGCTGCTGGCGCTGGTATTCTATGTGTTTTCCGTGATGGCAACGGGCCTGTATGGTGAGGTGTTTCCACAATGGTTTGGCTCGGTGGGAGCATCGGCATACAGTCTGTTCCAGATCATGACACTCGAAAGCTGGTCGATGGGCATTGTCCGCCCAGTGATGACGGCATTCCCACAGGCCTGGTTGTTCTTTATTACGTTCATCCTGTGTACCACCTTTACGGTGCTCAATCTCTTCATTGGCATCATTGTCTCTGCCATGCAGCGCGAACATGAGTCGGAAGCCAGTGAAGAGCGGGATGCGTTGCTGCGCGAACAGCAGCAGATCCGGGCCGAATTGCGGGCCATCCGGAAACAGCTGGAGTTGGGACGCTGACGAACGGCGGCCGGTGCGGGTCGGTCAGGAGGGACCGCCATCTGTCGCTTGGGACCGGCGGCGGGGCTGCACGAACCAGATGCCAGTGAGTACACAGCCGAGGGTAGCCAGGATCGAGATGCCGAGGGGTTCATGCAGCAGGATCACGCCCCAGAGGCTGCCCAATACCGGAATCAGGTAGTTGATCTGGGCAAAGGTGACAGCATCAAGCCGGCGGATGGTCCGGAAATAGATCAGAGCTGCCAACGCCGTATGGACCAGTCCCAGGATCACGGCAATACCCAGAGAGGGCAAGGTGGGTTCCAGTTCGGTGGGATCTTCGAAAACCATGGCAAACAGGAGACTGGTCAGCGCGGCCACAATCAAGGAGCCAGTGGCGGCTTCCAGATCGCCCACTGTTCCCTGCAGGCGCACATAGACAGCGGTCAGGGCATAGCAAAGAGCCCCACCGAGAACGGCCAATTGACCCAGAAAGGGTCCTCCGGCCGCCCCCAAGGCGGTCGGGAGTCCGACCAAAGTGATCAGCCCCCCGAAGCCCATCAGGATCCCCAATAGCTTGCGCACCGTCATGGATTCTCCCGGGATCAGGAGGTGGGCCAAGACCGCGGTGGCGATGGGCATGATTCCCATCAGCACGGCGGCCATGGAACTGTCGACCTGGACCTCTCCCAGGCTGATCAAGGAGAAAGGAATGGCATTTCCCAAGACACCGACCACCAGATACAATCGGACAGCAGGTGGGTTCATGGTCATGCGGCGGCCGGTGCAGACCAGCAGGGCCGCCAATGCCAGAGCGGCAATCGTCAGTCGAATGGCGGTCAGGGTGAACGGACCGAGGTCAGCTACGCCAAGCTTGATCAGCAGGAACGACGTGCTCCAGATCAGGGCCAGTAGCCCCAACAAGAGATAATCCAGATGGTGTCCCGACGGCCGGTTTATGACCATCCTGGCTACCGATGCCCTACCCATTTGATGGTTTCTGCCACGTGGTTTGCCGGTGGCATGGATGGACCGGGACCAAGGCCCTGCAGCCTATTCGGTTACAGATACCATGCGATTTCTTCATGACCTTCATCCAGAAAGGCCTGATATTCTTTCTGTTTACAACTGGTGTATGCGTGAATGTACTCTTTGCCGAAATAGTTATGCAGGAAATCACTGCCCCGGGTACGTGAGAGGGCAGCGGATGGTTCCAGAGGGAGAGCGGGGTCCACCACTTCTCCGGCATTGCCACTGGCAGGAGGCCCCGAAGGCAGCCGTTCGGTAATGCCATGATGGATGCCTGCTAGCACAGCTGCCAATGTGAGGTAAGGGTTAGCATCTGCGCCGGCAACGCGGTGTTCGATTCGCCTGGCTTCCTTCCCACTTTTGGGTACTCGCATAGCGACAGATCGATTCTCGAACGCCCAGCTTGGGGTAACAGGTACATAGGTATTGGGCATAAACCGACGATAGGAATTGGCGTTGGGGGCAAACACTCCCATGCAGTCGGTCATGGTTGCGACCAAGCCTCCCAAAGCATGATAGAGCCGCTCACTGCCACAGCTCCATTCCCCATAGGGGCCGTTGTCGGCGAAGATGTTGTTTCCATTCTGGTCCAGCAAGCTGATGTGTAAATGAAGGCCACTGCCAGATTGTTGGATCCAGGGTTTGGCCATGAAGGTAGCCTGGAAGCCGTGTCGCTTGGCAGTGCATTTGACCGCTCTTGTAAACATTACGCAATGATCCGCCGCAGACAGCGGGTCGGCACTGTGCATCAGGTTGATTTCGAACTGACCGGGAGCATATTCGCTTGAGATGGCACCAGTTTCCACGCCCTGCTGCAGACAGGTCTGCGTGACTGCATCCAGGAACTGACCGAATTCCTCTACCTCTTCCATGCCATACACCTGGGTCATGTGGGAACGTTGGTGAGAGAGAGGACCGAAGGGTATCTGTATCATTCCATCCGCCGCCCGTTCGCGGTCCAGCAGGTAAAATTCCAACTCAAAGGCGACTACAGGCCGTATTCCCAGGGCGTGGAACCGGTCGAGCACACGGATCAATACGTTCCTTGGCTCATAGTAATGGGATGTTCCGTCCAGTCCCTGCAGCGTGATCATGACTTGCCCGGTGGGGATCTGGGCCCAAGGGCAGTAGGTCAATGTCTCCAGAATGGGCCAACCCACCTCATCGGGGTCGCCATCGGAAAATCCCATGCCTTCTGGATCCATACAGCGACCGTTAGCTGCGAGCAGGAAGCTTCCCCCGGGGATCATGAGGCCGGAATCAAACAGTTTCCCGGCTTGTTTGACAGGATATCGTTTGCCTCGTGCAACACAGGAAAGATCCGGATAGTAGGCATCGATATACTGGGTATCGGGATGCTGCGCCAGAAACGATTTGAGTTCAGGGGGAAAGGTCACGTGCCGGACCTCCTTTCCAAGTGGTGAAAAAGCATATAAATACGGAATCATTCCGAAGATTGCAAGGAGTATTCGTGGCGCGATATGCACTCTGATGGCTTCTCACCAGTTCTCGGCCTCAGACTTTGCGATGCGCCCGCTCTTTTTCCTGCCCGTATGCGCAGGGGTATGGGGACACGAGGCCGAACTCGGGGTAGGCCGAAGGCCTTGTTATGTCTATCGCTCGTACTCGCTACCGTGTAGAAGAGCAGAGAGTCGCTATCATGCGAATCCTTGGCCGACAGGACACAGCAGAGGTATTTCACTTCTGAACAGATTGCTGGTCCAACCAAAAGAGACCGGAGACATGTTCATCCTGGCACAAGATGCAAAGACGAGTTGGGAGAAATTGGCATCAGTTTCGCAGGGCTTGCTCGACAGCTGAAAGTGCCCGAAAACTGCATGTCCGAAGTGCTGCCGTATATCTTCCACCCTCGTGGATGCCCTTGCCGTGGGTTACTGCATCCGTTGTCATGGCTTTCCATGACTGCAAATATATGGTTCTGGATGTCAGCGAAGAAACAAGTGCTGCCTTCGAGGTCCAAGCAGCCACGAAAGTAATCGCAAGAAGATTACGAAATGCGTTGGGCTGGCCGGACAACATGTTGGATGCACAGTTCGGGCTCAGCCCGTTCTACTGCCGTCCGGAATGCGTCGTCAACAAGGCTACGGTCATTTTCAACAGGCCCTGACCACCATGAACGCGGTCTCCGTATACTGGCCGATGGGAGGAAGGCATTCTTTATTTGGAAAGTGTGGTCTGGGGCGTAATCAGGCAGCCGGAGCCCGGATTCTGGCTAGAAGGATCGTTTCAGTCGGTTACCGTTGGCATGCCGCTCCAATGCCAATTCCACCAACCGGTCAATGAGTGCTGGATAAGGAATACCACTTGCTTCCCATAGCTTGGGATACATGCTGATAGGAGTGAACCCGGGCAGCGTATTGATTTCATTGAGATAAACGGCTCGTGTCTCCCGGTGAACAAAAAAGTCTACCCGGGCCAGTCCACTGCCACCAATGGCGCGAAATGCCTTCAGGGACAGTTCTCGGACCTGTTCGCTGGATTGCCGTGGGATGTCTGCTGGGATCAGAGTACGGGAGCGGTCGTCAATATACTTTGTATGATAGCTGTAAAATTCATCTCCCGGAATGATCTCTCCCACGACAGAAGCTTCAGGAAAATGGTTGCCCAATATCGCGCATTCCACTTCTTGGCAATGGTCCATGGATTGCTCCATGATGATCTTGTTGTCGTAGCGAAAAGCCTCCCTGATACAGGAATCCAGTTCGCGGATGTCATGTACCTTGGACACTCCCACGCTGGAACCCAGGTTCGCCGGTTTGACAAACAGCGGAAATCCGTAATGTTCCACAAATGGGTTGATTTCGACTGTTCTTCTGTCGTTCCAGTTGTGGAAATGCAGGATCAATGAGGGTGCCTGGAGAATACCGGCGGCCGCGAACGATTGTTTTGCGAGTGCCTTGTCCATGGCCAGAGCAGAGGCAGCCACTCCACAACCGACATAGGGGATAGCGGCCATTTCCAGAATACCCTGAATTGTGCCGTCCTCACCAAAGGTACCATGAAGCACCGGGAACACCACATCCAATGCAGGTGCAGGGGTTGCATTCGGGTCGGACCGTACAAGATTCCCCGTATCGTGAGTGGCAAGAGATACCAGGCCATTTTCTGCCACATCCATGGCTGTGCCCAAGCCAATGACTTCTTGCGAAGAGACCAATTGCTCGAAGTCCGATCCCAGATGCCAAAAGCCTTGCTTGTCAATCCCAATCAGCACCGGCTGGTAACGGTCAGGATTCATGGCAGCAAGAACCGAGCGGGCGGAAATCACGGAAACTTCGTGCTCGCAGGAACGACCACCAAACAGTAGACCAACGATGCGTTTCTGGTCCATAAGTAGCGACTCCAATCGATAAGATGCCGGTATTCTATAGTGCTGCAGGGCAACAAAGCAGGGAGTCCCGATTCATGGCACATTGCATAGGCCAATATCGGATTTTGCTGCAAAGCAATTCTTCTTGCCAAAGTGCTTGCCGCATACTCGACAAGGGTTGCTATCGCATCCCGTCATATACCAGAAGTGCATGGTTCTTTCCGAAGTTTTCATTCCCTGAGTCCTACTTCGAACGCCCGGGGGCCTTCGGCGCGAGGCCCCCCGGTTTCGGGAGGTATCTTCCCGGGATTGGCCAGAGCCAGTCGCCGCATTGCTCGCGGCGGTTCAACTCAACATACTCGTGACCAGTGTGGCGAACCATGATTTGCTGTTCTGTCTTCTTCCCGGTCGGATGGGTTCCAACCGCAAATATGCTGTGCACGGGGTCCGCTTCAGCCATGGTATCTATAATATATGAAAAGGGTAGTGAACCGTGTGGACTATTGACCCGATACCTCACTGCAGTGATATGGAACTGTTACTCTCCCTAGCCCTGAACGCGGGATTATTCTTATTTGCCGTGGGTGGAGCCGCAAATCGTCCGCCAATCAGACTGAGGCTATCGATTCTATACCGGCATCCATCCAGGGCATGAGCGGGGTAGGCAGGTGTTGCTTGTTGACTCTGGTCCGCTCGGAATATGGCACAGGACAAGTCCGGCATACCTCCCCTGCCTGATCAGAGCCTCGTTCGGGGTGTGGCCAGTCCATCGGAAGCTGGTCGTAACGGAGAGCGGATCTTGATCGCGGTTCCGACACTTGATGAGGAAGCCCGGCGATCACTCCATACTGGATCCAAGATCAATCATCGCATCC
This sequence comes from Candidatus Poriferihabitaceae bacterium, assembly GCA_965221795.1. Taxonomy (GTDB): domain Bacteria; phylum Pseudomonadota; class Gammaproteobacteria; order Arenicellales; family Poriferihabitantaceae; genus VYFG01. The sequence continues at coordinate 1,165,621 of OZ244914.1, forward strand.
CCTTGAATCGGCTGTTCTTCCAGATTTTTCCCGGCACCGACTCGGTCGACTACAATGAAATCCCGCTGGCATCCGGTTACAATCTGGAAGTGGTGCCAGATATTGCGGAAAAGATTTACCCCCTGATGACCATTGGATTGAAAAAGGATCAGGTCCTCGGCCCGAACCGTGTCTCCGGATGGGGCGACCAGAATAAAAAACGGGTTTTTATCCAGTGGCAAGAAAGCCTGGCTGCTGATAGGATGTCGTTCCATAACTTCCACCCGATAAGGTAACGGCAACGGGTCAGTGCGGAATACGTTCACACTGGGGTGGCCGCCTGCAGCATCACAATCCAGAGTGAAAAGGTCATGGAACCGCGTGGTCAATCCCCGGTTAATAGAAATTTTTCGTGCGGATTCGAGTTCAATCGTCTCCCCAAACTCGGAGAAAGCATTACGGGTCAATGGGACAGCCTCCAGTATTCTCATAACCCCTCCACAGTCCCGAAGAGGCGCAGGCGGCTAATTCCACCGTCCGGGAAAATGTTCATCCGCACATGGGAAACGACTCCAATATCCGCCACCGACTGCTCAAAGCAATGGACCTGATCGGCTTCCAGCTTCGAAAGCGGCAACAGGACAGGCCATTGCGCACTGAGTCGGGACAGGTGTTCCGGTACCGGAGCACTCAATAAAGCTCCACGGATTTCACAGCGATCAGGATAGTTCCCCTTGAAGTGTGCGGTGTCGATCACGATTTGATGGATCCGTCCCGGGTGGCCCAGAGCAATGAGAACCCAGTCATGGCCTGCCCCCCGGCGGCGACGGGTCTCCCAACCATCTCCCATATTGATCCCCCTTCCGGGGGAGAGCAAATTACGAATATCACCATAATGCTGGTCATTACAGGCCAACGCCACCCCGCCATTCAAGGCAGCTGCCAAATCCACCCGCTCTTTCCGACCCAAGGCCGCCCAGTCCATCTTGGGTTCAGCATACACTCTGAGACGTGCAATCCCACCATCTGGATAAATGTGCAGGCGGACATGCGTAAATGCCTCCGCATGACTAATCCCGAAGTGCTGTTGACTGTCGCCCCGGAGACCGTGACGAGCGAGTATCTCCACCCAGTCGGCAGAGCCTGTGGGATCCGCCTCTTCGCAGTAGCATGCATCTACCGAAGCGGCGGGGGCAAAGTTTCCTGTGAAATAGGTAGTGTCGATGCCAATCCCATGAATGATGCCGGGTCGGGCCAAACGAACAATACACCAGTCATGGCCCGGTCCACGCTTGCGTCGGGATTCCCATCCATCCATCCATTTGCCATGCTGGTCGTACTTGCCTTCTTTCCATACAGGAGACCGGTCTTTCAGCATACGATGCATGGGAGCAAAGAAATCATCGCTGCAAGCCACGGCCACTGCTCCCAAGCGAGCGGAGGCAAGATTGACCCACTGTCGAGAAAAATCGGTCAGGGAGTCATTCATGATCGTCAGGACAGGGAAAGTGTTGGATCCAGTGCCTCGCAAGGTCAATGCGTCGACAAATCCAGACCCGATCATAGCCTTGCACATAATCCAGGAATCGCGCCAGTGCGGCAGTGCGACCGGGGCGTCCCACCAAACGGGGGTGCAGTCCCACCGACATCATTCTGGGGATGCTCTGGCCTTCTGCGTACAACCAGTCAAAGGTATCTTTCAGATAAGTGAAAAACTGTTCCCCGCTGTTGAATCCCTGAGCGGTGGCAAACCGCATATCATTGACATCCAGTGTGTAGGGCACGACCAGCAATGGTTTGGCATAATCCCGAATCCAGTACGGTAGTTCATCGGCATAGCTGTCGGCACTATAGACGAATCCCCCATGCTCTGCGGTAATGCGATGCGTATTGGGACTGCAACGGCCCAGATAGAATCCTTCAGGAGCCCGGCCCGTGACCCGGGTATGAATCTCGATTGCACGTTCCAGATGTCGCCTCTCTTCGGCGGCGGAGAGGAATTGGTAATCGATCCAACGCCAGCCATGGCTGGCAATTTCCCATCCGGCCGATAACATGGCCGCAACAGCAGGTGGGTTGCGTTCCAACGCCATCGCGACCCCAAACACAGTAACGGGTAGATTCCGTTCGGTAAAAAGGCGGTGCAGGCGCCAGAAACCCGCCCGGGAACCGAATTCATAGATCGATTCCATATTCGCATGGCGGATACCTGAATAAGGCTGGGCCCCCACAATTTCGGAGAGAAATGCTTCCGAAGTCCTATCGCCATGCAGGATATTGTTCTCCCCCCCTTCCTCGTAGTTCACAACAAACTGAACTGCAATCCTGGCGTCATCTGGCCAATGGGGATGAGGAAGATTCGCCCCATAACCGATCATATCTCGCGGGTAGGGAGCCGTCATTGCGACACCTCCTGATGCTGGATCCAGCGCCCAAGGGCGATGCGCTCCTCTTCTTGCATACCGGTAAGATTCCCCAATGGCATGGTTTTCGCGACTACCGTGACTTGGAAAAGGGCATCCCGATGAATGCGGAGCTTTTCCAGCGTATCGAGCTCAATGCCTTTGGGTGCAGTGATAAAACCGGGATAGGTCGGTTGAGAGGCATGGCAACCGACACAATGTGTGGTCACAAGGGTGCTGGCTTCCACGTCGCTCAAGATTGCTCCGGCCGGAAGAGAAGAATTCGGGGCGGTCCACCACATCAAGCCGACCATAGCGAGAAATGCTGCCGGCAGAATCCAGACCAAACGGTGACCCAAGTGACGCACATTGAAATAATGACGGACCGCGATACCTACCAGTGCCAGCAAGATCAGGATCAGCCAGTTCTGATGGTTCCCGTAAGTGCTGGGAAAGTGACTGCTGATCATGGTGAACAGGACCGGCAAGGTAAAATAGTTGTTGTGACGGGAACGGAGCAGACCGTTCTGGCCTTGCGCGGGATCAATCGATCGGCGCTCTTTCACCGCAGCCACCAACTCCCTCTGAACCGGGATGATGACAAAAAATACATTGGCCACCATGACCGAACCGATGGCTGCCCCTACATGAATGTACGCAGCACGACCACTAAGCAACTGCGTCAGCACAAACGCCAACAGGGCAAACCAGGCGAACACCAGGACGGTCAGTAGTATCGGTCTTCTCGAGAGCTTTCGGCAGAGAACGTCATAAACGAACCAGGATACCACCAATGAAGCAATACCGGTGACAATCCCCTGCCAAGGCACTAACCTCTGGACGAATGGGTCAATCAACCAAACATGGGCATTGACATAATATACGGTGACCAGAAGAGCCATGCCGGAAAGCCAAGTGGTATAAGCCTCCCATTTGAACCAGTGCAGGCTAGTCGGCAGTTGGTCCGGGCCGGTAGAGAATTTCTTCAGGTAGTAGAAACCACCCCCATGCACCGCCCAGAGATTTCCCGCAATTCCCTCTTCTTGGGGAGAAGTACGGTCCAAATGGTTTTCCAGCCAATTAAAATAGAATGACGCACCGATCCAGGCAATGCCCACAATGAAATGGGTCCATCGCAGCAACAGGTTCAGCCATTCTGATACGTGGGCTTCCATCAGGTCGTACGATGCCGTTCGGGTGTCGTTTTGAGTCCGCAAATCCGGAATACCATAGTGACCAGGGATTCGGCCAGACGGTCATGGTCCTGCTTTGTCAGGCTTTTTTTCCGGTAAATGGATCGAATCTGGGTACCGGACTCGGCAAAATACTGGGTCGTGGACCAAATGACAAAAATCAGATGGAAAGGATCGACAGGCAGAATTTTTCCTTGCCGAATCCAATGCTCGATTTCCGCGGCCAGCTTCTCGGTCCATTCCCGAGTTTCCCGTTTCAGGTGTCCGCTGAGATGCAGCCCTCCGCCTAGCATTTCCTGCGCAAAAATCCGGGTGGCTCCCGGGTACAACCGAGTCAGGTCCACCTTCATTCGGATATAACTTTCGAGCACGGTAGCCGGATCAGCATTGGCATGGATGGGAGCCAGTGCCGCATTCCACAAGTCCACCACATCGGACAACACCGCATCATACAGTTTCGATTTGCTGGCAAAATAGTAGTGGACATTGGCTTTGGGGACGCCCGCCCGATCCGCGATTCGCTGGATGCGAGCCCCTTCATATCCGTATTGTTCGAATTCTGTTGCCGCCATTTGCAGTATCTGCTGACGCTTGCGATGGCCCAGCAACGTAATCTTGCGGTCGGATGCAGTCATCCTCGGAATTTGGTCAGGCCGTCGGATGAAACGGCTTGCCAATGCAGGCAGGCGCATTCCGCCGGATCCGATTCTGATCCCGGGAGATGAGCACCAATACAACGACTGTGGCAAGATATGGCATCATGGACATCACTTGCGAGGGAATGCCGATACCTTGTGCCTGGGCATGCAGCTGCAGAATGGTAATACCGCCGAAAAGATATGCCCCGACTAACACCCATCCGGGCCGCCAGGTTGCAAACACCACCAGCGCCAAAGCGATCCAGCCCCGTCCGGCACTCATATTCTCAATCCATAGGGGCGAATAGGCCAGGGACAGGTAAGCCCCGGCAATCCCGGCCATGGCACCACCAAACAGAATGGCAAGAAACCGTATCCGCAAGACCGGATAACCGATGGCATGAGCAGCGTCATGGGAATCCCCCACCGCTCGCAGGATCAGTCCCGGCCTCGTATAACCAAGAAACCAGGCGACTGCCACCACCACTACAAAAGACCCGTATACCAGGATGTCGTGACGGAACAGTAATGGACCGATCAGCGGTACTTCGGACAGAAACGGAACCGGCAGTTTCGGCAGTCCATCATAGGCAATTCCTACCAAGCTGTGCCCCCACAGGGCACTGAGGCCGATCCCGAAGATCGTCAGGGCAAGGCCGGTCGCAACCTGGCTGGACTGCAGGCCTAGCACCAACATAGCAAATATGGTGGCCATTCCGACTCCAGCGAGGATCCCCGCGAGAATCCCGAGTGTGGCACTATCGGTATGGTGCACCGTCGCAAACGCAGCGACCGCCCCCACCAGCATCATGCCCTCAACCCCCAGATTGAGTACACCAGATTTTTCGGTGATCATCTCTCCGATCGCGGCGAAGAGGAGCGGCGTAGCCGCCGTCATGATCGTCAGCAATGTCGGTACCAGAATCTCCATCAGGACTTTTTGAGGGTAGCAGAAGCGGTCAGCCCGATACGATAATGGATCAGCACATCGCAAGCCAACAGGAAGAACAGCAACATTCCCTGGAATACTCCAGTGACCGCCAGAGGCAGATTGAGAGAAATCTGTGCCGATTCGCCGCTGAGATAACTGAGGGCCAGTAGATGGCCGGCCAACAGAACCCCCACCGGGTGCAGTCGTCCGACAAATGCCACGATGATAGCCGTAAAGCCATAACCGGGAGAAATGGAAGGCTGCAGTTGCCCAATGGGACCCGCCACCTCCACCAGGCCGGCCAGTCCTGCGCTGCCTCCACTCAACAGGAGTGTAAGCCAGATGACCCGGTTGGTACTGAAACCGGCGTATTGACCTGCAGCAGGCGCATCCCCGATCACCTTGACCTGGAATCCAATGATGGTGCGAGCCATGAGTAACCAGGCCCCCAAGGTCGCAAGCAGAGCCCATAGCCAACCCGCATGCAGCCGGGTACCCGCCAGCACCGTCGGGATCGTGGCTGAATCATGGAATACCCGGGATTCTGGAAAATTGAAACCATCCGGGTCACGCCAGGGTCCATGTACCAAGTAGCTTAGCAACAGGATGGCCACATACGTGACCATCAAGCTGACCAGAATTTCATTGGCATTGAAGCGAGTGCGCAGAAAGGCGGGAATGGCCGCCCACATCATACCGCCAAGAATCCCGCCCAGAATCATCAGCGGCAGGATCCAGAACCCTTCGGTGTCGTGGAACCACAGGGCGACCCCCCCGCCGCAGATGGCACCCAAAGTCAACTGACCCTCGGCACCAATGTTCCAGACTCCAGCACGAAAACCAATCGACAGTGCCAGCGCAATCAATACCAGTGGAGTGGCTTTCACACCCAACTCCGCCCAACCATAGAGAGAGGTCAGTGGCTCAACGAAAAAAACATACAAGGCTTCGACCGGATTCGTCCCCATGAACAGGAACAGCACCACGCCCGAAAGCAGGGTCAGCAGCAACGCAATCAGCGGGGAAAGTAACGACATGCGCCGGGAGGCTTGGGGTCGACGGGAGAGCCTAATCCACATGCCTCTCCCCCCCAAGGCCCGGGACGGTCATCCCGGCCATCAAAAGCCCGATCTGCTCCATGGTAATCTGGTCCACCGGATAGATCGCGGATACCGTCCCGGCACAGATTGCTGCAATCCGACCACTGATCTGCATGAGTTCATCCAGATCCTGGGAAATCACCAGAACTGCTGTGCCGGACGCAGCAAGCTGACGCAGTGCATTATGGATTACACGAGCAGAACCAGCGTCGACCCCCCATGTGGGTTGGGAAACCACCAACAACCCGGGATTTTGCCGGATTTCGCGCCCGACAATGAACTTTTGCAAATTCCCTCCCGATAGACTCTCGGCCGACGCCTCGATCCCATTTGCCTTGACCCGGAAATGGTCCACGATATCCGCAGCAAACCGGTCACAAGCACGCCGCTTGATGAACCCCGAAGCGAGTAACTCCAAGCGAAGGAACGATGTCAGCAAGCTGTTATCAGACAGGCTTAAGCCAGCTACCGCTCCCTGGCCCAGACGTTGCTCGGGAATAGTCGACAAACCCAGCATCCGTCGGGCATTCGGCCCCTGATGCCCACAAGCCTTGCCGTCAATCAGGATTTGTGAAGCCGCAGTCGTGATTTCCCCACTGATCGATTTACGAAGTTCATCCTGGCCATTTCCAGCAACCCCTGCAATTCCGAGGATTTCCCCAGCATGAACCTCGAAACTAATGTCCCTGAGCGCAATGCCAAATTCGTTCGTCGCCGGAATATCCAAGCGGTCCAGAGTGAGGCGAACCTCTCCGACAGAACCCGCATCAGGTGCTGGCTCGACAGCCAAAGCTTCCCCCATCATCTTGGCCGCCAGAGCTTCAGCGGTGTGGGGTTGCACCGCCACAGCATCCACAACCCGACCCGCACGCAGGATCGTCGCCCGACCACATAGCGCCTTGATTTCGTTCAACTTGTGACTTATATAGAGAATCGCCATCCCTTCCGTAGCCAGTTGGCGCAGGGTGGTAAACAGCTTTTCCACTTCCTGGGGAGTCAGTACCGAAGTCGGTTCATCCATCACCAACAACCCTGGTTCCTGCAAGAGGCATCGGATGATCTCAATACGCTGCCGTTCTCCCACCGAGAGGGTATGAACATGGCGCCCCGGGTCCAAAGGCAAACCGTAATGCTGGGAAATTTCCGTGATTCTCTGACGCAACGGAAGATTACCCTCTCGCACATCCATACCCAGAGCAATATTTTCAAGTACCGTCAGGGATTCAAACAACGAAAAGTGCTGGAACACCATGGCAATCCCCAAGCGACGGGCATGGGCCGGACTGGGGATCGAAACCGGTTGGTCTTTCCAGAAGATCTGCCCGGCATCAGGCTTCAGAATGCCGTAGATCAATTTTACCAGCGTCGACTTGCCAGCACCGTTCTCACCCAGAAGAGCGTGAATTTCCCCGGGGTCCAGAGTCAAATGGATGTCATCATTGGCCAGCACGCCCGGAAATGACCGCGTCATGCCGCGAAGGGCAAGTAGGTGGTCGAAAGGCCGAGGTTCGTGGATTCCAGTCATGACTTGAAAAGCTGACCAAACAGTCAGGATTTTCAAGTCTAGCAAAATCTTGAAAGATTTCAACGGCCAATTCCCATATATTTTCCCAGGGAGGTCATCTCTCACCCAGTTCCGCTCCTCACTGCCGGTAAGATTGCCCTCACGGAAAATCATTCATGCCCGATTGGGAGTGTTGCCAAAGGCAGGAGGGCACTTTACGTTCGCCGACCCGAACCAGCCAAAGGACCGAGGCATCGGAATGCAGAGGCCGACGGAACACCTACCGGAAATAGAATAGTGCTTGTCGTCCATAAGGATAGTTGGCGACAATTCTGCCTACTGAATCAGACTCATTGCGTTTTCCTCCATTGAAATTGTCATGAGAATTGACACGCAATTCCTGTTCCGGCCGATAGATACGCTGTTAGGTGGTTTCACCCCTCCCCTGATGCTCTTGATGCTAGTGGCCCCAGATCCAAGCGGGGGCTATGATAGATGAAACTCTCAGGATCGCTGTCATCTCCGCATTCGAACCTGAACTGGCGGCCCTATGGAAAAGCCTAAAAGAGCAGGTATCGACCTACTCACTGAACGGGGCGATGTTTACGACCGTTACTCCGTAACGACCACTGGTCGTTTTGTTTTGGAGCAGGACCCATGTCGTCAACGCTGCCAGGACCTTGCAGCTTGCACAGGACCATTTCTGGATTAAGCGAATCGTGTTTTCTGGGATCGCAGGTGAGGTGAACCCGAGCCTTCATATGGGTGATATCGTAATCGCCGATATGAAGGCAGTATTTGGAAATGCGATTCGCCAAGGAGAAGAATGAGCGTTGGGAGACCATCCCATTCCATGAATACCCGTATTTCAACTTTGGCATGAGATTCCCACGCTCCGTTACCGTAGTACGCGCACCCCAAAACGCACTTCTGGTTCCCAGTCGACCATGCGGAACTTCTACCAGCAGCACAGCATGCGGCCAACGAAGTAACCCTGATCAGTTGCACCGGCCAGGGCCTTGCAAACCTGCCCAGAATAGTGGTTGGTGCCGGGCGTTTCCGGCGGTGTCTTTGTGGGCAATGCCACGTTTCGTACTTAATGCATTCGAAGCGTTCAAAGTGCGCACACTGGACATGGAAAGTGCTGCCATTGCCCATGTCGCTGATGCGAACGAGGTTCCTTACATCGCAGTGCGCAGCCGATCTGGCCCTGGCAGGTAGCGCGGGAAGCCCCAATCAGGTGGATATCTTTCTCAATCTCACCACAAAAAATGCAACTGCCGTAGTGAAAAGCCCTACTGCGTCAAATATCTCCATAGAAGGGTAACCGGCAAATTCTGAAAATGTCCGGGAGGATCATTGAACACACAGGATTCACCCGCGTTACCAGGGACGATCACAACCGCCAAAATACCAAAGTGACGATCGCATCAGCATGACATGCATCCCTGGAAACAAAATGAAAGGGCGACAAAAAAGCCTCCGAAGAGGCTTTTTTCTTCATTGGGTCTCATCCAAAAAGGTTACTGCGGTATCGAACCCTGTACACCCTCAACGTAGTAGTTCATACCCAGCAATACACCATCCTCGAGCACTTCACCCTCCCCGATCACTTGCTCACCTGCCTGATTGTTGATGGGTCCCTGGAACGGGTGAAGACTGCCCTCCTTCATACCCGCAATGATCTGATCCACCTTCGCACGCACCTCCGCAGGAACCGCATCTCCGTACGGAGCCATGACTACCATGCCGGGGGCCAACCCGTCCCAGGTATCCGTACTTTCCCAAGTACCGTTCATGACTGCCTTGACCCGCTCCACATAATATGGACCCCAATCATTCACGATGGCTGTCAACTGTGCCTCGGGCGCAAATGCAACCATATCGGAAGCTTGGCCAAACGCGAATACACCACGTCTTTCCGCTACCTGTAACGCAGCCGGGGAATCGGTATGCTGTGCAATGATATCTGCACCTTGGTCAATCAGGGCTTTGGCCGCATCTCCTTCCTTACCTGGATCATACCAGGTGTTGACCCACACCACCTTCACCACCGCTTCCGGGTTCACTTTCCGCAATGCGAGAGTAAAAGCATTGATCCCGCGAATGACCTCTGGAATCGGGAATGACGCAATGTAGCCAATCACGCCAGATTGAGTCATATGGCCTGCAATCGCACCACTGACCGCGCGACCTTCGTAAAACCGACCAGAGTAAGTACTGACATTGTCGCCACGCTTGTATCCCGTGGCATGCTCGAACTTCACGTCAGGAAACTGCTCAGCCACTTTCAGGGTGGGGTTCATGTACCCAAACGATGTCGTGAAGATAATGTCATGACCGCTCGTTGCGAGCTTGCGTATGACCCGTTCAGCATCTGCGCCTTCGGCAACGCTTTCCACGAACGAAGTCTCAACACCGAGTTCTTCCTCTACTTGCAACCGCCCCTGATCGTGACGATAGGTCCAGCCGTGATCACCCACGGGACCCACGTACACAAACCCTGCCTTGATATCTTTGGCTTGAGCGGCTCCCACAGTCAGGATGACCGGCAATACGGCTCCCAGAAGAGCCCGGATCAGTATTCTTTTCTGCATTGTGATATCTCTCTTGAGGTCGGTTAATCGATTCGCCATGTGAACTGGCGTGTTGCCAACAGAAACGCAAATGACCATGTTCGGATGAAAAGTCAGGCCACAGAAGCCACCATAGGATTCGCCAGATGAAGTCCTGAAATGATTCTATAGGAAATTATACCGAATCAACTGCCACGATAAGTGGAATAGCCCCAGGGACTGAGCAGTAAAGGCACATGGTAGTGCGCTTCACTTTCGGTCACCCGGAATACAATTTCCACATGGGGATAAAACGTATCGCCCCCCCGATCCATGAAATAGCGGCCGGATGCAAAGACGATACTGTAAATCCCGTCGGTCAATGTTTCCCCATTGCACCACTCAAGGATCCGTCCATCTGCATCCGTGGTCCCCTTACCTACCTCTTCCCGGTCTGGCCCGGCCCCTTGGTACAGGGTCGCACCGATCCCTTGGGCAGGCTTTCCATGGGCGAGGTCTAGTACATGTGTGGTGATCTGAACCATCTGAATCCAGGCCTCCGGCTAGGCGGTGTGATGACCGACCGCACCAAACATTCCCTCCAGACGACTCCGGGTGATTTTCCACTGCTCCGCAGCCGCGATCGACAGTTCCGTCTGGCGATCGTTTCCCAAGCGATTTCGCAACAGCACCAGCATCTCCCGGGCACTCTTGTCGCGGGCAAAAACAATAAAGATGAAACCAAAGCGATTGAAATAGGACTGGTTTTCTTCCGCCAGACTATCCAAGGTGTTTGCATCAGCCTGATTGATCGAAGATTGCTCTCCACTCGCCGTCATCAAGGTGGCATGATATTTCTCTTTCAAGGACTCCGGGTCTCCGATTCGGGGATGTCCGTCAAAGGCCTCCAGCCAATCCGGCTCGGTCATGACAGACCAATGACGCTCTGCCGTCGCCAATAACTCTATCATATGGGTATAGGGTCTGCCCGCTACCATATGGGCGACCCAGCGGGATGCGTTACAACAACGCCCCATGACGTCAGTTGCCTCACGAGATTCGAGTCGGTTGAGCGTGTTCAGATCCATCAGAGTCAATTCAGTGGTCACAACAGGATTATGGAAAAAATTGACTACTTGGTCAAGTTTTTTCTATAATGTCATCATGACGATGAGTTTTCACCGCGGGGAAATCCTGCATTTTCTCGACGACCCTGGCCGGATCGGTTCAGAGGCCATCGTACATGTTCCTGACGGCTTGTTGTGGGTGGAAGATGGGTTGATCCGAAACATCGGCCCATTCAGCCGACTGCAACCTGCACTGCCGCCGGATGTCACTATCACACACCACCCGCATGCCCTTCTGGTACCGGGATTGGTCGATACGCATGTACACTATCCGCAGTGTGATGTCATCGCCGCTTATGGTACCCGGCTGCTGGACTGGCTGAACACCCATACGTTCCCGGCAGAAGGAAAATTCGGAGACCTGAACCACGCCAGAAGCATCGCTTCATTTTTTCTCGACGAGTTACTACGCAACGGCACCACCACCGCTTTGGTTTTTGGTACGGTGCATCCAGAATCCGTAACCGCTTTCTTTCTCGAGGCCCAACAGAGAAATCTGCGGATGATCTGCGGCAAGGTCATGATGGACCGCCATGCGCCGGAGTACCTCTGCGATACCGCATATACGAGCTACGAGGACAGCAAGTCGTTGATCGAACGCTGGCATGGTGTCGACCGGCTGAGGTATGCGGTCACTCCACGCTTCGCTCCCACGTCCAGTCCGGAACAACTCGATATGGCGGGTCGCCTGCTTATCGAATATCCCGGCGTGTACCTGCATACCCACCTTGCGGAGAATACCGAAGAATGCCATTGGGTATCAGAACTGTTTCCGGGAGCAGCGCACTATCTGGATGCCTATGACCAATATGGCTTACTCGGCCAACACTCGATTTTTGCTCATGGTGTCCATCTGTGCGATGCCGAATGGCAAAGGCTGGCGCAAACCGGTTCCGGAATCGCACACTGCCCACTGTCAAACCTGTTCATCGGCAGCGGATTGTTCGATTATCACACCGCCCGGAAACACCAAATTCCCATCGGACTCGGTACAGACATCGGCGGAGGGGACAGTTTTTCCCTACTCCGGGTGATCAATGAAGCCTACAAGGTACAGCAGCTGCAGAAGTACAACCTATCGCCTTTCCAGTCGCTTTATCTGGCTACTCTGGGCGGTGCCCGGATGCTCGATCTGGATTCCCATATTGGCAATTTCGAACCCGGAAAGGAAGCCGACTTCATCGTACTAGACTACCATGCCACCCCCTTGATCAAACGACGTATCGACCATTCCGTCAGTCTGATGGAACGCCTGTTCGTACTGCAGATGCTCGGAGATGACCGCACAGTCCGGGAAAGCCGAATTTTGGGCGAAGTCGCTTACCTACGGGGTTAGTATCTCGGCCATAGCCTCATCCCGGCTCTCTCCTTGTACCATCCTGAAAACAGTGCGGGTGGTCGAACATGGGACTGTATCCTGAAGGTGTATGCAGTTCTCTGATCCAGATGCGCATGATGAAAGGGGCGTATTGCGAGGATCGGATCAATCCGGTCTTTCGGTGGCTTTGGGTTGTGCGCGTCAAACCAGCCGTCAAGTCGTTGCAGTGCTCTCGTGCGTGACTCCATAATATTGCGCCATCAGTTGGGCCACGACTGATACCGCCACCTCCATGGGTCGTTTTCCGCCCCCCAAATCAACGCCGATAGGGGAAGTAAGGCGGGCGATTTCGGCTTCGGAAAATCCCTTGCGAGACAGCTTTTTGCGAAAGCTGACAGCCTTGGATCGGGAACCGATCAGTCCACAATAGGGAAAATCGTCACGGGCCAGCACTGCCTCGACAAGGTCCCAGTCCATTGCATGGTTGTGTGTCATGATCAGATACCAGGTACCCGAGGGGAGTCCCTCCACCTCCACATGGGGGCTTTCCATCAACTGGGCTGCAACGTTACCGGGCATGCCACAATCTTTCATGGATGTGGACAGGACTTCCTGTCGGGTATCAAACCAGGTCACCCGGCAGGGAATATCCATCAGTATTCGTACAATGGCCTGGCCGACATGACCGGCACCAAACAGGGCGATGTGGAAATCACAGGCCAAAAAGGGCTCATAGAGCAATTCGACCCGCCCTCCGCAACACTGTGCCAGGTCGTTGCCTAGATGGTACACCTGGCGTTCGTTTCCGGACTGCCTCTGAAGCAACAGTTTTCGAGCCTGTTGAATGGCAGAAAATTCGAGATGACCGCCGCCAATGGTGTCGTAGCTTGTCTGTTCCGTGACCACCATCTTGGACTTTGGATTCCTGGGAGAAGAGCCTTCCGCTGCCAGTACGGTGACGATTACGAACCCTTGGTTGTCGGCAGACAACCGTGCAATGGCCTCCACCCAATTCATGGCAATTGCCTGTGTACCTTGCCCACTGTACGCAGAATTTCTTCCGGCGTCGCGGGCGCATGCAGTACCGGAAACACCCGGTAATCGCCTGCTGCCATTACCGCATCGCGGATGGCACACCAGGCGGAAATGGCCAGCATGAGGGGCGGCTCCCCGACGGCCTTGGAACGAAAGATGGTGGCTTCATTGTTCTCTGCTTCGGTCAGCAGGCGGGTGTTGAAGACCGGTGGCACATCGGCAATCGTCGGTATCTTGTATGTAGCTGGCCCATCGGTGAGAAGTTTTCCCTTCGGGTCCCATTTCAGCTCCTCACAGGTAAGCCAGCCGAGCCCTTGAACGAAGCCCCCCTCGATCTGTCCGATATCAATCGCTGGATTCAGGGATCGCCCCACATCGTGCAAGATATCGACGCGCAACAATCGCGATTCCCCAGTCAGCGTATCGACGACTACTTCCGATACCGCCGCCCCATTGGCATAGTAATAGAATGGTTGTCCCGTCGCTGTCTGCCGGTCGTAATGGATCTTGGGGGTGCGATAAAATCCCGTAGCAGACAATGATACCCGGCCATACCAGGCCTCCTTTGCGACCTGTCCGAATGCAAGCCGGTGATGGCCGATATAGACCCCATCGTGCCGAAACACAATGTTCGACTCTTCGACCCGGTACTTTTGCGCGAGAAAAGATGTCATTCTCTGACGGATGGTACGGGCCGCTTTCATTGCAGCCATGCCATTCAGGTCCGTGCCGGAGGAGGCTGCAGTGGGAGATGTATTGGGCACCTTGTCGGTCCGGGTTGCGGAAACCACCACCCGGTCCAGATCAACTTGAAACTCTTCCGCCACCACTTGCCGCACCTTTGTCATCAGTCCCTGACCCATTTCGGTACCACCATGATTCAGGTGGATACTGCCATCGGTATACACATGAACCAAGGCTCCGGCCTGGTTCAGATGGGACACGGTAAATGAAATGCCGAACTTGACCGGAGTCAACGCAATGCCTTTTTTCAGCACTGGGCTACCGCGATTGAAAGCTCGGACCGCCTTTCTCCGGGCGCGGTAGTCAGATTCTACCTCCAGTTCATCCATTATACGGGACAAGGAAAAGGAATCGATTTTCTGATGATAGGGCGTGAGATTGCGATCTGTCGTGTTATAGAGATTCAATCGTCGCACATCAAGAGGGTCCCGATCTACCCGAAAGGCAATTTCGTCCATGATGGACTCCATCGTGATCACCCCTTGGGGGCCCCCAAATCCCCGAAAGGCGGTTGCGGAAACCGTATGGGTTTTACACCGCAGCCCATCAATCAGTACATCGGGAATGAAATAGGCATTGTCACAATGGAACATCGCCCGGTCTACGATCGCATCGGACAGGTCTGGCGAGTTCCCACACTGTGCAGCCAAGCGATAACGGATCGCTTCCAGCCGACCATCTGAGTCGTGACAAACATCATAGTGATTCAGGAAATTGTGCCGCTTGCCGGTCATCACCATATCATCCCGACGGGGCAACCGGCAGGAAACCGCACAGCGATTCCGGGAGGCAAATACCGCTGCGATACAGGACCAGGGTGACCCATGGGTTTCCTTACCGCCGAACCCTCCACCCATACGCCGTGTCACGATGTTGACCCGATGCATAGGAATATCAAGCACCTCCGCAACCAGCTTCTGGGCTTCGGTAGGATTTTGAGTAGAGGTATAGACGGTCATCCCCCCCTCTTCTTCCGGAGTCGCAAGTGACACCTGTCCTTCAAGGTAGAAATGCTCTTGTCCACCTACCCTGAGTTCTCCCTGAAACCTGCTGGCCGCCCGCTCCAGCACCGCCGGGGCATCGCCGCGACACATCCGGTGGGGAGGACGTACGTAGTAGGCTTTGGCAATCGACTGACCAAGGTCCAGTACCGGTTCTGTTTCCTCGTATTCGATTTCCGCGAGCAATACTGCCCGGCGGGCAAGACCATGGCTGGTTGCCAGAACCGCAAACAAGGGCTGCCCCCGATATTCGATCTCATCATGTACGAGCAAGGGATCACCGGGAAATACCGGACCGATATCGATCGCTCCAGGGATATCCGCCGCCGTGATGACATCCACCACCCCGGAGGCCACCCACACCGTTTCCAGATTCATGTGCTTCACATATCCGCGGGTAATGGCACTGCCACCCACGCAGGCATACAATTGACCTTCTGTGGGTGCCCGATCATCGACATAAATCGCAGTCCCGGAGACATGTCCATATGCACTGTCATGGACCCGGGGCTGCCCCACCTGTCGGGCGATTTCAGTGGACATCGGTCACGCGGATGGGACACCCGACTCCCTGATATTCAAACAAGCAGCGGTGGAGCAGGTTGCGAAGAACCATGGTTCGGTATACCGCACTGGCCCTGGCATCATCAATGGGATTGAATTCACGGGCAATGGTTTCTGCTGCGGCCACCACTGTGGATTGGTCAAACGATTTTCCGGTCATGGTTGCTTCACAGTCGCGTGCCCGCTGAGGAGTCGTCGCCATCCCGCCAACACCGATTCTCGCATCGCGGATCACTGCATCCTGGTCTTGACTGTCCCCCTCGAACCGCAAATTTATCGCGAGACAAACCGCAGAAATGTCATCATCCAGCCGTTTGCTGACTTTGTGGACACGGACGAACTGACAGGGCCCAGGCAACGGAAACGACACACTGTGGATGAACTCTCCCCGGCCCAGTGCGGTCAACCGATAGTCCAGAAAAAATGCATCCAGTGGCAAGGAGCGCTGATCCGGGCCCTTCTGCAAGATGACTTCCGCCCCCAACGCCAACAGGACTGGTGGCAAGTCCCCAATGGGTGAAGCGTTAGCGATATTTCCACCCAGAGTACCCAGGTTGCGAATCTGTCGTGAGCCGAATCGCAACAGCAGGTCGGCAATTGGGGGGCAGTACTCGGTAAACAGTTCCAGACAGCGAGTCAGGGATACCGCGGCACCGATCGTCACCCATCCATCCTGCTCGGTGATTTGCTGGAGTTCATTTACCCGGTCGAGAAGAATGGTCCGATCCCATGTTTTCAGTCCCTGAGTAAACTCCAGCGCAAGGTCAGTCCCACCTGCCAATAGCTTGGCATCTGGATATTCCTCCACTATCCGTGAGAGTTCACCCACCGTCTGTGGAATCAGAAAACACGGTGTTCCGGGCATATTGCCATCCCGACTCATCGAGAAATCTTCTATCCGTATTCTCTCCAGTACAGCACGGGTGGTACTCGATTGACGCTCAAAATGGTCTGGCGGCATTGGCAGGGTCGAAGCCAAGGCAGCGTCCATGATCGGCCGGTATCCAGTGCAGCGACACAAGTTACCGCCCAGATGTTCACAAACCACATTCCGGTGCTCACTCGCATCAGTAGGCACAGGTTGCTTGCCGAGAGCAAACAACGACATGACGAAGCCTGGCGTACAGAAACCGCACTGGGAGCCATGATGATCGACCATCGCCTGTTGTACGGGATGCAGTTCTTGGTGACTCCCCAGATGCTCCACAGTGATTAACTGCTGACCATGCAGGGTACCGAGAAAGGTGATGCAGCTATTCACCGAAGAATAGGAAAGGCTTTCTCCGGACGATTTTGCTACCACTACCGTACAAGCGCCGCAGTCGCCAGATGCACACCCTTCCTTGGTACCTCGCAGACCACGCTCTTGCCTGAGCCAGTTCAACAAGGTGGTTAGGGCCTCAAATTCTGAAAGCGCGACTTCCTGGTCATTGAGAAGAAACCGGATCATTTCTTACAAAAACTGACTGTTTGGTCAGGATTTTATCAGACCTCTGGGGTCGAGCGCAACGTGATGTCAGCCATCGACAGATATCCCCGCAGAAGAGACCAGCAACGGCTCCGACTGCCCTGGGTCGCGAACCGGCAATATCACCGTCAGACAGAAGCCAGAAATTGGGGAGACGAATCCTTGGTGTTATCGGACTCATCAAAGGAAATGAGTCCGGTCGAGCCTGTCTCGAACGGCTCTGGATCATTCGGCCCCTGGACGCTTGGTGCAGCTTTACGGGAGTCAGGACCTCGCCCAATCGACGAAGAGTGAAGGACCACGGTTGGGGGAGGATGTTCCGGGGCAGATGGGACAAGCATCCACTGAGACGATTGATTGGAGAAGGTCCCGGGCCGACAGACGAAGCGCTGTTCCCATACCGCTTTCAAAGTAGGCCAGCGGACATCGTTTCAGTGGACAAGCATTACCCTTGCTCAGGAGCCCATTGGCTGTCAGGGATGTTTTTGGCAGTACACTCCGTGAAATCCATGACTACCCCATTGGCGAGAGCAGGCAACCTGTGTCAACATCCATACTCCCGGATGCACAGCCGGGTTTTCACCAAGAATCAGCCCCCGCCCTCCAAACGCAATAATCCCAGGCCTTTCCCTTTGCGATGAAGAGGGGAAGCCCCTCCCATCAAGATCCACTATTGCCGCTTACAAGCCAACCGGCAGGCCCTTATTGGGAAGCACATTGCGCAATTCAAAGCTGGAATGCAAGTTGACCACGCCGGGTACGCGACTGAGCCGCTCAAGAAGAAATTCCTCATAATGTTTCATATTCCGGGCCACCACCTTAAGTAGGTAATCCTCACTGCGGCCAGTGACCACGCTGCAACCGACCACTTCCGGAAATTTCACCACCTGACTTTCAAACTTCTCAAACTGCTCATTGGTATGGCGTTCCATGGTGACTGCGATATAGGAAGTCAGATTGATCCCCAACAGGTCCGGGTCCAGTATGACCGTAGAGCCCCTGATGTATCCCGCCTTTTCCAACCTCCGCACCCGACGCCGGCAGGGGGTTTGGGAAAGGTTGACCCGATTCGCAAGATCCAAATAGCTGATCCGGGCATCCTGTTGCAGGATACGGAGAATCTTTCGGTCGATATCATCAAGATTCATTGCCATAAGTAATTTGTCATTAATCGCTACTATTGTATCGAAATAAGAGTTTTTTCACCCAAATTTTTGTTAAATAAATCGAAAAAAGGCGATAAATGCTCCATCATTGAAGATAAAATTCCACTTTCATCAAAGCCCTACACTCCATGGAAATGAATCACTTTGACCATCGAAAGTACCCCACCGAACGATTCGGACCCCATCTGTGCGACCGACGTTGGCCCGATCGGGAATTGACCCGGGCACCGGTCTGGTGCAGCGTCGACCTGCGGGACGGCAACCAGGCCCTGATTGATCCCATGAATCTTTCGAAGAAACTGCGATTCTGGGAGCTGTTACTGCGGTGTGGATTCAGGGAGATCGAGATCGGCTTTCCGGCAGCGGCCCAGGTTGAGTTCGACTTTGCCCGCAAGCTGATCCAGGAAAACCGCATACCGGAAGCGGTCACGGTACAGGTACTGACTCAAGCCCGGAAGCATCTGATTGAACGCACTTTCGAGTCCTTGGCAGGTGCCCAACGGGCCATTATGCATGTCTACAACTCTACCAGCCGGGTACAGCGAGAGAAGGCGTTCCAGATGTCCCAGGCCGAAATCCGCCAGATTGCCATCGACGGGGCGGCCTGGGTACGGGAGTATGCCGAAAAATATCCGGATACCGAATGGGTATTCCAGTATTCCCCGGAAAGCTACTCCCAAACGGAACCGGATTTTGCTATCGAAGTCTGTGAAGTCGTCTGCCGGGTTTGGGAGCCGGAAACAGGGCAGAAAGTCATCCTCAACCTTCCGGCTACCGTCGAAGCCACCACGCCCAATATCTTCGCCGATCAGGTGGAATATTTCTGTAATCACTTGCCCTCACGTTCCCATGTGATCATCAGTCTGCATACGCACAATGACCGGGGGTGCGCCGTTGCGGCGGCGGAACTCGCCACCATGGCCGGGGCAGAACGGATCGAGGGCACTCTGCTCGGCAACGGCGAACGAACAGGAAACATGGATATCGTCACGATGGCCATGAATCTCTACAGCCAGGGGATTGATCCAGAGTTGGACCTGTCCAATATGCCGGAGATCGTGCATTGCGTGACTGAGTGCAATGGACTGCCCGTGCACCCGCGCCACCCCTATGCCGGTGAATTGGTGTTCACCGCATTTTCGGGCAGCCACCAGGATGCCATCAAAAAATGTATGCAGGCACCGAGCGAGGGCATCTGGGAGGTCGCCTACCTACCGATTGATCCTCAAGATGTCGGGCGCACCTATCAGGATATCGTCAGGATCAACAGTCAATCCGGCAAGGGCGGCATATCATATGTACTGCAAGTTAACTTTGGTGTGGAATTGCCGCGCTGGCTGCAGATTCGATTCAGCCCGCATGTGCAGATCCTGGCCGAAGAATGGGAACGGGAACTGACTCCGGATGAGATCTGGAGCCTGTTTCAGCGGATCTACATGAATCACTCCACGCCGTATACCCTGCAGAAATTTTCGATGACCAAAGAAGAGTCGGGGGATCATGTCACAGCCATTCTTCGCACCGGCGATGCAAAAGTCGAAATTGCTGGAGAGGCTTTCGGGACTCTAGGTGCTTTTGTCAATGCCTTGGAGAGAAGAATCGGTCGCCAGCTACGCATCCTCAACTACACCGAACACGCCTTGTCAGCCGGTACCCGAGCGGAAGCCATCGCTTATGTCGAAATGGACATTGATGGGCAGCCACAGATTGGCGTGGCCACCAGCCAAGATACCGTAAGTGCAATGTTCAAGGCGACACTGACCGCCTACAACCGACAGGCCAGCAGTACGCCATCCGAGCCAGTGATGTCGGCAGTGGCATAATAGCCCGATCCCGAAAGCTTCCCCCTGTGGGATGTGAGAGCCCACAAAAAGCGGGGAACAGCATAGTGGAGCGGTGGGGAAGTGCTGGATTTTTCTATGCTCCCCGGGGACGAACTCGGTCTCCGGCAGGTTGTTCAGGTACACGTCCCTTGCAAAATGCAGGATGTCGTTGGCCAGAATGACCTCGAATCCCGCTGCAATCACACCGGTATCCGCCCCCCACACAACCGGTAAACAATGAAACTGCGTCGACTATTTGTGGCTATCCTGACAGGATGGGTAACATTGGATCCGACCCAGCGCGATCGGTTCGAACCGGATCTTCTGGCAAAGCTGGAGCCGCTTCATCCGGCGGGAGTGATCCGATAGATCGTGGCTGCATTATGGCGAATCCTGTTCCCACGACCCCTTGCCCAGTACTGCGAGAATTCTACTTTTCAACGCTTCTTTCAACTCCCCGGGGTCTTGCCAAGTGATATGGTTGTATTGGCGGGTATCAAAATGGACCTGCTTCAGTTTGTCTTTCCGGCAAGTGAAGATCACCGGAATGTGGAGTCCATGCGCAAAGCCCGCTTCATAATAGACCCCTCCGCGGGCTCCCTCATCCCCCTGGGTGAAATCCGCCACCACAAATCGGGAGCGACGAATCTCGGCGATGATCTCATCGTCGATTTTGCCGATATGCTCCTGTTGGTCAATGCGAACGGGTTCATACCCGGCTTCCTGAATCGCCGGTTTCATTCCGTTCTGCCAGGCACCGGTCATGGAGTCATCAAACCACATGGCGACAAAGGCTTTGGTGGAATCGACATGAGGGAGTTTCAGGTCCTCCAATCGTGCATGGCCAGGAACCGTCAGGGCGCAGGCCCGCTTCGGATTGTTCTTTCCAGACCAAACGATATACTTCTGTTGCTCGAGGTACTCCAGCAGGAAAACCAGTTCCTGGTAGTCCACGCTCCCGGAACAGGCGAGCAACTCATAGAAGCGGGCACCGGGGGCAGTTAACCGGATTGATCCTCCCGGAAGAAATTTTTCAAACTCTGCATCATATAGTACTTGATCTCCCAGACGATTCACGTTGTTGGCAAGATATTCGAGGACGGCATCGGCCCGTTCCATGATTCCCCTGTCCCGCCCGATTTTCCTTTCCTGAACATCCTGCACAAGGTACGAATCGATTTGGGGGCGAGGAATTCCCGAACGCCTCTCTTGTATCAGCCAATCGGTCAAGCGGGTTCGAAACCTGGAATCATCGGATGGATTCTTCACCACTTCCGCCGCACTGCCCGTCAATCGGTATTTTCCCCCAGTGCGAGGGGAGTCGAATTCTTCGGCATCACTCCCGTTCTGGATTGGCCGGGCGGGCGTTCCCCAGATCGGACATTTTGCATTGTAATCGCTGTATTTCATTAGGGCGTGTTAACACAATTTCTTCCAGACATGGTATACTCGGTGCCCGTGATTTTCAACCGGAACATTACGGAAGAACCGGCAATGGAACTTACACGGGCACAGTACGAGCGCATTGCCCCGCTGCGGCCGAGGCCGCGGGGCAAGGTCAGCCTCTCGACCCTGCCGGTACTCAACGCCATTCTCGACGTGGCCGAGCACGGCGGCAAGTGGCGCGGCCTGCCGGAGCCCTTCGGCAACGGGCCCACCATCGACACGCGCAGGAACCGGTGGTCGAAGAACGGGGTTCTGAACCGCGTGTTCGCGCATCGGCAGCGGCAGCGGATGATCCGGATCCGGGGGGAGGCCATGGGCCTGGACAGCACCCGCATCAAGGGGCATCCCGATGGCACGGGGGCGCTACAAAAAACGGCGCCCAGGGCATCGGAAAGTCCCGGGGCGGGTGCAACACCCAGCTTCCTCTGGTGGCCGCGGATGCCCGAACGGCCGTTGCCTTCGCGCGCTCGCCCGGCAACGCGCACGATGCCCCGGAGGGGCGGAAGCTCCGGCAGCGGCAGAAGAAGCCGTCGCACCGACCGGCACTGGTCATGGATCGGGCCGATGAAGACGAGGAAACCCGCCGGCGGGTTGCCGACCTCGGCTTCACGCCCGTGGTCCCGCCGAAAAGCCGTCGCATCACCCCCTGGGAATACGACCGGAAACGGTACCGGCGGCGCCACGAGGTCGAGCGCCGGTTCCGGCGACTCAAGGGCTTTCGCCGAGTCTTCTCGCGCTTCGACCAGCTTGATGTCATGTATCTCGGATGCGTCGTCTTCGCGCTAGTCATCGATACACTGCGTAGCGTTAACACGCCCTAGTCCGCCCGACTCGACTAACCGGCATCACCCGTCATCATTTCCCATTCCACACCGCACACGCTTCCCGCCGGATTTTCTCCGGGCGCTTTCGCATTGACTATCCCACGGTAAGGGCAAGAAGGGTCATCGAACCGTAGAAGGAAATTCAATTTTGCGTTCGGATTGCAATCGCTTCCGCAACGACTTGAGCCAAATGCTGCTGGATCCATTGGTATCGCTCCAGACTATTCGACCCGGCAGGATCATAACATTGGACAATCGAAGATAATTTCCTTCCCGTATTTCCATAGTCAATGAAAGCAAAGGGGTTCCTGCCTTTTGCAGACGCCTTGCCATCCGAGTGCTTTAGCCCGTGGATATAAATGCCGACCACACCCATGTTGCCATTCCACGATTCGATAATTTCGTGATTGATCCATTTTCGATTTGCGGTTTGGGCACCGACCAATACGACGGTACAGGAACGCCCCTTGATTTGATTGGCAATCCATTTTCGGATCGCCGCCTCTCCACCCCTCTTTACGGCTTCCCAGTCATTGTCGGGAGCCGGCCTGTTGCCCTCTATCGCCCCGATGTTCCGCACCTGCGCTGCCCTCCAGTGATCCGGCACATAATGAAAACTGTAGAAAGCTCGGTAGTGGCTCGGTTTGAAAGTTTGTCTATTTTCAGAAAGGAAAGTACTATATAATGCAGGAAGATATTAACCATGAGGAACAAAATCATGATCCAGAAAAACCTTAATTCACCCCCCCCCCCCCCCCCCCCCCCTCGCTAAACTAGCAACACTCCTGCTGCTTGCGGCCATCGCATGGCCGGCGCAGGCCCAGCAGCTGGTCATTCCGGCGACTACCGGCACGGTAGCCTGCACGGAAGGTGGCTCGTCAGAGCTCGATCCGCACATTTTTTCTATCGGGATTCCCACACAAAACAGTCTGACATTCAACATTATGCGCATCCGGTTTGTCGATCCATTCAATGTATATGTGGGGGTTCAAGAAGGGGGGAGGGGTACTCCACAGCAGATTAAAAATCTCGGTTCATCCCAACCACTGGCGGCACAGTCCGGCACTTTCTCCAGCCTGAAGAAGAATACGCGCTACACAGTCGTTTTATACAACAACACAGAAAACCCATCTTCAAATCCGCTTGACCGCCACTGCTTCAAGACGCGTGGCGAGTTCACGAATGCGGAGCAGAACCTGTATTTCGATGGCTTTGAGTGGCAACCCAACCTAACCCGATATAACCGGACCGGGTGCTATGCGGTGGCCAGCACGCGGCAGGACATTCGGGACTGCTATTGCAACGGCACGCGCAACGGAACACACATCCTCGCCGGCCAGACTGTGGCGAGCCAGGCGCAAAGGCAGTATCTCAATTGTCCGGACCTCGACAGCTGAGCCATCTGATCCATCCGGTTCTCGGGAGTGCGGGCCACGCGAGGGCGTCAATCCGGAACCGGATATCGCTGGAGGATCGCGGAACATCCCGAACACGGGGCGGCCTCCTGGCCGCCTTTTCCCCACGCAGGCTTTGCAATGTTCAAACTGAACCACTACCGAAAGCTCGGTGTTTTGGCATTGTGATTGCCCTCATGCAGTGGAAGTCAAACCCGTCACCAGACATATGGCAAGGATCAGAACGCCGTGAAACGGTATCAGGGTTTTCGACAGGGTTGCACCAATCCACGAGGTTCCTTTACCGGACCTGAAAGGCATGGTGTCCATCGAAAAATCAATATCCTCGTTTCCCAGTGCTCGGACATGGTCATAGAGTTTGCGATACAACTGCTCCTGCCATAGGAAAAACCCGTCCAACCCCCAAAATACAATCGCCGGCAAGTAGGCCAGAACTACCAAATCGGAGCGGTTATCCGCTGCCGAAAGTGCAAACAGGGCAGAAACGAGAACCACGCTCCACCCCTTCAATAGAAAGGAGTTTGTAGACAAGCGGTTGATCACCCCTTGTATCAGATCCAGGTGCTTGTGCTTGCTTTCATCCGCCATCGCGACTTGCTCTTCACGGCCCCCTTAAGAATCTTTCGCCATTGCAGTGAAGGTGAATCTGCACACCACACTTTGGTTTCCCATGAGAGATGAGGCTTAGGCCCAAGTATCGCCCCGTGATCTCGCGACCCGGAAATCTTTTGCATCCCCGGGAACGAGTACGAGATGCAGCAGTAGTCATTTAAATTTACCTCACTTCTCTCCGGTTATCCAAGTCGCACCCAATTTCATCTGACTGAAAGGTTGTGCTTTCAATGCACCCTGCGCCAACCCACGAGACGAACTCTTACAGGGCCGCCTGATTGCAAGGCCTGACCCTGGTCGACCTTGCGAACAAAAATTCTATAGTGATCTGATCCGGGAGTACCGGAAATAACCATGATGTCACCTTCAACTGCCCGAAAAATTTTGTCATGTGCGTGATCCGGTATTCATCCCGGGTTCCGCCTTTATCATGAAACTTGTTATTGTAATAGATATAACGGAAACGCTAGGCAACCCCGGTTTCATCGGTCATTTCGAGGAAGGAATCCGGATTCTTCCTCTGTATTCAGATATTTACCGATGAATTTGGGGGTTTTCAGGATCGACAGCATACTCCCGGGGGCGCTTTCGGTCTCCATTGAATTCGCACAAAAAAGCCCCGTCCGTAACCGGACGGGGCTTTGGGATTTGATGCCTGGCGGTGTCCTACTTTCACATGGGGAGGCCCCACACTATCATCGGCGCTGAGCGTTTTCACTTCTGAGTTCGGGATGGAGTCAGGTGGTTCCCGCTCGCTATGTCTACCAGGCAAACCAGCTTGCATGCACGCGCAGCATCGCGTGCATGCAAATTTCGAGTAGTCCAATACGCATATTGCGGAGTTACGCAGACACCGATCCGGCTGATAATCCGGACTACAGACTTCTTGGGTGTTATATGATCAAGCCTCACGGGCAATTAGTACTGGTTAGCTTCATCCATTACTGAACTTCCACACCCAGCCTATCAACGTTGTCATCTTCAACGACCCTTCAGGGGACTTTACGTCCCGGGGAGACCTAATCTTGAGGGGGGTTTCCCGCTTAGATGCTTTCAGCGGTTATCCCGTCCGTACATAGCTACCCAGCAATACCATTGGCATGATAACTGGAACACCAGGGGTACGTCCACTCCGGTCCTCTCGTACTAGGAGCAGATCCTCTCAAGTCTCCAACGCCCACGGCAGATAGGGACCAAACTGTCTCACGACGTTCTAAACCCAGCTCGCGTACCACTTTAAATGGCGAACAGCCATACCCTTGGGACCGGCTACAGCCCCAGGATGTGATGAGCCGACATCGAGGTGCCAAACACCGCCGTCGATGTGAACTCTTGGGCGGTATCAGCCTGTTATCCCCGGAGTACCTTTTATCCGTTGAGCGATGGCCCTTCCATACAGAACCACCGGATCACTAAGACCAACTTTCGTTCCTGCTCGACGTGTCTGTCTCGCAGTCAAGCGCTCTTATGCCTTTGCACTAACCGTACGATTTCCGACCGTACTTAGAGCACCTTCGCGCTCCTCCGTTACTCTTTGGGAGGAGACCGCCCCAGTCAAACTACCCACCACACACGGTCCCGGACCCGGATAACGGGCCTCGGTTAGGACCCCAAACAAGCAAGGGTGGTATCTCAAGGGTGGCTCCACAGAGACTGGCGTCTCCGCTTCAAAGCCTTCCACCTATCCTGCACATACGTGCTCAAAGTCCAGTGTGAAGCTGTAGTAAAGGTTCACGGGGTCTTTCCGTCTAGCCGCGGGTACACTGCATCTTCACAGCAAGTTCAATTTCGCTGAGTCCCTGGTGGAGACAGTGTGGCCATCGTTACGCCATTCGTGCAGGTCGGAACTTACCCGACAAGGAATTTCGCTACCTTAGGACCGTTATAGTTACGGCCGCCGTTCACCGGGGCTTCGATCAAGAGCTTCGCCGAAGCTAACCCCATCACTTAACCTTCCGGCACCGGGCAGGCGTCACACCCTATACGTCCTCTTACGAGTTTGCAGAGTGCTATGTTTTTAGTAAACAGTCGCAGCCACCTAGTTATTGCAACCTCTTTCCGCTCCAGCCGCGAGGGCTTTCACGTACCAGAGGCACACCTTCTCCCGAAGTTACGGTGTCATTTTGCCGAGTTCCTTCACCAGAGTTCTCTCAAGCGCCTTAGGATTCTCACCCCACCCACCTGTGTCGGTTTGGGGTACGGTTCCCTGTAGCCTGAAGCTTAGAGGTTTTTCCAGGAAGCATGGCATCAACTACTTCTCTCCATAAAGGAGATCGTCATCACATCTCGGTCTTTAGGAGATCCGGATTTTCCTGAATCTCCAACCTACATGCTTAAACCGGCATATCCAACAGCCGGCTAGCCTAGCCTTCTCCGTCACCCCATCGCAGCTACAAGAAGTTCAGGAATATTAACCTGATTCCCATCGACTACGCATTTCTGCCTCACCTTAGGGGCCGACTAACCCTGCGTCGATTAACGTTGCGCAGGAAACCTTGGGTTTTCGGCGTGCGGGTTTTTCACCCGCATTATCGCTACTCATGTCAGCATTCGCACTTCTGATATCTCCAGCAAACCTCACGGTTCACCTTCACAGACTTACAGAACGCTCCCCTACCATGCCTTGCGGCATCCACAGCTTCGGTACACATCTTGAGCCCCGGTATATCTTCCGCGCAGGCCGACTCGACCAGTGAGCTATTACGCTTTCTTTAAATGATGGCTGCTTCTAAGCCAACATCCTGGCTGTCTGAGCCTTCCCACATCGTTTCCCACTGAGATGTGTTTAGGGACCTTAGCTGGTGGTCTGGGCTGTTGCCCTCTCGACGACGAAACTTATCTCCCGCCGTCTGTCTCCCGTGATAGTACTTCCAGGTATTCGGAGTTTGCGATGGTTTGGTACCGCGAGGTGCAGCCCTAGCCATTACAGTGCTCTACCCCCTGGAGTAAGTCACGAGGCACTACCTAAATAGTTTTCGGGGAGAACCAGCTATCTCCGGGCTTGATTAGCCTTTCACTCCTAGCCACAGCTCATCCACTAATTTTTCAACATTAGTTGGTTCGGTCCTCCAGTCGGCATTACCCGACTTTCAACCTGGCCATGGCTAGATCGCCCGGTTTCGGGTCTACACCTTGCAACTGAACGCCCTGTTAAGACTCGATTTCTCTACGGCTCCCCTATTCGGTTAACCTTGCTACAAAATGTAAGTCGCTGACCCATTATACAAAAGGTACGCAGTCACTCCCGAAGGAGCTCCCACTGCTTGTACGCATACGGTTTCAGGTTCTATTTCACTCCCCTAACAGGGGTTCTTTTCGCCTTTCCCTCACGGTACTGGTTCACTATCGGTCGATAAGTAGTATTTAGCCTTGGAGGATGGTCCCCCCATGTTCAGACAGAGTTTCACGTGCTCCGCCCTACTCGATTTCATCCAATGCCAGTTTTCATGTACTGGGCTATCACCATCTATGGCCGAACTTTCCAGATCGCTCCACTAACACAGCATTGGACTTAAGGGCTGGTCCCCGTTCGCTCGCCGCTACTAAGGGAATCTCGGTTGATTTCTTTTCCTCCGGGTACTTAGATGTTTCAGTTCCCCGGGTTCGCCTCTTGTGCCTATGGATTCAGCACAAGATACCCGCAAGCGGGTGGGTTACCCCATTCGGAAATCCCCGGATCAAAGCTAGTTTGCAAGCTCCCCGAGGCTTATCGCATGCTACAACGTCCTTCATCGCCTCTTATCGCCTAGGCATCCACCATATGCGCTTAAACGCTTGATCATATAACCCCAAAAAGTCTGTGCCGCCAATTGAACGAAACGACAGTCATCAAGGGTCATACGTAACTCATAAAGAGTTTATGCATATGCCGGCAACCGCTGATACGAGGGTTACCGGCAGGTTCATGCAGCGACCAGATCACCACTTGATGACTGAACAACTGCATGTGCCTTTGACTACCCGAATTGTAAAAGAACCCGACCGGCGAGCCGGCCACAGCCAAAAACCAGAACCCGAATTCACGGAAACTGGATGCTGGTTTTTGCCTGTTCTGAGTCAGCCTTCCATACTGGAGGCGGTGGTGGAGCCAGGCGGGATCGAACCGCCGACCTCCTGCGTGCAAGGCAGGCGCTCTCCCAGCTGAGCTATGGCCCCTCAATGCCTGTACTCCCAATCCGTTCTCCCACCATCTAACGCCTTGGACAAACACGCGGCCGAGAGGGTAGAGAGTCCCGGCCATGACCATTCGGCCTGCAGGCGAAATCGGGAATTCAGCAACCCCGGGGAAACCCAGACGATCTTGCATGCAGAACAAGACTGGCACCATCCGATGCGGGACCTGGTGGGTCTGGGAAGACTTGAACTTCCGACCTCACCCTTATCAGGGGTGCGCTCTAACCAACTGAGCTACAGACCCGATTGTTCACCTTTCTGGTCAGCGACAAGAAGTACGCAATCCAGCCTGCTGCTCATAAATGCTGCCGAGAACTGACTCAAATATGCAACCAAACAGATTGTGTGGACGCTCTGAGACGCCTGTCTCTAGATCGTTTAGGAGGTGATCCAGCCCCAGGTTCCCCTAGGGCTACCTTGTTACGACTTCACCCCAGTCATGAACCATACCGTGGTAACCGCTCTCCCGAAGGTTAAGCTAGCCACTTCTGGTACAGCCCACTCCCATGGTGTGACGGGCGGTGTGTACAAGGCCCGGGAACGTATTCACCGCGGCATTCTGATCCGCGATTACTAGCGATTCCGACTTCATGGAGTCGAGTTGCAGACTCCAATCCGGACTACGACCGGTTTTCTGAGATTTGCTTGCTCTCGCGAGTTTGCTGCCCTCTGTACCGGCCATTGTAGCACGTGTGTAGCCCTACCCATAAGGGCCATGATGACTTGACGTCATCCTCACCTTCCTCCGGCTTGTCACCGGCAGTCTCCCTAGAGTCCCCACCATTACGTGCTGGCAACTAAGGACAAGGGTTGCGCTCGTTACGGGACTTAACCCAACATCTCACGACACGAGCTGACGACAGCCATGCAGCACCTGTCACTCGGCTCCCGAAGGCACCAAGTCATCTCTGACAAGTTCCGAGGATGTCAAGGGTAGGTAAGGTTCTTCGCGTTGCATCGAATTAAACCACATGCTCCACCGCTTGTGCGGGCCCCCGTCAATTTCTTTGAGTTTTAGCCTTGCGGCCGTACTTCCCAGGCGGTCTACTTATTGCGTTAGCTGCGCCACTGAAAGGTAAATCCTCCCAACGGCTAGTAGACATCGTTTACGGCGTGGACTACCAGGGTATCTAATCCTGTTTGCTCCCCACGCTTTCGCACCTGAGCGTCAGTATCGGGCCAAGAAGCCGCCTTCGCCACTGGTATTCCTCCACATATCTACGCATTTCACCGCTACATGTGGAATTCTACTTCTCTCTCCCATACTCTAGCCTGCCAGTATCAAATGCAGTTCCCAGGTTGAGCCCGGGGCTTTCACATCTGACTTAACAGGCCGCCTGCGTGCGCTTTACGCCCAGTGATTCCGATTAACGCTTGCACCCTCCGTATTACCGCGGCTGCTGGCACGGAGTTAGCCGGTGCTTCTTGTACTGGTACCGTCAAGACATCAAGCTATTCACCCGATGCTTTTCTTCCCAATTGAAAGTGCTTTACAACCCTAAGGCCTTCTTCACACACGCGGTATTGCTGGATCAGGCTTGCGCCCATTGTCCAATATTCCCCACTGCTGCCTCCCGTAGGAGTCTGGGCCGTGTCTCAGTCCCAGTGTGGCTGATCATCCTCTCAGACCAGCTATGGATCGTCGCCTTGGTGGGCCATTACCCCACCAACAAGCTAATCCAACGCAGGCTCATCTGACAGCGACAGCTTTCAAGAAGAGGCTATCTTTCCCCCGTAGGGCGTACGCGGTATTAGCTCCGGTTTCCCGGAGTTGTCCCCCGCTGCCAGGCAGATTCCTACGCGTTACTCACCCGTCCGCCACTCGCCACCAAGAAAGCAAGCTTTCTCGTGCTGCCGTTCGACTTGCATGTGTTAAGCATACCGCCAGCGTTCAATCTGAGCCAGAATCAAACTCTCCAGTTTAAAGCTTGTCGTTCCGAAGAACGAAACTTGCCGGAATACCATGACAAGCATGGATTCCGTGTTGCTGGATTGAGAGACTTCTGACGAATCAAAGCGCCCACACAATCTGCTTGATTCATTGTAAAAGACCATGGAAACAGCGACCGCATACCGCCGTCACCGTCCGGGAGGGCGCATTATACAGATTCATTCCCTGCCGTCAACTACAAAAACGACTTTTTTTTACCCTTCCTCGGCGTGGGTCCGAATTACGGCCATCCCTATTGTCCTGAAAACATCCGCAAAACCTTCGGATGAGGCAGAAGTCGAGCAGGGAATTGAGGCCTCCCCCTTCAAGGCAAAAAATGTAAGCAGTTGGGGCAGGCGGATTCAATGGCGGAGCGTAAAAGTAGTCATCGAATCCGCGGTATGACACAATCATAACCGCTGCGGATGACTCCCAGTCACCGAGCTGCTGCTCCAGTTCCCATGCGGCGTTTTGCCGAAAGTAGCGATTCAGGAACTTGCGGCCCAGGGTCAATGAGAGCGCACTTGGTGCCGATGGTTTCGACCGGCGGATGGATACACTGCCAGACCCGCCGAGGCCCACTGGGCAGGGAACTGACCATTCAGCTTGTGCGCTCTTCAAGACACAGTCTTGCCCAGCGCCGCTTTCCGACCTGCACCACCACTGAAATACCGGGATACAACCGAATCGTGCCATCATTGATCCGTTCCCCATCCAGACGAACTGCACCCTGGCGAATCATTCGAATCCCGTCGGAAGTCGACACCACCAAACCACATTCCTTGAGTATATTGGCCACAGGCATACCGTCACTTGCAGACTGAAGGCAGATTTCAGGAATATCTTCCGGTACCGCTCCCCGTTGGAACCGCGCAATAAACGTCCGCTTGGCTTCCTCTGCCGCATGAACCGAATGAAACCTGCCGACCATTTCCATCGCCAGATCGAACTTGATATCCCGTGGATTCCTGCCCTGCTCTACGGCTTTTTGTAATCCGCTGATTTCCGCCAGGGAACGGAAGCTGAGCAATTCGAAGTAACGCCACATCAATTCATCCGATACCGACATCAGCTTCCCAAACATTTCGTTCGGAGATTCCGTGATCCCGACGTAGTTACCCAGTGATTTGGACATTTTTTGGATGCCATCCAGACCTTCCAGCAACGGCAATGTCATGACAACCTGAGGTTCCTGTCCAACCTGCTTCTGGAGTTCTCTTCCCACCAGCAGATTGAACTTCTGGTCCGTTCCACCAAGCTCCACATCTGCCTTGAGCGCGACCGAATCATACCCCTGTGCCAACGGATAAAGGAGTTCATGGACCGCAATGGGCTGATTGTTAGCATAACGCTTCTTGAAATCATCCCGCTCCAACATCCTTGCCACCGTGTAACGTGAGGCCAACCGGATCATGCCGGCCGAACCGAGTTCGCTCATCCATTCGGAATTGAACCGAACCTGGGTCTGGTCAGGGTCCAGAACCTGGAACACCTGTCTCTGGTACGTTTCGGCATTGGTCTCAATCTGGTCCCGGGAAAGCGAGGGCCGAGTAGTGCTCTTGCCACTGGGGTCACCAATCATTCCGGTGAAATCGCCAATCAGGAACACCACGACATGTCCCAACTGCTGGAACTGCCGCATCTTGTTGAGAAGGACCGTATGGCCCAAGTGGATGTCGGGTGCCGTCGGATCAAAACCCGCCTTAACCACCAATGGCTTACCGCTGCGCAACTTGCCTTCCAACTCCTCCCATAGGAGCACTTCCTCGACTCCACGGCCCAATTCGTCCATCATTTCGTTTTTCTCACTCATTGCTGACGTGCTTTCAATCACTCAATTACGGGAACTGCCCAGGACAAAATTACTTTTTTGTAACCTAATGAGAGCCAAATTCTTTGACCATTGCCAAATGAACAGGTAAAGTATCCCCCTGATCCGTTTGCCAACCCAGCAAAATATTGTAGAGTCAACATCTTGGGGATCAGGAGTTGGAATTGCAGAAATCGCAATGGCATCCAATCAGAGGTGATGGTTATGCATCACCTGTTGATACCCTCGCTACGGCTGTTGATTCAGGACCATTGATTATAGTGATAGTTGGAGTGCTTTC
This sequence comes from Candidatus Poriferihabitaceae bacterium, assembly GCA_965221795.1. Taxonomy (GTDB): domain Bacteria; phylum Pseudomonadota; class Gammaproteobacteria; order Arenicellales; family Poriferihabitantaceae; genus VYFG01. The sequence goes on from OZ244914.1 coordinate 1,198,680, forward strand.
AGCTATGGAGAGGTTGTTTTTCCGGCTTCCAATCACCATCCGTCCGTCGTTCTGCAGTAACGGAGTTCCATGACTGAGCCAAGGCCTATACTTCGGATTGATCTGAAAGACTTGGTCTCTCCTCCCCATGCCGCCGGGATCCCCCGGACAGGCTGGATTGTGTTTGTAGGGCTGGTGGTGGTATGCCTGCTCGCTATGTTCTCTCAATTGATATCGGTCCACAACCTGCCGATCACGGCATCCTATTCAGATGTCTCAGAGGTCGCAACCCTAATGCCTTCATCGGACGAGGCCACAGTGTCCGATCCATCTGTCCCGGAAACAGCCGATCAGCTGTCCCTCAATACTGACCCAACTGCCTTGCTTTCCACGGCTGTTCTGACTCCACCCATCCCAATCACGGTCCAATCGGAACCCCAAACGCCACACTTGCCGCAACGCCCCGCCGCTGCCATCCAGCGCATTCCTGATGCCGCGAATTCGTTAGCCGCCCCTGCCACAATGGAGGAGTCCGACCCGAGAATCGCTGCACATATTTCCCCCAGCAAGCTGCAGTTGGCCAGTATTGCGCCGATCCTATTGCCGGAATCCCCTCCGGCATTGACCGAGCTGTTGCAAGGGGAGCCTGCCGAACCAGAGACACCACCTGACCCTTTGGTAGCCGCATTGCATCAGGGAGACTGGATCAGCGAGACCGTACGCAAGAAAGATACCCTCACGCACATCATGGATCGTCTTGGCTTTGGCGTTCGAGAAGCCCTGGCCTTGGTCAAACTGGAGAACGCTTCTGTTCTCAATGTGCTCCATCCGGGGCAGAAAATACAGGTCACCACAACCTCTGACGAGAGCGACAACCCCCGTCTTGAGAAGCTGAAACTGCAGTTGGATGTCTATGAAACACTCTTGGTACGTCGTCTAGACGGCACGTATGTCGCCGATATTGTCAAGCGCGAGCCGGAAATACGGCACCGGACTGCAGGGGCAATCATCCAAGGCAGCTTACTTAAGTCTGCTCGGCACTCCAACATACCCAAAGGTATTCTCTATTCCTTGGCCAACATCATGGGCTGGCAGGTTGATATGGCCAGAGACATCCGGAACGGAGATGAGTTCCGGATTGTCTATGAGGAACACTATCTGGACGGCAAGCGGATTGATTATGGACAGATTGTAGCCGCAGAGTTAATCGCCAATGGGCGCCGATTCCGGGCAATCCGCCACCTGGAGGAAAATGGCAGCATCATCTACTACACCCCGGAAGGCGAAGGCACGCAGAGTTCATTTCTGCGCTCTCCGATCAAGTTCGCCCGGGTAACCTCAAATTTCAGCAAGCGGCGCCTTCATCCGATCAAAAAAGTCTGGCAACCCCACAATGGGGTGGATTATGGCGCTCCCATGAATACTCCCGTTCGCTCTACTGGAGATGGCAAGGTCATTTTTGCCGGTGTGAAAAACGGCTATGGCAAGACAGTAATTCTTCGTCATGGAATCCGGTTCAAAACCTTGTACGCGCACCTCAACCGCTTCCACAAGGATATCAGAACCGGCAACCGCGTCCAACAAGGCGACATCATCGGCTATGTCGGCAAAACCGGTTGGGCGACGGGGCCACACCTGCACTATGAGTTTCGCGTCAACGATCGCCACATGAATCCTCTGACCGTGGAACTGCCAACATCTTCTCCAATTGACCTGCAATACCGCGATGATTTCATCCGGGAAGCGAAAATCCTGATGTCCAAGCTGGAAAGGATCGACCTGCAAAACACCGGTACGGTCCGGACCGCGCAAAAACAACTCTGATTCCGATTTCCCATTCGGAATCCCTCCCCACTGCCCAGATCTGTCGTCCGCACCCTGTCAGCAGCGAACATGACGCTTACCATCGGCATTATGTCCGGCACCAGTGTGGATGCCATTGATGCCGCCCTGCTTGCAGTCGACACTGATGTCCCTCCGGTTCTAAAGGGGACCGCTTCCCGCCCTTTCCCAGTTGACATCCAGCGTGCCATCCTGGGCTTAATGACGCCCGGGGGAAATGAAATCGAACAATCCGGCCGGCTTCATGCAAAGCTGGGTGAACTGTATGCGGACGTGGCCAGAGAACTGGTGCAACGAGCAGCACCGAAACCGGTGTCTGTGATCGGATGTCATGGACAAACCATACGCCATCGGCCGGATGGGCCTTACCCATTCACCCTGCAACTGGGAAGTGGTGCCGTGATCGCCAACCGAACCGGAATTCCCGCTGTGACAGACTTTCGGAGTGCCGATATGGCCAGTGGTGGACAAGGCGCACCCTTCGCACCATTCTTCCATCGGGTTGTATTTTCCGGTTCTGTAGGCTGTCGGGCAATCATCAATCTGGGAGGCATTGCCAACATCACCTTGTTGCCGGGAGAGCAGTCCCAACCGGTCATCGGGTTTGATACCGGACCGGCCAACTGCCTGATGGACGGGTGGGTACAACGCCACCTTGGCGAGCCATTTGATGAGTCCGGCAATTGGGCCAGTCAGGGTTCGTACCACCCTCTGTTGCTGGAACACATGTTGGCCGACCCCTATTTCGCCAAACCGCCGCCCAAAAGTACTGGCAGAGAATATTTTACCCCCGAGTGGCTGGAGAAAGCCCTATGGCAATGCGGGGTGACCGTTGCCCCCGAAGATGTCCAGGCGACCCTTGCCATGCTGGTGGCAAGAACCATCTCGGACCAACTACCCGCAGCCGTGACCGAGATTTACCTTTGTGGTGGCGGGACCGCCAACCTACATCTAGGGAAACTGATTGAGAAAGTAAGTGGACTTCCAGTCTGTGACACTTCCATTCTGGGGTTCCCTCCTCAGTGGATTGAGGCCGCAGCATTCGGCTGGATGGCATGGGCCACCCTCAACCGGTCTCCCAGTACGCTGCCATCCGTAACAGGGGCCCGGAATCCGACGATTGCCGGGGCCATCTACTTTCCCTGATTGGACTTCCCTTCCCAAGACTATTTCACGCTAGTCGGAAGCGATTGAATGGTCGACTGCGTGCGATCGGGCTGACTTTTTTGCTGCGATGGTCTATCGTGCAGGCCATGACCGAGGATTTTGACCCATCCGCAGTGCCGGTCCGGGAGGTGGAGGTGCGTCCGGTACGGACGGACGAGCACCGGCGTTGGGACGCGCGCTGATGGACCGGCATCATTCCCTCGGATTCAAGCAGTTCGCAGGCCGCGGCCTGCGGCAGATTGCGGTTTGGCAGGGCCATTGGCTGACGCTGCTGAGCGGGCACCGCTCGGTACCGTTCCGTCGACTGCATCGGATTGGCAACCAAACGCGGTTCCTGGTGCTGCCGGCGGCGTCGGGGATTGCGAATCGGGCGTCGCGAATACTGGGGCAGAGCCTTCAGCGGCGGTCCGGGGACTGGTGGGCGCGGCACGGGCACCGGCTGGATTTGGCGGAGGCGTGCGCTGGCGAAGTGGGCCGGTTGGTCGGGCCGGTAGTACAGGAAGAGCTGCGGGCACTGGGTGCCTGGCGTGACCCGGACTCGGGGCGCTGGGTGACGCCGGCGACCCCTTCGAGACCGTCCCCCACGAGCGCCTCGACGTGCGCACCGGCGACGCCTTGACCGAGACCGCCTATGGGATCACCTCCAGGCCCGCCGACCGGGGCAGAACCCCGCCCGTCACCCACTCCCGGACCCCGTTCCGGATCAGGCCGCCCGGATCGCACCGCGCCTTCCATCGGAGTGAAATCACCCTGACCCGACTCCCGCCGTGGTTTCCCTGCTGATCTTTCTGTAGTAGGCTCGGCCGCTGTCAAAGTCAAAGGAGATAGGGGCCATGGATAGGGAGATCATGGAAGCCGATTTTGCCGCAACCCTGGAAGGGTTTCGCACGGACATGACCAGGGGTCGCGAAGAGGCGGAGCGACGCGACAAGGAATCCGTGCACCGCGAAACCCGGTTGATCCTGGTGATAGCCTTGATCGTCGGTGTCGCCCTGACGATCTTCGGTTTTCTCACCGCGGGGTCCACGCCCTGATCCCTGCACGTCCCGCTCTTCCGGATTTTGGGTAGTGTCTCCGTTTGAAATTGTTTTTGCAGGGTTTTGTCAATGAGATTTCGACGCATCCACCGATGCGCCCGCAGGTGCCGCCAACATCCAGAAGATGGGCGACAGCGGATTCTGCGATCCGCGACGACAGGGACGGTCCGGACGCCGCCACGCCCGTGTCCGGCAAGGGCCGCTATCGGCATCCCCACATGTTCAGGAAATTGGTGTTGTCCTGGGTTGAACTAAACAGGGGCAAGGTGGTCTTGCGCCCGCACCAGCAGTTGCGGACATCCTGTGGGGTCAAGGGGGTGATCGCAAAGCAGCCGGTTGACCCCTGCGTTGGGCCTGAAGCGATGGGGTTGGCCGGTATGGTGTAGGTGCCGCCGGTCATGAAGCAGCGGCGGGCAAACACCTGCTTCGGAGTAGATCCTACCGAGGACGCAAAAACTTCCACATAATAGTTGGTCTTCGCGGCCAGACCAGATATGCTTGAGCTTCCGGTGGACACAGTCCTTAAACCTAAACTGTTGTTCAAGATTCCAATAGAGTTAAGTCCTCCCACTCTTGCATTTGTGCGGGCGTTGTGAACATGGGCCAACATAGTGACTGCTTGAGGTGGAGGCGTATCGCCGAGCCGCCCGACGTACTGGTTCCATGTGAGTTGCGGAGTCGTGAAGGTCACGCTGGTTGTGGATAAGGCCGTGATGGGGACATTCCCAGCATTGACCTGCGTTTGATCCAGGCAAGCCGTGGAACCGTCTCGCCCGCTGCTGGTTACGGTCGTCTGCGCTGCGGCCGGTACCGCCAGCACTGCAAGCAGAAAGAAGGTTGCTAATTTAGTGGGGGGGATTGACGCAATGGTTTCATTGTCTTCTCCGAAGTGAGTGATGTTCCGGCATTATACCCTGTTTCCAACGGGTCCATGACGGGCCCTTTCGATGAGGTGACCGCAAGCAGGGATTGCTGCCGCGGGTGATTGTCCATTCATGGATCGAGTGGACGATACTCGGCTCGCCCGGGAACAGTGGTCAACGATTCCTTGTAATCCCCGTTTGTGATCAGGCTCTCAAGGAAGGGGTTCGGAACGGGCGATCACGCATCCCGTAGAAGAGCATGATGTCTGGACTAGTCCCTGATGGAGGTTCCTGATGAATGGATTACTCTAAATCCATGAATGCAATCTTCCCAGTGCATTCCCGGGTGCTCCTGTGCCCACTCGACCTACCGTCCCGCCTCGAAGTGGATGCCGTTGGGGTCGATCGGATTATGGGCATTTCGATCAGGCAAAGGATAAGTTTGTTTGTCAGGACCATTCAATCGCTTCCGGCTAGCGTGAAATGGTCCTGCTTCCCTTCCAGTCAATACTTGCAATTCGCCTCCGTTGTCCATACAGTCCACCTTTATCGGCACCGTACAGGTTCCATGGAGCAGAATGTTCCAGTGAACCCCTCGGATGACCTGAACGCCAGTTCGTATCGCACCATGTACCGTTCGTTATACTCCATGACCAACAGTCAGGATAGATGCGGGTTTTACCAACCACCCTTCGTCGCTTCCCGACTTCAGGCTCCGAGATCACTATGACCCAGCGCAGGATTATCCATACTGACCAAGCGCCCAGTGCCATTGGCACCTATTCCCAAGCTGTCCGGGCCGGGAATACGGTGTACATCTCCGGACAAATCCCCCTTGATCCGGTGACCATGGAAGCGGATATGGATACGTTTGAAGCAGCGGCAAGAAGGGTCTTCAACAATCTCAGGGCAGTAGCGGAGGCAGCCGGCAGTTCTCTCGACGACGCGGTAAAAATCAACATTTCCCTCACTGACCTGACAGATTTTGCCAGTGTAAACACCATTATGGCAGAATTCTTTTCCGAACCCTATCCGGCCAGAGCCGCCGTAGAAGTGGCGGCATTACCCAAAGGGGTACCGATTGAGATTGAGGCGATTCTGGAACTGGACAACGGGACCTGACCGGGCAAAATTACTGTCATCACAAACTTTTACATCGCTGAAGGGTATTGGCCCGCATCTGGCATCCCGTCTGGAACGGCTGGGAATACGCGAACCTCGCGACCTGTTGTTCCATCTCCCGATTCGCTATCAGGATCGGACGCGGATTTCTCCGATCAGCACGCTGCAACGAGGACAAGATGCACTTATTCTAGGCCGGATTTCTCTGGTCCATGTACATCAAGGCCGCCGCCGTAGCTTACTGGTGCAGGTCATGGATACCACCGGTACACTGGCCCTACGCTTCTTTCATTTCAACCAACAACAGCAAAACGGCTTTGTCCAAGGCCACTGGATCTCGTGTTTTGGCGAAGTGCGTGCAGGACCGGGGAGCCCAGAGATGATCCATCCAGAGTATCGAATCAGCCCGGAGCCACCCCCGTCTCCTACCCAACCATCCCTGACCCCGGTATACCCCTTGACCGAGGGCATTGGAGCCCACCGGATCCGAAACCTGATCCAACAGTCCCTACAGCTGGGCCATCTTTTCGCGGAAGAGACCATTCCACCGGAAATACGGAAAAAACATGGCCTGTCGAGCACCCGCGAAGCGATCTGCTATCTGCACCAGCCACCACCGGACGCAGACACTTTGACCCTGGCATCGGGGAAGCATCCAATGCAACGGCGACTGGCACTCGAAGAATTGACCGCTCACCGCCTCGCACTGTTGCAGATCCGGGAACAAAGACGATTCCAACGGGCACCAACATTTCCCAAATCATCACCCTCGTGGGAAAAACTGGAACACCGATTGGACTTTGCCCTGACGACGGCTCAACAACGAGTAGTCGGTGATATTGTTGCTGATCTGGCACAAAAAAAACCGGCACTACGGTTGATCCAAGGAGATGTGGGCTCCGGCAAGACCATAGTTGCCGCTGCGGCCGCGTTACATGCCATTGATGCAGGCTATCAGGTGGCCTTGATGGCACCGACCGAGTTGCTCGCAGAACAGCATCGGGACAATTTCATCCACTGGTTCGATTCCATCGGGATCCCGGTAGGCTGGCTGACCGGCAAGATGAGAGCAGCCACCAGGCGTCAGGCCCTACAGGCCATCGCTTCCGGTGAAACAGCGATGGTCATTGGTACCCATGCCCTATTTCAAAGAGAGGTGACATTCCATCAGTTGGGATTGATCATTGTCGATGAACAACATCGCTTTGGCGTGGACCAACGATTGTCCCTTCGCAGCAAAGGGGAAGATGCAATTACCGCACCCCATCAGTTGATTATGAGTGCCACACCGATTCCACGTTCCCTGGCCATGATCTTTCTTGCAGATTTTGATATTTCCAGCATTGATGAGTTCCCTCCGGGTCGACAACCGATCAATACCGTGGCAATCCCGGATACCCGCCGGGCAGAAATCATGCGCCGGATTCATGTAGTCTGTGCCCAGGGACGACAGGTATACTGGGTCTGCCCACTCATCGAAGAATCAGAAAAGCTCCAGGCACAGGCCGCTACGGAAACCTCAAACCTACTGGTATCCCAACTGCCAAACCTGCGTATTGGCCTCGTTCATGGGCGACTGAAATCGCTGGAAAAAGACAGAATCATGCAGGCCTTCCGGCATGGTGACTATGATCTTCTGGTGGCAACCACGGTCATTGAAGTCGGTGTGGATGTGCCAAATGCCAACCTGATGATCATCGAGAATGCTGAGCGTCTGGGGCTGGCTCAGTTGCACCAACTGCGGGGACGAGTCGGCAGGGGATCAGAGCAGGCGAACTGTGTCCTGCTGTACAAGCCTCCACTGGGCCATGCTGCCAGAGAGCGACTGGCATTGCTCCGCGACAGCAATGATGGCTTTGTGATCGCTCAAAAAGACCTGGAACACCGCGGCCCTGGTGAGATTCTCGGAACCCGGCAAACGGGGCTGCAACAGATGCGGGTCGCAGATTCATGGCGTGATCGAGACCTGCTTCCCAAAGTGCAGCGACTGGCAGATGACCTGTCCCGATATCATCCAGACAGGATCACTCCACTCATCCAAAGCTGGATCAGCCAACCCGACAGCTATGCCAATGTCTGATGTACTGCCTGCCAGTCTGCGGCTGATGTGGCCATACCTACGCCTGGTCCGGCTGGACCGGCCAATCGGAAGCTTTCTATTGCTGTGGCCGACATTATGGGCCCTGTGGTTGGCGGGTGACGGTTCACCAGAACCAACCATCGTGCTGATTTTCATTGCCGGCACCTTTGTAATGCGGGCCGCGGGCTGCGCGATCAATGATTACGCCGACCGAGATTTCGACGCCCATGTGCGTCGCACCCGAACCCGCCCGCTGGCAACTGGAGAACTGGACCCTTGGCAGGCACTTGTGACCGGGGGCAGCTTGCTGGTCCTCGCTTTCGCTTTGGTATGGCAACTGAACATACAGACGGTTCTGCTCGCGGCCATAGGAGCATTGGTGGCCCTCATTTATCCATTCGTAAAACGATTCACCCATTTGCCACAATTGGCTCTGGGCATAGCGTTCTCCTGGGGCATTCCGATGGCGCATACCGCTTTGGATCATCCGCTCTCGACAGAAGTCTGGATGTTGTTTCTGGCAAATGTTGCCTGGATTGTGGCCTATGACACCCAATATGCCATGGCGGACCGGGACGATGATATGCTGGTTGGGGTCAAGTCCACTGCGATTTTATTCGGCAAATGGGATAATCTGGCAGTTGGCTTGTTGCATCTGACCGCTCTGGTCATCCTGGGGATTGTCGGGTGGAGGCACTCACTTGGCTGGCACTTCCATCTTGGGTTGCTGGCGGCTGCCACATTTGCGGTCTACCAGCAGTCCCTTTGCAAGAGCCGGGACCGGGATCGTTGCTTGCAGGCTTTCCGCAACAACAATTGGTTCGGTGCCATGGTCTTTGCCGGTATCGTACTGGGATGTCTGGATTCGCCATAGACTCGCCAAAAAGATTGTCGACCAGCCCCGATACAGATATCATCCCGACATGACACTTGATCGGTCCATTCGATTCTGCAACTCCTGCGGCGAGGGTATTGAGATCACCATTCCGACAGGCGATAACCGGGAGCGGCATACCTGCCCCTCTTGCGGCAAGATTCAATACCAGAATCCCAAAATCGTCACCGGATGTGTGCCGATCTGGCAAGATCGTATCTTGCTGTGCCGTCGAGCCATTGAGCCCCGTTATGGTTTGTGGACCGTTCCAGCCGGATTCATGGAGAATCATGAAACCCTGGCCGAAGGGGCCATACGGGAGACTCTGGAAGAAGCCTGTGCCCCCGTCAATGACCTCCAACCTTATGGGATCTACAACCTCCCAACCATCAGTCAGGTATACGTGATGTTCCTCGGCACTCTTCTTCAGCAAGACCAGTTTGATGCGGGGGTCGAAAGCCTGGAGGTGCGCTTATTCCGGGAAGATGAAATTCCATGGCAAGAGGTCGCTTTCAAGGTAGTGGAAACCACGCTGAAAAGATATCTTGATGACCGCAAAAAAAACCAGTTCCCATTCCTCATGGAAAACCTGATTTGAAGCAAAAAAATTTCCACCCGTGTACGGTGACTCCATTTTCATGCACGCTAACTGTTTGATCCTGCAATAACTTAAATTCCCATTTCCTGTTATCCGACTGCGCAAGAGTTATTCACAATTTTACATAGGAGTAACACTCGTAACCTGCTTATGTAATTTTTGTTTCATTTTTTTGGGAAAAACTATATAACTAATTGAAAATAAAAAAATATAGAAAATTCAACCTATTTTTTCCTCCCCTTCCGCATCTCCGCATGAAAACTAGGCCAGAGGCGCTAAATCACCGCTTATCCACAAAGTTATCCACAGATTTTGTGAATAAATTGATTTCCCGGGATGTCTGCGACTGAACCGGTGTATCAGGTCGCGGTACCCGCACCTATCCCACGGGTGTACGACTATCTGGGACCGGAAAAGCTACTCCCGGGCACACGGGTCCGGGTCCCTTTCGGTGCCAGAAAATTGGTGGGAATGGTAGTTTCTTGCCAGCCAAGCCGGGGAGAATACAAACTCAAGTCCATCCTGCAGGTACTGGACTCGGAGCCGGTACTCGACCGCACGATGCTCCGCCTGCTATTGTGGGTAGCGGACTATTACCACCACCCTATTGGGGAGGTCCTGGCAACTGGAATGCCTCGCAAATTGCAGGGTAACCAGCCGGTCCGGCCACCAATGTGGACCCAGGCATTTCGCTGGTCCGATCACTCACCGGAAGAGGTGAAAGCCCGATTATCGAAATCCCCCGCACAACGAAGGCTCTATCAGGCCCTTTCCCGTGACCATTGGCAGAACTGGACAGAATTAGCCGCAAAGACCCGATGTAAAGAGCAAACGCTGTACAAGCTGCTGACACAAGACCTTGTCGAACAGTGTATCAAGCTACCGAAACAGTCAATGTCAGCAAGGAATGCGATCCGGCTGAACCCCGAACAGCAACAGGCCGTAGACCAGATTCTGACCGCACTGGGGGGCTATCAGACCTTCCTCCTGCAAGGCATCACCGGCAGCGGCAAGACAGAGGTATACTTTGAGGTAGCCCGTCGAGTGATCGCATCCGGCAAACAGGTATTGCTGCTTGTGCCCGAGATTTCACTGACCGCCCAAATGATTGCTCGCGCCAAGGGATGCCTCGGTGAAAGCGTGCGGTCCCTGCATTCCGGCCTATCAGACCAGGAACGATATGACACATGGTGGCTGGCAAAGACCGGACAAGCCGCGGTCATACTCGGCACACGCTCAGCAGTCTTTATTCCGCTGCAGCATCCCGGCTTGATCATCGTTGATGAAGAACATGATTCCTCTTACAAGCAAGGGGGCACTTTTCGCTACCATGCTCGCAGCCTCGCCATCAAGCGTGCCAGTATCAGCGGCATTCCGTTAGTACTCGGTTCCGCCACTCCGTCTCTGGAATCTCTCCATAATGTCCAGGCTGGCCGCCATCGGCACCTCCGGCTGCACCAGCGGTATGGGGATGCCCGGTTACCCACTGTCCGGATCATCGACTGCCGCATTCACCCGCCAGTCAATGGCCTGACCCCCCCTCTCCTGAATGCCATTGACCAACGGATTGAACGCGGAGAGCAAACCATTCTCTATATCAACCGCCGTGGATATGCGCCGATTGTACGTTGTTTCCAATGTGGCTGGGAAGCACATTGCAGACACTGCTCTGCCCGTCTGGTTTATCATCGACAGACGCAGTCCTTTCGTTGTCATATTTGCGATCATACACAACCTGCAGGTGATCACTGCCCAAGCTGCGACCATTCACTTTCTTTCAGTGGGGCCGGCACCCAAAGACTGGAACAAGCGCTGTATGGACAATTTCCCGGGGCTCGACTTTGTCGGCTGGACCGGGACGAAGCCAGCACAACCCACAAACTGTATGCCCAACTGGAGCGGATTCGCCAAGGGGAAATCGATGTTGTGATTGGCACCCGCATGATCACTAAAGGGCATGATTTCTCCCGGGTCACGCTAGTGGGCGTAGTGAATGCCGACCAGGGGCTGTACAATGTGGATTTCCGGGCCACCGAATACATGTTTCAGGAACTGCTTCAGGTGGCCGGGAGATCCGGCAGAGCCGAGTCCCATGGTGAAGTACTGATTCAGACTGCCTATCCGGATCATCCCACAGTGCGCTTGCTGTCCTCTCAGAACTACATGGGATTTGTGCAAATGGAAAATGCCTTACGCTCCCAGGCCGGCTACCCGCCTTTCAGCTATCTGGCACTCTTTCGGGCCAAATCGAGAAATGCCGACGCTGCCTGTACTACTCTGAGGCAAATCGCGCACTGGGGAAAACAGATATTGCAAGATGCTGAGATCGATGACATCGATATTTTCACCCCGGTTCCAGCACTGCTGGAGAAAAAAGCCGGACAGTATCGAATGCAGTTGCTGATCCGCACAAGGCATCGTGGTCACTTGCACTATCTTTTGAGCCGACTCAGTACGCAGATTGGGAATTCCCGGTTCCCACCATCCGTTCGTTGGTCACTGGACGTCGACCCTCTGGAAATGCTGTAGCAAGAGCAATTCCAGTATACTCTCGATCATGCCTCGCACCATTCGCATTACAACACCCGATGACTGGCATCTGCATCTGCGTGATAGCAACATTCTGGCTGCCGTTGTCGGACATTCCGCCGATCGGTTTGGGCGCGTTATGGTCATGCCCAACCTGATACCACCAGTCACGAGGGTGGAAACTGCGATTGAATACCGCAACCGAATCCTCGCCTGCCTCCCTCCCGGAACGCATCTGAACCCAGTGATGTCGCTTTACTTGACCGATACCACCTCGCTGGAGACGGTGGAGGCCGCAGCAAAAAGCCCGTATGTGGTTGGCTTCAAGCTATATCCTGCGGGAGCCACAACACACTCGGATGCCGGGGTTACTTCCATCCACCGCGTGATGCCAGTGCTGGAAGCCATGGCCAAACACGAGGTTGTCCTTCAGGTGCATGGCGAAGTGACGGATGAACATGTAGATCTCTTTGATCGGGAAGCCGTCTTCCTGGATCAGGTCTTGTCGCCGTTATGCCGGGAAATTCCGGAACTGCGTGTGGTATTGGAACATGTCACGACCCGCCATGGAATCGAGTTTGTCCAGTCCGCGGGGGGAAATGTCGCCGCTACTCTCACTGCCCACCACTTGTTGTATAGCCGTAATGACTTGTTCCGGGGGGGTATCAGGCCCCACTACTACTGCCTGCCGGTGCTGAAACGGCGTGAACACCAGGAGGCGCTGGTCGCTGCAGCGGTAAGCGGCAATCCCTCCTTTTTTCTTGGCACCGATAGTGCGCCACACCTGCGTGGTGAAAAAGAGAGTTCCTGTGGCTGTGCGGGCATCTATACAGCCCATGCTGCCATCGAACTGTACACCGAAATCTTCGACAGCTTGCATTGCCTGGACCGACTGGAAGGTTTCGCAGCACACTTCGGAGCCGATTTCTATCGACTACCACGCAATTCTACCCACATGGTTCTGACCGAAACTTCCTGGCATGTGCCTCCTGCCTACCCGGTCTCCCGCAATCACGGGATCGAGCCTAAAGGATCATCGGAAATTGTGCCTCTTCGGGCCAACGAGCGCATGGGCTGGCAAGTACAGGAAGTATGTGTAGACCCTCTGGCCGAATCGATCAAAACTGATTGACCTGCTCCTCATGAATCACAATATCTGCCTGTGCCCTCAGCGTTTGTACGAGGCGGCGGAACGCCTCTTCTCCATCCCGTAAAAGAAGCGCCTGTTCCAGACGTGAAATCACGGTGCTATCGGCGGTTTCGCGATGGCCCGGTGTCACGCCTGTGAGGGCATACATAGCCACGTCGCCGTTTGCCAGAATGGCATGACCATAGACAGGGATTCCATCTGTCGGCACGGCAGCAGTAAAAACACTTTCTGCGAGTGCCGACAGGTACAGTGGTACTTGGTCGCGGGTATCGGGCAACGTCTCTGCTCGCCATTCCTGAGTCGCCAACATGATATCCCAAGACGCAATATGGGTCAGGCCGGTCAGCAGTTTGTTGGCGATTTCGACTGCCTTTGCCTGTGACTTCTCGAGCTTCAAGGCCGCAGTAATTTCTTCCCTGACCTCCTCAAACGTTTTGGGTGCGGCCTCCTCATAGTCCAGTTTTCGCAGGGCAACTATCCGATCAAAACCGATTTCGATCGCCGGACTGTTCAGACCTTCTTCCAACACATCCGGGCGAAAGGCCGCCGCACGTACAACACTTTCTTCCGCAATACCAGTCCCCTGTTCCCGGGTAAACCATGCGCTGGTCCTGACCGGGAATCCGGTCACATCCGCTGCCGCCGCCAGAGATTCCGGCTCTTCAAAGATGGCATTATCGAACGGCTCCACCAAATCACTGAAGATCGCTTCGGCCGCCACGGTCCGCGCTTCCGCAACAACTTCCTCGCGAGCATCGTCAAGAGATTGCTGGTGCTCGGCCTGCAGTTCGGTCAACTGAATGATGTGATAACCAAACCGGGTTTCCACCACTCCCCGTACTTCTCCCTCGGCCATCGAAAACACTGCATCCTCGAATGGTGGCACCATCTGACCCCGGCGAATTACCCCAAGATCTCCTCCCCGGCCGGCCGAGCCCGGATCATCCGAATGAGTTTTGGCCAACTCGGCAAAATTTCCACCCGCTTGGGCCTGAGCCAATACCGACTCGGCCTTCGACAGCGCTTCGGCTTTGGCTTCTTCCGAGTCGCCGTCCACACTGATCAAGATATGGCTTGCCTTACGTACTTCCGGAGATTTCAACCGATCCCGGATGCGCTCATAGGTTTGCTCGATTTCTTCTTCTGGGAGGTCAATATCTGCCGCAATTGCCGAGACACTGAGGTCGATATACTGCACCCGGATTCGTGCCGGCTTTTGGTATTTTTCAATATTTTCTTCGTATTCGGCGCGCAATTCGCCTTCAGCAATCTCGAATTCATCCTGATATCGGTCCCCGGGAATAACCGCATACTGGGTTTCCCGGGACTGGTTCTGCAAGGCAATTAAGTGCGACACTTCCGGCTCTACCAGAAAGGAAGTGTCCGCAACTGCATCCAGGAGTTGAAGGTTCATTCCGGTCTGGCGCTCGCTGGACTCAAATGCCTGAGGGCTCAATCCATTGCTGGCAAGTATGCGTTCGTAAAGAGCCGGATCAAAGTTTCCGTCCGTCTGGAACGCTTGATTGGTCCGAATCCGGTCCGCGACCTGCTGATCAGTCAGCCGGTAATTCTGCGCATCCGTGTATTGGCTCACCAGACGGGATTCAATCAGATTGTCCAGGACTCGCTGTCGCAAGCCAAGAGATTCCATCATTTCCGATGACAGGCTGCTACCAAACTGGCTAGCCAGGGACTGGCGTTCGAGGGATAATTGATTCTGATAGGTGTAGGCGTCAATCTCATCCCCATTGACAGTGGCTACCGGCAATTGGGTCCCGCCCTCAAAATAGGATCCGATACCCCACAGGGCGAATGTCAGCACAATCAGGCCAATCACAATACTGGCCAGCCAGCCTTTGGAACCTTCTCTGATGGCAGTGAGCATGACTTGCGGGGGGATGCGGAACCGTAGAATGAGCGGATTGCGACCTGACGCTGGGCCCGGATGCCTCGGCAGCCCATTTTTCGACTGCCATGCCGAACAAGCCGGAGGAACAGCAAGCGCGAGCCCATGTCACCGGACTGATCCCGCGCTTCGGAAAATGGCGGAGCGGACGGGACTCGAACCCGCGACCCCCGGCGTGACAGGCCGGTATTCTAACCAACTGAACTACCGCTCCCTGAAGTTGGTGGGCGCTGCAGGGATCGAACCTGCGACCCTCGCCTTGTAAGGGCGATGCTCTCCCAGCTGAGCTAAGCGCCCGGAAGGGGCGCTAGTTTACGGCATCTTTCAGGGCTTTGCCAGCCTTGAACTTGAGGATTTTAGATGCCGGAATACTGATCGTTTCTCCTGTACGAGGGTTTCGTCCAGAACGGGCTGCTCGGTCTGAAACCGAAAAAGTCCCAAGGCCAACCAGCGACACCGTGTCGCCATTCGCAAGGGCTTTGGTGATAGAAGCAAACAGGGCATCCACCGCCGCACCAGCTTGCACTCGAGACAAGCTGGCACTGTCAGCAATTGCCTCAATCAATTCGGTCTTGTTCATATTTTCTACATACCTCGACAGGTTAATGGTGCCTTGGGAAAACCCTCAAAAGCACCCGATGATTAAGTATGAAATCGTTTCTTTCAGTCTTCCACCCACGTACCACTTCCACGAATCCACCAGCAGGCTTCTGTGTCAGAAGCTTCCGGGAAATACCATCAATTCCAGGGGACGCTCACGCCACAAATCAACCATATGTGCGTACAGAGTGATCATACTCAAAGAACCTGCCCCAATGCAACCCGGCTGTACGTGGATCGGCAGGGCGACCGGGCGGTTTCGGGACCATTCACGGGCAACTCCATCGGCCGTACCACTAGTGGGCAGCCAGACCGGGAGTCGTTTCTTTCTTCACCTTGGCAAGGGGTGCTTTATCAGAGGGGCTTTTATCCGGATTGATCGCCGGGGTGGGCATCCTGTCCAGGGTCAGTTCAATAACTTCGTCAATCCATTTCACTGGGCAGATTTCCATTTCCTGGGAAATATTGTCGGGGATTTCTTCCAGATCACGCTTGTTTTCGTGCGGAATCAGGACCCGCTTGACGCCTGCCCGGTGGGCGGCGAGAAGCTTCTCCTTGAGCCCTCCAATAGGCAACACTTCCCCTCGCAAGGTAATTTCCCCGGTCATGCCTACATCCGACCGGGCCGGTATGGCAGTCAGCGCAGAGACAATCGCAGTACACATACCAATCCCGGCACTGGGGCCATCTTTGGGAGTCGCTCCTTCGGGCACATGGATATGCACATCATGGGTTTGATGGAATTCCGGATTGATGCCCCACGGGTGCGACCGACTGCGAACCACGCTGATTGCCGCGCTGATCGATTCCTGCATCACATTGCCAAGCTTGCCGGTAAACACGTGCTTTCCCTTGCCGGGCATCACCACGGTTTCGATGGTCAGCAATTCCCCACCAACTTCCGTCCAAGCCAAACCGGTGACTTGACCAATCTTGCTCTCCGCCTCAATGCCACTCTTGCGGTAGCGCCGAACCCCCAGATACTGATCGAGGTTTTCCGGGGTAACCGTTACATTCTTCAGGCTCTTATCGAGCAACAGCTCCTTGACTACTTTGCGGCATATCTTCGAAATCTCCCGCTCCAAATTGCGTACCCCGGCCTCCCGGGTATAGTACGCAATAATATCATTGATCACGGAATTTTCGATGGTAATCTCTTTCTCTTTCAGCCCATTATTCTTAAACTGCTTGGGAATCAGATAGCGGTGGGTAATTTCTACTTTCTCCTGCTCTGTGTAGCCCGAAATCCGGATGACCTCCATCCGGTCCAGTAGCGGGCTCGGAATATTGAGGGTATTGGCAGTGGCAATGAACATGACATCGGAAAGGTCATAATCCACTTCCAGATAATGATCGCCAAAAGTGTTGTTCTGCTCCGGGTCCAGCACCTCCAGCAAGGCAGAGGAAGGGTCCCCCCGAAAATCCATGGACATCTTGTCAACTTCGTCCAACATGAACAGCGGATTGTTCTTTTTGACCTTCACCAAATTCTGGATGATCTTGCCAGGCATGGAACCGATATACGTCCGCCTGTGACCACGAATCTCGGCTTCATCGCGCATCCCTCCCAGCGACATACGTACAAACTTCCTGCTCGTAGCCCGTGCAATGGACTGCCCAAGAGAGGTTTTGCCGACCCCGGGAGGCCCCACCAAACATAGGATCGCGGCCTTGGATTTTTTGACCCGATGCTGGACTGCCAGATACTCGAGAATTCGGTCCTTGACTTTCTCCAGCCCGAAGTGATCATCATCCAGGATCTTTTGTGCCTTGGCCAAATTGCGCGAAATTCGGCTGTGCTTGCTCCACGGTAATGAAATCAGACAGTCGATATAGTTCCGCACTACGGTGGCTTCCGCCGACATCGGCGACATCATCTTGAGTTTCTTCAACTCACCTTCGGCTTTTTCCTTGGCTTCGGCCGACATCCCTGCCTCCACGATCTTACGCGCCAGGTCATCGGCCTCATTCGGCGTTTCTTCCATGTCGCCCAATTCCTTGTGAATGGCTTTCAGCTGCTCGTTCAGATAATACTCCCGCTGACTTTTCTCTACCGACTTCTTGACTCGTCCGCGGAGTTTCTTCTCCAACTCCAGTACATCAATTTCCTCATGCATCACCTTCAGGATACGTTCCAGGCGGCTGTACACCGTGAACGATTCGAGCAATTCCTGTTTTGTTTCGTTTTTCACGCTCAGGTGGGCAGCGATGGTATCACCGATGCGGCTGGGCTCTTCAATGCCGGCAAGGGATGTCATGATCTCCGAGGGAATCTTGGCATTCAGTTTGACGTACTTTTCAAACTCGGCAATTACCGTACCCACCAGCACTTTCAGTTCACGGCTCTGATCCTCAACTTCCTCAATCGGCCGGACCACACAGAAAATCGCGTCCTCCTCCCCTGCTGTGGTTGCGTCTTGAATCTGTTCAATGCTGGCCCGCTGCAGGCCCTCCACCAGCACCTTCACCGTTCCATCCGGCATTTTCAGAATCTGCAACACCGTTGCCAGCGTCCCTACCGGGTAGATGCCATCGTGATCCGGATGGTCATCGGTCGCATTGCGTTGTGCAGACAGAAGAATCTTGTGGTCCGCCGCCATGGCTGCTTCCAGCGCCTTGATTGAACGCGCCCGTCCCACGAAAAGCGGCAGAACCATATGGGGGAAAACCACCACATCCCGCAGCGGTAGCAGAGGATACTCAATCCGAGCAGGCAGGGACGAT
Organism: Candidatus Poriferihabitaceae bacterium; assembly: GCA_965221795.1. Lineage (GTDB taxonomy): Bacteria > Pseudomonadota > Gammaproteobacteria > Arenicellales > Poriferihabitantaceae > VYFG01. The sequence goes on from OZ244914.1 coordinate 1,217,151, forward strand.
TTGACAGCTTTTACCATGATGGTATTCAGTTCATATGGGTAACAGGAATATCACAATCCCCGCTCGACAATCGGCATCTGCAGCCGGGGAAAATATGACGTAAATGTGAAGGTCTGTAGGATAATTTGCAAGTGCCGCCTTCCCGGCCCGTCAAAGTAATGGCACAGCAGGAACCCGAAAGGTGGAGCCGAAATGGGGCGGCCGAAGAAAATCAGGGCAACGCCGCTGCGCGTTCGGCTTCCTCTTCGTACACATACAGTGGACGGGCCCCTTCCGTAATTACGGATGCATCAACAATCACTTTTTTCACCCCTTTGATCGAAGGCAACTCATACATCGTTTCCAGCAAGGCATTTTCCAGGATGGACCGCAGCCCTCGGGCACCTGCCTTTCGATTCATGGCCTTGATGGCCACTTGCTTCAGGGCATCGTCTCGGAACTCCAGTGATACCCCCTCAAGCTTGAAAAGCTTTTGGTACTGTTTGGTCAGGGCATTTTTCGGTTCCGTCAGAATTTGAACCAAGCACGACTGGTCCAATTCCTCCAGAGTCGCCACCACTGGCAAACGACCAATAAATTCCGGTATCAATCCGTACTTAATCAAGTCCTCGGGCTCCAGCTGTTCCAGCAGCTCCGTCGCCCGCTCGCCCGCGGATTTTTCCTTAATATCAGCCCCAAACCCAATGCCGGATTTTTCAGTCCGTTCCTGGATGACTTTTTCCATCCCGGCAAAGGCTCCACCACAGATAAACAGGATATTGCTGGTATCGACCTGCAGAAACTCCTGCTGGGGATGTTTGCGCCCCCCTTGTGGCGGTACCGAGGCGACGGTCCCTTCAATCAGCTTGAGCAAGGCTTGCTGCACCCCCTCTCCAGACACGTCACGAGTGATGGAAGGGTTGTCCGATTTACGTGAGATCTTGTCAATCTCATCAATATAGACAATGCCAATTTGTGCCCGTTCAATTTCATAATCACACATCTGGAGCAGCTTCTGGATGATGTTCTCCACATCTTCCCCCACATATCCTGCTTCCGTCAGGGTGGTCGCATCCGCAATGGTAAAGGGCACATTGAGCTGGCGGGCCAACGTCTCGGCCAGCAGCGTCTTCCCGGAGCCGGTAGGCCCCATCAACAGGATATTGCTTTTGGAAATTTCGACCTCGGAGACCGCTTCCTCGTTTTCAATACGCTTGTAATGATTGTAGACCGCAACAGAAAGAATCTTTTTCGCCCGTTGCTGCCCTATCACATAGTCGTCCAGGATCTCGTGAATCTCCTGAGGATTGGGGAACTCTCCATTTTTACCCTGGGGCTCGGAATCGGCCGCGTTTTCCTCGCGAATGATTTCGTTGCAAAGATCTACGCACTCATCACAGATGAACACGGATGGACCGGCAATAAGCTTGCGAACCTCATGCTGACTCTTGCCACAAAAGGAGCAGTACAGGAGTTTATCCCCTTTCGATTTTTTCTCGTCGGACATGCCTATTCGATTACCGTCGGGCCATCACTACCCTGACCATGAAGTATAGAGGAAAACAGGATCATGTTTCGCAGAATTGAATGTCCCCCATGGCATTGCAATTCGATTGAGACACGCAATCAACTCCGCTTCGCCAGAACCGAGTCGATGATACCGTATTCCACCGCTTTTTCCGCATCCATAAAATGGTCTCGGTCCGTATCTTCCCGAATCACATCGATGGGTTTGCCTGTATGAACCGAAAGTATCTGGTTGAGACGGTCCCGGGTACTCAGAATCTCTCGGGTATGTATCTCAATATCCGTCGCCTGCCCCTGAGACCCGCCCAGGGGTTGATGGATCATGACCCGGGAATGAGGCAGGGCATGACGCTTTTCGGGATGCCCTCCAGCCAGGATGATAGCTCCCATGCTGGCCGCCTGTCCCACACACAGGGTACTCACATCCGGTCGAATGAACTGCATCGTATCATAGATCGCCAGGCCCGAAGTGACCACCCCCCCGGGGGTATTGATATACAACGAGATATCTTTCTCCGGATTTTCCGACTCCAGGAAAAGCAGTTGAGCCACAATCAGGTTGGCCATATGATCCTCGACCGGCCCCACCATGAAAATGACTCGCTCCTTGAGTAATCGCGAGAAGATATCATAGGCCCGTTCCCCTCTCCCCGTGGTCTCCACCACCATGGGAACCAGGCCCAAGGCTCGAGTCCGATGATCCTTCACTGCTACATCATGCATCGCTTTCCCCCTGACCACTGGTCGCCTCAATTGTCAGACAATTTGTCCCGTTCAGGATACATGAATTCAAAAAATCCCACTTCGCGCTCATGGACTTCTGCGGTTGCCAACATGGTATCCACGACCTGCTCGTCGAACACCATGTGGTTAATCTGTTCGGATAATGTTTCATTGTAAGCAATATTTTTCATAAATGTTTCGGGATCATTGTATTCCCTGGACATTTCCTCAATGCGCTCAAGTCGCCGGTCGGCATCCAATTCGATCTGATGCCGGGAGACGACTTCCCGGAGGATCAGCCCCAATCGGACCGCCTCACGGGCCCGGTCCGCAAATGGACCGCGATCAAGTCCCATATTCTGATCCGTCGGGGATCCCATTTTCTCCTGGACAGACTCTACCATGCGATCAATTTCCCGTTCCACCATGGCTCTGGGCACCTCAATGGAGCGATTCCGATCACACAATGCATCATAGACCTGGGTACGGAGGTGATTGCGAACCGCCCCGTTCAGTTCCCGCACCATGCTCCCCCGCACTTCATCCCGCAATTTTTCCACGCCTCCCTGTTCAACGCCAAACTTTTGGGCGAGAGATTCATCTACCTCTGGCAATGCCACTCGCTGTACCTGCTTGACGACAATTTCAAATCGGACATTCTTCCCCGCCAATTCGCTGTCCGGGTGATGCTCTGGAAAATCGACCGCCACCGTGCGTGTCTCCCCGGCATGAGCCCCTATAATCCCGTCATCAAACGGCTCCAACATCTGGCCCAGGCCAAGGATCAGAGGAAAATCAGTCGTTTGATTATCCGCAAATGCCTCCCCATTGATACTGCCTTCATAATCAATTACTACCCGATCCCCTGCTTCGGCCGGAGCACCCTTGTCAACGAATTCCGCATGCCGTTCGCGCAGCCGATCAATGGTCTTGTCGATATCTGCATCATGGATCTGGCAAACCGGTTTGTCGATAGTGATTCCTTCCAGATTGGCGACAGGAATATCGGGGAAAGCATCCAGAATGACGGTGTATTGGAGATCCACTCCCGGTTCATAGGGAACAGGGTCGATCGAAAGCACTCCAAGAGGGTTCAAACTTTCCTGCTCCACGGCTTCTTTCGTACTCTCATCCATTTTCCGTAAGATGATTTCTTGCGTGACACTCGCGGCATACTTCTTCCGCAATAGGTCCATCGGCACCTTGCCCGGGCGAAAGCCAGGGAGCCGGGCATTACGACTCAAGGTCTTGAGTTGATCATTGATTTCCGCACCAATCTCCTCGGCAGGAATCGTGATTTTCAGTGTGCGTTCGATAACGCCGGTCTCTTCAACCGTAACTTGCATCAATCTGGGCTCCTCGAAATCTCAAAGCGTCGCAGCCTCACCAAAATCCGTCGAACCCGGCGAGATATACGCGAATGCAGGCACGGCTGCTCATCGCCTGACCCGTCCGCGGCGGGTTCTCCACATCATGGTGCGAAAGGAGAGACTCGAACTCTCACGGGTTACCCCACTGGAACCTAAATCCAGCGCGTCTACCAATTCCGCCACTTTCGCAAAGGATCATGTCATGCCGTACCGCCTGCTTACCACCCGAGCGGAAAATGTGATGGGGTGAGCGATGGGGCTCGAACCCACGACCACCGGGATCACAACCCGGGGCTCTACCAACTGAGCTACGCTCACCATGACACATCAGCCTAACATAATACCTTCCACAACATCGGCCATTCCCGAAAAAACTGGTGCGCCCGACAGGACTCGAACCTGTAACCTACGGCTTAGCATACCAACTACGGCTTTCGCCGCCCGCTTCTCCCAACCATCCCGAAGCTCATCCCGGGTATGGTCTGCAAAGGCGGTTTGTGGTCTGGACTATATCTTCACCATCGCAGGTGGAGCACGTATAGTCTCTACGGATCCCGGAATCATTCCCACCCGGTTTCCTCGGTGTTGCCAACACCCGGAATACCAGACCCAAGTGCGAAGGGTTCACCGATACAGTGCTCTCCACTCCGACGGTTCACTTCCCGTCGGAGGCTCCCTGATACGGCACTGGTCCCATGCAAAGCAATATACCGTACCATTTTGTCACTCAAAGGCCGTTGCTCTATCCAATTGAGCTACGGGCGCTACGGGCACAACCTCAAAACTGGTCGGGGTAGAGAGATTCGAACTCCCGACATCCTGCTCCCAAAGCAGGCGCGCTACCAGACTGCGCTATACCCCGACTCGATACACCCCCCCGACACCCGATCAGAATTGCAGGACAACCTACACCCCCTGAAGCCTCAGGTCAAGGGCGCGCAACTATACGGATATTGTCTCCTTCCGTCAATGCCATAAAAGTCTTGACGAGTTTCGGTTATCGGATCCTGCGCCGAGCAGAAAACCAGCAATTTCCTTGAAATGCAGACTGTTCACCCCCATTACCGCCACTCTGCATTGAGCCCATATCAGATGTCCCGATGAACGATCAGACCACACTGGAAAAACACGACTTTCAAGCCGAGGTGCAACAGCTCCTGCACCTGATGATCCATTCGCTGTACAGCAATAAAGAGATTTTCCTGCGGGAACTCATATCCAACGCATCGGATGCCTGTGACAAGCTGCGGTTTCTTTCTTTGACCGATGATAGCCTCCTGGAGGATGAGGCCCCTCTGGAAATTGAGGTCAACCTAGACCCCGAAGCCAAGACGATCATGGTACGAGACAACGGGATCGGTATGACTTCGGAAGAGGTCATTGAAAATATCGGGACTATCGCACGCTCGGGCACACGACAGTTCCTGGAACAGATCAACCAGAGCGAGCAGGGGGAGGCAACATTGATTGGCCAGTTCGGCGTCGGGTTCTATTCCAGTTTTCTGGTGGCTCAGGGCGTTACTCTTCTCACCCGCAAGGCGGGCCAACCTTCATCAACCGGCACCCGGTGGTCGTCTGATGGCAGTGGGGGATATACCCTGGAGACGATCGACAGACCGGAGCGAGGCACCGAAGTTGTACTCCGATTGCAGGATGAAGCCGATGAATTCCTGGAACCCTACCGAATCCGCAGTGTGATCTCGAAATACTCGGACCACATTTCACTCCCGATCCGGATGCTCAAAGAACCGGAAAGGGACGATGACGGTAACGTCATTGAGGGGCAGGACCCATCCTATGAAACCGTCAACAAGGGGTCCGCACTCTGGGCACGCCCCAAGAAAGACATTACGGAAGAGGAACATCAGGCGTTCTACACCGCCCTGACCTATGATCCAGAGCCTCCGGCCATCACCCTGCACAACCGGGTAGAAGGCAAGATGGAATATATTTCCCTGTTCTATGTCCCCTCCAAAGCCCCCTATGATCTGTGGGACCGGGACCGGCGTCATGGAATCAAGTTGTATGTGCGGCGAATTTTCATTGCGGATGACACCCAGCATCTGATGCCGGCTTACCTGCGGTTTGTACGTGGTCTGGTGGATTCGGCCGACTTGCCACTCAATGTCTCCCGGGAGTTCCTGCAACAGAACCGGGAGATTGACAAGATTCGCTCGGCTTCCGTCAAGAAAATCCTGGGCGAACTGCAAAAAGTCGCAACCAATCACCCGGAGAAATACCTGGGCCTTTGGAAAGAATATGGCAAGGCCCTGAAGGAAGGAGTCGTCGAAGACCATGATAATCAGGAAGCCATTACCAAGCTGATGCGATTTGCTTCGACTCACGGGGAAGACGACATCCAAAATGTCTCCCTTGATGAGTACGTCAGTCGTATGGGCGAGAAACAGAAGGCGATCTATTTTGTCACGGCAGAGAGCCATGCCGCCGCCAAGTCGTCGCCTCATCTGGAGATTTTCCGCAAGCACGATATTGAAGTACTGCTGCTGTCCGACCCAGTGGACGAATGGGTCGTGAATCATGTGACCACATTCGGCGAAAAGCCGTTGCAATCGATTGCCCGAGGCGAACTGGATCTTGATGACTTGCAAGACCGCGACAAGGAAGATGGCAAGGGAGAAGACCATGAAAAGAAAAAGAAAGAACTGTCTTCACTTGTAGAGAAATTCAAATCGGTGCTGGAAGAACGGGTCAAAGATGTCAGGCTTTCGGACCGACTGGTGGACTCCCCGGCTTGCCTGGTCGCCGACCAGTACGATCTCGGGGGGAACATGGAACGCATTCTGAAAGCAATGGGGCAGGAAGCGCCGGTCGCAAAGCCGATCCTGGAACTGAATCCAGCCCATGAAATTGTTTTGCAGATTGACCTGGATTCGGAAACTGTGAATGACTGGGCCTGGGTACTCCTGGATCAGGCTGTACTCGCTGAGGGTGCCACCCTGAAAGATCCGGCCGAATACGTCAGCAGAGTCAACCGACTACTGTCGAGATAGTCTTCAACGACGGTTCTGATGTCGACCGGATGTCCACCGCCATACCCAACTGCCAGGACACCCCGCCGGAAACTGGCCCACGTGCTGATTCAGTGATCCGTTTCAAATCGTGCCATCTGCGTCGGTAGAAGATGGATCGATTCGTGCTGGGCAAATAGAGTACACATTTGTATTGAAGATACATTCCATCTTTCCAGCCTTCTGCGCCGCAATACGTTCCACCGACTTCACGCTGTTGTCCGTCGTTCGTGGTGCCGGCACCGAGATCCCAAGACTATTTACCCAACCGCTCTTTCGCTTCGGCAATGACCTCTTCCGCAATATTCTTTGGGCAAGGTGCATAGTGATCAAACTCCATGGAAAACTGACCACGTCCTGATGTCATGGTTCGCAAGTCGCCAATATAACCAAACATTTCTCCCAATGGGACCTCGGCCTTGATATGAGCCCCTGTGGGCCCGGTATCCTGAGCCTTGATCATACCGCGGCGGCGATTGAGGTCGCCGATCACGTCACCCACATGATCTTCCGGCGTGAAAACATCCACTTTCATGATCGGCTCCAGCATCTGCGGACCAGCCTTCGGCATAGACTGCCGATAAGCGGCCTTGGCGGCAATCTCAAACGCCACGGCAGAAGAGTCCACGGCATGGAAGGCACCATCGATTAGTGTCACCCTGACATCCAGGCAAGGATAATTGGCCAACACCCCCTCTTCCATCATATCCTTGAATCCCTTGTCGATGGCTGGCCAGAATTCTCTGGGGACGTTTCCCCCGGTGACCCGGGACTCAAACTGGTAACCGCTATTAGGCTCCCCGGGTTCAATAATATAATCAATTTTGCCAAACTGCCCGGAGCCACCGGTCTGCTTCTTGTGTGTATAGCTATCCTCAACCCGTTGGGTGATCGTTTCCCGATAGGCTACCTGCGGCTTGCCAACTGACACATCGACGTTGTGGGTACGACGAAGGATGTCTACCTTGATGTCCAAATGCAATTCTCCCATCCCTTTGAGAATGGTTTCCCCACTATCCTGATCTGTTTCGACACAGAAGGATGGATCTTCAGCCACCATTTTGCCAAGGGCAATGCCCAGTTTCTCGGACCCGCTCTTATCTTTTGGTGCTACCGCCATCGAAATGACCGGATCAGGGAACACCATCGGTTCCAATGTTGCAGGATTCCGTTCGTCCGCAAGCGTATGGCCGGTCTGTACATTTTTCATGCCCAGCACAGCCACTATATCCCCCGCCTGTGCAGAGTTCAACTCCTGTCGCGAATCCGCATGCATCTCGACGATCCGCCCGATTCGTTCTGTTTTCCCCGTGAAGGTATTGAGTACGTTATCTCCTTTGGCCAGCTTGCCCGAATACACCCTGATAAAGGTTAACGCCCCATATCGATCATCCATGATTTTGAATGCCAAGGCTCGTAGCGGTCCGGCTGCATCGACGAGGGCATATTCTCCGGTTTCATTGCCTTCCATATCGACCTCAGGCTGTGGCTTGACTTCAGTGGGGTTCGGCAAGTAATCCACCACGGCGTTCAGAACCAATTGCACTCCCTTGTTCTTGAATGCAGAGCCGCAATATGTCGGAAAGAAGTCGAGGCCGATGGTTCCCTTGCGAATACAGTTCTGCAATGTATCCAGATCGGGTTCTTTGCCTTCCAAATACTGCTCCATGGCATCATCATCCTGCTCCAGAACCGTTTCCACCAGCTTTTCACGGAATGCCTCCACCCTCTCCACCATATCGGCTGGGATATCCTCAATCTGGTAGCGTGTGGGGTCGCCGGAATCATCCCACACCCAGGCTTTGCGAGTCAGCAGATCCACCACGCCGCTGAAATCATCTTCAATCCCAATGGGCAATACCATAACCAGTGGATTCGCACCCAGGATCTTCTCGATCTGGTCTACCACACGATAGAAATCGGCTCCCATACGGTCCAGCTTGTTGACAAAAATGATTCGCGCTACCTCCGAATCATTCGCATAGCGCCAGTTGGTTTCGGATTGAGGTTCCACTCCTCCCGAACCACAGAACACCCCGACACCCCCATCCAGCACTTTCAGGGAACGGTACACTTCAATGGTGAAATCCACATGGCCCGGGGTGTCAATAATATTGAGTCGATGGTCACTCCAGAAACAACTGGTCGCAGCGGACTGGATGGTGATGCCACGTTCACGCTCCTGGGCCATGAAATCGGTGGTCGCCTCCCCGTCATGCACTTCACCCATCTTATGGATCTTGCCGGTCAGGCTGAGTATGCGTTCCGTGGTAGTCGTCTTACCTGCGTCCACATGAGCAAAAATACCAATATTGCGATACTTGGAAAGGTCTGGCATGACAGTAACTGGTTTTCAGGGTATCGGGCAGATGTGTTGCAGTATGCGGATGGACATCGCCCACTACCTTAATGGAAGGCCCGAAAAAAAGGAGGCGCGATAATACATGAAACGACTGTAATATCCAATGGGCGGAATGAGTCGCCGCGTCTGTGCTTCCCAAGACGCCGCGGCCGGCTGCGTCGGCACCTTCCCACCAAGTACTATCGCCCCTACCACCGCCAGTGGATCTGATGCGAATTGCGTATCATCCTAACTGCTCCTTTCCCTCACATGACGTAAGAGGGGGCGGTAACCGGCTCTCCCGCCAATGCCCCCCAAACCCAGGTGACTACCCTGTACCTTCTCAGAGCGCCTATTGTGGGTTGTACAGTTCGGTCAGCCCGGGCAGCCCCAAAAACACGACTGTATGCGCCCACCAGATGCTACTTCAGCGAGTACAGACCCTGCTCAGTATTTTCGGGCCCCAGGTTCAGAGGCGACGCGTGGAACGAGTGCTTTTACCAAGCGGGTCATCTCCAGTATGCCGACCGGTTCCCCATCCTGCACCACCGTATAGGAGTAGGAGGTATCCCCACCGGAGCGGGCAATCACACTCTCAAGGGTATCGTTGCAATCGACTTCCCCTTGAGCCCCGGGCGGTCTAGCCCTTCCCGATAGTGGAGACATGATGGAACGGACACGCAGCACCCGGGCACGGTTAATATCACTGACAAAATCTTCAATATAGGGATCATTCGGATTCAGCAAGATATCTTGCGGTTCACCCTGTTGCACAATCTGACCATCCTTGAGAATTACCAGAAAATCGGCAATCTTGAGAGCTTCATCCAAGTCATGGGTAATGAATATGATGGTCTTATGCAGTTCGGTCTGCAATGCAATCAGCAGGTCCTGCATGTCTGTGCGAATCAATGGATCGAGAGCCGAAAAGGCTTCATCCATCAGCATAATGGGAGAGTTTGAAGTCAATGCCCGCGCGATCCCCACACGCTGCTGCATCCCTCCCGAAAGCTGGTGGGGATAATGCGCTTCAAAACCGCGCAGACCCACTCGATCCAACCATTTGTATGCCTGTGCAAGGTATTCACTCTTACCCACACCCCGCACTTTCAGTGAGATAGCCGCATTTTCCGCAATCGTTCGATGGGGGAAAAGAGCGAATCGCTGGAACACCATGGACATCACAGAGCGACGCAGGTTGCGCAGTGCCTCGCGGCCATAGGCGAGGACATCTTCTCCATCTACCCTGACCTCTCCCGCAGTCGGTTCGATCAGACGATTGAGATGGCGGATCAGGGTGGATTTTCCGGATCCGGACAGTCCCATGATGACGGTGACCTTGCTGTCATGCATGTCAACATTGATGTCCTGCAATCCGAGCACATGCTGATGCTGTTCCAGCAGTTCCTCCTTACTCATGCCGGCCATCACATGGGGTAGAGCACCCTGCGGGTCGACACCAAAAACCTTATAGAGGTTACGGATCGAAATCTTTACCGTGTCCGCCAAAAATGATTCTCCATCAGTGCTCTTGCGCTGCGTTCACCCGGTCCAAAGCCGCTTTGGTGACCCGGTCAAGAATAATGGCCAACAGCACGATGCCAAGCCCTGAGACCAACCCCACACCCAATTCCAGATTGCGAATACCGCGCAGAACCAACACCCCCAATCCCGGTGCCGAAACCAATGAAGCGATTACTACCATGGCCAGACTCATCATGATGGTCTGGTTAACGCCTGCCATAATATTAGGGAGGGCCAATGGAATTTGCACCCCAAACAGTTTCTGCTGATCGGTCATACCAAAAGAGTCAGCAGCTTCAATGACATCCTTGTCCACCAGTCGTATGCCCAGATCCGTCAGTCGGATCACTGGCACAATGGCATAGAGAATGATGGCAATGCCATACAGCTTGGGCTCCGTTACCGAAAACAGAAAAATCAGTGGGATCAAATAGACGAAGGGGGGCAGGGTCTGCAACATGTCCAGGACAGGAACCACCATTCGCTGCAAGGTGTTGCTCTTGGACATGGCGATGCCGACCGGCACACCGAACAGGACACAGAGGAAGGCGCAGACAAAAATAATGGCCAAGGTCTGCATTGCATATTCATAGTGATCAATAAACGCCAGAAATCCGAGGCAGGTCGTCACGAATACCACTAATCTGACAGATTTCGATGTCAGATACACAATGATCATCAGGAATGGAAACATCAACCACCAGGGAGTCGTCTCGAATAACACAAGTGCCCCCTCCAGAATCCAGCTCAGTGGCTGCGTTATCGGGTCCAGTACAAAGCGCAAGACATCCTTGATCGCCAGAAACCCTTCCTCCAGTCCTTTGGTCAGCGCTCTCGATTGCACAATTCTCGTACAAGAATCATGGAGCGCATCCAGCGATGGGAATGGCAGTTCCCAGATCGAAGTGTCCTTGTCCACGGTGCCGCTTTTCGCCAGCAAGTCGGCCATTGACATCGGGCCCTCGCCATCCCCATTCGCATCACACCAATTCCTCAGGCCGAGCTTGTCGAAAAGGAAGTCATATGTCGCCATCTTCCATACTCTCCCCTGCCCTGAAACGCAATCCTGTCTGTTTCAAGGGCTACGCGGCCATGAAATCTCGATCTTCACCGACTTGTCCAACCCATTTTGCCGGCTCAGACAATCAGCCGTCTAGTTGATCAAGGCCGACAGGTTATCGCGGGCAGAATCATTGACCCATTGCGACCACATGTCCGAGTGATTGGTGAGAAAATACACGGCAGCTTCCTCAGCGGAAGCTCCCTGCTCTTCCTGCCAAGCCAACAGCATGCTCATCAGCTCCACATCAAAGGAAACCTTTCCCATGAGTTCGGCAATATCCGGTTTTTCGGCTGCCAGCGATGCCGTTGCCACAGTCAACACCGGTGCCGGGGGGAAGTCAGAGACGCCAGGAGAAGGATTGTTCTTGTTCTGGTTGCTTGAGTGGGTTTCTGTATCAATCTTCCCAAGGGCAACTTTGGCCATACTGTACTGCCCCAAGACAGAGGTAGGCCCCCAATAATACCCAAACCAAGGCTCGCGATTCTCGTAGGCGGCGGCAATGGACGTGGCCAAGGTTTCACCGGAGCCATGATTGAAAACCTCGAAACCAGCGGCTGGGAGATCAAAGGCTTTGACCAGGTTGTCATTCACGATGCGACAACCCCAGCCATCGGGACAATTGTTGAATCGCCCCCCGACCAGGTCGGGATTGGCCATCACACCCTCAATCGTCATCAATTCGGGATGTGCATCGGCGAGGTACTGCGGCACCCACCAACCTTCCACACCGCCCGGAGCAATGACTTCCGCCAGACGGGAGACCTTGCCTTCGGCTTCCAGCCTTGCATAGACATCGCCGGTCGAATTCAGCCACAATTCCGTGACGATGTCGGGTTCACTGTTTTCGGCCAGGGACGCAACGGAGGTGGTGGTGGCAGAAGGAACCTTTTCGACCTTGCAGCCATACCCTTGTTCCATCAGGAACTTTGCCACTTCCGTAATAATCTGTGAAGATGCCCAATTCATCTCGGTGATAGAAACATCACCGCAATCTGCGTAAGCCGGATTCGCCAAGAGCAATACGCTCCCAGCAATCATGCCGGCGATGTTGGGCATTTTATGCTTGGTATAGAACATGATTTCTGATCCTGTAAAATGGCTTGGTTTGGGAATTCTTTGCGCTGATTTCCATCACAAAGAGAACATAATGACGAAATTTCCTTGAGCTTGCAACCTGTCACTGTCAAAAATTTGGCATGTTGAGGCCCGAATGCAACCATCGGAGGGATAGTCAACCCTTTCCCGAGGAGTTATGTTCGTTCCGGCATTTCCGGTTGTACAATCCCTCTACACTTCAATACAGGCTAAATCCTATGAGCTGGTGGGGTAAACTGATCGGGGGAACGCTGGGGTTGTTGGTGGGCGGCCCACTTGGTGCCATGCTCGGTGCCTATTTCGGTCATGGTTTCGACAAACGTGCAACGAATGTCAAAGGACCGAAAGTCCTTCCGGGAGACCAGGAGAGGGTGCAGCTGGCATTCTTTGCCGCTACTTTTTCGGTCATGGGGCATATCGCCAAATCAGACGGCCGGGTAACCCGGGATGAGATCGACCTTGCCATGGCTTTGATGGACGAGATGCAGCTCTCCCCGGAGCAGCGGGAACTGGCACAGGTTCTCTTCAACCAAGGCAAGAGTCCCGATTTCGATTTTGAAGGGACGGTGACCCAATTCCGTGAGGAGTGTCACCGACGTACAACCCTGATGCGTATGTTCCTGGAAATTCAGATTCAGGCGGCCATGGCAGACCGCCGAATGGGCTCTCAGGAAAACCTCTTGCTCCTGAGACTTGGGGCCATACTCGGTTTCGACCGGGGAACACTGGAACAGATCATTGAAATGGTGCAGGGAGCCACACACTCACGGGCACAAGTAGAGCAGTTCTCCCCGGAAGATGCTTATCGAATTCTGGGGGTGAGCCCGGATGAGTCCACCGCAGAAATTCGCAAGGCGTACCGGCGGCTAATCGGCCAGCATCATCCAGACAAGCTGGTTGCAAAGGGGCTGCCGGAAGAAATGATTCGTCTGGCAAATGAAAAGACCGGTGAAATCCGAAAAGCCTGGGAAACGATTCGTGCCGTGCGGCAAGGAACATGAAATTGACGGTGACCGAAAAATCCGTCATTGTCTTCATTGACCATCACCCCCGCCCTCTGGATGACCGGGCATGGACCGGTCTGGGAGGCTTCGGATTTCACCGCAGACTGGTCTGCCCGTTTCGTGGTGAATCCATTCCTCCTCCCGGGCCGGAGGTTGCCGGTACGATTATCTATGGTGGCTCCCAAAACGTAAGTGAGCGGGGCCAGTTCCCCTTCCTCCAGCACGAAATCCGGTGGATCGAGCAATGCCTGGAGAGCGGACTACCGATCCTCGGCCTTTGCCTTGGCGGTCAGTTGCTGGCGCATACGCTCGGGGCACAGGTATCTCGCCGATCACCCAGAGAGTGCGAGTTTGGTTGCTATCCGCTGACTTCCACTGCCGAAGAGCCTGATTGGATACCGGACGGATTTCATGCTACTCAAGCCCATTACGAAGAATTTGACATTCCATCCGGTGCGGTACATCTGGCATCCAGTGAGCGGTTTCCCCATCAGGCATTCCGGTTTGCCGGGAGTGCGGTCGGTCTGCAGTTCCATCCCGAAATCAGTCAGTCGATTTTCCGTCGATGGCAACATGCCGAATGGGCCATGTTCGATGTTCCGGGTTCCCAGAGAAGGGAGGAGCAGGACCTTCTCATGGCCCAACATGATCATGTCCAAGGGAAGTGGTTTCACAGCCTGCTGGCAGACCTGTTTGGCAAGGCTCCCTGACACAACCTCACGCAAGCCTTTCAATCGTTTTTTCTGATCCCGGAATTCCAATCCCGAATTCATGCTGCACCCCCATTCCATGAAACGAGACAACAGAAGAAGACGTAACCGGTCAGGCGCACGCCGGGGTCGGAGAGCGGCTCAGTCTCCCCGATTCGATCAGACGGTCCCCTCTCCTTGCCAATCGATCTGTCGATTCGATGGCAAATCCTATTGCGTCGGATGCTTTCGCAATGCCGACGAAATCAGGGAATGGATGATCATGACCGCAGAACAGAAATTGGCCGTATTGAAGCAGTTGCCCATACGGCGTCGTGCCAAAGGAAAAGCACCCTGAACCGGCGCAGAGGGCTTTCCAACCCCATTGATGATCGGCGAGAAAAACCATCAACCACTTGGGGTGCTGCCCCTCCTCCCGACTGCTTCCCCCATAGAGAACCGGATCACGTTCGCAATCATTTTGTACGGGCACTTCGCTTTTCACATAACCGGGAGGACGCATGCATTTTCTACATAGAACCAAAGTGATATCATAGGGCATTATAATTGGGCCTTGGATAGTTCTCTTACTCTCCAGACACTGCGGAGCAAGACCACGTAAAAGTCCATTGACTGATTTACCCGAGGGTATGTGCAGAGACCCGGTTCACATCCAATGGAACCATCATCGCCCTGTGGTGCGATTGCGGTCGGGCGGAATCCACCAAAAATCCGATTTTTTTGGATGCCTGTACTGCAGAACGATTCCGTTAGGCGTTGCCATTCCAAGAGACAAGTAATACCTAATGGCACAACCATTTCTCACCCTTGATTGTACAGTGAGCCTTGTGGCGTGACTCTGCCCGATACTGCAAATGTAACCTAGTCATCAAAACAGTTATCATCCAGCGATGGACGGTGAATTCGATGCTCTGAGAACAGGACTCTTTGTGGGGATACTGTTGCTTTTACTGCTGGCGGAACGCATCTGGCCCAAGAGGCATCAGACCCTGCCCGCGTGGCCACGCATGGGAACCAATCTAGGACTGATCATCGTTGATACCCTGATCGTACGACTGTTGTTGCCGCTGACGGTCATTGGCTTTTCCCTATGGACCGAGCGACAATCCTGGGGGATTTTCCACCAGTTGTCTCTTCCTATGATACTGGAATGGATTGCCGCCTTGCTATTGCTCGATTTCGCCATGTATCTGCAGCATCGAGCCGCACATCATTTCCAATGGTTTTGGCGAATCCATCGAGTGCATCATGCGGACCCCCAGTTCGATACCACAACCGGCGTTCGTTTCCATCCACTGGAAATCCTACTCTCCACAATCTACAAGATGCTGCTGGTAGCGATCCTCGGTCCCAGTGTCATTGCAGTAGTACTCTTTGAGATTATTCTCAATGCCACATCACTGTTCACCCATGCCAATCTAGCCGTGACGGACCCGCTGGATCGCAAGTTACGTCTGCTGATCGTGACGCCGGATGTACACCGGATTCACCATTCTCATCTGCCCAATGAAACCGACCGAAATTTTGGTTTCAATCTGACCATTTGGGATCGAGTATTCGGAACGTGGCAAGAACAGCCGGAAAAAGCGCATCAACACATGGACATCGGGCTGCCCGAATACACCGGGAAAACACCCATCCATCTGGCCTGGTGTCTCAAGCTGCCATTCTCCAGATAAATGTTTCACACTACGACGATTCGCTACTGGATGCAAAGATATCGACTGCCTACACTCGGCATTTTCATACCCTGCAAACAAACATAATCCGATGACCATTGCACTGATCGGGCCATCCGGTGCCGGCAAGGGAACTCAGGCATCCAGACTGGTAGCAACCCGGAATCTATTGCATATATCGACTGGGGATCTGTTTCGGGACGCTCTCGATAAACGCACTGCTTTGGGGTTTCTGACCCGACAGTACATGAATGCGGGCGAACTCGTACCGGACGAGGTCGTTGGGTCGCTGATTGAGGAGTGGATGGTCAGAGTGATGCCTGGAAAGGAAATCCTGTTTGACGGGTTTCCGCGAAATCGGCATCAGGCAACATTGCTGGACGAACTGTCTCGTGATCAGGGGCGCCGTCTCAGGGCAGCAATCTATCTCAAGGTGTCGGACGAAGAAATCAGTCGTCGTTTGCCAGGCAGGATTATCTGTCGTATCTGTCAGACTCCGTACCATACAGAGTATCGTCCGCCGGCCGTGGAAAACTGTTGCGACCTTTGTCGGGGCGAATTGCAAGTGCGGGATGACGACAGCCCGGAAACCATATCGGCTCGTATCCGGACTTCCCACCGGACGCTTGAACCGCTACTGGACCATTATGCCGAATCAGGCAAACTGGTGGTGGTGGACGGTCATGGCACTGTGGAAGAGGTGTATGAAGCGATACAGCATGTCATGGATTCGATCGAACGCGATACGGCAGAATTTACCACTCCATCTGAATTACATGAAATCCAGCCTCTCAAGGGAACCATTACGGCAATTAGTGCCAATGAAGCCAACCCCACACTGGACATCATACTCGTCGGCGGACCTGGCTCGGGCAAGGGCACCCAAGCCCATCACCTGACCAACCACCTCCACCTGGAACACATCTCAACGGGAGATCTGTTCCGGGATCACATCCGCTCTGCCACTGGCCTCGGCAAGCTTGCCCAAACCTATATTGAAAATGGAGAGTTGGTGCCGGACAACATTACCGAAGCGATGGTGGCAGAACGACTGGAAATGCTAGCCCCGGATCAGGGATTTATATTGGATGGATTCCCACGAACCACGCCCCAAGCCGAAGCCCTGACGGAGATCATGAACAAACTACAGCGTCGACTGAGTGCCGTATTACATATTGAGGTAACGGATGATGTGATTGTGGAACGACTCTCCAACCGTCTCACCTGCCGCAGCTGCCAGACGTCATTTCACCGCCGCTACAACCCCCCTGTGCAGGACGGGATATGTGATCAATGCGGTGGCAAACTGTATATACGGGATGACGACAATCCGGATACGATCCGGACCCGACTCAAGACTTACCACAGGCAGACGGAGCCGCTCATTTCATACTACCGAAAAGCCGACCTCCTGACGGTAATTGACGGCGAACTGCCGCTCAACGAAGTCACTCAATCCATGATTGCGCAACTGCAAAGGATGGGAGCTTCTCCCGCCTGATTCTGCCGCGTTGGTCAACGCTCCAATCTTTCCCCAGCCGTTCTCCGATGGACTGAACATGCCACTTTGCGACTCATCGGTTCTTTGGCAGCGTATGTTTTTCGCAGGCATTCCTCTGCATCAGAAAAGTTCCGGGCTTGCCCCTGATGGATGATTCTTCGCATCCAGACCTGATTCCAGCCCTTTGGTTTCGGAGCATGGGTGTCCTGTCTGGTACTCCTGATTCGGACTGACAGGCACGCAAGCACTATTGGCTCCCAGTCCAGAGATCATGGGCAGGTTTCCTCTTCAACACCAATCATGTGTCCCATCTTCATCCTGCATCTCATGGAGATTTTGAAACAGGATGGAACAATGGGTACACTTCACCTGCGACAAATCACTTCAACCAACCCCCGCCATGAACAGATTCCAAAACAAAAAAGCTATTGTCCTTGGTGGCACTTCCGGTATCGGTTTGGCCGTTTCACGACAACTTCGGGATGCAGATGCCCAGGTTATTGCTGCCAGTCGTCGAGGGGGGAGCGAATCCGATGAACTGGGCATTCACTACGCAAGCTGTGATGTGCTGAACCGCGAAGCGCTCCATAGTCTATTCACCGCACAGGCACCGTTCGATTATCTGGTCTGTGCCGCAACTGGAGGTCCCAGGGCTCGAGGACCCTTTCTTGAGATGGATCTGGATGATTTTCAGGCCTCTTTTGCCAAGCTCTGGGGGTACACCAATGCCGTTCATATTGCTATACCGCACCTAACCAGAGACGGTGCAATCGTCCTGATCAGTGGTTCTCCAGCCCGCAAGTGTAATCCGGGCATGCTGGCGATTTCGACTGTGGGGAACGCAGTCGAAGGATTTGCCCGAGCGCTGGCACCGGAAATCTCACCGAAACGAATCAACCTGGTATCCCCAGGGCTCATTGACACCCCACTGCTTCCGGCAACAGGCGATGAGCGAGAGCAGAGGTTGCGGAATCTGACCGCAAACCATGCCATTCCCCGAGCGGGTCGCCCCGAAGAAGTCGCAGAAGCGGTACTGTTTCTCCTTGGCAATGAGTTTGTGACCGGCACGACGGTAGATGTGGATGGAGGTGCGTTGTTACCGTGAACTTTTCCCCAGTGGATTGCCTCACTAGCCGACTCCTGAGTTGAGCCGACCTCTTTCACGACCGGATTCTTTTTCGTTCCCGAAACCAAATCACCAATCCCGCAGTGATTACAATCGCTGCCCCCAACAATGTCCTCTGATCCGGTAACTGGTGAAAAATCAGATAACTCGCTGCCGTCATCCATACAATGAACGTGTAACTGAAAGGTATCAGCATACTCGCTTCCGCAAATCCATGGGCACGAGTGATGCTTTCATGACCCATCCAGCCAAATAGCGGAGTCATCAAAAGCACCACCCAGCCGATCACCTTATCCGGTGTTTGCCACGTCCAAACTCCGAACGGAAGCAGCACCATGGTACCCACCAAGCCGGAATAAAACTGCTGTGTCTGGATGGCAACGATCCCCGCCAGTTTGCGCGTCAGGATCGTGTAAAACGAAAACGTGGTGACGCCGGCAAGTGAAAGCAACACCGCAGGATGAAATTCAACGCCAAACGGACGGATCGCTATCAGCACCCCGAGGAACCCGACGACAATAGCGGACCAACGCCAGATTCCGACCCGCTCCTGCAAAAAAATACCCGACAAGGCACAAACGAGGATAGGGGCAAGGAACATAATGGTGGATGTGAGTGTCAGGGGAAGATATTTAAGCGCCATGATATTGAGCAGAGTGGTCAACATCAGAAGGATTCCCCGTAACACAACCAGAACCGGTTTGTCGGTACGGAAACGACCCAACGAAAACCCTCCCCGGCCGATCAAGACAATGGAAATCATGAAGTGACCCAAGTAGCGGACGAACGCAACCTGGGTGACTGACAGCCCGATCAGTACCAGCCACTTTGCGCTGCTATCGAGCAATGCAAACATCACGTAAGCGGAACACATCAGGAGGATGCCCAATGCCGGGCGATCACTGTTCGGGGTAGCCACAAGTGGCATGGGATGAGCCGTTACGGTAGGTTTTGGTTGAAAAGAGTCCGCAGTCGACCACTACATATGGGCGCAATCGACATATGGGATACTTAGGCTATTTGGCAATCCGAAGCACCCAGATATCGGTCAGGAACTGATCAGGGTCTGTCCGACATCCGATTCAGGGAACGGTAGAAATCATGATTGACTCGGAAATACCCCTGCCCGACATAGATCAAACGATCCGCAATCATCTGGTTGGCTTCCGGCAAACGATGGAAGGGGATGCCGGCGTAGGCATGATGTGCAGTATGGAAATTCATGTTCCAGCATAATCGCTGAAGGAGTGGATGGGTGTATGTCGTGCGGGTATTGTCGAACATGTCCGGAGTTTCTGGACAACCGGTATGTTCGGCCATAAGAAACATGCGCAATGCGGGTTGCGCCACCAGTATTGGCAATATCCAGAACCAGAATAGCACTGTCATGCCCAACAGGACCGAGCCGATGGCCAATCCAAGGTAGAGCAACAGGAACCACCGTATCTCCCGCACCAGTTCATTACGTCGAGCGGCCGGCACAAAGTCTTCCACTTGGTCAAATGCATAATCCCGGAACATACGGACCTGGGCCATCCAGTATGGAATTCCACTGACCACCCAGACATATTCCAGACGTGTGCGAGGCTTGGGCATGCCAAGTTCTGGATCAAGATCCGGGATTTGGGTATGACGGTGGTGGGTCAAGTGGAAGACACGAAAGTACTGTGGCGGCAAAAACAGAACCAGGCCACAAACCAATGCCACTGTACGATTGAGATACCGGGTAGAAAAGGCAGTCCCATGAATGCATTCATGCAGGGGACAAAACAAGAAAACCAGCGCCAACGCATATCCTATCCAGCAGATGATTGCCAATGCAGGCGGCAATACCACGGCTCCTGTCGCTAACAACACTAACCATAACAAGTGCCCCGTCAGAAACTTCAGGCCGGGCTCATTCGTTCTGATAATGAAACGACCCAGAGTATCTGGAGCAATTACCGGAGATCGCCGTACTTGCGACATGATCCAATCGGCTGATCATGCATATCAGCAGTGGAAGGACACACTCGACCGGAAAGTCTGCGGATTGATCATGGCTCGTCTTTCCATTCGATAGGAGAAGTCAATGTAGCGATTATATTGCTGTTGTACGGGTAACAACCATCTATATTGAGTGAGGCCGCTACTGCCGAGGCCATTGATCCGACGAAACCGATGCACAGAGGGAATTCAGCCTCCCTGACGCCTGATAACCGGATCCCGTGTCACTGGCTGCATTCGTTCTTCATGCAATCCGAGCAATGTGTTAGCCATCAGTGCTGCAACCACAATGAGCCCCCCCACAATCGAATAAACTCCGGGATTCTCTCCCAAGGCCAGCCAAACCCAAAGCGGTCCCATCACGGTCTCCAACAACATCATGAGACCCACCTCTGGTGCCGGCAGGTACCTGGGGCCAAGATACATCAGGGCATAGGCTATCGGCAACATGCCCATTCCCATGAGGAGAAGCCAGACAAGATCCATGTCGGCAGTTTGCATAGGGTCTACCCAAGGCGACAGAAGCAATGCGGTAAATATCCCCCCCAAACCCAGTGCCGGCATGAAGTCACGCTGACCGGCAGCCCGAATGAGCGAGAACTGCGCACCCAGAAATGCGGCTGCACATAGTCCCATCAAGTCGCCAATCCAGGCTCCCTCAAAGCGAATACTCCCCCGGGTAATGACCAGGATACCAATCATCACCATCCCGATCGCAAACCAGATACGTTGTGGTACCCGTTCTCGCAGAAAGACCCATGCCAACAAGGCCGCCCAGATCGGAGTAGTACTCAACATGAAAAGGGTGTTCGCGACCGATGTCTGGGTAATGGACTGGATAAAGCAGAAATTGCCAATCCCATAGCAAAGCATTACACCATACTCCTTAGCCGTGAGACGACCCAGACGGACAAACATGTCCATCCGGTAACGCAGCACCACAAATGACAGTATCGTGATGCCGTAGAACCATCCACGCCAGAAAATGATGGTCAGGGCATCCGCTTGGATCAGACGCGTCAGCAAGCCATCTGGACTGAGCGTCAACACCCCCAGCAGGGTGATCATGTAACCCTTGGCCCGGGTCGAGAGTCTCATTGATACAGGAGAAAATAGCAGACCATTGGCCACTGGCTGGCAATGCATGGGGGAAAGGCGACTTCATCGCAGTGGTTGAAAGCAGCAAATCGCCGAATGCAGTGCACAAACGCCTTGGCAAACGCTTCGGTCTCCTTCAGCCTGGCCTCGGGCACCAGATTCCGTACTTCCAGGACCTCACGATCCCGATGGGCTTTCACATCCGCTCGCGCAACCAGCCTGCCCTGCCAGAGCACCGGTAACACAAAATACCCGTAGACGCGTTTTCTTTTGGGAAGATAACATTCCAACTGGTACTCGAAATCAAACAGTTCTCGAATCCGGCGACGTTGAATGATCAGGTTATCAAAAGGTGACAATAGACGGACTGTATTCCGCCTCAATCGCTGACCCAGCAGTTCCAATGATTGCGGCAAGGCCAACCAGGATGCCCCCCGAACCCAGACCTCTTGCAACTCGCCCTCCCGAAGCATGCCATCGACCACTTGTCCGACTGGTTTTCTCATTCCCGGGCGCAAATAAATGAAATCCCCTACCCGTCCCAAGCCATTCGATCGAAGAAATGACCTAACCAAGAAGTGGGCAAACTCCAGCGAATCTGGAGCTTGCATACGAACATTTGGAGGCAAAACTCGCTCTGTGAGATCGTAAACCTTGTCAAAGCCCTCGCGCCGGATGGCCATGATCTGCCCCTCAATGAAAAGCTGCTCCAGAGCTTGCTTCGCCGGCTTCCAGTTCCACATCGCACGCGGACCCGGGTCCGAATCCTCGAAGTCTCTGGACCGTAGTGGCCCTTCTTCCCGAATGCGGGCCAGGACCCAGTCCATCAACTTCCGGTCCTTGGTATACCAACGTCCGCCGCCCCTGCGCTCTGCCAGCATCCGGGGCAAGGCAAACCGATAATCCTCCATTGGCAGATATGCCGCCGCATGCGACCAGTATTCGAAGATTTTCCCCTGCGCGACCAGTTGGTTGAGATGGGCCTGACAGTACCTCGAATGACGGTTCCAGAGCGTGTGGTGATGTGCGCGTTCAATAACCGAAATCGTGTCAATCTGCACATAGCCGAGGTGGCGAATGACTTGATGCGTCATTTCGATTGCCGCGCCGCTCCTGATGGAATGCAGCACGCCCTGGCAGATCAGTACAATCTTTCGGGCCTCATCAGTTGACAGAGATTCCATGCGGGGCGCGACCAACTTCTATATGGACCCTGACTGTCCCGATATCGGGTATCCCCGATCAACTCCACCGTTGTCGGAAGGCCGTATTGCGGTTTCCACTATCTTCCACATATGTAACTCGAATCTGCTTGAAATGTGATTCCGTCTCTTGTTGATCTGATCGTTATCCGATATGTACTACGCGCTTTCTCACACAGTACCTAATGTGATGAAGTCAATAAGATCGTACCCTGTCCGGTCTCAGGGAATCCTTGGCACAGAGCACCGGCGAAAATCGCCCTCGGCGTCCCCTGACGAAACTCCATACTCCTCGGGAAGTACGGGCACCCCCCGGTCGTTGGTCGGCTCGTTCCGGCCCCGCTCCCAGTGCCTCGACGGTCTCTCGGCACCCTGAAACTCCTGGCCATGATACGCCATGCTGGGATGAGCCCGGTCTCGAATCGGGCCCCGGCATCGTGGGAGATCGACTGGGATCGGTAGCCATCCACTGGCCCGCTGCCAGTCACTCGCCGTCCGGCCATCCTACGACTCATGAGGGACACCTCACACTGGAACGGGGGTAGATATCTTTTCCCGGCCTCGTGCCATCTCATCAAGCTCACGCTCGATCCGCTCTGGAGTTTCCAATGTGATTCTTCCTAACCGACCGGCACGGAAATCATTGATCAAGACCCGTGCCGCCCGATCCGAATCCACCACCCCACCGGGACCAAGACAACCTCGCAAACGCCCCAACGCTTCCAGAATATTGCTGTCTTCCATCCCCTCGATACCGAGATCATAGCGTCGAGAAAGTGAATCGGGATATTGCATCAACAGAAACTGCGCCAAAAATCCAGCAACTTCCACATGCGACATCGCAGTCTCCCGAATGGCCCCTGTAGCCGCCAATCGATAGCCGCCAAATGCATTTTCGATGTTCGGCCACAGAATGCCCGGGGTATCCAGAAGAGTCACGCCATGACCAATATCAATACGCTGCTGTTGCCGGGTGATCGCTGGTTCATTGCCAGTCCGGGCAACGGAACGACCCGCCAGAACATTGATTATGGTCGATTTGCCTACATTAGGAATCCCGACGACCATGGCGACAACCGGCTTTGATCGGTCAGGATAAACCGATCGGCAAAGACCCACAATGTGCCTGACTTCCCCGGATTTATGGACCGAAATCGCGAGAGACCTCCCTTCGCGATTTTCCCGATAGCGCTGGACCCAAGTCTTGGTATGATCCGGATCTGCCAGATCGGATCGAGTCATAATCCGGATGACGGGCTTACCTTGGCACAGATCCGCTACCATCGGATTGGCACTGGAATGGGGGAGTCTCGCATCCAGCAATTCCAGAACCACATCCACTCCTACGATTGCGGTCCGCATTCCCCTGATCGCCTTGCGCATGTGGCCGGGATACCATTGGATCTGGGTCATCAAGACTCTCTATGCGCAAGGGATTTTGCGGGCCCCTTGCTTTCTCAAGAGAGAACCCTTTCGATAGGACTTGGGGGTATCTCCTGTCTTGGGTCGACCCGTCGCAGAGGCTCGGGAACCAGTTTTTCTCCCCGCTCCCGGGCTGTGGGAGCGAGTATTATTGTGGTTTCCAGACCGTTTCCCGAACCCCTTCGCATTGCTTTTGCCGGGCGGTTCCAGCAGCACGATCTCGTGATCATGGATCTGTATCCGCCGTTCCCGGTACAACGCTCCTAATGCCCTTTTGAACTCCCCTTTACTCACACCAAACTTTGTCCTAATCCGCTCTGGCGGGGTTCGGTCCGTAAAGTCAGACCGCCCACCCTGGAGTTGTAGATGGCCAATAATCTCTTCGCCCAAGCTACGCCTGAATGTTACCTGATCTCGTGTAACCGCCAGATCAATACGCCCATCTTCCTTTCGTATACGCTTGATAAAGCCCTTCATGCGGTGACCAGACTTCAGCGGACGAACGGCGTCCTGATGAAAGATCAGCCCAACATGGGTATGGTTGATCACCGCCTTCCAACCCAAGTCGGTGCGGGAGGCAATCAGCAGGTCTACCGGCTCACCGGCCTGAAACACTCCCCCCTGTTCCTGTAACCAGCGTCCAAGGCGCGAACTGGCCACCACTCGATCCGTATTCCGATCCACATAAGCCGTCACAACATACGACTTGCCGGCTTCCATGCGCTCGGCCTGCTGTGCAAACGGCACCAGCAAATCCTTGGGTAACCCCCAGTCCAGGAAAGCACCCATTCGGTTGACAGCAACCACTCGCAGATAGGCACACTGCCCGACCATGATTTTAGGGGATCGGGTGGTTGCGACAGGCCGGTCCTCGGAATCCCGGTATACGAATACGTCCACCCTGCTCCCGGCCTCCAGACCTTGTGGGACTTCTGCCCCGGGTAGCAGAATTTCACTCCCATCACCGGTATCCAGAAACATACCCGGACCGGACTCGCGAACGGCCACCAGATTGTATCGTTGACCGATTTGCATCGTGGAAGTACTCTAGGGATGGTCAGTTGCAGGTGCCAGCCTCCTTGCTGGACCCTTGGAATATACCATCAAGAGAAGGCCGTTGTATCCATGCCCTAATGCGAGAAGAAAAAATCCAATGCCCAACTCCTCGCTATGAGAATGCCCGGAACCTACGCCCTCCGCCGCCAACTCAAGGCATCGGGCACGATCACATGCAATCGCATCACCTGTTTCGCATATTGATAGCAGACAAGACGACAGGCATATGTGTCCATCGAATTCATAGACCCTATCGGATTTCCCCGTGTGTATCCTCTTTATTGCCTGTAAACAGCACCCGGAGTACCCGCTGATCATCACTGCCAACCGGGACGAGTATCATGCCCGACCCAGTCGCGCAATGCATTGGTGGGAAGACCAGCCTCATGTCTTTGCAGGTCGAGATTTGGCCGCCGGCGGTACCTGGCTCGGGATCAATACAGCCGGAAAATTCGCGGCAGTGACCAACCTGCGTTCCCCCGGCGGTCACCGACCTGATGCGCGCAGCCGGGGAGAACTGGTGGTCCATTGTCTGCAACCGGGTCGAAGACCCGAAGCGATCATCCATTTTCTCCAATCCCACCAGCAGGAATACAATCCCTTCAATCTTGTTTTCGGAGACCAGAATGGACTGACTGCCTGGGGGTATGGTGACCACGCCCCACATGTGTTGGATGTAGGCTTCCACAGCATCAGTAATGGTCCCCTGGGTACGATTTGGCCCAAGATGTCACGAGGAGTGATGACCATGTCAAGATACATCGGAGTGTCTCCGGCCATTGAGCCGGAAGCTCTCCTGCCGATGATGCTGGACACGACCCCCACACCAGACGAGGAGTTACCTCAAAGCAGCCTGACGATGGAAAAAGAGCGCCAACTGTCCGCAGTCTATATCCAGGGCAAGGAGTATGGCACTCGGACCACGACCATCCTGCGATTCAGCAAGCAGGATATACAGGTAGCGGAATTTCAGCATACCCCGGAAACGCCTTTGGAATCCTCGCAACATTTCCGCTTCCTCCTGTGCAACGAATCGGCCAGATCACATCACACCAGATGGATGCGGGAAAGCTTCTCTGTTTGATGCCTTCCAAAGGCACCTCAAGGTAGATTATTTCTATGGAATGAGTGTTGAAAAGCAACCCTATTACCGCCGTAACGATCCGTTAGCAGAAGAGAACGAAGAGAAAGTAGAGTTAGTTTTTCATGGTCAGAACCCAGCAACTCAGGATGAACTCAAAAAGAGCCTTTACGTGCGGTCTGCCTACAGGCATCAACCCTCATTTCAGAACACAACCATTCAACAAGAACCGGATGTTCTTGATAGACATGCGGTGCAACGGATGATTGACACCGACCAAACCGTTGAGAATAATTTCAGAAGGATCATATGGCGCGTAACCGGGCCACACAACCAGGCCAATCGACCGATAAAATACAGTCGATATCATTATCCAACAGCTGAAGAATCCGTCGAATGACTATCGGGTATCACAGATTGGCCGGATGCGAAGAGGGCAAGATACCCGTACACTGGCCTTCACTGAGCGGATTCAATGGTAGGCATAACGTACTATGCAGATGTCCTGGCGGTTTTGCTGAACACTTCCACCGCACGCGAGTTCCGGCCCAGACGCTTGTGCCGACCGGCCGGTCGTTTTCGCGTTCAAATCCGGGCACAACCACGGGAAATGGCTCTATTGCAATTGTCGGGTGCTGACATCTTCGTAGAGAAGACCGAGACCGGTCTCCCCGGACTCGACCACAAGATAACGGTCAACCAGTTGCGGGAGTAGGTGGGCAACCTGCGACCGAGGTAGGCTTGCGACCAAGCGCACTACGAGGCCCGAACCTGGGCCAGGTCGGAGATCAGCCGGGCCAGGAACTGGGCAGAGTTCGTCACCGCCGACCGGGAGGCGGTCCGGGAGCGGCAGGGGGTGGGAGCCAAAAGGCCTGGACCGGAACCTGGGACGGTAGTGGTGTGGTTCAGAATCGGGCATCTGGAAGCACAAAGCGTTACAATTTGAATATCATATGTATCAGACATCTTCTGTATGATCATTCAGTAGTCCGAAGCACGCGACCCAACACAATGAGACGAGTAACTGTTGCGGTAGACTTGGACGATTACACCGCACTGAATCAATTCGCCGAACCAAGCGAAGCGAGCGCATCATGGCTGATTCGCCGATCGATGCGCGAATTTCTCCATCGGCACAGGGATGACCGTCAAGCTCAGGTCATGCCAGGCCAGCCTACTCTCTGATGGCCCATTTCACTTCCTGGCGGCAATCATCGTTTCTGGATTCCAGTCCGGTAGACGATGCCGTTGCCGCGCTGGCCGCCGGCGGCATCGAGGAACGCGGAGCCATCTATACGAGGCGGGAAGTGGTCGAGTTCATCCTCGATCTTTCGGGCTATACCGCCGATCGTCCGCTCTGCGGATTCCGGCTTCTGGAGCCCTCCTTCGGCGAGGGCGAGTTCCTGAAAGTCGTCATCGAGCGCCTGTTGGAAAACTGGCAATCGAATCCTTGCGGCGACGACCCTTACCCGGTGCTGGCACCCTGCATTCGTGGTGTCGAGCTGCATCATGCTTCCTTCGAACGCACCCGCCAGAAGGTCATCGAGTGGCTCGGGGAAGGAGGGATTCCGGTCGGCACTGCCAACCGGCTGGTCGCTGCCTGGCTGCTCCAGGGGGATTTTCTGCTGGTCGACCTGCCGGCGCCTGTCGACTTCGTTATCGGCAACCCCCCCTATGTCCGGCAGGAATTGATTCCGGAGGCCCTGATCTCGGAGTACCGTATCCGTTATCGCACGGTATTCGACCGCGCGGACCTCTATATTCCCTTTATGGAGCGGTCGTTGCGCCTGCTTGACGAGGGCGGCACTCTCGGCTTCCTCTGTGCCGATCGCTGGATGAAGAACCGCTATGGCGGCCCCTTGCGTCGGATGGTGGCCGAAGGCTATCACCTCAAGGCCTACGTGGACATGACCGACACCCCGGCTTTTCATACCGACGTGATCGCCTATCCGGCCATTACGGTGATCACGAGGGAGCCATCCGGCAAGACCCGCATTGCCCACCGTCCGCCCATCGACCGGCAGGCCCTGAAAGTCCTGGCCAGGGAGATGCGGGCCGAAAGTCCGCCGACCGCCAATGGATCGGTCATAGAAATGGCCGCGGTGATGGTGGGTGCCCAGCCCTGGATCCTGGAATCGCCGACCCGGCTGGGACTCGTTCGGCGGCTGGAGCAGGAGTTCCCGGCCATTGAGCAGGTCGGCTGCAAGGTGGGCATCGGCGTGGCGACCGGTGCGGACCAAGCCTTTATTGGACCGTTCCATGACCTGGATGTGGAGGCGGATCGCAAGCTTCCCCTCGCCATGACCCGGGATATCGACAGTGGTGAGGTGAAATGGCATGGGCTGGGCTTGGTGAATCCGTTCGCCGACGGAGGCGGCCTGGTCGACCTGAATCAATACCCCCGTCTGAAACATTACTTCGAGGAACGGCGCGGACAGATAGAAAAAAGACACGTCGCGCAGAAAGCTCCCACCCACTGGTACCGGACGATCGACCGCATCTATCCTGCATTGGCCTCCAGGCCGAAGCTCCTCATCCCGGATATCAAGGGCGAGGCTCATATCGTTTACGAGGGCGGTCGCTTGTATCCGCACCATAATCTGTACTTCATCACGTCCGATGAGTGGGATTTGAGAGCGCTTCGTATCGTTCTGCGCTCCGGGATCGCCAGACTGTTCGTTTCGATGTATGCAACACGCATGAGGGGTGGTTATTTTCGTTTCCAGGCGCAGTACCTGCGGCGTATCCGACTACCGCGGTGGCAGGACGTTTCCACCTCACTCAGGGATGAACTGATCGAAATGGACAGGTGCGACAGTCCGGATGCTTGCAGAAGGACCGTGTCGGAGATTTATGGACTGACGAAGAAAGAATACATTGCCATCGGAAAGGTAGAGAGCAGTAGGGCAAATGGCAATTGATCTGGCCGATTACGAGCCGAAAGCCCGAGAGGCAGTACAGCAGTTCTGGGCCGGCAGAGAGCGGGCACGGCAAAAACAGGCGGAGGCCGGAAAAACCGATCCGGGGGGACGCGCCGGAGTCACCGCCGGAAAGAACATGGATGGCTTCATTGCTCTGGTGATGGAGATCGTGCAAGCGAATGGACTGGAACATGCGGAGATCCATCCGCAGCGCCACGTGCTGACCTTGCCGGGCTACTTTCGGCCCAGCAAGCTATGGGATCTTCTGGTCATCCATCAGGGCCGCCTGATTGCCGCGCTCGAACTCAAGAGCCAGGTGGGGCCGTCATTCGGCAACAATTTCAACAACCGCTCGGAAGAAGCCATCGGTATGGCGCATGACTTTTGGACCGCCTACCGGGAAGGGGCATTCGGTGAACAGCCACGCCCATTTGTCGGCTGGCTGATGTTGCTGGAAGACGTACCGGCATCCCGGTCGCCGGTCAGGGATTTTTCCCCGCACTTCCCGATTTTCGAGGAATTCAAGGGTGCGTCGTATGCGGAGCGCTACCACATCCTGTGCCGCAAGCTGGTTCAGGAGAATCTGTACACTGCGGCATCAATCCTGATCTCCCCGAGATCGGGTTCTGTCGATGGAAACTATTCCGAAATGACGGAGATGACCGGCCTGCGTACATTCGTAACCGGGCTTGCCGGACATGTGGCTGCAGAGGCGGCGAGATCGTGAGGTTGACAGGAATATGAGGATGAGACATGAGATTGCTTAGGTATAAAGTGAACAAGTTTCGATCAGTTAAGGGTGCTGACTGGATCGATGTCGATGAGCTTGCATGTCTCGTGGGTGTTAATGAGTCCGGCAAGACCAATTTGTTGCTGCCACTTTGGAAGTTCAATCCGGCAGATGAGGTAACGGCAATTGACCTGTTGCATGATTATCCAAGGGATGAATACTCGGAACTTGATGATGAGACGAGCGGGAGAAAAAATGAGCATTTCATTGAAGCAGTATTCGAGCTGGATGAGTCGGAAATAGAAGCTGTTGAAAATGCCTATAAGCAATACTAAGAAACCGATTGTTGCCCAACTAAAGCAGTTCGCGGAAGAAAATAATCTTGAACTTGATAGCCATATCGGTTGGAAGGTTGAATCCCCGGATCCAGTCCGAAGTGCAACCGCGCCGCGATCCCGGAATGAGGGCGTAGCCCAAAGGGAGAGATCGCGGCGGCGACCCAAAAATTCGCGCTGCGAGCGCTTCTTTTCGGCCACCGATGGCAGCCATCTCGACTGCCGGCGATCCTGACCGAAGCCATCGGCCAAGGCAAGGGCGCGCTCCGGACCTGGAGGCCGAGCGAAGCCGCTCCGGTGAATCACCAGAGGGCCCGGAGTGCCGGGTTCGATGGAGGACCGTGGGCCGCGTCCGGGGGGAGCCAACCCACGGGCAAAGACCTCCGCCGGGGTGCGAACCCCCAGGACCTTCCGAGGTCGACGGTGGAGCCGATCCGCCACCGCCCGTACCTGCGCGGGGGTCACCTGGCGGAAGTCCGTTCTTTTCGGGAAGTACGGGCGCACCCGGCCGTTGGGGTGCTCGTTCCGGCCCCGTTCCCAGGAAGGGTAGGGAGTAGCGAAGGAAAAGCCCGCATTGAGCTTCTGCGCGATCGCCCGGTGTCTCGCGAACTCCTGACCATGGTCGGCGGTACCAGTGTGGACCCGATCCCGAACCGGCCCCAGGCACCGGAACTTCGAGCCCCGGTCCACTGCCGACACCAAGGCACCCCGGTGCCTCGCTCCCATGATCGGTTCCCGCTCCCAGTCCCCGATCCGGCACTGCTCCTCAACCACTGCCGGCCGCTCCGCAAGGTCCACCCGATCGGGAATGTGACCGCGTCCGGCAGAGCGGCCGCCGCGCCCGTTCGGCTTCTGGCCCCGACGTCGCCGGCACCGGTACAGGATCCCTCCGGCCTGCCGATCCGCCCGCACCTGCGGGTAGATCCACTCCTGGCCCGCCATCCCTTCGCCCGGCAACCGAACCCAGCCCGCGATCTGCTCCGGGCTCCATCCTTCCTGCAACCGTCCTTCCGCGACCGCCCAGCGCTCCGGTGTCCTCTTCCAGGGCACCGCCGAAGCCTCCTGACGACGGGCCGTCGCCTTGCCGTCGGCCTGCGGGTGCCGGTAGCCCCACAGGCCGCGGTGGCGTGAGGTCTCCCGCGAGATCGTCCCGGGGTCCCGTCCGAGATCGCGGGCCATCTCCCGTTTCGACCACCCCCCGATGCAACCGGGCGTGAATCTGGCATCGTTCGGCATGGGTCAGGTGATGGTAGCCTACGGGCATGGCAATCCTCCGTTGGTGAGAAACAGAGATGGTTAGCCATCATCTGGCCCGCTGCAAGCTACTTTTCAGCTCACCAGCCGCGGCTTACAGGGTGTTGCACCTCACACTGGAAAAGGGGGACTAAGTAAGCGTGTGAAACAAAAATTTACTGGTGAGATTGAAGAAGAAATCGAGAGTTGTTGGATCAAACTCTTTGAATATCTGCAATCTGTCCAAAGGTGAGACCCCAAAGGAAATAGTCCTCTTGGAGGCGGTTCACTGACTTCCGATGGCTGAAAAGGGGATAATTAAGTCGGAGCGTCTGTTAAGAAAAGGGAAGATTACGGACATCACAGTACTGATACATCAACTTACATGTATGGACACCTCGAATAACGTAGTTACGGAGAGATTCCGCGGTGTCCATGCCGGTATGCTGCCCTGAATCAGCGTCACCACCAACCATTTACCTCCCTGCATTTGTTGGTTTTGCACTGGTGGAGTGCCACTCCCCATGGCCTGTACCGGGCGTTCCCGTGGATTGCTCTGGCGGGAGCGTGGTTCCTGACGGCCGGAAAGATCAAACCGGCCGGCCTGGGACATGGGGGGATTGGCAGGGATCATTGGGGAACCCCGATGGTCACGAATGCGATAGCATCTCAGGAACTCGAAGGTAGAATGCGCAACCTGACAGAGCGGCACAGCATTCCGTTCATTTATTGCGGGCCAGATGAATCCCGGAACATCATCGGAGAAGGGCTGTTGTCACATTCATTCTGCGCTTGCGAGGTGAAAAAAGGCATCTCACCTAGTCTACAGATTCCGCGACCCAGTGAGACACCAAGCCCAGGAACAGGGTATATTCGAATCTGATATTCGGCAAACAACCTTGCTGGATAACGATATATCCGACCCCTTCCATCACTTCACGATTGTGTAAATTGTCCCATGTCCTGGCCTCAAAATCAGAAGAGCGTTCTTGACGAACCCCTTTCCCTCTGTTCCACTAAGCCCATGACCGGGTTCACCCGCAACGGATGTTGCGAAACCGGCCCACAGGATTCGGGCTCCCATACGGTTTGCGTCGAAGTTACCGAGGAGTTTCTTGCGTTCAGCAAATCCCGCGGCAATGATCTTTCCACCCCCATCCCGGCTTTCCAGTTCCCCGGGCTGAAACCGGGAGATCGATGGTGTCTGTGTGCGGCACGTTGGCAGGAAGCATTGACAGCCAGAGTAGCTCCCAAGGTGATAATGCGCGCAACTCACCAGCGGGCTCTGGAAATCATCGAATTTGCGGACTTGTCCCGCCACGCCATTGATCTTTCTTGATGAGGGCCCGCCGAACCACAGTAGTAGTGGGGGCCGGTATCGTCGGCGTATGCGTGGCATTGTGGGCACAGCGCCAGGGACACCATGTGCTCCTGCTGGACCGGGCCGAACCGGGTACCGGGACCTCGTATGGCAATGCCTGTACCATTGCCGATTACGGCTGTATTCCAGTGAACAGCCCGGACCTCCTGAGACGCCTGCCTTCGTTGATGCTGTCCCGGGACAGCCCTCTCAGCCTGGACCTGATGCATGTCCTGCGCTATCCCCATTGGATGTTTGGCTTCCTTCGGCATTGCACTCCATCACGCGTCAACCGGATCATTCAGTGTCTGGGGACATTGCTTTCTCATACGGCAGAGGGGCTTGACCCCCTGGTGGAAGACGCCGGGGCGGCACATCTGTTCCGCCATGAAGGCTTCCTCTATGTCTACAGCACCCGTCAGCTCTACGAAGATAGCGTGGAATCCAACCGGAAGCGAGCAGAACAGGGAGCCACATTTGACATCCTGGATCATCGCCAGACAAAGGAAATCGAACCCGCACTGACGATGGAAGTGTATCGGGCACTGTGGTTCCGGGAAACGAGGCATGTGATCAACCCCCAAGCACTCACAGACCGTTTCATGGCCTATTTCCGCGAGCAAGGTGGAGTATTTCGCCGGGCCAATGTCGTCGCCGTGGAGCCCGGCTGTCGGGTAATACTGGATGATGGGAAACACATCACATCGGATGCCACGGTCCTTTGTGCCGGTGCATATTCCGGGGCCATTCGTGGAGCCGGGACCAAACAGTTGCCACTAAATGTGGAGCGAGGCTACCATATTCAGTTTGAGGGCCGATCCTCATTGGTCCGCAGGCCAGTTGGATGGGCCGAAAGCGGTTTTTATGCCACCCCTACCCAAGAAGGATTACGATTCGCCGGTACTGTGGAACTCGCATCAAAAGAAAAACCCTCCAATCGTGCACGGACCGAATACATCACCCGCAGGGCTCGAGCCATGTTCCCCCTGCCGGAAGAGCCTTCCCAGACCTGGCTCGGGTTCCGACCCACTTTCCCGGACGCACTCCCGGTCATCGGGCCAAGCTCGGTTTCACCCGATATTCTGCTGGCATTTGGCCACCAACACCTGGGGCTGACCCTCGCCGGCATCACAGGCAAGTTGATCGCTGAACTCCTGACCCACAAACCACCATCGATCGACCTCGGCCCCTATACCTGTCAAAGGTTCGCCTGACCTTCAACAAGTCACCGGCTGGCTGGAGTAGCGATCATGCGAAATCACCTCTGCCCGGTCCTCGGCCAGTGCCCGTACATCATGGTGGGGGTAATCCATGGCAAGGCGAAAGCCGAACCGGGCGAAAAACTCTTCATAGAGTTCCCCGCCCCGGGTGCCCACAGCATAATACCGATCGTGGTCGGGGTCGTATTCCAGTTCCACCGCGGTCAGGGGTTGCCGTGCCGGCCCGCCAACCACCTCTGCCCCACGAGCAGGATCGTACGCACTGCGCTCAGAGCAGCAATAAATGATCTGCTTGCGTTCACTCACTTGTTGGTTACGGCCCATGAACCGGGTCAGCTCCGGTCGGAAATTAAGAAAGCTGACCGTAGGGGTGGGATGACTCAACTTATGTGCACAAATCGCGGAAAACGACACCACCGAAGCCCAAGGGCCGGAGCCGCCCTGCCAACGATATGGCTTTCCATCTGCTGTGATGAGATCCTGGCCGGTCTCTAGACTGCGACCGATATCCAGCAAAAAACAGGGGGTGGTGATGTAAGGGTAATGAAAAATGAATGCCTTACCACCAGACAATGACTCACTGCTCACCGGAAATCCGGTGCGGTCCACAAGCAACACCCGGTTATAGCGATGCAGGGGCTGTGAACGTACCACAAGGCATGGATTTGCGGCCACTGCGGTCGCGGCCGCAAGGCAGGTTTTTACGAAGCGGCGGCGGGCAGGAAATGCGGCGGCGTTTTTCATGATCTGACAGAGTGTGGCGAGTCCCATCCCATAAAGATTCGGGGAGACAGTCGGGATTCAGTACGGTCTGGCTGGCGGATGACCAGGCAGCCCTCTCCATCAATCCTGTCCCCTGTTCCCGCGAGTATCCCATCGGGCTGTCGAATGGACACCGGACAACCAACCACATCCGCCCGCGTGACCCATTGGGCAAGTATATCGCTGAACCCACGATCATCCCATCGATTGATCCAACGGATGAACTCTCTGGTCCAGGACTCGAACAGTTGCCGGGAAGTAATCCGGGTATTGCCGTCGCCCTGATGCAGGCTCATCTCCTCCTCCGCATCCCGCTGCGATGTGCTGGCCACATTCACGGTCAGGGTAACCGTCAGCCAGCGACGGCCCAGGGACTCGCCATGGTCCAGCCAGACCGACCCGATTCGGTAATGGGCGATCCGAATTTCATTCGGCCAGCCGAAACGAAGCACTGTCATCGGAGAAGCATGGATAGCAATCGCATTGGCCAGACTCACCAGAGCGACAAACAGGGTTTCGTGATCACGTTGTGATGGGAATTCCGGCTCCAGCACCAAAGCGGCATGGAGATTGTCGCAATCCCCATCCGGCACCCGGTGACTCTCTCCGACAACCGGGATATACTGCACACGATCGGCCAGAATGACCGTACCCTCTTCCGCACCCCCGATTGCCATTGCCTGCACATGGTCCCGCAGGCTATCCACCTGCGCAAGGTGAATCAAACGGTAGGCGGCGGGCAGGATGGGGAGGTTATTCACATTCAATCTGCAGGATAGTCGTTGACCCCATGAAAAGCCTCCACCAGGGCCTCATGTCCCTGCTGCTGGGCGTACATCAGTGGCGTTCTTCCCTCCATATCCGGAATGTCCGGCAACGCCCCTTGACGCAACAGGCTGAGCACTACCTCGGCATAGCCCATCGCGGCCGCATGATGCAAGGCCGTAGCACCATGATCGTCTTGTGCATTGATGTGGACACCCGGTGTGGACAGCAACAAATCGACGACACTTTTGCGGTTTTCATAGGCGGACCGGTGCAGGGGAGTCCATAGAAAGACATCCCGGGCGTTGATATCCGCACCCGCCATGATGAGTTGACGAGTCATGGCCGTATTGCCTTTGGCGGCCGCAATCATCAGGGCACTCCATCCATTGATCCCACGGGCATTGACATTGGCTCCTGCATCCAGCAGCGGCGTCAGGCAACGAAGATCCCCGCTGATAGTGGCGAACATCAGGGGAGTGCCTCCGTTCTGGTTACTGGCATCGGGGTCCGCACCCATCGACAGGAGTTTTTCGACCTGATCGCAGTAACCAGCGCGAGCCAACACCATCAGTGCGGTCTTGCCGGATTCCGTGGTTGCATTAATTTGGGCGGTCGTATCGCTGAGTTGGATCACTTGTTCCACATCGCCGGACCGAATCGCATTACGCAAGCGCTCATCGGCCTGTGCCAGAATCGTCGTAATACTGAACATCAGCAGAAACAGGAATTTAGCCAGTCGAAACATGGGATGCATAATGGCGGGTCACTTCCCGTATGGCAGCCGCGGGATCATAACGCCCGGTCAAACGGATCATGGCATCATGGTTTACCGCATCTTCGAGCACCGAGCGATAACCTGCTCGCTCCTGCTCCCCGAGCCGCAACTGTTGCGAGTAAATCACCCGATAATGCCCATCCGCAAAGAATATACGCAGATAGGGCTGGGTGGCAAGGTTTTCCAAAGTCTGGAACTGCACCTCGCCTTGGCCGGGAGTTAACAACACCTCCCCCGCCAGCGGATCCGCAGGGCGGGTGCTTACCTCAAACCGCAACATCACGACCGCTGCACTGCGGCATTCGATCATGTCGGCTTCCAGGGAAACCGGCAGCGGTTGCTGTGAATTCTTGAGAATTTGTCGATCTTTCCGGCATTCTGGGCCGGCCAAACCAAAAAATACAGCGGATTCCCATTGCCCCCCATCGAGACGCACTGGCAGGCAAGTGGTCATGACACCACAAGAGCGCATGCTACGGATAATTTCCGGGGGAAGTTCCTGCAATGTTCCTCTATAGCCTATAAATACCAACACCATATCGGGGTACCGAATCGGCCCGGCCAAGACCACAAAAAACCCCTGCCAAGCAGGGGTTTTTTGGTCATCAATACCACTCAGGTCGGCGAAGCACCTGCTGTTGCCGAAGGAGTCTGGTTCCGGTCTGCAATCCCCGCCTCACCTTTGACCTCTTCATACCACAGATCATGGTGTTGCTTGGCCCATTCGATACTGACCCGGCCAGTAGTCATCCCTTCCAGCGCACCTTCCGTACCGATCGTGCCGATATACGCATGACCGAAAAAGACTATGATCCAGACAATGGCCGCAATGGCATGGATTTGATGCGCCCATTGCATGGTAGCCCGGGTGTCCGCGATCCAGCCCAATTGCGCTACCCAGCCAATCAATACGAACCCAGTTCCGCATACCGCTACCAGACCCACCAGGATAACCAGCCAGAACCAAGCCTTCTCTCCGCCGTTAGCTTTACCGGCACTCGGATGTGCCTTACCAATGATGCCACCGCCAGACGCGAACCACTTCAGATCCACTGCTGAGGGAATATTGTTTTTGACCCAGAACAGCAACATCGCGAAAACCCCGATGGAGAAGAACGGACCCAAATAATTGTGCACGTTAATGGACAGGTCCGCCCAGGCAGAGAACCCCTTGGGGCCCAGAACAGGGATGAGAACCACTCGGCCAAAAAGCAAGCTGAGACCGGTGATCGTCAGCAGGACGAACAGGACGGCCGTATACCAGTGCATGAATCGTTCCATCCCGTTCCAGCGCGGAACCGTCAATCCAGATTTTTCGCCTTCGACCGGGATACGTCCACGTAGCAGGAAAAACAGGCACACCAGCGCCAATCCGCCGATAATCGCCCAGCCTCCATAGTTCGCGATCAACCCGTTACGCAACTGGCGCCAGTTTTGTCCGCCATTGTCGATGAATACACCGGATTCGGGCCCAGTAACCGCGCTGTATCCAGCTTGCCCTTCGCGCACAGCACGCCAGAAGTTCGCCCGCTGGTTGGTGTCATCCACCACTTGGGCAAAGGCTTGTTCTCCGCCGCCCGTGACCAAATAGGACCCAAGCGGAAGGGCCATTGCACTCAGCACGATAAACAGGATAGACCAGTTCATCGCCCGCCGACGCCGACGGTTCTTGTCAACTGTTTCTGATTTCATTGCTCTTTCGGTGACGGATTAACGATCCCGCTGAATGGACATACGCTCCTGCAGGACGGCACGATCAGTATTGAGATCATCCAGTGGACCATGGTATTCACCGGGTTGGTGAAAAGTCACATCAGAAGATTCCCAACAACCGGCCAAGGCAAAGCCTGCCAACAACAACCACACGGGGCGAAGATATCGTTTCGACATTTTGTACCTCGGGAATGGGGAATTCAGCGCTACATTGAACTCCGGAAGCTCGGGAAAAAAGGAACCCGGAGCGGAATTCGCCCCGGGTCCTGGCTCTTTAACTACCCGTAGGCAGCTTCCCAACCCCAGGTTTGTGGCCGACCACCGCGGCGTAGAATTCGCTCGCGATAGATGTCCGCGACCATATCACCGTCACCGGCAATGAGCGCCTTGGTAGCGCACATCTCCGCACACAGTGGCAACTTCCCTTGCGCCAGGCGGTTGGCACCATATTTCTCGTATTCCGCCACGGAATTGTCTTCCAGCGGCCCGCCCGCACAAAAAGTACACTTATCCATCTTGCCACGGACCCCAAAGGCCTCTTGTTGTGGATATTGCGGCGCGCCAAACGGACAGGCATAAAAGCAATAACCGCACCCAATACAGAGGTCCTTGTCGTGCAGCACGACCCCATCATTGGTGGTATAGAAGCAATCCACCGGGCAGACCGCCGAGCAAGGGGCATCCGTGCAGTGCATACAAGCCACCGAAATGGACTTCTCGCCGGCCTCGCCATCACCGAGTGTGATGACACGGCGACGGTTGACCCCCCAAGGCACCTCATTCTCGTTCTTGCAGGCGGTTACGCAACCGTTGCATTCGATGCAGCGTTCGGCGTCACAAAGAAACTTCATTTTTGCCATGTTCGTATCCTCCAGCTTAAGCGAGTGAAATGCGGCAGAGAGTCACTTTCGTCTCTTGCATTTGCGTTACGGAATCGTATCCGTAAGTGAAGGCGGTATTGGCCGCTTCACCCCGGACGTACGGTGCAGTCCCCTCGGGATATTTATCCAAAAGGTCGACTCCCTCATAGTGCCCACCGAAGTGGAATGGTGTGAAGAGCACTCCGGGGCCAACCCGCTGGGTCACCATGGCCTTGACCTTGATCCGGGAGCCCTCTGGGCTTTCGATCCAGATCATGTCTCCATCCTGCACATTGTGGTCGTTGGCATCCTTGGGGTTGATTTCGGCGAACATCTCCTGTTGCAGTTCTGCCAGCCAGGGATTGGACCGCGACTCTTCCCCACCGCCCTCATATTCCACCAAGCGTCCACTGGTGTGAATGATCGGGAAGTCTCCAGAATAGTCTTGCGCCTGAATGGAAGCATACCGGGTCGGAAGACGATAGAACCGCTTCCGGTCTTCATAGGTCGGATATTTGGCCACCAGGTCGCGGTCCGGTGCATACAGCGGCTCGCGGTGAATCGGCACCCGGTCAGGGAAGGTCCACACAATGGCCCGCGCTTTGGCATTTCCGAACGGCGCACAACCGTGCTTGATCGCCACCCGCTGGATCCCGCCGGATAGATCCGTCTTCCAGTTCTTGCCTTCCGCCAGTTTCTTCTCTTCCGGGGTCAGGTCATCCCACCATCCCAGGCTCTTGAGCATATCCGCAGTGAACTCGGGATGGCCATCCTGGATTTCGTTGCCCACGGGCCAGGAGTCCTCGGCCAGGATATTGTTACCTTCATGCTCCGTGCCGAAACGGGCACGGAAATTCAATCCCCCTTCTGCTACCGGCTTACTGGGATCATACAGGATCGGGGTGCCGGGATGTTTCATTTCCGCCGTTCCCCAGCAAGGCCACGGCATCCCGTAGTAATCCCCATCGCAGGGGCCACCTTCCGCCTTGAGGGTCGTGGTATTGAAGGTATGCTTGTTCTCCAAATGCAGCTTGAGACGCTCTGGACTTTGGCCGGTATAACCAATAGTCCACATACCCTTGTTGAACTCCCGGGTAATGTCCTCAATCACCGGTTCGTCGTTACGGACCTCGATATGCTTGCAGAGCTGGTCGGCAAAATCGAATTTCTTGGCCAGCTTGTATATGATCGTGTGATCCGGCAACGATTCAAACAGGGGTTCAACCACTTTTTCCCGCCATTGCAGAGAACGATTGGAGGCCGTCACAGAACCGTACGTCTCAAACTGAGTGGTGGCCGGCAGCAGCCAGACTCCATCCGTGCGGTCATGCATTACAGCCGCATGGGTTGGATAGGGATCGATAATGACCATCATATCCAGTTTGGCCATGGCCTTTTTCATTTCCGGGCCACGACTCTGGCTATTAACCGCATGTCCCCAATACACCATGCAACGGATGTTGTCTTTTTGGCCGATGTTCTCTTCCAGCACTCCATCGACCCAACGCGAGACCGGGATGCCACGATAGTTCATCGGATGGGTCGGCTTGCCATTGTCTCCCTCCACTTCTTCGGCACTGAACCGGGACTTCACCCAAGCGGGATCCAAGTCCCAAACCCGGGACCAATGCCCCCAGGCACCATTAGACAGGCCGTAATATCCGGGCAACGAATGAGACAGGACACAAAAGTCAGTGGCCCCCTGTACGTTATCATGCCCCCGGAAAATGTTGGCTCCCCCGCCAGACTTGCCAATATTGCCCAGAGCAAGCTGGAAGGCGCAATAGGCCCGGGTATTGTTATTGCCGGTAGTGTGTTGGGTTCCCCCCATACACCAGACAAAAGTCGCCGGACTGTTTTCAGCCATCATTTGCGCGGCTTCCTTGACCTTGGCTTCCGGCACCCCGGTGACGCGCTCGGTTTCTTCCGGCGTCCACTTGGCGACCTCGGCACGGATCTCATCCATACCATATACCCGTTGGCGAATATACTCCTTGTCTTCCCAACCATTTTCGAAAATATGCCACAGCATACCCCAGATAATGCCTACATCCGATCCCGGACGAATTCGGACATACACATCCGAATGGGCCGCAGTCCGGGTATAGCGTGGATCAATCACCACCATTCTGGCACCGTTTTCCTTCGCCCGGAAAATATGCTGCAGGGAGACCGGATGGGCTTCCGCCGGGTTGGAGCCGATAAACAGCATGCATTTGGAGTTGTGCATGTCGTTATAGCTGTTGGTCATGGCCCCGTATCCCCACGTATTGGCCACTCCCGCAACGGTGGTCGAGTGGCAGATGCGAGCCTGATGGTCCACGTTGTTCGTACCCCACATGGCCGCAAATTTACGGAACAGGTAGGCCTGCTCGTTGTTGTATTTGGCTGAGCCAAGCCAATAGACTGAATCGGGACCGGACTCGGCACGAATCTTGAGCATGCCATCACCAACCTCGTTGATGGCATCATCCCAGGACATCCGCTTCCATTTTCCACCTTCCAGCTTCATCGGGTACTTGAGACGGAGTTCTCCGTGACCATGCTCCCGAACCGAAGCCCCCTTGGCACAATGGGCACCCAAATTGAAAGGGGAATCAAAATCAGGTTCCTGTCCGGTCCAGACGCCATTTTGCACCTCGGCACGCACTCCACAACCCACCGAACAGTGGGTACAAACGCTCCTTTTGACCGTAACATCACCGGTAGCCACGCTGGCGGCATGGGCTTTTTTGACCCGCCCCGGCATCAGCGAGGTGGCGGCAGCCCCCGCACCCATCGCCAGACCGGACCGTTTGAGGAAGGTCCTTCGATTAATCGACTGCCCGATGCCCGGCTGGCTCCGGTCCTCGGCGCAGGTTTGCTTGCGTATCAGTTTCATGCTGTATTCTCCAGAGTCGCTTTGCGATTCGTTTGGGTAAGGATACTGGTAATGTGGAGCCTGAACCGAACTTACTGGCGGGCAAGTTGGTAGTAGGCGCGGACATGTTCGGTTTCCTGGTAACCGGTCCGGATGACTTCTTTCGGGGGAGCTTGGGTATCGGCCAGCACCCCGGTGGCAGTGGCCCCGGTCCCGATCGCCGCAGTGGTTACGGCCGCACCTTTGAGGAATGCCCGTCGATCTTTTTTCGGTTGGTTCATCATGTATAACCTCGATTGGGTCTGGTTAGTCGGAGTCATTTGACTATCAATGTTGCTGAATGTTCAGATACTGGCTTTCCAATTGCATATACCGCTCACCGAGCAGTCCTACCGCCCGGTAGAAATCGGCTGATGGAGCCGACCGGAGCTCCCGGAAAAACTTTTCTCCCCATGGATGGAGGTGACGGATAAAGAAGCGCCGCTGGCGAAACCCCTCGATATCATCCGACTGGATCAGAATCGACAGGGTCTCACAGATTGCTGCCACATGATCTTCCGGCTCCTTGCGATTTGGGTCCGCCTCAAATCCGAGTTCACGCAGGTCGTCCCGGAGCTCACTGAGGGGTTTGTCCATCAGAAAACCGGTCATATGCCAAGAACCATAGGGAACCACCTCTCCCCGGCCAAGGCCAATGAACAGGGCATGATATTCATCATCCAGCGGAACTGCATTTGCCGTCTCAGCGGCCAACCGCAATGCCAGCCACGCTTCGCCAATCTCACCTGGCTTGTCAGCATCTGCCGGATCGCTGATATGGCACAAATAGTCCAGCAAATCGCGGTGGGGAATGTCGCTCAACAGGGAAGCAAGAACCCCATAGGTCACAGAACGGGCCCGATCCTCCTCTGCGATGAGACTGACCATTGCCTCATTGCTGTGGTCATTCAGTGTCGACCGCAACTGCTCCAATGAAAACCTCCACGGTTAATAAAGTCTATTGGCACAGTAGGGATACCCACGGTGGAACATCAAACCGTAGGCAACCGGACTGTACTCAATTATTGTGTCTGCAATTCTATACTCTAAGACTCGGTTAGTTGCAAGTGTCTTCCCCAATTCACCCTGTCATGTGAGCTCATCGCCAGGCAAATGGATGACGGAATCCATGTCGATTTTTATACTTTGGAAAACAACTACTTATTCCTATCGAAACACAATCTTTCCAGAGAAGAATCATCATATATGGGAATCGTTTCCTTAAAAGTCATAGAAAAAAAGTAAAATGATCTACCCGATCATATCCTTGCGATCAAACATATCTGCAACCCGGCAATCTTCACACATCCGCAGGCGGTTTTGCTGTTCTGGCGTCTCAAACATCCAATGACCGGACAGTTTTTCCAGCATACGGCTAATCATGGCCTGAGTGGCAAATGGCTTGCCACAACTCATACATCGGAAGGGTTCTTCCTCTTTCAGGATCCGGCTCCGGGTAGCGGTCTCGTCAGGATGGAAGCGGGGATCCAATGTCAGTGCGGATTCCGGGCAAGCACGGGTACAAAGACCACATTGGACACAGTTACTTTCGATGAATTTCAGTGCCGGGGTCTCCCCCCCGGCCTCCAGCGCATTCCCGGGGCAGACAGACACGCATCCCATGCAGAGGGTACAGGCATCGTTGTCGAGAATGACCTGCCCCAAGGGGCTACCTGCCGGCAGTGACACCGGTCCGGTTTCTTCCCTCGTCTGCAACAGATGCCCCAAGGCCTGACGCAGTAGCGTGCGCTTGCCACCGACCGCTGCAAACGAAGCGATGGCAGGCCTTTCGTGCCCTGAAGGCATGGCGACCAATACCGGTTCCAGCGTGGTAACCAATTCGACATGGCAGTGTGTCAGTGGGGTATCTCGGAGCACTGCCGCAAGGAATCCGACCGTTTCAGTCAGACTGGCACGGACTTGTTCGGGCACATCGGCGGGGACATACAGCCAGATATTACCGACTCCATAAGCCAGGGCACAAGCCAGCAGATCGGCCCCCACTGAACCGATTTCTTCCACTAACAGGGGAATGATGTGTTCCGGCAAGTCTTGGGCAAGGGGAGACAGTACGTCGGTACCATGCTCACTGTCATACACCAATAATGCCAGCTCTCCGCGACCTGAGGCTTTCCGGGTATCGCGGCAGATGCAGCGCAGCAAATCCACCTGTTCTTCCACCGGTGGATAACGATAGGTGATTGCGCCGGACGGGCATCGTGCGGTACAACTCCCCCCACCCTGACACAGGTATGGATTGACCTCAATCTGCTCTCCAATGGAAATAATCGCATCCGTCGGGCAGGCTTCGAGGCATCGATTACAGCCCACGATTCCGCTGCGACTATGGGCACAAATATCCGGATCGTAATCGAAGTAGCGGGGTTTTTCGAATTCGCCGACCTGTTGCTGAACCGCCTGGATCGCATGCTGCAGGCGATCGGGGTCGGTACCTACGTGGTGATATCCCGGCGGCTTGACCGCGGCCGGGATCAGCGCATCATCACTGGCGTCAATCACATGATCAAACAGGCCGTTGGGAATACCCATCATCTGCCCTAGGCTGTCCCCCTTTTCCTCCCCGGCATCGCCGGTGGGAAGGCTGG
Source organism: Candidatus Poriferihabitaceae bacterium (assembly GCA_965221795.1). Lineage (GTDB taxonomy): Bacteria > Pseudomonadota > Gammaproteobacteria > Arenicellales > Poriferihabitantaceae > VYFG01. The sequence continues at coordinate 1,261,849 of OZ244914.1, forward strand.
CGACAAATCGCCCCAGATAGCCTTCCACCTGCAATCCCGGCGTAATCCAGGCATTGGCGGATGTCACTGGCCGGTCCAATTCCTCGCGGATGGCAATGTAACACAGAAACCGCTCGCCCAACGCAGCCTCCACACCCCGTCCGCTGTCTTCATCCATGATCAGGAGCACCCGACTGGCCGCCACATACGCGACCGTCATGGTCGGGCTGGGGTTCCAAGGTATAGCGGCCAACACCTCCTGTCGTACCTGTCCGGCCGCTGTCCCGGCAGACAGTTCAAGCCCCAATGTTTCGAGATAACTGGGCATACTTAACAGGGGGTCTTGATTTGATGAACCATCATGACGACTCACCAGTGTCTTTGCGTATTTCGGTCATCCGCGAATGATCCGGCTCCCCCTGGCTCTCTTCTCCTTCATGGCCGGCACCGGACTCTGCAGCGAGACTCTCTTCGTCATCCCGACCAGCGGCACCCTCATCCGGCTCTCCCTCCTGCGACTCTTCAGCAACCCGTTGTTCCGCTTCCTCGGCCTCACGGAGACGCTTCTCCTGGACTTCTGCCTGATGCTTCATGTCGGACGTTACCATATCACCCAATGGCTCGAATTGCGTGAAATCCTCATCGTAATCATCCAACCCATCCCGAACGTTGAATACGGCGGCCGAAAACAATTTGCGCATAGCTCGTCTGCGGAGGGCTTCACTGACCCCCGGTGAAAAGAATCCGGAGTAGTTACTGTGTTCATCCAGGCTATCCACTGCCGGCATGTCCGCATCGGTCAGAACCGGTTTGCGGTCGCCGGAATCCTCTGTAGGCAATGGGTCCTGCCGGTCCGCTTCCACCATAGTCTGCATGCGTCCGGGGCTGTCGACCGGAACAATCGTATTCAGGGGAAGCGATGAACCGGCTTCCTCCCGAACCTCAGCTGGAGCCGGGGTCTTTGCCGAACCCGTCGACTGCTTGCGCACTGACCAGCGCTTCAGAAACCCTTCCCGGGAATCGGATTCGGTATCAGGATTTCGGCGCATGACGATCCCCTCTGGGAGGGTTGTGTCTGTCCTGTGGAGCCGAATAGAGGGAATCTTCCAGCCAGTCCCGGCGCTTCCGCTTGCGCCTGATCTCCGGCTTGAAGTAACGGACCACATAACGTTCCAGCAATGCAGTAATCTCGGGCGGCATCGGTGCCGACAGTACCATGTCATCGGCTTCCATATGACCATTGGCCTCGTCCTGATTGGCGGTCACTAGCATTGGCCGAATCTCCCTGGCGCTGTATTCCCCCTCGCAGATTACGAACAGATAGGGTTGGTCCGAAAGCAAATTGTACCAGTACCCTTCGCTCCCATCTCGGAACAGGTCCAAGGTATAACCAGTGAAAATATAACGGCAGGTGTCATGGTCCACCATAATGACACTGTCGCCACAGGACGCTTCCAAGCCATCACCGGTCAGTACCCGATGCACACGCCAAGTGGGGTAACACCACTTTCTTTTCGGGTCAATATGACGTTCCAGCACCACCGCTACGGGGACGGAGAGCCGGGAGCCGGTCTGCACCCGTCCTGTTTCGGGTTGCCTGTTGCCACTCATGGTCGTATCTTGCAAGTTCGCAAGAACTATTTCTCAATAACGAGCGTGTCCACCACATCGACATCTAATCCCAAGCGGCGGATAGACAGGGACATGGTAGCCTCCAGACAATCACCGACCTGAACGGTCCCATGTTCCATACCCTCGCGGACGGCTTGCTCGATGGCACGCTGGGAGGTAATCCCGGTTTTCTTGAGAAACTTTCTGATCTGAATATTGAGTGCGTCTTCATTCATGGCTTTAGTCCGACTGTGCGCCGTTTCGATGCTCTAGCAAACTGCAACCGTTCGGCCCTGCCGGCCATAGTAGTTTTTCGCTGCTGTCATCACGCGACATGGATTGACCCGATACGATAACAGACTTGGGACTCAAGATGACGGCCAATTGAAAGAAATTGTGTAAGACCGGCCCCAAGATGGAAATCGGTCATTGCAGGCGGGCAACGGCGAAAGTTTTTGAGAACAGCGGTAGGGCCGGGTTCCTGAGAATTTTCATACTCAAGACCCTGGAACCAGTTGACGCATCCTGGCCTAGGCATGTGATCGGGGTACCATGGCCCGGTTCTTAGGGAGCCTCTTCGCCAGCAATGGAATCCGGCCCATGGACAGATCAAGACACTCTCCCCCCATCACTTGGAGCGCAATCCAAGCCGGCCCGAGGGCAGACTCCATTGCTTTCAGGTGAATCACTGAGAGTTTCTGGCGGAATGCAAATCGGTGACCAAAATAGGGTAAGCTTCGACTATTCCATGATGAGTTGACCGCATGGTGAGTCGCGTTCCTCCACCCAATCTTTCTCCTCTTTCTGCCTGAAACGATTGCAGGGTAATCCCCCATGGCCATCCTCCAGAACCACGATTCCCTCCCCGAAGCACGACCGAGCATCAGCAACGCCGGGCTCGAATCCATTCATCAGGTGGAGGCGCTCGACCAATTCGGGGAAAAAAGGGAAGTCTATGTGGTCGGCGAGTTACCTCTTACCATCAAGGTAGATGGACAGGAACTGGTGACCCTGATGACGCTCGGTGCCCGTCCCGAATTGCTGGTCCTCGGGTATCTTCGAAATCAGACCCTGTTCAGCCACCCATCGGAAATCCGCTCGGTCGTAGTAAACTGGGACCGGGAAGTGGCGGAAGTGGAAACCCGCGACGGCAAGGGTATCACCGGCGTGGACACAAGCCGACGAACTGTGACCACCGGATGCGGACAGGGTACAATTCTCAGTTGCACCCTGGACAAATTGTACGATCACCGCTTGCCCCCTGCCAAGGTTCACCAATCCGATATCTACCGGATGCTGGGCAATATCCGAGACCACAACAAAACCTATCGCGTGGCAGGTTCCGTGCATGGTTGTGGCCTATGTCAGGGAGGCGAAATCCTGACTTTTGTGGAAGATGTCGGCAGGCACAATGCCATGGATACCATTTCGGGCGAAATGTGGCTGAATGGCATAAATGGGCATAACAAGATCTTCTATACCACCGGACGTCTGACCTCGGAAATCGTGATGAAGGCCGCATTGATGGATATTCCGGTCCTGGTTTCCCGCAACGGCACCACCCATATGGGCTTCGAACTGGCAGAAGAGTTGGGTGTGACCCTGATCGCCCGTGCCAAAAGCCGCCATTTCGTGGCCCTGAACTCACACAGCCTGATCTTCGACGCCATTCCCAAGCAGTACCGATTTGATTGACTCCCTGATCGGCAGCGGAGATGGGCCGCGAGGCATGGATGGCCCGGAGAGGAATCGCCACGACTGGCGGAAACCCGCCGCCGCAAAACTATCCTCTCGCCCGATAGATCATAATCTCCATAGCATTCGTCCTGCCAAAAAAATATAAAATCCAGAGCCATCCTATCGCTGGCCTCCTCCGGGATCACATGCTTTCCATGCATCAACGAAAACTCGGCCCTTTTTCCGTCTCCGCCATCGGGCTTGGCTGCATGAGTATGTCCATGGGCTACGGCCCAAAGCCGGAAGAAGCCTATTCTGGCAAGTTGCTCAACCTGGCATTGGATCATGGATACACTTTCCTTGATACCGCTGCGATGTATGGAATGGGACACAATGAGTCCCTGATCGGGAAATACCTTTCGCATCGCCGGCATGAGTACACTCTGGCCAGCAAATGTGGGATTTTCCGAAACGCCGAAAACCACTCTGTGCCAGATGGCCGCCCGGAAACCCTGCAACGGACCTGCGAAGACAGCCTCAAGCGTCTGAACACTGACGTGATCGACCTGTACTACCTCCATCGGATCGATGCCAAGGTCCCGGTAGAGGAAAGCGTGGGCGCACTCTCCCGGATGGTGGAAGATGGCAAGGTGCGAACCATCGGGCTGTCCGAAATCGCCTCAGACAGCCTACGCCGTGCGCATGCCGTACACCCCATCACTGCAGTACAGTCTGAATATTCACTCTGGAGCCGGACCCCGGAACGAAGTATGCTCACTACCTGTCGGGAACTAGGGGTCGCCTTCGTCCCGTTTGCTCCCTTGGGTCGACAGTTTTTGACTGGTAAGTCTGGGGATGTGACCACGATGCCAGAGGGCGATGTACGTACCACCATGGCACGCCCCCGATTTGAGCCGGAAGTCTTTGCCCACAATCGCAAACTGCTGGAACCCTATACCCACATCGCCCACCGCGTCGGGTGCACTCTGTCCCAACTGGCCTTGGCGTGGCTGCTCGCACAACCGGACCAACTGATTCCCATTCCCGGCACCAAGCATATCGACTGGATGCGGGAAAATGCGGGTGCCGGAGAGATACGCCTTGACCCCGATACGGTAGCCTCACTCAATGCCCTGATCAATGACCAGACAGTCGAAGGAGACCGGTATGTGGAACACGTGATGCAGACCGTAGATTCGGAACGCGATATAGTGATGCCCATTAGCCAGCCCTGAGTGCTTGACCAAGTCGGTTCGAGCTCTGCCTGTCAGGCCTTCCTGCGTTCCGCCAGCCCGGTGACCGATAGCGGCTGTTGGTTGCCGGCAAGTGCAGACATCGGGCAGTCACATAACAAAAATTGGAACCGAATGGAGCGTCACCAATGGGCCAGGCGGCGCTCTGCCCCCTTGACGCCGCCATTCCGTAACGACGAGACATCGTAGTGGAATTGCAGTGTGGGTGACGTCGGCAGGCTCTGCAATCTTTCGAAAAGTTCGGGTGCGGGATGGATCCGTCGGTCCTCCCGAAGGCGTATGGTGCCGGTCTCCCCTGTGGATAGTTGGTAGTGGAATGTGACCCCCACATGGCCCCCGGAATAACAATCGAGAATCTGCGCCAATTCGTCGATCTCTCGAGAACCGATTTCCATTCCACTCAGAGTCAACCCTAACTCCTGCAGGAACCGGTTTCGCACTTCATGAATGGAGTACAGGGCCCCCGCCCGCATCTGTGGGTTACCGGAAAAGTCATCGGTACTGAGTTTCCCTTTCACAATCAGTATTTCGTCCAGATCAGCCTTGTCCGCATAATCGGCACACTGTTCAGGGAACAGGCTTACCTCAATCCTGGACACTCCATCCTCCAACAACATGATCACCATTTTTCCACGCCGGGTCTTCAATACCCGACGTCTGGCCACCAAGCCTGCTACCACGCCCTCGCGGGGCGTTCTCAAGTCCATTTGCGATACATTGCTGTCTACCAAGTTCTTCAGCTCAGTACGAAACCGATCAAAAGGATGTCCGCTCAGGTACATTCCCAGCACCTCCCGCTCCGCAATCAGGCACTCCTGTTCACTCCATGGCGTGACCGAGGGAGTGTGGCTTGCGACCAGTGGTATCGTGGAGACCCCAAACAGGTCATGCTGACCGGCTGTTTCGTCTGTCTGTTGCTGGTCTGCTGCCCGCAGGGCCGGACCGATTTCTGCCATCATCTGCGCCCGACTGTCACCCAGGCAATCCATGGCACCACTCTTAATCAATGCTTCCATCACCCGTTTGTTGACTTTCTTGCCATCCAGTCGACGACAGAAATCAAACAGGTCCGAATAGGGCCCGCCCGCTTCGCGTTCGGCGACGATCATCGCAATCACGTACCGCCCCACTCCCTTGAGCGCACCGATCCCATAGAGGATCTGGCTCTTGTCTACCGGCTGGAAGCCATAGCCACAAAGGTTGATGTCCGGCGGCAATACCTCCAATCCAATTTCCATGGCGTCGGAGCGGAGCACTGCCACCTTATCCGTAGTGGCGATGTCCGCTGTCATGGCAGCCGCCATAAAAGCCGCCGGGTAATGGGCCTTGAGCCAAGCGGTATGATAGGAGATCAAGGCATAAGCTGCAGAATGTGATTTGTTGAACCCATACCCCGCAAACTTTTCCATCAGGTCGAAGATGGACTCGGCCGTATTTCGATCTACATTGCGTGCTACTGCACCTTCGGCAAACTGCTGCCGCAACTGGGCCATCTCCTCCGGTTTCTTCTTGCCCATCGCACGTCGCAGCAAGTCCGCACTCCCCAAAGAAAAACCCGCCAGCATCTGAGCAATCTGCATGACCTGCTCCTGATACAGAATGACCCCATAGGTAGGTTGCAAAATCAGCTCAATATCCGGATGAGGATACCGCACTGGCTCACGGCCGTGCTTGCGATTGATGAAATCATCCACCATGCCCGACTGCAACGGACCAGGTCGATACAGGGCAACCAGGGCGATCAGGTCTTCGAAGCTGTCCGGCTTGAGGCGAAGAATCAACTCTTTCATTCCCTGCGATTCCAACTGAAAGACCGCCGTGGTCTGCCCTTGCTGAATCATGGCGAATGTGCTGGAGTCCTGCAGTGACAGCGTATCATCCAGCACCACCGGAGAGGTGCCGGATTCTTGCCGCTGGGCGTTCACCAGCCCAACCGCATGCTCCAGAATCGTAAGAGTCTTGAGGCCGAGAAAATCAAATTTCACCAAGCCGATGCTCTCCAGATCATCCTTGTCAAATTGGGTACAGGCCTGGTTCAAGTGACGTTCTGCATACAGCGGCGTAAAATCAGTCAATGGTCGGGGGGCAATCACCACCCCGCCGGCATGTTTTCCAACATTTCGGGCAATGCCTTCCAACTGCCTCGCCATGTCGATCAACTCCTGGATTTCGGGTTCCTGCTGATACCGGTTCTTGAGCACATCTTCCTGTTCAAGGGCCTTGTCCAGTGTCATGCCGGGATCAAACGGAATCAGCTTCGCTACTGGATCGACAAAACCGAAATGCAGACCCATGGCCCTGCCGACATCACGCACTACGGCCCTGGCCGCCATGGTCCCGAATGTAATGATTTGGGCGACTTGTTCCCTGCCATAGCGATTTGCCACATACTCGATTACCCGGTCGCGTCCATCGACACAAAAATCGACATCAAAATCTGGCAGTGATACGCGTTCTGGATTGAGAAACCGTTCAAACAACAATCCATAACGCAGCGGATCCAGATCAGTGATGCCAGTGGACCAAGCCACCAGAGACCCGGCACCGGATCCTCTCCCGGGGCCTACCGGAATACCATTGTCTCGTGCCCAGCGAATGAAATCCGCCACGATCAGAAAGTAGCCGGAAAACCCCATCTCATCGATGACCGAAAGCTCCATTTCCATTCGCTGCAGATACTCCGGAGCAACTTCGGGGTGACCCCCTTGGCTCCGAAGCGTTTCGACTCCGAGACGCCGGGCCAATCCGGCCTCGGTTTCACGCCGGAGGGCATCACTGACAGACCCATCGGTGACACCGGGATAACGTGGCATGTGATTCTCGCCAAACTGCAGAAAAAGGTTGCAGCGCTTGGCAACCTCTATCGTATTGGCAATGGCATCGGGATAATCCCGAAACAACATCACCATCTCCTCGGAAGTGCGCAAGTATTGCCGGTCGGTGAATCGTCTGGGCCGGCGGGCATCCTGAAGAACCCGTCTATCGTGGATACATACCCGGATTTCATGGGCCTCATATTCCTCCTGGGTCAGATAGACTACTCGGTTGGTGGCAATCAGTGGAATCCCGAAACAGCGCGCCTGTTCAGCAGCCAAGGTGATATATTCCTCTTCTCCAGCATGTCCCACACGGCTAACCTCCAAGTAAAGCCGGTCTCCGGTATGCTTCTGCAGTGCGCCAACCAACTCGCCAAATTCCCCCTGGTGATATGCCTTGGCCCAGGCCAGCAACCCCTCCTGGTCGTCCAGAATCACAATGAGGTCCTGATGGTGCTGCACAAAGTCTGCCCAACTGATGACCACTCGATGATTCACCTGTCCACGTTGATATGCCCCTGTCAATAGTCGACTCAAGTTGCCGAACCCTTTCTGGTTTTGGCATAACAACCGGAGCCGATGGTAGAAAGGCCGCCCCGTCAACTCCACCGATTTCATCCAAACATCCGCCCCAATGATCGGCTTGATCCCGACTCCGAGACAGGCGCGATAAAACTTGACAGCAGCATACAGGTTTGACAGATCTGTAATCGCCACAGCGGGTTGGCCGATTTCGATGACCCGATTCAGAAGCGGACGAATTCGAACGATGCCATCGGCAAGGGAATATTCACTATGGAGGTGGAGATGGACGAAGGCCTGACCCATGGTTCAGTCGTGTGTGCTAATAATGTGTTAATTGTACCTATCTTGGGTGGAGATGGACGAAGGCCTGACCCATGGTTCAGTCTGCCCCGGCATGCAATGGGGGAGGCACCTGGACCCGGCGGACCGGAGCAAAGCTTCGTCGGTGGTGCATGCAGGGGCCATACCGTTTCAGTGCCTCGATATGCAACCGGGTCGGGTAGCCTTTGTGGCGATCAAATCCATACTCGGGGTGATCAATCGCCAGTTGCCGCATCATCCGGTCCCGGGATTCCTTGGCCAGAATGGATGCTGCAGAGATTACCGAATGCAGACCATCTCCCCCGACAATCGTACGAGTTGGAAAAGACAGACCAGGGTTTCCATTGCCATCCACCAGAACCATAGCAGGAAACACTTTCAACCCCTGTACCGCACGGCGCATGGCCAGCATGGTAGCCTGGAATATATTGAGATGATCAATCTCTTCTACTGTCGCCAACGCTACATGCCAACAACACGCACTCTGCCGGATCTCCCGTTCCAACTCCTGGCGGCGGCGCGGTGGTACACGTTTGGAATCGCGCAAACCCACTATGGATACTCCCGGCACCAGGATCACCGCAGCCGCCACCACCGGACCCGCCAGCGGGCCCCGGCCGGCTTCATCCACTCCGGCGAGCGGCACTGGATTTTCCATCAGGTCTTCGCCATCAGTTGGCTGACCACATTCGCCGCTAAGCGGTCCGCATCCCGGTCCAGTGTGGAATGGATGTCGGCAAAGGCCGCCTGAACACTCTTCATGCACAGGGGGTTTTGCAGGTAGGCACAGAGAGTTTCCAGGATTTTCTCTGCGGTAGCGTCATGCTGGATCAACTCCGGCACCAGAGGTGTCGGCAACAGGTGGTTGGGCATCGCAAAGTGGTTGACCTGTCGCAACCGACGCATCAGCCAGTAACTGAAGCCCGACAGCCGATAGACCACCACATGGGGCACCTGGAGCAGTGCGGCTTCCAATGAGGCAGTCCCGGAAGCCACCACGGCCGCATCGGCGGCTTCGAGCGCAAGGCGGGACTGCCCATCCAACAATAAAAGCGGCAAATCGGTCGTATCCCCAGCCATCTGTCGGAACGCTTCTCCCGCCCCATGCCCTGCAATCGGCAACACCAACTGAACGTTGGGATAGCGTCGCACTAACTGCCGGGCGGCTTGCAATATCGGTCCGGTTAACCGTTTCACTTCACTCCGGCGGCTACCTGGCAACAGTGCGACGACGAGCCCTGCCTGAGGCAATCCCAGAGACCGGCGCGCCGCTGCCCGGTCGGGGGGTGTCGTGATCTCACCCGCCATCGGGTGCCCCACACAGGTCACCGGAACCCCCTGCTGGCGGTAGTAGTCCGCTTCAAAGGGAAACAAGGCCAGCATATGGTCGACTGCTCGCCGAATCCGGTGAATCCGATACCCCCGCCAAGCCCAGACCGTCGGACTGACATAATGTACACAGGGCACCCCCCGAGTTCGAAGCTTTTGCTCCAGCCACAGGTTGAAGTCCGGCACATCCACCCCGATGAAGGCCGCAGGAGGCTCCGACCGCCATCGCCGAGCCAGATCCTTTCGGATGGAGAGGATGTCCCGAAGTTTACCCCACAAGCCATCCAGTCCAATTACGCCAATGCGCTCCATGGGATACAACAATCGACAACCTTCGGCTTGCATACAAGGCCCGCCGATACCGGAAAACCCGAGTTGTGGATGCTGTTGTCGCAGGGCGCGAATCAGACCAGCCCCCAACCGGTCGCCGGAAGGCTCTCCTGCGACGATCGCAACCAGAGGGTCATGCTGGGCCACAGAATGACTCAACGCCGGATGATGCCCCGATTTGCACGTTGCAAAAAATCGCAGAAAATGACGATCGCCGGGTCTCGCGGTGCCAGGGATTCAATCTCCCGAATCGCGGACCGGAGATCAAGATTGCTCCGATAGAGTAATTGATAAGCCCTTTTCAACAACACGACCGTCTGTTCCGGAAAACCTCGACGAGACAATCCCCTGATGTTGATTCCATAGGGTTGCGCTGTATTCCCCGCAGCCTTGATGAAAGGTGGAACATCTTGCAGGCAAACCGACCCGATGCCGGTAATGCAATGTGCGCCCACCTTACAGTACTGATGTACCAGGGAAAATCCACCCATGACGGCATGGTCTCCAACTTCCACGTGACCCGCCAGACTGGCCCCATTGGCGAAAGTCACATGGTTGCCCACGGTACAGTCGTGTGCAATGTGGGAATAGGCCATGAAAAAGTTATCATTCCCGATTTGGGTAGCTCCCGGATGCTCCGGGGTACCACGATGGAGCGTCGTGTACTCCCGGATCACATTGCGATCGCCGATCACCAGTCGGGTAGGCTCATTCGCATAGCCCTGATGTTGGGGAGATTCACCGATCGAACTGAACTGATAGATTCGGTTGCACTGTCCGATATGGGTATGGTTGCGAATCACCACATGGGGGCCAATCGAGGTGTGATCACCGATCACGACATCATGCTCAATGATCGTATAGGGCCCTACCGAAACATCTTTCCCGAGCGTTGCACCGGGACTGATGATTGCAGTGGAATGAATGCCTCCCATCAATAGTTTCGATAGGTAAAGGTGATATTGGCCTCCGCTGCCATCTTCCCACCCACCGATCCGGTTCCGTGATACTTCCAGATGCGCGACTTGTAATGCGTCGGACGAACGTCCAGAACCAATTGATCCCCTGGCTCAACCGGCCGTTTAAAGCGGGCACTGTCGATTCCGGCAAACAGGAAAATGACATTGTCCCCCGGATCATGCTGCAGGCTTTGCCGGGCCAGAATTGCGGATGCCTGGGCAATCGCTTCAATGACCAGCACCCCCGGGAACACCGGCCTACCCGGGAAGTGACCCGAAAAAAACGGTTCATTGACACTGACATTCTTCACGGCCCGCAGGGATTCTCCTCGGGTGTAGTCCAGCACCCTGTCGATGAGAAGAAACGGATAGCGATGGGGCAGAATTTCCATCACCTGGTGAATGTCAATCATTTCACTGCGGCTCATTTTTCCCATCCGGAGTTGCTTGTCCGGCAGCATCGGGTACTGCCTCATGGAAGATGCCATAGGATTGTACCCGAAAAGCCCTTGCGCCCGAAAATCATCAACGGTTGTACTTCCCGGCCATGGGGACAGGCTGGCAGTGAACTGCCGGTCTCGTCATCCCGCGTCCTGCTGGGGCTTTCTCCGTGTCTTGCCGAGACGGTTCAGGAGAGCCACAAGCCGGTTCCATTGCCTGGCCGGCTGCGCCGGTAGCATCGAAGCCCAGGTGCCTGGGGTGTCGATGGAGCGGGCCACGAACGCGCCGGCATTCAAGGTCACGTCATCCGCAATACGCAAATGGCCCAGAATCGAAACCCGGCCCCCAATCCGACAACGCTTCCCGATTCGGGTACTGCCTGCCACCGCGCTGCAGCCTGCCATAATCGTATCCTCCCCGATGACAACGTTGTGGGCGATATGCACTTGATTATCCAGCTTGCAACGGTCTCCAATCACAGTATGATCAATGGTCCCCCGATCAATGGTAGTGTTGGCACCGATATCCACCTCATCCCCGATGACGACGCCACCGAGCTGATGGATCTTGTGCCAGCGGCTTCCTTCCGGGGCATAACCGAACCCACTGGCACCGATCACAGTTCCGGGAGAAACCTGGCAACACTGACCGATAGTTGTATGCCGGCACAACGTGACCGACGGGCCGATACGGGTTCCCGCACCCACTATACATCCTTCTCCGATGACCGCATTGTGACCAAGGACGACGCGGTCTCCCAATTGGCAACCGTCTCCGACCACCACCCCGGCACCAATCTCCATCCCATCCCCGAGCTCTGCACCGTCCGCAATCCGTGCTGTCGGATGGATTCGACAGACCGTAGGGAGGCCGTCTTTCTGGCTCCGGTCTGGACAGAACAGTGCACTGATCTTGGCATAGGCCAGATAGGGATCCGGCACCACGATTCGATTGCCGGAAAATCGCCTTGCATCCGCCTCACTGACCAACAAGGCCCCTGGCGACTCGGCAAACTCGTCCGGCAGATGCTGGCCAGAAACCACAAAGGAGAGGCAGTCGGCGGCAGGCTGTTCAAGACTTGCCAGCCCGCAGATCACCAGATGCGGATCCCCTTCCACGCGCCCATCACAAATGGCCGCCAATTCTGCCAAGCAAACCATGGAACCGTATCCGCAGGTCCTCCTGGCAATAGTCAGTCTACTGCTCGGAACGATGAACCAGTTCTTTCAGCACCAACTCCGTAATATCAACCTGATCACTGACATACACCGCTTGTTGGAATATCAGATCGAAGTCATCCCGTCTGGCGACATGAATCACGGCATCGGAAATGATTTTCTGTAACCGGGCCAGACTGCGGTTTCGGCTCTCATTGTACTCTTCGTTATAGTCCCGCTGATCCCGGCGGATGGAGCGTTGCATCTCTTCGAGTTCCTGTGTCACCCTGTCCACCTCTTCCTGGCCCATCACAATGGCATTTTTCTCCAGTTCGAGCCGCCGGGATTCAAATACATCAATCCGGCCTTTCAGGTCCCGGTCGCGCGCTGCAAAGGTTTCTTCCAGTTCCTTGACCTCCTCCAGGCCTTGGGGAGAATCATCAATCAGGCGCCTCACATCCACATAACCGATTTTTTCTGCCAGGGCATGGCCAGATACCACCCACAGGAAAAGGGCTATCCACAGAAATCGCATCTTGAAAAAAGGTCGGGATACGGATTTGTTCATCTTGAGTCTCGGAGCAATTGCAGAAAGTAAAGGGAAACCAGACAGCGATCGCATACCATTCCTTGCCATGATCAGCGAAAAAAGGTTCCGAAGGAAATCTGGACATTCTCGATATCATCGTCGGCTTCATCATTCAGTGGTTGCCCATAGCTCAGGCTGAACGGTCCAATCGGGGAAAACCAGTTGAAGGCAATGCCAGCCGAGTAACGCAACGCATCCAGATTCCACTCCTCATCCTCGCCAAAGACCATCCCCCCATCCACAAAAAAACCAAATCGCTTGTCTTTGTTCACTCCTCCCCCAAAAGGCGGGAACAGGAGTTCCAGGTTGGTCAGAATACGACGGTTCCCTCCCAGGGGTTGGGGTGTATCGCCAGAATCCTTGGGGCCTAGAGACCGGCCATCATAACCGCGCACCGATCGCGAGCCGCCGGCATGATAATTCTTGAAAAACGGCAGGCCAATATCCGTACTGTCACCATAGCCATCCCCATACCCGATGCCACCGGATGTCTTCAATGTGAAACGATCGCCGAGGGGAACATAGTAGGATCCGTTCAGATTGATCTTGAAGTATTCGAAATCACTTTCTGGAACCGTGATTTCTGAATTAATTGATCCTACCCCTCCCCGGGTAGGGAAAAAATAGTCATTTCGGGTATCTTTGGAAACGCCAAGAGTCAATACCAAATTGTCCGACTCTGGATGGTCGGCAATGATTGGCTGAAACTCCGGCGGAGTCGCAGATGTAGAGGCGAGGTCAAGTCGCTCAAGCGCCACCCCAACATTGAACGCATTGGTTTCCGAAATCGGGATCCGGTAGGAAAGTCCAGCGGTTGTAGTGTCCAGCACATACTCTGCGGTATCCACATCGGCCGAATCGACCTCTTGCTGACTGAGCCTGATGCTACGGCTGATTCCATCCGATGTATAGTAGGGGTTGCGGTAGGTGATGCTGGCTTCCCGGACCGCATCGGAATTGTTGAGGTCGACGCTCAGTTCCCGCCCGGTACCCAGCAGATTGCGCTGCTGGAAGTTGATCCCCACCAGCGCACCGTCGGCATCGGAATAGCCGGCCGACAACTGGATACTGCCGGTTTCCCGCTCGGTAACCACCACTCGCAAGTCGACCTGGTCAGTCGTGCCCGGTACCGGTGGGGTTTCAATGGCAACCTCACCAAAAAAGCCCAGTCGTCGTAGCCGATCCCGGGACCGCCGAATCGCACCCACCGAATACCAGGCCCCCTCGTATTGCCTCAGCTCCCGGCGGATTACTTCATCCCGAGTATAGGTATTGCCGGCAATCTCGATTCGACGTACATACACCCGCTGCTTGGGATCCACCGTCAAAACCGTCGACACCACCCGGGTTTCCTCATCCTTCACATAGACCGGACGGACTTCCACGAATGCATACCCCTTATCAGCATAGCGGTCTGCAATGGCCTCTCGAGATTCATTCACAGCCTTACGCGAAAAAGGCGTCCCGGGCTGAATGGTGATCAGTTCTTCCAATCCTTCCACCGCCTCCGTTGATTCGACCGAAGTATCGCCGAAGGTATAGATCTCGCCTTCCTGGATGGCAATACTGATGAAGATGTTCTGCTTGTTCGGACTGATATCGACCTGGGTCGACAGAACCTCAAAGTCGTGAAAGCCACGATCCAGGTAATAGGACCGGATTCTCTCCATATCCGCTTCCAGTTTCTGTCGGGAATACTGATTCCGGCGGGTGAACAGACGCCATCCCTTGCGCTCAATCAGATCCATTTCATCCTTGAGCTCTGCTTCGGAGATCTTTTGGGCCCCCACAATATTGATCTTCCGGATACGGGCGACACGACCCTCATTGATCGTCAGCACAATCTCGACCCGATTGCGTTCCATGTCCCGAACCTCGGTTTCCACCCGGGTAGAATACCGCCCCATCGCCAGATATGCCTGTTGGATCTCCCGTTCCATCGCCTCCAGACTGGCACGCCGAAAGATCCGGCCTTCGACCAGCTCTGCTGTTCGGAATCCATCCTCCAGATCCTCAGTGTCCAATTGCTGGTTGCCGGTGATCGTGATCCTGCCGATGGAAGGTCGCTCCACCACTCGGACGACCAGCACGGTTCCCTCCTGCTCCAGCTTGACATCCCGAAAAAAACCGGTATCGAATAAAGCCCGAATGCCCAGACGGCCTTCTTCATCATCCATCTCATCGCCGACTTTCAGCGGCAAATAATTGAACACGGTACCTTCATCCAGCCGCTCCAGCCCCTCGACCCGAATGTCGGTGATGACAAACGGTTCCAATGCATACGCGGGGTGGCAAAGAAAAAATGCCAGCAGAACCAAGAAAGACTTTCGCATAACAATACCGACAAAATGATTTTGGGCGCTCGGGACTGCACCACCAACCCAGCCGCCCCACCCCCGATGGAACGAGTCCATGCAGCATGCGCCGGGCAATCCGAATCTGCGCACACTTTCAGCCAACCCGGATATTACCCCAAACCCGTCGCTTGCCCAATGGTGACCGCATGAACATCCTGTAATCGGGCCACCAGACAGATCTTCAGATCAGCCCGAACAGTCTCATGATGTCATTGTAGAATGCCAGTCCCATCAGCAGTACCAGCAAGACCACACCAATCTGCTGTCCTCGAATCATAATGGCTTCAGACGGTTTACGACCCGTAACCGCCTCTACCAGGTAATACATCAAATGGCCGCCATCCAGCATTGGGATCGGCAACAAATTCAGCAACCCCAAGCTGATACTGATAATGGCCAGAAACCGAAGGAAATCGACCCATCCGGACTTTACCGTCGCCCCCGCGATCCGTGCGATCGTAATGGGACCGGAGAGATTCTCTGAAGACACTTCACGGGTCAGCATCCGCCCCAGCGAACGCAGGGTAATGGAGGTCATCCGCCAGTTGTAGTCAATCGCTTCCCATATCGCCCGGAATGGGCCATAGCGCAAGGCAATATTCTCATACGGCGGCATATAGAGTCCGATTCTTCCCTGTGTCTGGCCATTGACCTCAATGGTGCTCGGAATCAGACTGACCCGGTGCGGTATCCCTTCGCGCAGGAATTGGATTTCCGTTGGCAATCCAGGCCGAGCCGAAATGGCCTGCACGAGACTGATCCAGTTTGCGACCGTGACTTCTTCCACATGTGTAATCCGATCACCTGGCAAGAGACCGGATCGCGCAGCAGGTGCATCCGGCACCAGACGATCGACCTGCGCGGGGGGCGGTTCGGGATACAGGCCGACCAGGGACGTGACCATGGAACCGACCATTTCCTGCTGGTTCAGCGTCGACAGGTCCAGTTGCAATTGGCGCCGGGCACCATCTTGCCCCTTGACTCCAATCATCAATGGGTTGCCCTTCATCGCCTGATGGAGCATATATATCTGCTGTGCACTCCATGTCGGCATCTCCCGCCCGTCCACACTCTGCAGGGTATCTCCTACCCGGAAGCCGGCCTGCTGTGCCAGCGATCCCTCCATGACGCTACCCACTACCGGCCGGATATCCGGGCTACCAATCTGAAACACCAGCCAGATAGCCAGGATCGCAAACAGGAAATTGAACAATGGGCCCGCAAACACCACTGCGGTACGGACTCCCAGGGGCTTGGTGTTGAAGGCGAGATGGCGCTCTTCGGGAGGAACCGGTCCTTCCCGTTCATCCAGCATCTGGACATATCCCCCCAGCGGGATCAGTGCCACCGTATATTCCGTGGGATCATTCGGTCGTCGCCAAGTAAAAAGAGCGCGACCGAAGCCAATGGAAAACTTGAGTACCTTGACCCCCAGTTTTCGCGCCACCCAGAAGTGGCCGAACTCATGCACTGCGACGAGAATGACGACCGCCAACAGAAACCCCATCAGACTATATCCAAATCCGCTCATTGGAAACTGATCTGGCTATTGTGAGGAATGTGGGGTGTGCTCAATCCGACGCACACAAAACTCCCGGGCGACACGGTCTGCTGCCAGTACCGTGTCCAGTTCCAGATGGCTTTCCAGAGGAACATCATCCAGAGCGGCGGTCACCAGTTCCGGTATCCGGTCAAACCCAATCCGGCGATCCAGAAAGGCCTGCACCGCCACTTCATTAGCCGCATTGAACACTGCCGGTGCCGTGCCCCCGCACCTCGCCACATCCCTGGCCAGTGCGAGTGCGGGAAACCGTACATAATCTGGCGATTCGAAATCCAGTTGCGCAGCCGCCAGCAAATCCAGCGGAGCCGCACCCGACTCAAACCGGTCTGGCCATGCCAAGGCATTGGCAATCGGCACTTTCATATCCGGATTGGCCATCTGCGCCAGAATGGAACCATCGACAAATTCGACCATCGAATGAATGACGCTCTGCGGGTGAACCACAATTTCGATGCGGGACTCCTCCAAGGAAAACAGGGCACAGGCCTCTATCAATTCCAGGGCCTTGTTCATCATCGTGGCGGAATCCACGGAAATCTTGCGGCCCATGTCCCAATTCGGATGATGACAAGCCTCTTCAACCGTCACGGCCGCGAACGTGACCACATCCCGTTGCCGGAAGGGACCGCCGGAACCGGTCAGAAGCAACCGCCTGACCCCACATCCGGTGACCAGGTTCGTGCGGCCGAGCGCACCCTGTACCGCCGCCGGCAGGCACTGGAAAATCGCATTATGTTCGCTGTCCAGAGGCAAGATCACCGCTCCATGCTCCTGGGCCAGGCGCATAATGACAGGACCCAGCATAACCAGAGGCTCCTTGTTGGCAATCAATACCCTGGCGCCACTCCGGACTGCAGCCAGCGTAGAGGGCAGCCCCACAGCACCCACAATGGCGCACACCACACAATCGGCTTCCGTCACTACCTGCTCCAGGCTTGCCGCACCACTCAAAACTTCACAGGCTACCTCATGGTCCGCCAACTCCAACTGCAATCGACGAGCCGCTTCGGGGTCGGTCATCACAACGCATTGTGGTTGAAACTCCAGGCACTGGGCCAACATACGCTCTCCATCACTGCGTGCCGTCAGTGCCACTACCTGAAATCGATCCGGGTGATGCCGTACCACTTCCAGCGTACTGACACCGATCGAACCAGTGGAGCCCAACAAGACAAGACGTTCTTTATGTTCTTTCATTTGTTTACTTCAAGCACCACCAGATCACACCGAACAACGGCATGGCGGGCAACAGTCCATCCATCCGATCCAGTAAACCTCCATGCCCGGGCAACACATTGCCGGTATCCTTCACCCCGGCCTGCCGCTTGAGTCGACTCACAGACAAATCTCCAATGACGCTTACCAATGCCGCGGCGGCGGAAGCTGCCAGCCAGGGCCATACCGAACTGGATTCGGATAACCGGAAAAAATGGCCCCCTATCCAGGCAACCAGCAGTGCACCCGCCAAACCACCGGCCACTCCTTCCACGGTCTTGGCCGGGCTAATCGACGGTGCCAGTTTGCACTGACCGACCGACCGACCGACGAAGTAGGCAAAGGTGTCTGCTGCCCAGATCACCATCACTGCAATCAGCACCAACTGCCCGCCCTGCGTATCGGACCCCCGCAACCAGACCAGCCCAGCCCAAGCACAGAACAGGCTGCTGACACCGACCCAAAATTCTAGTCGGGGACTGCGTTGACAAGCAACCCCCCTTAATAGGGCGTACCCCTGCCAGGCCCACAACAGGCAACCGAGCACACAGACCCAGGGCAATAGAACGGGAACGGGCGGCACCATGATCCCTCGCTGGAACCAATGCAGAACCAACCCTAACCACATCATTCCCAGTGCTGCTCCAACGAATGCGGTCGGGGAGTGTAATGTCAGTTGGTTCCATTCCCACAATGCGCAGACCATCAACAGCATGACCAGCAGCGCAAACAGTGGTGGTGATGGCCACAGGATCAGGAAGACCGCAACCGGCGCTGCAACCAAGGCAGACAGAATCCGGACGCGCAAGGCCAAGCAATCCCCTTTAGCCGGAATAATGCAGCTGTTCCGCCCATACCTGTTCTCCGGTCCGCCCAAATCGACGCTGCCGGCTGGAGAAATGAGAAAGCGCCTCCACGACACAAGCCTCATCAAAATCCGGCCAGTACACATCGCTGAAATAGAGTTCAGTATAGGCAAGCTGCCACAGCAGGAAGTTACTGATTCGCTTCTCCCCTCCAGTGCGAATAAACAGGTCTGGGGGGGGCAGTTCGCCGGTGCAGAGATGGGATTCGATCATTTCCGGAGTAACGGCTTCCGGAGCAAGGGATCCTGCACCCACCTGTCTGGCTACTGTCCGGCACGCTTGGGTAATATCCCATTGCCCCCCATAATTGGCCGCGATGGTGAGGTGGAGGGCCTGATTATGGCGGGTCAGTTCCTCCGCCTCGACAATCTTCCGCCGCAGCTTCTCTGGAAAGCGGGAGAGATCACCAATCATGCGCAGCCGCACGCCACGCTCATTGAGCTCAGGGACTTCAGACTCCAACGAAGAATACAACAGGTCCATGAGCAACCGGACCTCCGAACTGGGACGATTCCAGTTTTCACGGCTGAACGCAAACAACGTGAGATAGGGGATTTCCCGCTCGCCACAAACCGACACCATGTTCTTGACGGTTTCGACCCCACGACGATGCCCTGCAATCCTGGGCAAACCCCGCTGCCGGGCCCAACGACCATTGCCATCCATGATGATCGCCATATGGCGAAGGGGGCTTTTCTGCACCCATTCAACCACGGCAGCCACTTGCGCACCCATCAGTAACCGTCCCTGTCAGACTTCCATGATTTCACGTTCCTTTTCACCCACCACTTCATCAATTTGGGCGACATAGCCGTCGGTCAGTTTCTGCAATTCATCTTCTGCCCGTTTTTCCTCATCTTGCGTGATTTCCTTTTCCCGGAGCAGTTCACGGACAGTACTGATGGCATCACGACGGATATTCCGAATCGCAATCTTTCCCTCTTCCCCTTCCCCCTTCACCACCTTGACCATACGGATGCGCCGCTCTTCTGTCATCGGTGGCAATGGAATACGCATGGTTTCACCAGCAGTAACCGGGTTGAGGCCAAGATCGGACCCGAGGATGGCCCGTTCAATCGGAGCCAGCATAGTGCGCTCCCATGGTTGGATCGCGAGGGTACGGGCATCGGCAACCGAAACAGTCGCCACCTGGTTGATAGGCGTGGAGGTCCCGTAATAGTCCACAGTCAGATGATCAAGCAACGCCGGTGTGGCCCGTCCGGTACGGATCCGAGTCAGGGAATCACGTGTACTGGATACGGTTTTTTTCATCCGCTCCTCGGTATCTTGCTTGATATCATCAATCATCGCATTGCTCAGACTATTCAGCTAGCCTGCCATTATAACCCGGGGAAGCGCTTTCGCCATCGACCGCGAGCCGGTTTGCGGCCTCAAACATCCTGCCGAAGATCCCGGATGAGAGTGCCCACGGATTCCCCGCGGGCCATCTTCTCCAGATTGCCGGGCTGGTGTATGTTCAATACCTGAATCGGCATCCGATTCTCCTGGCACAGCGTGATCGCTGTCATGTCCATCACTTTCAGACCTTGTGACAGCACATCGGCATACTGTAACTGCGTATAGCGAGTCGCATGCGGGGTTTTTTCCGGGTCATCGTCATAGACTCCATCGACCCGAGTGGCTTTCACCATGATCTGGGCACCGATTTCCAGAGCTCTCAGGCTTGCGGCTGTATCCGTGGTGAACAGCGGATTACCGGTACCCCCGGCAAACAGCACCACTCGTCCTCGTTCCAGATGCTTCAGGGCGCGCTCCCGAACGTAGGGTTCAACGACGCCAGACACCGCCAAGGCGGACTGCACCCGCACCGGGACATCCAGTGCCCTGAGTGCCTGTTGTAATGCCAGCGCATTCAGCACCGTCGCCAGCATCCCGACCTGGTCCGAACCGACCCGATCCATGCCGCGAGCAGCGGCACTCATGCCACGGAAGATATTGCCGCCGCCAATCACTACCCCGAGACGCACCCCAAGCTCCACCAGCGTCCGAATCTCCCGTGCCGCGAACGCCAGTACCTCTTGATCGATTCCGAATTCCTGTTCTCCGGTCAGAGCTTCACCGCTGAGCTTGAGCAATATCCGCTGCCACAACAGAGACCCCGTCTGCGTCATTGCCGATCCCGGAGCCTTTCTTTTGGTTCTGCCCCTGCCTGGGCCATGACTTCAGCGACAAAATCATCTTGCTTCTTCTCCATGCCCTCGCCTACCTCAAAACGTACCATCTGTCTGACACGAGCGCTATGGGATTGGAGCAATGCCCCCACACTTTGATCTGGATTCTTGACAAAGGGCTGTCCATACAGGGTGTTTTCCTGCAGGAATTTTCGGATTCGTCCTTCGATCATCTTTTCAATAATCTGGTCCGGTTTGCCGCTTTCACGCGCCTGGGCGGCGAAAATCTCCTTTTCCCTGGCCACTACCTCTGGGGGCATATCCGACTCGTCCAGGCAAAGAGGGCGAGTGGCTGCGATATGCATGGCAATGTCATGACCCAGGGTTTGGTCTCCCCCCTGCAGGACCACCATCACCCCAATGCGATTGCCATGCAGATAGGTACTGAGAATCTCTCCAGCCGCATCCAGGCGGGCAAATCGACGCACACTGATATTTTCCCCGATCTTGGCGATCAATTCCTGGCGTGACTTTTCCAGACTGACCCCATCCCTGATCTCTACGGATGCCAGTGCAGCAACATTCGGCGCATCAGAGCGTAGTACCGCCTGGGCTGCCGCCAGGCTGAAGGCGCGAAAGGAATCATCCTTGGCGACAAAATCGGTTTCACAGTTAATTTCCACCAAGGCCCCGACCGCACCATCGGCCGCCGAAACAATCACTCCCTCGGCAGCGATACGACCGGCTTTTTTCTCTGCGTCTGCCGCCCCCTGGATGCGCAATTCTTCGATCGCCGCGTCCATATCCCCCGCCGTCCGGGTCAGGACCTTTTTGCAATCCATCATGCCGGCACCGGTTCTGGTGCGCAACTCTTTCACCATCGCAGCCGTGATTGACATTTGCTTTCTCCTAATCTCTACTTGATTCATTGCTACTGGATGCCGCCAGTACAGTCGGACGCCCGGTTCAGTCGGTTGCGGCGAAGTACCTCGTCTCCATTCTGGCCTTCAGGCAGACGTACCGCTCTCATCGACCCGACTGACTTTTTTCTTGCGCACAATCTTCTTGCGAGTCACCTTTTGCTGATCGTCCTTGCCCGTGTCCGCCGTCTCCTTGTCAACCATCTCTTCTGGTGCCGCAGAGTCCGCTGTCACATCACCGGTCTCGGCAGAGTCCGGCATGGCAATGACATTACCGAATTCATCCAGTTCAATATAGTCATCGCCATTGGATGCAGCCAGGGTCGGGGCAGCAGGCTGGGCACTGCGGGCGTCCACAATGGCATCCGCAGCGGCTTCCAGATAGAGCTTGATCGCTCGGCCGGAATCATCATTGCCGGGGATAACATGGCTGATACCATCAATACTGGAATTGCTATCCACCACGGCCACCACCGGAATACCGAGCTTATTGGCCTCTGCCACGGCAATGTATTCCTCCTCCACGTCAATCACGAACAACACATCCGGCAGGCCATTCATATTCTTGATGCCGGCGAGGGTGCGGTCCAGTTTCGCTCGGTCCCGCTCAAGGTTCAGTGCCTCTTTTTTACTCAACCGACGCACTGCCCCGGACTCGAACTGCTGCTCCAGATCCTTCAGTCTGGCAATGGAGTTCTTGACCGTCTTGAAATTGGTCAGCATGCCGCCTAGCCAACGATGGTGCACATATGAACATCCGGCCCGGATGGCTTCCACACGGACCTGTGTGCCCGCCTGGCGTTTGGTACCGACGAACAGGATTTGCCCACCTTGCGCTGCAATTGTGCCAAGATAATTGGTGGCTTCGTGCAGCATCGGCAGCGTCTTTTCCAGATTGATGATATGGATCTTGTTGCGCTCGCCGAAGATATAAGGGGCCATCTGGGGCGACCAGAAACGGGTCTGGTGCCCAAAGTGTGCGCCGGCCTCCAAGAGGCGGCGCATGGTGATTTCAGCCATGACAAAAATTCCGATGGTATGGGTTTGGCCTCCACAGCTACCCACTGCCGACCCCTTGGCGGACCACATGACATGTGTCAGCGTCCGGAGCACCCAGGCAGCGATTCCACTGTGTGCGGATTTCACTCGCCCGAGTCAAAAACCCGAAGATTTTTTGGGCAAGCATTTTTGAGGCGTCGCATTCTACCCAAAATCGGTCGAAGAAAAAAGCAGGAAATCACAAACAAACTTATCCTTCGCCTGATCGAAACGCCCATAATCTGAATCGGCCCGATGGCATCGACTTCGAGGCGGGACGGCAGGTCGAGTGGGCATAGGAGCACCAGGGAACGCACTGGGAAGATTGCATTCATGGGTTAGAGTAATCCATTCATCAGGAACCTCCATCAGGGACTGGTCCAGACATCATGCTCTTCTGCAGGATGCGTGATCGCCTGTTCCAAACCCCTTCCTTGAGAGCCTGATCACCAATGGGAATTACAAGGAATAGTTGACCACTGTTTCCGGGCAAGTCGAGTATCGTCCACTCGATCCATGAATGGACAATCACCCACGGCAGCAATCTCTACTTGCTGTCACCTCGTCGAAAGGGCCCGTCATGGATCCGTTGGAAACCGGCCCATTCTGCAGCATGAAACAGGGTATAATGCCGGAACATCACTCACTTCGGAGAAGACAATGAAACCATTGCGTCACCCCCCCCCCCCCCCCCCCCCCCCTCGCTAGGTAAAACCCTGGCGGTCCTGACCGCGGTATTGGCAACCGCCGTGACCCTGCCTGCCATGGCGCAGACACAGAGGATGATCTCCTGCTTGCCGGGTTACATGCCGGATCCCAACCCGGAACCTTGGCGCACGATCGTCCCGTGCGTTCGTAACCCCGTCGATACGTCTGCCAAGTCCGTTATCGTGCTCCAGCGCACGGGTCCCGTGGTGGTGCGAGGATGCGGCCCTACGGCCGAAACCACGGCCCTGAACCTTCGTGCGTACGGCGGGTTCTTCGACGCCGGCAGGACGGCCCAAGTGTATCTCGACTATAAGAGCGCCCCCGTTCCTGGCCGAATCGAACGCAACATCAAGGGAGCGGGGTGGGTGGATCACGTCACCTGCAACCGCATCACCGTCTCCAAAGGCGACAACATCATCCAACTGCGACACTCGGATGGGTTGCACGGCACGACAGGGAAAGTCGTGTTGTCGTTCCGGGTGCACGATCTCGATTGGTCTAACTGCGGCAGCGGTACGGCCACCGCGGGGTTGCGCATCGCACCGACTGGCGGCGTCCAGTTCAACTTCGACCGAGATGCAGCTCCCGCTTGTCCGCCGTAAGCACTGCGTAATCAAGTACAGGGCGGCCCGCCGGCCGCCCCTTGCGTGTGTGGTCCGGATTCCCCAGGTCAGTGGGTCGGCTGGAGCGCAGCAATCTCTGCTTGCTGTCACATCGTCGAAAGGGCCCGTCATGGACCCGTTGGAAACCGGCCCATTCTGCAGCACGAAACAGGGTATAATGCCGGAACCTCACTCACTTCGGAGAAGACAATGAAACCATTGCATCAATCATCCCCCCCCCCAATACATTTAAAGCACTACTGATAACGGCCTTGTTGCCCGTCATACCAACACTTACAGGATGCGGAGGTGGAGGTGGCGGGGGAGGAGAAAGACCACCGGCATTACAAGCCAGTCAGGTGCAGCAGTTGACAGGCTCGCAAGCACCGAGGGAAACGACTCAGGATCAAAATACCAGATTCCCCGGAATGATTGGACGCACCGACTCCCTGCTCCTGTCGACGATATATGGAGAAAGCAATCATCCGCAAATACCAACATGGACAGCTGGGAGCCGTTGTTCAGACATCAGTTGCACGGCAACTGAACCTACTACCGGCTACGATTTCGGAATTAGTCTGGAAGAACTTGGAGCCGACATTTCAGATGCAACCACCATTCTGAGCAAACACGGCATAACTACATTGCAACTCCGTGACGCAGGCAGTTCCGGGTATGCATCAATAATGGAACACGCTGCATTCTCCACTGAAAGTGGGAATGCTACTGTTGAAGGGTATTCTCTCTGGAGCAGAGCAGGGTTTGCGAGTGGAGACTTGACGGGATCAAGCCCCGCTGCAAACGCAACCTGGCGAGGCATCATGATCGGAACTCCAACCGATTCATCAGGGCGCACCAATTTCCTGCAGGGAGATGCCGAACTGACCTTTGATTTCTCGAACAGTTCTCTGAATGCATCCTTCACCAATATCAAAAATATAACCCGGAACAGTGACCACTCTGTCTCCCAAATCCGGTTCAGCAATATCAATGTGAATCAGGAACGGGGGACTTTTGATAGCGGCAGCATTGGCAACCGCATTCAAGGGGGCTTTTATGGTTCCGAACACGCAGAAACGGCAGGTGTTGTTGAGCAGTCAGGGATTGTCGGCTCTTTTGGAGCCAAGAAGCAATAGAAAACATGCGCCGGGGGCAGTTCGAAGTGCAACCGCGCTTCGAACACCCCTGTTCGGCCTCGGATGGCCCCCATCTCGACTTCCGGTGATCCTGACCGAAGCGGTCCAAGGCAAGGGGGAGCCAGCGCACGGGCAAAGACCTCCGCCGGGATACGAACCCCCAAAACCTTCCGAGGCCGACGGTTGAGCCGGTCCTCCACCGCCTGCACCTGCGCCGCCATCACCTGGTGGAAGTCCGTCCCTTTCGGGAAGTACTCGCGCACCAGGCCGTTGGTGTGCTTGTTCCGGCCCCGTTCCCAGGAATGGTAGGGGATGGCGAAGGGGGAAGCCCGCACCCGGTGCCGCGGCGATCTCCCGGGGTGCCGGCGAAGCTTCCTGGCGGCGGGCCGTAGCTTTGCGGTCGGCCTGCTGATGCCGGTAGCCCCGCTGCCCACAGTTGCGCGAGATCTCTCGCGAAATCATGCCGGGATTCCGTCTCGAATATCATATCCTTGCTCTTTTCTGGCAACGGGCCCATCCCTGCGCCCTCTACGCTGAATCTTTGGCTGTTCGCGAGTGAGAATACCTGAACATTCAATGTGACGGGGAGTCTATCTGCGGGCAGGTGCAAATGACCCAGCCCCGATTCCGGTGATCGATTGTTGCAATATTCGTGTAGCGCCCTCATCCGCGACCTGACTGGACTTGAAAAAGCCGACCATGGTCGGATACGATACGAACAATGACCGAGCCTGCAAATCACAAACTATCGGAACGAATTGCCGTGCTGGAGGAGAAGATGAATACATCGTATGAACGACTGCGGGCAGACATGGCCCAGCGGGATGTCGAAGCCGGGAAGAGAGAAAATCGACTGCTTCTCGCGATTCTCGGCGGCCTCGCGGTAGCTACCACAATCCTAGGCGTTCTGATCGCCGGAATACCTACGCCATAAACTACTGCTATCGCCGGCGGCGCAACCGGTCCGGCTCCCCTATACATCATCAGATCCCCGCCTGTTCTGGCAAAAGGCCGGTCCCTATGCCCTTCACGCTGAATCTTTGACCATTCGCGGATTCCGGTCAAGTAGATCAGGACTGTTTGTCTGATTCACGCTCTTTGTGTTGTAACCGATCAGAGTATCACTTGATGACTGCCAGCATGCAGGCCACTCACATCGGCAGAACAACCGCTGTGCCTGTAAGAGCTTGGACTCAGGATTCGATCATAAATGATTCCTCATGACCAATCGGTGAAAGAATGCCGGGACTGTCCGCCGCTTTCCGGTGGCCCGGTACACTGGCTCTCCAGGAAGCTGAATAGGAAATCGATGCATCATCGCGCCGGGCGAGAGCAGATGATCCGCCCTTGCTGAAACCAATCGGGCGACTCCAAGGGAAGCCGGTACCCGAAAGCTGTACAAACTGACGGGCAAAACGGTTTTGGCGATCTCAAGCTATGTTAGAATTTTTGGGTACTTCCAAGTGATCTTCCCGAAACGTTTTGCCAGAGGGGCAACGTTACCCCTCCAGTTCCATGGCCGTATCCATCAAGACTCCCGAAGAAATTGAGAAGATGCGCATCGCCGGTCGGCTGGCCGCTGAGGTGCTCGACATGATTGAATCACATGTGTACCCCGGGACTACTACGGATGAACTCAATACACTTTGCCACGATTACATCGTCGAGGAACAGGATGCCATTCCGGCTCCGCTCAACTACCGGGGATTTCCAAAATCCATCTGTACCTCTGTTAACCATGTCGTCTGTCACGGCATTCCATCGAACAAGCGCCTCAAGGACGGCGATATCATCAATATTGATATCACGGTGATCAAGGACCAATACCATGGGGATACCAGCCGGATGTTCTACGTCGGCACACCCTCCATCCGGGCCCGGAGGCTGGTCGAAATCTGCCATGAAAGTCTGCACATTGGCATCGAATTGGTGGCCCCTGGCACCCGCCTTGGCGACATCGGTCATGCAATCCAGAAACATGCGGAAGGGAATGGATTTTCCGTCGTGCGTGAATATTGCGGCCATGGAATCGGACGTGTCTTCCATGAAGAACCACAGGTTCTCCACTATGGAGAACCGAATACCGGTCTGGTACTGGTGCCCGGCATGACGTTTACCATTGAGCCGATGCTGAATGCCGGTAAAAAAGAAACCCGGCTGATGACTGATCAATGGACTGTCGTGACCCGGGACCGTAGCCTGTCGGCACAATGGGAGCACACCATTCTGGTTACGGAAAATGGTCACGAAATACTCACGGTGTCGAACGGACACGGCCAGTGACAGGCCGACTGGCAACCGGAAAGTCCATGACCCGCCTGAATCACGACGATATTCTCGATCTCTCGACCCTGCGTGGCCCGATCCAGGAACCCGGCCATGCCATCCGTACCTTCCAAGCAGCGCTCAATCACGGCAAGAATGTGCTCGCCGAATATCATCTGGAAGGAGGCAGTTCGGCGGTTCTGGCGCGCAATCTCTCCTGGCTGACCGACCAGGTGTTGCTGCAAGGCTGGCACCGATTCCGGGATCTCCTGCGTACCCGTGATCTGGTCGACCTGATCGCCGTGGGGGGATATGGACGGGAACAACTCAACTTGGGTTCCGATATTGACCTGCTGATCCTGGTCCATGGACAAGATGCAGCGGACAACCATACTGTCAATCACTGCGTTGAGCAGTTTATTCAGTATTGCTGGGACATTGGCATCAAAATCGGCCACAGTTTGCGTACGGAAGACCAATGCGTCAAGATTGCCCGCGATGACATTTGTGTGATCACTACACTGATGGAAATCCGGCTGCTGGAAGGGAATCGCCGTCGCTTCGAAGCACTGAACCAAAGGCTTCGGGACCGAAAGGTCTGGCCGGTGGAACGCTACTTCCGCATGAAGTGCCGGGAACAGGAATCCCGGCATCTGCAATTCGGCGATACCGCACATAATCTGGAACCCAATATCAAGGAAAGCAAAGGGGGGCTCCGGGACCTGCACATGATCAGTTGGGTCGCCAACCGCTATTTCGGAACCAGCGACCTGGGCAAACTGGTGGAGCAAGGCTTCCTGACCGATGCCGAATTCCGTGCCCTGATACGCCATCGGAACTTTCTCTGGCGATTGCGCAACGGTCTCCATTATCTGTCAAAGCGTTGCGAGGACCGACTCCTTTTCAATTACCAGCGCCAACTGGCTCAACAACTCGGTTACCGAGAAGACAAAAACCATCTGGCCGTGGAGCGCATGATGCGGGACTATTACCGTACCGCCAAGGAAGTACAGTTGCTGAATGAAATCCTGTTACAACATTTCGAGGAAGCCATCTTGCGTCGAGGCAAGAGTCGGGTACGGCCTATCAATGCCAAATTCCAGTCCGTAGGCGGTTTGATTGAAGTCACCCATGACCGGGTATTCGAGGAGAGTCCAGAGGCATTGCTGGAAATCTTTCTGCTGATGCAGAAACGCAGTTCCCTGAACGGAATCCGAGCCAGTACGGTGCGGCTGATCCGTTCCAGTCTGCGCCTGATCGACGACGATTTCCGGGATTGCCCCCAGCATCGTGCGCTGTTTCTGGAGATGTTTCGCCACCAACATGGGCTCACCCATGGACTTCGGCGAATGAATGCCTATGGTGTACTCGGTCGATTTTTCCCGGACTTCGGACGTATTCTGGGACAAATGCAACATGACCTGTTCCATGTCTATACCGTCGATGCCCACTCCCTGTTCGTTGTCGGCAAACTGCGGCGTTTGGCTTTGCCAGAACATCGGAACGAATTTCCCTATCTGACCAACCTGCTCAACCGCCAGAACAATCGGGAGCGTTTGTATCTTGCTGCTCTCTGCCATGACCTTGGCAAAGGCAGTGGTCGCGACCATTCGGAGGTGGGAGAGGAAATTGCTCTTCGGCTATGTACCAATCTCGGCCTGTCCGAATATGACGCGAGCTTTGTCGCTTGGCTGGTACGACATCACCTGCTGATGTCATGGACTGCCCAACGACAGGATATCAGCAATCCTCGGGTCATTGATCGTTTTGCCGAGAGCGTCGGGGATCAGGAGCACCTGGACAATCTCTACCTGTTGACCTTTGCCGATATTCGGGGAACCAGCCCCACGGTCTGGAGCGACTGGAAAGGTCACCTGCTACATACTCTCTATACCGCGACATCCAGGCGATTACGTACCGGCCTGAGCGGCGTACAGGCCATTCATGACCGGATTGAAGCCCGCAAGGAAGCGGTCCGCAAACTGACGGCCCGTCGGGTCAGTGCCGGGAATCTGGAAGAGTTCTGGTCCCAACTCAATGAAGAATATTTCCTGCGCAATGGCCCCGGATCAAGTGCTTGGCATGCCGAGATGATTGCCTCCGCCAGTGTACTGGACTTGCCACTGGTCAATGCCCGTCCCCGCAAAGACCTGGGCGCGATGCAATTGCTGGTCCTGGCCCCGGAATCGGAAGAGCTGCTGCCCCGCCTGACCGGAGGTATGGATCGTATCCATCTGAACCTGCTGGATGCCCATATACATCCCACCCATTCCGGTCTGACTCTATTGAGTTTCATTATTTCTGACCCGGACAAACACAGTAATCATCGCAAGTGGCTACTGGAAACAACCGCTGCACTCCGGCAGGACCTGTTTACTCCGGTACAGGATTACAGCCCCACCAAAAGAATCCTCACCCGTACCCAACGGCAGTTTTCCGTCAAGCCCCGGGTCGTATTCAGTGATGAAGCGGTCAGCAACTACACCGTCATGGAAGTCGTTGCCAAGGACCGCCCGGGACTGCTGTATACGGTTTCTCTGGCCTTGCATGAATGCAAGGTCAGGCTCGTGTCCGCCAAGGTATCGACCGTGGGAGAGCGTGCGGAGGACACTTTCTTCATCACCGACCGGGATGGCAATCCGGTCGATACCCGTCGACAGCGTGAATGTCTCACCCGCCGACTGCTTGCCTGCCTTGACTGAAACGACCGTCCCACGGGCGACTTTACGACAACAGTTTCTGGCCGCAAACGGGTTCGCAAACGCCTGTCTGCTGGCACTTGACCAAGACGCATCCACGCGGCGTTACTTTCGGCTCGATGGAGAGGGCTTGCTGCTGATGGATGCACAGCCTCCGTGCGAACGCCCGGCCGAATTCATCACAGTGACCGAGTATCTTACGCAATTGGGAGCTCGGGTACCTCAAATTCATGCGGCAGACCGAAACTCGGGCCTGGTTCTGATTGAGGATCTTGGTCGTGACACCTTCACACAACTGCTAGACCACGGTCATTCAGCAGAAGCCCTGTACACACTGGCAATCAGGGAATTGGTAAAACTGCAGACCCAGTGCCAAGCCTCTCCGGTTACACTCCACTTGCCATCCTACAATGAAGCAGCCGCCCTACAGGAAGTCTCATTGTTTGTCGAATGGTATGTGCCCGAGCGATTGGGCCATCCGTTAAAGCCCGCATATCGGGATGAATTCGAGGACATTTTTTCCCGTATGTATCAGAAATTACCGCCACTCGATCCAGTATTGGTACACCGAGACTTTCATGTCGACAATCTCCTGCTGGTGAATGATCGCTGTGCGATGATCGATTATCAGGATGCAGTACTTGGCTCTCCGGTTTATGACCTGGTATCCCTGGTGGAGGATGCCCGCAGGGATGTAGACTCCAAAATACAATCCCAGATCATTACCTATTGGCAGCGGCATCTCAAACTGCCTTTCGATGTGTTCCGGCAGCACTATGCGTTCTGGGGAGCACAGAGGCATTGCAAGGTGGCCGGGATTTTTATACGCCTCTGGCACCGTGATGGAAAACAGGGCTATCTGAAACATCTGCAGCGAGTGATGCGACTGTTGCGAGGCCAGCTCGAGGCAGATGATGGTTTGTTACCACTGCGCAATTGGATGGAGCATGTCCTGCCATCGGAATGATTCGTATGGCTGACGATTGCTGCTTGCGGTCCAATCATTGAGAACAACATCGCCACCGGACCCCGGCAACGCATCGTTCGCCGGGCGGTGGTCGCCGCAACGAGTCCGCCCGATCATCTGGCCCATGCTCCGGAACGAATGCCCGGGATTCCTGCGATGCAGCATCGAATTCCAAAACCCCGGCAGACTCCATGCGTTCCGAAGTTTTACCGTCGACCTCAGGAATACGGAAGGCCAAATGATAAGAGTTCATCCACAATTTGAACCTTCCACTTACTTCTCCAGCAGTCGTGGCATCAGTTCAACCAAATTACAGGGACGGGTGCGATAGTCCAGTTGATGCACAATCAGCTTGTCCCAAGCCAACCGACAAGCTCCCGTAGACCCGGGTAATACAAACACATAGGTCCCATTGGCCACCCCGGCCAATGCACGGGATTGCAGCGTGGAGGTGCCAATGTCCTCATAGGATAGAGCGCGGAACATTTCACCGAAGCCAACCAGGATCTTGTCGAGCAGTGGAGCGACCGCTTCCGGCGACCCATCCCGTCCGGTGACCCCCGTGCCGCCGGTGGTCAGCACCACCTGGATATCCGGGTTGGCAATCCAGCCCGCCACCCGGGCCCGAATCTGATACACATCATCCGGTGTGATACACTTTTCCGCCATCGTGTGTCCGGCGGCATGGACACAATGAACCAGTGCCTTGCCGGATTGGTCGTCGGCCTCGGTTCGGCTATCCGAGGCCGTCAGGACGGCAATGCGGACCGGAATGAAAGGACGGTCTGATTCAGACATGCGGGCACCCAAGTGAAACGCTTCCTGCTATTATCAACCTATCCTGCCGAGATTCAAGTAGAGCATTCGATATGCACATCCGCGTCCGCTTTTTCGCTAGCCTGAGAGAAGAGATTGGCATCGCAGACCGGGTTCTGGAGCTGCAAGAGC
This sequence comes from Candidatus Poriferihabitaceae bacterium, assembly GCA_965221795.1. GTDB lineage: Bacteria > Pseudomonadota > Gammaproteobacteria > Arenicellales > Poriferihabitantaceae > VYFG01. The sequence goes on from OZ244914.1 coordinate 1,294,253, forward strand.
CGGCGACCATAGAGGATGTATGGCACCAGTCGACCAACCAGAGTTTACCGGAAAATATTCTGTGCGCCCGCAATCATACCTACACGGATTGGACAACATCCCTGATGGATGGGGATGAAGTCGCTTTTTTCCCCCCGGTTACGGGTGGGTAACCAGGTCATAACCGGTCCGCATGCAAGTCCAGATCAAACCAGACCCCTATGATCCCTGGGTCGAATTGGCCGCATACCAACGGCGCAGCCAACGCCTGCCGTCGGGGTCTTATGGCGCTTGTGCCAGTTTCGTGGGCACCATGCGAGATTTCAATGACGGGGAATCGGTCCAATCGATGAGTCTTGAACACTATCCGGGAATGACCGAAACCCAACTGGAACAGTTGGCAGAAGAGACCATCCAACGTCATGGCTTGCTGGATGTCCTGATCCTCCATCGAATCGGAGAAATCTTCCCGGATGATCCCATCGTACTGGTCGCGACTTGGTCGGCACACCGCAAGGAGGCACTGGTGGCCTGCAGGGAATTGATGGAAATGCTGAAGTCCCGAGCTACTTTCTGGAAAAAGGAACACCGTGACCAGGGAGACCGGTGGGTACAAGGCAACACCCCAGGTTGACCACCACGTATTACAGTCACCTTGTACCTTGGGCGGATACCTGTCCAGAGAAAATTCCCTATCAGGGAGCGGTCGGGATCACAGCAACGGCTCCACCAGATTGACAATATCCTGCGAACTCATCAGCCCCAATTGGGTTTGAGCCAACTCGCCGTTACGGTCAAAGATCGCCGTGAACGGCAAGTTGGCAAAGGGCGAGCTTCCGTGGCGAACCATCAACGCACTGCCATCCTCGTTCGCAATCAATGAAGGATAGTTAATGCCGAGTTCGTGACCGAATGCACGTGCGGCTGCGGGGCTGTCATGGGCAATCCCCACCACCTGAAATCCTCGTTCAGCAAACCGTTCCTGGGTTTCGATCAGGTCCGGAATTTCCTTGACACAAGGGGGGCACCAAGAGGCCCAATGGTTCACAAGCACCACTTTACCCAACCATTGTGCTCCATGTTGTACCTCTCCGTGAATATCCGGTAATGCAATCTCTGAAAGAAGGGGCTCCCGGGGATTCTGGAAAGGATACAAGCCAAACTGATACAGGCCGACCAGCACCCCCAGAGCCAACGCCAGCACCGACAGGGATCTGAAAACGATGCGCATCTAGCGATTCATCAACGTAAGGAGTTCTTCCGCAGCACGATAACCATAAAAGCTGCGATCGGGCAAAGGATGGCCTTCAGGGTCAAAGAACAACACGGCCGGAGGCCCAAACACACCAAAGCGCTTCTTGATTGCTCGCGAATCCGGATCATTGGGGTCCGTCACATCCACCTGCAGGGCAAGGTAGTGCTCACGCAGGACGCGAACCACTTCCGGATTTTTGAACGTGGTCTGCTTCATTTTGACACAATCGACACACCAGTCCGCATAATAGTCCAGCAAGACAGGCTTTCTTTCCTGACCGGCCTTGACAAACTGCCGATCAAGCTCTGAAATGGTATCGACAGTGGTGAAGACACTACTCTCAGTCCCCGTCGCATTCGTGGGTTGCGCCATCGAAAACAGTCCGACGGGCAACGGTTTCAGCAAATTCCGTTCACCGTAAAATCCGCCCACCAGTGCGGCGATGCCCCAGACAAGTAGCAGGATTCCGATCCCCTTTTGAAACCGGTGCCAACCTGTTGACTGATCGGGAAGTGATTGGGTCGCACCAAGATACGTACCGACAATGACGAAAAAGGCACCCCAGAACAGCAAAATGGGGACCTCTGGCAAAACTCCTAGCAGATAGATTGCCACCGCGACCAACAATACACCGAAAAAACGCTTTACCGTCTCCATCCAGGCCCCTGCCTTCGGCAACAGGTAGCCCGCACCAAAACCCAGTGCAATCAGGGGCACCCCCATCCCCAGGGACATGGCAACCATCATTTGGGCACCGAGTACGGGGTCCGCCCGGCTAACCGCAATGCCAAGAAACGAAATCAAGATGGGAGACACACAAGCTCCGACAATCAGGGCAGAAACCAGTCCAAGGAGGAAGACCATGGGGTAGGAACCACCGAAGCCTGACGTACGATTTTGCAGTCGGGACTGGATCGCGGATGGCATCTGTATCTCATAAAGACCGAACATCGACAATGCCATCAGAACAAAGACGGCTGCCAGGATACCGATTGCCCAGACATTCTGGAAATAGGCCTGCAATTGTTCGCCGGTCGCACCGGCTAACCACCCCATGGCAGCGTAGGTCACCGCAGTGCCGAGCACGTAAATGCAAGCCAAAGCCCCCCCCCTGACACGGGTCAACTTCTCTCCCTGACCGGCAATCACACCAGACAGTATCGGAATCATGGGCAGAACGCAGGGGGTAAATGTCAACAGCAAGCCTGCGAGTAGCGCCCCCGCCAGAATGCTGAAGAGTGAACCGGTACGGACCGAGGAGTCTGTGCTGTCGGATGAGAGACTGCCGGTGAACCCCCCATTGCCCGGCAGGGATACGGAGCGCTCGGATGCCACACTCGCGACAATCATCGGTGGGAGAGACAGCGATATGGTTTGGGTGCTCGGCGGATAGCAGATCCCCTGCTCCGCACACCCTTGGTATCCTGCAGCCAGTGTCATGGTGCCCGCGTCCGCCGCGGTACGCTGCAGGTCAATGGGCACGGTAAAAGGATGCTTGAATACCCGACTGGAACCAAAGAATGGATCTTCCTTTTCCTCTCCATCCGGGAGAACATAGTCCCCTACTCGGGCATCTCCCTGGCCGCCAAAAGTAATCTTGTCCCGGTAGAGGTAATATCCTTCCGCCACATCAAACCGTGCGTGGAGTGTATTGCCATCCACCACCTCAACCGTCAGTTGAAATGCCTCTTCTGGCGGCAGAAACTCGGGCTGGGGAAACCCGCTTTCGAGCAGGCTCTTCAGGGCTGCAATGCTGTCTTCTGCCTCTCCCCCTGATTCCGGGGTATCATTGGTTGCAGGAGTACCGGGAACCGTCCGGGACGATGTGGCAGCGGAATCGGAGCTTCCCGCTTCGGGCTGCAAAAGCTTTCTTAACTCGGCCGCTGGGTCGGCATCTTGCCGACTGTCCAGCTGGGCCCACAGCGGTTTGGCAGGCAGCAGAGAGAGCTGGTCACGATTCGGCGGCACCGCGGATGCATTCGGTTGCATTCCCCCGGGCCCAAACACGACTTCATGTCGCATCGGAGGGTAACAAATCCCAATGGGTTCATTACAACCTTGGCCATCCGCAACCAGGGTGAAGGCAGTACTGCTTTCCTTCAGGGGAAGCACCATGGAAACGCTGCCCATGTAGACCTCCACTTCACCGAAAAACTCATCATTCTTGCGTTTTCCAGGAGGCAACTCGACTGTTCCAGACAGCGCACCATCCCCGGTGATGTCATAACTCATTTTGTCCCGGTACATGTAGTACCCATCGGCAATCTCCCAACGAACTTCAATCCGGCTGTCAGGTAACAACGCTGCCTGAAACGCGAACGCTTCCTCTTCCGGGAGAAGTTCGGCATCCTCTGCCAGCCCCCAGGACCACAGAGGAAAGAGCCCAAGAGCCAGTAGAATGGGGAGTGCCTGGAATTTTTTGAGTATATTCATCACAGATACTGACCCTTTCGACATGCGCAAGTTCTTTTATGGAGGGTCACATTACACATTATACTCTCAGACCAAGACCTTCTGATTGCTCCCATGGCAATGAGCCCGTAACGCTCCGGCTACTGGGGGCCAGTGTCGGCCCATCCCACGAGTCCTGTTCCCGGTCCTCCATGAAGACTCTCTTCCTGATTTTCCTGATCGTCCCCTTGGCAGAAGTCTATTTCCTGATCCAAGTGGGCCATGTCATTGGTGCGATGCCGACGATTGCCCTGGTGGTAGGGACAGCATTCCTGGGAGCGGTACTTGTACGTTCACAGGGGTTTGCCACCATCGCCAGAGTGAGGGCACAACTGGACCGGGAGCAGTTACCGGCCATGGAAATCTTCGAGGGCTTGTTTCTCCTTCTGGCGGGTGCACTTTTGCTGACTCCAGGGTTTTTTACGGATGCGATCGGATTTTGCTGCCTGACCCCTCCACTGCGCCAGACCCTGATCCGGAAAGTGTTGTCCAACCTCCAGTTGATTCGGAGAAGAACTGCCCCACGTCGGGAAAATGCTACATCCGGGCGGATCCTGGAGGGAGAATATCGGGACCTTGATCGATAACCATCAGAATTGCCCGGCACTTGCTCATTGCAGGCTACCGCGCGGATCCCAGATCGAAGACGGTATTCCTCCTGCAGATTATGCAACGATATGGAATGCCGGACTAATCCAGTATCAGCTACTCTCAACCTGGGTTTTCATCCGCTGGATTTCTCCGAGTGCCTCTTCCCGGGTATTGAACAGATTCGGATCAAAATTTTCCTTCCGGGCGCTGGATTCGATGGAATATCCCACATCTTCCCTGACCGCATAACGTACTGAACCCATTGAAGATGACAGATTCACCCGCTTGCCTCTTTGGGCAAACCGTATCCAGGCCAACTCAAAAATACGGGTATTACGGTAGTTGACAAGGAAATACCATTTGCTACTCCCTCGGGCAGTGATTTCCTGCTCAATCAGATCATAGAACTCGTCTACCATCGCACTACTGTCGAATGTCAGGTCGCTGAAATCAACTTCCATTACCTGTTCATGCTCCAGAAAGTGCAGCCGGTCAGCAAATTGGGCTTGGCTCATCAGGGATCTCCCAGAAACTGCAAGTAGAATGGGGCGTGCCAGAAGCTGACACCATGAATATCGGTTCTGGCCCGAGCAGATCAATCAGAGCCACGATGGCATATCAGATGGCCAGATATTGCTGGCGCAGTTCCGCATTTTCCAGGACCTCTTCCGCCTGCCCATCGAATACGACTTGCCCCATGTCAAGAATGACTGCCCGATCGGCCAAGGTGAGTGCAGCCACGGCATTCTGTTCCACAATGATGGTGGTGATACCGAGTTCCTTGATCCCTTCCACAATCTTCTCGATCTCCTGAACGATGACCGGTGCCAGCCCTTCATACGGCTCGTCCAGCAGAAGCAATTTGATATCTCTTGCCAACGCCCGGGCAACCGCCAGCATCTGTTGCTCTCCGCCGGAAAGGGTCACACCTTCCTGAGTTCGCCTTTCGGCCAAACGCGGAAAATGCTGGTAGATCCGCTCCAGGCTCCATCCAACGGGTTCGGCAATCTGAGCCAATCGAAGATTCTCTTCCACAGTCAGCCCGGGAATCACGCGACGGTCTTCCGGAACCAGTCCCACTCCGGCCTGACTGGCCTCAAAAGCCTTCATCTTGTGCAGAGCCTGATGGTCAAGCCAAACCTCTCCATGTTGCAGTTCCGGGGTGCCGACTTGGGCGATAGTACGCAAGGTGGATGTTTTTCCAGCACCGTTACGGCCCAGCAGGGCAACAATCTCCCCTTCACGGATATCAAAACTGACCCCTTGTACAATATAGCTTTCCCCATAGTAGGCATGAATATCCCAACAGGAGAAAAATGCCGGGTCCGATCCAGTCGACCGTCTGGTATGGGTATCTGATGCAGCAACCATCAATGGGCTCCTCCGAGATAGGCTTCCTGGACTTTGGGGTTGCCTCGAATCTCATCGGGCTTGCCCTGGGCAATGATCGCTCCCTGGGCCAGAACTGAAATGGTGTCAGCCAAGCTGAACACGACATGCATGTCATGCTCAATAATGACCTTGGTCATCCCTCGCTCCTTGATCCGATTGAGGGTCTCAATGGTGGCATTGGTGTCCGCCCTCGACATCCCGGCAGTAGGCTCATCCAACAACAGCAGTTGGGGATGCTGGACCAGCCCCATGGCCAGTTCCAGACGGCGCTTGTCGCCTCGCGACATGCTGCCAGCATGGTGATCCTTTTGCTCCAACAGTCCCATATCCTGCAGCACATGCTCGGCGTCTTCACGGATATCCGATTCATCCTGCATGCGATGAAAGGGATTGAAGCGAAACGCCCCGTCGCGTTTGGCCAGTGCCGGGATCATCACATTCTCCAAAATACTGAGTTCAGGAAAGATTTCCGGAGTCTGGAATACCCGTACCACGCCCGCTTGGTTGATTTCGTGGGGGGCCTTACCAGTAATGACTTCGCCGTTGAAGGTGACGGTTCCACGCGTTGGCTCCAACCGCCCGATGCACACATTGAGCAGGGTTGACTTGCCGGCACCGTTGGGGCCAATAATGGCATGGATTTTCCCTTCCTCAATCTGCAGGTTGACATTACTGAGTGCCTGCAGGCCGCCAAAGGTTTTGTCGACATTCTGGATATTGAGTACGATGTGACCTGCCATGTCAGTTCTCCGGTGCAGTCGATTTCTTCTTGCGAAGCTTGAGCAGACGATTGAATCCTTCCATGAGGCCACCTGGCAGGAAGATCACAATCACCATGAACAACGCCCCCAACGTCAAGTGCCAACCTTCGCCAACGAAGGGATGAACAATCGTCACCATAAAATTTTCCAGCCCGGTCGGCAGAAACGAGAAAATTTCATGCAGTGCGCCCTGGTTGAACGCGGAAAAAATGTTCTCGAAATATTTGATCAAAACCGCTCCTAACAGGGGGCCGACCAGTGTTCCCACACCACCCAGGATCGTCATCAGGACCACCTCACCCGAAGCGGTCCACTGCATCCGTTCGGCCCCTGCCAGGGGATCGGTTATGGCCATGAGTGACCCAGCCATGCCGGCATACATGCCGGAAATGACGAATGCCCATAATAGGTAAGGCCGTGTATTGAACCCGGTGTATTTCATTCGATTCTGGTTGGACTTGATCGCTGCGAGCTTGAGTCCATAGGGAGAGCGGAAAATCCGGAGAGAGATGAAGAAACCGACAATCAGCATCAATGCACAAAAATAGAAGGCCGGATAACCCTGCATGTTGATCCCGAAAAAATTGCCGATCGGGGAGCCCTCCTGCCCGATACCCAGCATCCTGTCAATTACCATCGGGTCCTCTTTGAGAACTCGCAGTCCGGTCTCTCCACTGGTAATGGGGGTGAGCACGGAATAGGCGAGCTTGTAACACATTTGCGCGAACGCCAATGTCAGGATAGAGAAGTAAATCCCGGTCCGGCGCAGACTAACATACCCAATGAGCACAGCAAGAAGTCCGGCAATCAGGGTGCCGAAAATCACCGCCGGGATGACATTCATTGACAGCAGCTTGAATGACCACACAGCGGCATAGGAACCGACGCCCAGAAAGGCGGCATGGCCGAAAGAAAGGTAACCAGTGAGGCCGAACAGGATGTTGAATCCAATGGCAAAAAGGCCGAAGATAGCGAATTTCTGCAGCAGGTCGGGATAGGCGGCACCGAAAGGTTGGAGCCAAATGGGTGCCAGCAGAACCAGTGCGATGAAAATCAGCATCGTGATGGTGTCCTTGCGCGACAACTTGAAAAAGTTCATGCTTCTAGTCCTCCATCACGCCTCGACGTCCCAGGAGTCCGCGAGGTCGAACCAGCAGAATAATCACGGCCACCAGGTAGATGATAATCTGGTCAACCCCGGGTAGTATGGAGTTGACCTCGTTCATGGAAGCAAAGGATTGCAGGATGCCTAACAGGAACCCGGCGGCGACGGCACCGCCCAACGAGCCCATACCACCGACCACCACCACGACGAAGGACAGAACCAGAAAATCCATCCCAATGTGATAATCGGGGGGGAGAATGGGGGTATACATTACCCCGGCCAGTCCGGCAACGACAGCCGCAATTCCGAAAACCACGGTAAAGCGTCGCTCGACATTGATGCCCAGCAAGGTGACGGTCTCCCGGTCAGCCATGCCGGCCCGGACCACCATGCCAAACGTGGTGAACTGGAGGAACGCAAACACGAGACCAATCACAATCAGGGAGAATACCAGATAGATCAGGCGCCAGTAGGGATAGACTACCGTATCACCCAACCCGAACCACTGTCCCACATTGGCGCTGCCGGCAATAATTTCCGGGGCAGGAGTGGGTATGGGATTGGCACCGAAAAAGGATTTGACTACTTCCTGCAATACAATCGCGAGACCAAAGGTCACCAGAATCTGTTCTGCATGAGTACGCTTGTAGAAGTACTGAATCAACCCCCGCTCCATGATCAGTCCAATCAGCAGCATGACGGGAATGGCCATCAGGATAGACAATGGCACTGCCCAGTCAATAATCGTCAACCCGGTTTCACCGAACCAGATTTCCAGATAGGGAATTTCCTTGTAGGCATCAAAAAACGTGATGCCCTCGTCTTTCACCTTTTTTGATAGTGTCAGAAGGTTCTGGAAAGTGACTGCACAAAATGCACCGAGCATGAACAATGCTCCATGAGCGAAGTTCACCACACCCAGCGTACCAAATACCAAGGTCAGTCCGAGGGCGATCAGTGCGTATGCACCACCCTTATCGAGACCGTTCAGTACCTGTAGGAAGATGGCATCCACGTTTGAACCCGGAAAAGAAAATTAGGAGAATTATATATACAACGCACCAAAGTCAACCGATTTCATCTGCTTCTCTGTGACCATCCACAGATACCTCACCGACAAGGACGCATCTGAGCGGATCGGTGACCGCGTGAGTAGGCCGGTCTGTGAAGTGTAAAAATGTATACAGGACGGACAGTGGCAAGCTTTCGTATATGACCACAGCCCCTGCGTCCAGCCGAACACAGGGGCTGCTGACAAGCAATTGATGGCAAGACCTCAGGTCCCGCCACCACTGCTAACAGGTACCGAGGTCACCACCCAATATGGCATCATCATATTCTACCTGGGACCGTGGGACTTCCTGTACCACCTCCAGCAGGTCGAACTGACTGGAAGGGTTCTGGTTACCCCGTACGACCAGAACATCCTTGAAGCACTGATGATCGGAAGCCCGATACTCGGTGGGACCATTCCCCATCCCATCGAACTTGAAACCTTCCAACACTTCGATCACAGCACAGGGGTCGAAGGTGCCAGCGGTTTCCACAGCATTGGCGTACAGCAGCGCCTGCACATAGCAGGTATGAGCCGCCTGGGACGGCGGGAATCCATACTCGCCGCCGAAGGACTTGACGAACATCTGAGAGCCGCCATCCTGCAGGGACCAGTTCCAGTTAGTGGAACCGAAGATTCCCTTGATGTTTTCCCCCGCGCCCGAAGCCATCAGGCGGGAAAACAGCGGGACCACAATCTGAAAATCCTTGCCATTAGCCTGACGGTCACGAAGACCGAACTGGACTGACTGGGTCAGGGAGTTCACCATGTCCTTGCCATAGTGATTCAACACCAACACGTCAGCACCGGAGTTCAGCACCGGGGTGATGTATTGGGAAAAGTCGCCAGCCCCGAGAGGGGTACGGACCGCCGCCTCGGTCTGCCAACCAAGCGCTTCCGTATACTTCTTGATCGAACCTTCCTGGGACCAGCCCCAGTTGTAGTCAGCAGTCAAGTGATAGGCGACCCGGTCGTTGCCAAACTCCGATTCCAGCACCGGCCCGAGGGAAGCGCCTGACATTTCCGTGTTAAAGAAATGCCGGAATCCATACTTTCGCCGGTCCTTTCCGGTCGTGTCATTGGAGTGGGTCAGTCCGGCCATGAAGATAACCCCGACCTCATGGCACAAGGACTGCACGGCAACGGCAACCCCGGAAGACGACCCCCCGGTGATCATGACGGCACCGTCTTTTTCGATCATCCGCTTGGCGGATGCCCGCGCCGCATCCGATTTGGTCTGGGTATCCCCAGTCACATACTGGACCTTCTTGCCAAGAATTCCATTTCCCTTGAGGGCCAGGGGCTGCATGGTATTCAGCAGGCCGCCATCCCCTTCACCATTCAGATGCTTGACCGCCAACTCATAGGCGCGAAGCTCATCTTTTCCTTCATCGGCATAGGGGCCAGTCTGGGGAACATTGAACCCGAGGACTACGGAAGATCCATTGCCTGGATCATTGGTAAACGCGTGCACCTTGGGCACGAAGACCATGGGTGCAGCACTGGCCAAGCCAAGTGCCGCAGAAGACTTCAGCATATCCCGTCGCGTCAAACGACTATCGTTCATAATAATCCTCTCACAAAGAATTTGAATGATTGATCATGGAAGTGCCTGAAACTGCTAATTCCAGGCGAAATTGCCCCTGTCAGACCACAAGGCATGATAATGGAATGAATTTGAGGACAGGGACTACTATTATTCATATTGGATATAATGCTTCCAAACCATCCTACCAAAGTATAGGGTCTTATATGCCTCGTCCGCCGCATCACGTCCGCTGTGCCCTGAATCCGCTCCCGGCAGCCCGCCGGCACCCCGACACTCCTTCGAAACACACCTGACGCTTCACCCGCATCGCACCAACATCGGCAAACCAAGGGCCTTTCAATATACTTGGGGGGTTGCACTTCGGACTGGACTCGGGGTATGATAATAGAATCAAAAACTCTGATTGTGAAATATCATTATGATATACCTAACTCTCCCCCTTACCGCCTTGTGCGCCGTTCTTGCGGGGCTGCTGACTGCCGCGGGCCCGGCCGTGGCGCAGACGCCGCCGGATTATTGCAGCATCACTTCTGGTAACGTCTGGTCAGGCGAGGGAAGCTACAGCTTTGGCAGCGGAAGTGCTCCCGGCAACACCCTGATCATCGGCGAGGGTCACTACGTGAGCTTTCCGGTGACGTACAAGTGCGCGAGTCTTCCCGATGGTGCGCGGCCGTCCATCAGTATCACCACTCCGAGTGGCCATCGTTTCGACAATGATGATTTCCGTGGTGGCTATTCGGAAAGGAACGGGGGGTTTGGCGACGCGGACAATCTGCCCAGCGAATGCGTGGGGACAACGGTTACAAATGAGGAGAGCTGCCAGATCGAGTTCTTTATCACCAGCAAGGACAATAACTGCCGCAATGTAGGTGGCACGGTGCAAGAGTATACCTTTAGAACAAGTATAAACAACACTGGCCCCGGTCCTATTAAATTGGCGCCCGAAACAACCTTTATAATCAAGGCGAAGGATGACGATACGGTTGCCCAAAAATACATCGACATGGGGTATACACAATGGAAACCGCTCTGCTAGGCAATGCAATGTGGGCCGTCGAATTTCAACTCCGAAGATCGCGACCAACGCATCGACCGCTGTGACGACCACAGGTGCCCCAAAGTATAAAACAAGCTGGTTTTTTCTATTCAGACCGGCATGTTGGGTATCCCTGAAGGCCGCCATGATCATCGACACGGCATAGACAATTGTGCCATGTCGCGCTGGAAACCGTACCGACCCGCTGCAATCCTGGCATTCCCAAATGCATGCACAGAACCCGTCATGGATTTTGGTTTCGCCCCAGCCGTAATCTGGCATGGGCCAGGTCTTCCCGAGTGTCCACCCCTGGGGGAGGAGGAACAGCCGCCACGCCGCAGACCACACACTCCCCATGCCACAAAGCCCGCAATTGTTCCAGCCGTTCCCATTGTTCTAACGGGCATGGGCCACAACGGGCAAAATGCCATAGATACCTCACCCGGTAGGCATAAATTCCCACATGGCGCCAAGCACTTCGCCATGCCTCCGCAGCCCGACCAGTGGAAGAGTGCCCACAGTCCCAAGGGAGAGGGGCACGACTGAAATAGAGTGCCTGGTCATTTTTTCCAACAACCACTTTCACTGCAGCCACATCGACGAACTCTGCCACTCCGGAAACCGGTGTACACAAGGTCGCCATCACGGCATCCTTGCGTGACATCAGCAATTCGGCCACCTGCCGAATCAAGAGCGGCGAAATTTCCGGTTCGTCGCCCTGCACATTGACAACAACAGCATCCGGAGACAATCCCAGAATGGTACAGGCCTCGGCAATCCGGTCGCTGCCAGTTTCATGATCCACAGCCGTCAGCACGGCATGCCCACCCGCAGCCTGCACAACGGATACGATGCGCTGATCATCAGTCGCCACGGTCACGGCCATTGCACCGCTGCGCATTGCCGCATCTTGCACATGCAGGACCATGGGTTTTCCTGCAATCTCCAGCAACGGCTTCCCGCGCAGTCGAGTAGACGCATGACGGGCCGGTATAATGACATGAAAGTCTGGATTCATCGGACTTTCCCGGGTGCAATCCCAAGCTCCAAATGCCGCCGCACCGCCGCAAAGAATTCCGGTGGGAGACTCGCACTTACCGGAACAGAAAACACATCCCCGGGGATATTCAGCCGCTCGCATTTGACTGCGTCCTTTTCTGTCATCAGGACCACACTCTGAGAATCCGCGAAATGGAAATCATCCTCAGTATAGGTATGATGATCGGGGAATGCATGGGGCTCCACATTTAATCCGACCGCTTCCAGGAACTGGAAAAACCGGTTCGGGTTGCCAAGACCGGCCACCGCATGGATCGGCCTCCCCATCAGATCTGAGAGTGGAAAGGAATGCGCATCATCCCCCAATAGGCATGCTCGAGACCCCACCATAACCATACAGTACTCGCCCGCGCTCACGGGATCCGACTGATCCTTGTTCAGTATCCGAATATCCACCTTGCGCGCCACGGACCGAGGTTCCCGCAAGGGTCCGGCCGGAAGACACCAGCCATTCCCGAAACGTCTTGTCCCATCAACCACCAGGATCTCAAGATCCCTTTGCAGGCGGTGATGTTGCAACCCATCATCGCTGATGATAACATCACAATTACCTTCACGGGACAACAATCGGGCAGCCGCGACCCGATCCGTGCAAACACATACCGGGACGCCGCTGCGCCGCCACAGGAGCAGGGCTTCATCGCCGATCACTGCGGGTGAATCGCCCCCCCGAACCCGATGGGGGTTGGACCGGATACGGCCTCCATATCCCCGGCTGACAATACCGGGGCGATAGCCGCTGGCGCGAAGATGCCCTGCCAAAGCAATCACTAGCGGTGTTTTTCCGGTGCCTCCGACCGTCAGATTCCCGACGACAATCACCGGAATCCCCACCCGTTCAGGGTGCCGGATCTTCGATCGCCAGATCAGCCGGTTCAGCATCACTGCGGTACCGTACGCCCACGACAAGGGCAACAGCAAATAATTGATCAGCCGAGGCTGATACCACCCCTGCAAAATGGGTTCGAGGATGTTGGCAGCACGTTTCACAATGCTGGGATTGTACCCGCCATCCTCCATGGACGAACAGGTACTACATCGCTTCGGCCCGTGCCCACCATCATCTACAGCCCGGCCAGAATCTCCGGAACCGGATTCGGTGGGGGCCGGAGACTCAGGCCAGACATCCGGCCGCTAGACACCCAGAAGCCAATCGCCAGTGGCGTAGTCCGTCTGCCATGCCATCAATAGTTCATATCTTCGAATTCCCCCTTGCGACGGGCCATGAAAGCCAGCAGGGCTTCCTCTGTAGCCGGGTCAATCGGGGGGGCTTCATATTCATCCAGCAGGTTTTTCCAGATGCGATTGGCCCGCATAACCGCATCCCGGGATCCCTCCATTTCCCATTGCTCAAAGCTGTTGTTGTCTGCCACGGTAGACCGATAGAACGCAGTCAGGAAATTCTCCTGCGTATGGGTGCAACCCAAAAAATGATTGCCAGGGCCAACTTCTCGAATTGCGCCCAGCGCTTGGCCGCTTTCAGATAAGTCGATTTCTTGAGCATATACCCCCATCATCCCCAGCTGGTCAGCATCCAGAATCAACTTTTCATAGCTGGAAACCAATCCCCCCTCAAGCCATCCGGCAGCATGCAGCATGAAATGGACACCGGCATGCATGGCAGACAGCAGGGTCTGGGTACTTTCCTGGGCGGCTTGCGCATCCGGGATCTTGGAACCGCACAGCGAACCGCCGCTGCGAAAGGGAACTCCCAAACGCCGTGCCAGTGCGGCCGCGCCATTCAGCACGATGGCCGGCTCCGGCGTACCGAACGTGGGTGCGCCGGACTGCATGGAAATAGAACTGGCAAACGTGCCGAACACGACCGGCGAGCCCGGACGTACCAGTTGTGTGAATGCCATGCCCGCCATAGCTTCCGCCAGAATCTGTGCCAACGTACCTGCGGAGGTGACGGGTGACATGGCACCAGCCAAAATAAACGGCGAAACGATGCTGGCCTGATTGTTCCGGGCATAGACCTCACAGGCCCCCAGCATGGTGTCATCAAACACCATGGGAGAATTGGCATTGATCAGGTTCACCAGCACGGTGTTCTGATCCACGAAGTCTTCACCAAACAGGATTCGGCACATGTCCACGCTATCCTGTGCACGCTCCGGATGGGTCACCGACCCCATAAAGGGTTTGTCGCTGTAACGGATATGCGCATACACCATGTCAAAATGGCGTTTGTTCACAGGAAGGTCCGTAGGTTCACATATGGTTCCCCCGGAATGGTGCAACGAAGGAATCATGTAGGCGAGCTTGACCAAGTTGCGGAAATCGTCCATCACCGCGTAGCGTCTGCCACGGTCAAGGTCTCTGACGAATGGGGGGCCATACACCGGAGCGAAAACCGTATGGTTGCCACCAATAAGGACATTATGGGCGGGATTTCTGGCCTTCTGTTCGAACTGCCGCGGGGCCGAATCCTGAATAATCTGGCGGCACATCCCGGTGGGGAACCGCACCCTCTCTCCCTGAACATCTGCCCCGGCCTCACGAAAAAGCTCTCGTGCCGGCTGATAACGGAAATCAATGCCGATCTCCTGCAAAATCGTGTCGGCATTACGCTCAATGATGTCCAGTCCCTCGTCACCGATCAACTCATACACCGGGATCTGGCGCGAAACATAGGGGACAATGGCCGGGGCACTGGCGTTGGTGCCGCCGGCCCTGCTGCGCCGGCCGCTGCGTTTGCGTGGAACATCCGTCATGAGAATCAATCTGGTTGAGTGAACCAATTGTGCAAGTATGAACTCGAAACGGAAAATTCGTGAGGCCAATACGCGACTCCCATCTAACCGATTGCGTCAACTGATCTCGGTCCGCCATAGTCTGGCAGCCGCCCACATTCCTTCTGACTGATCGGCAAGCCCCTATGAATGGATGGTATTGAGTGATCAAGAAGGGACGACTCGGTCAGTAATTGACTTGGGCTGGAAACCGTTTGGATGCAAGATGTCGGGAAACCGGATATCGTCTTTGTCTGTAGCAGTACCGATATCGAACCGAAGACCGACCGCCACCGTAGTCCCTGGTTACGTCAACAAGCCGCCCGAAACGTTGATATTGGCGCACTTTAATCGTATACAGCTATTCATTGAGTTTCCAAGTTTCAACCGGAATTTAGATGTATCCCAATAAAGGCATAAAGTGCGACATAGAAAATTCTCGCACTTTCGGTTAACAACCCATAACCCGACATAGCAAAGCCCAGACAATGCCGGGCAATCTGCACTACGGAGACCAAAGAGGCTTACAGCCAACGCAGCACTTCCTCAGCGGATTCCTTGCGCATATAGCAGTTGGCCATACGCGCGGAACTCCAACACCCTTGCCGACATACGGCAAACACGGGTGCGCCGTTTCGAGTCATGCGCACTGCACAACCTACCTGATCGGAATGCCCGCTATATCCCTCACCGAGGCTGGCGGCTTTTGCGGTGGATGCAATACGTCGGCTTATCTGCTTATCTATCGCAGAGCCCGAACATCGAATCGTCCAGCCTGATCCGTTTTGAGCGGCCACACCATTGCCCGATCATAGCTCCCTGATGGGTGGGGCCGAATCTGTTCTGGATGGCCGAATGATCACTTCTGATCGTCATTACCCCCGTCGTCTGCGGCGGCGCGGTGTTGTCGAATCGCCCCCACCAGTTCCCATGGACTCCCGGGGCGGCAGCACTACTACGGACCCGAGATGGGAATATTCCGCCTTTAGGTGCGGAATGGCCAAGGCTTCCACAAAGTATTCCTGAAACTTGGCCTCCACCGCCGTTTCCACTTTCTGGATCTGGCGTACTCTATCTTCGATTTCCTTCCGGGCGCAGTGGTCCAGCAAGGCAATGACGGCCCCTTTACTGGCCGCATTGCCGACAGAACTGACATGCTCCAGTGGACAGTCCGGGATCATACCCAGCACCATGGCGTATTTCGTATCGATATGCGCACCAAAAGCACCCGCCAAGCGGATCCGCTCCACCTGTTCAATTTGCAACTTGTCCATCAGCAGGGCACAGCCCGCATACAGGGCAGCCTTCGCCAGTTGAACGGCCCGTACATCGTTCTGTGTGATCACGATACGACGGTCGCCGTCATCGTACAAGACATACCGGAAGGTCTTGTTTTCCGGTTCGATTCGATGACTTTTCTGTGCCATCTCTCCGCGAATCACGCCATCCGACCGGATAATGCCCGCCAGATACATTTCTGCAATCACTTCGATAATGCCGGAACCACAGATCCCTGTGACTCCGCTATTGGCAATTGATTGCGCAAAGTCTGGAGTGTCTGACCAGATTTCCGAACCAATCACACGAAACTTCGGTTCCAGGGTCTCGCGATTAATTCGCACCCGTTCAATCGCTCCGGGAGCGGCACGCTGTCCGCCGCTGATCTGGGCCCCTTCAAAGGCTGGGCCTGTGGGGCTGGACGCCGCCAGCATATGCCGATGATTGCCAAGAATAATTTCGGCATTGGTCCCCACATCCACAATCAGGGTCAATTCATGCTGCTCATACGGGGCCTCTGAAAGCACTACGGCAGCCGCATCTGCACCGACATGGCCGGCAATGCAAGGTAGGGCAAACATCCGTGTACCGGGATTGATCTCAAGATCCAACTCAGATGCACGGACATCCAGGGCTTGGTCCGTTGCCAGCGCAAACGGGGCACCGCCCAGTTCCACCGGATTGATTCCAAGCAATAAATGATGCATCACTGGATTCCCGACCAACGTCATGTCGACGATATCGGTCAATGCGATCCCACTCTCCTGGGCCAGTTCCAATACCAAGCCCTGAATGGCTTCCCGCACCACGCGGGTCATGTCTTTCTCTCCCCCGGGGTTCATCATGGCATAGGAGACTCGGCTCATCAGATCTTCCCCGAAGCGGATCTGCGGATTCATGCGACCCGCAGACGCCTTGACTTCCCCGTTGGAAAGGTCGCACAAGTGGGCTGCGATCGTGGTCGAACCTACATCCACTGCCACACCATATACCCGCTCCTGGAATCCGGGCCACAGGCCGATGATCTGTTGGCTGCGATGCACTGCGGCCGTGACACACCAGGCACCTTCGCGCAGGATGGGCTGCAATGTGCCCAGCAGGTGCAGGTCACAGGCAATATCGGTCAGTCCCCACTCGAATTCCAGTGCATCCCGGAGCCGCTGCAAATCACCGCTGGGATCGTGCATATTGGGCTCGGGAACCTCGACATAGTGCAGCTTGACCGCCGGATTGAGAGTGATGCCATGGACATCCGCACGTTTGCGCACCACCTGCCGATGCGCTTGGCTTTCGGGCGGCACATCAATGACAACGTCTCCCTGCAGCAATGCCTGACAGCCGAGACGACGGGTGGGTGGTGTCCCCGGGGGGAAATAGTCCTGCTCGCTGGAGGAATGAGGGCTGAGGTGTTCGGCATGGGAGTCAATACCAAATTTGGCGAACTGGCCAATACTCTGGTCGACTTGACAACGGTCACAGATGCCGCGTCCACCACAAACCGTGTCAAGGTCAACGCCCAGCATGCGTGCTGCATCCAGAACCGACTTCCCATAGGGGATTTTCCCCCGCTTGCCGGATGGAGTGAATACCACTTGCACTGATTGTCCGTCGACCATGAGTCGTTTTTCATCCATCCACAGGACACCGAATCATCGCAACCGCCTCCTCCGGTCCAGACTCACCAGCCCCCGAGCCACAGGTTGCCTTGAACGATCCGGTGGCATGGCACCATCCGAATCAAGTGGCACATCAAGGGCGTCTCCGGCGGCGCCGACCACTGCGTCCGGTGGCGGGCAAGTCTCCGTCTTCGGGTGCGGGCTGGCGATATCGCTTCAGCCAGCGTACGCAATTATGGTCATGCCCCATCACTACATTGGCCGCCAGAATGCCCTGCATCACTTCTTCATGCAGCGGATTAGTGATCGCCGATGTTAGGCCGGCACCAATCGCCATACTGAGAAAATGCGCATCCATACCCTTGCGGTTCGGAATGCCAAAACTGAAATTCGAGGCACCGCAAGTGGTATTGACCTTGAGTTCCTCCCGAAGCCGTTTGACCAGATGCACGACCTGCTGGCCAGCACTGTTGACAGCTCCTACTGGCATCACCAATGGATCCACCACAATATCGCTGTAATGAATGCCATGGTCAGCCGCCCGTTCAATGATTTTTTTGGCCACCTCAAAGCGTTCATCCGGGTTTTCGGAAATACCCGCCTCGTCATTGGAAATGGCCACCACAGCGCAACCATACTTCCGTACCAAGGGCAAGACCGCTTCCAACCTCTCGTCCTCTCCGGTGACTGAATTCAGCAGGGGTTTGCCCTGGTATACCGCCAGTCCGGCTTCCAGGGCTGCGACGATAGAAGAATCAATGGACAGGGGTACCGCAGTGATGGACTGCACCAGCTGAATGGCTTCCGCCAGGATTCGGGGCTCATCGGCCAGTGGAATACCGGCATTGACATCCAGCACACTGGCAGATGCCGCGACCTGGGCCAGCGCATCGGCTTCGACCCGACTGTAGTCTCCATGTCGCATTTCTTCTGCAAGGATCTTGCGCCCGGTGGGGTTGATTCGTTCGCCAATGATGACAAAGGGTTCATCAAAGCCGATTCGAACCTCGGCC
Source organism: Candidatus Poriferihabitaceae bacterium (assembly GCA_965221795.1). Classification (GTDB taxonomy): domain Bacteria; phylum Pseudomonadota; class Gammaproteobacteria; order Arenicellales; family Poriferihabitantaceae; genus VYFG01. The sequence continues at coordinate 1,313,127 of OZ244914.1, forward strand.
GTCGCAGAGCTGATTACAGTTTGCGTCATTATAAGGAGGTAGAGAAGGTATGCGGTTATATCATTCGGGCAAGGACCCTGCAGATGGTTCCCAGCCGGCATTCCGGATCAGGGCCAGAAGTCTTGCCGGGGCATAGTTTGCCTCAAGGTGTGCCGCAGCTTCCCGGGCAACCGCTTCCAGATCAGGGCCGCAGGGTTGACTGACCCGCCTCCATTCTTCCAGATAGGCATCTGTGCCGACCACACCCGCCCGCATGGCCGCATGATCTATGGCCTCAGCAAAACGCGAGTGAAGTTCCATCTTGGCACTGGTACGCCGCTCCTTTGCCATCACCTGGGCAGGGATGTCGCGCCAATATACAGTAATCAAATTTGGCATCAGATGAAATCTTCGATCTCAGTGCGACCCCGAATCTTCGGCTCAGACCAATCGGTCAGGCCGCATTTTTCCGGATTTCCAATCGCACCCGCAAGGCATGATCCAGCTCGCGGTCCCCGGTGATGACCTTCGTAAACGCCAACTCCAGAAAGTCTGCAGCCGCCCGGGCACATCCTTCAATCTCCGGGGTATCCCGTTGGGCCAACCATACGAGCTTCCGGTAATGGGCAAAATAGGTCTGCCGCAATTCCGGATGCCGGTCCAGACCGAGGCCCTTCACAATCAGGCGTTCAAAATGCCTTGCCAGAAAATCCGTCAAGTAGAATGTACCCAACTCTGCTTCGTGCAACGCCATAAACGCCTGGTGGCCGGCAAACATTTCATAGCAGTGAGCCCCCGGCAGCCGTTCCACGCCTTCCTGCTCGAGGACGCGGTCCAGCTCACCTCCGGTACCACAGTCGGAGTAAGCCACAAAGATGTTTCGGTACTGTTCCCTTGCCAGATGGATTTTTTCCTGGACCGCCCGGGGAATCTCTTGTGGTCGGTTATGCAGTTCCGCCGGCAGGCACTGGAAGTCGAGATAATTCCAGCCATTTGCATCTCTCACCCGGACCAAGTCATGCGCCAGTGCACCGCAGGCAATCACCAGAATCTTTTCCATCACACTTCCCGGTCTCCGAGATCAGGCCGCTGCCGCTCGTCTCTGAGCCACCAGGGTCTGGGCCGTCTCCACTGCCACAGCCGCATCCCGACAATAGGCATCTGCCCCTACCGCCTTGCCAAATTCCTCATTCAGGGGGGCACCGCCCACCAATACGATATAGTCATCCCGCATGCCCTTTTCGACGAGCGTATCAATCACCACCTTCATATATGGCATGGTGGTGGTCAACAAGGCGGACATACCGAGAATATCCGGCTGATGCTCTTCAATCGCTTCCAGATAGCTTTCAACGGCGTTGTCGATTCCCAGATCAATCACCTCAAAACCTGCCCCTTCCATCATCATGGCCACCAGGTTTTTGCCGATATCATGGATATCGCCCTTGACGGTCCCGATGACCATTTTACCGATCGGCTTGGCACCCGTCTCTGCCAATAGGGGCCGCAATACCTCCATCCCACCCTTCATGGCATTGGCGGACATCAACACTTCCGGCACGAACAAGATACCGTCCCGAAAATCAATTCCGACAATTCGCATGCCTTCGACCAAAGCCTCATCCAGCACTTTGGGGGCCTCCCAACCTCGCCCTAATAGAATATTGGTTCCCTCAATAATTTCGTCGCGCAGGCCATCATACAGATCATCATGCATCTGCTCGACCAACTCATCGTCAGGAAGGCTGGAGAGATCAATATCATCTTCGTACTGTTCTTCAGACATGGCGGTATGAATAGTGGGTTGATCCGGTCAACGGAATATGGGGAAAACCGTCGATACAACACTTCCCTTCCTATTCTATGCAATCCCAAGAAGCAGGAAACGATCGGCTTGCGACAGTTTCCGCTGCAACCCGGACACCTACAAGCAAATCCTGACAACGTCGCTTAGCATTATATCATGCATTGGCATGAACGTGATGCCAATTTTATGGCCCGGGTTCCACGGCCGGAATCAGTCGAGATGCCGGGCCGGAATCGACCTTCAATTCTGATGGATTGCCCAAATCGGGGAGAGGGAAGTCCGGTGGGGGTCGGGCAGTATGAAACGCCACAGCGGAAGGGGAAATGCTATACGGAGAGCTTACCAAACCAACGGAAAACTGGGCATATTCAGCCCTCATCTCGCCTCGGATTCCGCCAGTGTCCGATCCTTGTCCTTGTGCCCTCATGCCGATCCCTGTCCCTTCCCATTTGCTGACGAAAGCGTCCCGCGCGGCCACAATCCCCAAGGTTCCGACCCCCATGCCATGCCCCAAGTTACCAGATCAATCCATTATGGACCCGGGGCGGCCTGGAAGTATAGAATGTGCGCCCTGTATTCAGCTTTTTGATCCCCTTGCCCGATCTATACGGACCAGTCCTCCTCCGGCTCACCCTGTTCCACATCGGCATCATTGCGTTGGCCAATTATCTGGTTCAGTTTACTGGCAGCCTGCTTGGATACCATTTTACCTGGGCCATGTTCGTCTTTCCGCTGGTCATCCTGGCGACCGATCTAACCGTCAGGCTATCTGACCCATGGATTGCCAGGAGAGTGGTGGCATATGCCTACCCTCCCGCGATCTTGATCAGCGCCTGGTTGGCGGACTGGCGTATCGGACTGGCCAGTGGCACCGCGTACCTGATTGGACAATGGGTAGATATTCACATATTCCAGAGAATCCGGGAGCGTATCCCCTCGTGGTGGGTGGCACCGGCGATTTCCACGTTTTTTGCCAATGTGATTGATACCTACGTGTTCTACTCCACTGCATTTCTCGGTTCTCAAGACCCGTTCATGTCAGTGAACTGGCCGCAGGTTGCCACTGTAGACCTGGCATTCAAGATCGCGGTGTCCATGGTTTTTTTCCTGCCGGCATACGGCGTCCTGTTAGTCATTCTGCAGCGCCGGTTGGTCATGAACTGATCTGTGCTTTCCAGGAGGGGCTGCAGAGTCCGGCAGAGCACACCGGAGTCCCGCTATCCCCCCGGCCCGTTACCATCGGGAGCTGGGAGCCTTCCACACACCTACCCCTCCTCCTCCTCCTCAGCCTTCTGGATCTCTGCCTCTTTCTGAGCCTCTTTTTTCGCAATATAGCGTGAAGTGAACAACCCCAATTCAAACAATAGCCATACCGGGATGGCCAGTAGCGTTTGGGAAAAAATATCCGGCGGGGTCATCAGCATGCCCACCACAAATGCGATGATGATGATATAGGGGCGTTTGGCCTTCAAATCTTCCGGGGTGGTGATGCCAAGCTTGACAAAAATCACGGTGGCAACCGGCACCTCAAAGGCCACGCCAAAGGCAAAAAACAGCTTCACCACAAAACTGAAATAGGCGTTGATATCCGTCATCACTTGCACTCCCTCCGGCGCACTGTTGGCAAAGAAGGCAAAAATGATAGGGAACACCACAAAGTAGGCGAAGAGGATCCCAAGATAGAACAACAAACTGCTGGAGACGATGATGGGTAACACCATTCGCTTCTCATGCTGGTACAGCCCTGGTGCAACAAACGCCCACGCCTGGTACAGCACATAGGGCACCGCAATGGCAAACGCACAGGCAAAGGCAAACTTGAAGGGCACAAAAAATGGGCCGTGGGGTTCCGTGGAAATCATGCTGTTTCCCTCCGGCAATGCGGCCATCAGGGGCTTGGCAAGAATTTCATAGAGGTCATTCGCGAAAGGGGCCAGGCAGACAAAGATGACGACCACCGACAGGACCGCACGTAGCAAGCGATCCCGGAGTTCCAGCAGGTGTGAAATCAGGGTACCTTCCACGGTCGGTTTGTCCGTGCTCACCGGATGCGTTTACTCCATTTATGGCCGGTTGTCGCCAACAGGCGGTGCGCCGGACTCGAACTCCTGATGCACACCCGAGGCAGACGAATGATCCTGATCCAATCCGGCATCCCCCTCCGTAGTTGCAGCCTGTATTTCGCTGTCCATTTGTTGGGCAATTTGGTCAATTTCGTCCAGGTCGGACTCGATATCCGCTTTTACGGGGGCTGCCTCTTTGGCCACTTCCTTGATCGTGGATTGTAGTTCTTCTGTCTCCGTGGCTTTCTGGAACACTTCGCCGGCCTTGTTCACTTCCTTGCGGGCCGTCTCCAAGCCTTCCTTGATATCCGACATTTCACTGGCCTTGATCTCCCGATCAATGTCACGCTTCACATCTGCTACCATGCGTCGGGCCTTGCCAATCCAGAGGCCTGCAGTCCGCGCCAGTTTGGGCAGACGTTCAGGGCCAACAATCACCAGGGCCACGATACCGATAATCGTCAGTTCCCAAAAGCCAACATCAAACATACTGGGCCGCGACAGGTATCAGGCTGAAAGCCCGTTCAGGATTCCTTTGTGTTTTTCCGGCTGCTTTCCGTCTCGGCCACTTTTTCCGCAACCCCTTCGGTGGTGGCTTGCTCCTGTCCGTCATCCAGTTCCGGTTGCTCTTCCAGCTTGTCCTGAGAGCCGTCTTCTTTCATTGCCTTCTTGAACCCCTTGATTGCACCGCCAAGGTCACCACCAAGGCCACGCAGCTTCTTGGTGCCAAAGATCAGCAGCACAATGACCAGGATGATCAATAACTGAAATGGACTAATACCGCCAAGACCCATGCTCTTTCTCCGATTTGGTTGAGAATATGTATTCTATTGTATCGGCCAATGAAATGCCCTCCGCCCCAAGATCCGCCCGTTGGGCATCAGGGCATATGCGCTCAAATCCGTAATTCTATCTGGAATTCATGACCTTGCGAAAAATTTTTTGATCCATGGATCACAACCGAATCGGCATACGGATTTTTCGATAACCGAGGCCGGTGTTGAGAATCGACGTGGATGGCTTCGGCCAGATACGGGGGACACCAGCCCATTGGAAACAATATCCCTTATGGACCTAACGGAAAGAGGGGGTGTGATCCGATGGTCGCCGGTCGACTCTCGCATGATGGGATTCCAGGGCAGGCCATAGTGGTGGCATTTGCCTTGATACACAAATATCACTCGACATTTGGTAGATGGCTCTGATTATGGTATACTAAGCTCGTTGTCTTCACGCGCTTGCGTGAAGACCAATGCATGTGCATGCATCAACGCCTACCCAAGCGGGTAGGTGATTGGGGAGATTACCGGGGGGTAATCTCCCTTTTTTTGCCCGGATCCAATGCCGGCAATCGCCAGGCAACCCATCAAAAAATCAACCCAGCGTCCGGGGCTGGACCGATTTTCCGTCATGCGGAAACAGGGGAGAACCGATTCCGATCTCGTAGCACCATGGGTTTGGCTCTCCCGTTCTTCAATCCTCACACCGGATGCGGCAGTTTCCGCTCCTCCTGCGATCCCGAGCATCCCCTGCGCGATTGCAGGACCGACAACACATCCTGCAGACAGCAGCCATAGCGCACCAGCACGACCAGCAGGTGAAACAGCAGGTCTGCCGATTCCCTGACCAACGGCTCGCGGTCTCCTGACTTGGCTGCCAGCATCACTTCCGCTGCTTCTTCACCGACCTTTTTCAGCAAGCGGTCCTCGTGACTATGGAGCAGGCAGGCTACATAGGATTGATCCGGACTTCGAGCCCACCGGGAGGCAATGACGGATTCCAGTTGGCTCAGGGTCGATTCGGGGTGGGTGTTCTGCAGGCGGTCAGTCATAGATCTCCTGGGTATTCTTGATGATCGGTTCTACTGCCACCCAATCACCCCCCTCGTGACGAAGATAAAAGCAATGCTCACGGCCGGTATGGCAAGCGATCCCTCCCACCTGTTCCACCTGCATGAGCACGGTATCGGCATCACAATCAATCCGCAGTTCCCGGAGGATCTGTACATGGCCGGACTCTTCACCCTTTCGCCAGAGCTTCTGCCGGGAGCGCGACCAATACACTGCTCGCTTCTCTTTCAGAGTCAGAGACAGTGACTCACGATTCATCCAAGCCATCATGAGGACTTTGCCACTGGCCTCATCCTGGGCAATCGCAGGCACAAGGCCATCCCCATTCCATCGAATGGCATCCAGAAGACATTCGTTCATAAGATCACTCCGTTCGTTGATTCAGTTTCATGGACATAACTGCCTTTGCTTGTCGGCATCCCGTTTTTCCATCTGTCACAATCTCACTTCAATTCCCTGAGCGGCCATATGACGCTTGGCCTCACCGACCGTATGTTCCCCGAAATGGAAGATACTGGCCGCAAGAACCGCATCCGCTCCACCCTTGAGGATCCCGTCGGCAAGATGATCCAGGGTGCCGACACCACCGGAAGCAATGACCGGAATATGAACCCTTGCAGTGATTTCATGGATCAGTTCCAAGTCAAATCCATCCCGGGTCCCATCCCGATCCATGCTGGTCACCAACAATTCTCCCGCTCCGAGAGTTTCCATTCGCACGGCCCACTCCAGCACATCCAGTCGGGTGCGGATGCGTCCTCCATGAGTGAATACTTCCCAAGCAAGGGATGCACCGCCGGTCTTCACACGTTTGGCATCAATGGCGACCACGATACACTGGTTGCCAAAATGCGCACTCGCCTCACAAATGAAGTCCGGGTTCCTGACCGCGGCCGTATTGATCGATATTTTGTCGGCACCCGCATTCAACAGTCGATGGATATCTTCCAGACAGCGGATCCCACCTCCGACAGTCATGGGAATGAAGACTGCATCGGCAACCGCTTCGACCACATGGAGAATTGTATCCCGCTGGTCGGAACTGGCAGTGATATCAAGGAAAGTGATTTCATCCGCACCTTGACGATCATAGCTTTTTGCCACGGCAACTGGATCTCCGGCATCCCGGATATCCACGAAGCGGACTCCCTTGACTACCCGACCGGCATCCACATCGAGGCAAGGGATAATACGACAGGCAAGGCTCATCAGAAGGCACTCCAGACAGCCGCACTACAGTCCGAAAACCCGGTAGCCGGCAATTTCATCTGCCACCGCCTGGCCCTCGGCAAAATCCAGGGATCCTTCATAGATTGCCCGTCCGGTAATTGCCCCGATGATACCCGATTCTGACACTTTTGCCAGCTTCCGGACATCATCCAGATTACGAATTCCCCCGGACGCAACCACTGGAATCTGAATCGCCTCCGCCAACTGGACCGTGGCTTCAACATTGACCCCTTGCATCATGCCATCACGAGCAATATCGGTATAGATAATCGCCTCGACCCCATCATGCTCGAAATGCCGTGCCAGGTCGATGACATCATGCCGGGAGAGTTTAGACCACCCTTCCGTGGCGACACGCCCATCCCTTGCATCCAGTCCGACAATGATTCGGGTGGGGAATTCTGCACAAAGATCACTGACCAGGTGAGGTTCTTTGACTGCTTGCGTGCCGACAATGACATAACGGACACCGGCCTGAATATAAACATCAATGGTGGATGCATTCCGGATCCCCCCGCCGACCTGAATCGGCAACTCTGGAAATGCAGCGGCAATCTGATGAATCACATCGGCATTGATCGGCATGCCCTGTATGGCCCCGTCCAGGTCCACGATATGCATTCTTCGTGCCCCTGCCCTCACCCAACGCTCGGCGACTTCCAAGGGCTGGTGGGAAAACACGGTGACATCCTGCATGTCACCCTGCCGCAACCGGACACATTGACCGTCCTTCAGATCAATCGCAGGGATCAGAAGCATGGTAAGGAACCCCGTTCCAGTGAATGAAGTTGGACAACAGGCGCAATCCATCCTGCTGGCTTTTTTCAGGATGAAACTGCGTCGCAAATATATTGTCGCGGGCGGCAGCGGCAGTGAACCAATTGCCGTAGCGACACATGCCGGCGATCTCTTCGGCACGAGCGGCTTCCACATAATAGCTGTGCACGAAATAGAACCGCTTCTGGTCCTCAATCCCGTGCCAAAGAGGATGTTCGAAACTCTGCCGTACCCGATTCCACCCCATGTGGGGAATTTTCCCCGGGATTTGGCCTGACAAGCGGAAGTTTTGCTGCCAATCGGGCTCGCTGGCGAAATGTCGCACATTGCCCGCAAATTGCCCCAGGCAATCCACTCCACCATTCTCCTCGCTGTACGCATAGAGAGCCTGCAGGCCCAGGCAGATCCCAAGAACCGGGCCTTCGCTCAGCCGCTCTTTGACCGCCGCTGCCAATTCGGGACGGCCGTCCAGCTGACGCATCCAGGTGCCGATTGCCCCCTGCCCCGGCAACACCAGATGACCGGCATTTCGGATCTCGGAAGGGGCGGAACTGACCCGGACCTCGCGTGCGCCCACGTGTTCCAGGGCCTTGTGTACGGACCGCAGATTCCCGGTACCCAGATTGACGATGACGACTGCAGGCATTGACCTGTCCCCGCAATAGACTACAGGGTACCTTTGGTAGAGGGAACTCCCTGCATACGCGGGTCAACTTCCACCGCCATTCGGAAGGCACGACCAAATGCCTTGAATAGGGTCTCGGCGATATGATGGGAGTTGGCACCGCGCAGATTATCCAGATGCAGTGTGGCCTGCGCATGATTGCAGAAGCCCTGGAAAAACTCATGCACCAGTGGAGTGGCGAAACGCCCCACCATGGCATCCGGCCAGACCACATGTTGCACCAGCATCGGCCGGCCGGAAAAATCGATGACTGCCCGGCTGAGGGCTTCGTCCAGAGGCACATACGCATGCCCATAACGTCGGATTTGTCTTTTTTCTCCAAGCGCACTGGCTACGGCCTGCCCCAGAGTGATGCCAATATCCTCCACTGTGTGGTGATCATCAATATGAAGGTCTCCTTGTGCCTCTACGGTCAGGTCCACTATACCGTGCCGGACCACCTGGTCCAGCATGTGCTCCAGAAATGGCACCCCGGTATGGAAGCTGCCCTTCCCGGAGCCATCCAGATTGAGGGTCACGCGAATGCGGGTTTCCGCAGTATTCCGACTAATCTCTGCAGTGCGCTCTGGCATGATCAGATGCGTAAGGGTCTCTTGGCATAACCATCATCCGGGCATGCCCAAAGGTGGTCAGCAGGTTGGGGAATGAAGAAGCGAAGGAACATCGTATGGCATCACTGGTCTTGACGTAAACAAAACCATGTATCCAAAAAATGTGTCACAATACCGGGACGGTCTCGCCCTGAAGCCGGGAGGGATCCATGCCGTATGGATTCTGACCACGTTCGGTGATTCTAACCGCAAACCGTTTCAGATAGAAGTTCCGTCTGCTGCCGACCGTGACGACAGGTTCGTTCGCCGGTCCCGATAGGGCAGTAGTTGTATTGCGGACCGGCTCCACATGGGTTCACCGTCAACCTCCATGTAATGGATCACTTGCCCACACGGCTTCTGGTGAAAGTCCCATGCGGCATCCACCGAACCGTGTCGATTAAGGGATGCAGCCGACTTCGGTCCGATGGGGGTTGGACTTTGCGGGAATATTGGATTGACGTCAGCCCGGGGTTGATTCATCCTATATTGGCGTTGTATATCTCCCAGTCCCTGCGCCGCCCTTCAGGACTGACTCGATCCAGTGCCGAGGGGATGGCGGATCTGCCAGAAAAAAGATGATTGCCCATGAAAGAAAATGTGTTCGATGTTTTGGTCTATATGTTGGAAAACTTCATGCTGTATGAAGATGGATATGAGGCTGACATTGAATCGCTGATCCGGGAACTCCGAGAAGTCGGCTTCGATCATGTTCTGATTGACGGGGCATTTGATTGGCTTGACAGTCTCGCTCATCTGAGCGAGCAGGATCCGGAACAGCATCCCACTCATCGGGCGAGTGGAATCCGGCATTACTCGGCGGCAGAATGTGACTGCCTCAACCGGCAAGCTCGTGGGCTGCTTCTGGGCCTGGAACAGATCGGAGTACTCGACTGCATGACGCGGGAAATGGTGATTGACCAGCTGATGGCGCTGGGAATCGAACCAGTAGAGCCGGACCATGTCAAGTGGGTCATTTTTATGGTCCTCAATCAGTATCCCGTCCATACCGGCCTCAGTGAGCAAATGGAGTCCTTGGTACTGGATGGTCCTCAGGCTCACATTCATTAACCTCCCCCTAACTACCGATTGACTTTACCAGTCCCTATGGGCAAACCACTTATCATTGTTGAATCTCCTGCCAAGGCACGATCCATGACACGCTACCTTGGCAATGATTTTGTCGCCTTGGCATCCTTTGGACATGTCCGTGACCTGCCTTCAAAGGATGGTGCCGTGGATATCGACCATGATTTCAAAATGCAGTATGAGATCGTCGAAAAAAACAAAAAGCATGTCGACAGTATCGTCCGGGCGATGAAAAGTGCCGATGCGCTGTATCTTGCCACGGACCCGGACCGGGAGGGCGAAGCCATCTCCTGGCACCTGTTCGAACTCCTGAAGGAACGCAAGGTGCTCCGAGACAAACCGGTTTATCGGGTGGAGTTCCACGAAATCACCCGCAATGCCATCCGGGCTGCCGTGGGGAATCCGCGCGAGCTCTCGGATAATCTTGTCAATGCCTATCAGGCCCGCCGGGCACTGGACCATCTGGTAGGCTTCAACCTGTCTCCCCTGTTATGGAGAAAAATCCGCACCGGCCTCTCTGCGGGCCGTGTACAAAGCCCGGCGCTTCGGTTGATTTGTGAACGTGACGAGGAAATTGCCCGTTTCGTGCCGCAGGAATATTGGACGATTGAAGCCGACTGCCACAAGGATGGGGCGTCGTTTGCCAGCAAACTGACGGTATTTGAAGACAAGAAACTGCAGAAGTTCTCGATCCCCGATGCAACCCATGCAGCAGTGATCGAACAGCGCTTGCGGGCCGCAACTCTTGTCGACCGCCCCCGATCCATGGACGATTCTTCCGATGCAACGCCGACTTCGGATACCCGACAACTCCGGGTCCGTCAGGTATCGCAAAAAGAGACCAAGGACTCACCCAAACCCCCGTTCACGACTTCTACGCTGCAACAGGAAGCGTCCCGGAAGCTGGGCTTCAGCACCCGGCGAACGATGCAAGTCGCACAGCAGCTGTATGAAGGTGCGGGCCAAGACACTTCGAGTGGCGGACTCATCACCTATATGCGAACTGATTCGGTGGCACTGGCCCAAGAAGCGATTGCGGAAATCCGGGAAATGATCCACCAACGCTACGGGGCCGAAATGGTGCCTCTCAAACCAAACTATTTCAAAAATAAAGCCAAGAATGCCCAAGAGGCCCATGAGGCCATTCGCCCTACGTCCGTGCAACGAACCCCCGAGTCGCTCCGTCAGAAGCTGAATAACGATCAATTCCGTCTGTACGATTTGGTATGGAAGCGGGCCATGGCATGCCAGATGGTTCCCGCCATTATTGATACCATGACGGTAGACCTGGCTGCTGGCGAAGTGGGCATCTTCCGGGCTACCGGTCGAAAAATCCGGCTATCGGGGTACATGTCTGTCTATCAGGAAGGCAGGGATGACAGGGAGGATCCCAATACCAAAGCCGTTATGCTGCCCGCCCTGGAAGAAGGCGACCTTGTGACCCTGCTTGGAATCAAACCGACACAGCATTTCACTGAACCACCTCCCCATTACAATGAAGCCTCGCTGGTCAAAACCCTGGAGGAATACGGGATCGGCCGTCCATCCACGTGGGCGAACATCATCAGCACATTGCAGGCACGGGAATATGTCACCTTGCTGAACCGGCGTTTCGAAGCCACCGACCTGGGCAAGATCGTCAATCATTTTCTCTCCCAACACTTTACACGGTATGTAGATTACGACTTCACGGCCCATATGGAGGATGCCCTGGACGAAATCTCACGGGGGGAGAAGGATTGGGTGCCTCTGATGCGGGAATTCTGGATCCCATTCGAAAAGATGCTGGCAGAAAAAAGGGAAACCGTCGGTCGCGAAGATGTCATTCCGGATCGGGTGCTGGGCCAAGACCCCAAAACCGGCAAGCCCGTCATTGTACGATTGGGAAAATATGGCCCCCTGGCCCAAATCGGCTCACGAGACGATCCGGAAAAACCGGTTTTTGCCAGCCTGCTGCCCAACCAGAAACTGGATCAAATCACCCTCGAACAGGCGCTGGACCTGTTCCGGCTCCCTCGGGATCTGGGAGAAACCCCTGAGGGAGAACCGCTGGTCGTCGCAATCGGACGATTCGGCCCCTATGCCCGATACGGGAATCAGTATGTCTCCCTGGGCAAGGAACACGACCCGTTCACGGTAGACCGGGAAACGGTCCTTATGTTGGTAGCCCAAAAAAAGGAACTGGACGCGAACCGCATCATTCGGCATTTCGAAGCAGAGGGCATTCAGGTGCTGAATGGCCGTTTCGGTCCTTATATCAGCAATGGAGCAGTCAATGCCAAAATCCCCAAGGACGTGACAGATCCCACCACACTGACCTTGAAAGACTGTCAGGAGTTGCTCAAGGACGGTAAACCGGCCCGAAGCCGGAAAAAACCCACTGGCAAGAAAGTATTCAGAAAAAAGCGGGCACCGCAAGAAACTGCTTGAAACACGGTACCAATGTTCTCGCCGCCCGAGCCCTGAACAGCAAAAGCCAGTTTCCCCGTAGGCCCTGGAGTGGTTCTGGCAGCCCTGTGGGCAAGGTCTGACCATCCTCACCGCGATGACGAGGATGAACACTCCCTCCCAGAGTTTCCTGCTACCCGGCCCCCGGCCTGCCGGTCGGCCCGCACGTGCGGGTAGATCCACTCCTTGCCCGCCATCCCTTCGCCCGGCTGCCGGTACCGGCCGGCGATCTGCTCCGGGCTCCACCCTTCCTGCAGCCGGTCCTCGACCACCGCCCAGCGCTCAGGGGTCCTCTTCCGGGGCACCGCCGACGCTTCCTGGCGCCGGGCCGTGGCCTTGCGGTCAGCCTGCTGGTGACGGTAGCCGCGTTGGCCACGGTTGCGCGAGGTCTCCCGCGAGATCGTCGCGGGATCCCGTCCGAGGTCGCGGGCCATCTCCCGTTTCGACCACCCCCGATGCAAAAGGGCGTGAATCTGGCATCGTTCGGCAGGGGTCAGGTGGTGGTAACCTACGGGCATGGCAATCCTCCGTTCGTGATCAACCGAGATGGTTCGCCATCCTCTGGCCCAGCGCAAGCGGCTTTTCAGCTCACCAGCCAGCGGCTTACAGGGTGTTGCACCTCACACTGGAAAAGGGGGAGAAATAAACAAGCGAATTGTCAGCTTCTATGACCAGACAATAAATCAACGAAAATCACTACTGTCCCGTTAAACTCACGGGAAAGTCCCGTAACCACCCATAATCCATAAGGAAAAGCGGCTTTCGGGGGGGTCACCGACTGGAACTGCCCGTGCGCGAAATTCAGGCTCTCCAGCCGATTCCCCCATTGGGAGAGCCCCCGCCATGTACCCTGGCAAACGGGTCTTCGCGCCGGTCATGGATCACCGGCCGAGGCACACCCTTCGGCGCGGTATCGAACGCGACCACGGTCATCGGCGCGTCAGGCGCTTCAGCGGTCAGGACCAGTTCCGCCGCATGGCGTTCGCCCAGCTGACCGCCAGGGAAAGCCGGCGTGACCTCGAGACCGGCCGGCGCGCCCAGGCCGGCAAGTCCCACCCCATGGGCTGCCGGGGCCAGGTCTCGCGCAACCCGCTGGCCAAGGCCAACGAGAGACGGGACGGGCGCCTCCACGCCGACTTCGCCCAATCCCTGATCCGGACCGCGCACGGCCGGGATGCCGATGACGGCGTCGGCGTCGAGCTCGACAACCCGGTCTACGCGCTCGACTCCCCAACCATCGACCGCTGCCTCTCGGTCTTCCCCTGGGCCCATTGCCGCCGCGCCCAGGCGGCGGGGAAGAGGCACCCCCGGCTCGACCGGCGCGGCAACCTCCCAACGTTCATTGACGGTTCGCCGGGCCACAGACACGACGTCAACGGGCTTGACGACCGGGTGCCGGAGGCCGGGGCGTTCTCTGTCATGGCCCGAGCCGACCTCGACTGCAAGCGTCTCCATCCCCGCCCCCTCCGTGGCCGCTTCTTCGTCCTGAGAGCGCAGTCGAACCCGAAACTCCGCCGCCTCTCCTCCCGGCCCGTGGACCGCAGCACGGGCCTCGTCGGCGACCAGGTCGTGCGGACCAACGGCGTCCACAGCGCGACCGACTACCCGGACCGGCGGCGGATCCGGTCCCGCGACCCGGAACGCGACCGGACCCTGGTCTTCCGGACCCACAACTTCGCCCTGCCGGCCATGACGGTCGCGGACCTCTACCGTTCCCGGTGGCCGCTGGAACGGTTCTTCCAGTGGCTCAAGCCGCACCTGCGAATCAAGTCGTTCCCGGGCACCTCGGCCAATGCCGTGAAGACCCGGATCTGGATCGCCGTCTCCGTACTCGTGGCCATCATCAGGAAACGGCTCCACTCCGAACCCAGTCTCCACACCATCCTGCAGATTCTGGACGTCACCTGTTTCGAGAAAATTCCCTTGAATCAAGTGCTGACCGATTCCGAAACCACTTCCCATCAGACCGATCCTCCTAAGCAATTGACTTTATTCGATTTTTAACGGGACAGTAGTGAACGAAAATATGTCATGTGCATAGCTATAGTAGTCATGCTTTGTCTTGGAGTCCTTGAAATAACGATTCTCTGCAACTGGATGAAATGGAATGTCAGCGATGTTGATTATTTTGTGGTTATAGCCGTATCACCGATTGTCTCAATAACCGCAATCAGCATTACACTTTTGATTGGCGTTTATCGTGGATTAAACAAAAGTCAAACAGATGCATTTGCCGGATTGCTGGGAAAAATAGTTAAATCAAGCAACAACGGTTAACCAAACCACTCCGTTACTTACGTATATAATTCCCCCACTTCCACTCCGAAGTGCAACAGCGCCGCGATCCCGGAATGAGGGCGTAGCCCGAAGGGAGGGATCGCGGCGGCGACCCAAAAATCCGCGCTGCGAACGCTGCTTTTCGGCCTCGGATGGCAGTAATCTCGACGGCCGGCGATCCTGACAGAAGTTATCGGCCAAAGCAAGGGCGAAACCGGCACCATGAGGCCGAGCGAGGCCGCTCCGGTGGGTCACCGGAGTGCCGGGAGGGCGATCGGGGGACCGCCGGCCGCGTCAGGGGGGAGCTAACCCACGGGCAAAGACCTCCGCCGGGGTGCGGTATCCCAGGACCTTCCGAGGCCGACGGTGGAGCCGGTCCTCCACCGCCCGCACCTGCGCGGCAGTCACCTGGCGGAAGTCGGTCCCTTTCGGGAAGTACTGGCGCACCAGGCCGTTGGTGTGCTCGTTCCGGCCCCGTTCCCAGGAATGGTAGGGGGTAGCGAAGGTAAAGCCCGCATCGAGCTTCTGTGCGATCTCCCGATGCCTCGCGAACTCCTTGCCGTGGTCCGCCGTGCCGGTGTGGACCCGGTCCCGGACCGGCCCCAGACGCCGGATGAGCGCCGCGGTCACCGCCGCCGCGGTCTTGCCCTCCACCCACTCCAGGAAGGGAAACTTCGAGCCCCGATCCACGGCCGATACCAGTGCCCCCCGGTGTTTCGCGCCCATGATCGTGTCCAGCTCCCAATCGCCGACCCGGCTCTTCTCGGCCACCACCGAAGGCCGCTCCGCAAGGTCCACCCGATCAGGAATGTGGCCGCGTCCGGCATGCCGGCCGCCACGCCCGTTCGGCTTCTTGCCCCGACGCCGCCGGCACCGGTACCGCGTCCCTCCCGCCTGTCGGTCAGCCCGCACATACTGGTAGCTCCACTCTTTCCCCGCCATCACCTCGCCCTGCTGCCGGTGCCAGCCGGCGATCTGTTCCGGGCTCCAGCCTTCCTGCAGCCGGTCCTCGACCACCGCCCAGCGCTCGGGCGTCCTCTTCCGGGGCACCGCCGACGCTTCCTGGCGACGGGCCGTGGCCTGGCCATCAGCTTGCTGGTGACGGTCGCCGCGTTGCCCACGGTGGCGCGAGGCCTCGCGCGAGATCGTCGCGGGGTCCCGTCCGAGATCGCGGGCCATCTCCCGGTTCGACAACCCCCGATGCAAAAGCGCGTGAATCTGGCATCGTTCGGCATCGGTCAGGGGGTGGTAGCCTACGGGCATGACCATCCTCCGTTGGTGAGAAACAGAGATGGTTGACCATCATCTGGCCCACCGCAAGCGGCTTGTCAGCTCACCAGCCAGCAGCTTGGGGGGTGTTGCACTTCACACTGGAACGGGGGTTCCCAAATATTAGCACGCTTGACGCCAATATTTATTGAAAAATGGCATTTTAATGGATAAAATGTCGTCATGTATCCAAGAGATTTTGCACCGCCAAGTCAGCAAAGTTATTTCCTGTTTGGCCCGCGAGGCGCTGGAAAGAGTATGTTTGTCGGGAATCACTACCCGAATGGACTGTATGTTGATCTTCTTGATGCCCGGAACTTCAATGAATTCACAGCCGATCCAAGCCGGTTGTCGGACAGGATACCAAAGGGGTTTAACGACTGGATTATTGTCGATGAAGTTCAAAAAGTTCCAGCATTGCTGAATGAGGTTCACCGGCTGATTGAGCAGAGGCATCTTCGTTTTGTGCTCACCGAATCCAGTGCGCGCCGTTTAAAAAAGGGGAAGGATAATGTCAATTTACTTGCTGGACGTGCCTTAACCTGCCACCTGTATCCCTTGACTGCATCAGAGCAAGGGAACAAGTTTGATCTGACACGCGCATTGGACTCCGGGCAATTGCCCCTTGCATGCACATCTGCTGACCCGGAATCATTTCTGCAAAGCTATGTGCAAACCTACCTACAGGAAGAAATCCAGCTTGAGGGGTGGACCAGAAGCCTGCCAGCATTTACCCGGTTTCTAGAGGCGGCATCTTTTTCCCAAGGCTCTCTACTCAATATATCGGCCATTGCGAGAGAGTGTGCTGTAAAACGCAAAGTGGTTGAAAATTACTTTTCAATACTGAGAGATACCCTGATTTCATATGAAATTCCGGTATTTCGCAAAAGAGCAAAACGCGACACCACACAAAGTGCCAAGTTCTATTTTTTTGATGCTGGAGTGTTTCGCACATTGCGGCCTGCCGGTCCATATGACAGCGATACTGAAGCACAAGGTATCGCTCTGGAGACGCTCGTTCTTCAGGAAATTATTGCCTTGAATAGCTATAGGCGTTGGAATTATGGAATCTACTACTGGCGCACTAGGCTGGGAAAAGAAGTGGATTTTGTGCTGTATGGAAAACGCGGTTTTAAAGCCATTGAAGTCAAGCTCTCCAGCCGAATCAGAACTAAAGATTTCAATGGGCTGAAGCAATTCAACGAAGATTATCCCGAAGCAGACTTGATTTATCTTTATTCCGGAACAAGGCGATTCAATGAACATGGCGTAGAGATCGTCCCTGTTGATATGTTCTTCAAGCAAGCGGATCATTTGATTTGAGCCAAAATATGCGCACACTACTTTCAGCCATAACTCATTTTCCAGGCCAAAAAAATCAACTGCATTTGGGATCATATGGACTATGCTTGCTGATCCCGATTCAGCTGTGGATGGCTGAGTGCCCGATGAATGGCATCAATGATCTGATCCTGCTCGCCCGGCTGCAGGTAAGGGTGTATGGGTAGGCTGAGCACTTCATTGGACAGCTGATCCGAAACCGGCATGCTGGCTCCAGCACCATCAGCATCCCGGTATGCCGGTTGCCGATGCAGAGGACAAGCGTAGTATACGGCGGAAGGGATTCCTTCATTGGTCAGGTGCTGACGAATCATGTCTCTGGCCGGGGACCGTAGTGTATATTGCGCCCAGACCGTGGTGTAACCGGCCGGAACGACTGGCGTAAGCAGCCAGTCGGATAATCCGCGATGATATTTTTCCGCGACCTGCTGCCGGGCAGTAATTTCATCATCCAGCACCTTGAGCTTGCAGCGCAACACCGCTGCCTGAATGGTATCCAGCCGGCCCGTGATGCCGGTGCGGATATTGTCATACTGGCTTGTCCCTTTCCCATGAAACCGAATCGAGCGCAATACGTCTGCCCGTTCGGTATCATGGGTAAAGATCGCACCGCCATCCCCATAGCAACCGAGTGGCTTGGCGGGGAAGAAACTGGTGGCAGTCACATCCCCTAGATTTCCTACCTTACGCCTGCCGCAGGTTGCACCAAAACTCTGGGCGGCATCGGCCAATACGAACAAGTCATGACGACTGGCAATTTCGGCAATTGACGCATAGTCTGCTGGCAACCCGAAAAGGTCCACTGGGATGATCCCCCGGAGGTCCAGCTTGCCTTCCTGCCGGATTCGCTTGACCGTATCCTCCAGCTGGTTGACATCAATGTTGAAGGTGACCGGGTCCACATCCACGAACACGACGGTCGCGCCCAGCAGTTGCACCACTTCTGCGGTAGCCACGAACGTGAAAGGCGACGTGATCACCGCACAGCCGGGAGCGATACCGTAACTCATCAGACACATCAGCAGGGCATCCGTACCACTGGCGGTACTGATGACATGCTCCACTCCACAGTATTTCGCCAGTTCCTCTTCCAAGGCATAGACTTCGGGCCCCATAATATATTGTCCATGCTCGAATACCGCATCCACTGCGCTGCGAATGTCCGACTCCAGACGCTGGAATTGTGCATTCAGATCGACAAACTTCATGGTGTACATGATGACGCCTCTTCACAGCCTGAACCGGATGATGCGCCGAGGCCCCCACTGGTCACCCGCATAGTAGCGGGCTGCGTGCCATCCTGTGGCAGACCGAACCATGTTTCCGGCGTAGTCTCGAACGCCTCTTCACTTGGTGTGCAAAAGCCCTCGATCATGAAATGTGAATCCACGCTGGCTTTCTGACCCACCATTTGTACCAACCCCGACGTCAAGGAGAGACCAACCACCCAACGTTCACTACCCAAGCGGTTTCGATTCAACCAAGTTGGCTCAGCCGGACCGTTCATCATTCTGCTCTCGCTATCCGGTCTGGAAGGTTTCTCATGGCTGCCCATTGAGACCCATCTGTGTAGCGCGAATGCACGGGCGATTCTTTCCACGGTCGGGGTACACCAGTGCCGCGACGGCTGAAAATGGCATCCCAATCTGCACTCCGGCCAGTGAACGGGGCATTTCAGAGACATCCGTGCCCGGGAATAGACCCACACGTAATGTCTGGAACTGATTTGATTCCGGGTTTTCGAACAAGGGTGCCTGCGACATATGATAGCGAATCCCCACCCCCAGTGCCTTACCATATGCTTCCTTTCGGGTCCAGCAGCACAACATGGCATCCCGGCGGATGGCAGCCGGCAGACTCTTCCAAACCTCCCGTTCCTGATCAGTCAGTTTCTTGCTTGCAAGACGGTTCGCCCGGATGGAACGGGGCAGGGTTTCAAGGTCGACCCCTAATTCCTGGTTAGTGGAAAAGGCATACAGGACCTTGCCTCGCGAAAGGCTGTAATTGAATCGGATGCGCTCCTCGGATGCACTGGAACACAACCCCGGCTTCCCTCGAGGACCCTGACTAAACCGAATGGCTTGTGGCGGCATACCAGTATAGGCAGACAACAACAAACGGACCCCGGCTCGACCACCGAGATACTGGCGGCGCTTGCCAGCATTCGTTATTCGTTCTCCATGCAGTCTGTCTGAAGGTGTCAGGTACGGCATCAATGCCAGACCACACTCGTCCAGGTCAACGGCCCAGAGGTGAATTTCGTCGTTTTTCAAGTCCAGACGAGATGCCAAGGGGTTGGCCGATTCCCAGACGGGAACGAACATGCCGACATGATCTGCCAAAGCCGATTCACTGGACATCAAAAACAGAAGAATGCGTATTGACCTGCAACAGCGCACTTTCCTCTGTGCTGGTATCCAGCCCCTGTTGCTTTCTTTGCAGAATCCGGAATTGCAAGCCCTGTCGATCAAACAGCGCAGTATGGCTGCCCTCTCCAAGTTCCACCACCAGCCCTTCTCCCGGCATACTGAAAATGCCCACCAGTCTGGTCTTTTCCGGCTTGTTGGATGACATCATGGATTCTGGCTCATGATAAAAACAATCGATATGCCGGATTGTCGGTTTCCTCCCGATAGATATACCCCAAATCCCGCAAAAAACCATTGAAAATCTTGCGCCGGTCAGGGGGCACGGTGATGCCACAAAGTACACGGCCAAAATCGGCGCCATGATTGCGGTAATGAAACAGGGTGATATTAAAGCCTTCGCCCAACTGGTCCAGAAATTCCCGCAAGGCCCCTACCCGTTCAGGGATCTCGAAACTGAACACACGCTCATGCTGCAACCCCGGTGCACGCCCACCCACCATATGCCTTGCATGTACTTTGGCAATCTCGTTATCGGTCAGATCCTGCGTAGGAAAACCACTGGACTCCAGCATATCCACCAACTCATCGGCTTCATTCCGTTTCCGGATTTGTACTCCCACAAAGATGTATGCCTTTTTACCTTCCGCATAACGATAGTTGAATTCAGAGATTTGGCGGTTGCCAATCTGGCGGCAAAACTCCCGAAAAGAGCCCGGGCGTTCCGGAATAGTGACCGCCAGAATCGCCTCTCGACGCTCACCGATTTCTGCCCGTTCAGAAATATGGCGAAGTCGATCAAAATTGATATTGGCACCGGAACATACGGCGACCAGGTTCCGGTTCTGAATCGGTCCCCTTTTTTGCTCATGTATCTTGAGCCACCGCTTGATACCCGCAACACCGAGCGCACCCGAAGGTTCCACCAGAGTCCTCGTATCCTCAAAGATATCTTTGATCGCGGCACAAATTTCATCTGTATTTACACAAACAAATTCATCCACCAGATCACGGCAAAGGCGAAAGGTTTCCTTACCCACCTGTTTGACAGCCACTCCATCCGCGAAAATCCCTACCTGTTTCAGTTTGAGTCGGTGTCCCGCCGCGACCGACTGGGTCATTGCATTAGAGTCCTCCGGCTCCACTCCCACAATCCGCACCCGGGGTTGGACCTGTTTGATATAGACCGCTACACCCGCAGCGAGTCCTCCGCCACCTACCGGTAAAAAAACCACATCAGGCGGCTGGGTACTCTGCTTAAGGATTTCCATACCCACCGTACCTTGACCGGCAATAATGGCCGGATCATCAAATGGGGGGATCAATAGCCTGTTTTCGGCCCGGGCCAAATAGGCCGCATGCTCTGCTGCACTGTCAAAATTGTCACCTACCAACCGCACTTCTGCTCCCCAACGTTTCACCGCATCGACTTTCACCTCGGGTGCCGTCTGCGGCATCACTACCACCGCATGACACCCCAACTGGTATGCACTCATGGCCACACCGATGGCATGATTTCCGGCGGAGGCGGCCACAACACCATTATGGCGCTGGGCGTCCGTCAGCTTGGTCATCTTGTGGTAGGCCCCTCGGATCTTATAGCAAAACGCTGGTTGTTGATCTTCTCGCTTCAGCAGGATACGGTTCCCCAGCCGGCAAGAAAGCAATTGCACATGATCCAGTGCCGTTTCCTGAGCCACATCGTAGACTCGAGCATTCAAAATATCAGTCAGGTACGCATGCGGGGTTTTGGAGGTCATAATGATGACAGATTGAACCCGGGGGGAAGAGTGAAGCCGAGGATCGCCATGATGGCCTGGAAAACTGCCCATTATATCGTATGACTTCGATCAATAGCGGATGCGAAGGGCGGTCGACAAGACTCCGCAAAAGTCGTACTTCGCGGATCATAGTGGACTTGAGGGGGGCAACCCTTTTCCCTTCGATGTTTTTTCTGTTCGGGTATGGACCAGCAACGCTCCCTGGTGGATGATCCGGGTCATGGAAGAGGATCACGGGAATCCAGGCGAGGTTCGGGTGCGTCTGGTCCGTGATCCGCGGGAACAGAGGCGCAGGGAGCGGCGGGACGTCGGGGCCGCGAACGGGCGGCACCTGGGTGCCACCGCGGGCTTTTCCCGGGTCGGGTCTCACGGGAAAATCCCCCTTGCCTGCGGACGGCAAAGGCGGTATACTGCAGGCAATCGAAGAGTTGTGAGGATTGATCATGAACATACCCCCCCCCCCCCCCCCTGCCTTAAGGCGTTCGCTATCGTCCTGCTGAGTGCCGCCCTTGCCCTGCCGGCGGCGGCACAGGCGCAAACACGGGTTATGAATGCCGGCCCCGCAACCGTCTACAGCCTGACCACGCCCTTGGTCGGCCCAGCCGTTATAGTGGGCCGAAAAACCTGGACTACTTTGACCCAAGACCTGGAGATCGAGGCTCGCCCCAATCCTCAGGGCATGATGAACTTTGGAGTCGGCTCCGATGTCCGGTGCGCCTACGGGCCCGGCGACCGGGACCAGACCCAGGTCGTCGAATTCCACAATCCGACCGGCCGCTATTCCCGCGGCCAACCCATCGCCCGCGCCTGCCCCCACTGGGGGCCCCGAAAATGCTCGCGCACCGTGACCGTCAACCTTGGAGCGTTGGGCTTTGGCACGCACACTTACACCGTCAACCGCGGGTACCCGCGATGCTCTAGCGCATGGAATACTCCGAAAACGGTCATGGTCGACGGAGAGTCTGTCTCTACTCGTGTCGGAGCCCCTGCTCTTGGCGATGCAGCGGATGATATTCCTGACAGTCGACAAGAGATTACCGCCACCACCGACCGTCAACAAGGTACCCACAACGGCATCTTCACCGTCCGGATCTGGGGTAAAATTTGCCTCGCTACACATGTTTCTAATTCCCCCGATCGATGTGTCTCATTAAAAGATAATGATCCCGTGCGTCTGGGTTCCAGTCTTTTGAATGCAGTCGGCTATGTGGCCACCTTCCCGTCCAGCTCCCATTGCGGACCGCCCCGCTGGCCGACGCCGGAGCTTCGGGCGGCGAATGCGCCGCCGTATGCCGAATGGTGCGACGTCACGGTCGATGTCCGCCGGTAACCGCTGACTGCTGCCACCACATTCCAGGGGGCCTCTTCCTGCAAGACTGCTTGCAATCTGCCGACGGGACCGCCGCAAAACCGGCAAACGACGACCCGACCGGGGCCCGCGACCACCCACTCGCCGGGACAGATCATGGTATAGTTGTTGGCACTGACCCCGTGGGATCGCCCATGTGGTCTCGCACCATACCCAAATGACCCCGGAGAGCCCCGATGACCACCCGAACCCTCGGTAGTACCCTGCTGCCCGCGCTGGTGCTGGTCCTCGCCATGGGGGCGCAGGACGCCCCGGCCCAAGCCACCGCGATCCCCGACCTCCGGGCCGATTCCTGGCCCGTGCCGCACGGCGGCTATGCCCATTTCCGCCTCCTCCTGGCCAACGGCAGTGACCGGGTGCATGGCGGGGCGCTGAAGGTCGCGTATACGATCGCCTGCACGCTGCAGGACGGCGGCGGCACTTGTCCCGGCACCGCCGGGCACCGCGCCGAGACGACCATTCCCTGTGGCGAGTCGGAGAGCGGGGGGATTGCCATCAACCTCAACCGTACCCCCTACCGCACTCTCAACCAGCCCTACACGCTCACCCTGACGATTCAGGAGATCGTGTTCGCGGACTGGTCGCCTGACACCATCCGTGATCTCAACCAGCGCCATGGCTGGCGCCATCGGATCAACGAGGAGGGCCGGGTGGAGCGATTCCAGGAGGATGTCTGCTCTACCGGCAGCTATCGCCCGGCCCGGGTGATGCACCAGTCCAGCGACTGGGACGCGGTGGTCACCGTGACCCGCTGACCGCCCTTATCGCGCCCCGATATCATCGACCCAGGGGGAGCGTGCAATACGGTTCAGGGACGACGCCACTCCACCATCAATGGCGGGGTGAGTCCGGGCATTGCCCGGGTCGCCGAGCGGTCCGGTCCAGAGGATGACACCCTACGCCTCTGTTGGTCATCCATTGAAGCCAGACAACCGTCGCAACATGATGGCCGCCTGGGGGAAGTAGTGCAGGAAAGCGGGGGGGAACCCATGGCCCGGCCTCGAATCGATGCGCAACCATTGACCCCTCGGGAACGCTGGCACCGGTACCGCTGGCCGATGCTGCGGCCCCACGGGTACCGGTCCTGAGTTGGCATATCGGTGCCACCCAACGGCCCTCCGGCATCGCCACCAGACCCGGCCCAGGCGTAAATCGGCTCTGGATACGGAAGATCATGGGACTTCAGGACCAGACAACCCCAGCGGCTACACCCGATCTCGTCTCGCATCTCCAAGGCTTTTCCTTGCCACCATGAATGGATCACCAAATCGAAGTGACCGGCCCGAGACTACATGATCGGCAGAGCGTTTCGGATAGTCCCGAGTTGGCACTATCGGCATGCCCCGCACGTAACAGAATTTGATAGAATGAATAGGTTCTATACACTGCTCGGATACAATATGGATTGCGAGATTGCCCGCGCTAACATGATTGATCAGCAGATCCGCCCATGGAATGTGCTGGATTTGCAGACTCTGGATGCACTGAACACGGTAAGGCGCGAAGATTTTGTTCCCGAAGCGTATCGGCATCTTGCCTTTGCCGACCTCCGGATTCCATTGGGGAATGGTGAAGTGATGCTGGAACCCAAGGTCAGTGCAAGGATGCTGGAAGCACTGCAACTCCAACCGAACGAGCGGGTGCTGGAAGTAGGGACCGGCACTGGCTATGTGACCGCTTTACTTTGCCGGGTTTCTGTCCATGTCACCAGCGTGGAATTCAACCCGGCACTGCTCGCTCAGGCAAAATGCAATCTGGGCATGGCTGGAGTAGAAAACAATACTCTGGAGGTGGGGGACGCCCATAATGGCTGGGGGGCTCCGGGGGTCTTTGATGCCATCATGGTGAATGGCTCCATGGCCCGCATCTCAGATGGACTGCTTGCGGGCCTTGCCGAGGGTGGACGATTGGTAGGCATTGAAGGTTATCCTCCGGCGATGCAGGTCGTTCTGTATCAGCAGCATGCAACCGGAACCCGTGGTCGTGATCTGTTTGAAACCATTGCACCCCGGCTGAAAAATGCGGAAGACCCCCCCGAGTTCGTTTTCTGACCGGGTCGGGCTTGCTATCAATCCTCAATCCTGGCCCGGAGTATGCGCACTGCCCTTGATCGAGTAATACCCGCCAACCCCGATACTATATGGCGTCGATTCCGCCGGGTTCTGTTGACCATGATGTTGGTCAACAGCTTGCCCGCAAACGGCGAGAACCTCTGGGATGTATACCGGTTGGCCTTGCAGAACGATGCCATGTATTTGGCTGCCAAGATCGATTATGAAGCAGCTCTGGTCAACTTTCCGCTGGCGGAGACGATCTTCAAGCCGACGGTTACCGGCACTGGCACTCTGGGCAAAACCCATGGGGATGCCAGTGGGAGTACCCGAACGGTTGACAATCATGAAGCCGGTGTCAGGGTCAATTTTTCGCTCTACAACAGGCCAGAGCGCATTCAGTTGGAACAAGCCAAACTGGAAGTGCAGGGGGCCGAGCTGGCATTCGAAATCGCCCATGATGAACTGATCTTGCGGGTCGCCGAACGCTACTTTAACTTGTTGGCGACACAAGATGCCAGGGAAGTGGCCCGATTGCAAAAAATCGCCATCAAGAGGCAGATGGATTTGGCCGAAGAGCGACTGGAGGTGGGCTTCGGTACCCGCACCGACCTGTTTGATGCACGGGCACGATACCAACAGGCAGACGCCGACCTCATTGCCGCCGACATTGAAATCAGCAACGCCCGGCAGGCATTGATTGAGATGATCCGTTTCATACCACAGTCGGTGGCCCTACTGCAGGACGGATCTCCGCTGGAAACGCCGGAACCTAATCATCTGGAACATTGGCTGGATCTTGCGCACTCCAGCAATCTGGCCGTGAAATCAGCTGCCATCAATCTGCAGGTGGCAAACTACGAACTGGACCGCCAGCGTGCCCTTCGACATCCTGTAGTGGACCTGGAAGCCAACCAGCGCTGGTTCGACAATGACAGCAACTCTGCTGGCACTTCCTACAGTAGCTCAAGTCTCGAAGTGAATCTGAATGTACCTTTATATGCGGGCGGCAGAGCCGAACTCCGGATCTTGCAGGCGGGACTTCGGGCCAACGCGGCAGAACAGTCCCTTGAGGCAGCCCGGCGACAGGCGGTTACCTCCACAAAGTCTGCATTTCTCGCCTTGAGCAGTGGGATCAGCCAGATCACAGCACTTGCTGAAGCCGTTGTGGCCGGGGAAAATGCGCTGCGGGCCAAAGACGAAGGCTTCCAGGCCGGTCTGACCACCAACCTGGATGTCCTGGATGCCCAGCGAGACCTCTCCCGGTCCCGCACCAACTATCTGCGCGCCCGGTACAACTATTTTCTTTCGGTTCTGCGATTGGAGCAAGCGACCGGGGATTTGGGAGACGAGGACATCCAGTTCATCAACAACTGGCTTACCGGCCCCAAGACGGTCAAAACCATCTTGCCGGTAACGGAAAACCTGCCCCCCTTGGGATAACTCAGTGATCCGTATTGGTGGGGTCTCCGGTCTCTACCAGAACGGCGGCCGGGACGAACGCCCGGAACCCGGAATGCTCATTGCTTCCAGAATGCGGGGCTTAGCAGCACAATCAAGGTAAACAGCTCCAGACGGCCAAGCAGCATGGCGGTGATGAGGATCACCTTGCCCGGATCGGAAATAGTGGAATAGTTTTGCCCTACTTCCGCCAATCCCGGCCCCAGGTTGTTGAGGCATGCCGTCACTGCCGAAAAAGCCGTCACGTGGTCTGCTCCCGTAGCCATCAACGCGACCAGGAGGATGACATAGCTCAACACATACAGGGCGAAAAATCCCCAGACCGCATTGATGACATGCTCCTGGACGTGTTTCCGGCCAACCTTGATCGGAATCACGGCATTCGGATGCACCAGTCGAGTGGTTTCCCGAGCACCCTGCTTGAACAGCAACAGTACCCGAATCACCTTCATCCCCCCGGCCGTAGAGCCAGCACAACCACCCACTGCACTCATGAGAATCAGCAGGACCGGCAGGAAAGACGGCCAGAGATGGAATTCGGAAGTGGTGAAGCCTGTCGTAGTGGCCACAGAAATCACTTGCACGGCTCCATCCACCAGGGTCTTGTCCCAACTGACAAAGTGTCCATAACGGTATAGCACCAGTACACTGAGCACTGACAACCCCAGCAAAATCGCCAGATATACCCGTGCTTCTGGATCCTCCAGGTACACCCGAATGCGCCGGGAGCGGAATGCCGCATAGTGCAAGGCAAAATTGAAACCCGACAGCAACATGAAGAAACCGGCGACCAGGTTGACTGCTCGACTGTCAAACCAGGCCAGGCTCGCGTCATGGGTGGAAAAGCCGCCGATCGCAACGGTGGAATAAGCATGGCACAGGGCATCGAACCAGCTCATACCCGCTACCCGATAGGCCACCATACAGGCCACCGTTAGGGTCACATATACATACCAGAGTTTCTTGGCTGTCTCTGCGATCCTGGGTGCTAGTCGGGTCTGTCGCATCAGACCGGACGTTTCGGCGCGATACAGCTGCATCCCACCAATCCCCAGCATTGGCATAACAGCCACCGCCAGCACAATAATTCCCATCCCACCCAACCACTGGAGTTGTTGCCGATAGTAGAGAATGGAAGGCGGCAAGGCATCAATATGAGTCAGGGCCGTGGCTCCGGTGGTGCTCAAACCGGACATGGACTCGAACAGGGCATCGACCACTCCCAGGGAAGGCGACTCCAGCAACAGGAGAGGAACCGCCCCGACAGCAGACAACACGGTCCAGAAGAGCACCACAATTAAAAACCCCTCACGGAAACGGAGTGCCGTGCGGTCCCGCCGTAACGGAAACCAGAGCAAAAGCCCCAATCCAAGAATCAGTCCGAACGCAAGGGAAAAGGGGAACATCTGACCATCGCGATACAGCCAGGACACCAGCAAGGGGGGCAGCATGGAGGTGCTGAATACACCCAACATGATGCCCAGAATGCGGTAGACCGTGACACGCACCGGAATGGCCTCTAGAAAAATCCGGCGGTGACCTGAAACAGTTTTTCCACTTCTGGAATACGGCGTTTGTCCATGACAAAAATGATGATGTGATCCAGCTCCTCGACCAAGGCATCATCATGCAGCGGTACCAGCGCATCCTCTCGCAGGATGGCCCCGATGGTAGCTCCAGGCGGGAGTCGGATTTCCGACAGCCTGCGTCCGACCAGTTTCGACTGCTTGCGGTCTCCATGTGCCACCGCCTCAATGGCTTCTGCCACCCCTCGGCGCAGGGAATGGGCAGCCACTACATCTCCTCGCCGTACTTTCGACAGCAAAGCACTGACCGTCGAGACCCGGGGGGATATGGCAATATCCAGCAAATTACTTTCGATCAGGTCAACATAGGCCGGCCGATTCACAATTGCCATCGTCCTTCGGGCTCCCAGGCGCTTGGCCAGCATCGCCGACAGGATGTTGGCTTCGTCGGCATTGGTCAGTGAACAAAACAATTCCATGCTGTCAATATTCTCCTGTCGCAGCAGTTCTTCATCTGCGGCATCTCCCTGAAGCACCATGCTGTGATCCAGCTTTTCGGAGACCAGTCTGGCCCGTTCAGCATTGCGCTCCACAATCTTGACCTGGTATCCGGCCGCTTCCAGGTTCAACGCCAGTTGCAGTCCGATGTTGCCGGCTCCTGCCAAAATAACACGGTTGCCGACCTCCTCAATGCTGCGCAGTTCCTGCATCACCTGATGGATGTCCTCTTGGGTAGCGATAAAGAAGACTTCATCATCGGGCTCAATCACCGTGCGGCCCGAGGGGACAATCGCCCGGTCTTCTCGATAGATTGCGGCGACACGAGTATTGACAGCTGGCAGATGATCCTTGAGTTCCCGCAACTGGTGGCCGACCAATGCCCCTCCATAATACGCCTTCAGTGCAACCAGATGCACCTTGCCGCCAGCAAAATCAATAACTTGCAATGCCCCCGGATATTCGATCAGGCGCCGTATCCGGTTAGTCACGATCTGCTCGGGGCTGATGATGGTGTCAACCGGGAACCCCTCTTCACTGAACAGGCTGCTATGCGCCAGATAGTCCGGGGATCGGACCCGCGCCATCTTGGTCGGGATCCGGAATAGCGAATGGGCCACCTGGCAGGCCACCATGTTGACTTCATCCGAGTGGGTGACCGCCAGCAACAGATCCACATCGGCCGCCCCGGCCTGTGCCAATACTTCAGGAGACGAACCCTCACCGGCAATGACCTGAATATCCATCCGGTCCTGCAGCCCATCCAGCAATCGTTGACTGCGATCGATCAGGGTAATGTCGTTGTTCTCTCGGGACAGTATCTCGGCGATGGAACTGCCCACCTGACCCGCTCCAAGGATAATGATTTTCATGGGGGAAACTGGACAACGGGCCTGATGGGGCAGAGAAGATGAATTATAGTGCAGTCAGGGCACAAAAGAAGAACCCGTCACCCGGGTGCACGCCAGGCAGCCGCTGGACCCCATAGCGGGTCCTGATACCGGGAATGGTCGTCAGCGACAAGCAATGCGCCTCTGGATGCTGGTCCAGAAACCGCTCGACTACGGCGTCGTTCTCTTGCGGCAGGATTGAGCAGGTGACATACAGCAGCATGCCTTGTGGAGTCAGCAGTTTCCAAGCCAGTTCCAGCAGGTGTTGCTGCTGCGCGGAAAATCGCTCCAGATCCCCGACTTGGCGGCGATGTCGTATGTCTGGATGGCGGCGGATCACTCCAGTACCGGAGCAAGGCACGTCCAGCAAGATTCGATCCCAGGAACGGTGCCCCGACGCGCATGCCAGCTCCTCAAGGCCGTTCCCCATCAGGATACAGTCCCCTCCGGTTCGTGCCAGATTCTGTTGCAAACTATGCATACGTTCGGGCAAATCCACTGCGGTCAGCCGAATGCCAGGCTCCCTTTCCAGCAGGGCACCTGTTTTGCCCCCGGGGGCAGCACAGGCATCCAGCACATGCAAGCCCGGACGCAAGTCCATTGCCCCCGTACAAAGTTGTGCCGATTCATCCTGCACCGAAACCCAGCCCGTCGCAAAACAAGGAATATGTTCCACATGCATGGGTCGGGCCAGATTGATTCCATCTGGCGAGTCCCGGGTCGGCTCTGCGACGATACTGCGGTCTGCGAGCAATGCCAGATAAGCATCCCGGTTGGTTTTCTGACGATTGACCCGCAGTGTCAAGGGGGGGCGCTCGTTGAAAGCATGGAAAATAGTATCCGCATCCTCCGGCCAGGATGCCAGCACCCACTCATACATATGATGCGGGAGCGAGGCACGCTGTGCCGGCATCAGTTGGTCGCCAAACGGGTCTGGGTCAACTCCTCCCCGACTCTGCAAAAAACCGCGCAACACCCCATTGACCAGTCCACGAGCCCAGGACTGGCGGGTGGCGTTCAGGGCGGCAACCGCCTGATGGACTGCCGCATGGTCCGGCACACGCATATGCATGATCTGGTACAACCCCACAATCAACAGAAAATGAATGATTCTGTCTTTTTTTCGCAATGGCTTGACCAACCGCAAGGAAACAATACCATCCAGATAGCTATAATGACGGCATCCGCCATAACCAATTTCCCGTAGTGCGCCGATATCCGCGGACTGAACTCTCCTCTCCTGATCAGCAAGTACCCGATCCAGTGAGCGGCCTTGATCAATGACATTACGCAGCACTTGAGCGGCCGCGATCTGCAGGGGAGGATTAGCCAAATCGCTCGCCCACGGACAGACCGTACCCGTTACAAAAATCGCGGGCAGTGATCACCTTGGCCCCGTCTTTTTGCAATCTGGTCACCCGGATGGCTCCGGCCGCACAGGCGATGACGACTCCCTCACGGTCGATCGCCAATACTTCGCCCGGTTCATTTGTCCCCTGGCAATCGGAATCTTCACATGCCATCCATAGCCGTACCCGGTGTCCCCGGAATGTGGTCATGGCAACCGGCCAGGGGTTGAAAGCACGAATCTTGTGTGCGGTCTCCGTCGCGGTTCGATTCCACTGGATCCATGCCTCCTGCCGGGACAGCTTTGCCGCATAGGTGATCCCTGCAGAATCCTGCTCCCGTACCGGAAGTATTCCGTTCAACAAGCGGTCCAGCCGCTCAGACAGCAACTCCCCACCAACGATCGCCAACCGATCATGCAAGGTCTTACCCGTCTCTAGGAGGTCGATGTCTACCTCTTGCCGGGCATACAAGGGACCGGTATCCAGTCCAGCTTCCATTCGCATCAGGGAGACGCCGGTTACCCGATCTCCGGCTTCAATAGCACGCTGTATCGGTGCCGCACCTCTCCAGCGTGGCAACAGGGAACCATGCACATTCACACAACCCTGCCTGGGAATCGACAGCACCTCTGGAGGCAAAATCAAACCATAAGCGACGACCACCATCAGATCCGGGGCAACCGACGCAAGCGTGGGCAACACATCCGGATCCGTCAGGCGGCCGGGCTGGTAGACCGGCAGACCCCACTCCA
Source organism: Candidatus Poriferihabitaceae bacterium (assembly GCA_965221795.1). Classification (GTDB taxonomy): domain Bacteria; phylum Pseudomonadota; class Gammaproteobacteria; order Arenicellales; family Poriferihabitantaceae; genus VYFG01. Next base: position 1,344,575 of record OZ244914.1, read on the forward strand.
AGGCCTGCGCTTTGACCGGTGAGAGAGTCGCTTTTCTCCCACGACCGGCTGGTCGGTCCGGCTGGGTGAAAACGGCCACCACGTCCACACCGCCATGGGACCTCACCGCCTTCAGGCTGGGCAATGCGAACGAGGGAGTACCGGCGAAAGCGATCTTGTATGACAAGGAATACCGGGTCAGGAAATCCGGAAGAGATGCAGCTGGACTATTCAGGCGGCCTTGTCTCGTCGGTGTTCCTTCAGGAGTTTCTTGCGTACGCGATTCTGTTTCAGTCGGGACAGGTAGTCCACAAATACCCGACCATCCAAATGATCGACTTCGTGTTGTATACAGACCGACAACAAACCATCAGCCTCCAATTCAAACGATTGCCCCTCCACATCGAATGCCTTGATCCGAACTCGTTCAGCACGTTCCACATTGGCAAAAAACCCCGGCACCGAAAGGCAGCCTTCCTGATACTCCTGCACCCCGTCCAACGGTTCGATTTGGGGATTGATGAACACCTGAAGATGATTTTGGGCCTCGCTGAGATCAATGACCACTATTCGCAGAGGCACATCAACCTGTATAGCAGCAAGCCCAATTCCGTTGGCGTGATACATGGTCTCGGCCATGTCCAGCACCAGCTTCTTGAGCATGCCATCAAACCGGTCCACAGGCCGGGCACACTGTCGCAGGCGCTCATCCGGGTAGATCAGAATGTCAAGTAATGCCATGATGTGAATTGAGACTTCGGGGCTCCATTGTAATTCCAAGGCCAGCAAAGGTCCAGAAGATGTAGTGGCTCAATTATATTTCGGAATTTTGATGGAATGAGTCGAGCATCTTTTTCAAGTCTGATCAGGATTCGGCATGATTCTTTTCCTTGCAGTCCTCGGCCAACCCTCACAGACTATGACTTCATCAAACTGCTTGCCTTTTGCCTTGTTCAGATTCATGACAACAACGCCGTTCTCCGACTTCATGTTGGTGGCGAAGTAATCGCGGATGGATTCCTGCCGGACAATCTCAGTCGCGTCGGCGTAACGACCGCTATCCTGCCAGTTTGGGGATAAGTCTTCACGGAGCTGGGTTCCACGTCCCGGCAAACGGACATTCCGGGTTTCAGTCGCGAGCCGGCCAAACGGTTGCACCCGGCTTTCGCGAAGTATTCTCGGATGGTGCGCTAATCCGCATCCAGGTCGTCAGTCAGAACCAGGTTCAACAGATCAAAGATTGCCGTTTCAATCGACAGAAAAATGTTCTTTTTGGAAACGTCTTTTCCTTCTGTCCTGCAACTCAAGGCGATTTCGTATGCTGCAAGAACCAGTTTCCCATGTCCAAATCCAAGAGAAATTGTCTGGATAGGAGAAAATCATATCCACCCCCCCCCCCCCCCCCTTCAGTCAACCTGCCCGCTCACTGGAACTCACCTTGGAAAACATTCTCATAATGCCACTTCAGGAAATCCGGGCCCGGAACGTCCCCGTTGTCTTCCGTTAAGAGGATTTCCCTCGATTCAAACCTGCCAAGCACTTCGTCGAAGCCGCTGCCCGTCACCTGCCCTGACACCAGGACCCTGTACTCCGGGGACAGAGTGAACGCTCCGGCATCGAACAACCGATGGTGGAGTGCGCAGAGCGAAAGTGCGTTCTGGACCAGGTCGGGGCCCTGTGCACAGTGCCACTTGATATGGGCAGCTTCCAAGCCGATGGGGCCCTTTTCCATGCGAATGGAAAAATCGCATACTGCGCAGCGGTGGCCGTAAGCCGCCAGTACCGTATCCGAGAACTGCCGGTTCCTGGGTCTGTGTCGGACATATCCGAACCCGGGATCGATCTCCACCGCCTGCAGGACTGCTTCATGCAAGGTCGTTGGGAAATGCGCATCCAGCAGTGAATATGCAATCCGGACGGCAAGCCGCTTGTCGGTCTGGAACACTTCGTATATTTCTTTCGGGAATCCACCGTGTGCGTTTTCCTGACGAAGCGAACTGACCAAGGCATCGCCACTCGATGTTTTGGTAATTCTTTCCGAACCAGGCACTTCCCAGACACCATCCTTTCTCAATCGCCAGAATGGCTGCTCTGGATGCACCGTCTTCCGGGGCAGCCCGAACCGGGTCAGCAGCATTTTCAAGGCCGGAGCCGCTTCCCTATAAGACACCATGCGATCCTCACCGCGCAGACACCGCCCGATTGCCCACAGTACAAGAAGCGGCTTATGCGGAGCGCGCTGACCGCTCGCCTTCCAGACGCCCAGCCCGTCGAAACGCTCTGAAAGATCATCCAGAGTCATCATGCGAATATCAGGCCGGCAAAGGAATTCATGATGAATTGCGCTGGCGTGTCTGGCAATTGTACCACTTTGCCGGAATGCGGCTCAATGGCATTACTATCGACAGAGTTAACGACTTCCCTCGGGATGGATCGTACCGAAGAAGGGTTTGGTCCCAGCCCGGAATGCCGTTTCCACTTGCTTCGAAGTCTGACGTAATCATGGAAATTCGATCAGAATCGTTTCACTGATCGATGCCCCGCTTCCGCCGAGGAAACGACCAAACCACCGGACCCCCTCACCCGGATTCACACTGCCCCCTGAGCCAACGCGTCCGTGTGTGCGATGGGTCGACCCATTTCGGTGTCGACATTCCGCTGGAATCAGAAAACCTGGTCAAACAGCCGGATCATCGCCTGCCAGGAATCCCGATCAGCATCAGCATGATAACCTAATGGAAGGTCGAACTTGCGACCATTGTCATCGGCTTCTCGACTGGTAAACCCGTGCATTGCGCCGGCATGTACCATCACATCATAGTCCGCATGGGCGGCATCCATCTCACCTCGGAAGGTCGCCAGATCTTCCATTGAAACCATGGCATCCATCTCTCCATGGCAAACCAGCACCCGGGCCTTCATCTCCCCGGGAGTCGGGGGATGAAACGAGCCCAACGACCCATGAAAGCTGACTGCGGCCCGGAGCGGCATGCCGATGCGTGTCATATGTAGCGACATGGCACCACCGAAACAATACCCCACCGCTGCTGTCCGCTCGGCATCCACCCCGGAAATGGACAGCAGGGCATCATATCCGGCCCTGAGCCTCTTGGTACCCAGCACCATATCTTCCAGTACGGCATTCATTGCCGCGCCCGCTTCGTCTGGAGTCGTTGCCGTCTTTCCCTCGCCGTACATGTCGATAGCCAGGACGCAGTATCCTCGTTCTGCTAATTGCCGGACCCGACCCCGGATGTAATCGTTCACGCCCCACCACTCATGGATCACCACTATCCCCGGTCGGGGTTCTTTTGCCTGTGGGTCCCATGCCAGATAGCCCACATGCTCTGTCGAGCCACAGGGATAGCGGAGGGTCTGTGTCTGCAGATTCATGCGAGCCGGGAATGCCGTTACGATGGCTCATTGTAATGAAATGCAGACGATAAAGAAAGATGTCTTTCGGTATACTCCTGCCCCACTGCCCGGCCAGAATCCTGCAGACCTGCAGACCGAACATGCTACCACTGATTTCCATCGACAATCTGACCAAAACCTATGAAGGGGGGCACACCGCGCTCAAAAATGTCAACCTGGCCATCCAGGAAGGTGAAGCCCTGGTACTGCTCGGACCGAATGGGGCCGGAAAGACCACCATGATCAGTATTATCTGCGGCATCATAAAACTGACCAGTGGCAACGTCACTGTGGGCGGCTTTGATATCACACGGCATTACCGGAAGACCCGCCGGCTGATCGGCCTGGTCCCCCAGGAACTGGCCACTGACTCCTTCGAGACGGTCTGGAATGCGGTCCGGTTCACCCGGGGGCTGTTCGGCAAACCCCCCAATCCCGCCTATCTCGAACAACTGCTAAATGATCTCTCATTGTGGGATAAGAAAGACCATCGCATCATGCAGTTGTCCGGAGGAATGAAGCGGCGGTTGCTGATTGCGAAAGCATTGTCCCATGAACCCCGTATTCTGTTTCTTGACGAGCCTACGGCAGGAGTGGATGTATTTCTCCGCCTGAGCATGTGGGAACTCATCCAAAAGCTTCGGGAGTCCGGAGTCACGATCATTCTGACCACGCACTATATTGAAGAAGCCGAGCGGATTGCGGACCGTGTGGGTGTGATCAACCATGGCGAAATCGTGATCGTGGAAGACAAGGATGCCCTGATGCAACGGATGGGCAGCAAGATGCTGACTTTTGACTTGACCGAGTCACTGGATTCGATTCCGGAATCCCTGCGCTCCCATAACCTTTCACTGGCGGAACAGGGAACTCGCCTGGTTTACTCCTACAATGAACGTCATCAGCGTACCGGCATCCGAACCCTGCTGGGCAAACTGGACGAAGCGGGGATCCGATTCCGCGACCTCAAGACAGAACAGAGTTCACTGGAAGATATCTTCATGAACCTGATTGAGGAGACGTCATGAATCTACACAGCCTGATGGCCATCTACCGGTATGAGATGTCACGAGCCTTTCGTACGCTCTTCCAGAGCGTGATATCGCCGGTGATCTCGACTACACTGTATTTCGTGGTGTTCGGTTCCGCCATCGGTTCCCGCATTGATCAGGTGGAGGGTATCAGCTATGGATCCTTCATTGTGCCTGGACTGATCATGCTTTCCCTGATGACCCAAAGCGTATCCAGCGCATCGTTTGGAATCTTTTTCCCAAAGTTTACCGGTACCGTCTACGAACTGCTGACCGCCCCCGTCTCCCACCTGGAAATCGTGATCGGCTATGTCGGTGCGGCGGCTACCAAATCCACCATGCTGGGGTTTATCATCCTGCTGACGGCTGGCCTGTTTGTCCCACTTCAAATTGCCCACCTGGGTTGGATGTTACTCTTTCTGATCCTCACATCGATCACGTTCAGCCTGTTTGGTTTCGTCATCGGGATCTGGGCGGACAACTTCGAGAAGCTCCAGATTATTCCCCTGCTGGTCGTGACTCCCCTCGTTTTTCTGGGCGGCAGTTTCTACTCCCTGGACATGCTACCACCCGTCTGGCAACAGATCTCACTGCTGAACCCGGTCATGTATCTTGTCAGCGGATTTCGCTGGAGCTTCTATGAGATCGCGGATGTGCACATCGCAGTCAGCCTGGCGATGATCTCGATCTTCCTGGTGATCTGTGTATGCCTCATATGGTGGATTTTTTCAACGGGCTATAAATTGCGAGAGTAGTGTCCATGACCCGGCAGCGGAGCCATTTACTGTATCTCAATATCGGGCATTTCCTGGATCACCTGTTCGTCCTCATTTTCGCCTCTGCGGCTGCCCTGGCACTGATTCAGGAATGGGGGCTGCCCTACGGGGAGCTCATCCCCTATGCGACACCAGGATTTGTAGCCTTCGGCATTTGTGCGATTCCAGCCGGTTGGCTCGCAGACAAATGGAGCCGGGAAGGGATGATCGTCATCTTCTTTATTGGTATCGGGATCGCATCCATACTGGCGGGCCTGGCCCGTTCACCCTTGGAAATCTCGATCTATCTTACCCTGTTAGGGGCCATGGCAGCCATCTACCACCCGGTGGGACTGGCACTGGTGATACAGGGCCGTAAGCACACCGGGATTCCTCTTGCCATCAATGGAATCTTTGGCAATATGGGGGTCGCCACCGCCGCATTGATCACTGGATTTTTCATTGATGTCGCCGGATGGCGTGCGGCTTTTTTCATTCCGGGTATCTTCTCGATTCTGATCGGACTCAGCTACCTGATCTTTCTGCAACGGAACCCGGAAGAGTCGCAAGCCACTTACGCCGGGAATCACCCGACCGTGGTGCTATCCAGCAACCACCGCCACACCCTGATCCGGACTTTCGTCATTGTGCTGGTAACCACCGGCATCGGCGGGATGGTGTTCCAGAGCACCACCTTTTCCTTGCCGAAAGTACTGGAAGAGCGCCTCACGGAACTGGCGCAAAGCCCAACCGCAGTGGGAGGATATGCATTTCTGGTGTTCACCGTCGCTGCTTTCGCCCAACTGGCGGTCGGCTGGCTGGTGGATCGCTTCGCCGTAAAACCTGTCTTTGCCGCGGTGGCTCTGCTACAGGCCGGATTATTGCTGGTTATGGCACCATTGTCCGGGATAGCCGCATTGTTGGTGTCCGTGGCCTTCATGCTAGCCGTATTCGGCCAGATCCCCATCAATGATGTGCTGATCGGACGGATTGCCAAGAGCGAATGGCGGGCCCGGGCTTATGCGCTGCGTTATATGGTGACATTCTCGGTGATGGCTTCCACCATTCCATTGATCGGATGGGTGCATCATCAATGGGGATTCTCGGTTCTCTTTCCATTACTCTCCCTGGCCGCTTTCATGATTCTTTTGGCGGTCACACAACTCCCGGACCTCCCTGCCGGTCCGGCTGAAGCGTCTACCCGACAATGACCTCCTGGCTGGCCCTAATGAGGGGGCCTGCCTCGCCCGAAACCATCCGCGCAAGGCAAAACACCATCTGGAACCGCGTCAATGCAACGGCGTATGCACCGTATCCCATGCGGAAAACTGCCCCTCGGGGTCGTTGACAAAAAACACAATGGACCAGCGTGCACACGAACGGCTCACATGCGATTGTCCGGTCGGCGGCCGCACATCATGCCAGGCCGGTTTGATCTGCCCGTCGGATACCTGGAACAGCATCCATCCCGGCATGAACACTGCAGCGCTATTCCGATGCTGCACCGGAAAAAGTGGGTGCTCACTGTCACAACCGATACGGAGGCCCGGAGCACTGTCCCCCAAGGCCAGGGTGCTGAATCCCTTGTCATAATGCGCCTGGGCATGATGGGTACCGTCGGCACCGGACAAGTAGCATAAAAACCGCAGGGTTCCGTCAATCAGTTGATCCCCCGCAAATATCCGCTCCCGGTATGCCGGCAGGTAGTATGTGAAGACCGTATTCAAGGTGGCTTCGGCGCACCGATAGACACCCTCCGCCGCTAACAAGAACCGAGCCACTACAGCGTTCTGTGCCTGCAGCGCAACACAGGCGTTCCGGCCCTTCATTGAGGGGGTCCAGTGAAAAAACTGCTTGGGGTCTTTCCGTGTCCAGTTGGTTCTGTCCGTATAGCCGTCGGGCGTTGCCCGATGTTTCGCAACCGGAAAATGAAGTAGTTGCTTGATCTCTGACGGCAAATCGAGAAAGGCGAGAAAGTCAGCCGCTGCCGATTCCAGTTCCTTCCTTGAGATCACGGAGGGGACCATCGCGAAGTGGTTCTGGTTCAGGCAGTCTTGAAACTTTTCCCGGTCTGGATGGGTAATTGCGTTCAGCATGTCCTGAGCAGAATAGGTCGGGTTTCGGATGGCGTTCCAAGTGGGCTTCGGTTTATGAGCCGGAATCGAACCTTCGGATACGGCAACCCCATGCATGTATCATGCATATGGTTTCAGGCTTTCTGGCAGACACTAATTATGAAGGATTTTCAAGTTCAGTATAGTTCCCTAATCCTTAAATAGAACGAATTTTATCCGTTGTGGGTCGTGATTCGGTCAATCGATCGGAAAAAGGGATCAGAAAAGTTTCAATAATCGGATTTAATGGGTGAATGATTCTGATTTGCATGAAAGATTGTCGCATTGGAGTGGGTTTTTCGTCTCGGAGCACATTCTGGGCGAGCGAATCCCTGACCAGTTACGGTCATTTTTTTATTTAGTTTTTTTTGAATCCCCTTTTCCAGTGTGAAGTGCAACACCCTGTAAGCCGCTGGCTGGTGAGCTGACAAGCCGCTTGCAGTGGGCCAGAGGATGGCCAACCATCTCGGTTTCTCACCAACGGAGGATTGCCATGCCCGTAGGCTACCCTCACCTGACCCCTGCCGAACGATGCCCGATTCACGCGCTTTTGCATCGGGGGTGGTCGAAACGGGAGATCGCCCGCGATCTCGGACGCGACCCCGGGACGATCTCGCGGGAGACGTCGCGCCACCGTGGCCAACGCGGCGACCGGCATCAGCAGGCCGACCGCCAGGCCACGGCCCGCCGTCAGGAAGCGTCGGCGGTGCCCCGGCAGAGGACGCCCGAGCGCTGGGCGGTAGCGGCAGGACGGTTGCAGGAAGGATGGAGCCCGGAGCAGATTGCCGGCTGGGTTCGGTTGCCGGGCGAAGTCATGGCGGGGAAGGAGTGGATCTACGAGCATGTGCGGGCCGATCGGCAGGCCGGAGGAGCCCGGTACCGGTGCCTGCGACGTCGGGGCAAGAAGCCGAACGGGCGCGGCGGTCGTCATGCCGGTCGTGGGCACATTCCCGATCGGGTGGACCTTGCGGAGCGTCCGGCAGTGGTCGAGGAGAAGAGTCGGATCGGCGACTGGGAGCTCGAACCGATCATGGGAGCGAGGCACCGGGGTGCGCTGGTATCGGCGGTGGACCGGGGCTCGAAGTTCCGGTTCCTGGAGTGGGTGGACGGGAAGACCGCGTCGGCGGTGACCGAGGCGATTACCCGGCGCCTGGGTCCGGTTCGGGACCGGGTCCACACCGGCACCGCCGACCACGGCAAGGAGTTCGCGAGGCATCGCGAAATCGCGGAGAAGCTTGATGCGGGCTTTTCCTTCGCTACCCCCTACCCTTCCTGGGAACGGGGCCTGAACGAGCACACCAACGGCCTGGTGCGCCAGTACTTCCCGAAAGGGACCGACTTCCGCCAGGTGACTGCCGCGCAGGTGCGGGCGGTGGAGGACCGGCTCCACCGTCGGCCTCGGAAGGTCTTGGGATACCGCACCCCGGCGGAGGTCTTTGCCCGTGGGTTAGCTCCCCCCGGACGCGGCCGGCGGTCCCCCGATCGCCCTCCCGGCACTCCGGTGACCCACCGGAGCGGCCTCGCTCGGCCTCATGGTGCCGGTTTCGCCCTGGCTTTGGCCGATGACTTCTGTCAGGATCGCCGGCCGTCGAGATGGCTGCTATCCGAGGCCGAAAAGAAGCGTTCGCAGCGCGGATTTTTGGGTCGCCGCCGCGATCCCTCCCTTCGGGCTACGCCCTCATTCCGGGATCGCGGCGCTGTTGCACTTCGGAGTGGAAGTGGGGAGTGATGAAAACCAGTATATAATGCTCGCATACTTTCCTGGGCCTTTGGAGCAACCACAATGAAACGAATGCCGGTAGCGTGGATCTTTTCGGTCCTAATGCTGGCAAGCGGGTCCACCCTGGCAAACTGCAACGGCTACCTCGTCGGCGGCGGGGGCACAGTCCATGGCAACGGGGGCGGATGGGTTGTCACTGGTGCGAGGATTGCTGATTCGGTCTATGTCGGGCCTCAATCAGCAATATGCGGTGATCGCACAGTAATTTCCGGGAATGTGCGGATCATAGACAGCATGGTCGCGAATGCAGTCATTTCCGGGAATGTCATTGTTCGCGGATCCGTGGTTTCAGGTTTTGGCAGGATTACCAGCAATGCCCGAATAATCGATAGTCAAGTCAATGATTTCTAAGGAAAAATTTCTGGCAATGCCAAAATCCTCGACGGGGCGCTTGTCTCTGGTGTTCCGAGGGTTCATGGGTCGGCGAAGGTGGCTGGCAAGAACACCAAAGTCTTCGGCTCTGCCGAGGTGTTTGGAAATGCAGTGGTTCGCGACGGCGCATGGATATTCGGAAACGGCAAGGTGAACAGCGGTCGCTATACCAAAAACGCACGGATCAACACTGATCAAACCGGCAGGTCCTCGCCTATCGGTGATGAACTGGGCAATCCGATCAGCGAACAAAGCACCGAATCCTCAAGTTAAGTTTCATCCCCTGACAGTACCCGCCTAACAATCTCCACCGGGACACCTGCAGTGATGACAAGGCAAAATCCTGGGCCTTTTTGCACTGGAGGAACACGTTGCTTCTTGGCATGAGGGCATTGATCGGATGGATCTGGCAGTCCATCAGACGATGCTGCAGTCGGGTGATTGCGCATAAGCCCTTCATGCAACACTATGGGAAGAAAGTTCTTCGGCGGTTCCTGATGGCACAATGCAATGGCCGAGTCGAGATGCAGAATACGCATCTCTTGCCCTGGATTCAAAGGCCCTGCCCTCTCTCACTTCGTCAGCAGTGGTATGGGTCATGGCAAGACCTCGGGTAGGCCTCCGGTTTCCGCGGTGACCATCGGCAACCCCTGCGTTCGAAAGTCCCTGCCGAAACGATACCGAAATCTCCGGTTCGCCGATTGCATATGGTTACCGATACATGCCGGTCGTCCGTACACTGGGCATCATAACGGTAGAAGGCCCCCTGCCCTCACACCAGTCCGATCTCATATACCGCAGTTGTCTGGTACCTTTCCGCAGGCAGGGATACCGTAGCGACTCCCGGAAATACTCGCGGTTCCATCACTATCTTTGGAATCGTGGCTACCAAGGGCCTCCTGCCCCGCATGGCGTCCGCAAGGAAATGTTCGTGCGGCCGCCGCCTTGCCGGTCGAGAACGCCAACCCCCATTACCGCGACGCCACCATGGGCAAAGACGCCAGCCGCATCCAGGCCCGCAATGCCCCCGCCAACCACGCCGCGCTCAACCACATCGCTCTCGCCGTCGTCTTCCACCACGGCTTCCGCTGGCTCCCCGATGCTCACCTGCACTTCCTGATGCGGCGGCAGAACGCCTTCAACGCCCTCCTCTCGACCCGATGAGGGCGGGGCGGAGCCCCGCCCGTCACCGCGCCCGGGTCGCACCGCGCCTTCCATCAGCGTGAAATCATCCTGCACTGGGCCATAGGGTTCTGTCTTTTCCCGTCTCTTTGTGCTACGATCCAAGCATGTCTGACCCCGCCCTGACCGAACTAGCGCATCAGGTTGCCTTGCTGGAGGAGCGTATGAACACCCACCAGAAACAATACGAATCCGCACTGGATCGATTGCGGGCTGATATGGCCAACTGGAAAACAGATATGGCTGACTGGAAGACCGACATGGCCAGGCGGGAAACCGACTGGAAGACCGACATTGGCGACCTGAAAACCGACATGGCCAAGCGGGATAAGCACCTGATCCTCTCGGTGTTTGGTATCATGGTAGCCGGTATCACCATTCTTGGCTTTGTCCTGACCCGGACCCCCGTGCCGATGTTGACTCATTGAGGGTATCGAGGCGGTCGGTTGGGAACACCGCCTTTACAGTTATGTGATCAACGCTCGAAACAGCCGAGCCAAGGTACTGCTCAGAACCACCAGGATGCCCATTTCCCAGATCGCTTTTCGCATAGGATACGCGGACCCCAGTCGTTTCAATCAACACTTCAGGAGTCGGGTCGGAGTGACTCCTGGCCGCTTTCGCCAAGGCTGACCCGAAAAGCGCAGGAATCACCCGTGCAATCTTTCCCAAATGATGTCACTCTGGGTCATCTCATACCATATTGAAGAAAATCGGAAATGAAATCCCTAACCGCCATTTCAATTGCCGCAAGCCTGGTTGCCTCACAGGCACTTGCCAGCCCCACCATCCGCACCGTCTCCTTCGAAAATGAAGGTTCGACATTGTCCGGCACCCTCTACCTGCCGGCAGCAGCACCGGACCACCCCTTGCCAGTCGTCATCGTCACGGGTGCTTGGACCAGCGTTCAAGAACAGATGCCGCAGGTGTATGCCCGGGAGATGGTGGAACGAGGTTTCGCCGCCTTTACCTTCGATTTCCGCGGCTGGGGAAAATCTGGCTCTCTGGCCAATGATGTCCGCTATAAGGAGGATCCGGTTGCGAAGATATCAGATATACGCGCGGCGATTCGTTTCGTTTCTACCCTCTCGGAAGTGGATACCACACGGATCCATGGACTCGGCATCTGTGCCTCTTCGGGTTACATGGTCGATGCGGCTGCGGGCAATCCACTGATTAACCGTGTCGGCTTGGTCGCACCCTGGCTACAGAATGAAGAACTGGTCAAGGCTGTCTATGGAGGCATCGAAGGGGTGGAGCAACTGATTTCGTTAAGCCGTACGGCCGAAGCCAAAGGCGGCGAGATCATCCTGGCAGCAGGTCCGGAGGGGGCCGAGGGAGTTTTGATGCCGATTGGCGGCTACTACTATGATCCAGACCGCGGTGCGATTCCCGAATATGACAACCGATGGAATTTGGCTTCTTGGGAAGGCTGGTTGACCTATCATCCGGCCGACAATCCCCAACGCTTGGACAAACCCCTGATCGTCGTCCACTCCGAAGCCGCGGCGATTCCCGAAGGCGTGAAATCTTTTGTCAAAGGGTTCACCGGGGAAGCGACCATGAAATGGCTTGAAGCAGTCACGCAGTTCGACTTCTATGACAATCCGGAGGATGTCCAGCGCGCTTCAGATGCTGTCGCCGAACACTTCCGCACAGATGAATCCTCGCTGTAGCCTAGGCAAAACCTTACCGGTCGGCAACCCATCCGATTCGGTCCGGGAAGAAGCAACCATGATACATCGCATTTTCACACTGCCCATAGTGGGCATTCTGATGACAACGACCATAGGCGCTGCTGATACGAACCAATCCATTCTCCAGACTGAAATCGTCAGCACTATCACCGACATCGCTGCCGGCGCAGACCGCCATGACTGGGGCCGTGTTCGTTCGGCGATGGCCGACGAAGTGACCACCGATTACACGAGCCTTTTCGGCGGAGAGCCGGTAACACAGTCGGCGGATGATCTGGTCAGGAACTGGGCGGCGTTCCTGCCCGGATTCGACAGCGCCCATCACTTGGTTGCCAACCATACCGTGACGAGCGTCATGGACAACACCGCCATCGCCGAAGCAGACTTTACGGCTACACACCGAATCGGGGACGCTCTTTGGGTGCTTGGTGGCCGTTATCGTTATCAACTCATCTCCTCCGACACCGGTTGGATTGTCACCTCGATACTCATGCAGTCTCTGTGGGAGACCGGAGACCGAATGACCCTGATCGAACAGGCCGTTGCGCGAGTTGGCGCACAGGAATAGGCGAGGCTGGGTGTCGTCGCCGCCGACGGCATGTGTAAAAGCCGGCCATTGTGCCGGAGTATCCAACGGTCTTTTCCGTTTCCGTATTGGCTATAACGGTAGATACTCATCAGATGTGGCGTGCGATCATGGTGAGAGTACCGGGCTCTTTACACTACGGATGGTGAGTGGGGATTCTTCCCGCCGAAGGTGAATCAAGGGCAATTCCCTACCCGTAGGAGTGGGCCGGTGATCGGAGATAGGAAGACGTAATGAAGGGCCTCACGCTGGTTTTTTTTGGCCTTTATGTCCAGTGCCAAATCCCCACCAAACCGGGACATTGTGTAGAATGAAAAAATAGCCCTGCGGATGGGTTCGGGTGACCCGTTCGTGTCGACCAGTGAGATAGGGCCATGGGATCCTTCGCCCGCGTAATGCCTTTTTGCTCTTGACCGCCAAAATCATCTCCCGTCGAACGTGGCACCATAGTCCTCAGATTGCCGGGCTCTCTTTGCCTTGTCCTCAGGAACGGCCTTCCCGGTCTGTAGAGAGGGCAGAGTGACGGCCGGTCGGGCTCTGCGAATGGCACCACCGGATCAATTCCATCGGAACAGGCGATTGATCGACCGGGTCCCTTGCGACCATTTGCATCACACTGCCAGAACTTGTCCGTGAAAAAACTGATCACTTTGCTGTTGCTTCTCGGGGTGGCCGTCTGGCTGGGGCAAGAAATCTATCACCGTCTGGAAGAAGAACGCGCCCAACCCATGCGGCACTCCACTCCGTCCGCTCGGGCCGTTCCGGTGGAAATCGCATCCATGCGTGTCGGGACCATGGATCGTATTCGCGACTTTACGGGAACCTTGGATGCGAACGCGGAGTTCGTAGTGGTCTCCGCCTTGGGCGGGCGAGTGGAAGAAATCGGCGTTCATCTGTCTGATCGCATTGATCGGGGACAGGTTGTCGTTCGTCTGGATAACGATGTATACCAGCAGGAGCTTTCCCAAGTGCAAGCCGACCTGGCGGTGGCCCGGGCCCAACAGGAAGAAGCCCGGAGCCTGCTGGAGATTGCCGAGCGAGAACTGGACCGGATGCAAACCCTGCGGACGCGGGGCGTCAGCTCCGAGTCGGAAGAAGATGCTGCCCGGGCCGACCAGCTTGCCCGTTCTGCCCATCTTAAGGTAGCCCAAGCTCAGGTGACCCGAGCCGAGGCGGCTGTAGAAACCGCACGGATCCGCCTGGGATACAGCCAGGTGACTGCTCGCTGGACCGGCGGTCGTGATCAACGCACCGTCGCGGAAAGATATGTGGATGAAGGACAGATTGTGAGCGCCAATGATCCTCTGCTACGAATCATGGAGTTGGATCCGATCCGGGCAGTATTCTTCGTCACCGAGAAGGATTACGGCATGCTCTTGCCCGGACAGCGTGCCTCTCTGCGTACGGATGCCTATCCGGAAGAGGTTTTCGAGGGGGCCATTGATCGAATCGCGCCCTCATTCCAGGAAAATACTCGCAAAGCCCGGGTAGAACTCCGGGTAGACAACCCGGATCATCGACTTAAGCCGGGAATGTTCATACGGGTTCGGGTTTTTCTGGAACAGGTAACCAACGCTATCATCATACCCGAACGTTCACTGGTACGCCGCGCTGGTGATACCGGGGTCTTCATGGTTTCCGAAGATCGTCAATCCGTCCGATGGCAACCGGTGAAAGTCGGCATTCGGGCCAATGGACTGCTTCAGGTGTTGGGAGATATACCTTTAGGGGATGTGGTGGTGATCGGCCAGCACCTGCTGGCTGACGGGATGCCAATTCGGATTGCAGATCGGGAGACAGGTTGATGCTTGCCCAGGCCAGCGTGCGCCGACCCGTATTCACCCTGATGGTCACACTGATCATCATGGTTCTCGGCATCACTTCCCTGGGACGCTTGCAAATTGACCTGTTGCCCAGTATTGAACTCCCCACAGTGACGGTACGGGCCCAATATCCGGGGGCTGATCCACTGATCATGGAACAGCGGGTTACCCGGATTATGGAAGAGATCATCGCAACGGTACCGGGCGTGATCACCATGACTTCGCGTTCCTATGAGGGAAACAGTCGGGTACGCATCAGTTTTGACTGGGGTACCGATGTGGAAGCGGCCGCGCTGGAAGTGCGTGCCACCCTGGAGGATGAAATCGAAGAGTTGCCGGACGATCTGCGCAGTGTGCGCGTGGATCAATTTGATGTAGACAGTTTTCCCGTGGTACTACTCGGCATTTCCAGCACCCTGGATCCGGTACAACTCACGAATCTTGTGGAGAACCGGATCCGTTATCGACTTGCCCGTATTCCAGGAGTCGCCCAGGTAGATCCCTGGGGCGGATTCAATCGGGAAGTACGGGTGGAACTGGACCCCTTGCGGGTCAATGGTCTGGGACTGCCACTGCGGGATGTGCTGGACGCAATCCGCAACGCCAACCTGAGCCTGCCGGCTGGTACCATCGAAGAAGGCGGTTTTCAGTTTACCCTGCGGGCACCGGCCGAATTCACCGACATAGACCAGATACTTGGTACTGCAGTGGGGCGGCGTGATGGAATCGTGGTGACACTCGGGCAAGTTGCCAAGGTACTGGATACCTATCAGATACGGTCCCGGCGTATCCGGATCGACGGGCAACAGGGGCTGCGGGTGGCAATCCGCAAACAACCTGGAGGAAACACTGTGGACGTATCCGATCGGGTACTGGAGGAAGTGGCCGCCATCAATCGTGATTTTCCGCATATCAAAGTGGTCCCCGTGATCAACCAGGGCAATTTCATTGAGCGCGCCATGGCCAATGTGGCGTGGTCTGTACTGTATGGTGGGCTCCTGGCGATTCTGGTGCTATGGTTCTTCTTGCAGAATATCCGCAGTACCCTGGTCGTCGCACTCGCCATCCCGATCTCTTTGATCGCCACTTTTGCCATGCTGTACCTGAGTGGATTCACTCTCAACCTGATGTCTCTTGGTGGCCTGGCCCTGGGAATCGGGATGATGGTGGACAGTTCAGTAGTGGTGCTGGAGAACATCTTCCGTCGCTACCAGGAGCAAAGGGATACGCCATCACGAGCCGCCATAGAAGGTACCGGTGAAGTCGGTTCGGCCGTGATTGCCGGCACCCTGACCACTCTGGTGATCTTTCTGCCACTGATCTTCATACAGGGCATCTCCGGCATTCTCTTCCGCGAATTGGCTTATGTGATCATGTTTTCCCTGCTGGCTGCATTACTGATTTCCCTTAGTCTGGTTCCGGTCATGGGATCCCAAATGCTGGGGGAGCGTCAGAAACGACCACACATGGGACACGTCATCGGGGAAATGCAGGATGGATATGCCATGCTGATCCATGGGGTACTCAAGTGGCGCTGGATCACCCTGCTGTTAGCGACTGGAATGTTCGCCGCAAGCCTGATGCTGGCACGCTACATCGGAACCGAATTCATTCCGCCCAGTGACGAGGGAGAGGTCAGGGTGACCGGCGAGATGGAAGTGGGGACACGGATTGATCTCATTGATGCACAGACTCGCCTGTTGGAGGACAAGGTGTTCGAAGCCGTCCCGGAATTGATCTCCTCGGTCACCAGTGTACAAACATCCGGCACCTGGGGGCGCACGACCGCCAAGGGCGAAATCCGTATGGCATTGGGGCCAGCCACCGAAAGGAGCCGTTCCAATACCCAGATTGCGGCAGACCTGCGCCAGCAACTGGACGACGTCATCCCCGGAATGACGATTCGTGTCCGAGCCCCTCAGGGCCAGTTTCTGCTGGACCGGATACTGCCGGATGTGGAGGGGGTCACCGTGGATGTCAGCGGGTATGATTTGGATATACTGGACCACTTGGCGCACCGTGTACAGAATGCCGTTCGGGATGTCCCGGGAGTGACCGATGTCCGCCTCAGCCGAACCGCCAGTCTTCCCCAGCAAGCCATCATCGTGGACCGGGAAAAAGCTGCAGACCTGGGACTGACGATCCAGGACCTGACCAGGGTCGTGGAAACGGCTGTGGCCGGCTCGGTCGCAGGAGAGTATCGTGTCGAAGGTAACTCCTACCGTATTCTGGTGCAGATGGAGAATGCCCGGCAACGCTCCCTGGAAGAGATTCTGGACCTGACAGTGCACACCCCGGATGGGGAACTGGTCGCTCTCCGGAATCTGGTATCGACCCAACGCAGTCATGGCCCAGTGGCAATCGAAAGGAAGGACCAGCAACGACTGATCACCGTCACGGCTAACCTCAGCGGCCGGAACCTTGGTGCGGTGGCAGCTGACATCCAGGACAGGCTGGATCGCATCCCACAACCGGAAGGCTACCACCTCTCTCTCGCCGGCACTCACACGGAGCAGGAAAAGGCATCCCGGGAGCTGCGCCTTTTCCTCTTGCTGGCACTTGTGCTGGTCTACATGGTACTGGCGGCCCAATACGAATCCCTGATTGATCCCTTCGTGGTCATGCTTTCGGTACCGTTTGCGGCTACTGGCGTTCTGCTCACCCTGTTTCTCACCGATACCACCCTGAACTTGCAGTCGGGTATCGGCGTCATCATCCTGATCGGTATTGGAGTAAACAATGCCATTTTGCTGGTGGACCAGGCAGGGAAACATCGGCGGGGTGGGATGACCGTCCAGAATGCGCTCATAACGGCGGGAAGAAAGCGACTCCGGCCGGTATTGATGACCACCCTAACGACCATTCTTGCCCTGCTCCCTCTGGCACTCGGCTACGGCGAGGGTGCCGATGCCCAGTCTTCCATGGCCCGGGTCGTACTCGGGGGGCTACTGGCCTCTACTGCGGTCACTCTGGTATTGGTACCGGCCGTGTATTCCCTCGTCTACCGAGACGACCACCGGAACCGTCAGAACGACTTTTCGGTATCCTGATGCCGATTCTCATTCCCAGAAACCATGCAAAGGACTGCCAAGCGTCCCAAAATGTGATGCTCGCTCCCCTCCCGGTCGCATCTTATGGGCGCTTGCCATCGGGTCGGTTCTGAATACGGGTCGTGTCGATGCGTGGTACTCTTCCCGCCATGACCACCTGACTGATCGGTTGCATTCTACTCAGCATCTCTGGAGAAACCCCATCATGCCCGAAAAAAATCCTGATTTCAGAACCCGCGAAATTCATGCCGGGGTTTCTCCCGACCCGGTTACCGGTGCTATCTTGACCCCCATCTATCAGTCCACCACCTACGTGCAAGAATCCGTAGACGGATATCTCGCCAAGGGGTACTCCTATTCCCGTTCTGGAAATCCCACAGTGGTGGCTCTGGAAAAACGGATCACATCACTCGAAAACGGCATCGGTACCGCCTGTTTCACCACCGGCATGGCAGCTACCAGTACGTTACTGATGGCCCTTTGCAATGCCGGAGATCACGTCGTGGTTTCCGATGTGGTCTATGGTGGCACCCATCGCCTTTCAACCCGGGTATTGAACCGCTTCGGCTTGCAGTTCAGCATGGTGGATACTTCAAACCCGGACCATGTCCGCGATGCCATCCAAGATAATACGCGTCTGATCCTCACCGAAACGCCGGCCAACCCCACGCTGAAGATCTCTGACATCGCCACCATCTCCGAGATTGCCCGGGGACGCGATATCCCACATGCGGTGGACAATACGTTCCTGACGCCGTTCTACCAAAAGCCTCTGGACCTGGGAGCCGACATGACCTGGCACAGTACCACCAAGTTCATGGATGGGCACAACGTGACGGTCGGAGGGTCGATCACTTGCAAGAACGAGTCAATGCTGGAGGAGATACGGTTCGTTCGCAACTGCCTTGGGTCCAACATGTCCCCCATGGTCGCGTTTTTCACGCTGCAGGGTTGCAAGACGATGAGTACGCGTCTGGAAGCCCAATCCGCCAATGCGCTGCAGGTAGCAAGATTTCTGGAAACGCATCCCATGGTGGAACGGGTTGCGTACCCTGGACTGGATTCGTTTCCCCAAAAGGCTCTGGTGGACCGACAGGCCAGTGGGTACGGTTCCATGCTCTGGTTTGAGGTCAAGGGTGGTGTCGCCGCTGGCAAGAAACTGATGAATACGCTGCAGCTGTGGAGTCTGGCCGAGAATCTGGGTTCCGTCGAATCCCTGGTCACCCATTCCGTCACCATGACCCATGCCGATATGCCGCGGGAAGAACGACTGAAAGCCGGCATCACGGACGGACTGGTGAGACTGTCCACCGGACTGGAATCGGCCGCCGACCTGATTGATGATCTGCAACAGGCTTTGGACCAGCTCTGAACCCGAGGAGATTTTCGATGAAATACTGTACATCCATCATTGAAACCATTGGCAATACCCCGATGGTCAAACTGAACTCCATCACTCGGGACATTCCGGGTACGGTTTTGGCCAAGGTTGAATATTTCAACCCGGGGAACTCGATGAAGGACCGCATGGCCATAAAAATGATTGAGGATGCCGAAGCGCGTGGAGACCTCCGTCCCGGAGGAACCATTATCGAAGGGACTTCCGGCAACACCGGAATGGGCCTTGCGCTGGCGGCTATCGCTCGGGGATATCGATGTATCTTCACCCTGGCGGACAAACAATCCCAGGAAAAAATCGACATTCTTCGGGCCATGGGTGCCGAAGTGATCGTCTGTCCCACCGCAGTTGCCCCCGACGACCCACGCTCCTACTACTCCGTCGCTCTACGCCTCAACCGCGAAATTGAGAACTCCTATTACCCCAACCAGTATGACAATCTCTCCAATACCAAGGCTCACTATGAAACCACAGGACCCGAGATCTGGCGGGACACCGAAGGAAAAATCACCCATTTTGTGGCCGGCGTCGGAACCGGGGGCTCCATGTGCGGGGTGGCCAAATACCTCAAGGAACAGAATCCCAACATAGTGACTGTCGGCATCGACACCTATGGCTCGGTTTTCAAGAAATACAAGGAAACCGGCGAGTTTGATGAGAACGAGATATACCCGTATCTGACGGAGGGAATCGGCGAGGATATTTTGCCTGCCAATGTCGACTTTTCGCTGATTGACCATTTTGTCAAGGTGACGGACAAGGACGCGGCCGTGATGACTCGAAGACTGTCCCGGGAAGAAGGGCTGTTCGTTGGCTGGTCTTGCGGTTCGGCCGTATGGGGGGCACTGAAATGGGCCGGAGAACACCTTGTGGAAGACGATGTAATGGTCATCATACTCCCTGATCATGGTACCCGATATCTTGGCAAGGTATACAATGATACCTGGATGAAGGATCATGGGTTCCATGAGGAACGTCAGTTTGTCTCTGCGCACCATATCCTCAACAAACAAGCCGGAGAGGATGCGCTGACCACCATTCATCAAGATACCTTGGTGAGTGAAGCCATCAGCCTGTTGACGTCCGTCAGCATCTCCCAGGTACCGGTGGTGGACGATGAGGATGAACTGGTCGGCAGCCTTTCGGACACCCGGTTACTTAAGCAATTGATTGACGACCCGGAGTTGAGGTCCCGGACAGTGGCCGATGTCATGCAGCCACCCTTCCGGTTCGTGCCAGCCAATACGACTCTGGATGTGCTTTCCACCATGATCAACCGAAATAACCCTGCGGTCATGGTACGTGACCGTCAGGGGTTACCCCGAATCATCACACAGCATGACCTGCTCGAATCCATAGCGGACGGTTGACCCCGCTACGCCGATATGAACGGGAGGCTTTTCCTCTCTCGCCTGGACAGGGCCTCACAGCAGGCCAATCACACCGAAGCCCATTCCCAGCAAGGCGGCGAGGAATAGGGTCATCGGCAATGACCGGTGCCACCAGAGAAGCAAGACCGCACAGACAAGCGCAATGACCAGCACTCGCCAGTCCAGGGAATACCATACTGGCACCAGCACCTTCAGCGGCCCCACCTGATGGGATAGTAGTTGTGCAAACAGGACATGTAGGCTGAACCAGACGAACAGGTTCAGGATCACCCCCACGACCGCGGCGGTGATCGACTCCAGTGCCCCTCTCCACCTCGGCTGAGCCGTCAGTCGCTCAATATAGGGTGCACCGGCGAAAATCCACAGAAAGCAGGGAACAAAGGTCGCCCAAAGGGCCACCAGTGCGCCAGCAATACCCAAACCGATTCCACCAACCCGGTAACCAGCGAGATAGCCGACAAATTCGGTTACCAGAATCAGGGGGCCTGGCGTGGTTTCTGCGAGTCCCAGACCATCCATCATTTCCCGGGTTGACAGCCAACCGTGATGGGTCACCACATCCTGCGCCAGATAGGCCAGCACCGCATAAGCACCACCAAACGTCACCACCGCAAGACGAGAGAAGAAGTACCCGAGTTCCACCAGAATCTCGTTCCCCCCTAAAACCCGCAACAAAACCAGCGGGAGCCACCAGACCAGCAGCCAGAATCCGACAGTTCGGACGGTTCGGGCAATCGGCTGCAAAGGATGTCCTGCCTGTCCTGCCGTACGGGGAGGAATCCGATGCCCAAGCCAGAAAAAACCCACCAGGCCCGAAACCAGGATAATCACCGGAAAGGGGACTGTGAAAAAAAAGATCGCGATAAAGGCCATGCCGGCGATGATGCGGTGGGTCATGCTATGCAAGGCCTTTCTGGCGATTTGCAGCAGGGCATCCACAACCAGGACCAACACGGCACTCTGGACCCCTACAAACAACGCCTTGGTGATGGGCAGGTTGCCCAACGCCAGATACAGCATTGCCATGGCCAGCACGACCAGCGCCCCCGGCAAGACAAACAGAAGACCCGCCAGCAAGCCGCCCTTGACGCCCCGTAACTGCCATCCGGCATAGGTGGCCAACTGCATGGCTTCCGGACCCGGCAGTAACATGCAAAAGCTCAAGGCATTGAGAAAGTTCGCCTCATCCAGCCAGCGCTCCTCTTCTACCAGGACGCGGTGCATCAATGCAATCTGTGCTGCGGGTCCACCAAAGGAAAGCACCCCGATGCGCCCAAATACCGCAAGCATGCGACGCCAGCCTACGTTGGGCCCCGGTTGGCTGTCATCTTCGGGAGGCGGCGATTTCACCGTGGTCAATAACAATGTTTTCTCATCCGGACGGTGCCCGCAGGCACTGGGTCCTCACAACCGGGATGGATGGTTGCTCCCTGCTCGACACAATGGGATCAGCATACCGACTCTGTCAAAGCCCTGCAAGAGGTGGTTATGAGCGAATTCACTGCGACCACACCGCTACCTGTCCCAGAGCGTTGTCATTGTTCATACCCGCCGAAAACATATGATACCCGTGCCCACAATCGGCGACGGGACGGAATGGAATACAGATGGCTGGGCAAAGAGCGCCTCCGACGCAAAAAGGCCGGGAGATTTTCCCTGCTTGGACATGACGATCCGCTGTGAGGAAAAATCGCCTGTAGCGCTATGAGATTATAGTTGGCGAGGCGGGACACAGGTGGCCCGAAAAACACGACCGACTCCTGCCGACTTTGCCCACGATAGCGGCAAGGTTGTCTCGCATTGCTTCTTTCTCATGTACCGGGGCGGATCAGCAACCGCCCATAGAGCAGCACGAACCCCATGAAGCCGGTACCCCACAGCAACGCGGAGAATGTCCACAAAGACATCGCCAGCTGTGGGAAAATGCTTCCCGATAGCCGCAGGAGCACTGAAACAATGACCAGCAGATAGATCGTTGCGGTCCCTGTGCCCGCAGTCAATACCCGTCCGGCATGGCCAAGTGTGGCACGGGTCATGATCGCAAGGGTCATGACGCCAATCGCACCCGCCATCCACAGGTGTTGCGCCGCAACGGGCGGCACGATATCCGGAAATCCAATCGAGCCGGCCATACAGAGCATGCCGAGAGGCACAAAGGCATATCCCACATGCAGGATCCAAAGCAGGGGTTCCTTGCCTGTATCCAGTCCGCGCCAACGTGCAAGCCGTACGGCTTGCACGACCCCCGAGACCAGCAGAAGACTGGCTGTCTCCCATGCGTCGGGAAACACGACCCAGCCAGTGAGGGCAATCAGGCTCAGAATGACGGTCAGTCCATCAAGCCACCCGGGCTTCGCCGGGTATGTTTCCCTTCCCTGTGCTACCAGCCAATTCCGCGTGAAGGCAGGAACGATACGTCCACCAATCAGCGAAATCATCATGATCGCAGCCGCAAGACCGATGCGCAATCCCAGGCCCGATGCCGGGAAGCCGCCTACGGCCGCTTCCCAATGAAATCGGGCATTCCCCGCGATGAACACACCAATCAGCCCGACTACCGCAAGATTGCGCCAGTTTTTCCCGGCAACAATTTCGCGCAACAGATACGCAGCCAGAACGATGAAGCCGGAAAGGTCCAGTGCCGCGACCGCCAGGGATGATAGCCCATCCGATACGATAATGGCGACTCGCCCAGCCATCCACAAGGCGAACAGCCCCAGCAATGGCCACCCGGTCAACGGGAACCGCCCGGTCCAATTCGGCACAGCAGTCAGCAGGAATCCGGTAAGCACTGCACTCAGGTAGCCAAACAGTGCCTCATGCGCATGCCAGGACAAAGGGTCCCATGCACTCGGCAGTTCCAACTGCTGCCACAACATCGCAATCCAGAGCCCGATGTTGGTCAGTGCCCACAACCCGGCCGCAAGGAAGAACGGTCGATAGCCAAGAGACAGAAACGCATAAGTTGCCATTCCTTGTTGTTGAGTGGATCCCATGCCAGATAACTCTACCAGCCTACGTCAATACATCGGATCGCGCACTGCCGAAACAGGGGATTGGTCTCCCAGTACGAGTATCTGGAGACGCACCAGTCCGCTGCGAGCAGCCAGCCAATGGTTTTGTTGGGCCGGCACAACCAGCATACTACCCAGCGGATCGATCGCCTCCTGACCCTGGTCAACCTGACCGCCATCCTCCCGGAATATCGCATCCGAAATCACGTGAGCAGGTGCAAGCTACTCTCAGCGGTGTGAGGCAGCACGACATCGCCCGCATCGAGATCGAACAGGACAACTATCGGTTGACCCGATACAGAAAGGATCAGAGGGGTGAGGTTCGCCATCTCGTGGACTGGTTTGGATGGCAATGTATGGAGGTCGATCGGCGCGACTCCGGTCGCTATCGTCGTCACGGGAAGTATCGCCAGCCAAGGGCCTGCCAGAAAGATTTTCATGCGGTTGCCCTGCCAGATCTATGGATGGCTCGGGTTGCTTTGTTATACACATTAGCGATGGAATGATTGGGTTTATGGAATGGATACAACCCGTAGGCGTATTCGAAAATCCCGGTGCGGGTCCATATTGGTCCTCGGGGATTCCATTCTAATTTTAATGTAAATAATTCTCATTTGCAATAATAATTTCTGTTCGATCCATGCCGCTCCCAACCAAAGGGCATGGTATAGGGTTTTCCTCAGGGAACCACCGATCAAGGGGCCGCAGACGGCTCTCACTTTTTGGCTTGCCTCCCGGTGCATCATGCCCAGAGGAGTCCCGGACCCGTTCGACCTGCCAATGACCGCGCATTCGCTGTGGGAGAGGACGATGGCACCGATGGACCTTGCCCGGACCCTGGGTTTTTCTACCAACCGGTCCGATCTGTGGCATCGGATAACGACATCGTACAAAACGGTCTTCTGGGTCCTTTACAGCCGGATCGGAAACCGTTTGCGGACAATCTGATCAGTGGTGTCATTGATATGGCCTGGTCTCGGCCCGGTCAGAATACGGCGGGTCTTCTGGCGAGCTTTCTCCAGCAGATCTTCCACCCCACCTGCATACCATTGTTCTGGAGTACTCCGGTCGGCCAGAGCCGGATAGTAGTAGTCCGATTGCATTCTTGCCAGAGTCTGATCATGTGCAAGAAAATGTCCCGGCCCGTCGATGCAGACCTCCCGAATCACATCAAATGCCAGAGTTTCCTGGTTAACCTCAATGCCCCGGGTAGCTCTCATCACCGAACCGATCAGGTCATTATCGAGCACAAAACTCTCGCAGGATGCGGCTAGAAGGGACCCGTACATACCCGCCGCCTCATGAATCAGATTACCACCAGCCAGGCCGCTCAGAAGTTCCGTGATGCCTTTTTCATAACCGGCCTGATAGTCCGGCATCTTGGCGTCTGTCATGCCCGCGGAGACGGCGCAGGGGATGCCATAGTGCTGTGCCATCTGGGCACAAGCAGCCATCAAAACCCCCTGTTCGGCACTGCCACCGGACATGGCACCCGTACGGAGATCGGAAATGAAGGGCAATGCCGTAAACAGTGCCGGATGCCCCGGCTTCAAAAGATTCACATAGACCAGTCCGGCCAGCACCTCCGCCGTCTGCTGGGCCACGGCCCCCGCCAAGGAAGCTGGACTGGTGGCACCGGCCTGGCCTGCCGAAACCAGCTTGAGAGGAGCACCGGCCTCGACCGCAGTCTCAATGATCCCGAGTGCTTCTTCGGCAAACGTCAATGGAGGCACGATAAAACAGGTGGACACCCAGCAAAAGGGACGTGTCCGCCATGCGGATTCCCCACCAGCAATCAGGTGGAAGATGGCAATCGAGTCTCGCAAGGCATCGCGGCTGGAAAAACTGGTTCCAATCGGCTTGGCAGTCCCCAGAGCACAAGCATACGCAGTATTGATATCCATCGTGTAGGCATCTGGAATATCCCGAGCCACAACCGTGCGCTGGAACATATGAATGTTGGGCAGCGCATCGACGAGACAGGCCATGTCATAGAGGTCCCGGAGAGTGGAATCGCGCACAGACCGAGTCTCGCTGTCAATGATATGCACAGCGGCACCAGCAGTACCAAAATAGACTTGGGTACCGCGCGGCTGAATGTCATACTGCTCCTGTTGGCCATATAATCGGAATTCACGCCCTGCCACTGCGAGCATCTGCTTGACTAATCCGGCCGGTATCAGCAGCCGCCCCCCATCGGCAGATATCTGTCCGCCCGCAGCGATTACGGTTTCCCGGCAACGAGCAGTGGCCCCTTGCAAGCCTACTTCCGCCAGGATACGAAGAACCGTTTCATGCACTGCCTGTACCGATTGCTCCGTCAGGGGCCTGTAGTGACCTCCAGACAGTCCGGGCCAGATGGCGCGGCTGGCACCTCCACCTGCACCTTCGAGACGCGCACTTCGGCGCGCAGACCGCCCACCGCGAGGTTTTTTCATGATTCCTGGACCGATGGTATCCCCATCCCGAATCGTTCAAACAACCTGTGGACATTGGGGTGGGAAGGCCAGTCCAGCAAGGCATCCAGCTCTTCTTCCGGCCCATTGCCAGCGTTATCCCGGAACTTGTCCAACAGCCTCCTGTCCGACAATGGTGCTTCCGGTGTACCCGGTGGCAGTGAACAGATCGCTTCCCGACAGGCTCCATCTTTCAGAGTGACCTGCATCCGGTCCGGCTCCAGAGGGTCGTAATTCAATGTCGGCCGTGACGGGCAGAATGCATGGACGGACGTACAGTCCAGCAAGCGTTGAATGGTTTCCTGCTGCCAAATCTCCTGCGCAAGATCGGCCAGTGTCAAATTGCCATAGACCAGTCCCATAGCCGCCACGAACGGTAAACTGAACACCGCTTCCCGGCGGTTTTGAGGTCGGTGAAAAGGCAGAATTGCCGCATGGAAATCAGGCAGGTGCAAGGCGATCCCGACAATGTCATCCGCATCGATTTTCATGTGCCGCAACTCCAGCGCACAGGCCATGATCCGATGGGTATAACCACAGCTTGGCCAGGGTTTGATCAGAATTCCATATTGTTCCACCGCGAACGGAGACCCGAGGTTCTTCAGCACCGAAACAACTTGCATGGGCGGCACGTCCGACATCAATGCCGCCATTCCACGCTCATGCTCCAACGCATCCAATCGACCGGTTACTCCGTTTCTTGCCAGCGTCGACGCAACCACACCGGCTTCTGCAGCAAATCCTGCCTGCAACGCCTTGGTATCCGCACCAAACTGGCAGGTCAAGCCCGATGCCCGACTGATTGCGATCGACAGCGCATGAGTCGTCTGGCTCCGGGACAGGCGCTGCAACCGGGCGGTCACAGCGGCTGCACCCAAGGCCCCCAGGGTGGCCGTAGCATGCCAACCCCGTTGATAATGGGTAAAGTTCAATGCCTCTCCCAGACGGGCAATGACCGCAAAGCCCATCACATATGCCTGTAACAGGGCATCTCCCCCAACACCCCGGTCGAGCACGGCCATCAGGGCCGGCAGCAACACCACACTGGGGTGGGTATTGCCCGGAATCTCCCAGTCGTCAAATTCCAGTGCGTGGCCGGCAACCGCATTGAGCATGGCGGCCGTGTGTGATGGGGCATGCAATCCAGTACCAAACACCCTTACCATGCCCTGCACTCCACCCAGTGACTGCATGGCTTTAACAGTTGCCCTCGCCACTGACGTCCGGGCTCCCCCCAGAATACATCCGAAAACATCCACTACGCTGTTTCGGACCGTATGGTAACACTGGTCGGACAATGACACCGGGGCCGTTGCCACAAAGTCCCCCATCCGCTCCAGCGTCGATGAAGATGCCTCCATCCCGCTATACAGCTCCTACCGTTTCCAATCGCATGAAATCACTGTGGTATACTGATGTCGCAGTGCCTGTTTGGTAGATTAAGTTAGAACCGTGCCCGGCTCCTGTCAGAAGCTGCTCCTGTTGCGACCGAAAAGAGTCGTTGGATGACATATCACGCAGAGGTCTTGGAGTCAGAGCCGATTGCTACCCACAAAGCAGTAGGGCCCTGTGCCTTCCAAGGCTTCCAGACGCACTATCCGCCCCGTACCAGACCCGAAACCATCGAGCGTTCGTGAAATGACTACTGCGGACCAGCACACCCCTTCGCAAAACCGATGCCTCATGAAAAGAACGGGCCTATGGACCGACTTTGACAGGATTGTGGATCGAAGGGCAATCCTCAAGGGTTCTTTTGTCTTGGGTGCAATGGCCTTCGTTACTTCCGCCATTCCAGCGGTCTCTGGCCGTACCTCCATCCGGTTCGATCCGGTGGCGGCCAATGGGCGGGATACCGTCACCTTGCCAGAGGGATACAAATGGCATGTCGTAGCAGCCTGGGGAGACCCTCTTTGGACCGGCGAAGCCGGTTTCGACCCGATTACCCGGGGAACCGCCGCAAGCCAACGCAGAGCATTCGGAGATAATTGCGATGGGATGGCATTTTTCCGGATCGGCAATCGTGACCTCCTGGTCGTCAATAACGAATACTGCAACCGTAAAATCATTCATGGAAATCGCGCATCGGGCCTGCCCGAGAATGAGGATGACGTGTATAAGGGGATGGTGGCCCATGGTGTGAGCATTTTCGAGATCACGCAGAATCACCGTCGCTGGCACTTGATGCCGGACTCACCCTACAACCGCCGGATCACCCCCATGACCCCCATGGAAATCACTGGCCCGGCCCGAGGGCATCCGTTGATGCAAACCGCTGCAGACCCTACCGGCACCCAGTCTTACGGCACTTGGGCCAACTGCGGCAACGGAGTCACGCCCTGGGGCAGTTTCCTGACCTGCGAAGAGGGGTTCAACGGCTATTTTGCCACCCCCAGTCAGCCGGATGCGGAGTTATCCGGCCCCTTCCAGCGATATGGCATCCGGAACCGGGACTGGGGCTACAACTGGTCCAGCGTCGACGACCGGTTTGATGCGGCAAAGCATCCCAACGAATCCAACCGGGCCGGCTATATCGTGGAAATTGACCCCTCCAGGCCCCATTCCACACCCAAGAAACGGACCGCAATGGGCCGATTCAAACATGAAAACTGCGAAATCGTCGTCGCGCCCAACGGCCATATCGTGGCCTATATGGGAGACGATGAACGCGGTGAATTCCTGTATCGCTTCGTCTCTCGCGACCGATATGTCCCTGGGTCCCCTGATCACGAAAACCTGTTGGAATACGGAACCCTCGCCGTTGCAAAATTTGCGGAAGATGGGAGCGGGCAGTGGCTTGAACTGACCCCCGAAACCACCCACATGCCGGTCGAGGAAATCTGCGTTTTCTCACGGATGGCCGGCAGTCGAGTGGGGGCCACAACCATGGATCGTCCAGAGTGGGTCGCTTCCAACCCTCACAAGGCAGAAGTCTACTGTTGCCTGACCAACAACCGGGACCGTGGCATCAAACCCAATGCTGGTGGAGATGCGACCCCAGTCGGTGGTCCCAATCCCCGTGCTGCCAATCGATACGGACAGATTGTCCGCTGGCAACCCGAAGCCGGGGACCATACCGCCAACCGATTTTCCTGGGATCTCTTTGTCATCGCGGGGAACCCTGCTGTTCACAAGGATGATAACGCCGGTTCCGCTAACATCACCCCCGACAACATGTTCAATTCCCCTGACGGCCTTGCCTTTGACTCCTACGGAAATCTTTGGATCCAGACCGATGGCAAATACTCCAACGAAGGGGATTTTGCCGGCATGGGGAATAACCAGATGTTGATGGCCGATGTCGAGACCGGCATCATCCAGCGCTTCCTGGTTGGACCTAGGGAGTGCGAAATTACCGGTATCACCTGGAGCACCGACCGGCGTACCCTGTTTGTAGGGATACAGCACCCCGGCGAAGACCATCCGGCGATGTGCCATTTTCCGGATGGTGGCGACTCGGTACCCCGCTCTGCAGTGATTGCCATCACCCGGAGCGATGGGGGATACATGGGTTGATGCTCCGGTCCAGGGGATGTGGACACCTTACTAATGGGTACTCCACGGAAAATGCCCGGGTCCAAGGTGGTCATTTTGATCTTGGAATCGGGGGGCAGATTCCGTGGCATTATCACCGATTACACCCTGAACAATCCCTGGTGGCTCCATACGAGTGATCATGTACCAATCGCAAGCAAAGCGGAGCACTTGAAAAGTCGATCTATCCAGAAGCCTGGGGGGGAGAAAAGGGCAGCCATTCACTACGTGTTGCGAACATATTAGACCTCATGAACCGATCAAGCCCAGCATCGTGAGAGAGCTTCACGGCTACCCTCCATGATTCGGCATATTTGACGAACAATTAAATCATAAATCAGGTGGTTGCCCAAATCGTCCTCTGGCTGATCAAGTGCCGGTAATTCATTACCAAACGCGAGCAGAAATGCCAACAATGCTGCAGAACGTTGACCCGGTGACCCTTGAGAAATAGCCGCCCAATTATCACCATCGCCATCCCGGCTGTATTGGATATGCAGGTCATCATCAGGGAACCCGCAGTCGATATGATCTTCAAATTCTGGCCTTGAAAGTTTTTGCTTTGTAAGGAAATTCTGAAAATGTCTACCGAATGTTGTAGCAACTGCGAGCAGGTCCCGCTGCACCGTTTCCAGCACTTCCTCCCTGACGTCACTTTCAGACTGTGCCAGTTCAAACGCCAACCCACTCACAGGCTCCTCATCTTCAGCCTTCAGAATATCATTTCGAATCGCTCATCCGGGCAGCCTAAAAGTTCACGCAAATTGCGTTCCATGTTTCTGGCCTCGAAACCAAATCCAATCACTTGAATACGGACGAAGCCATTCTACGGGATTAATGCAGCCGGCTCCATGGGTTTGGACCGGAAGCAAAACAGACTGAAACCGCGGCTCCCCATCACGCCGATATGTCCTATCGAGAAGGGAGTAGATGGTCCGGTTAATCAAGGGAAAGAGCCGTAGTCAGATTGGGCAGTTCATCAGACATATCAATTAGCGAGGGAAAGTCTTGGGAATACCCCTGACGGGAATGGCTGCCATATCCACCCATGTATGAGGTCGCAGGGTTGGTATCGGTACTCTTCCCGGTTTCCACTATCTGCCCAAGTGCTGCATCGTCACGCTAGCATTGATGACCGGAAATACCAACATTGTATCCAAGTATCCAAATCCCACCCATGAACTTTTTGACCGGATTGGCCTCAGATGACCTCCGCATCCAGTGGGGTCGCCAAGTTTCGCCGGACAGACCTGAATCCGGCGTTCCCCCAACCATGCATACCAGACCACCCAAACCTCCATCATGAATTGACCAAAATCCTTCTTGATCCGCTTTACCCCATGTCTAATTCTCCGTACCATTGCGCCATGTCCGATACTACCGTTACCTGCACTTCCCGTGCCCGCATTCCAACCCCCTATGGGGAATTCTATCTTTGTCACTACTTCAACACAGCAGACGACAAATCCCATCTGGCGTTTGTCATGGGGGACCTATTGGATGGAGAGAATGTGCTCACCCGAGTACATTCGGAATGCTTCACCGGAGACGTTCTGGGTTCCCTGCGATGTGATTGCGGCGAACAACTCAAGCAAGCCCTGCAACGGATTGGACAGGAGGGACGGGGTGTCATTGTCTACATGCGCCAGGAGGGCCGCGGAATTGGCTTGTCGAAAAAAATGGAAGCCTATAACCTGCAGGATCAAGGGCACGATACCGTAGAAGCAAATATCCTCCTCGGGCATCAATCCGATGAGCGGGAATATTCCCTGGCCGCAAAAATTCTCGCGGATCTTGAGGTCAAATCCATTCGGCTGATGACCAACAATCCACTCAAGATTCGCGGTCTCACTGCCGGGGGCATCACAGTTCTTGAACGAATTCATGTGGAAAGCACGGCGCATCCGGAAAACCGGCGTTACCTACTGACGAAGAAACGGCGCATGCAACACCTCCTGTCCGTGGACCCCGAAACCCCGAACCTTGCCGAGGGGGATTGAAGGCGATCACCGGCGGTCCTCCCATGCCCCATGCCCTCACACATCCGGAAATCCGTACGGAAGTCCGCAAGCTCTGCCAGCAGTTTCCGGGCCCATACTGGCGTCAATGTGACCGCGATCGGGTCTATCCGGAAGAATTTGTTCAATCCCTGACCGAGGCTGGCTATCTGGCGGCGCTCATTCCCGAACAATATGGTGGTGCCGGACTGCCCATTTCGGCTGCCGCGGCCATTCTGGAGGAAATCCACTACTCTGGGGGCAATGCCGCGGCCTGCCATGCGCAGATGTACACGATGGGCACCTTGCTTCGACATGGCTCCGCAGCGCAGAAAGCGCAGTACTTGCCAGGAATCGCAGATGGCTCCATCCGGCTACAGGCATTTGGCGTCACCGAGCCTGCCAGCGGCACAGACATGACGTCCCTTCGTACTTTGGCAGCCCGGAAAGGCGATTACTACCTGATCAGGGGGCAGAAGATCTGGACCTCCCGGGCCGAACATTCGGACCTGATGCTGCTGTTATGCCGAACCACCCCGCGTCAAGCAGTGAAAAAGCGCACCGATGGACTTTCCGTACTGCTCGTCAACCTGCGAGAAGTGCCGACGGAAACTCTCACCATTCGCCCCATCCGCACGATGGTGAATCATGCGACTACCGAGGTATTTTTTGATGATATGCCCGTTCCGTGTGCTGCCCTGGTGGGTGAAGAAGGACAAGGATTTTCGTATATCCTCTCCGGCATGAATGCGGAGCGGATCCTGATTGCAGCGGAGTGCATCGGCGATGCCAAATGGTTCCTTGATCAATCCCGGCACTATGCCGGGGAACGACAGGTCTTCGACCGTCCCATCGGCCAGAACCAGGGCATTCAGTTTCCGATTGCCAAAGCCTACGCCGCCATGCGGGCCGCTGAACTGATGCTGCAGGAAGCCGCCCGGCTCTATGACCTGGGAGAAAGTCCTGGCGAGGAGGCGAACCTGGCCAAAATGCTTTGTGCGGATGCTTCCTGGGCCGCTGCAGAGGCCTGCCTGCAGACGCATGGTGGATTCGGTTTTGCAGAGGATTACGACATTGAGCGCAAGTTCCGCGAAACACGCCTGTATCAGGTCGCCCCGGTCTCGACCAATCTGATCCTGAGTTATCTGGCCGAGCATGTGCTCGGAATGCCACGGTCCTACTGAATCGATCATGAAACCGTCCGTCACCCGCACTACTTCCAGCCACTGGGGAGCCTTCCGGGTTACCACCCAAGGGGAGCGCATCGTCTCGACCATGCCATTCGAGAAAGATCCCTGCCCGTCTTCGATTTCCGCTGTATTGCCTGCCGCCGTACATCACCGCCAGCGGGTGCGCCGACCTTCGATCCGACGGGGATGGCTACAGCATGGTCCGGGAGAGCCCGGGCTCAAAGGTACCTGTCGGGGAGAAGATCACTATGTTGAGCTCCCATGGGATGAGGCCTTGGATCTGGTCTCCGAAGAATTGGAGAGAGTCCGCCAAACCTATGGGAATGAATCGATTTTTGGCGGCTCGTACGGTTGGGCCAGTGCGGGCCGTTTTCATCATGCACTGGGACAGGTTCACCGTTTCCTGAACTGCGCCGGCGGTTATGTCGCGTCGGTCGCAAGTTACAGCACTGCCGCGGCCCAAGCCATTATTCCCCATGTCTTCGGAATGAACTTTCTGAAGTTTTATTGGGGATACCAGAACTCTTGGCCCATGATCGCACAGCATACTCGCCTGCTGGTCATGTTCGGCGGCATCAATCCGAAAAACTCCCAAGTGAGTATGGGTGGTGTGACCCATCATGAAGTACGTCCCTGGTTTGATGTGTTGGCCCGCAACAGAATTCGCGCCATCAATATTGCACCCCAACGCACGGACGCACCCCCGGGGACCGAATGGCTGCCCGTCACACCCGGAAGTGATACGGCCCTGATGCTCGGATTGGCCCATGTACTCGAGAACGAAAACTTGCTGGATGTGGATTTTCTGGCACGATGTACGACAGGCTATCCGGCGTTCCGGTCCTACCTGCTGGGAGAAACCGACGGGCAACCCAAAAGCCCGCAGTGGGCAGCAGGGCTTTCCGGCATCACCGCTGAACAGATCCGGTCGCTGGCCCGGGCAATGGCCCGGGAACGGACGCTGATCACAGTCTCCTGGTCATTGCAGCGAGCCGACCATGGCGAACAACCCTACTGGATGGCCGCCACACTGGCCGCCATGCTGGGGCAAATTGGCTTGCCGGGTGGGGGGATTGGCTACGGCTATGGCGCAATCGGCGGCATTGGCATTCCGGTGCAACGGATGGATGGCCCCACGTTTCCACAAGGACAGAATCGCGTAGGCGTTGCGATCCCGGTCGCGCGCATTGCCGACATGCTGCTGAATCCCGGCACGCTATTCGATTTCAATGGAAACCGGTGGGTCTACCCGGATATCCGCTTGGTATACTGGTGTGGTGGAAACCCTTTTCACCACCATCAGGACCTTCACCAACTACATCGGGCCTGGCAACGACCCGAGACCATTATCGTCCATGAACCCTGGTGGACTGCGACTGCCAAACGGGCGGATATTGTGTTCCCCGCCACAACTCCCTGGGAACGGGAGGATATCGGCTGGGCCCGAGGGGACTCCTACCTCTTCCATATGCCGGAACTGATTCCGCCAGTCGGCGAAGCACGACATGATTTCGATATTTTCTGTGCGCTGGCCGATCGCCTCGGCTTCGGTCAGGAATTCTCCGAAGGCCGGAATAGTCGTCAATGGATTGAACATCTCTACCTGGAATTCCAACAAAACCATCGTGCCCGGGGAATCTCTATCCCGGACTGGAACGAGCTACGGGAGCGGAACTGGGTGGATCTACCCATCCGGAAGGATCCATCTGCCGAACCTCCCTTCGCGCCATTTCGTCATGATCCTGAGACGGCACCGCTCGATACGCCCTCTGGGAAAATCGAGATTTTTTCCACCACCATTGCTGGATTCGGATACGATGACTGCCCTGGCCATCCGGCCTGGATCCCTCCTCGGGAATGGAAAGGTACTCTCGGGCGGTATCCACTCCATCTGGTCTCCCCGCAACCCGGAGACAAGCTGCACAGTCAACTGGAATGCGCGATTGCCGACCTGCCGGACCAGCGTCCGGCTCCGGTGGCTGTTCACCCAACGGATGCGAAGGCCCGCAAGTGCCATCATGGTGATGTAGTGAAACTGTACAATGCCCGGGGTGCCTGCCTGGCTCGGGCCATGGTCACGGAAGACATCATGCCGGGAGTGGTGTCCCTGGCCACTGGCAGCTGGTTCGACCCGGACCAAAGTGGCACCGATACACAGGGCAATCCCAATGTGCTGACCCGTGACCAGGGCACTTCCCGATTGGGGCAAGGCTCCAGCGCCCACAGTTGCCTGGTGGATCTCATGCGCATGGAATCGGATTGAAAGCGAATCCCCGGAATCTCCAGCCGATTCGCTGCAGTATCGCCACAGGCCGTATCGGTTGGCTCCCGTCCAGGTGCAATCAACTCGTTTGCGTGATCCCGAGTTGAGCCAGTGGCTTGACCAGTGAGCCATACAGGGCCGCTCTTTCATTGGAGGCATTGCCCTCCAGGCTGCGTCGGTATACCCCTTGCATAATGGCAGCAAAACGAAAAAAACTGAACGCAAGATAGAACGGCCAGTGGGGGATTTCCGCAATCCCACGCCGTTTGCAATATCGGGCAACGTATTCCTGCTCCGTTGGAATGCCCCATTCCTCCCGCTCCAGGTCTCCCAGTCCAGGCATTACTTCTTCACGGCTCAAGTGCCAGTGCATACACTGGTACGCTAGATCCGCATAGGGATGTCCGAGAGTAGACAACTCCCAGTCAAGGATGGCCCGTACGGTTCCCAGACCTGGATCAAAGATCAGGTTATCAATCCGGTAATCTCCATGAATCAGGCTGACCATCCCATTGTCCGGCGGAATATTTTCCGGCAGCCAGCGTATCAAGGCGTTCATATCGCCAAGAGTCTCAGTCTCCGAGGCCCGGTACTGACGACTCCATCGACTCACCTGACGGACAAAATAATCACCGGGGCGGCCAAAATCCTCCAACCCTACTGCCTCGATCTCCACATCGTGCAACTGGGCCAGTACCCGATTCATCTCATCAAAGATCAACCCGCGCTTTTCCTGCGTGATTTCGGGGAGTGCCGGGTCCCAGTAGATGGTTCCCGGAACATAACTCATGACGTAGAACATGCTGCCGAGAACCGAGCGGTCCTCGCATAAGTGCAGGGCTTTGGCGACCGGTATCCCGGTACCGCCCAGAGCCTGAATCACGCGATATTCCCGATCCACCGCATGCGCTGAAGGAAGCAATATTCCGAACGGTTGGTGGCGGAGCACATAGAGGCCCGAGTTGGCAGCCAGGCGATAGGTCGGGTTGGATTGTCCACCCCGGAACTTTTCGGCCGCGCACAACCCCCGGAATGTCGGCACATGCCGTTCGAGATACGGTCCCAAGGTCTCCAGGGGCAGTGAATTGCACGCCTGGTCATTCATGTTCGGTACCGGCGTAGCGTCGAATGAGGTCACGGCCCAGTTGCATCATATGCACTTCGTCCGGCCCATCTGCAAGGCGAATCTGGCGGGCATAGTTATAGGCTTCTGCCATGAAAAAGTCTTCAGTAAGCCCGGCAGCACCATGCATTTGCATAGCCTGATCAATGACCCGACAAGCCATGGCAGGGGCCACGATTTTGATGGCGGCAATCAGGCTCCGGGCAGCACGGCTGCCGAACCGGTCCATGTAGTCTGCCGCCATCAAGGTGAGTAGCCGTGCCTGCTCAATCTCGCAGTACGCTTGGGCAATCGACTCCCGCACGGATTGGTGCTGGCTCAGGGACCGACCGAAAGTGGCCCGAACTTCCACCCGCCGGCAGGCCAATTCCAACGAGCGCTGGGCACACCCCACAAGACGCATGCAGTGATGAATCCTCCCCGGACCTAACCGGGCTTGGGCAATTTCGAATCCCCTGCCCTCCCCCAGCAGCAGGTTCCCGACCGGCACCCGCACATCCTGGAATGCAATTTCCGGTTCGCCGAACGGGGCATCGTGGTATCCGAATGTCGTCACAGAGCGGAGAATATGTACACCTGGAGTGTCTCGCGGTACCAAGATCATGGACTGCTGTCGATGACGGTCTGGGCATTCAGGATCGGTTTTGCCCATCACGATCAGCAATCGGCAATTGTCCCGCATCGCACCGGTGGTGAACCATTTACGCCCGTTGATCACATACTCGTCTCCTTGACGGACGATTGAACAGTCAATGTTGGTCGCATCGGATGACGCATTGTGGGGTTCGGTCATGGCAAATCCGGAACGTATTTCTCCAGTCAGCAACGGCTGCAACCAGTCCGCCTTCTGTGCCGGTGAACCATAGCGAACCAGGGTTTCCATGTTGCCGGTATCCGGCGCATTACAGTTAAACACTTCCGGGGCCCACAGCACCCGCCCCATGATTTCGGCAAGAGGAGCATATTCGAGATTCGCCAGAGGCTCCGGTTCTCCGGGAGCCTTCGGATCATCAGATTTGGGCAAGAACAGATTCCACAGCTCTTCTGCTTGGGCCTTTTCCTTCAGTTCCTGGATGATCGGAGGCGTCGTCCACAGGTTGCCGGCTTCTCGCTTCCAACGATTCATGGCAGCTTCAGCAGGGTAGACATGATCTGACATAAACCCCTGGAGACGATCCTGAAGGTTCTGAACGCGGTTGGAATGCAGGAAGTTCATGGGCAGATATCCGAACGAGAAAGGAGGGGTTGACTGGCTGTTCCACGGAATATGCGAGGGATCTCTTTTCCGTGAGCCACCGATGCGGTCCCATCGCGCTGGGTCATCGCACCTTCAACCAATCACCGGAGATCCTGCAAAACTGGGTCTAGGTCTCCATCCCGGATCTTGCCACCAGATATTTTGCCACTGCTGAACCGTCCTGCTGACCAAAACCTGCCGCCGCGGCCTTTGTAAAGAGAGTCAGTGCGGCATGGGTCAATGGTGTCAGGGCCTCTACCGCCGCCGCTTCATCCCGGACAATGCCAAGGTCCTTGACAATGGTATCCATGGTCGACCGTACCGAATAGTCTCCCTTCACGATATGCGAACCCCGTTCTTCGAACATCCATGAACTGCCGGTGGTCTGGGAGATCACATCGTACATAGTATGCACATCCACCCCGATTTTTGCGGCGAGCATCATTGCCTCGGCGGTGGCAGCGAGATGGACATCCGAAAGCAACTGGTTCAGCATTTTGATTCGAGACGCCATGCCCGGCTCCGGGCCAAGGGGAAACACCCGGGCAGCAATCGCCTCAAATACCGGCTCGGACTGCCGAAATGCCTGGGCACTTCCAGATGCCATGATGGCCAAATCTCCACGTAATGCCCGTTTCGACCCTCCGGAAACCGGTGCATCCATCAGAAGCATGCCGGCATCGGCTAACTGAACCGCAATACTCTCCACCGTGGAAGGGGCAATGGTACTCGACAGGATGAAGAGGGTACCTGGCTCGGCGGCTCCCACTGCACCGTTTGGCCCGAAGAGCACATCCTCGGTTTGTTCCTCATTGAGCACGAAGACCAGCATCACTGGTGCCGCGGCCACCGCCGCCGCCGGGGTGCTGTAAGACCGCCCCTTCTCCTCCTGAAGTCGGTCCAGCACCCCTGGGCGGATATCCACCCCGTGGACATTATAGCCCTCTCGGATCAGGGACATTGCCGCCCCCCAGCCCATGGCGCCGAGACCGGCGATGGCCACATCATAATAGTCTGACATAGGATTCGCTCCTTGGTTTTATATGATACCCCTGCGATCGCAGCGAGGTTTTGCCGGAATCCGGTGAATTGGAACCGGAATCACCGTATTTGTCAAAGTAATTGTTTGTGGTAATCCGCTGTCAATTCGATGTCTTTCATCACACTTTTGATCATCAGCTGTCCCGGGGTTGCAGGAAACAGCAGACTGCCGCAAACTCCACGCTTCCCATTACCGATCGGAGATCATCATGAAAGAAGAACCAGTGGTGGCAGCCAAAGAGCCTGTACGGGTAGAGCTGACTGCCGGAGAAACCTATTTCTGGTGCAGTTGCGGGCGATCAAAATCCCAGCCCTTCTGTGACGGCTCCCACAAAGGCACGGGCCTTTCCCCTCTTCGGCTGACCGCAGAAAAAACCGGCCCAGTCTTCCTGTGCCAATGCAAGGCCAGTGCCAATCGCCCTCACTGCGATGGTACACATCGTACCCTGTGACCGATGCTACGTTGATCCGGGAATGTCGGATGCATCCCTGATGCTGAGACGATTCAATGTTCGCGTATATGGACTGCTACTCCATCACGGACACATTCTGTTAGTGGACGAGAAGATACAGGAGCATAGGCTCACCAAGTTTCCGGGTGGTGGACTGGAATTGGGCGAAGGGCCAATCGACTGTCTCCTTCGCGAATTTCACGAAGAAACCGGGATGCACATTGATGTCCAGGAGCATATCTACACAACTGGCTTCTTTCAGGTTTCGGCTTTTTCTTCGGAAGATCAGATCATCAGCATCTATTACCGTGTCGAGGCCCCTTCATGGGGGACAGACAAGGGGATGCCTCTCCCGGTCGCACCCCCTCACTCCCAGGAATCCATTGTGCGGTTCCGCTGGCATCCCCTGCAGGCACTCGACCCTGCACATGTCACCCTTCCCATCGACCGTTATGTGGTCGAACATTGTATGCCGGCGCGTTGGCGGTGCAGGGAACCGGCAGGCCACGCCCACTGACCCAAGCCACAGCAATTGGTCAACTGCGAGGCAACCGATTCCCCGGGTCATACAGCCCTCGACAGCCGACCGCTTCCACCCGGACGGGATACGGTTCATCGAAGTATTCCATGAGAAGGTCCCGGCCTTTCACCGCAAACTCCTGCGGCAAATAGGCCAGCAGGATGTTCTTGCCTAAAGAGGGTCCATAGGCAATGCTGGTGGTATAGGACCGCCGACCGAGCGAATCCACCAGCACATTCCGGGTCGCCGGGTCCAGTATCGGACAGGTTCCCACCGGGTAGCGTACCATTCCCCGGCAGTCCGTCGGGTCCGTCATGGTCATGGTACAGAGATAAGCGGCCTGGTGCTCCCAGGCACGCTGTTCCAGATAAGCCGACTTGCCATGAAAATCGGCATCCTTTACCCGCGACCGGGCCAGGCCAGCCTCCACCAGGTTATACTCCGTCAGCAAGTCGGCATTCTGCAGGCGCAGACTCTTTTCCAGGCGTCGGCTATTGGCATAAGTTTCCACGCCCACCGCGGTGGGCCCTTGGGCGTATATCAGATCCCACAACGACAATCCGTAACTGAAGGGCACATGCAATTCAAACCCCTGCTCACCGACATAGGAAATTCGAAAGGCCATCACCGGAATTCCCTGTAGCGTAATGGATCGGATGGTGGCAAACGGAAATTGATCGGGTTCCAGCGCCTTCGGGTCATCGGCTACATTCTGCAGCATCTGCCGTGCCTTGGGCCCCCAAATCCCCAAACAGGCAAGATGATCACTCCGGTCTTCAATGGATACTGTCCAGCCATGATCTTCCGCCACCCGCTGCAGATACACAAAGTCCCGATGTCCCGCATCGGCACCGTCAATCACCCGAAACCGATCCCGGGCCATGCGAAGGACGGTCAGGTCGGCGCGCACTCCCCCGCGTCGGTCAAGGAAATGGGTATAAATCCCCCTGCCGACTTCCACATCGCCGCCAACCTTCGCGACACAGACATATTCCATCAGGGATTCGGCATCCGGACCACTGACATCATAGACCGCAAAGTGTGATAGATTGAAGATGCCGGCATGGTCCGACATGGCCAGATGCTCCGCATTGGATACCCGCCAGAAATGACGATTGTCCCACTCATGCTCCCGCACCGGCACCCGGTCCGCATACCGTTCAAGCAGGTGTTCATTGGCCGCATAGCCATGGGCACGCTCCCATCCTGCCAACTCCATGAAATACCCCCCGAGTTCCTGCTCCCGAGGCCAGAATGGACTGCGTCTCAAATGACGCCCCTTGGAAAAAGGCTCACGGTTGTGGACCGCTGGATTATAGATTTTGAATGCACTCTCGTAGCAGCGATCATGGATATAGCTCGGCGTCTTTTGAATGGGATAGTAGCGCGCGACATCAATCCCATGAATATCGACATCTGTCAGGCCATCCGTCATCATGTCCGATAATATCTTGCCGATGCCGGGCGCATCCTTGACCCAGACCGCTTCGGCATACCACAGCCCACGTGCCGTCGGAGACTCGCCAATGGAAGGCCCGCCATCAACCGTGACCTGCAACAGCCCATTGAAGGAGTGATCATCCTTGTATCCCAGTTCTCCCAGAATAGGTGTCAGTTCCATCGCTCGTTCCAACGGTTCCAGGATCTCTTCCATGGCCAGGTCCCGTTGCGATGGGGACCAGTGGCTATCCCCTTTCTCCGGCAGGTCGTTGGGATGTACAAGTCGGGGATTGCTTTCTTCGTAATAACCCCACTCGATCTGGCCACCTTCGGGGGTCACTGGGTCACCGGTATCACGGAGATAAGCAGAATTTCCCTGATCTCTCAACAATGGGTAGCCAATGTGCTTGCCGGTGCCGGCAAACTCGTCGTAGGGACCGAAAAACGTAAGCGGATGGTCGACCGGCATGATGGGCAGGTCCTCGCCTGCCATTTGTGCAATCAACCGCCCCCAAAGACCCGCACAGACCACTACATGGTCGGCGCGGACGGGGCCCCGGCTGGTTTGTACTCCCCGGATCCGGCCGTCGGTAATATCCAGACCGGTACAGGCAGTGTTCGCGAATACCTGCAGCTTGCCGGTGGTCACCGCTTGATCTACCAGAATACCCGCCACCGTTTGGGACCGCGGGATGACCAGCCCGGCATCCGGGTCCCACATAGCCCCCTGAATGCGGTCTTCCGCAATGAGCGGGAACAGGGCCTTGACCTCTGCTGGCGTAACCATGCGCACGTTCGTGCCAAATGACTTGCCAGAACTCACCTTGCGTTTCAATTCCTCAAGGCGAGCATCATCTCCCACCCGGGCGACTTCAAGACCTCCCACCCGACTGTAATGTCCCATCTTCTCATAGAAATCCACACTGTAGCGGGTGGTATAACAGGTCATGTGGTCATGGGCGGTCAGATAGCAGAAGTCCGACGCATGAGAAGTCGATCCAATATCTGTGGGAATGGAGGACTTGTCGATCCCGACAATGCCTTCCCAGCCTTTTTCAATCAGGTGGTGGGCCACCGATGCGCCGACAATCCCGCCTTGGCCGATGATGACCACATTTGCGTGTTGTGGAAAGCTGCTCATGAAAACACCTCTACCAATCGATTCTGAATCAAGATCGAATTATAGCCTATCGAGTAGGGCTTTTGAAATCAAAAATTCAATTTAAATAATTGATTAAATACAATTTTTCTCATTCTATTTCCATTTTTTCCGGTTTCCATCATTCTCATCTGCCGGATCGTATATGAGTCTCTGCTCCATCTTTCACCCCGAGTACGGCACTGATGGAACACTCCATGGTCGAGCAGCCCGGAAAGATTCTCGTCTCACCTCACGATAATGAGATCCTGCGGTTCGGGATCGTTCCGCGATGGAATTCCGACTTTGTACCCAAGGTCATGAAGAAACTGGTAATCGCTGACGAAACAGACTGCCATAGCCCGTGATGTCATAGGGTCGCCCAATTCGTTCCAATGCATGCCAGACCATGGTCTGGTTGCTGGCCACTACGGGCACATCGAGATCACATTCCAGGCGATCCACCGTCTGGGCGGCCCTGAGAGCAGTACAGGAGATGAAAAGCAGGTCCGCATCAGGAGTCCACAGAGCCAGTGCTGCGCGATAGATGGATTCCGGGGACACTCGGGTCATAATCGGCATCACTGGCAAGACCAAACCCACCAATGACCACCACTTCGAGCCCCTCTGAGACAAAGAACCGGGCCATTGCGGAATTGACCGACGTCAGATAGGGTGTCAGGATCACCAGTCTGCGAGCCTTCAGGGTTCGTATAGCGGCCAGTGCCGCCGTCACCGGTGTAGTACAGGGAAACGGCCCTCGGGCTTCGCGCAACAGCCGGAAGATTTGGGCTTCTCCGATCGCCACCGTCCCGGACGTACAACCATAGATCAACACATCCAAAGGAACATCCGGCACAATATCTGCCGCAGCCCGACGAATATCCGGCAACATCGTCCGCAGGTCCGACTCCACACACAGATCTGTTGCTAGAGTCACTAGACCGACACGACCCCGGGGGCCAATCGTCTCCAGAGGTTCGGCACGAGAGACAGTCCGGGCAGATGGGTGACTCATAAGGGGAGCATTCTATGGCATCCCGGCCCGCTTGAACAAGACCGAATCGAACCGATTTTCCCGTGCAGATGAATCCATATTGTCGGGTAGTCAGTATCTTATAATCGACCCCCGCAATATGCGACAAAACGGGATGTTGCCTCTGCTTTATCCAATATTCTACCCCCTGACTGGCCTGCCATGATGAACCCCACCTTCCCCGCCCGTGGCCGTCACCAGTGTGATTCTGTCCATGACGTTACTTGCATTGGGAAACGGTCTGTTGCTTGCCTGTATCTCGACCCCGCTGTTGGGAGTCCAAGTATTCATGCTGATGTCCATTTTTCTGGCATTCGCCTATACCCTGTTCATACTGTACCGAGTATTTCAGCGGGATCCGACACCTGCGGAGAATACAGAACCCTATCAGCAGGTCAGTGTACAGGCACCTTTGACAACCGAACTATCCGCACTGGCTCCGGAGCATGCCTTCTCATCACCCAAATAACCCGTTCCCAGCGTATCCTTTCCCATGTCTGACCTTCCCCAAACCTTTTCCGGCTCCTGCCTTTGTAGCGCGATCACCTGGTCATTTTCCGGCACTCCAGCGTACGCATTCCACTGTCACTGTTCCCTGTGCCGTAAAGCCCATGGTGCGGCTTTCGGTTCGTATTATCAGGTCCCAGAGAGTAATTTCCGCTGGACCGGAAGTGTAGCCACAAGGCTTCGGTACCCATCATCTCCCACAGTGAGACGTTCGTTCTGTGGTATATGCGGCTCGGTGGTTCCATTCCGGGACCAAGATGACGAAGTGGTTTTCGTACCCGCAGGAAGCCATGATCACGGCCCGGAAATCTCCACGCACCTCTTTGCCGGCTCCAAAGCACCCTGGCATGATATTGAAGATGACCTACCACAACACTATGCCGGTTCAGTCGATGTCCCCGGCCCCGACCGCTCGGACCCGGTCATGGAGAAATCATCGGACCGGGTTTGTCGGGGCAGTTGTCTGTGCAAACGAGTAACCTTTGAGATCCGGGAACCCTTTCAGGTGATCCATAACTGCTACTGCTCCCGTTGCCGTCGAGCTCGGGCCGCCGCGTTTACCACCAATGGTTTCACTTCTGCCGAGGGAGTCCAGATTTTTTCGGGCGCAAACCATATCCGAGAGTACAAATTGCCCGATGCCCAGTATTTCACCCAAGCATTCTGCGGCACCTGTGGCTCAGGACTGCCGCGAATGGACACCGAACGCAACTTAACAGTCGTTCCCTTGGGTGCTCTAGATGACCCACCAGGGCAACATCCCATGGATCATATCTTTGTCGCGGACCGGGCAGATTGGTATGAAATTTTTGGCTCATTACCCCAATTTTCCGCCTCCCCGGACTGACATCCACTGGTCTGGGTCAAAGGACGCAAACTTCTCGCATATATTTGAGTTCACTCGATTCTGTCAGCACGACCGCTTCAACTCAGACCAGATAAAAGCCTCATTACGGTCCTGCATGACAACCGGACTATTTTGGTAAGCTGTTTCCTCTTCATCGCTCTAGTTTTCCGAGCATCAGTCTAGCCCACATAACCCGAACCCGGATTGTGCTTGTCGAGTCATCCCACCTCCACCCGCCCTCTTGGCCCGGATACGACCGAGACCCGCATCACACCGATTCCCAAAAGAAAATCGGAGGGCCGAATAACGAACATCCAAGCGGCGGGCCATACCATGTTACCTTGCCGGAATTGGTG
The DNA here is from genome assembly GCA_965221795.1 of Candidatus Poriferihabitaceae bacterium. Lineage (GTDB taxonomy): Bacteria > Pseudomonadota > Gammaproteobacteria > Arenicellales > Poriferihabitantaceae > VYFG01. The sequence continues at coordinate 1,389,296 of OZ244914.1, forward strand.
GACAAGCGAGGGGTAGAAATCAGCACATTGCCCGAAGGAACTGCACTGATGCCTGTATCATAGGCATCAGATTTTGGGTTGACGGCGGGGACCATCCGGCCGTGCGAGGGAACGGGCCATCCACAGACCACTGGCGAGGATCAACAGAATCCCTGCCCAGGAAACTGGGCCGGGGATCGTGCCAAACAAGGCATACCCGATCACCACCGCCGCAACAATCTCAAAGTAGGTGAAGGGTGCCAGCGTCGATGCTCGAGTTCGGGAAAACGCATATACGATCAGAATCTGGCTGACCGCCCCACTGATCATCATCACCGCAACCAACCACATTTCAGGATATGAGACAGATCGCCAAGCCGCGGCCGAAACTGGCATGAGAATTCCGGTCGCCGCTATCGCACCCCAGAAAGAGGTCATGAGCGGATGTGAGTAGGCTCCGAGCTTTCGGTTCAGGATCATTTGGATGCTGACCACCAAGGCACACAGGAAGATGTACAGTGCTCCTATATTGACACCTGCAAAATCGGGTCTCATGACCAGCAGCACTCCGGCAAATCCCCCCACGATACTCACCCAGCCCGCCCGAGACATCGGTTCACCCAGAAACCACATCGCCTGTAGAGCCAGCAAAAAAGGATAGGCATACAGGATCGCAATGGCATCCGCATAATCCACCGTTCTGGCACCGGCCACAAAGGCCATCGTAGCCCCGGCCATGGTACATCCCCGCAGAATCTGCATCTTCACGCGCGCCGGCCGGAAGCCGGACCAACCAAAGCGCCACACCACCACCGGCAGTATCAGAATCACAGATCCCAAAAACCGAAGCCAGGTGATCTCGGCGGCACCCATGCCTTCTGCCAGAAGCTTCATCACCGCTCCCGTACAGGCAGCCAAGCTCAGGCCCAATACAATCAGGACCACTCCTATCCGATGGTCATCCAGCGGCGGAACCTCATTCGTAGCGAGCATATCGAAAGCGCAGTCGGACCTTGATAGAACGCGGCAGAATCACAATCATGTAGCTGGAGAAGTCCATGTAGAACTGAATCGCAGCACCCCTGGCCACCATTCCGGCAAGAACGAGCCTGATATATACGACACAGAAAATCGGATCAGTGCCCAGTTAGACGATAGCGGTATATCTGTTGGTAATCCGGCCACACCTCGTCATGCATCCGCTGCATCCATTCGGGTTTGGTCGACATGTCCACGGCCGGTCGGGATTGTGGTTTGAGCCCAGTGGAGGCACGTAAGTTCCCGTGCCATGAACCCTTGTCATACCAACTGACTTCCTTGCAATCACCCGGATCCCAGGACAAGGCATCGGCCATGAAATCAATTCCCACGGCCTTACAATAAGCCGCAACGACTTCGTTGGGATGTGCCAGCAGATCATCACTGTCAATCACGGGCGGGATCGTGCCATCTCGTTCACAAAGCCTGTCGAAGAGTTGCCGTTGTTCCCGAAAGCCGGTCTCTTCCAGACCAAACTCCGGCCAATGGGTATACAGGGAAGTCAGCACCTTAGCCGGATCCCTGACCAGAAAGCTGTGCTGGAAAAGGGACAGAAATTCCTCATCCCACAGGTGGGCCACATAATGTGCAAAGTCCTTGACAAAGACCGACCCCTGCTCCACCGCAGACTCAAGACGGCACCGGACACTGGCAAAACTCAATCCGGGGACCGGAGGAGTATCTGGGCATCGGCGTGGCCAGCGTGCATCCGTTCCACGATACCATGCTTCCCCAAAAGGTTCATGAAAGCAGTTCAGGTCACCCCGCATCCGCATCATCCATTCGAATGCGGTCGAAGTGGACCTCGGGACCGCCCAGAGCATCAGAATGCGGTTCATGGACTAACCTGCAAGGACGTTAGGAGTTGACCCAATGAACCAATTGGCGAAATGCCCAAAGTCTGGAAAACGCGCCAGTACAGGGCGGTGTCGGAAGAGATAATCGGTTTCCCAATCGCAGTTTCCAAATCCCGGTCCAAGGAAACCATACGCTGTGGCAATCCATCCGAACGGCGAAAGTTTGGCATGCCGCTCACGACAATTGCATCGATCTGAAGTGACTGTTCGGCAACATGGGCCAGGGATCTCTCTGCCAACAACCCGTCAAAGATCCAGATACATTCGTTGACCTCTTCCTGGGTAGCGAAAAATCCCTGATCGACAAAATTACCGATATAGCCCAAGTCAAATCCGGCCCCCCGCAGAAACCGAGCATAGCCATCCCGCCAGTCAGGCCAGTAATAGACGGCATTGAGTGCAATACGTTCCGCACCGATTGCCCGCAACGCTTCCACCACACAATATCCCGCCATGTGAAAAGGTGTTTCGTACTGCTCACCGATGCGTTCGCAAAAGTCATGAATCTCGGCAGCGGTTGTGCCTTGACAGTGCACCCAATTGGTACCGACTTGACCACAGACATCTGCACCATTGTTGGACATGCAATGGACGAACTCCTCCAGTAAGTGAAAGTGGTCCGATCGCTGCGCCAATTCGTGTCGGTAGTCGGGGACATGAAGCATTCGCCCATGAACCCCCACCTGATCAGGGCAGATTCGCAGGAAATCACTGGGTGCGGCATCAAAATCGTGGGGAGGAGACGTGAAACCGACTTGGTACGGGAAAAGCTTGTTGCCAGCTTTTTTCCAACGGACGGGTTTCATTGGTCAGGTGGTGTTGGGTCGAAGGAACCAGTTCGCATATTGGAACATAGCAGTATTCCTGATTTACCCATGCGAAAGAATGCGACAAAATCTGTCCCGTTTCTTTCCGTCCACCCATTGCCGATCTCCCTCGGATCGGGCATTGGACTTCCACTTCTAGTCGCTGATGTTTTCGTCCTGAGAGGTATGGAATCCCGACTTCGACAGTAAAATTCGGAACGCATTGACTCTACAGGATTTCCCTAGAGAATTAGGCTCTACATTCCGGGGCAACGCGATTTCGTTCGCACTATTTGCGGGACGTGGAGGGGGTTCTGGACGGGCCGGCCTTGCGGTCCCAGTCGGTCCGCTCATAGGGCACTTGGGACAAGGGCAACCCCATCATCCGGTACATGGCCTCGGCACTGGGCCGCGACGGAATGGCATCATGCTGGCCCGTACTGCGGTCTTCGAGGACGCTGCACTGGCGATCCAGCAAGGCCTGCCGGACCCGCTCTGGTGACCTCCGGGCGGTGGGCTGGAAACCGAGACGCCAACCCGGCGGTCACTATGGGCGAGCCGCCGGTAGCGGGAAACTTGTAGGATTTTCTCCCGCAAGGCCTTGCGCTGGTTCTTCAGCCGGGCCCGACCACATACCGGGTCTGGTGATCTTCCAGCAAGGCCCGATTCTGCTGGCTGAAGAGACCGGCATCGGCGACCATCACGGGGGGTGCCGATGGGTGATCGATCGCGTGGCCCCTTGCCATATCTGACCGCATTCCGAAGCGGAAACAGGTGCCGACCTGAGAGTCGGCTTCGGAAGGGGCCCGCAAGCCTAAGTCAGGAGAAAGCTGAGAGTCGCGATACCCACCCCCAGGACGGCCACGATCAGCCCGGTAGCCGCGAAAACCGCATACAACATCCGGTTCTCTCGCTTGCCGGCTTCGATCTCCCGCTGGGCCATGTCAGTCTTCCAGTCGGCAGTATCAGCCCGGAAACGCTCAAGCGTTCCTTGGAGGTCAGATTGCAATGTCTTCATGTCTGCTCTCAGTACGGCGGCCTCTTTCGCCAGTTCATGGATCCGCTGATCTTGATTGCCATTTTCTGCTATTGTTCCTATCCTATACGATGGTCGTCTAGGTTTCAAGTTTCAGCCGCAGACATATTCAAAAGTTCAAAAGTCCTTGATTTGCCGATTTTGGTGCGGTGCGGGCGAGGCGTCGGTGTGTGTCGAAGGAGGATCGGGGTGCCGGCGAACCGTCATGGGCGTGCCGCTGGGCTACCGGGAGCGGATTCAGGGCGCACCGGACGCAATGCGCCGGACAGAGCGCACAGGGACGGACGTTCGGTGCCGGGCGGTGGCCCCGCCGGGGGCAGCTTGAGGACGGCATCGAGTGCCTCCTGCGGGCGCACGGCGTAGTGCCGGTTAGCCGGCGGTAGGTGCGGGAACCGACCCTCGCGGCGCACGATGGAGATGGCCGCATGGGTCAGGCTACGGAATGGTTCAGGAGTGGTCCATTCTACCGGGTCCGCGCCACGATCGAAAACTAATAATAAAGACTAGGCACTACAACGGGATCCAATTGTGGAACCCAGCGAAATCAAGGGGTTAGTGAGGCCGTCATCGACGAAAAGAGGCCTCAACCGTCGAAGTCAGGACTTCCACTTCTGGTCGCTGATGTTTTCGTCCTGAGCGGTATGGAATGACGTCAACCCGACTGGCGTGCCATTTGAATATCAGATTCGGGATTCTGTGCGCTGTCGCACGAAATGGAAGCCAACACAGTGCCATCGAGGCTGGGCGACAAGCGTGGATCGGTCGGGAATGAGTGCTTCAATGCATTGATTTTCGAAGCGAAAATTGCATATACAGCTCGGACCGAATCCGACTTTCTCCATCATCGCGACCCATCACCAACCGGGAGCAGTCCAAATCCCGCGGGATGGGATATCCGACCCGTAGAAACCGCAGGCACCCGGTCGCTTCTCGCGCATCCCGGCATCCCGGCATCGACACCAGAATCTGCCGAAAAGATCACCTCCAAAGCTGGGAACGCGTACGAGGCTCTCACCCTGAAGCTCAAATACCTCAATTACGTCTGCGAAGCACCTGAACAAGGTCCCGGCCAGGCATCGTAATTCAAGATAGCACCACCCGGCGGTTACACTACGCGGTGGGGCTATCCAAATACGATTCCCTGATCGTCAACCGTGACCTGGATGTGATCACCGGAACCGAATTTGCCCGCCAGGATTTCCTGTGCGAGTGGGTTTTCCACCTGCTGCTGAATGGACCTTTTCAACGGCCGCGCACCATACACCGGATCAAATCCAACCTCTGCCAGCCATTCGAGAGCCTCTTCAGTAATATCAAGTGCCAGATCACGAGCTTTCAATCGCTGTTTCAGGTACTCAGTCTGGATGGCCGCAATCTGTTTGAGTTGCCCGCGTTCCAGGGGATGGAACACCGTAATGTCATCAATTCGGTTCAGGAATTCGGGTCGAAAATGGCTTCCTACCACCACCATCACCGCCGACTTGATCTGCTCATAATCACCTGCAGAGGCCATTTCCTGGATCATTTGGGAACCCAAGTTCGATGTCATCGCAATTACGGTATTGCGAAAATCGACTGTCCGGCCCTGTCCATCTGTCAGTCTTCCGTCATCCAGCACTTGCAGCAGGACGTTGAACACATCTGCATGCGCTTTTTCCACTTCGTCCAGCAAAATCACGGAATAAGGCCGCCGCCGTACCGCCTCCGTCAAATAGCCACCCTCCTCATACCCCACATAGCCCGGAGGGGCTCCGATTAGTCGGGCAACCGAATGTTTCTCCATGAACTCGGACATGTCAATGCGCAGCATGGAATCATCCGTATCAAACAGAAATTCTGCCAATGCCTTGGTCAGTTCGGTCTTGCCCACTCCGGTAGGGCCAAGAAACAGGAACGAGCCATAAGGCCGATTGGGGTCCGACAGGCCCGCCCTGGACCTCCGAATGGCATTGGAAACGGCCCGAATCGCCTCTTCCTGGCCAATCACACGCCGATGCAGGCTGTCCTCCATCGACAACAGCTTTTCCCGCTCTCCCTCCATCATCTTGGAAACCGGTATGCCGGTCCAACGGGAGACAACTTCCGCAATCTCCTCTTCGGCAACTTTGCTTCTTAGCAGGTGCATAGCCTGTTCACTGCTACTATCAGCATCCGCCAGCTGTTTCTCCAGTTCCGGCATGCGGCCATACTGCAACTCAGACATGCGCTGGAGATCACCCGCCCGGCGGGCGCTCTCAAATTCAATCCGAACCCGGTCCAGTTCTTCCTTGATCTGCTGGCTGCCCTGCACAGCGGCTTTTTCCGCATTCCAGATTTCCTCCAGATCCGCATATTCTTTCTCCAGCTTGCTGATTTCTTCCTCAAGGGCATCCAGCCTTTTCCTGGAAGCCATATCACTTTCCTTGTTAAGTGCTTCCCGTTCCATCTTGAGTTGAATGATACGGCGATCAAGGCGGTCCATGGATTCGGGCTTGGAATCAATTTCCATACGGATGCGGCTGGCAGCCTCATCCACCAAGTCAATGGCTTTGTCCGGGAGATTACGGTCTGTAATGTAACGATGAGACAAGGTGGCAGCCGAGACAATGGCAGGGTCTGTGATATCCACTCCGTGGTGCACCTCGTAGCGCTCTTTCAATCCCCGCAGAATCGCAATGGTATCTTCCACCGAAGGTTCATCCACCAGCACCTTCTGGAATCGCCGTTCCAGTGCTGCATCCTTCTCCACATACCGGCGGTATTCATCCAAGGTGGTAGCTCCCACACAATGCAGTTCCCCCCGGGCCAGTGCCGGCTTGAGCATATTGCCCGCATCCATGGCACCTTCCCCCTTCCCGGCACCCACCATGGTGTGCAGTTCATCAATAAAAAGAATCACCTGACCCTCCTGTTTGGCAAGGTCATTCAGTACAGCCTTGAGGCGCTCTTCGAATTCGCCGCGATACTTTGCCCCTGCCAACAGTGCCCCCATATCCAGAGACAGAACTCTTTTCCTTCGCATGCCCTCGGATACCTCACCATTGACAATCCGCTGAGCCAATCCCTCAATGATAGCGGTCTTTCCAACCCCGGGCTCACCAATCAGAACCGGATTATTCTTGGTCCTGCGTTGCAGGACTTGAATGGAGCGGCGGATTTCCTCATCCCGGCCGATCACCGGATCCAACTTCCCTTGCTCCGCCCGCTCGGTGATATCAATGGTATATTTCTCAAGGGCCTGTCGCTGATCTTCGGCATTTGGGCTGTCCACCCCCTGGCCCCCGCGCATGTTTTCAATGGCTTTTTCGAGCCCACTTCTGGATGCGCCGGCCTCTCTCAGTAGCCTACCAATTGTCCCCTTGTCACCCAGCGCGGCCAGAACAAACAATTCGCTGGCAATATAGTGATCCTGGCGTTTCTGCGCTAGCTGGTCCGTTACATTGAGCAACTTGACCAGATCCCTTGACAAATGAATCTCACCCTCTGTGCCCTCCACGCGCGGCAAGTGGTCAATTGCCTCGCCAATCGTAGACCGTAAACGGTTGACATTGACATCCGCACTGGTCAGTAGGTGACGTACAGAGCCTCCATCCTGGTCCAACATGGATTGCATCAGATGGACCGGTTCAATGAAGGCATGATGGCGTCCCAATGCCGCACTCTGGGCTTCCGCCAATGCGAGCTGAAACCTGGCTGTCAATTTCTCCATGTTCACCATGATATAGACTCCGAAAATACTGTTTACAACCCTTCAGTAAATGGTGTTTGAGAGGATCGATTCAATCCTGCCAACTCATCTTCTGCCATCTGTCAGAGTCTGAGGAAAATCTCCCAGAGTCGACCAGCCCCGCACATATCAAGTTATAAATGAACAAGTTAACACTTAGGAGGTGGCCTTTTCGTTTCCATTGTAGTATGCAGCATAGTCACGAGTGCCCATGCTGGCCTAGTTTCGGTTTCCGACGAGCCAAGCACTGTTTGCAGAGACCCGGAACATCGCCTGATCCGGGAACCTCCAAGCCAAATTGCGCCCGGTTTATACCCAACCGGCAGGTCGAACCCCAAAACCCCCCGTTCCAGTGTGAAGTGCAACACCCCCCAAGCCGCTGGCTGGTGAGCTGACAAGCCGCTTGCGGTGGGCCAGATGATGGTCAACAATCTCTGTTTATCACCCACAGAGGATTGTTGTCATGCCAACTGGCTACCACCACCTGACCCATGCCGAACGATGCCAGATTCACGCGCTTTTGCATAGGGGGTTGCCGAAACGGGAGATTGCCCGCGATCTCGGACGGGATCCGGCGACGATCTCGCGCGAGACCTCGCGCCACCGTGGGCAACGCGGCGACCGTCACCAGCAAGCTGACGGCCAGGCTACGGCCCGTCGCCAGGAAGCGTCGGCGGTGCCCCGGAAGAGGACACCCGAGCGCTGGGCGGTGGTCGAGGACCGGCTGCAGGAAGGCTGGAGCCCGGAACAGATCGCTGGTCGGTACCGGCAGCAGGGCGAGGTGATGGCGGGCAAGGAGTGGATCTACCCGTATGTGCGGGCCGATCGGCAGGCCGGAGGGACGCGGTACCGGTGCCTGCGACGTCGGGGCAAGAAGCCGAACGGGCGCGGCGGCCGGCACGCCGGACGCGGCCACATTCCCGATCGGATCGACATTGCGGAGCGGCCTTCGGTGGTGGCCGAGAAGAGCCGGATCGGCGATGGGGAGCTGGATACGATCATTGGCGCGAGACACCGGGGGGCGCGGGTATCGGCCGTGGATCGGGGCTCGAAGTTTCCCTTCCTGGAGTGGGTGGAGGGCCAGACCGCGGCGGCGGTGACCGCGGCGCTCATCCGGCGTCTGGGGCCGATCCGGGACCGGGTCCACACCTGCACGGCGGACAACGGCAAGGAGTTCGCGAGGCATCGGGAGATCGCACAGAAGCTCGATGCGGGCTGTTACTTCGCTACCCCTACCATTCCTGGGAACGGGGCCGGAACGAGCATACCAACGGCCTGGTACGCCAGTACTTCCCGAAAGGGACCGACTTCCGCCAAGTGACTGCCGCGCAGGTGCGGGCGGTAGAGGACCGACTCAACCGTCGGCCTCGGAAGGTCCTGGGATACCGCACCCCGGCGGAGGTCTTTGCCCGTGGGTTAGCTCCCCCCGGACGCGGCCGGCGGTCCCCCGATCGCCCCCCCCCCGGCACTCCGGTGACCCACCGGAGCGGCCTCTCTCGGCCTCATGGTGCCGGTTTCGCCCTGGCTTTGGCCGATGACTTCTGTCAGGATCGCCGGCCGTCGAGATGGCTGCCATCCGAGGCCGAAAAAGCAGCGTTCGCAGCGCGGATTTTGGGTCGCCGCCGCGATCCCTCCCTTCGGGCTACGCCCTCATTCCGGGATCGCGGCGACTGTTGCACTTCGGAGTGGAAGCGGGGTAGAAAAATAACTCGACGCGGCCTCAGAAATTTCGAGACCTTACATAAACTTGATAAAACCATATTAAAAGAAATTTTGAATGATGATATGTCAACCAAGATCGGACTTTAAAATATGCTAAATATTCTTGGCAGGGTCAATGGATCACAAACTGCACTTCCAGTTTTTGATGATTCCTTGAAAACTTTAGAACGCTACTGGTCAGATGTGTTTAACAGAACCAGCGGTTCACAAACTGCACGATCAATTATTAAGAACACAAATGGGGGAAAGTTTGTAGATTGGAGCAATACTACAGTGCAAAATGCCCATCTGTGGTTAATCTATGGGCATGATCGAAAATCTAAGATTGACGCACGAATCCAAGAATTTTTTTCCTATGGAAAAAATTGGGACGGAGATGGTGCAAGGGAGATTCCATCATCAGCGATTTATCAAGCGTTAAATTTTCTCAATAAATTTAGAAGTCGCTTTTTTGGAAAAGAACCGAGTAGTGTTGCGCCCAGCCCAGATGGAGAGATTGTATTGTATTGGTGCAATCTTGCCGGATATGCAGAAATTAATTTTAATGGAAACGGAAAATTATCAATGTGCTTTGACTTTGAAAGTGATGAAATGCAGCTGATCGAAGAAGATTTCCAGACCACAGATAATAATTTTAATACAAGCCGAATTTGGCAGGCACTTTCGAATTTTCTGGGGCAACATGACAGGGAACAAGAAAACAGAATGTAGAAGGTTTTTTCAAAATCGTGTTCAGTTAAGCAAAGACTTTTGGAACGAGCTAGGAATAATACATCCGTGCTGTGAGTGTGAACGTATTTCAGTAAGCAAGTATTCGCCAGGCCCTGTAAATGATGATGAAACGCTTCTTTCAGTTGTTACTTCTAAGCATTATGTATCAATTGATGGTTATATCGAACCCACATATTTTGATAAACGAATGAGTAACGGCATGTCTACTGACCGGAAGCAATATACTTCATTGAAATCCCATAATTTACGGGCATCTGAATTAGTAGAAGGAGATGAAAAAAAGGAAAACTGTGGATCTATTGAAATTTCAGTTGAGTTGATCCGAAAAATCAATTATCGCGGAATGCGAGCAATTGCCGTATACGATACAGCGCTTCTTGAAAACAAGTCACATGCAGAAATTGCTTGCACTGAGGTGCCCCCCGATAGAAAATTGCATAGGGCTAATTTGCGCAAGTCTGTGTTAGATGCCACGCTGCATAATGGGCAAGTTCTTGAGTCCTCCGAGTTATGGCCTAACCCAACATAGGTACCGAATCGGGGGTAGAATTTTTACCACTTCGGCTTCTTGATTGTATCCATGCTAAAAATCCGAATCTATAGAGTCGACCCTGAAAAACTCAAAATAAAGTCATAACTATCTGATTATAATTAATATTACCACTCTTAGTACAGAGAACTCACCAGCCCCATCTGATGTTTGATTGTACTGCCAAGCTCCTCTACTGAATAATTCGTGGAGTCACAGAATGGAACCTGGTTGTGCCGAAACAGGGATTCGGCCCGACTGACATCTTGGCGGCATGTTGCCAAGGACGCATACCCACTGCCCGGGCGTCTCTCCGTTCGAATCTGATGAAGGCGCAACGGATCTATGGTCAGGCCAAAAATCCGGTCCTTGTGGGCCTGGAGCGATTCCGGCAGCTGGGTGCGGCCGAGATCTTCTTCCGTCAAGGGATAGTTGGCGGCGAAAAAGCCAAAGTGGAGGGCGAGATAGAGGCAGGTAGGTGTCTTGCCGGATCGGGATGCCCCCAAGAGGATCAATGTCGCCCGGTGATAGTCTTGTACATGCAAGCCATCATCACAGCGCAAAGCATAGTTCACTGCTTCGATTCGCTGGTTGTACCGTCCCATGTCCGCAATACTGTGGGATTGTCCCGGTTCGTGAGATGAACGTTGCTTGAGTACCCTTTCCATGCGCCCGATAAAGGGAGAAAACAGGTCGAAAACCTCTCCGTCCACCTCTGCAAGTACCTCGCTGAAATCCTCGTTCACAAAGGTCACAAACACCAAGGGTCGACAACCCGAATCCCTGCCGGCTTGATTAATCGCCCGGACGACCTGCTTCACCTTTCCCAAGGTATCCACAAATGGCATCGCTTGTTGACGAAAGCGGACATTTGGGAACTGGCTTAACAAAGTATGGCTTAATGTTTCTGCAGTCAGCCCACTGCGGTCCGAAACAATGAATACGGGGCAGTCCATTACTGGTCCAGTATCATGAGATCGAAATTAATTTTCACGCCCAATTTCCAAGCAAAGCCAGCGGCATAAGAGACTGAGCACAACCGATTTATAGCACCCAACGTCGGAATGGAGGATTCATGCTGTGCACACTTTCCATGTTCTCGGTAATGACCTACTGCATCAAATTGTACAACAAAATTCCTGATTCCATTGTTTCCGAGGGCAACCGAGGGGGAACTCCCGCCATAGTCAGATAATGCCTAATTCTCTGGATGCGATTAGCAATTTTCCCATTCGTAGCCCCCTGGGCAATCCTGGCGCATTGCCGGCAGAGCGGCCAGACAGAATCATGTCATTCGTCGTCCCTACCGCACCGAATGCAGCTGTCAAGTCCGTTCTCTCAAGCGTGCCAGCAACCCCTTCATGGCCGGCTCCGGTCCATATCCCAGTCAGCCGCCCATCGTCACCGCCGCTATCCCAAAACGTGTTGCCGTTTACCGCTATTGATGCCCAGTTCACCCTCCCCACATGGCCCTGCTCCCGGGTTCTCCAAGGGCCTGTCCGACGTTCTATACTTCAGTGCAGTCTGCATTACCGGCCAGTGTGCCAATCTCAAGCGAGATGGCGGCATCGCCTGTCACCGCCCAGGACCGCGGCGTGAAACCCACCAGACAAGACCGATCATTGTAGTATCTCTACCGTCGTACGCTCGATCTCAGTCCATGGATAAAAGAGATTTGCTCTTTGCTGTGTGATCTCAGTCCTGAACCCCTTCGACACCAGAAGAAACTTGAAAGCCTCCACTCGGGAAACATCCCCAACCTGGTTCGTTTCGACAGGAAAATCATTCAACTCAAGAACCCAGTCACCAACGATGGATTTGTCAACGTTTAGAAACATGGCGTAGAACGTAGTCTCGCGCCCGGGACGAATGCGGACATCCGCGCCCAGGATCTTGAGCGGCCGCAATGTCCGCGCCACCGCGTCTCCACTGGGACAGGGAAGGCTTGCCTTGATGTTCTGCGCGAGAATCTGGAAGTCCGCCATCTCGTTGTCGTTCCCCGCGGCATCGACCATAACTGCATCCGCCCGGTTCAGCCTCAGTACATTCGAAGTATTGTTCGTTACCCTAAGCCGTCTGACATAGACACCCTGAAGTGGGTCCACATCAACCATCACCGGGGTCCTGCGTATCCGGATCTGTCCATTACGGTCTCTATACTCCGTTTCCTCATACAGATAGTGGGCGCCGATGCAATCCTGCACCCGAACCGGCTGTATCAGATCCTCTACCTCACCTTGATCCTCAATGATTACATTGGATTTCTCCTGTTTCCTTTCGTTATCATCCGCGGCCACGATGTCGTAGGTGTCGACCAGGAGAACCCTGGTTACGGGCTCTGTCGCACATCCAGCCAAAATGACTGCAAATGCCAACACAAGCAAGCGGGGATGAACGATGAACTGACAAACTTCCTCCACAAGGGATTTTTTCGCCTGATCGGTAGCGTTTGAAAAGGGTAAACAGCGGTGAACAAAATTCATCGTCATACCTTCTGGGTTAATATGAAAATGGTTGTTGATTGTGCCGGGCATGTGTGATCTGGACAACAGGGCCCTTGCCGGCATATCCACCGGCTCTTCCTCTGGGCGGCGAGAATGCGTTCTGTCCATTCCCTATTCCGGGTTCGTGGCCCCGAACGAACCCGCAATGCCGATGCCAGAGTCGTTTGCGGCAAAGAAAATTCCCGTGACGCCCGACGGCATGCCGTCGTCCCGGTCCCCACGGAACACTCCCTGCCAGTTACCGGTCATACCGGTGACCGTCACCGGTTCCGGGATGGTGGGGTTCGCGAAGTCCGCAGGGTCCACGTCCGGGGCCAGAGAGACTGCGGCTTCGAATTGGGTCGGGTACAGGATCGCCGTCGCCGAGACACTGCCAGGGACAGAAGAAAAGGCCGCGCTGCCGGATGTAAGGGGAACACTGCCCAAGGTAATGTCCCAGACGTCATCGTATGGGACGCCATCGTCATCGTCTGCCGTCGCCCGGTTGATCTCGCGGTTGCTGATACTGCCGGAGATCGAGCCGGGGTCGACTCCGTCGCCGAAATCCACCTGCAGGGTGACAGTGCCCAAAAATGCGAAATCCGAGACTGATCCCAAAAATTTCAAATCCCCGAAATCCCCGACTCGGCCTTGGTATTCATTGGCGTGCCCTCTCACTCCGCCCCGGAAGGTCGCGGAGCCAGTTAGTGCATCTAGGCCAGCGGCCGTGTAGGCCGGCCCGTCATGAAACGCACTTCTTGCCGGATCCAGCAATACGGCTTCCCTATCGGCTTCAAAGTCCATGGTGCTCCATATCCCCCATGACAGGGAACCGGCGTCCGTGGGTGCCGTGTCGACGATCATGGCCAGATCATTATCATGGATACTCAATAGGTGAGTGACGAACCCGTCATAGCCTGAAAGGATATGGTTCCAGCGCAGCGGCGACAGTTCCTCCGGATCGTACGGTACGCCGGATATTCTGGCGCTATTGCCGGAGCCGGTGACGGTGTAGGATGGCCGTGTCGACGTGCCGTCTCCCGGATTTCTGGCACCATTGTTGTTCATGGCATTGTTGCTGCCACTCCCATTGGAGTTCCCGTCGGCATCGCCATTGCCGGAGTCGGACATCGGAGTGTTATCGCCGTCGCCTTTGTCATTGCTGCTTCCGCCGCCCCCACCACAGGCGGCCAGCAGCAAACCGAGAGTCAAGGGAACCAGGACCAGCCTGAGGATATTCATTGGACCATACGGGTGTTCTATCATCTCATCTCCCATGGGTTCTGATATTTCGATCTAACAGAATCAAACCCGCCGCCACGGCTCCTCTATGGGTAATCCGACCAACGGCAGGGACAACCGTTTCCCGCGTTCCCGGTAGCTCCTCCAGCGCACTTGACATCGTTCCCGGCGGCCAATATAGTACGGCTTCACGGTCCGGCGTAGATGGCCGTGTGGCGGCGGCGCAACCGACAAGGTGCCCCTCCGGCGAAACTACGGAGTTGATCGTTTTGACTCCGTTAGATCGAATTCCCGGAATCCACGCCGTCGAACCGGGTTCCGCGCAGGGTCGCATCGGAAATCCGCGGTCGGACCACCGTTCCTGTCTTGGGGATCGACGCTCGCGGGCATGGGCATCTCTTCGCCATCGCGGCAATCAATGGCGACCATCCGCCGGGCGGTTTTCGGCCCGTACCGTAGCCGGGCTACAGCGCCCTGGCGAGCACTTTCGCCGCGTGTATGCCGGGCCGGCATCTCCAGCGATTTCCACCGTCCCGCCTGCCGCAGTTCGACCAGGCTCGCCCCGCCCGGGCCAGACTCATCGCCGAGCCCACCCGTAATAATTGCCTGTCAGAAACCTCGGTGCCTCCCAGGTAACTGTACGGTCGCCGGGAAATGAATACTACCGAAGAACCAGTTTCTATAGTTTGTGATGGTGATTTTTTCAGCTCTCAACAGAAAATACTCCCCCGGCCAGCGAATGGTTCAAAACCAATTCGAAAAAAACGACATGCGTACGAGCCGTTGTGCGCGAATTGAATTAAATTCGCTTGTGATTTGCTTACGGGATATTTGAAGAAGAAACCTGAAAAGAAAGCAACCGATTTATCTTGCTATTTTCCATAATCCGAAGTCGAGCGAGTCTCCTTAATAGT
Organism: Candidatus Poriferihabitaceae bacterium; assembly: GCA_965221795.1. Lineage (GTDB taxonomy): Bacteria > Pseudomonadota > Gammaproteobacteria > Arenicellales > Poriferihabitantaceae > VYFG01. Next base: position 1,404,340 of record OZ244914.1, read on the forward strand.
CCGAACTCAGGTAATTCGCATTGCATGACCGGGATCACAGCATAATGACTCTGCCGTGAAGGAAAATTTCCCGATACTTTCGAAAATACTGCCTACTCAAATAGGGTAAAACCTATGTATACCGGTTATATAATCCCCTTTCCATTATGACCGGTATCCCTTCGATCCCTTTTCCGCATGTATGTACGCATTTCCCCAACCCTGGGTATTCCATAAAGACCCACCGATTATGGACTCTACTCGAATTATCGTGCTGGGCCGTGATGGTGTAATCAACCGGCAGTCGGATGATTTTATCAAGTCCCCGGACGAGTGGGAAGCCTTACCAGGCAGTCTTGAAGCCATTGCCAGACTGTGCCAAGCGGATTATCGCATTGTGGTGATGACCAACCAATGGGGCATCGCCAAGGGCCTCTTGACACTGAATACCCTGAATCGTATCCACCAGAAAATGCTCGACCAGCTGCACGCATTTGGCGGGGAAATTGATGCCATCTTCTTTTGTCCCCATGCGCCCGATGCCCAGTGTGCCTGCCGCAAACCACTGCCAGGGCTTTTTCTGGACTTGCAACAGCGCCTGAAGTGCAACCTCAACGGGATCGATGCGGTGGGAGATGCCCTGACCGACCTGGAAGCGGCCCGAGTGGCGAACACCAATCCGGTCCTCGTACGAACGGGCAAAGGCCAAGCGACAGAAGCCATTTTGCAGACGGACGGCTATATAGGGAAATTCAGCAACCTGGCCGTACATGAGGATTTGGCCGCTTATGTAGAGTCGTTGCGGGACAGAGGACTGCTCGGGCCATGATCTGGTTCAGGTCCCTGCTATACCTGATTGGTCAGTTGGCCAGTGCCATTGTGGTCGAATGTGCCATCCTTCTGACTTTTCCTTGCCCTCGTCCTGTCACCGACCAGATAATCAGTAGCTGGGCCCGGTTCAATATCTGGACTTTGAAAATAATCTGCAAGCTGGATTATCGCGTACAGGGAATGGAACACCTGCCGAATGGACCTATGATCGTCATGTCCAACCATCAGTCTGCCTGGGAAACCTTGTGTTTTCAGTTGTTGTTCCCGCCAATCTCTTTTGTACTCAAGCGTCAGTTGCTCTGGATTCCCATCTTCGGATGGGGACTGGCCGCTTATCGGCCAGTCGCGATTAATCGATCAAAAAAGGTCCGCGCCCTGGATCAGTTGATCCAGCAAGGCCGAGACCGACTGTCAGAAGGTCGATGGCTGATCATCTATCCCGAAGGAACCCGCAGGAATCCAGGGTCACCAGGCACATTCATGGCCGGTGGCGCGATGATCGCCCAGAAAACCGGAACTCCAATTCTTCCGGTCGTGCACAACGCCGGTGTGTATTGGCCTTGCAGGAGCTTTCGCAAGTATCCGGGCACAATCGATGTGGTAATTGGCTCTCCTGTGCTGCCACAAGGTAAAAAAACCAGGGAGATCAATGCCGAGGCAGAGCACTGGATCCGAACCCGAATGGCAGAACTTACCGGTAATGAAGAAAGGTCGCCAAGCCACAGGATATAGTCGTTCAGTGCACTCCAGAATATTGGATGGATCGAATCCGGCACCCGGATCAAGCCCAGTATGGTAGACGCGGTCGGGACCAGCGTCCCTATATCAAGGGATCAGCGAGCATTGGCCTCTATTGATCCGGGCCCGTAGCAGATACCATCTTTCGCCGCTGGATCAGGTAGAGATTAACTGCCATCCTTGTGCGATTCATTGCTCCATATGCCATATCGATCCCCACTTGCCTGGAAGCCAGATTCAGGACAAGACATATGATCCGGCCCCGACTATATTCGATGCGAAATGGCCAATGCCAAGCGCACATAGTCTTCGGGCGACAATGCTTCAGCCCGCAAGCTGCTATCAATTCCGGCCGCATCAAATTCCTCACTGGTAACCAGGTTCTTCAGGGCATTGCGCAGAATTTTTCGGCGCTGGGAAAAAGCTACACTCAACAGAACCCGGACCGGGCCGGGATCCACTGTCAGCAACCGCGTCCGGGGCCGGAGATAGACCAGACTGGAATGCACTTTGGGAGGAGGTGAAAAAGCAGCCGGTAACACATCGAACAAAACGTCGCATTCCATTTCCAGCGCCACCATGACCGTCAGCTTCCCATAAGCCTTCTCGCCCGGGTTCGCCGTCAGTCTCGCGGCCACCTCTTTTTGCACCATGAAGATCAGGGCGTCCATGTGTTGCCGCTGGTCCAGCAAATGGAACAGAAGTGGGGTCGAAATGTTGTAGGGCAGGTTCCCCACTACTCGCAAGGGCAATTCCGGGCAGACTCGTGGAAGGGTGGCCAAGTCACAACCAAGGATGTCCATCTGCACAACATGTAACCGATCGGGCCCGAAACGTTTGTTCAACAGGGAAACGAGGTCCCGGTCCAGTTCAACGGCTGTGATTCGGGGCATGTGTTCCAGCAGCGCCTCTGTCAACGCCCCCATTCCGGGGCCAATTTCCAGCAAATTGCAGGGATTTCCGGCACACGCCACCTGAGCGACCCGGGCCAGCACTTGCCGGTCCTGCAAAAAATGTTGCCCAAATCGTTTGCGCGGCCGATGGCTTGTCAGGGCATCTGAGAGGGTACTCACCACTCACTCCTTGTCGGTCGGTGCGTTCCCGGCGAACGCAATCGCCATTCGAATGGCAGCGACCAGACTGTCCGCATGGGCCTGCCCACTCCCTGCGAGGTCAAATGCAGTGCCGTGATCTACTGAAGTTCTGATTAATGGAAGTCCCAGAGTGACATTGACTACTTCTCCGAAGCCCTGAAACTTGATCACCGGCAGTCCCTGGTCATGGTACATGGCCAATACAGCATCCAGGCCAGACCGCACATTGGGGGTGAAGGCCGTGTCCGCAGGCAACGGACCCACAAGATTCATTCCTCGGAGCCGAAGGAACTCCATGGCTGGGATGATGGTGTCCACTTCCTCTCTGCCAAGGTACCCGCTCTCACCTGCATGCGGATTCAGCCCAAGGACGCCAATAGCGGGATGTTTGATCCGATACAGACGTTCGATGTCATGGGATATGATTTCCAGAACCCTCACCAGATGCTCACACGTGATGGCAGCCGGAACGGATGCGAGGGGCATGTGCGTCGTCGCCAGGCAAACACGCAAATCCGGTCCGGCCAACATCATGACCGGTAGACCCCCACCAGACCGCTGTGCAATCCATTCGGTATGACCACTAAAAGCCGTTCCAGACGAATGGAGAATGGCTTTGCTGACTGGTGCAGTCACGATCGCGTCAGCCCGGTTTTGCAGGCAAAAGTCCACCGCCATATTGATACTGCGAAGAACCGCCTGTGCATTAGCCGGGTCCGGTTTGCCCGGCTCCACCGCCCGACTCACAGGGATGTCAATGACCCGAATTTTCCCGGCCTGGTGCCTTTCCAGTGGCCCGGATTGGCGCTGGGGCTCGATCTCCACCTCCAGTCCCAGCAGGGAAGCACGCTCATGCAACACGCGACAGTCTCCAATCACCGAAATCGCGGCATCATGAGACTCTCGAAGAGCCTGCACGACAATGTCCGGACCGATGCCAGCCGGCTCACCTGCAGTGACCAGAATTCGAGGGAACGTAGGGCCGGCCCGCATCAATGAGGCTCCCGACGTCCATGCCGCCGAATACCCGGACGATGAACAGGAATGGTAGCTACGGGCTGACCGTGAGCACTGACCTGCGGGACAAGACCATCATGCATTGGTCAAAACGTCCGGAAACCGGGCCTTCAGCTACAACCGGTCCACCAGAATAGATCTGGTGCTATCCAGCCAAACCGATCCAAATCAACCCGTCCCCGATGGTCAAACACCACCCCTTCTTCCTGCAGGAGCTGGCGCTGCAATGTATCGGACCGACCATCCTTCCGGCGACTGATCTCCCCGCGGCTGTTGATCACTCGGTGCCAAGGCACGGCATCCTGAGTGGTCAGTGCAGCCATGGCATACCCCACCTGCCTCGGGCCGGTACTCACCATGCGGGCAATCCCCCCATAGCTGGCTACCTGCCCGGAAGGAATTTGACGAACCACATGGTATATCCGCTGGTACAGTCGGTTTTCTTCAGGTTCATCCGACACGGTCAAGGACGACAATGGCAAGAATATCGGGATTATAGCCTCCAATCATACCCTGCCGGGAGACATATCATGCCTGATTCAACAGGCACCGGCATCGTCCGGGACCGTAGGGTAACGAAAGAGACTCGGGGAGAATCTGGTCGCAAAACGCCCGGTCGAAGAGAAGTGCCCGACTCGGAGCAGTCGAAGAAGCGGGGAGTGTCAGGATCATCCCGGGCTTTTGTTTCGGGAACATGCCCGCAGTCCCGATACAGTTCTCCCGGAGAATGCAATGGGTTTGTTGTACCGGTACCTGACAAGCGGATACACTTCATGGCCTATCCCGCATCCAGACGGTAACGTATCTGACATGTTCGAATTGCTCCGCGCTGGTGGCTACCTGATCTGGCCCATACTGCTGTGCTCGATCGCAGCACTGGCCATTATATTGGAACGTGGCTTGGCCTTGCGCCCCCGCCATGTCGCTCCCGGAGGCCTGCTGGAACAGATCCAGGACGATCTGCGCATGGGACGGCTGGACTCTCATATCATCCTTGAAATTGAAATGCACTCGCCACTGGGAAAAATTCTGGCAGCGGGACTGCATTATCGGGCCGAACACCGAACGGTGATCCGGGAATCGATTGAAGAAGCTGGCCGCCATGTTGTGCATGAACTCGAAAAACACCTTGCTATTCTGGGTACCATCGCCACGATCACGCCACTGCTTGGCCTGCTCGGAACAGTTATTGGCATGATCAAGGTATTCTCTGCCATCACCACAGTGGGGGTCGGGGATCCCCAGGCACTGGCGGCTGGGATTTCCGAAGCGTTGATCACTACCGCAGCCGGTTTATCGGTTGGTATCCCCAGCCTGCTGTTTCATCGGTATTTTCGCAACAAGGTCGCATCCCTTACAATGGAGATGGAAAACAAGGCATTGCAGTTGTTGAAGATCATGGACCGTTGAAGGCCAGAGGTACCAGCCATGCGATTTACCCGCCCTGCCGTCGACCGTAACAGCGAAATCAATCTCACACCACTAATCGATGTGGTGTTTCTACTACTGATATTCTTTATGGTCACCACCACGTTCTCCCGGGAGGCAGAAATCCGGCTGCATCTCCCGGAGGCAAACTCCGCTTCAACCCAGGAAGCGGAACCCCACCCCCTGATCGTGCAAATCAATGCCATCGGCCAATTCAGTGTGCAGGGACATCACGAAAGCAAGCCCAGGGAATTACTTAATACCCGAGGGGAAACACTACGCAAGGTGTTGCAGTCCGCCGCCGGCGACAGGACCGATCCTATGATACTGATCCGGGCAGATCGGCTCACCCCGCATGAGGCTGTCGTCAAAACCTTGGACGCCGCCAGACAACTCGGTTGGTATCGAATCACATTCGCCACCGGGCTGCCAGATAACCGGTCAGGGTCGCTTCCTTGAACTTCTCTCCCAGTTTCGATAGAACTTCTGGCTGGTGCGGGAAACGACCAAGCCGGGATCTTCCACATTTTTCGTCACGGTGGTTCCGGCACCAATCGTCACGCCATCTGCAATTCGGACCGGTGCCACCAATTGGCTGTCTGAACCGACGAAAACCTCTTCCCCAATCACCGTAGCCAGTTTGTTGAAGCCATCGTAGTTGCAGGTGATCACACCGGCACCGAGATTGGAATTCCTTCCGACTTGAGTATCGCCCACATAAGACAGATGGTTTACCTTGACTCCATCGGCTAACTCACTCTTCTTGATTTCGACAAAATTCCCAACCCGAACATCATCGGCAAGTTTGGCCTTCGGGCGCAGTCGGGCAAACGGTCCCACCATGCAACGGGCTCCCATCACCGCATTTTCCACGATGGTGTACGGGTAGATATGACAACCGTCCCCGATCCGGGCATCCCGAATGACACAACCCGGCCCGATGGTGACGCCCGAACCCACTTCGACCCGACCTTCCAGGACCACATTCACATCCACGATACAATCCCGGCCAAAGCAGACCTCACCTCGTATATCCAGCCTGGCAGGATCCATGAGTGTCACCCCGGCTTCCATCAATTCCCGTGCCGACTGTCGCTGAACAATTCGCTCTGCGGCCGCCAGTTCGGTACGCGAATTGACCCCCACCAGCAGGTCCGGCTCCCGGGCAACCCGGCCATGAATGCGCACCCCCTCTGCCGCTGCCATACCAACGACATCCGTCAGGTAATACTCTCCCTGTTCATTGTCGCAATCCAGTGCCTGTAACCATCGGCCCAACAAGGAGGCCTCGCAACACAGGATCCCAGTGTTCACTTCGGTGATAGACCGCTGCCCGGCGTTCGCATCCTGATACTCTACAATCCCTTTGATATCACCGGATTCACTACGCAATATTCTCCCCAGACCAGTGGAATCAGAGGCCGTGGACGTGAGGATTGCCAGTTCCGATTCCGACTGAGACAACTTGCGAAGATCTTCCGGATCCACCAACGGAACATCCCCATAGAGCACCAGACATCGAGACTGCGGATGGATTCGGGGCATGGCTTGGGCAACGGCATGCCCGGTACCTTTCTGTTCCGGCTGGACCACCCAGACAATGGGGATGGGTACGGTGGAACACAGGGATGTCATATGGTCACGCACAACCTCTCCTCCATGACCAATCACCACATGAATCGCTGCGATGTCCAACTCAAGAGCCGTTCGAATCACCCGCCAGAGCATGGGTTTTCCGCCGACAGGATGTAGCGCTTTAGGCAAATCGGAATGCATCCTTTTGCCCTTCCCCGCCGCCAGGATGATGACTTCGATTGGCTTGATCACCTTATGCAACGGTTAGCCAGCAGGAATGGGGTGAATCCCGGTCCGGGCCGCTTGTCCTGGCAGTGGGCTGCGCCCTGCATCAAAGCCGGGGCCAGGGCTCCTTTTTTTCCTGCCCCTTGCCAAGCAGGCAGGAGTGTCATGGAGCAATCGAGCGTCAGAGAGACAGCGACTGGCCGGACCCGGACGATGCGATCAATATATGGAGAGCCGGTCTTGCGCCGACTGCGGACAATCCGGTTTCCGAACGGAAACCGGTAGCCGCATGTGGTGTGGTCCATCGTAGTCATTTCCACATCATAGCATAGCCGACCAGTGGCAGGTCGGTGGCCGGCAGGAGGTCACTGCACTGCCTACCCGTCGAGTACCGGGTGAGCATCCGAAAAACGAGCCCCGGTTACTGGAGCGAGTCTCTGGGTTCGGCAAGAGCCAACCAGGTTTCCACAATCGTATCGGGATTCAGGGACACGCTTTGAATGCCCTCATCCATGAGCCATCGTGCCAAATCCAGATGATCCGAAGGCCCTTGTCCGCATATTCCCACATATTTTCCGGCCCGGTTGCAAGCACCGATCGCCATGGAAAGCATAGCCTTGACCGCCTCATCTCGCTCATCAAACAAGTCCGCGACGATGGCAGAATCACGATCCAATCCCAACGTAAATTGGGTCATGTCATTGGAACCGATAGAAAACCCATCGAACCGTTCCAGAAATTGCTCTGCCAGCACAGCATTAGAGGGCAATTCACACATCATGATTACCCGCAAGTCATTTCGGCCGCGTTCCAGCCCATTCTCCCGGAGCAATTCGAGCACCCGATCCGCTTCACCCAACGTACGTACAAACGGAATCATGATCTCGACGTTCGCAAGCCCCATTTCATCCCGCACCCTGCGAATGGCCTCACACTCCATCTCAAAGCAATCCCGGAATGCGTCCGTAACATACCGCGATGCGCCCCGGAATCCCAACATGGGATTTTCTTCAACCGGCTCAAAGAGATTCCCACCAAGAAGATTGGCATATTCGTTGGACTTGAAATCAGACAACCGCACGATAACCGGCTTGGGCGAGAAAGCTGCGCCCAGCGTCGCGACCCCTTCCATCAGCTTCTCCACAAAATAACTTCTGGGATTCGAATAACCCGCCGCCCGCCGGTCAATCTCCGCACGAAACTCTATCGGCATGCGGTCACGATCAAGCAGTGCCCTAGGATGCACACCAATGGTGTGATTGATGATGAATTCCAGGCGCGCAAGACCAACTCCATGATTGGGAATTTTCGATAGGGCAAAAGCCCGTTCAGGGTTACCCACATTCATGGTGATCCGAAAGCCGATTTCCGGCATGCAATCAAGAGCCGTCGTCAGCGTTTCGAAGTCCAGCAAGCCCGCATACACTTTCCCAGTCTCCCCTTCGGCACAGGACACTGTAACCGGATCGCCCGTGAAGAGTACCTCAGTGGCATGTCCGCAACCCACAACGGCGGGCACGTTCAGCTCACGCGCGATAATGGCGGCATGACAAGTACGTCCACCCCGATTGGTAATAATAGCGGCGGCCCGCTTCATCACCGGCTCCCAATCCGGGTCGGTCATGTCAGTCACCAGCACATCTCCCGGGGCGACCGTAGAGAGGTCATTCACATTCGGCACCAGTCGCACCGGACCACAGCCGACCCGCTGGCCCACACTGCGGCCGGTCACCAGTACTGTGCCGCTCTCCTTGAGTCGGAACCGCTCCAGTACCCGACCGCTGTTGCGACTACGCACAGTCTCTGGGCGCGCCTGCAGAATCATCAATTCACCGGTTACTCCATCTTTCCCCCATTCAATGTCCATGGGCCGGCCATAATGCTGCTCAATCTGGACGGCCAGCCGGGCCAAGGACGTCACGTCCTCGTCGGAGAGGGAGAATACATCTTGCTGTTGCGGGTCGACGTCAACAATCTTCACCGCAGGGACTGCTACCTTGTCCGCATACACCATCTTGATGCACTTTGAGCCCCGATGGCGACGCAGGATCGCTGGCCGACCGTCATTCAGGGAGGGTTTGTATACATAAAACTCGTCTGGGTTGACGGATCCTTGCACTACGCATTCTCCCAGTCCCCAGGAAGAGGTGATGAATACTACTTCGTCAAATCCGGATTCGGTATCGATGGTGAACATCACCCCACTGGAGGCCAAGTCACTGCGGACCATCCGCTGGATACCGGCGGAAAGGGCTACTTCCGCATGCGCAAATCCGTGATGGGCCCGATAGGCGATGGCCCGGTCATGGAACAAAGAGGCAAACAGCCGCTTTACAGAATGGAGTACATGATCAATACCGGAAACATTCAGAAAGGTCTCCTGCTGGCCGGCAAAGGATGCTTCCGGCAGGTCCTCTGCAGTCGCAGAAGAGCGGACCGCAACACTACCCCCAAGCGTAGTATAGGCCTCTTCGATTGCTTGCTCCAATGCGATCGGCAAGGGATGGTCCAAAATCATTGCCCGAATGGTAGAGCCGGCTTCCTGCAGTTCCGACACATTCTCCACATCCAGCGTATCCAGTAGGGCTTGAATATGGGCATCAAGTCCCTGGGTGGACATGAACTCCCGGTAGGCATCTGCGGTCGTAGCAAAGCCTCCGGGCACCTGGACGCCGGCCGCGGACAGATTGGAGATCATTTCTCCCAGCGAGGCATTTTTGCCCCCCACCTTGGGGATATCATGCATCCCCAAACGATCCAGCCAGATAACTCGCTCCGTCAATGACTCGCCCTCACAAAAAATTGTACCCGAAGGTGTATACGGTACCACCATACCGCTCCGAGACCGGTGGCTTCGCCAGCTCCAATAGATAAGGCAAGCCCCGGAGACTGGCTCATGATTCCCGTCCGGATTCCGTGTCACTCCGATAGGCGGTGACGCGCACCCGACCATCGACGACCCGTGCATCCCGTTGGTTGATCTCAGCCATTTTGTCCCAGAAAGCCTCATACAAGTCGAAATCGGCCGAAATCGCATTTCCCAAGAGCAGGATCAGCAGGTCGGCACATTCCGTGGCTAATTGTGACCGCGGCTTTCCCTTGGTGACACATTCGGCAATCTCGCCCAACTCCTCGGTCATCAATGCCAGGCGATAAACCAGGTCCTCGCCTCCCCGCTCCCGAAACCGGTGCTTGTCATGAAAGGCCTGGACAGCGGCCATCATGTCGGCAAATGAACTGCGATCCCGAATGGAGGGGCGACTGGTCATTCTACCCGCATCACCGAGATGTCTGCCGCCACCAGAAAAAGATGGCGGATTCGGGCCAGCAGAGCCAGCCGGTTGCGCCGTATGGCAGGATCCTCGTCCATGACCATGACCCTGTCAAAAAACCGGTCAATGGGTTTTTTGAGATTCGCCAGTGCCGTCAGACCCTGACCATAGCGCCCCCGGATAAACTGTTTCCTGGCGCGTTCGCCCAAGACATCGAGTTTTGTTGCCAAAGTACGCTCTGCCTTTTCCCGGTACAGTGCCGGATCGGGAGCCACATCCTCGTCCGCCTCCTGCTGGATCAGGATATTGGCAATTCTCTTGTTAGCAGATGCCAGTGACCGGGCCGCTTCGGGCTGCGCAGTGAAGAAACCATGAAGGGCCATGAGTCGCCGGTGGAAGTCCAGCGGGCTGTGCGGACACACCGCTTCAATGGCTGCAATCGTCAGGGCATCGTAACCCAGTGTCAGGTAATAGGACCGCAACCGATCGGCGATAAACCCAAAGGCCTGTTGAACCGTTGCCAGGGAAGTGTCTAGCCCATCGTCCAAGCCCTGCAGTTGTGCCACCGCTTGGGCGAGCAAGCGGTAGAGATCAAGGTCATGGGATTTTTCAATCAGGATTCGCAGAATCCCCAGAGCAGCCCGTCTCAACGCATAAGGATCCCGGTCCCCGGTAGGAATTTCTCCACAGGCAAAGATTCCGGCAATGCTATCCAGGCGATCCGCCAGTGCTACACAGCGGGAAACGGTACCGTGGGGGAGTGTGTCTCCGGCAAACCGGGGCTGATAGTGGGACCGAATGGCCAGGCTGACCGCATGGTGTTCACCATGATGGTCGGCATAATAGCTGCCCACGATTCCCTGCAACTCTGGAAACTCCGCCACCATGTCGGTCACCAAATCGGTCTTGCACAGTTCACAGGCCCGCTGGACCTGCTCCGTACTGACTCCCATCTGCCGCGCAATCTCGGCGGCCAGCAGAGCCATCCGGGTGACCTTGTCGCGAACTGACCCCAGCTTCGCATGATACTGCACCTGAGCCAACGTCTCCAGACGATGTTCGGGATGCTGCGCCAAGCCATTGTTCCAGAAAAACTCCGCATCCACCAGTCGTGCACGCAATACTCGCTCATTGCCATGGCGTACTCGTTGGGGAATCCGGCCGTGCGCATTGCAGACCGTAATGAAACCGGCTTTCAGTCGACCCTTGGCATCGGTCATATGGAAATATTTCTGATGATCGCGCATGGAGGAAATCAGTACCTCGGGGGGGACTTTGAGAAATCGACGATCGTACTCGCCATACAAAGCCTGGGGCCATTCGACCAGACCGGTCACCTCTTCCAGCAGCGCCGGGTCCATCACCGCATGGGCCCCGTTTCTGCGAGCGACTCGATGGACCTGCCGCTGGATCAATTGTTTGCGCTCTTCATAATCAACCATCACACCGCCTTGCCTTTTAAGGGTATCCACATAGCGATCTGCCGACATGATCCGGATCTCCCTGCGGAGAGACTGGAAACGATGCCCCCGCGTCCAGTACCCAGCTTTGAGGCCAAACGCAGTGACTTTCAGTGATTCACTCCCATACATGGCCAACAGCCAATGCGCCGGACGTACAAATTCCCAGAGGTGGTCGCCCCAACGCATACGACGGGCGATGGGTAAATTCCGGATCGCCTGTTGCAGTGCCTGTTCCACAATATCCACAATCCGCTTCCCGGCTACCAATTGGTGGAATACCAGCCACTCCCCCTTGTCTGTACGCTTTTGATCCAGCTCTTCTACAGGGACCCCACACGAACTGGCAAACCCCAGTGCCGCCCGGGTTGGCAACCCGGAGTCATCGAACGCCGCCTGAATCGAAGGGCCCCGACGTCCCACAACCTGATCAGCCTGGCGGGGCTTTACCTTACCGACCCACACCGCCAAGCGACGCGGAGTCGCATACCAACGATAGGATTCCTTGCCATCCTCCACCACACCCGCTTCCAGTAACGTCTCAAATACGGTCATGGCAAAACTTTCCGCCAATGCCTTCAGGGTCTTGGGCGGCAGTTCCTCGGTGCCGACCTCCAGCAATAGGCTACGGGACCGGCCGACGGACCGGCGCTTAGGTTGCTCCATCATATCATCCGGGTGTGCACCGCTGGACCGGCTTTCCCCGTGGGAATCCCAAGGCTTCCCGACGAGTCAGATAGGCTTGGGCCACCTTCCGCGCCAACCCTCGGACCCGGCCAATATATCGCGCCCTTTCGGTTACTCCGATGGCATGGCGAGCATCCAACAGATTGAAACAATGCGATGCAGTCAACACCTGTTCGTAGGCAGGAAGTGACAGTTGATCCCGGAGCAGTCGCCGGCACATGCGTTCCGCTTCATTGAAGCGCTGTAACAGGAATTCCACATTGGCATACGTGAAATTATAGGCGGACTGTTCGACTTCGTTCTGGTGGTATATGTCACGGTAAGTATACCGACCCGCCGGCCCATCACTCCAGACCAAGTCAAAAATGCTGTCCACCCCCTGCAGGTACATTGCCAATCGCTCGAGCCCATAGGTGATTTCCCCGGTAACCGGGTAGCAATCAAGGCCACCGACTTGCTGGAAATAGGTGAACTGGCTGACTTCCATGCCGTTGAGCCAAATCTCCCACCCTAACCCCCATGCACCGAGAGTGGGAGACTCCCAGTCATCTTCCACAAAGCGAATATCGTCTTTCTGGAGATTCAACCCCAGCTCATGCAGGGAACCGAGATACTGATCCTGGAAGTTCTGTGGGGACGGTTTCAGAATGACCTGAAACTGGAAGTACTGTTGCAGGCGGTTGGGATTTTCACCGAAACGGCCATCTGTCGGCCGTCGTGACGGTTGCACATAAGCGGCATGAAATGGTTCTGGACCCACCGCTGCGAGGAAGGTTGCGGTATGGAAGGTTCCTGCACCCACCTCCATATCGTAGGGCTGCAGAATCATGCAACCCTGTTTGGCCCAGTATTCCTGGAGTCGCAGTATCAAGTCTTGGAAGGTCAACAGAAATCCGGATCTTCAGTCGGGGAAAATGACGGGTACGAATGGCAGGTCGAATTCCATCCTGCCGTCTGGTTATCACTCTTGGAATTCTAACAGCTGGAATGGATTCCGGGACACCGAATCCCCCATCATGAGGACCAACCCGATACTCTTTCCCGCCGACAGCCAGTTCGGGGAAACAGGGGAAAAGGAAGCAACTCGCCACAGCTGGCTACCGGGTCTGACCGCAGGGCCTCCTCTGAAGGCAATCCAATCCTCCGCTCTCCATCCTGGGACGAGAGGTGAGACGGGTGAGATGGCTCCCGCCGTACAGGACGTACAAATGTGAAAGCCCCGCCTGAGCGGGGCTTTCGGGACACTAGACAAAGGCTAACCGGGCTTACATCATGCCGCCCATGCCACCCATGTCTGGCATCGGAGGAGCCGGCTTGTCTTCTGGAATCTCGGCTACCATGGCCTCGGTGGTGATCAGAAGACCGGCAATGGACGCCGCATTCTGCAGGGCAGTCCGGGCAACCTTGGTCGGATCCAAAATACCCATATCAATCATGTTGCCGTAATCGCCGGAAGTGGCGTTGTATCCGTATGCACCGTCATTCTTAATCACTTCATTGAGGACGACAGAGGCATCTTCTCCAGAGTTGGCAACAATCTGCCGCAGGGGTTCTTCCAGCGACCGCAGCACGATCCGGACACCCATATCCTGATCGGGATTGTCACCCGATACGTCCTTGACAGCATGGACACACCGAACCAGGGCAGTACCGCCTCCGGGGACTACGCCTTCTTCCACCGCGGCACGGGTAGCATGCAGGGCATCTTCGACCCGAGCCTTCTTTTCCTTCATTTCCACTTCTGTGGCGGCACCAACCTTGATCACGGCCACGCCGCCCGCCAGCTTGGCCACCCGCTCCTGCATTTTTTCGCGATCATAATCCGAGGTCGCTTCCTCGATCTGAACGCGAATGGCACCGACACGGGCCTCGATTTCGGAGCCTGCCCCGGCACCATCAATAATGGTCGTATTTTCCTTGGTCACTTGAATCCGTTTGGCCTGACCCAGATCTGTCAGGGTCGCGCCTTCAAGACTCATGCCCACTTCTTCACTGATTACACGGCCACCCGTCAGGATAGCAATGTCTTCCAGCATGGCCTTGCGACGATCGCCAAACCCCGGAGCCTTGACCGCACATACCTTGACAATCCCACGGATATTGTTGACGACCAGAGTGGCCAAGGCTTCCCCGTCCACATCTTCAGCAATCACCATCAGCGGGCGACTGGCTTTCGCTACGGCTTCCAGGGTGGGCAGCAAATCACGGATATTGGATATCTTCTTGTCATGAATCAGGATATAGGGGTTTTCCAGATCAACCGCCATACTGTCCTGATTGTTGATGAAATAGGGAGATAGGTATCCGCGATCAAACTGCATGCCTTCGACCACATCCAGTTCGTTTTCGAGTACATTGCCTTCCTCTACGGTGATTACCCCTTCCTTGCCGACCTTTTCCATGGCCTCGGCAATGATGTCACCGATATCCGAATCCGCGTTGGCAGAAACCGTACCAACCTGAGCGATTTCCTTGTGGTCGGCACAGGGCCGGGACAATTCCTTGAGGCTGCCGACCGCAGACACCACAGCCCGGTCGATCCCGCGCTTCAGATCCATCGGATTCATCCCGGCCGCAACCGCTTTCATGCCTTCGAGAACCATGGATTGTGCCAGCACCGTAGCAGTCGTGGTACCATCACCGGCAACATCCGATGTCTTCGAAGCCACTTCCTTGACCATTTGGGCACCCATGTTCTCAAGCTTATCCTTGAGTTCGACTTCCTTCGCCACGGAGACCCCGTCCTTGGTGACCGTGGGTGCACCGAAAGACTTATCCAGAACCACATTACGGCCCTTGGGCCCCAGTGTTACCTTGACGGCATCGGCCAGGGTGTTTACACCCTTGAGCATACGCGCCCGGGCCTGTTCGCCAAAAACAACTTCTTTAGCTGACATTGCAAATTAACCTCTTCTGGTAGTTGATGATTACTGGCCGATCAGGCTTCGATCACACCCATGATGTCGTCTTCGCGCATCACAAGTATCTCTTCCCCGGATACCTTTACTTCGGTACCGGAATATTTACCGAACAGCACCCGGTCACCGGCTTTCACATCCAGTGCACGTTGCTCGCCATTTTCCAACTTCTTTCCGTTTCCAACCGCCAGGACTTCGCCCTGCATCGGCTTTTCGGTCGCGGAATCGGGAATCACAATTCCCCCGGGGGTGGTGCGCTCATCTTCGATACGCTTGACGAGGACGCGATCATGAAGCGGACGGATGTTCATACGCTCAATCTCCTAAAAAATGAAAAATTATGACAATTGTTGATAATGGGTAGCAGGTCCTTCGCCAGCATCACGTTACAGCACCCTCGGACCGGAAACAGGACCGTAAAGACTATGGTCCTGACGCACCCACAACTCCCCGAATCGATGCCATTGTTAGCACCCGGCTCGGGTGAGTGCTAATAATAGTGATCGGACGGCAAAAATCAATGCCCGGAATGGAATTTTTCCTGTCATGCCACGGTCCGGAATAATTCCGCCCCGGTCCGCCATTCCGTACTCGGACAAACCGAGGCCCCCGTACCTAAGCAAAAGCCGGATTTTTGATCCGGTCAGGTTGAGGGGCACAATGCCGTACAAGTCCTGTTTTTCATGTCCGAATTGATACTTGGCAGGACCGTAAAAACCCCTCGGATACAGTTTCGAGTACCTTGTTGGTCATCGTCCACCACCCTGTGTGCGGGGGTGGGGGTGTTGTGATATTCACTGGCGTGGACCCAATTCCGTACCGCTGCCAGGAAACTTTTGTCTTGGACCGAACGCTTCAACATGGGATGACACGTCCCAACATCACCATAGGTCGGCCTGGGAGTCCTCAGGATGAAAGCAGCACCCATCGAAAACACTCGGGCAGGCACGGGAAAAACTCCCCCCCTTGGCCATTCCGACCAGCGAACAACCACCCCTGATCAGCTCCTTTATGACCCGGATCCGGGACACTGCCCGGCAGGAGTCACATCACTATCTCAAGTATCTTGACAAGACCGAGCATCGGATGAACGATTCGCGGGAGCCGTTCTTACCACATTGTTGGATGCGGAATCTGCTGAATGACCTGTCCGAGTCATTTCACTTGTATTGGAAGGCCGGAGAGAATCTGTCGTGCACGCATCTCGTCAGCGGCCTCAATACGACTGAAGGTATGGACAAAATACTCCGGAAACAGAGCATCGAACTGGCTTCGATAATTATCGTCAATGATGACAAACCGTTCGATCTCCGGGTGCGAATCCAGATAGTCTTTCACTTCTCCCGCCCGGTAATGAGGATGCGTCCCAGCCTCGTCTGTTTGGTCCGTCACATAGCGGTCGAGGTGGTGAATGCGAAAATATGCCTTGAGTTGGCCCAAGGATTTGGACAGGCGCCAATCAGAGATCACCACGATCTCTGCACCGAAGTCTTGGCACAGATTGCGTAGCCGTTCCACCGCTTTCTTGTCCCAATCGTAGTAGATCGCACCAAGATCGTATTTGTCAAAATCAAGATACGAATCATCACCGAAATCGTCGGCGATGGTTCGGCGCAGCGCTTCCAGGTCGTACTCAAAGCGCGCCTGATTGATATGTGGCTGCAAAACCCCGTCGATATCCAGAAAGATGACTATACGACCCGGCATTTCGTGCTGCATTGAAATTTCCCTCGATTCTGGCTTATGGTCTGGTTTCTGCTTCGCCTCGTCCAATGCGCCTTACCCTGCCTCCTTTGTTGCTTACAAGGGAGTTGCTCTCCTTGCTACCGATGCAGGCTTCATCCACTTCTACTACCGGTCGGTTCAGGAAAGGGGCAGAATCATACGTTAAAGAATTTCCGCATGGCTACCCTCCAGCGAATGCGTTAATTTATTCCCCACTTCCACTCCGAAGTGCAACAGCGCCGCGATCCCGGAATGAGGGCGTAGCCCGAAGGGAGGGATCGCGGCGGCGACCCAAAAATCCGCGCTGCGAACGCTGCTTTTCGGCCTCGGATGGCAGTAATCTCGACGGCCGGCGATCCTGACAGAAGTTATCGGCCAAAGCAAGGGCGAAACCGGCACCATGAGGCCGAGCGAGGCCGCTCCGGTGGGTCACCGGAGTGCCGGGAGGGCGATCGGGGGACCGCCGGCCGCGTCAGGGGGGAGCTAACCCACGGGCAAAGACCTCCGCCGGGGTGCGGTATCCCAGGACCTTCCGAGGCCGACGGTGGAGCCGGTCCTCCACCGCCCGCACCGGCGCGGCAGTCACCTGGCGGAAGTCGGTCCCTTTCGGGAAGTACTGGCGCACCAGGCCGTTGGTGTGCTCGTTCCGGCCCCGTTCCCAGGAATGGTAGGGGGTAGCGAAGTAAAAGCCCGCATCGAGCTTCTGTGCGATCTCCCGATGCCTCGCGAACTCCTTGCCGTGGTCCGCCGTGCCGGTGTGGACCCGGTCCCGGACCGGCCCCAGACGCCGGATGAGCGCCGCGGTCACCGCCGCCGCGGTCTTGCCCTCCACCCACTCCAGGAAGGGAAACTTCGAGCCCCGATCCACGGCCGATACCAGTGCCCCCCGGTGTTTCGCGCCCATGATCGTGTCCAGCTCCCAATCGCCGACCCGGCTCTTCTCGGCCACCACCGAAGGCCGCTCCGCAAGGTCCACCCGATCAGGAATGTGGCCGCGTCCGGCATGCCGGCCGCCACGCCCGTTCGGCTTCTTGCCCCGACGCCGCAGGCACCGGTACCGCGTCCCTCCCGCCTGTCGGTCAGCCCGCACATACTGGTAGCTCCACTCTTTCCCCGCCATCACCTCGCCCTGCTGCCGGTGCCAGCCGGCGATCTGTTCCGGGCTCCAGCCTTCCTGCAGCCGGTCCTCGACCACCGCCCAGCGCTCGGGCGTCCTCTTCCGGGGCACCGCCGACGCTTCCTGGCGACGGGCCGTGGCCTGGCCATCAGCTTGCTGGTGACGGTCGCCGCGTTGCCCACGGTGGCGCGAGGCCTCGCGCGAGATCGTCGCGGGGTCCCGTCCGAGATCGCGGGCCATCTCCCGGTTCGACAACCCCCTATGCAAAAGCGCGTGAATCTGGCATCGTTCGGCATGGGTCAGGTGGTGGTAGCCTACGGGCATGACAATCCTCCGTTGGTGAGAAACAGAGATGGTTGACCATCATCTGGCCCACCGCAAGCGGCTTGTCAGCTCACCAGCCAGCAGCTTGGGGGGTGTTGCACTTCACACTGGAACGGGGGATTTAAATCAAGCTCAGGCATGACAAAGAAATCTACCTCTAGTTCATATAGTTCACATATTTTTTTGGCTTCTATGCATTACTGACACAGACCAATTTTGCCACAATTAGGGTTGATATGGGGGGCAGTCAGCCTTTCATCGGGACACTGTTGACTCCGGGACTTCCTGAATAATTGGAAATGCATAATTTGGCATAGCATCCTGAAGTTTTGTGAAATACGATACCGACAAAACCGGCAGATTCGCTGGGATTGTTCCTACATGGAAGGAGCCACTGAAAAAAGCAAAGGGCATGCATAGTACCGTCTGTTCCGGATGCAACCAGGATGTTCTGTGTGAGAAGAGAGCAAGTGGTCGCCAACGATCCGACCCCTTCGTCGTTTCCTATGGACCAGATCCGACCGGGGCATGCACATGGTCAACCGGGCTCACCTCCATCACTCACATATCCCTTGAGACGGTCTTCGGCGCATGCGTCTTCACTGCGTTCCGAAGCGGGGCCCATTCCCCCGCCGCCAGGCGCTTTCAGGATCAGTCGCTTCCCGCAAGGCACATGCTGCCATCCCTTGGGGCGCAATAGGGTTCCATCACAGAGTTCCACCACACCGGGAGCACCATCCCCACCGCCATCACGACCACGTGCCGGGTGGTACACCCGATCGAACATGGCCGAAAAATCGAATTCATGGCCCTCGGCGGGGGCAATCTCGACAATCTGCCCCAATCCACCGCGCATACGCCCGGGACCACCGCTATCGGGGCGCAACTCCTTGCGCCACACTACAATGGGACCAGTATGCTCGGTGGCCTCAATGGGCATGGTATGTACGCCAGAAGGAAAGGCGGTGGCATTCAGCCCATCGCATGTGGGCCGTGCTCCGGTCCCTCCGGAATTGAACATTAGCACCTCGGAACGCTGTCCCTCCCCACCGGCCACGGGGCGGACTGAAAGATGAATATTCCAGAGTGCTGCGGCCCCCTCCGCCATAATCTGCCCGGGCAGGGCCTTGGCCAAGGCCCCCAATACCAGGTCGGGCACCATGTGCCCCATCACATGACGCAGGCTGACCGGTGCGGGACGCTCGGCACTGAGGATATTGACCGGGGACGAGACAGTAAAAGGCAACAGGGAAGACGAGTTGTTCGGAATGCTAGGGGCCACCGCACATTTGATCGCAAAACAGGCATATGCCTTGGAATAACTGTGCGGACAATTGATGCCCCATTTGCTGACGCCGTCGGTACCGGTGAAGTCGACATTCACCTCCTGTTCCTGAATCGTCAATCGCGCGGCCAGCTTCACCGGGACATCATACCCGTCCACGGTCATCTCATTCTCCCATGTGCCCCGCGGTAGATTCGCGACTCGCTCCAATGTGGCCGAGTACGAGCGGGAAAAAATGAACCGCCCGAGATCATCCAGGCGTTCCATCCCGGTTTCGTTCATCATATTGAGCAGGCGTCGGTGCCCGACCTCGTTGCATGCGGCCAGCGAATAAAAATCCCCCACCACCTGATTCGGCTGGCGTACATTATTGCGCAGGATCTTGATCAGATCCTGGTTCACTTCACCCCGTTCAGCGAACTTCATGATGGGGATCAGCAGGCCTTCCTCATACACCGAGTTGCCATCAGCACCAAATCCTCGCCCGCCTATATCCACCACATGCGCCGTGCAGGCAAAAAAGGCCACCAGATGACCGCCTTTGAAAGAAGGTGCCAGCATGGTGATATCATGCAGATGCCCCGTACCTTTCCAGGGGTCATTGGTCACATAGCAATCGCCCTCAAACATCCGTTCTCGCGGGATTTCGGCCAGAAAATGTGGAACCGCCTCGGCCATGGTATTGACATGGCCCGGCGTACCCGTTACCGCCTGTGCCAGCATCAACCCCTCGGGATCAAAGATTCCGGCTGAAAGATCACCAGCCTCCCGAACCGACGTCGAAAAAGCAGTACGCACGAGAGTCATGGCCTGTTCCTCCACGACAGAAATCAGCCGATTCCACATCACTTGCATTCGAATTTCGGAAATCCCGGACATCGCTCAACCCTCCTTACGGATCAACAGAATACTGCCATTATCCTGCATTACCGCATCAAAGGACGAGGTGATGACGGTCGAGGTTTCGCGTTCAACAATCATCGCCGGACCCGCGATCCGGTCACCGGCAGTCAGCCCTTCACGAGCCATGATAAGGCTCTTTTGCAGCCCCCCGGTGCCGGCATCAAACACGTCGCGGAACGCACCCTCGGAAGGCGCGTTACCAGTCAGTCGCAAATCCTGATGAACCGGTTCAGGGCGCGGTTGACTGACTTTCATCGCCCACGTGACGATTTCGATAGCCAGCCCGTCCATGCCATCAATAGCACTGCCAAAAAAATCCGTATAGCACTGGCGGAAACGATCGTGGATCTGATCCACATCCAGTGCTGTCAGGAGTCGGTCGGGCAATGGCACGGGAATTTCCCAGCCTTGTCCTTGATAACGCATGAAGGCAATGACCTCCCGCTTGATCGGGCCATCGACTCCGCATTGAATAAACCGCTCAGCGCGTTCCCGCAATTCATTCAACATGACATTCGTCTGCTCGATATCCAACTCGCCGAGCCGAACCAGACGCGAAATCAGTGCCTCATATCCGAAAGGGGCTTTGAGAAACCCAATGGCTGACCCCACCCCGGCCCCTGGTGGAACCAGGCACCGATCAACGCCCAGTTTCTCACACAACCGTGCCGCATGCAGGGGCGCGGCACCGCCGAAGGCAATCATCACATATTCTGCGATATTCTTGCCATTCTCCACCGCATGTACGCGAGCCGCATTCGCCATATTCTCGTCGGCTACTTCGCAGATGCCAAAGGCAGCCTCCTGTGGTTCCATGGACAGCCGGCTGCCAATGTGCAAGGCAATGGCCTCTCTGGAAGCCTTTGTTGACAATGGGATCGCACCGCCTGCAAAGTCATCCGGATCAATCTTGCCCAGCAGCAGGTCGGCATCCGTGATCGTGGGTCGTTCTCCTCCCCGCTGATAACAGGCAGGGCCTGGCTCCGATGCCGCGCTTTCCGGCCCGATCTGGATGCAGTCCATTGTATCAATCCAGGCAATGGAGCCACCACCCGCTCCAATCTCGATCATCTCGATCACAGGGATGGAAACCGGCATGCCCGAACCCTTGCGGAACTGATAGGTGCGTGCCACCTCGAAGGTGCGGGCACTTCGCGGTGCGTATTTTTCGATCAGGCATATCTTGGCGGTGGTTCCTCCCATGTCATAGCTCACCACCTGATTCAACCCGAACTGTGCGGCAAGGTCGGCGGCAAACATTGCTCCGCCAGCAGGACCGGATTCCACCAGGCGGACCGGGAATGCAATCGCATCTTCAATCGAAATCAGGCCACCCCCCGAGTGGATCATGAACACCGGACAATTCGCGCCCACGTCCTGCAATCGCAGCTGAAGACGGGTCAGATAGTCTTCTATCAGCGGCTGCACATAGGCATTGGCACAGACCGTGTTGAAGCGCTCATATTCACGCATCTGCGGTGAGACCTCGGCACTGATGGAAATCGAAACATCCGGGAGCTTCCGCATCAGGATCTCCCGTGCACGCTCCTCATGGACCGGATTCCGGTAGGCATGGATAAAGCCAATGGCAATCGCACCAAATTCGCCTTCCCGGATCTCTTCCGCCAGTGCTTCCAGCCGAACTCCATCCAAGGGCTGTAGCTCACGGCCTTGGGCGTCGATTCGCCCCCGGACCGGAAACCGGTCCTGACGAGGAACCAACGGCGCGGGCAATTGCAGGTCCAGGTCGTACTGATCGAACCGACTTTCAGTCCGCATCTCAATGACATCGCGGAATCCTTCCGTCGTGACCAGCGCAGTCTTCGCCCCGCGCCGTTCGATCAGTGCATTGGAAGCCAGTGTGGTGCCATGAATGATGAGGTCCAGATCGGCCAATTCGATCCCCGCCTGTTGTACCACGATGGCCATGCCTGCCAGCATTCCACGTTCCGGGGCAGTATGATCCGTCAACACCTTGGCCGAGAAAACCTTCCCTCTCCGATCAAGGGCAATATCAGTGAAGGTACCGCCCACATCCACTCCCATGCGCCATCCGCTCTTGTCAGAGCGATTATCTTTTTTAAGCTTATGTTTATTCATGATTATATTTCGTTCATCTATCAGGTCCAATTACTTGAATATTCTTGCCGGAAGCATACCGTAAGAGCGTTCAACCAAAACCATGCATGCGTTTTGGGTACCTCATCATGAACTGCCCGGGTGCTCCTTCGGTTTTCCGGTGATGTGCGAGCTGGGTGATTGATGTCCCCCATGAATCAAAACACGCCTGATATCAGGCTGCCGATTGGTCATCTGCTTCCAGCTTTTTTCCAGGCGGTCGCGGCCAGTTGGTGTAACGAGCAGTCATATTCATTCACATACGACCCCGTCGCCGTCCCCATCCCGCATGTACCGGTATGCAGGGTGACTGCGGGACACGGGCGCAATGCCATGCCGGCGTGCCTCGCTGCAGGTGATGCGCCCGTCGCCGTTATCGTCGTACCGGGCGAGCGCATCATCGTCCTCGTCGGGAACTCCTCCTTCATCACTGCCTTGCATGGCCGGTTGGCACACGATGGACTCCATGGCCGTGCTGCCGCAACCGGAAAGAATCTTTTCCAGCGCGTCCGCCTCGCGCTGGTCGATGGTGAGACCATATGCCCGGCGCACCTCGACGATACGACTGGCGAACCAGCATCGGTTGCGCATCGGGAGCCAGTCCGCCGCATCATGGTCGCTTTTCCGGCGATTCACTTCCGGAGAAGCCAGGGTCAGGTTGCGGAGATCCCTTGCGAACCGGGTCCGGATCGTCCGGTTCCGGGCACAGAGGCCGGAGTCATGGGCCTCGCTCGTGGCAACGATGTGCTCGATATGGGTATCGTCGGTGGAGGAGAAACAGGTTCCGGTATAGGGCCCATAGACCCCACCCAATCGGCGAACGATTTCCTGTTCCACCGACTGCGGATACCAATAGTCCCGGTCCCGGTCATAGAGGGAACACCGGTTCTCGGACACCACTGCCAGGCCCCGCCATGTTGCCGCCGTGTCCTCTGCGTCAGTTTGCCTGGACCACGGTCCATTACTTTGGTCGTCGTTTTGGAAATCGGAACCATCGCCTTCGGAACCTTCATCTTCGGTATCCCCGCCGTCGCCATCATCGTTACCATTGCCATCCCTCGACGGCGGCAGGATGATGGTTTCATCTTCCTGGGTGACACTGCCGGTATCCGGGTTGCTGCCACTTCCGCTTCCACCTCCGCCTCCGCCACATGACAGCAGGACCAGCAGGGGAATCAGGGATACGGCCAGCTTCAGGCTGATGTTCTTCATCCCGGATCCTGACTTGCAGGTTGGCAGATCACGATGAAACGGAAACGACGATGCTGGTGGTTCCCTTGACGATCGTCGCTTCCACAGGCTGGTCAACGTAGTCCTCCCCCGGAACAGCGGACGGTTCCATCGTGCCCGGTTTCAGCCACACCGTCCACGTGATGTCCCACTGCGCGGATTCCGCACCGAACACTTCCACGGTCACCTCTTCCCCGCTGTCAACAGCCGGCTCCACGAACCGGGCCCTCACTTTCTGGTCATCCGGTGCCGGAACGGACACGGATCGCGATGCAACCCGAATCTGCCCAGTCTGAGGAATGGTCCAGTACAGATCCATGTCCGTATTGCTGGAATCCCCGCTGCCCGCTACGCCGAACCATCCCCATCTTAGTTTCCTGGTTCCGGGGCCGAGCGGTATGGAAAGATGCATCCCGGTCGCCATGGATCCATCATCACTTCCACCGTCCCAGCTAGCGTCGAACGACAGCCACGGATGGGGCCGCCAGTTGATACCCATGCGGGTGCCTCGGTTCATATGGACTGATCCGTCTTCATTCTCCCACCAGTAGCCGGTCACCGACAGGTCAAGCGTAGTGGTCAGGTTCAGCCAAGTTCCCAACTCCACTCCTTCAAGAGGCCTTTCCTCGTGCCCAGGCCGAGCCATGGTCCAGCCTGTGGTCGGTGCGAAGTACCGCAGTTCACCGGTTCCCCAACGCCCAAACCAGTCAATGCCGAGGGCGAGCACTTCATGGCCGTGTTCGGCACTGTGCAGGTAGAAGGAGGAAATGCCCACCACATCCGAATCCAGATCGTCTCCAAATCGAAACCGGTGCACTACGCCATGACGCAAATCGTTCCGCATGGCACCGAGCCCATCCCGCCACCGGGTGACTCCCTGCTGCATGAAGGACGCAGAACGGGCGTCTTCCAAGTCTCCTACAGCGGCGAACGAAAACGGGGTGACCATGTCCAGTTCGCCGGTTCTGCCCACACCCTGGGACCAGTTCATTTCGCCAGTGATGGAGAAGAGTTCCCCGAAGGTTTCCTTGCCCCGTTCATCAGCCAAACCGATGCCCCGGTCAAGCAGGCTGTTAATGCCATCGCTCAGAACACATGCGGTGACGGATTCCATACTGTCGTTCATGACTCCTTGACATCGTTGTACGGAATGGAGAGATATAGTCCCAAAGGAAACCCGCGCCGTCAGCCCCGGCAATGGGCGCATTCAGTACGGAACCGAAAAGAATCAGAGCCGCCGGAACCACGGTCGACCCGGCAAGGGTGGCTCTCATGGGTTTTTTCTTCGCTCCAGACAGGCATTCAACTTGTGATGCGCATTGTACGTCAGTTCTGGGCCGAACTCGGCATGATTCCTCAAGGAAGATCACCGCGGAAGATATGAACAGCTCATAGCATGAAAGTCCGAGGGAAAAACAACCACGGGCATGAAAGTGCCAAGAATACGCAACAGTCAGTTGGTCTGGTCTGGATTCCGGCATGCCGGCAGGCAGTCCAGAATGCATTGGAGAGCGGGAGTGAGAAGAGGAGTTGCCTGGCAGTGTCCGGTCCGTCGGATACGCCGGTCCCTCAGCCGGTTTTTGTGCCCTCGGGGGCATTTGGGCAGGTTCCGGGCCCGCCGGTCCCGTCCCTGGTCGGAACCGGGGGTGACCGCGTGCGGTCATGGAGCAGGGCCGCGGGGCCAGGGGTGGAGGATGGCGTCGCCGGCGGCCTCGGTTTCGCGGGCGTGGTCGCGGTTGGCGGGCGGGTGAGGGCGGAGAGGTGGCGGGGCGTGGGTTCGATCGAGACCCGGCACCGGTCCTCATCGTCCGTGAAGTTCTGGACGTCATGCCGTCTCGTCTCGATGCTCCCGTGGTGGCGGACCCAGGCATGGCGGTCCCCGGCATCGGCCCGCCCATGCCCCTGGTCGAGGGCCTGGTGGACGCTTGCCGACGCCTCCCGGTCGATCGCCCGGAGGTCCTCCCGCAGGGTCTCCTGATCGTTCTTGAGCGGTCATCCCATAGTCTGCCTGCACTCCCGGACCCGCAGGAGAGCCGTCTCCCCTTGGGTGTGCAGGGCATCCAGGGTGACGATCCGGCCCCGCAGGTCGAGTTCCTGCAGCAGGGTCCGCATGACCGTGATTTTGTGGGTACCGTTCGCGACTTCGATCGGTCCCAGGGCGATGCCGGTACCGTGCTCGAAGTCCGAGACCCTGAGGAACGGGCTCCGGTCATGCTGTCGCGCCGCGCCGTGGATGGTCTTGCCGTCCAGCGACATCGCCCCCATCGTGCCCCGTTACGATTTGTACGACCAGAGAGGGGACTGGCTGGCCCAGAAATGGTCTGAAGTGATCGCCAGTTAAACCCGCAGGAAACCGGATCCGCCTTGGACACCGGAGGTTAGGCACGGGTCGAGCCTCAGCATCAAGGGCGTTAGCAAGCGGTTCGGCACATTCGATGCCCGGAGGGAAGTACACTTCGCCATCCCAGCAGGCAGCTTGCTCTGCCTGCTGGGCTCTTCAGGCTGCGGCAAGACGACCATTCTGCGTATCATTGCTGGCCTGGAGGTGCCGGACAGGGGCCGGGTACTGCTGGATGGTGCGGATTTGCTCGCCTTGCCACCGCACAGACGGGACATCGGCATGGTGTTCCAGTCCCATGCACTGTTTCCGCATCTTGACGTGTTCGGAAACATTGCCTACGCACTCCGGCTCACTGGTCTGTAGAAGGATCGCATCTCGCGCCGGGTCGCAGAATTGCTGGAACTGATCCGGTTGCCTAACGCAGCAGGGAAGCAGGTGTTCCAGTTATCCGGCGGCGAGCGGCTGCGCGTGGCTGGGAAACGTCCGCATCGAGACACGGGCCGAGAATCGCCCCGGGGTCGGAGGCAATCCGGGCTTCAGCGAGGGAGATCGCATTATAGCGCACCTGCCCCGCGAACACTGCCACCTCTACGGAGATGAAGACCGATGAGTCAGGAATTCCGTAGTGGACCGATACCCGGCTGGTACGCCTTCCTCGTGCTGGGTGCGTTTTTCCTGGGCCCGTTCGCGATCATGCTGAACTTCAGCTTCTACTACAAGATCCCCGGGGTGCTGTATGAACCGGCATTCGTTCTGGACAACTACGGCAGGCTGTTGCCGCCTTTCTTCGGGGTGCATCCTACTCATGTCTACCGGATTGTGCGGATTGTCTTCCCTAGCCGGGTGGTGATCGAGTTCGCATTGACTTGGTCAATTGCGAACATGTCGAAAACAGGCAGGACATTCTGGCTGATTTTTCTAGGGTCGCTGCTGTCGCTTTCCGAGGTGGTGACCGGCACCGCACCGCAGTACATTCCTCCGATCCCCCTCCATCCCCCGGAGCCCGTTCCGCCCCAGAGGACTATCCGACTGCCAGTGACCGATCACCGGCTCCATCGCCTGCCGACGCTGGAGACACTTCTTCCGCCGCCGGGTCATCATGCCCCACCGCTGCCCGGACCGATACATCGAAGCCATGCCCTCGCCATGCCCCCGGTCGCGCGGTCGACGAACCCCTCCGCGATCGATCGTCCCGTCCGGTACCGAATCGGGTCCAGCGCTGGCTTCAGGGGTGGTCCGTCATCGGGATTCCCTGCCCATGCCATCCCACTCAGGAGGAAGTGGCTCCGGTGGGCGGTCGCCAGGCTCGCCTTGACGCCGAACTCATACCGCCGATGGGCCTTGCCCTTACAGATGCACTCGACTTCCGGTGCCTGCAGGCGGTACCGTTGGTTCCGGCCCTTCTTCTCCGGTGCCAGTAACCGCTGGGCCATGGTCAACTCGTCCGCAAACACCGGCTCAAGGTCCGCTCGTCCAGCGGTCTTTCATTCCATATCCCGGATCACCCGACCCAGATACGTCCGCAGCAGCGGCACCGTCGTGTCCACCGTCACCCGCCACAACTCCCGCAGCTTCACGGTACCGCTCTCCAGGCCGGCATCAATCGTCACTTGCAGGATCAGCTCGCCGCCAGACGCCCCGACGCACTGGCGGAACCGGACTGCCAATAGGAATTCTCCACCCAACATGCCACCACGGCCTCGTCCGAGAGTCGATATATCTGCTGGAGAGACTCCAACCCCACCATCCCACATATGGGTTTGCCGGGACCACCGCGATCGGAACAGTACAGCGCACCGAAGGTTTCGTCGAATCAGGACCCATCCAAGATCCCGGCCAGGCGGACCCGTTCATGGCGCGGATCCAGAAGGTTTTCCAGGCGGTTTCAGAACAGATCGTGGGTCTCAGTAAAGCAGGGAGTCTGGGGCGTATTTTGTAACCTGAAATGGCAAGGAACGGAGCACGAATGAGTCAACAGGCGGCAGCGGGTTCAGAGAGGGACAATCCCATGCCTCCGACCAAAGCAGCCGATCCAAAACCAAGCGCTATCGAGAGCGCAGTCGCCATCACTTGTTTTATCGTTCTTTTTGCATATTTCAAGCATTATGGGAGGGCATCTAGCAGTTTGGTGTCATTCGCCCGTTGCTTTGGTCGTATTCCATTGTGCGCAACGAATCCGGAGTTAAAGTGCATTCGTGGTTCGAGATTTGGGGGGACGGAATCGCTACCCATCCGTTGCTACTAACCTTCATCCAAGCACAACGGATCTGGACTGTGCAGGTGCAACCACCATGGGCATCAGCAAGTTCCCTGAGTTTCCCGAAGTATTTTTTTGCATGTTCATTCCAGGTGGAAGTATCAGGATTGACCCTGAAACCACCATCTGGCCAGTGTGGAAATCCATTTTGAAACTGCATCCTGCACGACCCCTTGCCGGCCTCGCTATAACCAAAAGCAAGCCCGCATGTCCAGTTGGCGGGTCCATGCCAGTGCTCACACAACGAAACTTCATTTGCTGAAGACGTACTTACACCCGCAAGTGTCAACAAGGTAGCCAGAACTACGGCCTGTATCGTATTTCTGTTCATGATTGTACTTATTGGTAATCGTCATAGGAATGATAGAAAAATTTTAACACCTCAAATGTTTATTCGCAACCACCAGAACATTACCCAGAGCCTGTTAGCACAACTTGCCCTAAATGTGATGCACTTGATGCTGGTAATTTTCAGCGAAAGCCGCGGGGCAACATCCGCCTGTCGAATCTACAGGTACTCAACGCCATTCTCTACGTGGCCGAACACGGCGACAAATGGTGTGGCCTGCCGGAGCGATTCGGCCCTTGGCACACCGTCTACATGCGGAGGAACCGATGGTCGAAGAACGGCGTCCTGGACCACGGGTTCGAGCCTCTCCAACGGGAGCAGAGGATTCGGGTCTGGATTGAGGCCATGGGGCTCGATCGTACCCACATCAAGGTCCACCCCGACGGCACCGATGCGCGAAAAAAACGGTGCCCAGTCCATTGATAAGCCTTGGGGTAGCGGGAATACCAAACTTCCGCTGGTTTACCGCGGGGGTGCGAACTGCGGTCGCCTTCTGGCCCTCCCCAGCCACGCGCACGACGCTTCGGAGGGACAGAAGCTCCTGACGCAGATGGCAACGCCATCGAACCGTCCGGCCCTGCTCATGAAGGGAATTATATACAATGATGACGAAATCAATTTCCCAGCTTGATTTCGGATTCTTTTGGGAGATGAATTCCGATGGCACTGGATACCAGTAAAACCCGTTTGGATTTTCTCAGGAATTCCATTCCGAATCAAAACAGAGCCGTCGCCTTTCAATGGCATCTGGAAAATTCCTGTCACGATTTCATTCCCCACCTTTATGGATACAGACGTTCTTTCGGATGCGGGCGGGGGGAAAAGAGTTCGCCGGTTTCGGGATGACGCAATGGCTTACGGAATTCCGATGGATGATGTTTGGCAAATTGCCAAACTGAATCATTCAGACAAGATGGAACGCACCGGCTACCCTACTCAGAAGCCGCTTGCTTTGCTAAGGCGAGCCATCAAGGTCAGTTCCAATCCTGGAGATGTTGTCTGCGATCCTTTCTGTGGTTGTGCTACCACCTGTGTCACCGCCGAACAATTGGGTCGTCAATGGATCGGCGTAGACATTTCCATTAAGGCATATGACTTGGTTCGGGAACGTTTGGTCAAGGAAATCGCCAATCCCGGTGATGTGTTCCAGTACGACCAGGAAATTCACTTGAAAACCGACCCTCCCAAACGGACCGATCAGGGAGTGGATTACCGGGAAACCAAGTTTGTCTATGTGATTTCCCATCCTTCCTATCCGGGGGAATACAAGGTCGGGATTGCCAAGAACTGGAAATCCCGGCTAAATTCCTACCAGACCTCAGACCCCGACCGGCAATACCGAATGGAGCTTTCCCCTGGAAACTCCATATTTCCGCCGGTTGGAAGCCCATATCCATGACATTTTCCCGAACCAGCATGAATGGGTCCAGGGCGACCTGAACGCTATCATCCAAGCCATCCAAGACTACTGGCCGGAGTAACCCATGAAATCTAAACTGTCAGAACGGATTATTGAACTAGCGGATCGGGATTGCCAGCCGAAACAAGCGGAGCTCAAAGAGACGATCAGGCTGGATGTGCCTGGCTCTTCCATTGCGGAAAAAATGGAAAACTTTGGCCGAGCCTTGCGTCCTGCCAAGATTCAATACGTACCTAAACCCCGGAAATAGACCATGCGATCCTTGTTATTGGCGTTGTTGCTGTTTCCGTCCATAGGAATGGGTCAAGAGCCGTCATTGGAAATGCTGGAAAAATCAATGGAAGAATTAATATTGTCCGTGGAACACGCCATTGACCGCTTTAACCTGTTTACCGGCTGTCGGCCAGTTCCCCTAGTGGTTGAAGATTTAAACAAAGAGGCCGCCGATATTGGCCTTACCCAAAAACGGATACAAACTACGGTGGAAAGCCGATTACGGGGAGGAAGGATTTATCTGGACGGATACGCAGATGACATCTACCTATATGTTCAAGTAACTGTTGTAGGCAGGGCTTTTTCCGTCCTATTCCAATTCAACAAAGCCATGACCGATCCTCTTTCGGGAGAAATAGGAAGGCCCATCACTTGGCAAGATTCGGGGGTCGGCACAACCGGTGGGGACGCTGGATACATCCTTCAGGGGGTCGGCGAATTGGCCGACCGGTTCGTTACCGAGTACCTACGAGTAAATGAGAAATCATGCTGAATAATGGCTTTCGTCATCATTGTATATAATTCCCCTCATGAACCGTGCCTACGAAGACGAGGAAAGCCGAGGGCTGGCGGCCCGTCTTGGTCTCCAGCCCATGATGCCGCCCAAGCGCAACCGCATTACTCCCTGGGAGTACGACCGGACACGGTACCGATGGTGCAACAAAGTCGAGCGGTGGTTCCGGCGGCTCAAGGGATTTCGTCGTGTCTTCTCACACTTCGACAATCTGGATATCTTGTTCCTGAGATTCGTGGTCTTTGCATTGATCATGGATGCACTACGTAATGTTAACAATATCTAGTGAAAAGATAATTTAAGGGCATGCGGTACAGCGTCGAGGAAATCGAAAGGCAGCTTCGGTCGGGAGAGGATAGTCGCTGGGAATTCAAGCAGGTCGAATTTTCCGGTGATCGACCGAAAGGACCGACCCGTGATGATTGGGCCAACGAAATCGCAGCCTTCGCCAATGCTACCGGCGGTATTTTGCTCGCCGGTGTTTCTGATGAAGGGCATGCTATCGGCATGTCGCGTACACAAATAACGAATCTGGACTCTCTTTTGGTGGAGCTGAGCACCGATACGATCAAGCCCGCTATCCGAATTCATACACACCACATCGAACTACCCAACGGTAGGCTGATCCTGCTGGTCGAGGTGCCGGGGAGCGATTCGGTGCATGACAGCCCTGGAGGGGTCTACATTCGGGTGGGGGCATCGAAAAGGCTCATGGGAGGGGACGAGCGACTTCGACTGGCTCAACGGCGATCGCAAGCCCGGTTTCTGTGGTTCGACAAACAGCCAGTACGGGAAACCGGTTTCAATACATTGGCCCAAGCATTATGGAAACCGCTACTAAGTGCGCAGGGGGCGGCCGAACCCGAAGCGGCACTTGGAAAACTAGCGCTTCTGGGCGATGATGATGTTGGAGTATTGCGCGCTACTGTCGCAGGCATCCTGCTGTGTACTCCAAATCCTGAGCGGTGGCTGCCCAACGCATGTATCACTGCCACCAGATATCGGGAGGGAGATCGTACTTCAAGCCAGATTGATTCTCTGGAGATCACAGGTCCGCTGAACGAACAGATCGCAACTGCGGTTACCTTTGTCACCAGAAACATGCTGGTCGCGGCACGTAAAGATCCGGCACGTTCCGATCTTCCCCAGTACAGCAGCAAGGCCGTGTTCGAGGCATTGGTGAATGCGGTTGTCCATCGAGACTATTCGATCAAGGGGAGCAAAATTCGTCTATCCATGTTCGATGACCGTCTGGAAATCCAGTCGCCTGGTGCCTTGCCAAACAACCTTACCCTGGAAAGTATGGCCTTAAGGCAGTCTACCCGCAACGAAGCCCTGGTCTCCATAATGGCGCGAATGCCTGTCGGCGAAACCCGTGGAGGCGAAGACCGTCGTTCTTTTATGGAGCGACGAGGAGACGGGGTTCCGATCATCCAGCGTGAGACTTGGGAACTGTGCGGCAGATATCCCGAGTACAGGATCATTGACGATTCAGAGATTCGCCTTGTCATTCCTGCCGCTATCCAGGAACCGACTCCAGCCCGCATTGTCATCTCTGTCCGGTCTGCGGGACAACCCCTGCGGGGTGCCGACCTTCTCCTCCTTTATCCGAACAAGACCTGGAAGCAGGGAATAACGGATAAAAAGGGAGAGGCGGCAGTTGATCTTCATACGACGCAACTGCCCATGATCGTGTTCGCATCCGCATCCGGGCATGCGGCTCACCTGGAAACTTGGACGCCAAGTGAACGAGCACTTTCGATTGATCTGAATACCCTGCCAAGAGGCGGTAGTGTCATTTTTCCAGAAGCTACCGGCTACCTTCCAGGATTAAGGGGAAGATTGAACCCCATTCGCGATAGTCTTGATCGAACCCACCTCTATGCATCGAATATATCCATCAATGGAGGCCAAAAGCAGCCTGTCAACTTCTTCCCCGGAGACGACCTGCAAGCAGTCGATGCTGAAGGCACGGAATTGCAAATAAGAGTCGTCGAGATTGTCGGTCGGTCGGCGCTTGTCGAATACCGTACACCCAACTCCGAATGATCACTGATATCTTGAGGAACTGCGTTGCAACTGCGTTGATTTTTCACTCGCCCTATTTTCTCGATTAGGCCTGTGGCGGGCGGTGCCCGGGACGGACGAATCGGAATAGAGAGGTGAGGGATGTCCCACCACCTGAGGAACCTGCTTATTCGTACTGATCAGAAACATTGGTAAGGAGAATTACTCTCGCCTGTTGAATCAAACCTCTGTATCAAGTATTACCGGAATTTACTCCGCCTTCGGTCGCACTACATGGCCCTCCAGACACCATTTTTGCACCTCTAGAATCCCTTATCCAAGGGTTCCGGGTGATCGATCAATCGACTTTCTTGCACGACTCTGAGGGGAAGATGTATGCTTGCCATGCCATGAAACAATTGTATAATGACGGACAGTGTGGTGAACAGTGAAGAGTACAGGCAGTGAAAATCGGCTTGATCATCAATTTGATACTCCACCCTTCTGCTGGCTGGGAAGCCGTTAAGTCCGAGGCTTTGTCCGTGAAAGGGTGCTATGCCCGGTATGTCATACCCCTAGCCCTCATTGCCCCCATCGCGGCTTTCATCGGCACCTCCAGGGTGGGTTGGCGAGTGGGCAGCGGGGATGTGGTTCGACTGACTTCTGACAGCGCATTGCAGATTGCGGTGCTCATGTATTTTGCCGTCTTGGTTGTGGTATACATAGTCGCACGGATGATCCACTGGATGGCACAAACCTACGATTCCAGCCAGACTCTGGCGAGATGCTTTTCCCTGGCAGCATTCACTGCGGCCCCTCTTTTTCTGGTGGGGGTGACCATGCTCTACCCCATGCCTTGGTTCGTGTACTTTCTGGGGCTCCCGGCACTGGGCTACACGGTAGCACTGCTGTATACCGGCGTGCCAATCATGATGGGAGTCAATAAGGAGCAAGGGTTCCTGTTTTCCAGTGCTATCCTGGCATTCGGGCTGGTCGCCCTGGTAGGACTGATTGCGGTGAGTGTCAGCTTTTGGGGGTTCGGTATTGGCCCCTCTTTCCGCACTTGACAGGACCCATGCCTCCCCTATCGTCACCGAATCTCTGCACAGCCGTATCATGAGCACAACCAGCGCGGAAGTCTACAACTACAAGGTGGTCAGGCAGTTCGCGATCATGACCGTTGTATGGGGAATCGTCGGCATGTTGGTTGGGGTGTTGATTGCTGCCCAACTGGTTTGGCCGGCTTTGAATTTCGACACTCCATGGCTGACCTTCGGTCGACTGCGTCCACTCCATACCAATGCCGTCATTTTCGCCTTCGGCGGTTGTGCCCTCTTTGCCACGTCCTATTATGTGGTCCAGCGCACCTGTCATGTGCCCTTGGCCCTGGGACCCCTGGCATCTTTCACGTTCTGGGGATGGAACCTGGTCATTGTTCTGGCGGCCATTACCCTGCCCCTTGGCATCTCCTCCAACAAGGAATATGCGGAACTTGAGTGGCCGATCGACATCCTGATTGCCGTGGTATGGGTGAGTTATGCCGTGGTCTTTTTTGCCACCATCATTCAGCGCCGGATCAAGCATATCTATGTTGCCAACTGGTTTTTCGGGGCCTTTATCGTCACCGTCGCGATTCTGCATATTTTCAATAGCCTGGAACTGCCGGTCACGCTCACCAAGTCCTACTCCATTTATTCCGGGGTCCAGGATGCAATGGTACAGTGGTGGTATGGGCACAATGCAGTGGGGTTTTTCCTGACAGCCGGGTTTCTCGGCATCATGTACTATTTCATTCCCAAGCAGGCCAATCGTCCGGTGTACTCCTACCGGCTATCGGTGGTGCATTTCTGGTCGCTTGTCTTCACCTATATCTGGGCCGGTCCCCACCACCTTCACTATACCGCGTTGCCGGACTGGGCCCAGTCGTTGGGAATGGTGTTCTCGTTGTTGTTGCTGGCCCCCTCGTGGGGCGGCATGATCAACGGCATCATGACCCTCTCCGGGGCCTGGCACAAGTTGCGCACGGATCCGATCCTGAAGTTTCTGATTGTTTCCGTGTCCTTTTACGGCATGTCGACTTTCGAAGGACCGATGATGTCCATCAAGACGGTCAACTCCTTGTCCCACTACACGGACTGGACAATCGGGCATGTCCACTCCGGTGCCTTGGGTTGGGTCGGCATGGTTTCCATGGGGGCTCTCTACTACCTGATACCCCGGCTGTACGGACAGAAAATCTACAGCCTCAAGTTGATTGACCTGCATTTCTGGATGGCCACGGTCGGTATTGTCCTTTACATCACCTCAATGTGGATTTCCGGCATCATGCAGGGCCTGATGTGGCGTGCTGTCAACGAAGACGGGACCCTGATCTACAGCTTCATCGAAACCGTGGAAGCCATGCATCCTTATTATCTGGTGCGGTTCCTCGGCGGCCTGATCTATCTTGCCGGCATGCTGCTCATGGCATACAACGTATACATGACCATCAGGAGCGGCAAGGCAGAGAACGCCCCTGTAGTAGCCCCTGCACACTGATCTACAGTCCGGCATTCATCATGTCTATTCAGCAGAAAGCGGAAAAGAACATCGGGTTAATGATCGTGCTGGTCATCCTGCTCGTCAGCGTCGGCGGCCTGGTCCAGATTGTTCCTCTTTTTTTCCAGACTTCCACCACTGAACCGGTCGACGGACTGACTCCCTATGATGCCTTGTCCTTGGCCGGACGCGACTTGTACATACGGGAGACCTGTGTTTCCTGTCATTCCCAAATGATCCGGCCCTTTCGTACCGAAACCGAGCGCTACGGGCACTATTCCGTGGCAGGAGAGTTTGTGTATGACCGACCATTTCTCTGGGGCTCCAAACGGACCGGACCAGATCTCGCCAGGGTGGGCGGACGCTACAGCGACGACTGGCATCGGATTCACCTGATCAATCCGCGCGATGTGGTCCCCGAATCCATCATGCCTGCATATCCCTGGCTGGATGAGAATCCCCTCGATTCTTCCACGATCCAGGCCCGGATGCGAGCATTGCAGAAACTCGGTCATCCATATACGGACGAAGAGATCTCCACCGCACCGGCCGCCCTGGAAGGCAAGACCGAAATGGATGCCATGATTGCCTATCTCCAGGGTTTGGGCACCCTGATTCCCAATCGCCGATAGGGGGCTGGAGATGACTTTTCATATCCTGTGGACGATTACCCTACTGGTGGTGTTTGTGGCCATCGTGGTCTGGGCATGGAGCGGCCGCCGCAAGCAGGATTTTGCGGAAGCGGCCAACTTGCCGTTGGAGGATGACCGCATGACATCCGACTCGGACCCTGACCATTTCACCCGCACCGGAGGCTGACCATGTCGGATTTCGTGAGTGAGTTCTGGAGTTGGTACATCATCATTCCCACCGTGCTGAGCCTGGTATTCTGTGTGGTCCTGATCATTTCGAACATCACCACGCCAAAGTCAGGGGAGGTGGAAACCATGGACCATACATGGGACGAAGACTTGAAGGAGTACAACAATCCGCTCCCGAAATGGTGGCTCAACCTGTTCTACATTACCTTGGTTTTCGGGGCTGTATATCTACTTTTGTTCCCGGGACTCGGAAATTTCCAGGGATTCCTGCAATGGAGTTCGAAGGATCGGTATGACAACGAGATGCAGGCGGCAGAAGCATCGTATCAACCATTGTACGACGCCTATCTCACCGCTTCCCTGGAAGAGCTTGCCAGCAATACCTCAGCCATGGGCACTGCCAAACGCCTTTTTTCCACCAACTGCGCAATTTGCCATGGGGCGGATGCCCGAGGAGCTACTGGCTTTCCCAATCTTCGAGACCATGAATGGCTGTGGGGTGGTGAGGAAACCGCCATCAAGGCCACGATTGCCGCTGGTCGGAATGCCGCCATGCCGGGCTGGACTGCAGTCATTGGCCAAGAGGGAGTAGAGCAGGTATCGGAATATGTCTATTCGCTTACCCGTACCCCTCTCAACCCAAGCTTGGTGGAATCCGGCAAGCAACAGTACAGCACCCTCTGTGCGGCCTGTCATGGCCCGGATGGAAAAGGGAATCCAGTCATGGGCGCACCGAATCTCACGGACGACATCTGGTTGTATGGCGGCTCCCTGACCGCTATTCGCCAATCGGTAGCGGAGGGTCGATTCGGTGTCATGCCCGCCTTCGGGGAACAGCTGGATGAAAGCCGGATTCATCTGTTGACGGCTTATCTCAACAGTATCCGGGAAGACAGTACGATCACTCCCCAGTAGACGGCAACGGATGACAGATCTCCGGGCACTGATTGCTGTGCTGTGGCCCTCGTTTCTGGTGGCGGGCGGCTTCACTGGAATCCTGTTCGCCTTTGTCGATCCCTGGACCTTGATGGATAGTCTGCAACTGGATGCCGAATCGCGTCTGGTCGGCTACAGCCTGGTCTTCCTGGCTTGCTGGATTGCTGGAATCATCACCGCATTCTTCGCCATCTTGATTCTCCGAACCCCGGAACCGAATCCCGGACGAAGGGACCCGCCCGAACCAGCACCCTGATGACAGAGCAAGCCCCGACGATCCAGCAGGAGCTTTACGAGAAACGTCAGCACATCTACCCGCGGCAAGTCAGCGGAATCTTTGCCCGCCTTCGGGTGACTGCGGTGCTGGTCTTGCTTGGCTTGTACTACGGGGTCCCATGGATTCCCTGGGATGGACGTCAGGCCGTGCTGTTTGACCTGCCTGCACGCAAGTTCTACATTTTTGATATGGTATTGTGGCCGCAGGACTTCATCTACCTCTCCGGCCTGCTAATCGTTGCGGCACTGTCACTGTTTTTTTTCACCGCCATCGCCGGACGTCTCTGGTGTGGTTATGCGTGCCCGCAGACAGTATGGACCGAAGTGTTCTTGTGGATTGAACGATGCATCGAGGGGGATCGCAACCGGCGTATCAAGCTGGACAATGCGCCAATGGATGGACGCAAGTTCCGCCTGAAGTGTACCAAGCACACCATCTGGATTCTGTTTTCGCTCTGGACTGGTTTCACTTTCGTCGGATACTTTACGCCCATTCTGCAACTGGGTGACAAGATCCTGCACCTATCCACCGGATTCTGGGAGACATTCTGGATTTTATTTTACGGTTTCGCCACCTACGGCAATGCCGGATGGATGCGCGAACAGGTATGTATCTACATGTGTCCGTACGCGCGATTCCAGAGCGCCATGTTCGATCCGAATACACTGATCATTTCCTATGATGAGAACCGTGGTGAACCCCGCGGGCACCGGACCTATCGAGACGACCCGAACGACAAGGGTCTTGGCGACTGCATCGACTGTACACTTTGCGTTCAAGTCTGTCCAACCGGCATTGATATTCGGGAGGGGCTGCAATACCAGTGCATTGGATGTGCAGCTTGTGTGGATGTGTGCGATCAGGTTATGGAAAAGATGTCCTACCCCAAGGGGCTGATCCGATACACCACGCTGAACGCCCTGGAGTCCCGGACTACCCGACTATTCCGACCCCGGGTGGTCATATACGGCGCGATACTGCTGACCATAATGGGAGTGCTGGTCTATGGCCTGCTCAACCGCTCTCCGGTAGAACTGGATATCATCCGTGATCGCAATGTACTGTATCGAGTCACCGACCTGGGCCTGGTGGAAAACATTTTCACCCTGAAGATTCTCAACAAAGACCGGGAGGGACATCATTTTCGGGTCGAGGTGGAAGGATTGCCCGGAGCACGAATCGATACGGATGGCGGCGGTTTCGTCCCATCAGGCGAAGTAGCCGAAATCATCACCCGGGTACAGGTTGATCCATC
This sequence comes from Candidatus Poriferihabitaceae bacterium, assembly GCA_965221795.1. Taxonomy (GTDB): domain Bacteria; phylum Pseudomonadota; class Gammaproteobacteria; order Arenicellales; family Poriferihabitantaceae; genus VYFG01. Next base: position 1,443,254 of record OZ244914.1, read on the forward strand.
CGATCTCAAGCAGCCATCAACAGATGTCTTTTTCCGCGTAGTGGCGGAAGATGATCCCGGCATTGCCCACCGGGATGAAGCCAGGTTTCTGAAACCCCGATGAAACGCGATCCCATTCCTATTCCGGTGCGCCGCTGGTTTCAGGAGCCCATGGTCTGGATGGTGATCGCCATTCCGGCGACGGCAGTAGTGGTGGGTATGCTGATGCTCAGCCTGTCGGTCCGGCATTACGATGGCCTCGTTGCCGATGACTACTACAAGCGCGGCCAGGAGATTAATCGGAGCCTGGAGCGGGACCAGCAGGCACGCCAATATGCGATTTCTGCCAAACTGCAGACTGTGGCCGATGAAATTGTCCTGGATCTCCATCACGACGGCCGTCTGGTGCAGCCGGCTACCCTGGATCTTCATCTGTTCCACCGGACCCGGACCGGTCGGGATCATTCGGTCGTGCTGACGGCAGGGCCGGATGGCTTCTACCGGGGTGCCCTGGGAGGTGAAATCTCTGGCCGGTTCGTAGTACAGCTGGAAAGCACAAAATGGCGGGTGAGTGGGGAGATCGAATGGCCATTTGAGGGGATCATTCGCCTTCACGGTACATGACGCCTGATATCGTCATTATTCTGACTGCATTTTTCCTCGGCTTATTAGGGTCCATTCACTGCATGGGCATGTGTGCCGGCATCGCTGGGATGCTGCATACGCCTACCACCAATCGTCCAGAAGATCACACCCGGGGACGACGGATGAAGATCGCCCTCGTCTACAACGGTGGTCGTATCAGCAGCTATATGTTGGCAGGTGCGATTGCAGCCCAAACCGGCATCTCCCTGCTGGGACTGCTCGGAGCTCAAGCCGGTCAGATACTGGCGCAGATGATTGGTGGACTGTTCATGATGCTGCTTGGACTCTACCTTGCCGGCTGGGGCAATGCATTGGCCCCGCTGGAACGCCTGGGCCTGAAATTGTGGCAGGGACTGTCTCCGTTGGCACGGTACCTGTTACCCATTGACCGTTATCATCGGATATTTGTGGCCGGCATACTCTGGGGCTGGCTCCCATGCGGTCTGGTATATTCCGCCCTCGCACTGGTGCTGGTCAGTGGCGACCCTCTGATCGGAACCTTAGCCATGGCCGCTTTTGGTCTCGGCACCCTACCGCTGGTTTCCGCTCTGAGTTTTCTCCGTGGCGAAGAGTGGCTGATGCGACAACCGATAGTACGCAAAGTCGCAGGAACCGTCATCCTGTTGTTCGGTGCCGTCCTGTTTACCGGATTAATAGCTCCCCATGGCGGTGGTCTGAGCAGTTAATTGATCGACCCCGAAAATCTGTTTCAAGAGACCGCCAGCGCCCATGATGGAACACCGCCCGGCTCGGATCCCGGTATTTTCTATCGCGCCGTCGTTCCCGGGCGTTCGTGGAGCTTCAAAGCGTCGCAAATGCGGCCTCCAAGCCCCAAAATCCAGCGACCAAAAAACCGCAGCAGACGGAGAATCCGCTGCAGGTTATGACCGGCACCGCAGTACATTCATCCGATCCCCTTCCACCCCCCGGAGCCCGTTCCACCCCAGATGACCATCCGATTTCTGATGCCCAATCACCGGCTTGATGGCCTGCCGACGCCTGAGACACTTCCGCAGTCGCCGGGCCACCATGCCCCGCCGCTGCCCGGAAAAGTACACCGAAGCCTCGCCCTCGTCATGCCCCCGGTCGCCGCGGTCGAGGAACCCCTCGTCGTTCGACCGCCCCGTCGGGTGCCGAACCGGGTCCAGCGCTGGCTTCAGGAATTGTCCGTCATCGGGATTCCCTGCCAGCCATCCCGCTCAGAATAAAGCCGCTCCGGCGGGCGGTGGCAATGCTCGCCTTGACGCCGAACTCATACTGCCGATGGGCCTTGCCTTTACGGATAAACTCGACTTCCGATGCATGCAGGCTGTACAAGTTTGTTCCGGCCCTTCTTCTGCTACGCCAGCAACCGCCGGGCGGGTAGTCCGAGCTAAGCCGCTTGCGCCGCCTGCAGGCGGCGGCAGTTTATTTGGCAGGTATTCCGACCAGAGCCAAGAACGCAAAGCCCGCGGCCAGGACAGCTATTGTTATCGCGATCTGGGCGATCCCGAACCCGACCGTCCAGCGCAGGTTGTCCTTGTCGCGCCTGGCGATGTCGGCTCGCAGCCGGTCCAGTGCCGATTCTGTCTCAGCGTAATTTGTCTTCATGTCTGCCCTCAATACGGCGATATCCTCCACCCGTTCCTGGTTCTGCTCTTTCAGTTCCCGGAGCTGTCTTTCCAGCTCCCGATTCCCATGCATCATCATCCATCAAAATGCGATGAGCTGGCCCCTGAAGATCGTCAAACTGTCCACTACGTACGGACCAAAGGAACGCCCCGATGATGGTCAGTACCAGAAGAATGGACAACGGAACCAGAAGATAGATGATTTCCATGAAAATTACATTCGAGACAACCGCGCCGCATTCAGTACCACTACCACCGAACTGGCGGACATCCCCACACCGGCCAGCCAAGGCGGAACCATCCCCGCAAGAGCGGCCGGAATCGCCAGTATATTATAGGTCAGTGCCCAAACAATATTCTGGCGGATAATGCGGAATGTGCGAGCCGCAATGTGCCGAGCGTCATCCAGTACCTTGAGGTCAGTCGCGGTAATCACCAGGTCCGCATTGACGGCGGCCAGATTGACATTGTGCGCAATGGCAATCCCGACATGGGCCTGCGACAGTGCGGGAGCATCGTTGATCCCATCCCCCACCATGGCCACCACCCGGCCCTCTTCGATCCATGCCTTAAGCACCACAAGTTTTTGCTCCGGCAAGCACTCCCCACGGGCATCACGAATCTCCAGTTCGCAGGCCAATTGGTGCACAGTGCGAGACCGGTCGCCGGACAGAAGGGATACCGCAATTTCCTCTTCCTGCAGTGATTTCACCAGATCCCTGGCCCCCGGACGGATATGATCATGAAGCTGGAACGTCGCCAGGAGCTTGGATTCATTCGCCAGCATCACTCGCGAACCCGATATCCCGCTATTCTGGTTTGCGGTTTCTTCTTCTGCAAGGTGGCCCACAATTTCGGAAACAAACTCAACCGATCCCAGACGATAGTATTTGCCGTCCACAAAACCATGAACTCCCTGACCCGGAAGAGTCAAGAAGCCCGACACCTTGGGAAGCGGTGCGTTCCCTGCCGCAGCAAGCAATGGCCGGGCCAGTGGATGACAAGCCCCTTGCTCCAGTGCAGCCGCGATACGGACGGCCGTTTCCGTATCGATATCGTCGGGTGTGATCACTTGATCCAACTTCATCTCTCCGCTGGTTAATGTTCCGGTCTTGTCAAAAATCACATGATCCACCCGGCAGAGCGTTTCCAATACATGGCCACGGATCACATGTACCCCACGGCGTAGCAAGCTGCTGGATGCGGCATGGAACGCCAGGGGAGTCGCAAGGGACAATGCGCAGGGACAGGTCACCACCAGGACCGCAATTGTGGTGGGGAGCCAGGTTGGGGTCCCCAGCCAAAGACCGGCGATGGCAACCAGAAAAGCCAGCAGGACAACGCCCACAACGAACCAGCGAGCCACCCGTTCCGCCAACTGGGAAATCCGTGGCTTGTCCGCATGGGAGTGCGCCGCCAAACGCAAGATCGAATCGAGAGTCGTCGTGCCCGCACATGCGGTAATTTCGATGGTCACCGGCTGCGACAGATTGACCGACCCGGCCATCACCGGTTCTCCCACGCCCCGCATCACCGGCCGATCTTCCCCGGTAATGAGGGATTCGTCGAATTGCGAATGCCCCTCATGGATGACTCCATCGGTGGGTATCACTTCCCCCGATCGAACCAGCATACATTCACCTAACTCCAATTCCACCGTCGGAACCGTTTCCAGCGTATCATCATCCCGCCAACGTCTTGCCGTTCCCGGAACCACGGCCGCCAGAGTATCCATAGCCTGTGCCCCTTGTAACCGGGTGGACTGCTCCAGGTATCGTGCGCCCAGCAAGAAAAAGACAAACATGGCGATGGAATCGTAGTACACCTCACCATGGCCAGAAACAACCGCCCACAAACTGCCGGCAAAGGCCAGGCTGATCCCGAGACTGACGGGAAGATCCATACCCGGTGCCCGGTTGCGTATGCCGCGCAGCGCACCACGAAAAAAAGGCTGGGCAGAATAGCCCATGATCGGCAAAACCAGCAGGAGATTGGTCCGGCGCAGGAACTCCCGCAATTCCGGTTCCATACCGAACCAGTTCCCGGCATACAACGCCACACTGATGACCATGATCTGCATACCCAGAGCAGCGGCCACGCCCAAGCGTTTGAGCAGCTCTCGACGCTGCTGTTCCTGCAGCGACTGATCCGCCTCCCGAGTATAGGGTAAAGCCTGATAACCGATCTGATATACCGCCCACATCAGATCACTTACCCGGGCTTGGGCCGGGTCCCAATGAACGTCCAACCGGTGCGTAGTGAAGTTGAGGCTGGCGGATTTGACCCCCGGCAGTTGTGCGATCCATTGCTCAATCAGCCAGATGCAGGCAGCACAGGCGATTCCTTCAATGAGGAACTCTCCGTTGGCATCATGGTCCGCCTGTGTCAGCCAACCCTGTTGCAGTCTGGGATTGTCGTACACCCGAAACTGTTCATGATCGGTCGGATCCAGCCGATTCCCGGGAGCTTCCCGCAAGGCGTAGTAGCGTTCCATGCCGCCTGCAGTAATCACGTCGGTGACAGCCAGGCAGCCGGCACAACAAAACTCCCGCATCTGCCCTTCCGAGAAGGACCGAAACTCTCCGGGCTTCAAAACCGGCAACCCACAATGGAAACAGGCACAATCCGGTGAGAGTCCGACAGGGATTTCGGGTTCCATGATATTGTCGGTCACCTCCCAGCTAGGTACGCCGGGCCGGATAATGAAATCGGCTTTTCCAGAGACAGCGAGGGGATCCCTCCTTCAGATACGACTGACTCCCGCATGAAAGAATCAGGGCACCTGCCAGAATCTCTGTGACCAATCAGACCCGCACGCCATGTTTCTCGGCAAATCGCAAAACTCCCAAACGATCCCGGCAACCCGCGCAACAAACGAACCCAATGAAACCAAACCCCTTCTCCCGCGATTTTTATCAAGTAGAAATATAGCAGGGTTTGGATCATGCCGGCAGAGACAGATACGGTCAGTGACCACATGGCCTGACGGTCACTGACGGGCAGCGCAAGTGAGTTCCCCTGCCGCCAGAGCACTGTATGCGGTCAAGCCCCGGAACCCGTCCCAGAAAGCTTGCCCACCGGTAGTCAAGCCATAACGGAGTCCGCTGTCCACATGAGTCGACGTTCCGCCTCCCGATACTTTTCCGCCGTTTTGAGAATCAGGTCTTCGGGCAGGCGTGGGCCGGGCGCTTTCTTGTTCCAATCCAGGGTCTCAAGATAATCCCGGACAAACTGTTTGTCGAAACTCGGTGGACTCATATCGGGTCGATAGGTGTCCAGAGGCCAAAAGCGAGAAGAATCGGGGGTCAAAACCTCATCAATGAGATAGAGCATACCGGCCTCATCCAGGCCAAACTCCAATTTGGTATCAGCAATGATCACCCCTCTTTGGCGGGCATAATCCGACGACTCCTGGTAAATTCGAATACTGATGCCACGGATTTGTTCGGCCAAAGGGCCGCCGATCAGGTCTGCGGCCTGATCAAAAGTAATGTTTTCATCATGGTTTCCCCGGCATGCCTTGGTAGCGGGGGTAAAGAGCGGCTTCTGTAACGGGTCGGCCTGACGCAGCCCCGGAGGCAATGAAATACCACAGACTGCACCGGTTTCCTGATAGTCCTTCCAGCCGGACCCGATCAGATAGCCCCGCACCACGGCTTCAATCGGCAGGGGTTTCAATCGCTTGACAATGGTGGTCCGTTCCCGGAGTTCTGCACACTGGTCGGGGTCGGGAATGGCATCTGATAGATCTACCGGGACCAGGTGGTTGGCGACAATCTGCCGGGTTCGCTTAAACCAGAAATTGGAAATACGGGTCAAAATTTCTCCCTTGCCGGGGATGGGCTGGGACAAAACCACATCAAAGGCAGACAATCGGTCAGTGGCGATGATCAACAGATAGTCGGCACCAAGGGCGTAGAGATCCCGCACCTTTCCATGACTGATCCGTTTCAGGTGGTTGAGGTCAGAGGTAAACAGTGCTCGGGGCATGACGCAAGAATAGGCAAAACCCTTATCGACGAATGGATTCAATGCGGAAAGCCTGCCGGAATCCTTTGGGAAGCAAGCGACCGCGTTGGCCTCTGCGGCCAACATAGTGATCGAAATCGGAAGGCTTCAGGTTGAGGTAGCGCTTGCCACTGTAGAGGCGCAAATGCTCACCTTCACGAAAGACCACCAAGTCCACCATGGACTCCTCGCCCGAGGCTCGCTTGACGGCCGGGATATGGATTAGTCTGTTGCCTTTGCCGCGGGATAATTTCGGCAATTCTCCAACCGTGAAGATCAGCAACCGGCCATCACAGGTCACCAATGCCACCCAGTCTTCTTCATAGTCATCAATCGGTTGGGGCTGCAAGACGGCTATACCTTCCGGCACTCGAATGGTTGCCTTGCCAGAACGATTTCGGGTGGCCAAGTCTCCCAGCCTGGCCACAAAACCAAAGCCAGCAGACGAGCAGAGCAGATATTCCTTGTCCTCCGTTCCCATCATCAAACCGCGAAAACAAGCCCCGGCCTGCGGATTGATCATGCTGCTGACAGGTTCTCCAAGGCTCCGCGCGGAAGGCAGCCCATGCGGAACGAGGCCATACGTGCGCCCATCCGAATCAAGACAAAGCAGTAGTTCGTTGGTCTTGCCCAGCACCGAACACAGGAAATTGTCGCCAGACTTGAAGGACAACCGGGACGGGTCCAGATCATGCCCCTTGGCTGCCCGGATCCAGCCTTTTTCCGACAGCACGACTGTGATCGGTTCCACGGGCATCAGTGCCTTGGGGTCCAAGGCCTTAGACACTTCGCGTTCGGCAAGTGGAGAGAGGCGTGAGTCGCCAAACTCCCTGGCATCCGCAAGGAGTTCATTCCGCACCAGATGAGTCAACTGCCGACGGGAGCCCAGTACTGATTCCAGCCATTTCCTCTCGTTTTGCAGTTCATCATGCTCATGCCGAATCTTCATTTCCTCCAACTGGGCCAGACGACGCAGCTTGAGTTCCAGAATCGCCTCTGTCTGAATCTCCGTCAAATGAAACCGCTGCATCAGGATCAGTTTGGGGCGGTCCTCTGTACGGATAATCTGAATCACTTCCTCTATGTGGCGAAAGGCGATGAGCAAGCCCTCCAGAACATGTATCTGATGGACGATCTTATCGTGCCGAAACTGCAAACGGGACTTGACCGTCTCCCGTCGGTACTCCAGCCATTCCTGCAACAGCGATTTCAGGTCAAACACCCGTGGTCGGCCATGCAGATCGATCATATTCAGGTTGACGCGATAGCTTCGCTCCAGATCGGTCGTGGCAAATAGGTGGCTCATGAGGGCATCTATATCGACCCGATTGGAACGGGGCTCAATCACCAGGCGAATCGGGTTTTCATGATCCGATTCATCTCGCAGATCGGAGATCATCGGCAACTTCTTCGCGGCCATTTGTGTCGCAATCTGTTCCAGAACCCGAGCCCCGGACACCTGGTACGGAAGGGCATGAATGACCACGCCCCCAGACTCTTTCTGCCAGGCCGCTCGCAATTTCAGAGTACCGTTCCCGGTTTTATAGATCTGAAGAATTTCGTCCCGGGATGAAATCAGTTCGGCTTCCGTGGGATAGTCCGGTCCACCGATCTGTGCACACAGGTCAGACAGGGAAGCCTTCGGGTTGTCCAGAAGGCAAACACAGGCGTTCACTACTTCGCCCAAGTTGTGTGGTGGGATATCGGTAGCCATACCCACGGCGATACCGGAACCACCATTGAGCAGGACATTGGGCAATCGTGCCGGCAGCAAGCGGGGCTCTTGCAGGGTACCATCAAAATTGGGCATCCAGTCTGCCGTACCCTGGTCTAGCTCCGCTAACAGCAGTTGGGCATATCGGGTCAGGCGAGATTCCGTGTAGCGCATCGCGGCAAACGACTTCGGATCATCCTGGCTGCCCCAGTTGCCCTGGCCATCAATGAGTGGGTAGCGATAACTGAAAGACTGTGCCATCAGAACCATGGCTTCATAACAGGCACTATCGCCATGGGGATGAAACTTGCCCAGCACATCGCCCACAGTGCGAGCGGATTTTTTGTATTTGGCTCCGGCATGCAACCCCAGATCGGACATGGCATATACGATGCGCCGCTGTACTGGTTTCAGGCCATCGGCGAGACTGGGCAGTGCCCGGTCGAGGATCACGTACATGGAATAGTTCAGGTACGCATGCTCAGTAAAATGCGCGATGGAGACGGTGTCCAGCGCATGGGGGGGAATTGGCGGTAGGTTTTCGCGATCCTGCGAAAAATCGGGATCAGTCGGCATGAAGGGTTTGGGGCAGGATAGAGAGGGCGATTATAAACGAGAGGTGCATCATGGCAGGATGCGGCGTTCCAGATCCTGGAAACCGATACGGCCCACTGCGGGTAGTTTAAGTGCCAAGGGGGAGAAATCGATTCCGGCCGTCAGCCCCAGCAGGTTGATCTCCAGACCCTCCTCAGGGGACAGCAACAGTCCGGCCAAGCCACCAAGGGTGACCTGGAAACCCCGACCACTGGGAGGAGTCTGCAGAATGCTGCCCCCGGTCGGGTAATCCTTGCCGATCGCATTGGGCGGCAAATCCAACGACAGTTCTGGCACTTGACGCCCAAGGTACGCCACAAAAGTGTTGCTGTTCGGACCGGGCCAAATATCATATGTGGTATCATAAGGATATCGTCGGGCAGCATGATGGATGCGATTGATCAACTCGTCCACTTCCTGTCCGCCGCGGATCTCGCGCAACAGGACCGGCTGACTCCCATACCAGTACTGATCCGGAACCCCCGGATGTATGCGCACACTCCGCTGCCCTCCCCATCGCAGGGCAAACCCCAAAACTTCAATCCGCTGATACTCGAGTTGATGGGAATGCCGAGTGGCCACCCAGGCATGTACACCCAATGCGCCTCGCCATCGAACGGCCCTGGCAGCATAGACTTGGATGATGGCATCTTCGGTCTCCAGGAGATCCGGGGCCTGGCCGCTACTGTCACGGCGCAGCGACCACCATGGAGCCGTCGGATCCTGTTCAACATAATAGAGAGCGACCTGGTAGACTGCCGGCAGGAAATAGACGACCAATATGATGAATGCGCACCATCGCAGGGGCGGGAGGATACGTCGCCGTCGACTCAATCTGGATCGCATTACGGATAATCTTCCATTCAGAGGCCTATCCGAATGGAATATGACGTGAAAAACAAGACTCCATGGAAACGGTGACAGGAATCTCGACGGGTAGTTCCGTACAGTTTTCGGCCCCCAAGTACCGGATCCATTGATCGACTATCTGCCGAGTTCCGGGAGAGGCCTGACTATCACTGTGCAGTTTTGCGTACGATCAATGATTTGTCCCCTATGAATATTGGCATCTCCCACTGCCTGATTGACGGCTCCTCGCCTCTGACATCGGATCAGCTCCTGACCATACTGGATGCCAAAAGCATCCCGCATCATACCGTTGACCATGCGCCGATGTGGACCGTTGAGGATGCAAAAGCCCTACGGTCCCCTGCTCCGTATGGTCACACCAAGAATCTGTTTGTACGCAACCGAAAAGGCAGAATGTGGTTGCTCACTTTGCACGAGGACCGTCAGGTCGACCTCAAAACCATGGCGACACTCATTGGCGACCGCCGGTTATCCTTCGCAAGTCCGCAGCGATTGATGCACTATCTTGGGGTCATTCCGGGTGCGGTGAGCATGTTTTCGGTACTCAATGATGTCACCCATGTGGTGACTTGTTGGATCGACGAGGCATTGCTGGAGGCTCCAGAATTGCACATTCATCCATTAATCAATACACGTACAACCACCATGGATCGGGAAGTGTTATTGACATTTCTGACTCAAAGAGGTTACCCATTCCAGACGCTCCGGTTCCATTGATACGAACCCTGTCAACTGCCTTCACGGTGGCACATTGGAATGCAACCAGTTCAACACAGCCACTGCCCAGTGTGGGCGAGCGGGAGATACGGAAATACCACTCAGGAACCACTCCACGATCTTAGGGCCTGCTGACGCTACGTAGTACATCAATGATCAGCGCGAAGACAACGAATCCAAAGAACAGGATGTTCCAATTTGCCAAAGCGCGAGAAGACCCTGCGGAAGCCTTTGAGCAGCCGGTACAGCCACTCGACCTCATTGCGCCGCCGGTACAGTTTCCGCTCATATTCCCAGGGAGTACTGCGGTTGTTTTGGGAGGTGCCACGGGCTGGAAGCTGAGATGGGCCAACCGTCTGCGGGTCTCCTGGTCTTCGTAGGCGCGGCCCATGAGCAAGGCGGGACGATTCGATGGCATTGCCATCTGCGCCAGGAGTTTCCGCCCCTTTGGGACGTCGTGCGCGTGGCCATGAGAGAGCCGGGAGGCGACGGCGGTGTCGACATCCGCGGCAACCAGAGGAAATTTGATGTTCCATCTGCCCCGGGATCAGCCACGTAGGAAATGGCGTTGAGCACTGGAGGATTCTACAGACGAATATGGCCCTACGGCTTCGGCAGCAACGACGCAATGCGCTCGTACTGTACGGGGGTGAGTTCCATGGGTTGTTCCTCCGCGCGGTCTGTGCTGGAAATGATGAAATCCGAGTATACCATATCTCGATCAATTTATGTTAACAAGAACCAGGCTTCAACTGACAGTCGTCACATCAAACCGGTACCGGTCAAATGAAAAGCCGACTTCTACAAAGAGAGTTAGCTTTCAACCTTGGACGACAGCCAGCGCAGGTCAACCAGATGGTTGGCGATGGTGTAGTGGGCATGGATTTCTCTGGCACCGAAGTGGCGGAGATATTTCCGATTTGGGAGAGCCAGCACACTTCTTTTATAAAGCCCTTTCCTTTTTCAACAGCTCAGTTCGATTCGGTATTGCCCTCGCGGGTCGGATTACTCAACACGCCGTCAGGTCTGGGGGCTCAAGGATGCCAATTGCCCCCGGTTTCCAGAGGGATTGCTTTCAAACCGGTGAAAGACATGGTGACTAAGCGGCGCAAACGCTTCGCTGTGTGCCCCTGTGCGTTTTGGTGTGGCATTGGCGCAGTTCGGTGCGGGGAAGGCCATGAAGAACTTCCTTGCGTCAGCAGGCGGGTTGATCGTGGCCGTCTTGGGGGCGGACATCCCGATTCTCAGCTTTATCCTGACCCAGGCTCGCGGATCCCTCCCGAAGCCAACCCTCAGACCGGCACTTGTTTCCGCTTCGTCCCACGTTGGATCCGGTTCGTTTTCTGGAGATCCCCCGGGACAAACCGGGGCGATCTGCTATACTATCGAGATGGCTGAACCCACCAATCACGAACTGTCAGAACGGATTGCCGTGCTGGAGGAGAAGATGAATACATCGTATGAACGCATGAATGCCGCCTTTGAACGGCTGAGAACCGACATGGCCGACTGGAAGACTGACATGGCCAACTGGAAGACTGACATGGCCGACTGGAAGACTGACATGGCCAAACGGGATAATCGTCTGATCATTTCGGTCCTGGGCATTATGGTCGCGGGCATCACGATTCTCGGCTTTATCCTGACCTCGACCCCGACGCCCTGATTCCAGAGCATCCCAGGCACGACTCCCGCCGCGAAGCGGGCGGCGGGACCGTTTGGTCGTGGCATTATGGTTGCGGGCATCACGATTCTCGGCCTTCGGGTTCCCCGGGAATCGGACCTTCTGGATTCGCGACCCCGCTCCAGCGAGCGCCCGTTGGCGATTTCCCAGAGCTTCTTGATCTGCAGTTGGCCCATGCCTCTGACCTCGCCGTTCCGGTAGCACCGGACCGTCCGATCATGGACACCGAGAAGATCGGCCGTTTCCGCGATTCCCAGCCCGGCATAAGTCATCTCGGGAAAGACCGGGGCGGTCTGCTATACTATCGAGATGGCTGAACCCACCAATCACGAACTGTCAGAACGGATTGCCGTGCTGGAGGAGAAGATGAATACATCGTATGAACGCATGAATGCCGCCTTTGAACGGCTGAGAACTGACATGGCCGACTGGAAAACCGACATGGCCAAACGGGATAATCGTCTGATCATTTCGGTCCTGGGCATTATGGTCGCGGGCATCACGATTCTCGGCTTTATCCTGACCTCGACCCCGACGCCCTGATTCCAGAGCATCCCAGGCACGACTCCCGCCGCGAAGCGGGCGGCGGGACCGTTTGGTCGTGGCATTATGGTTGCGGGCATCACGATTCTCGGCCTTCGGGTTCCCCGGGAATCGGACCTTCTGGATTCGCGACCCCGCTCCAGCGAGCGCCCGTTGGCGATTTCCCAGAGCTTCTTGATCTGCAGTTGGCCCATGCCTCTGACCTCGCCGTTCCGGTAGCACCGGACCGTCCGATCATGGACACCGAGAAGATCGGCCGTTTCCGCGATTCCCAGCCCGGCATAAGTCATCTCGGGAAAGACCGGGGCGGTCTGCTATACTATCGAGATGGCTGAACCCACCAATCACGAACTGTCAGAACGGATTGCCGTGCTGGAGGAGAAGATGAATACATCGTATGAACGCATGAATGCCGCCTTTGAACGGCTGAGAACCGACATGGTCAAACGGGATAATCGTCTGATCATTTCGGTCCTGGGCATTATGGTCGCGGGCATCACGATTCTCGGCTTTATCCTGACCTCGACCCCGACGCCCTGATTCCAGAGCATCCCAGACACGACTCCCGCCGCGAAACCGAACGAACGTCTGTCCCCGCCAGTGCCGGGGACAGACGTCGTCCCTGAAAAGGCCGGATGGCCCGAATGGAGAAAGCCCCGACGTCCGCGCCCGCATTCCGGGAACCCGGTGAGGTCCGGCGGAGGGGCCCCCCTCGAAGATCCAGAGGGCGGTCATGCATGGTACCACAGCATCGCCCGTTCAGGCCCGGGGACCGATGTGGGTGGCGGTAATGTCGTGGCGGCCTTCGTCGTGGCCGAGTTCGCGATTGACGGCGGCGACATGGGGAGCCGGCTATACTGGCAAAGCGTTCCTGCGCCCACTGATAACGCAGACCATGGCCGGGAATCTCGGCCGCATGGCGGATCTCGTTGTAGTCTCGGTAGTAGGCGCGAAAGGTGCAGTCGTGAGGAATCATGGAGCGATTTTCGAACTGTGCTGCGCTGTAACCCTCAGCCTGCATTCGACATTTCGAAATACTTGCCTTGTCTGGAGACAATGGGATCGGCACAATATAGTCAAACTCCAGCAGGTCTCGTCAGCGCAGTTGCTCGGACATCGACAGGGCAAAACGGATATGCATAGGTCATTTCTCCCATTTTGAATGCAGTCAATCTCTTTGTCAGATCATGTATTGCTAGCTTGATATGGGGTTCGAAACAGCGGCTTGGAATGAACCAATGCCCCGATACGATGCTTTCAAATCTGGGCCAACGCAAACGACCGGGAACTTTTAACTCACCGGTTCCAATCAACGGTAAGGCTGCCCATGTGTCGCAGTCTCCACATTGCCGACTATTACACGCCTCAAGGTCACAATGCGTCGGCACTGTCCAATCATCGGGCCACATGAATACCTGTCGGCCTCGTATCGAGACTGCGTCTGCTATCTTGGCAGAAATGTTCCTGGAAGTTATCGGGACATCAATATTGTGCTCACGTATGCGAAGACTCACCTCCCCCTTACCCAAGTCTATGCCATCCACAATTCCCTTTGCGTAAACCCCGTTTTCAAACTTGTGCGGACCATGAAAGTAGACCCAGCACTCCCAACCCTTCTCCACGACATCAATGTAGTGCCGCCATCCTAGTCGCAATCGGCCATCACAAATCCGATCTGGTAGTACCGAAGGTCTGAATCCATCATAGGCACTGTAAATCTTGTAGAGGAACTTCATAGCCGAAGTATGTCTTCGAATTTTTCCACTATTTCGGACGTGCCGGTGGCGGGCCTGATTCATACCCATATGATGCCCAAGCAAATCTTATCCCTGCTGCTTCAGCCGCTTGAGCATCTACCGTTCCATCTCCCACAAACCATGTATCCGCATTGACCCCTCGGCCTATTTCCTCTAGTGCGCTGAATATTCCATGCGGTCTTGGTTTTGCTTGTATTCCCCAGCGGGGCGTTATGGTGACGAAAAGTACTCTTTTAAATCCTTGGACTCCAGCAAAGGCCTGACAAGCCACCCTGGCAGGTTCGTTACAACACCAATCGGAGTTCCGCGGCCCCGGAGAACCTTCAGGGTCTGTTTTACCCGCTTGTACAGTAAGTACCAACGATTCGGCGTTTTCTGTCGCAGACTTAACCAGATTTGACTTGCTAACACAGTGCTCCCTTGCCAGTTGCACGATGGGCTTACCGGAGAGTAGCTTACGCTCAACCTCATCACAGGATACACCTGACAGACATGCGATCGTCTCCGCATACCACGGACGGCTGTTCCAAACCGTTCCGTCTAGATCAAGGAGGATAGTTTCTGCAGCCACTCTTCGGATATAGACGGATTTGTTGCCATCTCGAAAGCCAAACCACCTGTACGGTCATCCTTCTCGATGACCGCATTGCCTGATGTTTCCTCAGAGCCGTCAGGCCTGAATGTGGCAACGGGCTTTCTTTGTTCCCTCCCGAAGCGATAGGCGTTCATCGCCCCTCCGTCCACTGCCGACCGTGCTACCAGCACACCTTGTGCAAAAGCCACAATCAATTTGTTCCGTTTGCGCAGCAGCAGGGATGACGCCCGCTGTCCAAAGCCGAACTCACTGACAAATACCGCATCAGGGTGTGAAAGTAACTTTTCCCATAGAGCGCGATTCTCCGGCGGAAACACATTGTCCAATCCGCAGGGCATGACACACACGGTGGAACCACCAAATTCCAGGGCTGCCACGTGACCGGTTGCGTCAGCCCCAATGGCGAAACCTGAAATTACAATCTTTCTCTTCGCTACCGCAAGCCTGACGAAATGTCTGGCATCACCGGTATAGGGGTCGCGCGTATTCCGGGATCCAACAACGGCAACAGAGCCGGTATCTTTCCAGATTTCTGGATCACCGCGGACATAGAGAACCGGTACCGGATTATTGCTGGTATAGACTCGTTCGGGATAGTCCGGGTCGCCATGGGTGAGGATGGATGCAGCGAATTTTTTCGCACGTTCAATTTGATCTGCAGCACGATTTCGCCCGGCAGTCACATCTTCCAGTGAAAGAGATGTCATGTCACGTCGGAGCTTTTCCCCGGTACGGCCCGTAAATGGCAAGAGATCTGGATTCTCAATGACTGCTTGAGGGTCGACCCCAGCATCATGTATGGCACGGAATTTCACCGGACCAAACCCGTTGATTCGCTCTAGGGTATATATTGCCCCCAAGCGATTTGCGTCCGGGAAATTTTCCTGCTTGCGATTGGCATGATCAATTTCGATATGCTGCCCACTAGACAGTCTTTCTTCCAACAGAATCCGCACCGCTTCTGATCTTGAAAGTTGTGGTTTAACCAACATGCGCCAATCGTCCAATTGCTTGACGGTCGTCTCATCCAGCCTGGTTTCGATTCGTTCTGTAGTCATTCGTTTCTCACAGCCGGATGAATTTCCATGGAATCAATCGAATTGTTTCCGGTGATTTTCCCAATCATAGAGAGAACGCGTATCGAATTGGCACATATTTTCCCATTTGCACTAATGCAAGTGACGACTGGATTGGAGAGAACTCTGCGAAAGAGCAAGCACCAGTAAAACGATTTTTCTACAACCGTATTCTCTGAGTAATTCAGCACAAACGCCCACCGTGTATCCCCGGTTCATTACATCATCTAACAATAGTACTGTCCTCCCACGATTTTCCGAAGATTTTTTTCGGCGAAAGGAATACTGTGATTTGAGTATAGACTTTTTCAAAAATCTTGAATGTTCGGGGTTATCGTGACGTTTGAGAAAGTCTGTTCGTATTGGAATTTTTAATCTTGAGCTCAGGTGGATTCCAATTTTACCTACAATATCAATGCCCCTTTCAGCCTTTCGATTCGCCGCTGCCGGAACTGGCACAATATAATCAACCTCTTCGATCCATGTCCGACACTTTGGAGCAGCCCATACATGCTCCGCAAGGATGCGGCCAAAGAATGCTGGCAGGTCAGGAGCCCCTGCCTTGAACTGTCGTATGAGCTTCGACCATTGCTCATTACGATTTTCATCTCCAGCCCAACGATATACTCCTACAGTGGAAATCTCGTCTATTTCCTCGACATTTCGTATCTGCTTGCTGGACTTAGCCCATATCGATCAAAGAACTCCTTGATCAAATCGACTTCCGATGAGCATCTTTCGAATTGCGATTCAATTGCTTCGTCGAACTTCCTGACTTCAGAAATAGGTTCATTTCGGATGACAGTAAGTCTTTGCTGAATTAGTGACCTGAGCAATTGGGGAATTTTGGGAAATTTGAGGGCGGTTTCAAGATCAACTATGGCGCGAGGCTCGTCTTGATTATTTTGATGCCACAATGCGCGTCGGTAGAATCCATAAGCCAATTTTTCTGTGTGTGTCGTCTGGGTCCCAGGCAACGTTCCTGATTGTTCAAACATTTTGGTGGCTTCGAGAAACCGTTCTTTTTTCGCCATTTGGACGGCCTCATCCCAAAAGCTGGCTTGCAACTGTGCCTTCATGCTCATTCGCTCATTGGACATCTCGAACTGATCTTCAGGTAAAATTATTTTCATGCCAAATTTTACCATGACATCAACGAATTATCTAAGTAGACAAAACCATAACTCCCATGTTGGATAGAGTGTGGATGAGTGCAGAACCCTACACTAAGGGGCTCGCCTTCGCAGAAAAATACACACCTAACCATGACGTTACGGTCTTCCATGTATCGTGCTTTCCTCGAGTCAACGCCCCGGTCCTTCTGCAAATCGGACACGCTAGGGCATCCATGATCAATGTAAAGACCACGAATCCGAGGAAGATGATATCGAGTTTGTCGAAGCGCGAGAACACCCGAAGGGATCCCTTGAGTCACCGAAACAGCCGCTCGACCTCGTTGCGCCACCGGTACCGTGTCCGGCCCTATTCCCAAGGAGCGATGCGGTGGTGCTTGGGCGGTACGAATGTGAGTTCCATAGGTCGGTTTCTCCGCGCGGTTTCCGCTGAACATTACCGGCATTGAATGTACCCTGTTGAAGGCAAATTGCGTTAACCGCCGAGACAGAAACCACACTCAAGGCAGATCACCTGCAATAACGAAACCCGGTAAAGGATTCCGTGTCAGGATACTGACCAGTGCGGATGGGGTTCCTTACTGAGCACTGGACTTGAAAAATCCGGCCACGGTCGGATAGGATACGGGCAATTACCGAACCTGCAAATCACGAACTGGCGGCGGAGACCGCCGAGTTGTAAGAGCAGCACGCCATGCTGGAGAAGAAGATGAACACAAAACAGTCTGAAGCGGAAACCGCATCGAACGCATGAATGCGTCTTTCGAGCGGCTGAGAACCGACATGGCCAGGCGGGATACTGATATGGCCGACTGGAAAACCGACATGAGCAGGCGTGATAAGGACAATCTGCGCTGGAAAATCGGACTGTGGGTTGCGGCGGTTGCCATTCTCGGCTTCATCATCCGGTGGCCGAGCGTCCCTGTGGTCACGAACTAGGGACTAATGATCCCATTACTCCCGCCGCCGCTTGCAGGCGGCGCAGCCGGGCTGAATCCGCTTCCGCTTCGTCATCGTTCATACTATCCATGTTTCGACCCCCCATATTTTGGGCCGCCCTGTCCTTCGTGACCGCCTTGGGATGCCTGACACCCATCAGTGAAGCGACGGCTCTGCGTTTTACGGATCACCCATTGTCGGGGCGTATCTACGATGTAAACCGGGACACCTTTGTTACCGAAGCAGTCCTGCTGGAAAAGCTTGCATATCACCAGTTCATCCTGGTGGGAGAACGACATGACAATAGCGACCATCATCGTATTGAACAACGACTCTTGAAGCAACTGGTCGACCGAAACTCCCGAGTTGTGTTCGAAATGCTGGACGAAACCCAGCAAGCACGACTTGGAACACTAGATGCCCATCACCCGCTGGACAAGATCAGGGAAACACTGGATTGGCCCGAAAATCGGTGGTCATGGGACGATTATGGTCCTTTGTTTCACACCGTTCTTACTCAGGGGGGCGTCTTGGTCGCAGGAAGCCCCTGTCCAACGCGTGTCCGCGCAATCTATCGGGGGGAAGACGCCGAACTGGGTGGGTACTCAAAATATGGCCCTATCCATGTGCTCAGCGAAGAACAGCGCCAGAAAATCCTGGATCAGCTCTATCTTTCCCATTGCGAAACCATGCCACGAAGCACGTTGAACCCAATGCTGGCTGTCCAGGCAGCAAGAGATTCGACTATGGCCCATGCCATGCTATTGGCAGATCAATCTGTATCCCCATCCCGCACGATTCTTGTGGCAGGCGCTTACCATACCCGACGCGACCTTGGAGTTCCACGGCATATTGCGTTTCTTGATCCCATGGCAGATTTTGTGGTGTTACAACTTGAGGAAGTGGACCCGAAATCGATGTCCCCCCGGGACTATGCCATGGTCAAATCAACAATTGCCGACTATGTCTGGTTTTCGCCCGCTGCACCGGAACAGGATTATTGTGCCGACCTGCGCCCAGCCATTCGCTCTGGGCAATGACCCCCGAACGATCATTTCATTGTGGCGAGCGCGGCGTCCATCTGATCGAGTTGTCGCGCCCTACTGCGGTCGGTCGTCACAATCCCCTCTGAAACAGGTTCTTTTCCACCTACCAGGACGCCAAAGTGCCGGTCGGGTTCCAACCGCATTCCTGGCTATGGTTGCCTATCAACAAGGTACATGCCGAGCCCCACTCCAAAAATCTTCCTTATGAGCCGTGTACAATCCATCCCGTTGCTACCGGACTCGACTCCGCGAAACCGGCAGTATGATATCGTCATCGTCGGCGGTGCAATGTATGGCACGGCTGTTGCCTGGTTCCTGATGGACAATCCGGATTTCGACGGCAGTGTTCTGGTTGTGGAACGGGACCCGACTTATGCGATGTGTTCCACCACCCACACCAACAGCTGCATCCGGCAACAGTTCTCAAATGCAATCAATGTCCGTATCTCCCAATTTGGCGCTGAATACATCCGGAATTTCAGGCAATATCTGGGGAATGATTCTCGTGTCCCCGACCTGACCCTGCAGAATTTTGGATATCTGTATCTTGCAGACAACGACCAGTCTGCCGAGGTGCTGTGCGCGAACCAGAAAGTGCAGATAGCATGCGGGGCCGGAACCCGGATCCTGTACCCCGAGGAAATTCAGGCGCAATATCCATTCTATTCCCTGGAAGATATTGTACTCGGTAGCCTCAACACCCAGGATGAGGGATATTTCGATGGTGGAACCCTGTTCCAGTGGTGGCGAAAGGCGGCCAGAGAGAAAGGGGCAGAGTACGTGGCCAATACCGTAGTCTCCATGATGCCGAACCGCGACGGGGGCAGGATCGCCGCCGTGACCCTTGCCTCCGGTGAGCGGATCCATTGTGGTAATGTGGTCAATGCCAGTGGACCAAGAGCTGTTTTGACCGCACGCATGGCCGGAATCGAAATTCCGGTGGAGCCGCGGAAACGCTATTCCTTTGTCTTTGATGCCGCACATCCCCTCAGCCGGGACTTGCCGCTCACGATTGACCCGAGTGGTGTTCACATGCGTACCGAAGGTCCCTATTATCTGGCTGGATGCCCACCGGAAGATGACCGGGGTGTTGATTACGACGATTTCAGCGAAGAGCCTCACCTCTGGGAGGGCAAGGTCTGGCCGACGCTGGCCCGCAGAATTCCGCAATTTGAAACCATTCGATTGGTCAATTCCTGGGTAGGCCACTATGCCTATAACCGGCTGGACCAGAATGCCATTGTCGGCCCTCATACGGAAATCCAGAATTTTCTCTTTGTGAACGGCTTTTCTGGACATGGGCTCCAGCAATCCCCTGCGATCGGACGCGGTCTTGCCGAATGGATTGTCCACGGCGAATATCGCTCGCTGGACCTAACTCCGTTCCACTACAGACGAATCAAACGAAATGAGCCATTTTCCGAAAAGGCCATAATCTGAGCGATACCGCATTGCGTGTCTGCACTACCGGAGTCTTGCCGAAAACCCGAAACCATCCTTTTCGGGGGCCATGTATCCGTCGTGGATTAACTGCCTGTACGCAGGACAATTCGAGAGTTTGATCAGCACTGCTTTCACTCCGAAGCGGCCCCATTCGCTGTGCGGCCCCGGAATGAGGGCATGAACCGAATACAAGAAACTTGAGGAAGGGAAATCCATACCCCGGGTGCTGCGGCCGTCTCTCCGTCGCCTCTATTCGCATACTGTAACCCATGAATGGGTAAGGGGAGTGGAGCAGGATTTATGTGGTAGGGCGCTATCAAGGTGAGACTTCCATATCCGATTCGATCCAGGGAGGAGGCACTCAGCTTTTGCCCTGACGGATCGTCTCACGATACAGGATATAGAGCCCGCTGCCGATTACGATTGATGCGCCGATGATCGTATACCAGTCGGGCAAGTCGCCCCAAAAAAGGTATCCGAGCATCGTGACCCAAATCAGGGCGGTATATTCGAAGGGGGAGACCATGGCAGCCGGAGCGAGCCGGAACGCATGAGTGAGACCTACAATACCAAGGCTGCCGAACATGCCGGCCAGCAGGAACAGCAGGAAGTCCACCGGAGAGGGAGTCACCCATTGGGCAGGGGCAACCAGAAGACCCGCCAGACCGACACCGGCAGCAGGCCAAAACATCAGTGCCTCGCTATGCTCTGTCGCCTTGAAACGACGAGTGGTCACCATCAGTAAGGCATAGCAACAGGCACTCACCAAGGCGGCCAGAGAGGCCCATTGAAAGACCCCACTACCGGGACGCAACATAATCAGGATACCCATAAATCCTACCAGGATTGCAGACCAGCGGTGAAGGCCCACGGTTTCTCCCAACAATGGCACAGAGAGTATCGCCACCAGGATCGGTGCAACGAACGTAAGTGCCACCGCATCCACCAATTTCATCTGGGAAAGCGCCCAGAAAAAAGAAAGCGAGAGACCCAGCACAAACACAAAGCGCAACAGGTGAACAGCCGGCCGGCGACTCCGCAGCCGGCGAAATCCGCCCTGAAAATGGACAATAAGCGTCAAGAACGGCAGCCCACACCAGCTCCTGAGCACGACCACATGCAACACCGGATAACTCTCGGTCAACCACTTGATGATGGCATCCATACAGGCGAAGGAGGCAATGCCAGCAATCATCACGACAATACCGGCAAGCGGTCGGTCGGCAGACGCATTCGCGGAAGTCAACGGCACCAGAACAGTGGAGTGATTATCAGGAGTCGACAGATCATCTCGAAAGGTCCATGACCCCACTGCCGACAGGGTACATTTCCGGAAATGCCAGTTGCGCCATGACTACGTTGTGTCGCCTGACCGCAAAGGACACCGCCATCCCTGCTCATTCAGGGGAGCAGCCGGCAACGGTGCCGGTGGCACGAATGTCACCGTATACAGTGGCCGGTTCCGATCAGGCAACTGGTGCTGGCCGAATCATCGGCACGGGCTCAATCGACCCTGGGACCAGGAATCGCCCCGCCAGTTCTTCCGGGCCGACGGATCATATGCCAATCATAGCGCAATTGTGATCCGATGATGGATGTATTGCAGCAGGGACAAAGAAACCCAACCAGAGTGCGACCAGCTACACACCCATCATCGCGACCATCGCAAAAAGGCACCTACACAACCGGCTCTGACCGAACAGGGTATAATGGCTTCCCTCGGAATCCTGGCTCCTCTTCCAATTGCGGGACTTGGGATACCGTCACCCATCGGAGAACCTCACAAATGGCTCTTACGTCTTCTACCATGCTGCCACTCGGCACTCCAGCACCCGCTTTTTCCCTGCGATCTACCGAGGGGGAGGCCATGCACCTGTCGGATTGTCAGGGTAACCAAGGCACCGTAGTTATGTTCATCTGCAATCACTGTCCCTATGTCATTCACCTAGCCAGCGCTCTCGCAGAAACCGCTGGCGAATATATGGTGAAAGGCATTGGCTTCGTCGCCATCAACAGCAATGATACCGAAGCTTATCCGGATGACAACATGGAAAACATGATCCAGGAAAAAAGCGATCGCGGCTATCCCTTTCCTTATCTGCTAGATGAGTCTCAGGAAGTGGCGAGAGCCTATAATGCCGTCTGCACTCCAGACTTCTATCTTTTCGACCACAACCTCGAACTGGTGTACCGGGGGCAGTTCGACGATAGTCGCCCCCAGCGTATATCTTCTGGAAAATACAACGCTTCGGATGTGCCCAATGGGAGGGACCTGAAGACTGCCATGGATGCATTGCTTCAGGGAGGTCGAATCATGATGGAGCAGAAACCTTCTATGGGTTGTAGCATCAAATGGAAACCGGGGCACGCACCCGATACCTGAGAGTCCCGACACCCCGCAGTGCAGAGCCAGTCAGGCCTTTTGCTCTATAGCCCGACTCATTGCCTGAGCGCAAGTCCGTGTATCAGCCGAGCCACCCAGGTCACGGGTGCGTGACGTCGGATCCGTCAGTGCCGATTCCATCGCCATTTCAAGGGATCGTGCTGCATCGGTTTCACCAAGATGTTCCAGCATCATGGCGGCGGCCCAGACCGCTCCCACTGGATTGGCAATGCCTTGCCCGGCAATGTCTGGAGCAGACCCGTGTACTGGCTCGAACATGGAAGGACAATTCCCGTCGGGATTCAGATTGGCAGATGGAGCAATCCCAATGGAGCCCGCTACCGCGGGTCCAAGATCGGACAGAATATCCCCAAACAGGTTGGAGCCCACCACCACCTCGAACCAATCTGGATGCTGCACAAAATGAGCAGTCAGGATGTCAATATGGTATTGATCCGTCTCCACGTCTGGATACTGCTCAGCAATCACCTGGAAGCGCTCATCCCAGTAAGGCATAGTATGGACGATGCCATTGGACTTGGTCGCAGAAGTCACTTTCTTGCGGGGGCGCTGTTGGGCTAATCGGAACGCATAGTGCAGAATACGATCTACTCCCTGTCGGGTGAAAATCATTTGCTGCGAGACAAACTCCCGATCCGTACCGGCAAAAATTCGTCCTCCAATCTCTGAGTATTCCCCTTCGACATTCTCTCGTACCACAATAAAATTGATGTCTTCCGGCTCACGCCCAGCCAACGGAGAAGTGATCCCCGAAAGCAGTCGGACTGGGCGAAGATTGACATATTGGTCCAATTGCCTGCGAATCGGGATGAGCAAGTTCCAGAGCGACACATGATCCGGAACTCCCGGAAATCCCACCGCCCCCAGATAAATTGCATCAAATTGCTTTAATTCCTTGATCCCGTGTGCAGGCATCATACTGCCTGTCCTGATATAGCGCTCACAAGACCAGTCGAATTCATGCCATTCGACTGCAAAATCATGTCGGTCCGAGACCCCCTCCACCATCTCCTGGCCAACTGGGATCACTTCCTTGCCAATGCCATCGCCGGGAATGACTGCAATCTTGTATTTTCTGTTACGCATAGATACTCGTTTGTGTTGCTCCACCTCGTCTTCTCCGAAGGAGGAGCCATGGCCTAGGGCTCTTAGACCCTGCTGCATTTCCCAGAATAGCATCATCTTCCCAGACTTCGCTATGCGCCCAGCCACTCGTTATGACGAAGCGGTATGGAGCTCAGCCTTGGATCTCTGATCCGGGTCCACACGAATTCTCTCCTTGACCAGTAGCGGGGTCAAGTGGTCTTCTGTCACAGCCTTGTGTCACAGCCTTGCGGGCTCCCTCCTGCCGACAGAGCCATACGGTCCAGAAGAATCCGTCTGACAGTCGCGGATACTTGCTTCACAGACCAACCCTCCTATATGACCCGCCCCGGTTTGCAAAAGCAATTTTCGATCTGGAAGGAACCGGCTGCTGCCAGATATCCGGCCTTTCGACGGGGATCTCATGCCCCTGGCCCTGATGGAATGCGCACCGGTGTGGCCTGATCATTCGGCCGACCTCAACACGGCACACCGTTCGGTGCTCCCTGGATCGGGTCCTGGAGGGTTCCCGGTTCTCACGCCGGCGGTTTGCCTGTTCTGCCATCACGATCCATTGCTCTCCAGCAACCCTGGTAGGGAAACGGTTCGGTGCGGTCCGGTGGATGTCCGAATCCGGGATCCCGCTCCCGGTTCACCGTTGGCCTGCCTTCAGGCCAGCCCGTGATTCTCCTCGTACGGCTTTCGAGAGGTGAGCACGGCCCCTGCCGTCCGCGCCATCCGGTTCGCCAGCGCCACCGTCGCCACGTTCTGGTGACGCCGCTCCAGCAAGCCCTGGAGCCACTGGCTGCGCCGGTCCCTCTTCTCCTTCCGGGAAAGCTGGGTGACCCTCGCCCGGGCCCCATGGATCCGCAGGCCGCGCCGATACCGGTCGCCCCGTTTCGAGATCCCCAGCAGCCGCTCCTTGCCACCGGTGGAATACGGTTTCGGGACCCACCCGAGCCCGGCCGCACACTCCCGGCCGTTCCGGAACAGGCCCGGATCGCCCATGGTGGCCAGCAGCGCCGTGGCCGTCATCGGGCCCACCCCGGGAAGGGTCTTCCGCAACGGCGCCGGTTCGTCTGCCCCGGCCATCTCCTCGATCATCCGCTCGTACCGGTCCACCCGCTCGTCCAGGTGCACCCGCTCGTCGTCGAGGTCCGCTAGGACCTCCAGGAACCGCGGCCGCAGATCCCCCTCCCCGGCTCCCCCATTGCCCAGCATCGCCGCCCCGGCAGGACGGACCTGGCCGCGCCCCTGGGGACTCTCGATGCCGAACTCGGCCAACCGGCCGCGGACTGGGTTCACAGGGGCCGTCCGGTTGCCCACCGCCCGGGACCGGATCCGGTGGCTGGCCTGCTGCGCCGGCCGGTCCGCGCTCTGGATCCCCACGAACCGCCTGTTCGGGCGTTGGAGCGCCGCGCAGATCGCGGTGGCGTCGGCGCGGTCGTTCTGGTTGGACTGGACGTACGGCTTCCCGAACTGCGGCGCCATGAGCTGGGCCTCAGGCCCCATCGCCAGGACCTCCCGGCCCCACGGCTGGGCCCGTCCGCAGGCTTCCATGCCCACCACGCAGGGGGCCCGGTGGGACCGGAACGCCTTCCGCTTCGCCGGCTTCCGCTGCCGGTCAACGCCGGGGCGACCCGCGTCGTCGACGCCGTGGACAGGGACCGAGTTCTTCGCCAGATCCATGCCGACGAAAGCGGCAGCGGTCCTGGGGGGAATCGTGCGATTCGTTGCCTTGGTCAGGGTTGATTCCTCGAGGGTGGGCAGGAGGAACCGATCATGGTGGCTCCCGGAAGCCGTCTCCGACGGGAGTGGACCATGGCCACTCGCCGTCGTCTTCCGAATCGCCAGGCTCCCGGCGCCGCCAGGGAACGAGGCCCCTACGGGATCGGGTTTCGGGGGCAAGGGGAAACCGCTCCCGGGGGGAGGCTTGCGGAACCCCGCCTTCCTTGCCGACCGGCGGCCTGACGGGCTCCATGGTCCCGAAACCGCGCACCGCCGCGATCCGGCTCCCTGGCGGAATCGGCTCCCGCCTGACCAGCGTGTGCGGGATGCGGGTGGTTTCGCGGAATGCTTCATCGTCGATCGGAGTGGTTGCCGGTTCACGCTCCCGAAGGGGGGCGGGTCATACCATTATTCCCAGATTCATGTCCCAGACCGGCCGGTTTGATCTTTCCGACTGTCAGGAACCGCGCTCCCGCCAGGGCGAGGCGGATTGCGGTGAGAGGTCCGACGCCCTGATTGGCAGAAGTCTTCAGGTCGCTGGAGAGATGACCATAGGCTTGGGCATGCAGTAGGGTTCGGAAGGTGCCGCTGACTTTCTGTTTGGTCTTGGCCATCCGAAGATCCTGTTCACTTCGATCGTTCGTGAACGGAACTTCGGCCGGTCGGGCGAACCGCAGGATTTCCTTCTGGTAGTCGATGAAGGCCTGATGCCGCTTTTTGGCTTCGCTTTTCGGCATCTGCCCACGCGGCCCTTTCGAGGCGGACGCTCGGGCAGTTTCGCCCGGCCCGGTTCCAGGATGGCGCGGTAGCGAGCCGACACCTTCTGAAAACACATGAGGCTCAGGAGCTTGCGGTCGGAGCGGTTCCCGGCATGACCGGTTCGGACCAGCAACGGTTTCATGCGCTGCGCCCAGTGCGGTGCGGAGGCATCGATGACCTGTTGCAGATTGCGCAGCAAGTGTCCGCCACACCATGCGTGATCGCACTGGTCATAGCGGAAATAGGTGGCCCAGCGATCATGCGCCAGCACCAGTTTCGGTGCGTCCGCGTCTTCGTCCCCGCGGGAGCGATCGCCGAAGCGGGGAGTGATGTCGAAGGCCTGGAGTGCCTTCTCGCCTCGTTTCGGATGGCATTTCTTGACCACCAGATCGCCGCCCGAGCAGACATGAATCCAGTAGTTCTTGCGGTTCATGATGCCTCTTGAATTTTTTAACCAGGGGTGTCAAAATCGGACACCCTGTTTACAGAGATCTTCGAGAATGCCAGCCAGTCATGCCAGAAATGTCGCCCTTACTCCGGAGCTCAGTAGCTTTGTTGATGAGCAGGTAGTCTCCGGTCGCTACGCCAGTGCGAGCGAAGTTATGCGTGCCGGGCTACGTGCCCTGCAGGACCACCATGATCTGGATGCGATCGCAACGAGAATCACCAAGGCTCTTGATCAGCTGGAGAATGGCCACGGGATCACGGGCGCACCGGAACAGGTGCTGGGGGATGTGCTTGATGCAGCCCGGACAAGGCGGGGATGAAGCGCATTGTTTATGCGCCTGCCGCCCTCGCCAGCCTTCAGGACATTCTCGAGTGGACCATCCGAGTATTTGGTGACGCCCAGGCACAAAAATACACAGATCGTCTGGCGAACCGCCTGAGATTGATTGCCGACGGCAAACCACCATGTCCCAGGCCCTGCGACCTTTTCCTTCAGGGTAGGCGGGATGCGACGGGACTCGGTTACTACCGGGAAGGCCGACATTACCTGATCATGAGAGAAACTGACGATACGCTGGAGCTGGTCGAGATATTTCACGAAAAGATGAATATCGATGCCAGACTCCTGAATCATGCTGAAAAGCCGCCAATGTCACAATTATACAATTTTGCGTTTCAGAGTTCGTTCGAGTTGTAAGGACTTCTCCCTGCTCCGTTGGGGAATTCCAGCATCGACGGCCGGTGGGTATATCCACCAAAGCAGTCGCATATGTCGTTCAGGATGCGGAACATCGACCGGTCGATGAAACCAGTTTTTGACCAGAGTTCCTGTTATATTTCCTGCCACCATTCGTTTTTTACTCCGATGATCGACTCCAAGGTACTTCCAGTACCGCTGGGGCATTTTCTTTCCTAATTACCACGAATCATAAGCCGAGTTTCAGGAGCTTTTCCGGCATCGGCAGGGTTCGCAAGGCGACATCGGCGAGTCTGGGGATGAGGTCCGGCAGGTGATACCGGCGATGGAACCGGTATTCGAATTCGGCAAGGTAGCGTTGTGCGTATTTTGGCCGGAAGGATATGGTCACGGCTACGCAAAGCCGACTTCCGGTTGCCGAGCACGGTATTGACCCAATAGAACTCCGGCTTCGCCACCGCGGCCCGTCCACCCCCGCTGACTACGACCGGATGCCGGCATCCGGCCTCGGTGACGCCGTCGAAGCCTTTCAATCCGTCCGAAACGACCTCGCTGCCGGCCACCACACCAGGTGCCGACGAGCCCCGTCGGCGAGGTGCGACTGGCGGACACTCGGGACCACGTTGCGCTGGATGCGTTGGGGGTGGCCCTCTTCGGTAGTCTGCACGGCCGCTACGAATGGGGTCTTGCCCTCCGCCCCGCGGCCCCGTTTGCCGCCGCTTCGCTCCCCACCCAGATCCGCATCGTCCAACTGCACCTGGCCGTCCAGACGCTGTCTTCCAGTCCGCTCCATCATCACCTGCATCAGTTTGTGCTGAATCCGCCAAACGGCGTGGTAGGAGACTCCCAGTTGGCGGTACCACGGCATCGCCGACACCCCCCTTCTTGGTCTGGGTCCGCAGGTAGATCGCCTGGAACCAAATGGTCAGCGGCAGCTTGCTGGACTCGAAGAGGGTGCCGGCGATGATCGAGGTTTGTCGATGGCACCGATCACACGGGCGCAGTTTCCGGGGGTTCCGATGGCAACTCTGGTCGTGGCCGCAGTGTGGCACACGAGGCCGTTGGGCCAACGCAGCCGGAACAGCGCATCGTCCATATAATATCCATACAATATACAATTCTTTTCTAAAAATTACTGATATCGAGCATGCTCTATCGAAGGCAAATTGTGTAAACAGGCCCTAGCCTTTCCATCCCTCTCCGGGAAGGAGCAAGACTAGCCTGTTAGAAACCGTTTGCGCTGCTTCTGTTGGCCGCCATTCGTAGCCCAATCGTAGAAGGGCACTCATGTCCGCGCCGAATTGCGGGTTGCCGATCTTCTCGTCAAGATTTTTCTCAAACATCGCACGGGTCACGCGATGACCTTCTCGTTCCATGTACTCCAGAAATACACCTACAATTCTTTCAGCGTCGCTTCGCTCATCCGCAAGCCCGGTTGCCAAGTCGAATAGATCCCGGCCTTTGCGTCGCTGATAGAGCGCTCTCAGCTTGGTAGCCAACAACTCGTCAAGCTCGTAGGTCGGTATTGCGGCTGATCCAACATGCCAGCGAGAATCGACGCGGAAAATCACTTTTGGGCAACCCAACACTGCGAAATGTTCCCGGGTGTTGACTTCCACTTTGAGACGCAGGCGCATCGCCGGCGTGTCTTCGGACCAGAATCGGTAATGGAAAGTGACCCGCCCTCGCGATTGCTTCCAGCGTGCTTCCCCGAGCCATGGGTCGAGCACACTTCGTAAACGGTCCATCACTGTGCCGGCTGGGCTGGGCTCAACCTGTACGAGATCGATGTCCTCTGAATAACGGGCAGGCGGAGACAAGTAGAGTTTGTAAAGCGCCGTTCCTCCCCGAAACGCCAACGCCTTGGCAAGAACCGGATCGGAAAAAATCTCCGTGAGCGCACGGCTGATGATCAAATCCTGCTCGACCTGAAAATCCTCATTCCAAGGAGCCCGGTCACGCCATTCACTGATGTAGTCCTGGGGTATCACGCCTCTATTTCGATGTTCGCGTTCACAATCAGACGCCATTCTTTCGACCTTGGCGAACCGCTTGCATCCGCTTCAGACAGCAACTTCGTGTAGTTTCTCGCCCGTCGTCGAACGCTATCCCTCAACAGGGAGGTTTTCTCCCCGGCCCCCACAAGATCGAGAAGATACCCCAGGCGCTGCGCCCAGAGAACCGAAGCCGACTCGGAAGCTTTGGCCAGAAGTTCTGTGTCCAGTTTCCCACCGAGTTCTGAGAGCACGCCAGCCACCCGGTCCAAGCCGCCGGCGCGGCGCATATATCCGACAAGGTCCACCGCGGTCGCTTCCGCGCTGGATACCACCACACTGCCGCGCAGATTGTTGAAGCGCTCAACTGGAACCAACGTCAGATTCCTGCGGGAAACGAAAACCACCTTGACCGTACCGCAAGTAACCGCTCGGCGATTTCCATTAATGACGACCTGGAATTCCTGGGGACGATGATGAGCTGCGCCATGGTACTGCGCAGCGGAAAGCAGTCCGACATAGTACCGGAGGTTGCGGTACTCCATCAGTGCCGGAACAAACTGATCTGCGGGCAGGCAGCGAAGCCGCCTGTACTCGGGCGGCACGATCACGTAAAACCCCCGCGCCGGACTTGCGATACTCCCCTTTGCTGCTAGCCGACTTAGCGTCTGGCGCACCGCAGTGGCCGATACACCAAGGGCATCTCGAATTTCAGACGAAGTAAAGTGATGCCGACCGCGGGCGGCCAGGCTCAGAACAAAATCACTCGCGCGAGGCACGGTAGAATCATACATAGCCATTATAAAGTAGCACTATCCGTTACTTTATGCAATTTATATTTTATTTCAGAACTTCACGCACATTCTTGCTCGCGGGCATCTCCTAACGGTTGAAAAGGCATGAATGTTTCACCCTGTCGGGCATTACTGCATGGATTACTGTTGCCGTGTACAGGTTCGAAGCCTGTCCCTCCACGTCGACGTCATCCCCCATCGGAATTCCCCTCCCGTCATCCGGTTGCGACCAGCCTGGCAGGAAGGCCGGCGGCACCCGGCGCATCACCCTGACCAATTTCTCCAACATGCCGCCCGAACGGACCGACGCCGTGCGGGCCATCCTGAAGGGGGGGGCATCGTGTTCCCATCGCTCGAGGCGGCCGTTCTCGGCGCGTTGCGCCGTCTCGGGATGCCCCGGATCCTGGGCCGCAAGGCCGAACGCAACCGGATCCTGAGCCGAGGTGTCGGCCGCAGGACCGAGATGCGGAATGGACGAAGAAACCCGGCCGGTCCTACTTCAGCTACCAAAACCACATCCGCCTCGACCGGAAACAACCAGCAGATTCGTCAGTCAGCGGTGGTGGCGGTCCATAATGCCTGGATGATGGACCGGGTACGGGACCCGGGTAATGCGGGCTCCTAGGTCTGGGCCGAATGCTCGCATGGGCACCGCGGAATCTCTCCGCGACTACGTGATTCGAGGTACCCTTTCATAACGTGTCTTCTCCTCGAGTTGAATGTGAATATTACTACATAAAAGTTCTGACAATTACAGCGGTAAAACCGACGATCAGAGCAACCATCGACCCTATAAGCCAGCGTTGCATGCCGGATTCTCTGTCTGAAATTAGAGCCTTAATGTCTGGAATATCTTCTGGGCACCTCGAATACCCCCTGCTTGAACTGACGCCTTGATAAAATTGGGATTCACCAATGATCCCTTCCAATCCCCATGTCCCAGACCGGCCGGTTTGATCTTTCCGACCGCCAGCAACAACTCGCCCGCAAGGGCGATCCCCTGGAACGCCTCCAGGAAGTGATGGACTGGGAGGACTTTGGTCCCCTGGTGAACAAGGCCCGCCCGAAGCCGGGCCTCCGGGGTGGCCGACCCCCCTGCGACGGGGGGTTGCGGTTCCAGATGCGGGCGCTGGCGAGCCGGTATGGCCGGTCGGACGAGCAACTGGAGTCCCCGGTGAAGGACCGACGGTCCTTGATGCGATTTCCGGGTCTGGACCTTCAGGACCGTGTGCCGGACGCGACGACGATCTGGCGGTTCCGGGAAGCACTGGGGCGGCAGATCGGGTTGCTGGACCAGCGGTTGCAGCGATTCGAAGGTCCTCTTCGCAAGGCCGGCGACGAGGCCCGGGGCGGCCAGATCATGGAGGCCCGCATGGGGGAGGTGCCGACGCTTCGGGGGCAGCCGGAGGATGATCAGGAGCCGAGGAGCCGGCAGCAGGACCGGGATGCGAAGGGGACGAAGAAACCCGGTCGGTCGTACTTCGGCGACCAGAACCCCATCCGCATTGACCGACAGCACCAGCGGATTCGCCCATCGGCGGTGACGGAGGCGTCCGTCGATGATGCCCGGGTCATGGACCTGGTGCTGGACCCGGACCATGCGGGCTCCCAGGTCTGGGCGGATTCGGCGTACCGGTCGGCAGCGACCGAGGACTGGCTGCGGGAGCAGGATTCCCGGAGCCGGGTTCATCACCGTGCCTGGCGGAACCGTCCCCGGAAGGCCAGACCGCGGGCCCAGAACCGGACCCGGTCGAAGATCCGGGCCCGGGTGGAGCCGGTCTTCGGGCACCCGGTGCAGGCCCTGGGGATGAAGGGGATCCGGACGATCGGGCCTCGGCGGGTGAGAACGAAGATCATGCGGAACAACCGAGTGTACCACCTGAGCCGATATCGGTTCCTGGTGTCACCGGCGTAGTACGTCCGGACGATGGAGAGTTGCACTCAACCGGTGCAAAACCAACGCATTCAGGCTGAGCAGTGCTTGGCGATGAGACTGGTCAGGGGAGTAGGCCCGAATGAACGCCGCTGAATCTCTCCGTAACTACGTTATTCGAGGTGCCCTTCTTTAATCGCAAGATGTTTTAACGCCGCCTCAAGTACTGCAACTCTGGAATACAATGCTTTACCATTTCCATTGTTGCCGCCGGATGATTGTACTGGCGTAACTGGCGGAGAGGTAAATTCATGAACATTTCTGGTCATGCCTGCACCTTACGCAACCATTCCCACAAATCGCTGTTATTAAATCCGCTATAAGAGTCAAACTCCATCACAAGCCCCAATGCTTCCGGATTGTTTTTCTTAATCCGTACTTGTTCGGAACTCTCTGCCGTAGTAATAATACTCTTGTCATCAGGAACCACAAAAGCCAAATAGTCAGTAAGAATACAATTTCTACCATTCAGCCAGTGGTTTTTTACACCCCCAGCAGCAGATACCGGTCATCGGCTATTTGCCAGGGACATCCCCCGGTCTCTGGAATCAAATGCATCAAGCGATTGCTCCAAGTCAGCGGGGGCTACAGGACAAGGCTTCCATAACCTGTAAAGTATGTCAGTATGAGCGCCGGTCATGCACCAGCACTATACCGAGGTTCAGAAGATGAATGCGAGCACTTCCGGATACCATTCGGACCACCAGCCGAAAGCGTGAGGGGATCTGAACGGAAAAGAGGATGAACCGATCTAGATCTCTGGAGTCGGAACAGGCTCTACTGGACTGTCCCCGCCCACAGAACGGAGAGCACACGTGATGCTGCCCTCATCGACGATATCGGACTAGTCGGAGATTCCCAGAGATCTGCCAGTTCCGCAAAGTAGTCTGGTTGCGACAGATTTGCATACGTCCATGGAACCGGTACCCATAACCGTTATACCCTTCGGCGATTATTTGACCCACAAACCGGATCTTCGATGAACCTTTCCGCCCCATTTCGCAGTTCCAACCGCAAGATAGACCCGGTCCGCAGCCGAGGCAACCTGCTGAAACCAGATGGCTCGCCCGATGATAACAACCGGGTGGAGATCGGCCCCACAGATCTGGCTTTTCGCGAGTGGGAAGCCCTGGGTCTGGAATGCCCGAACCTCGCGGGAATGCGGGAATATCGATTGGAAAGAATCCGGGCCGAACTGTCCAAAAGAGATCTTGCCGGAGTACTGTTGTATGACCCACTCAACATCCGGTACGCAACCGATAGCACCAACATGCAGGTCTGGGTCAGTCATAATCATGCCAGAGCCTGTTTTGTGACGGCAGATGGTTACCTGATTCTCTGGGACTTTCACAATTGTGAACATCTCTCCAGACATTTGCCTCTGGTCAAAGAGTTGCGTCCCGGTGCATCGTTCTTTTATTTCATGTCAGGCAACCGGGTCCATGAGCATGCGCATCAGTTTGCCCAAGCCCTGGCAGATATTCTGCGGGAGCATGCCGGAAGCCATCGCAGAATTGCCGTGGACAAGATCGAGACTGCTGGTCTCCGGGCACTGGACCGGGCCGGCATTGAGGTCGTGGATGGACAAGAAGTGATGGAACAGGCTCGAGCCGTCAAGGGACCGGACGAAATCCGCGCGATGCGATGCGCAATTGCCTCTACGGAAATCTCTTTGCAACAGATGCAGAAAGCCAGTGTGCCAGGAGCTACGGAAAACGACATCTGGTCCATACTGCACGCTGAGAATATCCGCCGGGGAGGTGAGTGGATTGAATGCCGGCTACTGTCTACCGGACCACGCACGAACCCATGGTTCCAGGAATGCGGTCCGCGGGTGGTCCAGGAAGGCGACTTGTTGGGCGTGGACACCGACTTGGTAGGTCCTTATGGATTCTGTGCGGACATCTCGCGAACATGGGTCATTGGCGACCGATCCCCCACCCCCGAACAACAACGACTTTATCGGATAGCCTTTGAGCACATCCAAACCAACCTGTCTTTGCTGAAACCCGGCCTCACCTTACATGAAATCACGGCCAGCGCACACCGATTACCAGAGGAGTTCAGAGCCCAGCGTTACGGGGTCATGATGCATGGGGTCGGGCTGTGTGACGAATATCCCAATGTCTGGTATCCAGAAGAAATTGAATCGCAAGGCTATCCAGCCACTTTGGAGCCCGGAATGGTATTGTGCGTGGAAGCCTACATCGGTGCCGTCGGCGGTCAGGAGGGAGTCAAATTGGAAGACCAGGTGCTCATCACCGAAAACGGCCACGAAAACCTGACCACCTACCCGTTCGAAAGCACCCTGCTCGAAGCTTGAGCCAGGTTTCGGGCTGCTTCTGCACCGGCGACCACATCCACCCGCGTCAGCAGAATTCCACCCGCCACGAACAGTATCACCAATACTAAAATGGCATCTCGGGCGTCGGCAACCGCAATCAGCACAGGTACCATGGCAATCAGCAAGGGACCCAGAATAGCCGCGAACTTGCCAACCATGTTGTAGAAACCAAAAAATTCCGCCGTGCGATTCGGTGGAATAATCCGGGCATAGATGGATCGACTGAGCCCCTGGACACCACCCTGTACCAGTCCAATGGCAATGGCCAGCAGGTAAAAATCACGGCTGGAGTCGAGCCAGCCCCACGCGTAAACCACCGCCCAAATGTAAACCACCAATCCGATCAGGATGCCGATTTTTGCCCCAATCCGATTTCCCAACCACCCAAAGAAAAGCACCGCCGGGAATGAAATGAATTGGGTAAGCAACAGCGCCCCAATGAGGGCTTCAGACGGCAGTTCCAGAACCCGGTTGGCGAAAAAGACCGACATTTTGATGACCGACCCCACTCCATCAATATACAACCAGTAACTCACCAGAAAAATCAGCACTACCCGTAGTTGGCGAATCTGGGAAAAAGTCTCCCGGAGCTGCAGCAGGCCCGCACGGATTACTTGCCAGCTACGAACCGGGTTGGGTGTCGGGTGTTCCCGTACCCAGATAAACAACGGGACCGAGAACACCACCCACCATACTCCGACTGAAATAAACGACCATGCCAGTGCAGAGCTGGCATCTGCCAGGCCAAACCAATCCGGATGGGTCACCATGATCACGTTGACCAAAAACAACAGACCGCCGCCCATGTATCCGCAGGCATACCCAAAGCCTGATACCTGATCATATTCCTCCTCCCGCGAGATCTCCAGAATCATGGGATCATAGAAAATATTCGCTCCCGCGAACCCTATCTGAGCGAGAAGGAACAGCAACAGGCCCTCTCGCCACATCTCTCCATGTACCCAGGCCAATGACATCGTCATGATCGCGCCCAGCATCGTGAATGTGGCGAGAAAATGCTTGCGGGTTCCTCCATGGTCGGCAATGGCCCCCAGAATAGGGGCGGCCAAGGCGATGAGGAGGCTGGCGACAGACAGGCCGATCGTGAACCAGAACTGCGCATCCTCGGTCGACAATCCAGAACTCAGGTGCGCATAGAACACGGGAAAGAAAGCGGCCATGACCGTGGTCGCAAATGCCGAGTTGGCCCAGTCATACAATGCCCAAGCCAATACTGGCCGATTACGGAGCATGGCACGGATACTGGTCCCTCCGGCAGTCTGCGTACACATGGTCCTGCCGTTATCCGATAATGATGACCATCAGCATCCCCATTTGGGTCATATTGATAATCACACTGCGCCGATGAAGGGCCCGGAAACGGGATTTGTCGCCGAGACTGTCAGATTCCCGCCACCGGTTCTTGGCATCCCGGATGGCTGGTGCCAGTATCTGTCGGGCATAGAAAAATCCGACCGCAATCAGGGCCATCAGAGTCGCACTCTTGGGAGAATGAAACAAACAGTATCCAAGCCCCACCACAGAAATCACGATCCCCCAGAGGTAGTACCGGGGAAAGAACATGTGCAAGAAAGTATCAACCTGATCGGATTCCAGCGCACGAAACAGGACCGGGGCCACGACAGCGGCAAAGAATATCATGGAGCCCAACAGTACCGACGAGATGACATCAATCACGAGGGAGGGAGTCAGAGAAGGCACGAGCCAAGCTCCAGGAGGGTCATGACGGTAGTATAAGCCAGTTGAGGTGGAATTTCATGACCCAGTGAAAAAGCATGCCACGAAATCCAGTCCCACTCCTCCCCTATTTGATGACATGCCTTTGGGTTGTCGAAGACTCGGACAAGTCGGAATCTAGCCCGGATACGTTATCATATGCGCCCTTCTCTTTACCTGACATGACGAGTCCATGCGCGATCTCACCAACGCCCAGATAATCTGGCAAGCAATGCTTGCCAATCACATCGACAAGGTCTGTTATCTACCCTGCAATAAGCTGAACGCCCTGATGAGAGCGTTGCCTGACCATATGGAAGTCTGGAATATCACCAAGGAATCCGTTGGCCTGGGACTTTGCTTTGGTCGTAGCCTAGCGGGACGGCGCAGCGCCATGTGTATCCAGAGCACCGGGGTCGGCAATCTCATTACCGAACTCTACACCCTGCAAAAACTCTATCAGGAGGCCTTGCCGGTCTTTGTATCCTGGCGTGGATATCATCAGGAACCGATCGAAGCACAAATCATTCTCGGCCGCAAAATCGAAGATATTCTGTGCGCGATTGACGTGGAATACCGTATCTGCAGGAATCGTGAGGATATCGTCAACCTTGCCGACGACCTTGCACAGGTATTCGCGGACGGCAAAGTGAAATTTTATCTCATGTCACCGGAACTCTGGGAAACCAATAGCCCCGACTTTCACACCTTTGGGGAGCCCCGGATTGAGCCAGTGACAGTAGAAATGGCTGCGTACCATGGCTCGCCCACCAAAACACGGATGGAAGCGATTGCGGAGATCCTGTATGCCATTGATGATCGGGATCTGGTGGTCTCGCAAATCGGCTTTCCATCGAAAGAAGTCTACAACACACGGGATCGAGCGGAGAACTTTTATATGTTGGGCGCTTTGGGTTCTGCCACCGAGGTGGGAATTGCACTGGCCCTCGAGAAGCCGGACCGACATGTCTATGTCATTGACGGCGATGGATCGTTTTTCTTCAACCCCAACCAACTACTCGACATCGCCGCCTTCCACCCCATCAACCTGTCGGTGATCTGTCTTGACAACGGTAGCTGGGGATCCACAGGAAATCAGCCGACCCTGAGTTCACAGGGCATGAACCTGTCAGCCATGATCAATGCCATGGGCATTGACTCCGCGGGGATGACTGACCAATCCGAGGGATTCATCTCCATGATCCGGAATCGTGATCGCTTTATTCACTATATGATTAAGGCCGGGAATGACAAGAAAGGCGGCGAGATTCCGCTGAAAGCCGTCACTATCAAAGAAAGATTCATGGCAGCAATCGCATGAAAGCCACTTGCCGGATCGGTGACTCCAGACATGACAAACCGGAACCCGGGTGGCGTCTTGCAATTGCCTCCTCCGGGATTTGAATGATATGAAAAAGGTTTTAGGACTCTCTCTGCTTTTGGTGGCCTATGGCCTGCTTTGGCCAGGAATCACCCAGCCCGTCCTCTCCATCACTAGCACCATTGACAGGGCCGATATCGCCAAGATCGGCAAGGATATCCTTGCCGATAACCCACAAACCCCGGCTGTTGTCATACCGGTGGCCGAGTACCTGCTGGATCACATGGAGATTGCCGGCAAGGAGCAGGTCTATCAGCGAACCCGCAGTATTCTGGAGGCTATCCAGGAGCTGTATGGGAATGGATTTGGGGTGGTCGCCTTTCTGATCGGGTTGTTCAGTATCGTGATTCCGGTGGCCAAGGGCCTGATGCTGGCCATCAGTTGTCTCTCCATACCGACAGTTTCCATATTTCTGCGCCGGGTCGCGGATCTTGTCAGCCGATGGTCCATGGCGGATGTCTTCGTAGTAGGCGTATTTGTGGCCTTTCTGGCCGCCAACGCGATGCGTGGAGAGGGCGGAATGCTCCATTTTGAAGCGACCCTTGGCACAGGGTTTTACTGTTTCCTTGGATACTGTCTTCTGTCCCTTGTATCCGGCCAGATACTGACCACCAGCAACCCTGGGCAAATGCGAAGACAACCTGGATTGCAGTGATTCGACACAACGTGTTCAGGCATTGATCAAGCGTCTCACGCTGCATATCCTTCAAACCAAGGCGTGTTACCATTACGCAGTGCCTCGACCGTCTGCGCAAAGATAACGAGTCCGAGAAAGATGACATCCAGTGGCTCGAAGTGTGAGCAGACCCGACGGAAACTCTGGAGTCGCCGGAACCAGCGCTCGAACCTCGTAGCAACGCCGGTACAGTTTCTGATCGAATTTCGCTGACGAGTACCTGCATGACCTCATCGCCGAACGGTACGAGTAGTCGTCTACCTTGGTCACCTCCCACCTGGACTTCACCGAATGAGGCCATGCCTTCACCAATCCGCTCCTCAGCGCGGCAATCCTGAACCGGCTCCGACACGGTGCCTGCCGACGGGTTCTGGACGGCCAGAGTTGCCGGCGACCAAGGGAATTCGACCCGTCCCGTCCAACCGCAGTGGGCCCAGAGGAATCAAGACCTCGCCGGAGAAGTCGGAACCCGAGCGGGAAAGCCCTCTGGATTGGTGAACGAGTCCTACGGACCAGCGCAAAATGCGCCGATCAAAGGTGGGTTGGAAACCTCACCGCAATCGGAGTAATATCGACCCCATGATCAAGACCGGAAACCACCGAAAAGAGCGGCATTCGGTGATCATGACGTGGCTCTATTTCGCTGCAAATTGACCACTGGTTCTTGTGGCTCACTCGAAACGGGGTTTTCAGGGCCCACTAATTCGGGTTCTCAAAAATGGCAATCAAAGACATCAACAGTGACATGGTACGTTGTGCCCTGCAAGAGTTTGACCGACTCGGACGAGATGGCATGCTGGAACGCTATGGCGGCGGGCCAAGCCGCAAGTGGTATATAGTCGATCCTGAAAAATCCCAAATTCAACGACCGCGAGGGCGATGTGGTTCAGGGCGGCGTGGTTGGCCGGGGCATGGACGCGGCGGGCGTCCTCGCCCAGGGTGGCATCGCGGCGATGGTGGTTGGCATTCTCGACCGGCCAGTGCCCGTGGCTCCAGGCCCGCTTCGCCAGCGCACCCCGCGACCACACGGTCTCCATGCGGTGCTTGTGTCCCTGGCCGCGGCGGGCGTCCGGCACCTGCGCAAATCAGTCCCGCAGCGAGCGCAGGTCGGTGTGCGCGGACCGCACCGGCACCGCCCGGCACGCCTATTCGTCGCGGTCCTCCGGGTCCGCGAACCGAGCGCAGCGGCCGCACGAACCTTTCCTTGCGGACGCCATGCGGGCCAAGGTAGCGACCGTGGTGCCGTGCAAACCCCCGGGTGAGCCCCACCGGAATCCCGTTCGACACCCGGTCGCCGGTGCCGCGGAATCGCGATGGATCCACGAACATCTCGGCCCACTCCAGCGGATGTCCGTGCCGTACCCACCAGTCCCCGGACCGCCGTTGCCGGCTCTGCCCCAGGATTCGCGACACCAGGTTGGCAATCCCCGACGCCTCCGGTAGCATCAGGAAC
Source organism: Candidatus Poriferihabitaceae bacterium (assembly GCA_965221795.1). Lineage (GTDB taxonomy): Bacteria > Pseudomonadota > Gammaproteobacteria > Arenicellales > Poriferihabitantaceae > VYFG01. Next base: position 1,483,037 of record OZ244914.1, read on the forward strand.
CGTGTGTGGTTGCCAATCCGATGCAGCCGCCGGAACGGCACCGAGCGGTGCCCGCCCAGCCAGCGGTCACGCGGACCACACTGGAATGCTCCCGACTGCTAGCCCAGCAGTGCCAGCCAATGGCCCCGCCAAACCGCGACCTGCCGCAGGCCACGGCCCGCGAACTGCTTGAATCCGAGGGATATGGTGTGGGTCCATCAACGCGTCCCAACGCCGGCGCTCGTCCGCCCGTACCGGACGCACTTCTACCTCCCGGACCTGTACTGCGGATGGGTCAAAATCTTCGATCATAGCCTGCACGATAGACCATCGCAGCGAAAAAGCCAGCCCCATCGCGCTCAGTCAACCATGGAATCGCTTCCGGCTAGCGTGAAATGGCCCTGATGAGATAAATTAAGAAAATGGTTACTTAGGTATATAGTCGGCCCTGAAAAAAACCTGTTTCAGGTGGCCGCAAGCATCCGCGGTGGGACACTGCCCAACTCGGAGGCCGGCAGTTTCCATCGCCCCGTCGTTCCCGAGCGTTCCTGGGCCCTCAAAACGTCGAAAATGCGGCCTCCAAGGCCCAAAATCCAGCGACCCAAAAACCGCAGCGGACGGAGGATCCGCCGCCGGTGGTGACCGGCACCGCACCGCAGTACCTTCCTCCGGTCGCCTTCCCTTCCCTGGAGCCCGTTCCTTCCCAGATGGCCATCCGATTTCCGATGCCCGATCACGGGCTCCATCGCCTGCCGGCGTCGCCCCGGATCCAGAGCGGGCTTCCGCGGTGGTCCGTCATCAGGATTCCCCGCCCGCGCCATCCCGCCCAGGAGGAAGTGGCTCCGGTGGGGGGTGGCCATGCTCCCCTGGACACCGAATTCGTACCGCTGGTGGGCCTTGCCCTTGCGAATACACTCGACTTCCGGGGCCTGCCGGCGGGACCGCGGGTTCCGGCCCTTCGGCTCCGGCGCCAGTACCCGCCGGGCCATCGCCCGTTCGTCCGCAACCCCCCGCTCCCGATCTGGCCTCCCCGCGGTGTTTCGTTCCCGGTCCCGAACCACCCGGCCCAGGTCGGTCCGCAGACTCTTGACCGGACGGTTCATACGGCACCGCTGCCGGGCCTGGGCAACCCGGTTCGCCCGCCGCCACGCCCGCGGCTTCCCGGTGCCGCTCGTAAGACCGGCATCGATCGTCGCTGGCAGGACCCACTCGGCCCCGGCCGTCCCGATGCGCGGGCGACACCGCGTCCGGCGGCTCGGGTCGATCGGCGCATGATGCGGGCAATATTCCTCGCCGCAAAAGGACTGCCAGTACGGATTCTCCACCCAACCGGCGACCCCCGCCTCGTCCGAGAGTGGGTGCACCTGCTGCAGAGACTCCCGCCCGACCATCCCACGCGTGGGCTGGCCGGGACTACCGCGGTCGGGGCCGTACCGCACACCGAAGGTCTCGTCGAATCGGGACCCGTCCAGGATTCCGGCCAGGCGAACCCGCGCGTGGCGCGGATCCAGCCGGTTTTCCAGGCGATTTCGGAACCGATCGTGGGATTCGGTACCCGCACAGGGTCTGGGGCGCAGGTGGTCATCGGAAATGGCAAGGAAGGGAGCGTCCATGAGTCCAGATCCGGCCATTGGAATCCATACTTTCAGGGAATATATTCCCGCATATTCAGATCGTGACCGATGAATTTGGGGTTTTTCAGGATCGACTACGTAACGTGCTCTAGTCTTTCCGGGCACCGAAAGCCGCGACGATGCCCGATTTCTCAAAGGTCCCCGCCGTTTCGGCATGATCTGTGCCATAGAAGCGGCCCTGAATACGATCACCCTCGTCTGTGTGCTCATAGATACCAGTGGGACCGACAGTGACCCCCATGAAGGAAACGCTAGGGACAGAGTGAGCGGTCCCCTCGTCCAGATTCATGATCTCGGTGAATTCCGCATCCAGCTGACTATTACCATCGGCTATGGTGTAGGTAAGTTCTGCATCGCCCTGCAGCAAGTCGGTCCCGCCTTGAGGCGCACCAACCATGATGCCTTTCCAGATGGCTCCGCCCGAGGGGCTTGAACCCGTCAGGTCACCACCAGACAAGGCGACCGAGCCGGTCAAGGAGGCCCCGGACAATTCTCCCTCCAGAGTACCAACCATGAAGCCACCATGGTGCATCCAGGCACCATAAAGGCGGGTGTTGTAGTCGGTCTCCTGTGCCTCGTCTCCATAGTATAGGGTGGTGATTCCCTGCCGGGTCAGGACAGTTATCACCTCAGCGGGGGGTGCGGCAGCCGCCTGCAGGTCGACGGCATAGGAGAACCCAATTGCCGGCACAGAAACAGAACAGTTGGATCCTTGGCACTGCACAGGGACTTGCAGAGGCGACTCACCCAGCCGGCCGAAGATCATGGAAGGAATAATGGAACCGGAGGATACTGCCTGCATGAGAATGCCCGGAGCCCGCTTTCCCTGATCTGCCACACTTTCCTGAGGCATTTCTGATTGGGTACGTTGGGCCACCTGACCGGCATCCAGTTGCCGATACTGTGGGCTTTCTCCCGCCCCACCACCACATCCGACCATAAGCAGCATGCTGCCTGCGGCAACCAAGACCCCGGTCCATGGGATACGTTGTGCGGTACTCTGATTTCTGGAATTGTTCATGTCAAATTGTATTGGATCGATATTTTCGTCGGTTGGAGGAAGCCGGTTAGCAAGATCTGCAAAGGGGCGAACACAGGCTCCCTCATGAATTGCCACCGGACCATCGGACCTGTCGCCAGTCATAACGGACCACCTTATCCTGTGCACGAATGTTTATTGGCATTGTCCAGTTGCCCGCTGATTCGGCCTCTTTCAGATTATCAATGTATCATATTCATGGAAGGGAAGGGAGTGGTATCGCCTCCCGGATCATCAGGGGACGGTGTTGGCAATCGGCAATACGGGCGGACACTGGAGTTCCGTATGCTCGGATTGATCCCTCTCGGGCTGATGCCAAAAGGTGCCTGCGACCCAATCAGCACCGGACTGAAAACACCGGCCATTGTGACCACCGGATACCATTACCTTTCGGCCCTACCCGGTCCCATCCCAAAAGGCATGATCTTCCGTGAAGCACAACGGGGCTGGCTCAAGTGTACTGGAATCCGGGCTGGTTCCATGGCACTATCCGATTACGGTCGTTTGCCGGGATGTCGAGTATTCTACCCTGTTCGGCCGCGGGTCGTTTGTCCTGCTTTCCACTGGGAGCGAAACCGATGCAATTGGTGACATACAATGCGGGAGAAGGCTGCTTGCCCGGGATTCAGGTAGGAGAGCAGATTGTCGACACGCGAACCGCGGCTGGAGTCGTGGGCTGGAGTGGCAGATGGCTGGCGGCAACGGTGAGCAATCGCACACTCCTGTCCCTGCCTGCGGATGCCCTGACGGAATTGGCTGTAGCCGCAACACAGGGAGCCCGGAATGGCTCCATCCCCGGCGTTCACGCACGGGGCCATGTGGTTCTGGGGCCGCCGGTTCCGAACCCGGAGAAGATCGTCTGTATCGGCCTCAACTATCATGACCATGCCGAGGAAATCGGTATGGATGCACCGAAAGAGCCGATCTTTTTTGCCAAGTATGCGAATTCATTGATCGGTCCTTGGGATACGATTATCCCACCACGCGATACCCGGAAGGTCGACTATGAAGCGGAGCTCGCCGTCGTGATCGGAAAACCGGGCCGCTATATCCTGGAATCCGACGCCCTGTCGCATGTCGCGGGCGTGATGAACTTTAATGATGTCAGTGCCCGGGACCTGCAAATGGCGAACCCGCTTTGGACCGGTGGCAAGGCGATTGATACGTTTGCCCCCTGTGGGCCAGCACTCATAACCCTGGACGAAGTCGGTGACCTTCAGGACCTGAGGGTTTGTACCCGGGTCAATGGTGACCTCTTGCAGGACGGGAGCACGGCCCGGATGATTTTTGGTGTCCGTGCACTCATTGCCTTCCTGTCCCGTATCATGACACTGGTCCCGGGCGATATTATCGCCACCGGTACCCCGGCAGGTGTTGCCGCTTCCCATGACCCGCCACGGTTTCTTGTCGCCGGCGATCAGGTCGAGGTCACCATTACGGGGCTCGGCAGTACCGGCAATTCCGTGGGCGATTCGATTTGACCGGCGAGGCATTACGCAATGATTGTGGGATATAGTCGTCGGAACCGGGTATGGTCCGAAAATCTGCTTCGGGTCTGCTGGGTCCTGTTTTTCACGGTCTGGAGGGCCCTGCCGGCTGATGCCGACCCGTCCCGGCCCTTCGCAGACATCCACACTCATTACAATTGGGACCAGCGTGAACTGATCAGCGCCGAGGAAGTGAACCGGCGGCTGAAGCAGGCGAACGTCGCATTTACGGTCATGGCCGGAACACCGTCCAAACTGGCTCTGGAAGTGAAGGCTGTGGGAGGAAGCCGGATTCTGGCGTTCTTTTCTCCATATCTCCATGCCTTGGGACGATGGGACTGGCACCGCAACTGGGAAGTGGTCCGCTTGGCCGAAGCCGGTTTGCGTGAGGGCCTCTATCAGGGAATAGGGGAGATTCATTTCATGGCAGGGTTCCGACCCTCAACCGACAATGCCATCTTCCGGGAACTTCTCCGGCTGGCCAGGGAATATGAAGTCCCGGTCCTGATTCATCTGGACGCAGGCCAGGAAGGCCCTTTTCGAAATCTCTGCCTTGCCCATCCCCAAGTGAGGATCATCTTTGCCCATGCCGGCGGCAACCTCTATGCCCACCACATCCGTCGGATACTGGACGTCTGTAACAATGTGCTGGTCGAATTCTCGGCACGTGACCCCTGGCGTTATGGGGGATTGACCAATACAGAGGGGTTCCTGCTGCCCGAGTGGGTTCGGTTGATCCTTGACTTTCCAAATCGCTTCGCAACCGGTACGGATCCGGTATGGCGAGTCACCCGCACCCAGTCCTGGGATGAACCGGATGAGGGCTGGGACCACTTCGAAACCTTGCTCGCCTATCACCGCAAGTGGTTGAATACATTGCCACCCGAAGTGGAGACGAAGGTTCGTCTGACCAATGCCCGTCGTTTTCTGCGGATACCGGATGAAGCACACCGCCGGTAACCCGTCCGCCATCAATTCATTGATCCAGGAACCGATTGAGGACATTCCGCGTCACCTGCGTCACACCGGAATCATTACGAAGCAGGCCAGCGACCCATTCGGTGGTGCCGGCATTGAATACCTGACCCGTGCCCCGGGTAAAGCTGACCACCATGCCTGCCCCCCGGTCCACCTGGGACAAGATATGCGGGTCCGCGGAGCCATACACCTGACGGGCCACAAAGTACGCATCCGCATCCCCGACAAATCGTGTCTCCTCGTTCCCATCATACCGGTCTTCCCGGAGCCTGGCAAAGCCGAGGGCGAGTATTTGCAGGTCGTCCGGGAGCGTAGAGCTGGAGATGGGTGTAGGCAACCCATTCTCAATCCGGTATTCCAGCCCATCGACCTCGTAGCCAAAGATTCGGCTGTTGGCACCGAGGAGATCGCCGTAGCCGAGCCCACAACCCTGCAGTGCCCAATGTTCCGGTCGGAATACTGTAAACCCGCCCGCACCATGGCGGGCTAATCCCCCCCAGCCGGCATAGACACCCCGGCTGCCATCCAGGCCAAAGGTGGCATGGCCCGGTCGGTTCACTTCCGGGGACTCCCAGATGTTGGTGGTGAGATGGCGGGATGCACTGTGGTACATGGGGTCATCGTCACGGCACCGATACTTGTGGCAAATCTGCGACTGGCCCTCCTCTTCCATCCGCACCTGCCAGAAAAAATTGCCGGCGAAACGGGCGATACGGCCGCCCTCCTCCACAAACTGGTCGACCGCATCACGCATCTTCCAACTCCAGTACTCATCATGGCCGACAATCGTTGCACAACGATAACCGGACAGGATCTCCGGTCGATAATGGAGGTCCAACTGGGTGACCACATCCAGGGAATAGCCCATTACCTCAGCCCAATGGAAGAAGTGCCGTTCATAGCTTGCCCACCCGGCCGAGGCAAATTTTTTCGAATACCCTCGGTTCCAGGCCCATTCCATATGGGGATACCGCACTGGACTACCCATCTCCGGCGGGGATGACGGCAGGGTGCGGGGCGCATCGACCGGCAGGGTGATGAACCCGCGGGCAAACGGACGCAGACGCGACAGTTGGGCAGAAAACCGGTTGCACTGTGGGTCGACCACACCCTCATAGTGATTGGACCCACCCCAGTCATTATACGCAAGCCAGGTGCAATCTGCGGTAATCAGGAGTAACCGCTTCGGATTGGGACAGGAGGGTCGAACCACAAAAAGATGCTGTGCGCCACCACCGGGCTCGCGGCGACCGGTCGGTCGAACCGTAATCCGGTACACCCCACTTTGCCAACTGGCATCCGTCCTCACCCGGGCCAGTACAGGCCAATGGCAGCCGTGGACAGACGCATCTTGCGGGGTGTCTTCCCAGACTGCCGGTTGGTGGGCCAGTGTGGTCATGCGGGCACCATTGAGGCCACAGCGTCGAATGTCGATCGTTACCCGGTCTGCAGTGGAAATCCCATACACGAACACGTCCTCCCCGGGTGAAACCGAAAATGGATCCGTGTAGCACCAGGTTTCGGGAATGTCTCCCGTCCCGTTCGGAAACTCATACCATTGGCGGTCATGAACTGGCCTGTCCAGTTCTCCCCGAACCAGGACGGTATGGTTTTGCGCATGGCGCATCAGCGATAACGACATGGCAGTGCCGGTCAGTGGAATTCGTGCCAAATGTACCCTACATTTGTCCGAATGCAATTCATGATTCCATGATCCAAATGAACGAAAGGCCTCTTGATGACCTGCGGGTATTGGATCTGGGGCATTATCTTGCTGGACCGCTGGTCGGAATGATGCTGGCGGATCTCGGGGCCGAGGTGATACGAATTGACCCACCCGGGGGACCGGTATACCGAGAGCCGGTGACCCAAATGCTGTCACGGGGTAAATCTGCCATAGAGCTGGATCTTAAAACCGGGCATGGGCGGGATAGCTTGCTTGCCTTGGTTGGCAGGTCGGACATACTGATTGAGAACTTCCGTCCCGGAGTCATGGACCGGCTCAATCTGGGCTGGGATGTGTTGCAAATGGCCAACGCAAGCCTGATCAGTTTATCATTACCGGGGTTTGCCTCGACCGACACCGGTTATCGCCACTTGCCGGCCTGGGAAGCCGTCATCGCGGCCGTGACTGGTCAGTTCACAGACATGGGATTGAACCGGCGGTTGATGGGAGTCAATCCTTCGTTTACGCCCCTGACGTTGGCATCGGCCTATGGCGCGGCCTTTGGTGCCATGTCCGTGCTGTATGCGATTCGGGTAAGAGGGCAAAATGGTGGCGACCGGATTGAAGTCCCGTTGGCTTCGGCGCTGCTGGAGGGACTTTCCTACAACTGCGAACGCATTGAGGATTACCCGAGTCGGTACATGTCCCCGCGGGAACTGGAAATTGCGCGGCGCGAGCGGGAACATCTCCCCCTGAACCTGAATTACCGGCAATTGACTGAACTGCTGGACCCGTTTTATCGCACCTATCGCTGCGCGGATGGGCGTGGACTGTATGTGGTATCAGGAAGCGTGGTGTCACACCCACGACGAGTACTGGAAACCCTGGGGTTACAGGACCTGCTCCAGGAGTTGCCGGATTTCGATGCATACCTGGACACCAAGCAGTGGCCAGCTTCATGGAGTTTGCGAAACTACCCAGTGGGCTCTGAGGACCGCGTACGGATTGTTGCGGCCATGGAGCAGGCGTTCCTGACCCGCCCCGCCCATGAGTGGCAACGCCTGCTGGGCGAGAACAAGGCCCCGGCTGCGGCACAGTGCTGGACCCGGGAATGGCTCTGTGATCCCCATGCGCTGGCATCGGGACTGATTATAGAAGTGCCTGATGCGGTCCATGGAGCCATGCGACAGATGGGGAATGTCGCCTGGCTGGGCTCAGACCACACCGCACTGGACAAGTCGCCTGCGCCGGTTGCCGGCAGTAATGCCGGACTGCTGGCACGGATCATGGCAGAATCCCCCCGGGAGTTCACCGGAACTGGAAATTCTGCCGGTTGGCTGGACGGCATCCGGGTACTGGATCTCACGAATGTAATTGCCGGACCAACGATTGCCTCCACGATGGCCCGTTTCGGGGCTCAGGTGACTCATGTGCAGCCCACCAATCCATCGATAGACCCCTGGAATACGGTCGTCTTTGGCGTCCAGGCCAATCGGGGAAAGGAGAGTATTCTGCTGGACTTGGGAACGGTAGAAGGCCGCGCTATCCTGGATCAACTCATCGAACAGACGGATGTAGTGACTTTCAATGGGACCGACCGCCAGCGGGACCGGCTCGGGCTCAATCCGCAACGCCTGCATGCGATCAAGCCGACATTGATTCTGGCCCAACTGGATGCCTTTGGAGGCCCGGCTCGTGGCCCCCGATCGGAATATCTCGGCTATGATGATTTGGCTCAGGCCGCGACCGGGGTCATGCTCCGCTTTGGCGGCAGTATGGAGACCCCGGAGGAGCATGCCCATTTCGGAACCATTGATGTGTTGACCGGTTATCTGGCCTGTGTCGCAATCGGAGCCGCCTTTCATCGATTGGAACGAACCGGTCAAGGGGATGTCGCCCGGACTTCACTCGCCGCTGCCGGAAATCTGATCCAGGCACCTTTCATGTTTGATTTCGCGCAGCGAGGACCGTTTGATGAACCTTCCGGGCCTGCGGTGCAGGGGTGGGGCCCGTACTACCACTGTTATCGGGCGCGGGATGGCTGGATGTTCTTTGCTGCCCCATCAGAACAAGAGGCAGTACTGTCTCGGATTCCAGAACTGGCGGATCTGGCGGGTTTGCCCGAGGTCAAACTCGGCCCGGCATTGGCCCGCCGATTTGCCAACAGGAACATCGCATACTGGGCCTGCAAGCTGGCTGGCAGTGCTTCGGCTGCCGTGCCCCTGGCGTCGCTCATGCAGGTTCGGGATGAGGCCTTGCAACGGGAAAGCACGAACGAGATCGACCTGGACCGGGACACCTTTCGGGTAATCCGTCATGATCGCCATCCCATGGGACGTTGGGTCGACCTGGTAGCACCCAATGCAGTCCGGTCGCGACAGGGACGGATTCGCATACCGAAACCAATGCCGAAATATGGTGCACAGACCATCCGAATCTTGCAACGACTGGGGCTGGATCATCAGGCCATTCAGGGGCTGCTGGATGCCGGGGTAGCAAAAGAATCCTGGTCGGCCCGATACCTCCCGGAATAGCATCCATTGCCGGACAACCCCGGCAGCAGGTGGTGGATCACTTGATGCCCAGGGACCGCATGGGAATTGTCGGCCATACGACAGAATCGATTCCAATAGCATTCTTAAATCGGTCCGGTACCGGAATGATTGCCGGGCATCTACCCACAGCCCTTCCCGGAATTCGATTGTATCGAGGAGTCGCGACCATGAAAAAAATGACCGATCAGGAACTCAAGGACCGCCTGGGTGACTATTTCGCGCCTGAAGGTCTCTACCAACTCACCAAGGAGATGTCGTTCCTTGGCAAAGTGACCTGCAATGTGGAGCGGTTGGTCGCTGGTGAGTGGACGGAGATCATTCTGGATTATGAGGTTGGAGCATCCGGGATGGCAGACGGTGCCTGGTTCAAAGCCACCTTCAAGTTCTATTCCGACTGGGCATTGTTTCAGACCGTCGACCCGAAAGCCGCCAACTATGTCTCGGTGGAGTATCAGGCCGGACCCTGTACAGTAGGACAAAGCCCGGCCACGGTTCAGTCTCTCAAGGTCCGGTTCGACCAGAAAGGCCATGAGCGTCCGTTTCAGAAAGCCATTATTGTGGACACGGTAGACGGTTACCTGAAGCCGGGTGATCACATCATTATCCGTATGGGGGATCGTCGTCATGGGGGTCCCGGCACCCGGGTCCAGACTTTCGTTGAAAAGGCTTTCCGGTTCCGTTGCTATTGTGACCCTTTGGGCACGTCCCGATGTGCCGCGGTGATGCCGGATACTGCAATCGATATCGTACCGGGCCGCCCGGAGCAACTGGTCCTCGTCGCTTCCAGAATGGCGCGGACTGGGGCAGAAGTCCCATTGCGGGTACGGGTGGAGGATGTCTGGGGAAATACCGGTTGGGATTGCGGTGGCAATGTGGAGTTGCAGATCCGCCGGGATGGGCGGTGGGTGGATACACGGACCGTGACTCTCGCAAACCAGGGCTGGGCAGTGGCTCAGGTCAGCGGTTTGCCGACCGAACAGCCGGGGGAACTGGAAATTCTCGCAAGGCATCTGGACTGGCCTTGGATACCGGAAAAAGTCTTTTATCTCACCGTCGACGATCAATTTGCCTTTATGCGGGATTATTACGGCGACCTCCATGTCCACTCGGACGATACAGTGGGCACCAATGACACCACTTACAACCTGACCTATGGGCGGGATGTGGCCGGTCTGGATGTACTCGGCTATACCGCTAATGACTTCAACATTACCAAGGCCCGGTGGGATCATGCCGTGGAACTGATCCACCAGATCAATGAAGACGGGGAGTTTGTCTGTTATCCCGGAACTGAATGGTGCGGCAGTTCCTGCGCCGGGGGAGATCACAATGTGGTTTTTCTCCGCGATGGCCCCCCCGAATTTCCATTTGACCGCGATGGCAATGTGTGCCGTTCCTTTGAATGGAATGAGGATATGGCGGCCGACACGATCGAACCCGGAGCCTGGCCGCTGGAGGAATTATGGGCCACCTACATCCATGACCCGGAAGGGCATCTGTTGATGCCTCATGTGGGCGGACGCCGATGCATCATGGATTGGCATCATCCGGTTCTGGAGCGACTGGTGGAAATTGAGTCGGCTTGGGGGCATTTCCCCTGGCTCTATGAAGAGGTCATGCGTCGTGGCTACAAGCTGGGGGCTTCTGCGAATGGGGATGAGCATCGTGGCCGTTGTGGCGGGGGAGTGCCCGGTACCGCCGTCTTTGGTACCAAAGGCGGAGTGACCGGTATCCTGGCACCTGCACTGGACCGGGCCGAAGTGGGAGTGGCATTGCGTGCACGGCATACCTTTGCGACCACCGGGGAACGGATCGCGGGGTTCCTGCAATGTGGCGAAGGAATCCAGGGGGATGAAATTGACTGCCAGGGCAGCGCCAAGGTCCACTACCGGTTTCTTGGGGATGTCGGCTGGGACGAGATTGTGGCCGTAGACCATACCGGCCCTTTCTGGCACCGGAACCTGCAGCGCGAAGCCGGATTTTCTGATCGACGCATTCGGATCAGTTGGGGGGGGGCAAGGATTCGGGACCGCTATCGGTGGGCCGCATGGAAAGGGACGATTACCATCCGCAATGGAGTGATCAACCGGTTCCAGGGATTGGGTTTTGAGCATCCGGAGGAAAGCTGCTGGAGACAGTCTGCGACCACCATTGGCTTTGCCTCAGACACTTACGGGGATACGGATGCCATCGAAATTGATCTCATCGGTCTTCAGGATGCCACCGTTCAGATCAAGGGCACCATTGATGGATATGTCAAGGTCGGAAATCCGCTGGATGGCAATCCGTTCGCCCACTGCCCGGAATTTGATCTTACCCTGTCGGGCCAGGAACTGCTTGACAGTGAAGGCTCCATTCGCAAGGAACTTGGCGGTGCGGAACTGTTCGTCTCGGCGGATCGAATCAGTGAATCGAACCTGCCGAGGGATGTAAGCGGAACCCTTGACATTGAACCGGAAAACGGGCCCGGTGGCTTCCGGCCCGTCTACCTCATGGGGCGCCAGGTCGATGATTCCAAAGTCTGGACTTCTGCCCTGTTCATCACATTTCTCTGAGGGACATGGATTGGGGACCGGCTTCCCTTATCCATGGCTGCATCCCGGTGAGCTTTTTGCCATCCAGAGTTCGAGCGGCTCTGGGTGTCAACCCAGTCCACCAGCGGACGCATGATACTTCCCGTTGGTAACGGGAAGCAGCCGTAGCAGGCAATCCGAACGGAGCGGTTCAGGAAGCGGCTTCCAGGCCGTGGTGTCGGTAGATGGCAGCGGTGGCGCTTCCTACCAGGTACTGAAAAGCCGCCCTGGCAACCGAAAGGGACTCATTGACCAGGCCAACCGCATAGCGGGTGGTGATGTTATGCACGCCTTCCGGCAGTGGAATCCGGTCAAAAAGATCCGGAAATATCCGCTGGTAGCGAAGTGCCAGATGGTCGTAGACCAGGGCAACATCGGCCTGTCCATCCGCGATGGCCTGGGGGGCTTCCCGGTGATGGATCTTTTCCCCGAACAGTACCCCCTGCCTGGACTGAAGCAGGTTATGGATGTCGGACGCCTCCAGCCCCGCCTGGGCGGCCAGCCCTTCCAGGGTTTGCCGGTACACCTGGTGACTGGCGCTCTCTGTCACCGGATTCGACAGGAAGAGTCGTACATCGTCTCGCAGGAGGTCGCCTACCTCCTGAATTTGTTTGGGGTTGTGCCGACGAACCAGGAAACTGTTGCCCCGACTGCGAGCAAACACCGCTGTGCGGCCAACGGTATGCTGTGCGGCCAGTTGGCTCAGGATGTCGTCGGGACCAATCACGAGATCTGGCAAGACACTGAGACGTAAATTACCAATTGCGATGGTCCCGGAACGCATCCAGTCCAGATACACCTTCGGGGGGGTGGTGCAGTAAAAGACGGATGCCAATCGGTGGTGGGCGCGAAATGATTCCAGTGTCTCCTCAAGGGCCATATGGTGATTACCGTCCGAGAAGACCCGCAGTTCCGATACCGAAGGATCACCGTGGAAATCCAGGCAACAGTTGCCATGGGAATGGAACCATGTATGGTGTGGCAGGGCTGGGTCGATCGCGTTTTCCGGCGGCCATTTCAGTTGCATGAATACCCCACAGGAAAGGGAAGTTAGGGCATTATAACGGAACTGCCAACGCAGACCATACCCTATTGAATCCATGGTAATCCAATCCCTTTCGCCAGGGCCGTCGACCAGTTTGCTGGAAACCCTTTCTGTGGGGGACCGGAACGAACTTTTCCGGATCGGTACCATGATCCGGTTGGAGAAAAACGCCCTCATTTTCCGGGCCGGCACTCCCAGCGACTATGTCTATGTGATCCTGAATGGTCGGGCCAAGATTTACGAACTCTCGCCCCAAGGCAAAGAAGTCATCATGTGGTTCTGCTTCTCCGGCGAATTGTTCGGGCTGGCGGAGGTATGGCGTGGAACCCATCGGGATGTGTATGCCCAGGCCTGCAGCCCGGTGGAACTGGTCCGGTTTGAGCGGGCGCAATTCCAGCAACACCTGGTCAACCATCCGGTATTGGCCATGCAGGTGATTGATATCCTTTCCGAGCGATTGCGGATCCTGGGCGAGATGTTGCTCAACCTGACCTCAAGTGATGTCACCCTGCGCCTGGTCAAGTTACTGGTACGCCTGTTTCAACGCTATGGCCGCTGCCGGGACGGCAGGATCTATATCGACATTCCACTGACCCATCAGGAAATGGCTGACATGATCGGCTGCTGCCGACAGACCGTCACCTCCACCCTTGGTGCTCTCAAGCGGACACAGGGCCTGAATTCCGACCGCAGGATGCTGTATCTCAACGCCCCGTCGCCGGAAGCTGCAGCCAAGAGGCTGATCCAGTTTGCAAAAGCACTCAGCGACGCATCAACCTGATCGCGAAAGGGGCTGGCCAAACGGCTACCGGGATATTTTGTCGTCCAAGCGACATAAAGTGTGCCGAGAGCAGGTATAAGATTTTTGCACAATTCGGTTCATCTATGGAGTGGCTGCCACCTTGACGGCCGGGAAACCTCATTCCCACTGCTCCAGATTATTACGACACCAAGGGGACAATATCATGCCGAAATCATTGCTCAGAGTTGCGGGGCTGGTTCTCGCCAGTGTGTTGGTGATTCCAACCTCCATGGCAGAATATCCGGAAAGACCGATCACGTTTATGACCATGGTGCAGCCGGGAGCCCAGATTGACCGTCTGGCCCGTGGCCTTGCAGAACGGTTCAGCAAGGATCTCGGCCAGCCAGTCAATGTCAAAAATGTCACTGGTGGGTCCCATGGCAGTGTGATGGCGACCGAACTCAGCAAATCCAAGGCCGATGGGTACACGCTAGGGGTTGCGGCAGTAACCGCCTATACCTATCAGCCTCATCATTCTCCCGTGAAGTATGGATTTGACGATTTCGATTATCTCAGCCTGGTGGCGTTGAACTCCAGTGGATTCATCGCCTTGCCCGATCGGCCATGGAATACCCTGAAAGAAGCGTTCCAATGGGCCAAAGCTAACAATGAGGCACTCATCTGCATGTTTCATGGTGCCGATGACCGCGATGCAATCCAGCGCATAGCAAAGTCCGAAGGCGTGAATATTTCGCTGATCCCCAGCAAGGGTGGGCCGTCAGTCATCAAGGCCGTGACCGGAGGGCATGCGGACATCGGCTATGTGGGCGCGATACTGTATGAACATGTCCGCGCTGGCCGGCTCAAGCTGCTGGCCTCGGCTCTCAACGAGCGCCTTCCGCCCCTGCCGGATGTCCCCACACTCAAGGAACAGGGGTATGACGAGGCGGTGGAGATGATTGTCGGGCTGGTAGCACCCAAAGGCCTGCCCGACGAGGTTTCTGCCCGGATCGGTTCAGCTGTGGATCGGCTTGCCAATGATCCGGATACCAATGCATTCATCACGGAACAACTGCTCATGCTGCCGGTGACATGGGGCCGGGAGTCCGCCGAGCAATCCCTTCGCGACCTCTATGCCCTGTTCGGAGAACAGGCCAAGAATCAGTAATGGGAATGCTGTGATTCCGGGGATGGCCCGTGGATAGGGGGTCGCCTTGACTCGAGTACAGCGGGACTTGCTGACCAATGTACTGATCGTACTGGTCAGTGTCTATTTTGTGTTCTGGGGTATTCCGTTGTATACCCCTCCGTATCCGGGATACGGAGCATCCCCGGCGCTGGTTCCCTATGTCGTGGTGGGCGTCATGTGCTTCATGGCCGTTCTGGCTATGGTACGAACCGTGCTGGCGAGACGGGGCGGGGCGGAGTTGAACGAAGCGGAACGGGCATATCCGGACGATAGCGGAAAATCGGGATTTACCCAAGTGGGTCGACTCGATCTGGTGCACCTGGCCAAGTTCATGGTGCCTGCTGTGTTATTGGTGATTGGCATCCATACCATCGGGTATATCCCTTCTGCCCTCGGTTTCCTGGTGCTGCTCCAGTACCTGATGGGGGCGCGGAATCTGGTCACGATCGGGCTGCTGGCCATGGTTGCGGTCGCGCTGATGTATGCGGCCATGCGCTATGGATTCGGGGTGCCCATCCCGGGCTATTGACCGTGATGTGAACAGGCTTCGCCGATGGAACTGATACTCGCCGGCCTGATGGACTCGCTGTCCCCTGTGAGTCTGCTGTATGTGTTCGTAGGCGTGGCGACCGGGGTGGCAATCGGGGCAGTTCCGGGGATCAACGGCCCCATGGCGATTGCGCTGTTCATCCCGCTGACCTATTACATGTCGCCATTGGCCGCCATTGGATTTCTGGTTGGCCTGAATAAGGGTGCCTTCTTTGGGGGTGCGATCTCGGCGGTATTGCTGCGGACGCCGGGGACGCCGGAAGCCGCGGCGACCACCTGGGACGGATTTCCCCTGACCGAACAGGGCAAGGGCGAAAAGGCCCTCCGAATGGCACTGTATAGTTCCGTCTCCGGGGATTTCATTTCGACCATCGTGCTGGTGATGATTGCGGCCCCGTTGGCCACCGTGGCGTTGTACATGGGACCGCCAGAAATGTTTGCCTTGATCTCACTGGCACTCACGGTTATTGCCGGGATTGGTACAAAGTCCATTTCACGGGGTCTGGTGGCTGCCGCCGCTGGTCTGTTGGTGGGTATGATCGGGACCGAGCCAGTAACGGCATTACCCCGGCTGACATTTGACATCTACCAATTGGAAAGTGGGCTGTCCCTGATCCCGGTAGCCATTGGCCTACTGGCCTTTTCTGAAATTCTGATCCAACTGGAAACCATCAATCGGGCTTCCGGGGCCCGGGAGGCGGCGAGAAGCTTTTCCCAAAAACCCGAAGACCGGTTTGTTTCCCTGAAAGAGTATTGCCGGAATCTCAAAACCTTGCTGCGCTCCAGTGCCATTGGGATCGGGGTAGGCGCGATGCCCGGACTGGGGGCACCGGTGGCCTCCTTTCTGTCCTATGACCAGGCCCTGAAACGTTCCCGGAAACCGGACGAGTTTGGCAAGGGACGTCTGGAAGGGATCGCAGCATCGGAGGCGGCGAACAGTGCCGTAGTGGGTGCAAGCCTGATTCCCCTGTTCGTGCTCGGCATTCCCGGCAATCTGGCAGTCGCAATGCTCATGGGGGCGTTCATGATTCATGGCATGATGCCAGGGCCCCTCCTGTTCGAAGAGAATGCGCAGTTGATGTATGGCGTGTTCGGCAGCTTGGTCATCGCAAGCTTCTTCCTGCTCCTCATTGGTCGGTTTGGCCTCAGGTTGTTTTGCAAGGCGGTCCAGATTCCTGCTGTCATACTGTACCCATTGGTCGTCTTCACTTGCATCATGGGGGCTTATTTGGGCCAGTCTTCCATGTTCGATGTTATGGTCATGCTGGTATTCGGCATTATTGGATACTTCATGCGGAAGCTTGACTTTTCGTATGTGGCCTTCCTGATCGGATTTATCCTGGTACCCGAGTGGGAACGGGCATTACAGCAAGTCGTCATTACCTCCCAGTTCGATCCGTTCCTGTTCTTCCGCCGCCCTGTAGCCGTGTTGTTAATGGCTCTGACCGTTTTCGTGGTCGTTCGGACCTTCTGGATTGGGATGCGGAGGAAACCGTAAGGCCTGCAGGTACGATCACCGCGCCTCCGGGGTGCACCCCAGGACAAGGTATCCCGGAAGTCTCATATCCGGCAGCCCGTATGCCGACCTTGGACTCTGTTGGAAGGATGCGACTCTTCCCTATCTCCGGAAATGAGGGCTGGAGCAACGGACTATTGATCGAATGGTGGTGGTCAGCGGAATCTTCCTGATCAATAAATGAGCCCGTGTTCATTGCGACCCCAGAAGAGCCAGAACCTGCTGCCGCATCTGGGCCGGCTCTGTGAAATTTACCTCGATTTCCTGTATCCGATCAGCTTCTGCAAGGGCCAGCGCCGGAAATCCCCGGATGCCGTAACGCCGCACCTGGGCCATTTCCGAATCGTGGTTCGCGCGGGTTTCGGCAGAATTCAGGTCGACCTGGAAGCGGCCCGAATCCAGACCGACCTCTCCTGCCAACGCTACCAGGGTGTCCCGTTCGGATGGGTTACGTGCATTGAGGTAATAGGCTTCCTGGATCGCCCGGATCATAGCCTCCCCATAGGCCTCGCCCTGTCGACGTGCGGCGATCACGGCCCGGCAAGCAGGCCAGGTAGAGCGGCGGGGCTGGCATCGGGTCCAGAATTCGAAATTGAATCGGGTACCCGGCACCCGTTGCCCGATAACCGACCAGGTCTGCTGCAGGTGACGTTGCATGGAAACCGGCATGGGTTCGTTCTGGTCGGGAGCCAGCCCACCCAGCAGCCTGCAGATTCGAAGCCGGCTCTGGCAGACCAATTCCAATGATGCCCTGAGCACCTCCCAGGACGGCGTGAAAGCCCAGCACCAGGAGCACATCGGATCGTGGGCATAATACAGCGTCGCCACTCCCGTCATCCCGTCCCACCCCCACATGACCGTCCGGGTCGCTCACCAAACTCCACGGACACCTGCCGGGGCGTTGACCGGCCCACCAAGCCGTCCGCATACGGATGGCGTGACATGCTTTGCCCAGCAGCTTTCACTCGATCAAAACTATCGTCCCTATCATTATCGGAATTCGCTACAGATCATATGGAGTCCCGTGGAGACCGCCCGAACAGGAGCCGATCTCTGGACAATCTTGCGTCAGCCCTGATTGACCGGGCAGGATGCCGGTGTCCGACCTGGCACATCAAAGAGCCGAGAGCTTTCTGGAACACCGCACTTCCAAGTGGGACATCATATCACGGTTAGGAAAGGGAAAAGGCATTACGAACGCTCGTCCGTTGGCCACATGGGCCAGGGCGTTGGCAAAGAGATGCGGCTCAACCGCCGAATCGAGTATAATTGGTCCACACATTGATCCAGTAGTAGGTGCTGTTCGCAATGGGATTGTTTATTGTTGGGATGGTGGTGTTTTTTGGGGTTCACCTGTTTCCCATTCTGGTCAACATGAGACAGAATTTGATCGGGGTGCTTGGGGGAACATGGTACAAGACCGTATTCGCCATCCTTTCTGTCGTCGGGTTTTTGCTCATGCTGTATGGCTGGAGATCCTTGCCCTACGTACCGGTTTTTCAACCACCTGCAATCAGCCTGCCGCTGTCGCAGTTGGTCATGCTGCCAGCATTTATCTTGCTGGTCGCCGCCTATATCCCTTGCCGAATCCGCCGATGGGTTGGTCATCCCATGATCTTTGCCGTGCTGCTGTGGTCGCTGGTTCATGTTCTGGCGAATGGTGACCAGGCATCATTACTCCTGTTTGGGGCTTTCCTGTTGTACTCGATCGCCAACTGGATTTCGATGGTACAACGCCAATCAGGCGAGCCGGCCAAGACCCGTCCCCATTACGACTGGATTGTCGTGGCAGTAGGGATTTCGGTGTATTTCGGGGCCTATTATCTGCACGGAGAACTCATTGCCCCAATTGGGTAGTACGGTTGCTGGTCCGCATCCCACCAGGATATCGACCATTGATGATGGAAGTCATGCTCCATGCGGCAAGGGACCCCGAGCCGGGGGTACTGGAGTTGCCTAATATTGACTCTGCAAGGGCTCCCGTGGACCATGGGTCCGATCAGGAGTGCCAAAAATCCCATATGGGAGCAGGATGGTGCGCCGAAACATCCGGGAAATGGCGGTTGGGAGGAATTCGATTCGCTGTGTCGCTGATCGCTGCGCCGATGTAGCTCAAGGCCCCAGAACCTCCACAATGGCCTCCTGCATGATGCGCACCATTTCATCCAGTGTCTCCGGGTCGGTATTGAGAGGCGGGGCACTGACAATGACTTCACTACGCACCCGCGTGTAGAGTCCGCGGCCCAGCATGGCTTGAGATAGCTTCGCAGCGAGCCCGAATGAAGGCTCAAACCATTCCCGTGTGGTTTTGTTCCGGACAATTTCGATTCCATGCATCATGCCCTTGCCGCGGATATTGCCGACATGTGGGTGGCTACCCAAGGCATCCTGATACTTCTGCAGCATGGCTTCGCCGTTCACCGCAGCCAGTCGAGGCAGGTTCTCCTGCTCAATCAGATCCAGGGTTGCCAAGCCAACGGCACAGGTAGTGGGGTGTCCACTGTAAGTATAACCATGCATCCATGGCTTGGGGCTACCCAGAATCGTATCAGCAATCTCGTCGCTCAAGCCGATTCCCCCTAGTGGCAAGGAACCGGAGGTAATGGATTTGGCAAACTGCATCAGGTCGGGTTCCACCCCATAGTGTTCCAAGCCAAACATTTTCCCGGTACGGCCAAACCCGGTAATGACCTCATCCGATACCAGCAGTACATCATACTGGTCACAGATTGCCCGGATCCGCGGGAAATAGTCGTCTTGGGGGACGATGACGCCGCCCGCACCCTGCACCGGCTCGGCGAGAAACATGGCAACGTTGTCCGGACCCAGTCGGAGAATTTCCTTTTCCAGCTCATTGGCTGCCGCGACCCCTTGGGAAGAGCCGTCTTCCGGCATCGGATAATGGTAAGGGTCTGGGGAGGGGATATGGCTGATTCCCGGGATCCTGGGTTCAAATCCGGCCCAGTAGCTCTCCATCCCGGTGCAGGACATGGCAGCCAGGGTGACCCCATGGTACCCCCATATACGACCGATGACATGGGTTTTGTCTGGCTTTCCCTTCAGTTTCCAATAGGATCGTGCGGCTTTGATATTGCTATCCGTGGCTTCCCCGCCGCCAGAGGTAAAGAAGAAACGGTTGATTTTTGGATAGGTGATTTGGGACAAGCGTTCGGCCAGTTCGATAGCCGGCTCACTTGAGCTGCCGGAATAGTTTGAGGCAAACGCCAGCGTTCGCATCTGCCTTGCGGCCGCATCCGCCAGCTCCGGTCGGCTGTGTCCAGCACTGACATTCCAGAGCGAGGACAGCCCATCTATGACCCGATTGCCATCAGCGTCCATGAGATAGGAGCCTTCCCCGCTGACCCAGACCCGTCCGGCCTGGCTATGCCCTTGAGCGTGATGCAGGGGGTGCACCATATGCCGGAGGTCCCGGTCCAAGAGGGTCGTGTTGTGTACGGCAGCCATCGTGCTGTTCCTCGGTGTGTTTTGGGAAATCGGAAATTCGATCGTAGAGGCAGTCTCTGCCCGGGCGGGATTATCGCTTCCCACTACCACTACTGGCAACCGGTGGTTCGCAGCATCCTAGCGTCTGCTCGGGGTAGCGGATTTCCGCGAATGAGGGCCGTTGCATCGCCCTTTGCTATCGGTCGTCTCCGGTATCGGGTTTCTCTTCTGCCTTGGCCTGTTCGGCGGTCGGTTGGATACTTTCAGCAGCAGCGGCACCTTGTTTCAGTGCCTCCCTGACCGCGTCCGGGTTGGCATGGGAGACCTGGTCATCCGGCAGGCGAACCCTCACCTCACGGTGTGCAAAGTGGATGCCTTCGGCCGCGAGGGCGTCCCGTACATTCCGGTATGCCTCGCGACGGATGACCCATTGTTCGCCCGGGATGGCCGTAAATTTCATTCTCAGGATCAGGGCAGACTCTTCCATCCGCAGCACGCCCTGCGACTTCAGCGGTAGAATGAACTTTGGTCCCATGTCCGGGTGCTGCAACATGTCCTGGCCGACCTTTTTGATGGTTTTTCGGACTTTTTCGATATCGGTATCATAGGGCAGACGGAGTTCCAGCTTCATGGTAACCCAGTCACGGCTCAGGTTTCGGACCGTACGGATTTCCCCATAGGGGATGGTTTGTACAGGTCCCAGGTGATGTCGCAATTGCATGGAGCGCAGGGAAATTTTTTCCACCGTGCCGCGCAACTCTTCAATCTCGATATATTCGTTCTTGCGAAAGGCATCATCAATCAGAAAGAAAATGCCACTCAATACGTCCTGCACCAACTTCTGGGCACCAAAGCCGATGGCGATACCCACAACACCCGCTCCGGCCAGCAGGGGAGTAATGGCAATTCCCAAAGAGTGCAATACCGAAAGCAGGACAAAAGTAAACAGTACGGCAGACAGTAGGGAACGCATCAGGGGGAGCAGGGTTTCTTCGCGAGTGCCCCCGATACCGCCCCCCTCGCCCTCCAGAGTGGCAAAGGCAGCATTTTCGGTTTCGGCAGGGAGCTTTCGTTCGATCAGGGCATTGAAGAATTCCCAGACGATATAGGCCACTGTCGCGATAATCAGCAAGTTGATGACCTGGAGCAGCAGCAGGCTGGCGACTCCCCCTTCAATCAGTGCGTTAGGCGATACTCCCCAGGAAAGGCTGAATAGACAGACCGCCATCGAAATCATCAGCAGACGGAAGCCGCTTTGCACATTGCGGATAAACCGGTTCGCCCGCTTTTCAAACGTTGGACTGTGCAGCCACTGGATGGCAGAGACGTAGCTGATCAGACGATGAAAAACCCTGTCCGCCCCCAGAAAAGCCAGCGTAATCCACCAACTGGCACTCAGAAACTCCGCTTCCTCCCAGTGTCCCAGAAAGGCCTTGTAGAGCCACAGGATCCAGAGAATCAGCAACCAGGCAATCAGGATGAAAGGCCAGAATGTCTGCAAAAACCCCGCCGCCAGCCTCATCGTTCCGTTGTTGGCATCTGCCGACACGAACATTGTGGTGATTTTGTGCCGCATGACCCAAAATCGGCTGATAACGATGGCATTCAGTGCCAGGGTATAGGGAATCAGCAATCCCAGCACCTGAACTTCACTCATTCCGGCTCGTTGCAGATAGATCAACAGCCCGTCACCGAATTCAAGGACAAAAAAGAATCCGCTAAACCAAAAGTAAAGCTGGCGTGACGACTCATTATCCAGCGGAATGGGCCGCAAACGATTCCAGTAGGGCGAGAAAATATTCCGCAACAACACCATCCAGAGCCGTAGCATGACCAGTGCCTTGAGCCATTCCGTGGCCAGCAACTCATAGTACGGATTGCCGTGGCGGGTATACAGGATGGCGACAAACATCAACAGTGCCAGCACCGCCACTCCGGTCAACTGAACCATGACCCGAATCAGGATATAGCGCAGTTTCAGGGAAAGGGTTTTTTCCTGTTTTTCTGCATAGTCGTACAGACGTGAAAGCAGTTTGCGGATGGTGGTTTGCTCCAGGACAAGACCGATCACGGACAGGATCAGGATGTTGAGTACTACGCGGAGCGCGGTCTGTCCGGCGTCCGGTGTGGTGGCCCGCGACAGGACCCTGGCAAGGTCCGATGGATAATCCGGGATCGACTGCACCAACCGGGAAAGCTTGTCCCCCAACACATTCGCTTCGCTCTCCTGCCAGTCGCTGATCAGTGCCTGGTCATAGGAGACTTCACCTTCATCATTTCCCTCTCCCGCGGTCTCGTCCGTTTCTACCACTTCCGGCACACTGTCGGATGTCCCGAGCTGTCGATAATCCTGAGCCAGATTGGGGGCAACTGCCAACACCAGTACCAGCCAACCGGCCAGCAGGAGCAAGGCCTTCGACCGGGAAGCAACCGGGTTGCGGGTCTGGTAATTGGTCATGTCATGCATCGTTGAAAACCTCATGCCACAGTCTAGCGACGATGCCGGGGAATTGCCATATGACCGTAGCACAATCCGGAGAGCGGCCCATCGACCTCATTGGGCGGCAACATAGCGAGAGTCGCGGTTACGGCCAAGTTGACGAACACGGCCCTGTTGCTGGAGATACAGGATGGATGCCCGCAACGAGTGTTCGGCCCCCGTATGGAGGGTACGTGGAATGTCCGGGTAGATGTGCTCGCGCAAGGTCTGGAGGGTGTCAAGCCCGGCGTCAATGGCAACTGCCACTTGCGCAACCCGGTCCAGACGATGTGCATGCACCTGTGCCAGGAAGGTTTTCGGTTGATTGATGGGGGTACCATGGGTTGGGTAAAACATGCTTTCTGATCGTCGCAACAACCGCTTCAGGCTCTCAAGATAGCTCTGGATGCTGCCATCTGGAGGAATGATGACTGGTGTGGCCCAAGCCATTACATGATCCCCACAAAACAACCCACTGCCCTCGAGCCAGGCAAAGCAAAGATGATTGGAGCAGTGCCCGGGCGTGTAAATAGCCTCCAGTGTCCAGCCATCTCCCTGGATGATCTCGCCATCTTGAATCGGGAAGTCAGGACGGAAATCCCGGTCCACTCCGCCCTCAAGGTCTCCGGGGGAAGCGGTGGCTTGAGTGTGGTACGCCAGAATTGGCGCACCGGTGTGCTGCTGCAGCAGGCGGGCGGCGGACGAATGATCCATATGAGTGTGTGTGACCAGGATATGGGAGATGGTTTCTCCTCCAAGGCCTGCCAGTAGCGCATCAATATGATCGGGTAGCATCGGGCCGGGATCAATCACGGCCACATTGCCTTGACCAATGACATACGTTCCGGTGCCCGGTCCGGTAAAAGGACCAGGGTTGCGGGCCACGATCCGTCGGAGGTGATGGCAGACCGGCTCAAGCCGACCGTATGTAAACTCGAATCGAGGGTCGAATGCAATCCTGGCCATCAATGGCCTCCGCAACGGGCAGAGCCCGCATGCAGCGCGACCAGCCAGCGATTGAAGTCGTTTCCATGCCCTGCTGCCTGACATTGCCCGGCAAGATGATTGACAATGTCTGCCACCAGCCCGGGGCCCCGATAGATCAGGCCGGTATAGAGTTGCAGCAGGCTGGCACCTGCAGTCAGCTTTTCCATGGCGGCCGAAGCCGTGTCAATGCCGCCCATCCCGATGATCGGTATTTCCCCTTCCAGCGCTTCATACAGGGCTGCGACTACCCGGGTCGCAGCCGAACGGACAGGCGGTCCGCTCAGCCCCCCCGGTTCGTTGGCATGCGGTGTATGTGCCAGCCCCGGTCGGGAAATGGTGGTGTTGGTCGCGGCCACCGCATCCAGGTTGTACTGACGCAACCGTACGGCGATGCTCTGGATTTGCCCATCGTCGAGATCTGGTGCCACTTTCAGCACCAGGGGAACCCGCTTCCCATGCTGGGTACTGAGGATGGCTGCGCGGCTGCAAATGGCGTCCAGCAATGGGTCCAGTGCATCGTCTTGCTGCAGGCGCCGCAGGTCGCGCGTGTTGGGCGAAGAAAGGTTGAGCGTGATGTAGTCTGCATAGGGATAGACCCGTTCCAGGCAACGCAGATAATCGGTTGCGGCCTCCTGCGTCGGGGTGGCCGCATTCTTGCCAACATTGATGCCTCGGATAATGCCCGGATGCAACTGCTGCAGATGATGAACAAACGCTTCCAGACCCATACTGTTGAACCCCATGCGGTTGATGAGGGCATCATGGGCTACAAGGCGGAAGATTCTTGGCTTGGGGTTCCCTGGCTGTGGCAATGGAGTCACGGTCCCAAGTTCCACCCAACCAAAGCCGAGGGCCGACAGCCCTGCGGCCGCATCCCCCTGTTTGTCGAGACCTGCTGCGAGTCCCACCGGGTTGGGGAAATCAATCCCCATGACCCGAACCGGCAACGCCGCAACCTTACGGCCATAGAGTGCGTTCAGGGCACTCCGTGCCCAGCGATACCGGGACGCAAAGGACAGGATGGACAACACCCGGTCATGGCTTTCTTCGGGATCCAGCGCAAATAAGCGGCTTCGGATCGACTGGTACATGGTTCAGAAATGCTCACCGGGTCTCAGCAAGCGCCACTTTCCCGGGGGCAGTGGACCCAGGTGGACATTGCCAATCCGAACCCGGACCAGTCTGATGACCTGCAATCCTACCTGCGCACACATCCGCCGAATCTGGCGCTTGCGCCCCTCGCGCAGAATCATCTGCAGTTGGTTGGGAGGGAGGGAGGCCACCCTGGCCGGCCGGAGCTTTTTTCCGTCCAGTGTAATTCCATGGCGCAAGGTGGCGACCCGGGCCGGAGTCAATTCGCCTTGTACCCGGACTCGGTATTCCTTTTCCACCTCGCTGTCTTGCCCAATCAGCTGGCGCGCCACCCGTCCATCGCTGGTATAGACCATCAGGCCCAGTGAGTCGATATCCAGTCGCCCCGCCGGTGCCAGCCCCCGACGCGAGGGCATCAGATCCCCGGGATACTGCCGGTTCGAACGGTCAATCAGCATGATGGCAGACCGGTACCGGCCCTCCGGCAGCCCCGACACATAGCCCATCGGCTTGTTGAGCAAGACCGTGACCAAGGCTTTCTGTTGGCGCAGCGCATCGTCTGCCAGGGTGATCTGCTGCTCGGGCCTGACCCGGGCACCCAGAGTGTCCATCACCAGGCCATCTACGCGGACCAGCCCATCGGCGATGAACCGATCTGCCTCCCGTCGCGAGCACAAGCCCCGGGATGCCATCAACTTCGAGAGACGAACTTCGGTCACAGGTTTTCCAGGGTTGCATGGGCGGCATTCCCGACATACGTTGCCGGGGTCAAGGCTTTGAGGGCAGTTTTGGCTTCTATCGGTACCTCCAACGTATCAATGAATTCGCACAAGGCTTCCCGGGTCATCCGTTCGGTACCACGGGTCAGGTCTTTGAGTCGTTCATAGGGTTCTTCCACACCATATCGTCGCATGACCGTTTGGATAGGCTCAGCGAGTACTTCCCAGTATTGGTCGAGATCCTCGGCAACGCGGTCCCGCTGGATTTCCAGCTTGGACAACCCCTGCAAAGTGGAGCGGATCGCCAACAGGGTATAACCCATTCCCACACCGAGATTCCGCATGACCGTTGAGTCGGTGAGATCGCGCTGCCAGCGACTGAGCGGGAGCTTGTCTGCCATATGCCCCAGAACGGCGTTTGCCAGTCCAAGATTCCCTTCCGAGTTTTCAAAATCAATCGGATTGACCTTGTGCGGCATGGTGCTGGAGCCGACCTCTGCACGAACCATCTTCTGTCCGAAATAACCCAAGCTGATATAGCCCCAGATATCCCGATCCAGATCCAGCAGAATGGTATTGAACCGGCATTGGGCATGACAGATTCCGGCAAGGGTGTCGTGCGGTTCGATTTGGGTGGTGAGTGGGAGATACTCGAGTCCCAGTGATTCAACAAAATCACGGGCAATACTGACCCAGGGAAGGTCAGGATAGGCCACCAGATGCGCATTGAAGTTGCCCACGGCCCCGTTCATTTTGCCGACCAGCCGGATCGTCCGGATCTCGCCCATGGCGCGCTTCAGGCGATGGACCACATTGGCCAACTCCTTCCCCATGGTCGTGGGGCTGGCTGGTTGTCCGTGTGTACGGGCCAGCATGGGAATGTCGGCAAGTTGGCGAGCCATATCTGTCAGTCGGTCCACCAGGTCTTCCATACATGGGAGCAGCACCTGGTCCCGGGCTCCCCGGAAGGTCAGGGCATGGGACAAGTTGTTGATATCTTCCGAGGTGCAAGCAAAATGAAAGAACTCGCGCACCACCCGCAAATTCGGTTGGCTGGCCGTGCGTTGCTTGAGGAAATACTCTACCGCCTTGACATCATGGTTGGTGGTGGATTCGATCGCCTTGACTTCCTGCGCATCCTCCACCGTGAATTCGGTTACAAGGCTCCTGAGGAATCGGATATCCGGGTCGGCGAGTTGGGGCACTTCCCGAACCCCCTCTACTGTCGAGAGACGGATCAGCCATTCGACTTCGACTTGAATTCGGGCCCGGATGAGGCCAAACTCACTGAAATAGGGCCGGAGAGTGGCGGTTTTCGCACCATATCGCCCGTCCAAGGGGGAGAGGGCGCAGAGGGCCGAAAGTGGCAGGGAAGTGTCGACCACAGTCTGAAGGGTTGGGATTGCAGGCAGGGGGATGATAGCACAGGCCTGCCACCGCGTCGGGAGTGGGCCCTTCGGAAGGGGCCTCGGACCTGGGGCCCATGAGGGCAGGATCAGTTTGCCGCCGAATGAATCATTCCCCCTCCCAGGCAGAGATCATCCCAGTAGAGCACGATCGCCTGTCCGGGGGTCACTGCCCATTGGGGATCTTCGAAGGTGACTCTGGCATGGTACGGTCCGGACAGGTCGACCTCGCAGGCCTGTTCCGGTTGGCGGTAGCGGATTTTTGCCTTGCAGAGCACCGGTGTCACCGGTGGCTTGCCGGCAATCCAGTGCAGATCTTCGACCCGGATGACACGATGATACAATGCCCCATGGTCATGCCCCTGCACCGCATACACAATATTTCTCTCGACATCCTTGGCCGCAACATACCAGGCTTCTCCGGTGCCGCCAATTCCAAGACCTTGGCGTTGCCCAATGGTGTAGTAATAGCTGCCTGGGTGTTCCCCTAATACCTCATCTTCCAGTGACCGGATTTCGCCTTTCTTTGCCGGCAGATAGCGACCCAGGAAATCACGAAATCGGCGTTCGCCAATGAAGCAGATCCCAGTGCTGTCTTTTTTGTCATGTGTTGCCAGGCCCAGGTTCCGGGCCATCGTACGAACCTCCTCCTTGTA
The DNA here is from genome assembly GCA_965221795.1 of Candidatus Poriferihabitaceae bacterium. Taxonomy (GTDB): domain Bacteria; phylum Pseudomonadota; class Gammaproteobacteria; order Arenicellales; family Poriferihabitantaceae; genus VYFG01. Next base: position 1,510,772 of record OZ244914.1, read on the forward strand.
CATTTCCCCCAGTGGGAAACAGGTCCGGCGAAGGGTATCCTGATCCAATGTGTGCAGGAAATAGCTTTGATCCTTGTTCACATCGATTCCTTTCAGCAAGTGGATTTCCGCATCCACTTGCTGCAGTCTGGCGTAATGACCAGTGGCGATGTAATCGGCACCGAGGTGCAGCGCCCGATACAGGAATTCCTTGAATTTGATTTCTCGGTTACAGGCAATATCCGGATTCGGAGTGCGGCCAGCCCGGTATTCATCCAGAAAGTAGGTAAAAACATTATTCCAGTATTCATGAGAAAAATTGACCGTTCGCAATGCAATCCCCAGAGTATTGCAGACTGCCATAGCATCAGCCAGATCCTCGGCCGCCGAGCAATACGCTTCGGTGTCGTCCTCTTCCCAGTTCTTCATGAATAGGCCAGTGACATGGTGCCCCTGCTCCAGCAGCCGGGCTGCGGCCACCGAAGAATCCACTCCGCCGGACATCCCCACGATTACTCGGTCCATTTGCGGGGGCAGTACCCAATTGCTGGCATGCGGAAAGAACCCCGGGAGAACCGCGGGGAACGGGACGGCCGGATATGGCCCCCGGATTCTGCCCATGTCATCCAGTCTTGCGGCACCGGTAACGTGGGCTAATGCCCTTCCCGGAACCGTGGTTGCCAAATGGACGAACTGGCGTTGTAATCCCGGTTTTCGGGACGGTTATCAACCAATGCCCCTGTCACCGAAATATCTTGCCAGGAATCGCTGTCCTGAACGATGGGCAAATAGCCATGCGGTTGGAACCAGGAGTCAATCACATAACGCTTTCCACTGATGGCTTCCTCAATCTGTCCGGCCCAGTGTTGATCAAAGAATGCACGACGGTAGGCCTCCTGAATGACCGTATGGTGACGCAAGTAGCCGGCCTTCTCAAACAGTCGAAGGTAGACCGTGGTATTGACCGACTCATCAATACAGTCCAGCTGGCCAAGGCGTTGGATCGTCTGGGGCAATTCATTGCCCGGCAGATCCTTGTGGGTAGGGCTGTGATTGCCAACCAGTACTTCCATCCAGCCGATCGCCCGACGAATCCGGTCCCGTTCCACTTCCGGTGTAGCAGCAGGTTCACGGAACCAGCCGGCAACCGAGAGCCACTCTGCCCATGTGAGGCGGACCGTGTCCCGGGTTCGGCAGCCAAAACCATGGCATACCGGGATGGATTCGTAGGTACTATCCGGCGGAATGGGAATCCCATGATCCGGACCCCTGATACCACTGATCGCATGGCTGGCTCCCATGGGAATGTGGAGCAGCACAATGAGAGTACCCAGCAGCAGTATGCGGCAGTGCATCGAACCGAAAGCGAGAAGGCAGTTGGCGATTGGATTCAAAAGTCGTTTGCAGGACCTGGTAACAATTGTCACATCATCGAACGGAGCATGGCACGAGCGGCGAATCGACCTCGGGTGCCAATACTCGTCCTCTCTATGACCAACCCCGGAACGGGGAAATCCGGGCCCCTGTAGGGAAATTATACCTCATGGAATGAGGTCCTCTCTATTGCAATCCGGATCTGCACGTGTACTGCAGCCGCTTTGTCGAAGACTTGCATCTTCTCGAACAAAGAGGCCTTTTGCAGTTCTTGATGTATGCATCAGATGAAACCGTTGCCCAGGAGAACCACTGACATGCGCCATGGTTTGCCAGAAACGTGGAGAGTTCTTGCCGGTGCCGGCGATCCGCAACGGACGCAATCATCATGGGGGGATGTCCGGTGACCTCCTTATGCCGAGGGTGGCTTCCACCACCGCTTTCAGGAGGGTTCAGCCAATTCTTCATGGGAGCCCCCCGGTCTGTGGAACAAGTCCGGTGCTAACATCTCAATGAACTGTTTGGCTTGGGCAGGCAGCAGTTTTCCCCGGCGGATGACAACTCCATAGCTGCGGGAAGGAAAATGTTCCCGCACCGGAATGGTACCCAATTGATCCCCTTCTTCCAGGCAAATGCTGGTCACAATGGAGATGCCCAGCCCCTGTTCCACATATTTCTTGATGACCGCCCAGCCTCCCGCTTCCAGCGTGACCTTGTGGGCGATGCTGGACTGCTGGAACACCGATTTTACAATCCCCCAAGTGCTGAGGTAACGTGGAGGCAGGATCAAGTCATATCGGGCAATTTCTTCCAGCGTCACCTGTGTTCTGCCGGATAAGGGGTGACCAAGAGGAGTAATCAGGGTCGGATGAAACCGGAATACCGGGTGATAGCTGATGTCGTCTGGGGTGTTGAGCATGGAGCCGACCGCAAAATCCGCCTCATCGGCCCGCAGCATCGCCATTCCGTCAACCCCCGTGACATTATGTAACCGGATTTTGACACCCGGATAGCGGTCGGCAAACGCCTTGAGGTACTTGGGGAGGATGTACAGCAGGGTAGATTCGCCTGCGGCGATATTGAGATAACCGCTGTTGAGGTCACCGCTGCGCTCGGCAAAAGTGTCTCGCAGGGAGTCCATGCCCTCCACCAAAGGCAATGCGATATCGAGTAATGCATGCCCATCCGGAGTCAACCGTATTTTGGGGCCACGCCGCTCGAACAGGATGGTATTGAGCTCGCGCTCCAACGCCTGGATCTGTAGGGAAACGGTGGGTTGGCTCAGATAGAGCTGATCGGCCGCCCGGGAAATATTGCCCGCCTTGGCAGCAAAGCAGAATGCCCGCAACTGTTTGAGCCGATTCTGCTTGTAGTAGGAGGCCGCCTTTGGTTTCATTGGTTCAGTCGGGCGTGAGAAGTCATACAGTCACATCCCCACATCTTGTCCGGGTAGTGAGTTCAGGAATCATCCGGTTTCCACTGGTCTGGCAAGACAATCCCGTCACCGAAAAAATAAGCCTCCATCTGTGCGGACAGATATTTCTTGTCTCCCGCATCCAGTGGATTCAGTCGGTATTCGTTGATGAGGATGGTTTGCTGGCGCAGCCATTCCTGCCAGGCTTCCTGCGACACCTGGTCAAAAATCCGCTGGCCCAGTTCTCCCGGCCAGGTCTGCCTGGGCAATCCTTCTGCTTCCCGGCCGAGTTTCACGCAGTATACCGTTCGAGTCATGCCAATTTCACAAGTCAGGTTGAATGGAAACCAGCAGTCGCTGGATGACTGCCGGCAACCCAATATTTTGGGGTTCCCTCGGGTTGTACCAGAGATAGCAGCTTTCGTCCATGGTCGGGTGTGGAAACGTGTGCATTCGAAACCGGCGCAGATAAATCCACAAGTCGAAATGGCTCAATCCGTGCTGCAGAGGAGGCAATGCATGGCTTTCGACCGGTTCCAGCACCAGATCCTGCAATCGGCCGGGCAAGCAGGAGCTGCCCGCCGGAGTTTCCGGCAACGACCACAAGCCCCCCCAAATCCCCCGATCCGGTCGGCGCTCCAGAAGAACCGAGCCGGTTGAATCCTCAATCACCCAGAGTTGTATCTCCCGTTCCGGACGGGGTTTTTTTCGCTTGGGGGTGGGGTAGCCAACCGGGTTACCCTTGGCGTAGGCCTTGCAATCCGTGTGAACCGGACAGCTTGGGCAGTCGGGTCGGGAGCGAGTGCAGACGGTCGCCCCAAGATCCATGATGGCTTGGGTATACGACGCCACCTGTCTTGCCGGCGTCAGCCGTTCCGCAACCGTCCAGAGTATCCGGTTCACCTTGGCATCCGCCGGGTGGCCGGCCAGAGCCAGGAAGCGTGTCAATACCCGTCGGACATTGCCATCCAGGATCGGTTCTCTCTGGCCAAAACAGAACGCGAGGATTGCACCTGCGGTGGAGCGACCCACACCGGGCAGGGCCATGATTTCTTCCCGGGTTTCCGGAAAACGGCCCGCATGCTCGTGTACGATGATCCGGGCCGCCCGGTGCAGATGACGTGCACGGGCGTAATACCCAAGGCCGGACCAGTGACCCAGCACTGCGTCCAGCTCTGCGTTTGCCAGGCATGCTACCGTAGGAAAGTACTGAACAAAACGGTTGAAGTAGGGGATCACCGTTTTCACTCGGGTCTGTTGGAGCATGATTTCTGATAACCAGACACGGTATGGATCCCGATCTTGCTGCCATGGCAGGTCCGTTCGGCCATGCTGGCGGTACCACGACAGGACCGCCTGTGAGAACCGAACAGCCTGTTCAGTTGTCAGCCACTCGTCTCCCTGCCTCATGAGCCTATCATGCCACTGGGAGCTCAGGTTTGGCCAGATTTTGCAAGAACTGACCATATTCGTGAACGCTCATCGAATCATGCTGTCTATTGCATTGGAACTACCATTGTACCCATTCCGTCCATAGGTGGGCAAAGGAGATCTGCAGCGCAGCGGGAACACAGCGGCCCTCGTCCCCTTTCGATGGTACCAACCCGACTTTGCCCATTCCGATCCGAATGCATCTGCTACAGACCGTCTTCCTGTCCATGGCCTGGACATGGATGGGATGGGTTTCCCAAGGAGTCGCCATCGCGCAGGAAAATGCCCTGCGGAATCATCCGGTTCCATATCTCGCATTGCATGGCGAAGACCCGATTCACTGGCATGAGTGGGGCCCCGAAGTGATGGCCAAGGCGCGACAGGAAAACCGCCTTGTCCTATTGTCGATTGGATATTTTTCCTGTCACTGGTGCCACGTTATGCAGCGGGAAAGCTTCCACAACCCGGAAATTGCCGGGTTCGCAAACCAGTACTTTATCCCGGTCAAGGTCGACCGGGAAATGAACCCGGCACTGGACCATGCCATGATGTCTTTTGCCGAAACCATATTGGGCCGGGCGGGTTGGCCGCTGAATGTATTCCTCACCCCGGACGGTGCCCCGGTCTATGCACTTTTGTATCAACCACCGGAGCAATTTCTCCAATCCCTGCAACGATTGCATTCGCTTTGGTCGGAGAAGGAAACGGAGTTGCGACGACTGGTGGACAATTTTCCCTGGCAACCGGATCCCAAGACTTTGATCCCGGTAGAGGATGCGGACCTGCAGGCCCTGCTGATGCGTGCAAGACAGCAGATCCTCGAACAGGGCGATGCGTTTCAGGGCGGATTCGGTTCGCAAAGCAAGTTCCCGTCCGTGCCTCAGGTGGGCTTTTTGTTGGCGGCCCAGGCACATCTTCCGGATGACGAAGCCCGGCATTTCCTGATTACAACCCTGGATGCCATGATGCAGTACGGACTCCGTGATCACCTATCCGGCGGTTTTTACCGGTATGCCGTGGATCCCGGTTGGCAGATTCCGCATTTCGAGAAAATGCTCTACGACAATGCCATGTTGGCCATGCTCTATCTCGAAGCAGGCCAGATCCTGGACCGGGAAGACTACCTAACCGTCGGTAAGGAAACCCTGGACTTCATGCATAATTACATGTGGCTGGACGGGGCATTGGTATCGTCACTTTCGGCGGTGGATGAACACGATGTGGAAGGTGGGGCGTACCTTTGGCACCCGAGTGAACTCCGGCAGCTGTTGACGGCATCGGAGTTCGCGGTAGCCGATGCCGTCTGGGGGGTATCCCAACCTGCAGAATTTGAAGCGGGCAATCACCTGCGACAGTTTCGGAACATGGCCGAGGCAGCGGCTTTTCTGAATCTGGAAGTCGCCGAAACGGAAAGACTCCTGGCCCGATGCCGGGAAAAGCTACTCACTGTCCGGGCAGCGCGTCAGGTGCCTGTGGACCAGAAACTGGTCAGCGGTTGGAATGGACTGGCGCTGTCAGCGTTTGCCCGTGCGGTGAGGTACTTCCCCCATGGCCACTACCGGCACATTGCGGCGGAACTGCAGACATTTCTGACCGAGCGGGTCATGAGGGAGGGGGATGCACCGGACCTGGCCCGAGCAGAAGTAGCGGGTACACCCCGGGGTCGGGGTTCACTGGAGGATTATGCCTATGTATCCCAAGGCCTTCATGACTGGGCGGTGCTGACCGGAAACCGGACAGATTATGATCGTGCGACCGAAGTCGCCCGGGCCGGGTGGGCAAAACATTTGTCCGAGGCCGGTTGGCGCAGAGGCCCGGAACTGGTGCGAACACTCCCGGATGTGGTGCCGTTGATGGAAGACGGGCCCATGCCCTCACCTTCTGCCGTCCTGTTGAAGGTGAGCCGGGCGTTGTCGGAATATCAGGGGGATGGGGAATGGAGTGAGGAGGTCCGTCGGGTCAGCCGGTGGGGGTTCGGGGAGGTCAGGGAATCACCCTACTGGTATGCCAGTCAGTTGGCCTTGTTCCTACCGGACAGTTCGTTGGAATCCCGGTAAGAGTTGGTACCATGATCTTTGCAGGGAACTGTCTCCGGGGTACCGGCAGACTGACCATAGTCACAACAGATGCGCAGACGGAGAATGGTCGACCGACCGGTTCGGCCAGTTGGAACCAATCCCGGTATGGTTCAGGCCATGTTCCAGTCGGCGGATAAATTCACTGCGTGGAATTTCCCGGGCACCCAGCCGAAGGAGATGGGGCGAAGTGATCTGGCAGTCCACCAGACTGAACCCCCACATTGTGAGCGATTCCATTAGCCGGGCCAGGGCAATCTTGGAAGCGTCCGGTTGTGCACTGAACATGCTTTCTCCAAAATAGACAGTTCCGATGGCCAGTCCATAAAGCCCTCCAGCCAATTGATCGCCACACCAGGTTTCCACGCTGTGCGCCACGCCAAGTCGATGCAACTGGATGTAGGCGTTCTGCATTTCCGCCGTGATCCACGTCCCCGACTGCCCCCGGCGTGCACTGGCACAGGCCCGAATAACCCGCTCAAACGCTTGGTCAAATGTAACTCGGTGGTTCCCCTTTCGCAAGGTCTTGCGCAAACTGCGGGACGGACGGAATTGGGAAGGGAAAAACACGCATCGAGGGTCAGGGGACCACCACAGAATCGGGTCGCCTTCGCTATACCAGGGAAAAATCCCGTTACGATATGCCATGATGAGCCGCTCCGGTCGCAGGTCTCCACCGATGGCCAGGAGGCCTTCTTCATTGGCTAGCGACAGAGGCGGAAAACATTCCATTATGGAAGTCTAGAGAATCTTTCCCCGGGACGCAATCATCCGTCTGGCTCACCCGGGGCGGTTTTGCACCCGGAGGTGCGTCACGGGGAACCGGAGCACAGGAACCCATTCTCCGTCATCGGGTCCAACCGGGCGATCAAATCGGGTGAAAAAGCGGTATGTGTACGATAGCCTATGGAGTTTCGCGGGGTACGGCCTGGGTACGAACGACGCAAAGCCAGGTTTCACTCCAGCTCTTTATTGTGGCCAAGGGCCAATTCTTTGATTGCATCTCATGGAACAGTTGAAGGCAGCTGCACATGGCCTATACAACTGCTACCACTCCGAAAGGGATGCCGGGTGCCAACGGCGGCAACCGAAACCGCATATGCCTGGTCGCGGTATCGTATCAACGCCGGCATCAAGGCATTCCAACACCGGGCGTCTTACGCCGATATCGCCCAAGGCCCGCCCGGCCATCCTGTCCGAGTCGTCTAGCCCTTGCCTCGCCAAGGGATCGACTTATGGATTACCCAGCGCATCAGCAAATCAAATATCAGGCCGAGAACACCCATGATGATGATGGTCATCCAGATGATCTCATAGTCCGATTGCTTGCGTGCAACATTCTCCACAAAGCCAATGCCGGTGGTTCCGGCCAACATCTCGGCCGCAACGAGAGTGCCCCAGCATACCCCAATAGAGATGCGAATGCCGGTGAGGATTTCCGGCAGCGAATTGGGCAGTATGACCTGGCGGAGGATCTGGGCGTTGGATGCGCCGAGGGAGTGGGCCGCATGGATTTTGGACAGCTGGGTACCGGTGGCCCCGGTTCTCGCGGAGATCACCATGATGGCAAAGGCCACCATGAACAGCAGGAATATCTTGCCATCATCCTGAATCCCGAAGATGGTCAGGATCAGGGGAGCCCAAGCCAAGGGCGGAATCGGTCGGTACAGTTCAATCAACGGGTCGAAAAAGCCTTTGGCAAAGCGGGATAGTCCCATGAAAAGACCCAAAGGAACGCCCAGCAGAATCCCCATGAACAAGCCCATCAGTACCCGGACGATGGAATCCCATATATGGCCTTCGGGAATCGGTACCGAGAAGGCACTGAAATTGCCGGAGGCGATGTTATAGACTTTGCTTTTGAGGTTGCCCTGGACTTCCCCCAGTTCATTGTGACGCGGAAATTCGCCCGGAACCAGATTGGCAACCCAGTCCGGGATCAGGAAGCCAATCATCTCGGAAACCGGCTTCATCTGGAACCAGAACAGCGGGAATCCCTTGTAGCCCTCGTCGGGATGGGCCAGGCGGATAAAGGTATTCAGCGTATCAGACGGCTTTGGCAGCCAGCGTCCCGAGCCTTGCTCCGAACAAGCGTTGTTGCCGGCAAGAATTTTCCCGCCCGGCATGGCCAGCAGATCAATCCAGTACAAGCTGCCAAGTTGCTCCTGTTGTACCTGGTCCAACTCGATCAATGCCTGCTCCACCCCTTCCGTCACCGCCGGCGGGAAGATTCGGCCGTCATCAATGCGTCGGTAGATTTTCTGCAGGTTCTTGACCAGATCACTCCGCGCTTTGACCACCGATTCCGTGGCATCGGGATCAATCACGAACCCCTCAATCCGTGCTTCAATATCTGCCAGCCGGGTCGCCAGTGCCGGGCCATGATTGCGGATGTCACGGTATTCCTGGGCAATCTCTTCCAAGACCATGCTGGCCGCATCGTATTTACGCCCCCGGTCGGTCATAGGCAACGGTGGCAGTTCGGAGTGGGATGCGCCCCATCCGGGCTGTGCCAGCGCTTCGGTCAGGGTTTCGGGATCCGCAGGGCCGGGATAATCCGACCGGGACAGGTCTTGTGCCAAGGCCCGGATCCGGTTCGCGACCTGATCCATTCTGGTGATAACGGACGGATCCAGATACTCAGGGCTTGCATGGGCCACCATGGTACTACGCAGGTCAGCGATGATACCCACCAATGCCTGCCGGTCCGCATCCCGAAAATCTGTCTGCCTCAACCGAGCTTCGAGGGCATCAAGTTCACGTCCATCACGAACCAGAAGCTCGGTGCCGAGAAGTTGCCGATGGTGGCCAATGGGGAAGGTGGAACGAATCGGGTTCGCGGCTCGGTGGAGCTTGGCCACCTGGCACAGTTCATTGCCGGCCAAGGGAAAATATGCTCGAGCCGCATCCCAGGAAAACCAGTACCAGAGGAGTAGCAGCGAGCCGACCCCCATCACCATCCAGTGCCATCCTCCCATGGCCCGCTCGGGGTTGCCGAATACTGCATCCGTTTTTTCGGTCCGGATCAGCCTGCGCCCATAGATGACCGACCATATCAGAGCGGCAATCAGAGCGATGACCGCAATCGAGACAATCATGATGATCCTGCCGTTGTCATTCGGTTTCAGAACGACCCATGATTTCTTCTTCCATGTTCCAGATCATACCCAGAATCTCTTCCCGGGTTTCCACAAAATCCGGCTGGTTCTTGATATCGCGTGGGTCTCCGGTGATGCCTTGCTCGGCAAAGGGGAGTCGATATTGCTTGTGCAGGCGGCCGGGCCGTGGTGCCATCACGAACAGCCGCTCTCCCAATAGCAGGGCTTCCTCCACACTATGCGTGATGATCATGATCGTCTTGCCGGTCTCCTTCCAGATCTTGAGCACCAGGGATTGCATCTTTTCCCGGGTGAGGGCGTCGAGCGCCCCAAGGGGTTCATCCATCAGGATCACATCAGGATCGTTAATCAAGCAACGCGCCAGGGCCACGCGTTGCTGCATACCGCCGGAAAGTTGGTAAGTGGGAGTATCGCCGAATCCCTGTAGACCCACAATATCCAGCCATTCGTCGACCTTGCGGGCCGTTTGGTCCGCATCCACATTTTTCATCCGAAGGCCAAAATTGACATTGTTCGCAACTGTCAGCCATTCGAACAGGGCACCCTGCTGGAATACCATGCCACGTTCCACGCCGGGGCCAAGGATTTCGTTTTCGCCGAGCAGAATCCGGCCACCCGTAGGATGCAGGAAGCCGGCGATGATATTCAGCAGTGTGGTCTTACCACAACCCGAGGGTCCCAGTACGGAGAGAAGTTCACCTTTTTTGAGTGTAAACGCCACTTCACTGAGGGCATGCACGGTATCGCCTTTCGGCGAGACGAATTGCATGTCGAGGGCGTCAGCAATCAGGTCACTCATAATGGGCCTGAGGCATGGCGAGGGAATGGATTTTCCCTCGCCAGATCAATTTTCGGATGATGTCGGTCCTGCCGGAGGCAGTTCAATTCCTATTGCAGGAAAGAGGTATCAATGACCGCACTGTAGTCTGCCAGTGCCGGATTTTCTTCAGTAGCAAAAGCACCACCCACGACTTCGATGGCGACGCTGGCTATTCCCCCCGGGTTGAAATAGCGGTTCAGTTGCTCGGCGTTGGATGGGAACACAAAATCAGCCATCTGGGACTGGGTTGCTTCGACCGAGAGGCCCGCGTCCTTGGCAATGACATTAATCTTGGATTGGTCTGCGGCGAAAGCGGCATTGGCCGAGTCGGTGACTTCAAGGAAAGTACGCACCATGTCGGGGTTTTCCTGAGCGAAGGTTTCCGTGACGGAAACCACATCAAAGCTGATGATGCCAGCTGCTTGCTTTTCCTCAAGAGTCATCAGGGGAGTGCCCGCTTCATACATCTTGTTCATGGAATCCGCGCCAAACCCACACGCCATGGAAACCGCGCCATCTGCCAGCGAAACCGCAGCATCAGCTGGCACCTGGTCAATCACATTGACCTGGTTCACATCCACGCCCAACTCCCGCATCATCATCCGGAAGCTGTAGTCAGCCATGGTCGCCAACGGCACGGCGACCGCCTTGCCTTCCAGTTCGGTGGCGTTAGACTTGTCAATACCTTCCCCGTTGCGCACGACGCAGTCATTGGCCGGATACTGGACCGCAATGGCCACCAGCTTAAGGGGGGCATTGGCATTGACGGCGTTGATAAATGGAGCCAAGCCCTGACTGTAGGAAATATCAATGTCACCAGCGAGCATCGCCTCGGTCATCTCAGTGCCAGCATCAAAATTGGTCCAGTTGACTGGAACGCCCAAGGCGTCATCATAGGCCTTTTCCACCTTGGCAACTTGGTTCGGTGTAGCCCATTCTAGGAAAAAGGCCACATTGACTTCGTCCGCCGCCTGCACGGTGGCAGAGAGCGCCAAGCCGAAAGCAGCCGCCGTCAGTTTGGTAGTGTTTAGTTTTTTCATAATCTGTGCGAAATGTGTGAATTTTCTGGGAGACAGCAACGATATCGCATATTTATAGCATATTTCACTATGATCAAAATCATCAATGTCGCATTATTGCTATTCTACACACAACTAATGGGACTGTCATTTACGCTAGCAGGGGTCCCACCGGTCCTGTGGACGACCTCCTCTCGCCCACGTACACGACTACTCTGGCAATGCTTTGGTTCCTTGATTCAAAACGGCAGTCTGATTGGGTGGATCGGTGAATCCTGATCTGATTTCCCGCACCTGGCCGGACAGTTTGTGGAACGCCACGGCCATTCCACTGGCACCGCTGCCGGTGCTGCAGAACGTCACCGAAACCCGCGTGGGCATTGTCGGTGGGGGGTACACCGGTCTTTCCACCGCGCTGCACCTGGCCGAACGCGGCGTGGAGAGCATCGTGATGGAGCGCAACCAGCCCGGCTGGGGCTGTTCAGGGCGAAACGGGGGACAGATCAATCCCAACTGGAAGATATTGCCAGATCCCCTGCGTATGCATATCGAACCAGATCGCATGAAGGATCTGATCCAGATGATGAATACAACCTGTGACCTGGTGTTCGAATTGATTGCACGGTACGGGATGGACTGCCACACCATCCGCCCGGGCTATCTTCTGGGTGTCATCGGCAAGCCAGGCCGACAGTATATGGACCGATGGGTTACCCAGTGGCGCATCCCCCCGGAACGAGCCCAAATCCTGCAACGGGAACGGCTGGCCGAACTGCTGGGTACGAACCATTACGACTGCGGCATGCTGGACCGATGTGGCGGCAGCCTCCAGCCACTGTCATATGCCAGAGAGCTGGCCAGGGTCTGCCTGACACAGGGTGTGACCCTGCACGGAGATACTCCGGCACTGCGGGTGCAACGACGGGGGGCTGGCTGGCGAATCCATACCTCGGAAGGGGCTGTGGACTGTGCCACGGTCGTCATTGCCACCAATGGCTACACGGACCCGCTTTGGCCGGGCCTGCGACAGAATATCGTGCCCGTGGGCAGCCTGATTTCCGCCACCGAGCCCTTGCCATCCGATGTAACCAACCAAATCACTCCGCAGCGCCATGCGGTATCGGATATGGCAGGCCTCCCGATCTATTACCGAATTGATGAAGCCGGGCGGATGGTGTTTGGCGGGCGGTCGACAATTTTTGGTCGAATCGGATCGCATGATACCCGCGCCTTGCGTAAGATGGCCTGCCGAATGTACCCGATGCTCCGCGATTTCCACTGGGAGTATGACTGGGGCGGTTATGTCGCGATGACCTCCCATCAACGTCCTTTAATGCTGCAATTGGAAGAACAGGTCTATGCTGGTCTCGGGTATAACGGTCGGGGGGTAGCCATGGCGACCATGATGGGCAAACAGCTCGCCCAGCAAATCACGGAAGGATGGGCCGCTCTTCCGCTGGAATCACCCCGAGCCATTCCCCTGCACGGATTGTATCCGATCGGCATCGCCGGGCGAATGGTTGCAGGCTACCTGAGAGATCGGTTGTTACCGGGAATTCGTGACTGACCGATGTCGGCTTACCGGACCTCCAGAACAATCGGACAGTGATCCGATCCCATTTGGTCCATCAAGTAATTCACTGATCGGACCCAGGCACGCGCCAGGTCGGCATCCATCAGGAAGTAGTCAATCCTCCAGCCGATGTTGCGCGTTCTCGCCCGAGTCACGAGGTGCCACCAGGAATAGACCCCCGTCACGTCCACATTGCGTTGCCGCCAGATGTCAGACCAGCCATCGGCCAGCAGACGATCCATCCAAGCGCGCTCGTCTGGGTGGAACCCGATCTTACCGTCGTTTTCCCTGGGGCGGGCGAGATCGATTTCCTGATGGGCTACATTCATGTCCCCCCCGACCAGCACCCGATGGCCCTGGTACCGCAGGTCATTCATGAAGTCGTGTGTTTTGTCGTAAAAAACCAGCTTGTCTTCCCATGCCTGCTCACTTTTGCCGCCATTAGGAAAGTAAATGGAAAGCAAATCCCAGACTTCACCGTCCTGCCGGAAGCTCAGGTGCGACACCCGCCCCTCGTCCGCGTTCGGGTTATCTGGCAGGGAGGTGCTGAATTGAACCTCTTCCAGGGCATCCGCAAGCCCCCGGCGTACCCATAGCCCGGTACCGGCATACCCAGCTTTCTCGGCACTGGCATAGTGCTGGTAATACGCTGGATTGGCGGTTAAGTATGGGCTGAGTTGAGTCGGAGTACTTTTGGTTTCCTGCAGCATCAGGATATCCGGCTGGTGGTGGTCCACCAATTTCTGCAGTTCTTGCTTGCGTTCCACGGCACGGATGCCATTGACGTTCCAGGAAATGATTTTCATGTGGCAGCCAGAGCGGGGATCAGAGTCACAGTATAACCGTCTTGTAGCCGACTCCAGAGGGTCATTCTGTATCAGCTTGGGTGAGCGGTTCATCCATTCCAACGACCGTCGCCTTCCCACTCCGTGGAGAAATATGATTTCATGCCTATCGGACCGCGGTATACCACCAATCCTGAGAGTCGCCGAGTGACATAGCGTACGGCCCGGCAACTATAGGGGGATGACAATGGTCAGGCCAGTGCAGTGATCACTTCGAGCAGTGCCCGGTGACTGCCTTTCACTTGTATGACATCTTCAGCTTCTCCCGTTCCCATGTGATTTTTGATGATGGAACTGCTGGCCGGCCTACTGCGGACGAATTGTGAACAAATGCATCATCCGGATGATATCAGGAAGATCTTTCTGGAGGAATCTTGTCCTCATTTCTCCAAGGATTATGCTGCATGACAGCATAGAGAATAAAGAAGCCATGCCCTCGTAGCGGAGCAGTATATTGCACGCTACCAGAGCCTCGTAGTTGTACACAACGATCTGCGGATTGATCCCCCAGATGAGCTGCCGTTTCGTACTTCTATTCCCCTGGGCGGGCGAAATTGCATCATTTGTCAATTCCCGATTCGATTTCCCGAGCGATCCTGAACCGGGCATTTTGTGATGGCGATTGGGGAGATGCTTTGGGCGGGAACATACCGGGGAATGCTCACCCTGGGCCTCATCCAGGCAGTGGTTTCGGTATACTTGCCGTTTCGTTTCCGGATTTTCGCATGCTAGCTCCCCTCTCCAGCAAACTACCGAATGTGGGCACCACGATTTTTACCGTGATGTCCAAAATGGCTCAGGACTACGGTGCCATCAACCTATCCCAGGGATTTCCGGATTTTGAGCCGGATTCACGCTTGCTCGACCGCGTAACCTATCACCTTGCCCACGGCAAGAACCAGTATCCCCCGATGACCGGCCTGCCGGAACTACGTCAGGCGATTGCGGAAAAGCTACGACTGGAACGGGATGTGGTGATCAATGCGGACTCTGGCATTACCATCACCAGTGGTGCCACGGAGGCCCTGTTCTGTGCCATTCATGCAGCGGTCAGGCGGGAGGAGGAGGTGATCGTATTTGACCCGGCATACGATTCTTATGAGCCTGCCATAACATTGGCCGGAGCCCGGACCCGGCATGTTCCACTCACTTTGCCGGATTACCGGATCGACCGGGACGCATTGGCGGAAGCATTGAATGACCGCACCCGGCTGGTCATCCTCAATAGCCCGCATAACCCCACCGCTACCACCGTGTCCGCAGCCGACCTGGACTGTCTGGCCGCCCTCCTTCGGCCCTTTGACTGCCGGGTCCTGTCCGATGAGGTCTATGAGCATATCGTCTTTGACGGCCGAGCACATCATAGTGTACTGGATCACCCGGAACTGAGAGAACGAAGCTTCGCCGTCTTTTCCTTCGGCAAAACCTACCATGCTACCGGCTGGAAAATCGGCTACTGTATCGCTCCCGAGAATCTCATGACCGAGTTCCGCAAGATTCATCAGTTCAATGTATTCACAACTGTGACGCCGATGCAGTGGGCACTGGCCGATTTTGTGCGTGACGCACCGGAAACGTACCGAGGATTGTCTGCCTTTTATCAGGAAAAGCGGAATTTGTTCCAAGAACGCATGAAGGCCTCCCGATTTCAACTCCTGCCTTCTGCGGGCACCTACTTCCAACTGGCGGACTATAGTGCCATCTCCGATCAGCCCGATATGGAATTCGCGAAATGGATCACAAAAGCAAAGGGGGTTGCCGTGATTCCACTCTCACCGTTTTATCGCGCTCCTCCAGCTACCCGAATTGTGCGCTTCTGTTTTGCCAAACAGAACGAAACCCTGGCCCGGGCAGCGGAAATACTCTGTACACTGTGACGATGACGCCTCTGCAAAGCATCGCCGTCAGTGTCATCCAGGATGATATCGACTGGCAGGACCCGGTTGCCGCTCGAAACCGGTACGACCGACACCTCCGGGCATTGGGAGACACGGATCTGGTGGTTCTGCCCGAGATGTTCAGCACCGGCTTTTACATGGAACCGTGGCATTGTTTCGAAACCATGGAAGGGGAAACCATTGCCTGGATGGCACAACGGGCCGAGCAGAGTGGTGCGGTGATTACCGGCAGTCTGGTGATGAAAGTAGACGGGGAATACCGAAATCGCATGATCTGGGCACGACCCGATCGCAGTATGGACTGGTATGACAAGCGTCACCTGTTCCGTTATGGCGGCGAGCATCATCATTTTACAGCCGGAAGAGATCGGCGAGTGGTCATGCTGAAGGGCTGGCGTGTCGCCTTATTTGTCTGCTATGACCTGCGCTTTCCGGTTTTCTGTCGGAATACTGCCGACTACGATGTGGCACTTTATGTGGCCAACTGGCCGAACGCTCGCCAGTATGCTTGGGATACTCTTCTTCGAGCCCGGGCCATCGAAAACCAGTCCTATGTGGTCGGATGCAATCGTCTGGGGGTTGATCCAACCGGTAACTGTTTTTCAGGCGGCAGCGCGATTCTGGATTTTCTTGGCCAACCCATTGGGGATTGTGGGGACCGCCGAATGACTGCGACCCATCTGCTATCCGGGTCAGAACTGGCAAATTTTCGGGAGTATTTCCCGGCGATGCAGGATGCCGACCGATTCCTCATGGCAGATTGATAAAATCCATGCGCAAATCAGATATTCTGGGTCAAACCGATTTTCCAAGCCTTGTTCCATGCACAAGAATAGCGACTTTTACAGTGTTTTTGGAGAAGTGGTTGCCACGACGTGTCCGCCAGAAAACCAGCCACCACCTTATAGTGGGCTATACTCTCACGTTCTATAGGCAGCACTCGTCACCAAAGCCTCCAGATCCAGAGCCCGTTAACACAATTTGCCTTGGATATGGTCTACTCCGTGCCGGTGGTTTTCAACGGGAACCGTGCGGAGGAACCGGTAGTCGAAGAACGACGTCTCGGGTCGCGTGCTCGCATCTCTGCAGCGGGAGCAGATGATTCGGGCGCGGGGTCGAGGCCCAAGACCTCGACCACACCCACATCAAGGTACCTCCCGACGGCATGGGGCTCGAACCGCGGCGACCTTCCGGCTTTCTCCCGACCACGCGCACGGCACCTCGGATGGGCGGAAGCTCTGGAAGCCGATAGAAAAGCCGTCGAACCGTCTCGTCCGGACCCCAGATCACGCCTATGAGGATGAGGAACCCGAGGACAGGCAACCCGTCTCGGTTTCCAGCCCGTGGTTCCCCCCCAAGAGCCACCGCGTCGCTCCCTGGGAATGACCGGAAACAGTACCGACGTCGTAACGAGGTCTCCCGCTTCGACCAGCGGGATACCCTGTTCCTTGGATTCGTCGTCTTTACGCTGATCGTCGAGGTATTATATAATGTTAACATATCTTGGACTGCTTGATGAAATCACCTGACATACAAACATTCGAAGTCCTGACATTCGACTGTTACGGCACCCTGATTGATTGGGAAACCGGGATTTGGGACGCCCTTCAGCCACTCCTGATGACCAACCAGGCCTATCACATCGACTGCCCTCAGGGGTTAGAAGCTTTTGCGGAGATCCAAAATGCCCTTGAGCAACAAGTACCGGACCTTCCCTATCCTGAGGTATTGCGCATCACCCATCACCGGATCGCAGGACGGTTTGGCCTGCAAACGTCGGATGAGATGGATCAGACTTTTGGCGACGCGATGATCCATTGGCCTGCTTTCATTGACACAGCGGATGCGCTACGAAGGCTTAAGAAACAGTACCGGCTGGTGATTCTTTCGAATGTACATCGGGATGGATTTGCCGCTTCCCAATGCAAGCTGGGAGTGGAATTTGATGCGGTCTATACTGCTCAGGATATCGGCAGCTACAAGCCCGACTATCGAAATTTTGAGTATATGCTGGAACAGCTCACCAAAGATTTCGGCACTTCCCGACAGGATATCCTACATACGGCCCAGAGCCTGATACATGATCACCAACCGGCACGGGCATTGGGTCTTGCCAATGCTTGGATTGACCGGAAATATCTCAAGGACGGTGGTAGCTGGGGTGCTACAGCCCGCCTGACAACCTGGCCGAAGTATGATTTTTATTTCAACACCATGAAAGAGATGGCGGATTTTGTGGAAGAATGTCGTCGAAGAGAATTGTGAGCCGGGCAGTTTGCGTGATCTCTGCTTCCCGGAGTCGCTGGACACGTCTGAGCACGATGTTGACGCTGAATTTATATAAAGGCCTACCCCCATCAGAGTGTAACTGCGCAACAGTCACCGGATTGCATCGACTCTTCCACTGAACCCTGACGATTTTGCAGCAACCGTCATGGGGGGGCTCCATTCGGAGGAAATATCATGAGACAGGATGGAGAGGGGGTTAGGTTGTCGGCAACGGATCTCATGCGGTTCACGGCATGTCCGCATGCGGTCCGGCTCGACCTTGCCTATCTTCAGGGCGAGGCCCTCGTTCCGATCGGGGACCGTGAGGAAACGGCCCTGCTGCAACGGCACGGGGACCGGCATGAACATGCGTATCTCCTGCAACTCGAAGCCGAAGGCCGGCAAGTGGTTCGGATCAATGCCGATGGCGTTTCCTTCGAGAAGGCGCTGGATTCCACCCGGACAGCCCTGCAGGCCGGAGCGGATATTATTTTCCAAGGTGCTCTTGCTGGTGGGATGTGGGGTGGATACGCGGACTTTCTCGTGTGCGTACCAGTCTCATCCGAACTGGGTGCATTCTCCTACGAGGTGGTAGATACCAAGCTCAAGCGCCAACCCGCCCCGAGCCACATCCTGCAACTGTTACTCTATTCGGTCCTGCTTACGGCTCTCCAGGGTCGGGCACCCGAATATGCCCATGTGCAACTCGGTACCGGGAAGCGGGCTAGTTTCCGGCTTTCGGAGTATGCCGACTATGCACACCTCTTGCATGATCGCCTCGAAAGATTTGTCCAGAATCCGCCCAATACGCGCCCGGTTCCTTGTTCGCTTTGCGAGCTCTGCTGCTGGCGAGCGCAGTGTGCCGCCGAATGGCAGGAAACGGACAGCCTCTATCTCACAGCCGGGATCACCAGGAGCCAGGTTGCCAAGCTGGAAAAGTTCGGCATTGAGACCATGGAGTCACTGGCCGGGCACGGGGGACGAGTACCCAAGCTGGCGGATTCAACGGTCGGAAAGCTGCGAACCCAGGCACGGCTACAGACTGCCCGAAAGACCGGCGACCCCACCTATGAATTGCGTACTCATGTTCCCGGCAAGGGCTTCGACCTGTTGCCGTATCCGGATCCCGGGGATCTCTTCTACGATATTGAGGGCGATCCTTTCTACACAGAGACCGGATCCGAGGGTCTCGAATATCTCCAAGGCATTTGGGATGGAAGGGCATTCACGGCCTTGTGGTCGCATGATCTCGCGGAGGAAAAGAAGGCCCTGGCTGCCCTCATGGATCGGTTTGAAGAACGTCTTCGGCAATTTCCGGGTGGGCACATCTACCATTACGCCCCCTATGAGATCACTGCCCTTCGGAAGCTCACCACGCGGCATGGAGTGGGGGAAGCACAGCTGGACCGTTGGTTGCGGGAGCGGCGTTTCGTGGACCTGTTTGCAGTGGTCCGGGGGGGAATCTTTGCATCCGAGCCCTCCTATTCCCTGAAGGACATGGAGGTGTTTTACGATATGAATCGCGAGGGAGAAGTAGTGACTGCGGGCGGCTCGATCATCGCGTACGAGCAGTGGAGAGAATCCGGCGATGAGGGCATTCTCGGCGAAATCGAGGAGTACAACCGCCTTGATTGCATCTCTCTGGAGCAATTGCGCAACTGGCTGCTCAAGATTCGTGCCGAGGGGCCCTGGCTTGCTATCGGGCCGGGAGAAACCGAGAAATCCGAGTCGCAGCAGGCCCAAAATGACGCGCTCGCCCGATTGCTCGCAGACTCCGACCTGACTCCGGATCGCCAGCAGGCGCTCTATAACCTGGGGGTATTCCATTGGCGCGAAAGCAAACCACAAGCCTGGGCCGTGTTCGATGCTGCCGCGAAAGACTTCGAGGATTTGAGCGACGACATGGACTGTCTGGCCGGATTGGTCGCGGATGGAGACGAATACCCGGTTAAACGGTCGCTGGGGCGTGACTATTGCTATCCACCACAAGAGACAAAACTGCGACCGGGGGTGGGTGCCGTCTTTGCGAGTGGCGACGGATTCACTACCGTCGAAATCACCAACCTGGACCAAAGTCGCAGACGGGTCTCCCTGAAGATGGGACCTCGTTGGGGTATCTGGATCCCGGATGAACTGGACCTTCTTCCCCGTTTCGCCCTGAATCCAGGTCCGATTCCTGATGCCATCAGGAAAGTCGTGATCGATCAATGCCGGTCCAAAACCAATAGCGCCGCGGAAGACCTGCTCTCGCGGAACCCGCCACGATTCCACGGTCCGTCGCCTCTGCCGCTGAAAGAAGGCGACGGGACGCCCGACGGCATGATCCGGGCCGTGCGGGCGATGAGCCAAGCGGTTCTACCGATCCAGGGGCCTCCCGGTACCGGCAAGACTCATGCCACGGTACGGACGATTCTCGCCCTGGTACGGGACGGCAAGCGCATTGCGGTGTCCTCGAACAGCCACGAGGCCATCCGCAATGTGCTGATGGGATGCGCTCATGCGCTGCGGACCGAAGATACCGGTCTTTCCGCTGGCGATGTGCGCCTCACCCACAAGATCTCACGCGATACCCATCTTCCGGCCGAGGCCCACTCAGCAATCCACTGCGTGACGGACAACAACGACTCCTCCATCCATACGGCCCAGGTTGTCGGTGGCACGGCGTGGCTGTTTTCGAGGGACGAGTTGGCGGGGACGTTTGATTATCTCTTCGTTGATGAGGCGGGCCAGGTTTCATTGGCAAATCTGGTCGCGATGTCCAACGCGGCGGACAACCTCGTCCTTGTCGGTGATCCCCGACAGCTTCCCCAGGTCCTCCAGGGAGCGCATCCCGATCCGGCAAATCGTTCCTGTCTCGACTGGATTCTGGGCGAGGGCCGGAACGTCCATCCGGCCCGTGGCATCTTCCTGCCGCAAACCTGGAGAATGCATCCGGATATATGCGCCTATATTTCATCCCAGTTCTACGAAGATCGGCTGAAGAGCCATTCCTCGACCGCTCTTCAGTCCATCGAGGCCGGGAGCCTGCCCCGAAGCGGTGCCTGGCGGGTATCGGTCTCCCATGAAGGCTGCGCACAGGTATGCCCGGAAGAGGTGGAAGCGGTTCGCCATACGATCGCAAGCCTTCTCGGCGGCACATGGACCGATCGAACGGGAAGAAGCCGCCCGATTCACAAGAACGATATCATCGTGGTCGCACCCTATAATGCGCAGGTCAACGCGTTGTCCAACGCCCTGCCCGGTATCCGCGTCGGCACCGTCGACAAGTTCCAGGGACAGGAAGCACCGGTCGCCCTTGTCTCGATGACGGCCTCGTCTGCCGAGGAAACCACCCGGGGACTGGATTTCCTGTTATCCCGGGAACGGTTGAATGTGGCCATCAGCAGAGGCAGAGGGCTGAGCCTGGTTTTCGCATCGCCGCGACTCTTGCATACCAACTGCGCTACCGTGGAGCAGATGCGCCTGGTGAATGCGCTTTGTGCACTTCCGGAAACCGGGGTATGGGAATAATTGGGTTGCTCCACTCCGGACCGGGTCGGGCAGGCGCATGACCGGCTTCGGCGGATCGTAAGCCGCCTTCATCTGGAACGCCCTTTTCGCTTCTTTATCCCCGGGGCCAAGCTGTGCGGATGCCGCAGCCGGCGGGTTCACTCCGAAAAAGGCCCGCAGAACCCAGAGCGGGGGATCGGTCACCGTCCGCCAGACCCCCTGTCAGATTAGCCCAATTTCCCGATGAGGCTGATCCTGAGGCTGATCCTGAGGCTGATCCTGAGGCTGATCCGGATCGGTATTGTCATAAAAATGCACCTCATCAGTGGTCCGAATGGCCGCCGGTAACTGGGCATAGGATCTCTGGAATCGATGGCGAACATCGATGTCTGGCACCGGGTGACCCCCAAGGGCAACCCGGACCCGGCTCAGGGCCTGGTCTGGCGAATCTAGGGAAATAAAGTGCAATTCGACCCGGTAGTGTGCCGCCCGGGCGCGTTGCATGTGGCGGATCATGCCTGTGCCGGCGAATGTGGTTTCCACTAGATGGGAACGGCCAGCTGCCAGGGCGGCCCGCTGTCGACGCACGGCTCCCCGAGCCGCCGACCCGGGCGAGCGCAGGGTCCCGCATCCCGGCGTCCGGATCAATCTGTTCCAAGCCATCAAACCAAGTCGTACGGGTGAGGGTGGATTTGCCACCTCCATTCGGACCCGCAATCACGAACAGGGTGGGCATGTGCGCCAACCCGGGGCGTGCCCTCAGCGAGACGAGGGGCCGGGCCGGCGAAGAATCCGGTCTCCGGCCTGGGTACGGGCAATGTAAACCCCATCCGTGCGCACTCCATACAAGGTCCCGCCCGCTGCCAGTTGCGCCGCGAGGTCCGCCTTGATCTGTTGCTGCCAATCAGCGGGTCGGCCGGGGGTATCCGGTAGCGGGCCGATTTTGGGATAGCATTGCATCGGAGTGGTAGGGAAAGAAAACCGGCCCATCATAACATGGAAGGGCTGGTCGGGGAAGCGGGACATCCGCCGGCGGAAATGGACGATGGTTCCTGATAGTTTTCATTCCGAAACAAGAAGTTAGTCAACTCGTGCCAGGTCCCGTTATCGCCCGTCGACGGCTCCGGTGCCGATGACCGGACCGAAGAGGAAGAGGCGGTCATGATGAGGCCAACCGGACGGGCTCACTGCACCGACGGCACCCAGTGGAATGATCGCCCCCGGCCACGCGAAGTGGACCAGTCGACGGCGAAGCGGGCCGCGGATGCCAACGCGATGCGACCGGAGGAGGACGGCGAGTACCGGAACCTAGCAGGAATTGACTAACTTCTTGTTTTGGAATGAAACCGGATTCATAACCGATCGGTCTCAATCGCTCGCGCCAGCCGTTTCTCTCCTTCCCCGTGGCCATGGTATGATGCGGGGATCCCGTCTTCTCTCCCCGCCCCATGTCCCGTCGTCCCCTGCCCATCGGTATCCAGTCGTTCCGCCGGATTCGGGAGCGCGATTGCTACTATGTCGACAAGACCGCCCTGATCGGACAAATGATCGACCAGGGGGACCACTACTTCCTGTCGCGTCCGCGGCGGTTTGGCAAGAGCCTGCTGGTCGATACCCTGCGGGCGCTGTTCGAAGGCCACGAGGCGCTGTTCCGGGGGCTGGCGATCCATGAGCACTGGGACTGGCGTCCGGCACAGGCGCATCCGGTGTTGCGGCTCAGCTTCGGTGCCCGGTATACGGAAGCGGGCGATCTGGACGGCGATCTCCTGGAACAGTTGGAGAGTGTTGAGCGTCGGTATGGCCTGGTGCCGGCAACGACCTCGAACACCGGCCCCCGACGCCTGCGCAACCTGCTGGACCGGCTGCACGACCACACCGGTCGCCAGGTGGTGGTGCTGGTCGACGAATACGACAAGCCGCTGCTGGATGTGCTGCAGGATCCGGAGCAATTCCGGATCAACCGAGATACCTTAAGCGGGTTCTATGGGATCCTCAAGGACAGTGCCGAGCAGGTTCGCTTCGTGCTGGTGACTGGCGTCAGCATGTTCTCGCAGACCAGCCTGTTCTCCGGTCCCAACCATCTCGACAATATCAGCCTGGACCCGGCCTACTCCACCCTCTGCGGCTATACCGACCATGATCTCGACACGGTGTTTGCGCCGGAGCTGCCCGGTCTCGACCGGGACGAGATCCGGCGCTGGTACAACGGCTATTCGTGGGGTGGGGACACCAGCCTGTACAATCCATACGATGTGCTGCTGCTGTTCCGCAGGCGCAAGTTTGCGTCCCACTGGTACCGCACCGCCACACCGAAATTCCTGTACCAGGAGCTGGTGCGCCGTCAGGTGCGCCTGCAGGACCTGGAGGGACGGACGATGAGCGAGGAATCGATCTCGAATTTTGCGATCGATTCCTGCCCCCCGGAAGCGCTGCTGTTCCAGACCGGCTACCTGACCATCGTCGGCGAGGACGAGTCCGACGACTGGATCGAATACCGATTGGATTATCCGAATTGGGAGGTCGAACTCAGCCTGACCCGGGGCCTGTTGCAGTATGTGACCGGACGGGATACCGGCCCGAAGGCTGGCAAGGCCCTGCTGCAGTGCCTGCAGCGATCCGATGTGGACGGCTTTGCCGCCGAGTTACGGGCTTATCTGGCGGGCATTCCGCATCCGTGGCCCGACCAGGGCCGCTTGGGGGATTATGAAGCCTGGTATGTCAGCCTGCTGTACATGAGTTTCAAGGCAACGGGCGGCGAGGTCACGGGCGAGGAGGTCAGCAGTCACGGTCGATCGGACCTGGTGCTGTGCCATGGTGGGTCGGTATGGGTGATCGAAGGCAAGGTGGTGCCTTCGGCCGCGGACACCGAGGCGGCACTGGACACCGCACTGGTACAGATTCGCGAGCAGGGGTACAGCGACCGCTACCGCAACCGCGGCCAACCTATTCACCATCTGGCGCTATGCTTCGGCCAGACGGAACGGAACCTGGTGGGCTTTCGGAGGGAACCGGCCAACTGACGGCCGCCGATCGCGGTGATCTCAGGGGGTTGGGGTCTCGACTGGCAGGGCCCGCAGGTAGTCGCCCAGCGATGGAATGGGAATCCGGTAGTGCTTGGGTGGGTGCTGCACCGGTGCCAACAGGCCCGCATGCAGGGCATCGGTCAGAAAGGCATCCAACGGCTCGCCCTGGCGCACCGCTTTGGTGAGCGCGTCGAGGGCTGGAGTGGACAGCAGGCCGTCCCGTTCGGCGGCCGCTTCGGCCAACTGCCGGTAGACCTCCGGTTCGGCCGAGCCGGCCTCCAGCCGGGCGGCATAATACCGTTCCATCCGCTCCCGGCCCCGCGCCCGGGCTTCGGTGAGAGCGGCCTCGCCCAGCTCCCCGGTTCGGTGGTCCTGGAGGACTCGCATCGCCGCCACCGCCACCCGGTTGAGGTGTTGCGGCCAGCCCTGCGACAAGGCCGCCAGTTGCTCGATCCATTGGGCCCGCTCGGCGGCGGTCCCCGGGAACCCGTAGGCGGCGAAGACCCTCTCCAGAGCCTCGGCGGCTTCGCTCTCCGCCAGCGGCTCCAGGGTCACGATCCGCTCATCGGCCAGACGCGACAGGCCGCCCCGGCGCAGCATGGCCCGGGTATCACTGAGACCAAAGAATGCCGTCACCAGCGGAATCCCCTGCGGGTCCCGGTGCAGGCAGTCCAGCACCCCCTTGGTCGACGGCTCCACCGGCACATTCTGCGCTTCATCCACACACACCACGATCCGAAAGCCGCCCAGCCAGGGCGCAGCGGTTTCCAGCACCCATCCCGCCGGCTGGTCTTCCTCCGAGCGACCACCCACCGACATCCCCATCGCGCCGCCACCGCGGGCCGACAGCTCCCGGTACAGGGCCTGTCCCCGGTCCCACAGACTCTCCAGCCGCTGGCGGGTGGTGAGACCGGCGGCCTGCACCCGCAGCCGCTGACTTTCCGCTTGGGCGGCTCGCACCAGCGTCCGCACCACCGCCACCGGCGATGACAGCGAAAAGGCGGGCAGGGATACCGCCACCCAGGGGTCCGCCTGCAGCAGTTGCTTGCCTTTCTCCCACCAGAGCCCCAGCCGCCGGGCGAGGGTCCCGCTGGCCTGGGCCCGCAGGCGCTCAAAGAACATCCTGGTCAGAATCTCCGTCTGTGCGGCCTGCACCAGTCCCCGTACGACCCGCTCGGGGAAGCGCAGGGAGCCGGGGTTCAGGGTCATCGCCACCCAGGGTTCTGCTGGCGTCGAATGGCGCCGCACCGCTTCCAGGCATTCCGCCATCAGCGCCGACCGCGGGCCTGCAACTGCCGGCCCCCGGTGCCCCCTGAAATACCATCGTGCCACCACCGACCATGCCTTCGCCCAGACTGATGACCGCCTCCCGAAAGACCGTGTATTCGGCCTCGCGCCCCCGAAAGAAGGCCTCGCGACCGGATTCGGCACGGTCGGTCCGTCGCAGCCAGGTGGCCAGCGGCAGCGGCTCGACCGACTTGCCGCAACTCCTCCGGGTGGGGGCAGCGGAAAGGACTCGGGATTCATGTCAGCAGACAGGTCCGTTCAGAGACGGCACAGACCATACACGGGGTTGATTGTACACGGATTCGGCAGCGGCGTTCCATGCCGACCCTGGCGGATCGGGAAGGAAGACGGAAGGGGTGGTTGGAACCGATCGGCCGAAGGAAACCGGCTTTCATTGCAGAACAATGGGTTAGGAAGGGCCTGCTAAGTCCCGTTATCGCGCGCCCCCGGGCCCGTGGCACCGGGAACCTGACTGACCTTTTGTGAGAACCATGGTAATGAAAGCACCCGAGAAATTCCTGCTGGCCCTGGTGGCCGCCCTGGCCCTGCTGCTCGCCGGTTGCGGGGGCGGCAACAATAACGATGACGACGAGATGGAGATGACGCCCCCGACCGCCGCCACCCTGGCCGCCGAGCGCAAGACGATTACCGATGCCGTGAGTGCCGCGGAAACGGCCGTTAATGCCGTCGGCAACGACTCGGCGGACGCGGTGGTGACCGCAGCGGACAGCGCCCTGGCGGCGATCACCGCCGCCATCAACAATGCGGATAACCTGGCCGCTGGCGATCGCACGGTCGTGGTCGCCCAAGGGCAACACCAGCTTCTCACCCGGCAGTTGAACCAGGCCAAGACCGCCCGCACCATGGCGATGGCGAGCGCGATGACGGCAACGGGCAAGGCACTGTATGCGGCGCTGGCGGGCCCCGACCCCGCAGATTCGAACCCATTGGGTAATGCCACGGGAGAGACTCTGTCGGCGGCTGGATTGGTGATTGATGTCGTTCAAGATGCGGGAGCACTCCCCGCTGGCGATAACCCGGTCCCAGTAACCCTCAAAGCCGGTGACGATGTCACCGCCCTGATGGGTTGGAGCGGCAAGGACTACAAGCTGGAACAGGGAACCGGTAGTGCCAAGCGCACCACCGAAGCCCGCATCTATCATAACCAGGAAGCCGCGGAGCAGAAGCCATTCAGCGGGACCGGCGGCGTATACACCCTCGTAAGCGGTCAGACAGGTGCAGGGGCCGCCAACAATGGCTACTTGGGCAGCAACGGTACGACCACCCCTCTTGATGTGTCGTCAGTAGCCACTGATTTGGCAAAGGTGATGGCCGACGCCTTCCTACACTCGGGAACCCAGACCCACCAAGTGCCCGAACGGTCCAATGCCCTCTATGTCCGCGGCACCTACGATGGCGCACCGGGGGAGTTCCGCTGCATGATGGGGCCTTGCTCCTCGACCAATGACGGTTCGGGGGCACCGAGCGCCTTGGGCGGCACCTGGCACTTCAAGCCCGACGCCGGCGCGATGGTCTCCATAGCGGACACCCACTACCTGTACTATGGCTGGTGGGTAAGCAAGGACAAGGACGGGAATCCTACGGCCGCCAGTGCGTTCACGGGTAGAATGGGAGTCGACAGTACTGATGATAACCTCGACCTTGGGTGGACCGGCACCAGCAACCTCACCGGCTCGGCGACCTATGCCGGCCATGCCGCGGGCAAGTACGCTATCAACAATGTGCTCGGCTTGAGCCACGGCGGCCATTTCACGGCAGACGCCATGCTGACCGCCAAGTTCAATGGCACCGACTCCGGTGTGACCGGCACCATTGACAACTTCCGGCTGAATGACGGTTCCGAGGACCCCGGCTGGAGCGTAGCGCTGGCCCGCGGTGGCTTCGGCGCTAACGGGCAAATCATGGCTCCCAGCACCGCCCCGACAGTCTGGTCGATGAATGACAACAAGGCATCACCGTCGGGTACCTGGAGCGGCATGATGTACGACGAGGCCGTACATGGCGACGATAACGATGGCAGCAATATCCCGACCACAGTGACGGGCACGTTCTATTCCGAGTTTGGTTCCATCGGGCGCATGGTCGGGGCCTTCGGGGCCGAAAAGGCGGACTGACCGCTAACGAGGGGGCAAGAATCCGGCGGCAGGCTTCCCCCTGCCGCCTTATTTTGTGGGGCCACCGGATCAGGGGTCCCATGAAAAGAGGCCAGTACCAACAAAAACCCCCGAGCAGGTCCGAAGGCCCGCCCGGGGGGATGACACGGAAAGCGCCCCGGACCTTATTGACCCTGCTGCGGTCTCATTCCTCCACTTCGGCGGCATATACTCCCGCCACCCGACCATTGCCGAAGTGAGCGTCAAAGCCGCCGTGATATCCCATGGCGATATTCACCTTCATTTCGTCCCCGTTCGCATCCTCATAGGCATATTCATGCGATCCGAAAGGGTTTGCCGTCCATTCCCCCTTTGGCGTGTTATCAGCCGCAGCCGGTCCCTTGCTCGTGGTCATCCCATTAGTGAATGCAGTCAGCGGAGCACCGTGTTTGTCCAGCGTCACCTCCCAACCGGGATGCACCACCCCGGCGTTGTGTACGCCCGTAAAGTTATTCACCACGCCTGACAGCATCGCATCATCGTTCTCATCGCCAAAGTCCAGGGTCAGGCTGACATCCGCCCGAAACGCACCGGACTGGTGTCCGGATTCCGCACCCGTGGCCTCGTTGCGGCCATATCGTACCGACAGTCCCTCGGCAGTCCCGGCATAGGTGGCGCTGCCCTGCACTGTATTGGGCAAGGCCGTAGTGGGTGCTAAAACTCCCATCGACTGACTGTACCGGTTCAGGACCAGAGTGTTCGTAGTATCGGTGTCTTCACCGGTAAGCCACACGCCGTATTTCGCATACGTGGCCAGTACATAGTCTTCACTGTCATTGCCATCGCCCCCTTTCTTGCTGAGCAACGCTGTGCGCCAGTTATCGCCGTTACCATCGGCGGACGACGGGACGAAGTACCAGCCCTCTCCCACCTCAGCTCCAGAAGCAACCGCCGTAGTACAGCCGTCGTCTCCCATCCGGCACAAAACAAGCCCCGGAATGCCCATGTACCTATAGCCTACTCCAGCATTATTGGCTGCGGCTGCAACAATATCTTCAGTAGCGTCTGTTCCGGCCAGCGGCACTGCCTGCACGATGGCATTGCTCAGGCCCACCGGCGCGGTGGTAAAGATCTGGTCATACGTCATCATGGCCGCGGTCGCCGTGTCGCCCATGGCAAACAGATCGTCCATCTCCGCAGGAGGAGCCATTACGGGGGCTGCCAGGCCTCCTGCACGCCGAAACATTTCCAGGACCCTTTCCCCGACGGTCGCAGCGGAATCCGCCGGTGTCCCCATGCCCTTGTCGGGTCCGCTGTCGTATTTGCCCTGCTCCGTCACCATTGCGACATCTGCCTTGACCTCGTCGTCGTACTTTTTCAATTCGCCTTTGGCCACCAGCATGTGCATGCCGTCGTCCTTGATCGTGATTTCCATTTCCAGTTCCTTGATGACCGCTTCCAGTTCCTCGACCGCTTCCATCCGGCCGGCGGTGCCCGCGGGCAGGGCCATGGCATTGGTCAGTGCCTGCTGCGCTGCCATCAGGGCGTCCTTGGCGCTCATCACGGCGGCATTGACCGCGCCCTGTGCATCCAGGATCTTCTGCGCATTCTCCTGCGCCGTCCTCGACTCGCCGTGGGTTGCCAGCGCGGTCAGCATCGTGCTATAGCCTTCCGAACCGCCTTTCCCGTCTGCCTTCTCATCGGCCCCATTGACGGCTTGCATCGCCGCCGCGACGGCGTCGTCCAGATCATTCCCGGCATCCACCGCCGCCAGCCGGTAGTCCTTGGCCCGGTCGGCCGGGCTGGGAACCGGAGGCGGCGGCTCGGTCATGGTCATGGAGTCGTCGTCCCCATCGCCGTCGCCGCCATCGTTATTGGAGCCGCCCCCGCAACCGGCGAGCAGCAGGGCCAGGGCGGCCACCAGGGCCAGCAGGAATTTCTCGGGTGCTTTCATTACCATGGTTCTCACAAAAGGTCAGTCAGGTTCCCGGTGCCACGGGCCCGGGGGCGCGCGATAACGGGACTTATCAAGCGAAAGGATATCTCCCTACACATGTCCAGTCAAGGGTTTAAACGCAAATTGTAAACCGAAACATTGGCGTTCTCAAGCGGATTATAGCATTAAGAGAAGATTGGAAACCACAAACTGAAGTGTTTTTCCTGAGTTTCCGACGCCTCATCGTCTAGAATCGCTTCCAAATATACCCTGTATTTGAAAGCGATTATAACAAAAAACGCATTGTTCCGACATTTTTTTCACACTCCCTGTAACGAAATCCACGCATTTTGGGCCCAATCGATGGTTCTCTGTCTGGTTTCCACCACATCATCTTGGAAATGTGACCATACCTGTACTGACACCTTGATAGGATGCCAAAAACCGCGGATGGTAAAGTCTGTGAAAGCCGCAGCGCGTTGACCGCCCTGCGACTCCTGAGAGTGGGAGTGCTCAACCAATCGCGACCATTGGCGATGTGAGCCAGCAAAGCAGCCGCTATATTTATAGTGTGTATGCGAAAGAACAGAATCGCTCCCAATCGCTGCATTAGTTGCAGGCAGTCGCACCGACACGACCAAGACACCGAAACGATCACACATACCTCAGCCCATATGCAAAAGTGGGGGAACCAGAGTCGTTCCGACTCGCAAATCCCCGGAATATACGATTGTATCCAACAGAATCCGGAATGGAACAGAATCCCTTTTTCGGAAGACCCAAACGGACCTCTCACCCGAAACTTCACAAGATCCGGTCAAACGAAAGAAAATTCCGCAAATCTCCTGAGTGCTGTGTAATAATTGCCGCGCCCGGCATCTGACCCCTTCCCTGAATGGGAAGCACCGGGTGACACTTTTGGAAAAACCTATTCAACAGGGATCGGGAACCAGCCCTCCCTTGTTGTAGTCTATCGAAGCCTGACCGCCTTGGTCGACCCAAAACCATCGTCTGCACGGGACTCTCCTGCAGGTGCCACTGCCACCTCGAATCCTTACATGATGCCAACTCCCTGTCTTCCGCGCACCCTGGCGGTACTGGTCTGCCTGTTGTTCGTTCTCCCCGCCTGGGGCCAGCAAACCCCATCATCCGAGCCCACCTCCACCTCACCATCCGACGCCGAATCATTCTCTGTCAGTGCCATTGAGAATCAGGCCAAAGAGCTCATTGATGCTGGACAGTTCGTGGAAGCCCTGAGAGCTCTGGAACCACTGCTTGCCCAACGCCCATTGCCGCCGAACGCCTTGTTTTTGGCTGGCTTGGCTTCCCTGAATGCTGCCAGCAATCCAGCTCTGGACCAAGAGTCACGTGATACGTTGCTGGATGCTGCGATCCGGGCATTCCAGAGTATGCTGGTGCAGGACCCGGGGCTGATCCGGGTACGTCTGGAGCTTGCGCGGGCATTCTTTCTCAAGGGCGAGGATTCCTTGGCCCGGGGACATTTCGAGGCGGTTCTGGCCGGAGACCCGCCCGCTCCCGTGGTCGCCAATGTCAATCGATTCCTGGCCCAGATCCGGGCCCGCCGGCGTTGGAGCACTTATCTGGGGTTTGCCTTGGCTCCGGATAGCAACATCGGCTCCCAATCCACCACACGGACTATCAATATTCTGGGCCTGCCGTTTCAGCGGGATGGGGATGAGTTCACCACCTCCGGCGTCGGTGTGTCGATTTGGGGTGGTGCCGAATACGAATATCCCTATTCCCAACGGACTCGTTTTCGCAGTGGGTTTGATCTCTCAAGACGAGAGTATTCCCAAAGCCAATTTGACCAGATGACGCTCTCGACCCATGTGGGCCCGCGCTGGCTGATCAGCCCTCGTTCTGAGATGAGCCTGTTGGCGACCGCCCGATGGAGGGAATCGGCGAATGAACCCTACAGCGATGAATATGGCATCCGGGTCGAAGTGCGCCGTCGATTCACCCGACAAACTACTGGACGGCTGCGTGCATATGTGGCCGAACGCTTTCATGATCGGGGGTCGAATCTGGACGGCCCGGTAATGGACATGTCGATAGGGATGAGCCATGTGTTGTTGCCAACCTTGCGAGCGGATTGGACCCTCGGCTGGGGGCGCGAGCGCCCCGAGCAGGAATATCGGCGTAACACTTCCCGGTATATCAGCGCCGGGCTCACCTCCGCTCTTCCGCGCGGGTTTACCCTGGGCGGCAATGTCACCCAGCGCTGGACCGACTACAAGGGTGCATGGCCCACCTTCAACCTGCCCGGCGAATTGCGCGAAGACAAGACCCGGAGCTATCGACTGAATGTTAACCACCGCGGGTTCACCTGGCGCGGATTCAGTCCCCGGGTATCGGTGGTCCACGAGGAACGAGAATCCACTGCCCAGCTGCATGACTACAAACGGACGTTCGGGGAACTCAGTTTCGTCCGCTTGTTCTAACCAGATTTTTCTGAAAAATCTCTCCGCACTCTCCACCAGATCCACGATCATGAAAGTTGCCTTCCTCGGTCTTGGTGTCATGGGGTATCCCATGGCCGGTCATCTTGCGGCCGGCGGCCACGATGTCTGCGTCTACAACCGCTCCCCCGCCAAAGCGGAGCAGTGGCTCCGCCAACACCCGGGCACTCGGGCGGAAACGCCTGCACAAGC
Organism: Candidatus Poriferihabitaceae bacterium; assembly: GCA_965221795.1. Classification (GTDB taxonomy): domain Bacteria; phylum Pseudomonadota; class Gammaproteobacteria; order Arenicellales; family Poriferihabitantaceae; genus VYFG01. The sequence continues at coordinate 1,543,108 of OZ244914.1, forward strand.
CGCCACTGATGCGGAATTCATTTTCTCCTGTGTGGGCAATGATGACGATGTCCGCAGCATCACTACCGGCCCAGACGGTGCCTTCAGGGCCATGGCCCGGGACAGCGTCTTTGTCGACCATACGACCGCTTCCGCTCAAGTCGCGAGGGAATTGTTCGCTGCCGCCCGAGAGCGTCATTTCGATTTTCTGGATGCTCCGGTATCCGGCGGCCAGGCCGGAGCCGAAAACGGTATGCTCACGGTGATGGTCGGAGGGGACGAGCCCGTGTTCCACCGCGCCCGGCCCCTGATCGACTGTTACGCTCGGGCAGTCCAACGGATGGGAGCAGTCGGCACCGGGCAGCTTACCAAGATGGTCAACCAGATCTGCATTGCTGGGCTAGTACAGGGTCTGTCGGAGGGGCTGGCCTTCGCGGTCAACGCCAATCTCGACGTCCGGAAAGTGTTCGAGGTGATCTCCCAGGGGGCTGCCGGTTCCTGGCAGATGGAAAATCGCTATGAAACCATGCTGAAGAACGAGTTCGATTTCGGGTTCGCCGTCGACTGGATGCGCAAGGATCTCGGACTATGCCGGGACGAGGCCGCACGCAACGGCTCCACCCTGCCCGTGACCGAAATCGTGGATGGCTATTATGCCGAAGTACAGGCGGCCGGTGGACACCGGTTTGATACCTCCAGCCTGATCACCCGGCTGTACCGCAAGGATCTTGCAGACGGATAACGCTCCCAGCACACCACCCGTAACTCCGGGCGGTCCCGACGGGCCTGGATCTGGCCAAATGGATTTGCTATCCCCGCAACCGGCGCAGTTTTTCGATCGAACGAATCTGGGCAATCGCACTGGCCAGTTCGGCCTGCGCCTGGGCATAGTCCATTTCGGCGGCGGCTTCTTCCAGTTTCTCCTCTGCACGCTGCTTGGCTTCCAGCGCAGCGGCTTCATCCAGGTCATGGCCCCGAACGGCGGTATCTGACAGTACCGTGACAACATGGGGTTGTACCTCCAGAATGCCGCCGGACACAAAGATGAATTCCTCCGTGCCATCGTCCCGGATGACCCGGACATCTCCAGGTCCCAGGCGGGTGATCAGCGGGGTATGACCCGGAGCAATCCCGAGTTCGCCGATTTCTCCCGGCGCAAAGACCATGGTGCCGGTTCCGGACCAGACTTCCTGCTCCGCACTGACGATGTCTACCTGGATGGATGATGCCATGATGGAATTCCTCCGCGTTGAGGCACCCGGACCTAGTTCAGGTTCCGCGCCTTCTCCTCCGCTTCGTCAATGTTGCCGACCATGTAAAATGCCTGCTCAGGCAGGTGGTCATAGTCACCGTTGACAATGCCCTGGAAGCCACGGGTGGTTTCCTTGAGCGTCACGTACTTGCCCTCAGTGCCAGTAAAGGACTGGGCCACCGTGAACGGCTGCGACAGGAATCGCTGAATCCGTCGGGCCCGGTTGACCGACTGTTTATCCTCTTCCGACAACTCGTCCATACCCAGGATGGCGATAATATCCTGCAACTCCTTGTAACGCTGCAAAATCCCCTGTACCGAGCGGGCTACCTGGTAGTGCTCGTCGCCGATCACCAGAGGATCCAGCAAGCGGGAGGTGGAATCCAGCGGGTCGACTGCCGGATAGATCCCGAGTTCGGCAATCTGCCGGGAAAGAACCAGGGTGGCATCAAGGTGCGCAAAAGTGGTGGCCGGAGACGGGTCGGTCAGGTCATCCGCTGGCACATACACCGCCTGAAAGGAGGTGATGGAGCCGGTGCGGGTCGAGGTGATGCGCTCCTGCAACACGCCCATCTCGTCCGCCAGGGTCGGCTGGTAACCTACCGCAGAAGGCATGCGCCCGAGCAGGGCTGACACTTCAGTGCCGGCCAGGGTATACCGGTAGATATTATCAATGAACATCAATACGTCGCGACCTTCCTCACGGAAATATTCGGCCATGGTCAGGCCGGTCAAAGCCACCCGCAAGCGGTTGCCCGGCGGTTCGTTCATCTGTCCATAGACCATGGCTACCTTGGACTCGGGGAAGTTCTCGACATTGACCACACCGGCTTCCTGCATTTCATGGTAGAAGTCATTGCCTTCCCGGGTCCGCTCGCCCACACCGGCAAACACTGACAAGCCCGAATGCGCGGTGGCAATGTTGTTGATCAGTTCGAGCAAAGTCACGGTCTTGCCCACACCGGCACCGCCAAAGAGTCCGATCTTGCCGCCTTTGGCAATCGGCATGATGAGATCAATCACCTTGATCCCGGTCTCCAGCAGTTCCACGCTGGCTGCCTGATCTTCATAGGTCGGAGCCGGACGATGGATAGGCCACCGCTCTTCCGTCTGCACCGGTCCGGCCTCATCCACGGGTTCGCCCAGGACATCCATGATCCGGCCCAGCGTACCGGACCCGACCGGCACGGAAATGGGTGCCCCGGTATTGGTCACGCTGACGCCGCGCTTAAGGCCATCGGAGGATCCCATCGCAATGCAACGGACGACCCCGTCCCCCATCTGCTGCTGGACTTCCAGGGTCAGCCCACCGTCGTCCACGGTCAGGGCGTCATAGACCTTGGGCACGGACTCGCGGGAAAACTGGACATCCACGACCGCCCCGATGATGGTTACGATATTTCCAGAACTCATGGTTCGAAAAGCCTCTCTTGGTCAATCAATTCATTTTCGGCCGAAACCGGGCATCAGACTGCTGCCGCACCGCCCACGATCTCGGACAATTCCTGCGTAATCGCTGCTTGACGAGCCTTGTTGTAAGCCAGTTTCAGTTCGTCAATCAGCTTGCCGGCATTATCGGTCGCCGCTTTCATGGCCACCATGCGGGCCGCCTGTTCGCAGGCATGGTTGTCCGCCACCGCCTGATACACCAGGGATTCGATATAGCGCTCCATCAGGGTATCCACGACTGGCTGGGCCTCGGGTTCATACAGGTAGTCCCAGTGATGCCGGGTTTCCTGGTCTTCACTCGGGAGGACGGGGATCAACTGCTCGATAGTCGGCCGCTGGATCATGGTGTTGACAAAATCGTTGTACACCACAAACAGGCGATCCAGCTGGCCTGCGGTGTAGGCATCCATCATCACCTTGACGGCCCCGATCAGTTTCTCCATGCCGGGGCTGTCACCCAGATCATCGACTTCACTCACCACATTGGCTCCATAGCGCTTGAAAAAGGCGCTGGCCTTGCGACCGATCACGCAGACATCCATTTTCACGCCCTGTGCATGGTTTGTGGCCATATCAGCCACGACCTTGCGAAACAGATTGCTGTTGAGCCCACCGCAAAGGCCACGATCGCTGGAGACAATGATATACCCCACTTGGCGTACCTCGTCCCGGCGGTCGAGATAGGGATGATGGTACTCGGTATTGGCACTGGCAGCATGAGCCACCACATTACGGATCCGGGCTGCATACGGCCGGGCCCGTTGCATGCGCTCCTGGGCGCGCCGCATTTTGCTCGCCGCAACCATTTCCATGGCCTTGGTGATCTTGCGGGTATTGCCGATACTCTTGATCTGGTTGCGAATTTCTTTGGCACCTGCCATCGGTCAGTCCTCGGAGATTGCCTCGCCTTACCAGCTGCCGTTCTGCTTGAAGTCCTTGATTGCCGCCTTGAGCTGGCCGACGACCTCATCGTGGTACTCGGGGTCGGCATTGATGGCGTCCAGCAGGTCACCATGGTTCGACTTGACGTAGGCCTGCAGGGCAGCTTCACAGTCCACCACCCGGTTTACTTCCACATCATCAAAATAGCCTTCATTGACCGCAAACAGCGAGATGGCCATCTCGGCGACGGACATCGGCTGATACTGGGGCTGCTTCATCAGTTCGGTTACTCGCTGGCCCCGCTCCAACTGGCGTCGGGTGGCCTCATCAAGGTCAGACGCGAACTGGGAAAAGGCTGCCAGTTCGCGGTATTGCGCCAGCGCCAGCCGAATCCCGCCACCGATTTTCTTGATGATGCCGGTTTGGGCCGCCCCACCAACCCGGGAAACCGATAGCCCGGCATTGATCGCCGGGCGAATGCCGGCATTGAAGAGATCCGACTCCAGGAAAATCTGGCCATCGGTGATCGAGATCACGTTGGTCGGAACGAATGCCGACACGTCACCCGCTTGGGTTTCGATGATCGGCAGAGCCGTCAGGGAGCCGGTCTGGCCCTTGACTTCGCCGTTTGTCCGGGCCTCTACTTCCTCGGCATTGATCCGGGCCGCCCGCTCCAGAAGGCGCGAATGGAGATAGAACACATCCCCCGGATAGGCCTCCCGACCCGGAGGCCGGCGCAGCAACAGGGAGATCTGGCGATAAGCCCAAGCCTGTTTGGTCAGGTCGTCATAGATGATCAGGGCATCCTCGCCCCGGTCACGGAAGAATTCGCCCATGGTGCAACCCGCATAAGGGGCGATGAACTGCTCGGCTGCGGAATCGGAGGCAGACGCGGCGACCACAATCGTGTGGTCCATGGCTCCATGCTCCTCCAGCTTCCGGACCACCCCGGCAATACTGGACGCTTTCTGGCCTACCGCGACATAGATACAACGAACACCTGTACCCTTCTGGTTGATGATGGTGTCCACGGCCACGGCCGTCTTGCCGGTCTGGCGATCCCCAATGATGAGTTCCCGCTGGCCACGGCCAATGGGCACCATGGAGTCAATCGACTTGAGTCCGGTCTGTACTGGCTGGGAAACCGATTGGCGGGTAATTACGCCGGGGGCCACCTTTTCGATCGGCAGATTACCGGCATAGTTGATCGCTCCCTTACCGTCAATGGGACGACCAAGGGCATCCACCACCCGGCCCAACAGGCCATCGCCGACCGGCACTTCAAGGATCCGCCCGGTGCATTTCACGGTATCGCCCTCAGCCAGGTGCTTGTAGTCACCAAGGACGACCGCTCCCACGGAATCGGGCTCCAGATTCAGTGCCAGGCCGAACGTGTTAGCGGGAAACTCCAGCATTTCGCCCTGCATGGCCTCAGACAGGCCATGAATCCGTGTGATGCCGTCCGTCAGCATCACGATAGTGCCTTCGGTCCGGGCTTCGGTCCCGGCTTCAAAGTTCTGGATGCGATCCCGGATCAGCTCGCTGATTTCGGAAGGATTCAGTTGAATGGACATGGTTGTTTCCTCTGTACCGGGATCGGGCCTAGGCGGCCACCGCCCCCACAAGTTGTTCGAGTTGTGCCTTGACCGAACCGTCAATAACCCAGTCGCCTGCGCGGATGACGGCCCCGCCAATGAGGTCTTCATCGACCGCGAAATCGAGCTCCACACGGCGACCCAGTCGGGCTTGCAGCGCGGCGGCAAACGCCGTCTGTTGGTCCGCGTCTATTGGCGCGGCCGTGGTCATGCTCGCTGCTACCACCTGCTCGGCCTCAGCCCGTTTGCGGGCGTAGAGGGCGGCAATGGCCGGCAGGACACGGATCCGACCATTCTGCACCAACAACCGGACCAGATTGGCCGCTTCGGCATGAACCTGGTCACCGCCTACCCCCAGGATCAGATCAAGCTGGTGCGTGGCATCAAAATCGGGGTTCTGCAACAGTGGCTCCAGGGCTGGGTCCGCCGCGATCGCCGCCAGCAGATCCAGTTGGTCACCCCAGGACGCCAGGTCATCGGACGCTTGGGCCAGTTCGAACACCGCTTGGGCATACGGTCGAGCGAGATTACTCCAATCAGCCATCATCGTCGTCAGAGCTTGGCTGCGAGCCGGGCCAACAGGTCTGCATGCGCCTGGGAATCGATCTCCCGGCCCAGGATGCGACGTGCGCCTTCTACAGCCAGTTCCCCTACCTGAGCCCGCAGGACCTCCCGAGCCCGGTTGATTTCTGTCTGAATGTCTTCCCGGGCGGACGCGACAATCCGGTCCCCTTCGGTGCGGGCCCGTGACTTCGCCTCTTCCACCAGTTCCTGGCCTGTCTTTTCCGCCTTGTGGATGATTTCGGTGGCCCGGGCCTTGGCGTCCGCTACGACTTCGTCCGCCTTCTGCCGGCCCTCTTCTTCTGCCTTCTGGCCTTTCTCCGCCGCTGCCAGCCCGTCCGCTATCGTATTTTTCCGTTCGTGGATCACGCCGATAATTGGCACCCAGACATACTTCTTGGTAAACCACACGAAGAGAACGAAAAAGACCATCTGCCAGAGCAGCGTGATATTGATATTCATCTTGGATTATCCGTTGGATTCGTCAAGGGCCGGCCACCGCAGGAACCGGGGCCCGGCCCGGAAAGATGCCTCGGACTCAACCGGCCCCCGGGGCTACGACGAACAGGATATACATGGACACACCCACCGCGATCATCGGCACCGCGTCCACCAAGCCCATGACGATAAAGAAGTTGGTGCGCAACATGGGGATCAGTTCCGGCTGGCGGGCTGCACCTTCAATGAAGCGGCCTCCCAATGAGCCAATACCGATCGCGGCACCCAATGCGCCGAGGCCCATCATCAAAGCGCCCGCGATGTAGACAAGTGCTGATTCCATCTTGATCTCCGAAAAGTAATAAGGTTGGATTGCAGAGTGAAGGATTCGATTTCCCGCCAGTCCGGTCAGTGATGCGAGTGCGCCATGTCCATATAGACAATGGTCAACACCATAAAGATAAATGCCTGAAGGGTAATGACCAGGATATGGAAAACGGCCCAGACAAACTGCAACACCCCACCGGACAGGGACAGGATCAGGCTGGAGCCATACATCAGGGAAATCAGGATAAAGATCATTTCGCCGGCATACAGGTTGCCGAACAACCGCAAGGAGTGGGAAACCGGCTTGGCCACCAGGCCCACAAATTCGAGGAAGAAGTTGATGGGGATAAAGAGAATCTTCACCAACCCATTCTTCGCTTCAAAAGGATGCAGCGTCAGCTCAGCAGCAAAGCCGCCCGCACCCTTGCATTTGATGCTGTAATAGATCATCAGCGCGAAGACGCTGAACGACATGCCGAACGTGATGTTCGGGTCAGTGGTCGGAACCACTTTCTGGTATTCCACACCAGCCTGGGCAAACAGCCACGGAATCAGGTCCACCGGCACCAGGTCCATCAGGTTCATGAGAAAGATCCAGCAAAAAACGGTCAGGGCCAGCGGCGCAATGTTGTCGTTTTTGGCCGAAAAGGTCGTGCGGATGTTATCTTCGACAAAGCCGATGATCATCTCGACAAAACCCTGGGTCGTGCCAGGAACCCCGGCGGTCATGCGCTGGGCGATGCGGGCAAAGAACCAGACGAAGATCGCCCCCAAGGCAAAGGACCAGAACAGGCTGTCAATGTGCATGGCCCAGAATCCCATCTCTGCCGCCTCCTCCGCCGAATGGGCGATGCCCCAAGACCCATCGGCCTTGGGGCCAAAGGTGAGATTGGTCAGGTGATGGCGGATGTACTGGTCCGCGGTCAGTTCGCCGGCGGCAGCCATGATTCAGGTTGTCAGGGTCGTCACGATATTTTTCCGGTTTGGCCCGTCAGGGACCACGCCAACGCCAGTTGCGAAATCAAGTATCCCAGCACGCAATAGAAGGGTCCGAAGCCCAGTACGGCCATACCCAGCGCCAAGCCTCCTCCCACCACCAGCAGCCGGTTGAACAACCCGATATACATCGGCACCCAGGCAGAACGCGGCGCGACTCGGACCGCTTGGCCGGAGCGGCGGGCACTTCGTACGGCGATCAGGGTGCCGAGTATCCCGAGGCCAACCCCATAGGCACTGGCCAAGGCTTTTCCGGGGGCCTCTGCGACACCTCCACCCAACTCCAGAACCAGAACCACCAATCCCAGAAGGAATGCCAGCACACTTTGCCCTACCAGCATGGGACGAATATGGTATTCCCGGCTGTAGTGATCCCCGTTCGACACCCGATCTGCTCCCCGCGTTTGGACGCGCGGATTATAAGATGCGGTTGCGGGATGGTCAACCGCACCGATCACGGTTTCATACGGTTCGCAAAAGATACATAAGCCCCAGAAATTCCAGCGTTTTTCTTGATCCATGAGATCGCCATCGTGCCCTCGGCCCCGGGAGATGCCACCAAAGTATGCTTTTTCACCCTGAACCCGGCCACCTCATCGGATCCGCTTCAGAATGCCATCCAGTTCGTCAAGCGAATGATAGTAGATGACCAGTCGGCTGTTCTTCGGATGGTGATGGATTTCGACCCGCGCCTGAATGCGGCCCGACAGTTCGTCTTCCAGCCGACGAATATCCTGGTCCGAATCCCCCGACTGCCGATCCGGGGTCCGGCGCAATCGATTCATTCGTTTGACCATGTGTTCCGTGGCTCGAACCGATAGCTTGCCCTGAATCACCTTGTGCGCCCCCTCCGGCTGACGCTCAGGAGGGAGGCCGAGCAGGGCTCGGGCATGGCCCATCTCGACCTCTCCAGCTTGCACCCGCTGCTGTACGTCGGGATGCAGGTTCAGCAACCGGAGCACATTGGTAATCGCCGCTCGGGATCGACCGACGGAAGTTGCCACTTCTTCGTGCGTGAGACCGAATTCGTCCAGCAGCCGCCGGAAACCCATGGCTTCCTCAATGGCATTGAGATCCTGACGCTGAATGTTTTCAATCAGCGCCATGGCCATGGCCGTTTCATCATCAATGTCCCGCACCACCGCCGGCACCCGGGACAGGCCGGCCCGCTGGGCTGCTCGCCAACGCCGTTCGCCTGCAATGATTTCATGGCCGCCCTCGGGGAGCCGGCGAACCAGCAGGGGTTGCAAGATCCCCTGAGAGCGGATCGAATCCGCCAGCTCTTCCAGCGCCTCTCCGTCCATATGGCGCCGCGGCTGGTAGTGCCCCCGCTGGAGATCTTCGATGGGAATGTCCAACAGGCCAGCCGAAGTTCGGCCGGAAAGTTCTGTGCCCATGGGGGATGGCACATCTCCCAGCAAAGCTCCCAGGCCCTTGCCCAATCTAGATTTTTTCGTTTTGGTCATGATGTATTCTTGAGCGGACGACGAAGCACCTCCAGGGCCAGCGCCAGATAGGCCTGGCTACCAGCACATTTCCGATCATACTCGATCACCGGCTTGCCGTAACCCGGGGCTTCCGCCAGGCGGACATTGCGCGGGACCACCGTCCGGAACAGCACTTCGCCAAAATGTGCGTTCAACTGTTCCGACACTTCCAGCGCCAGTTTGTTGCGGCGATCATACTTCGTACGAACCAGGCCCAGAATCCGTAATTCTGGATTCAGCCTCTGGCGCACCCAATTCAACGTCTCCACCAATCCGGCGAGGCCTTCCAGGGAAAAGTATTCGCATTCCATCGGAATCAGTACTTCCTGTGCAGCCGTCAAGGCATTGATCGTCAGCACATTGATGGAAGGCGGGCAGTCGATCAGCACCAGGTCATAGCGGTCCTGAACCGGGGCCAGGGCATCCCGTAATCGATAGTCCCGCCGAGCCAGGTTCTGCAGTTCCACCTGGCACCCGGCCAGATTCGGGTTGGCCGGCAACAGTCCATAGCCGAAGTCGGTGTCCATCACGACATCAGCCAGGGTCAATGCACCCAACAGCACTTCGTAGGTGCCGGCGGACGGATCCCGCAAGGCGACTCCACTCCCTACCGTGGCATTGCCCTGTGGGTCTATGTCCACCAGAAGAACCCGGTTTGATGCCCGCGCCAGGCAGGCGGCCAGATTGATGGCAGTCGTCGTCTTTCCGACTCCACCTTTCTGGTTGGTAATGGCAATCACTCTGATCATGAATCAATATCCGGGGAAATGACCGGCCCCCGTCCAGCACCTTGATGCCGGGTCAGGCAAAGGGCAGGCAGACCACATAACGATGAGCATCCAGGAACGGGACCCGGATCGGCTCGGTTCGGGCGGTCCGGCACCAAGGTTCCGGCAACGCCGCTACCTCTTGCGCCACCGCAGAACCTTTCATGGCCACCAGACAGGTGCCGGGGTGGTGCAACGCCCGGGTCCAGTGCAGAATCTGCTCCAAGGGTGCCAACGCCCGGCATACAAGCGTATCAAATTTTTCCGCTGGCCGAAAATTTTCTACCCGGCATTGGACCACCGTCACATTGTCCAGCCCCAGCGTGGTCACGGCATGGCGCAGAAACCCGACCCGCTTGCTGCGGCTGTCGAGCAGCGTAAAGCTCACCTGTGGCAAAGCTACCGCCAGTGGAATCCCGGGAAAGCCGCCTCCGCTGCCGACATCCAGTATTCGACGGCCCTGCATCCAAGGGGCTATTGCCAATGAATCCAACTGGTGCTCCACTACCATCGCCACCGGGTCGGTAATGGCGGTCAGGTTGACTTTCGGGTTCCAATGCCGCAGGAGGGCATTGTGCCGCAACAGGACCTCGACGGCCGCCAGCGGCAGCATCTGGCCGAGCGCGGAAATCCCCCGGGACAATAGTTGCGCAAGGTCTTCCTGCGGCGGGTCGGATTCGATTGGCTCGATTGTGATAGACTGGATGAATTGCATCGGCCGATTATACTGGTCCCGAACCCGGCTATCTCCCCCAACCGTCTCGCCGGCATGACCCCGGTTCCCGCTGCCCCCAGTCACCCCGCGACCGGACTCCCCTGCCGATGATCAACACCCTGCGCCGTTGTCCCCGCCGACTGTGCTGTGTCTGCAGCCAATCGAATACCGGGCAGTATCACCAGATTGCTCCCCTGGCCGTCCACGGCGACCCGGCGGCCGCCTTCTGCCAGTTACAGACTCGGATCATCGCGATGCCCCGCACCAAACTCGTCACCGCCACCGATACCTATCTGCATGCCGTCTGCCGCACCCTCCTCGGCTTCGTCGACGATCTCGAATGCTGCCTGTGTGCGTCCGAACGGCTCATTCATGTGCGCTCGGCCTCGCGCTTCGGCTTTTACGACATAGGCGTCAACCGGCGCCGGGTGGAAACGCTTCGCCGCCAACTACAGGAGAGCGTCGCATGACCCAAATCGGGGAACCGACTTCCCGGCCCATATTGTCTTGTCGACGCTGTGAAAGCCAATGGCGACCGACAGCTATCGTCGTCTCCGGTGATCATTCGGACCTCATGACACCAGAGAAGTCGCATCTGCTCATTCTGGTTTGCAGGCGTTCATACCTCCTCCTCCGGAACCGTCAGGGACGGCCCGAAGGAGGCCAGGTCCCGGCCCACTGGATGATGTTCATACTGGCGAAAATTGCGGACAAAGAGTTCGGCCAGCTGCTTTGCTTTCCGGTCCCATGCTTCGGGGGTCGAATAGGTATTCCGAGGATCCAGAACCCCCGGGTTCACCCCCGGCAGAGCAGTGGGAAACCGGAGCCGAAACCAAGGAATGCTCCCGGTCGGCGCTTCCCCGATGGAACCATCCAGAATCGCGTCAATGATCCGACGGGTATCCTGGATGGAAATCCGCTGGCCGGTACCATTCCAACCGGTATTGACCAGGTAGGCCCTGGCCCCGACGGCCTGCATCCGCTGGACCAGGACCTCCGCATACCGGGTCGGGTGCAAACTGAGAAACGCCGCACCAAAGCAAGCGGAGAAGGTGGGTACTGGTTCCCGGACCCCGAGTTCGGTGCCGGCTAGTTTGGCCGTAAATCCGGACAGAAAATGGTACTGTGCCTGCTCCGACGTAAGAATGGATACTGGTGGCAGGACCCCGAAGGCGTCCGCAGAAAGAAAAATCACGGTGCGGGCATGAGGAGCCCTGGAGACGGGCTGGACGATATTGTCGATATGGTAAATCGGATAGGATACCCGCGCATTTTCGGTTTTACTGCCATCCTCATAATCCACACTCGCGTCCTCACGCACCATCACATTTTCCAACAATGCGTCGCGGCGGATCGCATGGTAGATATCCGGCTCGGCTTCTGCACTCAGACGAATCGTCTTGGCGTAGCAGCCACCTTCAAAGTTGAAGATTCCATCGTCGTCCCAACCATGCTCATCATCGCCGATCAGTCGACGCTTCGGATCGGTCGAGAGCGTGGTCTTGCCCGTCCCGGACAACCCGAAAAAAATCGCGGTATCCCCGCTGTCCCCCACATTGGCGGAGCAGTGCATGGACGCAATCCCCCGGAGCGGCAGCCGATAATTCATGACCGAAAACAGGCCTTTCTTCATCTCCCCGCCGTACCAGCTACCGCCGATAATCTGCATCCGTTCGGTCAGGTTGAAAGCGATAAAATGTTCCGAATGAAGCCCCATGGCCTCCCAATCGGGGTTGGTCGCCTTGGAACCATTCAGCACCACGAAATCCGGTATGAAGGTGGCCAGGTCTTCCTCTGCAGGACGAATGAACATGTTCTTGACAAAGTGCGCCTGCCAAGCCACCTCCATCACAAAGCGTACCGAAAGTCGCGTATCCGGATTGGCACCACAGTAGGCATCGACCACGAACAGGCGCTTGTCGGACAGCTGACGGGCCACGCGCTGCTTCAGTTTTTCCCAGTGTGCCGAATCAAGCGGCCGGTTGTCATTATGCCCTTGATTGGACCACCAAACAGTATCCCGGGTGGTCTCATCCCATACAATATACTTATCTTTCGGGGAGCGTCCGGTAAAGATGCCCGTATCTACCGCCACTGCTCCGCAGTCGGTGACGATGCCTTTCTCATATCCCTCCAGACCCGGCCGGGTTTCTTCTTCATACAGTCGTTCATAGGAGGGGTTGTAGACGATTTCATATACCCCGGTAATCCCATAGGGAGTCAGGTTGATTTCCGGTCTCATCCGCATAATCCGAATTAAGGGTTGGATATCCACCAATTGGTGTGATATGCCCATTGTATTCGGTTACCCGATTGGGAGATAGCCTGCCAACGACGTAGTGTTCGGCCGAAGGATCGCTTTGCCCTTTGTCCCTTTGCGGAAGAACCTTCCATATCAAAGAAAGCCTTGCAGGGACAGGGGCTCCTACATCGTTCACCAAGTGCTGGAGTGCCGCAACCTTTGGCCCCATGACTAGATTGTGCTTATTTTCGATTCCAGGGCATTGCTCCCGGCGCACCGGGAAGGTACATTCCTCCTGTCCCGAACCCCTTTGGACCCTTGAGATAGCCATGACCGAATGTCCCGTCTGTGGAGCCACCCTGAACCTGTCCGATGACCTGGTCCTGGGCGAATTGCTCGAATGTGATGAATGCGGTACCGAATTGGAAGTGACTGGCCTTGAACCGGTTACTGTCCAAGAAGCACCAGAGGCCGAGGAGGATTGGGGCGAGTAAGCTGGTGAATTCCAGCGAACACGCCATCCCAACCACCCTCTTCCCCAGTCGGCGCCAACCACTTTTACATTTCGGGTGTATGCCGGACCGTGTGCACGTGCCACTTGCGTTGGAAAAGACGACTACTCTCAGTCATGACTCATAGCACACTCGCCCAGCGCTATGTTTCAGGTGCATCAATCGCTGGATGCATGTTGATTATGCATTCCGCAATAATATCTCCCACTAACTCAGCCTCGTGAGAACCTCCTGGTGGCAGTCCAATGACTTTTGCATGCGAGGGATCTGCATCAAAGTCGTTATTGGCTTCTAAACGATCATGGACAATTTGCAACGAACCTAATTCCCTGGATACTGCATTCAAGACCAATCCGACATTGAGTTCTGCAAACCGACCGTTTGGCCTTCTTCTGAGTCGACACAAGCGCCGTACTTCGCTCAATTGATAATTCTTGTCACTTTCAAATGCTTCAAGTCAGTTGACAGATAGGCCGCTCTCATTCTCACGTAGACAAAAACCAGTGCCACTCGCAGTCCCATCCTCAAGAATCATGCTGGGTTTGACGTACCGGACGATATGGTCGTCTGCAGACAGGTCATCTTCCATCATTCGATAAGTAGTGCAACTAGACCGAATGCATTAATTTGCCATAATACTCCTTGGATGGCATCACGACCAGAAGCACGGGAGACTTCTTTCTCGTTTTCGCGTTGGTTAAACATAACATACTGCATCATGCCATCACCAAGGAACTGTAATCCGAGGCGAGATCCTTTGCTACCCTTCCAGATTGCACGGATATTGCCACTATCCGTCAGGATCAGGCTTCCTTTTCGCAAGTTGGGACAGGCGAAAACAAAACGTCGGAAGTCCATTTCGGATGCCTCGCTCAGCATAAAACCTTCCTGGATGGCTTCGTCTCGCAGGAATTCAATGCGCGATTTATAGAAGTCAGGATGCTACGTAGATTCTATAAGAAGTTTTCTCTCCAACCGACTATTTCCATTCTGGAATCATAACGCTACGAAACACTGCTACTTTCAGGATTAAGCTCCAGTTCCCTTCAACGTTACCATCCTTTATGACTCATTCGGATCCGGCACGATGTTGGAAATGAACTCCCGGATTTCACCCACTTCTCTCTCCCGTCCACTGGTGATCAGGTCCCGTGCCTTCAGCCATCTGTTCGATCCATGCCTATTGCGCGGGCCGCACGCGGATGTGTTTTTGAAGGTCTTTGCGGTGAAATCGGACATGGTTTTGCTGGCAGAGTCGGGCTTGCCACAAGGAAAATTCTGTCGGAATTGTATGTGATTCGGCGGTTGGTAACCTACCCGCGCATTGCATGACCGATCCGGACGATCGGATTTCCCGGAGAACCGATGGGTGGCCCGCACCCAATCTCCGGATGGCATCGCACATATCCGCCATCAATCGGGGAAGTCTTCGGAACATCCCCATGGACAAAATCCATTGCAATCGAGGGGTTTGGACGCCTCCGATCAGTGGCTACGGTTTCCGGCAGAACGGATGGTTGATTTCTCAGGGTCGAGGCGGTTCAGAAGGGGGAATGGACACTGGCGAACACGACGGGCGGGCACCGCCGGAATGGCGGAAAAGAGGAGAACCCTGCCGACGAAGGCAGGAACGCGATGCGAGCGCAGCGCACGACGCGAACCCGGTACCGGCCGGCAAAAAAGACGTAGACCCCAGTACTTTCATTATTTTTCAAACTACTAGACGACTAGCCAAGCATTTACTGCCATCGTTTCCATAATACAACAATAATGTTGACAACAATTTTGTTGTATTATATCCTATGCATGATTCATCAAAATTACAAAGCATGAAATCATCGACAGGTCGCTGGGTAAGCGGTGAGGACTTTTTCGACCGTGAAGCGGATATAGGCAATTTGAAACGGCAAGTCCTTCTCCGCAATCATGTACTTCTATCCGGCCAACGCCGGATGGGAAAGACGAGCATTGTCAGAGAACTCGGAAGGGAGCTTGAAAAGGATGGTTGGACCTTCCTGTTCGCCGACATTGAAGGGGCGAACGGCCCAGAAGATGTGGTGGCCAATATCGCCCAGGCCGCATACCCTGTACGTCCGGTCGCGAGGCGGATTGCGAGCACCATGAGACACTGGTTTAAAGACAACATCGAGGAAATCGGTGCGCTTGATTTTGGGATCAAGATTCGTGCCGGGCTGGACTCGGGAAATTGGAAGCGGCATGGAGAGCAGTTGTTCCGCGACTGTGGAGCACAGAAAGAGCCAACACTTCTGGCGATTGATGAGTTGCCTATATTCCTGACACGAATGTTGTCCAATGATGGAAATGCAAATCGGGTGGAAGCGTTTCTAAGCTGGATGCGCAACATGGTGCAGATTCTTGGCAAAGATGGGCCGACATTGATAGTCTCGGGCAGTGTCGGTCTTGAGCCACTGGTGCGCCGGCTCGGAATGCCCGATCGCATCAATCATTTTTACCCCTACCGTCTGGGACCCTGGGACAGGGCAACAAGCATAAAATGCTTCAAGACACTCGCCGAGAACAACAATCTATCCATGGAGAATGGCGTGGCAGAGGCGGTCTATGATGCACTGGGGGTCGGAATCCCTCACCACGTCCAGTCCTTCTTTGCACGATTGTGCGATTTTCTCGCAAGGGAGGGAAAAAACCGGGCTACCCTGCGAGATGTTGACAACGTCTATCGTATGGAACTCCTGGGACCATCGGGACAGAACGATCTCATGCATTATGAGACAAGACTTCGGGAAACCTTTGAGGATCAAGGGCATACCATTGCGATGAAAATTCTTGCTGAAGCTGCGATCCAAAAACAGTTTACTCCGACTGCAATGCGGAATCTTGAAAGGTCGTATCGCCAGATCATGGGGAATGCAGGCCAGCTGATTGCAGAGGTGATGGACATTCTGGAACACGATGGATATCTCGTTCCCGGTGATAATAGTCATTGCTTTGCTTCCCGATTGTTGCAGGATTGGTGGGAAGGACGGTTTCGGAATCACCATGCCCCTCTTGATTTTTCCGGGGATGCAGTCGGTTTCGATGAGTGTCAAGGATGAACAGGTTCCGTAAATTCAATCCCGGAACTTTTCAATCCGACGAGGAGGTGATCGGACAGTTTGTTGTCCGAAAACATGAATTGTCCGTCATTACCGATATTCTTCAGGGAAATATCGATTCACCCTCATGTCAACACGCCCTGATCGTTGCCCCCCGGGGACGAGGGAAAAGCATGCTTCTTGCGCGCACGGCGGCAGAAATACGCACCAATCCCAGACTCAACCAGAAGATGTTTCCTGTCGTGTTCATGGAAGAAAATCAGGAACTATCCTGTCTCTCCGATTTTTGGCTTGAGGCCCTGTTTCATATCGCCCGAGAATGCTCGTCAAGATATCCGGCGATGGCACGAGAACTGTGTGAAAGCCATACCGAGTTGAGCAAACAATGGCGGGAACGATGGCATGAAGAACGTGTCCGGGCAGCTGTTTTGGATGCGGCAGACCGATTGGGTTGTAGGTTGGTTCTCATGGTCGAGAATCTGCAGTCTCTCTGTAGCCGTACTGGTCGGGATTTCGGTTGGGAACTCCGCGAAGTTCTTCAGACAGAACCTAGAATCATCCTGCTCGCCTCGGCCACCAGCCGATTTGATGAACTGGAAGATGCAAGAGAGCCATTCTTTGAAATGTTTCGGATGATCAATCTGAAAAGGTTGAATACCCAAGAATGCTTCCGCTTATGGGGTGCTATTGGCGGTGGAGAGGTGAGTGAGCGGGGGATGAGGCCGGTTGAAATCCTGACCGGGGGAAACCCCAGGCTCCTGGTGATTGTTGCCAGTTTCTCACGACACAAGTCTCTGTCTCACCTGATGGAGGAACTCGTGTCTTTGGTCGATGAGCATACCGAATATTTTCGTAGTTACCTGCTGGCCTTGAGTCCCACCGAAAGCCGCGTCTACACAGCGGTTCTTGATCTCTGGCAGTTTTCGACTCCTGGTGAGATTGCAGGACGTGCACGCATGGACGCGAGAACAGTGTCCACCATGTTGGGGCGGTTGATTAACCGGGGAGCGCTGGCAGTCGAAGGGAACGGAAAGAAACGTAGATATGCTGCTGCCGAACCTCTGTATTGCATCTATTACAAACTTCGGCGTGGTCGAGGCGAGGTCGCAATCATCGAGAACCTCATTCGTTTCATGTCTGCTTTTTACAGCGAGGGAGAGAAGGAGGATTTTTTTCGAAT
Organism: Candidatus Poriferihabitaceae bacterium; assembly: GCA_965221795.1. GTDB lineage: Bacteria > Pseudomonadota > Gammaproteobacteria > Arenicellales > Poriferihabitantaceae > VYFG01. The sequence continues at coordinate 1,560,564 of OZ244914.1, forward strand.
TGTAGCCCTGGAACGAGAGAAATTTCCGGGAATCAGACAGGGGATCGACAATGCGGCTGCCGAACTGCCTGAGTTGGCGAGATTCCTGTCGAGTTTTGATCAGGAGGAAAAATACAGTAAAGAGATTTCCGAGGCGCTGGAAAGGGAAGAATATTCCAAACTCATCGGTCTTGTGGATCAGGCTATCAATCCTGATTTGTCGATTCAGGGCTCAGTATCTCAAGGATTCAGAGCCCAGGCTTTGCTCTACAAGGCGAAAGCACATTATGCACGACACGAATGGAAAGAAGCGGTCTCAGTTCTGGATCAGGCTCTCCTGGTATTGGGCCAGATGGTGCGCTTCGATAAAGATCAAGATCAGGATATACAGCAATTGATTGCCCCCAGTCTGCATCTCAAAGGCGAAATTCTGGAGTCGAGCGGTCATCAGGATTTGGCCCTGGAAGCATATGGCAACGTGGTGAAGCAATTCGGTGACAGTGAAGACGAGGCAGTGCATATGTGGAGCGCTATCGCTCTGAAGGATATAGGAAACCTGCACGAAAAACGGAAAGACTTCGATTCGGCCCTCTCGGCGTGGGGGGAAGTCATAGAGCGTTTCGGATCTTATTCGAATACAAATACATACATTGCCGAATTGGTCGCTCGGGCACTGATGAGCAAGGGGAGAGTACTTGGAGAGTCAGGCAGGACAGATCTGGCGATATCCACTTTCGAGGAAGTGATCAGTCGCTACCATAACAGCGACGATGGGTATCTGTCACACTGGGTTTCAATAGCTCAACATATATTGGCATGGTTCTTGTCCATATCCGGGGATCTTGAAGGAGCCCTGTCTGCCTGTGAAGAAATTGTGGAACGTTCCGGTGCCACCGAAGATCCGACATTGGGAGAGTATATCCTCTATACACAGGTTCTTCGGACCGATATTTTGACGAAACAGGGGCGTATTCAAGAAGCGCAGGAAGTCTGCTGGGAATATGAGAGGATGGCGGGCACTCTGGATTATGATCCGAGTCAGGAGCTTAACTGGCGATCAAAATGTGCCCGGATCAGGATACTGCTGGTTCAACAGGATATTCGGGCGGCGGTGGAAATGTTTGCCGAGTTGTATAATGCGTTTATTCCAGACAACGAAGTCGTGATCCGGACGACAGTGGAGTTCGCAATTGAACTGGTTGCAAAGGGAGTGTCGGTGCAGGAATTGCTGGAAATTCTGCTGGATGACGAACAAAAAGCAGACGGAGTGGTCCCACTGGTTGTTGCCTTGAGGCAATACTCCGGCGAGATCGTTAAAGCCCCGGATGAAGTTCTTCAGGTGGCTTCTGACATTCTGAATTGCATGCTGGAGAGGGCCGGTGCCAGCGTCTCAGGATCTCTCCGCTGATCCACTTTTCATCGACATTCTATCTTGTTCCAAACGTGAGTCCCTATCAACCCAGAACCCGGACTGTTTTCATATCAGCAGTAGCGGAATCTGTGATGCTGATACCAGTTCCCAGACAGTCAGGACAATCATTTATCGAGCTGTTTCTAAAGCAACCGATAAATTCATCAAAGAGCATCTGCGAGTGAACGCCGAATGTTGCAGATGATTTCCTGGTTAAGACCATTTGCTGAAATTGAAGTACCTGAAAACTCCCGTACGAAAAACTGATTTACCATCACCATTGAGAAGCTAGGGAATTATACAAATCCGCTTGCTCCCGTGCTTCCATCTACACCTGATTCATAGCCTTGGTCGCCTTTTCCCCGTTGCCCTCATCGCCGTGTTTGCATCCTTGTCCATGTATGCCTGAAACAGGATTACCTTGATCAACCCCACCGCGGGTGGCCGCAGCAGCATTCCGCCGTCCACTATCTTTTCATGATCATCGTCCACGCCAATCCAAGCCCCAGGAATCGATTACAATCAGGAGAGTTTCCCCTGATGTGCTGCCAGACACACTCCCCCTTTCCTGTTCCTTCCTCATGTCCCTGATCCGAGTTGGCTTCCTCCACTCACTGGTTCGCAAGGAGGAAAAGCTTCTCCTCCATGCATTCCACCGGCATCGAAATGTCGAGGTGGTGCTGCTGGACGATCGTACCTTGACCTTTGACCTCCATTCCGGCCCGATGGTCGATGTGTTGGTAGAGCGTTGCATCAACCATTCCCGCGCCCTCCATGCACTCCGGCTGTTCCACAGTCTGAACATTCCCTGCGTTAATTCCTACCATGTATCCCTGACCTGTGGGGACAAGATCCTGACGGCGGTCGCCCTCCGCGAGCATGGGGTCCCGCAACCGGACCTGCGCATCGCATTCACCGAGGAGTCCGCCTTGAAAGCTATCGAAGAACTGGGCTATCCGGTCGTACTCAAACCGGCCGTCGGTTCCTGGGGCCGGCTCCTGTCCAAGATCAATGACCGGGAAGCCGCCGAGACGATCCTGGAGCACAAGACTGTCCTTGGGAGCTATCATCATTCGATTTTCTACATCCAGAAGTACATCCCCAAGCCAGAGCGTGACATCCGTGCCTTTGTCGTGGGCGATGCGTGCATTGCCGCCATTTACCGCCATTCCTCGCACTGGATCACCAACACGGCCCGAGGAGGAGTCGCCAGCAATTGCCCCGTCACTCCGGAACTGGAATCCATCTGCCGGTCTGCTGCACAGGCGGTCGGTGGGGGCGTGGTCGCCATCGACCTGTTCGAGAGCGATGGAGGCTTTCTGGTCAATGAAGTGAACTACACCATGGAATTCCGCAACAGTATTGATACCACCGGCGTCAACATCCCGGACCGGGTGGTGGATTATGTACTGGATCAGGCGAGGGGGCACCAGTGACCATACGCGTATCCATCGTCGGCGGCAGTGGCTATGGCGGGGGTGAAATCCTTCGCCTGTTGCTGGGACACCCCGAAGTGGTCGTCGTGCAGGTCACTTCAGAACGCTTCCGCGGCAAACCGGTGAGCCGAATTCACCCCAATCTGCGTGGATGCACCCGATTGAAATTCTGCTCCCTGCAGGACCTCACTCCCTGTGATTTCCTGTTTCTTGCCCTGCCGCATGGCCATGCCATGGCCCGATTGGATCAGTTCCTCGAACTGGCACCTCGCCTGATTGACCTGTCCGGGGACTTTCGCCTGGACTGCCCTGAAGCCTATGCTGCATGGTATGGAGAACCCCATGTCCGACCCGAGGCCCTGTCGGATTTTGTGTATGGCATTCCCGAAGTTCACCGGAACCGGATCCGGGGTGCCCATCAGGTCACCGGGGCTGGTTGCAATGCCACCGCGACCATCCTCGGCCTACTGCCGCTCTACCGGGCCAATGTGGTGGAACAGGCCGTGGTCGAAGTCAAAGCCGGCTCCAGCGAAGGTGGCCACACTGCTTCGGACGCCAGCCATCATCCGGAACGGGCCGGGGCCGTACGGTCCTACAAACCCACGGGACACCGGCATGTCGCTGAAATGCAGATGGTGTTGGGCCATGATGCCCGGATCGCTTTTTCCGCCACCTCCATCGGGATGGTACGTGGCATTCTCGCCACCTGTCATGTGTTTCTATCGCAAGATCTGGATGAAAAGGCCGTCTGGCAGCTCTATCGGGATGCCTATGCCGGAGAGCGCTTCATTCGGATTGTCAAGGAGCGAACCGGGATTTACCGCTACCCGGAGCCGAAGCTTCTCGCCGGTACCAATTACTGCGACATCGGCTTTGAGCGGGACCCGCACAGCAACCGGCTGGTGGTCCTCAGTGCTATCGACAACCTGATGAAAGGTGCTTCCGGCCAGGCTCTGCAGTCTTTCAACCTGATGCTGGACTGGGATGAGGATATCGGCTTGGGTTTCACCGGCCTGCACCCGGTTTGATCACAGCATATGTGTCGTCTGCTGCTGATCGAGAATCCGGCCGGTGTGGACCCCAACCTCTACCTGGCGCACTTTCGCAGGATCTGCCAGGAAAGCCGGGAATACCAAGGCCATGGCTGGGGATGTGCTTGGCTGGAACCGGACGATCGCTGGCAACTCTACCATTCCATCGTACCAATCTGGGAGGATCCAAAGGGCGACTTCCCGTCCACGGGACTGTTTCTGGCCCATGCCCGCAGTGCTTTTCGGGATGAGGGTATCACCATCGAAAACAACATGCCCTTTACCGATGGCTCCTCCGTGTTCCTGTTCAACGGCGAGCTTCAGGGAGTCCGGATTCGAAGCGAGGGACGCATCGGTGCCGAAAAGATCTATCGCTATATTCTCCGCTTTGACCGCGGCGACCTCGGCGCAGCCATGCAAAAGGGGATCGGGATTATCGCCCGAAAAACCCGTTACATCCGGGCCATGAATTTTTTCCTTGCTACGGCGCAAGCTGTCCATGTCAGCTCCTGGTTCGGAGAGGATCCGGCCTACTTCCAGATGCACCGCACCCGGACCGGCAATACCCTCATCCTGTGTTCGGCCCCCCTGCCTGCGCTGGCTCTCTCCTGGGAAGGACTGCCGAATCATTGGCAAGGAACCATTCGGCACAATCCTGCGGGAATGTCCATGGCCCCCCGGGCTCCAGGCTCTGACCATGAGTCACCATGACCACAGGAGCCAGCAACGGGTCCGTCCCATTTGCCAGTCCGGCTTTGTCCCGTTATGATTCCACCCTCTCGTTGCCTCCAAGTGGCTTCGCCGCGGTTCCCTGACCATGCTGATCCTGAAAATCGGGGGTGGTGATACCCTGAACCTGCCTGGCATTGCCGAAGACCTGGCCGCCCTCGACCGGCCTTGTGTCATCGTGCACGGGGCCAATGCGCTGCGGGACCGGATTGCCCGGAGAATGGGATTTGAAACCCAGATCCTCACTTCTGCCTCCGGCTACCAGAGCGTGTTCTCGGATGAATCAGCACTGGATGCCATCCTGATGGCCTATAGCGGACTGCGCAACAAGCGCCTGGTGGAACTGTGCCAGCAGCGTGGGATCGATGCGGTGGGGCTGACGGGCCTGGATGGCCGGGTCATTCAGGGGGTGCGCAATCGCGGCATCCGGGTGATCGAAAACGGCAAAAAGATCCTCAAGCGAGACCGGTCTGGAAAGCCCGAGTCGGTCAACATCGGCCTCCTGAACCTGTTGCTCGAAAACGGCTATACGCCGATCCTGACCATTCCGATTGCTGATCGCGATGGTTTCGCCATCAATTCGGAAAACGACGACATTGTCTGTCGATTGCAGCCGGCCTTGCAAGCCCAAACCGTCCTGCAGTTGATCGAGGCCCCCGGGTTCCTGCAGGATCCAGATAATCCGGATTCCCTGGTCCGGACACTGACACGTGCGGAGTTAGCGGTGCGGGAAACCGAGGTGGAAGGCCGCATGAAACGCAAGATGCATGCTCTTAACAAACTGGCCGCCGGCAGTGTCCGTGAAATCATTCTCGCGGACGGCCGACGCCCAAATCCGGTGGCCGATGCGCTGGCCGGGGGCGGGACCTGGATCCGATGACCGAGTCCAGGGAAACAGAAGTTCGCTACAGTTTTGAGGTGTACCCGAAACGGGACCTGACCCTCGTGCGCGGCCAGGGAGCCACCGTGTGGGATGACCAGGGACGGACCTATATTGACTGCACTTCCGGAATCGGCGTAGCCAACGTGGGGCACTGCAATCCGGAAGTGGCGGCAGCAGTCGCTCACCAGGCCGGGCAACTCATTACCTGCCCGGGTATTTTCTACAACGATGTGCGGGCTCGGGCCATGGCGTCACTGGTCCGCATCGCACCGGATCCGCTGTCACGCGTCTTCCTGTCCAATTCCGGCACGGAAGCCATGGAAGCCGCCATCAAGTTCGCCCGCTGGACCACCGGTAGGGCGGGAGTGGTTAGTGCCATGCGAGGCTTTCATGGGCGCTCCCTGGGTGCCCTGAGTGCAACGTTCCGTTATCGCGATGAATTTGAGCCGCTGATTCCGGGCCACCGCTTCGTGCCTTTCAATCAAATAGCCCGACTCGAAGCCGCTCTGGATGACGACATAGCCGCAGTGCTGTTGGAACCGGTCCAGGGGGAAGGGGGGGTCCGACTAGCCCACCCGGAGTATCTGCAGTCGGTGCGACAACTGTGCGATGCCCGGGGTATTCTGTTGATCTTTGACGAAGTCCAGACTGGGTTCGGCCGCACCGGCCACATGTTTGCCAGCCAGACCTATGGAGTAACTCCGGACATCCTGTGTCTGGCCAAGGGGATTGCCGGCGGCGTGCCAATGGGTGCGACCCTGGTCAATGAACGCATTGCTGCTGCCGTAGGCAAGCACGGCAGTACCTTTGGCGGTAACCCCTTGGCCTGTGCTGCCGCTATTGCCAGTATTGACCAGATCGAAACGCAGGACCTTCCGGGGCGGGCGTTGCGGCTGGGTGCCATTTTTGCCGACCGCTTCCGGACCCGCATGCCCCCCGTTGTCCGGGATTTCCGGCATCTCGGTCTTATGCTGGGAATTGAACTCAAAACCCGCTCCCGGCCCTACCTGGAAGCCCTGATGCAAGCAGGCGTGCTGGCCCTCCCGGCAGGTCCCACCGTGATTCGGCTACTGCCGCCCCTGGTGATCCTGGAAGAGGACCTGGTCCGGGCCTGCGACCTTCTGGTTGCGGTCCTGGAACAGCCCATTACCGACTGATCCCTGGTCTTTCTTTCCTGACCGGAGCTGCGTATGTCCATTCCTCTTTGGCAACTGAGTGCACAGTCCCTGGCCCGGGGCATTCGAACCGGTGATCTTCGGGCGGTGGACGTGATCACCTCCGTATTGGATCGAATGGATGCCTGCAACCCGTACCTTAATGCAGTAGTTGCTCGCCGGGATGAAGCGGCCCTGGAGGAAGCCCGGGCGGCTGATCGGGCGGTACAACAGGGACATACGCCGCTGGGACCCTTGCACGGCGTTCCAGTCACTATCAAGGTGAATATCGATGTGCGCGGAGAAGCGACCACCAATGGCATGCGCTCGCTCCGTGATTGTATCGCACCGGACCACTCCCCGGTGGTCCAAAACTTGCTGGATGCGGGTGCCATCATCGTGGGACGGACCAACACTCCCGAGCTTTCCATGCGGCTCACCACCGACAACCCCCTGCATGGCAGGACCCGGAATCCCTGGGATCCAGAAGCTTCTCCGGGGGGTTCTTCGGGCGGAGGTGGAGCTGCTGCAGCGGCCGGATTTGGCCCCCTCCATCATGGCAACGACATCGGGGGCTCACTGCGGTTTCCGTCTTTTGCCTGCGGGCTGGCTACCGTCAAGCCCACACCGGGCCGGGTGCCGGCATTCAATCCTTCCGCATCTGCCGAGCGTGGCTTGCTGATGCAGCTTTCCTCCGTCCAGGGCGTGATGTGCCGGGAAGTCGGCGACGTACGGCTGGGGCTGAACATTCTCAGCCGGGAAGATCCCCGCGATCCCTGGTGGGTGCCGGTACCATTCGAAGGACCGAAAATCCCACCACCCTTGCGGGTCGCGGTAACCCGGGAAAGTTATGGCTACCCGATTCATCCGGAGATCGTCTCCGCTCTCGACCGGATTGCCGGATTTCTGGAAGACGCCGGTTATGTGGTGTGTGAGGTGAAAACCCCTTCCATGGAAACCGCAGCCATGGGTTGGTTCGAGGTCTTGTTCCAGGAAGTCTTCGCTACACTCGGCACCCAGGCTGCCAAGGAGGGCAGTGCGGACATCAACCGCATCTTCGCCTGGATGCAGTCCATGCAAGAGTCTTCAGACCCCCTGGATTACCGACCCGCCATTGCGGCTCGCAGCGCACTGACCCGGGAGTGGAATTGCTTCTTGGCCAGGTATCCGCTGATTCTCTCCCCGCTTCTGATGCGCGGACTCTATCCCTGGAATTACGATGCCCGGGGAGAAACCGAACTGCATGACCTGTTTCGGGCCAGCTTGTACAGCACCGGCATCAATTACCTGGGGCTGCCGGCTGGTGTGGTCCCCATCGGTCTTGTGGATGGATTGCCGGCCGGTGTCCAGTTGATCGGCAAGCGGTTTCGGGAAGACCTGATTCTGGATGCCATGCAGGTGGTAGAGGACCGCGTGGGGGTTCTGGTGCAGCAACTCTGGGAACGAGGTACCTGATCCGGGGGCAGGCGGTCCAAGTGCCTGTTCCATCCTGGCGGCATCGAAATGACCGAAGTGGTCCGTGCATCACCTCTGCATGCATATGTCGCAGGGAGCAGCAAGCCGACTATGAGACCACCGACACCTGCTGGCGCGGAACCGGTCGGCCCTACCGTCCATGGAGAGCATAGCGATATCGCAAGATCACCGGATTTCCTGGCCCGGTCATATGACCGGTTTCAGGAATTCCTGCCACGCCTGAACCTTTTCTTCAAATGGCTTGGTCAGTGCTGAACTTGAGGACGGAAGGTAGCGCACATGCAGATGGCCCGCATGGAAAATGGCAGACGCACCCCCATAGCGGTTGAAATCCTTCTCGGCTTTCCTGCCATTCAGTCCTATCATCCGGATCTGCGGATGTCTGCAAATCAGGCCTTCCAGGTCGTTGGCGATCGAAGACCGGATATTCGAATCCAGGCTGCCAAGTCGCTCTGCCGCCTTGAGTACATCCCACAATGCGATGTCATGTTGGTGGAGAAACGCCCGTTTCGACTCGTAATCTCGGCCAATGGGCTCATGATAGATGCGGGAAAGTATCCGCCAGAACTGGTTGCGGGGGCTAGCGTAGTATTGACCCGCCGCCAACGAGACGTCGCCGGGCAAGGAACCCAGAATCAGGATCCTGGATTGGTCGTCGACTATGGGCTTCAGTCCTTTCTTCATGAGTACCTATTCAGGCCGCATACCGGACCGATGACATGCGCCGCGTGTCAAAACGAGTACCGAGGCATTTATCGGGCTTGATCTGGGTTCCACAATGTCAAGAGATTTTACGCAAAAGCATGACTCGGTTCCGAATTGTCGAATCTCAAGTTTCGGAGCGAATGCAGGCTCTTCAGGATTTTATGACAATCCATCCTGGGACTGCGTAACATTCACACGGCTCCCGGAGCTTGATAACAACGCCGCTCCCATTCGCGCAGCCAGCGCATGGCAAATGTAAGCAGACACGGCATCGCAGCTTCTTGACACACTCTTGGCAAACGTCTCATGCATGCCCGCAGGAAACACTCGGCAAGGCCACTACCATCGGCTCAACGGCTTTCTCTTTCGACCCCGGCCACCAGACTTCGGGCACCTATGGTACGAGTCTGTGGACGAAGAGCCCCCCACCGAAGTCATCCCAAGGACCCGGTTGTCCTGGTGTTCCGGCCAACCGACCTGTCATCAATCCTTGCCCTCTACCGGCCCGGCAAAACTGTAGTCAATCCCGATCAGTAAACAGCCCGTCACGGTCCGGCTGTTATGTGCACTTCCCGGAGAGTAGATCACGTAGTCCCCCGGGCCCAGCACCGTACCGTCCGCTTCCACCAGATCCCCTTCCAGGATCAGGTATTCTTCCCGCCGCGGATGGACATGCCAGATCGTTTCGGCACCAGGCTCCATACGAATCAGGTAGGCCCCCTGGCCGGATTCGCGGTCATAGCTGAGCGCCAGAAAGCTCATGTCTTGCTGTACCGGCCCTTCCAGGTCATAGGGATCAAACGCAGTGGAGGTGGTGTGGATGATCCGTCGCGGAGCCGGAGCGGCGACAGGCGGGGAAGTGATGTCAGTCATGGAGGCAATGCGATAGGGAAAAGGAGGACGGGACTGCATGCCGTGCCGTGTCGGCTCTATACGCCGGATCATGCCCCACTTTGGGTTTGACGTCACGGGGAAGTTGCCATCACACTATACCACACGATGTGCCTGCATTCGTATCGTAACCTTGCACAGCCACCTCGAAAGCGATGCGGACCGGCCGCTTCATGCTCCTTCCCGTGACCTCCTGACCTGTTGCCCTGGATGAAACACACTGCCCCTCCAATCTTTCACCGAACGGTCTGGAATCTGGCGGGCCCCATCATTCTGGCAAATCTATCGGTCCCTCTGGTCGGTGCTGTGGACACCGCCGTGGTGGGTCACTTGCCCGGTCCGCATTACATTGGGGCAGTTGCATTGGGCGCATTGATTTTTACCTTCCTGTACTGGGGGTTCGGATTTTTGCGCATGGGTACCACAGGCTTTGTCGCCAGGGCCCATGGGGCGCATGACCCGGAAGAGGTGAAACGACTGATCCTGCGCGTCCTTCTGCTGGCTCTGGGCCTGGGATTGCTCGTGCTGCTCCTCGGACGTCCCCTGGTGGCCCTGGCTCTCTGGTTGCTGGAAAGCACGGAAGCCGTGGAACAACTGGCCCAAGACTATGCCCACATCCGAATCTGGAGTGCGCCGGCCACTCTATGTGTCTATGTATGTACGGGCGTGTTCATTGGGCTACAGCAAACCCACCGGGTGCTGGTGCTGCAGTTGGCCTTGAATCTGACCAATGTGCTGCTGGATCTGATCTTCGTGCCGGGATTGGGATTCGGCGTAGCGGGCGTGGCTTGGGCCAGCCTGATCGCGGAGTACATGGCAGCTTGTCTTGGTTTGTGGATGCTGCGGTCCTGGTTGATGTCGGCGTGGCATCAACCGAATTGGCCCGAGGTGCTGTCTCTGCAGCCCATGCTTGAGTTGATACAAAGCAACAGCCACCTCCTGATTCGTACCCTGTGCCTGGTATTTGCCTTTTCCTGGTTTACTGCCCAAGGGGCCACGCTGGGAGAACTGGTCCTCGCAGCCAACAGCATTCTGCTGCATTTGCAGACTTTCATGAGCTATGGGCTAGATGGGTTTGCCCACGCGGCAGAAACCCTGACCGGAGAGGCTAGCGGAGCCCGGAATCGCAGACGATTTCGCCGGGCAGTTCGTCTTACCACGCTCTGGGCCGGACTGGTGTCCCTGTTCTTCGTCAGCCTGTACTGGATCGCAGGGTCTCATATCCTGTCCTGGTTCAGTGATCAGGTCGAGGTGCTGGAACTGGCCCTCGAATACCTGCCCTGGCTGGTTCTTCTGCCACTAGTCTCGGTATGGAGTTACCAGCTTGATGGAATTTTCATTGGCAGCGGCAACACACGAGAGATGCGCAATACCATGGCCCTCTCCACCGTGCTGTTCGTGGCCATGACCTGGCTGTTCCTGCCCACATTCGGGAACCATGGCCTGTATCTGGCACTGACCCTGTTCATGGTCGCCCGGGCGGGAACCATGCTGTACGTTTATCGTGTCACCCTGCCCGACCCGGCCTGATTGCCGTGCGCTCAGTCAGTGAGCTGGGCAAATTGAATGGGGCCAGGTGAAATCCAGCAACATAGGGTAAGCAAAGGGGTAGTACGGGTCATCATTTCATGGGGCAACCAGGGTGAATTATGGATCGGCTCCCCAGCAAGCTGTGCGAACCATTCCCCATCACCCTGTGACCACAAGGTATCACCGCCCAAAGGGAAATAGATTTCTTCCGCCGCGTGGTGGTGACGGGGATAATGGTGACCGGGTCCAATCAGCAAGAAAGCAACTATTATTCGATCATGAGGAACCAGGGCATCATATCCGAGCAAGTTGGTGTACCCATAATTTGCCATATAGGTATCTCCCAGAGCTTCACGGTAGTGCTCGGTGCGAATCCAACGCAACTGGGGCTCCATCCGTTCGAATGCGCAGGCAAGGCTGGCCATCGGGCCGCAGTGAGCCATCTTCAATGCCGCACCAAGGTGGCGACAGCCGGGCAGGCGTTCCGGACCTGGAAGTAGGCAAGGCAAGCGGGCGGCTTGCACGGCAGAGCGGACCCGACCAATGGCTTCCACCAGATGTGGATATGCATGGGCGCTGGCTTGCAGAAACCGATTGATTTCCCGGCATAGATCTGCGAAGGCCTCTCTGACCTCGTCTGCATGTTTCATGTTTCGGGGCTCCTGATGAGACGGTCACAGGATGGTCTCTCCCGGTTTCATTCCGCATTTGTCAAATTGCGCAAGTGAACTTCTGATTCGCGGCGATTTTTGTCCCACAATCAGTTCCACACACTCCTCATGGTCCCAACTTCAGTCTCGGAAATCGTATCCCGTATTCGCTATCATGGTGTTTTTATGAACGGCAGTTCCCAACTCGGCAATCCATTATGTATAGAACCCGGACAGAGAATATGCTATCGAAACGGGCAGGTCATTGATCCTCGACATTGGCAGCTTACGGAGGGGTATGTAGGCTGATCATGTTAGAATTTGCCGAACTACGTCAGGTTGAGAATGACAGAATGTGTCAGATATGAATACGGACTCTTCGATGGTTCTCTACCCCGGTGGCCGTTCTCGTCAACGAAAGCCATGATGTCCTCGCCATCGCAAGCCAAGCTGGATTTCGCTGCTTCGTCACAATTGATGATTTCAAGCACTACGTAGAAACCAAGATCCTTGCTCTAGAGCATTGACATGAGGAATATTGGCAACCCAGAAAACATCGCTCAAAAACGGGGGCCGATTCCGCGATGAACATGAATTTCACCTCTTGGGAGACTGTTCGGGCTTAACCCAAAAACAAAGTCCAGTGGCAAAGTCGCTATAAACGTATACCACGAGATTTGCATACGTGCGTTTAACCCGCGTCGAGATTGAGAACTTTCGGTCTATCCGACATTTGGTCATTGAACTCAGCGATACGACCGTGCTTGTCGGTCCGAACAATGCTGGCAAGACCGCCATCCTTGATGCAATACGGATCGCACTGACCCGACGTTGGGGCCGACGCGGCACTGGTTTTAGTGAGTACGATGTGCACTTGGCGAACGACTCCGCTGACCCAAAGCGGTCCAGTGGTATCACCATTGAGCTACGATCAGAAGAGCATGAACCTGGTGAATGGTCCGACGCTATAGGGGAAGACCTTGCCGACATTGTGCAATTGGACGTAACTCGCAATTGCCGCTCTATAGACCTGAGAATCTGTTACGTATGGAATACGGATTCGGACAGCTTTGAACCGAGCTGGGCATTTCTGAATGCGAGCCGTGAGCCATTAGTGGGAAGCAGCGCTCGCAGAGTCAATCTTGAGCGATTCTGGCGCTACCTTCCGGTCTTTTATCTCGGTGCTTTGCGCGATATTGGGGATGAGTTCTCCACGCGGTCATCCCAATTCTGGATCCGACTCCTCAAAGACCTGAACATTCCGTCAGAACTTGAGTCCAGGGCATTGCGAGTTCTGGACCTGCTTAACCGTAAGCTCCTCAAAGCTGACCCACGTTTGGCAGACATTGCTGAAACCCTATCAGGTGCGACACGGGTTGCGGCACGCGATACGGAAGGCGAACTTGACCTGCGACTGGTTCCCTTGAAAACTTGGGATCTGTTGTCTCGAGCAGAAATCATACTGCGCAATGAAGCCGAACTGCCTTGGCTCCCACTCGGGTACCAAGGTCAAGGGCTCCAAAGTCTATCGGTGATTTTTCTGTTCCAAGCATTTGTCGATCATCTGTTGCGCGAATTGTATGAACCGAATAGCGAGCCGGTTCTAGCCTTGGAAGAGCCGGAGACACACTTGCATCCCCAAGCTATTCGTACACTTTGGGATCATATTGATGGGTTACCCGGACAAAAGATCGTCACCACCCATTCCCCATATTTTGTTCAACATGTACCCTTTCGTAACTTGCGACTGGTCCGACTCAATGCGGGCCAGACCAAAGTGCACTCTCTACCTGCCAGTTTTTCGGTCTCGATTCCCAATCTTGCAGGACTTGAAGAGGTTATTGCCAACTCAAGCGGGCTGTTGTCCTATGAGCCTACCTCGAAGCAGTTGACGGTCCACGGCATTCTGCAAAAAAACATCTATCAGAAATTGCTCTCCTGCTGCGCTTCGAACGAGTATCGCGAGGAACTGGAAATACAGCTTTGTGACTTACGGGATCGATCTTCCTTGTATATTCCGGATGAAGAACTGCAAGCATTGGAAACCTATGCCCGACGCATCCGGGGCGAGATATTTTTTGCAGAGCGTTGGTTCATCGTAGAAGGACAGGCCGACTACCTGTTGGTACATGCCATCGCGCATGCCCTCAACTATGAACTCGACCGGCATGGTGTCTCAGTTATTGATGCCCAAAATAATGGAAATCCCGCCACCTTCACTGCCTTGGCAAGGGCCTTGGATATTCCTTGGCTTGCAGTATTTGATGGTGATACAGAGGGTAAAGGGTTCATCCATCGCATCAAAAGCCGAGGGTTTTCCGATGCCGAGCTGGAAAAGCGTTGCAGGACTCACCCATGTGGCACTTTGGAAGAACAGCTCATTGCCGATGGCTTGGGCGATGAGTTGAGAGAGGTGTTGCTTGCAATCGGAGTTGAAGGTGCACAGATCCTGAGCGACGACGAGACAGTAGAGGCCTTGAAGCGTAATAAGAGAATCTATGCTGCAGAGTTGGCAGCACGCATGCGATGTAGTGCCGACTTGGCGACCCAATCTCCGAGCGCCTTCCGCGACGCCATTGAGCGGTTTCGAGGATTATCGTAATGACTGGCACCCTTGCAGACACCGCGCACGAACTGACCGATATCCAGCGTAAAGCCGTCGAGTGGTCTGATGGGCCACTGCTCGTGCTGGCCGGGCCGGGCTCGGGCAAGACGCACGTACTCACTTGCCGGGTTGCCCAACTGCTGGATACTTCACCGAACGAACGATTTCGTGTTCTTGGACTAACCTTCACCAACAAGGCAGCGCATGAGATGAAAACCCGGATTGCTGCTCTCGTCCCAGGTAATGAAGAGCGTGCCGAAATCAACACTTTCCATGGATTTTGTGCCCAGCTGTTGCGTCAGCATGGTACACATCTTGGTATCAGGCCAAATTTCGAAATTTACTCGCGAACCGCCGACCGGGAAGCACTTCTGGAAGATGCACTGCGACGGCAGTCTAAGTGTTTCGGGCGCGGGGACCTCCGGCTATTACCCCGTATTGATGCATTGAAAGCACACCTGATCAGCCCTGAACAAGCGGCGCAATACCTGGAGAAACAAGATATCTTGCCAAATGAGCCGGAGCGTATTGCTGATGTGTATCGGCTTTATGAGGAAGAATTACGCCGGTCCAACGCTCTTGACTTGAATTCGTTGATTTTTCTCTCCTATCAACTCATGAATTATTCCGCGATTGCCAGGCACTGTAGAGCCAGTTATCGATATTGGCTCATTGACGAGTTTCAGGATACGAACGGCCCTCAATATGATTTGCTTCGCCGCATGGCAGGGGACAATTTTCAGCAGTTGTTCGCGGTGGCAGACGATGATCAGACCATATATGAATGGAATGGTGCCAATGTAAAGCATATAAGCCGCTTTGTAGAGGATTTCAAGTGCGAGATCATTCAGCTCACAGACAACTTCCGTTGTCCAACAGGAATAGTGGAAGCTGCGAATCGGCTTGTTGTATACAATGTGCGACGCGACTTTTCAAAGCAATCAGCAAAGGCCGCGAGGCTATCGTCCAATCACAGTGAATGGGACATCCAATGCCAGGTGTTTTCCAGTGATGCTAAGGAAGCAGCAGGCATCGCTACCGAAATCGCGGACCTGAAGGTCGCCGAGCGGCATCAAACTGCTGTATTGGCACGCAACCGAACGCTTTTGGAAGCAGTTCGAGTCGAACTGTTACGTTTGAACGTGCCCGTCATACTTCTCGCTCGAAAGGACGAATTCGCATCTCCCCAGATGCGCTGGATGGTTGCATATTTAAAACAAATCAACCGTCCACTGGATGGTCGCAATATGAGCATCCTTGTCGAGACATTCGGTCGCTTTACCGGCATAACCACCATAGATACAGAGGACCTGACGGCTCGCTCCAAGACGAATCAAGTCACCTTGCTAACGGCATGGATGGATGCCGTACGGGAAGAGTCGCCATCCAGTACCGTATTACAAGCCATGGATGTCCTTGCAAGCCTGACTACCGATAACGTACACTTTGCGGACGCTGTAAAGCAAGTGATCCAGTATTTCGGCAGTGCGGATTTGGACGGTGATTTGCAAGACGATATCAGCGCTTGGTGCCGGATTGAGCGCGATATACGACAGGCCCGAGGAACGGTATCACTCGACCAATTCCTGCAGGAATTGGCATTGCGCTCCAAAGAGCCCATCCCACAGCAGGGCTCCGTTTCTTTGAGCACCATTCATGGTGCCAAGGGACTGGAGTTCGACCGGGTATATCTGATAGGGCTTGCTGAAGAAGTACTTCCATCCTGGCACAGCGTAAGGAAAGCCATTGGGAGTGCCGCACTGGAGGAAGAGCGCCGTGGATGTTTTGTGGCCATCACCCGAACCAAGCGATACCTGATCCTATCCAGAGCCAACTCGTATCGAGGTCGGCCAAAGAATCCATCTCGATTTCTCAATGAGATGGGCCTGCTCACTGAAGAGGCTCTTCGGACACCAGTACCATAAGATGCAAGTCATCGAATCCCCTGTCCGCAACCTGCCCATCGCCGAAAATCAATGCGCTCTCCGCGAAATGCCATCTTCTGAGGAAAAGACGCTAGCGGAACTAAGACGGTCCAGATATGAAGATAGTACAAATTCGGGGGAATGGGTACAATGGGCAGATCGGGGCCAAAGCAACCTCCTGCCTACTGTGAAGCCATCATATACGCGGGTCTATCGGATGGGGTCCCGACACATACCGAACGATCCGATATCCTTTCGGGTGGGCCGGGGCCCGGAACCTTGTCTTGACACCCGAAAGACCCTCGAACGGACGGTCAATAGCGCATGAACTCACTCTTTATCGGCCCGGACAGGCATCCCCGTTGTCACTGGTGTGGGGCCGCACCGGAATTCCTGCTCTACCATGATTCAGAATGGGGGTATCCGGTGGGTGATGATATTCGCCTGTTTGAAAAAATCTGCCTGGAAGGATTCCAGTCTGGCCTAAGTTGGCGCACCATCCTGAACAAGCGCGAGCGGTTCCGTGAGGTGTTCGAGGGATTTGATTTTCACCAGCTGGCCCGGTTTGGGGAACGGGACGTGGAGCGACTTCTGCAGGATCCGGGCATCGTACGCCACCGAGGCAAGATCGAGGCGGTGATCCACAATGCCGGGCGTGCGCGGGAAATGGTTCGCAGCGAAGGGTCGCTGGCCGCATTTTTCTGGCGCCACGAACCCGACCACACTACCTTGGGAGCCCCCCAGTCCCTGACCACCTCCCCGGAATCAATCCGCATTTCGAAAGAATTGAAACGACGGGGCTGGAAATTCGTGGGCCCGACCACCGTGTACGCTTTCATGCAGGCAATGGGACTGATCAATGACCATGCGGACGGATGCGTCATCCGGACTGACGTCCTCAAGGCCCGGCAATCTTTTCATCCGCCGGGGCGTTGAGAGGCCTTACTCCGCCCCGAAAGGCCGCACTTCCTGGATGGTCCGGTCATGCCAGCGACCGAACGGATGTCGGCAATCACCCTTGTCCCAGAAGATGGGAACGCAGGGTTTTTGGGCGACGATGAGGATCGTCGGATATGGGGCGGGTTCCCGTTTGCCCCCTATTCCCCCATCGAATCCGCAGCCGATGAGCAGGCGGTATGATTGGATCCGGAGTAGCGCGGTTCGGTAGCGAGCGCAGCCCGTTCGCTCTGGCGTCCATAACGCGATATTCCGTACCACAGGAAAGTCACCGCCCCCAGTGCGGCGGCCCAATACACCGGTACCAGCAGGGTCTCGCTGTCTGGCGTACCGATCACGGCGACCCCCAGCAAGGTGAACACCACCGCAATCGTCATCTGCGAGTAATAGCTCTTGAGGATCAGGTATCGGTGTCCCAGAGTCTCGCGGGCAATGTCATAGAACCGCTTGTTCATGGCCAGCCGGAAAAATGCGGTACAAAAGGTGATCAGGACCAGCATGATATACAGGATCATTAACGGGATCGTATCATCCACCAGTGCCCGGAGTCCCCAGGAAAGCACATAGAGCATGACCGCCAACCGATAGACCCAGCGCCGGCCCAAGCGGTCAATGGTATTCTTGAGGAGGTAGAAAAGAATCCCGAAGATCACGGCCAGGGACAGCACCAGAAATCCCAGGGTGGTAAAACTCTCATGGGCCAGCAAGAACAGGGAAATGACCCAGAAAAAGCTTTCCAGGAAAAGGTAGATCCCGTCGATCACAAAAATCAATTTGCTTGCATCTCGATCCCGGAATCGTAAGATATCTGCCAGCGAAACCGGTGCAAAGTCTTTCACTCCCGCAGGCATATAGGGTCGGTACAGTACGAATTGCCAGACCCCCAAAAAACAAAGCCCGACACTCGCCAGTACCACGTACCCATAGCCCGCCTCTTCCAGTAGGATGCCCCCCGCCACGATACCGACTTGCAGGAGAAAGCCGACATAAATCTGCAGGTTGCCGTAACGCCGACCGGAGTTGTCCCGGTCCACCCGTTCAAAAAACAAGGCTCGCTGGGTCGTCCAGAAAAAGCTGTTGTAGACACCATAGCTGATCCCCAACAACAGCAATACACGGAAATTCATGCCCAGCACATGGATGTTCCACAACAGCAGCATTTCCAGCAGCAGTGAGGCCAGAATCAGGCTCAACAGGGGGATCTGGCGCAACCGGTCCCAGAGATACAAACCGAAGCAGAAGCCCGCGCCCGCCGCCCCGATGAACAGGGAGATGGCCCCGAGATCAAATCCCTGATTCCACAGGAAGACCGGGATAAAGAACGGGAACAGCCCGATCAGCAGGGAATGGAGACCCAGGTACTGATAGAAAGTCCGAGCGGTCTGGTCCATCAAAACAGGTCCTTGTCTGCAATGTCAAGTTGGTCCAGTTCCGCAATGTCGGCGGAAAAATCTTCCCGGGCACCGTATCGGGGGTAGCAATGCATCTTGATGTAGGGTCGGGAGTTGACCTCCACGAGGATACAGCGTTGCTCGGTATGGGGCACTTCAATACCCTTTTCCATAATCACGTCAATGCCAAAGACATTGGCACCAAAAGCACGGACCACACGAAAGAACAGTTCCCGGTTCTCGGCCGGGATAGTGGTCCGGTCAATGGTCTCCACAATCCCACCCGGTGCCAGAGCCAATCGATGAAACAGCTCGACTACTTCCCCCGCCGCCGGCACCGACTCCAGGGTCCGTCCCTGCCGTTTGAGATGTGCGACCACCTGCGAGGACTCGGCAATCGGGTGCATCACGGGATACAGCGACATCTCGGCACGAATGCGGTTTTCCTCCACAATCAAGTTGTGGATGCTGTCATCGCCATTGCCGGTGACAAACGGCGGGTATCGTCGGATCACGGAAATCATCTTGCGGTCAGTCGCCAGTACCCGGTAATTGGCCCCCTGAAGGTATTCCTCCACCATGGTAACCGGCCACCAACGCTTGGCACGAACGACAGCCCACCACAAGGCACGGTAATCACGGATCGGAAAATAGCTGCCCCGAGAATACCCGCTGACATTGGGCTTGATAACCAGCGGAAACCCGTGGGCCTGTGCAAAGGCATGAGCGGTCCAAGGCCAGACAAAGCGCTGTCCCCGCGCATGGGGCAAATCGTGGGCGGCAAAGACTGCCCTGCCCAAAGACTTCGAGCGACAGGATTTGCGAACCGGCAGGGTATTGTAATTGCTGCAGTCCTGCATGTACTTCCGGCTGATCCAGGTGTATATCCCGGCTTTTATTCGTTTCATATCCAGTCCCGTAAGCGATGCAGCAGCGGGTGTTTGCAATGGTACAAGTTCGTCTTGAGATATACTGGACGGTCCGGTCGTGATCGATCTCGCCTTTTCGTGGCCCAGGCCAATGCCACCATATAGCGATTCAGTGCTCTCAGGGTACTCCCCAGTGGCCGGTGCCGGTCCAGCAGATTGATCGGCATCGGCAGATACAAATTGACTTCAATGACATGCACTCGGCCGAGGACTAGGCGTTCCGGGGAGTCCGCCCGATAGCTCACCCGGCAGATGACATGGTTTCCCAGACGGTTGGACATCGCCCATAATGCCTCCAATTGCTGAGGATCGAACGAATCGGTCAGATCCAGGTAGCGACTGTGCGGGTTGAACACTCCATTAATGGGAATGTCGTCCTCGGTATTCACGGTTTCGGTGACGGTCAGTATGGCATACCGGCTCGGACATGCATGATGCCGGATGGAAAACACCTCGAACTCCCGGGGCTCCGGGGCGGACGACTGCACTAGATAGCAGACCCGGCTTCCCCGGATCTGCTCCCGGATCTCCTGCAGTTCCTCCATCGACCGCGCAGGTCGTACCCCGGCGGCGTTCTGGCCCCATTCGGGCTTCACGAATACTGGCCATTTTGCGGGGACAAACACGCCATCATCATAGCACTGGTCCAGTCGCCATTCGTCCGGAATACCCCGGTCGATGTCGATCTTGGAAAAGATTCCCTTCTCCGAATTGAAGCGATCCACATTCAACTGGTAGTACTTCCATGGCCTAGTAGCGATCCGAAAGCAATGCAGGATGTACAGCGTAACCGCCAGTACCGACAGCAGGTGCTTCAATGCCATACCCTACCCGACCGGACCCAGCCCATGCCATACGCACTCCGGGTGGGAGAGAAACCCGGGTCAGCCCATGCCACGGCGGTTGAGCAGAAACAGCACCAGGCCCAACACCATGATCGAAACCGCTGCATAAAACAGGGATCCCCCGTCCGATTTCCCTTCATGCAAGACTTCCACGCCGAGCGGCGTAAACAAGTGGAAGAAGACGG
The DNA here is from genome assembly GCA_965221795.1 of Candidatus Poriferihabitaceae bacterium. GTDB lineage: Bacteria > Pseudomonadota > Gammaproteobacteria > Arenicellales > Poriferihabitantaceae > VYFG01. Next base: position 1,581,276 of record OZ244914.1, read on the forward strand.
CACCGGCCATCACCGCACTGGCCATCAGGCCCCCGAGTTGATGGCACTTGCGACGCATCCCCGCACTGTCTACCCGACCGAGCCTATCCAAGATCCAATACAGCGCAGGCACCAGTAAAACGACGGATGTGAGAATTTCGAAACTGCCGACCAGATACGGGCCAAAGCGGGTAAAAAACCCCCCCAGCCACAGGGCAAAGACCTCTCCCATCCAATCACCGATAGTGCCAAAAATGTGCTGCGTATCCGGGTGATTCGAAAACTTGTAGGGAATGGAAGACAGGAATACATTGCAGGTCCAAGCCACAATGCACCAACTGATCACAGGGGCGACTAGTGTTTTCATGATGGCAGTTCGGAAGAAGGGATAGTGTTGGCGGAAGCTTACCGGTTCTGCCCCACGCTCCCAAACGCATTCGAGGTTCGGGACGAAGGGCGGCGGGATGAACGGTACGACAGGTCATGCCAGCGTTTGCTGGTTACCAGCAGCGGCGGTTGACCATTGTCCTTGAACCACGAATCATATACATACCGTTCACCGCTGGACACATCTTCCACATGTCCGGCCCAGTGCTGCACGAGAAAGGAGCGGCGATAAGCCGGTCTCAGTACCCGGTGATAACGAAGCAAGCCCGTCTTTTCAAACAACTGCAGGAATCGGGTAGTATTGACTGCTTCATCAATGCAATCGAGTTGGCCCGAACGGTCTCTCTGACCATTGTTCATTTCTGGCTGCACATTGCCGGCAAGATCCCGGCCCAATGGCGCATAGAGTCCGGTCAGATATTCCATATAGCCCAGCGCAAACTTGATCTGTCCCCGTTCTTCCCGGGAATCAGCCGCATCGAAAAGAGCGGTGACCGACGACCATTCTTTCGAGTTGATCTCGACGGTGGTCTGTTCCCGGCAACCGAAACCGTGGCAGACCTCGAGAATGACCTTGATTTCCCGGCTCGTGGCCGAGGCAGGAGTGGCGAGGGCGAAAAGCAACAGGGTCGCCCCAAGAGACGAAAGCCATCGCTGTGGATGTGAAGACACTGCAGAATAATCCCGGGCGGACAGCAGTCCTGAAAAGATACATAACTTTAGGACATTATACCACCAGATACCCGGTTGTTCGCAGAAACTCTTGGATTTATATGGTTGATAACATTCACATAAACTCACTCCGCGAAGATGTCCATAGCGTTGGCGGAAGCGACAGCACTCGACTTCCCTGTTATCCGGGCAGGAATCCATCCAGAAGATGGTCGGACGACGCAATTGGATATAATTCCCGATCCCACCTTTCCACCAAAACCCTCAGAGAATGATTGACTTGTATACCTGGACCACGCCCAACGGTCGCAAAATTTCCATTATGCTGGAAGAAGTAGGGTTGCCCTATACGGTGCATGCGATCGACATCACTGCGGACGAGCAGTTTGCGCCCCATTTTCTGGCCATCAGCCCAAATAACAAGATTCCAGCCATTGTCGACCAGGATACCGGCCGCTGCCTGTTTGAATCCGGGGCCATCCTGCTCTACCTGGCCGAAAAAACCGGCCAACTGATGCCCAAGGCCCATCGCTGGGAAGTCCTGGAATGGCTCATGTTCCAAATGGGTGGTTTCGGCCCTTTTCTCGGCCAAGCCCATCACTTTGTGCACTTCCATCCGGATGCCAGCTCCTACGCACAGAACCGCTATCGCGAGGAAGCGGACCGGCTGTACTCGGTTCTGGATGAACGGCTGGATGGGCGCGAATATGTCGCTGGAGACTACTCCATTGCCGACATCGCACTCTGGCCATGGGCCTCACGCTGGCAGTGGCAGGGAGTTGACATGGCCGAGTTTGCCAATGTGCAACGATGGTATCTTGATCTCGCGGCCCGTCCGGCGGTACAGCGGGGCTACCACGTGCCCAGTGCGGTCAGCGAGATTCCCTTGCCATGACCACAGCAGAGGCAAGCACGGCGGGCGATCCCACCAGGGCCACCATCACAGCCTCGGGAATCGACAGCAGCAGCCCCATCATCGACTCCGATCAATCACTCAGGCCGAAGATCAAAACAGCTGATTTCATTCTGTGAGCCCAGCCTCATGAGGGGCCCCCAGGTTCCGGTACCACTGGAGACATACAGATAACACCCTCCCTGTCGGTACAACCCCCGGATCCGTCCGAATTTCTGCCGCACCAACAGGTTGAACGGGAAAATCTGCCCGTTGTGCGTATGCCCGGACAGCATCAGATCCACCCCCTGCTGCATGGCAGACTCCCAGCCCACGGGGCGATGGTAGAGAAGAATGGTGAAACAATCTTCCCGGATTCCGGTCTGTGGCAGCTTGTGCGCCAGTTGATCTTCATTTTCTGCATCGTCCACACCGACAAATTGTACATCGCCAGCTCGGAAAGATTCCTGTTGCAGTGGAGTCACACCCAAGGACTTCAACATAGACAAGGCTTTGGGCAAGTCCGCATAGCGCTCGTGGTTACCCACGGAGAAGAATGGGATCCCGGACAGATGTTCGAGCGGCCGCAGTGCATCGATTTCCACCGCACTCGAATCAATCAGGTCTCCGGTAATCACCACATAATCTGGCTTCAATTGGTTGATCCGACGCACGATACGCGCCAGAAAAGCCCCCTGACGTGAGCCAATGTGCACATCACTGATCTGCACCACCCGGACCGACTGCCGGATCCTGGCAACCGGAATCACGAAATGCCGCACGACCACCCAGTGGGAGGCCGCCAAAGCAAAGAGCGTCAATACCCCTCCGGCCGCCAGTAGCCAAGGGACCACGACCGGATCGGAAAAAGGCAATACCGGGCGTAACAGTTCATACCCCAACGTTACCGTCGCTTGGACAAAGCTGATACCCATCCAATGCACCATTGCGTACCGAAGAATAGGGCGAGGTCGCTCAAAGGAAACCCACATGCCCACCCCTCCTGCCACCCAGATCGTCAACAGGGCCGGCCATGCCAATACCCAAGGCTCCCCGGCCCAAGCGGTCAGGCGCCAGACCGGATAGGCAAACACAAAAAAGCAAGCCGCCGAAAACAACAACAGGAACAGGGTGCGAGAACGGGACATCGGTCAAGCCCTGCCGAACCACCCGGCTGCCGGAAGCGCCCAAGGTCGCCATTCATCAGAACAGCCAGCTCTACCCATCCAGCCCTCCAAGAAATCTCTCGACCTCAACCTCTCGCTCCAGCATGTTGATTTCCACCGGATTGCCATGTGGCAAGCGGGGGGACACCCGCCTGCAGCCGACTCACGCCTACCGAAGCATAGCCTATATCCCGACCGTCCGAAACCGAAAATGCAAGCTCCGGTTGAGAGTATTCCTAAGGCCTCCAAGACCAGAAACCTCGCCTCTCGAAACCGGAAAGCTGGCGTATCAACCGGACGTGCGGTGCGCCGCTGTCGACCACCGCGGCACTCCGAAGCCATCTGATGATATTTTCCGCTGCGTCGGAGTGCTCGTGTAATCGAACAGCCATTTCAGTGTGCATGAGAGCTTATCGAGGTTCGGTTCATCTGGTTGAGGCTTCAGCCCGCTACAAGCTTACATTAGCTCTGCCGCAATCCCAGAAAGCCACGCCCCCCTACCGAACACTGCTCTCCTGCTCCCACATCTACGTCATCGCCCTGTCCAGCCTCCTTCTCCAAGATACTTTATCATCTTGAAATCCAGTACAAAAACCGGCTCCTCATGGAACATCACTATGTTCGCGCGACTATGGTTCGACGAATTATCAAACCATCCCTCTGAGGTAAATCATTTCCCGAGACCCCGGAAAAATCATTCCCTTATAGTAAGTATAGGAAGCCAGCTACAGAGCAATTCCCTCTGTGTCAGTGCCTGTCCTGTCTAAGGTAATCGAGTCCGAGCACTGACGGGGATGCGCTGGGTCGTTTGTATAGAACCGCAGGCAGTATCAATACAACTAAGGTCAGGACATAAGGCAAGGCCAGCATCAGGTAAACGGGTATGTCAGCACCGATTGCCTGTAGTCTTGGGATCAACGCTTCGGCACCGGCGAACAGTATCGCGCCTGTCAATGCTCCCAATGGTTTCCATCTTGCGAATATAACCAGTGCGACTGCAACCCAGCCCCGTCCGGCGATCATGCCTTCGACCCAGACCTGGCTGGATGCGATTGAAAGGTATGCGCCAGCGAGCCCGCAAAAGGCACCGCTTGCAATGACGGCATTAAACCGGTAAAGCATTACACTGACACCGGCCGTATCCGCCGTTGCCGGATCTTCGCCGACAGCACTCAGTTTCAGACCGATTGTCGAGCGTTCGATCAGCCACCAGCTGGCGACGACTATCGGAATGCACAAATAGATCAGGACATCCTGATGGAACAGGATTTTTCCGAGCACCGGTATCTGGGTCAGAAAACCCATGCTGATTTTTTCCAGGCCGGCAACTGGCTGATGCGCAATCGAGCGGCCGAGAACACCTGTTATTCCAGCCCCCAACGCCACCACGGCGAGACTGGACAAGACCTGATTGGTCTTGAACAATACAACCGATACGGCAAATACGCAAGCCAATCCAATCGTGGATAGCACACCGACCGCTACCGCAAGCCCGGGATTCTGAGTGTAAAAACTGACCATCACCGCCGACATCGCACCGACGCCCATCAGGCCCTCAGCACCCAGATTGATGACGCCAGAGCGTTCGCAGATAATGAGCCCCAATGACGCCAGCAGCAGCGGTGCTGCGAAATTCGGAATGGTCGAAATCCAGTTCAGGAAAAATACGCTATCCATAGTCTTCTCCCGTTCTGGTCAGCCGAACCTGATAACGGGCAAAGAACTCCGAAATCAGCAGACAAAGCAGGATGATACCCTCAATCAGGACCACAATGGCTTCGGAAAGCGAATAAAAGACCTTGAGTGTTTCGCCGGCGGAATAAACGCCACCGATAGCGAACGCGGAGACAAGGACATATGCCGGACGGAACCGGGCAATAAACGCGATGACGATACCGCTGAACGTATAGCCATGGCCGAGAAACTGGGTCAGGCGATACTCGGTGCCGCTGACGATCACGCCGCCAGCGAGCCCCGCGAGGCCGCCGGATAACAAGGCCGAGAAGACAATCGTGGCCAGTACGGGAAGGCCAGTACTCCTGGCGGCTTCGAGGTTGTGGCCGACTGCAGTTGCATAGTAGCCGAAACGGCTGCGTTCCATAAGCAGCCACAGGAGTCCGCCGCTGACGAGTGCGACCCATAGGCCGGAATGTACCGACCCCCAGCCGATTCGCGCAAGCTTTTCGCTGTCGTTGAAATGAGGCGAGACAGGAAAGGTGGCCGCCGGATCCTGCCATGCCCCGAACAGCAGGTGCTCGACCAACTGGAATATGACATAGGTCAGCAACAGCGTGGTGATGATTTCATTTACGTGATAACGAAGTTTCAGCAACACCGGCACCGATATCGCAACCGCGCCTGCCGCCATCGCCGCGACAAGCATCAGTGGCAAGCGCAGGCTTTCGGGACCGATGTCGAAAATTGCGATTCCGGTGGCACCGAGTGCACCCATCCAGACCTGCCCTTCGATGCCGATATTCCAGAACTGGAGTTTCATCGCCGCCGCTGCCGCCAGACCCACTAGGACCAGCGGGATCGCGGTGACGGTGGTTTGTCCAAGGCCAACAGAATCGAAAAAGACCTGGACCACGAACTCGTCTCGTATCGAGCCCAATGGTACTCCCGATAACAACAAAATAAAGATCGCCAGGAGGCACCCGAACGCAAGGCCTCCGACAAATGACCCCGCGCGAAGCGACCAGGTCGTTTCCTGGCGGCGGATTAAGGTCGGGGTCCAATTGGTGATTCTAGGAATGGCCCATCATCAACACGCCGATTTTCTCGGGTGTTGCCTCACATGCCGCAAGTGAGCCGACAATCCTGCCCCGGCTCATGACCAGAACATGGTCGGAAAGACTAAGCACCTCTTCCAGATTCTCGCTGATCAAAAGGCAGCCCACGCCGTTTTCGGCCGACGCGCGGATCAGCGAATGCACGGCATGGCATGCCTTGACGTCGAGGCCGCGGGTAGGGGAATGTGCAATCAGGGCTCTGAAATCATGCGAAAGCTCCCGTGCCAGTAATAGCTTTTGTGCATTCCCACCTGACAGGAGGCGGGTCATCCGGTTCGGACTTGCGCCCAGAATATTGTAGTCTTTGATCGCTTCTTGTGCGATGCCACGCATTTTCCTGTAGGAAACAGACAGGAACGGGCCGAATTTCCCGGTGGCGACGGACGTCATCGCCAGGTTTTCGGCGACCGACATCTTGGCGACCAGTCCGCTGGCAAAAGCATCCGACGGAATGATGCGCAATCCGAGCCGCCTGCGTTTCGCGATGGGTGTATCGGTAATGTCCTCGCCCGACAGCGTTACCTTGCCTTCTAGACAGGGGCGCAGACCGGAAAGGTATTCGGCCAGTTGTTGCTGACCATTGCCACCGACACCGGCAATGCCTATGATTTCACCCTGATGTACCTTGAGCGAAACGTCCTTGACGCCGACACCGCCATCGGGGTGCGCGACCCCGAGACCGGAAATATCCAAGCATACCGCACCCAGTTCTCGGTCTATGGTCTTGACCTCTGGTATCTTTTCACCAACCATGTGACGTGCCAGGGAGTCGGCATCAAGCTCCGACGTATGCTTTCCCGCCATCACGGTTTTGCCGCCGCGCATGACGGTGACCCTATCGCTGAAGCTGATCACTTCCCTGAGCTTGTGGGTGATCAGGATGACGGCATTGCCGGCCTTGGCGAGTCGGCGGGCAAAATTCAGAATCGCCTGCGATTCCTGATCGGTTAGTACGGCGGTCGGTTCGTCCAGGATCACGATTCTTGCGCCCAGCAACAACACCTTGACAATCTCAGCACGCTGCTGTTCAGCAATCGAGACGTTGCCTACGATGGCATTCGGGGAAATTTCGAAATCCACTTCTCCAGCTTTTTTCTCGATAGCTTTCGTGGCTTCCCTGACAGTTGAAATCCCCAGTTGCCTGCCGCAGGAAAGCAAGATATTCTGCGCGATACTGAAGCGTTTCACCAGCCGATAGTGCTGATGCACCATGCCGATGCCCAGACCGGTCGCCGCTGACGGTGACCGAATGAAGCGCTCGACCCCGTCGATTCTGACCGAACCCTCGTCTGCGCTATAGATTCCGGCCACGACATTCATGATCGTGGATTTGCCGGCACCGTTTTCGCCGAGGATCGCATGTACCTCGCCCCACTTTACCGAAAGAGAAGCAAGGCACAAGGCGATCTTGCCGTCGAACGACTTCGAGACATCAGTGATGTCGAGGGCATTGGTCACTTCGTCAGCATGACAACTTGGCCAGAATCCGCTTCTCGACATCCATCTCCAACCCCCTCACCCCGGGATGTGCTACTCGCTTTTGGGAATCGTGCCGATGATTCCCCTGACGAAAAAATCCATGCCCCACAGTTGTTCGTCATTCAATGTCTCACCCTCGTCCACGACGAGTTGGCCATCTTGGTTGTAGAGCGGTCCGGCGAAGGGGTCGAGCGTACCGTTGATCATGGCCTGCTTGGCGTTTTCCACTCTGTTGGCGATACCCTTCGGCAGCTTTTCCCATGGCACTCCGCCGAGATCTATGACGCCGGAAGCGATACTTTCAAACGCGCCCCACTCGGACGGCTCCCAAGTGCCGGCGATCATTTTCTCGACACTGTCGATCAAGTAGGGCGCCCAGATCAACAGCACTGACGCGAGGTGACCGTTCGGCGCATGCTGCGACATATCGATCTGAAAACCAACCGAAAACCTACCTTGCTTTTCTGCCGCATTCAGGGCCGAGGCTGCGCTCAGGTCCGTGGCGATGACATCGGCGTCCTGTTCGAGAAGGGCTTCAGCAATCTGACCTTCCTTGACCGTGTCGTACCAGGTGTTGGCGAAAACTGCAACCATCTCCACATCTGGGTTCACCGTCTGGGCACCTCGCATGAAACCGTTGATGTCCCAGTTCACGAGCCCCAAAGGAAAGCCGGCAAGCATCCCGAGCTTGCCTGTTTCGGTGACCGATCCTGCGATGATCCCGGCCAGATACCAACCCTGGTAGGTTCTCAGGTAGAAGCTTTCCAGATTTTCCGCATTGGTAATCCCTGCTGCATTCATGAATCCGATCTCGGGATACTGCTTTGCCGCCTCAAGGAAAGCATCGCTGTATCCGTAGGAGGATCCGATGATGATGTTATATCCACGACGAACGTAGAGGTCGATGACCTGCTTGACCTTGACGGTGTCCTCGGGAATGCCTTCGGTGATCGCAACCTCCAGATTGAACTTCCTTTCCAGTTCCCTGGCGGCATTTGCATGAGACTCACCCCAACCGCCATCCTGCGCGGTACTGCCGAGAATGTACGCAATTTTTGGATCGCCGTTCAGTTTGAATCCCGCCTGTGCCTGTGCAGCGGGCAGCGAAACAAGGCAGAAAAGGAAAACTACGGTGGAAAGTGTTTGGCGCATGATATTTCTCCTCATTTTGTCAAGTTGCATCCAGATAACGGATATTTTTGCATTTCTTTTCCATTGAAATTTTCCGGATAATATTGACAGCATAACAAACATTTCATATCCTTTCAATGCATGTAATATCCTTATATAGGATATAAATATTATGCATAGAGAACAGTCATGAGCTTGAGAATCGCAATCGACACCGGCGGTACATTTACCGATGTGGTCGCCATTGACGATGACAATGGCAAACAATATATCATCAAGACCCCGAGCACACCAGATGATCCCAGCGTCGGTCTGCTGAACGGTGTTGCCAAGGTTCTTGATATCGCCGGAAGGCAGCATTCTGACATCGGCCAGTTGTTACACGGTTCGACCACCGCGACCAATGCCGTGCTGGAGCACAAGTTCCAAGGGTTGGGTTTGATCGTTACCCAAGGTTTCCGGCATCTGATCGAAATTGCCCGCCAGTCAGTTCCGGATGGATACGGCAATTCCCTGTTCTGGGTCAAGCCGCCGCGGCTGGTTCCCTTGCATCTCGTGCGTGAAGCGCCCGGTCGCATGGATTTCAAAGGTAACGAGCTCGAACCGCTCGACGAAGCCGCAGTAATCGAGCAGGTCGACGATCTGGTCGAACAGGGCGTCAACTGCATTGCAGTTTGTCTGCTGCATTCCTATGCCAATGGTGCGCACGAAATGCGCATAGGCGATCTGATCGCCGAGAGGCACCCTGATGCACATGTGTCGCTGTCCTCGGCTGTGCTGCCGGAATACCGTGAATATGAGCGTGCGATGACGACGTTGATTGATGTCCTGGTCAAACCTTATTGCAGGACGTATTTGCAGCGAGCCGCCGACAAATTATGTGAACAGGCCGGTGACATCCCGTTTTTGATCATGCAGTCGAATGGCGGCGTGGTGAAGCACGAAACTGCCAGCAACAAGCCGGTTACGATGCTGCTATCAGGTCCTGCCGGAGGAGTTCTGGGAGCGATCCACATGTCCAGGCTGGCCGGCTTCGACGATATCCTGACGATTGATGTCGGAGGCACTTCCACCGATGTGGCGCTAGTGTCCAATCTGAAACCGCAAATGACCAGCCATTCGCTGATCGAAAGTTACCCGGTGAAGACACCGATGCTTGATATCGTCACGGTTGGTACCGGTGGCGGTTCGCTGGCCTGGACCGACGACTACGGGAATCTGAAAGTGGGCCCCAGGAGTTCAGGGGCGATTCCAGGACCGGTCTGCTACCGCCGCGGCGGTGAGATTCCGACGGTCACCGATGCGGCCGCAGTGATGGGACGACTGCCAGCGGCGCTGGTCGGTGGCGACCTTGAGCTTGATACCAAGTCCTCGCGAAGGGCTTACGAGAAGCTGGGCACCAGATACGACATGTCGGCCGAGGAGGTCGCCGCCGGCGTATTCGAGATTGCCACTGCGAACATGGTGCACGGTATCCGTCAAGTCACCACGACACGCGGCAGCAATCCAGCCAACCATGTACTGGTTTCCTACGGTGGTGCCGGCGGCCTTTTTGCCACTGAGATAGCCGATTTTCTCGGCATGCGCACCGTGTTATCGCCGCCCAGCCCGGGCAACCTGTCAGCCTACGGATTGCACGTCTGCGACGTCAAGCAGGATTTCATCCGTACTCTGGTGCGCCAAAAGTCGAGCGCTGATCCGGCCGTAATAGATCGACACTGGGAAGACCTGGACCGGCAAGGCCGCATCCAGATACTATCCGAGGGAGTGCCTGCTGAACGCATAACAATCACTCGTTCGGCCGATGTCCGCTATGTTGGTGAAGGGCATGAAGTCAACGTGGCAATTCCCTCCGGTCTAGCGGGACAGGAGGCGATCCATTTCATGTGGGATGACTTCCACCGGGTTCACGAAGAGACTTTCGGCTTTCACTACAAGAGCGTGCAGGACGTAGAACTGGTGAACCTGCGGGTACAGGCGGTCGGTGAAGCACAACGCCCCACCGACCTTGAGATGCTCGCTGCTGACAGAGACGGACCGCCAAAACCGTCATCAAGGCGACCTGTTTACTGGCGCGAAGGGGGCTGGATCGAATGCGACATATGTGACCGGCTGGATTTTGGTCCCGGACAGTGCATTCAGGGCCCTATAGTGATCGAAGAGTACGGTTCCACGGTGATCGTCCCCGCCAACTGGATTGCCCGTTGCGACAAATACGGCAACCTCATCCTGGAGAAAGAATGATGCCCAAAACGAGTGCACGAGAAAACCTGGGACCGGTCGAACTGGAAGTCATCTATGGCACCATTCGTTCGACCGAGTCGGAAATAGAGGCGGCCGTTGAGAGAACTTCGCGTTCTCCGATGATCAGGGACCAGCATGACTATCGGGTCGCGCTATTCGATGCCCGAGGCCGGAAGCTTACCGGACGTTCCTACTCGGCGCTTGTCGAGCCGGTGTTCGAATATTTCGAAGAAGGCGATATCCATCCGGGCGACGTGTTCTTCTGGAACGACCCCTACAACTCATGCGGCGGTATCGGCCATGTACCGGATCTTTGTACTACCGTGCCCATCTTCTACAACGACACGCTGATCGGTTTCAGTCAGGTATTCGGACATCATGACGATGTCGGTGGCATGGTTCCGGGTAGCCTGCCGGTCGAAGCCACCGACATGTGGGCTGAAGGCCTAGTGATTCCGCCAATCAAGCTTTACGAAAAGGGTGTGCTCAATGAAGCCGCATACAAGATCATCTTCCGCAACTCGCGCCTGTCCGAGCATTTGCGTGGAGACGTCGATGCCGAGATCGGTGCAGCGACCCTTGGGTCGAAACGGATCCGGGAACTGGCCGAGCGCTATGGCATCGACATGCTCAATGCGGCCTTCGACATGATAATAGAAAACTGTGCCGAGATCCTGCGCCGTGAGCTGTTGCCCAAGATCAAGGATGGTGTGTATCGATGGGAAGACTACGTCGAAAACGATGGCGTGCAAAGTGACAAGTTGCATGCGTTGCGCCTGACCATGACGAAAACTCCGGAAAAGATCTTTCTGGATTTTACCGGAACGGACCCAGAGGCCACCGGCCCGATCAACTGGGCGATCGACTACACCGAAGGCCGGTTCATCCGCAAGTTCATGGCTCCGGTACTGCGATCGCTGGCCGATTCCCCGGAGCGTGCGGCCGAGATCGAATCCAACGAAGGCGTGCTCGACGTCATTGAGGTCAAATTTCCCGAGAAAGGCACCCTAGTAACACCAACATTCGGCAAACCGACCGGCATGCGTTTCTTTCTGTTCCTGCGGGTGATGGGCACTTTTGCCGGCCTGTTGGCCAAGGCGACTGGTGGGCGCATGCCGGCTGACCATGAAACCATTCGCATCTGGGGGCTGCATGGCGGCAACAGCAACGATGATTTTTATCTGTTCCGTGAAGTTCTGGGTGGCGGCGGACCCGGCCGCCCCTGGGCCGACGGCAGCGACGTGGTTCATATCGTACCGAATTCGCGCAACCTGCCAGTCGAATTTTCCGAGACCCGTTTCCCAATCCGGATCGAATGTCTGGGCCTAGCGACAGATTCCGGGGGGGCTGGGTACCGGCGGGGTGGCTTCGGTTACGACAAGCGCGTCGTGTCGCTGTCCGATTCGAAACTGCTGTCCAACGCCGATCGGTCACAGCTGGCCTGTGTCGGCGTCAACGGCGGCAAGAGCAGCAAGACCTACAGTGTCACCGTTTTTGACGGGAACGGCACCGTACGCGATGTTGCCGGTATGGCCGACAACATCGAGGTGAAAGCTGGCGGCATTGTCCGCATCGTCACTACTGGCGGTGGCGGCTGGGGCGATCCCCTTGAGAGGGAACCCGAAAGGGTTCGTTACGACGTGCTATGCAGGCTGGTTTCGGAGCAAGCGGCCCATGACGATTACGGCGTTGTACTGGTCAGGGACGGGAAGGATTGCAAGGTGGATGAGGTCGCCACACTTGGCCTGCGCCTCAAGATGCGCAGAAGGCGGGGCAAACTGCCGATGTTCGACCGAGGAGCCTACTACGAACGGCTGAAGCAGGAAGGCCGCATCCAATGGCCGGACGGTTGGGACGATACGGACCAAAACTGTTATGCTATCGACCCATCCGAAGCTTGGCCTCCGATCATCCCGGCCGAGTCAACTGTCGCAGGGCAAGTGAAAATCGGTTAACCCAAGTTTAACGAGGCGGATTCGAGATCATGCGCAGTTCTGTCGATTTCTTGCTGGGAAGCGAAACGCGCAACCTGACGGGCGTATCTCCAACCACGACGGTACTCGAGTACCTGCGCAATCACGAGCGCCGCATGGGGACCAAGGAAGGCTGCGGTGAGGGAGACTGCGGAGCCTGCACCGTGGTCGTCGGAGAGCCTGTCAAAGGCAGGATGCACTACCGGGCAATCAACTCCTGCATCCAATTCCTGCCCACTCTTGACGGTTGCCAATTGCTGACCGTGGAGAACCTGTCCACATCCGATGGCGCATTGCACCCCGTACAACAGGCCATGGTTCAATGCCACGGCTCCCAGTGCGGTTTCTGCACGCCCGGGTTTGTCATGTCTCTCTATAGTCTGTACCGGCAAAAGGGTGAAGTCAGCCGAGCCCGGATCAACGATACGCTGGCGGGAAACCTCTGCCGCTGCACGGGTTATGGCACGATTGCCGCAGCGGCCCTGCGAATGGGCTCTCTCGATGGACCGGATCTGCCGTGTGCGAACGAGGCGCAGGATGTAGCGCGGCTCAAGGCGATGTCCGGCAATGGCGCGTTACGGGTCGCTGTCGATGATCAGCAGTATTTCGCTCCCACCACGGCTGACGAGTTGGCGGAGGTGTATCAGCAAAACCCGGATGCGACAATACTCTCGGGCGGTACAGATGTCGGTCTTTGGGTTACCAAGCTGGGGCGTCGCCTGAAGACGATCATCTACACCGGCAAGATCGCCGAGCTTAAGAAAATCGAGGAGAAAGATGACTGCATCGTGGTATGGGCCGGCGCGACCCAACAGGACCTGCTGCCTGTTGCGGCAAGGCATTTTCCGGATTTTGGCGAATTGTTGCGCCGGTTCGGTTCGACGCAGATCAGAAACACCGGTACCTTGTGCGGCAATGTCGCTAACGGCTCGCCGATTGGCGATTGTTCGCCCGCACTGATCGCGCTCGGTGCCTCGGTTACGTTGCGCCTTGGGTCAAGACGCCGGGAATTGCCGATCGAAAACTTTTTTATCGATTATGGCAAGCAGGATCGGGCGCCGGGTGAATTCATCGAAAAAGTGACTTTTCCCGCTAGAGACGATTCGCGTGTGTTTGGAGCGTACAAGCTTTCGAAACGTTTCGACCAGGACATATCAGCCGTTTGTGGCGCTTTCCAGCTGTGCCTTGATGGCCAGACGGTCAAGGATATCCGCATCGCCTATGGCGGCATGGCCACCACGCCGAAACGCGCATCTGCTGTCGAGTCGGCACTCACCGGCCGCGCTTGGAGTGAATCCATGGTAATGGCAGCGATGGATGCGATGCCGGTGGATTTCCAACCACTGTCCGATATGCGTGCGAGCGCTGACTATCGAATGCAGTCAGCCAAAAACCTGCTGCTCAAATTCTTTCTGGAAACCAGCGGCCACCCGTCTGAGACCTTGCGGCTAGTGGGATAATTTCGGATGAACGACCAGTTGGTACCAATCGATCCCGAATTCGGTGCAATCCGCGGTGGCGTTACACAGGAAATGGAGCATGATAGCGCCCGCAAGCATGTAACCGGCCAAGCCGTCTATGTCGATGACATACCGGAACCAAGGAACTTGTTGCATGTCCAGCTCGGTCTCAGCAGCCGGGCGTGCGCCAAGATCAAAAGCCTTGACCTCAACGCGGTGATGGCTACTCCGGGCGTGGTTCGCGTATTCACCGCAGCTGATGTCAAAGGCACCAACGACTTTGGTCACGGCGGACACGAGGATGATCGGGTGTTTGCAGAGGGTATCGTTGAATATCACGGGCAGGCAATCTTCGCGGTCGCCGCCGAGTCTTTTGCAGCAGCGAGGGCGGCCGCGAGATTGGCCGAGATCCAGTACGAGGACCTCGAGCCAGTTTTGACCATTGACGATGCCCTGGAAAAGGAATCCTACATCTGCCCGCCGCTGACGCTTGAGCAGGGAGATGCTATGGCTGCACTCGAGCTTGCGCCCAATCGACTCTCAGGCCGGATACGCTGTGGCGGTCAGGAACATTTTTATCTTGAGCCGCAGGTATCGATGGCGTTGCCCGGGGAAGACGGCGATGTTCACATCCATTGCGCCACGCAAGACCCTAGTGCCGTTCAGCACCTAGTCGCCCGGGTGCTAGACAAGCCAGCGCATGATGTCACTGTCGAGGTCAGGCGGATGGGCGGTGCCTTTGGCGGTAAGGAAACGGTGGCGACCCACTTTGCGGCGGTTGCTGCCCTTGTGACGGACAAGACCGGGCGCCCCGCAAAATGCCGATTGGACCGTGACGACGACATGGTGCTGACCGGCAAGCGCCATGGCTTCAGGTTCGACTATGATGTTGGGTTCGACGACGACGGGAAAATTTTGGGTATAACCATGCGCGTTGCGTCCCATGCCGGCTACTCGGAAGACCAGTCGCCAGCGATACTGCAACGGGCGATGTACCATTGCGATGGCGCATATTACCTGGAAAATGTAACTATCCGGGGATTTGCCTGCAAGACCAATACCTGTACAGGTTGTGCGTTCCGCGGCTTCGGTTCGCCGCAGGCGCTGCTGGCAATCGAGCGCGTCATGGATGAAATCTCTTTTTTTCTCGGCAAGAATTCCCTCGATGTTCGCAAGACCAATCTTTACGGCCAAACAGAGCGCAACACTACGCCCTATGGATGGAAAATCCGGGACAATGTCTTGCCGAGAATGCTGCAGGATCTGGAAGCCAACGCCGAATACAAGAATAGACGTGAATCGATTCTCAAGTTCAACGCAAGCAGCACGTGGATCAAGAAGGGATTTGCGCTGATGCCGTTGAAATACAGTGTGGGTTTCACCGCCACCTTCCTGAATCAGGCAGGCGCACTTATCCATATTTTCCAGGATGGTAGCATCCATCTGAATCATGGCGGAACCGAGATGGGGCAAGGTCTCTTTCAAAAGGTGGCCCAGGTCGTGGCGCAGGAGTTCCAGGTCGATATTTCCGAAATCAAGATCACCAGCACGGTTACCGACAAGGTCCCCAATACCACCGCTACCGCAGCGTCTTCGGGTTCCGACATGAATGGTGCCGCTGCGCTGAAAGCTGTGCGCACGATCAAGCGGCGGCTGATCGATTTTGCCGCGCAAAACTATGATGCTGATCCTGCGCGGATCGTCTTTTGCAAAGGCCGGGTAAAGGCCGACAGGTTTGACGTCAGTTTCAAGGAACTGGTCAAGGATGCATACATGAACCTAGTGTCACTTTCAGCGACGGGATTTTATACCAATCCTGATATTGGCGTTGACGCCAGAACGCTTAAGGGAAGACCCTACCACTACAGTGCCTACGGCGTGGCTGCCGTCGAGGTCGCCATTGATGTGCTGACCGGCGAAAGCAGAATGTTGAGGTTCGACTTGCTGCACGATGTCGGGAATTCGCTGAACCCCGGGATTGATATGGGCCAGCTCGAAGGTGGATTCGTCCAAGGCATGGGTTGGCTTACCAGCGAGGAACTGGTCTGGGACACGGACGGGAAACTGCAGACGCATGCGCCATCGACCTACAAGATTCCGGTATCCAGCGATTGTCCAGAGGATTTTCGGATGCGCCTGGTCGACTGGAATTCGAATGTGGAAAAGACCGTGTTCCGATCCAAGGCGATCGGAGAACCTCCCTTCAATCTTGCGGTATCCGTTTTCAACGCGATCACCGATGCGATTGCGAGTGTCGCCGAATACAGATACTGCCCGGACCTGAATGCGCCGGCGACGCCGGAGGAGATTTTGAGATCGGTCCGGGAGATGCGCCGATTGATGCGGTCGAGCGCATCGCAGAGCCAAACCAATGCCGCCTGAGCAGGAATCGACAATCGGATCGGATAAATCCAAGCGCTTCTGGAGCCGGGAAGCCGAGTCGGACGCTCGTCGCGACTGCCGAAGCAAAGGGGTTTTCGCACTGGGAACCGTTTTCCAGAATGCTTGATGCCTCCGGGTAGATGCGTAGTAGAACCCGCTATCTTGATCGGTGAATCGAAACATCAGTCCCGTTGAGTCGGGAAATTGCTCTGGCAGGCAGCCTGCCCCGGCAATAGCCGGTGGCTAGTAATGACAGAATCTCCTTATGGTTCGCCGATCCAAGTTCGACCTTCAACGCCGCCAATCAGGTTGCCGCGCTTGATATGTAGACGCCTTCCTGGCAGGTTGCGAAACAAATCCACGAGGCTGGAAGCCTCGTGGATCACGAGGTCGGCTGGTGCGCCGACAGTGACGCCTTCGTGCCAGCCACCCATAACCTTAGAGCCACGGGTGGTAACCATGTTGAAGGCTTCGCGAACCTCCCCGTCGGTTTTCATGCCGCCGCTCAGACAGGTGATATAGCCGACCTCGATCGGGTCCATTCGGTTGAAACGGTACCAGATGTCGTACATGTTGTCGGCACCCGCGGCTACGTTGACGCCGGCGTCGAGTAATTCCTTGATGCGTGAAGATCCCCGATTGCTCGGCGTGCGTTGCGGGCCACCCAGCATCTGCAGGTTGGCGACCGGCAAAACGGATACATTGATGCCCGCTTCCACAACTTTCCCAATGACACATGCCGCCTCATTATCGGGGTAAGTCGACAATGCATTGCAGTGACTGACATCGACAAGGCCCTGCATGCCTCGTTCGATCGTGAGATCTGCAACCATTTCCAGGGTTTTCAATTCGGGCCGATCCATGTAATCGCAATGCATGTCCACGGAGACATCGTTCTTCGCGGCAATATCAAGAACTGTGTTGAGATGGACAAGCTGGTCTTCGACTGATTTTTCGAATTCCGGCAACCCGCCGAGCAGGTCGGCACCCATGGATACCGCCTCTTGTAACAACGCCGGTGCCTCGGGGTCGGTAACGATACCCTCCTGAGGAAAGGCGACGATCTGGATATCGATCAGATTCCGGTATTTCGTGCGCGTGCGCAGCACCCCTTCGAACGAAACCAGACCGGTTGCGAAGTCGACATCCACATGAGCGCGCAATTTCCCGATACCTTGGGCAACCGCCAATTCGATCGCCTTGCCGGCCCGCATTGCGACATCCTCCGCCGTGAAGTGCTTCTTGACATCGCGTGCGCGGGCGAATGCCTCCTCGGGACTCAAGGCACCAAAATGACTGCGGCTGAGCACCTTGTCCAGATGGAAATGGGTATCGACGTAGGATTGCGTGACAAGACCGCCGCAGGCATCAATCGCATCCCGGACATCCGCTACTGAAGCGTCTTCAATCTGCCCGACAAGACCGTTTCTGATGCTGATATCGAAACATCCTTCACGGTCGAGCAGACGGGCATTACGAATATCCAGGTTCCCCTGGTCGATAACTGGGTCTGGCATATGCTTCTATCGGGAGCAAACAATCGCAGTGGTGGCAAAACCTATACACGACGATGAGTGCGTATGTATTTTTAGCCATTATACAGATATGATATTCATATAATGGATATCAATCAAGATTTTCTTTTCAAGTGAACAAACAGTTTCTCTCTGCTTAAACGAGAAATGTCACCATAGGAGACGTGACCATGACATACCAGCTTGCCTACATGACCCAAGATGAAGTAACCGCCGCGATTGAGCAGGGTCGGCTTGTCATACTGCCGACTGGCGCAACCGAGGCGCATGGGCCTCATATGCCGACGGATACGGATTCACATCAGGTCGAGCACATCTCGGTGTGTCTGGCCGAGAAGATGAATGCCGTAGTCGCGCCGACAATCTGTTACGGCGTTTCCAAGACATTCGAGCATTTCAAAGGCACGATTTCACTGTCGATTCCACTGTACCAAGAACTCGTGTACGAAGTCAGTTCTGCACTTGTCAGGCAAGGTTTCAGGAATTTGCTGATACTAAACGGAAATCGGCCCAACGGAACCTCGAACGATGCCGTGGCGCGGCGTCTCGTGGACGACCTCGACCAGGATTTCGAATTCAAGGTCACTGCCGTCAGTTATTGGGAACCCGGTGCGGACAGCATTCACGCCATGCGCCTGTCGCCGGTAGGCGGCATGGGACATGGCGGCGAATTCGAAACATCCTTCCAGCTGGCCACTCGGCCCGAGTTGGTCAAAATGGAACTGTTGGAGGGAGTGGAAACGCCGCTGGTTAGTTGGGACTTGGTAGCGCCCATGGTGCCCGTGAGAACCTATGGAAACAGACCTCGTCCGGCCAAGGGGCATCCCGCCATTTTCGGCGCACCGCATTATGCATCTGCCAAAGCGGGCGAAGAGTTCATTCGCCGAACGGTGGAAGCACTGTTCGACCTAATGAGCAATATCCAAGGCTCATATGAAGAGCGCAAGTGATTGATCAGCCGCTCAGGACGCCCGGGCGCCAACCCAGTGCCATGGATATTGATTGTGTGGTTTCCTGCAACAGCTCGAGAAGCCGGGCCCGGCGTATTTCATCCTCGATAACCGACTTTTTGGCAACAAAGCAGACGCAGGAGTTCACCTGTCCGTTACGATCAAATATAGGGGCCGCTAGGGAACCGGTAAACATCTGGACATCCGCGATAGTTACGGCGTAAAGCCGAGTGCGAATCTTGTCCAGTACTTTTTTCAGGGCAGCGGGATCGGTTACCGAATTCGGTGTCAATTTCTCAAGATCTCCGCAGAGATATTCGTCGATAAACTTCTTTTCCGAGTAAGCCAGCAACACCTGCCCCTTGGAACCCGTATGCAAGGGGAAATGGTAGCCATAGGTCGCTCTGGTTATCTCTTCTCCTGATTGATTGGAGTAGAGCACTACGGCTTGGTTTTGCGACCTTTCGACCAGTTGTACACTAATGCCGGGCGTCTTGCTGGCTTCCTTGAGAATCGGGGCTGCAGTCTCGACAATCCGATGATTGGCGAGATATGTCGCACCAATGAACCACATGCGGGGGCCAATGCTGTAGTGACTTGAGTCCGGATCCTTGCGCAGGAAGCCTCCTTTCTCAAGCTGTTGCAAGGTGCGGTACAAAGTTGCCCAAGGCAAATTGAGTGCTTCCGATACATCGGTCGCGCGTCCTGGATGAACCGAGATGTACTCGAGCACATGCAAGGCGCGGTCGACACCTTTAAGCGTGACCGGTACTGCTGGAGTTTCGGGTTTTGGGTTTTTCTTTGCCATCTGCATGTTCCAGTGGATATGGTCAGAGCATATCATTCCCTGATAACCCGGTGCTTTTCGGGGCTAGTGATTCAGTTGGTTCTCCACCACCCGGACATCAGGTGCCAAGACGGATAGGCAACCACAAAAAAGCAAGCCACTGAAAACAACAACAGGAACAGGGCGCGAGAATAGAATATCGGTCAGGCTCTGCCGAGCCACCCGGCTACCGCTGCTCCAAGGCCATCTTGTGATATTTTCCTCTTATGTGCGAATCTTTCGGCAGCGTCATTGCATCGGAGTACTCGTGCAATCGAATAGCCCTTTCAGTGTTCACGAGATCTTGTTGAGGTAACAGAGGATGAATAGTGATGAGTCACAAGAAATTACTCTGGGTGATCGAGTATGCGTCCGAAAAGCAATGGACGAAAAAGCATATCACGGTGCGGATGGTTCTGGACGCCGGTGCAAGCCAAAAGGACGGGCAGCCCATATGGCTATGCCATAATCACAACCTAGAATTTGTATTTGATCGGTCCTCTGGGGAAATGAAGGGACACAAGATTCCGCTCCAACGACCCGCGAATACGCCGTTAAGCCGCATGGAGACCAATCTGCGACCCGTGAGAACGATACCGGTGAAACGACCGAACAATTAGTACAGATGCGACCAAACCAGAGAGGAACATATGAACAGTAGGCTGATTAACTACCTCGACCTGAAAGGTGCCAAGGCACTGGATGACGACATAATGGAAGCCTACGCGACGTCAATGAAGGAACGGACGATTCCCGACATCGAAAAGGAGGTAAGGAAGAACGAGGAACGGGCCGCCGAGATGCGATTCTCGACGGGCTCGGCCACAAGGCGCCAGAAGGCTGTCGCGCGGAAGAAAGGGAAACAGGCGTAAGGAGCGGAGAAAGGACCCCGAATCTTGCCATCGCCGAAACTAGCGATCTTCGCTTTGGCGTCTGAAGCGGTCATAGGCTGCCGTGATGATGGTCTCCAGCGCATCAGCGCTGGTGCGATCAAGGTTGGGGTCCTCGCGGAGTAGTTTGGAGACCATGGCGACCGGTTCTCGCACGCGGCGTGGTGTGGATATGAATTCGACAGGGTCGAGTCCTGACCAGGCCGACAGGGCGGTGAGGCTGGCGGCATCGGGCTGGCGGCCGTGCGACATGCGGGAGAGGGTAGTCTGGGAGACGCCAGTCTGCTCGCTTACGGCCTTCCACGTGGTGTTGCGCACCTTTACCGTAGTGCTGAGAGCGGCATAGAAGGATGGAAAATCGAATCGATTGCGTTGAGTCATACCACGCACTCCGACGACATGCAGGCGAAGAGTTGAACGGGAATTGGCCGGGATGCCATAGGTACTGATGGGTTCATGCACATGTTCAGTATCTTTCAAGATGGCTAAAGAAATTGCGAAAAAACAATTAACGTGCTGTTTCGGAACCACTATATTCTTGCTCATCAGCAACTTTATGTCAAGTAGGCAATTCAATGATGACGAATGCAGAAGTAAGTGGACCCGGTAATGACAGGGCCACGAAGACTGAGGAGGGCCTCAGTATAGAGCCGAAGAAGGTCGAGATCGAGGTTAACGGCAAGCAAGTCCAGATGATGCTGAAGGGGCCGGCGTCGGGACTGGAAATCAAAAGTGCGGCGATAGAGCAGGGCGTCGGCATCACCGTGAAATTTGTCTTGCAACAGGAGATGCCGAATGGCACCGGCAAGGTTATCGGAGACGATGACAAGATCGATATCCGAGAACATTTGAACTTCACGGCCATCGAGCCCGATGACAACAGCTGATGTGGGGATATGGTGTGAAGGCGGAAGTTGGCGAAGCGATCGAAGAGCTGAAACGCGCCTTTCCCTCTTCGGAGTTCGCGGTGAGCGAAGATGGAGAGGGAGGAGCCTACGTGGTGGTCGAGAGGGTGGTCATCGGTGCGCGCTACGATCCTGAGCATTCCTGGCTGGGGGGGGGCATATTCCTGCCCAATACCCATACGCCGATATCTATCCGGTGTTCATGGACGCTGCAGTGCGGCGTCGGGACGGCAACACTTTTGAAGCGCCGATCACGGAGGGACATAATTTCTGCGGGCGTCTGGCAATCCAGATCTCCCGACGTAACAACCGGATAGGGAATTCCGGCAGACCGCCGTAGCCAAGTACCTGAAGATCCTCGATTTCCTAGATAAGGCTCCATGAAGAGCGGACCAACATGCGATGTCATGATCAGGAAAGAGGATCACGACCGCCTGATGGCGCATCTGTTTCCGGGTGATGGCGATGAATACGGTGCGGTACTGAGAGCAGGGATCGTGTCCTGTGGAACCGGGCTTCGCCTGCTGGTCAATGCCATGGAGCTGGCTAGGGTGAATACAGACTACGTTTCAGGAAAATACGGCTACCGGGCGCTGGATCCGGCATTGATCCACCGGCAGATCGTGCGATGCCGTGACGAGCGTATGGCATACCTGGCGGTACACAATCACGGGTCCGACAGATCCGTGCGCTTCAGCAAAGTCGACATGGACTCGCATGAACGGGGCTATCCGGCACTACTCGACATCGGTAAAGGCGTACCAGTCGGCGCGCTAGTCTTCGGGCGACGCGCTGTGGCTGCAGACGTCTGGATGCCCGATGGCACGCGTCGAGAGCTTGGGTCCTACCGAGTCATCGGACAAACCATCAGAAGTCTCTATGCCAACCCTCAGCGTGCGGCGGCGGCAGGCGAGGCCTTCGACCGGCAGGTGCGCATGTTCGGGGATTCAGGGCAGGCTGTGCTGGAGGCGAGTAAAGTGGCAGTGGTGGGTCTGGGCGGGGGTGGGTCCCTGGTCGCGGAATATCTCGCCCGTCTGGGCGTCGGACAGCTTGTTCTGGTCGACCTTGATGTCATCGAGGATACAAACCTATCCAGGGTCGTCGGCGCGACGCAGACGGATGTCGAAACCGGCCAGTTCAAGACGCAGATCGCTGTACGACACCTTCGGGAAGCAAGACAAAATATTCAGTTGGAAGCGATTCAGGGCGACATTGCGCAAGACTCTATCGCCATGAAGTTAAGGGACTGTGACTTCATTTTCCTGGCGGCAGACTCCATGCGGGGCCGACTTGTAGTGAACGCGCTGGTACATCAGTACCTGATTCCTGCCGTACAGTTGGGCGCTAAGGTCAGATCGGGTACGGACGGCTTGATCGAGGAAGTGATGTGTGCGGTCCGGCAACTGAGGCCGGGAATGGGTTGTCTATGGTGTAACGGGCTGATCGATGGAACGCAGTTAGCCATCGAGGCAAAGACGGATGAGGAACACAAGGCCCAAGACTACGGCGTCAGAGAACCCAACCCCAGCGTGATTACGCTCAATGCCGTAGCTGCAGGACAGGCGGTGAACGACTTCTTGTTCGATTTCCTTGATTTGCGGCCAGAAGACAACACTGTTGTGTATCAACACCATCATTTTCTGCGCCATATCGTGCAAAAAGTGACCCCCCGCAAGGATCCGAACTGTCGGGAATGTGGGCGGCGACTGGGCATGGGTGATGTAATGGCCCTGCCGACAACGACAGGAT
The DNA here is from genome assembly GCA_965221795.1 of Candidatus Poriferihabitaceae bacterium. Lineage (GTDB taxonomy): Bacteria > Pseudomonadota > Gammaproteobacteria > Arenicellales > Poriferihabitantaceae > VYFG01. The sequence goes on from OZ244914.1 coordinate 1,604,688, forward strand.
AAAACGTTTGTCACGATGGTATAAACGGACTCATCCAGGCCAGCACAAACATGTCCTCAACCGACCTTAGCTGCACTATAACAGCGTCTTGTTCGCATCTTTCTGCAGGGACGGTATCCAGCATCTGGGCGAGGGTGGTCCATTATTCTGATGCGAGAAACCGTTCCGGTTCCACATCCCGGCGGCATTGAAAAATGGACTTGCACAGGTGTTCGCCGAATGGGGTCATCCTCCAGAACTCTACCAAGCCGAACATCTTCTTCAGGACATCCAAAGCACGGTTTACCGTCTTGATCATGTCCTTGAGTCCGTACTGGGACGATAGAATATCGCCTTCCCTTACATCGGGCACTTTCAGGTCGTAGTGCACGGGAAGAATGTCCTTCCCGAAAATATGGCGGTAGTGTGACCACTGCTGGCCTTCCTGGTAAATACCACCATATATCCCCGCAGGTAGCGTTCGGCAGGATCGGGCACGGTCGGGAGAAACATCGCCATGACGGCCGATGGTCATCCACCGGAACTTCCGCGAGGCCCGGTTCTGGACAACACCGGCCTTGACTTCGGAGGGGTATGACCAGACGCCGAACTTGCATCAGAGTCGTCGGATACCACAAATCGATCCTTGCAGGATCTTCTGCGGCGCTGCGGGATTGTCTTTCCCCGGGCCATCGGATTGCCCCTATAATCGGGCCCGTCCATTTCCATTCCCTTGATCATGCCCCAGCCCGTTCGACTGCGAAAGACCAAGGTGGTCGCCACCATTGGTCCGGCTTGTGACGAAGTGAACACGATCTGCTCCATGATTCGAGCTGGCATGAATGTCGCCCGGCTCAACATGTCGCATGGGAGTACCGACTCACATGCCGCCACCCTCAAGAGAATACGGGAAGCCGCACATCGTACCGAGGCCACGGTGGCGATCATGGTGGACAATCGGGGGCGGGAGATCCGAACCGGGCATCTGGGAACCGGCAGTGCGCACCTGGCCCAAGGCTCCATGTTCCATCTGTACGGAGATGACCGACCGGGAGATGACACGGGCGTGTCCCTCAGCTATCCCAGGCTGCATCAACAGGTCCAGATCGGGGACCAGATTCTGTTGGATGATGGCCAGATTGAGCTGTGTGTGGAAGGTACAGATGGTGCCGCTGTGATTTGCCGGATTGTTTGTGGCGGAATACTGAAAAACGCCCGGGGGGTCAATCTCCCGGACAATCCACACGTGCTGGATGACCTCGAGTACGATGATTCACCGGAGGTGGATTTCGCTGCTACCCACTCGGTGGAATATTTTGCCGCCTCCTTTGTTCGCACCGGCGAGGAAGTCCGGGCCCTCCGGGAACGGTTTGCCCGGCGCGGTGCGGACATTGCCATCATTGCCAAGATCGAAAGCCGAGAGGGAGCACGGAACCTGATTGATATCATTGACGCCGCCAATGGCATTATGGTGGCCCGTGGCGACCTCGGGGTAGAACTGAAGATGGGCGAAGGGCCCAAAATCCAGAAACAGATCATTCGGGCCACGGTCTCGCGTGGCAAGCCGGTAATCACCGCGACCCAAATGCTGGACTCCATGGAACGCAACCCCCGTCCGACCCGGGCGGAAGTGAACGATGTCGCCAATGCGATCTTTGACGGCTCTTCCGCGGTCATGTTATCTGGCGAAACTGCTTCCGGCACCCGCCCGGTGGAGTCGGTTGGCATCATGGCCCAGTTGGCTCTGGAAGCCGAATCTGGCCTGGATGAGTACGGCTATCTGCAGCGAATTGAAGCCCTTCCTTCCAATGAAGTGACCGAGGCCGTCGCCCAAGCCTCAATCACCATGGCGAACCACCTTAATGCGGCCGCCATCATCGCCCTCACCGAGACCGGATTCACGGCGCGCCAGATTTCCAAATACCGCCCCCGGAGCTCGATTCTGGCCGTCACGTCCTCTCATGCCGTTGTACAACGCCTGGCCATGAATTGGGGTGTAATCGGCATACAATACGAGGGAACGGGGGAGGACCGACATCGGATCCGGTTTGCACTGGACCATGCCAAAGCCTCCGGCCACGTCCACCCAGGGGACTTGGTTATCCTGACTGCTGGTCATTCCCGGGAAGCCGGAAGTACCAATCTGATCCGGGTACTCAGCGTCGAATAGTACCCATTTCGGCCCTGTCGACGAACGATGTTGGCGGGCCACCGGGCATGGCAACAGCTGGGCTGCCATAAGCGAATAGCTTCGGGCTCCACCTTCATCCCTGCGCAGAAGATGCATTTACCATGCCAGTTCTCTTCAAAAACCCCCTCATGGCAACACGAAGCCGGCCAGCCGAAGGGCGGCTTCCGTCGGGAAAAGGTGCGACTTGTGGGGCCTTGAGGTCAATGCATTGATGGGCCCAGGACCTGGCCATTGCGCGATCGTGTGTCACCAGAACAATGGCGATTTTTTCTTCCTCGGCGATCTCGCCCAGCAGCTTCATCGTACCCTGTTGCGTGATCGGATCAAGGCGTGAGGTGGGCTCGTCCGCAAGCAGAACTCGGGGGCGGACTGTCAGTGCCCGTGCAATAGAAATTCGTTGCAATTCTCCGCCCGAAACCGCATCCGGACGACGGTACAAAAGGACCGGATCAATCCCCAGGCGCTCCAGAATGCCGACCACATGGGACCAGTCCACCCCCTGAATCCGGGCGACATCCTGCAATGAACAGGACAGGGGCAAGAGGGCCGGAAAAGCCGCCGGAGGGTCCTGATAGAGTTTCTGTATGCCGGTGGTCCCAAGGTGAGGCGCTCGCCAGAGTGTCCCTTGGGAGGTCCTTCGAAGTCCTGCGAGGGTATCCAGCAGCGAGGTTTTCCCGACGCCACTGGGCCCCGTGATCGCTACCCGCTCGCCCGCATGAAGCGTGAGGGAGAAGTGTTTGAGCAATACACGGTCACCGCGCTCTACCGTCAGGGAATCCGCCAAGAGCACCGGATCACTAAGGGGGCTTGGGCGGGCGCGTGGCCAGCAGGCCGGATCTGCATCCAACAGGTTTTGGGTGTACCGAGCAGTTGGGGAAACCAGTACCGTACGGGAAGGACCCCGCTCCACCACCCGGCCTTCCTTGAGAATAAGCACTTCGCCTCCGAGACGATGTGCTTCGGCAATGTGATGTGTAATCACGACCAGGGCCCCACCCGCTTGGGGAATCTGAGCAAGCAACGAAACCACCTTGGCATGGTGCGCAGTATCCAGGCCCTTCGTCGGCTCGTCTGCGAGCAAGGTCGGTGCGCCTCCGGCGGTCGCGGCCGCAAACGCGACTCGCTGCGCCATTCCTCCAGAAAGCATGCCAGGGAGATGCCGTTCGGCTCCCTTCAGTCCAAGTGCGTGGAACGCCCGATCAGTCGCCTGCAGGGCGGCTCGTCTCGTCAGGCCCGCCACAAACTGGTGCGCTTCTGACACTTGTGAGCCAGACGACATCAGCGGGTCGAGTGCACACCAAGGCTCTTGCGGGAGGACGGCCAACTGTCTTCCCCAAAGGGCCGCACGCTCGCCCGATGTGAGGAGTGCGACCGGCCTGCCGTACACGGTAATATCGCCTTCGGCCCGCAAGCCGGGATGCAAGATCCCCAGGATCGCTTGCACAGCGAGGCTCTTGCCGGCTCCGGTTTCCCCAACGATTAGGAGCGTGCCGCCTTCCCGGACGTGAAAACTGACTGGCCCGAGCAAGCACTCGGGGCCGGAAAAGACCCGGAGAGCTTGCACTGCAATGGCGATTCGATCCGGGGCCTTCATGTTCGCACCCCACCACCGACCGACAGATGCAGGGCCAACACAGTGACGAACAGGCAAGCGACCGGCTGCAGGATCAGGAACGGTGCCTCACGCCAGTAGGGCAAGAGCTCGGTCATCATGACCCCCCATTCGGCAGTCGGTGGCCGTATTCCCACACTCACAAACCCCAGCGCAGCGACCGCCGTCACGGCCGTAGCCGCCCCAAAGGCGGCGATCGTCAGAAGCCCGGGGCCGATTTCCGGGACCAGGTGGCGCCGGACAATCATTGCGGGCCCCAGTCCCAGGAGCTGGGATGCCTCCACCGCCGGTGCGGCCAGGACAATCCGCACACGCTGGCGGGTGTACCGAAAATACTCGACCCAGAGTGTGAGCGAAATCCCCATATAGAGAGTCCACCAGGACCCTGGCGAGATCGCGGCCAGCATCAGGACCAGAAGAAGCCCGGGCAAAGCAAGCACGGCATCCGCAAACGCAGCGAGAAGTCGATCTGACCAGCCCCCTAGCCAGGCTGCCATAATGCCCAGAACCGTTCCGGGCAAAGCCGCCGTAATGACAGAAAGTCCGGCCAGGGACAGGGATAGCTGGGCTCCCGACAGAAGCCGTGCCGCCATGTCACGGCCGAGATGGTCGGTACCCAGCAGGTGCCGGGAGCTCGGGCCTTGCAAGGCCTCCAAGAGCGATTGCCGAGCCGGATCCTGGCCGACAAGGTCAGGGCCCATCGCAGCCCCCAGAGCCAGCGCCATGAGCAGGGTGCATCCCATGATCCTGCCAGGGGGGAATGCCGGACGACTGACCGGCAAACGGGAATGTGCCATACCCGCCCTCTCCGTTCGATCCCTCATGTCGCTCGCGTTCTGGGATCAATGCCACGACAGATCAAATCAATACCGAGATTGAGGGTGACATAGCAGAGCCCCAGAGTCAGTGCTGTCCCCTGCACCATGGTGATGTCGCGGGAAAAGATGGCATGGACCAGTGCATGACCAATCCCCGGCCAGGCAAAGACCGTCTCGACGATCACCACCCCCTCAATCAGGTAAGCCAGTTGTACACCCACATAAGCAACTACGGGCAGCGCGGCATTGCGGAACACATGGCGGGACAGGGTCCGCCGGGCCGAGAGGCCCTTGGTGCGCGAAAACAGTTGCCATTCGGCTGCCATGGCATCAGCAACTGCATCGCGCACGACCCGGTTAGACACCGCCGCAAGGCCAAGCCCGAGCGTCAGGGAAGGCAAGACCAGATGCTCGGGGCCACGAAAGCCCGCCACGGGGAGAAGGTCCAGATGGATGGCAAATAGCAGAACCAGCACGATCCCAAGTGCAAAAAATGGAATGGCGCGTAGTAGGACCGACAGGCCGAGGCTGATCCGATCTACCCATCCACCGGGACGCAATCCAGCCACGACCCCCAAGGGCACCGCGAACAACAGCGATGTCAGCACCGCACCGGCCGCCAGCAGCAGTGAATGCCCGAGCTGGACCGCAATCTCATCCCGAACCGGTGTACCGTATACCAAGGATCGACCCAAGTCGAACGTCGCCAGCGCAGAAAGCCAGTCGACCAACTGCAGGGTCCAGGGTTGATCAAGGCCAAGCTCAGCCCGCACCGCATCTGCTGCCGTGGAGTCCATCAGATCATAACCGTAGCGTCCTGCGGCAATTCGATAGGATGCATCCCCGGGCAGCGCCTGCATCATCGCGAAGCTGAAGATGCCGACGATGAGGGCAACCAGAATGGCCTGCACCCCCCTGGCGACCAGAACCGCAATCATGGCGGTGCAATCGCCGTCAGTTTTTCCAGAAAATGGCGCTGAGACCGTAGGACCGCTCCAGAGGGTCGACAACCACACCGTCCAATCCTTTCGCGGCCGCAACCGTGTGCTGGTACCAGACAATCGGGATCACCGGCAGCTCGGTTTGCAGGGTCTGGGTCACCTTCTGGATCTGTTCACGGCGGGCTGCCATATCCCCTGTCGCCGCGATCATCTCCAGCGACTCGGCCACCGCTGCGTTCTCCCACCCCATGGCTCCCCAATCACCCCCGCCAGCACCGAAATCTGCCAGCACGGTTCCGATCGGGTCGGGTGTCAAGCCATAGTTTCGGGCATACAGTGCCACCTCCAGAGTGCCGTCCTGATGGCCTGCTGGAATTTCCGAGTAATTGGCAACGCTGACCTCCAGCTCGATCCCGATAGCCCGCCACTGATCCTGGAGCGCCGCTGCGATCAGCGGCAACTCCGGCCGGTCCGGGAAGGTACGGAGCAGGAGGGAAAAGCGTTCCCCCTCCCGTACCAGGATTCCGTCATCCCCTGCGACCCACCCCAGGTTCGCCAGCAGAACCTTCGCCGCTTCCGGGTCATGGTCAAGTGGCTCCAGGCGTTGGTCGTGCCAAGCATTAAGGGCCGGCGGAAAGAGCTGGCGGGCAGCCGCTTCCGGGAATCGTGTAATGGCCGTCGCAATCCCGTCGCGATGGATTGCCAGGCTCAGCGCCTGGCGGGCGCGGGGGTCGGACAGGGCCAGATGGCTGGCATTGACCTTGAGCGTGACCACGCGCGGGATCGGCAATGCGATCGTGTCGACCGTTTCCACGTTTTGCAGGCGGGCATACCCGGATGGATCCAGTGTGAACACCAGATCCGCATCCCCACTTTCGGCCAGCAATGCACGGGTTTCCGCCCGGCCAGCCGCCAGATAGGTCACGCGGGCCAACTTCGGCACCGGGCCCCAATAGGCCTCGTTACGCACCAATGTAACACTCTGGGGCGGCGTGAAGGCTTCGACTTTGAAGGGTCCAGTGCCGATCAGGGCAACCGGATTGTCCTCGTCATCAAAAGCGGTCGGCGAAGGAATCACCGTGGTGGAATGTGCGAGCAGGGAAGGCAGCGCGGCGAACGGCTTCTCCAGTGCGATAGCTACGACACCATCACGCTCGGAAATATCGCGGATCGGGGCTTTCTTGAGCACTCCCGGTTGTTTCCATGCCCGAGTCAGTACCCGGACTGCGGCCGTTGCATCGAAAGTCGACCCGTCATGAAATGTCACGCCGGGACGCAATTCGAAGGTCCAGAGATGCCCTTCCGCAGATACAGACCAGCTGGTGGCCAAGCCTGGACGGAGCCTGCCATCGACATCCGCATCCACCAGATTTTCCATCAGTTGCAACCTTTGGAATGCAAAACCGGACACGGCCGGATCATAGCTTGCGATTTCCCAAGGGGCACCGAGTGTCAAATCGGTCTTTTCTTGGGCCATTGCGTGCATAGGGCCAAGCGTGAGGATCACGCACCATGCCGCAAAACAGGCTCGTAACATATCGGATTACCTCTGGATCGGATTTTTTGATATGGATATGCCCTTTGAGGATCTGACAGATCGTTCTCTACCCGATCCATCCAGATATTCAGGGTCACACAGGTACACCTCCCGTCGACCGGTGCCAAGAATGGATGGCGGTGCCACCACCCTGCCACGACAACCCGGACTCCCCGTCCAAGATGAGCAACCAACCGACCGTTTCACCCTTGACGATACTCAATTATACGGGATATATGGAATGTTATAACATTCTTTTTTCTACTTCGCAAGAGTGTCGATATTGGAGGAGGTCTGCGGTGCGAAAGGGGGCCTACGGGCCGCTGGAGGGGAGGGTTTACGGTTTACCGACCCGAGCTCTCTTCTGGGTGGCGAGCCAACCGCCACTCGGCAAATCCACCATCCAAGCTGTAGCAGCGTCGCAATCCTTGTTCAGCGAGAAATTGGGCAGCACCCTGACTGGAGTGACCATGATAGCAACATACGATGACCGGAACCGACGGATCTGCGGTAGCCAGGAAGTCTGCCACATTCCGGGAGTCCAGACGGCGGGCCCCGACGATATGCCCGGAAGCAAAGGACGCCGGGTCCCGGATATCCACGACCGTCGCCTGTTCCTCATGGATCAAGCCAAGGGCGGCAATCCGATCAATACACTGGTAGTTCATGGCATCCGAATCACAGAGGGCCGCTGCCGCAGGAAAATCGAAAAGGTATAGGCAATGGGAATATGATGTTGGTTTCAGAAAATATCGTCAGTCGTACGAGTGTCTCTGCGGTTGTTTGAAATATTGCTCTAATTCAGTAGATTATAATTTAAAGGAATTGACCCGGGAAATCAGCAAAAAGATACCGAGCGGGTTAGAATTCCGTGCAATATGCGAGTCACTGTCAAACTCCGGTCTGACGCCGTCGCGGCATTGCTGACGGCCGTCATCCGTAGGGTGCTTTGGAACCAGGGCCAGGAATTAATTATGCATTCTTGTTATCGTTTACCAAAACAAGAAAGTATAATTAGCTCATGTACTCATACTCAGACACCCAAGTCCGCGAAATCTTCCATTTCTGCTTTCTGCAGAGACTTCTTCGCGCCTCCGATCCTGGCCTCTATCTTCTCAAAGGCGGCGTCAATCTTCGCTTTTTCTTCTTAAGTCCACGCTATTCCGAGGACATGGACCTGGATGTGATTGCGGGCAGTGTCGCAACGCTCAAGAAAAACGGCTACAAGATTCTCGAAGATGCCGCCTTCAGGCGGAGCCTCCGCACTTTTGGGATCGACGGTGTCGAGGTAAACGACCCGGGCAAAGCCAAGCACACGGAAACGACCCAGCGCTTTCGTTGCTCGCTAATAACACAAGCCGGTCAACGGTTGCCTACGAAAGTTGAATTTTCCCGCAGGGCCGAGACTGTGAATGCCGCAGCACCATTGGAAACAATCAATACCGAGATTGCCCGTCAGTATCGACAGCTCACCTATCGGTGCCGCCATTATTCGGGGACCGCGGCTGTTGTGCAAAAGATCGAAGCGCTGGCGGGGCGTGCTTTGACTCAGGCCCGGGACGTCTTTGATCTCGGCATCCTTATGCAAGGTGGGCACCTTGATTTTGCTGCGAATTCAGGTGCACTTGTGGATGCCCCGGTGAGCGAAGCGGTGGAATGCCTGGCGGCCCTGGGCTGGGAAGACTTTGAAGGGCAGGTCGTAGAGTTCCTGGATCCAGCCAGTCGCGCCGAATTCGGCACCAGAGAGTCCTGGAACGATTTACATTCGTATGTATTCGAGGCGCTTGAAGCGCATGTTTGAAATCCTGAATCAACCAGACTTCGTCGTGTTCACGACGAAGGATTTTGCGACGGCCAGCAACCTGAGCCTGTCCGCGGCATCGAACCGTCTGAGCCGTCTCGTTCAAGAAAGATTCCTCACTCGAGTAACACGAGGCGTGTGGGCCAACAAGAGTCATCCGCATTTTCAACCGTTGGGCTGCGTGCCATTTCTTCTGGGAAAGGAGCAGGGGTATGTATCGTTCCTCACAGCGCTGCATCTGCATGAAGTCATCTCGCAAATCCCCAGTGCCATCCAGGTCGCGACAACTGGCCACCCACATGTGCTCGATTCTCCAGTCGGACGCTTCGAGTTCCTGAGACTAAAGCCTGAATTGATGCGAGCCGGTATCGAGTGGAGTGAGACGCACCAGCCATACCTGATTGCGACGAAAGAAAAAGCACTGCTTGATGTTCTCTACATTTCGACTCGCAGGAGCAGACGTTTCCGGAAACTGCCGGAGCTGGATCTGACTGAAAGCGGATTCGATAGCGAGAAATTCCAGCAATTGTTCCGTAATTCTCGATACCCGCTACGCATCCAATCCGCGATGCAGACGCGCTGGCAACAATTGACCGGGGCAAAATCTTAAGATGTACGCTTGTTCAATCTCCCCGGATCCAGTCCGAAGTGCAACCGCGCCGCGATCCCGGAATGAGGGCGTCGCCCGAAGGGAGGGATCGCGGCGGCGACCCAAAAATTCGCGCTTCGAGCGCTTCTTTTCGGCCACCGATGGCAGCCATCTCGACTGCCGGCGATCCTGACCGAAGCCATCGGCCAAGGCAAGGGCGCGCTCAGGACCTGGAGGCCGAGTGGAGCCGATCCGCCACCGCCCGTACCTGCGCGGGGGTCACCTGGCGGAAGTCCGTTCCTTTCGGGAAGTACGGGCGCACCCGGCCGTTGGGGTGCTCGTTCCGGCCCCGTTCCCAGGAAGGGTAGGGAGTAGCGAAGGAAAAGCCCGCATTGAGCTTCTGCGCAATCGCCCGGTGTCTCGCGAACTCCTGGCCATGGTCGGCGGTACCAGTGTGGCCCCGATTCCGAACCGGCCCCAGGCACCGGGTGATCGCCTCGGTGCCCTGCGGCGGCCGTCTTGCCTTCGACCCACTCCAGGAACCGGAACTTCGAGCCCCGGTCCACTGCCGACACCAAGGCACCCCGGGGCCTCGCTCCCATGATCGGTTCCCGCTCCCAGTCCCCGACCCGGCACAGCTCCTCAACCACTGCCGGCCGCTCCGCAAGGTCCACCCGATCGGGAATGTGACCGCGTCCGGCAGAGCGGCCGCCGCGCCCGTTCGGCTTCTGGCCCCGACGTCGCCGGCACCGGCACAAGATCCCTCCGGCCTGCCGGTCGGCCCGTAGGTGCGGGTAGATCCACTCCTTCCCCGCCATCCCTTCGCCCTGCAACCGAACCCAGCCGGCGATCTGCTCCGGGCTCCAGCCTTCCTGCAACCGGTCCTCGACCACCGCCCAGCGCTCCGGCGTCATCTTCCGGGGAACCGCCGAAGCCTCCTGACGACGGGCCGTCGCCTTGCCGTCGGCCTGCTGGTGCCGGTAGCCCCGCAGGCCGCGGTGGCGCGAGGTCTCCCGCGAGATCGTCCCGGGGTCCCGTCCGAGATCGCGGGCCATCTCCGGTTTCGACCACCCCCGATGCAACCGGGCGTGAATCTGGCATCGTTCGGCATGGGTCAGGTGGTGGTAGCCTACGGGCATGGCAATCCTCCGTTGGTGAGAAACAGAGATGGTTAGCCATCATCTGGCCCGCTGCAAGCTACTTTTCAGCTCACCAGCCGCGGCTTACGGGGTGTTGCACCTCAAACTGGAAACGGGGTGCACAAAGCATGGGGAGGGGCAAGGTGTTTCCAGCCGGGGTCCCGAAGCGAATGCAGGAGTATACCTGAATCCGTTGCCCAGCATCAGGAGGTCGGCACCCGAAGGCGGAGCTCCTCTCCCTGCTGTAGCAATTCCAATTCGCCCAGAAAGCTCATGCCCAGCAAAACGTCTTGCCCTCCCATATTAGGGTTGATGCTGGCCGGCACATTGGCAAGCTCAATATGCCCCAACCGAACACGTTCCAGCAACGCCGCATAGACAACCGTTTTGCCATTGGCCGTCCACGCCGTCATGGCCGGGCCTCTGTTGAGTCCAATAGCATCCGCAACCTCGCCGGGAATACTCACAAGCGTGGCACCGGTGTCCAGAAACAGCCGGACCGGATGACCGTTGATTTCTCCCATAGCAACATAATGACCCCATGGATTCTGTTTCAGCACCACGGCATGGGCTCCACCCGCCAGCACCCGGGTCAGGTTTCCCCGGTTGGGGTTTTGCTGGAGATCAAGCAACCAGCCGAAAATGAAGGTCAAGCCTCCGAGAAACAACAGGCTGACCAGAATACCTCCGTATCGATGGAAGATGCCTCGTGCCAATTTCTGCAATCCTGGAAAATGGCCCGCGACTATACCGAACTTTGACCGCCAGTCCCATCGCTTCAGCCAACCTGTATCCCGCCTGCTGAGGACCACCCCAGAACTGGATTGGCTCGGTCTAACTGCTACCCCCTTCCCCTTGAGAATCCACTCAATTGAGATGACAATACCAAGACATTCCCTGCCGTCTTCTCCCAAGCGCATGCCGGACCACGCCTGCCAGATCAAATCCATGAAGCTCTACACACATATTGAGCGGATTCGCAACGACCTGGCGGAACTTGGCAAGGGCCCGTCCGACCCTCTGCAAGCTGCGGAAATCAGTGCGTTCGACCAGTTGCACTACCACGGCACCCTGGCAGTGGACGCCGCCATTACTCGGACCGGCCTGCAGGCCGGCTCCCGGGTTCTGGAAATCGGCTCCGGGCTGGGTGGACCCGCCCGGCACATGGCCAGCTGTGCCGGGGCGCAGATTCTGGCACTGGAGTTGCAGGCCGACCAACATCAACTGGCGGCGGAATTGACTGCACGCTGTGGCCTGGACTCGTTGGTGCAGCATATCTGTGGAGACTTCCTGGCCTTCGAGTGGAGTGGCCCCAGATTTGATACCATTGTGAGTTGGCTGGCAATTTTTCATATCGCGGACCGCAAGGCCTTGCTGGATCGTTCCAGGGAGCTTCTGGGTCGCAACGGGCTGTTTTTCGCCGAAGACCTGTATTGTCGCCGACCCATGGACCCGGAAGCCCGGGCCGAGTTGGCCCATGGCATGTATGCAGCTTACCTGCCGGACCCGGAACGCTACCAACAGGACTTTCGGGATGCGGGCTTCGACATCCTGGCCTTTGAGGATATGTCTGATGACTGGACCGCTTTCACCAGTGATCGACTGACAGATCATCGTGCCCGCCGGGACCGTCATGTCCGCGTGCATGGCGAGCCCATCTTTCAGGCACTGGAAACATTCTATGATCTGGTGAACCGCCATTTCCGTTCTGGCAACCTGGGCGGTGTCCGTATCCTCGCGCGCAGCCGCTGACTCCACCCCGTGGGAAAAGCTGCCACATCCATCTCAATAGAGGAAACTTCCATGAGCAAATACCACCGTGAGAATAGCCCAAACCCCGGACGCCGCCGGGCTATCCATACCCTGGGCGCGACGGCCGGGGCTGGCGTGGTCACAAGCCTCGCCCCCACCCTGTTTCCCCGGGCCTATGCGCAGTCAATGCCCATTCGGGTCGGTGGCCAGTTTCACCGTACCGGAATTGGCGCTTCCTATGGTCGCTGGTACGAACGGACCGCCGCCGCTGCCGTCCGGCTGATCAATGAAGAGGGGGGGATTAATGGGCGCCCTCTGGAACTGGTGGTCGAAGACGACGGTACCGACCCCAAGCGCGGTGCCGAAGTGATCGAGAAGTTTGCCACTCAACACCAAGTGGACGTAGCCTATGGCACCTTGTTCTCTCATGTGGTGAACGGCTCCGCACCCCGGGCCGGAGAGCTCAAGCTCCCCTATCTGGTCGTCTCGGAAGGCTATCATGTGGCTTCGGGCAAGCTCAATCGCTATGTATTCCAGCCAGGCATCACTGATGTCCGCTCCCAGGTCATCTCCATGGCCCCTTGGGTCGCCGCTAACCTAGGCAGGAAAGTGACCATGATCTTCCCGGATTATGCCTTCGGCCATGATCACCGGGATTACTTTTCCCAGGCGTTCGCCGCCCAAGGCGGTGATGTGCTGGAGCAAATCGCCATTCCACCGACGGAAACCTCGTTCACTCGGTACCTGCCCCGGATTCCCCGGGATACCGAAGTGCTGTACCATGTCATGGTCGGACCCGGTGTGCTCACGTTCGTCAAGGAACTGGGGGAGCATTTCGGCCGCCAGCGGCCGGAAATCTTCGGTTTTATTGACTCCCTGGAAGCGATAGACTTGGCCACGCCGCAATTGGAATTCCTTGAAGGCTCCCATTTTTGGGAAGGCTTCCCGCGCTACGCCCAGCCCAACCAGACGGAGCACGACCGGTTCTACCGGACGGCGGTGGGCGTGGATGACCACGGTGCCAGCCGTACGGACCCCAAAGATATCTCCACCTACGCACACATGTTCGGCTGCTGGGAAACCCTGTTCATCATTCGGCAAGCCATGGAAGCCTGTGACTACCGTGATGCGGCCGACCGACCGCGGTTTGTGGAGGCAATGGAGGCGATGGAAATCTTTCCGGAAGGAAGGAATCACCCCCAGGGGAACAAAATCTTCGATGCCCGTATTCATCAGTGCTTCGGCCATCAGTACATTTCCCGAATGCAGGACAGGCGACTGAAAGTCGTCCATCGAACTCGCATTGAAGATGGCCTTTACGAGGCCGAAGCAGATTACACCACCCGGACACTGTAGCCCCGGCCAGCTATCCGGCAGCACCGTACAACCCTCTGTCGACAGGCCTTCCCGGGTCCCGGTTTTTCCTGCATGGATTTCGGTCCGTTTTTCTTGCTGGCTGCCCTGGAGGGCCTGGTGCAGGCCGCGGTGCTCTGTCTCACGGCCCTCGGCCTGTCGCTGGTCTTCGGCGTCATGCGGGTGGTCAATGTCGCCCATGGCGAGTTTTTCATGCTTGGTGCGGTGCTGGCCTGGTGGGTGACCACCTGGTTGCCCGATCAGCCGGCCTGGGGATTTGCCCTGGCGCTCCTATTGGCCCCCTTGCTGGTGGGTGCCGTGGCCTGGGCCGGGGAACGACTGGTGCTGAAACAGGTCTCCTACGACCCCGAAGCGACTATCGTGGCGACGATTGGCATGCTCTATATCTTCCAACAGGCCACGCTGCTGACCTTTGGGCCCGATGCCCGGGCCGTGAATCCCCCGTTCTATTTCCGGGTCGATTTTCCGTGGTTCGGATATTCCGGGTACAAGCTGTGTGTCATCCTCGCGGCTATCGCTCTGCTGCTGGCTGTCTGGTTTCTCCTGACCCGCACCCGCCTGGGATTAGTCATGCGGGCCACCCGATTCGACCGGGAAACGGCAGAGAACTTCGGCATCGCGGTAGACCGGGTCTATGCCATGGTATTCGCCCTCGGGGCCGCCTTGGCCGCGGTCGGGGCCGTGTTAGTGGTACCGGTCCACCAAGCCCACTATCTGATGGGCAGTGACCCCCTTCTGCTGTCCTTCATCGTGGTCATTATCGGCGGCCTTGGCAGCCTTCGGGGAACTCTGGTGGCTGCCCTACTGATTGGGCTTTGTGATGGCATCATTTCGGTGTTTTTTTCCCCCACCCTGGCCAAAATGATTTCTACCCTGGCCGTAGCACTGGTGCTGGTCTTCCGTCCCCAGGGCCTATTCGGGGTCCGACCGCAGCCCTGATCATGCCAAATCGGTTGCACTCCTTTCTCTTCCACGGCACCCTATTGGCTGGCCTGTTCGGACTGCAGTTCCTCTTACCAGAATACCACCATCTGATGGTCACCCGAATCCTGTTGCTGGCCGTATTTGCCATGGGCTTCAACCTGCTGTTCGGATATACCGGTCTACTGAGTCTCGGCCATGCCATGTTCTTTACCGCTGGCATGTATGGTGCCGGACTGTCCGCCTACCATCTGGCTTGGCCGGTCCCCATGGCCATGCTGTTCGGCATCGTGTGTGGTGCAGTTCTGTCCCTGCTGGTGGGTCTCGTGGCACTTCGGACAACCGGCGTCGCATTCATGATTGTGACCCTGATGTTTTCCCAGATCGCCTACTTGGCCATCGTGTATTTCACTCCCTGGACCCGGGGCGATGAGGGCTTGGTCTTGCCCCCAGCCGCTCGCAGCTTTGAATGGCTGGGCCGGCAATGGCTACTGACGGACCCGACCACTCGCTATAACCTGGCACTGGCGATGCTGGCATTGGCCATGGCCTGTGTGCTGTGGGTAGTGCAACGGCCTTTCGGCCGGATCCTGATCGCCATTCGTGAAAACGAGGATCGGACCCGAATGCTGGGTCAC
This sequence comes from Candidatus Poriferihabitaceae bacterium, assembly GCA_965221795.1. Lineage (GTDB taxonomy): Bacteria > Pseudomonadota > Gammaproteobacteria > Arenicellales > Poriferihabitantaceae > VYFG01. The sequence goes on from OZ244914.1 coordinate 1,619,980, forward strand.
AACCCCTTTCTGCAAAAACTCAAGGCTCTGGTCCTGTCCGGGACCCTGTCCGCCATGGCCGGCGCGGCCTGGGCACTGATGTTCGCCTATATTGGGGCCTCCTTTGCCACCATCCAGTATTCGATCGACCCACTGCTCTATTCCTTGCTGGGCGGTGCGGGAACGGTGGCGGGACCGTTGCTGGGATCTTTTTTCATGTTCTATTTGGTCGATACCGTCAGTGGCTATACTGAGGCCTACCTCCTCGTAACTGGGGTGGTACTGCTGTTTCTGGTGCTATTCTTCCCCCATGGAATACTGGGACAGGTACGGAAACGCTGGCTGGAGTGGCTGCCATGAATCTGCTTCAGGCCGAAAACATCAGCCGCTATTTTGGCGGATTGGCGGCCGTGGTTGGGGTCGATTTTTGCCTCGAAGGTCGTGGAATCCACGCCATCATCGGCCCCAATGGGGCCGGGAAAACCACCTTCGTCAGCCTGCTCTGCGGACGCCTGCCCTGCTCCACAGGCACGATCCGGTTCCATGGCGAAGAGATCACCACCTTGCCGGCATGGCAACGGGTACGACGAGGGATTGCCTACACATTCCAGATTACCAGCATCTACCCCCGACTCCGTGTCCGGGAAAACATCGCCATTGCGGTTCTGGGCCGGATTCCCCAGCATGGTGGCCTGGCGCACCGGGTCGCCGACATTCTGGCACAAATCGGCCTGTCCGAGCAAGCGGACGAGGTCGCCGGCAACCTGCCCTATGGCCATCAGCGCCTGCTGGAGGTCGGCATGGGGCTGGCCCTGACCCCCCGCCTGCTGATCCTGGATGAACCCACTCAGGGCCTGTCGGATCCCGAGATTGGCGACTTTTCTACCCTGTTAACCCGCATCGGCCAAGATGCCACTGTGCTCCTGATCGAGCATAACATGCAAGTGGTCATGGGTCTTGCCCAGCAGATTACCGTGTTTGACCAGGGCCAGGTTCTGGCCCGTGGCACGCCGGCCGAAATCCGTTCCAATACCGCTGTGCAAAACGCCTATCTTGGGACGGCAAGAGTATCATGAGCCTGTCACTGGCCGGAGTCCATAGCTACTACAGAAATATTCCGGTTCTGCGGAACGTGAGCCTCATGGTGGCACCGGGACAGGTAGTCTGTCTGCTGGGGCGGAATGGAGCGGGCAAAACCACGCTGCTGCGGACCGTCATGGGACAGGTGCGCCGAACCGGCAGTATCCGGCTCAATGGCCAACCGACCGACAGCCTGCAGCCATGGGAGATTCCACGCCTGGGGGTGGGTTATGTGCCTCAGGGTCGACGGCTGTTTGCAGAACTGACGGTGGCGGAAAACCTTGCGATTGGTGCCCTGAACGGCCGGGGAGGAACTGCCGCTGTGCGCGAAGCCTTGGCCCTCTTTCCCCGGCTGGAAGAACGGCAAGACCAGAGATCGGGCACCCTGAGTGGCGGCGAGCAGCAGATGTTAGCCATGGCCCGCGCCCTATGCCTGCAGCCTTCGGTGTTGCTGCTGGATGAACCTACGGAAGGGCTGATGCCCACTCTGGTAGCCAGCATCCTCGAAGCGGTGCGAGCCCTTCGAAACCGGGGCGTTGCCGTATTGCTGGTGGAGCAGCAGGTAGATTCTATCCTGCCGATTGCGGACCGGGTGGCCTTTCTTGAAAACGGGGTCCTGCAACGGGACATAGACCGCTCTGCCCTGGAAGCGGATCCCAGCCTGCTGACCCGATATCTCGGTGTGTGACTCCACTGCCCCCCCCCCCCCCCCCCCCCCCCCCTTCGGACTCTCAGGAAACCCGCGAGAGGAAATTCTCGAACAGAATCCGGGCATTGTGACGGAAGTCGTTTCGATACCGATCCGCTTCCCGCTGCATATCAGCCATGGCCTCCGGGCCCCGGGCTCGCTCCAGTGCCATGGCGTATTCTGGAACCTGGCCCCATTCTGATACGGTCGTATCCGTGATTTCGACGTGAAACTGCACCGAGACTGCACGCTCTCCCCATGCCATGGCATTCACCAGACAGGCCTCCGATTGCGCCAGCACAACCGCGCCGTCCGGGGGCGTGATCACTTCCGCCGAGTGCCACTGCAGCGACGGGATGACAGCCGGGCAATTCCGAAAAAACCAGTGTGTCCGTCCCTCTTCGGTCAGCGCGACCGGCATGACACCGATCTCCGGTTCCGCGGCCGGGCCTACTTCACCGCCCATGGCAACGGCCAGCAACTGGTGCCCCAGACAGAGGCCGAGATACGGTCTGCCGGCAGTCACCCATTGCCGGATCGCAGCTTGTTCTGCTCTCAACCAGGGATATTCCGAAAGCTGCCAGACATCCATCGGGCCGCCCATCACCAACAGGGCATCATAGTGATCCGGATTGGGGATGGGCTCCTCCCGGTCGAGCTCCACCGTCTCCCAAGTGATGCCAGACTCTTGCATCAAATCCCGGAAGATGCCCGGATGCTCACAGGCAATATGCTGAAAGACCAGAAATTTCATGTCGATGCTTGTGAAAGGGTATCGACGACCCGGACACCGGCCTGTTGCATGGCCTCCAGTTGGGCCGCCAGGGAGCCATTCAGGTCAATAGCCCGGCAGGCAGCCATTACCACCGTGGTATCGAACCCCAGCATGGTGCCATCCAGCGCCGACCAGGCGACACAAAAGTCGGTCGCCAAGCCACCGAAAACCACTCGTTCGATTCCACGGTTGCGCAAAAATCCCTCCAGGCCGGTTACGGTCTTTCGGTCGTTCTCGAAGAACGCGGAATAGCTGTCCATGCCGGCACGAAATCCCTTGCGGATCACCAGTTGGGCTTGGCGTTCCTCCAAGTCGGGATGGAATGCGGCCCCCATACTGCCTTGCACACAATGCACCGGCCACAGGGTCTGGGTTCCGTAGTCAAGCTGGATCTGGGAAAAGGCGCTGACCCCTTCATGATTCGCCGCAAAACTGACATGATGGGCCGGGTGCCAATCCTGAGTAAACACCACCGTAGAAAAATGGGGCATAATGTCATTGATCACGGGGACTACCTGCTCACCGTCAGTGACCGCCAAGGCCCCACCGGAGCAAAAGTCATTCTGCACATCCACTGCAATGAACGCCGCGTTGGTATCCGTCTGGGGCATGGGGCACCTCCTGAATCGGTCGGTCGAGATTATACCCAATCCGGAAAGCCGCCAACCGGTTCTTCTAGTTCGGTGTGACCATGAAAGCCGTCTTCCGTAGCGCAGGCGGATGGGCCCTGCCCGGGTGTGCCGGGATGATCATGCCGACCCTCACCCATGCCCACAGTGCCGAACGCGGGCTGGTGATGTTGCTTCCCACCGAGTTTGCCATGGTCGGTGGCAGCGCCGCGGTACTGGCTTCGTTCTTTCTGGTCATGTGGATGCCCCGATCGCTGCTGCAGAAAGTTCGGGACGGACGGCTGCCTCTCTGGACCCAAAAGCCGTTCTCACCCATGATCCCGAGCCTGCTCTCCTGGATCATGCTCTGCGGGTTGCTGGCGGCCGGCTTCCTCTCGACCCATGACCCCTTGGCCAATCCGCTGCCTTTAACCGTCTGGACGCTGTGGTGGGTAGGATTCACCCTGGTGCAGTTTGTCATCGGGAATCTCTGGCCCTGGCTGAATCCGTGGTATGCTCCCTATCGACTGGTTCAAAGCCTGATGGGGCGAAAAGACGCTCCGTTTACCCTGCCCCCTGGTCTGGGTTATGTCCCGGCCCTGGTTCTCTTTTTCGGGTTTGCCTGGTTCGAACTGGTATCGGTAGCCCCGGAGGACCCTCCGGGACTGGCGGTTGTGGTGGGGATCTACTGGCTCGTCACATTTGCCGGGGTCCTGCTGTTTGGCTATACGGACTGGATGCAACGGGCAGAAGCCTTCTCGATCTTCTTCTGCTTCGTCGGGAATTGCTCCCCGTTGCTGCGGGAGCCCGTCCGGGCGGAGGAAACGCCAGCCAGCCCCGGCAGGATACGAATCTGTCTGGGCTGGCCTGGCCAAGGATTCCTCCGGCAAGAACCCTTGCCCTGGTCCGGTCTGTTGTTCGTGTTGCTGGCCCTGAGCAGCCATTCCTTTGACGGCCTCTCCCGCACCTTCTCCTGGCTGTCCTTGGGTGGTATCAACCCCCTCGAGTTTCCGGGACGCAGTGCGGTCATCGGCTTCAATACCCTAGGCCTCGCGGCGGCTTTTGTGGTGTTGTCGGCACTGTTCCTGGCCGCGGTGCTGGGCGGACGATCCTTGGCCATGCGGCCGGGAATCATGTTGCCAGCCAGGAACCGGATGGCGGGACAATTAGTCTATTCCATCGTGCCCATCGCCGTGGCCTTTCATATTGCCCACTACTTGACCCAGCTCCTGGTCAATGGGCAGTATGCATTGCATGCTCTGTCCGACCCGTTTGATCGGGGATGGAACCTCCTCGGGCTCAGCCCGGATTTCCAGGTTACGACGTCGTTCCTGAACGACCTTCATCATGTTTCCCTGATCTGGGGATTCCAGACCTGCGTCATCGTTCTGGGCCATATCATCGGAATCGGCCTGGCTCATTTCATCGCCCTGGACCTGCATGCACACTACCGTCTGGATGAACGGACTGCGATCCGCAGCCAATGGTGGCTTGCCGGGCTCATGGTAGGCTATACGACCTTTGGCCTCTGGCTGCTGTCGACGGCATCGGTGGGGTAGCCCGGACAGGTATGCGGATGCCAAGAACGTACCTGATTTGCTCCGGTCGCGCGCTCTCCTCTAGCCCACATCGACAGTCCACACTGGATCCCTACAAGGGTCCTGAAGATGGATGCGGTTTTCCGCCAATGAGCGATGTGATCTGCAGGGCTGCCTCCCTCACCTGTGGCCCGATTGCCGGAATCATGGGATCGGGAAAACGGACGGTCGGGCCGGAAACTGAAATACCCGCAATGGCTTCCCCATAGGAACTGAAGATACAGGAAGCAATACAACGCATCCCTTCGCAACTTTCTTCATCATCGAAGGCCCATCCCCGTTCACGCGTGGTGACCAGATTCCCGAACAGCTCGGAGGGGGTCGTCAATGTCTTTTCGGTAAGCTTTGGACATCCCTTGGACTGAAGAATTCGCTCTACCTCACTTCGGTACATATGGGCCAGTAACGCCTTGCCAATTCCAGAGGCGTGCATATATCCCCGGGTGCCGGGTCGAAAAAACGCCCGGATCGGGTTCGGCGACTCCACCTCACTGATAAAGACCACATCGCCCCCGTCGGTAATCGCCAGGTTAGCCGTTTCCCCCGTCGACTCCATCAGGTCCCGCATGACATTACGGGAGATCTCCATCAGGTTGGTTCGTTCCAAATAGGCATTGCCGACGCGAAAGGACTCGATCCCCACGGCCCATTCGTGGGTCTCTTCGTTGTATTCCGCAAACTTGAGTCTTTGCAGGGTCGTCAGAAGGCGGTATACGGACGATGCCGGCAAGCCGACCTGCAGCGACAGGTCCGTCAGCGACAGATGCCCTTCCCGCGACAGCACCTGTAACAACACCAGCCCACGCCTGAGCGTATGGACGATACCGGTCTCGGGGTCGGACACCGGATCACGGGGGCGCCCGCGTCGTTTTTTGGGAGTGGGTGACATGGACATGAAGAAAGGAAGGGTTCACCGATCAAGCGCAACTTCAAGCACACGAAATGTCGCCGTTTTTGCGTTTGTCTGGTCAAATTTTTCTGACATACTTTTGCCAAGTCATGCATTGGAAAAATATTTTACATGATATTTCAATACTCTAACGGCAAGAAAGCGAAAATAAAATATTTTTCCAAAAAAATTGAAAATAATTTCCAATTGTATACTATCCGTTTTACCGTTCCCTGCGACCCATGATAATGCGAATTGAAAATCCGGTTTTTATCCCAGGCCCTACCAATATGCCGGACCCGATCCGACAGGCCATGCATATCCAGACGATTGACCATCGCTCGCCGGCATTTTCCGAGCGTCTGGTGCCGTTATTGAACGACCTGAAAAAAGTCTTCCGAACGACAGCAGGCGAAGTCATGACGTTTCCCGCCAGCGGCACGGGTGGCTGGGAAGCCGCCATCACCAATACGCTCTCGCCCGGCGACAAGGTGCTGGTCGCACGCTATGGCATGTTTTCGCATCGCTGGATTGATCTATGCCAACGGCACAACCTGAACGTGGAAATCATTGAATGCGAATGGGGCAACGGTGCGCCAGCCGAGCGCTTTGCGGAACGATTGGCGCAGGATCACGGACACCAGATCAAGGCATTGTTGGTGACGCATAATGAAACCGCAACCGGAGTTCGAAGCGACATCCCGGCCGTGCGCCGGGCAATGAATGACGCCGGCCATCCAGCGATGCTGTATGTCGATTGTGTCAGCTCACTGGCCTGCATGGACTTCCGTATGGACGAATGGGAGATCGATCTGGCCGTGTGTGGTTCCCAGAAAGGCTTCATGCTCGCCACCGGGATGGCTATCATATGCGCCAGCCCGAAAGCTATTGACGCACTCGACCGGGCCAAGTGCCCGCGTTGCTTCTTTGATTTTCGCGACATGCTGGCCACCAACCAGAATGGTGGGTATCCTTACACGCCTCCGGTCCAACTTCTGAACGGTCTCCGGGTCAGCCTTGATCTATTGCTCGAAGAGGGACTGGAAAACGTATTTGGCCGCCATTTTCGTATCGCAGAAGGCATTCGTCGGGCTATTGCGGCCTGGGGCCTCCCGCTTTGCGCCAAGTCTCCCGAGCTGTACTCGGACACCGTCAGCGCAATCTACGTACCCGAAGGCTTTGACAGCAATACCCTAACCGCACATGCCGATCGCAGATATGGGGTCTCGTTCGGAATTGGCTTGGGCGAAATGAATGGCAAGGCCTTCCGGATTGGCCATTTGGGTGCCCTGTCCGATGTCATCGCACTATCGGGACTGGCCACCATCGAAATGGCGATGAAAGACCTCAAGTACCCCATCGAATTGGGTTCCGGGGTTGCGGCCGCACAAGAGTACTACCGCACCTCCGACTGATCCATAGCCACTCCGCCAACAACGGCAGCAAATACCATGAACGAAACCGCAGAAATTTCCATTCCAACATTCGACGATGTTCTGCTGGCCCGCGAACGAATCAAGCCATACATTCATCGTACTCCGGTACTGACATCGACTTTTTTCAATGAATTGACGGGAGCGCAGCTGTATTTCAAGTGTGAAAACTTTCAGAAAGCCGGTGCTTTCAAGGTACGTGGGGCCTCCAATGCCGTGTTCAGCCTGGAAGACACGGAAGCAGCCAAGGGCGTGGTGACCCACTCCTCGGGCAATCACGCCCTGTCGCTCAGCTACGCCGCCGGCCGGCGCGGGATTCCGGTTTCCGTGGTCATGCCACGCACCGCACCGGAAGCCAAAAAAGCGGCCGTGCGCGGGTACGGCGGAGAAGTGTTCGAATGCGAGCCATCCACTACGGCACGCGAAGCGATGCTGGAAGATCTGGTGGCACGTACCGGAGCCGACTTCGTGCATCCATACAACGACTATCGCGTAATCGCGGGGCAGGCGACTTGCTCCATGGAGCTTCATGAAGACGCAGGCGATCTGGATGCCGTTATCGCTCCGATCGGTGGTGGCGGGATGATTTCCGGTACCTGCCTGACCATTTCCAATACGTCGCCCACCACCAAAATCTATGCCGCCGAACCGAAGAATGCGGATGATGTATACCGCTCTTTCCATGCCGGTCGGATCATTGAGGATGATGCCCCGCAGACGGTTGCGGACGGCCTCAAGGTCAGCCTGCGGCCGCGTACCTGGCATTTCGTTTCGAACTTTGTCGAGGATGTGCTGCTGGCCACCGAAGAAGAAATCATTGATGCGATGTACCTGATCTGGCAGCGTATGAAAATCGTCGTTGAGCCCAGTTCGAGCGTGGCCCTGGCCATTCTCATCCAGAACAAAGAGCTATTTGTCGGCAAGCGCGTGGGGGTGATCCTGACCGGCGGCAATGTCGATTTGAAAAAGCTTCCTTGGTATTCCAACTAACCCGAGAACTGAGACTGAGTCCTTTTATCATGAACGAAATGAATGCAATGAAAACGAGCCGGCTCGAGGTCGGCTACAACGTACCCGCCGAGGTCGGCATGGATGAGCGCGACATCCAGACCCCCTGTCTGGTACTCGACCTGGATGCACTCGAACGCAACATCCGCAAAATGGGGCAAATTGCCGATGACATGGGAGTGCGCCATCGCGCCCATGGCAAGATGCACAAATCGGTCGATGTCGCGCTGTTGCAGGAAAAGCTGGGGGGGACATGCGGCATTTGCTGCCAGAAGGTGTCCGAAGCGGAAGCCTTTGCTCGCGGCGGGATTAAAGATGTGCTGGTATCGAACCAGGTACGGGACCCCGCCAAGATTGACCGGCTGGCCTGCATTCCCCGATTGGGGGCACGTACGATTTGCTGCGTCGACGACATCGACAATGTGGTTGATCTCTCGAAAGCGGCGGTCAAACACGGCACCCAAATCGAGTGTCTGGTGGAAATCGATTGTGGTGCCGGTCGTTGCGGGGTCACCGAAACCCCTGCCGTAGTAGAAATTGCACAAGCGATTGATGCCGCCGAGGGATTGGTATTTTCTGGCCTACAAGCCTACCAGGGGGCCATGCAGCATCTGGATTCATACCAGGACCGCCAAGACAAGATTGATATTGCCGTGGCGATGGTCCGTGAAGCAGTCGATGCCCTGAACCAAGTCGGTCTCTCCTGCGACATCATCGGCGGTGGCGGTACGGGCAGCTACTATTTCGAAGGGAACTCTGGCGTGTACAACGAACTGCAATGCGGCTCCTACGCATTCATGGATGCCGACTACGGTCGCATTCTCGACCGGGATGGTCAGCGTATTGATCAGGGAGAATGGGAAAATGCACTTTTTCTACTTACCTCCGTCATGAGCCATGCCAAGGCCGACAAGGCCATTTGCGACGCCGGACTCAAGGCGCAGTCGGTGGACAGTGGCTTGCCGATGGTCTTTGGACGCAACGATGTGGAATACATCAAGTGCTCCGATGAGCACGGCGTCATCAGCGACCCGAATGGGGCGCTCAAGGTCAATGAAAAACTGCGATTGGTACCCGGGCACTGCGACCCGACTTGCAATGTCCACGACTGGTACGTTGGTGTGCGCAACGGTAAAGTGGAATGCGTATGGCCGGTAACGGCGCGTGGGTTGGCGTACTAGGAGGCAGACATGTACATTGTAAGCGAAGCGGTATGTGCCGAAGTGTTCAGCCGCGCGGATGCATTCCGCGCCGTGGAAGCGGTATTTGCCTCCATGGCCCGCGACGAGGCTCGCAATTTCCCGGTTATTCGCGAGCAGCTCGGCTACGCCGATGCCATTTATGGCTTCAAATCCGGCTTTGACCGCAGCGGACTCAGCCTCGGTCTGAAGTCGGGCGGGTACTGGCCCCACAATGTATCAAAAGGCCTGACCAACCATCAATCGACCGTATTTCTTTTCGACCCTGATACGGGAAAGCTGTGCGCCCTGGTGGCCGGCAATTACCTGACGGCCATCCGCACCGCCGCTGCCAGCGCGGTTTCAATCGCGCACCTGGCCCGCGACGATGCCCGCGTTCTGGGGATGCTCGGAGCCGGACACCAGTCGACTTTCCAGCTACGCGCTGCACTGGAACAACGCTCATTCGAAAAGGTGATGGGCTGGAATCTGGACTCCAAGGACCTGGAAAAGCTGGCTTCCGTGGCCCAGGAAGCCGGTCTGCCGTTCGAAGCAGTAGAGCGACAGCAACTGGGTGCCGAAGCCGATGTTCTCATCACGATTACATCCGCGAGTGACGCCCTGTTACAAAATGACTGGATCCATCCCGGTACCCACTTGGCTTGTATGGGTACCGACACTGTCGGCAAGCAAGAAATTGATGCCCGCCTGTTCTCCCGGGCGGTCGTGTTTACGGATGAAGTCGCACAAGCCGTCACGATTGGCGAAACCCAGCATGCCTTTTCCCAAGGCCTGGTCCGAGAATCCGACCTCACCCCAATTGGTGCGGTCATCAACGGCTCTCATGCGGGACGCTCGTCCCCGGATGACATCACTATTTTTGATGGCACCGGAGTTGGTCTGCAGGACCTGGCCGCTGCCTCTGCATCGCTGCAGGCGGCCATTGAGCAGGGCAAGGCGACGGAAATCGAACTGTGAGTAGGCGAACGGCCGCTTGTCCACTTGGGAGCGACTCCATGGCAGGTTATTCGGAAGCAAGGCCTCTATACCTGGTCCGATGACACCGGACTGCAATTCCAGCTGACCCCGGGCGACCGCGTGATTTTCTGACCAGTGCGATAACCGGTGGCCAACCACAAGCCGGGACGCGGAGGATGACACCGACAAACAGCATCGCCCGCCTGAGGTCCGCCGGCCCCCGGCCCGGTATGCACCCATTCTGCCGACCGGAAATCAACGTAGCGTTGGCATTTCCTGCATCAAACTCATATCATCTCCCCCTTCAGGGAGCCTCGGATTTTGCCCCCGCAGCATACAGGAATTGGCCCGGCACAGGTGGTCCTGTGCGATAATTGATCAACCCGAAAACGCCAACATGTATCCACTTCGTCTGTTGTCCTTGGTCTCGCTGTTGTGGCTAGGCCTCATTGCCACCATCCCGGCTCAGGAATCTGTCGAGCCAGTGGAAGTGCCGCCAGTGCTGACCGTCTATACCTATGACTCTTTTGCGTCCGAGTGGGGACCGGGGCCAAAAGTGGAAGAGGCTTTCGAGGAAACCTGCGCCTGCGACCTGAAGTTTGTGCGTGTGGACAGTTCAACCGGGATTCTGAATCGGGTACAACTGGAGGGCGATTCTTCCCCGGCCGATGTGATTCTGGGGTTGGACAGTAGCCAGGCGGCCGAAGCCTACAATACCGGACTGATTGCGCCCCATGAGCTCGACATCCCCCCTCTGGACCTGCCGGGTGGATGGACCAACCCCCATTTTGTCCCTTTTGACTTCGGCTTCTTCGCCTTTATCTACGATGAACAACGGCTGGAGAACCCGCCGGACAGTTTCGAAGCCCTGCTGGATGCAGATGAGAGCCTGAAGATCGTCATCCAGGACCCGCGCTCCAGTACACCAGGACTGGGTTTGCTGTTGTGGATCAAGTCACTGTACAAGGACCAAGCCACTGATGCCTGGAGGCGCTTGGCACCCAAAATCCTGACCGTGACCAAAGGGTGGGGGGAAGCCTATGGTATGTTCACAAATGGCGAAGCCGATATGGTACTCAGCCACAGCACTTCTCCCGCCTACCACCAAATCGTGGACAACGAGACTCGATACCGGGCGGCGGCTTTTGAGGAAGGACACGGAATCCAGATTGAAGTGGCCGCGATGCTGAAAAATGCTCCCCACCCGGAACTAGCGAGGCAATTCCTCGCCTTCATGCTTACCCCGGCATTCCAGTCCATCATCCCGACTGGAAACTGGATGTACCCGGTTCTCAGTCCCAAAGAAGGGTTGCCAGCGGCCTTTGCCGATCTCATTCAACCCACCCGTGGCCTGACGATTGATGCCCAAGGAGTCGCGGAAAACAAGCTGGACTGGATTGATGAATTCAATCAGGCACTGAGTCAATAGGACTTTCCGCCAGCACCGAATACCCCGCCATGCCCTCCGAGGGAGAGCCTCCGGTACGGAACCTGCCGGTTCGGCCGACGGGGTCTGGCCTGACCGGCCTTTCGGTCGCCGGGGCCGGGTGCCTCCTGTTGGTCGGCCTGATCATCGTCAGTGCTTGCGGTGGGTTGGTATTCCATGCCGGCATGCTGCCACTCGGTGAGGTCCTGCAAAGCGCGTACACATGGTCCATCATTCGCTTTACACTCTGGCAAGCCAGCCTGTCCACTGCCTTGAGTATCGCTTTCGCCATTCCGTTGGCCCGGGCTCTTCACCGACGCCCGCATTTTTGGGGCCGGCGTTGGCTGGTCCAGCTCACCAGCCTTTCCCTCGTGGTGCCCACCATGGTCGCAATTCTCGGCATGGTGGCGGTACATGGACGGAACGGCTGGGTCAACGATCTCCTTGTACTCATGGGATTCGCCCGGCAGGATTACCTGTATGGGTTGTCCGGGATCCTGATGACTCATGTATTTTTCAACCTGCCTCTGGCAACCCGCCTGATGCTGAATGGGCTTGCCGATATCCCGTCCCACCAGTGGAAGCTGGCCTCGCTCCATGGCTTCCGGGACTGGGATGTATTTCGACTGGTGGAATGGTCAATACTGCGTGCCCAGATTCCGGGAATCGCCGGGATTGTCTTTCTGCTCTGCTTCACCAGCTTTGCCATTGTCCTTTCTCTCGGGGGCGGCCCGGCAACCAGTACGCTGGAGGTCGCCATCTACCAAGCACTCCGGTTCGAATTTGACCTGCCGCAGGCTGCCGCCCTGTCCTTGATCCAAGTGCTGTTATGCGGTGTCCTGGCCGTAGTCCTGTTTTCTATTCGAGGCATCCCCATCTGGTCCGCTTCCGATGCCTCCTCCGGTGCCGCGGAGCGGCTCCGGCCGGATGGCCGAGGTCTTTTCGGACAGTGCCTGGATACGGTAGTCATCGCCTTGGCAGCGGCTTACCTGCTGACTCCCTTTCTAGCGGTTGCCATCAGCACGCTGGATGGACAGGGATGGCAGATTGTCGTCCATGAACGCTTCCGGGAAGCATTGATCTGGTCCGTATGCATTGCCCTGGCATCCGGAGTCCTTGCCACCACTGCCGGATTCTGTATTGCCTGGTTGAGTGCCGAACTCGGCCACTCCTCGCGCGGGGCACACTTGCGCACGGCACCGGAACTGGTCGGAGTCCTGACCCTGCTGATCCCCCCCATCACACTGGGAGTCGGCCTGTTCTTGTTGGCCCGGTCCTTTACGGATGCCCTGTCGCTGGGGCCGGTGATGGTGATCGCAGTGAATAGCCTGTTCACGCTGGCTTTCACCCTGCGAGTTCTGGTGGGTCCAGTGGCTCAACACCGGGGGCGATTTCGCCCTCTGGAACAAAGCCTGGGGCTGTCTGGTTCCGCAGCATGGCGTCTGATCTACTGGCCCATGCTCAAGCGGCCCTTTTGCCTGGCCCTGGCCCTATCTACAACGCTGGCAGCCGGGGATATGGGGGTGATTGCCCTGTTCGGCACGGAAAAGCTAAGCACCCTGCCCTTGCTGATCTACCGGCTGATCGGTGGGTGGAGACTGGAGCAGGCAACCGTCACCGCTGTATGTCTATGCTTGCTTTGCCTGCTCCTGTTCTGGCTGACGGCACAACTGGCCCGGATGGGCCGGGGGGAACCACAGGGTGTTTGAATGTCGGGCTCTTCGCTTTGAATTCCCCGGCAATGATCGGACCATCATGACCGATTTTTCCTTGGCTGCTGGACATGGTATCGCCTTGATGGGCCCGAGCGGTACCGGCAAGACCACCATCCTGAATCTCATTGCCGGGTTCCTACAACCTTGGTCGGGAGATATCATTCTGGACGGCGTTTCCCTGTTGCCACTGGCGACCGCCCGGCGACCGCTAACCTACCTGTTTCAATCCCATAACCTGTTTCCACACCTGAACGTCTGGGAGAATATCGCACTGGGCATCCATCCCGGGCTTCGGGTCGACGCCCAAGGCCGCCAAGCCATTGAGGTGGCGCTCGAACGGGTCAGCCTCCAAGGCATGCAAAAGCGTTTACCCCCCAGCTTGTCTGGGGGACAACAACAGCGGGTGGGGCTTGCCCGTTGTCTGGTTCGCCGTCGTCCGATCCTGTTACTGGATGAGCCCTTCAGCGCCCTGGACTCGGATCTGCGAGATGACATCATCACCCTGATTCTTGCTTTACAGGAAGAACTCCATCTGCACCTGATCCTTGCAACCCACCAGGCCGACGATGCAAGGAGACTGGAGGCCCGTATCGTTACGCTGCCGTCCTAGAACGAGTGAAAAAAGAATAAAATTATTTAAATACAATAAGATAGTATTTTGACGTAAGCATTCCGAAAGCGGTGCGAGGTAAATTTCCGGATATTGAGGCGCGTGACTGTCGGGTAAGCGATCATTCCCCGACGTTCTTTCAGCCGTCCCTATCCATGCATATCGTGCGCCTCCCTTTCATGAATCCGGTAACCCGCGATGACACATTCATAACGACGAAAACGCCTAAATCGAACTCGAATCGAGTGGATCCACCTGCTTTCGTATTTCGAAGCCAGTGACACCATGCAACGGAGTTGTAGCTGAAAAGCACTCCGGATATTGTGTGCGAGAAAACCTCTGAAACAAATGTTGGCGTTCCCGGGATGGCGGGCGTGTTCCGCGGACTGTTCACCGCGATCGGCACGACAGACTTTTTAGCTTTTCAACGCGAATTACACCGAAGCCCGAAACTTTGCAAACTTTCGGTATAATTCCGGTAAATTGACTTAAATTCTTTGAATACAATAAGATAGAAAATCGCCATAACCACTCCAGAAGAGGCACAGGGTAAAGTTCCGGGTATTTCAGCGTACTGTTGTCGGTAAGCGTTCGGCCGAGCCGTGGCGGTCGTGGACGGCGTACCGCATCTGGGCGTCGACCAAGGTCTTGTATCCGAGGTAGTGGTACCGGGCGACGAACTCGTTTCAGGGCTTGCCCTCGCGGGTGTCCGGCACGCCGTGCGGGCCAATGTCCGGGCCAAGGTGGACGGTCTCGCCAGGAGCTCGGAAATAATCGGCGAGCCGGTAGAGACGGGCCGGCTCGTGGTGGTGGATACCGAGTACGATCTCGTCACTGGCGAGGTGGGTTTCTGGATTATCTGTAACAATCCACACCCTGACGGCGGCAACCTGCTGACCAGAGAACTGATCCTGGAACCGGGGCCGTCAGGCCTGTCAGGCGAAGGGAAGGACCGAAACCTCGCCCGCACGAGCTGCGCCATCCCGGCTGTGTACGGTTACCGGTTGTCCCGCATCCCAAAACTTCCGGTCGATCAGCGATAAGCCGACATTGCGTTTCAGGCGCGGTGACCAGGCGGCACTCGTGATCTGACCAACCTGCCGGCCGGCCGCATGGACCGGCCAGGGATCGGCGCAGGCCGGGCAGGGGCCGCCATTGAAGAGGATGCCGCGTATCTGGCGCTCCACACCTTGGTCAGACAGCCTTTGCAAGGCGTCGCGGCCGAGGCAGTCGACCGCTCTGTCCAGGTCGCAGAACCGCCCCAATCCGACCTCGAAGGGATTGAGTTCACATGTCATTTCGTTGCCATATGACAGGAGCCCGCCCTCGATGCGCTCGATCAGGTTGGGGCAGCCAGGGGCAATGCCGTAGGGCTGCCCGGCCTGCCAGACGGCGTCCCAGAGGGCGGCACCCAGGTGTCCGCCATTCAGATAAATCTCGAACCCGCCCTGTCGGGAATACCCGGACCGCGCGATCAATTGCCGCGTACCGGCAAGGTCAATCCAGCCAAACCGGAAAAATCCGATCCCGCGGACATGATCGCCGAACAGGTCGCAAAGCAGGGCCTCGGCCTTCGGTCCCTGCACGGCCAGAGGCGACACGTCCGGCTCGTCCACGGTCACATCGAGCCCGCGCCCCAGCGCAAGCCCCTTGGCGAAAAGTAGCAGATCGGAGTCCGCGACCGACAGCCAGAACCGGTCGTCCGCCAGTTTCAGCAAGATCGGATCATTGATCAGGCCGCCCGTTTCATCCGTGACCGGGACATAGAGACAGTCGCCGGCCTTGGTGCGCGAGATGTCGCGCGGGGTCATCCACTGCACCAGCCTTGCGGCGTCGCGACCCGCGACCTGCACCTGGCGCTGGCAGGCGACATCCCAGATCTGCACGTGCTCGCGAAGGTGCCAGTAATCCTCTTCAACCGGACGGCCATAGGCCTTGGGCAGCAGCATGTGGTTGACGACGGAGAAGCGGGTGACGCCGACAGCCTCGGCAGAGGCTGTGTATGGGGTGCGGCGCAGTCGGCGGGAAAAGTTCAGGCCGTCAGCCATGCTCGGTGGAACTCCAGAGGGAGTAACCATGCGGCGACAAGATCAGGGGAATGTGATAGTGCCCGTCCGGGTCTGGCATGGCGAAACGGATGACGATCTCGTCCACAATGCGTGCGCCATGAGTGCCCAGAACCCGGCCCTGCCAATAGGCACCCACCTGAAAGACCAGCTCGTAGCGGGTCGCCGGGTCCGGCGCAGCGACCTCCTCGGCCAGGCGTCCGCCGTCATCCGTCCTCGTGTCGAACACGGTCCGCCTCGTGGACAGCTCGACCAGCCGCACCACGATGCCGCCCGCATGGCTGCCGTCGACGCCGTTGAGCGCATGGGAGGACACCGTCGCCATTATTCGATCGACGCTTTGTCGCGCTTGTCCGAGGTGGCCTTGACGATGGGGGAGATCACGCCGCGGCATTTGACGTTCAAGCAGGCCGTTTTGCCGGACGCCATGGCACGCCGTAGCGCGGGGCGGAGTTCCGCGCGGGTATTCACCAGTTCGCCGTGTCCGCCAAGCCCTTCGAACATGGCGTGAAACGGGATATCGCGGAAATCAGTGGCAAAATGCTTGCCGTTGGTGAAAAGACGCTCCTGCTGCTGGCTGATGCAGTCGAGTCCGCCGTTGTTGTCGATAACCACGGTGATCGGCAGCCCCTCCTGGAACGCAGCTTCGATCGACAGCCCGCCCGACAGGAAGGCCCCGTCGCCGGAGATCACCACAACGTTGTGGTCCGGATGCGTGGCCTTGGCGGCAATGCCGAAACTGACTCCGACCCCCAGCAACGAATAGTTGCCGGGGTGCAAGATCCCGCCCAATTTCTGCCCGCGCCAACCGGCCATGTTCACAGCGATCTCGTTCCAGAAGTGGGTATTGCCACCGTCGAAGACCAGCCAGTCGGCCTCGCCCATCTCGGCCTGCACGTCAAGGCCCAGCTGCAGGGGATGCATGTTTCCGCCGGCCGCCTCATCCCGGGCGGTCTCCGCCGCCATGTGCGCCTCCCACTCGGCGACCCAAGCGGCGCGGCGGCCCCGCTGGAGATCAAACCAAGATTCCCAAGTCCGGCCAATGCCTAAGAGCGCGTCCAGAAACGCACCGGGGTCCGACAGCAGCACCTCATCCGCGGCATAGTTGTGGTCCAGTTCCCCGGGGGAGCCGTTGACGCAGACCAGGGTAGTCTCCCTGAGGAAAAAAGGCGGGTTGCCGAAGTTCATCTGGTTGTCGAGCCGTCCGCCCACCATCACCACCACATCGGCTTCGTGGATAGCGGATTTCGAGGGGTGGTACTGGTGGAAATCGGCAAGCCCCATGTAGGTCTCGCATTCCTCGCCGAGAAGCTTGGCGTGGTAGGGCACGTTGAAGATAGGCATGCGCAAGGTGCGACCCATGGCTTCCAACCGGTCCTCGGCACCCGACCACCAGATCCCGTGCCCACCGATCACGACCGGGCGTTCAGCCTTGCGGATGAGGTTGAGCAGGCGGGCGAGTTCGGATGGATCGGGCCAGGCGCGGGGAGTCGGGCGCACACTGTGCGCCCAAGGCCGTTCGTCCCGGCCCGCATCCCCGTCGAAGGACGAGAACATGATGTCCACCGGCAGGCTGACATGCACCGGCCCGGGATAGCCAGTGGTCGCCGCCTGCCAGGCCCGGTCGACGAATTCACCGATGCGCACGCCGTCCGTGACCTGAACGGAATACTTCACCAGCGGTGCGGCGATAGCCACATCGTCGATTTCCTTGAAGCCGCCCGCACCCTGCCGGCGGAGCGTCGAGGAGCCGGTGATGAAGATCACCGGTGACCGTTCGCCGCCGGCCTCAAGCATTGCGGGCACAGCATTGGCAAACCCCTCGGGTCCGACCAAGCAGACCGAAGGCTTGCGGGTGATCCGCGTATACCCGTCGGCCAAGTGTCCCGCGACCTGCTCGTGCGGGCAGTTGATCACCGGTATCCCGCACTCCATGAACCCTTCCAGCGCCGGATTACAGAACCCGCCCGACAAGGTGAAAACATGGTCCACCCCTTTTGCCTTCAGCGCCCGGGCCAGCAGGGCACCACCGCGGATTCGGTTGTCCTGCCCCATGTCGCGGGTGATCCCCCTTCAGTCCTTGGCCGCGACCCGGAGCGGCCGCAGCAGGCTGGATGTCCCGTCCTCCGTCCCGTTGTCCGGGCCGAACAGGACACCGGACCGGAGCCCGGCCACCGAGTCGAGCCCGAGCTGGGCGATGGCGACGTCGGTATCCTGCACGAAACAATCCAAAAGCATGGTCAGGCCCTTTGCTCTCCCGGCACCCAGGGCAAACAGGACCGGACGTCCGAGCATCACGAAATCCGCACCGAGGGCCAGTGCCCGGACCACATCCTCGCCGCTGCGGACGCCACTGTCGAACAACAGTGGCATGTTGGGGCCAAGAGCCGCACGGATCCGTGGCAGGAGGTCGATGGCCGCCGGGACGCTGTCCAGCTGCCGGCCGCCATGATTGGACACATAGACGGCATCGACGCCTGCGTCCCGAACACGAACCGCGTCCCGGGCACTAGTGATCCCCTTGATGATGAGCCTACCCTGCCATGTCCTCCTGAGCCTGACCAGGAAGCTCCAGTCCGCCCCGGCCCGGCTTGCGCCCCGAATGAAACGGTCGCCCCGGCCGATGTTTTTCGGGGAGGGAATGCCCGCCGCGAGGGTTGCCAAGGACCAGCGCGGATGAGTCGCAAAATCGAGGAAGGAGGTTGGGGTCAGCCGGAACGGTACGTTGAACCCGTTGCGCTGGTCGCGAACCCGCCGCGATATCTGGGGAACGTCGACGGTCAGCACCAAGGTGTCGTAACCGGCATCCCGCGCCCGGTCCACCACAGCCAGTGAAGATTCTGCAGATGGCCCGTAGTACAGCTGAAACCAAGCGCGAGTTCCTGCCCACTCGCGCATGTCTTCCAGGGTGGTCGACGCGGCGGCGGAGACGCAGACCGGCAGGGCAAGCCGCGCGGCCGCCTCAGCGAGGATCCGGTCCGCCCCGGGGCAGACCAAATTGCACATGCCCATGGGCGCGATGCCGAAGGGAACGTCGAACGTCTGCCCCAGAATCTCCGTCCTGAGGCTTCGGGAGGCAACATCCTCCATAACCCGGGGCTGCAGGCAGATGTCGTCGAACCGCGCTTCGTTGCGCCGCATGCCAGCCTCCCGCCCCGTCGCGCCGTCGATGAAGTCGAACACCAAGCGCGGCAACCGCCGCCTCGCCAGCCGGCGCGCATCCTCGGTAGAAAACAGCCTGGTCCTCGTCGACAGCATCGGGTCGCTGTTTCCTTGTGAATTACGGCCCCACAAAGCCGTGCGAGCAGGGTGCCTGCCGGGGCCGACGGAGAATCCGCCCTCCCCGAGCGCCAGGGCTCGGGATGCGAAGCTGTAGCGCAGGTTGTGAAGCCGCACGCCTTTCAGATTCGCCAGTTGCCGGATGCACCGCCAACTGGCGTTGAGGTTGACCATATGCAAACGGGTCGACGGTGCATTTGGTCAGGATGCGATACTTTTTCTCTAGCATAATGGCTTCTGTTGTTGGGTTTTTTCCGCTTCAGAGAGCTTCCGGTTCAGATTGCTACCGTAAGCAAATCGAAAGCGGATGACCTATAAACCAAGGGTATTAGAACGTATCGGAGACAGGGATGCAAGGGACAAAGAGATAGGCCAAAAGGACACGGAGAGAAATATTATTTAACTATTACAACATGTTAAAGACACAATAGTATCATATCGCATGTAAGGGCGGACATGGGATTGTCATGACCGGGAGCAGTCAGAATATTGCACTCGAAACGGGGACTGAAATACCGTTTCGCCCCAGAATTCAGGGGGCAATCCGGGCACCAACCTCGGCACCTTCGCGAATCGCCCGTTCGGCATCCACTTCCACTGCCAGGTAAGCACCACCGATCAAGTGTACCTGTCGATCCCGGCCCCAAGGGTCCAGTTCCTGATAAAGCTGATTGACCGGGAGTTGTCCTGCACAGAGGACCACATGATCAACGTCCAGTTGCCGGGGCTGACCAGCCACCTCGATATGAAGCCCCCGGTCATCCATCTGGATGTAGCGAACACCGCCAATCTGCTCCACCCCGGCCTGTTTCAGTTTCTGCCTCAGCGCCCAGCCAGTGGTCTTGCCGAGTGTCCGGCCAAAGGGCCCCTCCTTGCGCTGCAGCATGGTGATTTTCCGATATGGTAATTCCGGGATGGGCAAAACCAGAGAACCCCGAGATTCAAAGGATGGATCAATTCCCCACTGTCGATACCACCTGTGGACATCCGTTGACGAGCCAGCAGGTTGATTCGGATCCTGCAGGAGAAACTCCGCAACATCAAAGCCAATACCCCCGGCTCCGATGATGGCGACCTTCCGGCCCACGGGCCGGTTACCCCCTAGCACTTCATCATAGCGCAGGACCGCCGGGTGATCATGGCCCGGAAACTCTACCGGGCGTGGCCGAACGCCGGTGGCAATCACGATGTGATCAAAGTGCCCTTGCCGTAGCATCCCGGCGTCTACGTCGACTCCCAATCGGATGTTCGCGCCATATTTTGGCAACATAACACGAAAATAGCGGAGCGTCTCCCCAAAGTCCTCCTTTCCCGGGATCTTTCTCGCGATATGGAACTGCCCGCCGATCTCACTCTTGCGCTCAAACAGGGTGACCCGATGACCCCTTCGGGCAGCCACTAGGGCAGCTGACAGGCCCGCCGGGCCCGCCCCGATCACCGCAATCCGTACCGGCGACGAGGTGGGGCGATAACGGACCCGGGTTTCATTACAAGCTCTCGGGTTGACCAGGCAAGACGCGACCCGGCCCGTGAAAATCCGATCCAGACAGGTCTGGTTGCAACCGATACAGGTATTGATTTCCTCGTTTCGGCCCTGTGCGGCCTTCTGTACCCAGCGTGGGTCCGCCAGCAGAGGTCGCGCCATTGAGACCATGTCACACCAACCTTCCGCCAACAACCGTTCCGCCTGCTCGGGCATGTTAATTCGATTGGTGGCAATCACCGGAATATCCACCTGCTCGCGAAATTTCGCGGTGATGCCGGCAAAGGCTGCATGGGGAACCAGACCAGCAATCGTGGGAACGCGGGCTTCATGCCAGCCAATACCGGTGTTCACCAGGTCGGCACCGGCCTCCCGGATCCCCTGCCCCAATTGCACAATCTCCTGCCAATCCGAACCCTCCTCGACCAAGTCCATCATCGACAGCCGGAAAATCACCAAGAAGCCAGTGCCCGTCCCGGCACGGACCCGCCGGGTGATTTCCCATGCCAACCGTGCCCGATTTTCGAAACAGCCACCCCAGCGGTCCGTCCGCTGGTTAGTTCGACGACAGAGGAACTGGTTGATGAAATATCCCTCGGAGCCCATGATTTCGACTCCGTCATAACCGGCTTTCCGGGCCAACCGGGCACAACGCACATAGGCCCGAATCTGGCGCTCAATGCCCGCCTCGTCCAGAGCCCGGGGCTCCCACCGGTTGATGGGAGCTCGGGTCGCGGAAGCCGATACTATGTCCGGGTGGTTTCCGTAACGACCGGCATGCAGGATCTGCAGGCAGATTTTACCTCCTTCACGGTGCACGGCTCGGGTCACCCACTGATGATGGGGTAAGTGCAAGGGGCTATTAAGGGTGCCGGCCCCGGGGGAGAGCCGGCCTTCCCGATTCGGACTGATACCGCCCGTGACAATAAGTCCCGGCCCGCCCTCCCGGATCCGTTCGATATACAGTGCCGCCCATCTCCCGGCATGCCAGAGACGGTCCTCAAGACCGGTATGCATGGAGCCCATCAGAATCCGATTGGTCAGCGTCACCCCCCCAACGGACAAGGGCCTGAATATCGACGGGAACGGTACCGTCATTCCGATATCTTTTGGGTTGTTGTCGTGAAATGACCAGAATTGTAATCATTCCTGCAATACTTGACAGCATCGTGTGCCCTACACTTCGCTCGATCCCCGTTCCCATGAACCCACACTGCCCGCCCCATTATGTTGTCCGTTCTTTTTCGAACCTGGGCTCTCATGCTGGGAATCCTGTTGCTCATGATCGGCAATGGCCTACAGGGCACACTGCTTGGCATCCGCGGTACCCTCGAAGAAATCGATGTGGTCTGGATGGGGCTGATTATGTCAGCCTATTTTGTTGGCTTCCTCGGCGGATCCCGGGTAACGCCCTATCTGCTTCGCCGGGTCGGCCATATACGGGTGTTCGCCGCACTCGGATCATTGGTCTCTGCGGCCTTTATTCTCTATGCTGCGATCATTGAACCGTGGTTCTGGCTCACCTTGCGACTGATAGTTGGCTTTTGTTTCTCCGGCCTGTATGTCGTTGCTGAGAGCTGGATCAATGAGATGGCCAGTAATGAAAACCGCGGCCAAACCCTATCACTCTATATCATTATCCAGATGCTGGGACTGGTCTTGGGTCAGTCCCTGTTGAATGTTGGGGATCCTACGGGGTACGCCCTGTTCATTCTCATTTCGGTTCTGGTTTCGATTTCTTTCGCCCCGATCCTGTTGTCCGTTGCGCCCACGCCGGTTTTCAACGTCGCACGGCCAATGGCCCTGCGGGAGTTGCTGAACACATCGCCTCTGGGCTGTGTCGGTATCTTTTTGCTGGGCGGCATTTTCTCGGGCCTGCACGTTATGTCGGCGATCTACGGCATGCAGCAAGGCCTGTCCGTTCCGGAAATTTCCTGGTTTGTAGTCGCAATCTATATTGGTGGCGTCCTGATGCAATATCCAGTAGGATGGATCTCGGATCGGATGGATCGCCGTACGCTGATGGTTGCCATGACCGCACTGGGTTCCATCGTCGCCGTGGGTGGCATGTTAGGCCAGAGTCTCTGGTGGTTGCTGTGCATCGCTTTTTTTCTGGGGGCCTCCCTTAATCCCCTCTATGCCCTGATGCTGGCCCATACTAATGACCATCTGGCGTCAGAGCAAATGTCCTCTGCGTCTGGAGGACTGATGTTCATCCATGGGATCGGTGCCATGGGCGGCCCCATGGTCATAGGCTTGCTGATCGAGCGCCTCGGGCCGAACGGTTTTTTTCTCTTTATCGCTACCCTTTCCGTCTTGATCTGCCTGTACGGCCTGTATCGGATGTCCCGACGGGAGGCTGTCGCGATAGAAGATACCCAATCCTATATTCCAGTTACCGCCACTTCTTCTCCGGTCGCCGTGGAAATGGCAACGGAAGCGGCAATCGCAGATGAAGCGTAGTGTGGCCGATGCCGGCACTCGTCCGGCAAAATCCATGGCCCTGTGCAGGAAAGGGAATCACCGGAAAGAAGGAGGCTACCGAATGTACATCCGAGTGAATGAGCAGAATCGCTCAATAGTTGCTCATTTGGGCATCGTCTGTGTAGGCCGCCACGGTTCAGAGCACCGGCGCGAATAAAAAAAGAAATATTTTCCCCCTTTCCACGCCTACGGATTATGGAATGATTTACCCGTCGGGTTTAGACTGTTCGTTATAATATTGTCAAACGACTGACATCTGTCCTTTCGGCTGGCCACTGCCGGATGGACGGTACTCTCTTTACAGAATATGCAAGGATGATTTTTCGATAGATAAGATACTGCGATGCCCCAAAATACTGTCTGGCAAAACTGCTTGGAAATGATGCGCGAGGAGTTGTCTGATGATGAAGTGAATTCCTGGCTAATGCCGCTCCATACCAGCATCCGGAGCGATACCCTGAAGTTGCTGGCCCCGAACCAGTATGTATTGAATTACATCCGACAAAACCTGCTGGAACAGATCAAATCGGCAATCTTCGGCATGGACCGCGGCATTCACAGGATCCAGTGCGAAATCGGCAGCCATTCCAGTGAACCCTCTCCCGACGCCAATAATGGAACCACTTCCGCTCGCCGGCATTCTCAATCCGAACCATCTTTCCCGATTCAGTATCGTAGGAATCAATCTGTGCGGACGATTCCCCAGTCCAGTAACGGCATCAACCGGGAATTCACGTTCGCTAACCATGTGGAGGGAAATTCCAACCATATCGCCCGTGCGGCCGCCATGCAAGTGGGCAAAAATCCGGGAAACTCCTATAACCCCCTGTTTATCTATGGTGGCGTAGGCCTTGGAAAAACCCATCTGATGCAGGCCGCCGGAAATCAGATATTGGAATCCAACCCGGAAGCAAGAGTGGTCTATATCCGGTCGGAATTGTTTGTCAATGACATGGTCACTGCACTGCGCACCAACACCATGAATGATTTTAAGCAATACTACCGTTCCCTGAGTACCCTACTGATTGATGACATTCAGTTTTTTGCCCGCAAAACCCAAACACAGGAGGAGTTTTTCCATACGTTCAATGCCCTGCTGGAGGGACAGAACCAGATCATTATCACTAGTGATCGGATGCCTCAAGCCATTGATAACGTGGAAGAACGGTTGCTTTCCAGGTTCAGTAGCGGACTGACCGTCGCAATCGACCCGCCCGAACTGGAAACACGAGTGGCGATCCTCGAAGCCAAAGCCAAAAAAAATGGGATCAACCTGCCTTCCACCGTCGCTTTCTTTGTGGCCAATGCCGTTCAGTCCAATGTGCGTGAGCTCGAAGGAGCCTTACACCGAATCATTGCCAGTGCGGGCTTTCGGGGCCAGAAAATTGACATGAGCCTAGCTGAGACCGCACTGAGAGATATTCTGGTCTACCGGGAATCCCGGTTGACAATCGAGCACATCCAAAAAACCGTTGCCGAGTATTTCAATGTCCGAGTTTCGGACCTGATTTCGAAACGACGCTCGCGTGATATCGCCAGACCACGTCAGATGGCGATGTATCTCATCAAGGAACTGACCAACTACAGTTTGCCCAAGATCGGTGACCATTTCGGGGGACGGGACCATAGTACCGTCATTCATGCCTGCCGCAAAACCGAGGAGCTCATACACAAGGAAAACGCAGCCAAGGAAGATTACCAGAACCTGGTGAGGCTGTTCCGGTTCTGATTCCAAACGGCCTGCTCGGCCAACGAGCTGGTACAACAATCCGGGGGTAAAATCTCATATAACCCGTGTGTAATCGGTGGATAATCTGACCTTTTCTTGTGGATAGATTGTGGATAATATCTGTCCACAGGGTTGTTTCGGGTTATGCGATTCCGATGCAGCGTTTTTTCACAGGAAAAGTCTAGATAATGCGCTGACAAATAAGGTATTATTGGAGTTATCCACAATTCCACAGGGCTCTACTAGAACTACTACTATATATATTTTTTATGAATATTACTATCGCTCGTTCCACCCTGCTTCCCAGTCTGCACCTGATTAGCAGTGTCGTCGAGAAACAACAGACCTTGCCGATTTTGGCGAACCTGTACTTTTCCCTGGAAGATGGGGAATTGATGATTATCGGGACGGATTCGTCTTTGGAAATTACCGAGATCATCAAGAATGTGGAGGGTACGAACGGTACTTTTACCATTTCGGCCCGCAAGATACTGGATATCTGCCGGATGTTGCCGGAACATGCGATGATCAGTTTCGTACATGAGGAAGATCAAATCCGGATCACTTCTGGCCGGAGCAGTTATTCGCTGAAAACACTGCCCTCCAGTGATTTTCCCAGAATCAAGACAGATCGATTTGAAGAAAGGTTTACTATCAGTGACCTGTCTTTGAAAAGGATTTTGGAAAAGACCTCATTTGCAATGGGAGTACAGGATGTGCGATTCTATCTTTTGGGACTGTTGCTGGAGTTGGACCGGGATGCCCTACGGGCGATTGCATCGGATGGGCATCGTCTTGCACTCAGTGAGGAGCCGATTCAACTTTCGGTAGACGAGGTCCGCCAGATTATTGTACCGCGAAAAGCGGTCGCGGAGATACTCCGTTTTCTGGCGAATGCCGATGATTCGGAAGTGAAATGTCAGATTTCGCACAAACACCTGCAGCTGATACGGAATCAAAGCACTCTGGTCACCCTGCTGATTGAAGGCAAGTTTCCCGAATACAAGAATATTCTAGGAACCGTGATGACCGCAAAACTGACTCTGGACCGGAATGAATTGCTGGATATCTTCACCCGTTCATCCATTCTGACTTCTGACCGCCTTAAGGGAGTCCGGATTCGATTGGCCGACAATCTCCTTTCCGTCACTGCCATGAACCCTGAGCAGGAGATTTCGGTGGAGGAAATACCGACCGAATATTCTGGAGAGCCGATCGAAACCGGATTCAACATAAAATATCTCATTGAAGCTACCAAAGCAGTCAGTGAATCCGATGCCAAGTTGTGTTTTCAGGGCAACGAGGGAATCGTGATTGTTCAGCAGCCAGGGGATGATGTCACGCAATGGCTCGTGATGCCTTTGAGGATGTGATCTCCGGTCGGGCGGTTGGTCCTGGGAATCCCGCGCGTATTGGTTGCGAACACGAAGGGTCTTCTTCCTTCTCCCCAAGTTGATTCCCGATGGGCGAGAAGTGTTTCACGTGAAACATTCCGACGTCTGAGTCGATCGGAGTAGGAGCGGACGCCGTTTACGTTACATCTCCAGAGGAATTTTCAGGCAGTCATGAGCGTTTGGAAGTTCCAATCCGGTTTGTAACTCTCAAGTGGATGGCGATCGATTCCCAGAATTCAGAATGGTCGGAATGATCGAAGTCTGGTGCAGGATGGGGCGGGAATTCGATCGAATCATTATACAAAGGAGGGAATTCTATCGATTTGGATTCGATGTTTCACGTGAAACCAGGTGCGCTGTTGCGAGGCTTGCTGTTTCGGATCCAGCTTCAGAGGCCGCATGGGGGCGGTCGACAGGCTCTTGCTGGATTTTGATTGGGATTCCCATACCTGACCGTCGGGTGCGATGCGGTCCGGCGTGTGGTGAGACTGCGGTCTTCGGCGAACGCCTCCGCGGATTTTGGACGAGACGATCGGACACTGTCAAAAAAAATCAATTGGTTCAATCGGATTGGTAGGATACGGGAAACCGAATCGGAATCTCACAGGGCCCGATTTGTGTTAGAATTAGCCTTCGATCTTGCCATCTATTCTGTTTATGTCTCAAGACTATACTGCCGACCACATCAAGGTTCTCAAAGGACTGGAAGCGGTCAGAAAGCGCCCGGGAATGTACATCGGGGATACGGATGACGGAACTGGGTTACATCACATGGTGTTCGAGGTGGTGGACAATTCGGTGGATGAAGCCATGGCCGGCTATTGCACGGAAATCACGGTGGTGATTCATGCGGATGAATCTGTCAGCGTGACCGACAATGGCCGGGGAATCCCGACGGACATCCACGAGGGCGAAGGACGAAGCGCGGCCGAGGTTATCATGACGGTTCTTCATGCCGGCGGTAAGTTTGACGACAACATGTACCAGTTTTCTGGCGGCCTGCACGGAGTCGGGGTTTCGGTGGTCAATGCATTGTCCGAACGCTTGGAGTTGGAAATACACCGGGACCATACCGTGTACCGGCAGCAGTATGCGGATGGAGAACCGGCACAGGAACTGGTGGCGAGCGGCGAGACGAATCGTACCGGAACTCGGGTGACCTTTATGGCAAGCCGTCAGGTCTTCCGTAACGTGAGTTACAAGTTTGAAATTCTGGCGAAGCGCTTCCGCGAACTGTCCTTCCTCAATTCCGGGCTCCGGATCACCTTGCGGGATGAACGCGACGGCCATGGAGAGACTTTTCAGTATGATGGTGGCATCGCAGCGTTCGTGCGCGACCTCAACCGTAAGAAGAACGCTCTCCATCCGACGGTCTTTGAGGTCATGAGTGAGCGTGACGGTGTCCAGGTGCAACTGGCGATGCAGTGGAACGACTCATACCAGGAAAATGTGTTCTGTTATACCAATAACATTCCTCAGGCGGATGGAGGAACGCATCTTACCGGGCTTCGGGGGGCGATGACCCGGACCCTGAACGGCTACATTACGGAACTGGGGCTGGCCAAGAAGGAAAAGGTGGTTTTGGGTGGGGACGACTGCCGAGAGGGGGTTATGGCTGTGCTGTCCGTGAAAGTTGCCGATCCCAAGTTTTCGTCACAAACCAAGGAAAAGTTGGTTTCTTCCGAGGTCAAGGGGGCAGTGGAAGGACTAGTGGCCGAATGCCTGGGTAGTTTTCTCCAAGAACATCCGGTGGAGGCAAAGATTATTGCCCAGCGGATCATTCAATCTGCCCGGGCCAGAGAGGCAGCACGCAAAGCCCGGGAACTGACGCGCCGGAAAAATGCGCTTGATCTTGGTGGGCTTCCCGGCAAACTGGCGGATTGTCAGGAAACCGATCCGGCTCAATGTGAACTCTATCTGGTGGAAGGGGATTCGGCGGGTGGGAGTGCCAAACAGGCACGGGACCGGCGATACCAGGCGATCCTGCCGCTGAAGGGCAAAATTCTGAATGTCGAGAAGGCACGCTATGACAAGATGCTGACCTCAGATGAGGTCGGAACCCTGATCACCGCACTGGGTACCGGAATAGGAAAAGATGACTTTGATATCAATAAGTTACGATATCATCGGATTATTATTATGACCGATGCGGATGTCGACGGCTCGCATATCCGGACCTTGCTGTTGACTTTCTTTTTCCGCCAGATGCCGGCACTTATCGAACGAGGGCATATCTATATCGCGCAGCCTCCCCTATACAAGATGAGCAGCAAAAAAAAGGAGGCCTATCTGCTGGATGACAGTGAAATGAGCGCCCATCTGTTGGAGCAAGCCACCAAGAATGCGACTCTGAGGCCCGCTCAGGGAGCCGAACTGACCGGCCAGGAACTGAAACGTGTCATTCTGGACCTGCAGGCTGTGCAGGCAACCATTCAGCGGTTGGCACGACGTTATCAGAGCAATATACTGGAAGCCCTGATGGCTATTGAACCGGTGGTCTCGGAAGATTTTTTCAATGGCCGATGTGAACAGATCGCCACCGCCCTTGAGGTGGTACTGAACCGGGAACGCTCGGATGTCGTGCGTTACCAGGTGACGTTTCGACCGACAGAACAGGACCTGTGTGTGGATCGCAAACAGTACGGATTGGTCGAGTCGGTCCTACTGACGGGAGAGTTCTTCCAGAGCCCGGAATACCGGGCCATGATGGCACTGGCCGCCCGACTGAAAGGGCTGGAAGTCGGGGCCATTCTCGTGTGCTGGAAAGAAGGAGTGGAGGAGAGCGTTGGGACGTTTGCCCAAGCAGTGGACCATATCCTGTCCCGGGCACGCAGAGGGCTGACCATTCAGCGTTACAAGGGGCTGGGTGAAATGAACCCGGACCAGCTGTGGGAGACCACTATGGATCCAGAAGTGAGACGCCTGTTGAAGGTGAATCTCGAAGACACCATTGCAGCGGATGAGACATTCACTATCCTGATGGGAGACCAGGTGCAGCCCCGACGGGAGTTTATCGAAACCAACGCGTTTTCGGTCAGCAACTTGGACGTTTGACCGGCCGCGCATGACCATCCGCCGCCCGCATCGGCAGAGTGGGTCGAAGCCTACCGGACGTGGACTCAGTCAAAAGGTGTACTCTTTCGGCTCGGACATCACCCGTTCCACCATGGGACGGAAAAACTCCAGTGATCGCGAGGGATAATCGGGGTCAAAGCAGTTCTGGTCATAGTGGTGGCAGAAGTCGACGCAGTCCTGATACCATGGATGGTGCCGGAAACGGTCCCGCGCATAACGGTCCCGGTCATAATGATGGGCATAATAGTAGGACTGGAACAGGCCATGGTGTTGGATGATCCAATGGATTCGCTCGGACACATAAGGCCGCAGAATCGCGGCAGCCAATTCGCTGTGCGAGGCGGGAGCCAATACATCCCCAATGTCGTGGAGTAGGGCGGCGACTACCATTTCCTCTGCTTCCCCGGCTTCATAAGCACGGGTGGCTGACTGGAGAGAATGTTCAAGACGTGAAATACGGAATCCTTCCAGACTGCCGTCCAGCTGCTCCATGGCCAGAAGGAGGCGGTCCGGCAAGGACCGGATGGCAGCCTCTTCATATACCGCCAGCCGTGCATACTCCTCTCGTGTGCCGTCTTCCATGCGGGTAAATGAAACGGTTTCGACGGGTGATTTCATGATGATGACCTGTACCGGGTAGAGTGGTCAAAAAGAGTAAGGACATTTCCCGGGGGTCTGCCGATGACGGCGCGGCCGTGGTGAGTGACGATCGGCCGCTGCAGCAAGATGGGATTTGCCATCACTAGCCGGAGCAGTTCCTCTTCGCGGTATTTTCGATCCGCCAGCCCGAGTTCCCGATAACGGCTTTCGCCCGGGCGCAGGAGTGCGTCCACCGGGCAGTCCAATGCGGCGGCGATGCGTCGCAGTGTTTTTGCATCCGGCGGTGTCTCAAGGTAGTATACGATTTCCGGCCGGATTCCCATGTCCTGCAACAGCGTAAGGGTGGCACAGGATTTGGAACAGCGGGGGTTGTGGTATATCCGGGTCATGGGATCGGGAAATTCTCGAATGCAGGTCGAACTATATTTTGCCGGCGGGGTCGGGCACAATAGGCGAATCGGGTCGACTGCCATGCCGTCCGGGTTCGGAGCGCGAACCGTCACCGAAGGAGAGCCTGCGGCCGTCGCAACGGTTGCACTCCCGGGCCCAAACGGCGACAATAACCCCGTTGTCGTGGTTGGGCACGCAGGGTACCATGCCCGCAAAAATGCGGACCAGCTGCAGGTGTTCATAATCTTTCTTGATTTTCTCTTAATACCGCGAGCGCACGCCCGGTTGAACAGACTGGTGGAAATTGAATGATAAAAGGCATATCGACAGCCGGTCTTGACAAACCGGCGGAGGACCGGCCATGACGAAGCTGACCGAACGGCTATCGGCATTGCTCCAGCATGAAGCCGCAGGCGGGGTGCTGTTGCTGATTGCCGCAATCGTGGCCTTGATACTCGACAACTCGCCTCTGGCCTTTCTCTATGACCAGTTGTTGACCATTCCGGTGGTAGTCCAGTTCGGTGCCTTGGTGCTGGAAAAGCCCTTGCTCCTCTGGATTAACGATGGGCTGATGGCCCTCTTCTTCTTGTTGGTCGGGCTGGAGATCAAGCGAGAGTTACTGGAGGGAAACCTCTCCTCTTGGCGACAAGCCACATTGCCCGCTGTGGCGGCGCTTGGTGGGATGCTCTTTCCGGCGCTGATTTACACCGCCATCAATGGAGATAATCCAGTTGCGATGCGAGGCTGGGCCATAGCGTCGGCAACCGACATTGCGTTCGCCATAGGCATTCTGGCACTTCTTGGCACCCGGGTTCCTATAGGTCTCAAGGTGTTCCTGCTGGCCTTGGCGGTAATTGATGACTTGGGTGTGATCCTGATCATAGCGCTCTTTTACTCCACGGAATTGTCGATCCACTCTCTCGCCATTGCGGGGATTTCTGCGCTGGTCCTCCTGGTATTGAACCGTGCTGGAGTCACCCGCCTGCTGCCATATCTCCTGGCCGGTATCGTGATGTGGGTGGCGGTACTGAAGTCTGGTGTGCATGCGACACTTGCTGGGGTGGTAATCGCGCTGTTCATTCCCCTGCGCACCGCCGATTCGAGCCAGACACCACCACTCATCCGGGTCGAGCATGCCCTGCATGGATATGTGATGTTGCTGGTTATGCCCGTGTTTGCATTTGCCAATGCCGGGGTGCATCTCGGAGGGCTTTCCCTGGAAGACTTTCTGTCACCGGTCCCTCTGGGCATCGCGGCGGGCCTGTTCTTCGGCAACCAGATTGGTATATTCGGCTTCTCTTTTCTCACCGTACGGCTTGGACTTTGCCAGCTTCCGGCCGGCGTTACCTGGCTGCATTTGTATGGTGCTGCGGCGCTCGCTGGAATCGGCTTCACCATGAGCCTTTTCATCGGCATGTTGGCATTCGACGACCCGGCCTACCAGGCAAATGTACGCATCGGCGTACTATCCGGCTCCCTGCTGTCGGGTATCGTGGGCTATGTGGTTTTGCGCTGGTTTACGGACCGCCAGCAGAGGTCCGCCGGGGAAGCCATGTCTTGACCTAGCTTGTCGGGAAGGGACCTATCGGGTTTTGAATGGGAGACGCAGCAGGGTCACCCTGAGAAGTTCTGGTCTTTGTCCCGGGAAGGGAAGTATCTACAGCCCCCCGGCTGCTCCCGGAAAGGAGTCCCATAATGATGAATCCGGTCCTAGGGCTGCCCGGTCTGGTCATCACAGGAGGCATACTGTCGAATACCGCTTTGTGCCATGACCGGAACCCGGATGCGCCGGGCACAATGGTTTCGAACGCGTCTCCCGGTCACTGGATCAATGGACAGGAATTTTACCCCCGCCGGCGGCTGGGTGGAAGACGGTGTCAGATGCAGTGATTGCATGATTTCGGCCCATATCCGCATGGCACCTGCCGCACCGGTCAATCCTACCGGCCGGTTGTCATCCCGACCCATCCAGACCACGGTCAACAGGTTGCCACTATAGCCGACAAACCAACTGTCCCGGTAATTATCAGTAGTCCCGGTTTTACCGGCAAGACCCAAGGAGGGAGGTAGCTGCTGCGTGATGCGAGAAGCAGTTCCAGTGCGCACCACTTCCTTGAGGGCATAGTCGATCAGGTATGCGGGGCCGGGCGGAATGGTTCGGGAAGCGCGACCGGGAAATCGGGCAAGAACTTTCTCATGCCGGTCACTGATATGGCTGAGACTGCGCAAGGGAAAACCGATACCACCATTTGCGATCGACTGGTAGGCCTGTGCAATTTCCAAGGGGCTGTGTTCGCTGGCACCAAGGAGGGTTGAGGGATAGGGGGGAATCTCCTTGCGGATCCCCAATCGACGCACGGTATCGGTCACTGCCCCCAGCCCCAATTTCATGCCGACCCGGACTGCCGGCACATTGTAGGAATGTGCCAGTGCCTCCAGAAGAGTGACTGGGCCATGGAACTTGCGATCATAATTCTGCGGTGACCAAGGTGTGCCATTGTGGGGATTACGGAGTGTGAGTGGCTTGTCCTGGAGCACGCTGCCGAGCATGAACTGTTTCGGTCTTTCGAGAGCGGTCAGGTAGACCAGTGGCTTGATCAGTGAACCGATGGGGCGTTGAGCATCAATGGCACGATTGAACCCTGCATAACCGGCTTGACGCCCCCCCACTAAGGCCAGGATGTCACCGCTGTCCACAGAAACTACCACAGCGGCACCTTGCAGGGAGCCGGAGGGGATCTCGTGATCGGTCTCTATCTGGCCGAGGGCTCTGGCCACGATGGATTGTATGGTTTGCTGGATATCTGCGTCCAGTGTCGTATACAGACGTACTCCTTGGGTGTGCAGGACATCTTCCGGATAGTACTGGCGAAGCTGACGATGCAAATAGTCGACATAGGCGGGAAAGACGCTGCCACCGGCACTACGATGCGGAGCAAGGGTCAGGGGCAGTTTCGCCAGTTCGGACGCGGTGTCCTGTTTGATCAGGCCGGCGTCGGCAAGCTGCGTCAAGACCAGGTTCCGTCGGTCCCTTGCTCGTTCCGGATGACGTCTCGGATTGTAGGTCGAAGGGGCAGGGATGATGCCTACCAGGGTGGCGATTTCATGAGGCCCCAATCGGTGGAGGGGGCGTGCAAAATAATATTCACTGGCCAATGCGAACCCGTGCACTGCCCGATTGCCCGATTGACCCAGAAAAATACTGTTCATGTAATGCTCGAGAATCTCGTTCTTCGAGTAGCGCAACTCCAGGGTGATGGCCATGAGCGCTTCGGCGATCTTCCGCGACCACGAGCGTTCTGGGGTCAGGAACAGGTTCTTGACCAGCTGTTGTGTAATGGTACTGCCACCTTGAACGGTTTCGCCCCGAATCAGGTTGATGAAAAAAGCCCGGGTGATGGCGGTCAGATCCACTCCGGAATGATGGGCGAAATCCCGGTCTTCCATAATCAGCAAAGCCTGACTCAAGAAATTTGGCATCTCGTGCAATCGGAGTGGGATCCGGTCTTCGAAGGGACCCAGTTGTAATGTGCCGATTAGCTCCGGCTCCAGTACAATCCGCTCCAGGCGCACGCCGTCTCGATGCCGGGCGATCGACTGCAGGCGCTCATCCTGAAATATCAGCCGGACCGGTTCGGGATCGGAACCGTTTCCGGGTACTGGATTTGGGTATAAGTCCAGGGTCTGATTCCGGAATACGAACTGTCCGGGCAAACTCAGGCGGGTGACTCGGCGATATCCACGGTATTGCAATACGGATGCCACCTTGCGCAGGGAGATGCCGGAGCCGGCGGTCAGATTCGGGGCCCGTGCGTAAAGCTGTGCGGATTGGGCTGGACGATGGTTTCGAAAATATGACTGCATCTGCCAGTCGAGGTACAGCATCAAGCCAGCAAGGCAGAAAATCAGGGCCAAGCCCATGCGAAAGACCAGCACGCGCAGGAGTGCCCAGCTGCTGGTGCCAGAAACCAGGGTGTCAGGTGGTGGGCCCTTCTTCCCCCCATTTCGTCTCTTGTCGTGGGTTGCCAACGCCCTCAGAAGCCCCGTCCGCAACTCCAGCAGATATCGAACCCAGCCGGACTGGTTTCTCCGCAATGGTCGCAATGCAGGGGCGGGGACGATTCTGCCTCCGTTCGGGACTGCTCCAGCAGGGCAATCAAGTGCTGGGCTTTGTCCAGGTCATGGTCGCGCCGAATCCAGACTTCCGGGCCGATCACCGGCAACTCCCCCAAGGCTCCGATGGAGTTTTCCTGGAACACCTCACAAGGAACCCCGTTGCCACGCAGATGATCAGCAAATAGTTGGGCATCCAGAAGCCACTCGGCACGGTAAACACATTTCACGCGGGATGTCTCAGTGATGATCAGGGCTCCCCAAGATCGGCTTCCCGGGGCCAGGCGACCATGACCGCCTGTACTAGAGTGGCCAGAGGAATCGCGAAGAAAACCCCCCAGATACCGAACAGTCCGCCAAAAAACAGCACCGCCACGATGATGGCGACCGGATGCAGGTTCACAACCTCGGAGAACAGCAATGGCACCAGCAAGTTTCCATCCAGGGCCTGAATGACCAGATAGGCCAGTACCAAGTAGTAGAAATCGGTCGTGAGACCCCATTGAAAATAGGCAAACACCACCACCGGCACGGTGACCACGGCGGCACCGATATAGGGGATCAGCACTGACAGTCCGACCAGCACCGAAAGCAACATCGAAAACTGCAGTCCGAAGAAGGAAAAAGTCAGCAGACAGGTCAGCCAAACGATCAGGATTTCCCAGACTTTGCCGCGAATATAATTTCCGATCTGCACATCCACATCCCGCCAGATCTGAACCGCCAGTTGGTTATCGCTAGGCAGCAAGTCACGGATCCATGTCAGGATCCGATTCTTGTCCATCAGAAAGAAAAAGATCAGAATGGGCAGGAGGATGAAATAGATCAGCAGCGTGATGACTCCGGTGACTTGGGAGAGAGAATTGGTCAGTACATGTTGGCCGAAAGAGGTGAGCTCGGCCCGCAGATTGTTGATCAGTTCGAGCACCTGCTCCCGGGAAAAGAGTTCTGGATATTTTTCCGGCAAGGTCATAAGGGCTGCTTGGCCTTGGCTCAGCATGTAGGGAACCTCAGCCATCACCTGTGCCAACTGGGCATAGAGAGTTGGTAGTAACCAGAAGATGATTACCCCCAAGAACAGTAGAAAGCCTACGGAAACGGTCCAGATGCAGATGACTCGGGGCAACCCGACAAATTGCATCCGGCGAATCACTCCTTCCAGCAAGTAGGCAATGACGATTCCCGCCAGTACCGGAGCCAGCATGCTACCGGCATAAAACACGATGATGAACAGTATCAGCAGCGCGGCGGTGAGAAACACCACTTGCGGATTGGATAGCTGTTGCCGGACCCAACTGGTGATTTGTTCCATGGTATTGTGAGGTCAGTTTCGGGGCTCGGGCCCAATGGCGGCATCAACCGCACTCAGCGATCAGGTTCGACAATCTCGAAATTATGGGTGATGTCGACCGAGGGTGCCAGCATCCGGGTAACCGAGCAGTACTTTTCCATCGACAGTGACACAGCCCGCCTCACTTTTTTCGCCTCCAGATTGTGACCGACGACTTCATAGTGAACATGGATCTGGCGGAAGACGGCGGGGACGGCATCGGCACGCATGCCGTCCAGCGTGATGCGGCAATCGGTAACATGCTGCCGACTCTTTTCGAGAATCAGGATGACATCAATGCCACTGCAGCTCCCGAGGGCGGCCAGCACCAGTTCCATCGGCCGCGGACCGGTATTTTGGCCGCCATGGTCCGGTGAGCCATCAGCGGTCAGGACATGGCCACTTTCCGTGGTTACGCCAAAAGCCAAAGGGCCGGTTTTCTGAAGAGAAACTTTCATTGATCAATGTCGTTGGCATGAAGACGCAAGGTGATACATCCTGCGGCTCGTCTCGGCTTTTCCTGGATCAGTGATACACCGGGGTCAGCCAATGCCGGTAATCCGGTTCCTGCCCAGTGATCACCCGGACGAAGAGGTCATTGAGCTTGCTGGTGATGGGGTTGCCTTTTCCGTGTCCGACCGGGCGATGGTCAATCGACTGTACCTGGGCCATTTGCACCCCGGTCCCGCAGAAAAAGACTTCATCGGCCAGGTAGAGTTCGGAGCGGTCGATATGGCGTTCCTGTACTCGAACTCCCAATGCATCCTGTGCCAGTGCAATCAGCGACTTTCGCACGATCCCTTCCAGTACATTGGCCGTGACGGGTGGTGTGATCAGAGTATCATCGCGCACCATCATCAGGTTCGCTGCCGAAGCTTCCGATACATGGCCATCCTGGTTCAGAAAAATCGCCTCATCGAAACCGGACAGCATGGCCTCACTCTTGGCCAAGGCACTGTTGACATAGGTGCCATTGACTTTGCCCCTTGACGGGATTGCGGTGTCGTCCACGCGGCGCCAGCTGCTGACGCAGACGGACAGCCCTTTGTCGTTGGGCAGGTAACTGCCGGTTGGTTGGCTGAAGATCGCCACTTTATCCTGTGCATCATGCAGCCAGACCCGGAACACTCCCTCATCCTTATAGGCAATCGGCCGGATATAGACATTCTGCTGCCAGGCTTCCTTGCGCAAAAGCTCGATGGTGTGGTTTGCCAGTGCGGTACTGTCTAAGCCGATATCACTGAACAGTAGCCGATTGCTGTGCAGGAACCGGTCATAGTGGTCTTTCGTTCGAAAAATATAGAGCTGCTCGTGGGCAGCGTTCCAGTAACCCCGGAGACCGGCGAAGCAGCCGGTTCCATAATGCAGGGTATGGTTGGTGATACTGATTTTGGCCTGCTCAATCGGCACAATGGTCCCTTCAAAATACGCCCAGTTGGTCATGTGCAAGATGATGTGAAAAGTGAAATCATGTTGGGTGGTTGAACTGTACACGGACCTCTCCCAAGCTGCCATAGTCAGCGACAATGATATCTCCGGCCTGGGCCGAATAGACCTCCCCAACGGTACCGGTTGCGACCACCTCGCCAGCGCAGAGGGAGAGGCCCCGGGATGACAGGTGATTTGCCAGCCAAGCCATGGCATGCAGGGGGTTGCCCAGTGCATTTTTGCCGGTACCAGTCGTAAAGCGGTTGCCGTTCACATGCATATGTACCGGCCAATCGACAAAATCGATCGACTGCCATGCGGTTATCGGTTCGCCGAAAATACAGGCACCATGGATGGCATTGTCGGCAATCAGCGCCCGTTCCCCCACCGTGGTGAAATCGTGGAACCCATGGTCGACAACTTCTAGGCAGGGAACGAATGCTTCGATAAAGGGGCGGATGGTTTGTGCCGTGTAGGAGGTCGACGTCTTCGGTACGTCCTCTCCCAGGATAAAGCCGAACTCGGCTTCCGTAAGCCGCAGGCGGAATGCGGTCGGATCCAATTGGGCCCCGCTTTCATAGTTGCTGTGGGTCATCAGACGGCCGGGAAAGGGGCCTTGGGCATGCAGGCGCTGAGCCACGAGTTCATGAGTGCAGGCGATCTTGTGTCCGCAAGGAACGCTGTCGTACTGTTCGGCGAGCATCCGCACCAGTTCGTTCTGGACGGCAAATGCGGTGACGAGAGTGTCCGGGTAGAGCGCCGCCGGAATAGTGCGCATCGGCTCTTGGGAATCACGACGTGCCTGCAGGTAGGTGGCGGTATCATGCGCTTCGGTCATGGGAAAATTCGATCAGGAATCAGAGGAGGGTAATATGCGACGAGGTCGGAGCTCTTGAGAGGAGCAGCCCTTCAATAGGCGAAAGCTTATGGTTGGGTTTCTGGAGTGGGAGAAGCATTGGGCTGGATGTGGAACTCGTAATATACCATCAGAAGCCCGCTGCCGATAATGAGAGTGCTGCCAATCCCATCCCGAATGCCCGGAAGGTCTCCCCAGACCAGATAGCCCACGAGTACAGCAAATGGAAGCGACGTATACTCGAAAGGGGCGACGACGGAAGCTTGAGCAATCCGGTAGGATTGAGACAATAGGTACGCTCCGGCGGTGGTGACCACACCGCAGACCAGCAGCAGCTGGAAGTCAGCGAATGTCGGCCATTGCCAAGCTCGTAACAGGAAGTCCGCGGCTGGTTGCCCGAAGACATTGAATTGCCCCTGGCCAAGCAACAAGCCACTCAGGGTACTGACTAGGATAAAAGCCAGCTGAATGTAGAGGGTTAGAGCTTCAGCGGAGTCGCTCATGCCCAACTTTCGCGTCGTGATCACCATCAGGGAATAGGTCAGGGCGGCCAGTACTGGCAGCACAGAAGCCCAGGTGAATTCATTGCTGCCAGGCTCAACCAGCACCACCACGCCGACCATGCTCACCAGAATGGCCAACCAACGTAGCAGTCCGACCACTTCTCCCAGCAGGGTTTTGGCCAACAGGCAGATGAACAGTGGTCCGGTAAAAAACAGGGTCATCACTTCTGCCAGCGGCATCACCGACAGGCCCAGAAAGAAGAACATGTTGGCCAGTACCAACAGCAACCCTCGACACAGATGCAACCCCGGGCGTCGCGTTCGGAGTGTGGGCCACTTGCCGAAACACTGCACAAAGATCAATAGCACGACCAGCGCCACCACTGAACGGAAGAGGGTGATTTCATGCAAGGCATAATACGGGCTTAGCCATTTGATGATGGAATCGCTGATGGTCAGGAACACAAGGGCCCCTACCAGGCAAAAGACACCCAGCACATTCGGGTTGGGGCGGAAGAAGGCCGACATGGGGAGCAAGACGAATGGGGCTACCAGTATAGGGCAAAGGCCCATGCGGTGGTTGCCAGCGGCGCAAACAGGGAATGTTTTCGGGACATGAAGCCCGTTACGCCACTTGGTGCCCAACAGATGGTCTGGTGACCAGTGCAGCTAGCCTGGATATTTCATCAATAGACGGCAAGCTCTCCAGTCATTCGATCTCATTCCGTGAGTGACGCTGATCTCGAAAGAGGCCTTGCCGTGACCGAATGTTTCCTCCGTTCGAGCCGATTTTCCCCATCATAAAGACGTCAGGCAGGGGCGGATTTCCGCAGTGACGGCCGCACCAGCCACGACGGCGGGCTGGATCAAGCAGTTTTCCGGGGGTACGATTCAGGGATCAAGAATGATTATTCTGCCTCGCCCTGCCACAGCAGGTCATATCCGATCTCATAAGTGTTCTGGCACATTTCTTCCAGTGCACCGAAGAGCTTTTTGAACCGATCATCGGCATGCGACTTTTCGTGTTGCTCAAACGATTTCCAGTACGTCACGATAGCGATGTGGGGCCGAACCGGCTGATGTCCACCACTCTTGCCAATAGTTCCCTCTTCGGAGATGAATCCACGGAATTCGAATACCTGTCCCGCGAGAAATCCACCTTCTTCATCGCCATATTTGTTCTTGACCACATTACAGAGTTCACCGATCTTGAGTTCGACATCTTCCAGAGTATATTGATCCTTCAGTTGGACAACATTGAAGAGCATCTTCGATTCGTAGGGGATGGTGATTTTTTCGAACATGTCGTCTTCTCCAGAAACCGTTGCAAAGGAAGCTACTGACCGTCCTATTATGGGGCCCAGGGGACCATCAAGCAACCAGGACCGAGTAAAGAGAATGAGCCCCCTTGGCTTTGCATAGTGTTGTCTCTATAGTCAGCGCACCGCAGGATTTTCTGTGAAGGTCCGAAGATCAGAGCTGATGGGGCAACTGGCACAGGAGTCCGCTTGGGCACTGCCGGATCAAGGGGCCCTCTACAGCAATACTGATGCGGTGGTCTTGATACCAGCGAAGTCGGGAAGGTCCACCAGGCTTCAGGCTTCGACGAGGGCTGCTCTCAGCCTGCAAACAGCTTCGCCAGCCTTTCTCCGGGGTCATCGGCTCGCATGAGGGCCTCTCCCACCAAGAAAGCATGAACCCCGTTTCGGCGCATCATGGCAACATCTCCGGGCTCATGAATACCGCTTTCCGTGATCACGATACGATCCTCGGGAATTTGGTCGAGCAGTTCCAGGGTAGTGTCAAGGCGGGTTTCGAAAGTACGCAGATTGCGGTTGTTGATGCCCAGCAGCGGGCAGGGCAGGCGCAGGGCCCGCAACAGTTCCGCCGGATCATGTATTTCCACCAGCACATCCAGCGAAAGCTCTTGGGCCTGCATTGCCAGAGTGGTCAGCATATGATCATTGAGTGCGGCCACGATCAATAAGATGGCATCTGCCCCCAGAAGCCTTGCTTCATAGACCTGGTAGGGTTGGATGATGAAGTCCTTGCGCAGGACCGGCAATCCAGATGCGTCGCGGGCCTGGTTCAAATAGGCGTCATGGCCCTGGAAGAAATGTTCATCTGTCAGGACTGAAAGGCAGGTCGCTCCACCCCGGGCATAGCTCTGTGCAATCCGGGAGGGGTCAAAATCCATACAGATAATGCCTTTGCTGGGCGAGGCTTTCTTCACTTCCGCGATCACCCCCGGTTGGCCCTTTCCAAGCTGGGTGGCCAAGGCACGGGCAAAGCCCCGGGTCGGTGGCAGGTGGTTACCGCATCGGGCTTTGAGGGTGGCAAGAGGAGTTTTTTCGGTCCGCTTGGCTACCTCCTCGGCCTTGTGTGCAAGAATTTTTTCCAGGATGTCGTTCATCGCGCTCTGCAAGCGTCTGGCTTGGTTTTGGTCATTCAACCTACCGTGATTGGAGAGAGGATATTTCGCATCACCCGGTAAGAAAGTTCTTCAGGAGTTGATGTCCACAGTGGGTTTCAATGGACTCTGGATGGAACTGAACGCCAGCGATAGGCCATTCCCGATGCTGTACCCCCATAATCTCCCCATCGGAGGTATGTGCCGTGACTTGCAAACAGTCCGGGAGGGAGGTCGGATCCAAGGCCAGGGAATGATAACGGGTGGCCTGGAATGGATTGGGGAGCCCGGTAAACACTCCTTGGCCCGCATGATGAATCGGGGATGTCTTGCCATGCATCAAGGTCTGGGCATGGACGGTTCGGCCACCGAACGCTTCTCCGATACCTTGATGGCCCAGGCAGACCCCCAAGATCGGGATCAATCCCGCGAACCGTTGGATGGCAGCCACCGTAATCCCTGCTTGCCCGGGAGTGCCGGGTCCGGGCGAGATCACCAAAGAATCCGGGGCCAAGGCTGCCAGTCCATCCGGAGTGATTTGATCGTTCCGGTATACCTGGACATCCTGCCCCAGTTCCCCCAGATACTGCACCAGGTTGTAGGTGAAGGAGTCGTAATTATCGATCATCAGCAACATAGGGGCATTCCTATTTCTCAAACGGATTGTGCAGTCCGCCGTTGACCAGGTCGACCGCATGAAGCACCGCACGGGCCTTGTTGAGGGTTTCCTGCCATTCATTTTCCGGCACGGAATCGGCTACAATGCCGCCGCCAGCTTGGATGTGGACCTGGCCATTTCGGATCAATGCGGTTCGAATGGCAATGGCGGTATCCATATTGCCGTTCCAACCGATATAGCC
Organism: Candidatus Poriferihabitaceae bacterium; assembly: GCA_965221795.1. Classification (GTDB taxonomy): domain Bacteria; phylum Pseudomonadota; class Gammaproteobacteria; order Arenicellales; family Poriferihabitantaceae; genus VYFG01. The sequence goes on from OZ244914.1 coordinate 1,661,945, forward strand.
AATGGCCCCGGAATATATACCTCTTTTGTCTGGTTCCAGCTCTTCAATAATCTCCAGTGCCCGCACTTTGGGTGCGCCGGACAGGGTGCCGGCGGGGAAAGTGGCTTTTAGCACATCGATGGCATCCATATCCGGAAGGATGCGCCCGGTAACATTGGATACGATGTGCATGACATGTGAATAGCGCTCGATGACCATTTTCTCGGTAAGTCGTACCGTGCCGATTTCCGAAACGCGCCCGACATCGTTTCGGCCAAGATCGATCAGCATCAGATGTTCGGCAAGTTCCTTGGGGTCCGCCAGCAACTCCTCCGCCAGTGCTTCATCTTCCTCCGGAGTAGTCCCTCGCTTTCGGGTACCTGCAATGGGCCGCACGGTGACCTCGCCGTGATCCAGGCGCACCAGGATTTCTGGGGAAGAACTGGCGATCTGGAAGTCGCCGAGATCAATAAAGAACATATAGGGCGAAGGATTGAGTGTCCGTAACGCCCGGTAGAGCTCCAGTGGTCTGGCCCGATACGGCATGGACATGCGCTGGGACAGCACGACCTGAAAAATGTCACCGTCACGAATGTATTGTTTGCATTTTTCCACGGCACGCATGTGCTGTTCGCGAGGCAGCGAGGACTCGACTATGGGAGTGTCTGCGTGTGAGGTAAAGGTGTCCTGTGGTTGAGGGGGTAGCGGTTGATGTATGATTGACGCTAGGGAATCCAGCCGAGCTACGGCCCGATCGTAGGCGTTGGGATCGCTGGGATTGGCTTGGACGATGGTCATCAGCCGGCCAGACAGATTATCGAACACCACGACTTCTTCGGATACCATGAGCAAGATATCCGGCGCGGCGACCGGGTCCGGTGCCTTGTGTTGGCCCAGATGAGGCTCAATGTACTGTATCGTGTCATAGCCGAAGTAGCCCACGAGTCCCCCGGTAAACCGAGGCATGCCAGCCACATCCGGAATGTGAAACTGTTGCTGGAACGTGCGCACCGCCTCCAGTGGGTCTTCTACCTCCTGTTCGTCCACCAGCTGCAAGTCATGGTAGGTAAAGACAGTATGTCCACAGATTTCCAGGCGATTCCGGCATGGTAGCCCAATCATCGAATAGCGCCCCCATTTCTCACCGCCCTGAACGGATTCCAGCAGGTAGCTGTAGGGACCGGCACCCAGCTTTAGATATGTGGAAAGAGGAGTATCGAGATCCGCCAGCAGGTCTCGGAACAGGGGAATACGGTTATAGCCGAGAGCGGCGTAGGCGTCGAATTCCGATTTTGTCAGCATAGTCAATCATCATGGTCAGGAGGGCAGCAGCAGGAATTGGGGTGCAAAGGGTCAGATTCGCCAACGCCAAGCCCATGGGATTGCGGATATGATGATTGGTAGCAACGGATCAACCAGAGTGGTAGAGGGTGTCAGGATGATTGTACCTGCAAGATATGTAAAGTCCAGCAAAACCGCTTGGATAAATACATCGCCCCGGGCCGGGATTTTTACATGCGGGATGTCAGATATCGGAACCGGGGTGTCTGGGGAAGTGCTGGATGCTTCCCTCTGAAGATGCTGGCAGTGGGTTCTATGGGTGGTTGCAGGGTCGATGGCTAAAGAAGTGTGCATGGACATGAGCACCCTTGCCGGGCAAAATCTCGCTTCTGGTCAGGGCCTTTCGATTCCCAACTCCCTGGGGAGAAGCCTGTGGTTCTCTATCTGCTCCGCGGTTTCCAGCTTGAGTGGTTTCACATGTAAGGTGAGGTCCCGGAAGTGATCAAGAATCCGGTCCGGGCGACCGGAACGCAGGTCCATTCCCTGATGGTAGCCATAGGTCAGGCAGATGACAGACATGCCGGCGGACTTGGCGGCCAGGATGTCGTTCATGGAGTCGCCGATCATGATGCATTCAGTGATAGCGCTGCCAAGAAGTTCGGCCGCGTATTGGAGCGGCCCCGGGTCCGGCTTGCGTACGGGCAGTGTGTCCCCCGCAATCCATGTTTGCAAATAGCGGGACAGCCCGGATTGTTCCAGCAACAGTTCGGTGTGCCGGGCCGGCTTATTGGTTACGCAGCCAAGGTTCAGTCCCGCATCGTGAAATTGCACCAGGGTTTGCTGTACGTCGGGGAAGAGCCGGCTTTGCTCCCAAATTTGGTCTGCGTAGAGATCGAAAAAAGTTATTAGTGCTTGCCTCAAAAGCAACGAGTCTGGATCTCCGTCCCATTTGCCGGTGAGTGCCCGCTTGATCAGTTGGGTGGAGCCATTGCCAATCCATTGGCGCAGGTCAGACAATGGCCTTGGTGAAAGGCCGAGGACCTGCAGGGTCCGGTTGGTGGCTGCCGCAATATCCGGTGCCGTATCAGCCAAAGTGCCATCCAGGTCAAACAGCAGGGTGCGAGCAGCAATGGGGGGCAGAGACATGTTTCCAACCGCTGTTCTTCAGGCGGAGGTCAACTGTTCGCGCAGGGCAGTAATCACCGAGTCGTACCGGTGTGGGTCACTGTCCCTGCCGGCACCAAAAATAGCACTGCCCGCAACAAAGGTGTCGGCACCGGCTTGGGCGATTTCAGCGATATTTTCGACTTTGACACCCCCGTCCACCTCGAGACGAATCTCCCGCCCGCTTTCCTCGATCAGGCGGCGGGCGTGACGGAGTTTTGCCAGGGTAGAGGGGATGAACGATTGACCGCCATACCCGGGATTGACTGCCATCAGAAGGATCATGTCGATTTTGTCCATAGCGTATTCCAATACCCCCAGCGGCGTGGTCGGGTTGAACACCAGCCCGGCTTGGCACCCGACCGACCGGATCAGCTGCAGGGTGCGGTCAATGTGCTCGGAAGCCTCTGGATGGAAGGTGATGTAGTTGGCGCCTGCCGCCGCGAAGTCTGGAATGATCCTGTCCACGGGCTTGATCATGAGATGGACATCAATAGGTGCGGTGACACCATATTTGCGCAACGCTTCACAGACCAGCGGGCCCACGGTCAAGTTGGGGACATAGTGATTGTCCATGACATCGAAGTGCACCATATCCGCGCCAGCGGCCAGGACATGTTCGGCCTCCCGGCCCAGTTGTGCAAAATCGGCGGCGAGGATGGAGGCGGCGAGCAGCTGTTGTGGCATGGCACCGGAAGATAGTCGGAAAAGTTGTTGGGCAAATTGCCCGCAGTTCGGGAAAGAGTAAAGGTAATATACTATGTCCGCGCCGACCTGCCCGGGTGGCTGGCATTGCTCGACGGATTGTACAGGCACATGAGGGAAGTCACTCCTGCATTCTATGCTGGAGCGACAAGGCCCATGGCAGTAGAATCATACGTCGGTTGCATTTCCGAGTGCAACTGCCGGGAGACCGGGTGCTCGGTCCAGCCAGGAACTGGGGTATGAACGACTCCAGATCGTGATCGTTAGGCCATTCGGGGAGTCATCGCCGGTCGGGAGAACGGCTCAAGGGCACTCTGGGGTCACGAGTACAGATCATCGGGGCAAAATCCCGGAGCCATTAAGTTTCCGTTCATGATACTTGCTGGATAATGCGCCATCCATCGACACAACGCAGTGAGGATGTTATGAAAACGCAACCGTCTCCTTTCCGGAGTATCGTCATTACTCTGGCAGTGACCGCGCTACTGACGGCATCAACCAGTGCCTTGGCGGGCAAGTGGCGACATTCTCATCAGCGCCACTATTCCCATTCCGATGATGTCGCCTATGGGGTATTGCTGGGGGCACTGACTGCTTTTACCATTGGAGCACTGATCGCCGAGCCACTCCCTAGGGAGCGAACGACGTATGTCCGGCGTGTAGAACGCGCCCCTTCATACTATTATCGGGATCCCATCCGGGACTATCATTATCGAGACCGGCATTGGCACCGCCCTCAGTACCGATCCTATCGGCATGGGTACCGTCACGGCTATCACGATGGACATGCCAAACCGCATTGGTACCGGAAAGGACACCGGTATCATGCGAAGCACCGAAACCATTCGGTCCGTGTTCACGGCCAGCCGATCCGGCGCGGACATCAGGATTGGACATGGCATCAAGCCCACTGAGCCCCAACCGATCTCGTTCGGGACCGCATCAATAGCGTTGTTCTGGGACATGAAGCCGGTCCGGGTTGGGGCGAAACCGGGCTGGCTCCTTCCGCACTCCGCAACGATCAACTGCCTCTACTGTACCTGACACCGACCGGTCCTACCCTGCTGTATGACATGCAAATCAGCAGGTGACCCTATTCTCCAGAGATGCTGGTGGTTTACGCAGCCTTGTCCGGGTGGCATATACACCTGCGGGCTGACGCAGGAACTCTGTGCCCGAGAGGAGTGAGTAGATGCCACATCTGGCTGGTCGCCGGTCTGCAGATCAATAACTCCTCCACTTCCAGATCTGGAGCTCTCACCTAACAGGCCCGGCATCGGCCACCGCATCCTGAACCCGACCCTAGACAGAACTGGAGAATACTTTCAGTCTGGTTCGTGTCGGTTCCAGAAAGGCCATGTGCATGGCCGTTCTCTTTTCGGGCCCGTTGGGCTATGCAAAATACACTGCGGGCAGTCCTGACTTATATGATTCGCCACCGCGGGAGGACCTTCCGCTTCGTATTGATACAACACCATGCCGCTAGTTGGTACCAATTCGGTATACTGCTGGAATAGGTATGGCTTACTACGACCCTAGAAGAAAAACATGAAACGCCTCCAACAATCCGGACTATACGAAGAGCTGTTAACCGCGACTCTGGAAGCAGAGATCGCTGAAAGAAAACGACAGGACTGGAAAATTCTCACGGAACGAGCAGAGGACACCATCCGGCCAAGATTTCTGGCACACCATATATACACTCTTATCCTGCGCACATTGGAGGGCATGCCTAACAACCAATCCAAACAAGTGGACTTGGTGAACAAGCTGATAGCGGTGCTTGGTGAGCATGGGACGGTTGAGGGGGAACAGGTTTCCGGGGGGGATGACCTATTACTTTACGAGGCACAGGATCATGTTGGGCTAGGAGGCGGATGGTTGCCCCGTCCGAACCTTCCCCTGCGGCGAACAGGCTTGCTTGTCAATGGCAAGCGGGATGCGCAGATTGCAAATGAAATCGTCAAAGAAATCCCGAGTGCCGACAGAATTGATTTGTTATGCGCATTTATCCGTTACTCCGGGTTGCGGTTATTCAAAAACGAACTGGAAGCACGGATCAAAACAGGCGTCCAGGTTCGTATTATTGCCAGCGTATACACCGGCACCACGGAGCAACGTGCACTCGATACGCTCGCCAAGATTGGGGCACAAGTAAAAGTTTCGTATGACGTGACCCGGACCCGGCTACATGCCAAGGCATGGCTATTTCATCGGAACAGTGGGTTCCATACCGCATATATCGGTTCTTCAAACCTGACCCAAACCGCCCAAGTCGACGGTCTCGAATGGAATGTTCGTGTCGGTGCGATCGAGAATCCGGAAGTGATTGATCGTTTCCAGGCAACCTTTGAGCAATACTGGCAAGAGCCGGAGTTCGAGGAATATGATCCCGACCGTGATGGCACTCGGCTGCATAGTGCGCTTTCGGGGCAGGGAAAGCCGGGCTCCTTTCCGGGCGACGCCCAGCCGCTGCAATTGTTTGATGTAGCGCCCAAGCCCCATCAATCGGTCGCTCTGGATGCTCTTACATCGGAGCGTAGCCGTGGCTATTGGCGTAATCTTGTCGTCGCCGCGACGGGTACAGGCAAGACTTGGGTGGCCGCCTTTGATTACCGCCAAGCGCGGACGACGCAATCCATCGACTCTCTACTCTTTGTGGCGCATCGCGATGAAATACTGCAGCAATCCCAGAGAGTCTTCCAGCTGGTCCTCCGTGACCCGGATTTTGGAGAACGCTTGGTTGGGGGAGAACGCCCACACCACGGGCACCATGTCTTTGCCTCGATCCAATCAATCCAGAGTCGTATCCAAGATATCCCGCCAACTGGTTTCGACATGGTCATTGTGGATGAATTCCATCATGCGGCCGCAACCAGCTATGACCGGTTACTGTCCCAGCTGCAACCAAAGATTCTTCTCGGCCTGACGGCTACGCCAGAACGTACCGATGGTCAATCGATCCTGAGATGGTTTGACGGTCGAGTTGCCTATGAGTCCAGGCTCTGGGATGCCTTGGACCAAGGGCTGCTTTGTCCTTTTCATTACTTTGGCATAAGCGATGATACCGATCTTTCCACGGTTTCATTCAGGCGCGGGAAATATGCATTGGGGGAGTTGGATAAGGTGCTTACCGGTGACCACATCCGTGCGCGGCGGATTTGCCAGGCGATCAGGGATTATGTTTCCGACCCATCCACAATGCGAGCACTGGGATTCTGTGCCGGTGTCGGGCATGCGAACTTCATGGCCAACCAATTTTCCGAATTCCAGTTTCGTGCGATCGCCCTCAGTGCAAGCAGCAGCCCTCAGGAACGGACGGAAGCCCTTCGAAAGTTACGACATGGTGAACTGCAAATCATCTTCACCGTGGACCTGTTCAACGAAGGCGTGGATGTGCCGGAAGTGGACACAATCTTGTTGCTTCGGCCCACCGAAAGCGCCACCATCTTTCTGCAGCAACTCGGAAGAGGGTTGCGTTGGGCAGAGGGAAAGCAGGTACTTACTGTGCTGGATTTCGTGGGTCAGGTGAGGCGCGAGTACCGTTATGACATCAGGTACCAAGCGTTGCTTGGAGGTACCAGACACCAAGTCAAGCAAGCGATTGAAAAGGACTTTCCCCTGTTGCCGCCCGGTTGTGCACTCAAGCTTGACCGGAAAGCAAAAAATACCGTCCTCGCCAATCTCCAACAAGCAGTAAAGGGAGCGAGGCTGGCGGACGAACTCCGCGCATTAGGCCCTGCGACTCGACTCAGAACGTTTCTGGAAGAGGCTCACATTGAACTGGAGGAGGTCTATGCTAACCACCGATGTTTTACTCAACTGCGCCAACAGGCCGGCTTCCGCCCAGAGACTGCCACACTGAGCCAAGAGGAAAGCAAAGCCATAGGGCGGCTACTCCATGTCGATGACTTGGACCGTCTTGCTCTATGGCAGGAAATCTTTACCACTGACCACTCCGAGCCTATTTCCCGGCTCCGTGACCAGAACTACCGTTTGGGCTTGATGCTGTTTTCCATTTTGGGAGGGTCGAACACCCCGATTGCGGAGGCGGACCGGCGGATTGAACAGATACGAGCTGCGACCGACTTATGTCAAGAATATTGTGATCTGATGGAAATCTTGTCGGATCGAATCCGAACCGTTTCGAAGCCCATGAGTGGCTCCGAACCCATTCCCTTGGCAAGCCACGCCACCTACACCCTTGGGGAAGTGATGGCGGCATATGGTCGCACTACCCGGAACGGAACGATTCATTTGCCCCGAGAGGGCGTGGTTTTTGACAAAGAAACCCAGACGGACCTGTTGTTCATTACGCTTGAGAAATCGGACAAGGATTATGCTCCCACGACTCGCTATGACGACTATCCGGTTTCTCCGGACCTGTTCCATTGGGAATCACAGAACAACACCAAAGCCGATTCCACGGCGGGACGACGGTACATCGAACACGGGAACAGGGGCACAAACGTGATTCTCTTTGTTCGGGAGCGAAAAAAGGACCAGGGAAGGACCGTTCCATATCACTGTCTGGGCAATGCCCGCTACCAGAGCCATGAATCAGAATGCCCCATGAAGGTCCTATGGAAACTGGAACGCCCCATGCCAGGATGGTTGTACCAGGCTGGAAAAGTCGTTGCGGGATAACGCCGTACCAGTTTCCGGAGTTGCTATTTCTTGAGTTCTTCTTAGAAGGGTGATAACGAAAGCAATACCCATTTTGAATGCGCCGTCTGACCGGCCATTGGCTTGTTTTTCTCTTAAAAACAAGGGTTTTACCAGAATCGAGAGCGATAGATGAAAGACAGGATGGCCTGCAGAAACAGGGGGTTCTTCGATCTTGTAATATGTTCCAGTCGCTTTCGCGATCGGATCCGATCATGATCATTCACCGGAGCTTTATACGCGAGGTGCTGCAGGCAAGTGGTGCCGTGGCAGCTATCTTGTTGTCGATCTTTCTCGTGGTGCGGGTGATGTCTTTCCTGCGCCAGGCGGCGGAAGGGGATCTTCCAGTCGGTGGAGTGGCCCTGCTGTTACTGTTGAAGATGGTGACCTACCTGGACATCATGATCCCTTTCGTGGTGTATGTTGCCATCTTGTTGGTTATGGGGCGTTGGAGCCGGGACAATGAGCTGGTGGCGATCGGGGCCTGTGGTATGGGTGTGAGGCAGCTTCTACGCCCGGCATCCTGGCTCTTTCTGGGAGTGGGTTCCATGGTTGCCCTGATTTCGCTTTACCTTGCCCCCCTGTCCGTGGAAATGTCCATTACCAAGGGGCGGGAGTACCAGAACCGTACCGATGTGTCCGGCATTCTTCCTGGCGTATTCAATGATACTCGGGGAGGCCAGGGGGTGATTTTTGTGGAACGCTACGACCGGGAGTCGGACACCTTCCATGAAATTTTTGTCTATCATCCGGTTCGAGGCGAGGAACAGATTGTGGTCGCTCACCAAGGGGTTCGTACCGTCGATGAAGAAAGTGGCAGCGAGTTCCTGGTGCTTGAGGAGGGTGCCCAATATCGGGGCCGGACCGGCACGGCGCACTATGGAGTGCTGAATTTCGACACTTATCGGCTCAGGCTGAAGAAGCCACCTCGTGCCGATTCTCCATTGCCGCTGGCCGCTCAATCCACCTTGGACCTGTGGGAGGGAAAAGACCCCGAAGCCATGGCACAGTTGCACTGGCGGCTGTCAAAGGTGGGCATGCTGCCCACCTTGATTTTGTTTGCCTTGGCGTTTTCCTCGCCCCAGATTCGTCGGGTGCACTTTCCACCCATCGTCTTGGCACTCCTGGTTTATTTTGCCTACTTCAATTGTCTGGGCTTTACCATGGCATTGATCGAGCGTGGGTCGGTGAGCCCCTGGCCCGGTCTTTGGACGGTGCATGGGCTCTTTGTGGTGGTGGCGGTGTGGCTGTTCCAACGCCGAAACCGGAATCACCCACTACTTTCCCAGGTTGCTTGACACCATGACTCTTCTGGCCCGCCATATTGGCCGGACGGTCTTCGGCCATAGCCTGGTTGCGGTCTCTGTGCTGTTGGTATTGTTTATGGTGGTCGAATTCATTGATCTGGTCGAAGCCGACCGATTTGGAACGACCCAGATTCTCGGTCTCCTCCTGCTATCTGCCCCGCAAATGATCTATGAGCTCTTTCCTATGGCAGTGTTGCTCGGCACCATGGGGGGACTGGCCCTTCTGGCCAATGATTCCGAATTGGTTGTGATGAGAGCAAGTGGCTTTTCCAGACGACAGATCACGCTTGCGGTGCTTCGAGTCGGCCTGCTGTTTTTTTTGGTGACCATCGCCCTCGGGGAATTTGTTGCGCCCTTCACCGAGCGCCAGGCACAGCTTTTCCGTGCCAGTGCCCAGCAGGAGAATATCCTCCACCGTCAGGGACGGGGTCTTTGGGTGCGGGATGGGGATCACTTTGTGCATATCGCGGAAGTACTTCCCGATGAATCCCTACGGGGGGTTCGGATCTATACCCTTGAGCATCCTCTCCACCTTGAGTCCTTGCTGCATGCCCAAGCGAGCACATTTAGGGGCGATCATTGGGTACTGCAGGATGTAAAGCAAACCCGCATCCTTCCAGAAGGAATGGTGGAAGCCACGACTTTGAAACGTATGTTCTGGGAGACGGCAGTGACGCCGAAAATGCTCTCGGTATTTCTGGTCAAACCGGAACAACTGGCAATCTGGCAACTACGGCCGTATATTGCCCATCTAGCGGCCAACCAGCAGCATACCAAGTCATTTGAGTTGGCATTCTGGAGCAGATTGGTGTTGCCGGTTTCGGCAGCGGTGATGGTTGTTCTGGCGGTCCCCTTTGCCTTCTCCAGTGCCCGCTCTCAGCAGGTTGGTCGCAGTCTGTTCACCGGTATTCTACTAGGGCTGGCGTTTTATGCCCTGAATCGTGCGTTGGGCTATGTGGTTCTGGCTAACGGCATGGGCCCCTTTCTCGGGGCCGTCCTGCCCACGGCCGGATTCTTGTTGTTTGCGCTGGAGATGATGCGACGGAAGGTGTTCTAGTACAGAGTAACATGAATGCATTGACATTAAAGGGGTTTTCGCCTATGGTGGTCATCCCTGAACCAATGACGGAGGCCAGGATGGCTCGAAAGACGGAGAAACCGGACCTGGCCGTGAGCGGAGAGCAGCATGCGATGCTGCGCACCCTGGCGGGGTCGCAGACGGCCCCGATGCGCGAGGTGCAGCGTGCGCGGATCCTGCTGCGCCATGAGGAGGGCATGCCGCTGGCGGAGATTGCCCGGAGGGTTGGCGTGTCGCGTCCGACGGTGTACCAGTGCATCGACAAGGCCGTGGACACGGGCGTGGAGGCGGCGCTTCGTGACCGGCCGCGGCGCGGCCGGGAGCCCGAGATTGGAGACGAGGCGAAGGCCTGGGTGGCGGGGCTGGCCTGCCGGCAGCCAAAGGAGCTGGGGCTGGCGGCCGAGATGTGGACGCTGTCGGCGCTGGCCCGGCAGGTCCGGGAGCAGGCGCAGGAGGCGGGCTTTCCGCGCCTGTCGAAGGCCGGGAAGATGACGGTGTGGCGGATCCTGGACGAACATGAACTGAAGCCGCACCGGGTCCGCTACTCCCTTCCGAAGCGGGATCCGGACTTCGAGGAGAAGAAAGCGGAGGTGCTGATGGTCTACCGGGAGGTCGCCCTGCAGGCGGAAAGCCCCGGATCGCCCGGTGCTGCCGGCGAACCCGAAGTGTACCGCGTCAGCGTCGACGAGAAGCCCGGCATCCAGGCGCTGGGCACCTGCGCCCCGGACCGGCCTCCGGTTCCCGGCCGGCATCCGCAGATGGCCCGGGACTGCGAGTACCGGCGCCACGGCACCCTGTCGATCCTGGCCGCGCTGGACCTGCACACCGGGGAGATCATCGCCAATGTCGAGAGACGGCACCGCAGCCGGGAGTTCATCGGGCTCCTGGAGCGCCTCGATGCCCACTATCCGGAAGGCGCGACCATCCGCATCATCCTCGACAACCACTCCTCGCATGTCTCGAGGGAGACCCGGGCCTGGCTGGCCGCCCGGCCAGGCCGGTTCCAGTATGTGCACACGCCCGTGCATGCCTCGTGGCTGAACCTGGTCGAGGTCGCGTTCTCGAAGATGGCCCGGACCTTCCTGCGGCACATCCGGGTCGGCTCGCTGGACGAGCTGCGCCGGCGCATCCTCCTGGGCATCGAGGAAATGAACGCGGAACCGGTGCCGTTCCGCTGGAAGCCCTGCGACAGGCCGATGCCGGAATATATGTCAGCGAATCAATGATACGATGTACTAGATGGCTGGTCAATCGGCTGGTTGCATGAATCATGTCCTACCCCATGTTCTCGTACAGCCCGGTGAGAGCTTTTGTCGAGGTATTGCCTGGTTCTTGCGGCTGTGGTTTTCCGCACGCCAAAAAATAATCAGTGAGCCAGTTCCCGGCCTTGGGTTGAAGAGAGGGAATCCGGAGAATGGGCTGTGGCCCAGTTTGAACATTGCAGGACCTGGCCGGGAGGAGGCGGCCCGCAGGCCGCCCCGTGTTCCGGGTTTTCCGGACGAGGCTGCAAGCCAAATGGCGGTGGCCGCTCCGGTTTCGTCAGTTGGTCGTGCAGCCCACCTGTGATCTCCAGGTGGCGTCCATCATATATTCGTAGCCGTCTTCGGCATCCGTGCGCGCCCAGCTGCCCGACGAGTTCCGGGCTCCGCAGAAGCAAGCCCGGATCTGATTCACGTCCTTGCTGAAGGCGTAGCACCCGCTTGACCACGAATCGCCGGGACCGTCGCCGCCGCGACCCGACATAAAGGGGATCTCCAGGTCGGCCGCGGTCCGGAAGCAGAATCTTGAAATGATCTTGGTGACGTCCCCAATATGCGTGACTGCGGTGTACTGCCTGTTCTGCTTCAGGTTGCTGAAAGTTTTCGCTCCTCCCGTCGTGTCCGTGCCAGTTGAAGCAGTTCCAAGAGTCTGCCTGCTAGCCTCTTCCCTGCCATTTTCCAGCACGCTGAGATACACGGTGGCACTTTGAAGTGTACTCGTTCCTGGAATTAGAACTCTGATGTTCTGAAAATTAACTTGCGAATACGACAGCCGGACCGCGTTTTTTGTCAGGGATCCGTCGACAAGGGATATTCCGTTACGTATGGTCTGGCCTGGCGGGCAGGTACTCGCGCCTGATGCACCATCAATGAAGGAGTAATCCACCTGCGCCATGGACGGCGCAGTTAGCACCGCCAGCAGTAGAAGAGTCGCTAGTTTAGCGAGGGGGGGGGGGGGGGGGGGGGGGGGGGGGATGAATTAGGGTAATGTTTCATTGTGGTCTCCAATGTCGAATGATGTTCCGGCAATTATACCAATTTCATGCAGAATGAGGTGATTTTCAAACTGATCCAGTACCAATAATTTGCGCCTAGTACATGGTAACATTAATACATTGATATTACAGGGGGATTGGCCTATGGTGGTCATCCCTGAATCAATGACGGAAGCCATGATGGCTCGAAAGACGGAAAAACCGGTGCTGGCCGGAAGGCGCAACCATCCGCATCATACTGGACAATCACTCCTCGCACGTCTCGAGGAGCCCCGGGCCGGTTCCAGTACGTGCGTGCCTCTTGGCTGAACCGGCTCGAGGTCGTGTTCCCGAAGATGGCCCGCACCTTCCTGCGGCACATCCGGTTCGGCTCGCTGGACGGGCTCCGCCAGTGCATCCTCCGGGGCATCGGGGAAATGAACGCGGAACCGGCACCGTTCCACTGGAAGAGCTTCGACAGGCCGATGCCAGAATGTATGTCAGCGAATCAATGATACGATGTACTAGGTGTGTTCATGGCTTCGGACCTAGAAGGTCTGGCGTCGTTCGATCCAAGGACCTCACTCGCCGTCGAAAACTACTTCGATATCCTCTGCCCCGGGCTTTCTGGTCAGAATTACAGCAAGGCGGAACATCGGCATACCTTAATGGTGTTACTCAACCGATGAAGAATTCCAAACTCCAAGGGCAGTTCACAAGGGCAGTTCAAGTGTCGTTCCCGTAGCCTCTCCCGTTGATGGGAGAGGGTTCAGTACGAGCCCATGACGAGGTGTTCCGAGTGCCGAACATGGCCCCCCACAGTTGGAAAACTCCCCATTCGTAACCATCTAAGGCGGATATATTCTGCTTATCGCCCCATCTTGCATCCGCAGTTATAATCGGTCAATGTAGATAGGATCGTGTTTTAATTCTCTATTTTCTCTACACAATTCAGGAGTCAACATGGATTATTCGGCCAAGAGCAACAAGCTTGATACGCTTTCCTGTGACTGTTTGGTGGTGGCAGCATATTCCGGGAAAAAGGCCGCTGTTCTCGGTGAAAATGCCCAATTTCTGGACGAAAAGTCCAACGGCAGGATCAGTAGCTTGATCAACAGGGGAGCTATTACCGGCAATCCCGGCAGTTCCCTGATGCTCTATGACTTGGACGGAATCAAGGCAGAACGGGTCTTGCTGGTAGGGCTCGGCAAGTCCGGTGAAATCGAGCCCGCTCATTTCCTGAAGGCGGCCCGGACGGCTGCAATGGTTGCGAACCTTACGAAAATCCGTTCCATCCATATTGCCCTCCTTGAACCCGAATCGGGAACCATGGAAGTTTATCGCAAGGTGCGTTACGTGGTGGAAGCGGTGAGTGCGGCCAGCTACCGTTACACGGAAACGTTCGGTGAGCCTAGGGATTCCGTCTGCTTGGTCCGGGCCACGATCGTGGTCGACCGGGCAAAGTTGAAGAAAGCGAAAGAGGCCGTTCAGCATGGTGCGGCGCTCGCCCGGGGGGTTTCCTTGGCCCGTGACCTTGGCAATCTTCCCGGCAATGTCTGCACACCAACCTACTTGGCCAAGCGGGCGGAAGAAATGCAACGGTCACTTCCCATCAAGACCCGGGTCTTGGATGAGGCCCAGATGCGGAAACTCAAGATGGGGGCCTTGCTATCGGTCTCTCGGGGCAGTCGAGAGCCCGCTAAGCTGATTATCATGGAATATATGGGAAGCAAGCGGAATGATCCCCCGGTGGTCCTGGTTGGCAAGGGGTTGACCTTTGATGCGGGTGGGATTTCGATCAAGCCGGCAGCTGCTATGGACGAAATGAAGTTCGATATGTGTGGAGGAGCCAGTGTATTCGGCACCTTGCAGGCGGTCGCCGAACTGGCACTCCCGCTTAATGTGGTGGGGGTTGTTCCGAGCAGTGAAAACCTGCCAGACGGTGCCGCCAACAAGCCTGGCGATGTTGTCACCAGTATGGCGGGTAAGACCATTGAGGTTCTGAATACCGATGCTGAAGGCCGGCTCATCCTCTGTGATGCATTGACCTATATTGCACGCTACAAGCCAGCCGTCGTAGTCGATATCGCGACCTTGACCGGGGCTTGTGTGGTGGCATTGGGGAACCATGCGTCCGGCCTGTTCAGCAACCATGATGAACTGGCAAAAGAACTGCTGGATGCGGGTATGGTTACGGGGGATCGTGCCTGGCACCTGCCGGTCTGGGATGATTACACCCGGCAACTGAAAAGCAATTTTGCCGACTTGGCCAATATCGGTGGCAAGGGGGCAGGCGCGGTGACGGCGGCTTGCTTTCTCAAGGAGTTCGCCACCGAATACCGCTGGGCCCATTTGGATATTGCCGGTACGGCTTGGGGCTCGGGTAGTAACAAGGAAGCCACCGGAAGGCCGGTGCCGTTATTGGTAGAATTTCTGCTGAAGCGGGCCGGTTGAGGAACCGGGTTCAGGGATTGCATGACGGAGCCGTGATACCGGAACGGGTTGATTTTTATTTGTTGGGTCGGGCAGACGATGACAGTCGCCGGAAGGTTGCTTGTCGTATTGCTGCTAAAGCCTGGCGGCAAGGGTTCCGGGTTTACATCCAGGTCGAGACTCCCGCGGAAGCCGAATCCCTGGATGGGATGCTCTGGGAATGTCCGCCCGCCAGCTTTGTGCCACATGCTCGCGCCGGGACCGCGGAGGCATCCGGCTCCCCGGTACAGATTGGCTATTGCCCAGCCCCGGAAGGGTGGCGGGATCTGTTGGTGTCTCTCACCCACGATGTCCCGGAAGGGGTGGCCGAATGCCGCCGGGTGGCCGACCTGATCCTGGACCGTGACACGCACCTCGCGGCGGGCCGGACTCGATTCCGCGCTTATCTTGACATGGGAGTTTCGCCGATGACCCATAAGATCCAACTGTAATGTACGATGAGTTTTGATAAACCCTACAACCCCCAAGAAATGGAAAGCCGCTGGTATGGGGAATGGGAAAAACGTGGATATTTTGCCGCTGGGGGGGCAGCAGAACTGGCAGAGCCATACTGCATCATGATTCCGCCGCCCAATGTGACCGGCAGCCTGCACATGGGGCATGCGTTTCAAGACACCATCATGGATGCCCTGATCCGTTTCCACCGCATGCAAGGCAGGAACACTCTATGGCAGCCGGGTATGGACCATGCCGGGATTGCTACCCAGATGGTGGTGGAACGCTTGGTCAATGCCGAAGGCAAAACCCGGCATGACTACGGACGGGAAAAGTTTGTCGAGCGGGTGTGGCAGTGGAAAGAGGAATCTGGTGGCATGATCACGCACCAGCTGCGCCGGATGGGCGCGTCTCCAGACTGGGCCCGGGAGCGCTTCACCATGGATGAAGGCCTGAGTGCTGCGGTGACCGAAGTCTTCGTGCAGTTGTATGACCAAGGCATCATCTACCGTGGCAAACGGCTGGTGAACTGGGACCCGGTATTGCATACGGCACTGTCGGACCTTGAGGTGCTGTCCAGTGAAGAAAGCGGGTATCTGTGGCATCTTCGCTACCCGCTTTCGGATGGCAGTGGTCATCTTACCGTGGCCACTACCCGTCCCGAGACCATGCTCGGTGACAGCGCAGTTGCAGTTCACCCGGAGGATGAGCGCTATCGGGACCTGGTGGGGCACTGGGTGGACTTGCCTCTGACGGGGCGGAAAATCCCCATTCTGGCGGATGCGTATGTGGATCCGGATTTCGGTTCCGGTTGTGTCAAGATCACGCCAGCGCACGATTTTAACGACTACCAGGTCTGGCTACGCCATCGGGATTGCGACCAGATGGCGATACAACCTCATGGAGGCCTGATCAACGTGTTCACGGTCGATGCGAAGATTCGGGACAATCTCAACAATGAGGAAACTTGCGAAGGGGAGCTGGTACCGCTGGCCTTTGTAGGGTTGACCCGAGAAGAGGCCCGCACGAAAGTAGTCGCGGATTTTGAGGAGGCCGGCTTGCTCGAACGGGTAGAGGACCACAAGCTCATGATCCCGCGGGGAGACCGTTCCGGAGTGGTGGTGGAGCCATTCTTGACCGATCAATGGTATGTGGACCTGACCCGGGAAGTGCAGGAAGACGGTACCCCGGGAGGTAAGGCGGTGATTACCGACCCCGCAATTGATGCAGTGCGGAGTGGTTGCATCCGTTTCGTCCCGGACAACTGGAGCAAGACCTACTACCAATGGCTTGAGAAGATTGAAGACTGGTGTATCTCCCGCCAGATCTGGTGGGGACATCGGATTCCGGCTTGGTATGACCCGGAAGGCAATGTCTACGTGGCAATGGACGAAGCGACGGTGCGGGAGAAATATGGACTCGACGCTGCCTTGCCGTTGCGGCAGGATGACGATGTCCTTGATACCTGGTTCAGTTCCGCTCTATGGCCCTTTTCCACCTTGGGCTGGCCAGAGCCGACGGATCGCCTGAAAACGTTTTATCCCACCAGTGTGCTGGTGACGGGGTTTGACATTATCTTTTTCTGGGTGGCCCGAATGATCATGATGGGGATGCGCTTCATGGAGGATGTCCCCTTTCACCAGGTCTATATCCATGGCCTCGTGCGTGATGCCCATGGTCAGAAAATGTCCAAGTCCAAAGGGAATGTGCTTGATCCCATTGATCTCATTGATGGGATTTCCTTGGAAGACCTCGTTGCCAAACGTGTCAGTGGCCTGATGCAGCCGCATCTGGCGGAGCAGGTCGCCGCACAGACCCGGAAAGATTTTCCCGAAGGTATTCCGAGCTTCGGTACCGATGCACTGCGCTTCACCTTCGCCGCCTTGGCGTCCACGGGCCGGGATATCAACTTTGATCTCGCCCGCACCGAAGGTTACCGAAACTTTTGCAATAAGATCTGGAATGCTGCCCGATTTGTCATCATGCATGCAGGAGGTCAGGATTGTGGACAGGACGGGGGGGATGTGCAGTTGTCCATGGCGGACCGCTGGATTATCTCCTGTTTGCAGCGCAGCGAGCAGGTTGTGACGGATGCAATCCAGGAATACCGTTTCGACAATGCTGCGCGGGAGCTCTATGAGCTGCTTTGGGATCGGTATTGTGACTGGTATCTGGAGCTGTGCAAGCCGGTTTTAGGCAGCTCTTACAGCAGTGAGGATCAGCTCCGGGGTACGCGCCGCACCATGGTGCAAGTGCTGGAGACGATCATGCGCCTGGCACATCCGATCATGCCCTTTATCACCGAGGAGGTGTGGCAGCAGTTGGCCCCACTCGCCGGGCGAGCTGGCGACACGGTCATGCGAGCCCCGTATCCGGTGCCGGAAGTTGAGCGGATCGATCCGATTGCGGAAATAGAGATGGGGTGGGTCCAGCAGTTTATTATGGGGATCCGCAAGATCCGCGGTGAGATGAAGATTGCCCCGGGGATCCGTGTTCCGATCCTGCTCCAGAATGCCTCAGCGGAGGACCTGCGGATTCTTAAGGTTAGTCAGGCGTATCTGGATGCTGTGGGGAAGGTGGCGTCGGTGTCGATCTTGCCGGGCGGTGCGGAAAAACCGGAATCGGCCATGACCCTGCTGGGCGACATGGCCATCCTGATTCCGTTGGAAGGGCTGATTAACAAGAGTGCAGAGATTGTCCGCCTGAAAAAAGCTATTGAAAAGCTTGACCGGATCATTGGGCGGATCGAGTCGAAGGTGAACAATCCCGGATTCACACACAATGCTCCGACATCAGTCATTGAAAAGGAACGGCAAAAACTGGAAGAACAGGTGCACACACGGCAGGAATTACAGGCACAATTGTTCCGGCTTGCTTCCTGAAAAGATGGCGTGATAGGGGGCCGGCAGATCCGATCTTTCTATGGTTCATCGTAGGATATGAAGGGAGTTCTGGCCGAAAGTCGCTCGCTGCCCTCACGACCGCCCCCCCGGCTTCACATGGGGCCATGCCATTAAGCTGGCTCCTGCCGGTCGATCATTTTCGGCTACGAAGGGCATCGCCCTGGTCTGACCCGGAGAATGCCACCGATGAGGCGGCGATTACCCGCGCCCCAGCGGGCGATCAGGGCTTCGCATGTGGCTGTCGAGCTGGGCAAGTCATATCCTCGCTTGGTTGTTTTTGGTCTGACGGCAGGAAAATGGTCGTAGTAATACCTATCCAGCTGTCTTCTGCCATTGTTCCCTTCAGGCCGACACAATATGCGGAGCAGGGTCCATGGCATAGCGTCCCCGGGTATCGACAATCAATCTGGCATGGTCGCGAATCAGCGTATAGTCAAAGCCATCATGATCAGTGGCCAGCAGGACCAGATCGAATTGTCCCAGGGTGTCGGCGGTGAGGTCCACGCTCGCCAGGTCAAAGCAGTACTTCCGCATCTGTGGGAATACCGGCACATGGGGGTCAGAATAGGCCAGCACCGCTCCTTTCTCCTGAAGCAGTTCCAGCAGCTCGGCGGAGGGGGATTCTCGCATGTCATCAATGTTCTTCTTGTAAGCAATTCCGAGAACCAGAATCCGAGCTCCCCGGATGGCCATGGCCGCGTCATTGAGCGCATCGATTACTTTGCCGACCACCCATTTCGGCATGAAGGTGTTTACCTCGCCAGCCAGCTCAATGAAGCGGGTACTGATGCCGTACTCACGGGCCTTCCAGGCCAGATAGAATGGATCAATGGGGAGGCAGTGGCCACCGAGACCGGGCCCAGGATAGTAGGGAACGAAGCCAAAGGGCTTGGTTTGGGCGGCCTGAATGACTTCGTGGATGTTGATGCCCATCCGGTCAGCAACGATTTTCATTTCATTGACCAACCCAATGTTGACGGCACGATGGATGTTCTCCAGCAATTTCGTCATCTCCGCCACCCGGGTGGAACGGACCGGCACCACCGTATCAATAGCCTGTTCGTATAGGGCCACCCCAGCGGCTCGACAGGCCGGCGTGTCTCCACCACAGACCTTGGGAATGTTTTGGGTGCAAAAAGCCGGATTCCCCGGATCCTCCCGCTCTGGCGAATAGACCAGGAACAAGGTGTCGCCCACCTGGAAACCAGCAGATTCCAGGCGGGGTAATACGTGTTCCACCGTAGTCCCGGGATATGTAGTGCTTTCCAGGGAGAGGACCTGGCCAGCCTGAAGGTAAGGCAGAATAGTGTCGAGGGTGCCGGTCACAAACCTGAGGTCAGGATCACGATGGCGATTCAGTGGGGTTGGGACACAGAGGATGACGGCATCCACGGTGGCAACTTCCTCGAATCGGGTTGTGGCACGAAATCCCTTTCTCTGGGCTTGGGATACCCGCTGGTCACCGATATGAGTAATGTGACTTGCGCCCTCGTTCAGGCGCTTCACGCGATTCGGTTCGATATCGAACCCGAGTACAGGATACCCGGCTTCGCTGAAGCGGAGAGCCAGAGGTAACCCGACATATCCCATCCCCACAACCCCGATGATCGCACTTCGACTGCGGAGCCTGGCCAGTAGCTGTGTGTGTAGTGTCCGGGTCACGGTCCTTCAGGCATGGTAGTACTCCCGGTACCATTCGCAGAAACGGGACAACCCCACCTGGATCGTCGTGGATGGGCGATACCCTGTCAGTGCTTCCAGCCGGTCCATATCGGCATGGGTGGCCCTGACATCCTCATCCCGCATCGGCAGCATTTGGTATTCTGCCTGAACCCCCAGGCAGGTTTCCAGCGTGGCGATATAGTCCATCAGGTCGATCCGATTGCCATTGCCGACATTGAGGATCCGGTACGGGGCATGGCTTTCGGATGGTGCGGCCCGGCCCGGGTCGAACGTGACCGACGGGGTCGCCGGTTTGTCCAGGACCCGGTAGGTTCCTTCCACAACATCATCGATATAGGTAAAATCCCGGGTCATGTTCCCATGGTTGTATACCGGGATGGGTTCGTGGGCCAACATCAGTCGGGTGAACTGGAAGAATGCCATGTCCGGTCGGCCCCAAGGTCCATACACGGTGAAAAACCGTAACCCGGTACAAGGCAGCCTATAGAGATGCGCATAGCTATGTGCCATCATTTCGTTTGCGCGCTTGCTTGCGGCGTAAAGCGATATCGGATGGTCGACTGGATCATCCTCATGGAATGGTAATTTGGTGTTGGTTCCATACACAGAACTGCTGGATGCAAATACAAGATGGCCCACCCCACTCTGGCGGCAGCCTTCCAGAATGTTGCCAAACCCTTTCAGGTTGGCATCAATGTAAGCAGAAGGGTTCTCCAATGAATATCGGACGCCGGCCTGGGCAGCCAAGTTGACCACTACATCGAATGTGTGGTGACCAAACAGCGCGGACATCGTGTCCCGATCCGAGATATCCGCCACTTGGAAGTGGCAGCCGTTCCGACGAATCAGATGCCTGGCCCGGGCCTCCTTGAGGCTCACTTCGTAATAATCGCTCAGATTGTCAATGAGGTGGACTTGATGGCCGTCATCCAACGCCCGATGCGCGAGTGCTGCGCCAATGAAGCCCGCGCCGCCCGTGATCAGGATTTGCACTGGACTGCAGCTCTCGGGTATGGGACTGAATCGGTCCACGCATTGGGCCGGTCTCCAGCGGCGAGGGCTGGGCTGATTGGATTCTCGGCCGGATGCCGGCGATTCGGGTGGGCAATGTCGACGAAATGGGTGGTAGGCGACATACGGGATCGGGATGGGTTAGAGGCCACAGAGACCAAAGTGGCAGGAGGGGCATTATAGCGCCGTGAGGAACCCGGAATCGGCCTTAATTCCAAGCCACCGCAAAAAAAGTCCCTTGGCCGAACGGCGGAACCATTCGTGGAATCCAGCCGAAATACAAGGAACAGACCCTTTGGATCTGACGGTGTAGTGGGATAGGCCCGCAGAGCCGACCAAAACCCGGGATTGTGGAGGCGTGGCCTTACTTAAGACTGAACACAATGGGGACTTGCAGGTCAAATCGGTTCTTCCCCAGACGGTGTGGGAGTGGTGCGAAGGGGCTGGCTCGGTAAAACATCCCGAGCGCCTCCCGATCCAGTCGGCTGCTGCCGGAGCTTGCTACCAACTCTACCGATTCCAGGTGGCCATCGGCCAGAATGGTGAAACGTACCTTTGCTACACCGGTCACTCCCCTACGCCTGGCAATGGGCGGATATCGCTTGAACTGATTGAGCCGGATCAATACGCTGTCCAGGTAGGTTTTCTGCACGGTGGAATGACCATCGGTATTCATGGCTGGCTGGGAATCGCGAAGCGGTTGGGATGGCCCGGTCGGGGGATCTGCCAGGGCGGCAAGATCGTCGGCCCCCGCCACATCCCGGGTTGGCAATGGTGTGACTTGCTTGACTGTATGGGCTTCTATGGTGCTGGTCACCGGTGCGGGTGGGATAGAGACTTCGTACACGGGCACCCTATCGAGTTCGACCGATACAGTGTCCGTTGCCGGCTTGCTTGCAGCAGTAAGTATGGTTTCGGTCGCGGGCTGCGCCGTTTCCGTGGATTCGATGTTGGCAACTGCATCTACCTCGGTAATCAATGAAGCCAAAGGTGCCTTTTCGGGGTCGACGCGCTCGGCTTCTACAACCGGTTCGGCCAGTTCCACCGGGACGGTCTGGTCAGGGGAGGCGCTTTCTGATGTGCCGGGAGTCTCTATTGCCGGAATCCGAGGGAGGGCAGTGACTTCCTTTGGCTTCATTGGTGGCACCACCTCAGATTGTGCCACTGGTGGTAGGATTCCTGCTGTCGTTTCGACGATTTCTGGAAGTATGATGTCGGCTGGTAGAGATGTCGCGGACTCCATTGCAGGAATGGTCTGGATTTCGCGGATCTCCCTGTCTTCGACCACCTCATTCAGGGGAATGGTCGGGACCGAATCGACTTCTTGGGTGGCGGCTTCTACGACCCGGTGCGTCACTGGTGGAGCGACAGATTCTTCATGGACCAGAGGCGTCACTTCGGTCGGAAGGAGAGTCGATGGTGCCGTAACCAGATCAGGTGGCGAGGGAGAGGTGTTCGGTTTATAGACAGTTTCGATGGATGCCAATGGGATAGGATTGGCAGACGGGGCAAGCGACAGGTGGACGACTCGTGGATCTACCATGCGTACTGCTGGTTCGGGAGTCTGGGCCAGCCATGCAATGGCGATGCCCAAGTGGAGCACCACGGCGAAGGCAAACGCGGTGGTCCAGTGTGGCCAGGAAATGGCCTTCATGGACTCCCGGGCAAGGTGAGCAGATCCACGGTCCCGACACCAGCTGCTGCGAGCCATTCCAGGGCAGAGACCAGACGGACTGCGGAAACTCGGCCATCGGCTTTAAGACGGACGGCCCCAAGGTCTCCCTTTTCGATGAGCAATGCTGGCAACGTGTTTTCCGGGATGGTCGTACCATCAAGAGCCATCTGACCGTCGACTCCCAGAAAGAGGACCGTCTCGGGCCTCCCGGCCGGGTTCTCACTAATAGAGTAGGGTGGTGCCGTCTGGAATGGATCGGTTGCCGTGATCTGGCCAGCAAGCATCACAAAGATCAACAACAAGAAAACCACATTGACCAGTGGCAGGATCCGTTCTTCGTCTGTTCTGGGTGGGGGGGCCTCAAAGTGCATGGCCTACCCTCTTGTCCGAATAGCGGATCAGGGACAGCCTAGCTACGCCCGCCGCCGACAGTGCATCCAGCAAATGAACCGTCTCCTGTAAAGTGACTCCATGGGTGGGCTGGACCAGAACCAACAGGTCTGGAAATCGTCGCAAGTGCGGTTGCAGCCGGTCTACCAGAACATCCGGTGATACCGGTTCTGCCGATAACCGCAGACCGTCGGGGCGGATTTCCACGAGCATCATGCGAGGCTCCGGGGGGAGAGATGCTCTTGCCGTGGCGGGGGGGACCAATTGGATCGAACGCCAATCCAGATAACTGGAGCCCAGCAGGAAGAACACCAGCAGAATGAACACGACGTCAATCAGCGGTGTCAGGCTGATCAAGGAGCGTCGACGCCGGGTACTAACGGTGAGCCGCTGGGAGATGGTCAGGGAGTGGGGCGGATCCAACAAAGTCTTTCTGTCTGGACGTTTCGGAAAGGTCGATTGTAAAGACTCCCGTGACTATTTGGCTTATTTGATGGGCTAGGTTCTCGACCCTACGTTCCAGCCAGCCCAGGAGGACTACCACCGGAATCGCCACTCCCAACCCCAGGGCCGTAGTCAGCAACGCTTCCCAGATGCCTCCCGACAGAACCGCTGGGCTGACTTGGTTTCCGGCTTGTTCCATTTCACGAAATGCGTCGATCATGCCCAGAACAGTACCGAAAAGACCCAAAAGAGGTGCCAGTGAGGCAATGATTTCCAGAGCCCGGAATCCGCTGCGCAGGGACTCCAGCGCATCGGTGCCATACCGCATCACTTCCTCACGGATAACCGGTTCGGGCAGGCAACGCTGCTGGCCACGAATGGCCCGTGCCAATGCCAATGCCGCTGGGTTGGCGGATGCAGAAGAGATTGCCAGCGCCTCACTCGAAAGGCCTTCTCGATAGAGCTCAAGTGCGTCGTACGCCGCGTGCAGCTGGCCGACTCGCACGGCCCTGAATTGCCACAGTTTGACCAGGATGATGGTCAGGGCCACAATGGAGGTGATCGCCAGGACCAGGGCGACCGGTCCCCCGAGTTGGATCAGGTCCAGAAGCCGCCCCGGCAGGACCGAGTCGTCCCACATCCCGCCCACGGCTTCACCGGCAGGTTCCATGATTCCCCTCGTATTCTGCGCCTTCTTCGCGTGTTCGGCCGTATCCGGTCGCGGCGGGTCGCAACAGGGTTGCTGGCGGAACTCTTCGCCACCAGGTCACGTGCCACTCCTGGATCATGATAAACGGGTCCAGGAGTTCACAGGGCCAACGGTACAGCGGTGCGCGCCTGTGTCGACAGCAGGCTCATGCAGTCACTTCTTGAGCCGGTACGGTCCGTGCAATCGGGCACATGGTTCAGCAGCAGCTGGCCAATCTGATCACATGACAGTCCCAGATTAAAAGCTTTCACCCGGGTCTTTCCAGAAGGCAGAGGTCCCACTGGTACCGCCACAATCCGGTCAATGATTCCGTCCTGACGGAAGATCACCAACTCAAACTTCAGTTGAATGAAGTGGTCGGGAGTCCCGTTTTCCAGTACCAGATAGGCTTGACAGTCACTATCGCGAGGTTCCAGTTTGTTGAGTTCGATCAGGATGGTTCCATCTGGGTTGGCGACCGCGAACCGTGTTAGGGACAGGGTGAGGACGGTCACCAGAAGCAAGATCGGTCGGAATAGTGGCATTGGGATCAGGAGTGTGATGGCAATTTGGTTTGGAGCGCCTGGAATTGCGGCTCGGTTTGGCTTATAAGGCTGTCTAGCAAGGCGATGCTCACCGAAGAGTCGCCGGCCTTTCCAATCCAACTCTCTGGACGAGGCAGCAGGGTTGTTGGGTTGGGGCCAAGGCAGGCCAATACTTGCCCGCAGGTAACGTTCGGTGTCCGGGAGAGTGTAGCATGGCCCATAGGGGATCAGGGTCCGGTCTTCCAGACCAAAGCGGAAGGAAATCCCGCAACGACAATCCCACTTGTGTCATGGAACCGGTTCTTGCCCAGCGTATCCAACCGTGCCGGCAACCGCCCCGGGCGCAACTCGGAAGCGAAACCGGGGCACGAGAGTGGCATGGTATCGGGCAGAGTCCATGCTCAGCACGACTTCTGCAGGGAGATTGTCCATGAAGTGGACCCCAATGACCGGTGGCTCGACCAAGCGCCCGGGAATTCCGTCGGCTCCAGTTGCACGGCCAGGGTTTCCGATGCAATGTAGTGACCATGAACTTCCAAGGTTTCCGCAACGCGTTCATTGCCACAGATGCCCAGTTGGATTCGGTCAGACACATCCAGCCCGGCCGATTTGCGTGTATCCTGTACGGAGCGGACGATTTCCCTCGCCAGGCCCTCAAGAACCAGGTCGTCATCCAGGCGGATGTCCAGCCCCACCATGAATGCCCCTTCGCCGGCACAGACATACCCTTCGGCCGCACTGGTTTCCACATGGCAATCATCGGGACCGAGCTCCACGAACTCGTCCGCAACAGGGAGTCGAATGGAGTGACCAAGGGAGAACTCCCTGGCCATCCAAGCAGCATCGGCTTTTGCGAGCGCCTGTTGGATGACCGGCATCCGCTTGCCATATCGCTTTCCCAAGCGGGAAAAGTTCGGTTTTACCCGATAGCGGACCAAGCTGGTATCCTTTTCAATCAGTTCCACGACCTTGACGTTGAGCTCTTCCTCGACCTGTCGGGCATGCCGGGAGATCGCCGTTCTGGATTCCTTGTTCGGCGCACTCACCAGCAGGCGGGGCAACGGCTGACGAACCCGGACTTGGCTTTGTTCCCGGGTCGTACGGCCCAATCCCACCACCTGCTGCACCACGTCCATTTCCGAGACCAGCAATGGATCCAAGCAGTCCGGATTGGCCTCAGGCCACCGGGTCAGATGAACACTTTCCGAGTTACCCGGCAGACTGCTGGACAGGTTACGATAGACCGCCTCACTCAGAAAGGGAGTGAACGGTGCCATCATGCGCGAGGTCAGGTCAAGGCATTCGTACAGGGTCAGGTAGGCCGACTGCTTGTCAGCACCGGCCTCGTTTTTCCAGAAACGCCGACGGTTGCGCCGGATATACCAGTTACTGAGCTGGTTCACCAGGTTTTCGATGGCTTCTCCTGCTCCCTGTGCATCGTAGGCATCCAGGCAGCTGGTCACAGTCCTCAGGGTATCGTGAGCAAGAGCCAGCACCCAGCGGTCAATTTCCGGTCGATCGGCCACCGGGATAGAGGCTCCGGGTGTAAAACCATCCAGCCGGGCATACAGCACGAAAAAGGCATAGGTGTTCCAGAAGGTGTTGATGAAGGATGCAGCCACCTCCCGCACAATCCCGACCGAGATGCGCTTCTGTGCATCCGGTGCGGTTCGGGCCAGAAACAGCCAGCGCAGGGCATCAACCCCCACGGTATCGAAGACATCATATGGGTTGACGATATTGCCTTGTGATTTAGACATTTTTTTACCCTGAGCATCGACGATATGGCTCAGGCAGACACAGTTCCGGTAGGCGACCGTATCGGAAACCAGAGCGGCGATGGCATGCAAGGTATAGAACCAGCCCCGAGTTTGGTCAATCGCCTCGCAAATGTAATCGGCCGGGAAATGCGCTTCGAAAGCCGCTTGGTTTTCGAACGGATAGTGCCACTGAGCATAGGTCATAGCACCCGAGTCAAACCAGCAGTCGATCACTTCCGGTACGCGGGTCCAGGTTTTGCCATCCTTCACCCAGGTGACATCGTCAATCCGTGGGCGATGGAGGTCCACTGCCGCCATAGGCTCCCCGCTCAGGGATTCCAGTTCCGTCAGTGAGCCGATGCAATGGTAGTGGCCCTCACCGTCTGTCCAGATAGGGAGTGGAGTTCCCCAGAACCGCTCCCGGGAAAGTGCCCAGTCGACATTGTTTTCCAGCCAGTTACCGAACCGGCCTTCCCGGATAGTGTTGGGAACCCAGTGGATGGTGCGGTTGAGTTCCACCATGCGCTCACGGATTGCAGTGGTGCGGATGTACCATGCCTCCTTGGCATAATAGATCAATGGATCTCCGGTTCGCCAGCCAAAAGGGTAGTTATGCAGGCACATTTCATGGCGAAACATGAGGTCCCGCTTTTCCAGCAGGGCGCAGATTACCGAGTCCGCTTCTTTGAAAAACAGGCCAGCGACCGGGGTTACTTCCGGTTTGAAACAGCCGTCCAGGTCGACCCCATGTACGACGGGCAATTGCTCGCGCTGTCCCAGGGCAAGGTCATCCACCCCATACGCGGGGGCGACATGTACAATCCCGGTGCCATCTTCAGTATTGACAAAGTCTGCCAGTACCACACGAAATGGATCTCCAGATGGAACGTCGAGATAGTCGAACAGTCGCTCATAACGCCGGCCGGCTAATTCCCGTCCATGGACGGTCCGGACGACCCGATATCCGGACTCGCCGAACAGGGACTCGAGACGGGAGGTGGCGGCGATCAAGGTTTCCCCTTCCCGCTCCACGTAGGCGTATTCAATGTCCTCTCCGACCGCCAGCAGGAGGTTGGAGGGCAGTGTCCATGGAGTCGTGGTCCATACCAGGAAGTGGGTACAGGGTTCCTCAGGCAAGCGAAATCGTACCGTGATGGAAGGGTCCTCCACTTCCCGATATCCCAAGGCCACTTCGTGGGACGAAAGCGTAGCACCGATCCGAGGGTCATAGGGAACCACCTTGTATCCGGAATAAATGAGGCCCTTGTCCCAAATCTGTTTCAGCAAGTACCAGACAGACTCAATGTAGCGGTTGTCGAGCGTGTAATAGGCATCCTCCAGATTGACCCAGTAGCCCATCCGCCGGGTCAGGGTTTCCCATTCCCCGATATAAGTCATGACCGATTCGCGACATTGGCGGGTAAATTCAGCGATTCCGACTTGCCGCTCGATTTCCTTTTTGTCAAAAATGCCGAGCTTTTTCTCGATCTCGTGTTCTACTGGTAGGCCATGTGTATCCCACCCCCCCTTCCGGGGAGCATAATAGCCCTGCATGGTCTTGTAGCGGGGGTAGATGTCCTTGAAGGTGCGTGCCAGCACATGGTGGATTCCCGGCTTTCCGTTTGCCGTTGGCGGACCTTCATTGAAACTGAACCGGGGTCCATCCCGAGTTTGCGTCAGGGACTTCGTGAAAATCGCTTCCCGATCCCAGAATCCGAGAATTTCCGATTCCAGTGCCGGGCCATCGTAACGGCTATTGACTTCACGTAATTTCATGTCTGGTAATTCCGTTGCCGGTGAAGCGCTGGGACAAAAAACGGCAGACTATGTCAAGCTTCGTTTGCAACAAAACCCGACATCACCTACCGGGGAGAGGGGGCATTTTCCATTCGTTGTCAGCGACCGAACTACTCGTCCCCATCGTGACGTTGGGCGAAATGTAACCAAGCGAGCGGTAATTCACAAGGCAATCAGGGCAATTTCTGCCAATTTGTGGGAGGTATGGGATGCAGTGGGGAGAGGGTTTCCGGGCAGGCCGCACTCACCCCCACCCGGTGGTTTCCGACCAATCGAATGCTGTACCAGTCCCGGAAATGGCAAGTGGGCATTTGTCGTCCCTAACCTCCCAGCATCCAGATCGAATATGGGATAGGAAAAATCAGCTCAGAGTAAGAGGGTTGGGGGATGCTATGCCGGGAGGGCTGCATGAATAATGTGGGGCAATATCCCTCGCCCCCTCCGAGTCCACATGATATCCCGTTACCGCAAGAACCACCCTGCATATTGGTGGGGAAATGGCATCTATCGAGTCGTGTGTGGTTTCTCCCATACTGGAATCCGTCCAGATTCCGGATTGGGACAAGCAATAGGTTTTCAAGTGGTGACATCCGAGCATGGATCGCTTCCAGATCACCCTTATTGCCGGACCGTCGCCCTTCCGTGAGAGCCATGGGGCAATCCATGGACATACGCCGGATAAGCCGAGAGTCGCTTCTGCAGAACCATGGTTGGCATAGGTGCCAGTCAAAGTCGGAGTGGCTTCTGTCGCCGCGGCCGTCATTGCCTTCCCCTTTCGTCGCCGACCTCTGGAGGCAGGGATCCATATGCCGGACTGCACGCGCTACTGGCGCTTCAGCCATGCTCTCCCATCGGCTGGGCTTAACCCCCGATCATTGATTCTCTCAAAGCTGTCATCAGAGCTTAGGGACTAAGCTCTGGGTGCTACAAAGAGCGTCCTGTTCTCGCCTGAGTTTTTGGGCATCCTCAATACTGACTTCGTTGAAGCGATAGATATCTCCCGGTCGTGATTGGGCAAGCTTCCAGAACTCAGCGGTCGGAACTGTATAAGGGTTGATAAACCCGCCAGCACTTGGCCCGTCATTAGCGAGAATGATAGGCGTTTGGCCAGCTAGGTTGATCGCACCCAAGGGATAGCCATGGTCGAGGATATTTGATGGATCTTCACCGTGTTCGGGCAGTTTATTGGTAGCCTTTTTACTGAAACTCAAGGTGGGTCCATCAAGCCGCAATCCGGTTCGATTGCTTTTGGCCTGAAGTTTCCAATCGCTGCTGAAGAAGGTTGCATGACCCTCGTCGTCGATCCAATCATCGTTGGGCCCCTTGACCAATTCAATCTTCCAGACTGATTCATTGGCAATAGGGGGGCGGCACTCCTCCTTCACCATTTTGACAATCGGAACATCGCTTTCTGCATAGGGCACCTTTTGTCCTACCTGTAAGGCGTGACCTTCGACACCGCCCACGCCGGCCATATGAAAAGTCGAGCGTGATCCCAGCACAACCGGGGTTTCAATGCCTCCGGCGATCGCAACATAGGCGCGCGCACCGTGCCTCACCCCAACCAGTGCCAGCGTCTGACCAGCGCGAACAGGCACAGTCTCGTAGTTGGGAACCGGTACTTGGTCCAGCGTCGGCGACATGTTTGCGCCCGTGATCGCAACCGCCGTATCGCAATGAAATTTGAGAGTTGGTCCAAGAAACTGACACTCCAGGGCGGCTGAATCAGGGTCGTTGTTGACGAGTAGATTGGCCAACCGAAAAGACCAGGAGTCCATTGGCCCGGAAACCGGAAAACCCTGTTCAAGATAACCGATTCGACCGGGCAAGTCCTGGATCGAAGTTTCAAGTCCCGGCTTGACAACCTCAAACATTCGACTGCCCCGCAGGTTCGTTCGAACCCAGATCATGCAACCAGTTATGATAGTTTCGAATCGAGAATCGCTGATAATCCGCATAGGGATGCCGATAGGTACCTGTCGCGACTTCGTGTTCAATAAAGTCATACTCTTCACGATCGACGGGAACGAACCGGATGCGATCTCCTGCCTTGATGAGCGCGAGGCTTTCTCGAAAGGCAGGCAAGCGTTGCTCTCGATCCCAGGTCGGCATGGGGGTACGGGCGAATATCTGGTAACCGCCCGGAGTTTTGTCTGGGTAGATGCAAGATACGGCTCCGCCTAAACCAACCGTGCCTTTCGGTGTCCACATTCTGGGCGGATTGTATTTTGGTGCAACAAGGCGACTTCTCGGGTCCAGCGGCATCAAGGAACACAATCCCGGCCAGAATCCGAGAGCAGCTACCCAATAGTCTGTTCCAGAATGCGTCCGACGAAGATCTGCTCTGTCTTTCAGTCCATTCAGGCGGACAATGAAATCTGGATCGTCTTCCGGCTTTTCGCCGATGTTTTGGCGATAATCGTCCACACATTCCTTTGTCCAAGGATCAAAGTAGAGAACCGGTACGTTGTAGATGCGGCTGTCGAGTTCCAATCCCTCAAGATCACCCATCGCTTCATATACACCTTCCAGTTCACGAACCAGATCTGCATAGCCAATGACGTCGGGGTCATAAGAGACCTGAATCGATGCCAATTCGGGGATCAGTTCGACAATGCCCCGTATACCTGAATCTCGGATCTCCGCACTCAAACTGTGCGCAATAAAATTGAGGTCGAAGCTCATCTCATCGCCAAGCTCAACCTCAATTGCGCGGTCTCCGCCTGGTGAAAACTTGGGGTGTTCGTAGATCATCGCCACATCATCCCATTGCTACACCAGACAGTCGGAGAGTCTGGGCTTGAGTATCTTGTGCACTGCACGAGCTATCGCGAGCGCACCCGGTGTGTCACTGTGAACGCAGATCGAATCGGCTACAACGTTGATTTCCTTTCCGGTCGTCGAGAAGGCTTTTCCCTCATTGATGGCACGAAGCACTCTTTCGACGGCATCTTCTTCTGCGACGGGTTCATGATGTAGAGCAATGATCTGTCGACCATGATCGTCATAATCCAGATCTGCATAAAACTCACAACAATAGGGAACACCACGTTTGGTGAAGACCTCCGACATCGCACAGTTGGCGAATGCGATGACCGGAAGATTCATGGCTAGGGCAGCGTCCGCGACACCGTTGGCAACCTCTTCATCTTTCTGCGCCATGCCAAACAGTGCTCCATGAGGCTTCAGATGACTCATGGAGATTCCCTCTGTGGCAAGAAAGGCCTGCAATGCGCCAACCTGATAGAGGACGCACGCCGCAACCTCCTTCCGCGACATGGCGATCTCCCTGCGTCCAAAGCCTTCGCGGTCGGCGATGCCAGGATGAGCCCCAATCCCGATGCCCGCCCGTTTTGCAGCGGCTACGGTGCGCCACATGATCGAAGGGTCTGAGGCATGAAATCCACACGCGATATTGGCATGGGTGACGAAGGGCATGCACTGTTCATCATCTCCCATGCTGTAAATTCCAAAGCCCTCCCCCATATCGCAGTTGATTGTAACGTGCATAAGATTCCTCCCAATTCATGATTGCCCCAAGCTATAGTTTCCAAGCCATTGCCAAATGGCGCCCATACTTGCTGCATATCGTTCCTGTGACAATGGCATCGGGGCTTGCGAAAGCCATCAGCTTCAGTGTATGTTATATGTTATAGCAATTGAATACAACAGGCGAGCCCGATAGCTGCCATAGTGTTTGCTGTGTTCGGGTTCGTCGTTTCCCTGACGGTGATCGTGCCACTGTCGCTGGTACTTGGAACTACATTCGCCTAAGGCCCCGGAGCCACCACCATGAAAGCGAAGATTGAACACACCACGCTCGCCGAAAAAGCCTATGAGAAAATCCGCTCTGGACTGATCTCTGCCCGGTTCAGACCTGGCCAAATACTTACGATCAGGAACCTGGCAGCGGAATATGGTATATCTGCAACACCAGTTCGCGAGGCTTTGCAGCGCCTAGTGGCAGAAAACGCCCTTGAGATGCAACCGAACAAGTCTTATCGGGTTCCGATTCTCTTGCTGGAAAGGTTCGAAGAGGTGAGACGGATTCGTTGTGCGTTGGAAGCCATGGCAGCCGAACTTGCATGCCCTAACATTACTACACAGGACTTGAATACACTTAGGGCATTAGTCGACAAAATGGACCAGGCGATCGAAGAAAAAAAGGTAGCGAATTACACCGTATACAATGAAAATTTCCATTTCCTGATTTACGAAAGTGCCCAAGCCCCCCTCTTATTGGGCATGATCCGAGATCTTTGGATACAGGTCGCGCCGTTCTTCACCAGTTTGTTCGAAGGGTCCAATTATCTTTCCAGGGGCAATCATTGGCACAAAAAGATATTCGACGCATTGGAGCGCAAGGATGTGCAGGGCGTCAAAGCCAGCATCGCAGGTGACATCGACTCAGCGGGAAAGGATCTTCGCGAACTACTGAAGAAGACGAGCCCGGACGGCTGAACTCCCTCGTAGGTTATGCTGAACCGCTTCAGTTGTGGTCCAGCTTTACAAAAAGAATCCAGAAGAATCCGCCCAACAGAGGCAATGTCAAAACCAGTACGATCGTTGACAAGGAGAAAATGACTGGAACCTGACTTTGTTGCGAGGCCGCCATCGTCCAGTTCCAGACGGGCATGGTTGCCTCGACGCCGCGAAGGAATGTGGACCTCAGAATCTCGTTGAACGACAATAAAAAGCCGAAAAGGCCCGCCCCGACAATTCCGGGGCGAAGTATTGGATACTCGATATCTGCAAATCTTCGCCAGGCGTTAGCCCCCAAATCCTCGGCAGCTTCGAGCAGACGATAGTCGAAACGAACAGAGATGACGAGCACCATCAGCAACGAAAATGGCAACGCCCACACGACATGTCCCAGAAACACCGCCCAATACCCAAGCTTCAAATCCAGAAAGCTGCGGAAGAAAATGAACAACGCTGCTCCCATCGACATACCGGGGACAAACAATGGGATGACGGCGAAAAGGACCAAGGCACCGGGGCGTCGCGAATTGGGGATGGCTCGTCCTACCGCCGTCGCGACAATCATGCAGACAATAGAGACAGCCAAGCCAATCACGATACTCGAAAGGAAGGGCTCTATCCAACGAGGCTCGGATGCGAGAGCCCGGTAGTGCTCGAAAGATAGAGGAAACGGCAACCCGGAAAGTGGCTTTTCACTTACCGACATCAGGGCCAACCAGAGTAGCGGGAAATAGGTCAGGACAAGTGCGAAATAGCCGGACCATTTGGCAAGTTTGGCCCAGCCACCCGAAAAGCCCAGTTTGTTGAAAACCGGGCGTGACGCCACGGGTAATGAACCGACCCCTTGCCGGAAACCGACTGCAGTCATTGGTGCATTGCCCGAAATAGCCCGGACAGGCTGGCTGTTCGGCGGGTTACCACAATTAAGATCAACAGCAACACCGATAGCAGAATAATAATGAACGCTGAAAGTGCCGAAACGATCGGATAGCGCAGCGCAGTGTAAGCGCTCTCAATCGAGTGGCTCAGCAAATTGACAAACCCGCCGCCGAGCATCCCGGGTTCTACCCACGCCGCCAATGCCGCCCCCAGTGTAATGATTACGCCAGCCAATATACCCGGCAGGGACAAGGGCAGGATCACGCGGACAAGTGTCTGGAATGGGCTGGCACCGAGATCACTGCTGGCTTTGAGTAAATCATTCTCGATCAGCATAATGGCAAGGTAAATCGGCAAAAACATGGTCGGGAAATACGGTGCCAGCATACCGAAGTGAACCGAGAACTCGGAGTACAAGAGCCACTCCAAAGGTTCCGAAATAAGACCGATTTCCAAAAGTATGACGTTGACCAGTCCATTTTGTCCGAGTATCGCCCTCCAGACGATTGTCCGGGACGAAATGTCCAGGAAAAACGGGATTGTAAGAAGAGCCAGAACCACGGCCTTCGTCACCTTCGATTTACAGCCTTTCGCAAGCCATAAGGCAAATGGGAAGGCAATCAGAAGCTCCAGAAACGTTACGCTTAAGGCGATCCGCAATGTCCGTACGGCAACCTCCCAACGCCCGGAGTCGAACAGGGATATCCAGGTGTTGAGCGTGGGCTCGTAGATCGTCAGGAAACTCCGGGTTTCGAAAAAGCTGTAGGTGAGGAGAATCAGCAGTGGCAACAGGACCAGTATCGACCATGCCACGACGAAGGTGCGCAGAACCCAAGTTCCAGCGGTCGCGGACCAGAACCAATCACGAAGTGTCTGTCGGGACCTTGTAACGGAAATTGACATCGAACAGACTCTAGTCCGATCTTTGCAATGCACGGGTATTGGAAACGTAACCCATTGAATGAGCTAATTCGGTTTCCAGGTGATTTTCCAGCACGAATGTTTTTCGGCGGCGATCAATCATTCCTCGCCCCATGAAACCGGCTGAAAATCGGAAAGTAGATAGTTTCTGGGGGGCTTATCCGGATTCTGAATAAGGGCCGACTTTCTCCCGCTTGGAGACAGGAGTTCTGTGTCCCACGCGGAAGAAAGCCAGCTTCCTTGATGTCTACCGTCATCTTCGCCGCCTGGCCCCCAAAATCCTGTCTCGAATTGCTCGTCTGACACAGTGCACCTTAACATACGAGAACCGAGTATGGGTTCTCGGCGGAGAGCACGATTCCAGCACCCCGCTCGGCGCACCCCCATCCCGGAAACCCGAGGGACAAGGGCGCGCCAACTGAAAGTACCGTCAAAAATCAAGCGTTCAAGAAACGTTGCCATTCCTCTTCCATGACATCCGAATTCTCGGGTGTCGTGGTACTGACAAATGGCTTGGCGAATTTTCGCTCGATCTTAGCTTGGTTGGCGGCGAGGCTGTCAATATCCTCCTGCGCCCAACCCTGATCCTTGGCGTACTTGACACCCAAGTCAAGATTGGGGCCGGCGTAGCCACGATCCCGCGCCTGTAGAGCCCGGTATTCTCCGTCCAGGAAGTAGTTGAGAACCTTGTAGATGTTATCAAGGTTTCCTCGGTCAGCTGCTTGCGAGGCGATATAAGCACCATGTCCCCATTTGAAATAGCCTTCGTCGGTGTAAGCGTAAAATACTGTTCCTGGGCCCAACACCAGATTGGCCTCCTTCGTCGCGGGTTCCCAGCAGTTTATCATGTCGACTTCGCGGTTGGTGAGCAGCTGAATTTGCTCCTCGAAGGCGGAGTGCAAGGTTCGGAACTGTCCAGCCTTCTTGCGCTCGATCAGGTAATCTACAACGTGACTGACTTCCTCTTTCTTCATATCCACCACGTTATCGATCTTGACACGTCCATGATGCTTCAGGAACAGCG
The DNA here is from genome assembly GCA_965221795.1 of Candidatus Poriferihabitaceae bacterium. Taxonomy (GTDB): domain Bacteria; phylum Pseudomonadota; class Gammaproteobacteria; order Arenicellales; family Poriferihabitantaceae; genus VYFG01. Next base: position 1,697,487 of record OZ244914.1, read on the forward strand.
CACATACTGGCAGAGAATAGGTCCAAGTCTGATCATAGGCCACCCGCCCGCGGGTCGTGTCACTTTCGAAAAACATGGCCCAGGAGATATCTTCTTGACCGTCTGGGCTGGCCCCGATTTTCTCCGGGAAATACCCGAAACTGTCAGCATTTCCGATCATGGGAACGCCGTACTGCCGCCCATCCTTGCTCGTTACGACCGCAGAATGCTTCCAATCATCCGATGTGCGCTCCCAAAGGGTCAGTTCTGGATGATCCTGATCTATCTCAAGATAGATACCTTGCGGACCGAGGATATCTTCTGTGCCGGATTCAAAAACAAAGAGATCAACCTCGTCCCCTAAGCGGGAAGCAACGACATCGCGCAGGAAGACTCCTACGGAATTATCTGTACCGACAAAATCCATATCAATGCCGATGCTGTTTTTCATGATACCCCAGTCTTTCAGCTGAGCGGTCGTAACGCCATAAGCCCGAACAGAGTTTGAAGCAGCTGTTGCCCTGCTTATAGTGCCAATGCTTCCAAGAATTCCGGCAGCCATGGCTGCCGTGGTTCCTTTGAGCATATCTCGCCTTGTCAGATCAATTTGGCTGCGAATTTTTGAGTAGTCGTCTTTCATTGGTTCCTCTCTATAATCAATGTGGATGGGTGACTTTCGTGATTTAGCGCCCTATTCAGCGGTGATCACGCAGTCGTCAGCGCGCCAGGCGACGCAGTCGAAGTCACTGAATTGCAACGCCCTATCCCATATCCGGACCCGCATGTCTCCCAAAGGCGTTTCCGCCACTTGGTCAATATACTTTCCCCGGTAGAGGCGTGATCCCGGAATGCAACTCAGTTGGTTGTCGTCCGTGCCCACCTCGCCCGCTCGGCCGACTCGGAGCCTCTCCGCTCTGATCGCAACGAAAACTTGCTGACCGGCTTGTGGCGCTTGCGGTCCGCTCCAGACTCCGCGGATCAGACATTCTCCTGAAGTAGCCGTGACATGTGAGTCGGAGAATCTCTTGACCACGGCTGGGAGAATATTCTCGAACCCCATGAAATCCGCGCAAAAGCGCGAATTCGGCTTGTCGAAAAGTTCTTCCGGTTGACCGCTTTGGACAATCTGGCCTTGGCGCATGAGTATGATGCGATCGCTCATTGTTAAGGCTTCTTCCTGGCTGTGTGTTATGTAAATGAACGTCATTCCCAATTGCCGATGCAGTTCCACCAGTTCAGCCTGCATGTCTTGGCGCAGCCTTTCGTCAAGTGCGCCCAATGGTTCATCCAGCAGCAAAATTGCCGGCTGCGTGACCAGGGCCCGGGCAAGTGCCACTCGTTGCCGCTCCCCTCCGCTCAATTGGCTGATCCGCCGATCTCCTTTCGCTGTTAACCGAACCAAATGGAGGGCGTCCAAGGCAAGTCGATTGCGATCAGTACGCGATACACCGCGGACCGACAAGCCGTATTCCACGTTCTCTTGCACCGACATATGCGGGAAAAGGGCGTAGTTCTGAAAAACTGTCGTGCAATTACGCAGTGCGGCGGGGACGTTGGAAACATCCTGTCCATCAATCTCGATCCGGTCCAGACAGGTCGGTTTCTCAAGGCCGGATATCACTCGTAAAAGCGTCGTCTTGCCGGAACCGCTCTCCCCGAGAATGGTAAGGAACTCACCCCGGGACGCGTGCAGGGAAACCCCGTTAAGCGCCGTCACCGACCCGTACTGATGAGTAACATTTGCGATCTTCAACATAGGGCAAAGCAAATTCTGATTCGGTGCCAGATCGCTTCTGGAAGGATTTCGTTTGCTTGCTTCGCTCCTCCCGGAATCCGAATCGGACGTCATGTCACTCTGCCCCAAGGTCAGGGAATCAGAAAGCCTCAATTCCCGATCAAAGAACCCGGGGTGATATGGGAAAAGCCGCGATGTCAAAGCACTCATAATGGACAAGCTAGGGTTCCTGAAAACTCACCTGCCAGATGATCCAGAGCAGACAGCGAAACGAGGCCGAAAGAACCGGAAGAGCGGCCCAACAAGAGTCCAAATGTGTACGCATGGATACGGCGACCGGGGGTTGGTGTTTCTGGATCAGGCAATTTTGCATTCTCCAGATGAAACAAGTTCATCACAAACCTCATCAAGTGCGTCGACCAGCTTCTCGATCAGTTCGTCGATTTCCGATTCCGAGATTACAAGTGGAGGGGCAAACGCCAGAGTGTCGGTGGCCTGCAGGGCTCTCGTGATCAGCCCTTTTCGTAATGCGGCCTCATAGACACGCTTGGCAGCGCCCAGTCGGGGGTCGAAGGGCTTTCTCGGCTGCTTGTTGGCAACCAGTTCGATACCGGCTATGAGGCCAATGCCACGAACGTCTCCCACCAAGGGATGGGTGCTCACCCTGGACTGAAGCTGGTTATGGAAATATGCACCCGTCACCGCCGACGCACTCACGAGATGTTCCCGCTCAATGATGTCCAGGTTAGCCAGTGCGGCAGCAGCCGGAATCGGGTGTGCACTGTAGGTATAACCATGACCGAAGAAACCGACCTCGTCCGATCCTCGCTCCAGCACTTGGTAGATGTCATCGTTTACAAGACACCCTGATAAGGCCTGATAGCCACTGGTTATGCCCTTGGCGACAGTCATGATGTCCGGCTCGATCGAGAATAGCTCTGAGCCGAAATTTGTGCCCAGGCGGCCAAACCCATTGATCACCTCATCCACGATCAATAGGATGTCGTGCTCTTTAAGAATGGGTTGAATGAGGTCGAAGTATCCGCGTGGCGGACAAAAAACGCCACCCGCACCCATGACCGGTTCGGCGATCATTGCACCGATCGTTTCAGCACCCTCATGCTCGATTACAGATATCAACTCCTGCGCCAGTTGACCAGCGAACTCATTCTCGCTGATACCGGTGTCGGCTACCCAATAGTAGTGGGGCACGGTCAGCCTCGGCACGTCAAATACTGGAAGGTCGAAAGCCCGATGAACCCCGTCTAATCCGGTCAAGCTCCCAGCGGCCACCGTTACCCCATGATATGCGCGCCACCGCGCGAGAATTTTCTTCTTTTCCCGACGGCCAAGAACATTGTGGTAATACCATACGAGTTTAACGGCGGTATCATTCGCATCGGACCCGGAGTTGCCGTAGAACACCTTGCTGTTCGTCGGGAATGACGACATATTAACGATACGCTCAGCCAGTCTAGCGGGTGCTTCTGACGTCATGGACGCAAAAGCATGGTAATACGGCAAGGATTCAGCCTGCACCCTAATGGCCTCGGTTATTTCTTCCCTTCCATAACCGGCATTCACGCACCAAAGCCCAGCCATACCATCCAGGTAGTCGCGACCCGAAATATCCCATAGACGACAACCCTTGCTTCGCACCATCACCGTCGGGGCACCGTTGGTATGCGCACTCAAGGATGTAAAGGGATGCAGGTGATATGCCCGATCCATCTCTGCAAGGTCTCCGCCTGAGGCTTTCATCATCTTCACATATTGGCCGATTGTTCAACGTAATATGTTGCATGATATAACATATAAATTTCCAAGACAACCCTACACTCGACACCAAAAGACCTAGCATCTGGGTTTGGAACTGAAGAATGAGAAAAGGAGATCGTCCCATTTGGTTCGCTCCCGGATGTAAGCCGTTTCGGGTTTTCTGGATCTAAGGTTTCGAGACACAGGCCTCGCATCTGAGTATTATCGCGGCCGCTGAAATCGATCGTCTGATGACTTCTCTTGTCACTTCTGCCGCATCGAGAATTCCGGACTCATAAGGATCTACGTAAGTGCGCTCACAAACATCGAAAACTCTCTGCGACAACTGAGGATAGCTCCCTTCGGCATCGTGCAGTAATCCTGAATCTCTACCGACGCTCTGGGTAAGCTGTCTTTCGGGCATCCGCAACGCCCATGCCAGCATTGCAGCAGCGGCAGCTCTTCCCTCTCCACTCTGCGGTTGCCGTTCAATACCAGAAGCCAATAGCGCATAAGTGGCTCCACCGCCCGGAACCACCGCCGAGCGTTGGGCGGATCGTAGTGCATACAGGGATTTATGGTAGCGGCGCACCACTTGCTTTTGCTCCGCCGTACTGTGGGCACCAACATGTATCTCGGCCACACCTCCTGTCAACCGTGCCAATCTGGTTTCGAGCTTCTCCTTATCGTAGCTAAGATAACGAACACGAAGAATCTCATCTCGAATTGCCCGTTTTCGCATCTCCAGTCTCCTGCGATCAGGTGCTTCGCAGATCATGACGCATTGGTTCGCGCGTACTTCCACGCGTTTTGCCCGACCCAGCATGCCAGGCCTCATGGATTGCAAGCAGGTGCCCAATCGCTCGGACACAACCTCACCGCCAGTCAAGACTGCAATGTCTCCCAGCAGGTCAAAAATCCGATCACCGACTTCTGGAACCACGATCGCTGCAGCCCGCAGGCCACCCTTCTGGACATTCACCACCAGAGTGCCAAGCGCAATCCCAGTAAAGTTTCTAGCGAAAATAACTAGAGATTTCCGTGATGTGGAAAAACCTTCCAGTATCTGCGTGAAACCACCAAAATCCTCAATGGTTTCATCGCAAAGCAGAATATAGGGATGGTCATAGTAATCGGAACCGGCATCACCCGTCTTGCCAAGGGCGGAAGAAACGAGTCCAGCTGGCAAGCACATTCCCGGATACACTGCATCGCGGACCTCCAGTCCAGTGCCTTCTTTGACAAGCACTTGTCCATCGGGACCCAGGTGCCGTGAGAGAGCGATGACGTGATGGGCCACATTCAGATCAGCGTCCGCTGCGCTTTTTGCGATGGAGAGAGCGTGCGTATCATAGCGGAAAGGCTGGCCAACTATTTGGATCTCTGCTTCGATTTCGTGGCCCAAATCGAGTAGACGGTCCGCTAGGATGTTCGGATCATATCCTGCGTGAATTAGAGGCAAGGACTTGACCAGAATGCCATGAGTGATCAACGCAAGGCTGCTGGCTCCCTCGCCAAGATCCCGATTCAGATCGTACATCGTCTCCTTGAGCATTGCCCAACCTTGGCGTTCCACCGTGCCTCTAGGTTGAAATTCCCTGACGATCGATATGCCGTCGAACAGAATCTGAGGCACCGCTGGAGGGCGGTGAAAGAGCACACCGCGGGCCATTGGGCCATACGCAGACCGGATCGCCCGCACGGGGATTGATAACCCGGCGATCAATCGCCTGCGCACCTCGAATGAAAAGAAGATGCCCTGCGGCATGACTACTTGGACTCCAAGTCAAACATTGAAACCATTTGGGCCTGCATCCGCCCACTCTGATTGCCGGGATCGTCGCCTAAGAAGTACGGCACTAGACGCCATGTGAGAATAGGTTTGTCCGGTCCCAAACAGTGTTCCGAGCCGCAGAAGACCTGTAGCATAAATTAGGATGTTGCCCAAGATCATCGCCACCGCAGTCTTCGGCACACTTCGATGCAGTCAGCGTTCGGCAAGCTAGCCCCATATGTATGCCGAGAGAACGAACCCGATCAGATAATCACCTGTTCCATCCAAGATGCAGGCGATACCGCCGCTTTCTGCAGGCATACCAGCAAACACCGGAATGCCGAACGTACCCGCTGTGAGATAGAGCAATAGCATCGCGCCATCCATATGCCATTCCCAATACCCAGACGACGAAGGGCTGCATTGTCATTGGCACCGATAAAAGGGAACTTGGACTGTGACGGAGACTCCAAGGGTCGTGCTGCCACCTCTCGCCAATACAACCGCGCGTATGGGCGATACTATTCAGGGGCCAAAGCGCATGCGCCAAAGTTGGGTTGTGCATTTCGGTCAACTGCATAGGGCTTCCTCCAGAAAAGGCCTCAATCATTCAATCTCGATCACCAAAGCATCGGTATCCAGCCCTTCATCTCCCTCTGCGAAGTGCACAGCCTTCACTGTCCCTGTCCTAGGGGCCTCGTGTGGGATCTCCATCTTCATTACCTCCATGATGAATAAAGTGTCACCTTCCTTGACTTCATCTCCCACCTTGACGAGAATCTTCCATATGTTTCCCGCAACCATCGATCTCACTTCTAACGTCATTTCTCTTTCCTCTTTCTTGCAGCCAGACTAACAAAGTTCCGCTTTGTATCGATCTACAAATCCCGTGTCGAACTGAGCAGAGACAAAGGCCGGATGCCTTACACATTGACTGAGGAACTCCAGATTGTTCTTCAGACCGGCCAGTTCGATTTCTCCAAGGGTCGTCTGCATTCGCGATAGGGCTTCCTTCCGATGGGCACCATAGGTGATGACTTTGGCAATCATAGGATCGTAGTAAGCAGTAATTTCGTCTCCCTGGCGCACGCCACTTTCAATGCGAACGCTTTCCGCTTGATCTGGAAATACCAGCCGCTCAACCCGGCCCGGGGAAGGCAAGAACATCATGTCGGGATTCTCAGCGTAAACCCTGCACTCAATAGCATGTCCGTTTTGGTGGATATTGTCCTGTGTTACAGTGGATAAATCACATCCCATGACGAGCTTCAACTGCAAACCGACAAGGTCTGTTCGAGTGACCATTTCAGTAACAGGGTGTTCAACCTGTATGCGGGTGTTCATTTCCAGAAAATAGAATTCACCGTTCTCTTGATCATAGATGAATTCTATCGTCCCAGCCCCGCTGTAGGACTGGTTACTTGCCAAAGCAACGGCGGCCTTCACTATCGCAGCGCGCAGTCTCTCTGGAAAATTCGGTGCCGGCGCCTCTTCGATTATTTTTTGAAAACGTCGCTGCACGGAACATTCACGCTCGAACAGATGCACTACACGACCGTCCCCAAATCCGAAAACTTGCACTTCAATATGCCTCGCCCGCCGGATATAGCGCTCAAGAAACACGGTCCCATCCCCGAAGAACCGGGTTGCCATGTCCTGCGTCGCACGCACAACTGAATCCAGGTTCCCGGGCGTTTCGACCAAACGCATTCCGATACCGCCACCGCCTGCGACCGCTTTCACAAGCAGCGGGTAACCAACCCTCTTGGCAGCTTTGGCGAGACCATCCAAATTGCCTTCTGCAAACCTTCTGGACCCCGGGACGACGGGAACCCCAGCAGCCTCGGCTATTTCTCTTGCCCGTTCCTTGTCCCCCATATCCGCGATGGCCTGCGGCGCAGGACCCACCCAGACCAACCCTGCATTGATCACTTTTTGGGCAAAATGGGCACTTTCCGCAAGAAACCCATAACCAGGATGAACCAGATCAGCGCCGGTGCGTCTCGCAATTTGTATGAGATCGTCGCCTTTGAGGTAGCTGTCGACGGGCTTCGCTCCACCGATATGACAGGCATGATCAGCCATTTCGACGTGCACTGCATCCCGATCCGCGTCTGAAAACACTGCTACTGTCAAAAGGCCAAGGCGCTTGCAACTCGTAATAATCCGACACGCGATCTCACCGCGATTCGCGATTAGCACCGTCTTCATTTCAGTATTCGTTGCTTGCCTTTACTTCCGAATGGAAGCCCTGACCTTAAGTATTTGAAATATGATATAACATATACCATCTCCCTGCAAGGCGGAGTTCTCCAATGAGAAATGAGTCTCAAGATGGCGATTTTGGGATCATCGAGGAGTGACAATGCATAGCAAACGACTGCAGAAGGTGGAGGAGGTCTGCTCTTTCCTGATCGGAGCCACCGCTTTCGGCTTCGAACTCCAGCTCCAATCCCGTGAGGGAGGCCTACAAATGGGTCCGGGGTAGCCTGTGGCACCTCCGGTACTCCTCTCTCCGTAGGGCGGATCAGGGAGCAGTCAAGCGAGCATCTTCAGAAAACCCCAGGAGACTATGGAAGTATCGAATTTCTCTGGGTTGATGGGCCTTCGAGAAAGGGAAGAAGTCAGACAATTTTTCCATTTCTCGGCCTGGGTGAGCAAATAGTGGAAAAAACCCACTGGCAAGTGGACAATGGAGGTATCGTCCGGTCTAGGACTCATTTTCACTGTCGCGGCCTCCTGTGAAACGCACCTTGTCCGGCCGCGACCACGAAAGATAATGCCACTCCAGAAGCGAGCCCGGCGGTATGTCCGGTGTTGGCCACAGTCAGTCCGAAGAGGGGTTCCAGAATCCCGGTCCAACAGACGATGAACCATCCGAGCAGCAGGTAGACGATCGAGGGGTTGAGGCGGGCCCCGAAACGGGGGTTGATCAGGCCCTGCATCCAGGTATAGCCGAAAAAGGCATAGATCACGCCGGACATGCCACCGAAGGCCGGGCCGTCCACCAGGAACTGGGCAATATTGGCGGCAAGGCTGCTGGCCACGAAAATTCCGGCCAGCAAGAAGCCGCCTTGCCGGCTCTCAATCAGGCGGCCGAATTCCCAGGCCCAGAGCAGATTGAACCCCAAATGAAAAATCCCGAAATGCAGGAAACTTGGGGTGATCAGTCGCCAGGCTTCGCCGGCATCAATTTCCGGCAATACCGGGTGATAGTACTGGGAAATCAGGAGTTGGCCGATCACCGCCTCCCGATTCCATTCCATGAGCAGGAAGACGACGACGCAAGCCACCATCAGAGCCACGGTGACCGGCCATCGGGAAAGTGGAGGGTTCAATGGCCAACGGTCTCCATGCGATCGCCGGAACCCAAGGTCACCTGGACCCCTTGAAGGGAAAGGAAGCGGCGGCCATCAATGTCTTTGTGCAAGGCTCGGTAGATGGCCACCTCACCGGACTCGGTCGTGACCCGAATCTCAATGATCCGGTTGTCCTGTTGCCACTTATAGAGGAAAACCCCGATGGACACCGCGACCAAGAGACCGATCAGGGCATAGACCAGTGCCCGAGTCGAGGGAGCGGATCCCGATTCGGTTTCCGGCATGTCCCGGGTCGGGGCCTTGCGGGAAGGGGTTTTGCTGGCACGGATATACAGCGCTACACCGACGACGACGAGCAGGGTGAAGAGGATTTTGGTCAGCATGGTGGCCTTAGCCGGTGGTCGCCGGGGGCAGCTCCCCTGGAGCCAGCTGTACAAAATACCCCTGCTCCTGCAAGACGGCACGGACCTCATGGATGTCGACCCTGGCCAAGCGTTCGCGAGTGGAAAGGTCCACCTTCAGTACCGGCTCCAGCGGCCCCATGAGGTCCAATAACGGACTGGGTACCGGGGTAAAGTCGTCTTCGCGTGCCAGATAGAGAAAGGTATCCGCCTTGCGCACACTTTTGTAGATCCAGGTCAACATAACGGGATTGTAATTCAAGCACGAAGACAGATATAGAGTAGAAGCCGTGAAACGTCCTTCACTCTTCTTGCGGCCCCCATTCCTCTTTTACGGCTCCTGACTGCATGAAAGACGCACTGCTGATCCTTTTCGGCTTGGCCGCATTGGGGATAGGGGGTGAATGGCTGGTACGGTCTGCGGTATCGCTGGGACGTCGTGCCGGGCTCTCCACTCTGGTTACTGGACTGACTATCGTGGCCCTCGGCACCAGCGCCTCGGAGTTGGCGGTCAGTGTCGATGCCGCTCTGGTGGGGTCGCCGGGGATCGCCATTGGCAATGTGGTGGGCTCGAATTTTGCCAATATTGCCTTGGTCATGGCGATCAGCGCACTACTGATGCCGATGGATATCCAGCCCTTTCTGCTGCGACGGGACTTGCCGGTGATGATGCTGGGCTTTGCAGGGGTTCCCGTGGTCCTGTTGCCGGATGGCTTGATCAGCACCGTTGAAGGGGTGTTGTTGCTGTCCGTGTTGCTGGCGTATGTGGTCGCGGTGATCTGGGTGTCGCGGAATTTGACGGCTGTGGCGGGGGCGGCGGGCGACGGTCCTGCTCCCGACATACTGATGGAAAGGGGTGGCTTGATACGAATCAGTGCGCAGCTGGTGGGTGGGGTGCTGCTGCTGGCATTTGGCGGCCACTGGCTCGTTCAGGGTGGGGTCAATATAGCGTCCTCGCTGGGAGTCTCCGAAGCTTTGATTGGAATGACCCTGATTGCCGTGGGCACCAGCTTGCCCGAAATCGTGACCTCGGTGGTCTCCATTTTGCGAGGTCACGGCTGTTTGGCGGTAGGAGGCATTGTGGGTTCCAATATCTGGAACACCTTCGGAGTGCTGGGCATCACGGCAGTGATCCAGCCGCTGTCGCAGAGCGACGTGACGGTTTCCATGCTGGCTGGAATGGCGGTCGCTGGTGCGGTCCTGTGGCTTTTCAGTGCCACCGGCCGGCACATCAACCGCTGGGAAGGCCTGGCACTGCTGACAGGGTATTTCGTGTTTCAGGCCCTGCTATTCCATTAGCGTTGCACCGTAGCGTTTCTTGCGGCGCTTGCTGCCCCAAAGCCATCGCCAACTGGTCTTTTTTTCTGTATGCCCGCGTTGTTCCATGGATTGGTATTGCCGTTGCTTCTGGCCCAGATACAGCTGGCGGGGGCGGCCAATACGATGTTCGTCATCCTCCAGCATCTCCTTCCAATGAGAAATCCAACCAACCGCCCGCCCGATGGAGAACATCACCGTGAACATGGACGTGGGGAATCCCAGGGCACTCATGATGATGCCGGAATAAAAGTCCACGTTCGGGTAGAGTTTCTTGTCCACGAAATAGGGGTCTTTCAGGGCGATCTGTTCTAGTTCCATGGCGAGTTCGAGCTTGGGGTCGTTGATGCCCAGCAACTTCAGCACTTCATGGCAGGATTCCCGCATGACGGTCGCCCGGGGGTCATAGCTCTTGTAGATCCGGTGACCAAAGCCCATCAGGCGGAAGCTATCTTCGGGGTCCTGTGCCTTGTTGATGTACTTGGTGATATTCTTGACGGACCCGATTTCGGCCAGCATGTTGAGCACGGCTTCATTGGCCCCACCGTGGGCCGGTCCCCAGAGGGAGGCGATGCCGGAAGCCACGCAAGCGTACGGGTTGGCACCCGAAGAGCCCGCGAGACGGACGGTCGAAGTGGAGGCATTTTGTTCATGGTCGGCATGCAGGATCAGCAACCGGTCAATGGCGCGGGACAAGACAGGACTGACTTCGTAATCTTCTGCCGGGTTGGAAAACATCATCTGTAACAGGTTTTCCGAATAGCTGTAGCGGTTCCGGGGAATGGGGAAGGGCATTCCCAGCGAGTATTTGTAGGCATAGGCACCAATGGTGGGCATCTTGGCAATGATCCGATGGGCCGCCACTCGCTGCTCATCGGGATCAGAGATGTCCATGTTTTCATGGTAGAATGCGGACAATGCCCCCACCACTCCCACCATGATGGCCATGGGATGGGCGCTGCGCATGAACCCGGAGTAGAAACGGGCTAACTGTGCATGCAGCAGGGTGTGTTGCTTGATATCGGCTGCGAATTGCTGGTTCTGCTCTGGAGTAGGGAGTTCCCCGTATAGAAGCAGGTAGCAGACTTCCAGGTAACTGCTGTGCTTCGCGAGTTGATCGATCGGGTATCCCCGGTGCAACAGGACCCCATGGTTGCCGTCAATATGGGTGATATCGGATTTGCAAGCGGCAGTGGAAGAGAATCCTGGGTCGTAGGTCAGGATTCCGGATTGTGGATACAGCTTGCTGATGTCCACCAACCGATTGCCCATGCTTCCCGTCCGTGCGGGCAGGGCATAGGTTTTTCCGGTCTGGTTATCGGTCAGAGTGAAACCGTCGGTTTCCTTGTCGGTAGTGTGGGTCTTCGCCATGGTTCGCATCGGGTAGGTAGTATTAAAAAAATCAATCACAAAAGAGATTTTACTCAATAAACTCTATATACGATAATCCAATTTGCGCCCTAGTACAAATGCCCAATTTCGCCCGTGCAACCAAACGAATGGTCCATTTCTTGAGGGTGGTCACGTTTGGCCCCCGAATTCTGCCCCGGTCTTGAGGGTAACCAACGCCCTGCAACTGGAACGACCGGGTGCCCGTCTGGCCGCCCAGGGCTGGGGCCAATCGGCCGGTGAGCCGATGCTGGCCCTGCATGGATGGCGCGACAACAGTGCCAGTTTCCTTCCCCTTTCCACGTACCTGTCTGGATATTATCTGGTGGCTCTGGACTTTCCCGGGCATGGCCATTCCGACCATCGTCCGCCGGGTGCCGGATATCTCTTTGTCGATTTTGTCGCGGATGTGGCATTTGCAGTGCAGCAGCTTGCTTGGGAACGGTTCCATCTGGTAGGCCATTCCCTGGGGGCCAATGTGTCACTGGCCTACAGTGCTGCCTTCCCTGAGAGGGTCAAGTCTTTGGTCCTGATTGATGGGGTGGGACCTACCAGTGGACCGTCGGACCAAACAGCAAGTCGCCTGCGCCGATCCGTGCAATCGCAATTGACTATGCAGTCTTCTCCAAGCCGCGGCTACCCGGACTGGAATACGTTGATTGATGCCCGTTGCCGAGCCAGCCCCATTGACCGACCGGGTGCGGAACTTTTGGTGCGTCGCAATGCCCGGGAGGTGGGCGGGCAAATCCAGGTACAGTCCGACCGGCGCCTGCGGACGCCTTCGCCCTTCTATTTCCCGGAAGCCATGGTCATGGACCTGGTCCGGAATGTAGTCGCTCCGACTCTGGTCATCTTGGCCGAAGGAGGAAGAGTTCGAGGTCTTGAAGAGACCCCCCGGCGGATGGCCTCATTCCCCAATGCCCAACAAATCGTGCTCCCGGGACAGCATCACTTGCATATGGATACTCCCGAAGCGGTGGCTCGCGCCATACGGGTTTTCCTGGCCGGCACCGGGGCCTATGACGGGCGTTGATACACCCATTCCAAAACGGCACGTTGCAACCGGTTGCCATTCCAGTAATGGACCTTTGGGGAATGGATCAGCAGGGTGACTGTATAGAATCGCCCATTGCGGGCATGCACATATCCTGCCATGCTGCGTACTCCCTTGACCAGTCCGGTCTTGATTCGTGCCCTGCCGGCCAGATCGGTTTTCTGTAGGCGGCGGCGCATGGTCCCGTCGATGCCAAGAAGGGACAAGGAGGCAGCAATCTCGGGTTGCCAGTTGCTGTGCCATGCCACCTGCAGCAAATCCGCAATCTGGGTGGCGGTCGCCCGCGCCCTGCGTGACAGTCCAGCACCATTTTCGATCACCATGCCGTCTGTGTTCACACCAACTTGGTCCAGCCATTGCATCACTGCCTCAATCCCGTTGTCCACGGTGTCCTCCCCAGACTCGCCGGCGGCCTCCCGGCCGAGGGTCAGTAACAGTTGCCGGGCCATGACGTTATTGCTGTACTTATTGATGCCGGCTACATTTTCGGCCAGGGAGCGCGATTTCAAGCGAACTACGGGGGTTGCGGACTCCGGCACACTGCCGGTGCGGTAACCACCGGTCAGCATCCCACCCATGGACTCCCAGAGAGATCGAAACAATCGGTAGGTATATTCCGGATTACGGAAATAACTGCGGGAGAGAGAATACTGACCACAACGAGTCCGGTACAGCCCCCGGAATGACACCTGCAACTGACCGCCACTGCGGTCCAGGTCCATGGACCAGCCCTCTCCCGGATTGGCACAAGCTCCCCGGGCGGGCCTGAGATGATTGTGGATTACCAGGCCTGCCAGAGGCGGGTCGGCGAAGACATGGATGCGCCCGCCAAGGGGCTCGATGACCATCCGGGTTGCAGAAAAGTTAGTCAGTGCCGCATCCGGACCGACGTTATAGAGCCTCAGGGGGCGGTTGTCAAAAGCAGCCCGGTCATGGGGTCGGAGGTCAAACCGGGTATTGTCGATGATCAGGTTTCCATCAATATGGCGAATACCCCGCTGGCGCAGGGCCAGTAAATGATGCCAGAATCGTTCTGTGGTCAGAAACGGGTCGCCACCGCCCTGCAGGATCAGGTTACCGCGCAGTGTGCCGGTGGAGTCCACCTCGCCGTTCACCAGGTATTGGGTCTCCCACTGGTAGGCAGGGCCAAGCAATTCCATGGCCGCAATGGTGGTGACCAGTTTGATGACCGATGCGGGATTGCGGGGGGTATCAGGATGGACCGAAAGCACGGTCCGGTTCGAATTGGCTTCACGCACCACCAGGCTGATCGAATCGTCGGATATTCCGGTTTGCGACGCCAGCCTTGAGACCGAGTCCGGTAACCCGTTGCCCAAGGCAGAAACGGTCGACAGGGTGATCATGGCAAGGACCATCCAAGCGGTCACCATATGCGGCAAGAAAGGTTTGGAAAGGGTGAAATGGGTCACGTGCAGGGGTAGGGGGGACAAGCTCGACTCATAAAGCCGCGATGGTATACTATTGGCCCCATCGGTTTGCACAAATCGTTTCGGAATGATTCGATCCCATCCGCTCATATGCCCCGAAAAAAGACGATTTACAAAGTGCAGTTTGTGAATAACGGACAGCTTTACGAACTGTATGCCCGCGAGGTTTCACAGAGTAACCTGTATGCCTTCGTGGAAATTGCCGACATCATTTTTGGCGAACGCTCCAATCTGTTGGTCGATCCTTCCGAGGAAAAGCTGAAAGCGGAATTCGGCCAGGTCCGGCGGACCTATCTGCCCATCCAATCGGTGATCCGCATTGACGAAGTGCACAAGGAAGGACAGGCCAAGATCCTGGATGTGAACCTGAAAAGTGCGGACAATGTTTCCCCATTTCCACTGCCGCCCTTTCCGCAAGAATCCTGAAGTTGGCATAGCGTGGATTCCCGGCAGGCGTTCGGGAGGCGACAACATGTCGAGCCACCGAGAACGGCCCCCTGAGCACTGCTGCCCTGAGGGCCGAACCGGCATGGGGTGGAGTCTGGCCCGATTCACAGGAGAGTGGCCACCCGGCGGGCGACTTCCGGCACGACCTCCCGATGAAACCAGGGATTTTTCTTCAGCCAGCCGTTGTTACGGGGGCTGGGGTGGGGCAAGGGAATGACTCCCGGCAGGTAACATTTCCAATTCCGGACGGTTTCCGTCAGGGTCGATTTGCCCCGCGGTCGAAGATGGTATCGGTGTGCATGGAGGCCGACGGCCAGTACCAGTTCCACCCGGTGGAGCAAGGGAATCAGCATCGGGTGCCACAGGCGGGCGCACTCCGGGCGCGGCGGTTGGTCGCCTCGTTCAGCCTGGCCCGGGTAGCAGAATCCCATCGGTACGATGGCAATTCGCGCTGCATCATAAAACGTTTCACGATCAATCCCCATCCAGTTCCGCAGCCGGTCTCCACTGGGGTCGTTGAAGGGAATCCCGGTTCGGTGGACACGAATACCCGGGGCCTGTCCCGCCACCAGAATGCGGGCCGTACCGGACACCTGCAGGACGGGCCTTGGACCCAGAGGCAAATGGGGGGCACACTGCCGACACTCGGCAATTTCGGCCCGCAGGACACGGATGGTCTGCCTCGGTTTGGCCGTCATTTCGTAACCGGGTGGGTGGGACGGGAAGAGGTCTCGAGGAGGGCGTTATATCCACTCTGGTAATCGGGATAGCGGAAGCAATAGCCGGTTTCCAGCAAGCGGTGATTACGGCAACGCTTGTTCTGCGGAGCAGGGTCGGCCGAATCCAATGGTCGGGGACCGGGCTGCCCGGCTGTCCATGCCAGCCACTGCAGGACCTCAAACTTGGGTGCCGGACAGTGATCGGAACCGATATAGACCGTATGCCGGAGATTGCCCTGCAGCAAGCGATCAACCAGGAACCGGAGTACACCAATGCAATCTTCCTGGTGAATACGGTTGGTATAGATCGGTGGAGTGCGTTGGATGGTCTGCGGATGTTCCAGTTGCCGGAGCAACCGGGTTCGCTGCGGTCCATAGATGCCGGCGAATCGAACGATCAGTGGGGTCGGGCTCCATTGGCGGATGGCAGTCTCGGCCTCCAGAAGGCTCTGGCCATTGTAGGTTTCCGGTTCCGTGGGCGAGTCCTCGTCTACCCACTCGCCATGGTGTTGGCCATAGACACTGGTCGCGGACACGAACAGGCAGGCTGGTCGGGGAGACATACCGGCCAGGTGGTCCAGCAGGTTCCCTAGGGCATGTTGGTAAATCTGGCGGTATCCTTCCGGGGACCGCGCCGCGGGCGTCAGGATCAGGATTGCCAGGTCAATGCCGGGGTCCAGAGCCGCCAACTCGGGCCGGCGGCGAAGGTCCAGCGAATACCCGACCAGGTTTTGTCGGGCCGGGGGGGGGCTGCGGCGGCGGACAGCGCAGACCTGGTGTCCCGCTGCTGCCAGCTGATGGGCCAGCGGCAGTCCTAGCTTGCCGGCACCGGCAATCAGGATCCGGGCCATGGTTGATTCCAGTGGCACACGGGCTGAAGTTTTTCAGGAAACTACCGAGCGGCCACCATCCACCCGAATCACCTGGCCGGTGATATAGGGGGCTCCGGCGATCAGGAACAGGATCGTCTGGGTGATATCCGCAACCTCTCCGGCTTTTCTTAGGGGCGTGCGACTGATCAGCCGATGCTTTGACAGTTCGTCCGGCGCATCATTTTCTGGCCAGAGGATCGCCCCGGGGGCAATCGCATTGACACGGACTTCGGGTCCCAGGTCCCGGGCCAGGGAGTGGGTGAGCGCGACCAGGCCGGACTTGGTGATATTGTAGATGGGATGGTCTTCCAGCGGCCGGTCGGCATAGATATCGGTGATATTAATAATGCATCCCCCCTCCCGGGCAAGGTAGGGGGCAACGGTCTGGGCCAGGAAAAAGGGTGCTTTGAGGTTGATGTTCATCAACATATCCCATTGGTCCTCCGAGGCGGAATGGAGAGGCGTCGGGAAAAACTGGGCGGCGTTGTTGACCAGCACATCCAGCCGCCCCAAGGCTGCCACTGATTCCCGCACAAGGAGGCGGAGTTTCGGGATGTCATTCAGATCACACCGGATCAGATGGACGGAGTCGGGCCGCACCGCACACAGCTCCTTGCAGAGCACTTCGGCATTCCAGGGACTACTGCGGTAATGGATTACCAGACGCATTCCCCGGGCATGCAGGGCTCTTGCGGTCGCGGCCCCGATCCGGCGGGCCCCGCCAGTGATCAACGCGACTTTATCTTCTAAATTGGTCATAATCCAGTCCCCTGAAACGCCCCTGATTTTACACGTCTGGTTTGAACCCTGTACGACATTCCCTCATGGTTGCAACGCCTACCCTGGCTGAACAGGCCGAATCCCGGGAATTAACCGAAGTGATCCGTGCGGAAATCCGCGCTGCGGACAACTGGATCAGTTTCGAGCATTTCATGCAATTGGCCTTGTATACCCCGAAGATCGGCTATTATGCCGGTGGCCGGCAGATCTTTGGCCCGAAGGGGGATTATGTCACGGCTCCCTCCCTTGGCGGACTGTTTTCTGCCTGTCTCGGCCGCCAGCTGGCGGAGATCTTGGGGCAACCGCAACAGGAAAAGGTCCGAGGGAGCAACAGTGCGGAAATCGTCGAGTTTGGCGCTGGAACCGGTGACCTGGCCGCTGAGCTGCTGGCTGAACTGGACCAGCTGCAAGCACTGCCTCAGCGCTACAGTATCCTGGAAACCGGCCCAGGCCTGCGCGCCCGGCAGCAGGCGCGGATTGCCGGGCTGCCACCCCGGCTGGCAAGCCGGGTGCGCTGGTTGTCCGATTTTCCATCCCGGGTTCACGGGGTGATCCTGGCCAATGAAGTCCTTGATGCCATGCCCTTCCATCGCTTCCGAACCCTGCCGGAGCGACGTGTTGTGGCGTTGGGGGTGCAAGTCCGAGGTGAGCGATTCTGCTGGGCACCGGGAAGGGCACCGGCCCCCATGACTGCCTTTGTCCAGGAGCTGGATTTGCCATCTGGATATGAGAGTGAATGGAACCGACAGGTGCCGGCATGGGTGTCGGCCGCCGCCGCATGCCTGGAGCGTGGGGTGCTGCTGCTGATCGACTATGGCTATGACCGTCGCAACTACTACCGTGCGGAGCGCTCCATGGGTACCCTGCGATGCCACTATCGCCACCAGGCCCATGAGGACCCGTTTCTGTGGCCGGGATTGCAGGATATCACGGCTCATGTCGACTTTTCTGGAGTATGCGAAGCCGCCCGGGCGGCCGGGCTGGAGCTTTTGGGATATGCTGACCAAGCGCGGTTTCTGATCGGCACCGGATTTGCCGAGGTATACGCGGAGTGGCATGCGAAACTCAAGATCGGCAGCCCCCCGGCTCTGGCCCTGGCGGCTGAAGCCAAGCGCCTGACCCTGCCTCAGGAGATGGGCGAACCGTTCAAATGCATTGCCTTTGGCCGCCATGCAAACGCACTGTCGGCATTCTCCAGCGGGGATCAGTCCCACCGGCTGGTGGCATGACCGGATACTTCCAGGCATTCTGGCTCGCGGTGCTCCAGGGGGTGACGGAGTTCTTGCCGGTCTCCAGCTCCGGGCATCTCGTCCTGTTGCCCCACCTGCTGGGCTGGCAAGACCAGGGTCTGGCGTTTGATGTAGCGTTGCATGTGGGCAGTCTGCTGGCGGTCTTGTGCTATTTTCGGCAAGAGATCGGGCGGATCGGACGTCATTGGTTGTGTTCGCTGTCGGGTGGCCCGTCCACTCCCTACAGTCGGCTGGCCTGGGCCATCGGTTGGTCCACGGTCATGGTCGGGCTGGCGGGCTTGCTGCTGGAACCGGTGGTCAACCGGTGGTTGCGTGATCCGGTGCCGGTGGCACTGGCCACGATGGCTTTCGGCCTGTTAATGGGGTGGGCGGACCGGGTTGGTGCCCAAACCCGACAGATCGAGGAGATCGGCTGGCGGGATATCCTGGTGATTGGCAGTGCCCAGGTGCTGGCACTGATTCCCGGGACGTCCCGTTCGGGAATTACTTTGACAGCAGGGCTGGCGATGGGGTTGACCCGGGAGTCCGCCGCCCGCTTTTCGTTTTTGCTGGCCATTCCGGTCATTGCGCTCGCCGGGGCGTGGCAGGCCCGCCATCTATGGGGGGGCGAGCAGTCCGTAGCGTGGGATCTGCTCTTGTTTGCCACCTTGGTCGCCGCTCTGGTGGCCTATGCCTGTATCCATGGGTTTCTGCTGTTTCTGCGGCGCTTCACCCTGATGCCGTTTGTGCTCTATCGGCTGGTTCTTGGCACCATCCTGCTCTATTACTTCCTGTAAAATGCGCCCTTACACCCTCCGCCTGCACAGACTACTTCCATGAAGCTGAGTCGTCCGGAATTTCTTGGCTGGAAACACAAGCGCATTACCTTGCTCGGCATGTCTGGGGTGGGTAAGACGGCACTGGCGAAACTGTTGCCGCAGGACAAGTGGTTCCACTATTCGGGGGATTATCGCATCGGCACACGCTATCTAGATGAAGCGATCCTGGACCAGGTGAAGATGATGGTGATGGAGCATCCCTATCTGCGGGAGCAGATGAAGAGTGACTCGATTTATATACGCAATAACATTACCGTGCAGAACCTGGCACCGATCTCCGGATTTCTTGGCAAGATCGGCAATCCCGAACTGGGCGGCTTGGAAGTGGAAGAATTCAAGCGTCGCCAGCGCCTGTTCCGGGAGGCCGAGGTGGGGGCAATGCGGGATGTGGACACTTTCATTGAACGCGGGCTCCGGGTATATGGGTATCCCCATTTTGTCAATGATGCCGGGGGCAGTATCTGTGGGTTGGGGGATGCGGAATGTTGGGAGCGG
Organism: Candidatus Poriferihabitaceae bacterium; assembly: GCA_965221795.1. Classification (GTDB taxonomy): domain Bacteria; phylum Pseudomonadota; class Gammaproteobacteria; order Arenicellales; family Poriferihabitantaceae; genus VYFG01. The sequence goes on from OZ244914.1 coordinate 1,717,043, forward strand.
TTGGCGGCCAGTACGCTGGTGCTGTATTTGCGTGCCGATGAAAACATGGAAGAAACTCTGGTGGAACGCGCTCGTCAGTGCCCCAAACCAATGAACTACGAAGAAGCGTTTCTGGACCAGAACCTGGCGGAATATCTCTCTGCCCACGGACTGGACAGTCCGCTTGAGGTGGAGCCAGACGCGTTCGTCCAATGGGCCTTTCCCCGCCTTCTGGCCTGGCGCAGGCCACAATATGAGCGGGTTGCCAACCGGTACGGATATACCGCCAATGCCCACCAGATCATATCATTGCGTAGCGAGGCGGATTTCATGGAGTTTGTCGGTGATGCCATTGAAGCCGCCTGACTGGGTGTTGGGCCGATGCCCCTGATCCAGAATTCGGATTTGCCGACCTATGAACGCTTGCGCAAAGAGGGTCAGGAGGTCTTGACACCTTCCCGAGCCCGCCGTCAGGACATCCGGGAACTGCACATCGGGATTCTCAATATCATGCCGGATGCAGCACTGGAAGCGACGGAACGGCAGTTCATGCGACTGGTCGGCTCCTGCAACCGGATTGCCCAATTCCATATCCACCTTTTTTCTTTCCCGGAAATACCCCGCGGGACAGAGGCCAAGGTGCATATTGATCGATATTACGAGGATTTTGCGGTTTTGCAAGAAGCCGGCCTGGATGCGATGATCCTGTCTGGAGCCAACCCGGCCCAACCGCGGATCGAAGAGGAACCGTTCTGGACCCCGTTGCTGGAAGTGGTGGACTGGTCCCGGGAAAATACCTGCTCGGTGATGTGTTCCTGCCTGGCCACACATGCCGTTGTACAGCATCTCTGGGGAATTCACCGCTATCCTCTCGCCGACAAGCGCTGGGGGGTGTATTCCAACCGGATTACCCAAAGCCACCATCCACTGGTGGCCAACATCAACACCCGGTTCGATGCCCCACACTCCCATGTGTATGAAGTGAATCGCGAACAGTTGGCCCAGCAGGGGCTGGTTACTCTTGCGTTCAGTGAAAAAGCAGACATGCACCTGGCCGTCAGTCCAGATGGGCTGCGATTTGTCTTTTTCCAGGGACATCCAGAATATGATGCTGTGAGCCTGCTCAAGGAGTACAAGCGCGAAGTCGTTCGTTATGTGGAAGGTATCCGCCGCCATTATCCACCATATCCAGAAGATTATTTCCCACCGGCAGCGCGCCGTGTTCTGGAGGAATACAAGCAGAAGATGGAGCGAGCCCGAGGGGACTATCGCCAACTGCCCCCTTTCCCCGAAGACCTGCTGGCCACGATGGTGGACAACACCTGGTCCGACACCGGCAAGGCCATAGTGAACAATTGGCTGGGTCTGGTGTATAGTGTCGCAGACCGTCGCCGGGGCAAGGTTTTTATGGCGGGTGTGAACCCAGAGGATCCACTGGGCCTGCATCCATGCTGAGCTGTCTACTGGCACAGCAAACCGGATCAGTTGGAACACTTCCAGCCGGACCGGGTACCGCGAATCACGGTTCAGCAGGGATATCTCTCGGAGCCTGGGCCTGCCAGGGCGAGCCCAGTGATTGGCGATGGTAGGTGCAGTCATCGAAAAAACGCCGGCACCCCGGAGGTGAGTTCCGCCTTCCGGCTGTTGCCTACGGGCCGGCTGATTTCCATTGTACTGCCCGGTGGGGTGTCGGAACGGTACAGTCGTCAACAGAGGTGTGGTTTTGCCAGATATTCGGCCGAGGACATTTCATGCAGTCGGCTGACCGTGCGACGGAAGGGGTCTGCGAGGCGCTTGCCTGTATACAACGCATCCGGGGGGGCTGCAGCGGACAGGATCAGGTTGACCGCTTGGTCATACAGCACATCCACCAACTCGATCAGTCGTCGGGCCGGGTCGTTTTGACTATTGTCCAGGACCGGGATATTGGTCAGCAAAAGGGTATGGAACTGGCGTCCGATCTCGACATAATCCGAACGGGAGCGATTGCCTTCACATAAGACCGGGAAATCGAACCACACCACCCCGGCCCCGGTGGCCACAACAGGAATGTTACGGCCTGCAATCTGGATGTGGTCCTGGCCGGATTCATGGATGCCGGCCAGGTTTCGGAAGGTGTTCCGGATTGCGGTATCGGTTTCCGGGCCCAGTCGGGAATGGTAAACGGAGCTTTCCTGCAAGAACGCCATGCGATAATCGTGCCCGCGGTCCACTGGCAAGAGGAGGGTATGCCGCTCAAGCAATTGGATGGCCGGCAGGAAGCGGTCGCGTTGGAGTCCGCTGCGGTAGAGCTCCGATACCGGGGTGTTGGAAGTGGTGACCAGCACCACGCCTTCCGCAAACAGGGTTTGCAGCAAACCATAGAGAATCATGGCATCCGTAATATCGGTCACGACGAATTCATCCAGGCAAAGCACCGGGTACCGTGCGGCCAGTTCGGTAGCGACTTGATGCAGTGGGTCCTGGCGTTCCCCGAGGGACTGGCGACGTTGGTGTACCCATTGCATGAAACGATGGAAATGGATCCTCCAGGCCATGCCATCGGGCAGTGCCCGGTAGAAGAAGTTCATTACCAGGGTTTTGCCGGTACCCACCCCGCCCCAAAGATAAAGGCCCCGTAGCCGCTCACGTCGTTGCCAGCGCCGGTACCAGGGCACTGAGCGCAGGTCGAGAATGTCCCGATGGAGGGCATCTAGATGCTGGAGTGCTTCAAGTTGGGCCGGGTCCGAGCGGATCAGGCACTGCCCAATATATTGCTGGTACAGGCCGGAGGGGGTAGCCATCAGGCATCAGTGCAGCGGGATGATCTGGTGGAAATCATCCAGTTCCGGATATCCCGTGGCGGGTTGTGGGGGTTCCATCAGGTCCGGTTGCCGGATCGACAGCAGCCAGCCGATGCCAAAATTATGGGCGGCATCCAGAACATGGACATTGTCATCAATCAACAGGCTCCGTTCGGCCTGGTACTCCATCTGTCGTTGGAGCAACTGCCAGAACCTCGGGGTTTCCTTGCAGGAATGCAGTTCGTGTGAACTGACGATCCGATCAAAATAAGGGCCCAGGGAAACTTTTGAAAACTTGAGCTTGATGACATCCGGGTGGGCATTGGTTGCCAATACCGTCCTCTTGCCGATTTCCCGGAGCCAAGTGAGAAATTCCATGACGCTGGGCCGCAGCCGGATCAGGTGGCGTACTTCCCGTTTCAGAGCTGGAATGTCCATGTTCAGGTATTCACTCCAGTAATGGAGGTTGTACCAGTCCAGGGTCCCGCGGATTTCGTGCATATGGGGCAAGGTGCGGGCCACGGCTTCTGCATGAGAAAGACGATACTGTTCGGCATATCGCTGGGGCACATGCACTTTCCAGAAGTAGTTGTCAAAATGGAGATCCAGCAGGGTTCCGTCCATGTCCAGGAAGACCGTATCAATCGACGGCCAGTGCGGCATGGGCACGGCCCTGTCGGGCAGAATGGGCTGGGATTCGGGTGTGGTCATGGATAAGGATACCGGATGGGTGATTCAGGTACAATCGGATCGGGTCTCATGCAGTGTTGGACATGTCCAAACCACGAATTCTATCAACATCGACCGTCGCCCGGTCACGCTTGTTCCGGGTGGAGGCGCTGGACTTGAGATTCCGCAATGGTCGGCAGGCCAACTTCGAATGCCTGAAGGCGCAGGGGAATGGGGTGGTGATGGTGGCCGCGGTGGATGGTGATGAATGCATCCTGGTTCGGGAGTATGCCGTCGGATTTGACCGCTATGAGCTTGGCTTCGTCAAGGGCAAAATCGATGCCGGTGAGACGGCGGCCGAGGCCGCAAGGCGGGAACTGGCAGAAGAAATCGGATATGCGCCGGATAGACTGGAAGTTCTGCGCTGGGTGACCACCAGCCCGGGCTACAGTGATTTTCGCACCCATTTGTTCCTTGCTTCCGGACTGAAACCGACATTGCAACAGGGTGGTGACGAAATAGAGCCGCTGGAGCCGGTCCGCTGGCCGTTGGACCGGATGGCACGGCTGTATGACCATGCCGAGGTGACGGATGCGCGAACCCTGTACCTGTTGCAATGGCTGGAAAGGCGATATGTCCAGGGCAAATAACAAGTGCCGTCCCGATATCCGGGAGATTGTGACCCTGGCGAAACGGGCTGGGGAAGCCATCATCGAGGTGTATGAACATTTTGACCTGGAGGTGGAGATCAAGGGCGATGGTTCACCGCTTACCTTAGCGGACCGGCGGTCCCATGAATGCATCGAGAAGGGGCTGTTGCAGCTGACGCCGGAGATTCCGCTGTTGTCGGAAGAGTCAGCGCAGTCGGTATTGGAAAATCGATTCCACTGGAATCGCTTCTGGTTGGTGGACCCGCTGGATGGGACCCGGGAGTTCCTACGTCGCAACCATGAGTTTACGGTCAACATTGCCCTGATCGAGGAGCAGCAGCCGGTATGGGGAGTGGTTCATACTCCGGTGACCGGAATTACGTACTATGGCATCCGGTCGGAAGGGGCCTTTTGTCAGCGCCCGGATGGAACCGAGAAGCGCATTGTGGTCCGAAAGAGGGACCCCCGGCAAACGGTTATGGCGGTGAGCCGCTCCCATGCCGGGGTAAATGTCCGGCGCTATCGGCAAAACCTGGAACGCATCATTGGACCGGTTACCCTGGCCCATATGGGGAGTTCCCTGAAGATCTGTCTGGTGGCGGAAGGGAAAGCGGATGTCTACCCAAGGTTGAGCCCGACATCGGAGTGGGATACGGCGGCTGCCCATTGCGTCCTTGAGGCTGCTGGAGGCCGTATGATGCAGACCGATGGGTCGCCGCTGATCTACAACAAGCCGGCAATTCTCAATCCCTGGTTTCTTGCCTGCGGTGATCCAGGTGTGGACTGGTACAAGGCTGCCGGAGGGATTCGGGAACGGGAGTAAAATTCGGTCAGCTACCCAACCGGTCGTGCGGGAATTCCAAAGGGCGATGCGCGTAGAGTCTCCCCGCTGGCCCGGGCTTATCCCGGATGGCCGGGAGAACACCGGGCCGATTCCCCGGAACCTGCCTCCCGCCATTCCCGGACCCCCTGACAGCACCCTAAAAGGGAATATTCCATTTTCGAATTAGGGTGACATTCCCTACATTAGCAGTTGACCTGACCTCCCGCAAAGGGTAGTCTCACGCCCCCTAGATTTTTGTCGCGGGAGACCTTAAGAACCATGCGTATCGCACTCATCGGCGTTTCCGGTTCCGGTAAAGGTGAACAGGCCAGACGGCTGGCCAAAAAATATCGCATTCCCCATATTTCGACGGGAGACCTGTTGCGTGAGCTGTCCCGCCAGGAGCAGTTGTCGGCACCGGACCAGCACGCACTGGAAGAGGGCCAGATGGTGTCGGATGAGGTGGTCCGGGAACTGCTGGAGGCACGCCTCAGAAAACGGGACACCAAGCGGGGGTTTGTGATCGATGGGTATCCGCGGAACATCCCTCAGGCCCAATCCCTGGATAACTTGCTGGGGATGTTGGGGCGTCCGCTGCAAATTGCCGTCTACATCGAAATGGAAGATGCCCAACTCGTCAAGCGCAATGTGGGCCGGCAGGTCTGTACGGACTGTGGGCAGATCTTCAATCGGTATTTTTCACCGCCGAAGGAGCCGGATGTATGTGATCATTGCGGCGCATCCCTTCGGGTTCGCAGGAAAGATACCCCCCAAGCGGTGGAGTGGCGGGTGGACGAGCACAAGAAAAAAACGGTTCCACTCATTACCTATTTCAAGGCGCAGCACAAACTCCGGACCGTGCTGGCCCAAGGATCCGTGGACGAGATTCACCAGGATATGTGTTTGATCGTCGACCTGGAAGTCAGGCCACTGGAAACAGAAGCGATTGTCATGGCAGCCGATCCCACCGGCAGTGAGGTGGATACGGTCATTGCTGGCGGACAGATCAACCGGATCGTAAAGCCTACTCCCCCCGAGATTCACGCGATCAATCCCCCCCGGACGGCCCCGGCCCGAAAGAGCAAGCAAAAGTCCAATGCGGCCCAGTCGACAAAGACAGCGGTTGCCAGGAAACCTGCCCGTGCCAAAGCCGCTCCTGGGCAAGCCGGAACGGTGCCACCGTCGTCCCCAAAGGCTGGGAAAGCGGATGCCTCCACTGCGGCGATATCCACTCACTGCAAATCGGCGACCGTCAAAAACCCTTCGAAAAAGCCTGTCCAGAAGACTTCCTTGCCCCATGAGGCTGCGACCAGTCAGAGATGATCCATCCGTGAGTCGACACGCCTTTGCCCTGTCCTATCCCGCAAGCCGGCCCCGCCGCATGCGTCGGGATGATTTCAGCCGCCGGCTGATGCGCGAGAATCGTCTGTCGACCGCCGATCTGCTGCAACCACTATTCATTTGTGAGGGCCAGGATTATGCGGAGGCGATTCCCTCCATGCCGGGGGTTTGCCGGCTAAGCCCGGACCGGGCGGCCACCCAATGCCGCACCTTGTATGATTTGGGCATTCCCGCTGTGATCCTGTTCCCGGTGACTCCGGCATCCATGAAGTCCGAAGGGGCGGAGCAAGCCTGGAACCCGGAGGGCTTGGTGCAGCGTACCATTCGTATGATCAAGGATCGGGTTCCGGACATGGGCATCATTACCGATGTAGCCCTCGACCCATACACTAGTCATGGTCAGGATGGCCTGCTGGATGCCAGCGGGTATGTGGTCAATGATGCCACCGTGGAAGCACTGGTCCGCCAGTCGCTGTCGCACGTCGAGGCCGGGGCGGATGTGGTGTCTCCGTCCGACATGATGGATGGACGCATCGGTGCTATTCGTGCCGCCTTCGAATCCTCTGGCCATCCCCATACCCGCATTCTGGCCTATTCCGCGAAATATGCATCCCATTTCTACAGCCCCTTCCGCGAGGCCGTCGATTCGGCCTCCCATCTTGCTGGAGGAGACAAGTCGACCTATCAAATGGATGTGGCGAATACCGATGAGGCATTGCGGGAAGTGGCACTGGATATTCAGGAGGGGGCAGATATGGTGATGGTCAAGCCCGGAACCCTGTATCTGGATGTGATCTGGAGGGTAAAGCAGGCATTCGGTATGCCCACCTTTGCCTACCATGTCAGTGGCGAGTACGCCATGCTGAAAGCTGCGTGTGATCAGGGTTGGTTGGACGAGCGTGAAGTCGTGCTGGAAACCCTGATGGCATTCCGGCGTGCTGGCTGTGATGGGGTCGTGACCTATTTTGCGGAAGCCGCCGCCCGCTGGCTGGATGACATCTGAATTCTGGCCTTCTTTGAAGCGGTTTTGGCGATGTGGTCACAGGCAGGTACAATAGACAGCCATTCACTCCCCATTCGCAGCTATGACCCACCCCACTCCGACTGAAATCAACCTCAATCGCAAGACCCGGATGCTGGCGGTCTCGTTCGATGATGGCAGCCATTTTGAAATGAGCTGTGAGTACCTGCGGGTCCATTCGCCCTCTGCTGAGGTTCAGGGACATGGTCCCGGCCAGGAAGTCCTCCAGCTTGGCAAGGAAGATGTCAACATCGAGAGCATTGAGCCGGTGGGGAATTATGCCATCAAGCCGCGCTTCAGTGACGGCCATGACAGCGGCATTTTTTCCTGGGAAACACTGTATATTTTGGGTGTGAACCAAGGACTCAACTGGGCCCGGTACCTGGAAAAACTGGAACAGTCCGGCCATCCGCGCAAGCGACATGACTGAGCGCTGCGGGTGGACCAGGAACCACAGGACGAATCGATGACGGAACGCCGCCGAACCCACTTCGGCTTTCGCGAGGTGGAGCTTGCACACAAGGCCGGGCTGGTCGAGGAGGTGTTCCGTTCCGTCGCCGGGCGCTATGATCTGATGAATGATCTCATGTCTTTCGGGTTGCATCGCCTGTGGAAACGGTTCGCGGTTTCCCAAAGTGGGCTTCAGTCGGGCCAATGGGCCCTGGATGTGGCGGCGGGCAGCGGGGACATGAGCCAACTGATGGCCGCCCGGGTTGGCCCTCGGGGGCAGGTCGTGATGACGGATATTAATGCGGCCATGCTGCAGCCAGGGCGGTCTCGGTTGATTGATCGCGGGCACATCGGAAATATCACCTATACGCTCATGGATGCTGAGAGCCTCTGCTTTGGCAACGGCAGGTTTGATTGCGTCTGCATCGCCTTCGGCTTGCGGAATGTGACCCAAAAGGAGCGCACCCTGACAGAATTGTATCGTGTGCTCAAGCCCGGGGGGCGTCTACTGGTACTGGAGTTTTCAAAGCTTCTCTTGCCATTCCTGGAGAGAGTCTACGATACCTATTCCTTTCAGGTCATCCCGCGTCTCGGCCTGTGGGTCTCCGGGGACGAGGCCAGCTATCGATATCTGGTGGAATCGATCCGGTGCCATCCAGACCAATCTGCCCTGCAAGCCATGATGCAGGAGGTCGGTTTCGATTCGGTTCGGGTCAACAATCTGAGCGGCGGAATTGTAGCGTTACATGTGGGGTTTCGCTATTGAAACCAACGATTCCCCCGTTCCTGTTTGAATGGGCCAACCGTGGGCTACGGGAGGTGCTGTCGGTCGACCCCGACACGGCTCGGGAGTGCGGTCGGTTGGAGGGCAAGGTATTCTGCATTGTCCTTACCCTGCCCTCGATGATGTTCTATCTGGTACCGGAGCCCGGAGGCCTGCGGCTCAAGCCGGAGATGGAAGTGGAGCCGGATGTCACTCTCACTGGTTCGGCGGCGGCTTTCCTTCAACTCACCGCCCGCGGCCCATCCAGTAGGGTACTCACCGATGGCAAGGTCACCATGCAAGGCGATGTGCAGGCCGGGCAGGCCTTGCAGCGGGTGCTGTCTCAATTTGACTTTGACTGGGAGGAACTGCTGGCGCGACGCTTCGGCGACTTGCCCGCCCGACGGTTGGGCAATGTCCTTCGACAGACCGCCCGCTGGGCGGGAGAGAGCACACACCTCTCGCGGGAGAATCTGGCCGACCTGTTGGTTGAGGAGCACCGTCTGGCGGTCAGCACCACGGCCTTGCGGCGGCTGGAAGCACAGGTGGCCCGCTTGCGAGCAGATACCGACCGCCTGAGCCGGCGAGTGGAGCATCTGGAAATGGCTCGGGGGGGCATCGAACCAACGGACTGAAAACATGTTATCCAATATCTGGCATCTGTACCGTATCGCAAGGGTTTTCTTGCGCCATAGTCTGGACGAGTTGGTTTTGTCGCTCCGGCTGGCGCGTCCCATGGCACTGGTACTCAAGTTGGTACCAGGCCGGTGGCGGAGCCATCAGGATAAGCCCCGAGGAGTGCGGCTACGCTTGGCATTGCAGGAACTCGGCCCGGTTTTCGTCAAGTTCGGTCAGTTGCTCTCCACTCGACCCGACCTGGTACCGGAGGATATCCATCGGGAATTGGTGGAACTGCAGGACAAAGTTCCGCCATTTGCTGGAACTGAAGCCCGGGCAATCATCGAGAAGGCCTACGGGGATGCTCTCGAAAACCACTTCAGCCATTTCGAAACCGAGCCTACGGCATCGGCTTCGATTGCCCAGGTACATAATGCAACCTTGCAGGATGGGACCGAGGTCGTGGTGAAGGTGATTCGCCCGGGAATTGAAAATATCATTCGGCGGGATATCTCACTGCTCCAGAAACTGGCGGACTTGGCTGAAAAATACTGGTCAGAATCCCCCCGCCTCAAGCCACGGGAGATTGTGGATGATTACGAATGCACGATCCGGGATGAACTGAACCTGATGCGAGAAGCAGCCAATGCCAGCCAGCTCCGGATCAACTTCAGAGGATCGGATATCATTTATGTCCCTGAAGTTTTTTTTGACCATTGCCGACGCAACGTGATGGTGATGGAAAGGATTTACGGAATTCCCATCCGCGACTTGGAAGCGATCAAGGCTGCAGGCATTGACCTCAAGCAACTGGCTCATCATGGGGTAGAAATATTTTTCACCCAAGCGTTCCGGGATGGTTTCTTCCATGCGGACATGCATCCAGGCAACATTTTTGTTTCAGAAACCGGTCAATATCGGGCCATTGATTTTGGCATCATGGGCACGTTAAATGAAGTGGACAAACGGTACTTGGCAGAGAACCTGCTCGGGTTTTTCAATCGGGATTATCATGCAGTGGCGGACGCCCATGTCCGTGCTGGCTGGGTGCCTCCGGATACCCGGGTAGAACAGTTCGAGGGGGAAATCCGGACCGTCTGTGAGCCCATTTTTGCCAAACCCATCAGCGAGATTTCGTTTGGCAAGCTATTGATTGACCTCCTGCGCATTGCCCATCGCTACAAAATGCCGATTCAACCGCAATTGGTGCTGTTGCAGAAAACCCTGCTGAATATTGAAGGCCTGGGCCGCCAGCTCTATGCAGACCTGGATTTGTGGGAGACCGCCAAGCCGTTTCTGGAACGCTGGATGAACGAACAGATTGGTCCTCGCGCCGCCTGGCGTTCGCTACGTCGGGAATTGCCCAATCTGGCCACCTTGGCACCGGAAATTCCCGCCCTGACATACCAGTTGCTGGATCGTCTCAAGAAAGGTGAATTGACCATTTCGACCCAGGACCGAGAAATTGCCATCCTGCGCCGTGCGGTCGAAACCATATCCCATCGAACCATCTGCCTTACCGGGGGACTGTCTCTGGCGGTATTGGCCTTGATCCTCGCGCAGGAGGGCATGTTGGAAAATGTGTCGCCTTGGATCTGGTGGTTGGGAGGGGCCGGGGTCGCGCTGGTTGTCATGAGCTGGTTCCGCAGGGGATGAGCGGAGAAGAAGGCCCCCCTGATGCAACGGGTTTGCGGCGTGGACCCCGGCCCCTGTTCGAGCGTGTTGGCACCATTCTGGCATTTGGCCTGCTGGTGGGCATCACCGGGGCGTTGCTCGCCATTCTGGTGGTGGGCGCAATCCGTTGGCTGGATGACCAATGGTCTACCCGGATCGGTGGATACTCCGGTGATTTCAATCTGCTATTGCTATTGACCCCGATGGTGGGTGGGTTGGTGGTGGGCGTTCTGTTGCTCGGCATGTCCCACCGCCGGGCTGCTACGGTGGCGGATATCATTTACGGCGTCCAGGCCCGGAAAACCGATATCCACTGGCGTGATGGGGTGCTCAATACCGTGGCTACTGTGATCGGGATTGGCAGCGGGGCGTCGGTGGGACACTATGCACCGCTGGCCAATATGGGTGCGACACTTGGCAGCAATCTGGGTCGCCGATTCCGTTTCGATCCTGATCCGGAGCTGGGCATTGCCTGCGGAGTAGCGGCAGCGATCTCCACCGCTTTCAGTGCACCGATTGCCGCAGTCCTATTCGCCCACGAAGTCATTCTTCGGCACTACTCGCTGCGCGCTTTTGCCCCCATCACGGTAGCCTCTTCCACCGGCTATTTTATCGAGCACCACCTGCTCGGGTACCCTCCCCTGTTTGCGGTCCAGGCCGAACGCTCACTGTTTGTACCGGAATTTCTGGTCTTTGTGGTTATTGGACTGGTCAGTGCCATGGTCGCTGTCGGATTCATGAAGGCGGTGATCCTGTCCACCGAGCTGGCGAGCAAAAGTCGATTGCCGACCTGGTTACGTCCCACAGTTGCTGGTCTGGGTGTTGGGATCATGGGTCAGTGGGTGCCGGAGGTGCTGGGACTGGGCGATGGGCTCCTCAGTGGAATCATTGGGGGTCGCCCGATCCATTTTGGGGACATCACCGTGTTGCTGGCCGCGAAGATACTGGCTACGGCATTATGTATTGGCTTCGGCTTTGCGGGGGGAGTGTTCAGTCCGGCGCTTCTGGTGGGGGTGTTAACCGGAGCCTTGTTGGGAGGTATTGCCCACTTCGTTTTGGGTGCTCACTCCTCGGAACCAGCATTTTATGCGGTTTGCGGTATGGCGGCAGTAGCCAGCTCCGTCATCGGTGGTCCACTGACCTCCGTTCTGATCGTGTTCGAACTGACGCGGAATTATGAACTGACGATTGCGGCCATGATCAGCGTGGTGATTGCCAATGTGGTGACTTACCGATTATTCGGGCGCTCCCTGTTTGACCGCCAGCTGGCTGCTGCCGGCATCGACTTGTCCCGGGGGCGGGTGAAGCTCTTGCTGCAACAGGCCACCGTCGACGATCACAAGACCTTGGATGCAGTGATCGTCCGCACGGACCAATCACTGGGAGACGCCCGCAATACCATGATTTCTGCCGGTCGCCAGGAATGTCATGTGCTGGATTCGTTGTCTCGCTACTGTGGTCGATTGCGCCTGTTTGATGTGCTCCGGTTGCAGGATGACTTGGATCTTGGTCAGGAATGCGTTGGCAATCATGCCATGGCCGATGTGCTGCAGTTCCAGCCTGAACAGACGGTGTGGGATGCGATTCAGGGATTGCAGGAATTTGTCGGTGAAAGTATCGCCGTGGTGGATCGTGGAGGGTATTATCGTGGTGTCGTTTATGAAAACTCCCTGATTCGTGCACAGCTTGAGGCCATTTCGAGAATCCGGGAGGAGGAACATGCCACCTGAACATATGGAGTCTGAATATGCCGACTGACCCGTTTATCTGGGACGATCCCTTTGACCTGAATTCACAACTCTCCGAAGAGGAGCGGCTGGTGCGTGACCATGCCCGGGACTATTGCCAGTCGGTCCTGCAACCTCGGGTCGTGGCAGCTTACCGGGACGAGATCTACGATCCGGAACTGTTGCCCCGGTTCGGGGAACTCGGCATGTTGGGCTCAACCCTGCCGGAAGAGTACGGCTGTGCCGGGCTCAACCATGTGTGTTATGGATTGCTTGCCCGGGAAGTGGAGCGGGTGGACAGTGGGTATCGCTCCGCCCTGAGTGTGCAATCGTCCCTGGTGATGTATCCGATCTTTGCGTACGGCAGTGAAGAACAGCGGCAGTACTATCTACCCCGGCTCGCGACCGCCGAACTCATCGGGTGTTTTGGTCTGACAGAAGCCGACCATGGCTCGGACCCGGCAGGGATGGCGACCCGGGCTGAGTGCATTCCCGGAGGCTATCGTCTCAATGGCAGCAAGATGTGGATCAGCAATGCCCCGGTAGCCGATCTCGCGATTGTCTGGGCCAAGCTGAACGGTACAATTCGAGGATTTGTCGTGGAACGAGGGATAGCGGGATTTTCCACCCCCAAAATCGAGGGCAAATTGAGTCTTCGGGCATCCATCACCGGGGAAATCGTGCTCCAGGATGTGGAGGTACCCGAAACGAGCCTGTTGCCGAATGTGAGCGGGTTGCAGGGCCCGTTCGGTTGCCTGACCAAAGCCCGGTACGGAATTGCCTGGGGTGCCATGGGGGCCGCCGAGGCCTGCTGGCATGGTGCCCGGGACTATACGCTGTCCCGCAAGCAGTTTGGCCGGCCGCTTGCCCAAAGCCAGTTGATCCAGAAGAAACTGGCGGACATGCAGACGGAAATTACTCTCGGCCTGCAGGCGGCCCTGCGGGTTGGGCGGCTGCTGGACGAGGGTCGCTGTGCGGTAGAGAACATCTCCCTCATCAAGCGAAACAACGCCGGCAAGGCGTTGGAAATCGCCCGCATGGCTCGAGACATGCATGGTGGCAACGGCATTGCCGAAGAGTATCATGTGATGCGGCATATGAACAATCTGGAGACGGTCAATACCTACGAAGGTACCCATGATATCCATGCATTGATTCTGGGTCGTGCACAGACGGGGCTACCGGCATTTTGCTGATCCTGCAGGAGTCTTGGACGATGAGTATGCGGTATTTTGCCTATGGCTCCAACCTGCTTTTTGCCAGACTCCGGGCGCGCTGCCCGTCCGTCAAGAACTTTGGAGTGGCCAGGCTGGAGCACCATCGGCTGCATTTCAACAAGCCAGGTGGGGATGGCTCCGGCAAATGCGGTATTGAAGCCACCGATGCAGACGAAAGCGTGTGGGGTGTGCTGTACCGGATCTCGGATCAGGAAAAAACGGTGCTGGACCGAATTGAGGGAGTGGGATTTGGGTATGTGAGCCGGGATATCGTGGCGCAGACCGATCAGGGGTCGGTTGCCTGTTATACCTACTATCCTACTGTACACGGAACTGGGCTGCCGCCGTGGGATTGGTACAAGGCTTTTGTGGTCCAGGGTGCCCGAGAGAACCATTTGCCGGATGCCTATATCGCGATGCTGGAAACCATACCATATCGAGTCGATCCGGATTCGGTGCGACGAAGGCAGAATCTGGCGATTCTCCCGGACTTGGCTTGAAATACCGGTACCATGGAAAAGGAGCAGGGGGAGAAGAGCCCGGGCGCAGTGCGTCGAGGCTGGTAGGAACCGGAACAGACCAGCGGCTACACGGGCAGGAAGCGGCTCTAAGTCGGACCTGTCTGCCGACCGACGCTGGGAGGCGTCATGCAATCTTGGCCGCCCCATTGCGGTCATATGCAGCCTGCCCCGTGGCTCATCGGATGGTACGACCGGACCGCGCACCCGAACGGTCAGAGTAGGTTCTTTCTGGATTCAGCCCAAGCACTGCCGACTGTCGTCCGGAGCCTGTTCCCGCCGGCTCGGGCCATAATCCCGCAGGACTTCGGCAACCCGCAAGCGATAATTGTGGAACAGGCGGTCCTTGCCTTCGGATTGGGCCTGGCGATGGGCGACGGTGTTGCGCCAACGGTCCACCGCGTCCGCATTTTCGAAAAAGCTGACCGAAAGCAGCTTGCCTTCTTCGGTTAGGCTCTGGAACCGTTCCACAGAGAGAAAGCCTTCGATGGATTCGATCTCCTGCCGCATGCGGGCCGCCATTTCCAGATAGCGCTCCTGATGGTTGGGATCCGCCCAGAATTCAAATATCACGACAATCATCGGTAGTCAAGGACATGGTATATTGCGGAGTATACTTGATGATTTACGTCCCACCCCCGTACTCGGTATCCTGACCATGTCTGAATTGGAGCGCGAACGATGTGAGGCCTGCCGTGCCGGTGCGCCGGCAGTGACCGCCGCCGAATTGGCCGAGCTGAGGCCGCAATTGCCGGATTGGACCCCTCGGACTCGGGACGATTTCCTGACCTTGGAACGGGTGTTCCCGTTCCGCAATTTCAACGACGCCATGGGGTTCGGTGTCCGGGTGGGGCTGCTGGCCGAGGCCGAGGGGCATCACCCGGAAATGGTCATTGAATGGGGCCGGGTGCGGGTGACCTGGTGGACCCACAAAATCCGGGGGCTGCATCGCAATGACCTGGTTTGTGCGGCCAAGACCGATCGGTTGTATCGCCGACCGGACTGAATCCTTTCCGGCCCGGGTACCGGGCAGACCCTCGCACGGTCCGGAGAGCAGTGGGCCGGATGCCCCGGTTTGTGCAGTCGTTGGCGGACCCATCGCCTGCCGGCCGCACTGCCGTCATGCCCACTGCCCATGGCCTGGTCCATGGGGGTCACGCTGTTGCTATAATTGGCGTGAAAGAAGCGATGGTGGAGATGGAGGTGATGGAAATAGTCTCCGGCCGAAATGCTGACATTCCCCGTGATCTTGAGCCGATTGAACCCGGGGTGGGATATGGCTGGGCTCACGCCCTGATATAGGCCAGTCAGGATCAACAGGGCCGAGTGAATCGGGACTACCCACCAGAGCAGGAACAGGGAGAAGTAGATCAGGTGCTCCACCGAATGCATGGAAATTCCACTCCAGGGGCCAGTGTTGGCATTGCGGTGGTGAAGGTCATGAGCGATCTGGAACAAGGGGCACCAATGCAGAAGGCGATGGTTCAGGTAAAAGTGGAACGTGGACCGGAAAAATCACCCCGAATACCAGTAACACCACCTGTACGGGGGATTGTTCGAATTGCAGCCACTTCATCTACCCGCAGGCATACCACCACCAGGTCAGACTCTCACTAAAGTGTCCAGATGGTTACCCCACTGGTCAGGCTCCAGAACATGTTGTCCTTGACCTGGTCCCGGAATGTGAATCGGTCATCATTGCGGGCTATCCAGATGCGGTTGAACTTGTATTCAGGTCCTGCCAGCGGCGGATATAAAGCCACCAGTGAAGACTGCCGGCAATCAGGATGAGCATGGCCGCATTTCGCAGCCAGATCAGAGCCATCCAATCCAGTGCAAGAGTGGCCATGGTGTCCAGGGAAGGTGTCAGCCATTGTCAGAGCATCACAGACACGGCGATATAGAGATATCCCCAGGCATAGATCGGCGGGATCCGGATGCGGTCCGGTCGGAAATGGGCAGAGGCGTCTGGGGTCATCGGGGGCATTATGAATTCCACTCACAAACCAGTCTCCGGTAGGGTAGACGGTACAATCTTCCGGAAAGTCGGCGGGGTTTGGTATAGTTGCGCCATTTTTCCACTCTCTGCATTGCTATCTCCTGCTCCAGCCCGACCGCATTCTGCAGACCGTTATGCCATTGAGAATGACCGGCCACGGCATCGGCAGTGAAATAGGGTGGACTCTGTGACAGCAACGCTGTTATATTTAGCCTGAATAACGAATGATTGCCACCTTTCCGGGGATTTTGGCATGTCCGGCAGGTGTCTTTCCCTTACACTAAATTCAACAGGAGCTTCTTTTATGAAGACACCAGTGACTTTCCTGGGCTGTGCGCTGGGCGCCGCCCTGCTTTGGGCTAACCCGGTCTTTGCGGAAGAGTGCGAGACAATTACATTGGGTTCTGCCATTTCCCTCACCGGCAAATATGCCACGAATGGGATCCATGCCAAGAACGGCTACGAATTCGCGATCCAGAAGATTCGTGAAGCCGGGGGTGTGCAGTTTGGCGGCAAGTGCTACAACTTTAACGTTATCTATTACGATGATGAATCCAAGGGAGACCGGGGTGCCACGCTGGCGGAACGCCTGATCAATCAGGATAAGGTTCAGTACATGCTGGGACCCTACTCTTCGGGACTGACCAAGGCCATTGCACCGGTCACGGAAAAATACCAGATTCCGATGGTCGAAGCCGAAGGAGCCTCACGTTCCCTGTTCAATCAGGGTTACAAATACCTGTTTGCCGTGCTGTCGACGTCCGAGCAGTATCTGGCTTCTGCCGTAACGCTGGCCGCGGAAAAGGCGGAGAAATCAGGTAAGTCGCCGTCCTCTGTGAAGGTGGCGGTGGCGGTGGAAAATGATCCTTTCTCGTTGGACATCCGTGCGGGCGTGCTGGAGGATGCGGCCAAATATGACATGCAGATTGTCGTCGATGAGCAGCTACCCCGCGACCTTTCCGATATGAGTGCGATTCTGACCAAGGTCAAACTCCTTAACCCGGATCTGCTGGTTGTCAGCGGACACTCGAAAGGAGCAGCGACGGCAGTGCGGCAGATCAGTGAACAGAAGATCGCCACACCGATGATTGCCATCACGCACTGTGAAGCCGCCGATGTGGTGGGG
This sequence comes from Candidatus Poriferihabitaceae bacterium, assembly GCA_965221795.1. Classification (GTDB taxonomy): domain Bacteria; phylum Pseudomonadota; class Gammaproteobacteria; order Arenicellales; family Poriferihabitantaceae; genus VYFG01. The sequence goes on from OZ244914.1 coordinate 1,734,401, forward strand.
AATTTCGGTGCGGCCGCCAATGATATCCTCTGTTCGACCCAGTGGGCGGAAACCCTGAGCTATGAGGACCCCTTGTTTGGCAGCGCAGCCAATTACGAGCGGGAATTCAAGGCGGCATTCCCGGAATATGCTGAAAAAACAGTTCCCTACCAGACTGCCCAGGCATCAGCCGCTGTCTACGTATTCAAGGATGCATTTGAACGGGCCGGCAGCCTCGACAAGGAAGCCATCCGAGATGCCATTGCCGCTACCGACATGATGACCTTCTACGGCGGCATTCGCTTTTCCGAGTATGGCAACAATATTGCCAAACCGATGGTGTTGCGGCAGATTCAGGACGGTCAGTACAATGTAGTGGCACCCTCGGAATTCGCGTCCCATCAAGTGAATTGGCCGCGCACCCCGAAGTAAGTGCAACCGGTCTGGGCCGGGGGGCTTGCAGGTGCCCCGGCCCATCACTCCTGATCTCCTTATCCTCCGGCATCCGATGGATCAGATTCTCGGCAACCTCTCCCTCCTGTTCCAGTTTCCGGTCGTCAATCTGAAGATCGTGATGGATGGTCTCATGATCGGTGCCCTGTTCGCCCTCTCTGCCTATGGCCTGGCACTGGTATGGGGGGTCATGAATGTCAAGAACCTGGCACAGGGTGATTTTGTGATTGCCGGCGGGTATGTGGCCTGGTGGCTGACAAAACAGGGCATGCCTCCATTGCTTGGAGTGCCCGCTGCCTTCCTTGTCATGTGGGGGTTGGGTTGGGTGGCCTACAAGCTGGTGATCGCGCGGGTTATTGAGCGGGACCTCTTCACCTCGCTGTTGGCGACGTTTGGCCTCGCGATCATCATGGCCCAGATGCTGAACCTGCTGTTTGGTTCGGATACCCAGAGTATCCAGTTGCAATATGACACACTATATTTTGTCGATGGCTTTGTGGATGTGCCCATTGCCAAGCTGCTGGGGGTTCTGATGGCGGCCGGCTTGGCGGCCGGTGTAGTCCTGTTCATGAAGAAAAGCCGGATGGGACAGGCGATCCGGGCAACAGCTCAGGATGCCCGCGCGGCCCGAGTGCTGGGGATTGATACGGAAAAAGTCTATTCCTTTACTTTTTCATTGAATGCGGCGATCTGTGGCGCGGCAGGGGCGATTATTGTGATGGTCTGGGTGATCCAGCCATTCTACGGCATTACCCACTCGGTGCGCGCCTTCGTGATTGTCACTGCCGCGGGTTTGGGCAACTTGCCGGGAGTCATTGCGGCCGGCCTTGGCATCGGCGTTGCGGAACAATATGGCGCTCATATCTTTGGCATCGGCTATCAGCAGGCCATCGCCGTCCTGCTGTTGCTGCTGGTGTTGGTGTTCCGTCTCATCCAGCAGCGCCGGGTACGCCAGAGCCTGAAATAGGAGAGCGGCCATGAGAACGACCCTATTCTATATTGCCCTGCTACTGATCACGCTCGCGGCCCCCTTCCTGTTCCCGGATTTCCGTACCCAGCTTGCAACCTTGTGGCTGATGATCATTGTTGCACTGTCCTGGGACATGACCGGCGGCCAGATGGGCTACAACTCTCTTGGCAATATCTTCTTTTATGGCACTGGAATGTATGTGGCCGCCCTGATCGCCATTGGTATGGTGCACCCGGTCGAAGCGTACACGGATGCCAGCCGTACCGAACTGATGCTGTTTACCGACCGACAGTATTTCACTGGTGTCTTGCTCGGATGCCTTGGTGCGGGCCTGTTCTGTGCCCTATCAGCGGTGGTCATTGGCTGGGTTACCTTTGGCCTGCGTGGTCCCTACTTTGCCATCGGCACCCTTGGGGTGGCGATTGCGGCGGGAGAATTGGTGTCCAATTGGGGCTGGGTAGGCGGGGGGCAGGGGATTCAATTGCCGGTGTATCCCGGTGACCTGGAAATCGGAAAGCTTTTTTTCTATTTCCTGTTTGCCGCGACCGGCGTAGGGCTTTTTCTGTTTTGTCGCTGGCTCTATCGCACCCGATTTGGTGCCGCGGTCAATGCCATTCGTGATGACGAGGAAAAAGCCGAGGCCATGGGCATCCATACCCTGCGCTACAAGTTGACTGCATGGGCATTTTCCGCTTTCTTTGTGGGTATCGCCGGAGCCATTTCAGGATTCCAGCTGATCCACTTCGAGCCGTTGGAAACCGCCTATCAGACGATTAACCTCGGTATCTTCATGGTGGTTTGTGTCCTGCTTGGCGGCAAGGGAACCCTGTGGGGGCCGGTAGTGGGGGCCATCGTCTTCCATGTGATCAAAGAAGTGACCTGGAATTATCTGCTCGGCTGGCAGTGGGTTGCCTTGGGTGCCCTGATTGTGGTCACAGTAGTGTACTTCCAAGATGGTATCATGGGATGGATGATGCACCATCGGCCGGAATGGTTCGGGATTCGGGTGGACAAAAAGGAAACGGGCAGGGAAGCGGCATGAACACGATCATTGATGTGCAGAAGGTGACCAAAACCTTTGGTGGAGTCATGGCCAACACCGATGTCTCCATGCAGGTGGCAAAGGGCGGTATCACTGGCCTCATTGGGCCTAACGGCTCCGGCAAGACCACGCTGTTCAATTCCATCGTGGGCTATCACCCCATTGATTCTGGAACCATTCATTTCGAGGGCCAGGAAATTTCCCGACTGCCGGTTCAGATGATTGCCCGGCTGGGCCTGCTCCGAACCTTCCAGCAAACCCGGATCTATGGGGCCATGAATTGCGTCGAAAACATGCTGATTTCCTTGCCCCATCGCAAGATGCGCTTCTGGGAATCGTTTGGTCACAATACCGCCGAAGACCGGGAGCGGGCCGAACGGCTGCTGGATTTTGTCGGCCTGTATGAAAAGCGACTCCTGCGCTCCGGTTCCTTGTCTTTCGGCCAGCAAAAACTGCTTGAGTTTGCCATGGCCTTGATGAATGAGCCGACCGTACTCCTGCTGGATGAGCCGACTGCGGGGATCAATCCGACGCTAATCAATGGCCTTATCAACCGGCTCCGACGCGCCAACAGTGAATTCGGGATCACCCTGTTCATCATCGAACACAACATGCGGGTCATCATGAACATGGCGGATACGATCTATTGTCTGGCCCATGGCAAGCTGCTCGCCCAGGGAACCCCCGAAGAGATCCAGAATGACCAGCGGGTGATCGATGCCTATCTGGGTGCTCATTGACAGGATGCAGGAGATGCCAGGATGAATGACCGAAAGACCGTTCGCGGCTATGGGCAAGGGGGAGTTGAAGCGGTCATCTCAGTCGACGAGGTGGCGCAGCAAGCAGCGGCGATTGCCGAAGAGATCCGCATCGAGAAGCTGGATACGCTGGCCAACAACGAGCCGTATGTCACCATTGAGCACCTGCATGCTGGCTATGGCAAGATGGAGATCCTCCATGATGTCAGCTTGCGGGTTGCCCGCAAGCAGTCGCTCTGCCTCATTGGCCCGAATGGGGCTGGCAAATCGACGATACTGCATGCCATTTTTGGCTTCAACCAGATTTTCTCTGGACGAATTACCATCGGCCAGGGCACGGATGCGCTGGATGTCACCACTTTACCGCCCAACGAAAAACTGTCCAATGCCGGAATCGCCTACATTCTTCAGGATAAGTCCATTTTCCCCGGGATGACGGTGGAAGAAAACCTCTGGATGGGAGGGTTTCTGAAGGATCGGCCTGCGGAAGCGAAACAGGCTGCAGAAAGGATTTTTGACAAGTATTCCCGCCTCGCGGCACGACGCAAGCATCCGGCCAAGGTGCTGTCCGGCGGCGAACGCCGCCTGTTGGAAATCTCCCGTGCGCTGGTCATGAATCCCGATCTTCTTCTGGTGGATGAGCCTTCTATCGGACTGGAACCGCGCTTCATTGATATGGTCTTCGAGATTCTGCATGATTTGCAGCACAATGAAGGCAAGACCATTATCATGGTAGAACAGAATGCCAAGAAGGGCCTGGAGTTTGCGGATATCGGCTATGTGCTGGTTTCCGGCAAAGTGGCCATCGCCGGCCAAGGGTCGGAATTGCTGGACAATCCCAAGGTGGGCGAGCTTTTTCTGGGCGGATAGACAAACGTCCGTTGTGCTGAAAAAGTCTGCCATCGGGGGCGAGAGAAAACTGCCTGGAGATGACTGGTTTCCAGTATGTGTATTACGCTGTTCTGCTCCTGGCACAAGGTGGGCCGCCGCTTCCTTAGTTTGACCATTTCACCAGTCGGCTGATTGCGTGACTCGCGGTCGTGCTGTGGGACCGGAACAGCACGCCTTGCGGTCACATCATCACTCGGACTGCCATTACAGGAAAATCCTGTAATGGCAAGTTTGCAGCCTGGGATACGCAGGAAGGAGGCAGGTGGGGAGTAGCGATGTTGGGTTCGCGAGGGGGCCATACCGGGTTCATTCCGGGAACCATTCAACCATGCAGGAGCAATAATAGGATTCCACTGCAGACCATGACAATCCCCACGGTTTCCGCGATGGTCACCTTTTCCCGAAAATACACGGTGGACGCTAGGAAGGTGAAAAGCAATTCGATCTGCCCCACGGCGCGCACATAGCTTGCATTCTGGAGGGTAAAGGCAGTGAACCAGCCAATCGATGCGAACGCGCCGGCCAGACCTGCGGCTCCGGCCCAACGCCATTCGCGAACGACTCGTCCCAACTCCCCGGGCTCCCGCAACGCGAGATACGCTCCCATCAGCAATGTCTGGATAAGTAGGCTGACAAACAGTGTCCAGGCGGCACTGATGACAAAATTATCATGGTTCAGTGCCAGAGAGGCTCCTCGATAGAACACGACGGAAGCACCGAGCCAGCTTGCACAAAGCAAACCAATCAGGGTCGGTTTTCGAAACAGCCCAGTGACAAGGCCTTGACGGGTGATGGCATATTCTCCCATGGACAGGGCCACGACACCCAACGAGGAAATCCCGATCGCCAATATCGCCCAAGCGTTCAGGTGGTCACCGAGAAGGATGACCCCCAGCAGGGCTACCATAATCACTTCAAGCTTGGAAAATGTGGTGCCGACGGCAAAGCTCTGGAAAGAGAACATCCATAACAAGCATACGGTGAAAAGAATCTGGCACACTCCTCCCAGCAGGCAGAAGAGCAGGAAGCGTGCATTGGAAGCCGGTACGGTATGGTCTCCGGTGACCAAAAGCAGTCCGAGATAGGTGGCCGCTATGGGGAGTGCATACACGAATCGGGAGTACCCAGCCCCGGTTGTGGAAAGTCGTTTCTTGAGCTGCTTTTGCAGCATCGACCGCAGATTCTGGAAAAATGCCGCGGCTAGGGTAATGATCACCCAGGACTCAAACATGGCCTGAAGTACTTGGAGAGACGGCGAAATCCAGTCCGGGAACGAATTCGTTCAGGACGATGGGACCAGCCCATGGCCGGTACGAGGCCGCTGTCATTCCCGTTGCGGGCTCGACATGCCCACCTGTTATCGCTCTCGGCGGACGACATAATCCATACCATTTCCCCCACACCGGAGAGTCGGTGACTGGTGGTGCGCAGTACATGCGGGCGGTCGCCACCATGGGCACGGGTCTTATGGAGCATGTTGCCATCGGCGTCAGGATGTTAACGTGGGCGTTCCCGGCCCCCGCATTGCTGGCGGCAGGGATCGGTAGACAAAAGCGTATCATATAGGAACAGGATTGCCCGAAAGGGTTTTCGGGTGCTGCATGCCGGATCTGGCAGACAGGGATTCCAGGCTACGATCTCCCATGGGGATTCATTTTTCGAGCCCATGGAGAAAGGCTGTGGTTATGCCAAGTTCGATCCAGAAGACTGTCTCATCCCTCCCAGGCCGCCTCCACGGCAGGTTGTATCCCGCAGAGGGATCAAGAGCCGGAAACCGATTGCACAATGGGGAAGAGGCTACCTTTCCCAGTGATCAGTTCCTCTTCGGTTAGCCCGGTGAACTCATGTGGAAAGACCAGCCAGTGGTCGGTTTCATAGAGATAGAAATCTGGTACTCGGGAGGTGGCATTGTTGCCGGGTTTATACCAGGGCGTTGCAACCTTGATCTGGTGTGGTGTATTGCGGCGTGTCCGGGCCGAGAGCTGCTTGACCACGGCATCAATACTGCGACCGGAGTCGAACACATCGTCTACGATCAGCAGGGCATTATGCGCATTCAGGTTTCGGACCAGATAGCCAAGACCGTGCACCCGAACCTGGTTTCTGGTCTTTGCTACTCCCGCATAAAATGAGGTTCGCAGGCTGATGTGGTCGGTAGGGATGTTGTAGTACTCCATCAGTTCTTGGATCGCGATCCCAACCGGTGTCCCGCCTCGCCAGATGCCGACAATGAAATCGGGACGAAAGCCGCTGTTGATAATCCGAACACCTAGGCGAAAGGAATCTTCCAGCAAATCCTGGGCGGAGATAAAATGCTTTTTGGTCATGACTTGTGTTGGTGCTCGGTTATCGGTCTACCCTCAGGAGTTCGGATATTACCGCTTTCACCGGATATTCCCAAAGATGTGTTCGTGCCCCGGCATCCTCTGCGTGCCGATCATTGGTGTATTGTGATAGTATGTGCACACCTTAAGAATTGCCCTATACCTCCCGCCTTGTATCCAATCATGCTGTTGTGGGCACATCCCCGTTCCCTTTCCACGGCCTTGGAGCGGATCATGCGGGAGCGTGGTGACTGTCGCTGCCTGCATGAGCCCTTCATACACTACTATTACCTTCATCTGGGACGCCGGGTGTTACGTCACTTTGATGCGCCATCCGACCAACCCCGGTCTTTTGAAGGCATCGTGGACTGGATTTACCGGGAATCCCGCAAAAGGCCAGTCTTTGTGAAGGATATGGCATATTATGTTTTGCCGGAATTCCTGCAGCATCCAGACTTGGCGCGGCATGTTCAACATGCGTTTCTGGTTCGTGATCCATACCGGGCATTGATGTCTTACTATCGACTCGATCCCGATTTCCGACTGGAGGAAGCCGGGTTGGAAGCACAATGGCACCTGTTCCAGTGGGTGGCCGAACGGACCGGCACGGAGCCACCCGTGATCCGTGCGGAGGATTTGCAGCGTGATCCCAAGGGGACGGTGGGGGCTCTGTGGCAAGCCTTGGGGTTGGAGTATGTTGACCATGCATTTTCCTGGCAGTCAGAGGATGTGCCTCGGGAATGGCAGCAGGTGGCTGGTTGGCATCAGCGCACGGCGCAACATTCCCGGATTGCTCCCGAGCAGCGGAAGGATATCGAGGTACAACGGGAATTTGCGGAATTACTCCGGGAAGCACCTTGGCTGCAGGCTTATTTGGACCACCATTGGCCCTACTACCTGGAATTGTCCTCACGCAGTTTGCAGAATCCGGGATCACATGCCGTTTCCTAATTCGTGTCTGTCAGAAAACTCGAAATACGGGTATAACGCATTGATATCATGTGCGATCATCGCATCTTCCTGAACGGAAGATGGGCCTGAAACAACGGCTTTCGAGTGATTTTGCCCGCATTCCGGGGGAAATCCGGCGATGTCCGCAGATCTTCGCCCCTCTTTGACCCGTTGCGAGGCAGTCCCATGAGGCCAGTGCCGCATCCCCAGATGGCAATCGGCGAGGTCTGGATCGAGGATATGGAGCGGAACCGAGCGGAACCCGAAATCCCGCGATGACCTTCCGGCCCTGCTGGCGGGGCGGCAGCATCGGTATGCTGACCGGGACCTGCGGAGCCGCCGGTTCGGGCTGCTGGAGGCGCACTGGGTGCCGGACCGCGACCCCGGGACGGGGCGTCCGGGCATGGCGAGGTGGCGGATGCGGGTGATGGGGGTAGTGAAGCCGGGTCTCGGGTGCGATTATGGTCGGCTGCATGAGTGGGTGAACGGGCACCGGACGCGGCGTCGGTTGCTGGGGCCTTCGAGCGTTTCGTGCGTGGATCCGTACCCTCTGCAGACGGTGATGGATCCCGTGGCGCGGCTGGGCCCGGAGCGGCGGGCCGGGGTCGGTCGGCGGGTGGTGGAGAGCGGCCACCAGGTGGCCGGGAAAAAGCCTGGCGCGCCGTTGCGGGGGCGCACTGACTCGTTCGTGGCGGCAACCGATGTGCCCTACGCGACGGACGTGAGCCGGCGGTGGGACGCGATGCGGTGCCGGATCCGGGAGACGGCGCAGGGGGCACCGGCGCAGGGTCTGGCGGGATGGGGACAGTCCGCTTACAACACGCGCTGCGTAAGGAATTGGTTCCCCACGGTGCGCCACCGGCGGCGGGCGACCCCGGATCGGGTATTTCCTGGCGCCGGCGGAGAAGCCCATCGATCGGGTAGACCGCCGCCTCCTGCAGGGCGAGCGGATGCCGCACGAGGAGAAGGGGTTCTCGCTCTTCGAGCCCCACACCCGCTGGATGGTGAAAGGCAAGGCCGGCACGCCGGTTGATCTGGGGGTGCCGGTGTGCATTCGGGAAGACCCGTATGGATTCGTGTTGCACCATAAAGAGAGGTGGCAAGGCACGGACGTGGACGATGCGGTGCCGAGGGTCGAGGCCGCGCCGCAGGACTTTCCGGAGCGGCGGGCGGTGAGCTTCGACCGCGGCTGCCACCGCCCGGACCACCGGTGCCGGCGGGGCCCACTGCGGGACTGCCCCGCGCTGCCGAAGAAAGGCCGCCTGGGCCCGGCGGATCGGGAGCGCGAGTCGGCGCCGGAGTTTGCCGCCCTGCGCCGCCGGCATCCAGCGGTGGAATCCGCGATCAACCACCGGGAGCATCGCGGCCTGAACCGGGTGCGCACCCACGGTGCCGACCCGGAACCTCCACCGTCTCGGCCTACTGCTGGTTCGGAAGAGGCGGAAGCGTCTGCAGTGCGCCGCCTGACCAGCGCCCCGCGGATCCGCCTACCCGCTCCCGGCCAGCCGGGAACGGCCCGGCTATGGCCCGGGTCCCGGGAATCCGACCCGGACCCCGGAATTCCCTCCTGAGGCAGCGCCCCCGACCTCGGAAAACGGCAGATTCTGCGCGGAACTGCGCGGCATCCCGCTTCGCCGTCTGCTACACTCGGCCTGCCAGCAACCGAAAAAAGGGGTTTCTGCCAGACACTAATTCTTATGCAAATATGTCAGCCCAAGGCACAGCAAGCTGAGAACTGCAAATCCTGTGACCAGCGGGACGACGGTGCCATTGAAGGCATTGCCAATGAAATACCCGAGGATCAGGCAGATGAAAGTGGTGATAGACCCGATCATTGAAGAGGCCAGGCCAGCCACATGACCGAGGGGCTCCATGGCCAGCGCATTGAGATTGCCGAACAGGATTCCGGTAAAAAAGAATGCGGTCATCAGATAGGCCATGAGCAGCCATAGGCCGGGTGCGAAAAACTGGCAGTAGACCAACAGGGGTATGGAGGCCAGCAAGATGGCCAGGAAGCTCAGGCGGCACAGAACGTACATCCCGAATCGCATCACCAAGCAGGAGTTGACCAGGGAAGCCCCGCCAATAGTCAAGGCGAGGACGGCAAAATAGGCTGGGAATTTTGCCCCGAGTCCATAGAGTTCCTGAAAAATCTGTTGAGCAGAGTTCAGAAAGCCAACGAAGGCTCCGAGAATCATCCCCCCGGCCAGAGTGTAGACCTGTGTCACTCGGGTCTTGGCGATTGCGATGACCGCCTGCCCGAGTGCTTGCTGGGTCAGTGACTGTCGCCGTTCAAGGGGCAGGGTTTCGGGTTGCCGGAGATAAAACCAGATCCCAGTCATGCCCGACAGTAGCAGGAAGGCCACAAAAATCCCCCGCCATGTGGTGAAGAGCAGGATCATCTGGCCCAAAGCCGGCGCAATGGCAGGCACCAGAATGAAAACCATCATGACGAGAGACATCAGGCGGGCCATCTCCCGGCCGACTGCACAGTCCCGGATGATGGCAACGGTCAGAATCCGAGGGGCGGCGGCACCGATGCCCTGCAGAAACCGCCCCCACAGCAACCATTCAAAGGTGGTGGAAGCAGCAGCGATGAAGCTGCCAACGGCAAACAGCCCGAACCCGAAACAGACCGGTCCCCGCCGGCCCACGACATCAGATACCATTCCGAAAACCAATTGACCCAATGCAAGCCCCAGGAACAGGAAGGTCAGCACAAGTTGGCGATCATTGTCCCGGATCAGGCCCAGGTCCGTATCAATCTGCGCGAGAGCCGGTAACATGGCATCCGTGGCCAGTGCTACCAAGGACATACTGAGTGCCATCAGGACGACGAATTCTCGCTGTGGTATCATCTTGTGGCACGGATTGGTCATGCCGGGATGAGCTGATACGGTTCCGCTATCCCATCTAGTCGTCGGCCAGGATCTGGGAGGACAATCAATGTCCAGCTGGGGTAAGCAACCGATAGTCCGACGGGACGGTCATCCTGGCCGGATCAGTTTCTGGATCTATGCCCTGCAGTATGACGGTGGAGCCGGCATACGGTCCAGACACATTACGGAGTCGGAGAGGGACTTGATCCATGGTGGAAAAGCCAAGTTCTGGAATACGAATGCCCAACGTTGCCTCCAACAGACGGAACGTGTCTACCTGTCGCATGATCATTTGCCGCAGTAACTGGAAATCTTCCTCCGCAATACCCACGCTTGCCGGATCGGCAAGGCACACCTTGGCCGTGGTGTCCAACCAGTGGAAGAGGGTAATTTGACAACCGAATCCTCGGACTTCTTCGATTTCTCCTGTCGGGCTAATGTCGGGGAGCAGATGGCTGTTGGAGCCGGAGGGGGCTAGCAAACGATCCAGTTGGTTTTTCAGGTCATTGGACAGGCCGGGCAGCATATTGGTCAATAACCCGGACAGCTCACCAAGTCCTGCGATCATGGCGTCCAAGTCCATATAGACCCGATCCGTATCTACGATCAGGAACATTCGGTCCCGGCTCCGGTCAAAGAGAATCCGGTAGCTCTTGCCACCCCACTGTATCTGTAGCACGGCGCGTTCGTCTTTGGTGGCCAGCACCAATTCTTGCTTGCCGTCCCATGGGTAGGAATAGTGGAGGGAGATGTCGGCTCGGGCCGGACCCAATATCAGTAGAGTAACGATGATGACACGCAGTAACAGGAAAACTTTTCTGTTCATGGGGGATATGCGGGATGAAGTCGGGGGCGAGAGAGGGTGCTGTATGCCATCCAAAAAGAGGTATGAAAAGACCAACCCGGACGACATTGTTATTTTGCTGGACCCGTTCCTGGCTCGGTCAACCCCTGATGCTGGAGGAATGTTCGGATCTGCGCAATCTCTTCTGGATGAACCATGTGAGGCATGGGATAAGTGTGCCAGTCCACGGTGTACTCCATCGATTCCAACCACTGTCGGCTACGCTCTGCGAGTGTGACCGGAATGACCGGGTCAAGACTTCCATGAGCCATGAAGATTGGGGTTCGGGCATTGGCTTGGCTACGTTCCATGCGAGTGGACTCCGCCACTGGCAAGTAGGTGGATAAGGCGATCACTCCCGCTAGGGGTTCCGGATGGCGCAGACCGGTGAACAGGGAGACTGCACCGCCTTGGGAAAACCCGGCAAGCAGGATTCGGTTGGTCGGGGTTCCCCGGCGGTTTTCGTGGGCAATCAGTCGGCAGATCTGGTCTTGCGACTGTTCCAGTCCGGCCCGGTCCTCTTCCCGGTCGAAAGCCATTCCCCGGAGATCGTACCAGCCGCGCATTTCCATGCCGCCGTTCAGGGTGATCGGTCGAACCGGGGCATGGGGGAAGAGGAACCGTATGGCAGGATGGTCTGTGAAGCCCAGTTCCGGCACTAGCGGGACAAAATCGGTTCCATCGGCCCCTAGACCATGCAGCCAGATAATAGACCAGGTCGGATTCTCTCCCGTTTCCCGGACAATGTGGTCAATCGGGTCGGTTGGGTCATGAGCAGAAATATGGGAAATCATGATACATTCAAAACCTTTTTGTGGTAATAAGCCGATGCAAATGTACTTCAAGTCTGGTGCTTCATGTGCCCTCGGATTACTGCTGCTATGGTGGGCAGCCACTCCAGCCAGTGCACAACAGACACTGGTCACGGTGGATCCAGTGATACAGCAGAAGTTTACCCAAACCATCCCCATTCTGGGTAGGTTGGTGGCCATGCAGGCCGGTATCGTAGCGGCTCGGGTGGCAGGAGCGATCGACCGGATTGATGTGCGTGTGGGGGATTCCTTGGCCTATGGACAAGCCATCGCTACCATTGATTCCGAGCCTCTCCGCCGGCAAAAAGAGTTGGCGCAGAATCAGCGCAAGGAGGCAGAGGCTCGGATTTCGGTGGCCCAGGCGCAACTGGCACTGGCCCGTCAGGATGTGGACCGGCTCAGCAACCTGACCTCTTCGGCCGCCGTGAGTCAGTCCCGGATCGACAATGCCGCCCAACAGCAGGAGATCGCGTTTGCCCGGGTACGGGAAGCAGAAACAGCTTTGCGAAGTGCCGATGCGCAGATCCATGTGGTGGACTTGGAGTTGCGATACACTCGCATCACGGCACCATATAGTGGTACGGTGACCGAAAAATTGACCGAAGTGGGCAGCTATCTGCAGCGGGGGCAAGCGGTGGTTCGCTTGCTGTCAGATGGGGCGATGGAGCTTGAGGCGGATGTCCCGGCCACTCGCCTGAAAGGTCTGACAATTGGCCGATTGGTTGACATTACGTTGGAGGATGGGGGACAGTTCCAGGCCCGTGTACGGGCGATTGTACCGGAAGAGAACCCCCGGACCCGCACCCGCCGGGTTCGGTTCTCTCTGGAGTTGGATCCCAAGGCCCTGGCCTTGGCCGTCGCCCAGAGTGTGACTGTGCTGGTGCCAGCGGGAGCAGATCGGGAGATCCGTTCGGTACATAAGGATGCCATCATTCGTCGGGGTCAAGACAGTATTGTTTATGTGGTGGAAGAGGGGTTCGCCAAACGGCGCTTCGTTCAACTTGGAGCTCCGGTCGGCAATCGGCTGGAAGTGGTCGAAGGTCTTGCAGAAGGGGAACTGGTCGTGATCCGGGGCAATGAGCGTCTCCGGCCCGATCAGCCCGTCCAAGTGGCAGAACATTCTTCCTGAACCCTTGCAGGCCTGACTGATGCAACTGATTCGCGCATCCATTGACCGACCGATTGCGGTAGTGGCCGCAGTACTGCTCATTGAGCTCTTTGGCTTGGTTGCATTGACGACTATACCGATCCAACTGGCACCAGATGTGAACCGTCCGGTGATTACCGTGACCACAAACTGGTTTGGTGCGGCACCGGCGGAGGTGGAGCGCGAAATCCTCAATCCCCAAGAGGAAGAGCTGGCTGGCATTGAGGGACTCACCGCCATTACCGGAAATGCCGAGCAGGGGCGGGCCCAGATCAATCTGGAATTCCGGGTCGGTACTAACATGGACCGGGCCTTGCTGCTGGTATCCAACCGACTGGACCGGGTTCCAGAGTATCCGCAAGAAGCAGATCAACCGACTTTGGACACGGCCGGGAGTGAAGACAATGCGATCGCCTGGTTCATCTTCACCCGCCAGCCAGGAAATATGCGTCCCATGCATGAGTACGGAGACTATATTCGCGACAATGTCAAGGAAAGGCTGGAACGGGTGCCCGGGGTTGGACGGATCAATTTTTTTGGTGCGAGTGAACGGCAGATCCATATCATTCTGGAGCCGACGGTTTTGGCCAGTCATGGGCTGACAATTGCTGATGTCAGCCGATCCCTGCAACTGGCCAATGTCTCTCTTGGTGCGGGGGACATTGACGAGGGCAAGCGTCGGTATGTGGTGCGTACGGAGGGGGAACTGAAAACGCTGGATGCGATCCGGAATGTGCTGGTCAGTCGAGCCGATGACGATGTCAATGTACGGACTGCATTGGGAGAGATTGCCGAAGTCCAATTCGGGTATCAGGAACCGGCCGCCACGATCCGCATGCTGGGTGATGCCGCTCTTGCGATGAATGCCACCCGCCAGACCGGTGCCAATGTCATCGAAACCATGGCCGGTTTGCGGGCAGCAGTGGAAGAATTGAACATGACGACGGTTCCGGAAGCCGGGCTCCGGTTACGGCAGGTCTATGATGAAACGGTCTACATTAACTCCGCGATTGATCTCGTCAAACAGAACATCTGGGTGGGGGGCGCACTGGCCGCCCTCATCCTGCTCCTGTTCCTGCGTTCGGTGCGCGCCACCATTATTGTGTCCCTGGCAATTCCGGTTTCCGTGATCGGTGCGTTCGTTGCCATGGCGGCATTGGGACGATCTCTCAACGTGGTATCGCTGGCCGGATTGGCATTTGCGGTCGGCATGGTGGTGGATGCGGCGATTGTGGTGCTGGAGAATATCTACCGCCACAAGGAAGAAGGGTACAGCAACCGTGAAGCGTCCTACCGCGGTACCAGCCAAGTCTGGGGAGCGGTGCTGGTCTCTGCCTTGACCACTGTCATGGTGTTTATTCCAATCCTCGTCATGGAACTGGAAGCCGGCCAGTTGTTCCGGGATATTGCCGTTGCTATCTCGGTTGCCGTAGTGCTCTCCCTGGTGGTGTCCATCACGGTCATTCCTGCCCTCTCCAACAAGATTATGTCCAGCCGATCAGCTCAGGATAAGCCATCTGGGCGAGTGCGGCTCCTTTTTCTGGATTCGGTTGCGGGGCTTTTCTCTCGGGCTATCATCGGCTTTGCCACGGTCGTCGTGCGAAGCCGAGTGGTAGCCTTGGTCATTGCGGTCGGTATTACGACGGGGGCGGTATATTTCAGTTACCAGTTCCTGCCCAAACTTGAGTATCTGCCGGAAGGCAATCGGAACCTGTTGTTTGGGATTGTCATCCCTCCACCGGGTTATAATCTCCAAACCACTACTGAAATTGCCCAAGGCATTGAGCAGGAAATCCGTCATCTGTGGCTTCCTGAAGATGGTCTCTTGCCAGGGCGGGTGAGGGAACAAACCTCCCGGCTCCCGCCGATTGGACAGATGCTGAATCGGGTATGGGGCCGGTGGTTCGGCGACGATGCTGGTGCCGACTTCTCTGTGGCGGAAGCGCCTCCAATGATCGAACGGTTTTTCTATGTCGCCACGCGGTCCCGTACATTTATCGGAGCCATCTCTGCAGACCCCACCCGAGTGGCCGAACTCAAGCCCATTTTGAGTGCGCCGGTTTTTCGCGAACCGGGAACCTTCGGGTTTATCTCCCAGCCATCAATCTTCGGACGAGAAATCGGAGGGGGGCGTAAGGTCGATCTGGATGTTTCTGGGAACGAACTTGATACGGTGCTGGAAGTTGCCAATCGGGCGTTCGGCAAGATTATCCAACTGTTTCCACGTGAACAGGGCCATGAATGGCGGCCGGTTCCAGGGCTGGAATTGGGTGCGCCGGAGGTGAGGGTATTCCCGGATCGTATCCGGCTTAACGACAGCGGTATCAGTGCCCGGGATCTGGCCTTGACCATTGATACGTTCAACGATGGATTGCGGGTTACGCAGGCGACCGTTGAAGGCCAGCTGATGGATGTCGTTCTCAAGGGGATGACAGGGGCCATAGTGGAAACCCAGGGAATTGAGGACTTGCCGGTGGTGACTTCGGCTGGCCAAGTGATCCCAGTGGATTCGGTAGCAGATGTAATCCTGACCTCGGGACCCACCCAAATCCAGCATCGCGAGCGTTTCCGGACCATCACCCTGGAGGTCCGCCCACAGGCATTGTTACCGCTCGAATCGACCATCGAGATGATTCGAAAGGAGGTCATTGAGCCGTTGCAGAGTGAAGGCCTTCCACCGGGGGTCCGACTCCGTATTTCCGGCACCGCAGACAAGCTGGAAGAAACCCGCTCGGCAATGGCGGTCAATCTGCTGTTGGCCGTAGTCATTGTATTCCTGGTGATGGCAGTGCTGTTTGAGAGCTTTGTATATCCGCTGATTATCATGGTATCCGTTCCGGTTGCGGCCGCAGGCGGTATTGCCGGACTGGCATTTCTGAACCAACATACCTATCAAGCCCTGGATATGCTCACCATGCTTGGATTTGTGATTCTGATCGGTATTGTGGTCAATAATGCCATTCTTCTTGTGCACCAGACGCTTCACTTGACTCGGGAGCAGGGGATGGACCCGAAAGAAGCCATTCCACTGGCAACCCGGAACCGGATCCGCCCTATCTTCATGTCGACTCTTACTTCGGTGTTCGGAATGCTGCCGTTGGTGCTGATTCCCGGAGCCGGGTCGGAACTGTATCGGGGGCTTGGGTCGGTCGTCGTAGGCGGTCTTGCGCTCTCCGCAATCATTACCTTGCTGATTGTGCCGCCGATGATGTCTCTGCTGGTGGCTCCACTGGAAGCTCGGCGAAATCGACGCCGGGGAGTAGCCAAGCCAGTTGCGGCATGATCTAGCCGTCCCATCACTGGCTCTCTGCGTGTCAATTTTTTCCCGCGACTATCACTATGGGGTAGGGGTCGCTCTCGCGTTGCTGGGTGGCATCTTTCTGAGTCTGTCCGGCATTTTGATTCGCAACATTGAGGCCGCGGACGGTTGGCAAATCCTGTTTTACCGATCATGCGCAACCTTCCTGACTATCAGCCTCTTTCTCGTTTGTCGATATCGGAGAGAGACGATTCAACGTCTTATCGCCGTTGGGTGGACCGGCCTTCTGGCTGGACTGGCCCTGTCCGTGGGATCGATTTTCTACATCATGGCTATGCTGAACACGACGGTGGCGAATGTGGTGTTCATTATCGGTGCCGCACCACTGCTAGCTGCGTTGGCGGGCTGGATTTTTCTGCGCGAGCGAGTCAGTGTTACCAGCCTCATCACGATGTTTGCATCCATTCTGGGGATTGGCCTCATGTTCATCGATGGCCTGGTCTCGGACCGGATGATGGGCAATGTGTTTGCCTTATGCCTCGCGATCATGTATGTGTGCTACCTCCTGATACTGCGGCGAAACCGGATGGTGGATATGATGCCGGCGACTTGTTTGTCCGGCCTCTTTACGGCCATTATGGTGCTGCCTTTTATCGACGGCTTTGGTGTCAATCGCCAGGATCTGGTCCTCATCCTGATTATGGGTGTAGTACAGTTTGGCTTTGGTTTCATGTGCCTGACTTGGAGTACCCGCTACATCCCCGCTGCAGAAGTCGCACTCTTCTCTCTTAGCGAGTCTGTACTGGGCCCTCTTTGGGTCTGGTTGGGGGTCGGAGAGACGCCTAGCGTCTACACGCTGGTCGGCAGTGCGGTGGTGCTGTCTTCGGCGATGACATACAGTATTTTGATAATCCGTCGGGAGCAGGCATTGTCGCGAAGGGTGGAAGAATCGCTGTAACCGTTCGCGCAGGGGGCATTTTCCTGGGTCGCATTAATGGCAGCGGTCATATAATGGCAGGGATACAGACAACCGGCGAAATAGTGTTTTCTGTTCAGTTTCGAATTTCTCATGAGTCAATCAGTATCCTCCCCCGACTACAGTTTTCCGACGGGTTTCCCCTATCGGTCCCAGCGAATGCCAGTGATGGCGCAAAATGTGGTGGCTTCCTCGCAGCCTCTGGCTGTACAAGCTGGGATCCGTGCCCTGCGCGAGGGAGGCAATGCAGTGGATGCGGCGCTCGCGACAGCCATTACACTGACAGTGGTGGAGCCTACCAGCAATGGGATTGGCAGTGATGCGTTTGCCATCCTATGGGATGGGTCGAAGTTACATGGTCTTAATGCTTCTGGACGGATGCCCTCTACAGTCACCGCGGCGGACTATACTGGACTCAGCGAAATGCCTTTGTTTGGTTGGCCATCGGTCACAGTTCCCGGTGCGGTTTCGGCTTGGGTGGCCTTGTCAGAACGCTTTGGCCGGTTGCCTTTTGCGCGATTGTTTGAGGATGCCATTGAATACGCCCGGAGAGGCTATCTGGTGACTCCCATCACCGCCCGGGCGTGGACTGCATCATCACCTGAATTCCGGTATCAGGAAGGGTTTCATCACTTTCTGCCTGCGGGGAAGCCGCCAGTGGCAGGGCAATGGTTCTGCTTCCCTGATCAGGCCCAATCACTGGAAGAAATTGCCCGCACAAGGGGGGAAACCTTTTACCATGGCGAACTCGCCCAAGAGATGGTGGCATCTTCAAGACGGGCAGACTGGAAATTGACGGCGGCAGATCTTGCCTACCATCAGGCAGATTGGGTGACACCGATTTACCAGCAATATGGTGAGATTTGTCTGCACGAAATCCCGCCCAATGGTCAAGGACTGGCGGCCCTGATGATGTTGGGGATTCTTCGTCATCAAAATGTGCGTCAGTATGAACTGGACTCGGCAGACAGTGTGCATCTGCAGGTGGAGGCAATGAAACTGGCCTTGGCGGATGCATGGCAGTATGTTGCAGATCCTGATGCCATGGATCAATCCGCGGAAGAACTTTTGGAGGATCAATATCTGGCTTCCAGGGCGGCGCTGATTCGGATGGAGGAAGCACAATTTCCGGCATATGGCTTTCCAAGCCGGGGGGATACAGTCTATCTGTCCACGGCAGATCGAGAGGGGATGATGGTTTCCATGATCCAAAGTAACTATTTTGGTTTTGGTTCTGGAGTAGTGGTGGAAGGGACTGGGATCAGCCTACAGAATCGTGGTGCAGGATTCAATCTAATACCTGGGCATGCCAATGAGGTGGGCGGTGGAAAACGACCGTTTCATACCATCATACCGGGGTTTGTCACGCGTCAGGGGCGGCCGGAAATGGGCTTTGGAGTGATGGGGGGCAGCATGCAGGCCCAAGGACATGCGCAGATGATTGTGAGAATCTATGATTACGGTCAGAACCCGCAGACTGCTAGTGATGCCCGGCGTTGGCGAGTGCTCGAAAACTTTCGATTGCACCTTGAGGATGGTTTTGATTTGGCCGTCGCGGAGGAACTAGAACGTCGTGGTCACCGCCTTTACCAAGGCCAACCAGATGAGGAAACAGGCTTTGGCGGTGCCCAACTGGTTTTCCATTGTGGTAATGGATATGTTGCCGGCTCCGATCATCGCAAGGATGGCATGGCGGCGGGATTTTAGGTCGATTCGGGGGCGGATTTTGCGCCTTGCCGTTACAAAATAGATAGGGCCGTACAGTAAAATATCAGGAAACCAACTGGTAGTGTTGTCGGGCAGGAATTACTCCACGCACTCCGCCTTTGGGGTTTTTCACATCTCCTTGATAGCGAGGAATGACATGGATATGGAGATGCATGATTGACTGGCCAGCATGCGTGCCGATGTTGATTCCGATATTATAGCCATCCGGTTGATATTTTTGATCCACAATCTCTTTTGCTTGATCAACCAGCTCCCATAGTTCTCGTTTGACCTCTGGTGGGGCATCAAAATAGGTTGGGTAGTGACCATAAGGAATCACCAGCACATGACCCGGATTGACTGGATAGCGGTCCCAACTAGCAAACCCATGCTGACCCCGAATCAAGGCCCGTTCCAGTTTGGCATGACAAAACCGGCATATTGTGGATTGCGGTGCTGGATGAACTTGTGGGCACATGGCAAAAAATCACAAGGTGACGGGCTACAAAAAAGACATTTGGGGACGATGCGGTGCCCGCCTGATGATATTGAGTCTTGGCGTTTACCTCAAGACCATGTCAATTTATAAGGTGGGATAAAGGGCCTACTACCTGCCTCATATGATGAAATTCGTTCAGGTCGCGCAGTATCTTTTCTGACTTCGGCGGCTGGGGATATTTTCGTCTGGATTGCATTTCGGAGTGGGGTCTGGATGATTTTCATTCAGCCGATCATAGAAGTTCAAAACGAGTTAATCATTATCATTCTGGATTCCATATCGCTCAGCCAAAAACCCGAGACGAGAAGGCAGGTATACAACAAATTCTCCATATCTGCCTATTCGGCCGGTATCTCTTTTGGCATCGGACGTTTGTCCCTTCTTTGCAGACGTGCCAGCAATGCAGCACCGCTTCGATGAGCCAAGAGGTGCTCTCCATAACGGCTCACCATACAGGTACTTTTCCAGCGCCCAGCCTGGAGAATAGCCGGTAGTTCAATGCCCGACGCAATCATGTCCTGAGCAGCTCCAACTCGAGTACTATGCCCCGAAAGTCCGGCGACCAGGTCCCCCCCTAAACCGGCCTTGGTCGCCATTTTTTTGTAGATCCGCGGAATCTGGCTGGCATCAAGCCGCCCACCAACCCGGCCATTACTACGCACTGACCGAAACAACGGTCCTTCTTCGATTTGACCTTTCTCCAGCCACGCCAGTACCATCTCCACAGTATCTGGAGCGACATAAAGGACTGCACCATAACCCTCAGGGTCCGTTTTCCCCCCACGCAAGAGCATAGTAGCAGAGCCATTGCAATCGACCAGGAAATCGGAAGCCTGAAGGGAAACCAATTCAGACCTACGAAGCATGGTGTCATATGCTACCGCCAGCAGTGCCCGATTTCGCAAATCGATCACCCGATCACCTGATGCTTCCAGCAGCTTCTGACGCAGTGGCCAAGTTAATCCCTGTGCTTGTGTCTGTCGTGAGCCCAATTGTCGGGCCATTCGCTTCAGTGCCATCTTGACTGTCATATGTTCCAGAGGATTTCCCCATCCCATCCCTCGATGCAAAGCAGAAATACTGTAAATATGTCGACGTACCGTAGCTGTGGCTTTTCCCAGCGACATGTCTGCAATAAATTGAGCTAGCATGTCCGGGTCCGCTGGCCAAGGAACCTTGTCTTGTTTAAGGCACCAAGTGATGTAGACTGAAAAGTCTGACCGAAGCGCTCTTTCGGTATTTTCGCTCAGAGCACCCTTGGCAGCGGTCAGCCATTCGATCACTGGACCCCTATAGGATTTCCGTAGACAAGCGGATGTGTCATCTGAATGGGCGATTCGCAATTTTACTCGCATAAGTAGTTTTCCCAGTTGTTGAATAAGCGCCGATAGTTATGCGTTGGGCAGAAGCAGCTCGCGGTTAGTCATTTCATTTGGCAAAACAAGAATTCCCATCATAATCGCTTGCCATTGGAATGGCTCGGTCTGATCGATCAGATTGGGTGTGATCCCCCCGTATCTCCTGTCGCAGTCCATACCAATATCCTGCATATCCACAACGCCAATCCATTTTTGTCTTGGCACCTTCTCCATGCTGGAAACGCAACCTCTCCTCTACAGTATACGTGACGAAGCTATCCGCGGCCCTGATACCCTAGCTATGGTGGCAAATTGTCCTTGTCCTGACCTGCTCCATCCCATGTCACTTTACACGGTTCTCGTACATACCACAATTCGCGAGTTGGTGCTTCTTGCTTCACCATGCCGTTGCATGACTAACATTATGAGAGAGGCCTGTTGGATTCGGATACAACAGAAGCAAAGATTTCCCATTAGGTCAAAGAACCAAAAAGAATCTCCAGGGGGCAAAAAAATCACCTCTCAAAACTGACAATTATAGGTGCTGAAAACAGGGGTTGCAGATTACTCGCGATAAGTCCCGTTATCGCGCGCCCCCGGGCCCGTGGCACCGGGAACCTGACTGACCTTTTGTGAGAACCATGGTAATGAAAGCACCCGAGAAATTCCTGCTGGCCCTGGTGGCCGCCCTGGCCCTGCTGCTCGCCGGTTGCGGGGGCGGCTCCAATAACGATGGCGGCGACGGCGATGGGGACGACGACTCCATGACCATGACCGAGCCGCCGCCTCCGGTTCCCAGCCCGGCCGACCGGGCCAAGGACTACCGGCTGGCGGCGGTGGATGCGGAGAGCGACCTGGAGGACGCGCGCGAGGCGGCGGAGATGGCAGTGAATGGGGAAGATGGGGACGCCGATGGCAAGGGCGGCTCGGACGGCTATGCCGGGGACGCGGATGCAACCCCTGTCCGTCCCGGGATGCTGGCGCGGCGGCGACCCACGGCGAGTCCATGACGGCGCAGGAGAATGCGCAGAAGATCCTGGATGCACAGGGCGCGGTCAATGCCGCCGTGATGAGCGCCAAGGACGCCCTGATGGCAGCGCAGCAAGCACTGACCAATGCCATGGCCCTGCCCGCGGGCACCGCCGGCCGGATGGAAGCGGTCGAGGAGCTGGAAGCGGTCATCAAGGAACTGGAAATGGAAATCACGATCAAGGACGACGGCATGCACATGCTGGTGGCAGGGGGTGATCTTGATACGCACAGCAAAGCCGTCGAGGAAGATGTCGAAGGCTCCGTGACCCATAAAGACTACACCTCCACCTACACCAATGGCAAAAACTACAGCACCGGAGACGACAGGGGCATGGGGACACCGGCGGATTCCGCTGTGGCGGTGGCAGAAGAGATCCTGACACTGTTAGGGGGTGGTCTTCCAACCCCTACTCCGGATTCTGCTCCGGATATGGTGTTTGCCATGGGCGACACGGCGACCGCGGCCATGCGGACGTATAACCAGATCTTTACCACCGAGTCCATTGCCCTGGACAATGCCCTCGTGCAGGCGGTGCCGCTGGCCGGAACGGACGCTACTGCAGAGATTGCTGCAGCCGCTGCCAATGATGCTGGAGTAGACTATACGTACATGGGCATCCCGGGGCTTGTTTTGTGCCGGATGGGGGACGACGGCTGTGGTACGACTGGTACTACGGCGGTTGCTTCTGGAGCTGAGGTAGGAGAGGGGTGGTATTTCGTCCCGTCCGCCAATGATAACGGCGGTAACTGGCGCACGGCGTTGCTCAGCAAGCGAGGGGGCGAGGGCGCAAACAGTGAGGACTATGTGCGGGCCACGTATGCGGAATATAGCGCGTGGCTTGAGCCTACTGACGGGACAAATAGAACCCCGGTTCTGAAGTGGTACAGTAAGGCGATGGGAATACCCACACCCGATACTGATTTGAGCGCGGACGAGGGCGTGCAGGGCAGTGCCACCTATGCCGGGACTGCCGAGGGACTGTCGGTACGATACAGCCTCAATCCGGTCACCGGCGACAGAGCCGGACAGCAGTCCGGTGCGTTCCGGGCGGATGTCAGGCTGACCCTGGACTTTGGCGATGAAAACGATGAAGCGATGCTGTCAGGCGTGGTGAACAACTTTACCGGTGTGCATAACGCCGGGGTGGTGCATTCCGGCTGGGAAGTGACGCTGGACGAGACGCTACTTGACGAGACTGATCCGCGGGCGGATTCATCCATTACTGGAGTGACCATGAGCAAAGGACCCGCTGCTTTAGAGGGTGCAGGTAATAATGGGAGATGGACAGCAAATCCTTTTGGATCGCATGAATATGAATATGAAAAGGCGGACGGGATGCAAGATAAAAAGCCGATCGCCATGGGGTATCACGGGGGTTTTGGCGCGAACTTCACCAATGGCCATGTGGTAGGGGTATATGCCGCCGAGGTGGAAGAATGAGGCCGCAGGATTGACGGGATATCCGGGGCCGCCGAGGGGCGGCCCTTTTTTATGGGATCCCCTGGGAATCAGGTTCGCTCACAAAAAGGCGGCAGGGGTGCCCCTGCTAGCCGTGCAGCGCACGATGTCCCGGACCGGGCCCGTCCAGGGACACCAACCAAAAGGGCGGCCCGAAGCCGCCCTTTTGGTTCCGTGTTGGCTGGTGGGTTATTCGTCTTTCAGATTGGCCCCGAAGGCGCCCACCATCGTCAGGTCGGTACCAAACGTGGCATGAAACTGTCCGGCGGCCACGGGCGGAGTATTGTTGGATGCATCCGCAGGCGCATCGTATAAGGTGGCGTCCCAACTCCCTGCAGGACTGCCCTTATTGTCCCCGATGGACCAGACCGTTGCGGCCTTTCCAGTCTCAAAATCAGTCCCATCAGCGTTGACTTTTTGTGAAATTGCTCCGTTATCGGCAAAACCGGATCGATTGAGTGCAATGCTCCAGCCCGGATTGGTTGCCCCATCGTTGAGCCGGAAATTATCAATCGTCCCCGTGACGCCACCGTCATTAGCGAAATTGGCAAACGTCGCCTTCAACTCGGCATCCGCGGTAAAGTGTCCGCCGCTGGGCGTTCCCTCTCTCCGGCTATAGTCCGCATACTTGCCCACTGCGGCCCCTTCATAAGTAGCGGTGCCTCCTAAACCTTGAAGTTCAGCCAGAGTATGTGCAACGGTGCCTCGTTCTTCATAAAACGCACTGGCCGCTAACGGATGGCCCTCGTTGTTTTTATGGACCCACCAGCCGAAATAGAGATAATCCGCGTCTGGGACCGATATGGTTGCGGATTTTGGATATTGAAAATCCCACTGACTTGCCGTAAATACAAAGCCTTCGCTTGCATATCCAATCGTACAACCGGCGGTCACTTTACAAACGAAATCCCCGGACACTCCGGCTAACGTCCCCGCCACTTTACCCAGCTCATATCTGGACCTGCCACGGGTTGGGAAATCAGATGCAGTAATACTACCAATTGTTCCTGTTGGCAAAGGTATGATGTTGGCCATAACGTTTGCGGGGGTAATGCCGCTAATCCCGTTTACCGCATTAAAATGAGCCGCAGTAATCGCTTGCCCGGTTTTCGGGGCTTCCTGGTTATGGTAGATGCGGGCTTCAGTGGTGCGCTTGGCACTACCGGTTCCCTGTTCCAGCTTGTAGTCCTTGCCGCTCCAACCCATCAGGGCGGTGACATCGTCACCGGCTTTGAGTTTAATCGCCCCAGAAGGTGGCATTAAAGCAGTATCAGCAAATCTTCCCGCAGTGGCTGGAAGAATAGTGATATCTAACGTAGTCCCTAGGTCTACCGTCGTCGTCCCGGGAGCAAAAATCGCCGCATGCAGCGCACGATGGACGGCCATATTGGCCGTTGCCGCGGCGGCCGCAGCGACCCCTTGCGCGGCCGTGATGGCCTGCGTGGCGCGCTGCAGTACGCTCTGGGCGTCGGCCGTGTTGACCCCTTGTCCGCGGGCGGTGGTAATGGCGGCCTGTAATGCATCCCGGCGGCCGGTCGCGGCCGTGATTTCCGCCGCGGTGGCCTCGCCCACCAGCGCCGCCAGCGCCGTCTCGGTCGCGGTCACTGCCGTCGCCAGCGCCTGGATCTGGGCCGCCGTCGGCGGGGAGTCATTGCCCCCACCCCCATTGTTGCCGTTATCATTGGAGCCGCCCCCGCAACCGGCGAGCAGCAGGGCCAGGGCGGCCACCAGGGCCAGCAGGAATTTCTCGGGTGCTTTCATTACCATGGTTCTCACAAAAGGTCAGTCAGGTTCCCGGTGCCACGGGCCCGGGGGCGCGCGATAACGGGACCTAGCAGGAATTGACTAAATTCTTGTTCTGCAATGAAATTTCCTTCTGTGTCTTGGCGCCAATTATTGACTGGAGCCCGGCGGCGAATCGGAGTACAATCGTATGGGATCCACCCGGCCTTTCCCGGGTCGTCCCGATCTGTCTGCTGACATGAATCCCGAGTCCTTTCCGCTGCCTCCACCCGTTGAGCCACTGCCGCTGGACGTCTGGCTCGACCGGACTGACCGCGCCGAAGTTGGCCGCGAGGCCTTCTTCCGGGGCCGAGAAGCCGAATATGAAGTCTTCCGGCGGGCGGTCCGCAGCCTGCAGGCCGGACAGGTGGGCGGTGGCACGATGGTGTTCCAGGGAGCACCGGGGGCGGGCAAGTCGGCGCTGATGGCGGAATGCCTGGAGGCGGTGCGGCGTCATTCGACCCCCGAGGACCCGTGGGTGGCAGTGACCCTGAAGCCGGATACCCTGCAGTTCCCGGTGGCGGTGGTGCGAGCGCTGATCCGGGCCACCGAAGCCGAAAGCCAGCGGCTACGAGCGCAGGCCTCGGCCACCACCACGCGCCAGATGCTGGAGAGTCTGCGGGACCGGGGGCAGGCCCTGTACCGGGAGCTGTCGGCCCGCGGTGGGGGGGCCATAGGGGTATCGGTCGGCGGGCGTCCTGTAGTCGACCAGCCCGCTGAGTGGGTGTTCGAAAACGCCGCCCCGTTGTTGGCGACGATTCGTCTGGTGGTGTGTGTGGATGAGGCGCAGAACACACCGGTGGAGCCGTCGACCAAGGCGGTGCTGGACTGTCTGCATGATCCGCCGGGCCAGATTCCGCTGGTGACGGCGTTCTTTGGTCTCAGTGATACCCGGGCCATGCTGCGCCGGGGCGGCCTGTCGCGCCTCGCCGATGAGCGGATCGTGACCCTGGAACCGCTGGCGGAGAACGAAGCGGTGGCGGCCCTGGGGAGTGTCTTCGCCGCCTACGGGTTCCCGGGGACGGCGACCGAACGGACCCAGTGGGTCGAGCAACTGGCGGCCTTGTCGCAGGGCTGGCCGCAGCATCTCAACCGGGTGGCGGTGGCGGCGATGCGGGTCCTCCAGGACCACCGGAGCGGGGCACTGGGCGAGGCCGCTCTCACCGACGCCCGGACCCGGGGCCGGGAGCGGATGGAAAGCTATTACGCCGCCCGGCTGGAGGCCGGCTCGGCCGAACCGGAGGTCTACCGGCAGTTGGCCGAAGCGGCCGCCGAACGGGACGGCCTGCTGTCCACTCCAGCCCTCGACGCGCTGACCGAAGCGGCGCGCCAGGACGAGCCGTTGGATGCTTTCCTGACCGATGCCCTGCATGCCGGCCTGCTGGCACCGGTGCAGCACCCACCCAAGCACTACCGGATTCCGATTCCGTCGTTGGGCGACTACCTGCGGGCACTGCCGGTCGATTCGCCGACTTCCTGAGGCTCCCCGAACCGCCTTCGCGGTTTTCCCTCATTCGACGCAGCATAGGAGAGACAGCAAGCCAGTTGGATCCGAGAGTCAACTCGGGTAAGCGGACCGAAGTGGTGCGGAAGACGCAAAACCTAGTGTACTGTCATACCTCATGTGTCGGATAGAGGCGTTTCAGTTTCAGGCGCGCATCCTCGGTGGTGAACTGCCAATCCACCTTGGCCTGGATGCGGTCACGTGAGGCCTGCCAGGCCGCGACCTCACGGGCCAGGACCTCCACCCGGTCGATGCGCCGGTTCCGACACGGTCGGCTCATGACATGGAGCTCGACCTCGGCCACGTTCCGCCAGCTGCCGTGTTTCGGGGGGTAGACGAACTCGAATCGGTCCCCTAACGCCTTGGCCGGTGCCGGCGGGTAGGCTTCATCGAACGCGCCGGGCCGGTGGGGGTTGAGATGGTCCATCACCCGGGGGAGGCGAGTGGCGTCCCGGTAGCGTGCGGCGAGGTCGGCCAGGAACTGCGCCCAGTCGGTCCGGGTCCTGCGTGCGGTCACCTGGGTCATCCGCCTGCCGGCCAGGGGTTCGGTGGCCATGAAGACATTGCCGGTTCCACCGCGCCGGTACTCGTCGTCGTGGCCGGCCGGCCGTCCCGGGCCCATGGGAACCGGCGCCCGGGTCTGGTGGATCCACTGGCGCCGGGTCTCGTCCCTGCACACCACCGGGAAAGCGGCATCGTCGGGGCGCCGGTATCCATCCAGTACCTTCTCCATCGCGGCGACCAACTCGGCGTTCCCTTGGGGCGGAATCACCCCACCGACCCGCCGCCAGGGCTTGAGTTCGTTTTTTGAGAACCCGCCGCACCGTCTCATGGGATCCCGCGTCGAGGTAGCCGAGTGCCACCACCCGGTCGGCCAGCAGCCGCCACGACCATGGCCCGTGACCCGCCGGCGGCTCGCCGCAAGCCAGGGCCACCAGGCGCGCCTCGAATTCGCCGTCGGCCTTGCGGATAGACGTGGGCCGGCGCCCCGGGCGGCCGCCCAGCGCCGCCTCCAGACCTTCCGCCACGAACCGCTTCTTCACCCGGTCCACCTTGCGCAGGCTGATGCGCAGGATGTCGGCGATGGCTTCCCCGGTGAACTGCCGGTCATTGCCATCCCCCTCATCGCAGTTGAGCAGGATCCGGGCGTTGATCACCTGCTGGGATCGATGCGAGCCTTGGCTCGTGATCGCCGTCAGTTCGTTCCGTTCCGATTCGTCCAACGTCACCGCATAGCGCTTCCTGTGTTGACCCTCGTCTTGCCACCAGACGGGGAATTTATCATACTATATGCGACATATCATGTGTGACGTGACACTAGCGGACCACGTCCTGGAATTTATGGATCGGATCCGGCCCCGTCCTAGACACAGGCCATGTCGATCACCCGGGCTGCGTGTAATGCCTGACGGCTGGTGCCAAGAGTGACTTGGTGCCGGCAAGATGTTCCGTCCATCACGACCAGGGCCTCTTTGGGGGCATCTCGGATGGTAGGCAGCAAATCAGCCTCCGCCATCTTGACGGATACATGCCAGGTATCCCGCGCATAGCCGAAAGACCCTGCCATGCCGCAACAGGCAGAATCCAGAATCTGGATTGCCATTTCGGGAATCATGGCTAGAACGGTTTGTATCGAATCCATCTGCTCGTGGGCCTTCTGGTGACAATGGCCATGAAGCAGGGCAAGCGGTGCCGGTGCCTTCAGGCTCATCGTCGGCTTTTCGTGGGCAAGGAATGCTTCGAACAGGGTAATCTGTGCGGCGACCGTGTGAACTCGATCATCCCGGTGCAGTCCCGGCAATTCATCCATCAGGCCAAGGGTACAGCTTGGCTCAAGTCCAATGATGGGGACTCCATCTGCTGCGAGGTCGTACCAGGCGTCGATGAGACGGCGTTGTTCTATGCGTGTCCGTTCGGCATCTCCACAGGTTAGCCAGGTTCGTCCACAACAAAGCGGCCGCTTGCCAAAACCGGGTGACAGAACACGGTAGCCAGCAGTAGCTAGAACCCGCGCTGCCGCACGCAGGTTCTCTGGCTCGAACCAGGTATTGAAGGTATCAGCGAAGAGAATCACCTTGGGGCCGTCGGCTGGGCCGATATCTTGGTGAATGTAGGGTTTGGGATGCCAGACAGGAAGCGGCCGATGACGGGAAAAGCCCGTGATGGGCTCCAGCAGGGCGGCCAAGAGCGGGGTCCGAGCCGGGAGGTTGGTCAATGGTGCAAAGCGTGAGAACCATGGGGCATATTGCGGTAGATGAGCGACCAGCTTCTGGTGGCGATTCAATCCGCACTGTCGAAATTTGGCAGCGGATACTTCGATTTTCATCCGTGCCATATCCACGCCCGTGGGGCATTCGCGTCGACAGGCCTTGCAGCCGACACAGAGCTTCATGGTGTCTTCCATGGCAGGGCTGACCAGAGCATCTTCGCCCAACTGGCCGGAAATGGCCAGTCGCAGGGTATTGGCCCGGCCGCGGGTGAGATCCCGTTCGTTGCGGGTGACTCGGTACGAAGGGCACATACCACCCCCAACGAGTTTGCGGCAGGCCCCATTATTGTTGCACATCTCCACCGCCCCCTGGAATCCGCCTCCTTCGCCTGGCCAAGCGGACCAGTCCAGTACATTTTGTATGGTCTGGACTTGGTATCCTGGTGGATATCGGAACAGGCTGCGATCATCCATTTTGGGTGGGTCAACGATCTTGCCCGGATTCAGAATCCCCTCTGGGTCCAGCAGGGCTTTCACTTCCCGAAAATTCTCCACCATCCGTTGCCCAAACATTTTTTCATGAAATTCTGAGCGCACCAGTCCATCTCCGTGCTCGCCGGAATGCGACCCTTTGTATTCCCGAACCATGTCAAAGGCCTCTTCTGCAATAGCGCGCAGGGCTTTTACATCCTCGTCCAGTTTCAGGTTCAGCATCGGCCGTACATGGAGACATCCCACGGAGGCATGGGCATACCAGGTTCCCGTGGTTCCGTATCGGTGGAATATTTCGGTGAGACGTGACGTGTATTCTGCTAAATCCGGCAGTGCGACGGCACAGTCTTCGACAAAAGAAACCGGTTTTCTCTCTTCCTTCATCGACATCAGGATGTTGAGCCCGGCTTTGCGGACCTCAAAGATTTCGGTCTGAAACGCTGGTTCAATGGCTTCCACCACGCCGCCACGCTTTGCAGGAGGTTGCTGCCAATCAAAGCCAAGATCTCCCATCAGTTCCCCTAGGGCGGTCAGGCGTCGGCGATTTTCGGCCGGGTCCTCTTCGGCAAACTCCACTAGCAGCAGGGCGGAGGGATCCCCGACCACAAATTTCTGCACAATGGATCGGAACATTGGAATGTCCATTGAGAGCCGGATCATGGTTTGGTCGATCAGCTCAACGGCTACAGGTTCGAGGCGAACGATGTGCTGGGTTGCCTCCATGGCATCATAGAACGACGGAAAATGCAGTACCCCGAGCAATTTGTGTTGGGGCAATGGTGATAGATCAAGGTCCAGGTGTTCCGTCAGGGCCAGAGTGCCTTCCGAACCGACTAGCAAGTGGGCCAGGTTGATGCGATGGTCTGCGATTGAACCCGGCGCTCCTGCAGCCGGACGATACAGCCCT
Source organism: Candidatus Poriferihabitaceae bacterium (assembly GCA_965221795.1). GTDB lineage: Bacteria > Pseudomonadota > Gammaproteobacteria > Arenicellales > Poriferihabitantaceae > VYFG01. Next base: position 1,764,635 of record OZ244914.1, read on the forward strand.
GGCACGAGGGCATCAATATTGTACCCCCCGACCCGGCGCATGACATCAGGGAAGCGCGCTGCGATTTCGTTGCGCTCGCGTTCACCCAATGCCAGAAAGGGTCGCCAGAAAGGGTCCTTCTGTGCTTCAGGAAGGTCCAATCTGCCAAACCGACGCCGGGTTCCATCTGCGAGAAGAGCATCAATAGCGTGAATGTTGTCTCGCATCAGGCCATAGCGCAAGGAGCGGCTACCACAAGAATTGTTGGCGGCCATCCCGCCCAAGGTTGCTCTGGAAGAGGTGGAGACATCGACAGGGAACCATACTCCCCGAGGTTTCAGTATTCGATTCAACTGGTCGAGAACGACACCCGGCTGGGCCCGGCAACGCAGACGATCCATATCCAGGGAAATGGCCTGGTTGAAATATTTGCTGTAGTCAAGTACCAAGGCCCGATTCACTGTTTGGCCGCACTGGGAGGTGCCACCGCCACGGGGCAGCAGCGGAACATGATGCTGCCGGGCAAAGGCTAGGGTGGCTTCGACATCTTCGCTGCGCTTTGGAACCACTACGCCGATGGGCATCATCTGATACGCTGAGGCATCCGTAGCATAACGGCCACGGTCGAACGCATCGGACAATACCTCGCCCTCAATTTCCATGGCGAGTGTGTCAAGGGGGATGGTGGGTTTTGTCATCAGGACAGGGCATGCCCGCCGACACCCGTGCCGGAAGGTCCCTTGGAAATTGGCTATAATCGAGAATGGAAAACAAATTATAGTGCATCCCTGCCCCCCAACGTGATAGCAATCGCTACTAGGTGGGTTGTAACGTGCGAGGCCCCTATTGTCGTCTCTTTATGCCTTCCCGAGCTCCCGTTGATGGTTCTGAATTGCTGGTCAAGTCCGAAGGGGTTGTGACATCGGTCATACTGAATCGACCGGCATTCCGGAACGCATTGACTTTCTCTATGTATGCGGACTTGGCTGCGGTCTGCCACTCGCCCCCCGAGGGTTGCCGGGCCATGATCATTACCGGGGCGGGGAGCATGGCTTTTGCGGCCGGGACGGATATCCGCCAATTTCGCGAATTCGATCGTGCCGCTGACTTCCTGCAATATGAACAGGAAATGGACCATGTCTTGGGCACCATTGAAACTTGTCCGGTACCAACCATTGCTGCTATGGCGGGGGCATGCACTGGAGGAGGTGGAATGATTGCGGCAGTCTGTGACCTTCGTATTGCCGTCCGTAATCTCCAATTCGGCTTTCCCATCGCCAGAACTCTGGGCAACACGCTATCGAGCCGCTCCCTGAGGCGACTGGAAGCGTTGCTCGGAGCTCCCAGAGTTCGGGAAATGATTTTCACGGGCCGCTTGATGGGTGCCTGCGAGGCCTTGCAAATTGGTGTGGTTACCGAAGTGCTAGAGGACCACGCAGCCCTTATCAAATGCGCCGAGGAGCTGGCTCGGCTGGTTGCCTCTCGGGCACCGCTTACGCTACGCGCTACCAAGACTCTTCAGCATCGGCTGCGGGACGGTGTTACGGAAGATGAGGACATGGTGTTGATGTGTTATCAGAGCCAGGACTTTCGGCAGGGGCTAGAAGCCTTTCTGGACAAACGCGAACCAAACTGGCAGGGGGAATAGGTGCAAGGGCCTCTGGCAGGCTGTCGGGTTCTTGAACTGGCCCATATCATGGCCGGACCGGTCGCTGGAGTGATGCTGGCCGACATGGGAGCGGATGTAATCAAGATTGAAAAGATGAGCGGGGACGATACCCGCCGTATGGTGCCACCAGAAATCGGCGGAGAGAGCGCCGCTTTCATGATGATGAACCGGAATAAGCGGGGGGTAGTGCTCAACCTCAAGACCGACCGTGGCCGGGAGGCCTTGCTCCGGCTTGTGGAGGATGCGGACGCGTTGATTGAGAATTATCGGACTGGTACGATGGCAAATCTGGGGTTGGATTATGAGCACTTGCAGCGGGCCAATCCCGGCTTGGTGTATTGTGCCGTGTCCGGGTTTGGCCGTACGGGTCCATATGCCCATCGCGGCGGATTTGACCTCATCGCTCAGGGCATGTCCGGCCTCATGTCCATCACCGGTGAGGCACCAGGTAGGCCTCCAGTCAAATCCGGGGCTCCAGTCACCGATATCACGGCCGGTGTTCTGGCCGCCATGGGGATACTGGCAGCCTATATTCACCGCCTTAAGACCGGCAAGGGCCAAGTCGTCGATACCTCCCTGTTCGAAGCCGGTATTGTACAGACGTATTGGCAATCCGCTATCGCCATGGCGACAGGCGTGACACCCCAGGCTATGGGATCAGCCCATCCACTGAATGCACCCTACCAAGCGTTTCAGACGGCCGATGGATGGATCAGCGTGGGTGCGGCCAATCAAGCCAATTGGGAAAGGTTGACTGAACTGCTGGGACGACCGGAACTGCAGACAGATCCGCGATTCCTGACCAATGAGGACCGTATGCAGAACCGACAATTGCTGGAGGAAGAACTGACTCGGATCTTCCGCCGTCGGACTACGGAAGATTGGCTGACCCATCTGGCTCAGGGTGGATTTCCCGCTGGGCCGATTCTGGATGTGTTAGAAATGCACCGCGATCCTCAGGCCCGTGCTCGCCAAATGATTCTTCAACTCCAGCATCCGGTTGCCGGCCCAGTCGGGGCAATCGGCCTGCCGGTCAAGTTCAGCGAGACGCCTGGGGGCGTGCATTGCCCAGCTCCTCTGCTCGGGCAGCATACCCGGGAAGTGCTGGCTGAAGCCGGATATTCCCAACATGAAGTCAACGCAATGCTGGCACGTGGAGAAGCAGCCGAGCCTTGTTTGAATTCGAACGAAACGATATAGCTCATGCGAACTCTGGGTATTGAGACATCCTGTGATGATACCGGTGCAGCAGTCTATGACACCGAACAGGGGCTGTTAGTACACCGTCTGGCTTCCCAAATTGCCCTGCATCGAGAATATGGCGGTGTAGTCCCAGAGTTGGCTGCCCGGGATCATGTTCGTACCCTGTTGCCATTGATCGATAGCCTGCTGGCGGACATTCCTGCCCGTATTCCGCCAGTGGATGCAGTGGCCTGGACGGCAGGACCTGGGCTGGCTGGGGCCCTGTTGGTGGGGGCATCTTTGGGCCTCAGCCTTGCGGAGGGCTGGGGGGTGCCCGGTGTGGGGGTGCACCATATGGAAGGTCACCTGCTGGCACCGATGTTGGAAGAAGAGCCTCCAGAACTGCCTCTTGTGGCCCTGTTGGTCTCGGGAGGGCATTCCATGCTGGTGGATGTAGCGGCAGTGGGGGATTATCGGATTCTGGGCCAATCGCTGGATGATGCGGCCGGCGAGGCGTTCGACAAAACAGCCAAACTGCTAGGATTGGGTTATCCGGGTGGGCCTGCGATTGCCCGGGCCGCATTATCCGGAGACCCTGCGCGGTTCTGTTTTTCTCGGCCCATGATCAATCGTCCCGGCCTTGATTTCAGCTTCAGCGGACTGAAGACTCAGGTGCGTACAGTTGCCGAAGGGCTGGCCTTAAACCAGCAGGATATCGCCGACATCGCCCGTGGTTTTGAGGAGGCGGTAGTCGATACTTTGTGTATCAAGTGTCTTCGTGCGCTTCGGGAAACAAGCCGTCAACGTATCGTCATCGCGGGCGGGGTGGGTGCCAATCGCCGCTTGCGGGAGAAATTACGCGAACGGGCGGCAGAGGTCGGAGCAGAGGTATTCTATCCCCGACCGGAATTCTGTACCGACAACGGTGCTATGATTGCCTATGCCGGTAGTATGAGATTAGCCATGAACACTGATCGCCAGAATCTGGACTTCGATGTCAGGGCACGCTGGGCGATCACGGATATTGGATGAGGGAGTTGCTGTGTATGCGTCCCCAACTAGCGGGTTTTTTGGCCGATTTCGTTTCCCGGCTCCTGCTCCCCATCGCACTACCAGACGCCCTGCGGCGAAAATTGATTCCATGCGAAGTAATGGCTTGGCTCCATCGAGTCGGGGAGGGAAATCGATGTGCGTGACGCTCACGAAGCGATGCCGGGGAGCAGTTTGACGATCGCGGCAAACAGCCCGGTCATGGCGAACATCGTTCCGGTCATCCATTTCATGAGGCTGTACTTGGCCGACAGAATACTGGCCTGGGTTTCCTGGCGCAGGGTTTCAATGCCGCCCTCAAGTCGAACGATATCGGCCTTGGTTTCCTGACGCAGGGATTCAATGCTGGCCTTAGTTTCCTGGCGTAGGGATTCAATGCCGGCCTGGGTTTCCTGGCGCAGGGATTCGACACTGGCCTCCACTCGGGCGATATCGGCCTTGGTTTCCTGACGCAGGGATTCAATGCTGGCCTTGGTGGCCAGGTTTTCGTTGAGAAACGTGATCTGGGCCTCGGCCAGGGCTTCGGCCTGGCGTTCGGTAAAGCCGCTTTCGGTCAGGTTCTTGACAAAGCGGTGGGTGTCAAAGTGGAGGGCTTCCATCATGCGGCGATTGTACCGTCAGGCATCGCGGAACCGCAAGTCCGGACATACGCTTGCCATACATCCGCAAAAGCTCGCCTTTTCGCTGGCTGCATAATCCCTGGTTCCAATTGCACCATAGAGCGATCCTGACTCCCTTGTTCTGCAAACCGAATTTCTACGAATGGCCTCAGGCCGCCCATTCGATTGGGCGTTTGCGTGGACTTGGTCCACTATGCCGGCACCGGCTCAATCGGTTAGAATCGGGAGATGGCGGGCCGAATTCCATCCACGTTCATTGATTCGCTGCTTTCAAGAGTAGATGTTGTGGACGTGATTCACAAGCGTGTCCCGCTGACAGCGAAAGGGCGCGAATATGTGGCCTGTTGCCCGTTCCATGACGAGAATACCCCCTCGTTTACTGTGAGCCCGGCGAAACAGTTCTATCATTGTTTTGGTTGCGGTGCCTCCGGTACCGCTATCGGATTTCTGATGAACTATGCCAACCTGTCTTTTGTCGAGGCAGTGGAGGAATTGGCAGATGATTTGGGGATGGACGTCCCGCGTGAAGGTGGTCCGAGACCCAAGGTACCACCTGGGGAATCCACGGAACAGTTGTTGGGGATATTGCAGGAAGCCAGTGAGTGGTTCCAGCAGCAGCTTCGCCAGCACTCGGATGCGAAACCGGCCCGACAGTATCTTGCGTCTCGGGGACTGGATCAGGCCACCTGTATAGATTTTGGCATCGGTTTTTCTCCACCATCCTGGGACGCACTGCTGTCCGCGCTCGGCACGAGTCCTGTACGGCAAAACCAGCTGCTCAAGGTGGGTCTGATTTCGCAGAAGCAGGGGTCAGGAAGCAGTCGCTATTATGACCGCTTTCGGGGCCGCATTATCTTTCCCATTGCGGACCATCGTGGCCGGGTCGTTGCATTTGGCGGGCGGGTGCTCGGAGACGAAACTCCGAAGTACCTGAATTCCCCGGAAACATTGCTGTTCCACAAAGGTCAGGAACTGTATGGCCTGCACCGTGGCAGACGCAGCATTGGCCAAGAGGGTAGGAGCATTGTGGTCGAAGGTTACATGGATGTGGTCAGCTTGGCCCAATTTGGCATGCAAAATGTGGTTGGAACGTTGGGTACGGCGACTACTCGAGCCCATCTGAAACGACTCTTTCGGTTGGCTCCAGACATTGTTTTTTGCTTTGATGGCGACCGGGCCGGGCGTGATGCTGCATGGAGGGCGCTGCAGGTGGCACTGCCGGAGATGCAGGATGGCCGGCAACTGGGGTTCCTGTTCCTCCCAGATGGGGAAGATCCGGATACCTTTGTCCGGGCTGGGGGAGGGGTGGAAACCTTCCTTCAAAAGGTTCGGGAAGATGCCATGCCTCTGGACCGGTTTCTGTTCGATACCCTAACCGCTCAGTCGGACCTGACGCGTATGGATGGCAAGGCCCGACTGGTCAGCCTGGTTCGGCCATTGATTGAAACCATACCGGGAGGCGCACTCAAGCAACTGATGCAAGCACAACTGTCTGAGCTGACAGGGTTGCCGCCGGATCAGTTCATGCAAGCGGCATCTCGGGCCGCACCTCTCCCGCCGCGTCGGATGCGAGGACGGCCTTCTCCGATGGCCACTGCCATCAGCCTGTTGTTGCAATATCCGGCTGCGGCCGGGAAGATTTCGCGGCTGGATGTGGTAAATACTTTTCGTCAGCAAGGTGCCGACCACTTGCAACAGATTGTCCGTTGTATTCAGCAGGACCCGAAGGTTACGACTGCTCGCTTGCTGGAAGTGTTTCGGGATTCGACCGTGCAGGGCTATCTCGGACAATTGGCCACGCATGATCATCAGGTGACGGAGGATACCGTGGTCGCATTCCTGGGTGAGACTCTGGCACGAGTACAGCAGCAGCAGGACGAGGAGCGGATTACTGAACTGCTCCAACAGCAGTCTGCGTCCGATCGGAAGCTCAGCAGGAAGGAGGCGCGCGAACTGAGAATCTTGCTAGATCAGAAGAAGGCGCGGCGGGCACCTTAGTGGCCAATGCCAGGCCACCGGTGCTTAGTTTCGGTTTGCCACCAGCCGCACCCGACTTTCCTCGCCGCGCAGGAGGCGCCGGATGTTGCTGCGATGGTGCCAGAATTGAAACAGGGTGATGATGGCGGCCAGCAGGACGAAGGCCCAGTTCTCTCCTAGCAAGAGGAAGACCAATGGGGCTGCAAGGGCCGCACTCAATGCGGCCAGGGAAGAGTATCGGCTGATCAGGATCACGACCAGCCAACCACTGGCCAGGATCCAGATCACATTCATGGAGAGAGCAGCATAAACTCCGGCGGCCGTGGCCACTCCCTTGCCTCCCCGAAATCCAAGATAGATCGGATACAGGTGGCCCAGGAAGGCTCCCAATCCGGTGGCGGCGACGATGACTGATTCGACCTCCAACGCTCTCGCAACCGCTACCGGGATCAAGCCCTTGGCAAGATCTCCGATCAGGGTCATCGCTGCCGCCTTCCGACCGCCAAGGCGTAGCACATTGGTGGCTCCTGGGTTGCCGGAACCGCCAGTCCTCGGATCCGGCAATCCCAGTAGTCGACTGACTAGGACCGCACTTGGAATGGAGCCGATCAGGTAGCTTGCAATGGGCAGGGCAATAAACGGGAGAGACATAATTTGCAATGCAGGGCAACCGGGGACATCGCCACTACGCTTTTTGCGCCAGGGTCGATACAATTGCCACAGTTCAAAACCGGGAGTCAGCTTAGCATGGATATTATTTTTCTACACGGTCTCCAAGTCGACTGTGTGATCGGGGTCTGGGAATGGGAGCGCAAGATTCGCCAGACCATCGTGATTGATCTCGACATGGCGTGGGATGTGCAGAAAGCCGCTGCCAGCGATGACTTGGGCGATACGCTGAGTTATAAGGATGTTTCTAAACGAATCGGAAAGTTTGTCGCCGATTCCCGTTTCCAATTAGTGGAACGGATGGCGCAGGAAGTGGCAGATATCCTGCTCGGCGAGTTCGCGATTCCCTGGTGCCGTGTCCGGGTCAACAAACCCGGTGCCGTCCGGGGGGCGGGAGATGTGGGTGTGATCATTGAACGGGGTAACCGCCCATGAAGCGTATTGTGCTTAGCCTTGGCAGCAACATCCAGCCGCAAGCAAATATTGACAAGGCTGTTCGGGAGATCCGATCAATATATGGAGAAATCGAAGTTTCGCCAGTGTATGAAACGACAGCAGTGGGATTCCGTGGCGACCCTTTTTTCAATTTGGTGTTGGGCTTCCGGTCAGATGATCCCCTGCCGACAGTGATTGAGCGCTTGCACCGACTTGAGACCGCAGCCGGCCGCGCCCGCGGCCCGAAAAAGTTTGCCAGCCGGGTTCTCGATCTTGATGTGATCCTGTATGGGAACGAAAATTGGCAGACCCGAGGTATCAATGTTCCGCGTGACGAAATCGAGCGTTACGCCTATGTCCTTAAACCATTGGTGGACTTGTATCCCGACATGGTCCACCCGGTGTTGGGACGAACCTTCCGGGCCATGTGGGCGGACTTTTCGTCAGTAGACCCCCCCCAGTTTCTGGCCAAATATTCCCTCCACAATTGGGAAAGGCCAGATCCGGGCCTGATCTGATCACTGGCGCAGCCCCCAAGCGGTCATGCCGTCCCCGATCCCACTGTCGATCCGTCGCGCTCCTTGAAGCCCCCTTCCCCCGTATTGTGAGCATATGCCCCAAAGATGCCGGCATCAAGGACTGGGACACCCTCCTCCAGGCTTCCGTCTTCTGAATCTGCGGCAATCGCAAGCCGGAACTGTTCCGGCTCCCCACCACTTCCTGCCAGAACGCTGCCGGACACAAAAGCCGTATGAATCCGGGACAGACGGACTCAAATCATGTGAAGCATAACAGGAGGCGGACGATATTGTGCCGACCCGCAAGTGATATTCCGGTCAGCACATGACCGATCCGCTGTGGCTCCTCGGAACTAGGTACAGGAGATCCCTGTTCCGCCCAATCCGCAATACCCCCAAGGGTTTTTGGCGAGGTATTGTTGATGCGCTTCTTCAGCATAATAAAATGGGCCAGCAGGCGCAATTTCGGTGGTGATGGCTGGATAGCCTGCGGCCTGCAGTTTCGTTTGGTAGCGCCCCTTGGAGGCGTGGGCAAGATCGAGTTGGAGCTTGGAATGGGTGTAAATGGCCGAACGGTACTGGGTGCCGTGGTCATTCCCCTGGCGCATGCCTTGGGTGGGATCATGATTTTCCCAGAAAATCTGGAGCAGTGTTCCATAACTGACCGTATCGGGTTGATAGACGACCAGCACTGCTTCAGTATGGCCGGTGTGGCCACTGCAGACTTCGGAATACGTGGCGTTGGGAGTGAATCCTCCGGCATAGCCCACGGCCGTGGTATAAACCCCGTCAAGGGTCCAAAATGTGCGTTCGGCACCCCAGAAGCATCCCATCGCGAAGACTGCGGTCTCCAGCCCTTGGGGGAACGGAGGTCGTAATGGATGGCCCTTGACATGGTGGCGATTCTCAAGAGGCATCTCTTCACAGCGCCCGGTCAGGGTAGGAGTGATTTTGGTTGGTGAAAGGCGAAATCGCATTGGACTACCGTATCAAGAGGCACAGGTGTTTGGTCTTAATTCCGATTCGAGCAGCACGGTGCGGCACTGTATGAGGGTACTCCATGGCAGGAGTATCATGTGGTGCACAAGCTACGGCACATGGAGATGTCGGAGGTGCCGCGAGGGCCGGCGAACACCTCCTGACCGGGTATGGGTTCAGAACGGAAATCCTCCATGACCATGAGCCACCATGCACATCAGCATGGGGATCGACAGCAGGGTATTGGTACGAGAGGCCAGTAAGGCCACATTCTTTGCCTTGGCAACTTCTGCCTCCGAGGCGGATACCATGCCCAGCACCTTCTTTTGGTTAGGCCAGATCAGTACCCAGACATTGAACAGCATGATGGTGCCAAGCCAGGCACCGACCCCAATCGGTGTGGGTCCCGATGTGGCAAAGAAATGGTAAGTGAAGCCGCCGACATAGGTCAGCGCCCAAGCGCCAGTCAGCCAGGTGGCGACAGCTCCCCAACGGAACCAAAGCAACGCTCTGGGGGCGACATATTTGGAAATCCCGGCACCACCCGGGCCTTCTTTATCGCTTGCTGCCTCTGCCAATGCAGGCACTTGGACAAAGTTGAAATAATAGAGAAGCCCGATCCAGATTACACCGGCAAAGACATGCAACCAGACGGCAAGGGCAAACGTATTCATGGTAGTCTCCTCGTGGGGAAGTGATGCTTGATGACCGTTTCGTCCGCCAACTCGCTACAAGATGACTGCGATGACGATAGCCAGGACAAAGCCAGCAATAATGGTTCCGGATACACTGCGTAGAGGGTTCATGAAACTGTCTCCTGTGGGAAATGATGCCGCGGCTCACGCGGCTGGGATTGCACCGAGATGCTCTAGCCAAGGATAAGTCCTTCAGCACCGAATTTCAATATGGGCCATTGTCCAGATGGTGTCGAAAGCAGGCTAGCCCCCGGTAGTGGCCGATTATGGCATGTTGTGGACAGGCTACGTGCCGGGGCATATCCTGGGAAATCCGGTTTCGCTTCCTGCGGGAGATAGGGATGGCTCATTAATGAGGATGGCGATTGCGATACTCCATCTGGTGTCCCGGCCTTTTCTGGGCTTTTCCGGAGGCGGATAAGGAGTCATGTCCGGTGTTCGATTGACAAGACGGAGCACCCTGCAAACGTCGCGTTCCTTGTGCAGGGTCACGAGGCAATGGCACATCCGGCAATCTTTTGGGGCACCCATTTCGCTGCTCCATGTTGTTGCCGGGCGATACCGGGGCAACGAGTATATGAAAGTCCAGGGTAAAACCCCAAGGCCTTACCGGAAAACCGGCACAGCAAAGCCCCATTTGGTAGAATCGCATTTTTCGAGAACCGGACTGGGCCGTGAGCGAGGCTCCTCCTGCAACAGAATTTACCATTTTCCCCAACGCTAGTATCAGGCGTCCAGGTTGGTCTTGGCTGATGCTGGGGCTGGTAGCAATCGGCTTTGCAATTGCGCTGCGGCTGGCGGTGCTGGGATTTTGGCTGGTGTTGCCTTTCACTTTGATCGAACTTGCGTTGGTATACTACATGGTGAATCGGATTCAGCGACATGCCAATTATGTCGAAAAAATCCGCATTGACGGGGAGCAGGTTGCCGTTTTTCATCTTGGGCCCGGGTCTCGTTATGATGATGCCCAGTTCCCGCTGTATTGGGTCAAGGTAGACCTGCGTGCATCGAGTCACCGATGGTACCCGCACCGCCTTCTGTTGGGTGCGTCTGGACGCTGGGTGGAGGTAGGTTCGTGCCTGACTGACACGGAGCGCGACTGCTTGGCCGATGCGGTCCGCCAAACGATCGCCCGCTATCGGATGCCGGAGCACTTGCAGAATGCTTGAAGTCGCATTGCATGTTTCCCCTTGGCGTGACTATCTGCGGCTATGCAAGCCCAAGGTGGTGGCGCTGATCCTGTTCACTGCTGCGGTGGGAATGCTGTTGTCCACAGAAGGCTGGGTGCCGTTTGATGCCTGGTTCTGGGGCCTGATAGGGATCGGGCTGGCGGCTTCAGCGGGGGCGGCACTCAATCACTGGTTGGATCAGGAGATTGACATACAGATGGATCGGACCAATGCCAGACCGTTGGTTCGGGGCAGTATTTCCGGTCGGGGTGCCCTGACGTTCGCGCTGTCGCTGGCCGGCTTGTCGATGGTACTGCTGGTGACGTTTGTCAATGTCCTGACGGCTGCCCTGACACTGGCTTCCATGGTGGGCTATGCCGTGATTTATACCATGTTCCTGAAACGGACCACGCCCCAGAACATTGTGCTGGGAGGTGCTGCCGGGGCAGCCCCGCCGGTACTGGGCTGGACGGCCGTAACCGGCGAGTTGCATCCGGAAGCCTTGCTCCTGTTTCTGATTATCTTTGTCTGGACCCCCCCGCATTTCTGGGCTCTTGCGATCCGGCGCAAGGATGAGTATGCCCGAGCCGATGTGCCGATGCTACCGGTGACCCATGGGGTGGCACTGACCAAACTGCACATCCTGCTCTATACCGTCCTCCTGGTGGTCGTGACCATCATGCCGTTCCTGGTACAGATGAGCGGGACCCTGTATCTGGCAGGCGCGTTGGCACTGGGGATCGGGTTTGTCTATTATGCGGTCCGGCTTTATCGCAGTGAAGGGGATCGGTTTGCCATGAAGACCTTCGGCTATTCCATCTTCTATCTCAGTGCACTGTTTGTCTTTTTGATGTTGGACCACTATGCCCGGATTGTGATCCGGATATGGTTTCTGAACTGAGGCTGGCAAATCATGTCGACGCACAACCAACCCCCTGACCCGGGTGGACAGCCGGAACGCCCGGTCACCTTTCTGACTATATCGTGCAGTGTTTTTTGTGCATTCTTTGGCGTACAGAAAGATGCCAATCGACGACGGGATTTCTCCAGCGGCAAGTTCTGGCACTTTTTGGTTGCGGGAGGGATGTTCGTCGTGCTACTTCTCCTGTTCATCTGGGGTATTGTGCAATACCTGATTGCCACCACTCCCACGGGTCAATAGGTGCAGCGCAATCTGTCAAGGTATTGGCTTGTCGCTACATAAGTTCTATGTCATGCTACAAGGGATCACGGTATAATCCCATAGCCTACAGTGAGTCCTGAGCATGCCGCAGGCTTGTATCAGGCCATTTGAAGCGGGGTCCGCTGGCGGGAATTTCATCGGACATGCCACCAGAGAGGTGGTATCGGCGGGCCGTTCCGGGCGAAATTGACCAGGTTTACCATTTCATTCAGCCGTTTCCTATTCCAATGACCAAGACACATCGCATTTTCAGCGCCCTTGCCGCATTGGCCATAGCTGTCGTTTCCTGGCCGGTGTGGGCCGCGTGGGAACTGAACATGCCGAAAGGGGTCACTGATATCAGCCATCGGGTCTGGGACATGCACATGCTCGCGTTCTGGATTATGTGTGTCGTCGCACTGGGCGTTTTCGGGGCCATGGCGGTCAGCATTGTCCTGCACCGGAAATCGAGGGGAGTGATGCCTTCGAATTTCCATGAGAGCACAGCCCTGGAAGTAGTCTGGACGACCATTCCTTTTGTCATCCTGATCGTACTGGCGATCCCGGCGGCGAAAACACTGATTGTGCAGGAGGATGATTCCGGTGCCGAAATGACAGTCAAGATCACAGGCTACCAGTGGAAATGGCATTATGAATATCCGGATTCCGGTGTCAGCTATTTCAGCACCCTTGCGGATTCCAGTCGGGAAGCCCGGGTTCGAGGGTCCGGTATCGATGTCACGACCGTGGATAATTATCTCCTGGAAGTGGACAACCCACTGGTCCTTCCGGTGGATACGAAGGTCCGGTTGCTATTAACCGCTAACGATGTGCTCCATTCCTGGTGGGTGCCGGACTTTGCGATCAAGAAAGATGCGATTCCGGGGTTCATCAATACGATGTGGACCAAGGTCAATGAGACCGGTACCTATCGGGGGCAGTGTACGGAACTGTGTGGCCGTGACCATGGGTTCATGCCCGTGGTCGTTGAAGTCGTAGAGAAGGAGGAATTCCAGCAATGGCTCACGGCTCGGATGGCGGCCCAACAACCGTCACAGCTTGCGGTGCACTAACGGGGTTTCGGTACTGTACCAGAAATCCCAGGATTCAATATATTTTGAGGTTATTCCGATGAACGCAGCCTACACTGATACCCATCACGGTGATCATCATGATCATGGGCCGGCCCCGGGAATTATGCGTTGGGTCACCACCACCAACCACAAGGATATCGGCACCCTGTATCTGTGGTTCTCCCTGATCATGTTTTTCATCGGTGGCCTCATGGCGTTGGTCATCCGCAGCGAGCTGTTCCAGCCGGGTCTACAAGTGGTGGACCCCCAGTTTTTCAACAGCATGACTACCCTGCATGCATTGGTCATGATATTCGGTGTTGTCATGCCGGCTTTTGTTGGACTGGCAAACTGGATGCTGCCGATCATGGTCGGTGCGCCAGATATGGCGTTGCCACGGATGAACAACTGGAGTTTCTGGATCCTGCCCTTCGGTTTTGCCATGATGCTGTCTACCCTGTTCATGGAGGGAGGCGCTCCGGCATCGGGCTGGACACTGTATCCCCCGCTTTCATTGCAGGCAGGGAACGCTTTCCCGTTTCTGATTTTCTCCATCCATATTCTTGGCATCAGCTCCATCATGGGGGCGATCAATATTGTCGCGACCATCATGAATCTGCGGGCACCAGGCATGACTTTCATGAAGATGCCGCTTTTTGTCTGGACCTGGTTCATTACCGCCTACTTGCTGATTGCCGTTATGCCGGTGCTGGCTGGGGCAGTGACCATGCTGTTGACGGACAAATACTTCGGCACCGCCTTTTTTACTGCCGGAGGCGGGGGCGATCCGGTGATGTTCCAACATATATTCTGGTTTTTTGGGCACCCGGAAGTCTACATTCTGATCCTGCCCTCATTCGGCGTGGTTTCGGAAATTATCCCAACCTTTGCCCGCAAACCCCTGTTCGGCTATGCTTCCATGGTGTATGCCACGGCTTCCATTGCCTTCCTGTCTTTCATTGTCTGGGCCCATCACATGTTCACCGTCGGTATGCCGCTGTCCGGTGCAATGTTCTTTATGTTTGCCACCATGCTGATTGCGATTCCGACCGGGGTCAAGGTGTTCAACTGGGTCGCCACCATGTGGCGGGGGGCGATGACTTTCGAGACCCCAATGCTGTTTGCTCTGGGCTTTGTGATCATGTTCACCATCGGCGGCTTTTCCGGAGTCATGCTGGCACTGGTACCGGTGGATTTCCAGTATCACGATACCTATTTTGTCGTGGCACACTTCCACTATGTGCTGGTACCGGGGTCGATTTTCGCCATTATGGCGGCGGTCTATTACTGGCTACCGAAATGGACCGGCAATCGGTATGACGAGAAATGGGGCAAGATCCATTTCTGGACCTCTACCATTTTTGTAAACCTGCTGTTTTTCCCGATGCATTTTGTCGGACTTGCTGGTATGCCCCGGCGGATCCCCGACTACGCGGTTCAATTTGCCGATTTCAACGCAATTGCCACGATCGGTGCCTTTGGCTTCGGGTTTGCCCAGTTGATCTTTGTCTATGTGGTCGTGAAGTGTATCCGAGGGGGTGAGAAAGCCACCAGTCAGGTTTGGGAAGGTGCCGAAGGGTTGGAATGGACCCTGTCTTCCCCGCCTCCGTACCATTCGTTTACCGACCAGCCCGTGATCAAGTGATGGGGGCAGTTGGGAGCAGCACATTCCCCTGACCCGGGTCACATCCGAAGAAGACGATTGAACAAGGGTGTCCGTAAAACAGTGATTCTGCTTTCGCTGACCGCGATTGGGTTCTACTTGGCTATCATTGTTATGGTGCGGAGTGCCGGGGCATGAAACGGTCTATGGGCCGTACCCCGGCCACGAGAAATCTACCGCTACTTTTTCTGGCGCCGGTGTTGATGTTCGGCTTCGGATATCTGATGGTGCCGATCTACAATGTCTTTTGCGAGATTACCGGTCTCAATGGTAAGACCGGTACGCTGACCCAGGACGAAGCAAGGCGGTTGGACGTGGATGAGGATCGGCTGGTGAGGGTGGAATTTACCGGCTCACTCAATCAGTATGCCCCTTGGGATTTTGCGCCCCAAGTAGCGAGCATGATGGTGCATCCCGGAAAACAGTACCGTACCAGCTATGTTGCGACCAACCGATTGGACCAGGTGCTGGTGGGGCAGGCCGTGCCCAGCGTCTCACCGGGACGGGCTGCCAGTCATTTCAATAAGACCGAGTGCTTTTGCTTTGTGCAACAGACCTTCGCAGCGGGCGAAACCCGTGACATGCCTCTGGTTTTTGTCGTCGACCCGGCGCTGCCCCAGAACATGGATACGGTGACCTTGTCCTATACCTTTTTTGATGTTACGCCGCGGGCGATGAACTGATTTCATTCCACGGTAAGGCCTAACTATTCGATTTCCCCGGGTTCAACTCATGGCAATCACCGCAGTCAACAAACACTATTACGTACCCCATGGTGCCTATTGGCCCTTGGTGGGTTCTATCGCCTTGACCGCCATCACCAGTGGACTTGCGATTCACCTGAATCACCATGACATCGGGTTGCCAGTGATGTATGTCGGCATTGTGATTCTCATCATCATGATGTTCGGGTGGTTCGGGATTGTGGTAAAGGAGAGCGAGAGCGGGTTGTACAGTCGTTGGGAAGACAAGTCGTTTCGTTTGGGCATGGCTTGGTTTATTTTCTCCGAAGTGATGTTCTTTGCTGCTTTTTTCGGTGCTCTGTACTATGCGCGCGCGCTTTCCGTCCCATGGCTTTTGGGTGAGGGATCCGGTGCCAATACACACCACTGGCTCTGGAGTACATACACGGAATTATGGCCCACCAATGGTCCGGATGATATGGGCGGCAGTGACTTCCATATGGGTTGGTGGCCGTTGCCTTTTATCAATACCGTGATTCTGCTGACATCGGGCGTTACGGTCACCATTGCCCATCACGCCATCGTGGTGAACAACCGCGCCCGTTTCATTCTTGGGTTGCTGGCCACCGTAATCCTCGGTTTCGTTTTTGTCTACCTGCAGATTGTGGAATACCAGCATGCCTACGATGAGGGGATGAAGCTGTCGAGTGGCATTTACGGTTCGACTTTCTTCCTGCTGACCGGGTTTCACGGATTTCATGTCACACTCGGCGCGATCATCCTGACCGTGGTCCTGGCCCGCGCGATCCGAGGGCACTTTTCCGACACCAATCATTTCGCTTTTGAGGCGGCGGCTTGGTATTGGCATTTCGTGGATGTTGTCTGGCTCGGGCTGTTCCTGTTCGTATACATCCTGTAATTGCGGAACCGTTGGGGGGGGGGGGCACAGCCGGCAGGGGCTTGTTCTGGTTGATTCAAAAAGGCTCTGACTGGAATAATGCCCATGTCGTGCCCCGGCCTTGTCAGTTCGAACCGGATGCTGTGGTAGCCTATTGACCAAAGGGATGAGGTTCCAGTACCCCCAACTCCGAGCTGATGAGTATGATCAGCATGACAAACAGGGACAAGCCTACACGAATTGCCAGGGACTTGACGACGTTGGCGGAGTTGTCTGGGCTCTTGATGAGAAAATAGAGAGCCGTAAACAGGCTGATGACCACGAATACCAGCAGGATGACAATGATCAGTTTGATAAGCAGCATAATGAAGAAAGTGCAAGAGCCCAGTGGTCGTGATTTTGGTGGTAGTGGCCTTGGCCCTAGGTTGCTCAGGTAGACCACCGGGGCATGATTATAGCCGTCAAACCGCTTGTCGCACCGATCCTTTGTCTGCTGGCCCTGTTCCTGTTGGTTTTTCTCGGCGGATGGCAGTGGTCGCGGGGGCTGGAGAAAGCCGAGATTGAGCGACGGTATGCGGTGGAGAGTGAGCCACGTACTCTTTCTGCCCGTCCCGGGGATTGGGTGCCACTGGATTATCGGCCGGTCACCTTGGATGGAGAGTGGCTGGGAGAGCAGGAATTTCTGCTCGAAAATCGGATTTACCAAGGCCAGCCCGGATACGAGGTGCTGACGCCATTCCGACTGGCTGATGACCAATCCGTGATACTGGTTAATCGGGGTTGGATCAGAAGCTGGAACGATGGCGGTGCTGTGGCGAAATGGACCGAAGATCCCGTCGGCATGCTGTATCGCCCCACGACAGGCTTTACGTTAGGACAAACGGTATCGGGTGAGTTGCGCTGGCCTCAGACCGTCCTTTACCTGGATACGGAAGCGTTATCAGAACACTTGGGGCGTCGGATCGAGGATGCCGTCCTGGTGTTGGACCCGGCACACCCTGCAGCCTTTGTCAGAATCTGGCGACCGATCGCCCTGCCTGCTTCCCGCCACTATGGATATGCCATGCAGTGGTGGGGCCTGGCGCTGGCCCTGTTGGTGTGGAGCCTGATCTGGTACCGCCGAAGAACCGCATGAAATACGATGAATGAAGCCTACCGAAAGCGCCAGTTTCGTAGCCGGTTGAAGCTGATTCTGGTATTCGCCCTGTTCTTTGGTCCACTGTTTGTTGCGGTGGTCTGGTACCATGGGTTAGGAGCCGTCTATGCCCCCCGCAGCAGTGTCAACCATGCGCCTCTCATCACGCCCCCGGCGGCGCTGGCTGACTTTCGCAATTTGAGACTGGATGGCAGTCTATTGGAGATGGATGGACTGAGAGGGTACTGGACCGTGGTGCACCGGCTGGAACGCGCCTGCGGGTCCGATTGTGAGGTGTCCCTGTACAATACCCGTCAAACCCGGCTGGCACTTGGAAAGGATGCGACAAGAGTGCGCCGGATACTGTTGGGTGATGACCAGGGCCTGATGACAGCCGCCGTCCAGGCACATCCGGATATGGAGATTGTCCTGCGTGGCGAAGGCGGCTTGGAGGAACAAGTGATACCGGTGGCAAGCGAAATGAAAGCCGGTCCCGACGACGCCCTCTTGATTGACCCTCTGGGCAATGTGATGATGTTGATACCAGTGACCATCAATCCTTCTGATTTGCTGAAGGATTTGAAAAAACTGATGAAGCTCTCGCAGGTGGGATGATCCGGATGGGCGGCTACAATATTCGGCAACTCAGTGCCGCTGCGGTTTCGTGCGATGATCCGGGATCTCGACTCCGGAGAATGGCGTAATGCCGTATCCCGATTTGATGCTCTATGTGCGGCCGGGTTGTGGATACTGCCACCAGGTGCTATTGACGGTTCGCCACCTGCATTTGACGGTGGAAACTCGGGACATCTGGCAATCCCAGACGGCTGCCCGGGAACTGCAGCAGGCGACTGGTCGGCAAACGGTACCGGTGCTGCGCATTACGGAAGATTCCGGTGCAGTACAGTGGATGCCGGAGTCAGGCGACATTATCCGTTATCTGCAGTGCCTTGCCCAGAGGGGGTGAAGGCGGCTGTTGATCGGTGGGGTCCGGATGGTTGCACCGGCTTGCGGGCAATACGCAAGGTGATCTCTTCGAGGGTCAGCAGAAGCGCCGGCACCAGAAACAGGACCAACAGGGTCGCAAACATCAGGCCGAACGCGATGCCCGCAGCCATCGGTTTCAGGAACTGGGCCGAAAGGGCGGTCTCAAAGAGCAAAGGGGTCAATCCGCCAATGGTGGTCAGTGAGGTCAGTATCACGGCCCGCAGTCGTTGGCAGGCGGCTTCCACAATGGCTTCTCTGGGCGACAGTCCCTCGGCTTTCAGGTTACGATAGAAGACGACCAGAATGATCGAATTGTTCACCACGATCCCGGCCAGACAAAAGATTCCCATCAGTGATAGCAGTGTCAAGTCCAGTCCCATGAAGACATGTCCCCAGATTGCCCCCACCAGGCCAAAGGGGATGATGGACATGACGACGAGGGGCCAGAGGTACGATCGGAAGATCCACGCCAGGACCAGGTAAATCATTCCAAGGGCCGGGATGAGACTGAATTTCATATCGGCCAGAGTCTCTTCCTGGTCCGATTGCCGGCCTTCAAAGCTGAAATTCACCCCCAATTCCCGGGACAGTGGCGGCAGGACCGTGGTTTCGATTTCGGCTCGGATTGCATTGGTATTGCTGATGGCCGGGTCCACGCTGCCCTTGACGGTAATCGCGAGTTGGCCCCCGGAGTGTCGAATCGTTTCGAAACCCTGTGCAAGGTTGGCATCGACCAGGTTCTGGAGCGGTTCTACCCCTCCATTGGGCAAGACGATATTCAATTCTCCCAAACTGGCCAACGAAAACCGCTCCTGTTGTGGCAACGACACCCGGACTTCGACATCATCGTAGCCATCCGAGATCTCCTGCACCAGGATGCCATCATAGGACGCACGAAGTTGGTTCGAGATACTTTCTACACTGAAGCCCAGTGCTTGTGCCGTCGGGGTCAGCTTCAGGATCATCTGATCCTTGCCATAGGGGGTGTCATCGGAGACTCCATACACCCCCGGTATGGATTGCAGGACAGAGACCAGGCGCTCGGCTGCGCTTTTCACCTGAGACATGTGGTTGCCAACGATCCGGATATCGAGATCACTTCCGGGTGGTCCGGCCCGGGGCTCCAGGATGGCCAGGGATTCACGTCCCGGGACCGGGGGCAGGCGTTCTTTCCAGGCCGAGATAATTTGATAATTGCGGACGGAGCGCTTGTCCGGGTCCAGTAACTCCACATTGATGCTGCCAAGGTGGTCCGCATCTGCCGGGCTGTTGAATCCACTGGACTGCAAAGCGCCATAGTGGAGGACCGCCGTTTTGATGAAGGGCTCATCAAGCTCTTTTTCGATTTCGTAGAGGGACTGTTCGGCCTGCTGGAGATAATCCTGCAAGATATGTGAGGGGGTTCCGGACACAAAACCGACGTTCGCGAATATTCGGGTTCCCTCCGTAGTAGGAAAGAACTCAAATGAGATTCGTCCAGAACCGACCCAGCCGGCCGTAATGAGCAGAATCGCAACCGCGATGGCCAGGGTCGTCATGGACGCGTTGACGGCGGAATCGATCGTGGGACGGAACATACGGTCCCGAAAAAAGGCAAATCCCCTATCCAGGGCTTGGCGCATCCGGGAGGGCGGTTTATCGCCGACACGACGGAAGGTATGTGTCAGGTGACCCGGCAAAATCAGGAAGCACTCAATCAGAGACGTCACAATGATGCAAATCACCACGATCGGTATTGAGCGCAGTAAAACGCCCGTAATGCCACCGATCATGACCAACGGGAGAAAAGCCGAAATCGTGGTCAGGGAAGAAGCGAATACCGGCCCCAGCATCTGTTTTGCCGCTTTTTCCGCCGCTTCCGGTTGGTTATGTTTGCGGAACTGCCTCATTGCCTCTTCACCCACCACAATCGCATCATCGACGATAATGCCCAATGCCATGATCATCCCGAAAGTGCTCAGCATGTTGATTGAGCCTCCGAGAATGTAAAGGACGCCCAGTGCGGCCATGAACGAGACCGGGATCCCCACTGCCGTCCAGAATGCGACATACCCCCGCAGGAAAAAAAACAGGACCAGCAGGACCAGGGCCAGTCCGCTGACCGCGTTTTTCACCAATGTATTGATCCGCTCCATGATGAATTCCCACTGCTGGTCGATCAGGACCAGTTCTACACCGGGGGGCAGTAGCGGTCGGGTATCCGCTAACCATTGGTGCAGGATATTTGCCGCTTCCAGACTGTCACTGTTTTCCGCCCGATGCAGGGCCATCTGAACAGCAGGCATGCCACGCAGCCAGATGGTGGACTCTCCATCCAGGGGTTTGTGCTGAATCTCTGCGATTTCACCCAACCGCACCAACTGGCCCTCCTCATCGGCGACAATGGGAATGGCGGCAAATTCCAGGACGGATTCCCGCCGTTCTCGAAATCGCAACTGGCGGGATGTTTCGGCACTGCCGATAATGCCAACGGGGGCATTCGTGGACCAGGTCGAGATTCGGCGTGCGACATTGTCCATCGACAGCCCCAGCTCGCGTAATCTGAGCGGATCAATTTCGATGGCGATCTGCTCCTGAGGTAACCCATCGACAAAGATTTTGTCGATTCCACGATCCAACAGATCCTTCTCCATACGGTTAACGATTGGGCGCAACTCGTCCAGGCTGCCACCGCCCGTGACCAGTACTTTCGCAATGTCTTCATAGTTGACAATGTGCCGGATGACTGGTTCTTTTGCATTCTGTGGCAGGTTGCGCACCTGATCTACCCGCTGCTTGATGCGGTCCACGGCCAGCCCCATGTCGGTGCCTTCTTCAAACTCGAGGGTTATCACGGAAGTCCCCTCATAAGACTGCGAAGTCATTTCCCGAAGTAAGTCCACCTCGCGCAGTGCTTGTTCCAGAGGGATGGTGATCAGTTCCTCCACATCTTCCGTACTGGCACCACTCCATGTCACCATGACGGTGGCGATGTCGATTTGGAAGGTAGGAAAAAACTGGGTATTGAGCTCCCGCAATGCCCACACTCCAGACAGTAACATCATCACCATGAGCAAGTTGGCAGCAACCGGATGGCGCGCCATCAGGCGAATGTAGCTCAAGGAGGAAGACGGAGAGGTTGGCCCGGCAGGCGGTTCATGCTCACTCATTGATTACATCCGGTGTGATCTGCAAACCCTCAATTGCCTGAGGAAGTCTTGAGATCATCAACAATTCTCCTTCCTGGAAAGGGCTCGCATCCATGATCAATTCTTGTTGACCGGCTTTGTCCATCCGGTATCCCAGTTGCCGAACGGCCAATGCCTGCAGGCGGTTGTCACGGATCCGGTATACCCGATCGTTCCCATAGACCGCAGTCTGCGGGAGGGCAATGGCTCCATCCAGTGGCGGCAGTTGAAGGACCAGTTCTACGGTACTGCCCAGGGCAGGCAACACACCAGACGCAGCATGCAGAAACATATCCAAGCCACCCTGTCCCGGTTCAATGGATGCCGCAAGCCGGTCCAGCCGGAGACGAGCTCCACCGTAGTCATCCCGAAGTACAGCCATCACTTCCTCGTCCCGACCCACTGCCTCCTCGATTCGCCTCGTATAGCGAAGGGGGACCTGTGATCGGACTTCCAGGTTCCGATGGTCAAACATCCGGACAATGGCCGTATCCCGGGAAGCCCGATCCCCCGGAGAGACCAGGACTTCAATCACCCTGCCGCTGTAGGGGGCCCGGATCTGGGTACGTGACAGGGCAAGCTTGGCATGGTCGAGAATCGCCTGGGCATGTTCCAGGCGGGCTTGCCAGCGCTTCTGGCGCAATGGGTAATCGTCAATATGACGGCGCCTTTGGGTAATCGCAAGCAGCAGTTGCTCTTCCTGATGCAACGTTTCGTCCAGTGTAGCCCATGTCCCGGCATTGGTACTGGCCAGTGCCCTAGCCCGCGCCACTGCATTTCGGGTCAGTTCCAGCATGGCCAGTTCACGCTCCAGCGCTTCCTGGTCTGCCTCATAGGCCCTTTGATCGCTTCTGATTTGGGCTTCGGTTTCGGCTACGGTTGCCAAGTGTTGACGGACCTCCAGAGCCGTATCGGAGTCGTCCAGTTCAATCAGGACATCACCTGCCTCGACGATGTCCCCTTCCTGTATGAAGACCTGGACAACGTCGGCAGCAATGCCGGCACGCAAGATACTATTGGAAGGTGCTTCCACACGGCCGAACAAGGTCAACTCGGGAGCCAGGATCTGAGGCCTGACCACCATCGCGGAAACTACCGGGGGAGGCAAACTCTCGGAGACCGTTTCCGGTGCCGCCCTTGTGTCAAGAAGATGCTGAAAAAACGCGACACCCAAACCGATCACCAGAATGGGCAAAATGAATTTGAGCAACCGTTTCATTTTCTGTGATGCTGCGAGAACCCCTCGCATGGTGTACCCCGATGCCCGGTCAGGTCAGATGGACCTGCTGTGAATCATGGTGTGAAGGGGGGCTGCACAAGGCAAGTAGTCATCCCATGAGAACCTCAGGTGACCGATTGTACACATATCTGTATATAATTCCTTAAAATATAGACTTCCAGGTCTGATACAGGTTCCGAATATTGGGTCGGCGATCCAGTCATCTTGAGCCTTGTGTATGGAGGTTCGTAGGGTGTTTGCATATGCCAATTGGGAGTGGAGCCGGATCAAGGGCTCCTGTACAGATGGCGGATGGGTGATGCCCATTTCCGAAACTGAGAGACTTTGTGCGCGGCCTGCATGCACCCGCACCGAGATGTGGGCCAGATGGTCTTGCCGGTTTCCCGGGAACTTGCAGGCGACTACGGTAAGGGGTATGGATAATCGACGGATTGGTGCCCCTTTCGATCACATATTTCCGCTCGTGTACAGCGGTTCATCCCCTCCCGAAAAGCACTACACCAACGGATGATGCAATCGGAAATCGTCAATCGATATTTGGCCGGCCATGCAAAGGCCGCCAAAGTACAACTCGTTGGACCACTAGCCTCCTCGGGAGCTGTGTGGACTGAGCCGGTCCTGTTTATTGATGGCGGTGCCGGGTGGCGCACTTCCGGGGAGGGTATTTCGGTTGGCGACCGGGATTCCTTTGACGGCCCGCTGGACCATCAACTCGACCCGGACAAGGCCTTCTCCGACCTCGCCTTCGCGCTAGGTCATATTGGTCCAGAATTCACCCAAATCGAATTATCCGGATTTTTGGGAGGGCGTCGGGATCATGAATTGCTGAATTTCGGTGAGGTATTTCATTTTCTTGACCGGCGCACCGCCCCTGCCCGAGTCTCTTTTGACCGGGAAGTAGAGGCATTCAGTACAGGCCACTGGGAGTTTGCCTCCCATGGAACCTTCAGTCTGGTCTTGTTCGCCCCTTGTCAGGTTACCCTGCGGGGAGACTGCCGATATCATATTGCTTCCGACATGGCGGTTACCCCCCTGAGCTCGTTTGGTCTTAGCAATGTGGGGAGTGGACAGGTCCAGCTGCAGACCAATGGCCCGGTATTCATCTTCCATGACCTTCACGAGGCATCTTGATTACAGAGCTCCCAATGGGACCATGCCCATGAATGACCTGTTCGATTTCTGCCCTCGGACAAGGGATTTTGCGGTGATGGGAAATCCGATTGTCCACAGCCTGTCTCCGGCCATCCATGAACTTTTTGGTCAGCAGTTGGGGATTGATCTGTGCTATGACTGTATCCAGGTCGACTGGGGAGGATTTGACCAAGCCGTGAGCCACTTCCAGGCGCATGGCGGTGCGGGTCTCAACGTCACCGTTCCTTTCAAGGTCGAGGCGTGGAAATTGTGTTGCCGGTCCGGGAATCGGGTTTCGGAACGCGCGGCCTTGGCCGAGTCTGTCAATACCCTGACTTTCCAGGAGGGATCGGCGGTAGAAGGGGAAAATACCGATGGGATTGGTATCCTTCGGGACCTCGAACGTAATCTTTCGTTTCCGGTCCATCACAAGCGGATTCTTGTGCTGGGAGCGGGAGGGGCAGTGCGTGGGGTTCTCGGCCCCCTTCTGGAGGGTGGGCCCGCTGCCGTCCATATTGCCAACCGTACCGCTTCCAAAGCCATGGCCCTGGTGGACCGCTTCCAGCATCCGGGGGATGATCGGATAACGGGAGGAGCCCTGGAAAATGCTCGGGAACCCTATGACCTGGTGATCAATGGCACTGCGGCCAGCCTTGATGGAGGCTTGCTTGACATCAATCCGGTTTGTATTCACAGGGAAACCCTGGCCTATGACATGATGTATGGCGCAAGACCAACGCGGTTCCTGCAGTGGGCACTCAATCAGGGAGCAGCTCGGGCCAGTGATGGACTTGGTATGCTGGTAGAGCAGGCGGCAGAGTCCTTTCGTATCTGGCATGGAGCCTTTCCGGAAACCGTGCCAGTCATTCGGCAGTTGCGAAAGAGGTGGGCATGATGGAAGAACAACTGGAGAACGCCCTGGTCGTTGCGATTTCCTCGCGGGCCTTGTTTGATTTGACGGCAAGCCATCAGATTTTCGAGGAGCAGGGAGTGGATGCCTACAGTCGCTATCAGATGGAGCATGAAAATGACCCGTTGAAGCCCGGCACCGCTTTTGCTTTGGTGCAGAAGCTCCTTGGCTTGAATCAGATCTCGGGCCGGGGACAACTGGTGGAAGTGGTCTTGACCTCCCGTAATAGTGCGGATACCGGCCTGCGGGTATTCAATTCCATCGAACACCACTCCTTGTCCATAACCCGAGCCGTGTTTACCGGCGGGGAATCACCCTGGCGTTATCTTGGGCCTTTGGGTGCCGCGCTGTTCCTCTCCGTGGATTCCAGGGATGTTCGCAGTGCGCTGGAGATGGGTATCGCCGCCGCCACGATTCTGCCATCCAATGACAGGGGCAGCGGAAACAAACGCCTGAAAATCGCCTTCGATGGGGATGCGGTATTGTTTTCGGATGATGCGGAGCGGATTTATCGCCATAGCGGGCTTCACAGCTTTCAAGAAACCGAGAAAAATGCGGCCAACGAACCTTTGCCCGGGGGACCATTCAAACCCGTATTGCGGGCCCTTTACCGAATTCAGGATGCCTATGGTCCAGATGAGTCACCGATTCGTACGGCATTGATTACATCCAGAAGTGCGCCCGCTCATGAGCGGGTCATTCGTACCCTGCGCGCCTGGAAGATACGGATTGACGAAAGCTTTTTCTTGGGTGGCATGAGCAAGGGTGAATTCCTGAACACGTTCGGGGCGGATATTTTCTTTGATGATCGCAGGGAACATTGTGACTCCGCCCGTGGGTTTGTCCCGACGGCCCATGTCCCTCATGGTGTATCCAACGGCTGAGCCAGTCATCCAGACCAGATCTGCTCCCCTCGGTACAGGTCCTCCAGGGATTCCCGTTTGCGTACCAGTTGAAATTGCGACCCGTCAACCATCACTTCCGCAGGCCTTGGGCGAGCATTGTAATTGGAGGCCATCACCATACTGTAGGCTCCTGCAGTCCGCACTGCCAGCAAGTCCCCGGAAGCAACCCGAAGGCATCGATCCTTGCCCAGAAAATCTCCGCTTTCGCAGATTGGACCGACCACATCAAAGATACCGGGCCTCGTTTCCGGATGCTCGCAAACCGGCACGATCTCCTGCTGGGCCTGATATAGGGCCGGTCGAATCAAGTCGTTCATCCCCGCATCCACAATACAGAATTGCCGGGTGCGGGAAACTTTGAGGAAATTCACCCGGGTCAGCAGGATTCCGGCATTCCCTACAATCGCACGTCCCGGCTCAATGGTGATGGGCAGGGAAATACCGCGTTCTGCCAGTTGTTGGCTGAGGACAGACCAGTACTCCGCAGGGCTTGGGGGGGATTCGTCACGATAGCGTACTCCGAGCCCTCCACCAATATCAATATGATCTACGGCGATTCCTTCCGCAGCAAGAGCCGCAATAAAATCCAGCACTTTGTCCAGGGCATCGGCATACGGGCCCAGATCCGTGAGTTGGGATCCGATGTGGCAAGCGACGCCACTGACTCGCACATTGGGGTCGGTTGCCGCCTGCTGATAGACGGCCATTGCGGCTTCCACCGGCAGGCCGAATTTGTTCTCGTGCAGTCCGGTCGAAATATAGGGATGGGTCTTGGCATCGACATCCGGGTTAATCCGGATCGAAACCGAGGCTACCCTGCCGATTTCCCCGGCCATTGCGGACAGGGATTCCAGCTCCCCTTCGGATTCGATGTTGAAACAGCGCACGCCAATTTTCAGGGCATATTCCATCTCCCAGGCCTGCTTGCAGACACCGGAAAAAACGGTTTTGGCAGGATCTCCCCTGGCTTCGATCACCCGCCGCAATTCCCCCCCAGAGACAATATCAAAGCCGGAGCCCAGACGGGCAAGGAGGTTGAGAATCGCCAGACTGCCATTCGCCTTGACTGCGTAGCAGACTAGATGGGGGTAATCCCCGATGGCGGTGTCGAACGCATGCCAATGGCGTTCCAGAGTGGCCCGGGAGTAGATGTAACAGGGGGTCCCATAGGTCTCTGCCACCTTCTTGAGCGGCACATCTTCGGCAAATAGCTGGCCAGCTCGGTAGTGAAAGTGGTCCATGGTTGTGGGGAATCCTATGGCCCTACATGGGCAATCCGATCAGACAAGTGGGCTGAGGGGAAAGGTAAGTCGACGGGAGGATGGCCGCTGGTCGCGAAGGGAAACATATCCAAAGGGCACTTTGAATTGAAAATTGTACCATTACTGTACTGCCGAAAAAGCCGATAGTCGCGTGTGATGGTTCGTTCGGGGCCGTCGTTGGACGGTCGAAGTCCCTCCGCGAGGATAAGAACGAACCCTCCAGGGGAATCGGTCGGCAAGCAATCGACCCGCCGTCGGTCCTCGCATATCCCGCCAATGGTCGAAACCAGTTCGTGGTCAGGAAGACTTCTTTTGACGGGATGGTTCCTCGGACCACGAGGGACTGGTTTCTGTCGGCACCGGGTCCCTGTCCGGCAGATATAACGACCCCTTCTGTCCACAGGCCGACATAAGGATGAAAGCGAAAAAAACGAGGGTTGTGGATAGTAAAATTGGTTTTGGCATGATTTCTTCTGGGTGGCGGAAACAGGCTCAGAGGCCCCGCTTGCGCAGTCGGCGGTCAGCATTTTTCACCGCAGCCCGGACTTGGTCAGGAGCGGTCCCCCCGATGTGGTTTCTGGCCGCTACCGACCCTTCCAGTGTCAGTATCTCATAGACATCCTCCTGGATGTCATGGCAGAACTCCTGCATCACCTTCAATGGTACCTGTTCGAGGGAGAGTCGGTTGCCGGATGCATAGCCGACTACCTTACCGACGACCTCATGAGCATCCCGGAAAGGCAGTCCTTGGCGGACCAGGTAGTCCGCAAGGTCGGTCGCGGTTGCATATCCACGGGATGCCGCTTCATACAGGGCCTTGTGATGGAATGTAATCTGCCGGAACATGGCGGTAAACACCTGCAGGCTGATTTCCACTGTGTCCAGGGAGTCAAACAGGGGATTCTTGTCTTCCTGGTTATCCCGGTTGTAGGCCAATGGCTGCCCTTTCATCAGCATCAGCAGAGACATCAGATTGCCGCTGACACGGCTGCTTTTCCCCCGAGTCAGTTCAGCCACATCCGGGTTCTTCTTCTGAGGCATGATGCTGGAACCGGTACAAAAGGCATCACCCAGGTCCACAAAGCCGAAGCTCTCACTCGACCATAGCACCAGTTCTTCGGAAATTCGTGACAGATGTATCATGATCAAGGCCGCCACCGCATTGAACTCAATGAGAAAATCCCGATCCGATACGGCATCCAGGCTGTTGCCAGCAATCGCTTCGAATCCCAGTTCCTCTGCCGTCATCTGGCGGTCAATGGGAAACCCGGTGCCGGCCAGTGCGGCGGCACCAAGGGGTGAGACGTTGACCCGGCCCCGACAGTCCATAAGACGTGCATAATCCCGTTCCAGCATTTCATTCCAGGCCAGCAGGTGGTGTCCCAAGGTGACGGGCTGGGCACTTTGCAGATGCGTGAGTCCTGGCATAATGGTGTTCCACTCCTTGCTGGCCTGTTCCACCAGAACCTGCTGCAGTTGGGTGATGATGCCGGCAACCCGGTCGATTCCGGTACGCAGATAGAGACGCATGTCCGTGGCCACCTGGTCATTCCGTGAGCGGCCGGTATGCAGCCTTTTGCCGGCTTCCCCGATTCGTTCGGTCAGTGCAGCTTCAATATTCAAGTGGACATCTTCCAAAGCTTCCGACCATTGGAACGTGCCCTGTTCGACGGCCTTGCTAATTTCTTCCAGGCCCCGTTCAATATCCCGGAACTCAGCCGATGACAGGATGCCGATGGACTGCAGCATACGGGCATGGGCCCGGGAGCCTCGGATATCCTCTCTATACAGCCGCCAGTCAAAGGAGACCGACTCAGAGTAGGCTTCCATCAAGGCATCGGTTTTTTCGCGGAAACGCCCGCCCCACAACTTTTTCTGATTCATCAGCTCAAGAATTCCGTTGGCAATTGATCGGGAATGAAACCGGTTCTGCCAAAACACCAATCCGCAAGCTGCCATACGGTTTCTCCGGGCGCAGTTTGATTGGTCGCATGAGAGTCAGGCCAAATCGAGCAGGGGTTGCAGTGTCTCGGCAAGATATGCCAGTTCGTCTTCGCTTGTCCGGGGTGGGGACCCGGCCATACTCTGCAGGCGAGGATTGCCGACGAATTTCCCCGCCGCCAGGCTGTCTGCTACTTCCCGGGCTGCGGCGTTGTTATTGCAGACCAATACCATATCGCACCCGGAAATGAGTGCCAGACGCGCTCTTTCGGCAGCGGTAGGGACCATGGCCGCCCCCTCCATGGAGAGGTCATCACTGAAAACGATCCCCTGAAATCCAATCTGGCGGCGGAGGACTTCGCCAATCCAATAGCTCGAATAGGTCGGTAATCTTTCATCCACTGCCGGAAACTGCACATGGACGGTCATGATGCCACCCAGTAGCTCGGCCAGGGTACGATAGGGTACTAGGTCGGCTTGCCACAGTGCTGCCATGGGCCGGCAGTCCACTGGTACTTCCCGGTGGGAGTCTTCCCGTACCCCACCATGACCGGGAAAATGCTTCCCGGTAGCCTTCATCCCGGCATCTGACATTCCTTCGATATAACAGCGTGCAATCGTAGTGAGGGTCGCAACATTCGCATCGATTGCCCGATCTCCTATTACCCGACTGCCGGGGTTTGCAATATCCAGAACCGGGGCAAAGCTAAAATCCACTCCTACCCTTCGCAATTCACCGGCCATCAATCGACCGGCGGCACTGGCCAAACGATGGGCTCGGTCTGGATGTTGCCGATGCATCAAGCCCAAGGTACGCATCGCCGGTAGCAGATGGAACTCTTCCCGAAATCGCTGCACCCGCCCCCCTTCTTGGTCGACAGCCACCAGCAGAGGTGGTGTGCGAAGTTCCCGGATTTCCCGAATGAGCATGGAAATCTGTTCACGTGATTCGTAGTTCCGGCTGAATAGGATCACGGCCCCGACGGAGGGGTGGAGGAGAAAGTCCCGTTCGCTCGCATCCAAAGTGGTTCCCTCTACATCAGCCATCAGGGGCCCGGAAGGCAGTGGAATGGGGAAGCGAATGGACATGGAGAGTCAGCCTTCAATACGAACGGCAGTTCCGACGGGTACCAGGTCAAAAAGTTCCATGATGTCGCGGTTGCGCATACGGATACAACCATGGGAGCCGGGCCGGCCCATAGGGACATCGTCCGGTGCGCCGTGGATGTAGATGAATCGACGCATCGTATCCACCTCACCCAAGCGGTTAAACCCCGGTTCAGTGCCGCTCAACCAGAGGATTCGTGTCAGAATCCAGTCTCGGTCAGGAAAGGATTGCCGTAATTCGGGTTGGTATTGTTCCCCGGTAGGCCGCCGGGCCACGAATACGGTGTTTGGCGGGGCTCCGGTACCGATCCGGGCTCGGACCACATGCAACCCTCGCGGGGTACAGAAACTGCCTCGACGTTCGCCGGTCCCATTGGCTGCTGTGGACACTTTGAATTCACGGATCTCGCCCCCGAGCGGTGTCGTCAGGCATAACCGTTGCGCGGGAATATCAATTCGGATGTGGGGGGTGTTCATGTCACCCGGAGCAGGTGGTCGATGAGCCCGTCGCTAGCTTCTTCAATCAGGTCCAACATACGATCGAACCCGGCATCGTCCCCATAGTAGGGGTCGGGCACCACATCCGGACCTTCCATATTCACAAATTCCATGAATAGCCTGATCTTGTCGACGAGATCCTCCATTCCGGCCAGTCTCACCAGTTCCCGCTGGTTTTCATGGTCCATGGCAATGATGTAATCAAATCGATGGAGATCATCCGCTTGTATTTGCCGTGCCCGTAAAGAAGAGATATCCAATCCCCGGCGGGCTGCAACCATCTGGGCTCGCCAGTCCGGTGGATGGCCCACATGCCAAGCCCCGATCCCTGCCGAATCAATAGTGAACTGTGCGTCCAGCCCTCGAGCCGACAGACGATGCCGGAAAACCCCTTCCGCGGTGGGAGACCGGCATATGTTGCCAAGGCAGACAAAGAGGATGGAAGCTCGTGTCATGGCACCAGCAGTCAGCGATACCTCTGTATTCGGATGACGGATTTTTGAGCATGCAGATCCCGCATGATATCCGCAAGATGAGTGCGGTTACTGACTTCAATCACGAAGGACATTCGAGAGGCTCCACTGAGCTGCCCCCCGATATTGAGCTTGTTGATATTGGAATCGTGAAAGGCAATGATGTTGGCGATTTCGGATAATACACCGGGCTCATTTTGCGTATCCAGCTTCAGCATCACCTCGAATTTTCCTTCGAAGTCTGCCGACCAGTTGAGATAGAAGAACTGGTCGGGATGTTTCATGATGCCTCGTGAATTGGGACAGCGCAGGCGGTGTATGACTAACCCCCTGTCGGCTGTGGTGGTGCCAATAATACGGTCATTGGGGATTGGGTAACAGCATTTCGAATAGTTCACCAGTAACCCTTCGGTACCGTCAATGATGAGTTGGCCATGATTATGGTCTGACCGACGCCGCCCGGGTTTGGGTGGCGGGTCCGGTTCCATCACTTCCGAGATCAGTTGCTTGGCCACAATGGGTGCCAGTCGATTGCCAAACCCGATATCGGCCAGCAGTGCTTCCCAGTCCTGCAGCCCGAGTGCTTCCAGCAGCATGTCCTTGTGCTGTCTTGGGATTCGTACTCGCCAATAGCCTTGGTCCCACAAAGCCTTGCGGAGTAATTTCAGCCCCAGCTTGAGCGATGCCTTGCTTTTTTGTTGATGGAGATAATGCCGGATGCTACTGCGTGCCTTGGAAGTAACCACATAATTGAGCCACCCGGGTTCTGGCCGGATACGGGAAGAAGTAATGATTTCGACATGATTTCCGTTGCGCAGCCTTTCGTGCAAAGGCACTTCCCGGGAGTTTATCTTGGCAGCTGCACAACGGTTGCCGATATCAGAATGTACTGCATAGGCGAAATCCAGTGCTGTGGCGTGACGTGGCAGCCGCATGATCCCACCCTTTGGCGTAAACACATAAACCTTGTCTGGATTAAGGTCGGCCTTGAGGTGTTCGATGAATTCGCCCGGGTCCCGAAAGTTCTGCTGCGATTCGAGGAAACTGTTCAGCCATTGCTGGGCGAGCTTTTGCGGTGCGGTATCATCCGATGGGTCAATCTTGTAACGCCAGTGGGAGGCCACTCCCGCTTCAGCCATATGGTGCATCGCGCGGCTGCGAATCTGGATCTCAAGCGGTTGGCCTGAGGGTCCGACGACATGGGTATGCAGTGACTGATACCCATTGGCTTTGGGGACGGCAATATAGTCCTTGAAGGTCGTGGGTTGCGGTTTGAACATATTATGGATAATGCCAAGGGCCTGGTAGCACTGGTTGCGGTTGGCAGTGATCACGCGCAAGGCAAAGATATCCCGGATCCCGTTCAGGTCAATCCGGCCAGTTTCCTGATTCCGAGCCTTGCAGTAAATGCTGTAGATGCTTTTCTCCCGGCCTTCCACCTCCACATCGTCCATACCACTCCACTGGAGACCCTCTCGGACCTTCTGACAGGTGTTTTTGATGTTGTTGTTTCGCCCCCCCCTGGAGCTTCGAACCATCTTGACAATGACATTGTAGCGCTTGGGAAACAGATTCTTGAGTGACAAGTCCTCCAGTGCGTCGGCCAGCTCGCGCATCCCCATGCGATTGGCCACTGGAGCGTAGATGTCCAAGGTCTGGTTTGCGATGCGACGACGTTTGGTTTCGTCCAAAGCGCCAAGCGTATGCATATTGTGCAGTCGGTCGCAGAGTTTGATGATGATTACCCGGATATCCTGTGCCGTTGACATGAACATTTTCTGGAACGAGGCTGCCTCGGCATGCTCCTTGGATCGCACTTCCAGCTGATTCACCTTGCTCACCCCATCGACCAGATGTGCCACATCGGCACCAAAACGGGCCTCGACCTCTGGCAGAGTTACATCCGTATCCTCCACTACGTCATGCAATATGGCGGCAATAATGGTACGGATATCCATTCTCATCTCACCGAGAATTTCGGCAACAGCAACGGGATGGGAAATATAAGCCTCGCCCGTGATCCGTGTCTGGTTCTGGTGTGCCTTGGCACCGAAGCGGAACGCCTCTTCGACTTGGGCCAGCATGTTGGGGTCCATGTATCCGCTGAGTTTCTGCAGCAGATTCCTGATCAGGGAGCGTCCGGATTCACTCCCCCAGGAAAGAAACAGCTTGGTTTCGGGGAAAGGGATCAGGGTCGAGAGGGATCCCAATCTGGAAGTGGTCGGAATAACGGATTGCGAACACATCAGCTGCTTTCGCTGACATCCTCGACTGATATCATGCTATCTCCACCAAGAATCATGGCCAATTCGGCATCGATCGCGGTGGTGGGATCGGTATCCGTATTATGCTCACCTCCGGTTTCCAGCACCGCACCAAAGTTGAGTTCTGGCAGCGAAGCCTCTTCGTTCAGAATATCGGGCCCGACAAACCCCTCTGCGATCTCTCGCAAGGCAATCACCGTCGGTTTGTCGTTTTCTGCATCCACATAGGGATCTGCTCCCAAGATGAGTTGGCGCGCCCGCTTGGTGGCAACCAGCACCAGTTGGAAACGGTTGTCGATATGTTCCAGACAATCAGTAACGGTAATTCTTGCCATAGTGTAATTTCTCTTGTCAATCAGAGGTAAATAGTATCAAAAATCGCAATCCCGGGGGAGGGCGGAGTCACAGGGAGCGGGCAAATCACAATCCAGTACCGAAGGTCGATAGCGGTTCAGGGCATCAATCTCATGATTCAGCTTTTCGAGGGCATGATCAAAATGTTCATTGACGATGATCACATCATATTCATGGGCATGACTCATGACACTGTCTGCTTCCCACATCCGCTGGGTGATGACCGAGTCGCTGTCCTGTTTGCGGTGACGCAGCCGTTTCTCCAGGGTTTGCCTGGAGGGAGGCATGATAAAAACAGAGCGGGCATTCGGATACTGTTCCCGGATCTTTCTCGCCCCTTGCCAGTCGATTTCAAGGATAGCATGGCGGTCGGCATCGACCAGTGCCTGGATGGATGCCATGGATGTGCCATAAAAATTCCCGAACACTTTTGCGTGTTCAACAAACTGCCCCTCCTGCACCATTTGTTGGAATTGATCCAGATCAACGAAGTGATAGTCCTGGCCATCTACCTCTCCCGGGCGCTGCGGGCGCGTGGTATGGGAAACCGTAAAACCGGCATCCTCCCGATTTTGCACCAGTGCGCGCGATAGGCTGGTCTTGCCGGCACCAGAGGGTGCGGAGAGAATCAGAATACCGGGGGTGGGCATGACAGCAGTTTGTTCAGTGGATAATGGCATCCGATGTCGAAATGGAAATCCTGCCTCCGCAATACTTATGCGGAACGCGTATTCTATGGCAAACCGGAAACCCCTGCATAGCGACCCTGCAATGAATTTACGGCCCCGCATGATCGCAGCGACGGATCGTGTGCTGTAGCCGAGAAGATATACGGCTGAAGGCACACGCGACCGGAATAGGGGCCATCGGGAAATAGCAGAGTGAGCGGTCAGGTGCTGGCCAATGCCCGCCTTCTGGGTCTCGGTCCTGTGCGGATATCCGGAATCCGGCGCAACATGCACCGCCTGTAGGCAGCGATAGTAGCAGTTTCCCCTTACTGGGCAGTGATCAGTATGCCCAGGACTGCAGTGGCTACCGCAAGGCCGACGAGGGTCACGAAAATCAATAGATTGTCCCGCCTGGCCATGTCGGTTCTCAGTCGCTCAAAAGCCGTATTCATGCGCTCGATCGCAGTTTCAGTTTCCGCATGTTTGGTGTTCATCTTCTCCTCCAGCACGGCAATCCGCTCCGATAGTTCGTGATTTGCAGGCTGGTCGTTGTTCGTATCCTATCCGACCATGGCCGGGCTTTTCAAGCTCAGTAATGAAATCTGTCCGCGGTGGGCAGTATCCTGACACAGAATTCTTTACTGGGCTTCCTTACTGCGGGTTTCGCCAGTGCCTGCTCGTCCAGCAGTCGCAGACTTCGCTTCTGGTGCTCAATCTCCGCGGCCACAAGGTGCGGGACGGCACCGGGTCCAACGGGGAAAGCGAAGCGGAAACGGGTGCCGCCCTGAGGATTGGCTTTGGGAGGGGCCCGCGAGCCTAGGTCAGGAGAAAGCTGAGAATCGCGATGCCCACCCCCAGAGCAGCCACGATCAGCCCGGTGGCCGCGAAGATCGCATACAACATCCGGTTCTCCCGCTGGGCCATGTCAGTCTTCCAATCGGCCATGTCCGCCCGCAACCGGTCCAGGGTGGATTCGCGTTCGGCAGATTTGGTATTCATGCGTTCCTCCAGAACGGCCAGCCATTCCGACAGTTCGTGATGGGTGGATTCAGCCATCTCAATAGTATAGCAGATCGCCCCGGTTTGTCCCGGGGGTCTCCAGAAAACGAACCGGGTCCAACGGGGAAAACGAAACGGAAACGGGTGCTGACCTGAGGATTGGCTTCGGGAGGGGCTCGCGAGCCTAGGTCAGGAGAAAGCTGAGAATCGCGATGCCCACCCCCAGGGCAGCCACGATCAGCCCGGTGGCCGCGAAGATCGCATACAACATCCGGTTCTCCCGCTGGGCCATGTCAGTCTTCCAGTCGGCCATGTCCGCCCGCAACCGGTCCAGGGCGGATTCGCGTTCGGCAGATTTGGTATTCATGCGTTCCTCCAGAACGGCCAGCCGTTCCGACAGTTCGTGATGGGTGGATTCAGCCATCTCAATAGTATAGCAGATCGCCCCGGTTTGTCCCGGGGGTCTCCAGAAAACGAACCGGATCCAACGGGGAAAGCGAAGCGGAAACGGGTGCCGCCATGAGGATTGGCTTCGGGAGGGGCCCGTGAGCCTAGGTCAGGAGAAAGCTGAGAATCGCGATGCCCACCCCCAGGACGGCCACGATCAGCCCGGTGGCCGCGAAGACCGCACACAACATCCGGTTCTCCCGCTTGCCGGCTTCGATCTCCCGCTGAGCCATGTCAGTCTTCCAGTCGGCCATGTCAGTCTTCCAGCTGGCCATGTCCGCCCGCAACCGGTCCAGGGCGGATTCGCGTTCGGCAGATTTGGTATTCATGCGTTCCTCCAGAACGGCCAGCCGTTCCGACAGTTTGTGATGGGTGGATTCATCCATCGTGGGATTGTAGCAGATCGCCCCAGTCTTTCCCGGTCGGGCCTCAAGAAAACGAGATTGTAATCAAGGAATATTTGTGACATAGAACAGAAGTACCCGGTCCGGTATCTCAGGCTTGGCGGCGACCGGGAGGGTTGTTCCGTCGAGGGCGCCGCAACCCATTACGATGCGCACATCAGTGCAAACCAGGACGGAGTGGTATCTGTACTATCCCTCCAATGCGGTCATCGAAGCCATTCGGGAAGGGGACACGCTGTTTTTGGCAAGACATCACGATGGGTTGTTGTATTTCATTGTGGTACCGGAAGGCTCCATCGGCGAGTACCCACTGCGGTAGCTGTTCGGGGTGGAACCCGAGGGAAAATCCCCCACTTCCACTCCGAAGTGCAACAGCGCCGCGATCCCGGAATGAGGGCGTAGCCCGAAGGGAGGGATCGCGGCGGCGACCCAAAAATCCGCGCTGCGAACGCTGCTTTTCGGCCTCGGATGGCAGTAATCTCGACGGCCGGCGATCCTGACAGAAGTTATCGGCCAAAGCAAGGGCGAAACCGGCACCATGAGGCCGAGCGAGGCCGCTCCGGTGGGTCACCGGAGTGCCGGGAGGGCGATCGGGGGACCGCCGGCCGCGTCAGGGGGGAGCTAACCCACGGGCAAAGACCTCCGCCGGGGTGCGGTATCCCAGGACCTTCCGAGGCCGACGGTGGAGCCGGTCCTCCACCGCCCGCACCGGCGCGGCAGTCACCTGGCGGAAGTCGGTCCCTTTCGGGAAGTACTGGCGCACCAGGCCGTTGGTGTGCTCGTTCCGGCCCCGTTCCCAGGAATGGTAGGGGGTAGCGAAGGTAAAGCCCGCATCGAGCTTCTGTGCGATCTCCCGATGCCTCGCGAACTCCTTGCCGTGGTCCGCCGTGCCGGTGTGGACCCGGTCCCGGACCGGCCCCAGACGCCGGATGAGCGCCGCGGTCACCGCCGCCGCGGTCTTGCCCTCCACCCACTCCAGGAAGGGAAACTTCGAGCCCCGATCCACGGCCGATACCAGTGCCCCCCGGTGTTTCGCGCCCATGATCGTGTCCAGCTCCCAATCGCCGACCCGGCTCTTCTCGGCCACCACCGAAGGCCGCTCCGCAAGGTCCACCCGATCAGGAATGTGGCCGCGTCCGGCATGCCGGCCGCCACGCCCGTTCGGCTTCTTGCCCCGACGCCGCAGGCACCGGTACCGCGTCCCTCCCGCCTGTCGGTCAGCCCGCACATACTGGTAGATCCACTCTTTCCCCGCCATCACCTCGCCCTGCTGCCGGTGCCAGCCGGCGATCTGTTCCGGGCTCCAGCCTTCCTGCAGCCGGTCCTCGACCACCGCCCAGCGCTCGGGCGTCCTCTTCCGGGGCACCGCCGACGCTTCCTGGCGACGGGCCGTGGCCTGGCCATCAGCTTGCTGGTGACGGTAGCCGCGTTGCCCACGGTGGCGCGAGGCCTCGCGCGAGATCGTCGCGGGGTCCCGTCCGAGATCGCGGGCAATCTCCCGGTTCGACAACCCCCTATGCAAAAGCGCGTGAATCTGGCATCGTTCGGCATCGGTCAGGGGGTGGTAGCCTACGGGCATGACAATCCTCCGTTGGTGAGAAACAGAGATTGTTGACCATCATCTGGCCCACCGCAAGCGGCTTGTCAGCTCACCAGCCAGCAGCTTGGGGGGTGTTGCACTTCACACTGGAACGGGGGATCCTTATCCCGTATCGCGAGGCGGATCGATAGAATGCCCGAATCGGTGCATTGGGCTTTTCCAGTTCGGTTTTCAGTGGCATGAGCGATCTCCAGAGCCGATGATGAGACATTTTTTTGATTGGACTGATAATACCATCAAAGTGTCTCGTTATTAATCGATTATTACTTTTAATCAATGCCTTATTTCGGCTCTAACCTATTCGATATTTTGGATTTGTTCCCGCATCTGATCAATCAGGACTTTAAGCTCTACGCTAGCATTGGTAATTCGGAGGTCCCTGGATTTAGCCCCCAGCGTATTGGCTTCCCGATGGAGTTCCTGTGTCAGGAACTCCAGTCGCCTTCCATGAGGTTTGCGGTGCCCCAGAACCCGATGGATTTCCGCAAGATGAGTCTCCAGTCGATCCAACTCTTCACTGATATCGGCTTTGGTGAGGAGGATCGCCTGTTCCTGAGCGATTCGGACAGGGTCCACGGTATCACCGAGCTCTCCCAACCGGGATTCCCAGCGGGTTTTCAGGGTTTCTCGGATCTCGGGCAGTTCGTTTTGTAGTTCCCGGGTGATCCGGCTTGCGCTTTCTACCCGCTCCCCGACCAGCACTTCCAGATGAGCACCCTCGCGCAGACGAACTTCAATCAACTCCTTCAATGCCTCATCCAGCAGCTCTTCAGCGGCTTCCGCCAGTGCCGGATAGTCGGGCTCAACCGGTTCCATCACACCAGGCCAGCGAAGAAAGTCGATCAGGTTCACATCACCAGAGCCCGGGCATATTTCGGCGACTGAGTGAAGTGCGCGTACAAGCGACCCGGCGACTTGCTCATTGACTTCGACTTCTTGATGCAAATCGGGTCGCGGCTCGAATTCCAGGGTGGCATCCACACGCCCCCTGGCAATGGAACGCGTAATTCGTTCCCGACAACCGGGCTCGGCGATACGAAGATGGTTCGGCAATTTCAGGTGAACATCAAGATGGCGATGGTTGACACTACGGATTTCCCAAACCAGCCTGCCAGTAGAATAATTTCCCTGCAGGCGGCTGTAGGCGGTCATGCTGGCAGTCATGATGATTCAAAGCTCATAGGAAGGAACAACAGGCATTACGATCCCGGCTCGGGCAGGGACGTGGCAGCTCACACCGCCGAGGTTGTTGCATCGATGGCGGGACCGTGCGCATCATCGCCGACTCAATTTATCCGATCTTGCTTGCTTCGTTCCCGAATGCCACGGATTGTCCAGCCAAACCAGACCCCCGCCAACAGCGCAACCAGCAGGCCAATTGCAATTTCAATCACAAGATATACCATATCCTCAATCTTGCGCCTGCAAAGCTAGCCAGTCAATCAGTGTTTTCCCGGGCAGCAGGTTCGCCACTGCGTGTATCAGATTCTCATAGGCATCCGGGGAGTCCACTTGGCCGGTGAGCAACACACTGTCTGCGAGAATGGACAAGCCGAATGGCGTTGCTGGCAGGTGTGGTCGCAGAGTATGCCAATGGATTGACCAGGGGTTGCCGGAAACCTTCGGATCCAGAATGACGTGATCTTCCACAGACTGAGGCCGGAGGTCATGTTGCAACTGATCGACGATCACCGATTTGCTAGCGGAGTTGGGTAGTCGACCGCTCAGGATTGCTTTCTTTGGATACAGGAAGACAGAAAGTTCTATCGTTTTGTCGGCCGGTTGAACCTGTAACCGCGAAACCACCCGGTCCGATAGTTTCCGCTCCTGCAGCGCAGACTCCACTCGACCCAGAACATCCTCATCATGTACTTGCCCCCACAGCCAGAGCTGCTGTCCTGAGGATACCATCCTGAGATCACGGATCTGTCCCAGCAACGGGAATAACCCGGGAAGCTGCCGGAACCATTCCGGGGTATATACCGTAGCGCGGAAAGTGAGATGAGCGATGGCCTTGCGCCCGAATGCCCGGGAATCGATCAGGGCCCGGTGAATTTCATGGGCCACCTTGCGATCTTCCATCACCAGGTCCAGCCATGTGCCGTGTCGATTGGACACCAGCGACAGTTTGGGCTGAGCTTGCTCGGGACTGGGCCATAGACGGAATGACATGATCATCGCCGGATCCATTTTGCCGGACAGCTCCTGAAGGCGGGATTCTACCCGGGAGGGCGTTTCCCCATGTCCCTCCACCCGCAATTGATGCCGTGTGCCTGACAGTGTAAAAGTTTCGAGGGCACTGAGTTCCGCCAGCATCGGTCCCAGAAAATCCAGCCAAACCAAGTGGCCACGGAAGTCATCGATGCGAATGTGATCCTGTATGGACAGGGATGGGAAAGCGGCCTGAACACGGTACAGGAGACGGTCCAGATCTATTCCGGTCAAGTGTCCATCCAGATGGATTTGGCGATGGGACCAGTGGAGCTTGATATCTGGGCTGGGTCGCGGGATTACTTTCAGGCGATTGGATACGGTCCTTACACCACGGATTGCTTCCAGCGCATCAATGTCCCTTGCGAATCCCGCAAGAGGCTCGGTTTCACCTTGAAGAATCAGGGTGCGCCCATGGATGGTGACCTGAGTCTGAAGCCAGGGTCGGTGGGAGAGCGATTCTCGTGCTTCCGCCAACAGCTTGGCGGGTATTCGTTCGGCATACCACACCGTAAGCCCCGTCAGGACGGCAGCCAGAATCGGAATGCTCCGGTACAGGATGCGTTGGAGAGCCTGGGCCGGAGGCAGATCGGGGGAGCCGGACACGATGGTGCGAAGTGCGGGTAGACCGGTCATGAAGGGGCAGGAGGAGTCTGGTATGGCGTGTGGGCAGCGGCGTGTGCGATGTAGTTTCGTACCGAATGCTGTTCCCGGAAGACAAATTTGGCAATGGCTTCACGGAATGGTTCGACTGCGATCCAGTGCAGCGAGCGGGTTTCCGTGGGCACAAATCCCCGAGCCAGCTTGTGTTCACCCTGAGCACCCGGGTCGAAGCGGCCGAGACCGCGCTCAATACAGACCTCAATGCCCTGATAGTAACAAGCCTCGAAATGAAGACAGTCAACATAGTGGCTGCAACCCCAGTGCCGGCCATACAAAGTGGTGTCGTCACAATACATCAGAGCCCCGGCTACTACTGTCTGGTCCTGATCCGCCAGCACCAGTACCACCTGATCGCCCAATTGGTCGGCGATGTCCAGAAAAAAAGCAAGGTTGAACGCTGGGGCTCCGTATTTCCGGTCATAGGTGCTCTCATACAGCCGAGTGAAATCCTGCCAATCTTGTCCGCTGGCAGAATGTCCATCCAGTCGGCGCAAGCGGACGCCGGCATCTCGGACCCGGCGCCTTTCCTGTCGGATATTCTTGCGCTTCTTGGGTTTCAGGGTCCCAAGAAATCCATCGAAACAACGGTAATTTTGATTCTGCCAGTGGAACTGGCAGTCGATTCTCAGCAGGGATTCCGGGCCGGACAGCCAGTTGAAATCCCGCTCACCCAGGAATAGGGAATGAATTCCACTGAACTCACCCCGCCTCATGACCTGCCGTGCCCCATCCATCAATCGCTGACAGACTGCCGGGGTATTTTCCCTCGTCAGCAGGAGGCGTTGTCCAGTCGCAGGTGTGAAGGGTACGGCATTCACCAGTTTCGGGTAGTAGTGGAGGCCGGCACGATGATAGGCATTTGCCCAGACATGATCGAACACAAACTCTCCCCACGAGTTGTGTTTTTCATACAGGGGCATGGCACCTGCCAAGCGGTTCCGGTCATCATAGACCACCAGATGGCGTGGTAACCATCCGGCATGCTCTCCGACGCAGTCATGGACCTCCATGGCGTGGAGAAATTCATGTCGCAGGAACGGATACCGTCCCAGAACCAGTGCATTCCACTGATCCTGGGGGATGTCGGAAATACAGGAGTGGAGGCGAATTTTCACGCGGTCGATTCTACCAGCCAACCATGGAGGTCGGAGAGCCTATAATACCGACCAATCAGAGACCAAGCCGGATGCCTGCCCGTATGAACTGCGATCATGAGAATTTTATGCAGGGGGATCTCCCTGATGAGTTATGGGCCATTTTCTGTAACCACTGGGAGCGATTCATGGCTTCTGTTGATGAGAACCTAGCGCAAAGGGTCCGGTACTGTTCTGAATTGCCAAAGGTTTGGTGTGCCAGTGATTTCGTGGCGTCCTGGTGCATCCAGCGCCCGCTGGATTGTGTGGAGCTGGTGAGTTCTGGAGACTTGATGCGAGAATACCAGGACCAGGAAATGTGCCGGCGGGTCCGGGATGCATTAGCAGAGATCGATTCCGAAGCCGCAATGGACGTCGCCTTACGCCGGCTTCGCCAGCGGGAAATGGTTCGGATTGCATGGCGAGACCTGTCCGGGCTGGGTTCTCTGGAACATACCATGCAGGATGTTTCGGACTTGGCGGATGCTTGCATTGATGCGGCTGTGGCGTGGCATCATGCCGGGCTGGAACGTCGTTTCGGCAGCCCACGGGGAGAGGATGATAAGGCATTGCAACTGGTGGTGCTCGGGCTGGGCAAGCTTGGTGGCCATGAGCTCAACTTTTCGTCCGATATTGATCTCATCTATGCCTTTGAAAGTAACGGCAATACGGATGGCAGGCGCCAGATCGACAACCAGGAGTTTTTCATTCGTTTGGGGCGGAAAGTGATGGGTTCCCTGGGGCGGGTGGATGCCGATGGGTTCGTTTTTCGAACGGACCTGCGACTTCGCCCTAATGGTGACAGTGGGCCTTTGGTGCTGTCGTTTCCGGCGATGGAGCACTATTACCAGACTCACGGTCGGGACTGGGAGCGCTATGCCCTGATCAAGGCGCGGGTAGTGGGCGGGGACCGTGAGAAGGGGCAGGAGTTGCTGGATATGTTGCGACCGTTCGTATATCGGAAGTATCTCGATTTCTCGGCATTTGACGCGATTCGTGAGATGCGGGTACTCATTGACCGCCAGTTGTTGAGTGATGGCACAACGCAGAACATCAAGCTGGGTCGTGGGGGTATCCGGGAAATCGAATTCCTGATCCAGAAGTTCCAGCTGATCCGGGGAGGACGGGATCCCGAATTGCAGACCCAATCCCTGTACCGGGCCATAGAGGTATTGGTCGAACTGGGAGTGATCGGCAGTGCCGCCAGGGATGGCCTGATGCAGTCTTATCGGTTTCTGCGCAATCTGGAGCATCGGTTGCAGATGGTCGCAGACCGCCAGACCCAAAAGCTGCCGAACCAGCCACTGGAACAACTGCGTATCGCCTATGCGATGGGCTGTACGGGCTGGCCGGAATTGTTGCAGGAGTTGGAAGGGAAGCGGAGTATTGTCCAGGAATACTTCGGGGAAGCACTAGAGCTGCCGGAAGATGCGCAGCAGGATCCCTTTCGGTCCCAGATGGAAGCCCTTTGGCAAGGCCAGTTTGATTTGGATGCCGCCCGCCATGTCCTTGAACAATCGGGCTTTATCAATTGTGCCGAGGTGCCGGACCTGCTGGAACGGTTTCGGGCAGGGGGGTTGTGCCGGGCATTTTCCAATGTGGACCGGACCCGCTTGGACCGCCTGATGCCACTGGCACTCAGTGAGGCCGGATGCTACCCATATCCTGCAAGAGCCATTGATGGCTTCCTGAAAATCATTGGCACCATCGGGCGACGTTCCGTGTATCTCAGTCTGCTGATCGAGAATCCTCTTGCGCTGCAGCAACTCATGCATCTGTGTGCGGTGAGTGGTTGGATCGCAAGGCACATCGGACAGTACCCGGTGGTGTTGGACGAACTGTTGCAACCGCTGGAAAAGACGGTCGATTTTGATCGCACTCACATGCAGGCCGAACTGGACCAGCGAATGCGGTTGGTGGAGCCGGGTGATCAGGAAACCAGGATGAACGCAATGCGGGAATTTCATCATTGCCAGATGTTGCGTGTGGCGGCTGCAGATGTGTCCGGGGAACTGGATGAAGTGGATGTGGGGCATGCCCTGACGCTACTGGCCGAGATGCTGCTGGAGCAAGTGTTGTCGGAAGCGATCACCCAGGTGGAGGAGAAGCTGGGATCTGCTCCCGGGAAGGTGGCGATCATTGCGTATGGCAAATTTGCAGCCGGAGAAATGGGGTACCACTCGGATCTGGATATCGTAGTCTTCTATGATCCCGTCGATGAAGAATCCCGCCCACGAGCAGAACATTTTTTCAGTCGGGTGGGGCGACGCCTGATTCATCTACTCTCTACACGGACCTACGCTGGCTTTCTGTACAAACTGGACATGCGGCTGCGGCCGAGTGGCCGCAGTGGGCCCCTCGTTACATCACTGAAAGCATTTCGGGATTACCAGCGGGATGATGCCTGGACCTGGGAGCATCAGGCGTTGGTGCGGACTCGAGTGGTGGCGGGAGATCAAAGCCTGGTCGAGGACTTTGAGTCGGTGCGACGCGATACCTTGGGCCGGATGCGCGATGAAGCAGCTCTCAAAGCCGATATTGTCGACATGCGCAAGCGTAT
Organism: Candidatus Poriferihabitaceae bacterium; assembly: GCA_965221795.1. Classification (GTDB taxonomy): domain Bacteria; phylum Pseudomonadota; class Gammaproteobacteria; order Arenicellales; family Poriferihabitantaceae; genus VYFG01. The sequence goes on from OZ244914.1 coordinate 1,809,114, forward strand.
GGTGAAGGACAATTGCCGCAGTGATGAAAACCATTACGATCTCAAGCTGGATTATGGCGGCATTGTGGATATTGAATTTCTGCTGCAATATCTTGTGTTGCAATACGGGGCAAAGCATCCGTCCCTTCTTGGACCCCGAAATACCCTGACCCTTGTCTGGGCGATCCAGGAGGTGGGGTTGCTGGATGCTGAGGCAGCCGATCGCCTCGGCAAAACCTATTGGCATTATTTGCGGCGTTATCGGGACCTGAAACTGGTGGATCTTGATCTCGCTGACCAGCCTGCTCTCATTCCCCATAGTGAGTTCGAGTCCGAACGGGCATTTGTTTTGGCGTTGTGGGCAGCGGTGATCGGTACCTAGGATGGCAGCAGTCCAGACCCGATTCCAGTATGAATCGCGACGGCGGGCTTTTGCTCTCCCCGCTTCGGAGTGTTGCCTCAACCGCAAGGTCCCAGTCCCCGGGGATGAAGTGGTGCGGGTGATGTACCCGGCCCCGTCTATCGACTCCCGATGATGGTCCAGCCTGGGGATGCGCCATCATGTGGATGATCGGTCAATAGGATCGGATCCTTGTTGACAAGTCGGGGCCTTGCAGACATATTTGCGACCTGATTGCCGCATCGGGCCGTTTGATCTCCCCGAGGGCGTTTGCTGTACTGGTATTCGGAGAGTGTTGCATGTCTTTCAGTGACCGCGATGGTGTGATTTGGATGGATGGTGAAATGGTGCCCTGGCGTGAAGCCAAGGTCCATGTACTGACGCATACTCTGCATTATGGTATGGGCGTGTTCGAGGGGATCCGTGCGTACCGGACCACAAAGGGCACGGCGATTTTCCGTCTCCGGGAACACACCCATCGATTGTTTCAGTCGGCCCATATCCTGGGGATGAAAATTCCCTGGGATGAAGAGGATGTGAACGAGGCCCAGATTGGAGTTTTCAGGGCCAACGGGTTGGAGGCCGGTTATCTGCGGCCAATGGCATATCTCGGTTCCGAGGGGATGGGTCTTCGGGCGGATAATCTTTCGGTTCACCTGTCCATTGCTGCTTGGGCATGGGGGGCTTATCTGGGAGAGGAGAATCTGGCCACGGGCCTTCGGGTTCGGGTCTCTTCCTATGCCCGCCATCATGTCAACGTCTCCATGTGCCGGGCCAAGGTCAACGGTCATTATGTCAATTCCATGCTGGCACTGCAGGAGGCGATTGCCAACGGTTACGATGAAGCATTGCTGCTGGATACCAGCGGCTATGTGATGGAGGGTAGCGGAGAAAACCTCTTCATTGTACGGGATGGGATAATCTACACCCCGGACCTGACCTCAGCCTTGGATGGCGTGACGCGCAGGACGCTCAATTGCATCATTGCCGATGAAGGCTTTCGCCTGGTGGAGAAGCGGATCACACGGGATGAAGTCTATATTGCCGATGAGGCATTTTTTACCGGTACGGCGGCGGAAGTGACTCCAATTCGCGAAGTAGATGGGCGGCAAATCGGTACCGGACGACGGGGCCCCATTACAGAGCGCCTGCAACAACGTTTTTTTGATGTGGTACACGGCCGGATTCCTGAATACGAAGAATGGTTAACCTATGTCTGAAAAAACCCGTCCAGGTACCGGAGCAAATCACGACCAGCCGAACACATGTCAGCGCGTCGAGGTGACGGCAGAGGATCTGCCATTGCATTGCCCAATGCCCGGAAAGCGATTATGGGATTCACATCCGAAGGTTTTTCTTCCGATCGCTGACAGTGGCGAAGAAACCTGTCCCTATTGTGGCACCGTCTATATCCTGAAGGATCCTGTCGGTGATCATCACTGAATTGCGATTTGCCCTTCCGGCGGAGGTCGCAAAGTTTACAGTTTGCCAGAATTGTGATTGTGCTTTTGCTATGCGGTAAGGTAAGATACCATATATAGTGGCCCATACAAAAAAACCACTATATATGGTATTTTTTGCGCAAGCCTCAGGCATCCTGTTCTCTGGGGCAGTGAAACGGCAGTCGATGGTCTGTGTGCCCCGTTTGACCGGGTGTGCGCAGGTTGTGCATATCGACCAAAGGGGTGCTGCTGTCAATCAATCTACTGGAGTGAATGAAAAGAAATGACGGATCTCGCGACTGACCTGGAAACGAAGAAATTGCATCGGGAAGAATTGCCCGCATTGGATGCTGGCCTTGCAGGAATATCCCTGCAACCTGCTTCACTGGACATATGGGACAAGAAATATCGTCTGAAAACCATGGAGGGCGAGCCGGTAGATGAAAACATCGACTCAACCTTTGAGAGGGTGGCCAAGGCTCTTGCAGACAGTGAATCCACCGAAGACCTACGCAAGGAGTGGTACGGCCGGTTTGTCTGGGCGCTGAAAAATGGTGCGATTCCCGCGGGCCGGATCATATCCAATGCCGGGGCCCAGGATTACAAACCCGCAACCAGCACAATCAACTGCACCGTTTCCGACTCGGTACCGGATTCCATGGATGGGGTCCTGCGGTCTGTGCATGAAGCGGGACTGACGCTGAAAGCCGGTTGTGGTATCGGCTATGAGTTCTCCACCTTGCGCCCGAAAGGGGCGTTCGTGAACGGTGCCGGTGCGTATACATCCGGCCCCATGTCGTTCATGGACATTTTTGATTCGATGTGCTTCACGGTGTCGTCTGCCGGCGGGCGGCGGGGGGCACAGATGGGGACGTTCGATATCAGTCATCCAGATATTCAGGAGTTCATTCGGTCGAAGCGCTCCGACGGCCGGTTACGTCAATTTAACCTCTCTTGCCTGATTACCGATGAGTTCATGCAGGCGGTTCGGCACAAGGCAGACTGGCCGCTCTCTTTTCCAGCCACCCACAAGGAATACGAAAGCGGTCAATATGAGATCGTTTGGCGCCAGTGGGCAACGACGGAGGGCTATGTGACCAACGAAGCTGGGGAGGTGGCATGCCGGGTTTATCGCACGATTCCGGCGCTCAAGTTGTGGAACCAGATCATGAGTTCCACCTATGACTATGCCGAACCCGGCTTCATCCTCGTGGACCGCATCAACGAAATGAACAACAACTGGTTCTGCGAAAATGTTCGGGCCACCAACCCCTGTGGTGAACAACCGCTACCACCCTATGGGTCCTGCCTTCTCGGTTCGGTGAATCTGACGCGGTTTGTGGAAAATCCTTTTACTGATGAAGCGTATTTCGATTGGGACAAATACCATGAAGTGGTCGCGGTCTTCTGTCGAATGTTGGATAATGTAGTGGAAATCAATGGATTGCCGCTGGAGGAGCAGCGCCGGGAAATCCGGGAAAAGCGGCGTCATGGCATGGGCTTTCTGGGATTGGGATCAGCCCTGACTTTGCTGAAAATACGCTATGGAAGTCAGGAGTCCCTTGAATTTACTGAGAAAGTAGCGCGACGGATGGCCGAAGTGGGATGGGAGACTGGCATTGCGCTGGCCGAGGAAAAGGGCAGTGCACCGATTTTGCAGAAAGCGTATGAGGTTACTTCGTCCATGTTGGCCCGTCGCCCGGAAATGGTCCAGGATGGCTATCAGGTGGGTGACCGGGTACCGGGTTCGGTACTGATGGGACGTTACAGCCGTTACATGCAACAGTTCCCCAGGGAATTGCAGGACCGGATTGCGGAAAAAGGCTGTCGGTATAGCCACCACACTTCCATTGCACCAACCGGGACTATCAGTCTGTCACTGGGCAACAATGTCAGCAATGGCATCGAACCTTCCTTTGGCCACATGTACAGCCGGAATGTGATTCGGGAAGGCAGGAATACCAAGGAAAGGGTGTCGGTGTATTCTTACGAATTGCTGGCCTATCGCCATTGTGTCAACCCGGATGCCATGCCAGATGCCAAGAGAGAAGAGAATGGATTGCCGGACTATTTCATCACGGCGGATGATATTCGACCCCGCGAGCATGTGGATGTTCAGGCCGCGGCACAGAAGTGGATTGACTCCTCGATTTCCAAGACGGCCAATGTGCCGACAGAGTTTCCCTATGAGGATTTTCAGGATATCTACCTGTATGCCTGGGAACAGGGCCTCAAGGGCTGTACTACATTCCGTTTCAATCCAGAAGCATTTCAGGGGGTGCTGGTCAAGGAAGATGACCTGGCCAATACCGTCTACCGGTTTACCCTGGAAAATGACGAGGTGGTGGAAGTGAGGGGTAATGAGGAGATTGAGTATGATGGGGAGACCCACACTGCAGCCAACCTGTTTGATGCACTGAAGGAAGGGTATTACGGTCGGTTCTGAAACGGTTGCATGATGATGCCGGCAGGAGCAGCGAAAGAATGAATGTGAAGATCCAAAATAAGATTGTGGGCTACGAAGTCATCACGCCGGACAAGGAGATGGCAACGAAAGCTGAGCCGGCGGTACCACCGGCCTCCTCCGGTGAGTTGGCAGAAGTCATCCAGATGCATGAGAAAGTCATGCGGCCAGACATGCTGATTGGGAGCACTTACAAGATCAAGACTCCCGTATCGGAACATGCCTTTTACATTACCATCAATGACATGGTATTGAACCCCGATACACCGTATGAAAAGCGGCGTCCCTTTGAGATTTTCATTAACTCCAAAAACATGGATCATTACCAGTGGATCTCCGGCTTGACCTTGATTATATCTGCCGTGTTTCGCAAGGGAGGGGATGTCACATTTCTGGTGAATGAACTGCAGAGCGTGTTCGACCCGAAGGGGGGATACTTCAAGAAAGGTGGCCGCTTCATGCCCTCTTTGGTGGCCGAGATCGGGGATGCTATTGAAAGTCATTTGCGGATGATCGGTATGATCCGGGAACCTGAAATGGACGAACATCGACAACAGTTCATTGAGGAGAAACGCCATCTGTTCGGGGTGAGCCAGGTCGGCGAAAATCGTCTAGACAGTGCGTCCTCCGGATCGTTTCCCGCAACCGCCAGCCTGTGCAGCAAATGTCATGTCAAGGCTGTGGTCCTGATGGACGGCTGCATGACCTGCCTGAACTGTGGCGACAGCAAGTGCGGTTGAACTATCCTCCCGAATGCTGGTGATCGCCCACCCGCTTCTGGTTGGTTCCCTGGCCTGATTCCCCATTCTCCGGTTTGACTGGGGTGGTACATTGTCAAAGCAGTGGTCGCAATACCGGTTCGGCCAAGGCGGTATTCGCCGATTATCTGCGGGGGCAGATAGTATTTTTGGGAGAACCTACAATGTGTGTATCTTCTCTCAAGGGATGGTATTGCTTCCGCGCTTGGGGTGGCATACTGGCAGGCTTCGAGTCCGAGTATGACGACCTCGGCGGGATAGGCGAGCATCCCGGCACTTTCAGCGACCGGGCATTCCTGCCGTCCGCAGTACAGAGATACCATCTGGAGGATTGCCGGTGGCACTTGGTGTGCATGGGGAGCCGAGAATATGAGTGATGCCCAAGCAATAGAGAACAAGGATTATGTCTGCCGGGTCAAGGAAAGCCTGGCTCGGCAGGGGGTGATGGGATTGATCGGTGCCCGGTTGGTACGTGTCGAACCCGGTGAGGTGGAACTGCAGTTCCACTATCATCCGGATTTGACCCAACAACACGGGTTCATCCATGCCGGCATTCTGTCGACTGTTCTTGACAGTGCCTGTGGTTATGCCGCCTATTCTCTGATGCCGGCAGATGCCGGTATACTGACCATAGAGTTCAAGATTAATTTGCTGGCACCTGCACGGGGGGAGCGGTTTGTGGCGATTGGCCGGGTGACCAAGCCGGGTCGAACTATTACCGTAGCAGATGGCGAACTTACCGCGATTGACGGGAGGGTCGAAAAACCGGTCGCTACCATGACTGGGACACTCATGACCGTTTCGGGCAGGGAAGGTGTTCGGGGCTGACGGGATACCGTTTACAATATCAGCGGGGCGAACAAGATTTCGCTATCGACAACCCACATTGTACAGGACCACCGGACATGTCAATACAAGATTTCTCCTCAAAGGTCACCCTGCGGACGTTGGGCAAGCTCAAGCAAGAGAGCGAGAAGTTCGCTTGCCTGACCGCGTATGACTACTGCAGCGCATGGGCTGCCAACGAAGCCGGTGTGGAGGTCCTGTTAGTGGGGGACTCCCTGGGCATGGTGATTCAGGGTCATGACAGCAGCCTGCCGGTAACGATTGAGGATACCGCATATCATGTGCGCTGCGTTCGGCGGGGAAATCGGCGCGCCATGATCATGGCAGACCTGCCTTTCATGAGCTATTACTGTGAATCAGCGAGCCTGCAAAATGCGGCAGTCCTGATGCGCGAGGGAGCCCAGGTTGTCAAGTTGGAAGGTGGAGCCTGGTTGGCGGAAACCACGCGATTGCTGGCGGAAAGAGGGATCCCGGTTTGTGCACACATGGGACTGACCCCTCAATCCGTGAACCATCTCGGAGGGTATCTGGTCCAGGGCCGTGATCCGGGCCAATCGGAGACCATTGTTGATGAAGCGATGATCTTGCAGCAGGCGGGTGCCAGCATTCTGCTGATCGAGTGCGTTCCAGTGAAACTCGGGAAGCTGTTGGCGGAGGCACTGGACATTCCGGTAATCGGTATCGGTGCCGGGCCCGATACCGATGGCCAGATCCTGGTTTGGCATGATCTTCTCGGACTCTATCCTGGCAAGACAGCGAAATTTGTCAAAAATTACCTGCAGGGAAACGGTGACGGTATTCAGGGGGCGATCAGAGCATACGTCAACGATGTCAAGTCAGGACAGTTTCCAGAAGAGCAGCACTGTTATTTCTGATTTTCTGCCCAGGCCATTGGCGTTGACATGGCATCGGTTTCTCCACTGCCAGTCAGTTCTCTCAGTCGATGGCATAAGGGCCGAAAAGCGGCCTCCATGGTGAAGTGATCCCGCACTTTCTGCCTACCTTCCTGTCCCATTTTGTGCCGCTCCAACGGATGCTGGATCAGATGCTCCAACGCGGCGCATAATGCCGGTTCGTCCCCTGGCGGGACCAGCCATCCATTCCGGCCATGGTCAATCAGTTCGGGGATCCCGGACAAGTCCGTAGCCACGACCGCCAATCCCAGGCTTTGGGCCTCAACAATCACATTGGGCAGGCCGTCCCGGTCTCCCTGATGATCAATACAGCTGTTGAGTACAAACAAGTCCGACTCCTGATATCGGGCCAGGACAGTCTGTTGGGATTGGGATCCCCACCACTCGATGCAGTGTTCAATATGGAGCTCTGCAGCCTGTTTTTGGAGTGTCGGCAATAATGCACCACCTCCGATATGCACCAGTTGCCAAGCCAGATCTTTTGGGAGTCCTGCCAGGGCTTGCAGCAGTCCAGCATAGCCTTTTTTGGCCACGGCGCGGCCAACACTGAGGAGGCGTACGGGCTCGGTCCGACACCTCCCGTCCCGAAGGGAGGTGTTTCTGGTCCGGGGTGTAAAGCGGGCCAGATCCAGGCCATGATAATTCAGCAAGACCTTGCCGGAGGGTGCGAGTTTCTTCAGTCGTTCTGCATTCGATCGGGTACAAGTGGTTAGCCAACGGCAATCGATGAGCTTTTCGGTGATGTCCCATTCGGCGGTGGTATAAATGTCTTTGGCATGGGCCGAGATGGCCCAGGGCAACCCTCGCATCATGGCGGCATAGCGCGTGACCGATGAGGGGGTATGCAGGAAATGGGCATACAATGCGGGCATGTCCGCAGGCAACTCGCCGGCAAGTACCAGAGCCTGTCCAAATCGCCGGATCCGATTGGGGGTCGGGTTTCTTCTCAGATCACGCAAAAAGGCCTTGCAACCGCTGGCATAACCCGGCAAGCGCCGGCATCGCCACCAGTTCCGAAGGATCCTGAGGGGTTGTCGGTACAAGTATTCCGGCAGGTAGCGTACGGTTGCCTGGATCTCCCCATGGATGGGATGGGTCCGGTCTTCCGTTGGCAGGCGCAGGGAATACAGTGTGAGGTCAAAACCCGCCCGCTCCAGATTGAGAATTTCCTGAGCAATAAAGGTTTCCGACAGTCGCGGATAGCCCTTGAGTATGATGGCCAGTTTTGGCATTTCTGGACGCTGGCACGAGATTCATTTGTAGGGATCGGCTGCATCTCGTAGGCCGTCACCAAAAAAATTGAAGGCGAGGATGATGACTACGACCGGCACCACGGGCAGGATCAGCCAGGGATAGAGAGCGACCACATTGATATTCTGGGCTTCGTTCAGAAGTACTCCCCAGCTGGTAATCGGCGGACGAAGCCCGAGCCCCAGAAAAGATAGGGCGGTTTCACCCAGAATCATGCCGGGAATGGACAGTGTGGCCGAGGCGATGATGTGACTGGCGAAACCGGGCAACAGATGCAGTCGGATAATTCGCCCCGGCTTTGCTCCCATCAGCCGGGCAGCGGTGGCATAGTCTTCTTCACGCAGTGCCAGCAGCTTGGATCGTACGGCGCGAGCCAGGCCTGTCCAGTCCAAAAGGGCGAGAATCAGAGTGATGCCGAAAAAAACCCACAGCGGGCTCCAGGTAACCGGCAGAATCGCGGACAGGGCCATCCACAGTGGCAGTTCCGGAAAGGAACGAATGATTTCGGTGATGCGCTGGACCAGGGAATCGACCCAACCCCCGTAATACCCGGCAAGACCACCCAGTAGCAGGCCGAGAAACAGGCTGACCGCAATCCCACCCAGACCAATCAGGAGGGAAATGCGAGCACCATAGAGGATACGGGAAAAAAGGTCTCGCCCCAATCGGTCGGTACCAAGCAGGAACAGGGTGCGGCCCGCTGCCGGGCAGACGAAATGAAAATCCATGGAAACCAGCCCCCAGAACTGGTAGCGATCTCCACGACAGAAAAATCGGAGCTTGTCCACTTGTTGCTGATCGGGAATATATTCCCGACGCAGGGTTTCCATGTCCAACCGGTAGTGGGTACCATAGACGAAAGGGCCGATGAGTTGACCTTCATGTATGAGGTGAACCTGCTGGGGCGGAGAGTAGATATGGTCGGTATGGCGGGTTTGGTAGTGGTAGGGTGCAATCCATTCGCTGATCAATGTGCTGCCATAGAGCAGTAGCAGGATCAGGCCCGACCAGACCGCCAGCCGATGTCGTTTCAGTTTCCACCACACCAGTTTGCGGCGTGAGGCCAGAAAATACTGTTCCTGGCCGGGTGTCATTTCTTCTATGGAGTTCGGGTCAAAGGGCTCCCGCGAGACAAAGTGTGGGTGGTCCGACTGGCTCACTGTGTCGCCCCCCCCTGGAGCCGGATTCTCGGATCAAGCCAGGCCAGTAGCAGGTCGGAGACCAGCATGCCCAACACCGTCAAGATCGCCAGGAACATCAGAAAAGTGCCGGCAAGATACATGTCCTGGCTCTGCAAGGAACGCAGCAACATGGGTCCAGTCGTGGGAAGAGACAGGACAATGGCCGTGACCTCTGCTCCCGAGATGACACTGGGCAGCAGGTTGCCAATATCGGCGATAAAAAAATTCAGTGACATGCGCAAGGGGTATTTCCGCAACAGCTTCCCCGGCGGCAATCCCTTGGCCCGGGCCGTGAGGACATACTGCTTTTCGAGCTCGTCCAGCAGGTTGGCCCGCAGACGGCGGATCATGCCTGCGGTCCCGGAGGTACCGATGACCAGCACAGGAATCCAGAGATGCTCCAGTACGGAAAGCAACTTGTCCAGGCTCCATGGTTGATCCAGGTATTCCGGCTCCATGAGCCCCCCGATGGAAGTCCCAAACCAGACATTGGCCAGATACAGCATGATCAGTGCCAACAGGAAATTGGGGGTGGCCAGGCCAATAAAGCCGACCAGCGAAAGGCCATAATCTCCCCAGCTGTATTGGTGGGTGGCGCAGTATATGCCAATGGGAAACGCCATCAGCCAGGTAAACAGGATCGTGACGAACGAGACCAGCACGGTAAGCCAGACCCGGTCCCCGATGACTTCCCGTACCGGCCGGTCGAATTCGAATGAGTAGCCAAAATCGCCACGGACGAATCCAGTGATCCAGTGCCAGTATTGTATGATCAGAGGTTGGTCCAGACCGTATTCCTGGCGCAGAAAGGCGATTTTTTCCGGGTCGGCCGATTCGCCCTGGCTTTCCAACTCGGCGATGTGGGTTTCCAGATAATCCCCTGGTGGCAACTGGATGATGACGAACACGAGCAGGCTGATCACCAGCAGCGTGGGAATCATCATCAGCAGCCGATGTCCGAGATAGGCAATCACTGGAACCAGAAAGTGTCCGGTCGATAGACGCCGAAGAACGCGGTCGGCAGCCAACTGTAGATTCCGGTATCAGGGACATTCCGCAAACGGTTGTGGATGGCGACCGGTTGGGGCACACCGCGAATCAGGCCAATGCTGAAAACCTCATCGCTGTACAGGTCGAGCATCTGGTGCCATATGGCTTCACGCTCCGGTTGATTCCTGCTTTGACTCCAACGGTGAAACCATGACAACAGCTGGCGTGCCGCCGGTAGGTCCGGGGGCTCTCCTGTACGTTGGTTGGTTTCAAAAAACTGTCCCCATCTGGCCCACTGGTATTGGGTCTGGCGGGTGGGTGCGAATTCCATGGGGCTCATATTCGCGGTGGGCAGGCCGTTGTCGATGCCACTAAACAGGGCCATCATCGCCGCCCCGGAAAAAACGCGCTGGCGGAATACTTCTCTCTGCGACGGTTGGGTGTGCAATTTGACTCCGAGATGGAGCCAGCTCTCGGCAACCAGCTCCAGAATGTCCGTTTCCAGGGTTCCTTCTCCGGCAGTATGCAGGACAATTTCCAGCGGACGACCATCGGCCATGAGGCGAATGCCACGAGGGTCCCGTTTGGCAAGGCCTAATTCATCCAGCAATTGGTTGGCCCGCACCGGGTCATAGGTATTCCACCGTCGGGCATATTCGTCACGGTATAAGGCCGAGCCCGGAAGTATGGTGTTGCCGGCACCATCGGCAAGACCGAAAAACAAGACCTGGTTGATCTCATGGCGGTTGATGCCCAGGGAGAGGGCCCGTCGGAAATTCGTCTGGCGTACGAGTTTTTGCCAGGTTGGGTCGTTGCTGTTGAGGTTGGGATAGAGGGCGAACTGGGCACCATACCCGTTCTGCCAGAGATGCACCCGGTAGTTTCCACGGGCCTCCCCGGCCTTGAGGAATGTATAGTCTTCCAGGTTCAGGTGACGCCCCTGAAGGTCTGATTCCCCGGCAGCGGTTTTGGCCGGAATAAGACCCGCACTGGTGATGTGCACCACGACTTCGTCAATGTAGGGGAGTTGCCGCCCGTTTTCGTCGATCCGGTGATAAAACGGGTTGCGTTTGAAGACAAATCGTTCTGCGGGCAATGACGTGGTATTGACCCAAGGCTGCAAGACCGGCAGGTCCGGGTTGTCATAGCGGTAGGGGTGATTCCGACGATGATGGAGTCCGGCCCAGTTGCGGGTCCCTGCAGCGGCTACTTTCCGGTCCAGTTCCTCGGCATTGGCATAGTCTGTGTGGAACTGCTTCAGGTAGTGGGCCGGAGCATAGATGAACAGCGGACGCGGCCCGGCCAATGCGGGCAGAAAAAACGGATTGGGCGCTTCCCATGTATAGCGTACGGTCCAGGGGTCAATGACGTCGAACTCGGCTGCCTGACCGTTTACTGTGAGTGCATCCGGCAAGCCAAAAGGGTACAACGCAGGGTTGTTGACGATATCTTCCCAGTAATACCGAAACGCTTCGGCATCAAACAGGGTGCCATCGGACCAGCGGTGTCCCTTGCGCAGGTGCAGGGTAAATATTCGGGCATCCTCTACCTCCAGGTCGCGCAGGAGATCCGGGCGTAATGTCAGGTCCCGGTCATAGCCCACCAGTCGGGCATAGCCATAAACCATCATCATTCGTATGTCCCTGGACCGCCCAAAGAGGAGACGCAAACGGCCTCCATGCTGCCCGGCCTGGACGGTATCATCAAATGTCACCACCGATGGCTCTTGTGGCAATCGGTTGGCCAGGGGCGGCAAGTCGCCGCTCGCGACCTGCGGTTGCAGGTAGGTACTGTCGGTCAGCGCCCAACCGCCATCACTGGCAACCCCCAAAAAGACCGACAAGGCAGCCAAGCCGATGATTCTTGATTTCACGATGGCCCCCCAGTGGAAGAGGGTTGCATGCGAACGAAATGATCTGTGGAAATGGCCTGGAGGGTGTTGCCGCTGGTGGTTTCTGCAAAGGGAGACGGCCATTGGGGCCGGGTGGCACTGTTGTCCAGCTGGCGGAAATCGAGAGGGCGGGACAGGTCCGCTACCGGAACGGAACTCAGCAAAGTGCGGGTATAGGGGTGCCGCGCATCTCGGAACAGGTTCTGGGAGGGGGCAATTTCCACCAGTTGCCCCCGGTACATCACCGCGACCCGGTCCGAGACATATTCCACCACGGCGAGGTTATGTGAGATAAACAGGTAGGTGAGTCCGAGATCCTGCTGCAGGTCTCTCAACAGATTCAGCACCTGGGCCTGAATGGACACATCCAGTGCCGACACCGGTTCATCACAAATCAGTACTTCCGGCTGCAGCGCCAGTGCTCTGGCAATTCCGATGCGCTGCCGCTGCCCGCCCGAGAAACTGTGCGGGTAGCGACGCAGCAGTCGGGGATCAAGCTCAACCATCCGCATCAACTCCTTGCAGGCTTCAACCTGCTCCTCCTGATCCCCCATCCGATGGATTTGCATGGGCTCACGCAGAATATCCAGCACGGTCATGCTGGGATTGAGCGATCCCACAGGGTCCTGAAACATGTACTGTACCCGGCGGCGATAGGTGAGCAGGTCCTCGTCATCCAATTCCGTAACGGAGTATTCCCGCTGGTGGTCCTGAAACAGGATTGTTCCGCTGTCCGGCAGCAGTGCCCGGACGATCAGTTTGCCCAATGTGGATTTGCCACTGCCGCTTTCGCCAACCAGTCCCAGCGATTCGCCGCGACGAATCTGAAGGGAGACATCCGCCACTGCCTTCACTCCCGGAGTGTTATTGCCGGTGATCCAGGATGAGGGTCGCGCACCAAATGTGCGCGTCACTTGGCTGACCGTAATGATCGGTTCTGGAACGCGGTGTGGATGGGCCGGCTCGGCAGTGTTCTGGCGCGAAAAAAGGAATCGGCTGGAATCGGGACGAATGGCGCGCAGTGGTACCAGGCGTTGTTGCTTGCCCTGTCCTATGTTAGGGACTGCTGCCAGCAGGGCACGGGTGTACTCGTGGTCGGTCGATTGGAAAATGTCCTCCACCGAGCCACTCTCCATTACTTTGCCATGGTAGAGAACCACCACATCCTCTGCGAGATTCGCCACCACCCCCAAATCATGAGTGATCATCAGCACGGCCATGTTGCACTGTACCTGCAGGTCCCGGATCAGTTTGAGAATCTGCGCCTGAATGGTCACATCCAGTGCGGTGGTGGGTTCATCCGCGATGAGCAATGCCGGCTTGCAGACGAGGGCCATGGCGATCATGGCGCGCTGGCGCATCCCACCAGACAGCTCGAATGGATAGGCCTGGTAGGCCCGCTCGGAATCCGGGAAGCCAACTCGGTCCAGCATCTCCAAGCAGACTTTTCGGCCTTCATGGCGAGAGATATCTTCATGCAGGTGCAGGGCTTCGGAGATCTGGTTGCCTACGGTATGCAGTGGCGATAGGGACACCATGGGTTCCTGGAAAATCATGGAGATCTGGCGGCCCCGGTACCATCTCATGGTCTTGCCGTTCGGGTGCAGAGCCAGCAGGTCTACCGGGTTGCCATGGTCCCCATGCCACAGAATCTGTCCGGTATAGGGGTCGGCATTTTCCGGGAGAATGCCCATGATAGAGCGAGCAATCACGGATTTGCCGGAACCCGATTCACCAACCAGTGCCAAGGTACGTCCCGGCCTGATCGGAAACGATACACCCCGGATGGCATCGACGTGATGGCCGTGAGCATGAAAGCGGACCCGGAGGTCTACTATGGACAGCAGGGGAGTGGACATCTGGCCGGTAACCCTTCAGTGCGCAGAGTATCCGTAACGGAGTCCACCTTTCCGGTCGACTTGGGCATGGAAGGAGACAATGATGCGGTCGACTTTGCCCTGGTAGGGAAACACCATGTGTTTGATATGCGACGGAAAGATGACCAGCTTTCCATCTTCAGGAAAAGAATCCCAAGTGTGCGCCTGGAGATAGAAATTTCCCAGGTCGCCGTGCCCACCTGCCTGATATTCCATGTATGGCCCATAAAATCGTGTGATGCCATTAGGCTGGCCATTTTCTCCCACATCACCGGGGCCTTTGCTGCACTCACCGGATTGGACGTAATACACCCCGGACCAAGAACAGTTTCCATGGACATGCGTTTCATGAAAACCGTAGTGGTTGCTAATCTGGAACCATAGGCCGGTGAGAAAAACATCCAGGGATTGGTGGCGACCCCAATGAACGCGATTGACCGAAGAGGCAATTTCAAACACATTGTCCATGATGAATTTCTGCAAGGTCAGAATGGCCTCGTTGTCCGTGTTGGCGGCAAAGTTGTCCGGGCTTGCGTAGACCGGGCCTCCACTCCCGGGATGGGTCGCACGATAGGACTCAAAATAGCGAATCAGTTCGGGGTTGATTTTTTGATACTTCCCGAACTTGCGCGTCAGGACGGAAGTAGGCCATAGCTCGGTAATGTGAGGATTGCGCGGCATGGAGCCAATAAGAAAGTGGGCGGAGATGAAACAGGAAGGGCAATTGTACCAAACTGCTTGCGATTCGCGGCACAGGGGACTGGCCCGCGGAAGCGGACATTGCACAGACTGATGCCCGCGGCCTACCAGATGGAAAGACCGGCCCCAGACTCGGGCAAGAAGCCATGATTTCTTCGGGTCGGGTATCCAGTACTCTTCCCTTCCATGCACCACTCATGACCGGGTCCTGTCGGTACTTTCCGTCCTGGCCGGATGGGCACGGCTCTACCCTACCCTTTGATTTGGCCGGAAGGTGCGGCTCGGCGAGGGCATAAGGTCCTGGCAACTGGACGCATTCGCTTTCTGCATCGTCCTCAATCGTACCACCGGGAGACAGGGCTCGTTTTGTGCCAGCTGGCCTCTTTAATGGAGGGCTCCCGACCAGTCGGCCAATCGATATTTGCATGGGCCGGTAATCGCAACAATCGTTTCTTTTTCTGCGGATTTGATGTACTATCGGCGGTGGTGTCATACTGCTTCGAGCCCTTCCAGCCTCAATTCAGGGATTTTCAGGAATGTTATGGTCATTCAGCGCACCTTAAAAAATATCATTCGCGCAACCGGGATCGGGCTGCATACTGGCCAAAAGATATATCTGACCCTCAAGCCTGCCAGCGAGGATCATGGGATTGTATTCGTCCGGACGGATCTTGAGTCTCCGATCGAAATCCCGGCATTGTCCTGTAATGTTGGCGATACGCGCCTGTCGACGACACTGGAACGTGACCATGTGCGCATATCCACGGTGGAGCACCTGATGTCTGCCTTTGCCGGTATGGGGATTGACAATGCCTATGTTGAGGTGAGTGCGCCGGAAGTGCCGATTATGGATGGCAGTGCCGGTCCGTTCGTTTTCCTGATTCAGTCGGCGGGTATTCATCAACAGGAGAAACTCAAGAAATACATTCGCATCCGTAAACCCTGCGTGGTCAAGGAGGGGGACAAATGGGTCAAACTGGAGCCGTTCGATGGGTTCAAGGTCACCTTCGCAATTGATTTTGACCACCCGATCATGAAGAAATCCACGCAGACTACATCGGTGGATTTTTCCACCACTTCGTTTGTCAAGGAGGTCAGTCGTGCCCGCACCTTTGGTTTTATGGATGATCTTGAGAATCTCCGGGTTGCCGGGCTCGCCCGGGGCGGCAGTTTTGACAATGCGATTGTCATGGATTCGTTTCATGTTCTCAATGACGATGGACTGCGGTATGGCGACGAATTCGTCAAGCACAAAGTGCTGGATGCCATCGGGGATCTGTATCTTCTGGGTCATCCCTTGATTGGACATTTCAGTGCCTACAAATCAGGGCATGCATTGAACAATCGCTTGATACGAAAACTCCTTCGGGACCAGTCCAGTTGGGAATTGATTTCCTACCAAGCCGAAGCCGAAGTCCCGATTTCCTTCGTCCAGCCGGTGCCAATCTGATGCCGGGACCGAATCGGCCGCATTTGCGGCCGATTGGCCACACCAGTCGCCAGACACACGGTTCGGAATCAGACGAGCCTGCGCTTGGGTTCTCGGTATGCGGCCGGGGTTTCCATGCATGTCGGTTATGGAGTGCGGTTTTTCTCTGCAGCGCGTTGTGCCAACCGTGTCAGTGCGTTGCGGAGTTCCCGGTGGTTCAGGTGTTTTGCGACCAGGGCAATATTCTGTTGTGCCTCGGAAGAAACCCTGACCTGTCTTCGAACTGGCCCGGAATTGGCTGCGACGGTGGGGGTGGTGCGAATGGTGAAATGGGTTGCCCCCAGATCCGCCAGTCCAGACATAATTTTGTGCTGCTGATGGCGTAGCTCGGTCGCCCAAATCGGCGATAGCGTATATACCACCAACCGGCCGGACTGAAAAAGGAGAGGTTGGCTGTGAATACCCGCGTTTCCCGCATGCTGGAGCCAGCGCTGCTGCAGGATTTGTTGTACCGTCTCGCTCATTGGAGGGTCTTTCTGGCCCAGTACATAATCGCTCACCAGGTCCCCGATGGCTTTGGCAGAATTTATTTTTTTCATTTTGGTGCTATATGGGTAAGGAAGGGAGCATGGTGAGAGCAGGACTCTGGCATAATTCCGTTTCGGCTCCCGCCTCTGACCCTGCTGGATCTGCGAACGTCCATTATCATGCCAACGGCAGGCCGGTTGTGGGTCCTTTGGGCCAGTCCCGAAAATAGCATACGAATCCATGCTGCAAAACGTACTGAAGAAAGTATTCGGTGACCGCAATCAGCGGATGCTGAACAAAATGCAAAAGACCGTTCAGCAGATCCATGTGATGGAGAGTGGTCTGCGTGAATTGGATGACGCCAGCTTGGCTGCCAAGACCGAAGAATTCCGTACCCGGTTAGCGGGGGGAGCGGGAGTCGACGGCCTTCTCGCCGAGGCGTTTGCGGTCGTTCGGGAAGCATCCGTCAGAACCTTGAATCTCCGTCATTATGATGTGCAGTTGATCGGTGGTATGGTGCTGAATGACGGCAAAATCGCGGAAATGAAAACCGGCGAAGGGAAGACGCTGGTTGCGACATTGCCAGCCTATCTCAATGCAGTTGCAGGAATACCGGTTCATATTGTGACCGTAAACGATTACTTGGCAAGGCGTGATGCAGAATGGATGGGGCACATCTATCGATTTCTGGGCCTCAGCGTAGGGGTCATTCGCTCTGGACAGACCCCGGAAGAAAAGAAAAATGCCTATCAGTGCGATATTGTATACGGTACCAACAATGAATTTGGCTTTGACTACCTCCGGGATAACATGGCGTTCTCGTCGGAGGACCGGTTCCAGAAGGGCCTGGGGTTCGCGATTGTGGATGAAGTGGATTCTATCCTGATCGATGAAGCGAGGACTCCGCTCATTATCTCTGGACCTGCCGAGGAAAGTAATGAGCTTTACCAGAAAATCAACGAAGTCGTGCCGGAGTTGGTGCGGCAGGAGGGAGAAGAGACTTCAGGACACTTCAGTGTGGATGAAAAAACGAAACAAGTCGCACTCACTGAAGAGGGGCATGAGCGTGCGGAGGAATTGCTGATTGCCGCCGGCCTGCTCGCGGAGGGGGTCAGTTTATATGAGTTGACCAATATCACCTTGTTGCATCATCTGTATGCGGCCTTGCGGGCCCATAACCTGTTCAAGCGAGATGTGGATTACATCGTCCGCAATGGCCAGGTGGTCATCATTGATGAATTCACTGGACGCATGATGCCGGGTCGTCGGTGGTCGGATGGCCTGCATCAGGCGGTGGAGGCCAAGGAGGGTGTGGCAGTCCAGCAGGAGAACCAGACGTTGGCATCCATCACCTTCCAGAATTACTTCCGGCTGTACGACCGGTTGTCGGGTATGACCGGGACTGCCGATACTGAAGCACCGGAATTTCTTCAGATCTATGGTCTTGAGGTAGTGATTCTGCCCACCAACCAGCTCATGGTTCGGGACGACCAGCCTGACCTGGTATATCGGACTGTACCGGAGAAATACCATGCGATCGTACAGGCAGTGCAAGCATGCCAGGAACGGAACCAGCCGGTGCTTGTGGGCACGGCCTCCATTGATTCCTCGGAATACCTTTCCGGCTTGCTTGGCCAGCTCCATATTGATCATCAGGTACTGAATGCAAAGCAGCATGAGCGGGAAGCGGAAATCATTGCCGAGGCGGGACGGCCCGGAAAAGTGACGATTGCCACGAACATGGCAGGCCGGGGAACAGATATTGTCCTTGGCGGCAATCTTGAGATTGAATTGTCCAAACTGGAACCCGAACAACATGAGGCAGCCCGACAGGCCTGGGAAGAGCGGCATCAGCAGGTCCTGGAAGCGGGTGGATTGCACGTGCTCGGCACCGAACGCAATGAATCGCGCCGGGTCGACAACCAGTTGAGGGGTCGTTGCGGACGACAGGGGGATCCTGGTTCCAGCCGGTTCTACCTGTCACTGGAAGACAGTTTGATGCGTATTTTCGGATCTGCCCGGATCTCTACCCTGATGCAGAAGCTTGGCATGGAAGAGGGGGAGGCGATTGAACACAACTGGGTCACGAAAGCGATTGAGAATGCGCAAAAGAAGGTAGAGGGAAATAATTTTGATATTCGCAAGCAGTTGCTGGAATATGATGATGTGGCCAACGAGCAGCGCAAGGTGATCTATGAGCAGCGCAACATGTTGATGGCGACGAGTGATATTTCGGAATATATCCAGCACAATCGTACGGAGGCGGTCGACAGTGTGATTAGCCAGAGCATCCCCCCGCAAACCCTGGAAGAGCAGTGGGATATTGCTGCCCTGGAACAGGATCTGACCGATGAATTTGGCATCACTCTTCCGGTTGCCCAGTGGCTGGAGGAGGATGAATCCCTTCATGAGGAGACGTTAAGAAAACGGATCAAGGATGAGGTCGAAACCTTGGTGGCAGATAAGGAGGAGCGGTTGGGGGTAGAGGGTATGCGCCATCTGGAAAAAGCGATCATGCTGAATATCCTGGATACACTTTGGAAGGAGCATCTGGCCAGCATGGACCATCTGCGCCAGGGTATCGGACTGCGTGGATATGCCCAGAAAAATCCCAAGCAGGAGTACAAGCGCGAGGCGTTCGAGATGTTTGCCCAGCTGTTGGAGGATATCAAGTTCAAGGTGTCCACTACGTTGATTCGGGTGCACATCCCGACCGCAGAGGAGGTGGCGCAAATGGAAGCCCAACAGCGGGAAATGCGTCTTCAGCAGCAGCGCAAGGAAATGAGTTTTATTCATCCTGATGCCAATGCCGGCATTGCGGAAGGGGGTGCTGCGGTCCCAGAACCGGGCGCTGCCCGTCTTGGAGAGCGTCGGACTCCGGAAGCCGCCCCACGGCGTCCCATCATCCGTCATGGCAGAAAGGTGGGTCGCAATGAACCCTGTCCCTGTGGTTCCGGCAAGAAGTACAAACAATGCTGCGGTCGGGTTTCCTGAATCCCTCTGATCGCATTGCATTTTTGACCAAGAAAGTTCCCATGGACGCGTTGAAAATGTCTCCATTGGCCCCGGCGGCCTTCCCGGAACTGCCGGATTTGGCAGGCGTTCGGTTGGGGCATGCCGAGGCCAATATTCACTACCATGGTCGGGACGATTTGATGGTGGCGGTGTTTGCTCCGGGAACCCGGGTGGCGGGTGTGCTGACTCGTTCTGTCACGGCCAGTGCGCCCGTGCTCTGGTGTCGGAAGCAATTGCTTGCTGGAAGGGCGGCCCGTGCCCTGGTTGTGAACGCCGGCAATGCCAATGCGTTTACCGGCACGATGGGACATTACCATGTGCAGCAGACGTGCGCGGAAATTGCCGGATACCTGGATTGCTCGCCGGAAGAAGTTTTCGTGGCATCCACGGGAATCATCGGGCAGCCACTGCCGATTGACCGTCTTGTGGCCATGTTGCCGGACGCCATCCGGTGTCCCAGCGGGAGCTGGGCTGGTGCGGCCCGGGCCATCCTGACTACAGACACGTTTCCCAAGGGCGCAACCCGGCAGGCTCGGGTCGGCAATCAGTTGGTTACCATCAATGGTTTTGCCAAGGGTTCCGGCATGATCGAGCCGGATATGGCGACGATGCTGGCTTTTGTGTTCACCGATGCCGCCCTGTCCCGGGAGGTTTTGCAAACCTTGCTGGTGGATGCCAACCGGATTTCATTCAATTCGATCACCGTGGACAGTGATATGTCGACTTCCGACACCTGTCTTCTGTTTGCCAGTGGCGCGGCGGGAAATCCGGAACCGGATTCAGTGCGCGACTCTTCCCTGGATGATTTCCGGGAGGCTCTGCAGGGGGTGATGCAAGAATTGGCGATTCAGGTAGTCCGTGACGGTGAGGGAGCGCGGAAACTGATTGAGGTTGTGGTCCGTGACGCAGCTACGGACCAGGATGCCCGGACCGCTGCCAAAAGTATCGCCAACTCGCCGCTGGTCAAGACCGCCATTGCGGGCGAAGATGCCAATTGGGGGCGAGTCGTGATGGCGGTAGGCAAGTCCGGTGTTCGTTTTGATCAGGAAAATCTGGGGATATCGATCGGTGGGATATTGATCGCCGACCAGGGGAAGGTGGTGCCAGATTATGATGAATCACGGGTTACGGCCCATCTGCAGGGTCACGAGGTCCTGGTTGAGGTTACTCTGGGAGAGGGCCGTGAAAATGCCACCGTCTGGACCTGTGATCTAACCCATGACTATGTCGCGATTAATGCGGATTACCGCTCTTGACCGCAGAATGGCAGACAACCGCTTGCACGTCGTGGTGGGTGTGATCGAGGACCGCTGGGGAAGGTTGCTGATTCAGCAAAGACGTCCGGGAACCCCTCGGGCAGGACAGTGGGAGTTTCCGGGGGGGAAGCTCGAACCGGGAGAAACACCGGAAGTTGCGTTGTCGCGTGAACTGGAAGAAGAATTGGGTATACAGGTTACCCATTCCTCACCACTGGTTTCGCTTGGACAGGATTATGATCATGCGCATGTGTGGCTGGACACTTGGTGGGTGACGGAATTTCAGGGACAGCCAGCAGGAAACGAGGGTCAGGCGATTGCATGGGTTGCGGTGGAATCGGTGCCACAATACGATGTGCTGGAAGCGGTTCACCCCATCCTGGATGCGTTCCGTTCCCGGAGCAGGCCCCCGGGTTCCCCAGTGGTCGCTGAATCGGGTGACTCAGGCCGTCAGGCATGCCGGAGTGGCAGGTCGAGCGATGGTGGACGAAACTCATCTTGAATTGGCCAGGGCCCGTTAGCACAATTTACCTTCGATAGGGGAATTACATACCCCGCTTCCACTCCGAAGTGCAACCGCGCCGCGATCCCGGAATGAGGGCGTAGCCCGAAGGGAGGGATCGCGGCGGCGACCAGAAAATTCGCGCTGCGAGCGCTTCTTTTCGGTCCCGGATGGCAGCCATCTCGACTGCCGGCGATCCTGACAGAAGTCATCGGCCAAGGCAAGGGCGAAACTGGCACCATGAGGCCGAGCGAAGCCGCTCCGGTGGATCACCGAAGGGCCCGGAGTGCCGGGGTCGAGGGGCGACCGCGGGCCGCGTCAGGGGGGAACCAACCCACGGGCAAAGACCTCCGCCGGGGTGCGGTACCCCAGAACCTTCCGGGGCCGACGGTGGAGCCGGTCCTCCACCGCCCGCACCGGCGCGGGAGTCACCTGGCGGAAGTCGGTGCCCTTCGGGAAGTACTCGCGCACCAGGCCGTTGGGGTGCTCGTTCCGGCCCCGTTCCCAGGAGTGGTAGGGGGTGGCGAAGTAAAAGCCCGCATCGAGCTTCGGTGCGATCTCCCGATGCCTCGCGAACTCCTTGCCGTGGTCTGCCGTGCCGGTGTGGACCCGGTCCCGAACCGGTCCCAGGCGCCGGGTGAGCGCCGCGGTGCCCCGCCGCCGCGGTCTGGCCCTCCACCCACTCCAGGAAGGGAAACTTCGAGCCCCGATCCACCGCCGACACCAGGGCGCCCCGGGGTCTTGCGCCAAGGATCGGTTCCCGCTCCCAATCGACGACCCGGCTCTTCTCGGCCACCACCGAAGGCCGCTCCGCAAGGTCGATCCGATCGGGAATGCGGCCGCGTCCGGCAGGACGGCCGCCGCGCCCGTTCGGCTGCTGGCCCCGACGTCGCCGGCACCGGTACCGCGTCCCTCCGGCCTCCACCCTTCCGGTAGCCGGTCCTCGACCACCGCCCAGCGCTCAGGGGTCATCTTCCGGGGCACCGCCGACGCTTCCTGGCGCCGGGCCGTGGCCTTACCGTCAGCCTGCGGGTGACGGTAGCCTCGCTGACCACAGTGGCGCGAGATCTCCCGCGAGATCGTCGCGGGATCCCGTCCGAGGTCGCGGGCCATCTCCCGTTTCGACCACCCCCGATGCAAAAGGGCGTGAATCGGGCATCATTCGACATGGGTCAGGTGGTGGTAACCTACGGGCATGACCATTCTCCGTTCGTGATCAACCGAGATGGTTGACCATCCTCTGGCCCACCGCAAGCGGCTTTTCAGCTCACCAGCCAGCGGCTTACAGGGTGTTGCACCTCAGACTGGAAAAGGGGTTCTAAGTTTATTGATGTGCTTTTTACAAGTGACGTGATGCCAACATGCGATTGTGTAAGACCCGTATAACCTCGATACCATAGTTCGTTTCTCGGTAGTAAATCACATGCCGTAAAACTGCATGCCTCCGATAACCTGTGCGTATATGTTCGCTGCTTTCCCCGGATTTTGGATGGTCCGTTAAAAGCCCAAAAGCGGCGGTCAAATCATCCGTGTAGCGGTCGGCTTGTTCTGCACTCCATTCAGCCAGCGAATACAACCAAACGGCTTCCATATCCTCGCGGGCTGTGGGGCTTAATCTGTATTCAGCGGATTTTGTCGGCATGTTTTGCCGTCATTTCTTGTTTAAATTGGCGGTTCTCAAACGGCTGCGGCTCTCCGCTCTGCTCCCCTTCGATCAAAGCGGCTCGGATTGCTTCAATGTCTGCTTGTCCTGCTTGATCGCGGCGAATCAAATCGCGGAAATATTCGCTATCGTTCGTGAACTGACCAGCAGTAATTTGCGCTTTAACCCAGCGATCTTGCTGCTCTGTGAGTGTGATGGTTTTGCGGGTCGTACCCATGAAATTCCCTCCAAGGTTCAAAGTCATACTATTGGTGTAACATAGCACGATTTCGCTGTCTTCCTAACTCTTTTCCCAGTTCACTGGTTTTTCGTATTCATTCCCTTGGTGAGACTGCCCCGCAAGGGGCTGGCTCGTAGCGTTAGCGACATTCTCTCGGAGCCGACACTTTCAGAACAACGACGCGCGCAATGGCAGTCACCCCGCAGAGGTCGCAACGGAGCGCAGCGCAGAGGAGAACCGGTTACGGTTGACAAAGTGAGCACGTTTGTATGCTCGCGGTCGGATCAGAGGGAGCTTGCGACCGCTTTAATTAGTCGACCCTGAAAATTTGTTTCAAGGAGCCGCAAGCCCCAAATCCAGCGACCCAAAAACCGCAGCGGACGGAGGATCCGCCGCCGGTGGTGACCGGCACCGCAGTACATTCCTCCGATCCCCTGCCATCCCCCGGAACCCGTTCCGCCCCAGAGGACTATCCGACTGCCAGTGACCGATCACTGGCTCCATCGCCTGCCGACGCTGGAGACACTTCTTCCGCCGCCGGGTCACGATGCCCCACCGCTGCCCGGACCGGTATACGGAGGCCTCGCCCTCGCCATGCCGCGGTCGTCGCGGTCGACGAACCCCTCCGCGATCGATCGCCCCGTCCGGCACCGAATCGGATCCAGCGCTGGCTTCCGGGGGGGGGGGGGGGGGGGGGGGGGGGGGGCCGTCATCGGGATTCCCTGCCCGCGCCATCCCGCCCAGGAGGAAGTGGCTCCGGTGGGCGGTGGTCAGGCTCCCCTTGACGCCGAACTCATAACCGCCGGTGAGCCTTGCCTTTACCGATACACTCGACTTCCGGTGCCTGCAGGCGATACCGTTGGTTCCGCCCCTTCTTCTCCGGTGTCAGTAACCGCCGGGCCATGGCCAGCTCGTCCGTAAAATACCCGCTCCGGGTCTTCTCTCCCCGCGGTCTTTCGCTCCATATCCCGGACCACCCGGGGGACGTCCGCAGACGTCGGACCGGACGGTTCCTGCGGCGCAGCGGCCGCGCATGGGCAACCCGGCTCGCCGGCAACCGCGCCGGCGGGCCCTTGCGAGCGGCGCGCTGCCGCAATCCCCCCCATGCCGCCGACACCACTTCACCAGTCGTACGCGGGAACGGTTCCGCAACTTGCCGTCGGTCGGAAAGGTCACTGCCTCGTCCGGCACCGTCGTGTCCACGGTTACCCGCCGCCACTCCCGCGGCTTCACCGTGTCGCTCCCCCAGACGCCCCGACCCACTGGCGAAACCGCATCCGGCGGCTGGGGTCGATCGGCGGACGGTGCGGGAAATACTCCTCGCCGCAACCGGACGGCCCGTAGGGATTCCCCAGCCAATGGGCGACCACCGCCTCGTCCGACCGTCGATACACCTGCTGGAGAGACTCCAGTCCCACCATCCCACGCATGGGCTGGCCGGGACCCCCACGGTCGGGGCCATACCGTGCACCGAAAGTCTCGTCGAATCGGGCCCCGTCCGGGATCCCGGCTACGCGGGCCCACTCATGGCGCCGATCCAGCCGATTTTCCCGGCGGTGTCGGAACCGATCGTGGGATTCGGTAAACGCAGGGGGTCTGGGGCGCATTGGGTAACCGGAAATGGCAAGGAGCGGAGCATGAATGAGTCCATATCTGGCCATTCGGGCCCATCTTTTCAGGGAATATCTTCCAGTATATTCAGATCGTTATCGCTGAATTTAGGGGATTTCAGGATCGACTACGTAATGTTAACAGACCGCAGGATTTATTGCACCAAAACGGGATGTGAGTGCCGAGAAGGCCCTCCGGAAATGGGTTTCGAGCGCTTCTGGCCCGGCATCATTGACGAGTACAAAGTCGGCGGCTGCCAGTCGTTCATAATCGGTGGCCTGTTGCGCCATAATACGCTTAATGTCTTGTTTCGGCATGTTGCGGGTGGTGATCAGCCTGGTGATGCGTAGTTCACGCGGACAGTGAACCACAATCACATAATCCATGTCGTGTTGTCTGCCGGTTTCCACCAGAAGGGGTATGTCCAGGATGCAGTAGGCGGCCCGGCAATGCTCAGCCTGCCGGTTCATTTCGGTACGAATCAGGGGGTGCAACAGATTTTCCAGCCAGAGGCGCTCACTTTCCCGGTAAAAAACCTGCTGGCGAAGCAAGGCTCGATCAAGACTTCCGTCGGTTCGTAACAGGTTTTTACCGAAATGTGAAGCGATTTTGGCTAGTGCCGGAGTCCCCGACCGAGTCAGTTGATGGGCAATGGCATCTGCATCCACAATGGGAACGCCCTGTTCTGCAAAGAGTTTTGTTACCGTGGTCTTGCCACTGCCGATTCCCCCGGTCAGGCCAACTTTTGCTGCCATCGGTAACCGCTGCTTACGAACCGCTCAGGACCACTGGGCCCAGAGAGAACTCCCATTCCCTATGGTTTTCAGAGCCGGATTTGGCGTACCATTTTTTATGAATCGACATCGGCGGGAATGTTCTGGCGAACCTTTCGATGAACTGGCATGCCACCACTGCGAGCATGGGCGACAAAAGGTGGCTTGGATGGGGCTGAACTCGATTGCCTCACTGTCAATTTTCTCGGTCAGGCGAATTTCCACGCCAACGATTTTCTGGCCCGGGTCATTGCTTTTTTCCTCTGATCGTTTCTCCATTTGTCCCATTTGCCGAGCGAGAATATCGAACTTTTCTGCAGAATGGTCTTTGAGTGGGGCTATTTCTTCCTTGGTTGCCCGCCCTTGCAGGCGATGATCGGAAAATGCAACTACCATCGCATCCGCTTGTTCTCCCCGGAATCCGGCTTCCGGGTAGTGTATTCATTTGAAAAATTCATTTGCCTGATTTTTTTCTTGCCGGGTTTCGGTCGATTCGGTTTCTTGGCCCATGCCCGGACCAGTTCAGCCATCCAGTGAATATCCCGTACTGTCGTATCCAGTCCGGCTTCCATGACCGGTGTCCCCCGAAGGGATGTATGAAACCGGCAGAAATTGTAATACAGGAAAAACAGATTGACCATGACCGCGTGCTTTTCCATCTTCTTGGAAAACGTATTGGTTAGGCGGACTACGAGGCCTAGGGCGGTCAGATCATGAATGCCAGTATGGTGGAAGTGCCGATACTTCGGGGGCAGCCGGACAAGGATCATGAACCGAGGCGTCGGCGGACCGGGATGCGAAGGGGACGAAGAAACCCGGTCGGTCCTACTTCGGCGACCAGAACCCCATCCGCATGGATCGGAAACACCAGCGGATTCGTTGGTTGGCGGTGACGACGACGTCGGTCCATGATGCCCGGGGTATGGGTCGGGTGCGGGACTTGGACCATACAGGTTCCCAGGTCTGGGTGGATTCGGCGTACCGGTCGGCCGAGATCGAGCACGGGTTGGTGGAGCAGCAATACCGGAGCCAGATATCTCATCGCGCCCGGCGGAACCATCCCCGAAATGCCAGCCAGCGAGAGCAGAACCGAACCCGATCCAAGATCCGGGCTCGGGTCGAGCATGTCTTCGGGCACCAGATGCAAGCCATGGGGAGGCAGGTGATCCGAATGATTGGGCATCGACGGGTGCCAACGAAAATCCTGCGGAACCACCGGGTGTACCACAGGAGTCGATAACGGTTCCTGATGTCACTGGCGTCGTGCGTCCGTGGGTGGGGAATGGCCCCCCATTGGTGCAAAACCAACGAATTCAGGGGGGGGGGGGCTTGGCGAAGCTATCCAACCAGTCCGGGCCGAATGCTCGCATGGATACCGTGGGGTCTCTCCGCGACTACGTGATTCGAGGTATCCTGAATGTAACCATTAGGCTTCCCGGGAACGCGAATCTGTGCAGGAGGTGAAACCCTCAAACAGCCCCTCCAGCCGCGCCATGCGCTCTCGTAGATCGCCGATTTCTTTCCTCATGTCGCTGCTAAGCCTCCACAAAAAGGCCAGTATTCCAATCACGCCAGCCAGCGTGATCCAATCTGTGGCTACTTCTGTCATTTTTTTCCTCAGGAATGAGCCGATGCCTACCGGTTTTTTGCCACATACCGGGCAATCTCGGAACGGCGTTCGGGTGTCAGCTTGCGGGCTCGGACGGCCCCGCCATTCTGTTGCTTGACGGATCGGGTTGCCTCGATCTCCCCGACCAGCACCTTACAGACATGCACCGCATTTCCAACGACATCACCGGGACGGTTTCGCTGTTTGGACCTTTCATAACGTATCACCAGCGCAGGACGACTTTTGGAAAAATTCGAAAATAATGTAACTCATCCATACCCGAAAAGATGAAAAAATCACAAAAAGTCCGAAAAAATCTTCCCCATGACCTGATCATTTACAAATGGATACACTGCCGGCTTCCGGGAGCATTTTTGAGGCCTGCAGAGTGCCCAAAGCAAAGGCTGTCATGGATCGACAATGTTTCGAACCAGTAAACAGCATTTTATTCTATCACGAACTGTCTGTGACCCGAGAGACTTTCCGCCATGCTTCATGTATGCGCAAAAGCCGGTTTTGGTTGATTCCGGCCATACCCAAGGGCGGCTACCGATCCTCTTCCCCCATCAGGCGTCACGATTGCAAGCCGGGGACGGGTCGTCCGGCCAATGGACAGTTGTGTGATCTTAGGGTTGCCCACAGCCAACCAAAAAACCTAGTAAAATGCTTGGTATTTGTATAGAAGCCCTTATCTACTGATCTGGTTGGTGCGCGACCGCGCATCGGACGCTTAGTGTGATGTAACCGAAATTTGGTAACTTATGCGACTCACAACCAAGGGACGTTATGCCGTGACAGCAATGGTGGATCTTGCAGTCAACCAATCATTTGGTCCTGTTTCCCTGAAAAGCATTTCCAAGAATCAGGCCATTTCCCTGTCTTATCTGGAGCAACTGTTCGCCAAAATGAAACGCCGGGAACTGGTAGTGGGTGCGCGTGGCCCCGGCGGCGGGTATATTTTGGCTCGGGATCCGGACCATATCAGTATCGCCGACATTATTCTGGCGGTGGATGAGCCACTCGATATTACCGAGTGTGAAGGGGAGGAGAACTGTCGGGATGGGCAGCGTTGCCTGACACATAATCTGTGGTCAGAACTGAGCGAACGGCTGCATGAATTTTTACAGGGAATCCGACTGGGGGAACTGATGCGCCGCAGCGATATCATGCAGGCTGCGAGTCGGGGGGAAGAGGTTCGGCTTGTCCGGCATGATGGCCACCGGGTCGGCTTTCCGCCGCAAAATACCGAATGGTACCGACATTAAAATATCACTTGATTTACTGGATTGATTCCGATGTCACAGACCGAGCGAGAACTAGCCCCGTTGTTGAAACGGGATTATAAGGAAGGTTTTATTACCGAGATCGATTCCGATACCTTGCCTCCGGGGTTGGATGAGGAGGTTGTGCGGACGATATCCCAAATCAAGGGAGAGCCCGGATGGATGCTGGAATGGCGTCTGGACGCCTTTCGTCGATGGGAGCAGATGACTCCGCCCCGGTGGGCCCATCTGCACCATCCACCGATCGACTACCAAGCGATCAGTTATTATTCTGCGCCCAGGCAGAAGGAACTGCTGGACAGTTTGGATGAAGTGGACCCCAAGCTGCTGGAAACCTATGAGAAGCTGGGCATTCCGATTGATGAACAAAAGATGCTGGCTGGAGTCAAGGTGGCAGTCGATGCCGTGTTCGACAGCGTCTCTGTCGCCACCACGTTTAAGAAAACCCTGCTTGATGCGGGTGTCATCTTCTGTCCCATTTCAGAAGCTTTGCAGGAGTACCCGGAACTGGTCCAGAAATATTTAGGCAGCGTGGTTCCGAGTGCTGACAACTTTTATGCGGCCCTGAATTCGGCGGTGTTCAGTGACGGTTCTTTTGTATATATCCCCAAGGGGGTGCGTTGTCCGATGGAACTCTCCACTTACTTTCGCATCAACGAAATGAACACCGGGCAGTTTGAGCGGACGCTGATTGTAGCGGACGAAGACAGTCATGTCAGTTACCTGGAGGGTTGCACGGCTCCCATGAGGGATGAAAACCAACTCCACGCTGCCGTCGTCGAACTGGTGGCGATGAAAGGCGCTGACATCAAGTATTCCACGGTACAGAACTGGTACCCCGGGGACGAGGAAGGCCGGGGCGGGATCTACAATTTTGTCACCAAGCGCGGAGCCTGTCGGGGGCAGGGTTCAAAGATTTCCTGGACGCAAGTTGAGACCGGCTCTGCGATCACTTGGAAATATCCCAGTGTGATCCTGGAAGGCGACGACACGACTGGTGAGTTCTATTCGGTGGCACTGACCAATCACTATCAGCAGGCAGATACCGGGACCAAGATGGTGCATGTAGGCAAGAACTCACGCAGTACGATCATTTCCAAGGGTATTTCCGCAGGCCGGGGCCAGAACGCCTACCGTGGGCTTGTTAAGGTGCTGAAAGGGGCGCACAATGCCCGTAACTATTCCCAGTGTGACTCCCTACTGATGGGGGCTGATTGTGGGGCCCATACCTTTCCTTACATGGAAGTCAAAAACCCCAGTGCCCAGATTGAACATGAAGCGACTACTTCGCGCATCGGTGAAGACCAGTTGTTCTACTGTCGCCAGCGGGGATTGTCCGAAGAGGATGCCGTATCCATGATCGTCAATGGATTTTGCAAAGAGGTCTTCAAAGAGCTGCCGATGGAGTTTGCAGTCGAGGCCCAGAAGCTTCTGGGCCTCAGTCTTGAGGGCGCTGTCGGCTGATTCGGACGAGCATATACCAACCACCTGACAATCGGGTTTTTCGATGTTATCCATACAGAACTTGAGTGTAACCGTTGAGGGTAAGCCGATTCTCCAGGGAGTCACTCTGGGAGTTGGTGCAGGCGAGGTCCATGCCATTATGGGACCGAATGGCTCCGGGAAGAGCACTTTGGCCAGTGTGCTGGCCGGGCGCGAGGGATATGAGGTGACGGGCGGCAGCGTCACCTACCGAGGCATGGACCTGCTGGAGATGGAACCGGAAATCCGGGCCCGGGAAGGCCTGTTCCTGGCTTTCCAGTATCCGGTAGAAATCCCCGGAGTCAACAACATGTATCTTCTCAAGGCCGCCCTCAATGCGGCCCGCACACATCGTGGCGAGGAAGAACTGGATGCCGGGGAGTTTCTCAAACTCATCCGGGAGAAAGCCGCCTTGGTGGAGATGAAGCAGGAATTCCTGCATCGCTCTGTCAATGAGGGGTTTTCTGGAGGAGAGAAAAAGCGCAATGAGATTCTGCAAATGGCTTTGCTTGAACCGACATTGAGCATTCTGGACGAGACCGACTCTGGCCTTGATATTGACGCACTGAAAGTGGTCGCCGAAGGGGTGAATCGACTGCGCAGTGCCGAGCGCGCCATTGTGGTGGTGACACACTACCAGCGACTGTTGGACTACATTGTGCCGGACCATGTCCACGTACTTGCACGGGGCCAAATCGTTCGCTCCGGGGGCAAGGAACTGGCACTCGAACTCGAACAGAAAGGCTATGGCTGGGCCGAAGAACAGGCGGCCTGACACAGACGAAGGCATTACCGTATGGATCCTACCATGAACGATATCGTCGACCATTATGTCGATCAGTTCACCGCGCTTTTGCCGACCATCTCTGCTGGCGAACCGGACTGGTTGCTGCAGCAGCGTACGGAGGCCATTCACCATTTCCGCACGAACGGCTTTCCAGGCAAGCGTGATGAAGACTGGCGCTACATGCCGATGTCTTCCTTGGCCACAAAGGCCTTTGACGTGGAAGTCGGCGGCAGCATGGGGGGCCGGGAGTTGGGTTCCTGGTTCATTCCTGAGCTGGACAGTCATCGGTTGGTTTTTATAGACGGGGTTTTTTCTGCCTCTCATTCTCCTGACATGGCATTGGAGTCCGGAATTTCTACCCGCCCCCTAGCACAGGTGCTGCGCCAGAGCCCCGAAGACTTGCGTGAAATTCTGTCCGGCCTGGCCATGACGGACCACGGCTTTCTGGCACTGAATGCAGCTTTTTTCCAGGATGGCTACCTCATTGATGTTGCCGCCGATCGCCGTTTCGATACGGTTATTGAATGTCTTTTCGTTTCCACCGGCATGGACAAGGTCGGGCAGGTGCGGAATGTGCTTCGGCTGGGCCCGAATGCCAGGGCGAAGGTAATTGAGCGCCATGTCTCTGCGGATGGGCTGAACGCCCTGGTCAATGTGAGCACCCAGGTTATGCTGGCACCGGGGGCGGTGTTGGACTACGACCTGGTAGAAATCCCCGGTCGGGGTACCAGTATGGTTGATGATATCGTGGTGACGCAGTCACGGGACAGTCAACTGCGCATCATGACCTCGACACTCGGTGGTGATGTGGTTCGCAACAATCTGCGGGTACAGTTAATGGGCCCGGGTGCACACTGTGACATGCTGGGGCTGTATGTGACGGAGGGGCGTCAACACGTAGACAATCATACGGGCATTGTCCATGCCGCCCCTCACTGCAGCAGTCGTGAGGTCTACAAAGGGGTACTACACCAGCGCTCACGAGGGGTATTCCATGGGCGTATTCGAGTCGAGCCTAGTGCGGTCAAAACCGATGCGACGCAAGCCAATCACAACCTTCTGCTCTCCACGGATGCAGAGGTGGACACCAAACCTCAGCTCGAAATCTATGCGGATGATGTCAAATGTGCGCATGGGGCCACGGTGGGGCAACTGGACCCAAATGCCCTGTTCTATCTTCGCTCCCGTGGTATTGACCCGGGTCGGGCCCGGTCCTTGCTGACCCATGCCTTTGTTAACGAAGTGTTGGACGATGTCGAGTTGAAGCCATTGCAGGATTTTCTGGCGACACAACTCTCCGAGCGCCTGATGGGCCATGAATAACAAAAGCTCCAGCCAAAAAGTGACGTTCGGTCCGGGCATGACTCCTCATGAACAACTCATGCGGCAGTTTGCGACCGGAAATGATCCGATCGAGGGGGGCAGCGTGCAGTCAGAAACAGAATGCAGTCCGGTGGATGAAGCGGTTCTCCATGATCGGGTTGTGACGGCACTGAAGACCATTTATGATCCGGAAATTCCGGTCAATATCTATGATTTGGGCCTGATTTACCGGGTTGGGGTCAAGGATGGTTTTGTGGAAGTCGATATGACCCTGACTGCCCCTGGATGCCCGGTCGCGCAGACCTTTCCGGGTATGGTGGAGGGGACGGTCAAACTCGTGCCGGGGGTAGAGGATGCCGTGGTGGAGCTGGTCTGGGACCCGCCCTGGCGTCAGGATATGATCAGTGAGGAGGCCCGTCTGGAATTGGGTCTTTTTTGAAGGTTGACAGCAGATTATGAGTGACTGGACGAATGTCGTTGCAGTGAGTGATCTTCCGCCGGGGCACCATATGGCCGCCGAAGTGGATGGGACCGCAATGGTACTTGTGAACCTGGATGGCGAGTTCTTTGCCATGGAAGATATCTGTACCCATGACGGTAGTGATATCTCAAGTGGTTGTATTGTCGACGGGGCCATCGAATGCCCGCGACATGGTGCCCGCTTCGACCTGCGGACCGGGGAAGTGACTGCTCCGCCAGCATACGAACCGATCGATGTGTTTCCGGTCCGGGTGGTGGATGGAGTGGTTCAGGTTCGTGACCCTCGTTGGGACTGATTCGGATTCCGATACGTCGCGCCCTACGGTGCGGGGGCCATGATCTGAGTCCCAGCCGTGGGCGATCCGTACCTTCGGATTGCGGTACAATGACTCTGTCTGGCACTGCTCCCTCATTTCACTGATCTTATGGACAAACTGCTTGCGACCGGCGGCAATCGCCTTCAGGGAAGGATTCGGATCTCCGGCGCGAAAAATGCGGCGCTGCCCCTCATGATCGCCTCATTGTTGACGGAAGAGACCCTGCATATCAGCAACGTTCCGCACCTCAAAGACATTACCACGACGATGGAGTTGCTGGGACAATTCGGTGTTCGGCTCCAAGTCGATGAACGATTGGTGATCGAAGCCAACGCTGCCGAAGTCAACCGGGTTAAAGCTCCCTATGACTTGGTCAAAACCATGCGTGCATCGATTCTGGTGCTGGGGCCTTTGACAGCTCGTTTCGGACATGCGGAAGTGTCGTTGCCGGGAGGGTGTGCGATCGGTTCCAGGC
Organism: Candidatus Poriferihabitaceae bacterium; assembly: GCA_965221795.1. Classification (GTDB taxonomy): domain Bacteria; phylum Pseudomonadota; class Gammaproteobacteria; order Arenicellales; family Poriferihabitantaceae; genus VYFG01. The sequence continues at coordinate 1,842,559 of OZ244914.1, forward strand.
CCGTGAATTTACACATCAAGGGGTTGGAGGCCATGGGAGCAGAAATCCGGATCGAGAATGGTTACATCACTGCCCATACCCATGGTCGACGATTACGAGGGGGGCGAATCTTCATGGATATGATTTCGGTCACCGGTACGGAAAACCTGATGATGGCCGCGACCCTGGCAGAGGGCATGACTTCTATTGAGAATGCTGCCCGTGAGCCGGAAGTGGTGGATCTGGCGGATTGCCTGAATGCCATGGGAGCCAGAATCTCCGGAGCCGGCAGTGATGTCATCGAGATCGAGGGAGTAGACCGCCTCCATGGAGCCGCCCACAGGGCCATACCGGATCGGGTGGAAGCGGGCACTTTCCTGGTGGCTGCTGCGGTTTCCGGAGGGGAAATCCGGCTGGAAGACGTTATCCCACGACATCTTGAATCGGTTCTGGACAAGCTGCGGGATGCGGGTTGCCAGATTCAGCTCGGGGAAGACTGGATCGAACTCAAGGCCCCTCGGGGGCGGTTACGGTCGGTCAGTGTTAGGACGGCACCCTATCCCGCCTTTCCGACGGACATGCAGGCCCAGTTCGTCCTGCTGAATTGTGTGGCGGACAGTACGGCGACCGTGGTCGAAACGGTTTTTGAGAACCGGTATATGCATGTCCACGAGTTGCAGCGTATGGGGGCCTTGATTGAACTGGACGGAAATACGGCGGTTATCCAGGGCGTAGAACAGCTACATGCGGCCCCGGTGATGGCCACTGATTTGCGGGCCTCGGCCTGCCTGGTGCTGGCGGGCCTGATTGCCGAAGGGGAAACCACGATTGACCGGATTTATCATATCGATCGCGGTTATCAGTGTATTGAGGAAAAGCTGGCCCGGCTGGGAGCGAGCATTCGGCGTGTCCCCAATGTCTATCTTGAGCGGAAAATCGCCTGAAAGAGTTGCGACATGATTGCCGTTCTGGACAGTCAACAGGCCGATTTTGAAGCTTCCCTGGCATCATTGCTCAAACGTAGCGAGGGCCCCGGAGCCGGTGATATTGAGCAGGTGGTAGCGGACATCATCGGGGCCGTGCGCTGCCGAGGAGACCAAGCCCTACTGGAAATGACCCGGCGGTTGGATCGGCTGGATCTGGAGGATGCTGGTCAATTGGAGATCCTGCCCGAACGTCAGGACCGCCTTTGTGCCGCAATCGCTCCCGAGCTAGCGGAGTCCATCCGTTTCTCAGCCGACCGAATCCGACGGTATCACCAGCAGGAAGTGGCCCATTCGTGGCACATGGAGGAGGCGGACGGGACGATGTTGGGCCAGAAAATCACCCCACTGGATCGGGTCGGGGTGTATGTGCCAGGGGGCAAGGCGGCTTATCCTTCGTCGGTGCTGATGACGGTGATCCCGGCCCAGGTTGCCGGGGTGGGTGAGGTGATTATGACCGTGCCTACCCCTGACGGTGAACTCAATCCGGCCCTGGTTTTTGCTGCTCGGGAGGCCGGGGTGGACCGGATTTTTACGGTAGGTGGTGCGCAGGCGATCGCCGCCCTTGCCTGGGGTACCGACACCATCCCCTCTGTCGACAAGATTGTAGGACCCGGCAACCTCTATGTGGCTACGGCCAAAAAACAGGTCTTTGGCAGAGTGGGCATTGACATGATCGCAGGGCCTTCCGAAGTTGTGGTGATTTGTGATGATATGGCAAATCCGGATTGGGTGGCCATGGATCTGTTTGCCCAAGCAGAGCATGATGAACAGGCCCAGTCGGTTGCTATCGCGATTGGTGCAGGGGTGGCCGAAGCGGTTGTGGCTTCCGTCGGGCGATTGCTGCCGGAGATGGAACGGCGCGAGATCATTGCGGCTGCACTTCATGGGCAGGGAGCGGTCATTCGAGTGGGTTCGGCCGAGCAGGCTGCAGAAATTGCCAACCGAATGGCTCCGGAACATCTGGAGCTGATGGTACGGGATCCGGAAGCCCTGTCCCGACAGATACGACATGCCGGCGCCATTTTCATGGGTTGTCACAGTGCCGAGTCCCTGGGTGATTACTGTGCCGGGCCGAATCATGTGCTGCCGACATCAGGTACGGCGCGGTTCAGTTCCCCCCTCGGAGTCTATGATTATCAGAAACGCAGCAGTCTGATTCGTGCCAGTGCGGCGGGTGCAGCGGAAATGGCACGCCGGGCATCTGTTCTGGCTCGTTGTGAAGGGTTGACTGCGCACGCACGCTCGGCGGAGTACCGTGTTGGTGTCAACAGAACCTGAAGAGAGGCAAATGAACCGGTTCGTCGAGCGCCTGGTCCGGCCGGTGGTTCGTGACCTGCAACCCTATCAGGTGCCACCGTCCGATGGCCTGATCAAACTGGACGCAATGGAAAACCCATATCCGTTGCCGCCCGAGTTGCAGGCATCCTGGAAGGAGTGCCTGGCCTCGGTCCATGTGAATCGTTACCCGGATCCGGGTGCGGAACAGCTCCAGCTGCAGATTCGGGACACATTCGATGTGCCCGATGCTTGCGACATTCTGCTGGGCAATGGCTCCGATGAACTGATCCAGATGCTGGCATTGCTGGTGGGTGGGCCCGGTCGGGTTTTTCTGGCCCCGTCGCCGTCGTTTTCAATGTACCGGATGATTTCCCTGTTCACGAGTACTGGGTTCCAGGAGATCCCGCTGGAGGCCAACTGTTCGCTTTCCCCGAAGCCATTGCTGGATATGGTCGAGGAAACCCGACCGGCCGTTGTTTTTTTTGCCTATCCCAACAATCCGACCGGCAACTGTTTTGATGAGAACCTTATCCGTGAGGTTCTTCTCCGGACTCCCGGGCTGGTCATTGTGGATGAGGCATATTTCTCTTTTTGTGGACGCTCTTTTCTGTGCGAAGTGCCTGAGTTTCCCAACCTGCTGGTTCTGCGTACCCTGTCCAAAAGTGGCTTGGCCGGGCTTCGCTTGGGAATTCTGGTGGGACAACCGCAATGGGTTGCCGAACTGGACAAGGTACGCTTGCCCTACAATATCAACAGCCTGTCACAGGCCGGGGCCCGATTTTGTCTGGAGCATCACGGTATTTTGGAGGAACAGGCCCGCTGGATTCGGATGGCCCGGGAGGATATGCGCGAGGCGCTGAAGAAGGTTCCGGGAGTGATGGTTTATCCCAGTGAGGCCAACTTCCTCCTGATTCGAGTGTCGGCAGAAGCCGAAATGGTTTTCGCGAAATTGAAAGAGCGAGGGGTGCTGGTCAAAAATCTGCACCAATCCGGCCGCTTTCTGGATAGTTGCCTGCGCATCACGGTTGGTACGGCCGCGGAAAACCGGACATTTCTGTATGCCCTTCGGGATGTGCTTGGGGAGCAAACGGCCACCTGAATCTGAGACAGGCCTGTCCCCTCCAGAGGAGTGGAACTGCCCTCCCTTCAACCTGTCAATCGAGAGGCCTGAGGAGCGGCATGGGGAGGTCCCAGGATTGGCGGCGGGGGTGATGGAGAGAACGGTACTGGACCGGTGACCTTGCTGACCGACCGCTAGCGGCTGAACCGTTCCCGGTCGAGGCAGTGGGGTGCGGGCCCCGAACCGGTCGGACCAGGACCATTTCACGTTAGCCGGAAGCGATTGAATGGTCGACTGCATGTGATCGGACTGGCTTTTTTCGCCGCGATGGTCTATCGTGCAGGCCATGACCGAGGATTTTGACTGATCGGCAGTGCAGGTCCGGGAGGTGGAAGTGCGTCCGGTACGGGCAGACGAGCGCCGGCGTTGGGACGCGCTGATGGACCGTCACCATTCCTTGGGATTCCAGCAGTTCGCGGGCCGTGGCCTGCGGCAGGTCGCGGTTTGGCCGGGTTATTGGCTGGCGCTGCTAGGCGGGCAGTCGGGAGCATTCCAGTGTGGTCCGCGTGACCGCTGGAGGCGCTGTGACAAAACGGTACCCAGTGCATCGGCCAGTCCCGGGGCGGCTGGAACACCCAACTTCCTCTGGTGGCCGCGGAGGCCCGAACTGCGGTCGCCTTCCGGCTCTTCCCCGGCCACGCGCACGGCACCTTGGAGGGACGGAAGCTCTGGAACCAGATGAAAAAACCATCGAATCGTCCCGCCCTGATCATGGACTGTGCCTGTAAAAAAGAGGAAACCCGAGAACTGGCATCCCATCTCGGTTTCCAGTCCGTAGTACCACCCAAGAACTACCGCATTACTCCCTTATAAGAAGAGAAAGGTAATGCGCAGATAGACATGGAAACTGTGGAAGAGGTTGGATAAGCACCATCCTTCATGCATTTAACAAGGATTGGAGCAACACAAAAGCAATCAGGAAATGCTTTTTCCCCTGCCCGGAGGAAGTGGGTCCAAGTCCTGAAATTTCATGAGCGGCACGGCAAACCAGCTTCTGATCATAATGGTTGCCATCACGGTCTATATAGTCGGCCCTGAAAAAAAACCTGTTTCAGGTGGCCGCAAGCGCCCACGGTGGGACACTGCCCAACTCGGAGGCCGGCAGTTTCCATCGCCCCGTCGTCCCCGGGCGCTCCTGGGCCCTCAAAACGTCGAAAATGCGGCCTCCAAGGCCCCAAACCAGCGACCCAAAAACCGCAGCGGACGGCGGATCCGCCGCCGGTGGTGACCGGCACCGCACCGCCGTACCTTCCTCCGGTCGCCCTCCCTTCCCGGGAGCCCGTTCCTTCCCGGATGGCCATCCGATTTCCGATGCCCGATCACGGGCTCCATCGCCTGCCGCCGCAGGCACTGCTTCCGCCGCCGGGTTACGAGGCCTCGCCGCGGCCCGGACCGGGATCCGGCAGCCTCGCCCTCGCCATGTCCCCGGTACCCGCGGTCCACGAATACCTCATCCATCGACCGCCCCGTCCGGCGTCGCACCGAATCCAGAGCGGGCTTCCGCGGTGGTCCGTCATCAGGATTCCCCGCCCGCGCCATCCCGCCCAGGAGGAAGTGGCTGCGGTGGGCGGTGGCCATGCTCCCCTGGACACCGAATTCGGACCGCCGGTGGGCCTTGCCCTTGCGGATACACTCGACTTCCGGGGCCTGCCGGCGGGACCGCGGGTTCCGGCCCTTCGGCTCCGGCGCCCGTACCCGCCGGGCCATCGCCCGTTCGTCCGCAAACGCCAGCTCCCGATCGGGTCTCCCCGCGGTGTTTCGTTCCCGGTCCCGGACCACCCGGCCCAGGTCGGTCCGCAGACTCTTGACCGGACGGTTCATACGGCGCCGCTGCCGGGCCTGGGCAACCCGGTTCGCCCGCAGCCCCTGGCGGGCGTCGCGCTGGCCCCACTTCCCCTCATACCGCTGGCACCGTTTCACCCGCCGCACCCGGGAACGATTCAACAGCTTGCCATCGGTCGGGAAAGTCACGGCTTGGTCCGGCACGGTCGTATCGACCGTCACCCGCCGCCACGCCCGCGGCTTCGCGGTGCCGCTCGTAAGACCGGCATCGATCGTCGCTGGCAGGACCCACTCGGCCCCGGCCGTCCCGATGCGCGGGCGACACCGCGTCCGGCGGCTCGGGTCGATCGGCGGATGAGGCGGGCAATAGTCCTCGCCGCAACAGGACTGCCCGTAGGGATTCTCCCCCCAACCGGCGACCACCGCCTCGTCCGAGAGTGGGTACACCGGCTGGAGAGACTCCCGTCCGACCATCCCACGCGTGGGCTTGCTGGGACTACCACGGTCGGGGCCGTGCCACACACCGAAGGTCTCGTCGAATCGGGACCCGTTCCGGGTCCCGGCCAGGCGAACCCGCGCATGGCGCCGATCCAGCCGTTTTTCCAGGCGATTTCGGAACCGATCGTGGGATTCGGTACCCGCACAGGGTCCGGGACGCAGGTGGTCCTCGGAAATGGCAAGGAAGGGAGCGTCCATGAGTCCAGATCCGGCCATTGGAATCCATACTTTCAGGGAATATATTTCAGCATATTCAGATCGTGACCGCTGAATTTGGGATTTTTCAGGATCGACTACGTAGTGCATCGACAACCAGCACAAAGACGACGAACCCGAAAAGCAGGGCATCGAGTTAGTTGAAGCGCGAGAAGATCCGATGGAAGCCCTTGGGCCTCTGGAAGCGGCTGACCGGATCATCTGCGCCCGCTGCCGAGATACGAACACACGGTCCGGGACGCCGTTCTTCGACCACCGGATTCATGGGCGTTTCGATCGTGTGTCCGTGGCCGAACCGCTCCGGCCGGCCGCGCCAGCAACCGCACCATGCGCTTATATGGTGCCAGTGTGAGTTCCATGGCCCGGTTTCTCCGCACAGTCCCTGCTGAAAATCACCGGCACTGAGTAGACCATATCTATTACATATTGTGTTAACAAATCTTGGTCACGGCTGTCCCCAGCGGACTCAGGTGGGGTGGACGGTCCTGCCAGCAGCTTTGTTCCGGACCCAGATCCGGCCTTGCACTGGATCCAATCTGGTCCGGATGTCTCACCGCATGACCCGCCCACTGATGCGGCCCAGCATCAACATCAAAGAACCGTACAGTGATTCCATGAAAGCAGTATGAGGCGGTCCACCGCCTCCCTTTCAGTGGAATGGATGTTCATTGCGACCGGGTCGTCCACCATGGCGGACTTCCTCGTTCGATGGATGGCAAGAGGGTGGTGGTCAATTGGTTTTCAGTGGTCATGACGGTTTCATGAGCGGTCTGAATCAATTGGGTGAAGTCTTCTTGGTCACAAGCCTGCGCCAAGGCTTGCTTCACGGACTCGGACAGGGATTCTTCCGATGTGGTTTCCTCCACAATGAGTTGCCGCATTCCATGCAGGGTGCGCCACATCGACGTCGCTCCGACCAGTTGCGCTGCGAGCTCTTCGGAAATGATCGCAAGTGCCTTTCCCGCCTGAAATATGGAGGTGGCATCTCCGGTCACCAGGCTGCCCGGCATCTCTGTCAAGTGCGTCAGTTGCAGTAACCGTGCGGCCCGTTCCACTCCCGTCAGCCCTCGTTGTATGCAGGTCATCAGGGTAGGTTCCGGGTCGGTCTGATCCCGGATTCCATTGTGCAGTTCCTGAACCAGTTCCTCCCGTCCGGGCCCTTGCGCCAACAGGCGGTGTCGTGCCCGGTCAAAGCGACGTCCGATATCGCGACTGCCATGGGTAAAAATCCACCGTGCCCGCGTCAGGTCCAGCAGTTCACTGTGATGTTGTTGGTAGTGGGATACGAAGTCGTCAAGAGCGTACAACGTATTCGGCAGGCCTTTCACAGACGTCCCAAACAGGAGACTGGTTTCGGTCAGTATGCCAATTGCTTTGCGGAAACGGCAACACAGGGTGGAATAGTCGGTGGCAGAGCCTCCCTCGTATACGAACAGGATATGAGGATGAGTATGCGGTGCGACCTTTCTGCTGGCCAAGTCTCCGAGGATGACAGCCGCGATTCCTCCCGCAGTCGGCAGTGAGTTACGCGCGGCAGCCTCTTCCACCACGGCTTGAAGAACCGCATCAATGGAGGCTTCTGCCACATTGGCCAGCGCCACTCCCGCTTCAATCGGCACCAAGCCACCACGAATTGTGTGCATGGCGATCTGGAACGTTTTGTGATTGGACCAGTTGCGCACCATTTCTGCCATGTCAGTGGCATCCTTGGCCGGGATTTCAGCGATCTGCTCCTTCATTTGCACTACCCCGAATTCGTGCGTCCAATAGACGCGCACCAAGCCGCGACGGCTGGCTTTTTCGAATTCCGGATCGGGCTCGATTCCCCGGGGAAGATCAGGCCGGTAAACTCCCGGTGCTGGAGGTTGTCAAGAAGGGTGGGGTCCTGCTCGATTGCCCTCGCAAGGCGGGGTGCTACCTCGAAAATTTCGACAATATCCTCAAATGCGTCTGGGTGTAATTTGGATACCGGACTGTCATAGGCACTCCAGTCCCCGATTTCGGGATGAAAGCGCGCTCGCCATTGGTCTACCAATGGATCCATGGTCTCGAAGAAGCGCTTTGAACATAAGCTCAGGCCAAACATCATGCCGTATCTTCGCGGCAATCGGGGGCATTGGTCGGCCGGATGATATTGCAGCAGTGCATAGCCCCGCTCTACTGCAACATGGTGATCGGGCTGGCGTTGCACATTGAATAACATCCAGTTGCTGAATTGGTAATCAATGCTCCAGGAATGCCAGGTATGTACCTTTTCGAATCGGCCATTGGGTAACCGGACCCGATGCAGACCATAGTGCTGAAAATAGTTCCGGACTTTCACGGGGATTACAGCCCCGGCACTCAGGAGGACAAATATCAGCACTGCCCACCATCCCCCAATCAGGTAGGCAACCATATACCATGTAGCGGTCGCCAGCCCATATCGCCAGAGAGGATTGTTGATATGCCAGGCCGGCAATTGACGAAGGCCCATCCGTTTGCATTCCACTTTCCAGGCACCCAGGAGGTTACTTGCCAACTCCCGGGGAAGATAGCTCCAGACGCTTTGTCCCTCGGGGGCGGATCCCATATCCTTCGGCGTGCCGACATGGGCATGATGAATATAGAAATGCTCGGTGGCATAGTGCGGATACGAAACCGAGGCCAGCAGAAGCTCTCCCATAAATCGCTCCCATGTGGTTCGCCGATGAATCAGTTCGTACCCAATAATGAACACATTCTTTGCTTCCAGCCCCAGAATCATGACCAACAGGATGCTTTCCCACAGGGCCAGGTGTCCTGCCATGAAGATTTGCCAGAATGTGAATACGAAGGTGGTGGGCCAGAGGAGTGCCCATACCCAGACCGATAGGCGGTACAGGAACAGCCGGGCTTGTGGCGTCTTCCCCGGTTCCATGCTACGCTTGTCTTGGTCCAAAGCAAGGTCCAGAAAAAGTGTGACCAGGAAAAAAAGTAGCGGCCCTGCGATCCACCAGCTACCATATGTGGCGGCGACCAGCATGAGGGGGAAGACCATGACCGGCAAAAAGTGCGGGATTGCATTTCGCAGGGAAGGCTCAATCACCTGTTCGGCAGAAGCGGCTATTCTGGTCATTTGGATACTGGAAAAATCAGGGTGACTCCTGCTTGACTCCGGCTGCCCTCCAAATCCTGCAACCCTTTAGCTGTGCGGTTCGAGACCATGCGGTCGGTTGAGGAGCGGCTTCCCGCATCCGGCTCAGGTCGAATCGTACTGGATTTGCACAATCCAGAACTGGCGGTCGTCTGCTCCCGTCCGCAAGACGACTTCGTCACCGACTCTTTTTTGTAGCATCGCCCGGGCCATAGGCGAATCAACACTGATATGCCCCTTGTGAGGGTCACTGTCGATTTCGTCCCCGCCCACGATTCGATACTGTACGGTCTGGTTATCGGCCTGCTGGAGAGTGACCCGGGCCCCAAAGAATACCTGGTGTTCATTACCGACACGGTCGACTACGGTCAGTGCCGGCAGGCGCTTTTGCAGGTAGCGGATGCGCCGGTCCATTTCTCGGAGTTGTTTCTTGCGATAGATATATTCCGCATTTTCGGACCGGTCGCCCTCCGCTGCGGCCGCAGAAAGTGCCCGCGTGACTTCGGCGCGCTTGACCCAGATTTCCCGTTCTTCCTGCTGCAATGCGAGGAAACCTGCCGGAGTAATGTACGGGGATGAAACCATTGGGGTGAGTCGACATTCAGGAGTGGGGTTCCATGGATGGGGGTGGAGTTGTGATTCCTGGATTCTGTCCCGGGACTTCTGGTTTTTCCTGCTGTAACCGCCACATTTGGGCATACAGGCCGTGGCGGTTCACCAGAGATTCGTGAGTTCCCTGTTCCACGACTCGTCCCTGGTCGAGCACAAGGATACGGTCCGCATGGGTCACTGTGGACAGTCGGTGGGCAATGACCAGCGTGGTGCAGTTTTCGGCCACTCGGTCCAAAGCCTGTTGGATGGCTTGTTCGGAGCGGCTGTCTAGCGAAGAGGTCGCCTCGTCAAACACCAGGATTTGGGCCTGCTTCAGGGCGGCCCGCGCAATCGCCACCCGTTGTTTCTCACCCCCGGAGAGCTTGAGACCCCGTTCCCCTACCAGGATCTCATATCCCTGTGGATGCTGTTCAATAAACGTATCGATTTGGGCGACCCTAGCCGCTTCCCGGATTTTTTCCTGCGTGGCACCCTGTTGACCATATCCGATGTTGTATCCGATGGTGTCGTTGAAGAGTACCGTATCTTGTGGCACGACTCCCATCACGCCACGCAGGCTTTTCAGGGTCAGATCCCGTAAGTCTTGACCATCAATGGTGATACGTCCGGAATCCGGGTCATAAAAGCGCAGGAGCAGCCGGGCCAGAGTGGATTTGCCGGAACCGGACGGTCCAACCACGGCGACCATCTGCCCGCCTGGAATCTCAAAGTCGATGTGGTCCAGTACGGTTCTGCCATCCTGGTAACCAAAACGAACCTCTTCAAAACGAACGGTGCCTGCGGTAAGTTTCAGGGGCCGGGCCTTTGGAGATTCCATCACTTCCGGCACTTCGTCGAGCAGGTCGAACAGTGTCGTCATATCAATCAGGGAATGGTTCAGGTCCCGATACAGGGAGCCCAGGATGCCGAGGGGGATATAGAGCTGGATCAGGAATGCATTGATCATGGCAAAATCCCCCAGGGTCAGCTCTCCTACCACGACTCCTTGAGCCGCCATGATCATCAGAATCGTGATACCGGCCGCAATGATCAAGCCTTGGCCGGTATTGAGGAATGACAGGGAGTAAAAGCTTTTCAGGTTATCTTGTACCCACTGGTCCAGTGCCTCTCGGTAGCGTTCCATTTCCACGCTTTCATTACCGAACACCTTGACCATCTCATAATTCAGCAGGGAGTCCACCGATCGGGTATGGGCATGGGATTCGGCTGCGTTCATGCGCACCCGGAACTGGGTACGCCATCGGGTCACCAGAAAGGTAAATATGGCATAGACCAGGATGACTGAAACGGTCACTAGGGCAAAGCGAATGTCCAGTTGATACCAGAGGATTGCGAGCACTGCCGCAATCTCCAGCACAACGGGTACGATGTTGAGCACGATGATGCGCAGAAAAAAACCGATGGCGGTCGTTCCCCGTTCCATATCCCGGGCCAGCCCCCCGGTCTTCCGGTCGAGGTGGAATCCCAGGGAAAGTTGCTGCAGGTTGGCAAAAACCTCCGTCGACACCCGAAGGATGATCGCCACGCTGGCATATACGAAAACCATGTTGCGCAACTCATTGAATAGTATTGCACCGAATCGCAGCAGACCGTAGGCAATGAGCAGGGCGAGGGGTAACGCCAGGACCGTTGCGGCCTCGTCCGCATCCAGGGCATCAAAAATCCACTTGAGAAGGATCGGAACGCTGATATTGGCTCCCCGTGCAGCCACCAGCAATACCATACCGATGGCAATACGCCATCGGTAATTCCACAGGTAAGGCAGGAGTTTGTAGGCCGCACGCCAGTCTCCCTTTTGGTGGGAGTGAATGGTGGGATGGGGAGACATTTGGAGGGTCAGGAGCAGGAATGGATGCGATTTGAGAGAGTGACTCAGCGTCCGGTGGCATCGGATCGGGAGTCCGCCCGTAAAATGGTTTCCAGTTTGCCACCGGCATCTGGGTCGGTGGACATCCTGGAACGGGCCAGTTTCAGGGTTCGGACGCCGAGAAGACGGTAGACTTCCCCCAGTTCCGGATTCAGGTGGTGCAGGGCCTCCAGTTCCTTTGCGACCAAGTCCCAGTCCCCGCGGGCGATCGGTCCGGTCAGGGTCTCTGCGGGCCCGTGGGTGATGATGTTCTCGACAATGCCGGGCAGCACAGTGGCCACCAGGGAGGACGCAGTCCGGTGATCAAGGCCGGCGAGATCATATGCCTCCAGGCCGGTTGCAACCAGTGCGTTGAGGCAGTTGCTGATCATAACCCCTGCCGCGTGGTACACCAGCTTTCGGTCTGTATCAATGGGAAAGGTACGGCCGCCGATGGCCTGGAAAGCCGGTTGCAAGAGCCGGAGCGCGGCAGCATCTCCCTCGCATGCGCACCAGGTTCCTTGGAAGTTTCGGATTGAGTGGGTGAAATCGCCAAAGCTGTGGGCCGGATGAATGCTGGCGACTGGACCCCGGATGCCGGCTTCACGCAGTACATCAGATGACAGGCCTCCCCCCAAGTGGAAAACCGGTACATCCCGGTCGTACAAGTGCGTTGCGACTTCTAGGATGTACTGATCCGGAGTGGCCACCAGGTAGAGGTCCGCCGGCCCCAGGCCGGCGGGTGAATCCAGGGCGGTTCCGCCTCCCATGTGTTGGCGGGCAAGACGGGCCGAAGAGGCAGAGCGGGTGAGGATCTGTCCAATACGGAATACGCCCGCTGCCCGCCAGAGATATCCCAATACCTGTCCGGCACGACCACAGCCGAGAAAACTCAGGGTCTGCATCTGTTCAGTCGGTGCACGGTCAAGGTGGCAAAAACGCGGGCTCGTATATGCATCATTCGTTGGGGCATGGCTCGGCAAGGCAACCGCTGGCAGTGGATGGTACGGGAGTGTCCCATGTAGATCAATGTACGATCGCCGGACTCAGCAGGATTCTCCGGGCATTGCGTTGGGATGGGACCGCAGCAGTCGGGAAGAAAGACGCAGGAATCGCCATGACAGCAAAATGCCGGTGATGGTCACTCCGAGGGTCATTCCCCACCAGATTCCGGTGCCCCCCATCGGGATGCCAAGGGCAAGGTATGCTCCACCACCGATCCCCATGACCCAGTATCCGAACGCGGCCACCCACATGGGTACCAGGCTGTCCTTGAGTCCCCGCAGGGTTCGGGTCGCAACGGCCTGCAAGCCATCGAAAATCTGGAAACATACGGCAATCAGGAAGAAGTTCCGAGTCAACCCGGTGACCTCCTCAAACCCGGGGTCTTCGGGAGAGATAAAAAGGGTCGCAAAGGCTTCGGCGAAATACAGCGGAATGATCAGCAGTATACAGACCAGGAAGACCCCGAGGGCCTTGGCGAGCAGGCCGGCCTGTCGAGCCTGCTGCATCCGGTTACAGCCGACAGCCTGGGCCACCCGAATCATACCGGCTTCCGCCATGCCAAGGGCCAGCATGAAGGATAGGCCGACCCATGAGAGAACGATCTCATAGGCGGCAAGGGTCGCGGCGCCGATGATGCCGGAGAGAATCGATGCCGCGGAAAACATGCCCGCTTCCAGGAATACCAGCCCAGCCACCGGGATGCCGAGGGAGACGATTTCAGTCATAACCTTGCGGTTGACATGCCAGTGGCCGGAAAATACCCCATAGCCGCGCAGGGCGCGGGTCCGGTAGACATATGCAAGCAATGCAAAGAACATCAGCCAGGATACCAGGGTGGTGGCCAGGCCGGCTCCGGCGAGGCCCATCTCCGGCAATCCAGCGATCCCATATACCAGTAGCCAGGTCAGCAACCAGTTAATGAGTACTGCCAGGGCGGTGATGATCATGACGATCCGTGGTCGGGACAGGGCTGCCACGAAATACCGCAGGACCGCGAACCAGAGTATCGGCAACACCGACCCGCTCAACCAGTGCAAATAATCCCTTGACAAGCTGACGACCACGGGCTCCTGTCCGGTCCAGGCCAGCACTGCATCCAGGTTCCAGATCAGACCGCTTGCCGGCAGGCCCATCCCAACGGAAAGCAGCAGTCCCTGGCGGACGACCACGCCGGCATCCTGCTTTCGACCACTCCCTTCGGCTTGGGCACACAGCACGCCAACGATCGAAATCAGGCCCATCAGGATCACCAGGATTTCAAAAGAAAGGTTGCCGGCAATCCCGACCGTTGCGAGAGCATGGTATCCGATCTGACCCACCACCATTTTGGTAGTGATGAACATGGCCATCTCCGCCAGGTAGGCCGCTGCCAGGGGGATCGCGATCTGCAGCAGGAGGGCCGATTCCCTGTGAGTGGAAGAGAACATGATCGGGTATGGGACCAGAGAGCCGGAAGTATGTCGGGAAGTATGGGCAGTTCCGGTCGCAATGGACCAGAGTTCGTTCGCAGGGAGGTTATTGTTCCGGAGCGAGGCTGCTATACTGTAACGTATCAGTCCTGCTGGAGGGATTTCATGACTATTCCCGGATCGGCAATGTCCGTCGGCAAGATAGCCGTGCGACAGCATGGTGCGATGGAGTATTCCGAGGCACCGGTGGACCTGAACGGGGTGCGCGAATATCGTCTTGGCCGGATTCGTGAGCAGTTGCAACGCCTTGACTACGCTGGCTTGCTGTTGTTCGATCAGGTCAACTGTCGCTATGCCTGCGATGCCACCAACATGCAGATATGGTGTTCCCATTACGAAACCCGCTGTGTGTTCGTGGCCACCGAAGGCCCGATGGTCCTGTTTGATTACGGCCATTTCCCTCACTTGGCGGAAGATCTGCCGTTGATCAGTGAATACCGGGTCAATCCGTCTTTCTATTATTTCACGGCTGGCCCGAATACCGATCGTCGAGCTCATGAGTTCGGTGCGGTCATCGCGGATCTGGTGCGGACGCATGGGGGAGGAAATCAGCGTCTTGCTGTGGACAGGCTGTCCTGGACCGGCACGGAACCGCTTTTGAATCAGGGGCTCAGCGTCCATGACGGCCTTGAAGTGATGGAGCTGGCCCGGGTGCGCAAGTCTGCGGACGAATTGGTCCTGATGCAAAAGGCGATTGATGTCTGCGAGGTTGGGATGCAGCAAATGCGGGAGGCCCTGGTGCCTGGCATCACCGAGAATGCCCTCTGGGCTCATCTCCATCAAGCCAACATTTCCCTTGGCGGAGAATGGATTGAAACCCGCCTGCTATCCTCGGGGCCAAGGACCTACCCCTGGTTCCGGGAATCCTCCATGCGACTGATCGAAGACGGGGACATGGTCAGCTTTGATACGGACTTGATCGGCCCTTATGGTTACTGTGCCGACCTGTCACGCAGTTGGGTATGTGGTGACCGGCCGCATGGCCGGCAGCGAAACCTGTATGCCCTTGCCCGGGAGCAGGTTGAGCATAACTGCGGAATTCTCAGGGCAGGAGTTACTTTTCGGGAGGTGTCGGAGCGGGCCTGGACTATTCCTGCTCAATATGCAGACAACCGATATAGCAGCCTGATTCACGGCGTAGGGCTTGCAGATGAATATCCATCCATCAAGCATATCCAGGACTTCGAGCGGAAGGGGTATGAGGGCGTCCTTGAGAAAAATATGGTACTGTGTGTAGAGTCCTACATCGGATCGGAGAAGGAAGGCGAAGGAGTCAAGCTCGAAGAACAGGTGGTGATTACCGAGGAGGGTTGCCGACTGCTGTCCAGCTACCCTCTCGAGGATTGGTGAGAGTCGAGCCCCGCTCCCGCCCGCTGTTACCGCCCCCCTTCTCGCGCCGAGGGTTCATGGGCCCGCAGCTTCGTATGCGACCAGTCTGCCGAGTAACGGATAGTATAGTGCGGTGCGGACCGGCCGTTGCTCCAGGGCCGAGAGCATCTGGCCATACCGGCCCATTATCATCCGATACCGTTCCTTTTCCGCGTCAATAAAGTGGTCGATCGTGGACTGGTCATCATGTCGGCTTGACTTGAAATCAATGATCCAGCGGACTCCATTGATATCGACGAAACAGCGATCCAATACCACGCGGCGCAAGTGCCGGTCATGCATCCCGGTCAGGCCCAATTCGGTGCGTACTTCCGTATGTTCCGGCGCAAAGATCCAGGCTGCCAGAGGGTCCTCCTGTACTCTCAGCAGGGCAGTCTCCACCTGCTCAAGTGCCTCTCTTGATCGGCTCTTCGGTAGTCCTTGGGCCATCAGCAGGCAACTCCATCTTTCCCGGTCTTCGGTTCCAAAATCTCGGGATTTCCAGGATTCCCAGCCGAAGGAGTCGATCTCCTCCAGCATTCGGTGCACGACAATGCCAGTGATCCGGGTCGTTTCCCGGGCCCAGTCAAAATCGATCTTCCCTTCTTCTTCCTGATCGGAGTTTGGGAATCCAGACCTTGGATCGACGGATTTCGGCAACTCGGGCAAGGTCCATGCCGGGTTAATCCGTTCCAGTGTAGGTGGCAGGACCTCCGGGATATCGGGTTCAGGCCATCGCTCATGACGGTCCAGTTGCTGCGGCGGGATGGCTTGGCAGAGCGGATATAGCAGGGAAGTGGCAGACGGGTTGCTGGTTTGAGCGCGGAAGCTGCCAAACAGGTGCAACCGACGTTGGGCACGGGTGCAGGCCACATAGAGCAAGCGCCCCCGTTCATGGGTCTGGTGGTCCTTTTCCAGCAGTCCCAAATAGTCAAAAAACGGCTGGACCTGGTTTCTTCGTGGCCGGGTAGAGATCAAGAGACGATCCGGGAATCGTTTCCAGCGAAACAGTTCGGACTGGTCGCTGCGGGGGCTGCGCTGCAGTCCGGGCAGGATCACGGTGGGGAATTCGAGACCCTTGGCACTGTGAATGGTCAGCAGCTTGACCTGTTGTACGGTGTGGTTGTCGGCAAAGAGATCTTCCATGGCCAGATTCAGGGTCTCACCGTGAATGGGCGTGCCATCCGATTCGAGTTCGCGGACCAAGTCGATAAACCGGCGACAGTGTTCGAGATCGGCGGTATCGACTACGGCCGGTCCACCCAGGCGAATCCAGCATGCCTCAAGGGTACGGTGTAGAGGAAACCGGTGCAGTTCCTGCAGCCCAGCCAGGACGATATTCCGTACCCGGGTCAGCCGAAGGCGGCTTTCAGGGGGGCAACCGGCGAGGCAGTCTTCATCCTGCAAGGCTTCCGGCACCAGCCTTCGGGGCGGCTCTCCGACCAGGTGAACCAGTTCATCCAAGGTTGCTCCGCCCCAAGGGGCGCGCAGCAAGCTGAGCCAGGCGACTTGGTCAGCTGGTTGTGCCAGCGTCAGTGTCAGGGATACCAGGTCCTGGACAGCCCGGCAGTGTGCCAATGATTCCAGCCGGATGCCCTGGAACGGGATGTCGTGGGCCTTGAGGGCGTGCATGATCGCGTTCAGGTGGCTCCGGGAACGTCCCAGCACGGCAATCTCTTCCTGCGGGAATTTCTTCAGGGTCTCCGCAATCAGGGAGACCACCCGGTTCGCTTCTGCCTCATGACTGCAGTCGACTGCAGTATGGCAAAAGACTCCCGAACCTGGGTCCGGCGACTGGAAGGCACTGGCTTCGGTATAGTTGACCGCACCATGAGTGATGTTCCTGTCGGCCGGCATCACCCGGGCAAAGGTTTGATTGAACCAGTCCACCAGTGCCGGTGCGGAACGGAAGTTAGATGCCAGTGTCAGCTGCGTCGGCCGGATACCGCCAATCCCCCGATCCTGGACCGCAAGAAAATTGCCCACTTCTGCGCCACGGAACCGGTAAATCGATTGCATCGGATCGCCTACCAGGAACAGGGTACGCCCATCACCCTCTTCCCAACCGGCCAGCAGTTTTTCCAGCAACCTCACCTGTCCGACCGAGGTGTCCTGGAATTCATCCAGCAGGATATGCCGCAACTGGTAGTCCAGTGCCAGCGTCAGGTCGCTGGGCGTCTCCATGTCGCCCAGGGCCCAGTCGGCCCGCTGGGCGATTTCCGTGAAATCTCCCAGATGCTGCTCGGTGAACAGGACCCGAAGCTGGGCTACAGCCGTGGGCAACAGACCTAGCAAGGCATGGATGGTTTCCCAATCGTCATCGTCGATCACCGGGGATGGCAGGCGGGCTACCCGGACCCAAGCCAGTCGCAGCGGCTCCGAATCGAACAACTGCCCCAGCAACCTCTTCATGTGTTCTTTCTGGGCGGACGCAAATGCCTTCGCGGTCGTATCGCCGGGTTGGCCGATGGGGCCCTGGCCCTTGTGCCATGCGTGAGTCGGAAACCCGATTCGTCTGTCCAGCTGGCGCCGGGGTTGGCCGTCTTTGGTGAGCAACAGATACGCCAGGGCTTGCCAGCGTGGGAGTGCTTCCACTTCCGGGGCCGGGAAGTCACGGCATTCGAGCCATCCAGACAGTATATGCCGTCCTTCCCGATTACTCGCGTAGTCGGACTGTTTCAGCTGTTGGGCCGCATAGCGGGCCAAGGCGGCCAGTTTTGATCGCCATTCCGGCGCCAGCAAGAGGTCGCATTCTTGCAGCGTGTCACCAACAGTCTGTTGCCGCCATGCCACGAACTGTTCCCGGGAATGGTCCGACAAGTCCTGGATCCAGCCATCCTGCATCCATCGGTCCCGGGTGGCCAGAATCTCCACCAACAGCTCCCGGGTCAGGTGACGATTGGCCTCCAGCAGATGCAGCAACCGGGCGCAAGGGCTCGCCAGAGTGCCATCCCGGTCTTCTTCCACCATGCCCAGTGTGGCATCCGCCGCCTGCCGATATAGTCGCGTGGCATCCTCCAATGGAGGGGGTACGGTGCCGAAACGGGCCGACCATGGCATCTTTTTCACCAGCTCATAACAGAAGCTGTCAATGGTCTGGATGCGAAGCCGACGTGAATTCCGGGCCAGATTCCATCCCTCCTTCCGGTCGTGTTCACCGGCGGCCCGTGACAGGCGTACCAGTTCCGCATCGGTCTCCGTCTGACCTCGGGCATCCAGTCCTTGCAGGGCGTTCCGGATCCGCAGCCGCATTTCTGCCGTGGCCTTGCGAGTGAATGTCACCGCCAGAATCTGCTCCGGAGCCTCGACAGTCGACAACAGCCGGAGAAATCGGCGAACCAGCAGTCCGGTTTTGCCGGAGCCGGCCGGGGCCTGCACAATAAAGGAGTGCTGCGGGTCCAGCGCCTGCTGGCGCGCGTTGTCATCCACCGGCAAATTCATGTCCGCACCGCTCCCTCTTCAGGGGCCCGGTATGCGGGCATACGACAAAATGCGGGGGTTGGACAATCCCGGCAAACCCCTTGCTCCCGGGGGTTGATTCCGGCTTCGCCGGCCAGGAATTCTGCTGCCAGCGCTTCCAGGTTTTGGCCCCAGTCCTGTTGTTGAGTGTACAGATCCTTGAATTCGTCATCGGGGAATTCCGCACCGGGGCTCTTGTGATGGTAAGGGCGTACCTTCGCCTGTGGGTGGTCCGCGAGAGTGGTCGGACAGGAATCCATTGCGGTCGGATCCAGAATCCCGGACATGGCACATTCTCCCAGCCGGATTCGGGCCCAGGCGACTGCCGCGAGGGAGTGTCCCTCTCCCCGAACCCCCTGGGAAAGGGCATAGAGCGGTAATTGCGGTTCCATAGGGCGCCGGTCAGACCAATCCTGCACCGACTTCAGACTGCCGGTCTTGTAGTCGATCAGTACCAGCGATCCGTTATTCAGTCGGTCGATGCGATCAATCCGGAAGGCCAGGCGCAGGCCGGCAAGGTTCAGGGAGGCAGACTGTTCCCGACCGATAACTGTAAAGGGCACAATGCGTTCGCGTTCGATTTGAAACCACTCCATCAGGGTATCCAGTAGCCAGACCCGCTGGGACGCAAAGAATCGGGGGCCGCAACCACTTGCCATCCGATATTTCCCGGCAGCATGGTCGATCACGTCGCCGATCAGGTGTTGCAATGAATCGTGGGAGGTCGCCGCCAGGGTTTTTGAATCCTGCAGTTTGCCCCAGACCGAAGCCAGTATCGCATGCACCAGTGAGCCCCGCTGACCGGCATCCAGGCCGGGCTGGTTCATGGGATAGGTCCGGGCACCAAGCCGATAGCGCAGGAAGGCTCCGCGGGGGCAGATGGATTGCTGTTTGATCAATCCGGTGCCGCCGGATGCGGTCCCCGCCATCAGTCGGGGGCCTTTCGCGTCCACGAGGGTATGCACCGGCGATTGGACCGGTTGCAGCCTGTGGAACAGGGTCTGCACCACGGCGGCAACAGGCTCTGGATGCGGACAGCTCGCAACCAGTGGACTTGGGATCTGTTCGGTATCACCTTCCCGTTCCGGACGACTCTGTACCAGGTGGAGTGTCGAACCGGCCAGGCGCCTGTGCCTTGCCTCGGCCTGTTGCTGGATGGAGTCGGCATCTACAAACGGGCACCCGGCTTCCCGTTGCACCGCAATCTCCACAAACGGTGTGGGTGTCGCGGGGGCGGGCCATTCCTCTTCGGTCAGGTTTGCGAACCAGATGTGGTCAAACATCAGCCCGGCAGCTTCATCTATTCCCAGTACCTGGACTCGGGCCGCCCCTGCCTCTGGCTGGAATATCCGACTACCCAGCAGTTGACCGAGCAAGGATACGGCCCGAAGCAGCCCGCAATTCTCGGAAACCTCTTCCAGCGAACCCAGTTCCATGATCTGCTCTCGAATGGATCGAAAGGCTTGATATTGGTCGCTGTTCAGGGGCAGGTCGCCTCCCGGCCAGCCAAGAATTTCAAGCAGGTCGGAGATGAAGGTAGACCAGGCGGATAAGGGAGCGCGATTCGGGGCGGCAGCCACTGCGCTCAAGGCCCGATCAAGCCGGGTGCTCAGCAACGGACAGTCCTGTGTGTCCAATGCCCGTGCCAGATCGTGGAGCGTATGCTCCCAGGGCAAGGCTTCCCGGAGTGCAAGGGCCGCATGGGAGCGTGACAAAAGTTCGTCATGGTGGTGAGCGATCCAGGGAGAGCGCAGAAAGGCTTCGGACTTTTCCTGATCACTGCGTCCGGTGCACAGTAGCATGAGCAAGAACAGCAGGCCCCGTCCCATCGGGTGTCGTGCCAGGGGATCGCCGAGAGAGACGTGAAACGGGAGTTCCCGACTGTCACCGGGATGGACGACCTGTCCCGGAGCCAGAGCTTCCGTCAGGGTGGAAACCAGATCATCCCGACAGGTTCGCAGGTCCGGCACCACGATGGCCACTTGCCCTTCCGGGTCATCGGCAAGGCATTGCCGGATCCATTCGGCGATGGCGTTCCATTGATCCCCGGCAGTTGGGAAGACCTGGCAGGGGATTTTTTGGTAGTCGCAGTTCGGGAGGGGAACGGTAGTGACCTGCACACCGGCTTGGGCCCACTGCGTCAACAGATGCTGTTGCTGGGTCGTCAGGTAGTCGAAACCGGCCAGTAAACAAAGGTCCTCCCGAGTCGGCGGCCACTCGGCAAGCAGGTCCGGTAATCGGTAGGGGTCTACCCGGTTGCGGCCTAAGCACTGCTGTTCGTAGGCTTGCAACCAGCGCTGGAATCCCGCATGGTCCGGATGCCGTGTGGGCGGCAGGGTGGCCGTATCAATCCCCCACTGGCGGATCAGCCGGAGAGTTCCGGTAGCGGTTCGGGCCGTGGTTTCAATGTTCCAAAGGGAAGATTCATGACCATGGTGCCGACCGACATCCGTACGGATCAGGTCCTGCCAGATCAGGTGCAGCTGGCTGTCGGTGAGAACAGCGGGTGCTCCCGGGTCCCGTCCAGGGCCACGATCCCAACTGCGTCGGACCCAGGCACCCCAAGGCAGTATGTCGGGGGTTTTCCAAACGGTCCGACCCTCATCCAGCATGAGGTATGCATATTGGCGTCCGAGCTCCATCGAGAGCCGGCGATTGGCGGTGATGACCGTCCCGCCCTGCTCAAGACCTGTTTGGATGACGGGGTCCAAGGACCGAACTCAGTGGGGTTGTGCGCGTTGCATGCTGTCGTGGAGCGCTTCGGCCATTGCCATACTGCGCTCCCGGCTCATGTGCGCTTCCAGATGAGGTTGCAGGGTCAACTCGACCCGGCTGTGATGACGGGACAGCAGGTTGGTCACCCGGACACAGACATCGAGCCATTCCACCATAATACTGCACATGGGGCCGTTTTCCTGCTGCACGGATTCCAGATGATCAAGGGCGTCCCAGGGTCCCTGCAGGATCCGGCGCAGAGTCATAAAGTCGGTGCGGATCCATTCAATGTCCTCCTCTTCCAGATTGCCCGTATCCGTTTCTTCGAGGATCGATTCCGTTACTTCCAGAACCCCCTCGAGCACTTTGGAAAACAGTGCCAGATGGTGTCGGGCCATCATCAGGTCGAGTGCCGTCAACGCTTCCAGAAACTGCTGGTAGCGCAGCATGGAGACGCCGTACCAGTGGTTCAGTCCGGCCGGCAGGGGATGACGGGCGAGTTGGCTCATGGGTTGGTTGCGGGTGGCTCTACTTTCCGGTCCCGGAACTCAGGCCAGGGGAGGAAAGCCACCATCCACCCAGACCGGCCCCGAAAGGGCAGGATTGCGGATCAGGCTTACGACGACGTCCGCAATTTCAGCAGGCTCAATTGTACGATCAATGGGGACCGATTTGCGTAATTTCCCCTCGAACAGATCCTTGGGAAGCTGTTCCAGCATGGGGGTGGCAACGAATCCCGGATGCAGGATCTTCGCCTGAATTCCCCAAGCAGCTCCTTCTGCATTCAGGGTCTTGGCGGCAGCATTCAAGCCAGATTTGGCGCTGGCATAGGAGATCTGGCCCGGATTGCCCCGACAGGAGATCGAGCCGATCAGGATGATGGCTCCCTGGCCTTCTTCATCTGCTGTCCATTTGCCGAGCCCGTGAGTGGCCCGGTCCTTGGCGACCCCGGCCATCATGGCCATGCCCCAGTAGATGGGATGAACCAAATTAATCTCCATGACCTTGCGGAACAGGCCCTCATCATACAGCCTGGGTTCACCGGTTTCCTGATCCATTTTTACGGCTCGGGCATCATGCAGAATGCCCGCTGCCGGCACGCAGATACGCACGGTTCCCCGGTCTTCCATACACCGAAAGACGTCGGTGCGGAATGTCGTGCAGGTCACATCGCCCTGGAATCCTACCGCCACCTCCCGTCCGACCATGGTATTGATGGCGGCCGTTGCGTGATGGAGGTCATCGGCAAGATCCACCATGCCTACCGCAGTGGCACCATCCTGGGCCAAGCGTAGGGCTATGGCCTGACCAATGCCACTGGCGGCCCCTGTGACGACTGCGATTTTGTTTTCGATCTGCATTCTTACTCCCGGATCATAGACATAGTGCGATCAAATCATAACCGGGTCGGTTTGCAAAGGCTTAGCGGAATTTTTTTGCGCCCTCGAGTTGGCGATGGAAATTTCCGGCATATGATTTTGCTATAATCGGCAGTTGCCGGTTGTCGGCACTCCTGTGTGCATCGTTGCTGGCAGACGCAGACCATGGGCGTGGTCAATGGCTGTCCGGTGTGATATCTGGTTGGCCATGGCAGCGTATTCAATCAATTTTCGAGACACATAGTAGTGACTGACGAACCCGTAGATTACAAGCGCCGACGGATGCTCGTTGTGGCCACCTCGGGTATGGGACTGGCTGGAGCGGTGGGCTTGGCAGTGCCATTCGCGGGTAGCCTGGCACCCAGTGAGAAAGCCAAGGCTGCTGGTGCACCGGTCAAAGTAGATATCAGCAAGCTGGAGACCGGGCAGCAACTGACCGTCGAATGGCGGGGGAAGCCGGTCTGGATTATCCGCCGGGATCCGACCGTACTGGATTTTCTGGCCGGGATGGACGATCTGTTGGTGGACCCGAATTCCGATATGGCACAGCAGCCGTCTTATGCCCGGAACCCTTTTCGCTCCATCCGGGATGACATTCTGGTGCTGGTTGGAATCTGTACCCATCTGGGATGTTCCCCCAAGTACCGGCCGGAGTGGGCGGCCAGTACGGAAGCCCCTTTTCTGTGCGCCTGCCATGGCTCCCGGTTTGATCTGGCAGGGCGGGTTTACAAGAATGTGCCGGCCCCCAAAAACCTGCAAGTGCCACCACATAACTATCTGAGCGATACCGAGATTTTGATCGGTACGGACGGAGGGGCAGTCTGATGAGCTTCAATGCATGGGTGAACAAGCGCTTCCCTCTCGATAAGTTGATGCGGGAGCACATAACCGAATATTTTGCCCCGAAAAATTTCAATTTCTGGTACTTCTTCGGCAGCCTGGCCCTGCTGGTACTGATACTGCAGATTATCACCGGGATCCTGCTGGCGATGAACTACAAGCCGGATGCTGAACTGGCGTTCGCTTCCGTTGAATACATTATGCGGGATGTTTGGGGCGGTTGGTTCGTGCGCTATATGCATTCCACCGGAGCCTCGTTCTTCTTTATCGTGATCTACCTGCATATGTTCCGGGGGCTGCTCTATGGTTCCTACCGGAGTCCGCGGGAGCTGATCTGGATCTTCGGTATGATCATCTATCTGGCGATGATGGCCACCGCCTTCTTCGGCTACCTGTTGCCTTGGGGGCAGATGTCCTATTGGGGGGCTCAAGTCATTGTGAACCTGTTCGAGACCTTGCCCATCATAGGCCCGGCCTTGTCCGAATGGATTCGAGGTGACTATGTCATCTCGGACATTACCCTGAACCGATTTTATGCCTTGCACTACCTGATCCCGTTTGTCATTGTCGGGCTGGTGGTTCTCCACCTCATTGCCCTGCACCAGGTCGGTTCGAACAATCCGGACGGGGTCGAAATCAAGAAAGGTCCCAAGGGAAACCGCTGGAATAAGGAAGCTCCGACGGATGGAATCCCGTTCCATCCCTACTACACGGTGAAGGATGTTTTTGGCATGGTGGTGTTCCTGATCCTGTTCTTTGCCGTGGTCTTCTTCATGCCGCAAATGGGCGGGTACTTTCTGGAGCCGCCGAATTTTGAGCCGGCCAATCCATTGAAGACCCCGGAGCACATTGCGCCTGTCTGGTATTTCACGCCATTTTACGCAATCCTGCGGGCGATACCAAGTTTCGCGGGCACCCAGGTGTGGGGAGTGCTGGCCATGGGGGTCTCCATCCTGGTTTTCTTCCTGCTCCCCTGGCTGGATCGAAGCCCGGTGAAATCGGTGCGCTACAAGGGCAACTCAACCCGCGTTTTTCTGGGTATTTTCGCCGTGACGTTCCTGGTGCTCGGCTGGTTGGGCACCAAACCGCCTTCGGTTGAATATTCAGCCATGTCGCAGTTTTTTACGGTGGTCTACTTCCTGTTCTTCCTGCTCATGCCATGTTACTCAGGGACAGGAGACAATGTCGGCTTCAGCGGGTTGTTGCTCTTTGTCATCGGGGTTCTGCTATCGGCGGGCACACTCTACCTTTTTTGGGCGGCAACCCCCGACCTGGCTACCGGCATGAAGTGGTTCTATTCCCTCCTGAATGTCCTGATCCTGTATTTTTTCGGCTTGAAGCCCGGCTGGATCAAGCCCGATTCCGTTAAGCCCGTTCCAGAGAGGGTGACCGGATGAAGAGATCTGTCATGAACAAGATTGCCCTCTTCACCCTGTTGGCATGGACCCCGTTCGCCGCGCTCGCGGCCGGTGGCAGTGGCATCGCCCTGGAACCAGTCGAAATTCGGTTGCATGACCGGAACTCCCTGCAAAACGGGGCCGGAATCTTTGTCAATTACTGCCTGTCCTGCCACAGTGCCCATTTCATGCGCTATGAGCGCATGGCCAGGGACCTGGAAATCCCGTTCGAACTGGTGGAGCAGGAAATGATTTTCTCCGATGCACGGATTGGGGACCCCATGACCACGAACATGTCCCCGGAGAAAGCGGCAGAGTGGTTTGGGGTGGCCCCTCCGGATTTGTCCCTGGTCGGACGCCTGCGGGGAGCCGATTGGCTGTATAACTTCCTCAAGGGGTTCTATGTGGATCCCACTACTGTCAGCGGATGGAACAACACCGTATTTGCCAATGTGGCGATGCCGCATGTGTTGGCGGACCTGCAAGGTCGGCAATATGCCATTTTCGGTGAAGATGCAGATGGAAACGCGGTTTTCGAACGTTTTGAGCCGGAAACCGAAGGTAGTATGACCCCGGAGGAATTTGACTTGGCGATGCGGGACCTGACCAATTTCCTGGTCTACATGGCGGAGCCTGCCCGGTTGAAAAGGGTGGATATCGGTATCTGGGTGATCCTGTTCCTGTTCGTCTTTGGTGGACTGGCCTATCTGCTGAAGAGAGAGTACTGGCGCGATGTCGATGCCTCGCACTGACCTGGAGATCGATTCGGTGGACGATTCCATGGAATGGTTTGGCCGCCGGCCCTTCATGACCTTGCTTTCTGGGCAGAACTGTATTTTCAGCCATTGTGTTCGCATCGTACTGCTTGAAAAAGATGTCGAATGCAATGTGGAGTTCATCCCCAACCACGGGGACCCTTCGCAACTGCTTCGGCACAATCCGTATGGGGAAACCCCCACCTTGGTGGATCGGGATATTTCGTTGTATGGAGTTTCCGTCATTCTGGAGTACTTGGATGAGCGGTTTCCCCACCCGCCGCTGATGCCGGTGGATCCGATTACCCGGGCCAAGACTCGCCTGATGCTCTCGCGCTGGGCGCGCGAGTGGCTGTTGCCGATTGACCAGCTCGGCGACACACTCCCGACCGGGTTGCCGGAGTCTCTGCGCCAGTCCATCCATGATGGACTGGTCGCCCTGTCGCCCCTGCTTCGTGAACAACCTTTTTTTAATGGCGAAGAATATACGCTGGCGGAAACTTTTGTCGCCCCGCTTTTATGGCGTTTGCCCATGATGGGTGTCGACTTGCCCAAGCAAGCTGCGCCGATGCTGGAGTACGGTGCCAAATTATTCGAAAGACCCGCCTTTCGGGGTAGTCTGAGTGAACTGGAAAAGGAAATGAGGGTAATGTGAACGGACAGAACCATACCGATACAGGATCCCTATCGCCCCACATGGCACTGGCACGTGCCACTTATGAATGGGCGCTGGAAGAGGGCCTTACCCCCTTGGTCATGGTCGACGTGACGGTCTCCGGGGTAGAGGTTCCTATGGTCTATGCCAAGGAAGGCAAGATTGTCCTGAATATTCATCCCAATTCGGTTCGGGATTTGGTAATGGACCATGGTTGCCTGTTGTTTTCCGCCCGGTTTTCTGGACGGTCAATGAACATTACCCTGCCACTGGAGTCGGTGCTTGCCGTATATGCCCGGGAAAATGGCCAGGGAGTGGTCTTCCAGCCCGGGGTTGGCGGGATTGCATTGCAGTCCTCACCCGACCCGGGCCGGGAGCGGAAAGGCAAAACCGAACCGGCTCGTCGCCTGAAAGTGGTCAAATAGTCACCCCTTTGTACATGCCGGTGCCGGACCGATTGATCATGGCCGTATCTGATCGTATTCCCTGTCTGTAACCTTCCGCTTTCTCATGCAACAGTTCCGAGGCACAACGATCCTGTGTGTCCGCAAGGGTAACCGGGTGGTGATCGGTGGTGATGGCCAGGTTTCGATGGGAGATACGGTCATGAAGGGCAATGCCCGCAAGGTGCGTCGTCTGTACCGTGACCAGGTGCTGGCCGGCTTTGCTGGCGGGACTGCGGATGCATTTACCCTGTTTGAGCGCTTTGAAGGCAAGCTGGAGGAGCATCAGGGCCAATTGGTTCGGGCGGCTGTGGAAATGGCCAAAGACTGGCGCACCGATCGCATGTTGCGACGGCTGGAAGCCCTGTTGGTGGTGGCCGACCGGGATGCGACCCTGCTCCTGACCGGGAACGGTGATGTCGTGGAGCCTGAGCAAGGCATTATGGCCATCGGTTCCGGTGGCAACTATGCCAAGGCGGCGGCGCTGGCGCTATTGGCCAATACGGATATGGATGCTCGTCTTGTGGTCGAGCAGGGGCTTGGCATCGCGGCGGAGATCTGTGTATATACCAATCATAACCTCATCATCGAAGAGCTCGATTTTTGATTGTCTCATGAGCACTATGACGCCACGGGAGATTGTCGAGGAACTCGACAACCACATCATCGGCCAAAAAGAGGCCAAGCGGGCGGTTGCAGTCGCCTTACGGAACCGTTGGCGACGTACCCAGGTGGCCGAAGAACTGCGCGCCGAGATCACGCCGAAAAACATTTTGATGATCGGCCCTACCGGGGTCGGAAAAACGGAAATTGCCCGTCGCCTGGCTCGACTGGCCCGGGCACCCTTCATCAAAGTAGAGGCGACCAAGTTTACGGAGGTCGGCTACGTGGGCCGGGAAGTGGATTCGATCGTCCGTGACCTGGTTGATATGGCGGTCAAGATGACCCGGGAAGAAGAGATGGACAAGGTTCGCCCCCGGGCTGAAGATGCGGCCGAAGAGCAGGTCCTGGACCTGTTGTTGCCCCCGGCCCGCGGCAGCGAAGGGGAGCGGCAGGAAGGGGCTGCCAGACAACGGTTTCGCAAGTTGCTGCGAGAAGGGGAATTGGATGATCAGGAGGTGGAGATTGAAGTCAGTGGTGCCATTACCGGAGTGGAAATCTTTGCGCCGCCAGGGATGGAGGATATGACCAGCCAACTGCAGGGCATGTTCCAGAATTTGGGGGGACAGAAAAAGAAATCCCGTAAAGTGCGAGTCCGGGAAGCACTCAAACTGCTGGTCGAGGAAGAAGCCTCCCGCATGATCAACGACGATGAGATCAAGATGAATGCGGTGGAACGGGTGGAGCAAAACGGGATTGTCTTCATTGATGAAATCGACAAGATCGTCAGCCGGTCGGCCGGGATGACATCCGGGGCAGAAGTGTCTCGTGAAGGGGTGCAGCGTGACTTGCTGCCGCTGGTCGAGGGCGCAACGGTTTCCACCAAATACGGCATGGTGAAGACCGATCATGTGCTGTTCATTGCATCGGGTGCCTTTCAGTTGGCCAAACCGTCTGACCTGATTCCGGAATTGCAGGGCCGATTGCCCATCCGGGTGGAACTGCGTGCACTGACCAGTGCCGATTTCATCCGCATACTCACCGAACCCGATGCGTCCCTCACCGAACAGTATCAAGCCCTGATTGCCACCGAAGGCGTCACGCTGGAATTTACCGAAGATGGTGTACGACGAATTGCAGAAGTGGCCTGGCAAGTGAACGAAAACACGGAAAACATTGGCGCACGCCGCCTGCATACCGTGATGGAGAGACTGCTGGAAGCGGTGTCGTTCGAATCGGCTGACATGTCCGGTGGTGAGACCCGAGTCGATGAACAGTATGTGGATAGCCACCTGAAAGAGCTGGTGGAAGACCAGGATCTCTCGCGTTACATCCTGTAAGCAGGATCGGGGCGGCCGCCATGTGGACCGCGATGGCGATATGCAGACTGGTCCTGATGTTACCTGTGATCCTGGCCGGGGTCGCCCTGAGCCTGTGGGTCCCGTCCATGTCGACTGCCACCTACCGCCGAATGGCAGCCATCTGGTATCGCACCATGCTGGTCCTTACGGGAATCCGCATACGCTACCGGGATGGGGTAGGATCGGGTACTGTGCTGATGGTCAGTAACCATGTTTCGTGGGCGGATATCCTGGTGCTGGGTGCGCGCTGGCCATTTACCTTTCTGGCCATGCATGAAGTCGGCGGATGGCCCGTAATCGGCTGGCTTGCCCGGCAGGTTGGCACCTTGTTCATTGATCGTGGTCGGGGGGCACCGGGTGCGATCCGTCAGGTGACCGAGACACTGCAATCCGGCGAATCAGTGATCCTCTTTCCGGAAGGTCGGACTTCGCCCGGGAATGAGATTCGGCGGTTTCATCCGCGCATTTTTCAGGCGGCCGTGAATGCCGGGGT
Organism: Candidatus Poriferihabitaceae bacterium; assembly: GCA_965221795.1. Classification (GTDB taxonomy): domain Bacteria; phylum Pseudomonadota; class Gammaproteobacteria; order Arenicellales; family Poriferihabitantaceae; genus VYFG01. The sequence goes on from OZ244914.1 coordinate 1,871,930, forward strand.
CCCGGTACAACCGATCGCGCTGGTTTATCAGGACAGCGGGGTGGGCCCTGGAGCCGGCACCCGGGCTACCTTTGCGGACGGGGCTGGGTTTCTGGCCAGCCTGTGGCGTACCTTGGCCGGCCCCCGTGTGACCGTGGATGTGGTCGTGTGTAGTCTGGTTGGACCGATGGCTGACCGCGATCTGCTGGCAAAAGCTGCCCGGGAGGGGATTCGGGCCCATCTGGCCTTGCAGGATCCGGGTTCCGGCGCGGACTCCGGCAGCGAGACCCGCCTGGAGTTCCATGATTTGGACCGGCAACCATGAGGAAATGGCGTCCTGTTGCGGTGGCCTTTCCGGCGGTCCGGGTGTCGACCGAGGACAGCCGACACTCCTGTGCTTTCGTATGCCGTTTCCGAATCCGATGGGAACTTTCCGAAAAGTTAGCACTCATAATAGAAGAGTGCTAAAATGTATCCAGCTAACAGAGCTTCCACAGGAGAGTGACATGACCAAGAGTTTGCCTATTCCGGTGACAGTGCCGACGGGTGACAATCTGAGCAATTATATCGCTGCCGTCAATGCGGCACCCATTTTGAGTGCGGAGAATGAGCGCGAGCTCGCCATCCGTTACCATGAACATGGAGACCTTGAGGCAGCAAAAGAATTGGTCCTTTCCCATTTGCGGCATGTGGTTAAGGTAGCCCGAGGTTTCATGGGATATGGGCTGCCCCTTACTGATCTGATCCAGGAAGGCAGTATTGGTCTGATGAAGGCAGTAAAGCGTTTTGATGCCCGTCGGGATATACGCCTGGTTTCGTTTGCCGTACACTGGATTCGGGCGGAAATCTATGACTACGTATTGCGCAACTGGCGCATGGTCAAGGTGGCCACAACAAAATCCCAGCGTAAGCTGTTTTTCAACCTGAGGAAATCCCGTGCCAAGTTGGGCTGGATGAAAGATTCCGAAGTCCAGAAGCTGGCGGAGGATCTGATGGTCGAAACCGATACCGTGCGGGAAATGGAATCCCGTTTGAGCGGTGGCGATGTTTCCTTCGACGCCACGCGGGAACAGGACGAGGGGGATATGGGATATCAAGCCCCTGCCGAGCATATTGGTGATACCCGTTATGATCCGGCCAGGGTGATCAGTGAGTCCCAGCAGGCCCGCCTGCATCAGCAGCAGCTTACGACTGCCCTGCAAACCCTGGATGACCGTAGCAAGGATATTGTCCTTCGTCGCTGGTTGAGCGAAAACAAACCCACACTCCATGATCTGGCGGATGAATATGGGGTCTCTGCCGAACGGATTCGCCAGATCGAGAAAAAGGCGATGGAAAAAATGCGAGTCTCTATTGAGGCGGCCTGATCATTCTCGGTTCATTTTTCCAAAAGGCCCCTTCGAGGGGCCTTTTGGGTGACAAGGAGATGGTGGCATCGGTTGGCGGAGCCTGTCTTCTGCCTGACAGTCCCGTGGAGAATCTGCGATGCATATGAGCATGGACTTCAGGATAGTGAAGTCGATGCTGGTTATGGTAACGGATGATGAGACTGTTATTTGGCCGCAAATGGCTGCTATCATACCGGCAAACAATGCCTTGTAGGCTGCAGTGATGTTACACCCGCAACCCATCCCCTCCGTTACCAAACGGCCGCCCGAGCAGGTGATGCGACTGCAGCGAATGGGGGCATTCCACCAGACACGCCTGAGTTTCATGCGGGCATTACTCCGACAAATCCGTCGTGAGTCCTGGACCTTCGCCCGAACCGTATGGGAGATCGATGACGAAGGGGTAGGGGTTGCGATCTACCAAGCCTGTAGTCTTGCACACACCTACAGCCTGGTCTGTTTTGCCCATGACCTGCCGGTAGAAAAGCGCTCTGATCGAGTCATTGCCGACGCATGGGATGCGACCTTTGCACTGTTCGACGGAGTGCCGGCCCAGACGGACATTGAACGCATGGCTCGGAATGTGCCGCTGCAGGAGGCTGGCCATTGTACGGAATCGGAACTGGTCCTTGCGCGAGCCAATCGAAGTGTACGGTTGTTCGCCCATGTGGTGGATCGTCTGGCGGAAGGCCATCAGCCTGATCCGGAATTCATGCAACAGGTGGGATACCTGATGCGCACTACGGCGGTCTATGGCAATGGAAAATTCGGCCTGGGAGACCGCGAACGCATTGCCCAACGACCGGAATTTGTCGGGGCCTTCCGGGCCGAGTTGCTTGCCGTCTGGCTGATTCGTTGGTTCACGGTGGATATCGTGGAACATCTCGCCCGAGTCCGCAGCCCTGCCACTGCTGTGCCCATGGAACCGGAGGTCCGTGCGATGTTGGGGGTTGGCAACTCCACTGGATTGGGGATGGCACCGTTTCTGGTTACTCATCCCGGGTTGCTTCATAGCTGGATTGATGCCCGGGAGACCGCATTGATGCGGGTGCGCCATCTGGCCGCCGCGGACAGCACTACCGGGAAAATATTCCACGAGACGCTGGCTCGGGTCCGCAAGGACCTTCATTGGTGGCAGACGAATGATTCTCGTCAGAGGTCTCGGATCCGGGATTTGCACACCGACCTGATCCGGCTTGAGACCTATCTGGAAAGTGGGGTATTGGCCCAATCGACTCCCTGGGACCAGCTGATCCGATGGTCGGAGACACACCTCACTCTGGAAGGTCAGGAGTTGCTGGTATCCCTGGTGATTGAGCCTCATGGCGCACTGGTGGATGATCTCGCTGACCAAATGGCACTGGATGAACTCCCACTGGCTGCGGTGGATGGTACGATGCGGGTCGACCAAGCCCGGGCCTTGCTGCGGACCCATTACGACTGGGCGTTGGACATCGACTTCCAATCCCGTGATGCGATCGCGCGATTCTGGTATGTGTCGGAGGAAAAGCTCGAACCCCGTTTGGGGGAGCGTGATCAGGAGCCGGGAGCGGAGCAGGAGCAGCCACTGGCCTTTGGTTGGGAAATGCAGCGACTTTTGCAGGATCTGGACAAGGTGCCTGGTGAAGAATCAATGGCGGCATTTCTCATGGCGAATCCCGAGTACCGCAGTGCCGTACGCCGGCTGCAGTTGGTTCAGCGGATGCCCTATGCGGAAATCCAGGATAATCTGATCGCGGCCGACATGGTGCCCATCGACCTGTTGCGGTGCAAGCTGTCATTTTTTGGGGCAACCCGTTTTGATCCGAAATCGGACCGCTGGGTCCGGATCGCCATGTACCAGAACGCCCCGTATCCGGATACACTGTATGAAGCCCCCGCAGATGACTGGATCTATCCGGCCCTGTGAAGGAGAGGGCGTGTGGGTCTTTCCCTCAATGAGATCGAACTCACTGGTCGGAAAGCCGTTCGGGGTGCGGGGTTGCCCTGGGGGCTGGCGGAAGATGCTGGTCGGGCTGTCCGGTGGCTGGAAATGGTGGGGCTGCCCGGCATGGCGTGGCTGGCGGGCTTGTTGGTTCGGACTGACTACAAGTGTCTTGATGACTGGCGGGTAAGGGTGTTGCCGACCGGATGGGGCAATGTCTCCGGGTTGCTTTCTCCTCTGGTCGTCGGCCCCAGCCTGTCGGATAGTGTACCCCTCTGCCGACAACAGAACCAGTCGACGATTACATTACAGGCGGTCACCTGCCCGCAGCTATGTGCCGGATATCTCGGCATCACCTCCCTTCAGACCGGTATTCCCGTGACCCTGTTATGGTCCCATGGTTCGGTCCATGTGGAGGGAGATCGAGTCTGGTATGACGGGATGCAAGGACCTGATCTGGATGAGCACTCCTATGACTTGACGGTCGATCTTCGGCCTCCGGATCGGTTGGCCCATAGTACGCTGGGGATTGCCCGGCTGGGCTCCAGAGCGGTGAACGACCAGGTGTTGGGGGTGCTGGAGGCACTGGCTCGCCGGACCTATGTGAAGAATACGGACATGTCCCGCTTGTCCGGTGCCGGTGCCGGGCTCCACGACTCCGACTGAGTGGTCAGACGGCCTGGCATGCCATGCGGGGCCCTCGACTCCCGAAGGACGGGATACCGGAATGGGAGGCCGTGGTGCGATCAGGCTCGCTCGACATATTGCCCGGTTTCGGTGTTCACTCTGACCTTTTCCCCGGCATGGATGAACGGGGGAACAGTCAGTTTGTATCCGGTTTCCAGTATGGCTGGCTTGCTGCTGCCAGCGGCGGTCTGGCCTTTGACTACGGCCTCGGTTTCCACCACTTCCAGCACCACATTGGCAGGCAACTCCACACCGATGGGGACGTCATTGTGGAAGTTGACCTGCACCTCGACATTGGGAAGCAGAAAAGGGGTTGCGGCTTCGAGTTCCTCGGCTTGCAGGGTGAGCTGTTCATAGGTTTCGTTGTCCATGAAGATGTACGCATCGCCATCACTGTACAGGTATTGCATCTGACGGGGTTCCACATGCGCTCGTTCCAGTTTGTCCTCCGAACGAAACCGTTCGTTCAGCTTGGTGCCTTCGGCGATGGATTTCATTTCCAGTTGGACAAAGGCACCGCCTTTTCCAGGCTTGACGTGATTTTTCTTCAATACGCGCCAGAGCTTGCCCTGATGCTCCAGCAGGTTGCCTACATGGACTTCAAATGCTGATATTTTCATCAATACCCTCCCAACAAGCGAAAAGAGGCGCGATTGTAGGCGATAATCGGGAGACAGTACATGTGTTTGGGATCCCCGTTAGGCCAGCATGGTTGCAGAGCCCGAATTTGACCCAGAAGAGTTCCTGACCTCGGTATCCGAGATGCCTGGGGTGTACCTTTTCTATGATGCAGACGGTACGGCACTTTACATCGGCAAGGCCGCCAATCTCAAAAAACGGGTCGCAAGCTACTTTCGCAAATCCGGCCTCAGCTCCCGGATTCGGCTCATGGTTTCCAAAATCCGCCATGCGGAAACCCAGCAAACCCGTACCGAAAGTGAAGCCCTGTTGCTGGAAAACAACCTCATCAAGCACCATCGACCTCGCTACAATGTATTGCTCATGGATGATAAGAGCTACCCTCATATCCGGCTCATTGACCACGACCAATACCCTCGATTCGTGTTTTACCGAGGTCGACGAACCCAGCCGGGAAAATACTTTGGACCCTATCCGGGGGTTGGAGCCGTACGGGATATGCTGGCCCATGTCCACAAAATTTTCCGTCTGCGACAATGCAATGATGCCACGTTTCGCAATCGGTCCCGGCCCTGCCTGCAATACCAGATCAAGCGTTGCAGTGGACCCTGCGTGGGGTTGATTTCCCGAGAAGATTATCTTGAGGATGTCCGTCAGGCGGAAGCCATGGTATCGGGAAGGGATACTCACTTGCTGGAACTGTTATCCACGCGCATGGAAGAGGCATCGTCCCGGTTGGAATTTGAGCAGGCTGCGGAATACCGGGACCGGATTGCGCGGCTGCAACGGTTGCAGGAACACCAATATGTCGATAATCAGGGCACTGATGCGGATATTGTAGTCATTGTGCTGGAATCCGGCACACTTTGCTTCGGTATTGTGTCGATTCGTGGGGGGCGCAACTTGGGAGGATGCTTTCATATTCAGCCCAACCCCCTGGATCAGCAACCGGAAGTGCTTCTGGAAGCGTTCCTGCCACAGAATTACCTGGGCGGGACGATTCCCGGGGAAATCTTGCTCAGTCATTCCATTGCTGGCCGGATTTCCTTGCAGCAGGTGCTGTCGATGGAAGCCGGGTTTCGGGTGCAAATCCGGAGCCGATGCCGTGCTACCCGAGCCCGCTGGATTGAAAGCGCCAAGATCAATGCGCGTGACCGGTTGCGCACATACCTCAACCGGCATAGCCAGCTGACCCAGCAGTTTGATGCCTTGTCGGCACTGATTGGCCAAGGGGAGCCACTGCATCGAATCGAATGTTTTGACATCAGCCATACCCAAGGGAACCAGACGGTCGCTTCCTGCGTCGTATTCGATGACCAGGGACCGGTCAAGTCCGACTACCGCAAATTCAACATTGGCGAGATCCGGGGAGGCGATGACTATGCCGCCATGGAGCAGGCGTTATATCGGCGCTATCGTCGGGTATTGGAAGAGGACGGCAAGTTACCCGAGCTGATTATGGTGGACGGTGGCAAGGGGCAACTGGCCGTAGCGAACCGGGTGATGGAGGAACTACAACTGGCCGAACAGATATTGCTGATGGGGGTGTCCAAGGGTCCTGAACGCCGGGCGGGGGAAGAGCAACTCCATTTGCCAGGGTGCAGGGCACCCATTGTACCCGGGAGTACCTCTCCGGTCTCCCATCTGGTGCAACGGATTCGGGATGAAGCCCACCGGTTTGCCATTACCGGCCACCGCAGCCGTCGTGACAAGGCGCGCACGCGCTCAGCACTGGAGGAGATCGACGGAGTGGGTGCCAGAAGGCGGCGGGATCTGTTACGGCACTTCGGTGGTATCAGTGAGGTGCAGCGGGCAGGGATTGAGGAACTGGTCCGGGTACCGGGGATTAGTCAGAAACTGGCAGAACGCATATATAATCAGTTCCATCACTGAATCATTGATCCGGTTTGTCACGATACCCTGCCGAATCGGGGAATGCATGACGGAGCCTACTTGCCCGCGATGTGGCCGCTGAACTGTTTATGTGGAATCTGCCAAATTTGTTGACCCTCTTTCGGATTGGGCTCATTCCGGTACTGGTGCTGGTCTACTTCTGGCCTCTCCCCTATCGGGAGCTGGTTCTGGCCTGTATTTTTGGGCTGGCTGCGATCACAGACTGGCTGGACGGCTTCATTGCCCGACAATTGAATGCGATCACGCGGCTCGGGGCTTTTCTCGATCCAGTCGCCGACAAACTGATTGTTTCCAGCGCCCTGGTGTTGTTGGCCTCGGATCCCAACGTGCAGGAACGGGTTTTACACTCGGCGTCCTTTACCCTTGCTGTGACCATTATTGTCGGTCGTGAAATCACCATTTCAGCTCTCCGGGAATGGATGGCGGAACTGGGCCAACGGGGGGTAGTCGCGGTTGGCTTTCTTGGCAAGATCAAGACGATTATGCAGATGGCTTCCATCCTGATGCTGTTGTATATGCTGCCTATTCAGGGGGTGCCGACGTTTCTGCTGGGAGAGATTGCGCTGTATCTTGCGGCCGTACTGACACTCTGGTCGATGATCGGCTATCTTCGGATAACCTGGCCTTATCTGATGCAAAAGAATTGATCGAATATCGACCCCGGGATGTCAAAATGGCTATTGACACCGTCATCAGGTCGCATAGAATCACTGCCGAATTTAGAGAACCATGCGGGAATAGCTCAGTTGGTAGAGCACAACCTTGCCAAGGTTGGGGTCGCGAGTTCGAATCTCGTTTCCCGCTCCATCCCCGACTGGATGTCGGGTACTTTTTTGTCGGACAGTTGTCCGCTGCCCGGTTCAATTTGCTTCCGATCGCTTCGGTCATGGGTTGTACCCGGATATACAGATGCCAGACAGTTCCCATACTGAAGCGATGATGGACCCGCCACCTACCGGCTGAGTGGCAGAGTGGTTATGCAGCGGCCTGCAAAGCCGTGTACCTCGGTTCGATTCCGGGCTCAGCCTCCAAGCGGACTCTTCGAACTTCTGTGGCCCGGATGGCGGAATTGGTAGACGCAAGGGACTTAAAATCCCTCGAGGTAAAACTCGTGCCGGTTCGACCCCGGCTCCGGGCACCAGCATCATCCGTTGGGTCGTGATCAGCAATCGGGCGTAGTGCAAAGCCTGTCGGTCTCCGTTGTTCCCGAACGCCATGTCGAGGCCGTTCACCCGGCTGGAAGTCTTCTGTGTTGGCGGAGGTGGCGTTGAAGGCCCGGAGTGATTTGGATGATTCTCCAATCGGTACTGAAATGTGGTAAAGCTGTGTTTTTTGGTGGTGGACAGATTCGTCGGGATGGCATTCCATTCCAGTCGACCTCGGTACCGGTTTGTGTTCCCATTCCAGCACTCAGTTCGATGGGGCCTGCAGACGAATGTCAACAGGGCCGAAGAGGGAGAGCCCTCTGCCAGTTTGCCGGGGTAACGTTTTGCCGGCCTTACTTCTGTGTCGAACTAGGTTGCGTAGTACCACTGTATTTCTTGTTGCATGGATACATGCTGCAGTCGGTCATTGGGCATCGGTACCTGTTCTGAACACTATCCCCAATGTGGACTACCAGTTGCCATAGAATCCATGCAGGAACTCCGGCTTTTTGCAATAAAACAGCTTTATAGGTCACAAAAACCCCTCCGGTTGCACTGGGTCGACACTTGGCCCAGAATTTGGTACATGTAGGTTCCTGCATGTGATACAAAAGCCCTGTGGCTGATAACCGATCCAATCACCTGTTCCCATGTTGACAACCAATCCTTTCGCCGAAATCTCGGTGACGATCCCGCCTGCGGCCATGCAGACCTTTCTGGTCGTCATGATTCTGCTGGTTGTGGGAGGCACGATTTTTGATGTGATTCACAAGAAAAGTGCACAGTATTTTTTCCAGAACATGAAGAAGGCAAAGTCGGCCAGCACCCGCCAGGTCGGAAGCGGCGAGAAAGTTGGCATTGCCCTTGCTACCGTAGCCCATGATGTCCTGGCTTCGGGCGAGTTCTGTAATACCCGTCGCCGTATGGCACACCTGCTGACGATGTATGGGTTCATTTTGTTTGTGGTCACCACTTGCACGATGATTTTCGGCTACGGGAGTTCCACGGCCGTGACGCCCGCGATTCACCCATTGCTATGGCATTTGGGTGCGCTCATGGTCTGTGCAGGTGGCTACTGGTTCTGGTTCTTTATTCGAGTCGATGTGGCGGCGGAGGGGCATTCACCATTCCGTTTCATGGCGGCAGATCTTTTCGTGGTCTCTTTGGTTGCCTGTGCCACTTTTGCCCTGGTTTGGTCGTTTGCGCTCAATGTCGGCCCCGGCCCTGTATCCTGGCTCTTTTTCTTCCTTTTCGTGGCTTCGGCTGTTGTGCTGTTCGGCGGAGTGCCCTGGTCCAAATTTGCCCATATGTTTTTCAAGCCGGCCGCTGCCTTTGAGAAGCGGATTTCGACAGCCGATGGTTCCGGCAATAATTTGCCCCCGCCGGCGGATGCGCCCGCCCAGTTCGGGCTGGGGATCAAGCGAGAGTTGCCTCGTCACTACTGAATGCCGGACAGTCCCACATACGGAAACCGGCTCCACCTGAAGACTCCTAACTGACGAAATAAATCACCATGCCAACATTTGTATACATGACGCGTTGCGATGGCTGTGGCCATTGTGTGGATATCTGTCCCTCGGACATCATGCATATCGACAAGACGTACCGTCGAGCCATGAATATTGAACCCAATATGTGTTGGGAATGCTATTCCTGTGTGAAGGCGTGCCCGCAAAATGCCATTGACTGTCGAGGATATGCAGACTTTGCGCCCCTCGGACACAGTGTCCGCGTATTGCGGGAGGAAGAGAAAGGTACCATCTCATGGCGCATCAAGTTCCGTGACGGTCGGGAGAAAAATTTTGTTTCTCCCATCACCACTCAGCCCTGGGGAGAAAAAATTCCTCGGCTTGCCGACTTGGCCGTTCCCGATGCGCAGGCACTTGAGTCCGAGTTACTGTGTCATGAACCGGATGCCTTGAACATCGACTCCGGGTTGCCGACCATCGACAAATCGAAATTCCGGCAAGGGGTATACTACTGATGGCCTTCAAAACCGTATTTGAGGATTGCGACATTCTGGTTGTTGGCGGTGGAATGGGCGGCACCGGTGCGGCCTATGAAGCGCGCTACTGGGGTCGGGATCTCAAGATCGTCGTCGCCGAAAAGGCGAACATTGATCGCTCCGGCGCTGTTGCTCAGGGGTTGTATGCCATCAACTGCTACATGGGCATGCAGTGGGATGAAAACCAGCCCGAGGATCATGTCCGCTATGCCCGCAATGACCTGATGGGAATGGTGCGGGAAGACCTTGCCTTCGATATGGCCCGGCATGTGGACTCCACCGTGCACAAGTTTGAAGAGTGGGGATTGCCCCTGATGCGGGACCCGGAAACTGGTCGCTATCAGCGCGAAGGCAAATGGCAAATCATGATCCATGGTGAGAGCTACAAGCCCATTGTGGCAGAAGCGGCCCGCAAGTCGGCAGACAAGATCTATAACCGTATCATGGTAACCCACTTGCTGATGGATGAAAGCCGTGCCAATCGGGTGGGGGGTGCCGTAGGCTTTAATGTCCGTACGGGTGATTTTCATGTATTCCGTGCGAAGGCCGTCATTGTCGGTGCCGGAGGCGCTTCCCATATCTTCAAGCCACGTTCCGTAGGGGAGGGCATGGGGCGGACTTGGTATGCGCCCTGGAGCTCTGCTTCTGCCTATGCCTTGCCGATTCTGGCAGGTGCGAAAATGACCCAGATGGAAAATCGCATCGTGCTGTGCCGGTTCAAGGATGGATATGGTCCGGTGGGTGCCTACTTCCTGCACCTCAAGACCTATACCCAGAACGCCTATGGTGAAGAGTATGAGTCCAAGTGGTATGAGCACACCAAGAACCTGGTGGGAGAATACATTGACCATCATCCGACGCCTACCTGCCTGCGAAACCATGCGTTTATTGAGGAAATGAAAGCAGGTCGTGGCCCGATTCATATGGTGACCAAGGAAGCTTTCCAGGATCCGCACAAGGAGGTGATTGGATGGGAGAATTTCCTTGGCATGACGGTGGGCCAAGCGGTGGTGTGGGCATCCCAGGACATTGATCCCAAATACATCAATCCCGAATTGACTACTTCGGAGCCCTATGTCATGGGCTCCCATGCGACCTGTTCCGGAGCCTGGGCCAGCGGTCCGGAAGATGTGTCACCGGATGAGTACTACTGGGGTTATAACCGGATGATGACGGTGGACGGGTTGTTTGGTGCCGGGGATGCGCTGGGAGGAACGGCGCATGCGTTTTCCTCCGGTTCGTTTACCGAGGGCCGATTGGCGGCCAAGGCCGCAGTGCGGTTTGTGCGCGATCATGGCAAGGATGAAATTCGGGTTTCCGAGCGCCAGTATGGAGATCTCAAGACAGCAGTATATCAGCCGTTGGAAAACTATCAGGTTGGCAGCAATGAAATTGTCGGTGGGACGGTATCACCGAGTTATATCCTGCCCATCCATGGCCTTCAGCGCCTGGAAAAAATCATGGACGAGTATGCCGGGGGGATCAGCAACAACTATATGACCAACGAGCCCCTGCTGCTACGAGGAATGGAACTGCTCAAAACCCTGCATGAGGACCTCGAACATATCGGTGCGGAAGACCTGCACCAACTCCAGCGGGCCTGGGAACTCAAGCACCGTGCCATTGCGTCCGAGTGTGTGGTTCACCATACCTTGTTTCGTCAGGAAACGCGCTGGCCGGGGTACTACTATCGAGGGGATTACATGAAGCTGGATGATGAAAATTGGCATGCATTGACCCTGTCTCGGCGGGATCCCGAATCTGGAGAGTGGACCATGGAGAAAGCGCCTGTATATCACATCGTCGACTGATTTGCCGGTTGCCGGGGGTCGGTCGGAGCCAGTGTGTAGCCCAGCCCGGGCTGCCTCTTTCGTTCCGGTAGATGGTGTCTCCTGTTGTTGGCCCCGCTCTCCCCGATGAAGTTACGCCTACTCACCGGTGGCTCGTGACCGGAAAGGGCAGGCTTGGCCTGCTCCCTCGTTGTGGCCGCCCTGTGAACCGATACAGTACCCTGTTTTCGGAATTGGAGAATGGGTAATCTGGAAACACTGTCACAGACTTTCGACTATCCTCCCGAAGTGTTGGCATCCTTGCGGGCTTGTGTGACCGCCCGCAATGTGCGTGCGCTGCAGGTGCCAGTTCTCCTCAAGGCATCTTGCCGGCATCTGGATGTTCTGCAGCAGCGATTGGCATCACTGTGCCAAGACGACTCTGTGGACCAGGAACTGGCCCATGCCGCCAGCCGCCTCCAACTCGGCCTTCATACTGGCAACGGGTTCACAGTCGAAAAGATGGCCTCCGATCTTGGAGATTTGTTGACTATGCCCGCTATGGTTGGGGCATCCATCTGGGCCACAGTTCAGGAGTGTCAGGCCTTGGCCGCTGCCGCGATGCAGAATTATCAAGCAGCGGCAGCACTCTGCTTCGAGGCGGTCGAAATCCCCGGTCTTGCCGTGGCGCAACAATGGCACCTGGCCCACTGTCATGCGGTGTGGTTGGGGGATCATGGCAGGGAATTTGATGATGAGGCTGCATTGCAGAAGGCTATTGACTTCCTGCGGACACGAGTCTTGACTCTTGCCCGGGAATGCGGAGAAGCCGGCCCTGAGGCCAGCACTTTTGAAACCTTGGGGAATATCCTTGGTGTCCTCGGCCAGCGGCGAATGGGCACACGATACCTGGAGGAAGCGATTGATGCCTTTCGGGAAGCGCTGGCGCACCGCGACCCGGAGACTGCCGCAACTGCGTGGGCCAATGCCCAGAATGGTCTGGGCAATGCACTTGGTGTCTTGGGGCAGCGCCAGTCAGATGATGGCCTGTGTCAACAGGCTATTGTGGCGTTCGAACGGGCACTGGAGTTTCGGACCGAAGAGCACACTCCGGATGACTGGGCTTCGACTTTGAACAATCTGGCGGCGGTACTGCAGTCGCTGGGACGCAAGAACAAGGACCCCAAGATACTGAAACGCGCTGTTGAATCCTACCGGTCGGTTCTTCGGGTGTGGACCAGGGCTCGTGTCCCCATGGACTGGGCCGCAACCATGTACAACCTTGGCACCGCTCTGAGTGCTTTGGGTGACCACCGTCGGGGCCCACGCACCTTGGAGCAGGCGGTGGCAGCCTACCATAGTGCCTTGGCCGAACGCCCTCGGGACCACTTGCCGGAAGAATGGGCCATGACGTATAACAACCTGGGTACGGCCCTGCAGAAACTGGCCGAACGGGAACAAAGCGTGGCTCTTATGCAGAAGGCTACCGAGGCTTATGAAAATACGCTGGCAGAATGGTCGCGAGAAAAAGCACCCATGACCTGGGCTATGACCATGGCAAACCTGGGGGTGGCCCGTTGCCAACTAGCCGCCATGAAAGAAGATATTGAAACGGCAGACTGGGCGGTGGGAGAGATCCAATCGGCAGTCGATGTCTTTCGGGGGGCCAGTCACGCACAGTATACGGAACTCGGGGAGGAGCAACTGTCATTGGCCCGCCAACTGCTAGCGACACTGGTGGCGAAGGCGGACCCCGATCATACCGAAGCAGTCAGGCTGACCATGAAGATCAACAGCTGACTCTCCGCTAGCGGCCGCGGCATGTCTTGTCGGATATGGACCTGGATGGACAGGCCCGGTTATTTCCGAATGCCTTCGATCGTGAAATAGATTTCTGCTGTACGGGAGGCCGGGCCGAGATTGTAGTCGATCCCGAAATCAGACATGGTGATGGTGGTGGTTCCTTCAAAACCGGCCCGGTACTTACCCCAAGGATCCTTGCCCTCCCCGATGTGACGCATTTCCAGAGTGACCGGGAGTGTTACCCCTCGCAATGTCAGATCGCCGGTCAGCAAGCCTTCCTCTCTGCCGGTTTTCTCATAGGCTGTACTGACGAATCGGGCCGTGGGGTATTTTTTGGAGTACAGGAAATCCTTGCCGCGGAGATGAAGGTTGCGTTTGGCATGGTGTGTCTCCACGGTGCCGGTTTTGATCTCCAGTTCCACGAAAGCCACTGATGGGTCATCCGCATCCCAACGGAAACTGCCGGTGAAATCGGGAAATTCCCCGAGTACATAACTGAATCCCAGATGGGAAACTTTGAACTGGATGAAGGCGTGCTTGCCCTTGATGTCCATTGCGTAGTCCGCCGCTTGGGCCGGTGGCAGGACCAACGAAATCGCCAGGCACAGCAGAATCCACATTCTGTTGTGGAGAAATGTCTTGTATGAACGCATGGATGTCGGTTCCTCCTCAAAAGGTTTGGTGGGGGTTAAAGCATTCAGGGTCTCTTTTTGAGACCCAACATCTTTCTCAGGGTTTCATCGTGGTCCCAAAAGTGGTGCTTAAGGGCCCCTGCCATATGGAGAAAAACCAGTCCCATCAGTATCCATGCCAACCACAGATGCAGAAGCAGGCAGAGGTCTTCTTCACCCTTGACTTGCGGGTTCATCAAGGCAGGCATGACAAACCAGTCAAACACGGGGATTCCCTCCCCTTCGGCTGTGGATAGCAAGTAGCCGAATACTACAATGGCCACCAGTAACACATGCATACTGCGTTGCACCAGTCGGGAAATGAGGCGTGCCAGTGGTCCCACTCCTCGGCCCGGGGTGGGACGACAGTTGATCATCGACCATCCGATTCGGACTACAATCCCGATTGCCAACAACACCCCCAAACTCTCATGAATATGAGGCAGCAACTGGCTCATCGGATCATAATACCCCATCCCGGTCATGAACAGTCCCAGAGAGAATTCGACCACCACCGTGATCGCGATGATCCAGTGCAGAAATACGGCAACCAGACCATAACGGTGTGGACGATTGATCAACATGGCGTTTTTTATGGAGCTTACATACATTAGTGGGTACACCACATTATGTTGATCCCGACGACCCCGAAACCTTCCCGAAAGGGAGGGGACCTCATTGCGACAATCTTACAAGAAGCGCATCCTCAAGCTGACGCAGATCCGCCGACCGCAACGACAGGGGGATGTGGATGGCATTTTCCGATTCAGCAAACTTCTTGTTCAGCACCAGCGCAATCGATGATCTGGCTCGCGGTTCCAGAAGTCCTCAGACGGAAAATGCGCCAAAACGCCTGGGGAGGGCTGAAAATCGCCCTTATTCGACCAATCCGGGGCGGCCAGTAAGAGGTTGCCTGATTCGCGACCGTGGAGGCGCTTCAAAACCGGATGAGGAATCCAAGAATGACCACCGCGGCTACCCACAGTCCGATCTGCCAGCGCAGATTGTCCTTGTCTCGCCTATGGGTTTCCGCATCGCGTTCGATATCCCGCCTGGTCATATCGGTCTTCCAGTTGGCCATGTCAGTCTTCCAGTTGGCCATGTCGGCCCGTAACCGATCCACTGCCGACTCGGTTTCAGCGTAATTTGCTTTCATGTCTGCCCTCAATACAGCGACTTCTTTTGCCAGTTCCTGAATATCACTTCCCATCATATTCCTATCCTATCCTATCCTATCCTATCCGATTGCGGATCGGTTTTTCAAGTTTCGGTTTCACCCGGCTCTGTGCAGATTGTCCAGGTTGCACCTACCCTTGGGAAGGGCTGAAAATCGCCCTTGTTCGACCAATCCGGGGGCGACAGTAAGAGTTTGCCTGATTTACGGCCGTGGAGGCGCTTCAAAACCGGATGAGGAAACCAAGAATGACCACCGCGGCCACCCACAACCCGATCTGCCAGCGCAGATTGTCCTTGTCTCGCCTATGGGTTTCCGCATCACGTTCGATATCTCGCTTGGTCATATCGGTCTTCCAGTTAGCCATATCGGTTTTCCAGTTAGCCATATCAGTCTTCCAGTTGGCCATGTCGGCCCGTAGCCGATCCACTGCCGACTCGGTTTCAGCGTAATTCGCTTTCATGTCTGCCCTCAATACAGCGACTTCTTTCGCCAGTTGTTGGTTCTGTTCCTGCAGTTCCCGGAACTGTTTTGCCAGTTCCTGAATATCACTTTCCATCATATTCCTATCCTATCCGACTGCGGATCGGTTTTTCAAGTTTCGGTTTCATCCGGCCCTGCGCAGATCATCCAGGTCGCACCCTACCCCTGCCCGGGGATCGTGGGGAAATGAAAAATGCGCCAAAACACCTGGGAAGGGCTGAAATCGCCCTTGTTCGACCAATCCGGGGGCGACAGTAAGAGTTTGCCTGATTTACGGCCGTGGAGGCGCTTCAAAACCGGATGAGGAAACCAAGAATGACCACCGCGGCCACCCACAACCCGATCTGCCAGCGCAGATTATCCTTGTCTCGCCTATGGGTTTCCGCATCGCGTTCGATATCCCGCTTGGTCATATCGGTCTTCCAGTTGGCCATATCGGTTTTCCAGTTAGCCATGTCAGTCTTCCAGTTGGCCATGTCAGCCCGGAACCGTTCGAGCGTTCCTTGCAGGTCCGATTGCAATGTCTTCATTTTCTCCTCCAGAACGGCAAGCCGTTCCGACAGTTCATGATTCGTGGGTTCAGTCATGTCCCTATCCTATCCGATGGTTAATCGGATTTTCAAGTTTTAGTCGGAACCTTCTGCAATTAACCAGTGCATGCTGACACTTCTCCCGTTCCTTAATCAGGGATCTGGTGTTTTCACTGCCTGGATCCTTTGCATATCCGATCGACCGATCCAGATACTCAATCTCCAGGAACAGAGGGTCGGTAAAAAATGGAATTTCCAAGTCTGCCTAATGCAAGCATAATTCCATTTGGATGGGTGTCCGGTGCTATACATTCGTACCTGATTCTGGTATAAGGTGCGGCCCCGAAATTCACCAAGCAGTTATTCAGGAGTCGGTCAATGGCAAGAGTATGTCAGGTCACTGGGAAGCGGGTCATGATGGGCAATAACGTATCGCATGCCCACAACAAGACCCGGCGCAAATTTCAGCCCAACCTCCATCATCATCGATTTTGGGTGGAGAAGGAGAACCGCTGGGTGAGATTGCGGGTTTCTTCCACCGGACTGCGTATCATTGACAGAAAGGGGATTGACGCGGTGTTGGAAGACATTCGGTCCCGGGGAACCAAAATCTGAAGAGGTCGAAGATATGCGTGACAAAATCAAACTTGTGTCCAGTGCGGGTACCGGTCATTTTTATACCACGACCAAGAACAAGCGTACTATGACGGAAAAAATGCAGATCAAGAAATTTGACCCGGTAGTCCGCAAGCATGTGATCTACAAGGAAGGCAAGATCAAGTGACCGGTGTGTTGCTGAGGCAGAGTTGTAACCGCTTCGTCGGTTCCCCCTTGGAGAAGGCGCATGCCATGAGCCGATGAAGGATGGGCTGGCCGCAAGTACCCGGCTCTCCAGAGACTGTTGAGCCGGTGGTGATTTCCCGAAGAGCCGTGGTATGCACGGCGGCGCTTGCTGCTTTGGCTTCCAGCGCGGATGCCCTGGCGCTGCTTTGGAAGACTCCCCGCCAACCTGCCGGCCCGTTTTACCCTGCAATCATCCCTCTGGATGCGGACGCCGACCTGGTGCAGGTGGATGGGATGTCACGGCTTGCGACTGGGATCATTACCCATCTGACCGGGCGTGTGGTGGACCCCAATGGCCACCCAATCGCCAAAGCCAAAGTAGAGATTTGGCAATGTGATGCCTTCGGGGCTTACAAGCATCCTCGGGACCGTGGGGACATATCCGAGCGAGAATTTCAGGGCTACGGTCATACCCGTACTTCCCGGCAGGGTGAATTCCACTTCCGTACCATTCGTCCGGTCCGTTACCCTGGCCGTACCCCTCATATTCATGCCAGAGTCACCACTTCGTATATCCCTGCATTCACGACCCAGTTTTATATTGAGGGGGAAGCGCAAAATGCGGAGGATTTTCTTTACCGACAAATTCCGGAAAGCCTCCGCCCAATGGTGACGGCGCGATATCCGTCCAGCGCAAAGGAATCGGACACTGTAATCCCGAATTATCCAGTCATTGTCGGCTGACAATCAATCGCGGGCATGGTGCCTCTCGACGGCTTCCAGTGATTTGCAACCAGGCCGGAAGGAAAAGGTCCAGGACTGGTTGTCGTTGGATGTCAGGCCTTGCCGATGGGCGCAGAAGTTTGATAATATAAAGGGGAATTATATCGAATAGTAACATTGGCCCTTTGATCTAGGGCTTTTTGGACTTCTGAAAAAAGGCCCGTTGCAGCGTAGCCAGGTCCGCTCCGGGCATCTCATATTCCCGTTCCAGTTCCGCTTTGCTGGGCTGGTAGTGGACGTCAAAGGGATCAGGTGTGGGTCGGGTCTTTCTGTGTGATGTATTGGACCTTGTTTTCATAGCAGATCCTCGGAAAGTCGGGGAATTATCTGTAATAATAACCCAACCACACAACAATACAGCACATTCATGACAGGTACAACGAAATCTGCTAGTCTGAAGAGAGGCAGACCGCAGACCGCAATTTAAGTGTCGGCCCGAACTGGGCTAACCAGACCATCTGGACAGGGGACAATCTCCCCATCATGCGGGGGATGAATTCGGAGTCTGTGGACCTGATCTATCTGGATCCCCCGTTCAACTCCAAAGCCGATTATGCGGCTCCGATCGGCAGCCGGGCTGCCGGTGCCGAATTCAAGGATACCTGGACCTTGCAGGACGTGGATATCGCCTGGCTGGACCTGATCGAAAACAAACACCCGAAATGATGGCGGGTCATACAGGCTGCCATGACCAACAGCGATAAGTCCTATTTGATTTACATGGCAGTACGGTTGTTGGAAATGCAGCGGCTGCTGAAACCAACAGGAAGCATTTATCTTCATTGTGATCCGACGATGAGCCACTATTTGAAACTGGTTATGGATGCCATCTTTGGACGGGAAAATTTCAAGAATGATATTATTTGGAATCGCTCAGGAGGATTCAAACGGAAAACGGCTCGCCTTTTTCCCACCAAAAACGACAATATTCTCTTTTATGCACTGGACAGTAAAATCCATACATTTTCTACCCAATACAGACCTCACAGGCCGGAATACATAAAGCGGTTTAAGGCCGACGCTTCTGGAAGGCTGTTTCGTTCTGATGTCAATCCAACTGGCGGCGGTCGCCGTACCATTTATCTGGATGAAACTTTAGGAGATATTGTCGACTCTGTTTGGATAGATATTCCTCCTGCAAATCCGGCGGCAAAAGAACGTGTGGGTTATCCAACACAGAAACCGATTGCTTTGTTGCGACGCATCCTGAAAGCTTCCTGTCCCGAAAACGGGGTTGTGCTGGATCCTTTTTGTGGATGTGCTACCACGTGCGTTGCAGCGGAAGAATTAAGCAGGCAATGGGTGGGAATTGATATCAGTTCCAAAGCCTATGATCTGGTCAAGGATCGAATGGACCGGGAAATCGGCTTCTCTACCTATACTTGCCCCCATCGCACGGATATTCCCCAGAGAACGGATATCCAGCCATTAAAGCGGTATAACCACCCGGACAACCGGAAATACCTGTACGGCGAACAGGGAGGAATCTGTAACGGCTGCCGGGAACATTTTCTGATCCAGAATTTTACGGTAGATCACATCATTTCTCGCAAGCAAGGAGGGACCGATCATCTGGACAATCTGCAATTGCTCTGTGCCCGATGCAACTCGGTCAAGGGAGACCGAGGGCAGGAGTATCTTATAACAAGACTGGCTGCGTGACCTGTCGACTACGCCTGGATCAAATCCACATAACGCAACCGCTTCCCCTCCATTCGCCTGACCATCCAGTCCATCTGGTCCATGGTGTCCAGTTCGCGGTCATTGAACCGCCCGGAAAATTCATGGACATAACGGTTCAAGTGCTTCTCGCTCATATGGTGGTAAGTGCCATGGTAGCCCCGCTTCAGTAACGCCCAAAACGACTCAATGCCGTTGGTGTGGGCTTGGTCGTTCACCCACTCACTGACCGAATGTTTCACCGTTTCATGGGGATTCGGGAGCCCTTGGTAGCCCTTCCATTCGTCGCTGTAAATCGTGGTCGTGTATTCGGTGACCTCGCCCAGGAATTCGTGCAGGCAGGTTCTGCTGGCCGAAGGAATGACCTTGGCTTGGATGGTGTTGGTTTCCCGATCCTTGGCTCCGACCACCGTCGCTTTCCCCACGGCTCCCCGACCCGCATGTAGTTTCTTGTGGGCATGCTTGTTGATCTCCTTGCCGCCGATGTAAGTCTCATCTACTTCTACCGGCCCCGGGAACTGACCCGTTTCGGATTGGAAAACATCCCGGAGCCGATGCAGCATAAACCAGGCCGCTTTCTGTCCAATGCCCAATTCCCGGTGCAGTTTCATCGAACTGATGCCTTTCAGGTTCGTAGTGAACAGGTAAATGCCCACGGCCCAATGACGATACTTGATCTTGGAGCCTTCCATCACCGAGCCTTTCTTTACGCTGAACATCGGCTTGCCCTTACACTCCCGGCAACGATGGGTCATGGTGGGATGCGTAATATCACTTTGCACATTGTGGGTTCCACAATGAGGGCAGACCGGACCATCCGGCCACCGCCATTCCTCAATCCATTTGCGGGCGCTTTCCTCGGTGCCAAACATTTCCGCAATTTCCAGAAGCGTTAATCCTTTCCTTTTGTACTTACCGGGTGCTGACTGGGCCATGATTCGGTCTCGGTTACGATTTACTGAATAGTAACATTATGGTCAATTTGTGTCAACTGAAAATGTTACTTTTCGATATAATTCCCATATAAAGACATCATTATATTGTTATCCCTTTATTCAAATCGGTTCTCGCTAGCATGGCAAATGCGCTTGATACATTACTCGACGAAAAGGGCATACTCCTCGCCGATGGCGCGACTGGATCCAACCTTTTCAAGGTCGGCCTTGTGACCGGCGACTCTCCGGAACTTTGGAACGACCTGTATCCGGAGAAAATCGGCGGCTTGGCGCAAAGCTTTATTGACGCCGGCTCGGATATCATTCTGACGAACAGCTTTGGAGCGAATCGGCATCGTCTCAAACTGCACCAGAGTGAGCACCGTGTGGCGGAACTCAATGAGAAGGCGGTGCGTCTGGCTCGGGAGCGGGCAGACCGTGCCAATCGGCAAGTTCTGGTCGCAGGCTCGATAGGGCCGACAGGAGAAATCATGCAGCCGGTCGGCCCACTCAGTGAGGCAGATGCCGCGGATGCATTTGAGGAACAGGCCAGAGCACTCAAGGCTGGCGGAGTTGACTTGGCGTGGATTGAAACCATGTCCTCAAGAGAGGAAGTGGCAGCCGCTGTTATCGGTGTCCTGCGTACCGGGTTACCTTATGCCGTGACCTTCAGTGTGGACACCAATGGAAGAACCATGATGGGGCTGTCTCCTGCCGATATTATTACGCTGGCCCGTTCATTGCCAGAAAAGCCCTGTGCGGTTGGCATGAACTGTGGTGTGGGTCCATCCGAATCCATTGCGGCAGTCGTCAATATCCAGACTGCCTGTGACCAGCAGGCATTCCACCCGGTGATCATTGTCAAGGCCAACTGTGGGGTACCGGAATACATTGACGGTGAGATCGTCTACAGTGGAACCAGGGAAGTGATGGCTACATATGCCGGGATTGCGATTGATGCGGGCGCTCGGATTATCGGTGGATGTTGTGGCACGACAGCTGAGCATATTGTCTCCATGCGCCAATCCATTGACCGCCATGTTCGGGGAGAATGTCCGGATTTAGGCACGATTCAGGAGCGCCTCGGCGGGGTATCCACAGGGGCCAAGGCGCAGATGCGGGGTGAGATGAGTATTCAAGCCGGTGCAGTATCAGACCGGGGTACCGCCCGCCCAAGACGAAGACGGAAGGCATAGGCAGACAGGATGCCAGACAGTCCACGAATTAGGTGGTGTTCGGTTTGGCCAGGTCGGATGGAGTGTGCGGTGCCGAAATCGGTGGATAACCAGAAGGTTTGCGAGCAGTGATATAGCGCATGGTCATCCGGTGGCTTGGCTTTGGGATGGCCGGACACAATGCAGCGAAGATGTGCAGAGACCAAAGGGATTTCATGCTTGGACACGCTGCGCTACTGCAGATGATTTCCCTCAGTTAAGTGCTTTGCGGCTCACATGGTCGATTGACCATGGTACACTCTACCCACTCTTCCGACCGGTGGGAGCAAATGAAGACTGCCTATGTCCATGACCCCGTTTTCCTGACCCATGATACGGGTGCGGGCCATCCAGAGAGAGCAGCTCGTCTGCAGGCCGTGCAGGCATTGATGGCTACCCAAGACTGGTATGGGAAGCTCCAACCGGTCTCTCCGGTGCCGGTTGCGCAACAATGGATTGAGCGAGTACACAAGCCAGGCTATGCAAGCCGCATTCACGATGCGTGTACTGCCGGAGACCCTTGGATTGACACGCCGGATGTGGCGGTGTGTCGAGAATCTTCCGATGTCGCGCTCAAGGCAACCGGTAGTCTATTGGCATTGGTCGATGGAATTATGGCGGGCCAGTCCGATAACGGCTTTGCCTTGGTGCGACCGCCAGGTCATCATGCCGAACACGATGCCGCCATGGGGTTTTGTCTGTATAACAGTGTGGCGATTGCCGCACGCTATCTGCAGCAATACCATGGGATCGAACGGGTACTGATACTGGATTGGGACGTGCATCATGGCAATGGTACTCAGCACGCCTTTGAGCGCGACCCGAGCGTGATGTTCATTAGCTTGCATCAGTATCCTCATTATCCTGGCACTGGCCAGCGCTCCGAGACCGGAATCGGAACCGCTGAAGGCACCACCGTCAACTGCCCCATGAGCCCGGGCTCCGGGGATGACCACTATCGCCAAGCTTTCGAAGAGGTGGTGATCCCCCGCGCTAAGGCCTTTCGTCCGGATTTCATTTTGGTTTCTGCCGGCTTCGACGCTCACCATGCCGACCCCCTGGGGTCTATTTGCCTGACCCGGGAGAGCTATGCCTGGATGACTCGAATGGTGATGGAGGTTGCCGATGCATGTTGTGCAGGGCGCATTGCTTCCGTGCTCGAAGGAGGCTATGACTTACAAGCCCTGGCTGAGTCGGTGACCGAACATGTACGAGTATTGCATCAGGGATAGGGGGCGTCGGCAATCGGCCCTTCGACCTGGCACCGGTATCCCGGTCGGATGTTGGATCCGATTTCAATTCATCCGGGCGATGGTTTCTTCCAGTGATCGGGCATTAATAACCGGGAAGTAGGCAGGGGGTTTCTCACGATCCCGAAAAGCCTTTTTAATGATACTTTCCAGGTTTGGGCGCTTCTCTGCTGGCGTATTTCCGGTGCCCAACCCACCGCCGAACTCAATCATGACATCGGCTCCCAGTTCGCTGGCAGTCAACAGATTTCGGTACCACAGAACCGGATTGAAAAGTTGCAGGAATAGCCTGGAACGGATTGAGTCAGGTTGCGGTTCATGCACTCCTCCAGTGAAATTGGACAGGACCGGGAACGTCGGCCCCTCGATTTTCGCGGACTCGAGTACGCGGCGGAAACGGGTGGCGGCACCTACCATGTAGTAGGTATGAAACGCCCCTTCGGTTTTCAGTCGGGTACTGCGTTTGCGGGGAAACCGCGCACTCATCGTGGTGACTAAAGCGTCCAGGTCCTGGGGCCGCCCGCCGACCACATTCTGATCGGGCAGGTTGCTGGCAGCCAAGCCGCAGTAATGAGCCTCTGCCAAAGCCGTAGCGGAATCGATGTCCACCATCAGAGCCTCCATTTCACCTTCTCCAAATTCCCCCATGAGTTCACCTCGTTGTCGAACCAGCTGCAATCCCAGTTCGAAACGGATTGCACCAGCCGCCACCAGAGCCGAATATTCACCGAGAGAATGACCGGCAGCAAGGGCCACCGAAATATGGTCGTCGGTCAGGGTTCGGAATAGGCGATAGCAGGCAATCGAGTGAGTGAGCAAAGCCGGTTGGGTGTTCCGTGTCAGATTGATTTCCCCTGCAGGGTCTTCGAAAGACAATTGCTCAAGACTGAATCCAAGGACATCGGATGCCTCCGCATAGGTTTCGCGAACCACGGCATACTGGTCATGCAGGTCTTTGCCCATCCCGACATATTGGGAACCCTGGCCTGGAAACAGCAAGGTGATGATTGGCATGTGTTGTAACAGAATGTGAAAACCGATGCGAATGATAACAAGAGCCTGCGGGCCAGATTCGAGCCGTTTGAGGTGCCGATTGCCGTGGTCAAGGGGGTACAATACCGATTCTAATCACTGCACTTCATACGATCAACAGAGCGATGGCAACAGTCATTGATGGCAGGGCCTATGCGGCTGAATTGCATGGACGGATTGCCGCAGCGGTAACTGGACTGGGCAAGACGCACAATCTGCAGCCAAGCCTTGCTGTGGTACTGGTGGGGGAGAATCCGGCCAGCCAGGTTTATGTGCGCAACAAAGGCCAGCAGACCAGGCGAGCGGGAATGGAATCGATCGAATACTGCCTTCCAGCCGATACGGATGAAGCAGACCTCCTGGCACTGATTAAGCGCCTTAACCACGATACATCGGTCCACGGTATTCTGGTGCAATTGCCGCTTCCTCGGCATATTGATGAATTCAAGGTGATCAATGCGATCAGTGTATGTAAGGATGTTGATGGTTTTCATATTGAGAATGTGGGCAACCTATCGATCGGTAAGGATTCGCTGGTGCCGTGCACCCCAGCAGGTTGTGTATTGCTATTGAAGAGTCATCTGGGTGACCTTGCCGGCCAGCATGCAGTGATCATCGGCCGTTCCAATATTGTGGGCAAACCGGTGTCCATGTTGTTGCTTAGAGAGCATTGCACGGTGACCATTGTGCACTCCCGTACTGTCAATTTGCCGGTGATCTGCCGTGCAGCCGATATTCTGGTCGTGGCTGTGGGAGTGCCGGAACTGGTACAGGGTGATTGGGTCAAACCGGGTGCTACCATCATTGATGTGGGCATTAACCGCATCACCACGGATGCAGGAAATTCGCGTTTGACCGGGGATGTGGATTTTGCAGCGGCCAGTAAAATAGCGGGGGCCATTACTCCAGTGCCTGGCGGCGTGGGTCCGATGACGATCGCTTGCCTGCTGCGGAACACCGTGATTGCCGCCTGTCGGCAACATAACCTGTCTGTGCCGCAAGCACTGTAGGTGGAAGCAGGATTGTGATTCTGTGAGGCGAAATGGTTCAGGAGCTACGGCGATGATGCGTGGTTCCCGGATCCGGCGGTGTGGAATGGGACGTTGGATCTCGTCATTCCAAAACCCTCTCAATGTATCGGACCGCGGTGCTCTTTATGGAGAGGTCAGGGCATAAGCGGCTATGGCTTGGTTGCAGTTGGCAAAACGGACCGGACGGTTTCGGGCAACCGGTATCAGTTGAGTCCTGAAATATAGGCTGACAGGGCCTCTATTTGGTCCATGGACAGGGGGAAGGCGATATCATTCATCATGGCATGAACCCGGTCCCCGCTTTTATAGGCGATCAACTGGGCTCGGATATAGTCAATGGGTTGTCCCGCAATTCGTGGGTAATGGGGGGCGATACCTTTGCCAGCAGGTCCATGGCAGCCCATGCAGGACGGAATGTTGTATTTCGCTTGACCGGTGCGGTACACCGATTTTCCAGACAGGGCCAATTCCTGCTGATCCGGGGTAATGGAACCAACCGCAGGGGGTTGGCTGCTGTAAAAGGCATCCAGATCCCACATGTCCTGCTCAGTCAGGTCTGCCACCGGACCCGCCATGATACTGTTCTCCCGTCCACCGTCCGCACCTTTCTGGAACAATTTCAGTTGGGTGGCGACGAAACCGGGAACCTGGCCGGCAAGATGCGGAAAAGCCGGGGAAGGGGATATGCCGTTTGAACCATGGCACGCAGCACAGGCAGACGACTTGTTTTTTCCGGCTTCGGCATTGCCGCCTTGAGCCAGTGTCATCGAAGGCATGATCAGAGCCAATATCGCCAATATCGGGAAGATACGTATCATTGCAAAACCTGTCATGAAATGAGGTCGGTGTCCGAACCGGGGACCCCTACGGAACCTGTGCGGATGGCCGCCATCGGGCAGTCCGCATGGGTACAATCAGGGGGGCACAGTATACCATTTCCAACTCTGGAATTTTCTACCCGGGATTTCCCGTTCGTTTTATGTCGATTCATTTCCCGACAGCCCGTTACGTGCTGAGTGCCCATCTGTCGCAGCAATTGCCGCCCGATGAAGGTGCTGAAATTGCCTTTGCCGGCCGCTCCAACGTCGGTAAGTCCAGTGCGATCAATGCCATTGTCGGCCAAGGGCACCTCGCACGAACCAGCAAAACCCCGGGACGCACCCAGCAGATCAACTTTTTTACCCTGGGAGAAGGCCGATTCCTGGTCGATTTACCGGGGTACGGTTTTGCCAGGGCACCGGAAACCTTACGGGCACATTGGGGGCAGTTCGTTACAGACTACCTGTGGCAACGTAATGCCCTGCGGGGGCTGGTGCTGCCCATGGATATCCGCCACCCGCTGACCAGTCTGGACGAGTCCATGCTCGCACTATGCCGTAAGGCCGGACTCCCGGTACATGTGCTGCTCACCAAAGCCGACAAGATCAGCTACGGCAAGGGCAGTGGGGTATTGCAGAAGATTTGCCAGCGGTTAGGCCAGGACGAGGCTATATCGGTGCAGCGGTTCTCGGCCTTGAAAAAAACCGGGGTAGAGCAGGCTCGCGCCAGGATCACCGAAATGCTATCGGGATGAAGTGCCGTATTCAGGGTCGTATGGTACCGTCACCAATGACCACGTATTTCTGTGTGGTGAGCCCTTCCAGTCCGACGGGGCCACGGACATGGAGTTTGTCGGTGCTGATGCCAATTTCCGCCCCCAAGCCATATTCGAAGCCATCGGCGAATTGAGTGGATGCATTCAGCATCACGGAACTGGAGTCCACTTCGCGCAGAAATCGGTCGGCATGCTGGCGATTTTCCGTGATGATTGAGTCTGTATGATGAGAGCCATACTGGTTGATATGGCGAATGGCGTCCTCCACGCCATCGACAACCTTGATGGACAGCACGGCATCCAGATACTCCGTGGTCCAGTCGGTCTCGGTAGCCACCCTCATTTCCGGCACAATTTGCCGGCTTTCTGCACAGCCGCGCAATTCAATTCCTGTACTTATATATCGTTGTGCCAATTCGGGCAAAATCGTTGCCGCGGCAGAACGGGATACGAGCAGGGTTTCCATTGCACCGCAGATCCCGTAGCGTCGGGCCTTGGCGTTGTAGGCTACATTCATGGCCTTGTGGCGATCGGCATCGCCATCAATGTAGACATGGCAGATGCCATCCAGGTGGCGGATGACCGGAACATGGGCTTCCGCACTGATTCGCTCGATCAGGCGGCGTCCGCCACGGGGAATAATCACATCGATATAATCCGCGGCTCGGACTAAAGCCTCCACGACGGCACGGTCCGTGGTGTCAATGACCTGAATACAGTCCTTGCTTACACCAACTTCCTGCAGACTTTGCTGAATACATTCGGCAATGGCAAGGTTGGAGTGGATGGCTTCCGAGCCGCCCCGGAGTATCGCCGCATTGCCGGATTTGAAGCACAGTGATGCGGCATCAATGGTGACATTGGGACGTGACTCATAGATGATGCCGATTACTCCGAGTGGAACTCTCATTTTGCCAACCCGGATGCCGCTGGGGCGTTCAGTAAATGGGGTCATTTCCCCTACCGGGTCCGGCAACTCGGCTACCTTGCGGCAGCCATCTGCCATCGCGGCAACGCGGGTGGAGGTGAGTTCGAGTCGGTCCAACAGTGCAGCGGTCAGCCGGATATGGTGTCCATGCGCCATATCTTTCGCATTGGCAGCGAGAATGGATTGCTCATGGTCCAGGATCTGCTCGGACATCAGTTGGAGTGCCCGGTTACGAGTTTCGGTGGGCAGGACTGCGCAGACTGATGCCGCAGATCGGGCACGTTGGCCAATCTCCTCCACATACTGGCGGATATCGAACTTCTGGGCGGTGCCGGTTTTCATGATGGGGTGGGATGAATCGTTGGTATATGGTAAGTCCGGGCCATTGTGACCGATTGCGTATCCTGAAACAACCGCAGGCTTCAGACGATACGAATACCGCAGATATCCAGCCCGATGCTCTCAAGTTCCTCCCAGATATCGCGTCGCACCAGCGGTTTCTGACCTTTGATCTGGAGGTCAAGTCTGGCGAGTCGTTGCAGAATTTGCCGGCATTGGCTGCCGGAGAAGCGCTTCAGGGCAGACCGGAAAAGGGGTGCCCGGCTTTGCCAGATGCGGAATTTGGCGAACTGTGCACTGGCATTTCCTCCCTGCTCATGGACTGCGACAAGCTGACACAAGGTCCGTATTTCACGGCTGAGTATGGCCAGGATGAGAACCGGTTCGGCCTGTTCAGCCCGCAGGCTTCCCAGAATTCGTACCGCGCGGGCGGCAGACCCCGCCAGGCAAGCATCCGTAAAGTGGAAATTGTTAAATCGGGCGTTGTCTGAAGTGACCGATGTCACCAGGTCGGCGGTAATGCGCCCCTCTCCGGCCAGCAGGCCCAGCAGGTGGATCTGTTGTACGGCTGCCAGCAGGTTGCCTTCAACATAATGGGTGAGACGCTGTACCGCCTCCTGGTCCGCACGATATCCCATGCGGCGGATACGCCCATCAATCCATTCCGGTAACCGAGCCCGGGACACTTCGGGGCAATCCACAATGACGGCCGCCGACTCAATGGCCTTGAACCATTTCGTATTCTGCGAACTCTTGTTCACCGGACCGGAAACCATTACCAGGAGCATATCGGACGGAGCGGGTTTTGCGGTGTACTGCATCAGGGCCGCCCCGCCCTTGGTGCCGGGTGAGCCAGTCGGCATACGGATTTCGAGAATTTTCTTTTCCGCGAAAAGCGATAACGATTGTCCCGCAGTGGACAGGATATTCCAGTCGAATCCACGTTCCACGGTATGGGTCTGACGGTCGTCATATCCCTGTTTGCTGGCGGTACGACGGATGCGGTCAAGAGCTTCCTCAATCAGTAAAATTTCCGCCCCAAAGATAAAATAGAAGGAGGCGAGTCCCTTTTCGAGTGCGGCATCCAGGGCCGTATGATGGACACGCATTACGACTTTGTGTGGATCATTTGGGTTGGATTCGGTGTAGCCGATAGAGTATCAGGTGCACCAATTCGTTCCGCATCTCCCGCTGCATCAACATTTCATCCTGCTCCGATGATAGTTGTTGTATCGGGTTGTAGTCCAGCACCTGTTTCAACCCCAGGTGCTGGCAATCCTGCAGCCGATCCCCGCTGGCATCATAAACGGCAAATCCGACACGGTAATGGAAGGCGTAGGAAGTGGCCCGACCATCAGTATTGGTGGTATGCACTGTGCGAGAATACTCACTTTGGCACAGGTCGATGCGGGCTGTATCTGGCTTCCCTGCTTCGACAACACGAGCTCCGTTGGTGGCCAGGGCTTCTTTCAGTCGCTGTACCATTGCCCGATCGGTTCCCGTTACCGAAATTTGTTGCAGGGATACGGGTAGATTGGCGGGGCCACGTAAGGCAAACTCACACCCTTGCAAGAGCCCGGCCGCGATGATCACAAGAAAGAGTTGCCGGATATGGGATCTTTCCGGTCCTGAAGATAGGAGCATCGACCACATGATGGATCATTGGGCCACAATATTCACCAATCGACCGGGGACGATGATGATCTTGCGGATCTGTTTTCCATCGGTATGATTGCGAACCCTGGGATCTTCCTGAGCCGCCGTTTCGATTGTCGGCTGGTCGCTGTCCACCGGCAGTTCGATCTGGGCCCTGAGTTTGCCATTGACCTGGACAGCCAGTCGAATCGTTTCACTAATCAGCGCTTCATCATCGACCTCCGGCCATGGCGCATCCATAATATCGCCCTCTTCTCCAATTTCCCGCCAGAGCTGGTGGGCAATATGCGGAGTCACCGGTGCGAGGACCTTGTTCATGATCACAAGCCCTTCGCGGAACGCGAGGGCACAATCCTGATTGACCGTCGGATCGAACCGTTCCATCGAGTTTAACAGCTCCATCATGCTGGCGACTACAGTGTTGTATTGCATTCGCTCGTAATCATGGCTCGCCCTGGCAAGTAATTGGTGCACGGTCCGGCGGAGATTGCGGGCCGCTTTGTCCGATATTTTTTGCGTCCAGCATTGGGACATTGTGGCCTGCAAGGACAGGATCGTATCCCGAGTTCGCTGGACCAGAGTCCACCAACGGCGAAGAAAGCGATGGCCGCCGGCTACAGCATCATCATTCCACTCCAGCGTCTGGTCCGGAGGCGAAGCGAACATGGTAAATAGCCGGACCGTGTCGGCACCATACTGGTCAATCAGTTCCTGAGGGTCTACGGTATTGCCTTTGGACTTGGACATCTTGGATCCATCCTTGAGTACCATCCCCTGGGTCAGCAAGCGGGTAAATGGTTCGTCACTGTCGACCAACCCCATATCACGCATCAATTTGTGCCAGAAGCGCGCATACAAGAGGTGCAGGACCGCATGCTCGATTCCCCCAATGTACTGGTCGACTGGAAGCCAGTAGTTTGCCCGTTCATCCAGCATGGCATTGGCACCAGGGCAACAATAGCGAGCGTAATACCATGAAGATTCGACAAAAGTGTCGAAAGTATCGGTTTCACGGGTGGCGGGCTCTCCGTTTCCCGGCATCAGGGTGTGATAGAAAGATGAATCCTCCTTGATGGGAGAGCGAACACCGGAAAAAGCGACATCCTCGGGCAGGACTACGGGCAGGTCTTCATCCGGGACCGGTGATACCTGGCCCTTCGCATCATACAACACCGGGATCGGACAACCCCAGTACCGCTGGCGTGAGACCCCCCAGTCACGGAGGCGATAGTTGACCTTGCGATGACCGGTGCCATGGGTCTCAAGGTAGTCCGCAACCGCATTGAAACATTGCTGGAAATCGAGACCATCAAACTGGCCTGAATGGAAGGAGAGGCAATTCTTGTCGACAAAGGCCCCGGCATCGTAGTCATGCTCACTGCCGTCGGCAGGGCGTACCACCGGACGGATTTCGATCCCATGCTTCTTGGCGAATTCCCAATCCCGCTGATCGTGTGCGGGTACGGCCATGACTGCCCCAGTGCCATAGCCCATGAGTACGAAGTTGGCTGCCCAGATTTCCACTTTCTCACCGCTGATCGGGTGTGTGGCCGTGATGCCCAGGGAAATGCCAAGCTTTTCCATCGTTTCCAGTTCGGCTTCCGTGGTCTGGACTTTTCGGCAGTTCCTGATAAAGGCGGCCACATCCGGATTGTGGTTTGCCGCCTTGAGTGCCAATGGGTGTTCTGCCGCAACGGATATGAAGGTAATGCCCATAACGGTGTCTGGTCGGGTGGTGTAGACCCAGAGTGGATCTTCTCCATCGACCTGAAAACAGAACTCCACTCCCTCGGACCGGCCGATCCAGTTGCGCTGCATGGTCTTGACGGATTCAGGCCAGCCATCCAGGTGATCAATTTCATTCAGTAACTCCTCCGCATAGGCCGTGATGCGAATGAACCACTGTGAAATCTCTCGGCGTTCGACCAAGGCCCCTGAACGCCAGCCGCGACCATTCTCGACCTGTTCGTTCGCCAGTACAGTCTGCTCTACCGGATCCCAGTTCACTACTGCCATTTTCTTGTAGGCCAGATCCTTTTCCAGCAGCCGGTTGAAGAACCACTGTTCCCAGCGATAATACTCGGGGCGGCAGGTCGCCAACTCCCGATCCCAGTCGTATGCGTAACCGAGTCGCTTGAGCTGGCGTTTCATGTAGGCGATATTCTCGTACGTCCATTCTGCTGGCGGTCGTTTGCGCTCGATAGCCGCATTTTCTGCGGGTAATCCGAATGCATCCCAGCCCATCGGTTGGAGCACATTTTTCCCCAACATCCGTTGATGTCGGCTGAGTACATCACCAATGGTATAGTTCCGTACATGCCCCATATGCAAGGCCCCCGATGGGTAGGGCAACATCGACAGGCAATAGAACTTCTCTTTCGATGAGTCTTCGGTAACGCTGAAACAGTGGTTTTCTTCCCAATAAGACTGGACTTTGGATTCCAGGTCTTCGGGGCAATAGTCAGCAGTCATTGGGGTTTGGGGGGATAAATTCAGTGAGGTGCCGGATTGTAGCAAAACCGCTTGTAGGGCGGGAGTTCGGACCCGGATGTCGGCAAATTTGTTTCAGGATGCGGAAGGGTACGGTGCCGGGTGCTGGCAGGGAAACTCCCGGATATACCGATATTCTTCCTTGTGTTTCTGAAGGTGTCCAGTGTCGGCAAATGGGCGAATGCGTCTTGTGCGGTAGACTTGAAAGCCAACTTTCCGGATGGTTTTCCTGATTCAACCCTTGAACAATGCACCATCCTGCCCCCATGTTCTGCCTGGTCGGTGTAAATTCCTGTTTGGCCTGTGGGTAAGCATGCCCAATTCTGCCGTTTCATGTTATGCTCGCCCGTTGGCTCCGTTGCAACAGCCTTGGCAGGCTGGACAATCTACCCCAACGTGCCGGGCTACTGCCTCGATAACGTCCCGACTCGGGTCGGAGGTTTCCTGAAGGGGCTTGGGTCGCTTCAGGCGAGCCGAGCCCGTCCGCATTATCAATCATTATGGTTTGCAGTAAAGATATCATGACGAAAAAAACCGAAAGCTCTGAGGTTGGAGAACTTCCAGACGAGGACAATGATTGCGTTGAGGAAGACGAAACCGTGCAAGTCGCAGAAGCCGAGTCAGATGGTTCAACGACTGCAACCGCACCCCAAAAGGAAAAAGCGTCCCAGAAGCCACAATCTGAATTAAAGAATCTGGTCCTGAAAGGCAAGGCGCAGGGCTTCCTGACCTATGCCGAGATCAATGACCATCTGCCCGAAAATATGTATGACACCGACCAGATTGAAGTGGTCGTGAACATGATCAATGATATGGGCATTGAGGTGGTGGACAAGGCCCCTGATGCAGACAACATTGAACTGAAGCGTGACAACCCGGAGGATGAGGAGGTTGCCGAAGAAGTCGGTGCAGTATTGAAAACTGCAGTCGAGAGTGAATTCGGGCGCACAACAGATCCGGTACGTATGTATATGCGGGAGATGGGGACTGTCGAACTGCTGACGCGCGAGGATGAGATTGCCCTTGCCAAGCGTATCGAAGCCGGCAATCGTCAGGTCGCCGGGGCGGTGTCGCGTTCACCGGGAGCCATTGCACTGTTGATGGAGTTTATTGCAAAGATTGAATCCGAAGAACTGAAGCTATCCGATGTGGTAGTTGATTTCATGGAGCTTGATGCACTGGATGATGAAACCGTCGCTACCCCCGGGGAACCCGGACAGAATGCTTCAGAAGAGGAGGATGGGCCCAGTGGTCCTGATTATGGCGAAGCGATGCGGCGCTTTAAGCGGATTCGGAGGGCTTGGGTCCTGTTGCAAAATGCCTGGGAGCGGCATGGGTTTGATCACAAACTGGCGCACAAGCACCGCGCTACCTTGGCGAGAGAATTCCTTCAGATTAAATTTGTACCAGCCAGGTTTGAAGAATTGACCGCGACCCTGCGTGACAGCATGGATGAGGTCCGCAGGTGTGAACGAAACATCAGAAGGTACTGTGTGGAACATGCCAAAGTACCGCGCAATCGTTATCTTGAGCATTTTACCGGCAACGAGGCAACCTATGAATGGTTTGATCGGCTCATTGAAGCCAGCCCGGATCAAGCGGTGCGCCTCAAGCGCCATCAGCCCATCATAGAGCAATTTCAGCACCAACTGGTCAAGTGTCGGCAGGGTGCCAAGCTGGAAATCAAGGAATTGATCAGCTTGAGCCGTGACCAGACTTTGGGGGAAGCACAATCTCGTCGGGCAAAAAAAGAGATGGTGGAAGCCAATCTTCGGCTGGTGATTTCCATCGCCAAGAAATATACCAATCGTGGATTGCAGTTTCTGGATTTGATCCAGGAAGGAAATATCGGCCTGATGAAGGCGGTGGACAAGTTCGAGTACCGTCGTGGTTATAAGTTCTCAACGTATGCGACCTGGTGGATTCGGCAGGCAATTACCCGCTCGATTGCCGACCAGGCTCGGACCATTCGAATCCCGGTCCACATGATCGAGACCATTAACAAGCTCAATCGGGTTTCGCGCCATATCCTGCAAGAGAAAGGTCGTGAAGCATTGCCCAAAGAGCTGGCGGAACATATGGATCTGGCGGAGGATAAGATTCGTAAGGTGTTGAAGATCGCCAAGGAGCCGATCTCCATGGAAATGCCTGTCGGTGATGATGAGGATTCCCATTTGGGTGATTTTATCGAAGATAAGAATATCAAGAACTTCAAGGCACCTCTCGAAAATGCGACCCGTAATGGACTCAAATCTGCAACGCATGACGTTCTGGAAACTTTGTCGGATCGTGAGGCCAAGGTCTTGCAGATGCGATTCGGGATCGGTATGAACACAGACCATACGTTGGAAGAGGTTGGCAAGCAGTTTGATGTGACCAGGGAGCGGATTCGTCAGATTGAAGCGAAGGCACTCAGGAAACTGCGCCATCCGAGCCGGTCTGACCACTTGCGCACATTTCTGGAGAATGGGTGACTTTGGCCTGCTGGTGAGTGTTCGAGAGTCCAATCGATTGTCTGGAGTCGCCAACTAGGCCTCGTTAACACAATTTACCGTGGACATGGTATACTGGGCCTTCGTCCTTTTCAGCGGAAACCGTGCAGAGGAACCGACCCATGGAACTCACACCCGTACCATGCGAGCGCATGGTGCCGCTGCTGCCAAGGCAGCGGGGCTATATCAGCCTGTCGAATCTGCAGGTACTCCATGCCATTCCCTACGTGGCCGAACACAGTTGCAAGTGATGCGGTTTGCCGGAGCGGTTCGGTCACGGGCATTACGACCGACATGCGCAGGAGCCGGTGGTCGAAGAACGGCGTCCTGGACCGCGTGTTCGCATCTCTGCAGCGGGCGCGGAGGATCTGGATCAAGGCCATGGGCTTCGATAACACCCACATCAAGGTCCATTCCGATGATACTGGCGCTCGAAAAAAACGGCACCCAATGCCTCGGCTAGTTGTGGAGCAGCGGGAACCTCCAGTTTCCTCTGGTGTCCGCGAAGGTCCGAACTGCGGTGGCCTTCCGGCTCTCCCCCGGCCATGCGCACGCGACGCTCCTGAGGGGCGGAAACTCTGGAAGCAGATGGAAAACCATCGAATTGTCCCGCTCTGCTCATGGATCGTGTCTACGAAGACGAGGAAACCCGAAAACTGGTGTCCCGTCTCGGTTTTTAGCCCGTGGTGCCGCCCAAGAGCCACCGCATCGCCCGCCGACAGGGGCGGAACCCCGCCCGTCACCCGCGCCCGGACCCCGTTCTGGATCAGGCCACCCCGGATCGCACCGCGCCTTACATCAGCGTGAAATCACCCTGTTCACAGGAACTGAACAGTGAACTACTATGCACATAGTCACGATGGAGTCGAAAAGGAGGAATGGCACTTGCTCTCGAATCACCTTAAGGAAACAGGAACCAAGGCTGCCTCCTTTCTCGATACTGCTGGTTGTGCCGACCTGGGTATGGTTGCCGGCCTTCTCCATGACTTGGGAAAATACTCATCGGAATTTCAGAACCGGCTTAGTGGAAATCCCTCCCGCGTCAATCATTCAACGGCTGGTGCGAAGGTCGCAATAGAACGGTATGGGGAAAGATTAGGCAAACTGCTTGCATTTTGTATTGCCGGGCATCACGCCGGGCTCGCAAATGGCGTGCATGGTGAACGAATCACGGCTCTGGAAGATCGCCTGCTTGAAAGTATTCCGGTTCTGGATCCGGTATGGGAAAAAGAAATTCCGATACCGTCTTCGTCCGAATTCTCGCCACCTCCGTTGAAATGTCCTGACGAGAAAGGTCAAACTGGACACAGCATTGCTTTTTTGGTCCGAATGCTGTTTTCGGCATTGGTCGATGCGGACTATCTGGATACGGAAGCGTGGTTCGCCGGGAAAGGTAGAAGGTACCCAAACCGCGGAGAACATCCCTCACTTCCGGAATTGAAGACACGCCTATCTGCCTATCTCGAGCGATTGTCAAAAGAATCGGACACAGGCTTCGTCAATCAATTGCGTCGTGAAATTCTTGGCCATGCGCGTGGCAAGGCGATAGACAGCCCTGGGCTGTTTTCGCTGACCGTGCCGACCGGCGGGGGCAAAACGCTCACCTCCCTCGCATTTGCCCTTGACCATGCCGTTGCACATGGCCTTGACAGAGTGATTTATGTCATTCCGTACACGAGCATTGTCGAGCAGACTGCAGCAGTGTTCCGGAAAGCACTGTCGATTGGCCAAATCGAGCACGACCCGATAGTGGAGCACCACAGCACTTTCGACGAAGAACGCATGGCGGCTCGCGAGTCCAGGGAAAAATTGCGGCTGGCGATGGAAAATTGGGACGCTCCGGTCATCGTCACCACGTCCGTTCAGTTTTTCGAGAGTCTCTTTTCTAATCGTCCTTCGCGTTGTCGCAAGCTGCACAACATTGCCAACAGCGTGGTCATTCTTGATGAAGCGCAGACATTGCCGCTGAAGTATCTGAAACCCTGTCTAGCAGTGATTGATGAACTGGCACGCAATTGGCGAACGAGCCTGGTGCTTTGCACGGCCACTCAGCCAGCCTTGGGAAAATCCGATGGTTTCGCTGGAGGGCTGCAGAATGTCAGGGAGCTCGCGCCTGAGCCTTCACGGCTACAAAAGGATCTTAGACGCACGAGGATAGTGCGTGAAGGGCAGATTGATGATGAGGAACTTGCCCGTCGTCTGGAATCATCACCACAGGTGCTTTGCATTGTGAACACGCGGCGCCATGCGAGAGAACTGTACGAATCCGTCAAGCATCTTCAGGGGGTGTTCCATCTGTCCACACTTATGTGTGCGCGTCATCGGTCCGAGTGTCTCGACGCTGTCCGGCGGTGCCTTAAAGTGGGGGAACCGGTGCGACTGATCTCGACGTCCTTGGTCGAGGCAGGAGTCGATCTGGATTTTCCGTCCGTCTGGCGGGCGGAAGCCGGGCTTGAGTCAGTCATCCAGGCCGCGGGCCGTTGCAACAGGGAGGGGCGCCTCAAGCCCTTGGGAGAGATCCATGTATTTGAGCCGGCCCCTGGTGAGGGGCGCAAGCCACCACCGGAGGTCGAGCAGTTCGCAGCGGTTGCCCGCTCAATATTCCGCAGGCATGACGACCCAATGGACCTGAAGGCGATTCGTGATTATTTTCGGGAATTGTATTGGCTCCGGGACAGTGGGGCACTGGATGTCAAGGAAATCCTGCCGCGGCTGGAAAGGAAGAAGGCGAGTCTCGATTTTCCGTTCGAGGAGATTGCCAACGATTTTCGTCTGATTGAATCGTCAATGGTCCCTGTAATAGTACCGTGGGCCGGTTACGGCCAAGGGGACGATTCAGCGAGCAAGCTCATCGACTGCCTTCAATGGATTGACAGGTCCGGCAGCGTTGCAAGAAAACTACAGCCATTCGTGGTCCAGATTCCGCAACAGGCAAGAGCGGAGTTGCTGAATGTTGGCGCAGTAAGAACTATCAGGGAGGCGGAATTTGGACACCAGTTCGTCGAATTGAGAAACATGGAAATCTATTCGACCGACACCGGATTATCTTGGGAAGATCCCCTGTTCAGGATCGTGGAGAATCTAATTTTCTAAGCCTTGAGCCTAATTAGTGTCTGCCAGAAAACCCCGGTTTTTCGGCCGGCGGAAGGCCGAGTGCGGCAGACGGCGAAGCGGAATGATGCGGAATCCGGGGCGGAGCCGGCCGTTTTCCGTGGTATTGTGCACTGCATCATGAGATTTTCCGGCTCTCTGGCCGGGTTTCCAGAGGGCGGACCATGGCCTCCCGTTCCCGGCTTGCCGGGAGCAGGAAGGCGTTGCCGCAGCGGGGCCGCTCAGGCGGCGCACTTCAGGCGCTTGCGCCTCTTCCGGACCAGCAGCAGGCCGAGACGGTGGATGTTCGCCGCCAGCACCGCCAGCGCCACGGTGCGGGCAAAGCCCTCGGCACCGTGCGTGCGCACCCGGTCCAGGCCACGGTGCTCCAGGTTTGCCATCGCCGATTCCACCGCCGGATGCCGGCGGCGCAGCTCCGCAAACTCCGGTGCCGACTCGCGCTCCCGGTCCGCCTGGCCCAGGCGGCCCTTCTTCGGCCGCGCGGCGCAGTCCCGCATCGCGTCCAGCCGGTGCCGGTTGGCGGGGCGGTGAAAGCCCCGATCGAAGCGCGCCGCCCGCAGCTCCGGGAAGCGCCCCTGCCCGGCCTCGATCATCGGCACCGCATAGTCCACGTCCGTGCCCTGCCACATCACCTCGTGGTGCCGCACGAACCCGAACTGATTCTCGAGCACGCACACCGGAACGCCCACCTCGACCGGCGTGCCGGCCTTACCCTTCGAGAGCCAGCGGGTATGGGGCTCGAAGATCGAGAACACCTTCTCCCCGTGCGGAATCTGCTCGCCCTTGAGGAGGCGGCGCTCCACCAGGTCCAGGTGCTGCTCCGCCGGCTCCAGGCAGTACCTGATCCCGGCCGTCAGGCGGGGGGTCCGCGCCCTCCCCGGCCAGCCTGGCCAGCGTCTCCCCGGCGCGGTCCGCGAACTCCCGGCACCGCGCCAGATATGCCTCGATCCGTTCCGGCGTCGCCCGCCGCCGGCGGCGCACCGAGTGGAACCGGTTCCTCACGCACCGCGTGTGGTAGGCGGACTGCCCCCAGCCCGCCAGGCCCGGCGCCTTCGCCGCCCCCGCCGACTCCCGGATCAGGCACCGCATCGCCTCCCACCGCAGGCTGAGGTCCGTCGCGTAGGGCACATTGGGTTCCGCCACGAACGAGTCAACGCGCCCCGGCAACGGCGCGCCAGGCTTGTTTCCGGCCACCCGATGGCCGCTCTCCACCACCAGGCGGCCGACCGCGGCCAGCCGCTCCGGACCCAGCAGCTCCACGTGGTCGATCACGGTCTGGAGAGGGTACCGCTCCTCCCTCGAAACGCTCGAATGCCCCAGAAACCGGCGCCGAGTCCGGTGCTCGTTCACCCGCTCGTGAATCCGGTCGTAGTCGCACCCGAGACCCTGCTTGACCACGCCCATCACCAGCATCCGCCACCTCTCCATGCCCGGACGCCCCGTCCCGCGGTCGCTGCCCGGCGCAATGTGCTGCGCCAGCAGTTCGAACCGCCGCGCCCGCAGGCCCCGGTCCCCGTACCGGTGCGGCAGCCCCGCCAGCAGGGCCGGAATGGCGTCGCGGGACTTCGGGTTCCGCTCGATGTCCTCGATCCGGACCTCGCCGATTTCCATCTGGAGATGCTGTACCGGCCTCATTTTATCGCCTCGCAAGGTGTCCAAAACTGGCGAAGATCTGCAAAAATCGCCGCCCCCGTTCCAGTGTGAAGTGCAACACCCCGTAAGCCGCTGGCTGGTGAGCTGACAAGCCGCTTGCAGTGGGCCAGATGATGACCAACCATCTCTGTTTCTCACCAACGGAGGATTGCCATGCCCGTAGGCTACCACCACCTGACCCATGCCGAACGATGCCAGATTCACGCGCTTTTGCATCGGGGGTTGTCGAAACGGGAGATGGCCCGCGATCTCGGACGGGATCCGGCGACGATCTCGCGCGAGGCCTCGCGCCACCGTGGGCAACGCGGCTACCGTCACCAGCAAGCTGATGGCAAGGCCACGGCCCGTCGCCAGGAAGCGTCGGCGGTGCCCCGGAAGAGGACGCCCGAGCGCTGGGCAGCAGTCGAGGACCGGCTGCGGGCAGGCTGGAGCCCGGAACCGATCGCCGGTCGGTACCGGCAGCAGGGCGAAGTGATGGCGGGGAAAGAGTGGAGCTACCAGTATGTGCGGGCTGACCGACAGGCGGGAGGGACGCGGTACCGGTGCCGGCGGCGTCGGGGCAAGAAGCCGAACGGGCGTGGCGGCCGGCATGCCGGACGCGGCCACATTCCTGATCGGGTGGACCTTGCGGAGCGGCCTTCGGTGGTGGCCGAGAAGAGCCGGGTCGGCGATTGGGAGCTGGACACGATCATGGGCGCGAAACACCGGGGGCACTGGTATCGGCCGTGGATCGGGGCTCGAAGTTTCCCTTTCTGGAGTGGGTGGAGGGCAAGACTGCGGCGGCGGTGACCGCGGCGCTCACCCGGCGTCTGGGGCCGGTCCGGGACCGGGTCCACACCGGCACGGCGGACCACGGCAAGGAGTTCGCGAGGCATCGGGAGATCGCACCGAAGCTCGATGCGGGCTTTACCTTCGCTACCCCCTACCATTCCTGGGAACGGGGCCGGAACGAGCATACCAACGGCCTGGTACGCCCGTACTTCCCGAAAGGGACCGACTTCCGCCAGGTGACTGCCGCGCAGGTGCGGGCGGTGGAGGACCGGCTCCACCGTCGGCCTCGGAAGGTCCTGGGATACCGCACCCCGGCGGAGGTCTTTGCCCGTGGGTTGGCTCCCCCCGGACGCGGCCGGCGGTCCCCCGATCGCCCTCCTGGCAGTCCGGTGACCCACCGGAGCGGCCTCGCTCGGCCTCATGGTGCCGGTTTCGCCCTGGCTTTGGCCGATAACTTCTGTCAGGATCGCCGGCCGTCGAGATTGCTGCTATCCGAGGCCGAAAAGAAGCGTTCGCAGCGCGGATTTTTGGGTCGCCGCCGCGATCCCTCCCTTCGGGCTACGCCCTCATTCCGGGATCGCGGCGCTGTTGCACTTCGGAGTGAAAGTGGGGCCGGATTTTCCCCGGTTTTCGGGCATAATCGCCGTTTCACGCAAATCTTCAGTTCATGGAGAAATCATTATGGCACATGATATCAATGCCTTGCAACATGATTTCGGGTTTTCTGGCAGACACTAATTAGTGCCCGGTAGAAAACCCCATAGGGTACTGAAATGCAGGGCTCAAGGTATTCCCTGGATTCCTCAAAAGAGGCACCTTCGACGGCGATATCAAGGTCGGTGCATACTGCTTGCCAGCTGTCTCCATTGCCGTAAGCATAGCACCTTAGCTTGAATCCTTTCATATGTAGTCGACCCTGAAAAAAACCTGTTTCAGGTGGCCGCAAGCATCCGCGGTGAGACACTGCCCAACTCGGAGGCCGGCAGTTTCCATCGCCTCGTCGTCCCCGGGCGCTCCTGAGCCCTCAAAACGTCGAAAATGCGGCCTCCAAGGCCCCCAATCCCGCGACCCAAAAACCGCAGCGGACGGCGGATCCGCCGCCGGTGGTGACCGGCACCGCACCGCAGGACATTCCTCCGGTCGCCCTCCCTTCCCGGGAGCCCGTTCCTTCCCGGATGGCCATCCGATTTCCGATGCCCGATCACGGGCTCCATCGCCTGCCGCCGTCGCCGACACTTCTTCCGCCGTCGGGTCACGAGGCCTCGCCGCGGCCCGGACCGGGATCCGAAAGTCTCACCCTCGCCATGCCCCCGGTACCCGCGGTCCACGAATACCTCATCCATCGACCGCCCCGACCGGCGTCGCACCGGATCCAGAGCGGGCTTCCGCGGTGGTCCGTCATCAGGATTCCCCGCCCGCGCCATCCCGCCCAGGAGGAAGTGGCTGCGGTGGGGGGGTGGACATGCTCCCCTGGACCCCGAATTCGTACCGCCGGTGGGCCTGCCGGCGGGACCGCGGGTTCCGGCCCTTCGGCTCCGGCGCCCGTACCCGCCGGGCCATCGCCCGTTCGTCCGCAAACGCCGGCTCCAGATATGGTCTCCCCGCGGTTTTTCGTTCCCGGTCCCGGACCACCCGACCCAGGTCGGTCCGCAGACTCTTGACCGGACGGTTCATACGGCGCCGCTGCCGGGCGTCGCGCTGGCGCCACTTCCCCTCATACCGCGGGCACCGTTTCACCCGTCGCACCCGGGAACGGTTCCACCGCTGGCCATCGGTCGGAAAGGTTACCGCCTGGTCCGGCACGGTCGTATCGACCGTCACCCGCCGCCACGCCCGCGGCTTCCCGGTGCCGCTCGTAAGACCGGCATCGATCGTCGCTGGCAGGACCCACTCGGCCCCGGCCGTCCCGATGCGCGGGCGACACCGCGTCCGGCGGCTCGGGTCGATCGGCGGATGGGGCGGGCAATATTCCTCGCCGCAACCGGACTGCCCGTAGGGATTCTCCCCCCAACCGGCGACCACCGCCTTGTCCGAGAGTGGGTACACCGGCTGGAGAGACTCCCGCCCGACCATCCCACGCGTGGGCTGGCCGGGACTACCACGGTCGGGGGCGTACCGCACACCGAAGGTCTCGTCGAATCGGGACCCGTTCAGGGTCCCGGCCAGGCGATTTCGGAACCGATCGTGGGATTCGGTACCCGCACAGGGTCTGGGACGCAGGTGGTCCTCGGAAATGGCAAGGAAGGGAGCGTCCATGAGTCCAGATCCGGCCATTGGAATCCATACTTTCAGGGAATAGATTTCAGCATATTCAGATCGTGACCGATGAATTTGGGATTTTTCAGGATCGACTATGTACACAGTTGACTCCGGGAGTTTTCCGGCTTCACGATGGCGGTTTGCGGGCGTTTCGCCCACGGTGATAGACCAACACGGGGACGAACATGTCGTAGGCCTGCCACCGTTTCCGAGTTCCTGGCAGGGGCTGTTTCTTTCCCGGCACAAAGCCGGCGATGCCCGCGAGGGCGATGACGAAGGCCCGGAGGTCCGGGTCGGGATCGGGCGGTTCGGGGGAGCGGTGGATGTTCCGGTATGTCTGGTACTCGTTGCGGCAGTCCACCGGATCGTCTCCCCCCACTGCCCGGGCCGGCAGTTGCGGGCAGTTGCGGGCAGTTGCGGGCCATGGCATTGAGGTCGTGGACATGACAGGCGGTGACCGCATCGAAGGCGAGGCACTTGCGCAGGTCGTTGGCGTGGTCGAACGGTCGGGTGGCGATGCGGGAGCCATTCTTGAGCACGCTGAACCAAGTCTCGATATGCCAACGTGCCTCGTACCAGCGCACCACCCGGAGGGCCTGTTCCGGGCTGGCCTCGCCCTCCGTGGTCAGCAGCAGCCAGTGCAGGGGCGCTGGTCCCCGTGCTTCGGATCGGCATCCACTTCATCCGCACTGACTGCCAGCAGGGGGACCGGGGTCTGGTCGGGCTCGTCCTTCGGTGCCTTCAGCAGCACCGGACAGGCCCGCAGCGCCAGCCGCACGCGACGCGCCGGGCGTTTCCGCGGCCCGCCGCCGGCGTCGACGTCAATGACCTTTTCCGCCAGTACCGGCTGGTTCGCCAGATGCTGCGGCAGCTTCTCGTCCCGTCCATCCGGCAGCTACACCCGACGCTTGCGGGAGCGGTTCGAACGCACCAGCAGGCCCGCGCCGGAGGTCCGCGCCCGGCGGATCAGCGGTCAGAGGTCTCCCTCCCGGTCGCAGACGGTCACCACCCGCGTGTGCGGACAGGCCTGCGACACTTCCCGCGCACGCTCCAGTCCATCCAGCCAGCGCCGGGACTCCTTCCCGAACCCCGGGTCCCCTTCCTGCACCGAGCGGTCGGTTCTGCGGAATCCCGCCGCCATCGCATACACGCCGAGCGGACGGCCCGTCTCGCTGATCGCCAGCCCGAAATGAGCCCGGATCCCCTGCGCCCCCTGGCCACGGCCGCCAATGCTCACCAGTCCTTCGGTCTGCTGCCGGCCGTGGTAGTTCAGGGACGTGGTGTCCTGTACTGCCAGCACCAGCGGCTCCGCCGCACAGCGCTCGACCCTCGAGGCCTGATGCGGTTCCAGAATGTGCGCCATCTCCACCTGCTCGTTCGACAGTAACCGGTAGGCCGCCCGGCGCTCCGTCGGCTGCGGGAACAGCACCGGCAGCGAGGCCCTGAGATGGGTCGTCCAAGCCCGGCCCATCGCCACAATGCGCGCCCGTACCCGCCCGTCCGGATGACGGCAGCGGGCATACTCCCTCTCCGCCCAGTGCGCATTCCCGGGCGGCAGGAACACCGGCCGCGGCGGCGGGATGGTCGCGGCCTCGCGGGCACACAGGACTTCCCGGAACCCCTCCGACAGCGGCTTCATCCAGACCGACTTCGGCTCCACCGGGGCCGCCTGCCGGTCGGGCAGGCCCCGACTCAGGCCCGGGCAGTGCTCCCAGCCAGCGGCCGCGTAACTGCCGCCGCCGCGACCCTTTTCCAGGTAAGTATACGCCAGAACCGGAGCCACTGCGTACTGCGCCTGCCAGTCGGCAACCACCTGCTCCCGGGCCAGACGCAGCACCGCGGAGGCCAGACCGTGGACCCTCGGGATCAGCAGGAACCGATGGTTGCAGAGCACCCGCTGCAGGTTCCGGGCACGGGCGCAGACGTCCCAGCCAATCCATTCGTCCCGCGCCTTCTGGTGCCAGCTCGCCGCCGAAAACGCAATCCCGCCCAGGATCCCGTACCCGGCACTGTGAACCCAGTAACGGATCTGGGCCCCCGGCGGATGCCACGCCCTCATCATCGCATCCCAGCGCCGCCGCTCCTCCCGGGAACCGGCAACCACCAGGGCGACGGGGCCTAGATCGGCCCGCCGCAGCCGCAGGCCCGACGGTCCGTCCAGCTCTCCCGCTCGCACAGCAGCCGGGCCAGCCCACCACGCGTCAACGGTCCCGGCACTGAACTGTCTCATGCCAATGTTCATGTCGGGTATGATGGCATGAACAGTTCGCGAAGTTAACAGTGTCTATATGAAAGGCTTGAATCCCATTTTGTTCTTCTTGATGGTTATCGGTCGGCAATTGTATAATGAAAGTATATCAAAATCACCATACACCCAAGAAGATGGGGAACTCTGATGTGGTATCAAGATTTTACCACTTGACCAGGCT
The DNA here is from genome assembly GCA_965221795.1 of Candidatus Poriferihabitaceae bacterium. Taxonomy (GTDB): domain Bacteria; phylum Pseudomonadota; class Gammaproteobacteria; order Arenicellales; family Poriferihabitantaceae; genus VYFG01. The sequence continues at coordinate 1,916,471 of OZ244914.1, forward strand.
TCGATCATGGCATATGGCATAAAGTTACATGTTTGGGGCGAATACGCCTGTTTCACCAGACCTGAAATGAAGGTCGAGCGGGTTTCCTATGACGTCATGACGCCGTCAGCGGCCAGGGGCATTCTGGAGGCGATACACTGGAAACCGGCCATCCATTGGGTGGTCGGTCGGATCCACGTGCTGAAACCTATCCGGTTCGAGACGCTGCGCCGCAACGAGCTTGGCGGGAAGGCATCTGCAAAAAATGTCCGCAATGCCATGAGACGTGGTTCCACAGAGGGGCTTTGTACTTTCATTGAAGAAGACCGGCAGCAGCGTGCGACTACCCTGTTGCGTGATGTGGCCTACATCATTGAAGCGCACTTCGAGTTGAACGATATGGCCGAAGAGGGGGATACCGAAGCCAAGCATCTGTCGATGTTCAATCGTAGAGCCTCCAAGGGGCAATGCTTCCATAGACCGTATCTCGGCACGCGGGAGTTTGCGGCCAATTTCGAACTGGTCGATGGCACGGAGCCCCAGTCGGCTTTGCCGGCAGATCAACAGAACCGGGATCTTGGCTGGATGTTGCATGATATCGACTACGGGAACGATATGACCCCGTATTTCTTTCGTGCGGAAATACGGAACGGCGTGATTGAAGTTCCTCCGGTGGCATCGACGGAGGTCATTGCATGACGGTCCTGCAGGCCCTGGTCCGGCGATACGACCGACTTGCAAAAGGGGAAGATTCCGCCAGAAAGCCACCTAGGTATGGCTACTCCCTGGAAAAGATATCCTACGCTATTGTCCTGACTCCGGAAGGTGGCATTGTTGACGTCCAGCCTTTGCTGGATGTTTCCGGAAAGAAGCCCCGGCCATCATTGAGACCCGTTCCACAGGCAGTGGTGCGTTCATCGGGAATCGTCTCCAACTTTTTATGGGATAAAACTGCCTATGTGCTCGGAGTGAAACGCGATGTGAAACCTGATGCAAGTACGGGCGAGATCATCGTATCCGAGAGGGAGCGCGAGAACTTTCGAGACCATAACAGGAACTTGTTGCGGAAGGCTGACGATGAGGGACTGAAGGCATTTCTGAAATTTCTGGAAGTTTGGCGACCGGATCGGTTCGATGAATTGCGTAATACCGATGAAGTGCTGGACACGAATGTTGTCTTCAGGTTGGAAGGTCAGATGAAGTTTCTGCATGAACATCCTGCGGCTGATGAAATCTGGCAGAAACATTTGTCACTGAGAGCCGGGGAAAACGGTTCGGCCAAGCAATGCCTTGTCACTGGAGAAATCGAAACACCGGAAAGGGTACACGCAAAGATAAAGGGTGTGTTGGGAGCACAGTCTTCCGGCGCATCGATCGTGTCATTCAACCTGGATGCGTTTTCTTCTTATGGAAAGGCCCAGGGGGACAACGCGCCAGTATCGCATCGTGCCGCATTCGCCTATACGACGGTGCTGAATCACATGCTGACCCCAGGCAGCGGACGAAGCATTCGGATAGGTGACACCAGCACGGTTTTCTGGGCCGAAGCCTCCGGTGACGGGGTGGAAGCAGAAAGAGCCGAAGACCTGTTTTCCATGATACTTGAGCCATCTGTGACCGATGATTCGGAAGCTGAGAAGATATCGCAAAAACTGGTATCCATATCCCTGGGCCGCCCCCTGTCGGACATAGATCCGAAACTGAACGAGGACGCCCGGTTTTATGTCCTTGGCTTGGCTCCTAACGCATCCCGGCTGTCGATTCGGTTCTGGGTTGAGGACAGTTTCGGCAATTTGGCCAGACGAGCCGTACAGCACTTCGAGGACCTCCGGATAGAACCGGCGCCGTGGAAAGTTCCGCCCGCGCCCTGGCGGCTTCTCCGTGAAACGGCTGCCCAAGGGAAGGGAGACAACATACAGCCCACGCTGAGCGGGGCGCTTATGCGATCGATCCTGTATGGAGGCTGCTATCCGCGATCATTATTTGGCGCGGTCGTAGCCCGAATCCGGGCAGACAAGGAGATCAACGGAATCCGCGCTGCCATATGCAAAGCCTTCCTGGCCCGAAACTATCGTCTTGGATTTGAAACAGAGGATATACCCATGAGTCTTGACAATAGAGAACCCAATGCGGCCTATCGATTGGGGCGTATATTTGCCGTTTACGAGGACATACAGCAGGCAGCCCAGGACGGGAGCACGAATACCACAATAAAGGATCAATATTTTGGCGCCGCCTCCGCTACGCCGGGTTCCGTATTCCCGATAATCGCCCGCAAGGCGATGCACCATTTGGCTTCCATCAGGAAAAAGGGCAAGGGTGGGCTGGCACATTGGTTCGAGACAGAAGTCGGATCCATTCTGGATGGTATGGCAACGTCCTTCCCGAAAAGCCTGAGACTTGAAGATCAGGGTAGGTTCGCAATCGGGTACTACCATCAGAAATCCAGCAAAAGAAACGCACCGAAGGAGCATGAACAACCGATCTCTCCCGAGGTCAATAGCATCAGCAACGAGGATTGAAAATGATTCAGAACCGCTACGACTTTGTGTATTTGTTTGACGTTGCCAACGGCAATCCGAACGGCGACCCGGACGCAGGCAATCTGCCCAGGCTGGACCCGGAAACCAACCTCGGGCTGGTATCCGACGTTTGTCTGAAGCGGAAAGTCCGCAACTTTGTGTCAATGACTAAAGGAAATGTTCCCGGGTACGAGATATTCGTTTCCGAGAGGGCGATCCTGGAGCTTCAACAAAAGCGTGCGTGGGACGCCGTCATGCCGGGATCAACGGACAAGGAACGTGCAAAACTTCCCAAGGAAGAGGAAGATGCGAGAAAGATCACGCGATGGATGTGTGACAATTTTTTTGATGTGCGCACCTTCGGGGCGGTGATGTCGACAAAGGGCGCGAATTGCGGACAGGTCCGGGGTCCGGTGCAGTTCGCATTCGGGCGATCCATAGAACCCATACTTCCTCTGGAAATATCCATAACCCGCATGGCTGCAACTACGCAGTCAGACGCTGAGTCCAAGGGCGACATCCGGACCATGGGCCGAAAACACATCGTTCCCTACGGGCTTTACAGGGCGCACGGATACATCTCGGCCTGTCTGTCCGGTGATGAGCAGACGAAGGGCACGGGATTTTCCAAGGAAGATCTTGAATTGCTCTGGGCTGCTCTAGAACAGATGTTCGATCATGACCATTCCGCTGCCCGGGGCGAAATGTCGGCGCGTCGCCTGGTGATCTTCAAGCATGACAGCCCCATGGGTAATGCTTCCGCGGCAAAACTGTTTGAACGTGTAAGCGTGAAACGTGCATCCAATGGAGAAGAGTTTGAACCAGGAAGCCATGGTGCCGGAAACCTGCCTCCCTCAAGGTCATTTTCGGACTATGTTGTCCATGTTGACGATAAAGATATGCCTGCAGGGGTGCAGATAATCGAACGGTTCTGAGAGTTGGCGAAACACTCCGGCCTTGTGGACAGGGAGGACGAACTGGTTCCGCTTTCGGCTCTTCAGCACTTCCTGTACTGCTCGAGGCAATGTGCGCTCATTCATAACGACCAATCCTGGGCGGAGAATAGATATACTGCGGAAGGTCGTCTGTTGCATGAACGGGTAGATGCCGGAGGTCGAGAAACCCGTGACAATGTGACTGTCGAAAGGAGAGTCCTGATACGATCTTTCGAGCTTGGCGTCTCGGGCATTGCCGACGTGGTGGAGGTCCATCGCTCAGGCCGTCTCTTCCCGGTCGAATACAAAAGGGGGCGGCCAAAGGCTCACCAGGCCGATGAAGTTCAATTGTGCGCACAGGCGATGTGCCTGGAAGAGATGCTGGGGAGAGAAATTCCGGCGGGTGCGTTGTTCTATGGAAAGAATCGTCGCCGAAAGAATGTGGTTTTCGACGCCGATCTGCGAGACCTGACCAAAAGAACGGCAAACGAGTTACGGCAGATGCTCATTGAGCGCGTAACACCCCCACCTGAATACGCAGAGGGGAAATGCAACGCATGCTCTCTCAAGGACATCTGCCAGCCGCTTCGCCCCCGTGGCAAAGGTGTCGTTGACCGCTTACTTTCCGTTGCCATAGAAGTCTGACAAGAGGCTGACAGAGTTCATGCGGCGGCACCTGAACACTCTATATGTGACCAGTGAGGGTGCCTGGCTGCGCAAGGATGGAGAAAATGTGGTGGTCAAGGTGGAGGGGGTCGAACGCGGCAGGGTGCCTGTGCATCTGCTTGGTGGGATTGTCTGTTTCGGATCTGTGGGTATTACACCAGCCCTGATGGGGCACTGTGCCGAGAATGGAATTTGCATTTCGCTGTTGGGACGCAATGGGCGGTTTCTCGCTCGTGTCGAAGGACCGGTCTCTGGCAATGTGCTTCTCAGGCGCCAGCAATACAGGTTGGCGGATGATCCAGATGGGACCGGATCGGTTGTCGGCAATATGTTGACGGGCAAGCTGCTGAACCAACGAACTGTTGTTCGCCGGGCCTTGCGCGATCATGGTGAAAAAATGCCAGATGAATCCCGCGAGCGGTTGCGAGCCTGTGAGCGTCGGCTGACCAATACGGCCCGCCGAAGCAGAAGGGTGGTTTCGACTGACAGATTGCGCGGAATCGAGGGCGAGGCTGCACAATCTTACTTTCACGTATTTTCCGATCTGGTGCGAAACGAAGATCCGGCATTTGAGTTCAAAGGCCGTTCGCGCCGACCGCCCCTTGATTCGGTAAACGCGCTTCTGTCGTTTCTTTACACCTTGCTGGCTCACGATTGCCGCTCCGCACTGGAATCAGTTGGTCTTGACCCATCCGTGGGTTTTTTGCATCGTGACCGACCCGGGCGACCAGGTCTGGCGCTCGACCTGATGGAAGAACTTCGCCCCATGTTCGCCGATCGTCTGGTTTTGACTCTTATAAACCGGAAGCAGGTTTCTTCGAGGGAGTTCAAGACTTCGATAAGCGGAGCAGTCACTATGCGAGATGAGACAAGAAGCAAAATCCTGGTTGCCTACCAAGAGCGCAAGAAAGATGAAATCGTTCACCCATTCCTTAAAGAGACTACTACTGTCGGACTGATTCCACATCTTCAGGCGAAGTTGATGGCTCAATTTGTTCGGGAGGATATTGATGGATACCCTCCCTTTCTATGGAAATAGATACCTGTCATGATGATGCTCATCACATACGATGTATCCACTGAAACCACGGCTGGACGCCGCCGGCTTCGACGGATTGCGCGCCTATGCCGGGATTATGGGCAGCGAGTACAGTATTCGGTCTTTGAATGCCAGCTGGCCCCAGCGCAGTGGGCAACACTTCGGGCTCGTCTTATCGACGAGATCAATGAGGAGACGGACAGTCTTCGGTTTTACCGGCTTGGTGCAAACTGGCGGGGACGAATCGAACATATTGGCGCAAAGCCAGCCTATGACCCTGAAGGCCCCATGGTCTATTAATGAGTCTGCGCGAATATGTAGTGTTCGTCGGAATACATGTAGGTTCGCACAGACTCTAATTCATTGAAAATATTTCATAATCCATTTTCGATACGATGTCATTATAGGGGATTGCTTCTTAGCAAAGCGGGCTTCGCGCAATCTTTGCAGTTCCCCTCTCTTGATCAATGAGTTATCTTCTTGGCGTCGCTCCCCCGCGGGGGAGCGTGGATTGAAACACTGCCCCCCTTTAGTGTGAGGGGTGGACAAGCGTCGCTCCCCCGCGGGGGAGCGTGGATTGAAACAGGAAGGTGTTAAGGACTACGCCCAAGACGTTACGTCGCTCCCCCGCGGGGGAGCGTGGATTGAAACCAGTGACGACCGTTCCGGGTACTCGGCCAGATCGTGTCGCTCCCCCGCGGGGGAGCGTGGATTGAAACTTTCCTCTGGTCCTGCTTCGGACGCTAATCGTATGTCGCTCCCCCGCGGGGGAGCGTGGATTGAAACTATCCAATCCCGGCTATCCGACTATCGTGCACTCGTCGCTCCCCCGCGGGGGAGCGTGGATTGAAACTGGTCATATTGGTAACTCGCATGTTCCATGACATGTCGCTCCCCCGCGGGGGAGCGTGGATTGAAACAAATCAGTTTGGTGGTGTCCATTTTAACGTCCGCGTCGCTCCCCCGCGGGGGAGCGTGGATTGAAACGGTATGACTCCGATTTTTGGACTCTTTCGCTTGAGTCGCTCCCCCGCGGGGGAGCGTGGATTGAAACTTTCGTGAGTACGGGCGTTACCCTCCTCACGTTGGTCGCTCCCCCGCGGGGGAGCGTGGATTGAAACAAATCGAGGGGTGGACAAGCTGTGGATAACCGACGTCGCTCCCCCGCGGGGGAGCGTGGATTGAAACCAGTTGCCTTTTAGAACGCTGGTAGGCAATATCGGTCGCTCCCCCGCGGGGGAGCGTGGATTGAAACTTTGCGATATCAACCCTTTACCTTGTGGATAACCGGTCGCTCCCCCGCGGGGGAGCGTGGATTGAAACCTTGCGCTGCCAAAGTTGTATCGTAACGGATCAGGTCGCTCCCCCGCGGGGGAGCGTGGATTGAAACCACCAAGCCACTAGATCAGATCACTTCAGGACGGTCGCTCCCCCGCGGGGGAGCGTGGATTGAAACCGTCAAGGATGTTGAAAACAGTCTCTGTCGCTCCCCCGCCTTACCCGCTGGTCGCTCCCCCGCGGGGGAGCGTGGATTGCTCCAAGGTGACGGACACCACCGTTCGCGGCTAGTCGCTCCCCCGCGGGGGAGCGTGGATTGAAACCATTCGTCCCCCAGTATTTCCAGCTTTTAGCGCTGCCTATGGAAGAGGTATCGACTGGGTCGCTCCCCCGCGGGGGAGCGTGGATTGAAACTTTTGTACTCTGTTTGATTTTGAAATTCCCCCAGGTCGCTCCCCCGCGGGGGAGCGTGGATTGAAACAACGTGTGGCTTACGCCAGTCTTGAGGCTGCGATGGTCGCTCCCCCGCGGGGGAGCGTGGATTGAAACATTGACTACTTATCTCGTCTGGTACAAGAGTCGACGTCGCTCCCCCGCGGGGGAGCGTGGATTGAAACCGAGTGATATCCTGCGAGCGGCGAGCATTAAAGAGTCGCTCCCCCGCGGGGGAGCGTGGATTGAAACAAGTGCTTGGACCCAACACCGCACCGAGTCTCTGTCGCTCCCCCGCGGGGGAGCGTGGATTGAAACACCCGCTGTTCGACCAGCTTGAGGGTTTGCCGTGTCGCTCCCCCGCGGGGGAGCGTGGATTGAAACCTGTCCCCGCCGAGTTTTAGGCTATTATCGCGTCGCTCCCCCGCGGGGGAACGTGGATTGAAACTTATCTTATTACTGTCGAGTGTGCATTGTGGCGCGTCGCTCCCCCGCGGGGGAGCGTGGATTGAAACGCTGAGCTCTCCCATGCCAATCGTGCCCCTCAAGTCGCTCCCCCGCGGGGGAGCGTGGATTGAAACTATTATGGCCGGCCGTCCTTCGATGCCGACTGCCGTCGCTCCCCCGCGGGGGAGCGTGGATTGAAACCTATGAGGCACGTGATGGAACATGCCTCGTATCAGTCGTCCCCCGCGGGGGAGCGTGGATTGAAACCCAACCTCGCTACGCTACCGCTTTGGCCTACGTGGTCGCTCCCCCGCGGGGGAGCGTGGATTGAAACATTTTACTTCAACAGGTTGGGCAAGGGTTTGTTGGTCGCTCCCCCGCGGGGGAGCGTGGATTGAAACCTCTTCGATGGCAGGTGAGCAGCGTGAAACTCGAGTCGCTCCCCCGCGGGGGAGCGTGGATTGAAACAAGCTGGTACTGCCCGCGCTGTGCAGAAGCTTGGTCGCTCCCCCGCGGGCTACCCATCAGCCATAAGTCTTGTCTGAACGTAAATCAGGGTAACATGGTTCCGGGGGCACTTCGGTGAGGCCGGGATGGAGTCTTTCCATCAGCTCATAGGCCTGGTAGTAGTGGCTCAGCATGGACTACCCAGTTCAGATGATTTTGTATCCGGGAGGGCGGTCGTGTTTGCGATTCTGATATCCGCCGAAAGGACGCCCACGACCGCGAGCAGGTGGTGTGCAAATTGCAGAAGAAACGGCAGAAGAGCCGCACCCCCAATACCTTGCTGTCCCGCCATCCCCAGCGCCGCTTCCTGTGCATCGAGGGAGAATCCCGGATCGCCCTTGACCCCGAGCGGATCGCCGCCGCTCGCTGGGATGGCCTCCACGGCGTCGTCACCCACGTCCGGGGGATGCCCTTGGCCGAACTCCTCGACCAATACCACGGCCTGTGGCCGGTCGAGGAAGGCTTCCGCATCTAGAAGCACGATCTCCAAGTGCGACCGATCTGCCACGGGACCGCGGCCCGCATCCGCGCCCATCGGGCACTCTCCTTCCTCGCTTTTGCCGGTATCCGTCCCCTGCGCTGGCATCTCGGCTTTCAGCTCACCGCCCGGAGGTCGCCAGAGCGGGTCCGGCAGGCCTTGCTCGATCGCCAGTGCAGTGTCCTCGAAGACCGCAGCAGCGGCCAGCATGATGCCATCCCCTCCCGGCCAGTGCCGAGGCCGAGACCATTTGCCGGATGATGGGGCTGCCCTTGTCCCCGGTCCTCTATGACCTGACCGACTGGGACCGCAAGGCCAGCCCGTCCGGACCCCCGGCAAAGTCCCGCAAATAGCGCGAGCGAAATCGCGTTGCCCCCGGAATGTAGTGCCCTCTTCGCCAGGAAAATCCTGTAGAATCAATTTGTTACGAATTTTTACCGTCGAAGTCGGGAGGAGACACGAGCGTCGCGGGGTTCCCCGCGTAGGCGGGGATAGACCCTGATCGGTCCGCAAAAGATCGGCCAGTTCTCACCAATTCTGCCAATGCGTGAAATTGTAGGCGAAATTCTGGCCCCTGCCCAAAGCGGCACCATATAGGTCGAAATCCACGGTTATGAGTGGGCGTTCCTCTGAAATGGCCTCCAGGAGTGCCGCATCTGTCAGGCCAAGCTGATTGAATTGCCGATTGGTCGCCGCTTCCTGGCTGGTAACATAAACCTCTTCTGTATGGTGTATGAAGAAGTGGAGTTGCTGCATCAGGCGATTGTCCTGAGACCTCTTCAATAGATTGGATGTTTCCGTGAGTGTGTTTGGAGTGACAAAGACCCGGTCAAGAGAGTCTACAAGTCCAGTAAGGTAATCATAATCTTCGGGGACAAAGCTTCGAGTTCTCTTGTGCTTTTCTACCAGCGTCCTGTCGACACTGCCTACCAGTAGCAATATCAGCAGATTGGTGTCGATAAACGCGCTTGCCGGGAACATCGGATCAATTCAGGTATGATAGGGAACGGTGGGTCATGGACTGTACCTTGCCCGTGCCGTCATCGACCTGGACAACCTTGTACGATCTCCTCTTCCAGCGAGTGGAATCCCTTTCGGCGGCCGAATTGAGCCTATCGGATATTCCCAATTTCTCATCCCAGGGCCGAAAGAAACCCACGGTCACCTTCCAGGCATTTTCACCTTCATCGAATACTACTTCTTCAACGCCGATATGCTGGGTCGATTCATCGGCGTAAACCTCAGCGACATATTTCTTTGCCGTTCGTACTGCTTCTTTGACGTTCATGATAAGCCTCTTTGTAAATATTGCTCTGTCCCAACGAAAATCTATTACCTTAAGCATGATATCCGGCTAGCCGAATGTTCTGCTAGCCGGATATCCTGTTTTTGTACTCTCCCCACATATCTATAAACAAATCCGACCTGGACCCTTTTTTGAAGCCGAAAATTGGATTTTGGCCTTTTGGGTGACTTGTCCCGGGCGGAGACTTTCAGATTATTGTTGGTCGTCTCAACTGGAGGAGGAGCTCCCTTGCCGGACTTAGCTTTGGGTTTCGTGATGGCTGCCATTACGCAGTCTCCTGTTGTGCAGCGTCAACAACGGCGTCAATGGTGTTCTATGCCGTTGTATCGGTGCGCTTTCTGAGCGTTGGGAACGAAGTTTCGGTTATAGCCTTGCCTTGGTCCATTGCAGTCTTGGATGCCGAGCAGAAAGGGATTTCACCGGCCAGCACCCGGTAAGGCGTCTGCTCAAGATCATGGCAGGCTCCGTTATTTCTCTGATTATTGTCGGACGTGATGCATAGAGCAAGGGCTATTCTTGTCACCTGAATGCCTTCTTTCAACCTATCGACAGACTCCAATTATTATACGCCTCGACCGAAGAACCCATTGGCCCGAGGGATTGCTTTCATAGTCTCGGTTACACACGGAACATCCGTCCCAAAAAGCCTCAAGCCCGGATCGACCAAGGGGTTACCAATCCGTGCCGCCTGCGAAGTGTCGCCTGGATTTTCCTTTGTCGCCACAATCATGTGGACAATGTCTTCTCATCAGAAAAGACGGCTCTTGTGGCAGGCCGGACAGTTCGGGTTTTTGGGCAGTACCATTTTCTGCCAGTCCATGTGCTGGGCGTCGAACAGCCATACGACGCCAGGAAGCTGACCACGTCCGAGAAGGATATTGATCGCCTCCAGGGCTTGCATGGTTCCGATTACTCCGACCAAGGGAGAAATCACCCCTTCCGCGGCACAGGTTGCCGCTTCCACATCCCGGTTCGGGTACATACATTGGTAACAGGGGCTTGCCGAATTTCGGGGGTCAAAGGCAGTGACCTGACCCTCCCAGCGGATGGCCGCGCCGGATACCAACGGAGTGTCTGTGGCCAAGGAAGCATCATTGAGCTGGAACCGCGTGACGAAGTTGTCGGTGCAATCAATAAGCAGGTCATGTTCTGTGGCCAGTTGGTTGAGTTCGTCCGTCTCCAGCGTGTAGTTCAGGCAAGTGATCCTGAGGTCGGGGTTGATGGCATACAGCCGCTTGGCGGCCGACTCCGTCTTCAGTTGTCCGATATCGCTGTGGGTGTGTGCAATTTGTCGTTGCAGATTGGAGTGGTCGACTACATCAAAATCGGCAACGGTTAAATGCCCTACTCCGGCGGCTGTCAGATACATGGCAACCGGTGAACCCAGCCCTCCCATCCCTACAATCAGCACCGAGGCATCGTGAAGGGTCTGTTGTCCATCTGCTGTAACCAGGGGCAGTCGGATCTGCCGACTGTACCGATCAAGAAATGCTGCGTCTGGCATATGTCGTGTTTGGGTTTGTTTGTACAAAGATGATCTTTTCAAGTTGTGACATTCACGTCAATGCGGGCAGTATGCGAATCCGGCTCGAATTGCGCCGATAATGAACCGATCTCCGCTTTGCTGAGGACCTGATTGACAGAAACTCTTGCCCGGATCATACAAGGTCGGATCGTCCGATTGGCTCGCAGCAGGAGACTGGCCGGACCGATTCGGTACGCCGTATGGCTCCGATCAGTTGGCGAATACGATAGTGAGCACTCACAGCTTCATTCTTGTGCTTTCGCTCAAAATACCCGGGCATACAACCGAGAATGGTGCCTTGTACCATGAGATCAAATGGTGCTTTCAAAAACAGTGGAAAGGGTTCTGCCAAATGGTTTCAGAAGCGAGAAATATGATGCCGTCCCCATTCGCCTGCGAGCTTCAGGGCCTGCTCGTAGTTGCGGGCGGTGCCGTGACTGTGGATCAGTCCGCCATTCCGAAGAATCATGCCGTGCGGTTCCGGCTACGCTCGCTTTCCGGACCGCCTGCGTGGATGCCTTGGCGAAACTGGGCACTTTCAGGCTCCGTCTCCCGGTTGCCAGATCGAGAAAGCGGGATCCGGCATCCCGTTCTCCACGTCCGCACCGCGCGATCTGCCGGCTTCCTGCCTGGCCAGGAACCGGCAGATCGTGGACGGATGAACACGCCGCCTCTTCCTGCGGCGCAGCCATTCGGTCAGCTCGTGGTAGGATGCGCCGGCTTGTCGCATTGCGGCAAGCTCAGATGTTGCGTCAAAAGTGTTGCGCATAAGCGAAATGAACCAATGCCGTGCTGTGCCGCACTGGAACGGGGGCGAAACTGGAACAGCTGTCACGGGGACCGAGACGGAATCAACTGCGCTTGCCGCCATCTGGAATACGGACTTCAGGTTGCTGACCGGGCAGCCGCCAGCGCGAATGTTCGGCGGCCTACCCCCTGCGAGTGCCATTCCGCGAGCGCTGGAGCGCACCGTCTGGCCGCGATAATGGCCGGATATGGTGCAGGTCCGCAAGTGTTGGGGAGCGCGTATCCGCTGCAATTGGCAGATCGAATCGCTGGGGCTGGAGAATCAGTGCCTGACCAATGAGCTGAAATGGCCGAGGCGAAGGCTGGACCGGTGAGCGGATCGCCCGCCCGGGCCGGCTGCGTCGTCTGCAGGCGGCGGTAGCAGTCGTTTTGTGCTGCAGGTATCCCGGCTTCGACATCCCGCCTGGTCATGTCGGTCCGGAAACGCTCGAGCGTTTCCTGCAGGTCAGACTGCAATGGTCAGCCTCGTTTGCTTGACTCTTCTTCCTTGCGGTGCAGCCGGTCAGAATACAGCTTGATGGCCAGCAGAATGCCGGCCACCAGCACCGGTGGCAGAACTGCAGGATCTACGAGAGCCTGTATAAATGAATCGAACATGGTTTATTCCTCACACCCGCCAATATAGCACACTAGGGCGTGTTAACACAATTTCTTCCAGACATGGTATACTCGGTGCCCGTGATTTTCCACCGGAACATTACGGAAGAACCGGCAATGGAACTGACACGGGCACCGTACGAGCGCATGGCCCCGCTGCGGCCGAGGCCGCGGGGCAAGGTCAGCCTCTCGACCCTGCCGGTACTCAACGCCATTCTCGACGTGGCCGAGCACGGCGGCAAGGGGCGCGGCCTGCCGGAGCCCTTCGGCAACGGGCACACCATCTACACGCGCATCAACCGGTGGTCGAAGAACGGGGTTCTGGACCGCGTGTTCGAGCCTCGGCAGCGGCAGCGGATGATCCGGATCCGGGGGGAGGCCATGGGCCTGGACAGCACCCGCATCAAGGGGCATCCCGAGGGCACGGGGGCGCTACAAAAAACGGCGCCCAGGGCATCGGAAAGTCCCGGGGCGGATGCAACACCCAGCTTCTTCTGGTGGCCGCGGATACCCGAACGGCCGTTGCCTTCGCGCGCTCGCCCGGCAACGCGCACGATGCACCGGAGGGGCGGAAGCTCCGGCAGCGGCGGAAGAAGCCGTCGCACCGACCGGCACTGGTCATGGATCGGGCCGATGAAGACGAGGAAACCCGCCGGCCGGTTGCCGACCTCGGCTTCACGCCCGTGGTCCCGCCGAAAAGCCGTCGCATCACCCCCTGGGAATACGACCGGAAACGGTACCGGCGGCGCCACGAGGTCGAGCGCCGGTTCCGGCGACTCAAGGGCTTTCGCCGAGTCTTCTCGCGCTTCGACCAGCTTGATGTCATGTATCTCGGATTCGTCGTCTTCGCGCGGGTCATCGATACACTGCGTAGCGTTAACACGCCCTAGGCCGAACACGCACCAAAATCACCGGAGCAAAAAATTCTCCGCTCTCGACTCCGTGAAACACCCCGCCTCCGAACAGCACCAAGCCGATATTCCGAAGCCCTGCACTGAGATGCTTTCGTTTTTTCGTGATGACCCGGAGATACTTCATTATCAGAATTAACCGTTGGGGCAAGGTCCGGACCAGTAATCATAACAGTAAGGAAACCCGTCTGCGCTGGCCAGTATCCTGACACAGAATTCTTTACCGGGTTTCCTTACTGCCGGACCCGGCCTCGAGGGCGGTTTCCGCCCGGTCTCCAGACTGTAAGACAAACGCCGTTTTGTTTGCCGGGTCCCACACAAGTCATCCGTTGGCAAGGTGCGGGTCGAGAATCAGGGCGCAACTGGCTTGAACATGCGAGATGGCTTGTTGGATAGTACCAATCCCCGATAAGCCATGGCAATGGTGCGAACGGCAATGCCGGCCTGCCTATCTGATCTCATGTTCCAGTAATGACGGAAACACAGTCATTCTGATCATTGCAGGCAAGCAGGGTGCACTCCTTGACATTACCGAATGGTGGGATCAGTAGCGAAAGGATGCATTACGGCTCCGCTAACGCAGCAGACTACGTGAAATTCAGCAGGTCCATCTGAGATTATGTTACCTTCCCGTGGAAATAACCCTACATGTCCATCCTGTGCACCTGCAACTGATGTCAATGTGAATATCATGGCGATTAGCAAGGCCTTTTTCATGATCGATTTTCCCAAAACATTCAACGAATCCTTCCACATCCAGACGGGAAAGTGATTCTGGAAGGATAATCGAGGATGGTGCCTTGTACCATGCGATCAAATAGTGCTTGCAACAGTGGAAAGGGTCCTGCCAAATGGTTTCAGAAGCGAGAAATATGATGCCCTTGCGATCCTCCGTTTCGTACTCAGCATGGATGCGGTAGGATCGTATCTTGGTCACTTTCATGGGGTCGGTGCAGAAATTTTCCAATAGCCAAGGTTTTGTGGGAAAATAGGCTGGCGCAATGGCTTTAGACCAGCGTCTCCGGGGGTGCTTCGGGCCCTGTCCGACATCGAGCCCGTGAGACATAAAAATGCCGTGCGCCCATTGTCCAGTCAGGAGGTTTCATGAAATCCGGAATATCCGATATCGCATTTCTGAACGGAGGTAATCTGAATTACCTTGAATCGCTTTATCAGGAGTCGCTGCAGAATGGTGCCGGCTCCACTTGGGAGGAGGTGGCGGCACTGTTGCCTGCTGTCCAACCACTGGCGGAAGTGAAAGTGGGCCTGGGAGGGTCCAGGGAATGGATGGAAACCGCTGCGCATAAGCAGGGCCAGGTATCCAAACTGATTTTGGGCTATCGTTCGCATGGACACCTGTTGGCGGAAATCGATCCCATCAACACCATGCCTCGGGGGGAGTCGCAGGAGCTGGACCTGTCCCAATATGAACTTTCGGATGCGGACCTCGACAGTGAGTTCGATACCGGCGACCTTGGTGGGGGTGGGCGCAAGCCACTTCGGAAAATACTGGATTATCTCGTAGAGGCATATTGCGGCCCGATTGGCTATGAGTTCCGCTATCTGACCTCCGCGGAGCAGCGTAAATGGCTGATGCGGGAGATCGAGAAAGAGCCGGTTCGGCCGAATCTGACGCGCGATGATCGGCTGCGGGTGTTGACCAAACTGATTGCTGCGGAGGGGCTTGAGCGATACCTCCACAAGCGCTATGTAGGCCAGAAGCGATTTTCCCTGGAAGGCGGTGACAGCCTGATCCCCATGTTATCGGAGTTGATCCAGCGGTTCGGGCGCAAGGAGGTGAAAGAGGTCATCATCGGGATGGCGCACAGGGGTCGCCTCAACGTACTGGTCAATATCCTCGGCAAATCCCCTGCCGAACTGTTCAGTGAATTTGAAGGCGATTACCACACGGAGGATGCGGACACGCAGACAGGGGATGTCAAATATCATCAGGGGTTTTCCGCTGACATCCTGACCGATGGCGGCAATGTTCATGTGGCGCTGTCTTTCAATCCCTCCCATCTGGAAATCATCAACCCCGTGGTGGAAGGGTCTGCCAGAGCCCGCCAGGAGCGGCGCCATGACACACACCGGCAAATCGTGGTGCCAATCCTCATTCATGGTGATGCATCATTCGCGGGTCAGGGTGTGGTCATGGAGACCCTGAATATGTCCCGCACCCGAGGTTATTCCACTGGTGGAACCATTCACATCATCGTCAATAACCAGATCGGCTTTACCACCAATACGCTGGATGCTCGTTCGACCTTGTACTGCACGGAAGTGGCAAAAATGATCCAGGCACCGATCTTTCATGTCAATGGAGATGATCCTGAGGCAGTGATTACGACGGCCCGCCTGGCGATGGACTATCGGAACCGGTTTGCCAATGACGTGGTGATTGATATGGTTTGTTATCGGCGGCATGGGCACAATGAAGCCGATGAGCCTGCGATTACCCAACCGATCATGTACGGCAAGATCCGGAACCATAAAACGCCACGGGAGATCTATTCCGAACGACTGGTCAAGCTGGGTGTCATGTCAACTGAGGAGATTCAAGCCCTGATGGATGACTATCGAGACCAACTCGATAGCGGAAAAATTGTTGCGGGACAGGTAATTGACCCCAATAAGAAGCTCAAGATGGAAAACTGGGAACCCTACCTGAACCAGGACTGGGATACAGACACGCATACCGGTGTCAGTGCCGAAAGGCTGACACCACTCGGGGAGAGACTGGCGCAGTGGCCCGACGATTTCCAGGTACACCCCCGGGTCTCCAAGGTCCTGGCGGAACGCGTCCAGATGGCCCAGGGCAACAAACCCATGGATTGGGGCTGTGCGGAGTTGCTGGCCTATGGAACCCTGCTGGAAGATGGCTACAAGGTCCGGCTCTCCGGTCAGGATGCCGGACGTGGCACATTCAGCCACCGGCATGCGACGTTGCATGACCAGTCCCAGCCCCGGACCCATGTCCCACTGCAGTATGTCACGGACACTCCCAGCGACTTTCTGGTGATCAATTCCCTGCTGTCCGAAGAAGCAGTGCTGGGATTCGAGTATGGCTATGCGACGACAACCCCGAACACCCTGGTGATCTGGGAGGCCCAGTTCGGTGATTTTGTCAATGGTGCCCAGGTGGTCATTGACCAGTTCATTTCCAGTAGTGAAGCCAAGTGGGGCCGGGTATGTGGTCTGGTGATGTTTCTGCCGCATGGCCTGGAAGGCCAGGGTCCAGAGCATTCTTCGGCACGATTGGAACGGTTTTTGCAGCTGTGTGCCGAAAACAACATGCAGGTTTGCGTGCCGACCACGCCGGCGCAGATGTTTCACATGTTGCGCCGGCAACTGATCCGGCCACTGCGCAAGCCCCTGATTGTCCTGACACCGAAGAGTCTGTTGCGGCACAAGCTGTCGGTTTCATCGGCGCAGGAACTGGCCCAGGGCAGTTTTCAAAACGTGATGGATGAAATCGATGGCCTGGATCCGCAAAAAGTTGAACGGGTGGTGTTGTGTTCCGGAAAAGTCTATTTTGATCTGCTGGAAGAGCGCCGTCTCAAGGAAATCACCGAAGTCGCCCTGGTGCGGCTGGAGCAGCTTCACCCCTTCCCCAAAGAGTGCCTTGCCCAAGTGTTGGGCCAATATCCCAATGCCGGGGAACTGGTCTGGTGTCAGGAAGAGCCGAAAAACCAGGGTGCCTGGTACCAGATCTTCAATTATCTGCGCAAGCTTCGCAATCAGTCGATTCACCAGAAGTTACGCTATGTCGGCCGCGAAGGTTCCCCAGCTCCTGCCGTGGGCTACTACAAGCTACATGTAGAGCAGCAGCGCAAACTGATCAGCGAGGCGCTGATGATCGGTTGACCAGTCGACCGATCCCAAAGGCTTACTTTTCCCATTCCTGTACTGAATCCATGGCCATAGAAATCAAGGTTCCCCAACTGCCCGAATCGGTTACCGACGGGTTATTGCTTGACTGGAATCGACAACCCGGTGAGTCGGTGAGTCGGGATGATGTGTTAGTGGAGGTGGAAACCGACAAGGTAGTGCTGGAAGTGCCGGCTCCGGCAGATGGGGTGCTGACCGAGATCCGGACCGAAAGCGGGCAGACCGTCACTTCGGAACAGGTACTGGCAGTACTCAACACGGAAGCAGCGGGGATTGTGATCCCGGCCGATGGTGCTCCTGTCCAGCCAAGGGAAGGGCCGGCCCCGGCTGCCGGTGGAGACTCCCTCCTTGGGCCTGCGGCCCAGCGACTGGTGGAAGAACATCGCTTGGATCCGGCGACGATTCCCGCCACAGGTCCGGGAGGACGTCTGACCAAAGAGGATGTACTGAAGTTTATCGACCATTCCGGAGCAGAGGATCAGCAACCGTCCGATGACAAGGGTGCCGTCGCTGTCCAGTCGTCTCTGGTGCCAGCAGAGGCCGCATGTTCTGCAGCTCCCGCCTTGTCAGGCAGCCGGGAGGAGTTGCGGGAACCAATGTCGCGACTACGCCAGACGATTGCGACCCGCTTGGTACAGTCGCAACAGACCGCGGCCATGCTCACGACCTTCAATGAAGTCAACATGGGGCCGGTGATGTCGCTCCGAAGCCAGCATCAGGATGCGTTTGAGCAGGCCCATGGCGTACGTCTTGGATTCATGTCATTTTTTGTGAAGGCCAGTGTCGCCGCACTGCAGAAGTTTCCATTGGTGAACGCCTATATTGATGGTACCGATATCGTCCGTCATCATTATCATGATATCGGTATTGCGGTCTCATCCCCACGGGGATTGGTGGTGCCGGTACTGCGCAATTGTGCGGATTTGGGATTCGCGGAGATCGAGTCCATGATCCGTGCCTTTGGTGCGCAGGCAAAAGACGGCAAAATCAACCTGGAAGATCTGACCGGTGGTACCTTCACCATCACGAATGGTGGGATATTTGGTTCGTTGGTATCAACCCCGATTATCAATCCCCCGCAAAGTGCCATCTTGGGCATGCACGCCATTCAGGAGCGGCCGGTGGCAGAAAATGGGGCAGTGGTGATCCGTCCGATGATGTATCTGGCATTGTCGTATGATCATCGGATCATTGATGGCAAGGAGGCGGTTCAGTTTCTGGTAACCATCAAGCAGATGGTGGAGGATCCGGCGCGATTGCTGCTGGGATGCTGATGCCTGCATTTCCGCACTGGTTGGGTCGGGGTGATATCGCATTCGATTCCCGAGGGTGAGAGGACAAGATGTCTGTGCATTATGATGTGATTGTGATCGGTGGGGGGCCAGGTGGGTATGTCGCCGCCATCCGTTGTGCCCAACTGGGATTGGTGACCGCTTGCATTGATGATCGCATGGATGCAGCTGGCCATCCGTCTTTGGGTGGCACCTGTCTCAATGTCGGGTGCATCCCTTCCAAGGCACTGCTGGACTCTTCGGAACAGTATCATCGGCTGCAGCATCAGTTTGCGGCTCATGGCATTCAGGCGGAGAATGTGGCCATGGATGTGGGCAAGATGCAGGCTCGCAAGGAGGAGATTGTCACCAGCCTGACCAGCGGGATTGCCACCCTGTTCCAGGCGAACAAGGTGACGCCGATTTTTGGCAGGGGACGTCTGATGGCCGACCGGAATGTGGCGGTTTTGGATCCGACCACCGGAGAATTGCGGCAGACGTTAAGCGCCCTGAATATCATCCTGGCTCCGGGTTCGGTGCCGGCTGCCCTTGCTGCGGTGCCCTATGATGGGCAGATGATCGTGGACTCGACCGGGGCACTGAATTTTGACCGGGTTCCCAAAAGGCTGGGGGTGATCGGTGCTGGCGTGATTGGTTTGGAACTGGGTAGCGTATGGCGTCGGCTCGGCTCGGAAGTAGTGCTGCTGGAGACCATGAAAGACTTTTTGGTGACGGCTGACCAGCATGTGTCCCGGGAAGCGGCCCGACACTTCCGTAAGCAAGGGCTGGATATTCGGCTGGAAGCGATGGTGGACAAGGTCACCACCACCCCCAGCGGCTTGTTGATGCATTACCACTACAAGGGACAACCGGAGGAATTGGAAGTAGACCGCGTAATCGTCGCCGTGGGACGGCAACCAGCCACCGACGGCCTCCTCGCTGCTGACAGTGGCGTATTGACCGATGCCCGTGGGTTCATTGAGGTCGATGAACAGTGCCGTACCGCAGAAGACGGGGTATGGGCTATTGGGGATGCGGTTCGGGGCCCCATGCTGGCTCATAAAAGCAGCGAGGAAGGCGTTGCGGTGGCCGAGAGAATCGCAGGCCAAGCGGGTCATGTGGACTTCCATCTGATCCCCTGGGTGATTTACACCTCTCCGGAAATTGCATGGGTCGGGAAGACGGAGCAGGAACTGCAGTCCGCAGAAGTCCCGACCCGAACCGGCCTATTCCCCTTTGCGGCTACTGGCAGGGCAAAGGCCATGGAAGAACCGGTCGGCATGGTCAAATTCATTGCCCATGCGGAAACGGACCGTGTTTTGGGAGTTCACATGGTTGGTCCTCATGTTTCCGAACTGATTTCGGAATGTGTAGTCGCCATGTCGTTTCATGCCAGTTCGGAAGACATGGCCCGTATTGTCCATGCTCATCCGACACTCTCGGAAGCGGTGCATGAAGCCGCATTGGCGGTCGAAAAGCGCGCGATCCACAAGTTCGGTTGAGTCCATGATTCTGCTCTGATCCCGAGCATCTATCGGGATGCCGGGGATTTTCCGGGATTCGGGTGCCTCAATGCCCGAAAAACCGGCACCTGCTGATCTGCACTCTGCGGTCTTGATGATATCCAACGCAACCTGATGGCATTTCCTCACGAGATATTCAAGGCCTACGATATTCGTGGCGTGGTGGGAAGGACCTTGACAGAAGACATGGTTCTTCGTATCGGGCAGGCGTTGGGTAGTATGGCACAGGAGCAGGGGAAGACCACGGTAGTGCTTGGACGTGATGGAAGATTGTCCGGGGAGACCTTGTCAGTTGCGTTGACCAGTGGGTTCCAGTCGATGGGATGTGATGTGATCGATGTGGGTCAGGTACCCACGCCAGCACTGTATCTTGCTGCTGGAGAAGTCGGTACCGGTACGGGGGTTCAGGTGACCGGCAGCCACAACCCCCCACAGTACAATGGGCTCAAGATGATGCTCAATGGCACTACCCTGTACGGAGACGCAATCCAGGAAGTGAAGAAAAGGGTGCTGTGTGGATCGGGGAAAGTGCATCCACGAGGGCATCTCCGCTGCAGAAATATTCTGGATCTGTACTGTGACCGGATTCAGGCCGATATCCATGTCGCGAGACCGCTTCATGTGGTGGTGGATTGCGGTAATGGTGTCGGGGGGTTGGTTGCGGAGCAGATATTTCGCGGAGTCGGGTGTCAAGTAACCGGACTCTATTGTGAGGTGGATGGGACATTTCCCCATCACCATCCAGATCCCAGTCAACCGGAAAATCTGCAGAGCCTGATACAGAAAGTACGGGAAACCGGGGCGGATGTGGGGTTAGCCTTTGATGGAGATGGAGATCGTCTGGGAGTGGTGGCACCGGATGGTGACATCATTTGGCCGGATCGTCAGATGCTGCTGTTTGCCCGCAGTGTGCTCCGTACCCAGCCCAGGGCAGAAATTATTTTTGATGTCAAATGTTCCCGGGTACTGATGGAGGGCATCCAGGCCATGGGGGGACAGCCGTCGATGTGGAAAACCGGCCATTCGCTCATCAAGTCCCGCCTGCGCGAAACCGGTGCCGCTCTGGCAGGCGAGATGTCGGGTCATATCTTTTTCAATGACCGTTGGGGTGGATTTGATGATGGCCTGTACGCAGGTGCCCGGTTGTGCGAGATTCTGGCAGCAGATGCCCGGCCGACGAGGGAAGTCTTTGCGCAGTTGCCAAATACGATCAATACTCCGGAACTTCGGCTGGAAATGGAAGGGGAAGAGCACTTCCAACTGATGGGGGCGCTAGAGCAAAAAGCATCGTTCCCGGATGGAGAGGTATGCCGGATCGATGGCATCAGAGTCGATTATTCGGATGGATTTGGCTTGGTCCGGCCATCCAACACGACGCCGACACTGATGTTCCGTTTCGAAGCCACTCATACATCGGCACTGCATCGGATCCAGCAGAAATTTCGACAACTGCTGCATGAGGTCAAGCCCGGTCTCGATTTGCCATTCTGAAGACCCTGCTGTACAGGCCGAAGGGTATCCAGTCATATGGTAGTACCAAAGGCATGGTCCTTGCGCCCGTTCTTCGACCGATGACTCGGTCTCGTTGCCGTGGTACCGTCCAAGAGTCATCGGGTCAATCTTTGGGCGTACGACTGGTGATAAGCCCAATTATGGGGCTGAATGGGTTTCCCGACTGCCGGAAGACCGATGGGCGTACCGTATCCTGGGAGTTAAACCGGCTATAATGAATCCCGCTGGTCATTGGAAAGCCGTTTCCCGCACGATCGTCGGTAGTCGTCCGGGGTGTTGGAGTAGACTCTGGCCGCATGAATTTCTCTCTCACAATAGAGACCATTATGATTGATTGGTTGACTTCAGGCGCAGCTTTGGTAGCGATCATTGTGCTGGTCCTTGCGATCCTGACCGTGGTGAAGGCTGTGGTCATGGTGCAGCAGGGTTTCGAATTCACGATCGAGCGATTTGGCCGATTCACTCGATCCATGCGTCCCGGAATTCATTTTCTGATTCCGTATATCGAACGGGTTGGCTCAAGAGTCAATATGATGGAGAGGGTTCTGGAAGTGCCATCGCAGGACGTGATTACCCGGGACAATGCGGTGGTTAGCGTGGATGGTGTTGTGTTCTTTCAGGTGCTGGATTCCGCCAAGGCCAGTTATGAGGTCAACAACCTGGAGAATGCCATACTGAACCTGACGGTGACCAATATTCGTACGGTATTGGGTTCCATGGACCTGGATGAATCCTTATCGAAGCGAGATCATATCAATGCGGCCTTGTTGGGCGTGGTGGATGCGGCTACGACTCCGTGGGGATTGAAAGTGACACGGATTGAGATCAAGGACATTTCACCCCCACAGGATCTGGTGGATTCGATGGCCAGACAGATGAAGGCGGAACGCGACAAGCGGGCAGAAATTCTGGATGCAGAAGGCAAACGCCAGGCAGATATTCTGCGCGCGGAAGGGGCCAAACAGGCAGTGATTCTGGAGGCGGAAGCGGAAAAGGAAGCGGCTTTTCGGGCCGCCGAAGCACGCGAACGGGAAGCGGAGGCGGAAGCGAATGCTACCCGCATGCTGTCCGAGTCGATTGCCGCCGGCAATATTCAGGCGGTGAATTATTTTGTGGCCCTGAAATATGTCGAGGCGTTGCGAAATCTCGCGTCTGCAGAGAATCAGAAAGTGATTGTACTCCCGATGGAGGTCACCAGTGTAATCGGATCTGTGGCTGGGATTGGAGAAATCATCAAGGAAACATTTGGCAAATCGGATCCTCCAGAAAAGAGCTGACCGGAATTTGACCATGATGGATATTTTGCCTATGACACATTGGACATGGCTGATGTTGGGCCTGGTCCTGTTGGTTTTGGAGTTGATGTTTTCCCTGCTGTATTTTCTCTGGCTGGGAGCGGCTGCGCTGGTAACTGCCGGTGCCCTGTACCTGGGGCCCACGATGGGTTGGGACATGCAGATCTTGTTATTTTCCGTATTTTCAATTGTCAACATCCTGCTGGCGCGCAGATATTTGTCCAGCAAGTCGCTCACGGGCGATCAGTCCAATCTTAACTGTAGGGGGCAACAATATGTGGGACGGGTGTTCACGCTGATTGAACCCATTGCCAATGGTTACGGAAAAATTGCGGTAGACGACACTCAATGGCGCGTAACCGGTCCGCCGCTGGAGGCAGGTGCTTCGGTGCGTGTGGTGGCGGCGAATGGCTCGGTTCTGGATGTGGAGCAAGTGGAGTCGGCCTGAAATTTGCCCGATAGAGACATAATCACCGGTGCGATCAGGATACTCCAGACCCGAAATTTGAGAGATGCCTCTGGGTGCAAGGTAACCAACTTTCACACGCCATCACGGCAAATTGCCTGCAGTGAGGGAGACTCCTCCGCATTGGTTGATCCTGTCTTACTGGCAGGGTGCAAGCGGACTCTTTCCCCAAATATGATCCTGCGGCAGGCACTGGTCGTCCAGAATGATAGCGTAGCGTGATTGGACGGCGTTGACAGCCTGTTCTCACTATGGGACAATCCGACATTCAAGTCCGTCGACACTAACAACCCTGCGAGAGACACGAAAGATGAAGACTGGTAACACTTTGTTTGGAACGGGACGGGTGGCCCTCACCGTGCTCGCAATCGCGGCCGGGATGGGTTTTGGAAGCGTTTCGGAGGTAAGTGCCCAGCACTGGGCACAGAATGCGCATGAGTGGTTCCATCTCAACGACCCGCATGTTGATGAAGGAGAACCGGCGGTGTTCGTTGTCCGGGTGCCCGAGAAGCTGGGGGTTGCGGTGCGCTGGCAGTACC
Source organism: Candidatus Poriferihabitaceae bacterium (assembly GCA_965221795.1). Taxonomy (GTDB): domain Bacteria; phylum Pseudomonadota; class Gammaproteobacteria; order Arenicellales; family Poriferihabitantaceae; genus VYFG01. Next base: position 1,940,397 of record OZ244914.1, read on the forward strand.
GGACCGAGGATTGGTCCGCGACCGCGGGGAGCGATTATGTCGCGACACAGGGTACCCTCCAGTTCAACATCGGCGAGCGGGAAAAGCGGATTACGGTGCCGACTCTGACGGATGACACGATCGAGACGATTCCTGAATTTTTCCAGTTCGAATTGACGGATTTGGAGACCTCTGCTGATGGGGTGACCTGGGAACGCGCGGAGCCCATTCCCCGCGTGCCGGAGTATGCGGCGTCCGCAGCGACCATCCGGGATGCGAACCTGCCGCTGGATGTTCTTAACCCATCGGATCCTAAGGAGGACGAGGTCACTGATTCATTGGCCGAATCCCAGGAAGACCCGCAGCCGGAGGAGGTCGAACTCTCTCCGGACTCCGGTGAAGCTGGGGGAGGGCCCACCTCTGAAGCCGGAGGAGGGCCCACCTCGAATTGATGGACACGTGGACGTGCAACGAGGTTCTGTTCTTTTGCCGGTGCGCAGAGATATAGAAATGGCATGAGACCACTCATAATATAACGAACGATTCTGGTCGCGCGGTGCGGTTGATCGCAAGGACATGGGCATTCCCCGTGTGTTGTAGGGGGGGGGGGCTAGATTCCCACCACTTCCTTGGTGTGGCCTGATCCGGAACAGGGTCTGGGCGCGGCGACGGGCGTGGATGCGGCTGGCGTCCTCGCCCATGGTGTAACCACGGCGATGGGGGTTGGCGTTCTCGACCTGTCAGTGTCCGCGGTTTCAGGCCAGCAGTTGGGCAGGCGAGATCGCCGCTGACGGGGCCATCCAGCGGGTCGCGCCAGGTGCCTAGCACTCGCGGCCAGGCTTGCAATCCCCGGCCTCCGGCAGCACTAGGAACCGCATATGGTTGCCAGTCCGATGCAGCCGGCGGAACTGCATCAAGCGATGTCAGCCCAGCAGCGCCAGCCAATGACCCCGCCAAACCTCGACCTGCCGCAGGCCGCGACTCGCGAACGGCTGGAACCCCAAGGAATGGTGCGGGTCCATCAGCGCGTCCCAGCACCGACGCTCGTCCGCTCGCACTGGAGGCACCTCCACCTCCCGGACCCGCACTGCCGATGGGTCAAAATCCTCTGTCATGGCCCACCTGATAGCCCATCGCGGCGAAAAAAAGCCAGCTCCATCGTGCGCAGTGGACCGTTCAATCGCTTCCGGCTAGCATGCAGTAGTCTTGGGAACATCAAGAAACCGTAATTGTTCCGAAACACGGTTTCGCATTATAATTCCGGTCGAAGTTCGGGTTCCCTGTGGCCGTAGTATTTTTATGGTCCAGGGTGAAAAGGGAAACCGGTGCGCTGCTATGTCGGCAATCCCGGTACTGCCCCCGCAACGGTAAATGAGTCAACGTTCACAGAATGCTCCGATGGTTCTGCTTGGGAGGATTCGGCCACTGTACATCTGGTATGGGAAGGCGTGAGCGGTTGGTGATATCGCAGGCATTTGTGCCGCTTCGTCATCTCTCATGAGTCCGGAGACCTGCCCGGCCTTGGTATGGTCATATCCGTTGGTGATACCGCCGATATGGTCCGGATATAACTCTGCACGGGGTGCGTGCAGATGCCGAAGTGATCCAGATGAAATCCATTCTCTATGCCGGCTGGACCGGTGTTTTCCTGTTTTCTGTGCCCCCGTTTGCGGCTGCTCAGGCCGATGATTCCCATTCTCCTGCGATTGTTGTGACGGCGTCCCGCGGTGCAGAAACGCTGGATGATGCCCTGGTGCCTGTGACCGTCATTGACCGGGAGCAGATTGAACGTAGTGGGGCAACCAGTTTGCCTGAGTTATTGTCGACCGTTCCGGGTGTGGTCGTGAGCCGTAACGGTGGCGTGGGGCAGAATACTGCCTTGTATCTGCGGGGAACCGATCCCGGTCATACCCTGGTTCTGGTAGACGGTGTCAAAATCGGCTCCGCGACTGTGGGATACGCCAGTCTGCAGCATCTGGCGATGGCCCAGATTGAAAAAGTGGAAATTGTGCGGGGGGCACGCTCGAGCCTGTATGGGTCCGAGGCGTTGGGCGGGGTGATTCATGTGTTCACCCGCAGGGGCGGCAGGTCACAATCCATGTTCAGTGCGGGCATTGGAACCCATGCAACCCGGCAGATCGATGGCGGTGTGTCCGGTGGAAGCAAATCTGCTTGGTACTCCTTGCATGGGACTGCTTTCACGACGGATGGTTTCGATGTCCATGACGGCGAAGAATACGACGACGATGGGTATGAAAATACTTCCATATCCTTGAGGGTTGGAGGGCAGGTGAATGACACACTGGAGCTGGAAGCAAGCGTGTTGAATACCAATGGAGAGGTCGAGTACGACTCTGATCGCTCACCAGGCGATGACTCTGCGAAGTCTCTGAGCCGAATTGGTAGTGTTCGTGGCATCTACCGCATGAACGACCGTTGGACCACTACCCTGCTTCTGGGCCGAACCCTCGACCGCGACAAACAGTATCTGGATCAAGTGTATGACTCCGTTATCGAGACCAATCGGGATCAGTTCACCTGGCAAAATGACCTCTTGGTTGGCAGTGTCGACCTATTGCTCGGAGTCGACCACATCAGCGAAGAGGTTTACCGGTCGGAAGGAAATTATGAGGTGGACAGCCGGGACAATACGGGCATATTCGCGGCCATCGATCCCGGTTTCCATGCCGTGGACATGGAATTGTCTCTGCGCAGCGATGATAACGAACAGTTTGGCCGAAAAAATACCGGGGGCATTGCCATGGGCCATGATTTGGGAAGGAATGTACGCGCAATGCTTTCCTGGAGTGAAGCGTTCAAGGCCCCGACCTTCAATGATCTGTATTGGCCCGGTCAGGGAAACCCCGATCTCGAACCGGAAACGGCCCAAGGACTGGATGTCGGGCTGGTTGGGTCCGGTGAGCATTTCCGGTGGAGTGCAAACCTGTTCATTATCGAAATCGAGAACCTGATTGACTGGGCTCCCAATGGGGATGGGGTTTGGCGACCACAGAATATTAATGAAGTCGAAATTGAAGGCATGGAGCTTGCCGGCAGTATCAACCTGGACGCATGGAAAATATCCGGGTCCCTTACCCTTCAGGATCCTCGTGATTCTACCAGTGGCCAACGACTCGACCGGCGCTCGAAACGCATCCTGAACCTTCGGGCTGAACGTGATTTTGGACCATGGTCTATAGGGGCATCCCTATTGAACCGGGGAAAAAGCAAAGACCGGGTTGATCTGGATGCATTCACGGTGGTCAATTTGCGGGCCGGTCTTGAGTGGAAGCCGGGTTGGTCGTTGAACCTCCAACTCAATAATCTTTTTGATGAGGAATATCAAACGGCAGCCAATTACCATCAGGATGGTTTCAATATGTTGGCCACGTTGGAATACCGTCATCACTGAGTGTCATCGTATGGTGCCTATGGACTTGTAATCACGATACAACCCTCTTTCAGGATCAGGGGCATGACAAGACGTAATGGGACCCATGGTCGGAGCTGGATCCAGCATCTGCCCAAGCGTTTTCTGCTCTGTTCGCTTATGGCATTTGGATGGATCGGCAGCCAGTTGCCGGAGTATGCAACCGCCGCCGATATCCGGGTTGTCGATGACCTTGATCATGAGGTGGTACTGACCAGGCCTGCCCGCAGGATTCTCAGTCTGGCACCCCACATTACCGAAAACCTGTTTTCGGCAGGGGCGGGTGGACGTATTGTGGGCGTGGTTGCGTACAGTAATTTCCCCCCTGAAGCCATGGCATTGCCTTCAGTGGGGAGCTATGTTCATTTCAATCTGGAAGCGGCCCTGGCCTTGTCACCGGACCTGGTAGTCGCTTGGAGAGGTAGCCGAAATAGTGAGATGCTGGACCAACTGGAGAAATATGGAATGCCAGTCTATTACTCTGATCCGAAAAGTTTTGGGGGAGTGCTGGAGAACATCCGGGAACTGGCAATACTGGCGGGTACCGAGGATGCACTGGATGTACGACTTGACCATGCACAGGAAAGGATAGAACAAGCCCGGAGACAATTCAGCAACCGGCCGACCATGGATGTCTTCTATCAGGTTTGGTCGGACCCCCTGATCACCTTGAATGGCGAGCATTTTATTTCCCAGGCACTGGAAGTATGTGGTGCCCGCAATCTCTTTGCCGACCTGGCCATTACAGCACCACAGGTCAGCCTGGAGGCTGTGATTGAAGCGAATCCCGACATTATCATTACCGGTCTTCGGGATGGAGCTCGCCCGGACATGTCTCTTTGGCGCAAATGGTCGATGGTCAAGGCGGTCAGCAAAGACCACTTTCTCTATGTTGACCCCGACATCATGCATCGCCATACGCTGCGAATGATGCTGGCGGTCCCGGGGTTTTGTGCACAAATCGATCAAGTCCGGCAGAATATCCTGCACTAACCGCATTTTGGTATGGAAGTCTCAAGCCATCCCATGATCGGGATCCGATACCAGTTCAGGCTGGGTAGAATATGGGTTTGGTGTTCCCATCGTCTTGGGGGGAGCTTGGGGTCTGTACTCGGGGGTACTCCGTAATGCGAATTGGCACATTGCCCAGATTCCGGTATGTATCCTGCCCAAGGGGGCAAGTGAGAGGATTCCCATACCACTCGGTACAGTGGAGGAGTGAGAGTAGTCCTTCTGGGTTTCTGCCTCATTATCTGCAAATTCGGCAATCTTCCGGTTGTCATGTTTGCTCCCCAAGGTCCCTGATATGATCGAACTGATTGCCGGTGGAGCACGCAGTGGCAAGAGTCGTTACGCCCAGGACACGGCGGAAAGCCTGACTCCCGCCCCGTTGTTGGTAGCTACTGCGACTGCAGATGATGCGGACATGGCAGAACGGATCCGTCTGCACCAGAAGAGTCGCGGTGCTCACTGGGACTTGGTTGAAGAACCGTTACATTTGGCCCGAATTATTGATTCGATGGGGGCGAAAGATGTGGTGGTCGTGGATTGTCTGACCCTGTGGCTCAGCAATTGGCTTTGCCGTCATGATCCAGATGGATGGGTAGAAGAACGAGACGCTTTTTTGGCCGCCTTGGCCAGCACTCTGGCGACCTTGTTTCTGGTCACCAATGAGGTGGGCATGGGGGTTGTACCCATGGGGGAGTTATCCCGGAATTTTGTCGATCAAAGCGGGTGGTTGCATCAGGAAATTGCCAGGCAGGCGGACCGGGTGATGATAATGCATTTCGGAATCCCGGTTGTCATTAAGGGTCCGAATTGAATGGATTGGGATCCCGACCCGGGGGAGGGCGATCGGAAGGCAAGTTCGATGATGTTAGCTTTGGCACAATCAATGGGATCGTGGAGTCTTGTGGATGTGGCTGAATCCACATGTCGAGACCGAAGACACGGCGTAACGTTTCTACCGTAAACACCTCAGCCGGCATCCCATCCGCCACAACCCGACCGCTATCAAGGATCAGGCAGCGGTCGGCAAACTGTGCCGCCAGGTTCAGGTTGTGCAGGGTACAGATGACCCCGAGACCTTGTTGGCGGGTGAGATTCCGGAGTTGCTCCAGGAGTTGGTGTTGGTGGCTGAGGTCAAGGGCAGACATCGGCTCATCCAATAAGAGGTATCGGCTCGAAGAGGCGGGCTCCCACCATATCTGCGCCAATACCCGGGCGACTTGTACTCGCTGCTGCTCGCCACCGGAAAGCGTCGGAAAGGACCTCTCTGCCAGATGATGGCAATCACAACACTGTAGCATCTCCCTGGCGATTTCCCGGTTTGTTTTCCCATCGGTAGGGTGGGGGAGGCGTCCCATCAGGACCACGTCCAATGCCGAAAAAGGAAAATCAAGGCTGGAATGTTGTGGCAATACGGCACGAGACAAGGCCAGTTCGCGAATGGACCAGTCAGCAAGCGGTTTCCTGTCCAAGTCAATTGTGCCTGTGATGGGTGTGATGTCGCCCGCGAGGGTACGTAACAATGTGGTTTTCCCGGCTCCATTTGGTCCGACGATCATGCATAGGTGATGAGCCGGAAAATCGAGAGAGAGTTCATGGAGCAGCCGGGTGCCCCCGATGCCCACATCCGTTTGGCTCAGACAGTACATCAGGCGGCCTGTTGGCGTCGGTGACGGACCAGCAACCACAGAAAAAATGGCCCGCCCAATACAGAAGTGATAATCCCGATCGGAATTTCCGCCGGTGCGACGATGGTGCGTGCCACCAGATCTGCGGCGATTACCAGGATGGCACCAGCGAAGCCCGCTGCGGGCAGCAGGAGACGATGGTCGGGGCCGAACAGCAGGCGCAGCAAATGGGGTACCAACAACCCCACGAAACCGATGATGCCGGACATTGCCACCAGCACTCCCACCACGATCGCCACCAGGACAATCAACTGCACCTTGATTCGTTCCATGTCGAAGCCAAGGTGACGGGCCTCGTTTTCCCCGAGCAGGTTGGCGTTGAGCGCATGGGTATAAAACAACAGGCCCAGGGAGCAGGGGGCTACCACGGAAATGGCGATCAAGAGCTTCCACCAATCGACGGTTTGCAGACTGCCGAGACTCCAGAAAATCAGATCTCGGAGTTCGGCATCACTGGCCAAGTAGCTTAATAGTCCGATCAGGGCTCCGGTGATGGCATTGACGGCCACCCCTGCCAGGAGCATGGTGGCAATATCGGTGCGATAGTGGAATCGTGCAAGCCGGTAGACTAGGAGAAGGCTGATCAGGCTGCCACCGAACGCCGCTACGGACAGCAACCAGTTCCCTGCCAGGGCATACAATTCCGGTACCAGGGAGGTTCCGGTGACAATGAAAAAGACCGCTCCCAGAGCGGCACCAGACGAAACGCCCAGCAGTCCCGGGTCGGCCATGGGGTTTCGAAACAGGGCCTGCATCACGGTGCCGCTCATTGCCAGACCCGCTCCCACCAGAATCCCGGTCAGCAGACGGGGCAGGCGAATGTCGAGAATCACCCGCTGGAGCCCACTCAGGGCGGAATCCGGCTCGTTGTGGAAAATCCTTGCCAGAGCGGAGAGTACATCCCTGAAATCGGTTGAAATTGTGCCAGTGATCAGGGAAATGCTCGCCATGATGAGCAACAAGAGCCCAAGTCCACAAAGAACCATCGAGATGCGGCGGATGAGATAATCTTGCATGTGGTTCCGATCAAGGACGGTAGGGCACTAGTGCCAGTTTCCGGCAACGGGTGGTTCTCCAGATCATTCCATCACCAGAGCTGGCAAGGTAGCGGCAGATATCGGGTCGAAATATTACGCTAATACGCGAGAAGCAGGAACACATTTTCCACCCCATGACGACGACCATATTTCCATGGCTCCCGGTGATAGTGCTTGGACACCATCCCCCCATTCGATTCCCTGAGGATGGTAATCGACGAGAATTTCATGGGACATTTGACCTGACTCGTCTACTGGGTATTAGGGCTATATCCATTCGCTGCCATATGGTACACACCTCTTCCACCGTTCTTATTTGGAGTCCCAAGAAAGATTGATCCAATGTAACTCACCCCAAGCCAATACGGACAAACGCCCAATGGTTATCCATGCTGCATGGCTAGGTTCAGCGGTCGAATTTGCCAGTGCTCCACACTATCCTCGCGGTGGTCAAGTACTGACGAAATCATTCACTGCGCTTCAGATCTATCGCCGACCTGGTGCTGAAGGGACGAATTGCCTATCTCATGAATCTCCGCGACCAGATTCGGGAAGCAACGGCCCAAGTCGAAGCCTGCAAGGACAGTGCAGGTTCATCAAGCATCCCCCCATAGATGATCAGGTGATTCTCTACCGCATGAGAAGGTCCGGCAAAAAAGCGGTGGCTATCGCCGTGATCATTTATGTGCGCTGGTTCAGTGTGTCGAGGTCGGGTACAAGCAAGTGCGCATTATTGGGTCAAAGTGCGGACTGATGAAACATGGAGTGCCCACCACAGCGAAGCCCGGCGGTAATTGATGCGGCCATTGCTGTATCCGAGTGGCGGAGAGTGAGGGATTCGAACCCCCGGACCTGTTACAGTCAACGGTTTTCAAGACCGCCGCATTCGACCGCTCTGCCAACTCTCCGTGACACGGGATGTAGTGTGCTAAATTATAGCCAAGATAAGGGGTTCCTGCCACTTGGTTGTGGTGTCGCTGTGTCGGTGATCAACAGGACTTCGAAGGTTATTCCCGAAAAGCCACCATACAAAAGCACGAATTTCCGGAAGGTCTCCGATGTTGGAAACCCGGGAAACTTTGGGAAAAAATCTGGCTTCGCTCACCCAAGATTTCGCTCGGTTTCGGAGTGGTTGGGGCTGATTTGTCTGCAGTGCGGGTTGTACCGCGAACGCCTTCCATCCCCGAGCGAAAACTGATGTGGGACGTGGCTTGTATGCCAAGCAAGATATGTTTTGTTCCATGATGTTGATGGCCGTCTTCGTGGATGTCGCAGTGGGCTGGCCTCATCGCGTCTACAGGCGAATTGGGCATCCCATATCCTGGCTCGGTCATCTGATCCGGATCCTGGAGTTGTGGCTGAATCGTCTCGAACATACGGGCCCGGTTCGCCGGACCTCCGGACTTCTTCTGGTCACGGTCGTATTGGCGATGGTAGTATTCCCCGCAACCCTGATTCAAAGTGCTTTGCCCGAAAATCTTACGGGTATGATATTGGGTGCCTTGATAAGTTGGCCCCTGATTGCGGCGCGATCCCTGTATGAGCACGTTTCAGCTGTGATTGATCCCCTTGGGCAAGATGGGCTAGATGAGGCACGCAGTGCCGTCGCTCGGATTGTTGGACGGAGCACTGCGGATCTGGACGAAGCTGGCATTGGACGCGCAGCCCTTGAGAGCTTGGCAGAGAACACCTCGGATGCTGTTATTGCTCCGATTTTCTGGGGAGCGATTCTGGGCCTCCCGGGGATTGTCGCCTACAAAGCCATCAATACGATGGACTCCATGATCGGGCATCGCACGAATCGATATGCCGCATTCGGCTGGGCTTCTGCTCGGCTGGATGATGTGGTCAATATAATACCGGCACGACTGACCGGTTTGCTTTTTGTGGTTGTTTCAGGCCGTCCCCGGAAAGCACTGCTTTGCATGTGGCAGGATTCTGGAAAACATCGTTCTCCCAATGCGGGCTGGCCAGAAGCGGCCATGGCCGGTGCTCTCGGAATTCGCCTTTCCGGCCCACGGCAATATACGGATCGCATGGCCGATGAACCGTGGGTAAATGCGGGTGCACCAGATCCTCGGAGAAAGGAGCTTTCCCATGCATTAACCCTGTATGTGCGTGCCCTGATCGGAATGGCAGGGATACTGGCCTTGTTGATTTACGCTCTATCCCGATGATGCATCGACACGGGGGGCGGGCGGCGACCTGGACTACAGGGAACCAATGAGCCAGGAATCGGTTGTAAATGTAGAGCCGGGGTCGTCATTCCGGATCTCGACAGGTGTTGGGTTGCCCACATTTCTCTGGAATGCCCGCTTGCAGCACTGTCCGGGCATACGACATGGATTCTTTACCCGTCAGGGGGGAGTATCGTGTGGCCTGTACGCATCCCTGAACTGCAGTCTTGCCACGGGAGACTTCCGTAAGAATGTGCTGGCGAATCGTCACCGAGTGGTAGAGGTCTTGGAAGGTCATTGCTTGATAACCAATCAGCAGGCACATGGGTCGCAAGTCCGCATGGTTGACAAGAATACAGATGCCGGGTCCACAGTAGAGGCAGATGGAATTGTCACTACTGATCGGGGCGTCTGTATCGGTGTTTTGGGGGCAGACTGTGCTCCGGTTCTTCTTGCCGCGCCGGGCATGATTGGGGCGGCTCATGCGGGATGGCGGGGAGCATTGCTGGGCATTACCGATGCGATTATTGAAACGATGGAGATATCCGGAGTCCATCGAGGGGCTATCACGGCGGCGATTGGCCCGTCCATTCAATGCGCCAGTTATGAGGTCGGCGAAGAGTTCCGGGAAAGGTTTCTGGGAGCTTCTCCGATCGACGCAAGAGGGTGTTTTCGGTTGCACCCGGACACCCGGAAGGTACATTTTGACCTTTCGGGCTATATCGAATTACGATTACGCGAAGCTGGAATAAGACAACTGGATCGGAGTTCGATTGACACCTACCGGAACGAGGGTCAGTTCTTCAGCTTTCGTCGTGCGTTTCATCGGAAAGAAGCCGATTATGGCCGTCAGATAAGTGCGATCTGCCTGCTCTAAAAGGATGCCATATGGTGCGATTTGGAGATGGCGGCTGAAAAGCAGAATCGACCAAAAGCTTGGCTTTCTCGCATGCATGCTTGACGATATCTGACCTTTCGATTTCCCAGATTTTTCCGGATGCTCTCTCATTCTCCACCGTGATCATGAGAGCCCAATAACCAACATAGGCACAAGATCAGAGCGTTGCTTGGAGCAATACAATTGTGCCGTATCGGGCACCATGAAAGGCAATACCATACCTGGAACTCAGGATTCGAGCTCTTCCCAGCGGCGATAACACTCTTCCAACTCTTGGGAAATGCGGTCGAGTTCCCTGAGGCTGGCAGTAACGGTTTCTTGATCCTGGCGATAGAATGCACTGTCCGAGATGGTTGAAGAAAGCTCACGCTGCCGCTTTTCCAGCTTTTCGATATGGTTCGGCAATTGCTCCAGTTCCTGTTGCTCGCGATTCCGTAGTTTCTTTTTTACCGCTTTTTTTGCAGATACGTGTGGCCGGGTCGAGACCAGTTGGAGCGATTGATTTTTGATGATCGGTTGCTGCGAGAGAGCAGGCTGTTGACGCTCCCAGTCACTGTAGCCGCCGACATATTCCCGGATCACACCTTCTCCATACAGGGAAAGGGTGCTGGTGACAACATTGTCCATGAATTGACGATCATGGCTAACCAGGATCAGGGTGCCTTGATAGTCCAGCAGCTTTTCTTCCAACAGTTCCAGGGTTTCGATGTCGAGATCGTTGGTCGGTTCATCAAGAATCAGCAGGTTGGTCGGTTTGCTGAACAGCTTTGCCAGCATCACTCGAGCCCGCTCACCTCCCGAAAGGCTTTTGACCGGTGAGCGGGATCGGGCAGGCGTAAAGAGAAAGTTCGACAGGTAAGAGATGACATGAATCTCCTTACTGCCGATCATGATTTTTTCTCTGCCTTCCCCAATTGCATCCATCACAGTCGACTCAAGATCAAGCTGGGACCGCAATTGGTCAAACCAAGCCACCTTGAGGTGACGCCCCACCCGGACCTGCCCACTATCTGGCACCTGCTTTCCCAATAACAGTTGGATCAGTGTGGTTTTTCCGATCCCGTTGGCACCGATCAGGCCTACTCGATCACCTTTCATGATGCGGGTCGAAAAGGCTTGCGCAATAACGGTTTTGCCATATGCAAAGCTGATGTCCCTGGCTTCAATCAACAACTTGCTGCCATGATCGGTGTGTTCCAGTTCCAACCGGACCTTACCTTGGTGCTCCTGTCGCTTTTGGCGTTCAATACGCATTTTCTGCAACGTGCGCACCCGGCCCTCGTTCCGGGTCCGACGACCCTGAATGCCTTGCCGGATCCAACGCTCCTCCTGAGCCAGTTTGCGGTCAAATTCCGCATTTTGTCTTGCTTCCTGTTCCAGAAAGTCCGCTTTTCGGCGTAGGTAATCACGATAACCACCCGCCCAGACACGAAGCACTCCCCGGTCCAGGTCGACGATACAGTTGGCAATTTTTTGTAGAAATACGCGGTCATGGGTCACGAACAGGATCGCACCATGGAAAGTGGCCAGTTCGTTCTCCAGCCACTGGATTGCGGTCAGGTCCAGATGGTTGGTGGGCTCGTCAAGGAGCAAGATGCTTGGATCCGAAACCAGTGCCCTTGCCAGAGAAACTCGTCGTTGCCATCCGCCTGACAGGCTTGCCACAGGTATGTTCGCCGGTAGCGACAAGCGGGATAGTACCTTTTCGACTCGTTGTTGCAGGTTCCATCCATCACCTGCATCAATCTGCTGCTGTAACGATTCCATATGTTTCAACAGGGTATGCTCTGGAAGGTTGTCGGATGAAAGGATCTGATGATATCGGGACAGGATCTGCCCGATCTCGCCCAAGCCATCGGAGACCACATCGAATATGGTGGTATTTCCCGAAAATTCGGGTGTTTGTTCCAGCATGGCGACCCTGACCCCCGGAGTGATGCGCAACTCGCCTGCGTCGGGTGGGATCTTCTGAGCTATCAGTGCTAACAGGGTCGATTTGCCAGCACCATTGCGTCCCAGTAGACCGATCCGATCACCCGGCTGGATCGCCAGATAGGCATTATCCAGCAATTTTTCAGCGCCAAAGGCAAGGGTGATTCCATGCAGTGAGAGAAGTGACATCAGAATTGATTCGGGGAGTCGTGGGCTATGTTTTAGCGGTTCGCTGACTTCCGGAACTTCCACCCCTCCGGGGCGTCATGTGCATTGCTTGGGGGGGGGGGGGGGGGAGCGCGAAGTCCACCGTGGTGCGGGCATTTGCGGCAACCAGAAGGAAGCTGAGTGTTCCAGCCACCCCGCGACTTGCCGATGCACTGGGTGCCATCGGGATGGACATTGATGCGGGTGCGGCCGAGACCCAAGGTCTCAATTTGGATCCTCTGTGCACGTTGCAGAGAAGCGAATATGCGATCCAGGACGGCGTTCTTCGATCCATGGTTCCTGTGCATGTCGGTTGTGTGCCAGTTGCCGAATCACTCCGGCAGGCCGCGCCACCATGCGCTCGTAAGGTATCGATGTGAGTTCCATGGACCGGTTCCTCCGCACGGTTTCCACTGAAAAAGACGAAGGTCAAGTATACCATGTCTTGGTCAATTTATGTTAACAAGCTCTGATTTTGTATGATTCTGATGTCATTCCAGAACACGTAAAAGCTGTTCTCGGATTTCCTTTGCCGTTGCTCCCAAATCAATAGTGAGAAATCGAATCTTATGGTTCTGAACCACGAAGGCCTCGTCAATCATTTGTCCAACCGAGGGATGAAGCAACAAACCCGATGCATCATCGGATAAAGAGTCGCCATTGCCTTCCTGAGATCTCAAATAGGCATATATTTGATAGATGTATTCACTACGTAATGTTTTTTCCCGATGCCAGCCAGGTGTCACAACAGAGTTGAACTTTGTGTCGATAACGATGCGGTGTCCCGCTTCCAGGTTGTCGAGGATGATGTCAGTTTGCATAGAGGGGAGGATCTCATGCCTGAACTCTTGCTTTCAATTTGCCAGTCAATTTTTTTACCCGCATGGACGCACCATTCTGTTTTGGGTAGAGCAACATTGTAAAACCCAGCGATCCCTTTCTCGTAAAGCTTCCGAATCCAGCCAATTTCTCTATCCGGCAACGACAGCTGCTTTGTGCCTGAGGCCTCAGTGGGCAGGGCAAGATTAAAGGCCAGATGGGCTGCAACGGTCATCGGCTGATCATATGCATCATGCCTCCCCAAGCAATCGACGGAAATCTCTCTAAAATTCGGACACTCCCCGTTTACGCCCATGCGTCTCAAAGTTACTGCTAAAGATCGACATCGATGCGCCAGTGCCCTTGGGACGATTCTTGATATTTCTTCCAACGCCGCTCGTACATAACGGTTTCGAGCGGTATCAACGGTCAATTCATGGAATCGGCAAGATACCTTCCCTCGATTCAGTAATTGATGCCGCTCAGTACTCAGCAAGTTGATCCGTCCGCGAACACGAGTAAGAACAGCTTCACGTGTTTGGTAGCCATAACTCAAGTTGCGTTGAATCCGGTGCTCAACTCGACGGCAAAGTATTTCTGCCACCAGATCTGGAATGTCATCCGGGTTATCCTCTACAGCGACTTTCTTTTTTTCGAGATCCCTGAATAAATCAGAAGCATATAAGATGAGTAGCCAAAGGTTGCGCACCGGTATTCCACCGATACGACCAACCGCTTCATTGGTGTTGGATATCGGGTCGGCTGTGACAGGCACTACGATCAGATTCCGTCCAGCAAACGTCTTCTAGCCGTTTGTGATTTATCGAGATCATCGAACCAATATTCATCAAGTAGAGGGCCGATCTCGGTATCTACCACTTGGCGGAACCATTCCCGAGCATCATTGATGGAGGTGCCGGATGGCGGTGTGACATAACTGTGGCCTACTCGAAACTGAGGACCAAGGCTGGCGTCGTCTGCGATAACGCCATTCAAGGCAATCAGACGACTCTCGATTTCGACAAGGATTCCCGAATCAATACCGCACTCACGTTGAACCCAATCGCGCCAACGTTCACCGAAAGTGGGTTCGAGGTCAATGAAGGCAAAACGACGGCGCAATGCCAGATCAACCAAGGCAAGGGAGCGATCGGCAATATTCATCGTGCCGATTACATAGAGGTTGTCCGGGATGAAAACACGCTCGCCATCTGACCGATTGTAGGAAAGTTCCAGAGCCTCATTTGGCACTCTCTTATCGACTTCGAGAAGTGTCAGCATTTCACCGAAAATCTGTGCCGGATTTCCACGGTTAATTTCTTCAATGACAATGACATACTCTGATCTTATATCTTCCTTTGCAGCCGTGATCATCTCCATAAAAGGTCCATCTACCAATGTTAACTTGCCGTCTCCCACCGGTCGCCAGCCCCGAATGAAATCCTCATAGGAAAGGTTCGGATGAAACTGCACTGGCCGCACTTTGCTGTCGTCGCGTTGTCTCATCAAGGCGAAAGCTAATCGCTTGGCCAGCCAGGTTTTTCCAGTGCCTGGAGGCCCCTGAAGGATCAGGTTTTTCTTGGTCTGAAGGCGCTGCAGAATCTTTTCGAGTTTACTTCGGGCGATAAAACATCCATCATCCAGAATTTTATTCACAGAATATGGTGCGATGGGTATAGCCATAACTTCTGCGTCCGGTGTGGCATCTGTTTCCTCATGCTGCACATCAGTATCTGTATCATTCGGCTGGACCGGTACCTCACTATCCTCGAAATGTCGAGCGGTAAGTGATAACTCTGGAAATGAGTGGACGGGATATGCATCCTCCTGAAAACGGGCTTCAAGAGTATCCAGCACCTCCAGATAATCATTGGCGTTGCAGTAGTACCCCTTGGGACTATTCTTGCCAATCTGGAGGTCGAGTTTCTTGCTCATGTAAGACCGGACCTTGCGATCAAGGGTTGGGAAATTCCAAGGGCGCATCAAGTAAAGACCAATGGTAAGATTCCATCCTACATTGTAGATATACGTCGCATTGTCGTAGGCTGAGATGAATGCTGATCGTGCCTCTACGTCATCTGATTCCACAAAAGTGATTGCCTGGGCGAAGACCTTCCATAAAGTGTCAATATCATCTGGGTTTCGATCTTTATGGAACCCGAAAAACCATGATTTCCGGTTACTGTGTATGGAAATACCTTCAAACGAGTCGGGAACAGCCTCAGACACCCCAAGCAGACTGGCAAACTTGCTCGCAATTGACTTGCGATTTTCGTCAGTAATTGCTCGGTTGAATATACCCATGGCTGTAAAAGGACAAATGTCATTTAACGGTGCGTTAGTGCCATTTGCGAATTGATCCTGTAGATTGGAGAGACCATCTACTGTCGAGGCAATATCGTGGATTCCGGAAATCAGCTCATCTCTCCTATCCCGAAAAGTGAGGAGTTGGTCTGCTACTGCCTCGTAAAAGCGGGTCCAGTTGAAACGGTGCTTATCACTATCACCGAAACGGCTGATGTCTTGCATCTGATCCTCAAATATGAATTCGATTAAGGTATTTCCCTTCCAGTTCCAGTGGTCAGGCATACATAACCCCCCCCCCCCCCCCCCCCCCCCCCCTTTCGATTGGTGTAGAAGTACCCATAGAGCGGAATTAAAAAGCTTTCCAGTCGACCTTCAACATGCGGCCATCGCTGAGATTCTCGATTACCATGCCGATGGCTTTGATCTCCATAACTGAAACGCGGTTATTCCGGCTTTCAAAGGGAAGGTCGTGTTTTCTTGTATAACTTGACTTGATTGCAATGCGGTCTCCAACCTCGATGGACTTTACTTCTTCGAGGTATCGGTCCTGATACCCATTTTCCCAGATACGTTTCCGAACGAACCGTGGGGTCAGATCATCGTCTCCTCACTTGGTCCCGACAAACCAGCAGGGCCTGGCTTCGGTTTTTTCAGACTCAACATTCATATATCTATCGGACATTATAGGGATATCATCGCTTGCTGTTTGAGGCCTTATACTGGCACCACTAATTTCATTATATTGAGGGGCCAAATCGATGAGTGTTCTGGATTTTATCGTGCGGAAGCGGGGGTTGCCAGCTGAGCCTGTCGCAACTCAAGCTCTCGCGTATATTATGAAACAACAGGAGATTGCCAAAAAGTTCCTCGTTTTCTTGCATGAGCAGTCTGGAATCCAATTTGAATATGGGTCTATCCATCCCGAATTGAAACATGGTGAGTCAATCCCCGACCTGACCATCACAGATCAAGACGGGCAGATTCGAGTTTTGGTTGAAAACAAATTCTGGGCTGGTCTAACAGATTCGCAACCTATTAAATACCTTGAAAGATTGCCCGAAGACTTGCATTCTGCCCTTCTATTCATCGTTCCAAAGGCAAGAATGACTACCGTCTGGTATGAACTAATAAAATGATGTGAAGAGAAAGGACTGGAACATGTACACCCTAAAGAGAATGCCGACACCTATTCATGCAATATTGGCTCACGGTGTATGCTGGTTACAAACTGGGAACATGTCTTGAACACTCTATTGAACGCGGCGGAGGCTGGGGGACATGAGAAGATTCGTTGCGACATCCTGCAACTGCAAGACTTGACCGAGGAGCAGGGATATCCATTTCTTCCAATTCGTTGTGATGAGGTCACTGACCAGGAAACGGCTCGCCGCATAATCAATTATGCCGATTTAATTGAGGAAATCATCAACAAGCTTGTGCAAACTGGGGTGTTTAGCCGAGGACGACGCTATCACGACTTTCACTATATTGGCAGAGGCCTGACTGCTGACGATAGCTTCGACTTTTGGTTGGGTATTGCATTTGATCACTGGACAGAGAACGGTAAAACTCCACTGTGGTGTTCCTACTACTACGCTAAATCCGGTATTGCAGGACAGGACATAGCAAATTCCATCCCCGAGTCAATCGATAAAGAATCCGAAGGAAACATATACATACCCATTTTTCTATTGACTGGAGTAGAAAAGGAGCGCGTTATAGAACATGCGGTAAATCAAATGCATGATATTGCGGACACGCTCAAGAAAATTGTTCAATCAGCTGGTGTAAGCGATTCAACGTAATAACCGCCAATTTAACGATTTAGAGAAACCGTACTTCTTTCATGCTTCTTTATCCACATCATCAAGCATGCTAGCAGCGATAGCATACTCCCTTGTTCCAAAGAAAAATATTGGGTCAATTTTTTCCGGTTGCTTCATATTATTTCCTCCCCTGTTTTAGTGTCTGACGAGCCATTTATTGGGCTGTTGGTTGCAGGCTGGAAACTATGTAGTCGATCCTGAAAAACCCCAAATTCAGCGGTCACGATCTGAATATGCTGGAATCTATTCCCTGAAAGTATGGATTCCAATGGCCGGATCTGGACTCATGGACGCTCCCTTCCTTGCCATTTCCGAGGACCACCTGCGTCCCAGACCCTGTGCGGGTGCCGAATCCCACGATCGGTTCCGAAATCGCCTGCAAAACCGGCTGGATCCGCGCCATGCGCGGGTTCGCCTGGCCGGGACCCGGAACGGGTCCCGATTCGACGAGACCTTCGGTGCGCGGTACGGCCCCGACCGTGGTAGTCCCGGCAAGCCCACGCGCCGGATGGCCGGGCTGAAGTCTCTCCAGCCGGTGCATCCACTCTCGGACGAGGCGGTGGTCGCTGGTGGGGTGGAGAATCCGTACGGGCAGTCCTTTTGCGGCGAGGACTATTGCCCGCCCCATCCGCCGGTCGACCCGAGCCGCCGGACGCGGTGTCGCCCGCGCATCGGGACGGCCGGGGCCGAGCGGGTCCTGCCAGCGACGATCGATGCCGGTCTTACGAGCGGCACCGGGAAGCCGCGGGCGTGGCGGCGGGTGACGGTCGATACGACCGTGCCGGACCAGGCGGTAACCTTTCCGACCGATGCCCAGCGGTGGAACCGTTCCCGGGTGCGACGGGTGAAACGGTGCCAGCGGTATGAGGGGAAGTGGCGCCAGCGCGACGCCCGGCAGCGGCGCCGTATGAACCGTCCGGTCAAGAGTCTGCGGACCGATCTGGGTCGGGTGGTCCGGGACCGGGAACGAAACACCGCGGGGAGACCCGATCGGGAGCCGGCGTTTGCGGACGAACGGGCGATGGCCTGGCGGGTACGGGCGCCGGAGCCGAAAGGCCGGAACCCGCGGTACCGCCGGCAGGCCCCGGAAGTCGAGTGTATCCGCAAGGGCAAGGCCCACCGGCGGTCCGAATTCGGTGTCCAGGGGAGCATGGCCACCGCCCACCGCAGCCACTTCCTCCTGGGCGGGATGGCGCGGGCGGGGAATCCTGATGACGGACCACCGCGGAAGCCCGCTCTGGATCCGGTGCGACGCCGGTCGGGGCGGTCGATGGATGAGGTATTCGTGGACCGCGGGTACCGGGGACATGGCGAGGGTGAGGCTGCCGGATCCCGGTCCGGGCCGCGGCGAGGCCTCGGGACCCGACGGCGGAAGAAGTGTCGGCGACGGCAGGCGATGGAGCCCGTGATCGGGCATCGGAAATCGGATGGCCATCCGGGAAGGAACGGGCTCCCGGGAAGGGAGGGCGACCGGAGGAAGGTACGGCGGTGCGGTGCCGGTCACCACCGGCGGCGGATCCGCCGTCCGCTGCGGTTTTTGGGTCGCTGGATTGGGGGCCTTGGAGGCCGCATTTTCGACGTTTTGAGGGCCCAGGAACGCCCGGGAACGACGGGGCGATGGAAAATGCCGGCCTCCGAGTTGGGCAGTGTCCCACCGTGGGCGCTTGCGGCTCCCTGAAACAGTTTTTCTTCAGGGCCGACTAAATAGGTTTACCTTAATTTCTTTTTGGTCAATTCATTTGTTGACTTAAATTTCATATAGGTATATAAATATGTATACGAAATGAGTGTTCGCGTACATATAAAGGTTGTCCAGAGTAAAGAGCATGAGCATAGACAAGATAGTTGCCAAGCAATATCGAGACAAGGTGAACCAAGCTGTATGTCAGTTTGGTAGCTTATCTATGCTCCCTAACCATGGGCTTCCTAAAGAGGGTTGGCTACGCACAGTGCGAACGGCGCTTGGTATGTCTGGCACACAACTGGCTAAAAAGCTGGGCGTTACCAAGGCAAGAATATCCAAGGCTGAACAGGATGAGCCGCACGGAAGCGTTACCCTGAAAACCATGCAATCTATGGCCGAGGCGATGGATTGCAAGTTTGTGTACGTAATTGTACCAAAGCAAAACGTGGAAGACGTGATCAAAGAGCGCGCCATTGAAAAGGCGCGTGCTCAGGTGAAAGCTGCATCCACTCATATGGCGCTTGAAGCGCAATCATTGAGTAAAGAGCAGCTTGAATTTGAAATTGAGCGCATTGCAGCGCAAATCATCGATAAGATGCCATCAGACTTTTGGAATGATGAATGACGGATGATTACTCCAATCTAGTTGATTACCCAGATGGAGCGACACCGCTTGATCCCGATGAGCTGGATGGCCTGAAGTTCAAGCATGTTAGCACTAGAGGGGAGCTAGATCAGCTTGAGCAAGCTGGCATCACCGAAGGATTGAAGTGGTTAGACAAACAAAAGAACCCTGACGTGTTGTCAGAGGCTTTTGTTTTAGAGCTGCATAAGCGGCTGTTCGGTAGTGTCTGGATGTGGGCAGGCACATTCCGCCGCACAGAAAAAAATATCGGTGTTGATCCGATACAAGTTGCCATTCAATTACGGCAACTATTGGATGATGCCAAATACTGGGTCGAGCATGGCACTTATTCGCCTAAAGAGCTGGCGGCTAGGTTTCATCACAAGCTGGTATTTATCCACTCGTTTCCCAATGGTAACGGGCGGCATGCGCGGATAATGTCGGATGCTGTATTAACTAAACTATTAAATGAGCCAGCCATTGATTGGGCTGGTGGTTACAGGCTGGAAGCCATGAATGAGCGCCGCGACCAGTATATTGCCGCTCTTAGAGCTGCTGACGGGAACGATATGAGTGCCTTATTAGAATTCGTCGGGGCTTGAAAAAAGGGTATTAACTCCCCACTTCCACTCCGAAGTGCAACAGCGCCGCGATCCCGGAATGAGGGCGTAGCCCGAAGGGAGGGATCGCGGCGGCGACCCAAAAATCCGCGCTGCGAACGCTGCTTTTCGGCCTCGGATGGCAGCCATCTCGACGGCCGGCGATCCTGACAGAAGTTATCGGCCAAAGCCAGGGCGAAACCGGCACCATGAGGCCGAGCGAGGCCGCTCCGGTGGGTCACCGGAGTGCCGGGAGGGCGATCGGGGGACCGCCGGCCGCGTCAGGGGGGAGCTAACCCACGGGCAAAGACCTCCGCCGGGGTGCGGTATCCCAGGACCTTCCGAGGCCGACGGTGGAGCCGGTCCTCCACCGCCCGCACCTGCGCGGCAGTCACCTGGCGGAAGTCGGTCCCTTTCGGGAAGTACTGGCGCACCAGGCCGTTGGTGTGCTCGTTCAGGCCCCGTTCCCAGGAATGGTAGGGGGTAGCGAAGGTAAAGCCCGCATCGAGCTTCTGTGCGATCTCCCGATGCCTCGCGAACTCCTTGCCGTGGTCCGCCGTGCCGGTGTGGACCCGGTCCCGGACCGGCCCCAGACGCCGGATGAGCGCCGCGGTCACCGCCGCCGCGGTCTTGCCCTCCACCCACTCCAGGAAGGGAAACTTCGAGCCCCGATCCACGGCCGATACCAGTGCCCCCCGGTGTTTCGCGCCCATGATCGTGTCCAGCTCCCAATCGCCGACCCGGCTCTTCTCGGCCACCACCGAAGGCCGCTCCGCAAGGTCCACCCGATCAGGAATGTGGCCGCGTCCGGCATGCCGGCCGCCACGCCCGTTCGGCTTCTTGCCCCGACGCCGCAGGCACCGGTACCGCGTCCCTCCCGCCTGTCGGTCAGCCCGCACATACTGGTAGCTCCACTCTTTCCCCGCCATCACCTCGCCCTGCTGCCGGTGCCAGCCGGCGATCTGTTCCGGGCTCCAGCCTTCCTGCAGCCGGTCCTCGACCACCGCCCAGCGCTCGGGCGTCCTCTTCCGGGGCACCGCCGACGCTTCCTGGCGACGGGCCGTGGCCTGGCCATCAGCTTGCTGGTGACGGTAGCCGCGTTGCCCACGGTGGCGCGAGGCCTCGCGCGAGATCGTCGCGGGGTCCCGTCCGAGATCGCGGGCAATCTCCCGGTTCGACAACCCCCTATGCAAAAGCGCGTGAATCTGGCATCGTTCGGCATCGGTCAGGTGGTGGTAGCCTACGGGCATGACAATCCTCCGTTGGTGAGAAACAGAGATGGTTGACCATCATCTGGCCCACCGCAAGCGGCTTGTCAGCTCACCAGCCAGCAGCTTGGGGGGTGTTGCACTTCACACTGGAACGGGGGACTCATAAATACCGAGGTTCACTTTTTGATGTATAAAAAGTGGTTTTTTAAACGGGTGTAAATTTAGGTGTAAATAAGGGTTTTCGGTGTATGGCGGATAGCAATTTTTCTAATGAAATCAATAAGCGAAGGACTTTTGCTATCATCTCGCACCCCGATGCTGGCAAGACAACCCTGACAGAAAGATTGCTGCAGTATGGTGGGGCAATCCAACTGGCAGGCACGATCAAGGCGCGAAAGAGTGATCGACATGCTGTGTCGGATTGGATGGAACTCGAAAAGCAGCGGGGAATTTCGGTGACGTCATCGGTGATGCAATTCCCCTACAAGGGGCGCATTGTCAACCTGTTGGACACGCCCGGGCATGCAGACTTTTCGGAAGATACATACCGGACGCTCACGGCAGTAGACTCTGCCTTGATGGTGATTGATATCGCCAAGGGAGTCGAAGAGCGGACGGTCAAGTTGATGGAAGTATGCCGGCTTCGGGATACACCCATCATGACATTTGTCAACAAGCTCGACCGGGACGGTCGCGACCCGATTGAAATCATGGATGAAGTGGAAGACGTGCTCAAGATCCAATGTGCCCCCATGAGTTGGCCGATCGGCCTCGGGAAATCCTTTGTCGGGGTGTATCGGCTATACGATGATACCGTTCACCTGTTTGGCGGGCGTGGCGGATTGGCCGAAGACCGACTGATTCAAGGCCTTCATCATATGGCGGTGCAGGAAGCGATTGGCGACCTCGCAGAATCGCTGCGGGAGGAAATCGAATTGGTGCAAGGGGCCAGCGCACCGTTTGAACCCCAGGCGTATCTGGCATCCCGCCAAACGCCTGTTTTCTTCGGCTCTGCCCTCAACCGTTTGGGCACCGACGAACTGATGGACAATTTTGTCGATTTCGCCCCCCCGCCCCAACCCCGGCCTACCGAATCTGGGGAAGTGAAGGCCTCGGCAGCGAACTTCACTGGATTCGTATTCAAGATTCAGGCGAACATGGACCCGGCTCACCATGACCGGGTAGCATTCCTGCGCATTACTTCCGGTCGATTCGAGCGGGGTATGAAGATGCGGCAAGTGCGGACAGGCAAGCAGATCACGGTACACAATGCCCATACCTTTATGGCAGCCCGAAGGGGAAAAGCCGAAGAGGCTTGGGCGGGAGACATAGTGGGGTTGCATAACCACGGCACCATACAGATTGGTGATACCTTCACAGAAGGGGACGACCTCAAGTTCACCGGGATTCCGAACTTTGCTCCTGAGTTGTTTCGGCGGGTCCGGCTGAAGGATCCACTCAAGGCAAAGGCGTTGCGCAAGGGGCTTGTGCAGCTCAGTGAGGAGGGGGCCACGCAGGTATTTCAGCCGTTGACCAACAATGACTTGATTTTGGGCGCGGTGGGTATCCTGCAGTTCGATGTGGTGGCACATCGTCTGAAAACCGAGTATGGTGTGGATTGCGGTTTCGAGTCGGTTCCGGTTTCCACGGCTCGCTGGCTTTCCTTTCCCGATGACAGGATGGCCGAGGACTTTCGCCGGAAGAACGAGCAATGTCTGGCGATTGACGGCCATCAAACCTTGGCTTATATTGCTCCCAATCGTGCCAACCTCCAACTGGTGGAACAGCGCTGGCCCGATGTCGGGTTTTATGCGACCCGGGAATTTTGATATGGTTATCGCTTATCTTGCTGTGATTGAAATGGATGATGCAGGTAGCTTTCCTTTGAAGATGCGGATCATGCAATGGCTGGTGTCCGGAGCCGGGCACGGTGCGTGATTCCGATCAGCTGATCCCGGTTCCGAAGGGAAGGAGCCGAGGGTTTGATGGCTATCGAACGGTTAGAAGCCTACGGAACAAAGGCGTGGATGCCGTTCCCGAAGAACCCGGGGTTTATCGCGTTATGCGTCCTGGTATCGCTCCCCCGCGCTTTCTCGCACAGGGAGCCGGTGCTTGGTTCAAGGGAAAGGATCCGAACGTTCCTTTGTCGAGGCTGCAGCAGGAATGGGTGGAGAGCGCTCTGGTTCTCTATATCGGTCGGGCAGGGGCTGACAGCAATGAAACATTGCGCAAGCGAATCGACCTCCTGATACGGTTCGGAGAGGGAGAACCCGTTGGTCATTATGGCGGTCGGTTGGTTTGGCAACTCAATGATGCGGATGCCTTGGTGATTTGCTGGCAAGCGACATACAATAAGGATCCGCAAGAGGTCAAAAGAGAGTTGATCCAGAATTTCAGGATGCTCCATGGAGGCAAGCGTCCATTTGCCAATCTTCAGGACTAGGCAGGAACTCCGGTTGATCGGGCGCAATTGCCAAGTCGGGTCTCCCGGAATTTGGTACCGTTGGGCCAGGATACAAACGACCGATTGCAATGGCTTGCCGAACATTTGAAGCCGTCTCATTGACGACGATTTGTGAGTGAAAATGGGGGCTGTTCCCCAGCCAAAAGAGTATTGATGGTTCCTCGCAAGATGCACATGAACTCATTTCGGAGCGCATGGATGCCCTTGTATCCGCTCATCGCTCACATCGTTTCGCAGATTTGTCACAGTTCTCCTTATGTGTTGAGCGAGGAATTCCACAAGAGCTGCACTCACCGATCATGGTCTTCCGGCAAACAGACAGCTTCGGTGGCCACTACACAAGCGGTCAGCAAAAAGACGGCACTACCGGCTATGATGTATTCGGTTCCGACACTCCGGTTTCGGGATTCAAAAATCGCATACAAAACCGATGACATCTGACAATGACAGATCGTTGCCGAAATGCCGGATTTTCTGCTTGGTAGGGGCTATGTGCCTGCCAAAACCTCCAATCAAGTTTACCCCATGAAATCGCTTATGAAATCCTTGTCCCCGATAGTTGCCTGGATGCACAGAATCCTGTTTTTGACCGTGATGTCTCTTGGAATACTGCCTGCTGCCAGTGCACAAGTGACTACCTCTGGAGCTTGGTCATTGCCACTTCCGACCTCCTCGGTGAATGGTGCGGCCTACTTAACCATACACAATCAAGGTGCTGACGGGGACCGGTTATTGGGGGCTGATTCGGATATCGCTGAGAGAGTCGAGTTGCACAATCATGTCATGCAAGATGGGCTGATGAGCATGATGCGGTTGGACGTAGTGGATATTCCCGCGAATTCTGCTGTCGAGTTTGCCCCCGGTGGGCTGCATATTATGTTGATGGGTTTGACCAGACCCCTGCTGCAGGGTCAACAATATACATTGATACTGCAATTGGAACAGGCGGGCGAAGTCCCGGTGGAAGTGATGATTGATGCGAACTCCAATTGACAGGACAGGTGGCCAGGCGTTTCTCCTGCTTTCTTCCTGCTCGCATTACAGGTCGTGAAGCCGGTGGCGCGGGGATGTGCAGTCCGCGCGGGGAGGTATGATGGTTGGCTGGCCTTGGCCGCGTATGGACTCCTTCGAATCCATGATAGAGGGAGGTTGGCCGTGATTTCTTGCAGAAGCCCCTCCGGGGTAGTTTTTTCGAAGCCGTTTGCCAGGCAAAGAGATTTCCCCATGGTGTATTCGTATGTGATCCGATGTCTCCGGTATCGGTATAGTATGAAGGGGCGGATTTCGTGGTCTCCATTTCCCTCTTCAGCCCATCGAACGAGAATACTGTTTGGAATCCATTGGATTTGCACATGCTACAATGTTCGGCTTCTGAACATTTCTCATCGACCAGAATGACTCGTGAATCTGCCGAAGCTCGACGATCTTCTGGCCGCCATGAAGGCAGTAAAATTGGCGTGAAGAATTGTGTGGAGCACACCATTTTCATGGTGTCAGGCTGACGGTATGAAAGTACTCCACACATCCGACTGGCACCTCGGTCGCGCTCTTTATGGCAGAAAACGCTACGAGGAGTTCGAGGCTTTTCTGACTTGGCTGGTTGAGACAATCCAGAAAAATTCAATTGCGGCCCTTCTGGTGGCGGGCGATGTCTTCGACACCAGCACTCCTAGTAATCGCGCTCAGGAACTTTATTACCGTTTCTTATGCCGGGTGGCCGTCTCATCCTGTCGGCATGTTGTCGTCGTGGCGGGAAACCACGACTCGCCGTCCTTTCTAAATGCTCCCAGGGAGCTGCTTAAAGCCCTTGATGTCCACGTAGTCGCTAGCAGTACATCTTCTCCGGAAGACGAAGTGCTGGTGCTCCGTAATGAGCAGGATGTTCCAGAATTGATTGTCTGTGCCGTGCCCTACCTTCGTGACCGGGATATTCGGGTGGCGGAAGCGGGGGAAAGCGTTGAGGATAAGGAGCGAAAGATCATTGATGGCATTCGTACTCACTATGCCGACATTGCTGCCTTGGCCGAACAAAAACGCGATGAACTCGAGGTGGATGTTCCCATCGTTGCCATGGGACATCTGTTCACTGCAGGAGGGCAAACGGTCGACGGTGATGGTGTGCGCGAACTCTATGTTGGCTCCTTGGCTCATGTGACAGCCGGGATTTTCCCTGCGAGTTTTGATTACCTGGCGCTTGGACACCTCCATGTTCCACAAAAAGTGAGCGGTTCCGAAACCATGCGGTACAGCGGCTCGCCTCTGCCCATGGGGTTCGGAGAGGCAAAGCAGCAAAAGAGCGTTTGCCAGGTGGTCTTTGGTCAAGGCGAGGACCACATCACCACCGCATCCGTACAGCTGATTGATGTGCCCGTATTTCAGAAGCTCGAGCGTATCGAGGGAGACTGGGAGCGCATCTCAAGTCGCATCATTGAATTGTCGGCAGTAGGCTCCCAGGGCTGGCTGGAAGTCATTTACGAAGGTGAAGAGGTCATCAGCGACCTGCGCGAACGCCTTGAGGCAGCGATTTCCGGCACGCAGATGGAAATTCTCCGCATTCGGAACAACCGTGTTATCAGTCGCGTACTGGGACAAATCCATGCAGAAGAAACACTCGACGACCTGGACGTGAACGACGTGTTCGAACGATGTTTGGCTGCTCATGAGGTGCCGGATGAACAGCGGCCTGGACTGCTTCGGGCCTATCAGGAAACGGTTTCGTCTCTCTATGCAGACGATGTGCATGCCGAATAGAGGCGGTCGATGAGAGTACGGCAGGTACGTTTCAGGAATCTGAACTCACTGGTCGGTGAATGGCAGATCGACCTGATGCACCCGGCCTTTGCGTCTGACGGCATCTTCGCCATCACCGGTCCCACCGGCGCGGGGAAGACCACGATCCTTGATGCGATTTGCCTCGCCCTTTATGGAAGAACACCACGCCTGAACAGGGTTACCAAGAGCGCAAACGAAATCATGTCTCGCCAGACCGGCGAATGCTTTGCTGAGGTGACCTTCGAAACCCAGTCCGGGCGTTATCGCTGTCACTGGAGCCAGCGCCGGGCATTCAAGAAGCCAGATGGCGAGCTCCAGGCCCCGAAACACGAAATTGCCAATGCCGATTCCGGCGAAATCTTCGAATCCAGGATCAAAGGTGTAGCCGAGCAGATCGAGTCGGCTACGGGCATGGATTTTGACCGCTTCACTCGCTCCATGCTGTTGGCCCAGGGCGGCTTCGCCGCGTTCCTCCAGGCGGCAGCGGATGATCGGGCTCCGATCCTGGAACAGATAACAGGTACCGGGATTTACAGCCAGATATCGATTCGAGTCCATGAGCGGCAGCGTGAGGAGCGAGAAAAACTGAACCTGCTTCAGGCTGAAACGGCAGGTATTGTGGTTCTTGAGCCGGAGCAGGAACAAGAGATGGGCCATGTTCTGGAGATAAGGCAGAAGGAAGAGGCAGACCTTGTCGCCAAATCCGCTGAAGCGAACCGGGCGATTGCCTGGCTCACTACCATTGATGGACTGAAAAAGGAAATCGGTAGCCTTGCGGATGAGGAGAGCAATCTCCAGATCGATATGGATGCATTCGAACCGAATCGCGAACAGCTCGACCGGGCGTTGAGTGCCGCCTCACTGGATGGCACATACGCAACGCTTACCGCTACCCGTACACAACAGGCGAATGACAGGGCAGTGCTGGAATCTGGGGAAGAAGCTCTTCCTGGACTGGAATCTTCTGCTAGGGACCAGGCCGAGGCACTGACAAGAGCAGAGCAGCAAACCGCTGAGTCCAAAGAGATGCTGAAAGCGGTTGCGCCCACCTTGCAGCAGGTGCGCTTGCTGGATCAGAAACTGGCGGATCAGAAAAAGGCGGTTCAGGAATGTGACGACGGCTGCAAGAACGATGCGGCCAAGAATGATGCAGACAAAAAGACCCGGCTCGAAGAACAGGAAAAGCGATCCAAAGCTCAAGAGGATCTGGGCCTTGTGGATCGTTTCCTCAAGGAACATGCACAGGATGAATGGCTGATCAGTGGCTTGGCGGGCCTTGAAGAACAGTTCAGTAGCTTGCTCTCCAGGCAAAACGAAATCGGTCACAAAGAGTCTGTTCTGGAAACGGCCTCGACGACTCGTAATCTGGCGAAGTCGTCATTCAACGATTGTCAGAAACAATCAGCCACTCGCAAGAAGGAACTGGAGGTAGCCTCTGAACAGGTTCAGCAGGGCAAAGTTGCACTGAAGCAGTTGTTGGAAGGTCGCTTATTGAGAGAGTATCGTACCGAGAAGGAAACCCTGCTACGCGAAATGGCCTTCCTGGCGAAGATTGAGGAGCTTGAAGATCATCGCTCAAGACTGGAAGACGGCAAGCCTTGTCCGCTTTGTGGCGCAACCGATCATCCCTTCGCGGAAGGGAATGTCCCTATCCCTGATGAGACGGAACAGAAGATTGATGCGCTGACCGGGGTGATCAGTAAAGCCGAGAGTCAGGAAGCTGCTATTAAGGGGCTTGAAGAAGCAGAAAGTCTGGCTCGTACCAACTTGACGGAGGCGGAAAAGCTCGAATCGGTGGCGGCTAATGATAAGAGTGCTGCCGAGAAAGCACTGACCGAAGCGAAGGATGGTCTGGAGAAGCTTCGTACTGATTTTGCCGAGCGCAGGCAAGCGATCTCTGTCAAACTGCAACCACTTGGCATTTCGGTGATCCCTGAAACAGACCTTTCATCCTTGATCGAATGCCTGAGAATACGGCTAGAGGAGTGGCAGAACCAGGTCAACAAAAAGGTCGACATTGAGAAACAAATTGCTGACATGGACAGCGAGGTGAAGCGGCTGGATGCAGTGATCGACACTCAAAGTGTTGCTTTGGCCAAAAAACGGGAGCACTTGGGTGACTTAAAAAAGGAACTCGCTTCTGGAAGTGATGAGCGTAATACACGATACGGCGATAAGAACCCCGATGAGGAGGAGTGCCGTTTGAATAAGGCAGTTTCCGATGCCGAAGGTACCGAAAGGCTGGCTAGAGAAAGGCACCATGAACTCCAGCAAAAGTTGAATTCGGCGAAGACCCATGTCGAGTCTCTAAAGAAACGCATTGACCAGAGAAAACCGATATTGATAGAGCAGGAAGCTGAGTTCGCCGCAGCACTCGCTCCCGCTGGATTTACCAATGAAGAGCAATTTCTGGCGGCCATATTGACCGCTATACAGAGGGCTGAACTGGCCGCTACGGCCAAGCGTCTTGATGAACGGCAAACAGACCTGAAAGCCAGAAAGGAGGATCGGGAAATACGGCTGGCCACAGAAGTTGGCCGGAAAATTTCCGACAAGTCGCTGGAAGAGTTGGAGCCCGAATGTAAGGAGTACGAGGAGTCGTTGCAGGAGTTGCGGGACATCATTTCCGCTCTCAAGCACAAGCTTAGTGAGAATACGGCTGCAAAAGAACGGGTAAAGGAGAAGCAAGCGGCCATAGATGCTCAGAAAAATGAGTGTCGCAGGTGGGAGGATCTGCACGAATTGATCGGTTCCGCAGATGGTAAGAAATACCGTAATTTTGCTCAGGGACTGACTTTTGAAATCATGATCGGTCACGCCAATCGTGAACTGCAGAAAATGACCGACCGCTATTTATTGATTCGGGACGATACTCAACCACTGGAACTCAATGTAGTCGATAACTACCAGGCTGGAGAGATTCGTTCTACGAAGAATCTTTCAGGGGGTGAGAGTTTTATCGTGAGCCTCTCTCTGGCGTTGGGGTTGTCGCATATGGCGAGTAAGAATGTACGGGTGGATTCGTTGTTTCTGGATGAGGGCTTTGGCACGCTGGACGAGGAGGCCCTGGATACCGCCTTGGAAACCTTGGCGGGATTGCAACAGGATGGCAAGTTAATCGGCGTAATTTCGCATGTGGCCGCCTTAAAGGAGCGAATCAGCACGCAGATTCAGGTCACTCCTCAAGTCGGTGGCAGGAGTGGGATCTCTGGACCTGGATGTGGCGAGTTGTGCGTATGACGGACCTGGAACACAGGGAATATCTTTCACTGTTTCAGGTTCGGGCGTTTGGTCGCCTCTCGGGAACTGGGATGTTTGACTGAAGCGGTTTCGTCCTGTGTCGCGTTGACTATAGGGGAGCCCGGTTTCGATGGCACCTCATCATGGTGATTGAGAGGGGCAGCAAAAACAGATAAGATGGTTTATGTTTCCAGGCATCGGGCTCAAAGAGCTCCCAATGTCAGTCAGTATATTAACGGGAGAGAATGATCGTGAAGTTTCTACAATATCTAGCGAGGCGGATGCTGCTTGTCACCCTCTTGTGTTTTCCTTTGCTCACGCAAGCAGACAGTGTTCGGATTGGCTTTGTGACCACGTTGACAACGCCGGCGGGGGTGATTGGCACCGACATGCAGAATGCTTTGGCGCTAGCACTGGATCACATTAATCACCAGATGGGGGGGTTGCCGGTAGAACTGATCGTCGAAGACGATGGGTTCAAGCCGGACATCGGTAAGCAGAAGACTGACAAGCTGGTCAAGCAGGACAAGGTCGACTTTGTCGCCGGATTCATCTGGTCGCATGTGCTATTGGCTTCACGCAAATCGGTGCTGGATGCCGGCAAGTTTCTGATCAGTACCAATGCGGGACCGTCGCAGATCGCCGGTCCGCTGTGTCATGAGAACTTTTTCTCCACATCGTGGCAGAACGACCAGACACCGATGGCGATGGGGGAATACCTGAGCCGGGAGGGAGTGGAGTCGTTGTATCTCATGGCACCCAACTATGCGGCAGGCAAAGATATGGTCGCAGGGGTAGAGTCGACGTTCCAGGGTGAGGTGGTCGGCAAGGACCTGACGAAGTGGGGGGCGGATGCACAGTTGGATTTCTCGGCGGAACTGGCAAAAGCGAAGGCCTCGGGAGCGGACGGAATTTTCGTTTTTTATCCGGGCAAGGCTGGAGGAGCCTTTATTCGACAATATCAGCAGGCAGGGCTTCAGGGGGTCATACCGCTATATTCAGTGTTTACCGTGGATGCCATCAGTCTGCCGCGGTTTCAGGAAGCGAACATGCAGGGAGTGCTGGGGTCGAGGATGACACAGTTCTGGTCGCCGGATCTGGACACGCCGGCGAACCGCAGGTTTGTCTCGGCATATCTGGAGCGGCATGGCCGCTATCCGTCGTTTTATGCTGCCCAGTCGTATGATGCGATCATGCTGATCCGGAGTGCGGTGGAAGCGGTGGAGGGAAATCTGGATGACTTGGACGGGATCCGGGCGGCACTGAAGGCGGCGGAGTATGAATCAGTACGGGGACCATACCATTATGGGTCTAATCACATGCCGATCCAGAATTTCTACTTGCGGGAGGTAGTGGTGGATGAGGCCGGTCGCTGGACTACCCGGATCGTGGACACCGTATACCGAAACCATCAGGATCCCTATGCTGCCGAGTGCCGGATGTAAGGCACATAGTCGAATGCTTGCCGATTTGCCTGAGTGAGGCAAAGTAGTCGTTCCCACTCGGGCAAATTGCAGGCGATATTCTCCTGGGTTGGCGATCATGCAGTCTCATATGATTCCCTTTGCTTACATCACGAGGTTTCGCGGCATGTCCGAGGTTGGTCCAATTTTCGATATCCCCGGAAGGGTACCCCATGGTCTCCCGCCCGCCCGTCAAGCTCACCAAAAGCGTCGCTGCCAATGATCGGCAGGTTGCTCGGTTGCACGCGGGTGGAAACGATCGCACGTTACGCCCACTTGGCACAGCACTCGGTGCATGGCTCCGCCGTGCGCGTGTCGGACAGCATCACCGAAGACATTCTCAGGGGCTATCGGAGTGGCGACCATTGTCTGCAGGTCCCTTGTCAAGCCGGACATTCAAGCGTCCCGCAGCGATGCGATCGCGCCTGAGGTCAATGTTCCGCTCCGGTCGCGGCATTGTTCAGTATGGGATGGACGTTCAGACTTCGAACGGGTTCAACGCATCCACGTTCAGTCCCGCCACATCCGCCAAGTTGCGCGTGACGAGCGTCAAGCCGTTGACCTTGGCCGTCGCTGCCAGAAGCCCGTCGACGACCGGCACGGTGCGGATCGCGTTCATCCTGCCCCATTGCTCGGCAATGGCCGTATCCACGGGCAGGACGCGATTGCCGAAGCCCGATATCACGTCAGCGAGCCACGCCTCAAGCATCTCGGCCCTTTGAGGGTCGCGTCGGCGAGCGAGTTCCACGCCCTTGCGGATCTCGCCCAGCACCAGGGAGCTGAGCCACAGATCCTCCTCGCCGACGCCGTTCCACCAAGCCGCGACGGCCGGATCGCATTGATCGCCCTTGCGAACTTCCGAAATGATGTTCGTGTCGATCAGGAAGGTCACAGTGCTGCATCGCGTCCGGGGTCGCGTGGGCGTTCGAGATCAATCCCCTCAAGCGGTGCCGAGGCCAGCAATGCCTTGAGTCCTCCGGAGCGCGGCGTGGCGATTCTCTCGCGCAGAATAGCGCGTGTCTCGGTCTCGCGCTCAGGATCGACCAGTGCCGTGGCGACGTCGCGCATGAGCACGGCGTCCTCCTTCCGAACCTGGATTTCGAGACGCACGAATCCCTGCCGCTGGCGGCGCTTGCGCCACCGGGTGACGGGAGACAGTTCGGTGTTGGTCATGGTATGCTCCGTTTCCGGAAATCTTACCGGAAAAACAGAACCACGACAACCGGTGATCGTCTTGCGCCGCGTGGGTCGGCTGGCGATGTGATCTCGACCTTCAGACCCCATCACGGTAGGAAACCGGGTTTCCCCGGTTCCCCTGCACGGACCCGGTCGATGGCGGTGACCGCGTCCAGACGGGTTTTATCAGGGGAGTTCGCTGAAACGGCTCAGGGTCTTTCGTCGGGGTTTTCCCGAGGGCCCTCGGACCTGCACGCACCAGACCTTGCGGCCCGACGCATGGACCCGGATGCCGAAGCCCGGGAGCTCCCGGGCTCAGACCACGATGTCGCCGGCCGAAACCGGTAGCGCATCGACGACGCGTTCGGTAAGCTTGACGGGTTGCGGGGGTATGGGGGTTCTCTGGAACGGTGGGCAACCATTCGAGGGCGACCTCTTCACCGTCTCGGTGTGGGGGCGACGCCGGACCGAACATGGTTCAAGGTGTCAAGATTGCGGGCAAAAGGATAGGATACCCGTAATCAAATCGCACCCGACGGAAGTCCACTGCAGTCGCTGCCATGGGGGTGACGGACGGTCCCTTCACGGGGAGTGCAAAATGAAATGCAACCATGAGTAGGGGGAATGCAATGATTCTTCATGGAGTCCTACTGTCCATCGTGCGATGGGATATCACTGCTGAATTGCAGGACGTATAATGCCCGATCAAATCCTATGGTTCAATAAAGGGGTATGACTCCATGGAGCCAGCATTTTGGCATCAGCGTTGGTCAGAAAATCGAATCGGCTTTCATCAACAGGAATTCAACGCCCATCTGACCGATCTATGGTCGGCGCTTGATGTCCGGTTGGGTGAGGGCGTTTTCGTGCCCTTGTGTGGCAAATCCTTGGATCTGTTATGGCTGGCAGAGCAGGGCTATCAGGTGTTGGGCGTCGAGTTGAGTGCAACCGCATGTGAATCCTTTTTTACGGAAAATGCCAAGCCATTTCAGGTCGAGAACCGGGGACCGTTTGTTGCCTACAGGGACTCCAGCATTACGCTTCTGGCAGGGGACTTTTTCCGTCTCACAGCCGAATGCTTGTCCGATGTCAGAGGAGTCTATGATCGGGCTGCGCTGATTGCCTTGCCACCGGGAATGCGGATTGAGTATGCAAGACATATGGCTGAAATCTTGCCGCCCGGTTGTCAGACCTTGTTGCTTGGTTTGACCTATGATGAAGAGAAAATGGCAGGCCCGCCCTTTTCGGTCGCAGAAGGCGAGGTGCACAAGATTTTCGGATCGGGATTTGAAGTGGAGCGGCTGGCAGAATTTCTGGATATCGAGGCTGAAGAGGGGTTGCAGGCCAGAGGGTTGGACCGGATGAGTGAGCTGGTATATCTCCTGACTCGGAACTGACTGACGGGAAAATGTATCGTAGAAAATCTGCATACCGTCAAGTGTCTATCGAGATAGATGTGGCAAGGTAATTCTGTCTGGCCCTTGTAGATCGGTTATGCATACGGGAGCCTCGCTTGGCCCATGACGATTCAAGGGCTGGGCTTGTGCTGCGTTTGGAAGTGTGATCGACTCCGCGGTTATAGGACCTGGCCGTTCCTGCAAGGAACGCTTGCGCGATGAAAAGGCGCCAGTGACTGTCAGTAGGGAACCGGTTACATTATTGTTGTGGAGACCGAGCAGACAGGTCGTCGGAGAAATAGCGTTGGAATCGGGATTCAGGCTCTTCACCGTCTCCATCTGGGGACTGTACAATCGGCTGATAGACTTTCCACTATGGCCCAGAACCGTATCGGAGGATTTCGGGACCGCAAGGCCGGTGCCAACAAACCAGTTGCCACGATCGTGGCACCGAATACACTGCACGGGTTTCGTGACCAGATATCGCGTTAATATTCAATGGCAAAAGGCTGTCATGCAAAACCTGAAGGTCCTTCCCGGAATGGAATGAAAATGCCAAGCAAAGGCCTGTTCGACCGTTATGAGGTCGACCCCGCTTTCCATGACGAGATGTTTTCGGCCGATGGTCAGCCCTATCCCTATTGCCAGAAATTATGGGAAGTCCTGAATGGCATGTCGCCCGACGATCTTCTCAAAATGCAGTCGCAGGTGGAGTTGTCTTTCCTGCATGACGGCATCACCTTCTCCGTTACCAGTGAACACAGTACGCTGGAGCGGATCATCCCGACGGATTGCTTGCCCCGGCTTCTGGACCTCGCGCAATGGAATCATCTCGAAGCCGGCCTCAAGCAGCGATTGGGGGCACTCAATCAGTTCTTGCATGACATCTATCATGACGCCAGGATCCTTCGTGATGGAGTGATTCCGGTGGACATGATCTTTGGTTGTCCGCAATACCGGCCTGAAATGCGAAACGTCGATTTGCCGCAAGGGGTGTATGTCTCCATATGTGGCACCGACCTGGTCCGAGATAATGACGGATTCAAGGTTCTTGAAGACAACCTTCGGGTTCCCTCTGGGGTCTCGTACATGCTCGCGAACCGCAAGGCGGTGAAATCCAATCTGCGTAACCTGTTTCGGCAATACTCGGTACGGAGCATTGAGCATTATGGTGCCCTACTGAGGCAGACCCTGAGCGAGCTTTCTCCGCAGAACAAGGAAAATCCATGCATCGTGCTCCTGACCCCGGGTGTCTATAACTCAGCGTTCTACGAACATGTTTTCCTGGCCCGTGAAATGGGCATTGAGATCGTGCAGGGCCAGGACCTGCTGGTTCACAACGGATTTGTTTACATGTGCAACACGGATGGACTGAAGCAGGTCGATGTGATCTATCGCCGTGTCGATGATATCTACATCGACCCGCTGGCCTTCCTGCCGGACAGCCAGTTGGGCGTACCGGGACTATTCCATGCCTTCCGGTTGGGCAATGTAGCGATTGCCAATGTCCCGGGAACTGGCGTGGCCGATGATAAGAGCGTCTATGCCTATGTTCCGGATATTATCCGCTATTATCTTGCCGAAGAACCCATCCTCTCGAATGTCGAAACGTATCTATGCCGGAATCCGGATGATCTCGAATACACGCTGGACCACCTCGATCAGTTGGTTGTGAAGATGGTCGGGGAGTCGGGCGGATACGGGATGCTGGTTGGCCCACATGCCACTGCCAAGGAACGCGACGAGTACGCGCGACATTTGCGCAAGGATCCGGCGAATTATATTGCCCAACCGACTCTCAACCTGTCCCGAATGCCCTGCCTGACTCCCGAAGGTGCCGCCCCCCGTCACGTGGATTTGCGTCCCTTCATCTTGCAGGCCGAGGAAATCAATATTGTACCGGGAGCGTTCTGCCGCGTTGCCTTGACTCCGGGTTCTCTGGTGGTGAATTCGAGTCAGGGTGGGGGTGGGAAAGACCTGTGGGTGGTTGAGGAATAGCGGATGTTGTCACGAAATGCCCACGGACTGTACTGGATCGGCCGCTATATGGAGCGGGCAGGTTTCGTCAGTCGCCTTGTCGCCAACCAACTGCAAGCCATGCAGGATCGGCCTGTGGAGGATATCGATATCGGCTGGCGTCGCCTGTATTCGGTGCTCGGCAGCAAGCCGGTTGGTGGTCAGCTTCATCCCAATCTGGGGGAAGAAAAGATCATGCTGGCGGATGTCTACACTCTAACCGACGATCTGGTTTTCGAACTTTCCAATCCCGATGCGGTTTTGTCCTGCTTCGCAACTGCGCGGGAAAATGCCCGCCAGATTCGCAACAATATCACGCATGAGATGTGGACTTGCCTGAATGTCTCTTACCTCGACATGCGTGACACTCGATTGCTGGATATCTGGAACCAGAATCCCGAGGACTTCCTGGTGAAAGCGGCGCTGGCGGTTCGTACCTTTCTGGGGATTGCGGACAATACCATGTACCGGGATCATGGGTGGCATTTTTTCCAGCTTGGCCTGCGCTTGGAACGGGCCATCAATACCACGTCACTGCTCAAGTCCCATATTCAACTGTTCCCGACGGCGGAAAAGCATCAGGAATGGAACTGGAGTTCGTTGCTGAGCATCTGCGAGGTTCGAAGTGTTTTCCGACACCTGCACACGATTCAATTCCGGCCTGACGATATCGTCGAGTTCCTGATGGCAGACCAGTTGCTGCCGATTTCAGCACGGAGCGCTCTGGCCCACATCCGGCACGCATTGTCCGAACTGGCGGGTGGCCATCTGGAAGAGGGTGTCGGTCCTGATGCCCATGCCCTCCATGTCAGGACATTGCTTGATCATCAGTGGCCGGCCCGCGATGTGGCTGATGATAGCCAAACGCTTGAGTTGGTTGATCAGGCCCATCATCGCTTTGGCTGCATCCATCATGAACTGGAAAGAGCCTATTTCTTCTATGAAATCAATGATATGCCACCTATATGAACCCGCCCGAAAAATCCTGCTTTGCCATTGATCACCGATCTGTCTATACCTATACGGAACCGGCCACGGGAAGTGTCATGACGGCTCACTTGCAACCAATGGATGAAGGGAACCAGCAGCTCCTGTCATTCGAGATAGATGTAGAACCGATTGCAACCCCGATTCCTTGTACCGATACTTTCGGCAACGGCTACCATTTGTTCAGCATCCATCGGAGCCACCGGCATACGACGGTGCACAGCCGGTCCGTGGTGCGAGTATCCGACCCTGTTCCCTTGCCAGACTATCTGGAGGAGGACGCCTGGGATCGTTTGGATGAGTTGCGCCGGGATGTCTGTTTCTGGGGCTTTCTGGCTCATGGCCAGTTCACCCGCCCGTCGCCGATGCTGTCGGACTTTGCACAGGAACATCAATTATCCCCCCGGGAGGACCCGCTGGATACACTGCGAGTCGCCTGCCAGACGCTTCATGAACAGTTCACCTATACGCCCAATAGCACAACGGTTGACTCGCCCATTGAGCAGATTCTCCACACCCGGGCCGGCGTATGCCAGGACTATACGCATGTGATGCTGACCTTGGCCCGCAGCTGGGGCATTCCGAGTCGTTATGTGTCGGGCTACCTGTTTCTGGAGGGGGCGGAGGGGGAACAGAGTCCGCAGGGAGCGAGTCATGCTTGGGGGGAGTTCTGGTTGCCCGGGATTGGCTGGGTCGGGTTCGACCCGACCAACAACACCGCGGAAGATCATCGTCACATCCGGCTGGCTCGGGGTCGGGATTATGCTGATATTCCCCCGACGCGAGGCGTTCTTTTTGGTGGTGGCGAAGTGGAACTGAAGATTGCAGTGACTCTTTGCCCGGCTCTGGCGGAGGATGCGGACGGCTGCAACCGGAAAGATATTTCTCCTTCGCAAGGGGGATCTTCTGCGTCATGGAGCCGCCCGTCAGTCAGGCATTTCCAGCCCCGGCA
Source organism: Candidatus Poriferihabitaceae bacterium (assembly GCA_965221795.1). GTDB lineage: Bacteria > Pseudomonadota > Gammaproteobacteria > Arenicellales > Poriferihabitantaceae > VYFG01. The sequence continues at coordinate 1,978,291 of OZ244914.1, forward strand.
GCAGCCGGGGAATCAACAGTAGACGGCCAGCCTCGCCCAACAAGGCAAGCGTCCAGAACATCTACCGCCAGGTCCGCGGATAGACGAAGAGAAGAGTGCGGGACAGCCGATGGAGGCGGGTAGAGGGCCTCCGGCAAGTTGTTACCTGTTGGGCGAAAGACTTCCTCCTTGGACAGCATTCTCCCGTCAAAAGTGACCCTTGGGAATCAGTATCCTGTGCGATTTATCACTGGACAAGGCAAGGCCATATTTTCATCCCAAGGGGTATTCATTCCAAAGGTGGGATTGACCAATCGATCGAAGTATTGCGGTGGGATTCCAGCCAGTGGTTGGCTTGGGAAAAATGCCGACAACCGAAAAATCCACGATGGGCTGACAATGGAGACGGATGCGGTGCCTTCAGAACCAGATGTCGTCGGTCATCCACCAATTCACCTTTGCGTTGCGCATAGCTGCCCCATAGCATGAACACCAATCCTTCGCGGGACTGGCTCAGGGACTGCACTGCCATGTCCGTGAACAGCTCCCAGCCCTTTCCCTGATGAGAGCCGGCACGATGCCGCTCAACGGTCAGTGTTGCATTCAGCAGCAGTACTCCCTGTTCAGCCCAGTGTTGGAGACAACCATGTGAGGGCTCTGGAATGTCGAGATCGTCCCGGAGCTCCTGGAATATGTTGACCAGGGATGGAGGAGGGGGGACTCCCGGCAATACCGAGAAACAGAGTCCATGCGCCTGGCCCGGCCCATGATAGGGGTCTTGCCCCAGGATCACAACCTTGACTTGATGGAGCGGGGTCGAGTTGAAGGCATGGAACCAGTATTGGCTTTTCGGATAAATCACTTTCCGCTGATCTTTCTGTTCCCGCAGAAATTGCCTCAGGGTATGCATGTAGGGCTGCTGGAACTGAGATGCCAGCACGCCGTACCAACCCGGCTCCAGGGGATTGGCCGTCTCGGTGTTCGCATTTGGCATGTGGTTCTCCCTGATGTCTACACTCCGAGGTATTTTGTTTTCAGTTCAGGGCTGGCCTGCAGAGCTGTTGGATTTCCGTCCCAGACCACCTTGCCCTTTTCGATAATGTAATGATAGTCGGCAATTCGGTTTAGTTCATCAATGTTCTTGTCGATTACCAGGATAGTTATGCCGGACTGCTTGAGTACGTCCAGACATTGCCAGATTCCTTTCCTGACCAGCGGGGCCAGTCCTTCAGTGGCTTCGTCAAGGATCAGTAGCAGTGGGTTGAGCATCAGGGCCCTGCCGACCGCAAGCATCTGTTGTTCTCCCCCAGACAACTGATACCCCATGTTTCCCAGTCGACTCTGCAATACCGGAAAGAAGTCCAGTACCCGATTCAGGGTCCAGGGAATTTCACTTCCGGTATAATTGTTCGCGGTAGCCAGCAAGTTCTCACGCACACTCAGATTGGGAAAGATTTGCCGTCCTTCGGGCACCAATCCAATTCCCTGTTGTGCTACTTGATAGGCAGCCTTGCGATCAATTCGGTTCCCGAGAAAGGTGATTTTTCCAGTATGGCACGGGGTAATTCCCATAATGGTGCTAACCGTAGTAGTCTTGCCCATGCCGTTACGCCCAATCAGTGTTGTGACCTTGCCTTGCTTGATATGCAGGCTCATGCCAAAGAGTGCCTGGATCGAACCATAAAAAGTTTCCACCCCTTCCAGATCAAGCATGCGCATCCCCTAGATACGCTTTTTGCACTTCCCGGCTGGCGCGAATATTCTCCACGGTATCGGTCGCAATGATATGGCCATTCACCAGAACGGAAAGGGTGTCGGCCAAGGTGAAGACCGCATCCATGTCATGTTCGATCAGCAAGATGGTTTTCTCCCCCCGAAGCCCGGACAGAAACTCGATCATGCGGATGCTTTCTTCCGGACCCATCCCGGCCATTGGTTCGTCCAGCAACAGCAAGCGCGGCGTCATGGCCAGTGCCATGGCGATTTCCAGTTGACGCTGCTCGCCATGGGATACTTCTGCAGCGAGCCGGTGGGCACGGTCTGCCAGATCTACCTGATGCAGGTATGTCATGCTTTGGTCCCACATTTTTCGGTCCTTTTGTACCGGTTGCCAGAATCGGAAAGAGTGGCCATCAGAACCCTGAACTGCCAGGCTGACATTTTCCAGCAGGGTCATTGGCAGCAGCACGCTGGTAATCTGGAAGGACCGGGCCATGCCCAGCCGGGCTCTGTGAGGTGCCGACAAAGCGGTGATGTTCTGGCCGTTGAATTCAATCTGGCCCGCATCGGGTTGCAGTGTTCCCGATAGTTGCGCAATCAGGGTAGTCTTCCCGGCTCCGTTGGGGCCAATAATGGCATGGATGGTTCCGGGCGCAACATGCAGATTGACATGGTCGGTAGCCACAATGCCGCCAAAGCTCTTGCATAGTCCAGAAATGCGCAACAAAGGTTCCTTCATTGGTGAGACCGGGTTGCCCTGGAATCCATCTTGGATAAAATGCCATGGATTCCGCCTTTGCCGAACAGGACCAGTGCAACCAGTAGCAGCCCGAAGGGCAGGTGCCAGTATTCGAGCCAGGATGGATTCAGGAACTTCATGAATTCAGGTAGGTACTGTTCCAGGAACACGAAAGCTCCGGTTCCAATCAATGGTCCGAACAGGGAGCCCGCGCCACCCATGACTACCATGAATATCAGTTCTCCAGAGCGGATCCAACTCATCATCTCCGGACTGATGAAGCCAGTGAAATTGCCCAATAGCATGCCGGCAATGCCACATATGATTCCGGAAATCACATAGCAGGCCAAGCGATAGCGGTAGGTGTCGAAACCGAGCGATTGCATGCGTTGTTCATTGTGTTTCGAACCGATAATGACGCGACCGAAACGGGCATGGGTCAGTCGGTGCACCAGAAACAGGATTGCCAATAAGGTTACAAAGATCCAGTAATACAGGCCAACAGGACTCTCCATGGTCAGGAATGCGGGAAACTCGCTGCGCAGATAAATGACCAGGCCGTCATCCGCACCATACTCTTCCAGACTGATGAAGGTGAAGTACACCATCTGGCTGAATGCCAGGGTAATCATAATGAAATATACGCCCTTGGTGCGCAGGCTGATGGATCCGGTGATCAGTGCAAAGATGGCGCTCACAACAATAGTGAGGGCCAGATGAAACCAGCCGTTGTAGATGCCATAATAGGCGGGAATTCCGACACAATAGGCACCAATTCCGATAAAGGCGGCATGGCCGAGGCTGACCATGCCGCCGAAACCCAGTATCAGGTTGAGACTGGTCGCGGCAATCGCCAATATCAGCCCCCGGCTCAGTAGGTCCAGCAAAAACGGTTGATCTGCCCACCGGAAAATCCATGGTGCAACAGCCAAGAGCCATAGCAGGAGGCAGTATATCCGCCCGGAAACGGATGACGGGAGCCGTGACATCAAGGACGAGCTCCGGCAGGTGGGAATAGTCCTTGGGGCCTGAATGCCAGTACGATCGCCATGAGGATATAGACCAGCATAGCGGACAGGGCTGGTGCCGCCGTTTCCGCATGACGGACCGACATGAAAACCTTCAACAGGTCATCAAGATAGGACCTTCCCAGGGTATCGATGAGACCAATCAGGATGGCTGCATAGAAGGCCCCCTTGACGGAACCGATTCCGCCTACAATCACGACTACAAAAGCGATGATGATGATGTCGTTTCCCATGCCGATGCTGGCTTCCGTGATGGGAGCGATCAGCATGCCGGCAAACCCCGACATGGCGGCACCGATGGCAAACACGATCAGAAACAGCTTATGGATATTCACGCCCAGGGCTTCCGCCATGGTTCGGTTGGAGGCTCCGGCCCGGATCCACATGCCGAGTCGGCTGCGCGTGACCAGAAGGCTGAGAATACCTGCCATCAGCAGTCCTCCCGAGATGATGACCAGTCGATAAGTCGGCAGTACGAGGGTTCCCAATGTGATTTGTCCGTCCAGTATGGCCGGCAAGGGAATGGCCATTCCGGCAGGTCCCCAGATAATATGTACCAGAGTGTCGAAAATCAGGATCAGGCCGAACGTCACCAGAACGTGATCCAAATGATCGGCTTGATAGAGTCGTCTGGCAATCACCCGTTCGACGATCATGCCAACCAGAAAGGTGCCCATCAGAGCGACCAGTACTGCCAGGAGCAACGAGCCGCCACGGGCTACGATGGAGCCACAAAAATAGGCCCCGATCATGTAGAACGATCCATGGGCGAGATTGATGAAATCCATGATCCCGAAAATGAGGGTCAGCCCGGACGCCAATAGGAACAGCAACAGGCCAAGCTGAAAGCCGTTCATCAATTGCGTCAGGAGCAGGTTCCAGTCCAAGGGGTCAGGATTCTCGTCTCAGAATATCGGGGTTGCATCGGGCACTCGGTGATATGGGAGTCCTGATGGTTGTAGTACTCATGCCCACGACCGGGGGAATCCAGTGACTGGGCTCGTCCATCACTCTTCCTGAAAATGGAAGTGCCGGACCGGCATGCGACTGGGCCCATAACAGCACGGTCCCCGTGCTGACTCATACACGAGCGGTAGGATCTCATTCGGTCCGTCTGGATTGTTCCCCATCGTTTTCATTTCACTTCGGATCAACATGGTCGCATATGCGACCGGGCCATATAAGACCAAAGATCGCAACCATGTGGCGACTGCCGGTATGGCTTCTGACGTGGAATGACGGTACTTGTGCAAAGGCGGACTCACCCATGATGCTCGTTGATCTATCCGCCTCATCGCACATTTCCGCATCCGGGAGGCAGCCACCTGCAGGCGACAGCCAAGTCTCGATTCCAGTTCTGATTTGTATATTGATGTGTGTCACTTGGGAGCGTATACGATGGTATCCGGAGGGATTTCCGTTGCGAGAGGCTCCTGCACCATGAATGCCTGTGACAACTGCGTACAATGGCCTGGGTAGATTCCTGAAAACCTAACAAAAACATATCAGAAGCCTACGATGTGGTCAAGATTGACTGAGCGGATTGTGGCAGGCCATGTCAGTATGGATCATTTGGTCCGCATGGGAAATCGCCGTCATGTAGCCCCTGAGCGTGTGGTTCATGTGTTGTCATTAGGTACACGACATGCAACAGTCGGGTTCTTGACCAATTCCTTTTCATGGTCTCGCTCCAAATCGAATCGCACCACCTGACATTCAGGACTGTGCCGATACATCATGGAGATTCATGCCGGCTCAGACGAAGGTCGGTTGGGCGAACCCCCTCGGACTATTTGGCACTGTCAGGCACAAACCGGAAGCCCAGTGCTTGCGGCATTTGCGTACCTTATCCGGATCCATTGCATGGTCATAAGAGTGCCCGGGTGGCCGGCAGCCTTGTCGTCATGAAAGAACTCGCGGAAGTGCGGTTTGGTTGCCCGTCATCGGCTACAATTGGCGCGATAATCACATCATTCCGACGGTTTCATTACTGGATTTTTCTGTGGCCGGCAATTCCATTGGACAGTTGTTCACCCTGACCACCTTTGGTGAAAGCCATGGGGTGGCCATTGGAGGGATCGTGGATGGTTGTCCGCCCGGTATGCCCTTGAATGCTGAGAACGACCTTCAGCCGGACCTGGATAGAAGGCGTCCGGGTCAGTCCAGGTTCACTACCCAACGACGTGAAGCGGATCAGGTGGAGATCCTTTCCGGCGTGTTTGAAGGCGTCACCACCGGTACTCCGATCGGTCTTCTGATCCAGAATACTGATTCACGCAGCCGGGATTACCGCCAGATCCGGGATCGTTTTCGTCCGGGACACGCGGATTTTACGTACCAGAAAAAATATGGTCTGAGAGACTATCGTGGCGGCGGACGTTCTTCTGCACGAGAAACCGCCGTGCGGGTGGCTGCAGGTGCGATTGCCAGAAAGTACCTTCGTCAAACCTATGGCGTGGAAATCCGTGGATGCATTTACCAGATTGCCGACCAAATCATTCCTCCGACTGACTGGGATCAAGTCCATCATAATCCTTTTTTCGTGGCCAGCCGCGATGCAGTGTCCTCTCTGGAATCCCTGATTCAGGAGGTGCGCAAGGCGGGGGATTCGGTGGGCGCAGGGGTGATGGTGGAGGCACTCAAGATGCCGGTGGGTTGGGGCGAACCCGTCTTCGGTCGACTGGATGCGGATATCGCAGCGGCGATGTTGAGTATCAATGCCAGCAAGGGAGTGGAATTTGGTGCTGGATTCGACTCCATTCGGCAACGGGGTTCGGAACATCGCGATGAACTGACTGATTCCGGCTTTCTCAGCAATCATGCCGGCGGCATGCTTGGCGGCATTTCCAGTGGCCAGGATGTTGTTGTGCGGGTGGCTTTCAAGCCGACTTCCAGCATTTTGGTGCCTGGCCGCACGGTGGATCTGGACAATCGGATGGTGGAGATCAGTACACCCGGCCGGCACGACCCATGTGTCGGGATTCGGGCAGTGCCCATTGTGGAAGCCATGCTGGCCTTGGTGTTGATGGACCACGCTCTGCGGCATCGGGCACAGAATGGAAAGTGCCCGTCCTGCTCCTCCGAACTGTGACAGAAATATGGCAAGCTGATGGGAAAAGCAACAGAGAACTTGCAGGATTATGTTACTATTCGACACATATTCACCATGTGGCTGACATCGGATGGGGAAGACCCTGTATGACAAGATTTGGGATCAACATGTCGTCCATGCCGAAGAAGACGGGACATCGCTGATTTACATTGATCGCCACCTCGTGCACGAGGTAACCTCGCCGCAGGCTTTTGAGGGGCTGCATCTGGCCGGACGAAAGCCATGGCGCACATCCAGCATGGTCGCGGTTCCAGATCACAATATTCCCACCACGACGGATCATGTCGAGATTGACGATCCCGTATCTCGGCTGCAGGTGGCGACGCTGGATCAGAACTGCAATCATTTTGGGATCACAGAGTTTGGCATGGGGGATATCCGTCAGGGGATTGTGCATGTCATCGGACCGGAACAGGGGATCACACTGCCGGGGATGACCATTGTCTGTGGCGATTCCCATACGGCAACCCATGGCGCATTCGGTGCATTGGCTTTCGGTATCGGGACTTCGGAAGTGGAACATGTGATGGCAACCCAGTGCCTGATCCAGCGCAAGGCCAGGAATATGCGCGTCCAGGTGGAGGGTCGGTTGCCTTCTGGAGTCGGTGCCAAGGATTTGATCCTCGCCATCATCGGGAAGATCGGCACAGCCGGAGGCACCGGGCATACTATCGAATTTTCCGGATCAAGCATTGCATCGATGAGCATGGAAGCCCGGATGACGATTTGCAATATGACCATCGAAGCCGGGGCCCGGGCCGGTATGATTGCAGTAGACGATACCACGCTTGGCTATCTGCAGGGGCGTCCCTATGCACCACAGGGTGAAATGTGGCAACGGGCGGTCACCACTTGGCGTGAGCTGCACAGTGATGAGGATGCGATCTTTGATCGTGAGGTAATGCTGGTAGCCGATGACCTACTTCCACAGGTCACTTGGGGGACTTCCCCTGAAATGGTGACGGATATCAATGGCACGGTGCCCGACCCAGAGATGGCCGGGGACTCGATTGCGCAGGAGAGTATCCGTCAGGCCCTGTGCTACATGGGACTGGAAGCGGGCACCCGGATTCGGGACATCCATCCGGATCACATCTTTATCGGATCTTGCACCAACAGCCGGATCGAGGATTTGCGCGAGGCTGCTCAAGTGATCAAGGGGCATCGGGTACATCAAGATATCAAGCAGGCACTGGTGGTGCCGGGATCTGGTCTGGTGAAGCAACAGGCCGAGCAGGAAGAGTTGGACCGAATTTTTCTGGATGCTGGTTTCGAGTGGCGCAATCCCGGTTGTTCCATGTGCCTGGCCATGAATGCGGATCGCCTGACGCCGGGAGACCGCTGTGCTTCCACATCCAACCGAAATTTCGAAGGGCGGCAAGGACAAGGTGGCCGTACGCATTTGGTTTCACCGGCCATGGCCGCCGCCGCTGCTGTGGCTGGGCATTTCATCATGCCGGAAGAACTCCGATGAGACCGTTTACCGTACTGGAAGGATTGGTTGCTCCGCTGGATCGGGCCAATGTGGATACGGATGCCATCATCCCCAAGCAGTTCCTGAAGTCCATCCAGCGTTCCGGCTTCGGCCCCAATCTGTTTGATGAATGGCGTTATCTTGATCATGGCGAACCGGGAATGGATCATTCCTCGCGTCCACTGAATCCAGATTTCGTCCTCAACCAGGACTGCTATCAGGGGGCATCCATCCTGCTGACGAGAGAAAACTTTGGTTGTGGCTCTTCCCGGGAGCATGCACCCTGGGCCCTGATGGATTTCGGCATCCGGTGCCTGATCAGCTCAAGCTTCGCGGACATTTTTTTCAACAATTGCTTCAAGAACGGAGTGTTGCCAGTGGTCCTCGAAGAAGCGGTTGTGGACGATCTTTTTGCCCAGGTGTTGGCACAACCCGGTTACCGGATCCTGGTCGACTTGCCGGCCCAAACCGTCCACTTGCCGGATCGACGGGTAATTGGTTTTGAGGTAGATTCCTTCCGCAAGCACTGCTTGGTTCATGGCCTGGACGAGATCGGCCTGACTCTTGGCAAGATGGATGCCATCCGACAGTATGAGGAGCGCCGGCGGGATCAGGCTCCTTGGCTCTTTGCCGAACCGGGCGGGTGATGTGTGATCTGAACAGGCAGGAGAAGCAGGCATCCAGGATGCCGGCAAAGTGGTTTCGGATGAACCGGTAAGGTACAGTGTCTGACTTTCGCTCCAGGCTATTTTTCGCGCTGGTGGCTGTATGGGTGCTAGGTGTGATGGGGCGTCCTGTAGTGGCTATCGGGATGGAACTGGGTCCTCTGACCGTACACTCTGGGAGCGGTGAACCACTCCGGTTGTCGATTTTGCTCGAATCTGTCGAGAGCTCCGAGCAGGATTCCTTGACAGTCTCGCTGGCCAACCCGTCGGACTACACGGCTGCAGGAATGGATTATCCGCCATCGGCCCGGGATCTGCAGTTTCAGCTGGTTCCATTGGGGTCGGGAAGTTACCAGATCGTAATCACCACGGATCGTGCGATCGAGGAAGAAGTGTTGCGGCTGCTGGTGTCCGTGATGGGGTCGGACAGTCGTCTGGTACGTGACTATCCGGTTTTTTTGACTTCATCAGATTCCCAAGATTCCGTGATCTTGTCCGGGCGTATCGAGCCTACGGATTTCAGTCGTCCCCAGACCCCGGTGATGCCGGGAGGAGAAATGACCGTTGAGTGGGGAGATACCCTTTCTCATATCGTTCAGAGAATGCAATTGCCGGAGGGCATTCATCGCTTTCAGGGATATCTGGCGTTACTTCGGGCCAATCCGGAGGCCTTTGTCAGCCAAAACATGAATCGCTTACGTAGCGACGTACTGCTGGATATCCCCAGTCTGGATGAAATCGCGCGGGTATCGTACACCGAGTCTGTCAATGCGTTTTCCCGGCAACTGGCCGAGTTCACCGCGTACAAGGACAGCCTGCGCCCGCGTCCGACCGTGGACCCCCGACCCATATCGGAACCCCTGTCTCCCGATTCTGACATCATGGATTCAGGGCAATCCGAACAGATGGAACTTGCCAGCCCTTCGCTGACCGCACCGGCGGGTGTCGACGCCATGCCGGAGCCGGAAGCGACGATCAAACCGGTAGATCACGCTGCCATTGTGATCGATCCTGCCACCGATGGTCAGTTGACGATCAGCCAGCAAATGGAACTGGACAGCGAACTCGATGAGGATGCCAACAAAACCGCTCTGGATGCCATGGAAGCCCAACTGGAGGGACTGGGAGAACGGGTCCTTTCCGAGACTGTGGAAAGTGAAAGCATACGTGAACAACTGACCAGTCTACAGGAAAGTAGGGAGCAGGCTGTTCGCCTGATCGAGGTTGAGGATGAGAATCTTGCGGCGATTCAGGATCGGGTCCGTGACTCGCAGGAAAGGGATATGCTGTTGGGCCAGGAAGAGGGTTCTGGCGATGGCACGATATCCCGCCAAGAAGGTATGACTGCGGCCGGAGAGCCTGTGGGTCTGGCATCCATCACTTCGGATGATACGATGAAGTCCGATACCGCTCATACTCAGGGCATAGAATCGAAATCACAATCAGAACCGGATGACCCGCGGGCACAAGTAGAAGAAGATGCCGGTACCCGGGACGGGGAGGAATCCTTGCCTGATCTTCAGGCGATGCTGGACCAATTGGCAGATTCGTCTGCGTCCTCTCGGTCAGATTCTGTCGTCGAGCAAGGGTCATCAGAAGATTTGATTGTCTCTGGCTCGGATGCGGGTCAGGACGAACAGCCCCCGACGACAGGATCGGTCGGTTCTGCAGGGGAAGAGGCAGCATCAGACACATCTGACAGCGACTCCCCCCAGAATAGCCCACTGGCCTGGATCCGAAATGCAGTCTCTTTGCTGCCGGATCATGGTCAGAAGATTGCGGTTGCGTTACTCGCATTTCTCGCTGCCCTCTTTATCTGGCAGCGTCGCAAGACCAGGAGGCGTCTGGAACCGGGTGCCGAAGAAATGGGGACATACGGATAGAAATAGAAGTAACCGATCGGCCCGTCCTGACCATCCCTTCGATGTTTCGGCGAGAGCAGGTTGAACATGGCGTTCACTCTATCAGGCCATTGTCCTTTTGCTGTGCATTACCACTTCCGAGCAGGCATTCTAAATCCCAGGTCATAATGGGTCTTCATGAGATTCCCCTCATCACAGACATCGGCGGGATCAGCTTGTGCCGATGGCATTGGTACCGGGATATAGGATGGGGACCGATAATATAGAGTACACTGAGTCAGCTTATCTGAATCAGTAAATATTGGGGCCAGCCCTTTGTCGAGTCTCACTCTACCATTCGGTTGGCTGCTTATCCCCGGGGCTCATTGCTGGAGTCCGGAACGGCTGTAAGCTGTCGGTAGCGGAGTATATTGTTCACATAGACCTGTGCCAATTGATTCAACTGTTCGACTTCCTGGTGGTCGAGTTCCCGAAGAATTCGTCCGGGTGATCCCAGTACCAGTGATCGGGCAGGAAATTCCTTGCCTTCGGCGATCAGGGTGTTGGCCCCCACAATGCAGGATTCGCCGATTTTGGCATGATTCATGATTACACTGCCGATGCCGATCAGGCTGCCGTCCCCAATGGTACAGCCATGGAGCGTGGCACAGTGTCCCACAGTGACATTCTTGCCAATCTGGAGGGGGATGCCGGGGTCCGCATGCAACATGCAGTGATCCTGTACGTTACTCCGCTCTCCGATCTCAATCTGGTCGTTGTCCCCTCGGGCCACCGCATGGAACCAGATGCTGGCGTAGCGCGCCATAGAGACGGAACCGATGAGATCGGCACTCGGTGCAACGAAAGCAGAAGGGTCAATGTGTGGGGTGTGATCGCCCAGGCGATAAATCGTCATGACATAGAACCCAATTCCATGGCAGATCACATCAGCAGGGGAGAGCCGGTCTCTGTCTCTCGCAGGTAGTGATTCTGGCTTCGGCGGAACTGGGTAAACAGGTCATTGACGCGCTCGGGCAAGGACTTGCGGCGACAGAATTCCACTCGGATGAGATCTCTTTCTTCTCGATTTGACATCAGGTAGTCATCGCTGGTGCGAAGTTCATCGACAAGGCCCAGCTCCAGTGCCTTTGCGCCGAGCCAGTGTTCCCCGGTCGCGACCTTTTCGAGGTCAAGGGAAGGACGCCTCTCGGCAATGAAGGCTTTGAACAGTGCATGGGTTTCTTCCAGGTCGTGCTGCATCTTCTGTCGTGCTGCATCGGTATTTTCCCCAAAGATAGTCAGGGTCCTCTTGTATTCTCCTGCTTGCAGTTGCTCAAAATCCACATTATGCTTTTTCAGAAACCGATGCAGATTCGGTATCTGTGCCAGTACCCCGATCGATCCGATGATGCTGAAGGGGGCGGCAATGATGCGGTTGGCCACACAAGCCATCATGTAACCGCCACTGGCTGCGATCTTGTCCACTGCAATGGTGAGGGGAATTTTGCGGTCTCTCAACCGCTGTAGTTGGCTGGCCGCCAATCCGTAGCCATGTACGACACCGCCTCCACTTTCGAGCCTAAGCAGTACTTCGTCCTGTTCGCTGACGTTGGTAAGAATCGCACTGATTTCATTGCGCAGAGCCTCGGTGGCACTGGCTCGGATATCTCCGTCAAAGTCCAGAACAAATACTCTTGATCGGGCGACTTCTTCTTGGCGATGGGCGGCTTTCTTTTCCTGCTTGGCTTTTTGTTTGGCCCTTTTCTTCTCTGACTTCAGCCATTGTTTTTGCCCATTGGGCCCCAGACTGGCTCCCTTGAGAGTCGATTCCATTTGATCATACTGCTGATTTAACAAGGTCAGGCGGATTTCCATCTCTTCTTTCCGATGGCGCATGGCGGTGGAAACAATGCTCCCGACAATGATCAGGATCGCCACGACAATCGTGGCCGCTTTGGCGAAGAAAAGGCCATACTCGGTAAGAAATTCCATCATGAGATCAGCGATATGATTCGGTCAGTGATTGCGGGATTGTAGTTTTGCCCAACGGTCACGCAAGGTGACGATGCGATTGAAAACCAGCGAATGCTCACAGCTGTCCTGATCCTGGCAGAAATACCCCAGTCGCTCGAACTGGAAGCGAGTGTCCGGGCTGGCGGAGGCCAGGGACGCTTCCAGTTTGCAATGCGGCAGGATTTCCAGAGACCTGGGATTGATCTCCGCAGAAAGATCTGTTGCCTGGCCCGATTGGGGGTTCGGCGTCTGGAACAGGCGATCATACAGACGAACCTCAGCATCCGTGGCATCCGCGGCATTGACCCAATGGATAATGCCTTTCACTTTTCTGCCTTCAGGTTGTATGCCGTTGCGGGTTTCTGGCAGGTATTCACAGTGCAGGGCACGAATGTTACCAGAGTCGTCCCGATCCATTCCGATGCACCGGATGACAAAGGCATGGCGCAGCCGAACCTCTCTTCCGGGTCCCAGACGGAAAAACGTTTCCGGTGGGTCGAGCATGAAATCGTCCTGTTCGATATACAGCTCCCGCGACAAGGTGATCAGTCGACTGCCCATCTCCGGGTGATTGGGGTGGTTGGGAACTTCCAGGGTTTCGGTCTCTTGTTCGGGAAAATTGTCGATGATGACACGCAATGGTCGCAGGACGGCCAAGGCCCGGATGGCAACCGGGTTCAAGTCTTCCCTGATCGCATTTTCGAGCGCCAGCATATCGATCCGGTTATCTTTTTTGGTGATACCGACTGTGGCAATGAAGTTGCAAATCGATGTCGGCGTGAATCCGCGACGTCTCAGCCCACAGATCGTGGGCATGCGTGGATCATCCCAGCCGTCGACGACCTTGTCCTCTACCAGACGCGTCAACAGGCGTTTGCTCAACACGGTGTAACTGAGATTGAGGCGGGAAAACTCGATTTGGCGCGGTTTGGCTGGAATGGTCAGGTGGGCCAGAAACCAGTCATACAATGGCCGATGGTCTTCGAACTCCAGCGTGCACAGGGAGTGGGTTACGCCTTCAATTGCATCACTGAGACCGTGGGTAAAGTCGTACATCGGATATATGCACCAGCGATTCCCCGTGCGTTGATGATTGTGGTGACGGATGCGATAGAGGATCGGGTCTCGCAAGTTGATATTGGGGGAAGTCATGTCAATCTTTGCCCGCAGCACCCGTTCTCCGTCACCGAATTCCCCGGCTCGCATGCGCTCGAACAGCATCAGGTTTTGTTCCACGCTGTTGGCCCGGTCAGGGCTGGGGCGACCGGGTTCGGTAAGTGTGCCACGGTATTCCCTGATCTGGATAGTGGATAGACTATCTACATAAGCCAGTCCTTTGTGGATGAGTTCCAGAGCATAGGCATACAGTTGCTCGAAGTAGTCTGAAGCATGAGCAACCCGGTTGATCGGGAAGCCAAGCCAGCGTACATCTTCCTTGATCGCTTCGACAAATTCTTCATCTTCCCTGATCGGGTTTGTGTCATCGAATCTCAGGGTGCAGCGACCATTGTAATCTTGTGCGATACCGAAATTGAGCCAGACGGATTTCGTATGACCAATATGCAGGTACCCGTTTGGCTCCGGGGGGAAACGGGTGATGATCTCCGTATGTTTTCCGCAATCCAGGTCTGCATCGATGATCTGCCGGATAAAGTTGGAACCAGTGCTTTGGTCGCTCATACCATGGATGGTCAAATGGGGGCGTGGAGTATATCCCAATCAAGGCATAGAAGGCGATGGAGCCGGAGATAAGGTGTCAGAGCAGTAACTTCTGCATCGTGCTGGCATAACAGGTCTTGAGGAGTTCAAGGTCAGCCAGGCAGACGCACTCGTTAATCTGGTGAATGGTAGCGTTCACAGGCCCTAACTCGACGACTTCAGCGCCCGTGGGAGCAATAAAGCGTCCATCCGACGTTCCTCCGGCCGTTGAACATTCCGGTTCTCGGCCGGTGGTTTCCCGGATGCTTTCAATGACGGCTTCCCGGAGGCGGCCAGCACCGGTTTCAAAGGGAAGGCCGCTTAGAGACCAGTGAATGCTGAAAGACAGGCCATGCTCCCTGAGCAGCGCTTCCGTAGTCTGGCGCAGGTAGTCTTCCGTCACTTCCGGGGAAAACCGGAAGTTCATATCCACTACCAGTGTGCCCGGAATGATATTGTGGGCACCGGTGCCGGCATGAATATTGGAAATCTGCAGGCTGGTAGGTGGAAAATGCTCATTGCCGCGGTCCCATTCGATGGTCACCAATTGCTGCAGTGCCGGCAGTGCCAGATGGACAGGATTCTTCGCATTATACGGATAGGCGATATGGCCCTGGACTCCCTGAATGGTCACAGTAGCACTCAAGGAACCACGTCGTCCGACCTTGATTACATCTCCCAGCAAGTGAGAGCTGGATGGTTCTCCCACAATACAGTGATCAATCCGCTCTCCCCGTTCCCTGAGTACATCAAGCACCGCCTTGGTACCATCACAGGCAGGTCCTTCCTCATCACTGGTAATCAGTAGTGCAATCGACCCCTGATGCTTGGGATGTGCGGCCACGAAATCTTCACATGCGCACACAAAAGCAGCAATGCTGCCCTTCATGTCGGCGGCACCTCTCCCATACAGCATGCCGTTGACGATGGTGCCTTCGAAGGGTGGATGTTGCCACTCAGACTCTGGACCGGTCGGGACGACATCGGTATGACCAGCAAGCACAAACAGGGGGGCGGTTTTCCCTCGCCGGATCCAGCTGTTGGTCACTCCTCCACGGCAGATGGTTTCGCAATCGAATCCGGCATTGGTCAGTCGGGTTGCAATCAGATGCTGGCATCCGGCATCTTGCGGTGTAATGGAAGGCCTCTGGACCAGTTCTCTGGCCAGCCTGGCCGTCGGGGATAGTGAGTGATTCGGGGCGGACATAAACCAACAAGGGGGAGTAGAATACCAGTAGGTAGATTGTATCAACAAGCGACTGCCATGACCGGCCAACCGGAACCGGGCTTTTGCGGATGCATGCATTATCGACCGAACTGCTGAAGATTTGACCGCAACTTGAACGTATCTGACACTTCCTGGTTTTGTACATCCTTGGGCCAATGGTTGCTCCAGGAGGAATGTCGCCGTTGTCGGGACCTGATTCCCGCCGGCTACTACCCCTCGGCATTACAGATCGGGATGCCGGAGCGGGATTACCTGCGTGATCTGGACCGGGTCGAGATCGGCACTCGGTTCCTGGCGATTCCTGACCTCCCGTCACGGTCGCTGCGAGATGACAGGGGGGCAGCAGGTCAGCAAACAGAATCCCTCCGGACCCTGGTGGCAAGTTCGGAGGCATTGCCCTTCGGGGAGAAGGCGCACAGCCTGATTGTGGTACCCCATGTGCTTGATTCCTGCGTCAAGCCACATAATGTATTGCGCGAAATCAATCAGCTCCTGGTACCGGAAGGTTGTATTCTCATTATGGGCTTTAATCAGTTCAGCCTATGGAAGATGTATCCACTTCGGCTACGTGGTTTACGCAGGAATACCCATTCGGTACCATGGCAGGGACACAGTTATCGTCCCGGGCGTGTGCAGGACTGGCTTTCTCTTTTGGGTATGGATATTGTCGGTGCTTGCATGATGGCATACCAGCTCCCCCTGCAGAGTCCGCGTTGGCGGCAAAAGTTTGGCTTTCTGGAGTCGATGGGCGAGCGCTGGTGGCCCGGACTGGGTGCTGTATATATGATTGTCGGACGCAAGCGGGAATTTGCCGCAGGGACTACCGTAAAATCTCTGGCGTGGCGTCGCTTTGTCCCGGCCATTGCCAAGCCATCGTTGACGGCATCAGGCATTCCAAACCGAAAGATCGGTGCGGATGCCGAAGCCAGGCATTGGCGAGTGATCTGATGGCTGTATCCGATCGGGCATACCATTGATTTTCTGTCTCACGTGACACAAAAAGTAATTATCTATACGGACGGGGCTTGTCGAGGAAATCCCGGCCCCGGTGGGTGGGGAGCCATCCTTTCGTTCGGTTCGGTATGCCGGGAAATCAAGGGCGGGTCCCGCCATACTACCAATAATCGAATGGAACTTACTGCCGCCATCGAAGCGCTGGCCGCCCTCAACAGACCCTGTGAAGTGATCATTCACACCGATTCCCAGTACCTCAAACGTGGAGTGACCGAATGGCTCGCGGACTGGAAGAAGAATCATTGGGTTACTGCGCGTGATCAGCCGGTAAAAAACCGGGATCTGTGGGAGCGTTTGGACATGCTTCTGGGGGAACACCGGATTCAATGGAACTGGGTCAAGGGGCATGCGGGCAATGAGGGAAATGAGCAAGCGGACCGACTTGCCCGCCAAGGGTTGCGAGACGCCTGCTGATCGGTCCCGGATGGCTGGTATGCGACAGATCTTGCTTGATACGGAAACGACAGGCCTTGACGTCCTACAAGGGCACAGGGTGATTGAAATCGGCTGTGTGGAGATGATTGATCGCCGGATGTCCGGGAATCATTTTCACCAGTACATCCATCCCGAGCGTGATATTGATGAAGCGGCCGTCGAAGTTCATGGCATTACACTGACAATGCTGCAAGACAAACCCCGGTTCAGCGAGTTGGCGGACGAGTTTTTGTCCTACATCAAAGGTGCGGAACTCATCATTCATAACGCACCTTTTGATGTTGGATTTCTCAACCAGGAATTCGCACGAGCCGGGTTTGGCGAAGATGTGATCGGAACAAATTGTGATGTGCTGGATACTCTGGTGATTGCCAAGCATAAGCATCCGGGACAAAAAAACAGTCTGGATGCGCTATGCAAACGGTACAGTGTCGACAATAGTCAACGTACCTTGCATGGTGCACTGCTGGATGCGGAAATTCTTGCAGATGTCTATCTTCGCATGACCGGGGGGCAGCTGTCCCTGCTGGGAGAGTCGGAAGATTTGTCCATGATCGGACGGATGCCGCCGGCTTCGAGCAACCCGGGCATGCGGATGGGACACGATTCGCATTCTGGGTTGCATCCCTATTTGCCTGACGTCCCGGCCTCTGAACAGCCTGACCCCACTCCACTAGTATATGCCAACCGTGCGGAACTCGCTGAACATGAACGTTGGCTGCAGCTCTTGGACCGAGAAGTTTCGACCGGGGCAATCTGGCACAGAGTTCACTCTGATGACAGCCTGGCGGAATGATGAAAGTCCAGTGAAAGGTGAAGGCCACTGACAGTCGGGTCGGGGAAAGGGAACCGATGTCGACGCAGGGATAGGCCGTTAGCCAAAAGGAAAGCCGAGATGGACATAAGATGACCAGTGTCTGATTATATCACACATATCGTCCATCATAGTGACCCGAGACAATACAATAGCGTGGGGCATTACGCTCAAGATTTCATCTCAGCGTAATAACCGGTTTGACCCCGGTCAACTGTGAGTTGCCGCCGCTTCTCGGATCAATGGAATGCAGGTGTTCTGAAGCCTTGCCGTAGGCAGAAGACCGGGCCCTTTCGATACAGCTTTATTCTGCATCCAAGTCGTCCGATTCCGTCTCGGATTGCGCGAGTGCTTCGCCGACAGCAGCGTGTAGTTCTGCCAGTGCTTCGGCCTGCTGCTGGGTGAACCCGGCTTCTATCATTCGCTTGATATAGCTTTCGGCATCAAATGGGGGGGCTTTTGACATGATTGAGAGTCGGCGTATGGATTTGGTTAAGGTGGCGTACCCCATGAAGACACTGCCTAATCAATGATTGCCATGACCAGTCGGCAGAAAACCCGCCATACATCTCGCCGGATCATTTGTCCGGCCAGTTGACGAATGTCGGCTTTATATGCCCCTTGCCGGGATTCACAGGCTGCCCCAATTGGCGACTGATTGCGCCGTTTCGTTACAGATGGGTTATCATATTCTCGAATAATAGCATGGCTATATTCAGACCGTATACTTTTTCTTCAAAAAATGCCTCTTCGACTGTGTTTCGGGTCAGTTTGCGGTGTTATGCAATGCGGCCCTCAGGTACTCCATTGGATCTTTGCGGTTCTCCATGAAGCTACAAAAGCTATAGACTCGTTTGGGGTTAAGTGTGGAGACATCATCTGGCCACATGTGGGAAAGGTGCCGGGCCATGTGGCTGAGATAGCTTGGTGCAGACCGGCTGGCATCAGGTCTCGGCAAGGGATCATTCCCTGGGCCCTTTAGGTTTCATGAGGTTTTCAATGAATCAATGATCATTCCCATTCCAATAGGGGCAATGAGGTGACATCAGGGAGCAGGAGTCGGTTTCGATAGCTCGGCCCCCGGGCGTTAGCTCGGGGTATGGTGGGAGTGATGTCATGGCAAGACTTTCCTGAACGGCTTCACCTTGACGGAACAATAGACCCCGGCGGCCATATAAGGGTCTTCATTGGCCCAGGCCTCGGCCTCTTTCAGGGAATGGAATTCCGCCACAATCAGGCTTCCGGAATATCCCGCGGGTCCCGGGTCTTCACTGTCGATGACGGGTAGTGGCCCTGCGAGGAGTAATTTGCCCTCTGCTTGCAGGGCTTTCAGGCGCTCAATGTGTGCCGGTCTTGCTTGTTGGCGATTGGCCAGGGAATCGCGGTTATCTTGGGCGTAAATGACATATAGCATGGTCTGAGATCTTGGTTGCCAGAGAATGTTGCAGGAAAGGGGTGAAAGAGGATATGTTGGCTTGTGTTGGGTAGATTATAAGGAATACCCAATAACGGATGATCGCCCACTTGTACTTGTAACATCGACTTCACGGTTCCCGGACCCACTCATTCTGCCGCCTCCGCAGTCGCTTGCATGGCATGTTGGACGGGGGTATGTGGGACGAATTGCGATGGTTGTCGTGACCCTTCGCAATTCCCGGTACGACCAGCGTTTTGGTGTTGCCGTGTCAGAACAAACCGGCGGTTTCGTATCCATGCGCCAAAATCCTGCGGCTATCTCCAGAGATTTGGAATCTGAGTGTCTTGCCCCCCAAGCCTCCGAATCACTCTTACTTATTTGTGGACAACAAAAATCATGGGAGATTTACCAGTTAGTATTGTAATGATAATTATTATCGTTTACATTTACCCCAGATTGCCTGTTGGATAGCATTTACATTTCATATCTTGTAAAAAATCATCATGACTTCCACCTATTTTCGGATCCGTCCTCTTACCTGTGCGATTGCCTGTTGCCTTGCGTTCAGCAGCCCCGTCTTGGCGGAAAACTATGGTCCCTTTCCGGTTACCCTTAAGGGGTATGATGGTGACAAGGCAGACTCCGTCGCCTATACTGGTCAGGCCGCACGCCAGGTTCTCCACACTTCCCTCAAGAAGCTTGCTGGGAAGGGCGATGGCGCGAATGCTGCCGAATTGAAAGCACAGATGATGGCCTACTATACCGGCAAGGAGGAAGGCCGTGCGATTATTGATCCCAAGTCCAAGGATGGTTTCATGATCCAGCAGACCGAGGTCGACCAGATCGCCAAGGGAGTGAACCTGGAGGGAAAAACATACAAAGGCGTAGTCAATGGATGGCCCGGGAAGATGACAGGTTCCGAGGTCATTGCGTTCATGATTGATCAGGCAGCATCCAGCAAGGGCGGGTTTGATCCGCTGACCGGGTACGACTATCCGCAGTTGATTTCCAAATTTGCCATGGGAGCCGTGTTTTATCATCAGGGTGTGGACAATTACCTGGATGAAAAGCTTGCTGCAGACAACAAGCCGAACAACAAGCCCTACGGCAAAGGCAAACATTACACGGGCAAAGAACATTCGTGGGACGAAGCATTCGGTTATTTCGGCGCTCCAGCACATGCCCTCAGCTTGGACGCAAACCAAGCTTATGGCATTGCCAAGAAGAAAGACATGAGAGTCGCCGACCATAACCAAGATGGCACGGTCGATCTCTATCGGGAGATGACATATGCCCATGCCTATTATGCTGCCGACGCGGACAAGAGCGGTACCAACTACTTGCATACCATTGTCCAAGCTTTTCTGGATGGTCGAGCGCTGATTGCTGGTGCCGCCGGAGAAGCCCTGACCGATGCCCAGCGCAAAGAGTTGGTCGGCTATGCTGATACCATCAAGGTACATTGGGAAAAAGTGATTGCCGAAGCGGCTTTCAAATATGCAGGTTCGGTCTACAAGGACCTGCAGAAACTGCAAACGATCGTGGAGTCTGGGGGCAATGCCAATGACGCTTTCCGAGCCTATGGCAAACATTGGGGCGAACTGAAGGGGTTTGCAATGGCCCTCGAAACTGGAGGAAACGATTTAGGTGAAATCGGTGTCAGGATGAATCGTCTGATTGGATATGGCCCGGTGTTGCTGGGTGGCGGCCAGGTGACCGGAATCGACGACAGGGGAAATTATGTTATTGGCGGCGACCAGGATATGGGAAACTATATGGTTCATATGCTCAAGCTGCAAACACTACTGGCAGAAGCATACGGCCTGCAGGCCAAAAAAAATGATGCGACTGCAGAACTGGATGGTTTGGTCGAATCTCTGGGCGCAAGTCTTTCTGCCGAAAATGACTGAGTTTGTTGCTGGCGGTTGACCATGCTTGATCTGACCGCTCAGGGCTTGCTGGTTGATTGGATGGAGCCGTTCCTGGACCCTCGGAAACGATTGTTTTGGGGGTATCTGGGTTCGGCCTTTTTCCTTGCGTTTTGTTGGATGGTGTTCCTGGGGCGCGAACGCCCTGTCAGGGCATGCCGGAAACTACTTTCTCGCGAACTCTGGTGTTCGGCGAGTGCCCGTGCAGACTACGTGGTATTCCTGATCAATACGGTTCTCATGGGGTCGATCGTACCCCGGTTGTTGGGCCATGCGGCGGTGGCGACTTTTTGTTTTTCGTTGCTGCATGATCTGTTTGATGGCCGACTCAGCCTATTGCCGGATGCACCGCCATGGGCGATTGCGGTTGGCTTCACGTTGGTTTTATTTGTTGTAGACGATTTTGCCCGTTACGTTGTCCATCGCCTTCTGCATGCGGTACCGATACTTTGGGCATTTCATAAGGTGCATCACAGTGCGACCCGGTTGAATCCGCTGACCGTACTACGCACACACCCGGTAGAGGGGATTCTGTTTGCCCTGCGCGGTGCGCTGGTGCAGGGAGTGTGTATCGGAATGTTCGTATATGCATTTGGTGAGCGCGTCAGTCTGGTGATGGTGTTGGGTGCCAACGCGATCAAGTTTGCCTTCAATCTCCTTGGGGCCAATCTGCGTCATAGTGAAGTGCCCATCCGCTACTGGCCTTGGCTTGAGCAGATTTTACTGTCACCGGCACAACATCAGATTCACCATTCCAGACATCCCCGACATCATGATCGCAATTTTGGCGTGGCCTTGGCGTGCTGGGACCAGTGGTTTGGGACCCACTGCCTTTCCGAGCCGGGTCAGTCACTACGCTATGGTCTGAGCCGGTCTGATTCCGACCCGAATTCATTGTATGCACTGTATCTCCTGCCCTTCCGGGAAGGAGCAGGGCATCTGAGAGCCCTGATTCAGGGTGGAAGTAAACTGCGATACATGCCATTCACGCAGTCCAATCCATTGCATAGAAACCGAACCCCATGAAACGGAAAATTGCCCGAGTTCTTCTAGCGGTCCCAGTCCTGTCCTTGTTGACGTCCCACCCTCCGCCGGTGATTGCCGAAGAGGTCGTCAATATCTACTCGGCTCGTAAGGAAGCACTGATACTCCCGCTTCTTGAGCGGTTTGAAGCAGAAACTGGTATCGGTTTTCGGCTCGTTACCGGCAAGGCTGATGGGTTGTTGAAGAGGATTGAAATCGAGGGCGAGGCCACACCGGCGGATGTATTTATCACGGTGGATGCTGGTCGGCTGCAGCGGGCCAAGACTGCGGGCATTCTGCAAGCGATCAAGAATCCTGTGCTGAATGATGTCATCCCATCCCACCTGAGGGACCGGGAAAGCGAATGGTTCGGACTTTCCCGTCGCGCACGGGTATTGTTTTACGCCAAGGATCGGGTGGACCCGGCCGATCTTTCCACATATGAAGCGCTGGCAGATGAAAAATGGCGTGGGCGTCTGTGCATACGGTCTTCAAGCAATATTTACAACCAGTCACTGGTCGCATCCATGATTGAACATCTGGGGGAAGAGAAAACCGAGCAGTGGGCTCGAGGGTTGGTAGCCAACTTTGCCCGCAAGCCTGGCGGTGGAGACACCGACCAGTTGCATGCAGTCGCTGCAGGACAATGCGACATTACGCTAGTCAATACCTATTATTTCGGACGCCTTCTGAACAGTGATAAGGAAAAGGATCGCCAGACAGCGGAGAAAATCGGGATCTTCTGGCCGAATCAGGAGGGTCGTGGTGCGCATGTGAATATCAGCGGCGCAGGCATTGTCCGTCATGCCCGAAACCGGACCGCAGCGGAAGCACTGTTGGAATTTCTGGTGACTCCAGAGTCACAGAGTTGGTATGCAGAGATCAACAATGAGTATCCGGTGATCCCTGGGGCACCGATTTCCGAAACTCTGCGGCGGCTCGGAGCATTCAGGGCGGATACTCTCAACCTGACTACATTGGGGGAAAATAATCGAGCTGCACTACAATTAATGGACCGCGCCGGGTGGCGTTAGTGTCAAATGTATTCTCAGACATAATCCCTGACTGGTTTGCCTTGATCTTTTGATTGTATATTTGGCCGCTGCCAAAAACGGCCGGTGCCATGCAATGTGCGCTGGTCAGTCTTTCTTAGAGTGTATAGCGGAAAATCTGGTACGACTATGCTGCGCGGTACTGTTCTGTCGATGGCTGGAAATGGCCTGAAATGGCCACAGCGGCCCGGAGGATGGACGATTGCCGGTGCGTTGACGTCGCTGATCATCCTGGTACCGATTGGTGTGATCGGGGTATACCTGTTTGCCCCAGTGAGCGAGAACTGGTCACACCTTGTGGATACGGTATTACCAGAATACATCGCGAATTCGTTGTGGCTGATGGTGGGGGTCACGGTGGGAGCAGGGAGTATCGGGGTGACGACGGCATGGCTCACCAGCATGTGCCATTTTCCCGGTCGCACTCTCCTGACTTGGCTGTTATTGCTGCCATTGGCGATGCCCGCATACATCATTGCCTATACCTATACTGGGATGCTGGATGTGAGTGGGCCACTGCAGGTCTGGATTCGGGAGACATTCGGGCTGTCGTATGGAGAATACTGGTTCCCGGAGGTACGATCCATCGGGGGGGCGATTGTCATGTTTTCGCTGGTGCTGTACCCCTACGTCTATCTCCTGACAAGAGCGGCATTCCTTAGCCAATCGGTCTGTGTGTTGGAGGTCAGTCGGACTTTGGGATGCGATCCATGGAGCAGCTTTGCCAAAGTAGCGGTTCCGCTGGCCAGGCCAGCCATTGTTGCGGGCCTTTCGCTGGCGCTCATGGAAACTCTGGCGGATTTCGGGACCGTGCAGTATTTTGGCGTGGGTACATTTACGACCGGGATCTATCGTACTTGGTTCGGTATGTTCGATGCCGTGGCTGCGGCGCAGCTTTCCGCGATTCTGCTGGTCTTCGTGTTCGCTCTTATCTTGTTAGAGCGTTGGTCTCGTCGACGCGCACACTTCCACCACACCACGAATCGTTATCAAGCATTGCCGGATATCCGGCTGTCCCGTGGCTGGTCAGTGGTTGCATTCCTTGCCTGCCTGTTGCCGTTGCTGTTGGGCTTTATCATCCCGACTACTCAACTGGTCGTCTGGTCTCTGGAGACCTATGACATCATGATTGACCGCCGGTTTCTTGTGCTGGCCTGGCATAGCTTCGCGTTGGCTGCCGGGGCTGCTATGGTGGCTCTGATCCCAGCCCTGATTCTGGCATATGGCAACCGTATGGATGCTTCCCGTGCCATGCGTTTTTTTTCACGCCTGTCATCCATGGGATATGCGATCCCTGGGACCGTGATTGCCGTCGGCGTCCTGATTCCGTTCGGTGCTCTGGACAATATGGTGAACCAATGGAGCCAAGCATATTTGGGCATCAATGTAGGGCTGATTTTCAGTGGTACCGTTTTTATACTGCTGTTCGCTTATACGGTTCGTTTTCTGGCCGTTTCCCTGCAAACAGTCGAGACAGGGCTGGGCAAAATCAAGCCATCCATGGACGATGCCGGCCGTTCCATGGGCCGCAATCGGTCTGCTGTTCTTCGAGAGATCCACCTGCCGATTATGCGGGGAAGTTTGCTCACGGCGGTGGTCATCGTCTTTGTGGATGTAATGAAAGAGTTGCCCGCGACGTTGATCCTGCGCCCGTTTGATTTCAATACGCTGGCCGTGCGTGCGTATGAACTCGCTTCGGATGAACGTCTTGCCGACTCCTCTACCGCTGCGCTTGCCATCGTTGCCGTAGGGATTATCCCCGTGATTCTCCTGAGCGGAGCCATCAGCCGGTCACGGGCCGGAACACGACCCAAACCCCCGAAATTTTGATGGCAAAGGGTCACCTTGATATCTCTGGAATCAGTGTAGACCTTGGTGGAAACCGGGTTGTCGATGATGTCAGTTTCTTGCTGGAAAAAGGAGATATTGGCAGTTTGCTGGGACCCAGTGGCTGTGGAAAGACGTCTCTGCTACGCACTATCGCCGGCTTTCAACAACCTTCCGAGGGCCGAATCCGGATTCGCGACCAACTCGTCTGCGGGATTGGCAAGCATCTCGCTCCGGAGCGTCGCAGTGTTGGCATGGTATTTCAGGATCTAGCCTTGTTCCCTCATCTCACTATTGCGGATAATGTCGGGTTCGGTATTCGTCGCAAGGGATCGGATGTCATCCGCCGGCGTGTATCGGAACTATTGGCTATGGTGGGTCTGGATGGATATGCGCGTATGTATCCCCATGAGTTGTCCGGCGGCCAGCAACAACGGGTGGCGCTGATTCGTGCCATTGCTCCCAGACCTGATCTGCTGCTTCTGGATGAGCCTTTCAGTGGCCAGGACTTGGAATTCAGGGAGCAATTGGCTCGCGAGATTCGTGAGATTTTGCGCCATGATGGCGTCACTGCTCTTTTGGTTACCCATGATCAGTTGGAGGCTTTTGCGTTTTCCGACCGCATAGGGGTGATGAATCGTGGTCGGCTGCATCAGTGGGATTCCAATTACAACTTGTACCATTGGCCTGCAGACCGGTTTGTCTCCGAATTTGTCGGGCGTGGCGTTTTCATTCAAGCTCGGGTATCTGGAAACGACCAGTTGGACACCAGTTTCGGAGTCATCACAGGAAATCTGTCAGCATCCTATGCAATCGGCACCGAAGTGGATCTGTTGCTCAGGCCAGATGACATTTACTATGCCCCTGAGGGTCGTATCCGGGCCAGAGTGCAGTTCAGTGCATTCCGAGGCGCGGACTATCTATATACACTGGTACTGGCGGATGGTTCCCGAGTGATGTGTCATGCACCCAGCCATCATGCCCATCAGCCAGGGGAAGAGATTGGAATCCGCTTGGACCTGCAGCATTTGGTCATTTTCCCAAGGGCCGGTCTCACCTGATTACGAGCATTCATATTGGATCAGGATCTTTCGGAGTACTGGAGGGAGTGAGTCCGGTACGCGGTGCAAGCGTGATCAGCGGCTCGTTCGGAACGGCCGATCAGCGGGCTGAGCCACCTCAGCTCGGATTTGCAGAGGCGATGTTGCCCGCTTTCCTCCTCTTGCTGACGATACCATTGAGCCAGGAAATCAGATACTTTCATAGTCTGGCTCGCACTGGCAGGCAACTAGCAAACCCTGTGATTGAGATCAATGCAACACAATGCCTTTGCACGAAACGAGAATCAAATTCAATATTATTTTTCTTCATATAATTCAACTGGTTAAGCAGTTGCAAAATGTTTTTCACTTTGCTATTCTTTGCCATCTCGAACTCCAGAAGCAGCGACAAATGAGGGGTCGTTTGTCGAAATGAAAGAGGAAACATTATGAAAGGCGATCAAACCGTCATCCAGCACCTAAACAACGTGCTGAAAAATGAACTGACAGCAATTAACCAGTATTTCCTTCATGCGCGAATGTTGAAGGATTGGGGATTGGTTGTTTTGGGTGAGCATGAATATCATGAGTCCATTGACGAGATGAAACATGCGGATGCGTTGATTGAACGGATTCTTTTCCTGGAGGGCTTGCCGAACTTGCAGGACCTTGGAAAGCTCATGATCGGTCAGGATATCCGGGAAATCCTGGAGTGTGACCTGAAGATGGAAATGAAAGCACATCCAGACCTCAAGCAGGCAGTCTCGGATTGTGAAAACGTTGGGGATTACGTATCCCGAGAGTTATTCGAATCCATTCTGGAGTCAGAGGAAGAACATATTGACTGGCTGGAAACGCAGTTGGGATTGATTGATCGTGTCGGCCTGGAAAATTATCAACAGTCCCAAATGTCGCCTGGGCCCGAAGGCTGAATGTTCTGAGTGTTATTACGAATGTATCCCGCCCACTCGCGCAAGCCCACGTTTTCTTCTGTGCCATGCCGGCATGCATTCAATGTAACCACGCAGAAAGATAAGGCCGTCTTGCTATGTGCTCGCAGGAAATTGGAAGGTCTTGGCGAGACTAAGCCTATGTGACTGGTGGGATGATTGGTTTTTGGTCCAAGGACTTGTGCCTGCATATTGGTACACGACCCGGATGGCTGTGATCATCTGCGATTTGACCGGAAGACTCCAAAGCATATCTCCAGGAAAGGATTCCATTGCCCCTTTCCCGTAATCCATGCGGGACCATTGTTTTTTTGAGGATCGGAGTAGACAAGTGGATTAATTCTCATTTATACTCTGATTTACAATTGCTGTGCTCTGGAATATGTACGTCTGTATCTGCAAGTCGGTGAGTCACTACGAGATCGAAGATGCCGTCGAACGTGGCGATATCTCCTCGTTATCATGCTTACGCACGCGTTTGGGTGTTGGCGCGGGATGTGGTGTCTGCCTGATGTTCGCCAAAGAGTATCTTTCCGAAGCACTGGCGCGTAATCTATCGGCAGATGAGCCGGGACAAGGACCATAAGCCTCTACAGAGGTTCCGTTTGTCCCCGGACTGGCAAGCCCTCCGTATGAGAATCGAACCTTCACTGCTTCCCAGCAGTTGCTCGCATCGGATGTAGGGTATAATCGGTCAATCGTGCTATTTGGATCAGGAGGGTTTTTGTAATTTGAACCAGGCCGGTCCAAACGATCTCATTCCACTTGCCGGACCGCCTGTCACAGTGATACTTGACTCTCAAGAAAAATCGGAAGGCCTGACCAAGGACCTGCATAAGGCCGGACTGAAGACCACATTGCCG
The DNA here is from genome assembly GCA_965221795.1 of Candidatus Poriferihabitaceae bacterium. Lineage (GTDB taxonomy): Bacteria > Pseudomonadota > Gammaproteobacteria > Arenicellales > Poriferihabitantaceae > VYFG01. Next base: position 2,006,150 of record OZ244914.1, read on the forward strand.
CGGCTGAAGGTTCTCTCTGTCTTGGAAGCCGGTGAAACAAGGCACATGTCAGCAGAGGATGTGTACCGTGAAGTCCTGAAAGACAGTGACCCGGTCGGCTTGGCGACGGTGTACCGGGTCTTGGCACAATTTGTGGAAGCCGGGTTAGTGGTTCGGCATCAGTTCGAAGGCGACAAGTCGGTATTCGAACTGAATGATGCCGCGCACCATGATCATATGGTTTGTGTGAAATGCGGCCTTGTGATCGAATTCGTGAACCGTGAAATCGAAGCTCTCCAACAACAGGTGGCCGACAGTCATCAGTTCGACTTGCAGGAGCATGCGTTGACTCTTTATGGGCTGTGTCGTAATTGCCGTCAGGCTTCTTAGTTGCCCTGGCGGAACTTGTGAAACCCGCCGATAGGGCCATACGCCTCTTTAGGAACCCCTTTGCAGGTGTAAGATTGAGTCAGGAGGGCTAAGAGGTCTGAAATCCCTGATAGTCCATAATTGCCGAGAGAGTGCCCACCCACCTGTGGGTCATCGTTACATCTGCACTGTGTGGAAACAGCGGAACAGGGTGTGGAGATACAAAGAATGTATGGCTTGAGATCATTGACGGTGCAGGGGAATTTTTGCCACTATATAGGCATAAAGCTACCGGACCTGATAGACGATTATATGGATGACAGCTCTGATCGTTCAGGTCAGGGAGCTTCCGGCAAGACGACACAAAATCTGTAGGCAGACCGATCACCAGCAAGACTTACATCGTAGTTGAAGGCCCTATTGGCGTAGGCAAGACCTCTTTGGCCAGACGGATTGCTGTGACCCTCGGCGCAGGACTGGTTCTGGAACCGTCAAATGAAAACCCATTCCTTGAGCGGTTCTATCGATCGCCGACACAGTATGCTCTCCATACTCAGTTGTATTTTCTGTTTCAGCGGGTGCAGCAGTTGAAGGAACTTCGTCAAGGAGATATGTTTTCCCCCATCCGTGTTGCCGATTATATGCTGGAGAAGGATTCCCTGTTTGCCCGCTTAGTTCTGGATGAAGATGAACTCTATTTATATGAGCGGGTTTATGAACAATTGAAATTGGAAGTCCCCAAGCCTGACCTGATCATTTATCTGCAAGCACCCATTGGGGTCTTGGTCAAACGGATCCGAAAGCGTGGCATTCTGTATGAACGGAATATGGAACGAGGCTATCTCGAAGATCTGTCCGAGGCCTATAACCGCTATTTTCTGGGCTATCACGATTCCCCTTTGCTCATAGTGAATGCAAAATCCCCTAACTTTCTGGGGAACGATGAACACTTCCGGCTACTGCTGGAAGAGATCAAGAGAGTCCAGTCCGGACGACACTATTTCAATCCGGACTTCTGAACGGCACATGCCGAAAATCGGATTATGTCCAATACTCCCATCAGCCGCTATCCCGTTCCCGATCTGGATTCACTAGATGCGGATATCCGCGCCAGGATTGAAGCCGTTCATGAGAAAGCGGGATTTATCCCCAATGTCTTTCTGGCGCTTGCTCATCGCCCGGCCGAATTTCGGGCTTTTTTTGATTACCACGATGCTCTGATGCTGAAGGAGGGCGGTCTCAGCAAGGCAGAGCGGGAAATGATTGTCGTAGCTACCAGTGCGTTCAATGACTGCCATTACTGTGTCATTGCCCATGGTGCCATTTTGCGGATCTATGCCCGGAATCCGCTGATTGCAGATCAGGTTGCTGTCAACTATCGGAAGGCAGATATCACCCCAAGGCAAGCTGCAATGCTCGATTTCGCGGTCAAGCTGGCAACGGCTCCGGGAACCATCGGGGATGCGGATTTTGTAAACTTGCGCAACAATGGATTTGATGAGGAAGATATCTGGGATATTGGGGCCATTTCCTCTTTTTTCGGGATGTCGAATCGCATGGCAAATATGATCGACATGAAACCCAATCATGAGTTTTACGTCATGGGCAGAAATCCCGATGAAAGTGCCTGATGGAAAATCCCAATAGCCTGCAAAGTAGGGAACCTTCACTTCGAACCATTGCCATGCCGGCAGATGCCAACCCGGCTGGAGATATTTTTGGCGGTTGGATCATGTCCCAGATGGACCTCGCGGGTGCTATTTTTGCCAGTCATCAGGTCAGGGGAAGGCTAGTGACGGTGGCCGTCAATTCGATGACTTTTCATCTTCCGGTTTACGTTGGGGATCAGGTCAGCTGTTATTGCGCAGCGGATAAGCTTGGCCGGACCTCCATTTCCATACACATCGAAACCTGGGTCCGTCGCCGACATCCCGAAGTCAAATTACTGAAAGTGACAGAAGCGACCTTCACCTATGTCAGTATTGATGAAAATCGAAAGCCGGTGGTCATCCAGTCGCATACCGGCATGCCCTAGCCTCCTGACTCCGACGGTAAAACTTCGGAACGCATGGATTTTGCTGGGGTAGTTTTTTGGAATCCGGCACTCACTCCATCGCGGAGTTCCCGGGCATTCGTTCTGGAGGATGGGCAAGATGCCTGGCGGTTGCGGGCTTTGGGATTTCCGTCGGTGAGTTCATAGGGCACCGGCGACCACGGCCGTCCCCAGTCCATGGTCTCAGCCTCGGTACCGGCGGTCGAGCAGGACCGGGCGGACTCGCTGCAGCGACCTCCCACCATTGCTTGTGGATCGAGGAGTTTGACCAAGGGTATGCCGCGCACGTTGGTGACCACGTCGTGCCAGCCATCCTGGCCCAGCGGCGTCGGCGATGCGGTCGTCATCGGACCGCACCCGGGATTTCCTCTTGATGCGCCAGAAGCGGTCGTCGCGATGGGTGGAGAGCAACGGGTTCAGAGTCTAGCTTTGTTGAGCTTTTTCGGCAGTTTGCGGACTCGTCCGGTTGAGGGCATCCTCGCAGCTCCGTTGGTTTTGCGAACGGGCACTGCGGGTCAGGGTGAGGGGGTCTTGGGCTCAGTTCGGCGGAGGCCGGATGGGGGTATATCCTTCGGTGGTTCCCTGGCAAAAATAGACGGCTGCGGGTGGTGCCGCATATCGTATTTGACCGGCTCGGCCAGTGGTTTGAGGGTATTCCGTAGTATATACTAATAGACGAGCGCGGGCCTGTAGCTCAGTTGGTTAGAGCAGTGGACTCATAATCTATTGGTCGCAGGTTCAAATCCCGGCGGGGGGAGCCAAAAGCAAAGGGAATATTAGGCGGCTGGAATAGCCTGCCTTGTCGCCATCATTTCCCGGCTCGACACACGCATACGTTGTTTCACTCGGAGTATATCCCGGAGGAAACAAATGTATCAAACCCGATTCCGACTCCCGACAGAACGGGGATTTCCGGTTCTTTCAACCGCGGATCCCTGCCGTCGTGATCGGCTCGCCGGGTCCTTCCCGCAACCGGGGGACCGGCGATGATCATCACCGTCACCAACACCAAGGGTGGGGTGGGGAAAACCACCTTGGCGGCCAATCTGGGCGGCTATCTGGCGGACCGGGGTCAGCGGGTCCTGGCCGTCGATGCCGACCCGCAGCCGACCCTCTCCAGCTACTACCCATTGGAGCGCTGTGCCCGCCATGGATTGCGCCATCTCATCACCGAGGCCGATATCACGGAGGTCATCTCCCGAACCGCCATTCCAGGCCTTGACCTGATCTGCTCCGATGATCCTCAGGGGACCCTACAGAACTTCATCCTCCATACCGCGGATGGTCGGCAACGGCTGGACTACACCCTGCGCCAGCTGCGCTCGGAGTATGACGTCATTCTGATCGATACCCAGGGGGCCGTGGGTCCCCTGCAGGAAGCGGCCCTTTTCGCTGGCGATCGGATGCTGTCGCCGATTCGGCCCGACAAGGTCAGTGCTCTCGAATTTCATCGCGGAACCGTTCGGGTAGTCGCCGAACAACGGCGACTGGGAGCCCGCATGGGTCTCACCGTCGGCCCCCTGTACGGCCTGCTGTACGGGATCGAGCGAACCCGCGATGCCCGGGCCTATGAGGAGGCTCTGAGGCACCTGTTGTCCGCCGACCCGGCCGGCACGACCTTGCTCTCCACCCGAGTGCCAGCGACTGCCGTATACAAGTCGGCAGCCACCCGCCGCCAGCCAGTCCATCGTCTGGATCGCACCCGCCGCGGCAAGACCCCCTGTGGTGCCGAAGTCCTGTCGTCGCTGGTACAGGAACTGCTGCCCGGCCGCCTCCAGGCGGCCTGAGCGAGGGATCGACGATGGCCAACCGCCCACGGGAAACCGATCAGGCCCTGTCGCTGATCCAGGACGGACACTTCGGCGACTCGGCCCTCACCGCCGCGACCTCTGGAGATCCGGTGACCTCCACCCTGCTGGTTCTGACCCTGGACCAGCTGGTCGAATATGACGGCAACCCTCGCCGGGCCCCGAACGCCGAACACGAGGCCATCAAGGCCAGTTACCGGCAGACCGGAGCCACCCAGACCCTGTTGGTCGTGACCCGACGGCCCGGGGAGACTGTCTACTTCCCGGCGGCCGGTGGGAATACCCGGTTGCGCGTACTCCGGGAACTCTGGCAGGAAACCGGGAGTGAGTACTATTACCGGCTGCACTGCAAGTTCGTGCCCTTTACCGATGACACCCGGATTCTGATCCATCATCTGTCGGAAAACGACAACCGTTCGGGCTATGTCTTTCTGGACCGGGCGAGGGCGGTGGTGGAGTTGTGGCACCGTCTGAACCGGGATCAGGAAACCCCCCTCTCGCAACGAAAGTTCATTGATCAGGTGCGGGAATTCGGCTATCCCCGGCTAAGCCGGGCGCAATTGGCGCGGTTCGAGTATGCCGTTCAGGCCTATGCCCACATCCCCCAGGCCCTGGAGGGCGGGCTGCATGATCGTGCGATCCGGCGGCTCCAGGAGACCCAGCAGTCGCTGCGACACTTCCTGAGGCGGGCGAGCAGTCTCCACTGCGACCTGGTCGCCCCCTTCGATCGGTTATGGGGGTTTGCCCTGTCGGAACTGGATGATCCCGATGGCTTTGATCCGGACGATCTGGTCGTCCACCTGTTCCGCAAGCTGGCCCCGGTGGCTGGCGAAGGGATGCCGGATCGGGACGAGGCCTGGATTGTCGATCGGTTTCGTCAACAGTGGACTCGGTGGCGTCGGGATCCGTCGCATTCGGTGTCCCTGCGGCGGGACATAGCCGCCGGATCTGATCCGTCGGCCCGCGGTACGGGCTCTTCTCCACCCTCCATGGACTCGCCAACCGCCGAAGGATCGCGGACGAATGAGCCGTATGAATCGGCGGGGTTTTCGTTCCGCCGGGCATCGGTACACTCATCCGAACCGCCAGAGGCCCCACCAGGGTCGGGGGCAGACGGTCCGCCCACCGGATCCGCACCCGTTGCCGGGGAGGAGGCACTGCCTCCCCCCTCCCCGCCAGTAGTGAAGCGCATGGAACAGGAACTGGACGAACTTTACGATCAGTTGACGAAACCGGCGCAGGCATTTGCCGAGTCCTGGGACATCGGCCACCTGTGGATCCCGGTCGGCAAGGTCTGCGCCGGCTATGTGATGGACCTGCCCGATTCCGAGTCAGGTCTGCAGGGCCGGCCGGCGGTCGCCTGGTGGCTGCTATGGGATCTCAGCGGAATTGCGGAGAATCCCCAGAGTATCCCCCAGCACCTGGATCACGAATTCCGGGACACGAGATTCGGCGACTATTACCGTCGGATCGCCCAAGGGAAGACCGAACTGAAGAAGCGGCAGTTGGACAGCCTGCCGCCGACGGTGCGGGAGCGGCGGATCCTGGCGATTTTCCGCTATGTGATCGAATCCCATCTGCCGCGCCCGGGAGGGTATCTCGATTTCTTCCTGCAGATGGCACCGGATGCGTATGAGATCTGGACCCGCCTGCTGCAGCTCGCCCGGCAGGCACTGGAGATGGAGCGGGCCCTGACGGATCCACGGAATCCCCTGCAATGAGGGACGGCAACGACGACCTCACCCGCTGGGCGCTACGCCATCTTGGCGGGATCACGCCCCTGGAAATCGAACGCCTGGCCGGTCCCTGCCGGCGCCATGTCCACGTTCACCGGACCGCCATCGAACGGGAACTGGTTCGGGTGCGTCAGGAAGCCCTGATCTGCGAGCTGATCACGGCCGGGGCGAGCAATGGCCTGATCCGACAGGTGTTCGGTCTGGCTGCCCGGGATCTTTCCCGGCTACGACAGGACGCAGGAGAGCCGGCGGTTCGACGCCGGCGATTGAAGGCGGGGGAGAAACGCCAATTGGAAGTACGACGGGCGCAGATTCCGCCCGGCGATTCCCTGCGCTCGTATGTCCTGTGGGGCCTTGCCGCCGCCCGGGAATGTCGGTTGCCGCTGATGTCGGTCGTCCGCTACCTGCAGGACCGGGACGCATGAACCGAACGAATCTGGATCAACTGGTGGCGCAGGTGCAGTCGTTTGCCGCGGCCCAACGCTCTGATGCGGTGCTGTTCCTGGGACACCCCACCGACCCCATCCCCCGAGCCCTGATCCTGGATCGGGACCTGCCGGTCTGGGCCCGGCTGCTGTGGTGTTATTTTCGTACCCGCTCGGACCACCCGGCGACGGCCGACACCGCGCCCTCCTATTCGACGATCCGGAAGGACCTCGGCATTGGCAGTCGTGGTACGGTATCCGCCGCCATCTGTGCGTTGCGGGTGACGCGCTGGATCACCCTGCTACCAGCCTCAAAGGAGCGGCACCAGATCTACCTGTTGCACAATGCCCCGCTGACCTGGCGACAGGCGATTGAGCTGGATGCCGACTACCCGGCTCGGCTGGAAGAGGCAATCCATTCCCCTCGCCCGCAGATCCGTGCCTTGGCCAGACGCATGCTGGAGGGTAGCCTGGAAACCGCAGAACAGGAAGATCCGCGGACCGAATCGTATCGTCTGGCCTCCTGCCTGGAAGCGGAGGACCGTGCGGCTCTCGGCCGTTATCGAATCCGCGGGGTCGTCGAACCGATCAGCCTCCCGGCCGCCGCTCCGGTGTCGTCGGAGTCCGAAGCTTCGGTGCTGGACTTCCATGAGGAGATCCTCGGCATTTCCGCAGACCTGCAACCGCTGGCCGTCCTGAAACTGCAGGCGGTCCCGGAGAAATGGCGGCAGGCGATCCTGGATGACCTTGCGGTCCGGGTGCTGGAGCGAGCGGATGGAGCCGATCCCATCCGATCGCCACTGGCCTACCTGCAGTGGATGGTCAACGAATGGCAGAAGTCGGGGGAGTTGCCGCTCAGTGGTCGGGGGGAGGAACTCCGTCGCCGGCAGCAGGCCCTGCGGGCCGAGCAGGAGCGACAGGCGGATACCCCGCGTCAGGAGGAACTGCGGCGGCTGGGCACCGATCTGCAGCACTTCCAGCGGTTGCAGTCGTACCAGGAGGCCCAGGGGGTGCCGAACGAGTGGGTGAACCAGCAACTGCGCCAGACCCAGGAGCAAATCGAAGCCCTGCAGTCGGGAGGGCGTCATGGGGTCTCCTGCGCCTTGGAAAAGAGCGTTGGCGGGCCCGGACACGGGTGGCCCCCAGGGAGCCACTGTGAAAAATCCAATGATTTGACAGAAGATGATTCGAAATTCCAATAAGAGATCCGGGGTCGAGGGCCGAACACAGCCCTCGGCCGTTCTGAAAGTGGCCCCCAGGGGGCCACTAGGAGACGGATCCTCCTGAGATGGGTCGGTACGATGATCGTACCGCCGGATGGGCCAGTACGATGATCGTACTGCCGGGCGGAGACCGGTACGATGATCGTACCGATGGAAAGACCGTACAACGTAGTAGTAGTTTCTTTTTAAAGAAAAACTACTACTACCGCCTTTGGATTTCCTTGACGAACCGGGAAAAAACCGGGAAATTCCTGGCGCTTCCGGCTGGTGGCCCCCAGGGGGCCACTGTGAAAAACCCAATGATTCGACAGAAGATGATTCGAAATTCCAACCAGAGGCCCGGTAGTCGAGGGCCGTACGAAGTCCCCGGCCGTTCCGAAAGTGGCCCCCAGGGGGCCATCCTGGGAACCGGCTCTCCTGAGGTGGATCAGTACGATCATCGTACCGCCAAGCGGGGACCGGTACGATGATCGTACCGATGGGAAGACGGTACAACGTGGTGGTGGTTTCTTTTTGCCAGCAGGAAAACGACTGCCAGTGCCTTGGTATCTCCTTGGCGAACCGAGGAAAGCCGGGAGATTTCCGGCGTCTCAAGCGGGTGGCCCCCAGGGGGCCACTGTGAAAAACCCAATGACTTGACAGAAGATGATTCTAAATTCCAATCAGAGGTCCGGTAGTCGAGGGCCGAACGCAGCCCCCGGCCGTTCCGAAAGTGCCCCCCCGAGGGTCACCCGGGGATGGGACTTCCATCGCCGGAGCATCGACCGATGAACGCGGCGACCGCACCCGAACCGAAGCGTCCCGGACCCATCCAGGGCGAGATTGAGGCCCGGTTCCATACCGGCGAAGCAGTGGCACTGGTCCGGGGCCGCCAGTCCGGGGCCGGCAAGTCGCCGATTATCGGCCTCACCGGATTTTCCCGTCGTGCCCATCAACTGATGGCCGGATCCCGACACCGGGACCCCTTTGCCGACTGGGGGTTGCTCGAGATCGAGGTCCGGCTCCAGGAGACCAGTGACCATATGCAGGCCCAGGGGAAGACCCTGACCGACCTGCGCCAGCAACGGCTCGACCCCGGCGTCCGCGATTCGTCGCGTGTGGCCTTCGAAACCCGTCACTGGTCGGCTGAACCTGTAGTCGAAAAAATGATTCTGGGACACTATGCCACCTCCGCACTGTACTGCCTGATTCAATTCGACGAACTGGTGTTGCTGGCCAAGGGTCTGCAGCATCATCGGCTACTCCCGCCGACCCAGGCCCGGAAACTCATGGATGAAGCCGGCCGCAAATTGCGCGCCCTGTTCCAGCTCGGCAGCCGGTATCAGTATTGCGGCTGCACCCGCGATGACCTGCTCCGGAAAACCCGGGTCGGCCTCCGCGCGGTGGAAACACTCACGGCGTCGGGATATATCGATCGCCGGATGTTTTTCGGGGTCGACGACATCTGCCAGACCTACGGGAGCCTGGAGGCGGTGCCCGAATTTCTGCAGGCGGAACGATCGACCGACGCCGACGAGCCGACCGTCGAGGCCGGGACCGACTGATGGCACAGTGGACTGATGAGAACTTCACCTGCCCCGACCGCCGCGGCCGCCGCGTGCAGGAACTGGAGCAGGCGATCGAGGACCTGGCGGCCGATATGTATGCGCTGCGCTCGAATCTCAACCGGAGCCTGGAACGAATCGGGGTGCACCGGGACCGGCAGGTGAAAGCCGCCGGGGGTACTCATGTGGTCAGTGCCCGGGTTCAGGGCATGAACGGCCAGCTGGCGATCCGCTTCGGCTGGCGGGACCGCCGCACCCGAAAATACACCACCCGATCCCGGATCCTGGACGTCGACCGGGCCAGTGCTGCCTGGCTGATCGGATTGCCAGACCCGGAGCGGGAGGAGATCCTGACCCTGGACCGGCACCGCCGAATCCTCAACCAGCAGTACCGGATCACCTGGACCGAGCGCCAGTCCTTGCTGCAGTTCCATCAGGAAGAACAGGATCTGCAGGCCGCCCTGGATCGTCCGCAGGACTGAGTCCGATCGCCCTCTTGCCCTTGTGAAGAATGTCCATGAAAGAGATTACCCATTCCATTTTCCGGGAAGCCCACGGACTGCTGGCCGGCGTGCCGGACCGGGGACGCCTGAGTTTCTTTGACCGGCAGGGGCTGGAGTCCCTGATCCTTGCGCGGCGGGCCCGTGCCCAGGATACGGGTCAGCTGGAGGACCAGCTCGCCGTGCTGACCCGGGCCGAGTGCTGGCTCGCCAGGCACCACTCCGACCGACAGGTTCCCGCCGCGGAACCCTCCGGGCCGGAGTCCTGGGGAGGGGCGAGAGCGGGGCCAATCGGACCCTCTGAACCGGGTTCCTGAAAAATCGATCCAGGATCTCCCCGGCAGAGCCCCCGGAGAAATGGCGCTTCCGGCAAGGGCCACTTCTCCGGGGCTTGCATTTTTGATTCGGAATGGATAGGCTCACTTCCTCTTGAGGCTGGCAACCCGAACTGCCACCAGTACACGACGGCACCCTCGCGTGTGCGGCCCTCGGGCCCGGTGCTTTCTCTCTCAATCCCGGGCTCCCGCCCGATTACCCGCATGGGGATGTACGGTCCCCATCCCGGGTCGGTCTTCGTCCTCATGTCCTGTTTTTTCCGGTATGAGGAACTGACGATGACCAACGAAACCCAATCCCCGGCCGAACGGCCGTATTTTGACTTGCACATTCAGGGAGTCGGCTATCTCAGCCAGATCCGTGAAGTGACGCCGACCACAGGCTCGGCTTTCCTTGCCGCCACCGTGTCGGCCCTCTGGGGCCATATCGACCGCGTCCGGTACACTCACTTCGAGTGTCTGGTTTCCGGTGACTCGCTGGTGGCTCTCATCCGCCGCTTGCAGCCCGAGGTCGAGGCCGCCCGCAAGGTGCTGATGCGGTTCACCCTGAGTGACCTGACGGCCGAGCCGTTCGCCTTCCATAATGGCGATCGCGCCGGCAAGACCGGGATTCGGCTGAAGAGCCGTCTCCTGCGGGTTGCATGGGTACGGGTGGATGGCGAGCCGTTCTATCTGGCGGCGTCGGAGATGGAAGTCGAAACCGAGTCCTGACCCTCCGGACGCGACTCCACTCAATCCGGGCTTTCGGGCCCTCCATTCCTGCGGGGAGATCGCCCCGCAGGGGGTGCTCGGTCTCCCCGTATTTCCTTTTCTGCGGAGGCGATCATGAGCACTCAAACCCCATCGGCCGCGGCCGACGACGGTCCTTTCGGACCGGTGATTTCGACCTATTCCCGTGCGCAGGCGATTGCGGACGGGATGCTGGTCGAAGTGGACGACCGGGCTCGGGAGGCGGGATTCCGCCTGCCGACCGCCCTCACCCTTGCCGCCTGGCAGGACTGTGTGGCCTGGTCCGGGGACGATTCCCGGCGTCAGGTCCCCCAGGACGAATCCGGCCGCCTGTGGGATGTCCTGTATATGGCCTTTTTTGCTATTCTCATCAATGGCCGGCAGGACCACACCCTGCGATTCCCGCTGTTTCGGGTACCCCGTGACGGGTACACGACCCAGGCCCGGGAAACCCACCTCAAACTGATGGTGGGCCCTGGCGACGACGGGGGACCGGTGGTGACCATCGGTTTGCCGGATGAGGACTGACGGTCGTCGGTCCGTGGCCCATGGAACCCGAGTCGGTCGCCCCTTCGGGGCGGCCGCACTCTCCCGGAACCCCGGCTTCGGTCGGGGGGTTCCTGTTTTCGTTGATCTGGCTTGCCTGCGGTTGCATGGTTCGCCGGAGTCTGTTAGTCTGCTCCCTTCTTGAGGCTGGCAACCTGAACTGCCACCCGCACACGACGGCACCCTCGCGTGTGCGGCCTTCGGGCCCGGTGCTTTGTTTCAATCCCGGGCGTTCGCCCGATACCCGCATGGGGAGATTCCTTCCCCATCCGGGGCTGGTCTTCGTCCTCATGTCCCTGATTTTTTCCCTGCATGAGGAATGGACGATGAGCGATGACACTTCATCCGATCGCGCGTACAACGTGATCACCCGGGGATTCGGTTATCTCAACCGGATCCGCGAAATCCGCCCGCCCGCGGGCCCCTCGTACCTCGCCTGTGACGTGGCCCTGCTCCATGGGCTGGCGGACCGGGTCGAGAAGATCCGGTTCTCGTGCGTGATCCGCGGCTCATCGGCCGTGGCGATCGTGCGGCAGCACTTCACCACTGCCGACGGCACCGTGGCGTCGCCGGAGAGGCCGGTGATGGCCAGCCTGAGCCTCGGCGGCCTCCGTGCCGAGACCTTCGTCTACCGCAAGGGCGAGAAGCAAGGGCAGACCGGCATCGCCCTGCGCTCGACCCTGCTGGCCATCGAATGGCTGCGAATCGGTCGTCAGGTCATCGACCTGAACGCCGGTCGGTCGGCGAGCGAGCCCGCGGAGCGGCCAGCCCCGGTGCCGAAAGAACCGGCGTTTGTCGCCGAGATGCGGGCCGAGGTCCGCCAGTCGGGCACGGTGCAGTTGGCGAAGGATCACCCGGAGTTCGAGGAACGCCGGGCCTTCCTGCGCGATCACGGCTTCACCTGGAGCCGGTCGCAAGCGGCCTGGGTCCGCAAGTCGCCCCCCGAGGCGGGGACGACGCCGGAACCGGAGGCACCGTTCTAGCGCGAAGTACGACGGGGGAAGTCGACGGCCTTTCGAGGCCGTCGCTTCCCGCGATTTGCCAATCCATGGGCCAGTGGCCCATTCCCCCGCACGGGACGATTTCGTTCCCGGTGGGGCACGGTCGACTCCCGTGCTTTTCTTTTGTTACCTTGAGGAGTAGACTATGTCCACCCATTCGGAAAACGTCGACATTCAGGCGTATGAAATCATGGAGAAACACGGATTCGAAACTGGCGACATCGCCAAGCTTGCCAAGTATCTCGACCGGCACCAGAAGAGGACGATGCAGCCTTTTCTGGACCGGATTGATGCCAAGTTCGAGCAAGTTGAGGAGCGCTTCAATGCGCGATTCGAGCAAGTTGAGGAGCGCTTCAATGCGCGATTCGATCAGGTCGACGCCCGGTTCAATCAGGTTGAGGAACGCTTCGACTCCAAGCTGGCGTTGCTGCAATTGAAGATGGTGTCCAGGAAACAAGCCTGGTGGATGCTCGGTGTCCTGCTGGCGACGGTGGTGCTGGTACCGGAAGCTTTCGAACAAATGCTTCAGGTCTGGCACTCCATCCTGCTGCCGGGCCGCCCCTGATCCCGCGGCTCCCGTGCGGAACCCTTGCAGACCCCGACTTCGGTCGGGGTTTTCTTTTGCCACCGGCTCGACTTTCCTACCCTGGTAGAAAACCGGCGCGCTGTCAATAGCGAAAGTTCATTGAATTTTAAAGGAAAAAAGTGCCCGGACTTTCCCTCGAGAAGCTTGAATAGGGAAATCGGCATGAAAAAGGGCAGTTTCCGGGCCACCCTGATTGATCGATAACTAACCGATATCTACCAAGCGGGACACTTACCGTCATATCGCATCGGCGCAAAAGATTTCCGGTCAACAGCTCGTGCTTCCGGTAAGGGTCATTCGTCCGATCCGGATCCCGGTTTTTTGGGGGGGGGGGGGGGGGGGGGGTAAGGTCTCGGTATAGCCACGTTGGTGTAGAAGACTGTAAATGAAAGCACTGTTCAACGATTCGGTATTGAGCGTAACGGTGTCGTCCAGATTGAAAGAGTTGCAAAAGTCTGAAATCATAGGCGAGACCAGTCCGGTATCCTGCCTTCTTAAAACCAAGGTCCAATCCTCCACCAACCGCTGAACAAGGAGAGTATGGCGCGTTCTGCTTCCCTTTTTTGCGTCATGGCATATCGATCTGGGAATTGGCACCTCGTTTGGCAAGAAACGTGCATAGGCTGCAAGCAAGAGCAACGACGAGTTCAGCCTCTTCGCTGCTTACCGACTGACCTTCTTGAATATGGCGTGCACGACCAGATGCGTAGCCCCAGATTTTTTCAACTGCAGTATCGAGCGGCTGGGGGAGATTCAGATGGCGGATAAGGCTCCCTAAAGTCCGCTTGGGTTTGCCAGAGACTTCCCGAGCCGTGCATTCGAGAGCGGCCATGACATGCTGGATCGCACCCGTTACGTCTGGCTCCGGCCTTCGCGAAATATCCTGTAATGCCTCGCGGATTTCCCTGGCCGAGGACACATGGTCGTTCTCTTCAAGAATTTCTCCGACTTGCTTTGTGGTCTTCATGAATGTCTCGGATCCGCGATACATAATCAGGCCATCAGTCATTTGCCAACCGATGCCATTTTCAACAAAGACTTCGTTCAGTTGCTCCTCAAATCTCTGTGCTCTTTTCATGTCCCAGGGACTAGCCAGGCTCTCGAAGACTTTTTCCGCTATGTCGTATACCTTGAACCATGGGCACCCGGAAATAAGATAGTACACCTCGTCCGATACGTTGGGATAATCAGTCCAGTTGGTTGGGTCTGGCCGTTTCTGAAGTACAAGGCAAACCACTTGGCGCATGGGCGTCGGGCCCATCCCCACATCTGCCGCGATCTGCGGAATAGCATCTCGCAATTCTTTCGGCGCATCTTCGCGTAACGAAATCTCCGGTTCTGGTATTCGATAACCGTGCCGAGTCGAAAACCGGGTTCCTTTGGGTTGCTTATTCATGGATTTTTCAATTTGCTGGTGCAGGGACGGGATCCCAACGATTAATCCATACTGTCAAGCAGGCTGGGCTTGGCAACCCAAACCGCACCTGCTCGGCAGTCTATAACATTTGCTATCATGCGCAATCGTCAAGGGCGTTGCAATGCGAATTGATTAGTGCCCTGAAATGTTTGATGAGCGACTCCTTTTCACGAATGAGCGTGAGTCAGCAACAATCTGTCTGCAACGACTTCACCTTCCAATGATTGCCCTCCCATTTGGAAACGTCTCAGCATTGATCTGCCACAGTTTACTTGCACTTCCTTTTCAAAAAGATTGTCTGGGATAGAGTAGTTGCATTCCATAGCACCTGATTTTTTAAACCCATCAAGACTGAGGGCTACGAATACGCCGCGCTTCTTTGCCCGCTGAATAACTGAAAACAAGTGATCTTGATTGAATGACTGTGCCCCATAAAGTATTGCTTGGCTATGTGAATACGGGGGGTCACAATACACCACATCGCCCTCAACTGCCCTGTCAATCGACTCTTCGTACTCCCGATGAAAAAAATCTGTCCCTTCCACTCGTTTTGACCATTCGTCCACTCGCCGAGCGAATGTGCCGTGATGAATGGGGTTATGGATTCCGCATGGGGTTGACATATACCCGTCACTCATCCTGAACCGCATCACACCCCCATAAGCCGAACGACTCAAATACAGCAAGTCAGCCGCATTGGGATTTGCATTGTAACGGGCTTTAATTTTCTCGTATTGCGCTACCTTATCTCCAGACTTTCCTTCTTCCCAGCGCTCGCGGTACCACTGCTTCAGTTTTTCAGGATTGGACTTGAGCGTTTTCCATATTCTAACGAGCGGTTTGAAGCTGTCAGCGCCTTCCGCTTTTCCAGGAGCTAAAACAGCCAAGACTCCACCAGAACCAATAAAAGGCTCATGGTAGGTGTCAAATCTCTTGGGGAAATATGAAATAATCTCGTGAGCAAACCGCTGCTTGTTGCCAATCCATTTGAGCAACTGGTTCTTGTATGGCTGAGTAGGTTGAGAAGTGTCTCCATGAAGAATTTTAGCTTTTGGAGGTTCTTCCGGTAAATCAAGTTGTAACTGTAACTGCATGTCGGACTCTTTATTCAGCCATATCGCTGAAAACACCATACCCGATTTTGGGATATTTTGCAAGGAGTTGTATCATTGATTAGTGAATTAAACCCATTCAATTCAATGTACGGCCTTTGCACAAATGCCCACAAAGTGTTGCTGGATTTGCTAAGAGAAATCCGCATAGGCGCTGGTCTAAGGCAGGTTGACCTAGCTAGAAAGCTAAATGTCCCCCAATCTCGAATTAGCAAGCTTGAATTGGGAGAAAGACGAATTGATTTAATTGAACTTCGTGGGATTTGCAAAGCTTTAAACAAGCCCCTCATTGAGGTTATTCAAGAATTTGAGCGGCGAGTAGGAGGACAAGATATTGAGGCCAAATAAACGATTCGCAGGAAAACCGAAATCATTTTGGGCTACGGTGCGCTCCGTGAGCCAAAGAGTGGGTTACAGCAAAAATGCGCGCATTGTTGTCCCGGGAATGGCTGAATTGAGGAACGCTTTCACTAAAATGAATCTTGACCCCGACTGCCTGGGGGTAGAGGAGCGGCCAACGATTTTTGCAAGAGATTTGATGGACTACTTCGATGCGCACTCGAAGGCTTTAATGCAGGAGGCAGAGCCAAGCTTGATGAATGTTGACGAGGCAAGGAAAGAATTTTCAGCACTGAAGGCAGAATTCAATCCGCAATGCCCCATACCCATGAATAAGCAGAGGGGTGAAAAGAAGGCTGAAGCATACTTGACAGGAATTGTGAACATGATGGTTGAGCACTATTCATGCGGGTTGCCATGTGACTATGATCCCCGAGAGCTTACAAACGTTATACGTAACGGTCAACCGCTTCGGACGCTCTCTCGCCGATTGGATGGCGCATTTCCTTCGGCCACAAACCCCATCGCAGTATGGGAAATTAAAGGGAATTATAACCAATCCTAACCAAACTGAAGTATACTTTGAAAACAGAAACACTGGAAAGGGTGAATAGTATGACAGAAAACGAAATGAAGCAGATTGAGCGGGACACCTTATGTGATATTTACGAATTGGAGAAGAAGGTAGCTTGTTTGAAGCGAAAGCTGGAAAACACCATGAAACCTATTGAAACGATCATTCAGTTGTGGGGAAGCGGGGATTTGGGTACTAACCCTACTGGAGAGTCTTTTGCCAAGGTAAACGGGTTCAGAAGCGATGTTATTGGACCGCTCCCCAAAAATTCGGAGCTATTGGAGTTATTGAAGGAAAAAATGGATACGGAAAAAGAATTGAAATCCTTGCATGAGCGGTTCTCTGAAATGACCGGAAAACTGATTCAAATAAAGCCAGAAAAATCCGAAAACAATAGTTGACAAATCCTAACCATCCATGGGATAATCCCGGTACATTTCCAGTACAGCAGAGTAAAAGCAATGGCAAAGAAAGGACCCGGCAAACACTACCGCAAAGGTATGTCACTCACGGCCCTGTTTCGGAAATTTCCGAATGACGAAGTGGCCGAAGAATGGTTTGTACAGCGTCGGTGGAAGGGTCATGTAAAATGCCCGAAATGCGGATCGGACAACATACAGGACGGTACGACCCATCCCGATATGCGGTTTCGGTGCCGGTCCTGCCGGAAGTTCTTTTCCACCCGGACGGGCACCGTCATGCAAGCCTCCAACCTGGGCTTTCAGGTATGGGCCATTGCCATCTTCCAGATGACGACGAACCTGAAAGGCGTATCCAGCATGAAGCTGCACCGCGATCTGGACATTGCCCAAAAGAACGCATGGCATTTGGCCCACCGTATCCGGGAAACCTTTGACGATCAAAACCTGCCGTTTGGTGGGCCGGTAGAAGTAGATGAGACGTATGTCGGCGGTAAACGGAAAAACATGAGTAACGCCAAACGGAAAGCCCTGAAAAACACCGGACGGGGAGCGGTCGGGAAAGCAACGGTAGTCGGAGCCAAGGACCGGGAAAGCAAGCAGGTCAAGGCTCAGGTGATTCCTTCTGCCAGTAAGACCTATTTACATGAGTTCCTTGGAGAGATCACGGAATATACCACTCCGGTTTACAGTGACGAATGGAAAGGCTACCAAGGCATCCCCAATCCCCATGAAACGGTTTGCCATTCCGTGAGTGAGTACGTCAAGGATCAGGCCCATACCAACGGCATCGAGTCCTTTTGGGCATTACTCAAGCGGGGCTACCATGGCACCTTCCACCACATGAGTCCGCAACACCTGCATCGCTACGTCAACGAGTTTGCCGGACGGCACAACATCCGCAACGCAGACACGATCAAGCAGATGCAAAGCATAGTCGCCGGGATGGTCGGAAAGCGGCTGATGTACCGTGAGTTGGCGGGGAACGCGGCATGATGGACGCGATGATCCCTCCCGTCATAAACGACCCCGAAGCCTTGGCGCGGTCGCTGTTTCCCAAGCCGCCGCGCAAGCACGCGGACAACCGCGTTCCGGTCATGGCCTGCGCCGACAATCTGGCATTCATGCGGACCTTGCCGGACAACCATTGCAAGCTGATCGTCACGTCGCCGCCCTACAACCTGGGCAAGGACTACGAGTCCAGGACGCCGCTTGAAGACTACCTGGCGCAACAGGCCGAAGTGATCGCCGAGTGCGTCCGCGTCCTGCACCCGCAAGGGTCGATATGCTGGCAGGTCGGAAACTACGTCTCGAACGGCGAGATAATGCCGTTGGACACGCTCACCTATCCGATATTCCGGGATCTCGGATTGAAGCTGCGCAACCGGATCGTCTGGCATTTCGGGCATGGCCTGCACTGCACCCGCCGCCTGTCCGGTCGCTATGAAACGATCAACTGGTGGACGGCATCGGACGATTACACATGGAACCTCGACGCGATCCGCGTTCCGTCCAAGTATCCCGGCAAGAAGCACTTCAAGGGTCCGAACGCGGGCAAGCTGTCCGGCAACCCGCTTGGCAAGAACCCGTCGGATGTTTGGGAGTTCCCCAACGTCAAGAGCAACCATCCCGAAAAGACAAGCCACCCCTGCCAGTTCCCCGTTGAACTGGTCGAAAGGCTTGTGCTGTCCATGACGGATGAAGGCGACGCCGTTCTTGATCCCTACATGGGCGTGGGATCGTCCGTCATTGCCGCCCTGATGCACGACCGGGACGCTTTCGGATGCGACGTTGTTCCGGAATACGTTGAGACGGCGAACGAACGCGTTGAGCAATGGCGCAACGGCACCTTGCGGACCCGTCCGATGGGCAAGCCGATCTACAACCCCGCTTTGCCGAACGGCGGCCACTGATGAAGATCGCTGAAATCTACTCGCACCTGAACGGCGTTGAGTGGCTCACGGTGCACGCCGGGAAGCTGTGGGGCGAGGTCAAGTGGGCGATCGGCGAAGTGGACGCCGAAGCCTGCAAGACGAAAGTGTCAAAAGAGAAGACGATGAAAGGCAGGCTTCTTTACTCGCCCGACGCCATGAACGACGCGTTCAAGCAGTTGCTTGGCCGGAGAGGATGGAAGCAACGCCGGAACACCTTCTGGGTGACCGCGGATCAGCAACTGTTGCGCGGCATCTACGGATTGAACGCGGACGACCAGAAGGCCGCAATCATCGAGGCTGGGCACAAGCCGATCCAGTCATACAACCAGACGGATTTCGTCAAGGATCGCGTCGCCATCGAAGTGCAGTTCGGGAAATACGCCTTCGTCGCGCATGACCTCTTCGTCAAGCATCTGAGCTTCTATGTCGCTGACATGATCGACGTGGGGATCGAGATACTGCCCATGAAGTCGCTGGAGTCCCGAATGTCTAGCGGGGTTCCCTACTACGAACGCGACCTGCTGAACGTGATAAGGCAGGGCCGGGGAGTCCCGGCCGTGCCGCTTGTTCTGATCGGGATAGAACCGTGACCGTTGATCTCCGGTTAGAAACCCGATACCTTCCACCCCGGAAGGTGTTCCCGCCCATGCACCCGCTCGGTCATGCTAGGGGCAAGACCTTTGGGAGTTGGCGTAACTGCTGCTTTCAGAACAGACATGTGGCATCACCTCCTTTCCGCCCCAAGATTTGCGGAAACACGCAGGGGCTAGGTCGGACTGGACCTAGCCCCTCAATATCTGGCGGGCGCTGGATCGTCAAGCGCGATGGTTAAGCAAGTATATAATCCCCAAAATTTGTACAGCTACGCTCCGCTGTCTAGTGTTTGGGAGGGTAGTGACGGTGAATTGCTGGATGCAATGTTGCGATTCTACCCGTCTATTGCACCGGAACCGATTCTTGATTCAACGTACAACCGAGGCCGAATGTGGAAAGGTACGGGACGCGCGGTGGTTTCTATGGATATAGATCCGAAATACGATCCAATGATTGTCGGTGACAACCGCGTTATGGAAGGGGTTGCTAGTTCTTCTTTTGGTGTAGTTGTCTACGATCCACCCCATGTTGGTCCGCAGGGCCGTGACAAAAGCCGTAAACGTTTTGATGAGGATTTTGGTGCAACAGTTGTTTGCGGTAAAGAACAGGGTTGGAAGTTGTCTTATTTGTATCCGCCTTTTTTGTGTCAGGCAAAACGAGTCCTGAAACCTAATGGATTGTTGCTGGCGAAGATTACAGATATGGTGAATTGTCACCGTTCGCAATGGGCACACGTTGATTTTATGACGATGGCGGCGGAGGCTGGATTTACAGTTTGCGATTTGATCGTCAAAGTTCGGAACGGACCGATGATATCCAACAAATGGAAAACGGCACACCACGCCAGAAAACGGCATTGCTTCTGGATTATCTGCCGGAACGGTAAAAGTTGCGAGCGTTAGTCCGTGCGTACCTATGATCCGCTTAGCGTAGATGAATTGGGCCAGAATGCGGCTCGTGCGTTGATGGAGTATCCTTCAGCAAATCTGCCTCCAGAGATGTTTTCGGGTGCAGGGGTATATACCTTGCACTATATGGGTCACTTTGCAGCGTATGTCGGGATGCTGGATAAAGAGCCGATTTATGTAGGCAAAGCTAACCCACCCGGTGGTCGACAAGGGCGCAAAGTGTCGACTAATCCGAACATGGCGCTTTATCAGCGTTTGACAAAACACGCGCGTTCAATTGAAGCTGCTGAAAATCTGGATATTAAAGACTTCCGTTGCCGATGGCTTGTGCTTGATCCCGTTTGGATTGGATTGACCGAACAAGTGTTGATTTCCCAAGCAAGCCCGCTTTGGAATGTTGTAGTAGAGGGTTTTGGTATTAATGCGCCAGGTCGTGGGCGAAACAATCAGGCAAGATCGCGGTGGGATACGTTGCATCCCGGTAGACCGGAAGTTGCTGGTTTGCCGGATCGTCCCGAAAGTGTCGCGGTGATTTTAGGAAAAATTGCGGTGCATAGAAGGGAACGTAATGTCGGATTGCATTCCATGAATACCTGAAACCTGCAATCATTAACCAGAGGAATACCCATGAAACCCAAACAGAAAAAGCGTTCCAAGTACAACGAGCACTTTGACCGGATCGACGCCACGCCGGAGCACCTGGCCGAAATCCTGATGAACGCCCCGCCAAAGAAATCCAGCGAATGGCGGTTCCTGAATAAATCCAGGCCCAAACCCGACGCCGGTTGAGTCCGGCGGATGGTTAGGATTGGTTATAATTCCCAAATTAAAGAGTATTACCACACCACCACTTTTGGTAGTCGAGTTGCCGACGGGGTGTATGAAACACTTCTTGACGGCATGGAGATTGAAGAGATCAGAGAAAACGAAGCAGTCGATATCAAGCATTACCTGATGGTCGATTCACGCTATACATGGTGGGAATGTGGCAAATCGTATCTTTGCCGATTGTTCGATATGCTGCATATGGGTTATGTCGATGAAATTCTCTTTGGCAGGCAAGTTGTCAAAGAGATGCCTCGCATTGTTGGAGAATGGGTGTCGCAATATAAAAATACACGGTGACTGCTCTATTGCCAGCACATAATGCCTGCGGTCCTTATCGGCATATTGCGGCAGACAAAGTACCCGTTCAGAAAGTTTTCATCCATCATCGCACCAACCAAGGTGCTGACAAACTGCAGGTCGATAGATGCATATGAACAACCGGTGCACCGGCTGGGTATCGGAACAACAACCCGGATAAGCCAAAACTGGTTGAGCAGTAGCAAGTCAGCGTGTTCAAGACAGTGACACAACTTGTATCAGTCCAATTATCAGCATTGGCTTTCCTGCAGAGAAAAGCAAGCGTCGATATCGGCGGAATTGCCGCACGGTGCTCGGAGCGGCAGAAGAACCATGCCTGTCACAAGCGATACAATTTCCGGCGGGAATAATCTCTTTTGTCCAGCAGCGAAACATGCCGACCAACAACATGTTACCTGACGTGTATCTATCTACAAACTATACGACCCTTCCTCGGAGGAGCAGGATATGGCTACAGAAGACCGGGTGACTGCCCTAAGGCAGGAATTGCAATCCGTTCTAAAGTATAAGAACATCGACCTTGTCACCCGTTCGGCATGGGGTGAGATTAATTTTGAAAGCGCCCGTGCGGATATAGAAGGCGCACTATCCACTTCAACAGACCTGGATAGCATGCCGCTTGAGCATCTTACTGATGGGGTCGCAGATAATATTCAAGGAGCGATCCCTGAAGTGGCACATGCCTCACAACAAATACAGGAATTTTCAATCGCGTCAGGCGGCACACCATCGGACAATAGAGATAGCATATGTAATCAACTTCATGCTGCAGTCGATACTTTCTGTGAGGTTGCAAATCCCCAGATTGCCTATCTCATGTACAAGAGAGGCGATGTTGGGGAAAACATTGCCAGACTTGAACAAGCGATCACCAAGTCCCGGAAACTCTATGATGAAGCCCAAACATGGGTCGATGAGAAGAAGGCGGAAATTGAAAAAATCGAACATGCTGCGCGCACTGCTGCAGCGAGTGCCGGAGTGGGCACTTTCACAGCAGAATTCAATGAAGAGGCGGAAAAGTTGCAAAGTCAATCCAAGTGTTGGCTTTGGTCATCTTTTGGATTTGCCATAGCTACTATTGGGGCGGCTATACTCTTTTACTTTTGGCCCGATATTTCCTCAAATGCGGGCATATCGGAAACGCTTCGCAATATAGCAAGCAAGACAGCAGTCATCGTGGTGTTGTTTACTGGTGCCGTATGGTGTGGGCGCATTTATCGTGCGCTTGTCCATCAAGCGGCAGTGAACAGGCATCGCGCTCTCAGTCTGAAGACTTTTCAGGCATTCGTGGAGGCGACTGACGACAAGTACGTAAAGGGCGCTGTCCTGATGGCAGCAACCAACACAGTGTTCAGTAACGTACCCACCGGTCTTGTGGAAGAACGCAACAATCAGAACTCTGGGGTCAACTTTGTTGAATTTGGCAGATCAACTGCAGGGACAACGGACGAATAATTTCGGCAAAGTTCAATCCATACGTCACCAGTCAACCCGGTTTTCCAGGCAGTTTCGGAACAGATCGTGGGGTTTCGTAAAGGCAGGGGTTCTGGGGCGCATGTTGTCGTCTGAAATGGTAAGGACCGGGACGACGGGGTGTGGATTCGCCAGTTCCCCCCTGACTCTTTGGACACACGACCCCGGAAGAAGGCTTGTGGCGGCGAACTTCGAGATGGTGCGGCGCGGCGGTGCTGATGGGTCCGCAGGTCGTCCTCGCAGACAGCACTGGGTTCTTGAGATTTACTTGGGCAAGGAGATGGCAAGCTGAATATCCCATTAGCGCAGCTGGACAGCCATTAACCGAGCCAGTTGCCAAGCCCCAGTTCTTAGCCCCTTCGGGGCCTTTTCTATTCTGATTGCCACTGAACCTCCGGCGGATTTGGGTCATTCGTTGGCAGATTCCGCCGGCCCTGTCAAGCATTCGGCATCCGTTTCGGCTGCGAATTGCCCGTGAATTTCGCCCCGAAACCGACCCTTCCGACTGGAATTCTGCCGCCGCATGGGAATAATGGGGAGTCGTCTGCATTGCACTGACGACGATATGAACCCCCTGTTTCCTGCTGTACCCCTCCGCTTCGGCTGGCCGCTGGCCAGTGCTCTCTGGCTGATGTCGGTCACGGCTCCGGCCGCCGACACCGTACCGGTCGGGCGCTACCTGGACCGAAACCTCCAGGTTCACGAAGCCGCCCGGCTCCACCCGCTGCAGGCCGTGGCGGACCTTACCTTCAGCGACCGGATGTCGGTCGGCGAGGCGCTCCGCTCGGCCCTGGCGGGTACCGGATACCGGCTCCAGGCCCCGGGCGCGGACGAGACCGAGGTTCGGCAGTTGCTGGCTACCCGGATTGCGATGTCCCACCTGGCCTTCGAGGGCCGCCAGCTGGATTCGGTGATTGCGGCCCTGGTCGGGGACGGTCGGGGCTTTGCCGTCGAGATCCATCATGTCACCCGCACGGTACGGATTCTCCCGGCCCTGCAGGCGGTGCCGTCCGGAGAGCCCGGATGAGCAGGATCCTCCCCGGGTACCGGACGACTGGGTTCCTGCAGCCGGACCCGTCCCGGTCCTGTTTCCTCCAGTGGTGGTTTCCGGCCTGGTTTCTGGTTTTCGGAGTCGGGCCGGCGTTTTCCCAATCGGTGGATGAAACGGGCAGCACCCACATCACCCGCACCGAAACCACCGCCACAGTCCTCGGCCCCCTGGACATTGCCCGGACGGACCGGAATGCCTGGGGGCTGGACGAGGCCGACTGGAATACCTACCTGCAGCTGATGGATGGACCCTACGGGCTCTGGTATCCGCATCTCGCCCCGGCCTTTGTACTCGGGATCGCAGCCACCCGCGAGTCGGAACGGGAGCGGTTTGCCCGACAGGTCTGGCAGCAGGAGCGCCAGCGGATGGACCAACTGCTCGCATTCAACCGCAGCTATCAGCGGCTCGCCCGGGCCGAGCGAGGCCAGCCCGGATTCCGGCTTCTGGACCCGACGCGGAGGCTGCAGGTATCCCGCCCGGAGCCGATTCGGGACCGGATCGCCCGTTCGTTGGCCGGGACCTCGGACCGGCTTCATCTCGTGGTGCGCCGGGACTGTGCTCCCTGCCAGGAGGCCGCCCGCCAACTCGTCCGGCAGGAACGCCCACTGGATGTCTGGTATGTCGGTGCCCGCTCGAACCAGGAGATTCGCCGATGGGCCCGGGACAGCGGAATCCCGGTGGAGCAGGTTCAGGACCGGACCATCACGCTGAACCATGATCGGGGCCAATGGGCCCGATCCGGGTTCGATCCGGCGGATCTTCCCGCCCTGTTTCGCGATCCGGCCCGGCGCGAGCCCGTGCCGCTGCCGCCAACCCGTTCCGGATCCGGGCCATGAAGTCGCATCGACCCGCCGGTAGACGGTGGCTCCTCCTTTTCCTGGCTCTGTCCGCTTCCGCTCCGGTGGCCGCCGACCCGTCGGCAGTGCCAGCGGGCTATCGGACCGCCGCCGCATCTGCCCGGGTCGGCCCGGCGCTGTTCTATGCCATCGCCCTGACCGAATCTGGGCAACAGCAGAAAACGGCGGAGTTCCGGCCTTGGCCCTGGACCCTGTCCATCGACTCCAGGCCCCGTTTCTACCAGACACAGGCCGAGGCCCTCGCCGCGCTCACCGCCGAAATTCACCGACAGCAGGCAGGCGAGCCGCAGCAACTGGGGATCGGGCTGTTTCAGATCGAGTGGCGGTTTCATGCCCACCGTTTCGACCGGGTGGACCAGATGCTCGACCCCTACGAGAATGCCCGGGTAGCCGCCGACATTCTGGTCGAACATCTCGCGGCCGCGGATGGCGACCCCTGGCAGGCGGTAGGCTGGTTCCACAGTACCACCCCGGAGTTGGCAGCAGGCTATCGCCAGCGGGTGGCTCGGCGTCTGGTCGATCTCATCGGCCGGGAGTGAGCCCATGATCCCGCCCCTCGCGCTGTGGATGATCCTCCTGCTGCCGCCGCTGGCGGCGGCCGATGACCCGGGCCCGCTCACGGTTCTGGGGCAGGATCCCGGTGCCCGCCCGGCTCGATCCCTGATCGGCGAACTACTCGCCCGATTCCAGCCGGAGCAGGAATCCCGGCACACCCTTCCGGTCCCGTCCCCCGCGATCCATCCCGGAACCCTGTTCCGCTCCGGGGGCTATCCGGTGACCTCGACCCTGCGCCCATCGCTTTTCGGCGAGCGGGTGCAACGAATTCAGGTACCGGTGCCCGTGCCCCTCTGCGTAGTGGGCCCGGAGACCGGCTCCCAACAGTGGCTGGCTCGGCATCGGGCCCGGTTGCAGGCACTGCAAGCCCGGTGCCTGCTGGTCTCGGCCCGTAACGCGAACGAGGTAGAGCGGATGCGCCGGCTCGCCCACCCGCTCCCGCTGCAGGTCGTCCCCCTAGACGATCTCGCCGCCCGTCATGGCCTGCGCGCCGTCCCGATGCTGCTGGTGGGCCCGGAGGACCGGGTACCATGACGGCCCGGTACCAAGTCGAGGCTCTTCTGCGGCCCGCAGTCGAACTCCGGTCCAGTGCCCTGGCTTTTTCGGCAGGGGTGATCGTCACCGGATTCCACGAGTTTCTCTGGTTGCCGGCACCGGTCTCCCTGGGGGCCAGTGGGGCGTTTGCCGGCTATGGTCTCTGGCGTCTGCGCCAGGGCCTACGGATTGTCCGCTACCGCCGGCGGCTGGGGCAGCAGCCCCGGTTTTCGGTTCAGCGGCACCGGATTCCGGTCTCATCCCGCACACTCTATCTGGGTCGGGGCTTCCGCTGGGAAGCCCGCCATACCCAACGCCTGCGTGACTGCCTGCGGCCCGGGTCGGCCCCCTTTCTGCGCCCTCCCCGGCGTCGGGCACTGATCGCTGCCCTGGAACGGCGGGGGCACACGCCCCGCTGGCTTCTGGCCGACCATCCGCTCAATCCCCTGCGGCCCCCACCACCCGTGGGTGGCCGGCCGGAAATCCACGGCGTCGGATTGTGGGAAGGGGAGCGAACCCTTGCTGCGCCGCTTGGCGAACGGGTGGGCCATACGCTGGTGCTGGGCACCACGCGTGTCGGCAAGACCCGGTTGGCCGAACTCCTGATTCACCAGGACATCCATCGTGGCGATACCGTGATCGTGTTTGACCCCAAGGGCGATGCCGATCTGCTGCTCGGGATGTATGCCGCCTGCCGCGACAGCGGCCGGGGGAAGGGATTCCGGATCTTCCATCTGGCCCATCCCGAATATTCGGCCCGCTACAACCCGGTGGGGTCCTATTCCCGCATCACCCAGGTTGCGACACGAATCGCCAACACGCTACCGGGCGAGGGCAATTCCGCTGCTTTCAAGGAGTTCGGCTGGCGCTTCACCAATATCATCGCCCAGGCCCTTGACCGCCTCGGGGAGCCACCGACCTACCGCTCGATCCGCCGCCATGTCAACAACATTGACGACCTGCTCATCCGCTATGGCCGGTGGTGGCTGTCGCATCACGGGCCGGACGACTGGGCCGATCGCCTCCGCCGTACGGAACAGGGGCTGACGGGCGGTCGGGATCATGCCGAACGGGCAGGCGGCTCGCCCCTGACCAACGCCGAACGGACCCGGGACCTGCGCGCCGTCTGCATGGCCCGGGTACTGCAGGCGGTCCAGGCGGCTCAGAGAGCCAACGATCCCGTCACCGAAGGGCTGCTCTCGGCCGCCAAATACGACCGTACCTATTTCGACAAGATCGTGTCGAGCCTGCTGCCGTTCCTTGAGAAGCTGTCCACCGGTGCGGTTTCTGGCCTCTTCAATCCGGACCATGGGGATCTTGATGCCGACCATGTTTTCGACTGGATGTCCGTGATTCGCCAGGGCGGCGTGGTCTATGTGGGCCTGGCCGCCCTGCAGGACGTGACCGTGGCCGGAGCCGTTGGCAATGCCATGTTCGCGGATCTGACCGCCGTCGCGGGGGAACTGTATGCAGAGGGGGCCCACCCCTATCTCCCCGAGAGTGAGCGCCGAACCGGGATTCCTCCGGTCTGTCTCCATGCAGACGAGTTCAACGAACTGATCGGCGATGAGTTTGTGCCGATGCTCAACAAGGCCGGAGGAGCGGGGTTCCAGGTCACTGCCTATACCCAGACCTGGTCGGATGTGGAAGCCCGGATCGGTAACCGCGCCAAGGCCGCCCAGATCGAGGGCAACTTCAATACCCTGCATATGCTGCGGGTACGATCGAAGGCAACCGCCCAGCTGCTCACGGATCTGCTGCCCGAGGTGCAGGTTTCTCACCTGACCACCGTCTCGACCGCGCAGCACCAGAATGACCCCGAATCGACCCACCATTTCGGCTCCTCGGTCCAGGATCGGATCACGACGGCCGATGTACCGATGCTGCAGCCCGGAGATCTGACCCGGCTGCCCAAGGGCCATGCTTTCCTGGTCATGGAAGGGGGGCAACTCTACAAGTACCGGATTCCCCTGCCGGTTCCCGACCGACAGCCGTTGCCCGGCAGTCTGCAGGAGTTGACGGACCGCATGCGCGGGCAGGGGCCAGGGGCCGCTGACTGGTATCGGGATCATTGGTGGCAGCGGACCATGCCGACCGCTGCGGAATTTTCTGCCGACATCCGGGGGCTCTTCACAGATCCATCGGATCCCCAGCTGGAATCCGCAGTGCCGGATTCCCGGGAGGCCGTCGCATGAGTGCCACGGAACCCACCACTCCACGCCATCGGGGCCTGCTCGGGCGGGTGTGGGCCTGGATTCTCGGACTGGTCGCCGCTCTCTTCGCCGCCTGGGTTGGCAGCCTGATCCTGGAATGGATCGGGCTGACCTTCTTCTGGCCCGAGCAGGGAGCGGCCCGGTCGGCCGCGATCCTGCGCCAGGACCTGGCCTGGCTGGCCGCCGGTCGGACCGAACTTCGGGTGCTGCCCGGCCTGAGCCTGCCGTCTCCGGCGATCTGGGCCCTGGATCAGTCCGCGGGCCTGTACCAGACGCTCCTGGTCGACACGGGCCTGGAGGCGATCCTGATCTGGCTGACCTCCACCTCGGCCCTGGGCACCCGGTATCTTGAGGCCACGCTGAATACCTCGCAGATCTTTCTGGTTCGCCTGGCCATCAGCGTCACAGTGCTGCCGCTCTTTGTCCTTTGTGCTTTTTGGGGAGCCCTGGAAGGCCTGATCCAGCGCGACCTGCGGCGGTTCGGTGGCGATATCGAGCGGGCCATGGTCTACCACTGGGCCAAGCATGTCGCCGGGGCGGTGGTCGTGCTGCCACTCGTGATCTATCTGGCCTGGCCCGGATCCATTCAACCCGCCTGGGTGTTCGTCCCCTTCGCAGCGGCCCTGGGCCTGAACCTGTGGGTCATGACCTCGACCTTCACGAAATATGTCTGATTTTCCCGATCATCGCCGGATCCGCCAGGCCGTCCTGCTCCTCTTTCTCCTGCCCGTCCTGGGCGGATGCGGGATCGCCCGCACGACTGACTCCGATCCCGCCGGGAGCGACTCCGGCAGCAGACAACGGTCGGCGACCTCCTGGGTCCCGCTGGTCTCGCCACGCACCCCGCCCACTGCGGCCTGGCCGCTGGCGGATGGAGCCAACACCCCGCCTCAGGCCGGGCAGTCGGAAGGCCTGGCCCTGGTGATCCGCGAACTGGATGCGGTCGCTCGACTGGTGGACCGGGTGCGCCAGATGCCGCCGGATCCGGGCCGGCATGTAATCCGCTTCACCCGCATCCAGGCCGACCTGCAGGCAGTCCGCAGCGGACTGGTGGAAGCTATCCTGCAGCCCCACACGCGGCCCCGGAACTACCCGGCGCTGCATGGCCAGTATGGAGACTGACCATGGCCCGGGTCGGCAATCCCCATCCCGCCGGGAGCTTCCAGGCCGCCTCGGGCATCGATCCGGCCGACCTCGCACAGACCATCGGGATTCTGGCACTGACCGCCTGTGCCATCTGGGCCGGGATCTACCTGCGGCGCGTGTTCTGGTACGGCTGGCAGCGGGGGGATTTCGGGCACATCGGGATGGGGGTCCTGCTGGCAGCGACGGTTCTGCTGCTGGTCACCCTGGCGGTCACCCACTATTGACGGAACCGGCAGGAGAATAGCCATGCCCCTCTTCCCTGAACGATTCTTCTCGTCCGCCTGGTGGCTCCGGACCGGGCTCTCCGGGATCCTGCTCGGATGGCTCGGATTCCATCCGGCCTGGGCCCAGACCACTCCCGATACGAATGCCGTCCTCGACGAGGTCAAGGGCTTTCTGGGCGATGCCTTCGACGTCGGCATCTGGATCCTGATCGGTGGTGGCTACCTGGCGGCCGGATACATGATCATCCTGGGGGCCTGGAAGTTCTTCCATGACCGCGAGGGCGGCCTTGCCCAGTTTCTCATGGGGATTGCCGTCGCCCTGGGGATGGTCATCCTCATGACCTTTTTCGTGACCACCGGACAGGATCAGATCGGGAACCTGTAGCATGAGCACACCTGCTTCGAATGATCGTCTGCCGAGTGCCTTCCGGGTCTCATTCCAGCCCGAAATGGCGGGCGGCCTCAATGGTACCGAACTGATCCTCGTGATCGGTGGCGGTTTTGGCACCATGGTGGGGGTCTCCCTTCTCGCCTGGCCGATCCTGGGTGTCGGCCATGTCGCCTTGCTGACCGGAACCGTAGCAGGTACCACACTGGCCTTCGGCCTGCGGGCCGGGATCGTGGTTCTCAAGCGACAGCGGCCGGACGGCTATGTCCAGCAGGTCATCCTGTCGGCCCGGCACCGATGGTGGCCGCAGGAGTCGGTGATCGCCCGCCATGGCCTGTGGGACTTCTATCGGCATGAACGATGATCGGGTGGAGATTCCGGCGACGAAAACGACCCGGTTCGGCCGTGGTCGAGGCCGATCCTGGGTCGTCGGGCAGGCCGGGAAAGCCCGATCAGCCGGGGCCCGATCCATCCGTTGCCGGTTTGCGGTGGTGGCCCGGATCCCGGTCTGGCCTGGGTTATGTCCAGACCCTGCAGACGGTGATGGCCGTCAACCGGGCCCTGCTGGTGCTGCTCCTCGGCACCCTGGCAATCATCGCCATGCTGGGGGTGGCGCTGATGTCGTCGCGCGAGTGGATCACAGTCTATGTCCCGCCGGACACGACCCGCGGCGCGGTATTGACCGCTGGCGTCCCCGAGCATGCCACGGTATACGGCTTTGCCTGGCAGACCCTGGCGGCCCTGAACCACTGGCCGCAGGATGGCCAGGACGATTACCCGCATGCGATCCGGGCGCAGGTGTCCTACCTCTCCACCCCCATGCGGCGATGGCTGCAGGCCGACCGGGACCGCTTGCTGGACCGGTTCGGCATCAACGAACTCGGCGGTCGGACCCGGGCCCTGCATCCCGTGGATCATGCCCGCTATGCCCCGCAACGGGTGCAGCGGCTCGCGGACGGGGTATGGGGGGTACAGGTCGATGCCCGTCTCGTCGAACGGGTGGAGGGCGTTGCCATCAAGGACATCCTGTTGCGCTACCGGCTGCGCGTGGTGCGCTCCGAGGTCAATCCGCGGGGCAATGTCTGGGGCCTGGTGCTGGACGGCTTCCTGGAGCCCCCGGAGCGGCTGGAGCCATCCCAACCCACCGCATCACGATGGCATGGATGGCGGGGACGCATCCGCGGGAAGCGGCCGGAAACGGCCTTCCAGCAGGCTCTCGATCCGGGAAATGCGCTCACGCAACACGCCCATTTCCTTGCGCAGTTCGGTTTCTATCCCGGCAATATCGTTCTTGATATCCCTTTGCAAATGGTACAGGTAAAACAGGATCCCGAATCCCATGGCGAAGGTGATCCAGGTATTCCAATCTTCCATCAGGGAAATTCCGGGCAGGTGAAAACGAACCTGGAAGATACCACAAAATGTACCGCAGAGATCAGCGAATGGGATGGACTCATCACCGGACCGGGGAGGCGCAGGTGGTCCTGAAACGAACATCCATCAAGGACATCCCGCTGCGCTACCGGCTGCGCGTGGTGCGCTCCGAGGTCAATCCGCGGGGCAATGTCTGGGGCCTGATGCTGGACGACTTCCTGGAGCCCCCGGAGCGGCTGGAGCCACCCCAACCCACCGTATCACGATGGCACAGATGGCGGGGACGCATCCGCGGGAAGCGGCCGGAAACGGCCTTCCAGCAAGCCTTCGATCCGGGAAATGCGTTCACGCAATACGCCCATTTCCTTATGCAACTCGGCCTCAATCCCGGAAATTCGTTGGCGCAGACTGCCGATTTCCCGGTGAATCCCGGCAATATCATTCTTGAGGTCCCTTTGCAAATGGTACAGGTAAAACAGGATCCCGAACAGCATGGCGGGGGTGATCCAGGTATTCAAATCTTCCATCAGGGAAATTCCGGGTGGGCGCGGACGGGTCTGGAGGATACCACAAAATGTACCGGAGAGGTCAGCGAATGGGATGGGCTCATCACCGGACCGGGGAGGCACGGGTGGTCCTGAAACGACAATCCATCCCGATCGCGAGCATCGGACTGTGGTGCGCTGCCGCAGCGATGGCACAGGGCCCGGTCCCGGACGAGACGATGTGGCGCGACTTCGGCCTGTTACCGGTCGCGTCCACGGAGACTGATCCCGTGCCGGTGACCTGGGACGGCGACCCGATTCCGGTGACGCTGGATGTAGGCGAGGAGCGGCGGTTGATCTTTCCGGAGCCGTTTCGGCTGGGCCTTGAGCCCGCAGTTTCAGCGCAATTCACCCATGAAATCTACGACCGCTACCTTCTCCTGCGGGCCCGCAAGCCACTATCTACCCGGGCCCGGGTCCAACTGGCATCCGGCACGATGCTGTTGCTGGATCTCCATGTCGTGACGGGCTCGGGACTGGCGGCTGCTCCGATTGAATTTCACCTGCCGGACCCGGATCCGACGATCCTCGCGAGCCCACCGGTCGAGTCCCTCCCGGCCGGACTCCTCGGATCCCCGGTAACTCCGCCCGGTTATATTGAGCTGGTACGGTTTGCCGCCCAGCGGCTGTATGCGCCGGCCCGCCTGCAGCCGGAGCGGCCGGGCTGGTCGAGCCAGGCACTGGAGCCACATCCCCTTCGACTGCTCCGGGGGGCACCGGTACTGGCCTCACCCATCGCGACCTGGGGGACGGCTGGCCGATATGTGACGGCAGTGCGCCTGCAGAACGAATGGAACCAGCCGCTGGTCCTCGACCCGCGCCAGCTGGTCGGTCGCTGGCGAGCGGCCGCCTTCCATGTCAACCGGCTGCCGCCACAGGGTGAGACCACCCTGTACCTGGTTTCGGATACCCCATTCGACCAGGCTCTGGGCTGGATGGGAGACCTGCGCCGGGATGTTGACGGAATCATCGCGGCTCCCGGAGCGGATCGGGGAGGAGCGGACTGATGGCCGGGCGGAGCCAGGCCAGCCGGGTCGCATTCGTCGGCGTGGGCGTAATGGCCCTCGCCGGTGCGATGGTCCTCATCGGGCAGTTTGCCGGCGGGCCATCCCCCGAACCGGTCCTGCCGGATATCGAGCGCACACCGACGCCTGCCCGGTACCCCGCCGCGGCGGATACGCCGGAGGAAACCGTGCAGGCCCTGGCTTCGGGACAGTCGCAGCTGGAAATCCGGCTCGACGACGTCCAGGGCCAGGTGCAGACGGATCTCTCTCGCCTGCAGGCAACGATCGAAAGTCTGCAGTCGGAGATCGAACAGACCCGTACCGACTGGACCGGACAGCAGGCCGCAGGGGCGGAGAACCTCGCCTCGCTGCGCGAGGAAATGCGGGACACCCTGGATTCGATGGTCGGATCGCTGGAACGTCGACTCGGGACCGGGTATCCGGTCACCGATCCGGCCGATACCCCGCCGTCCGGCGGACAGCGGGGGGCCGATGGCCTGATCTGGCATGCAGCCCGTGGACCGGAAGCCACCGTCGAGGCGAGCGGGTTTGGCCTCGGGACCGGGCTGCCGGACCTGAAATCGACCTTCGGGGAGCGCGTGGGTTCGCGCCGACGGGAAGAGGAGTTCCGGCCCCCGATCCCGGTCTGGACCATTCCAGCGGAAGCCACCCTGGTGCGCTCGCGGGGTCTCACGGCCCTGATCGGTCGGATCCCCACCCAGGGACAGGTCAGTGACCCACTGCCTTTCAAGGTGATTACCGGGGCCGACAACCTGCTCGCGAACGGTCAGGTCCTGCCCG
Source organism: Candidatus Poriferihabitaceae bacterium (assembly GCA_965221795.1). Classification (GTDB taxonomy): domain Bacteria; phylum Pseudomonadota; class Gammaproteobacteria; order Arenicellales; family Poriferihabitantaceae; genus VYFG01. The sequence continues at coordinate 2,039,592 of OZ244914.1, forward strand.
AAGTCGAGCGTGCGGTCTGGACCGGCACGGCGATCGGGGACCGCACCCTGCACTGCGTGGCCGGCACCCTGCAGCAGGTGACCTTCATCTTTGCCGACGGCACCATTCAGACCTGGCCACCGGACGGCACCCATGAGGATCTCGGCTGGATTTCCGACGAGCGCGGGTATCCCTGCATTCCGGGACGATTCGTCTCCAACCTGGAGGAAGTCCTCGGCCAGCTGTCGGCGTCCTCGTTTGCCAGCGGGTTGACGGAAGCCTGGGCCGAACGTCAGGTCACCACGACGGTCGAGGGTCCAGCGATCACCCGCACGGTGACCGGGGATGCCGGCGCATTCGCCCTGGCCCGAGGGGCTGGCCGCGGAATCCAGGAGTGGAGCCGGATCATGGCCGAACGCGCCGCCGATACGTTCGACGTGGTCGTCGTCCCTCCGGGACAGACCCTCAGCATTCACGTCCGCCAGGCGATCCCGATCGACTGGCCGACCGATGGCTCGGGCCGCCGGGTCCGCCCGGCGTCCCGGCTCGCCTCTTCCCGTTTCCGTACCGGAGGGCTCGACTGATGCGCCGGTGGCGAGTCCATGCGGTGGTCCAGGGGATACACATGTTCGGCGGTCTGTGGCTGCTGGCCGCGCTGGCCAGCTGTAGCCCGCCAGTGCAGGACGAAGTGTTTGCCACCCAAAGCCTCACTACCGAACAGGTCTGGTACGGTGCCACCCCCCGTACCGGGCCATGGACCGACCAGGTGGCAGCCAATTCGGCCGGGGCGGTGACCGGGATGCCCGGTGCGGCCGCCTGGACCCGCTCGGCCGAAACCGAACTGGATCTCGGATTTCCCACCTTGCCCAATCCGCGTCTCCTGCTCTATGTCTTTCCGCACCTGACCACCGAAGGGGCACCGGTACCAGGCTATGTCACCGGGTGGTATCTCTACGAACAGGCCGGTCACTTTGCCTTGCCCGGCGAAGCCTTCCGGCAGGGGATCTGGCGATGACGCGGACCAATCCACCCGCCCGATATCGGGACCTGGAAGAGGCTACGGCTCCGGAGATCCGGCCGGGGCGATGGGACCGGCTGCGACGATTGGGGGTGTCGCTCGGATTTCTGGCCGGCGATGATCCCCGGCTTTCCTGGTGCGAGGCCGCCGAACAGTACGACCGGCCGCCCAGCTTTGCCCGCTTCCTGGCGATCCGGGCCTGGGATCCGGCGTCCCGCCTGTTTCTCACCCAGGACTATCCGGGCGTGGCCGCCATCCTCGAAGTATCGCCGGTCGACGCCGAAGCCCGCTCGGTGGCCCAACTCGAGCAGATGTTGCAATCAATCACCAGTGCCTTCGGCATTATCCCCCACCGGGGGAAGAATCCCTGGATTCTCCAGTTGTACCTGCAGGATGAGCCCCTGATTGATGCCAGCCGCCGGATTCGGGACTATGCCGAAGCCATCGGAGCACCCATGGATCGCCAGGGCGAGGCCCTGCTGGCCATGATGCGGGACCACCTGATCGAAATCGGTCGTCCGGGCGGCATCTTTGAAGATCCCCATACCGGCGTCCGCTGGGGTGGGCGACAGCGCCGCTGCCGGCTGGTTCTGTACCGCCGCTTCGAGATCCGGGAATCGGCGGCCGGCAGGACATCGGGGTCGGACGGGCACCGGCCGGTCCGGGAACTCGACGAACTGGCCCGGAACCTGACCCATGGCCTGGAGGCTGCCGGGGTCTCGAGCCGCCGCATCGGCCCCGGCGAATATGTCGACTGGCTGTCGCCCTGGCTCAATCCCCGCCCACAGGGGCGCGATGCCTGGGACCGGATCGTCCAGCATGCCGATCGCCGGGGCCCGGAAGACTGGCTGGATTCCTGTGACTTGTCCTGGGGAGTGCTGTCGCACATGCCCCGGTCCGACCTCGCCCACGGCGTCTGGCGCTTTCATGATCGACCGCACCGCTATTTGCCGGTCCTGGGGTTCCGGCGCGAGCCGCGACCGGGCCTGCTCACACTGGAAGGCACGGCCGGCCGCGGCCGGGCAGCCGCATTCTTTGATCGCCTGCCACCCGGCACCGTGTTCTGCCAGCAGATCGTGTTCGTCCCCCAGGATGAGGTCGCGTCCCATCTGGCCTTCATCCACCGCCGGTCGCTGGCGGCCAGCGCCGGGAGCCAACTGGTGCGCAGCGAAGTCGAAGACTGCCAGGCGGCCATGGCCCGCGGCCATGGCCTGTTCCCGGTGACGCGCGGGTTCTACCTGTGCGGCGAACATCTGGAGGAACTGACGGATCGGGTCGAACGGGTGGCGGCCCTGTGCGCCGAACAGGGGATGGAAACCGTCGAGGCCGACGCTGGCGTATTCCCTCTGGACGAATACGTCCGTTGCCTGCCCGCCGGCTGGCATCCCGAGTTTGATCGAATTCTCTTCCGACAGCGCCTGGACTGGGCCATGAATGCAGTCGCTGCTTCACCGCTGTGGGGCAAGGGCGGCGGCTCCGGGAAACCCGGTTTCACCTTCTTTGATCGCGCCGGCCAGCCGCTGCAGCTGGACATCCTGCATCCCGAGGACCGGGACCGGGCACCGCACTGCCTGATCATCGGCCCCACCGGCACCGGCAAGTCCGCGCTTCTCAACTACCTCGCCCTGCAGGTCATGGGACTGCACCGGCCACACCTCTACATCGTCGACGTGGGCGACAGCTTCCGTCTGCTGGGAGAGTACTTCCGTACCCGGGACCTGCAGGTCCATTCTGTCCGGCTGGATCGGATGACCGTATCCCTGCCGCCCTTTGCCGCCTCGGCCCGGATGTTGCGGGAACAGATCGACGCCCATGCCCCTCCGGAGGTGCGGGACCATGACCCGGACAGGTCACGGGCTATGGGCGGGCACGGGGATTCGACCGTCGCTGCCGACCACACCGACTTCCTCGGCGAAATGGAGGCGGCCGCGCGGATGATCATCACCGGCGCGGATCCACGGGAAGAGGCCCGTTATACCCGTCAGGATCGGACCCTGGTCCGTTCCGCACTGATTGATGCGGCCCTCGCTGCCCGCGGTCGGGGGGCGGACCATGCCACGGTCAGCGACTTCGTGCAGATGCTGGACCGGTATGCACACGGACAGGACCCCTGGGGGTTCGTTTCTTCCCCCGGTCCTGCCACCCGGGATCGCCTCGGTCAGTTGCATGACAACGCACGGTTCTTTGTCGATGGCGTCCGCGGGCAACTGTTCGATCGTCCCGGCACCGCCTGGCCGGAAGCCGATGTCACGATTGTCGATTTCGGTCGGCTGGCCGAAGGGGAAGACCATCGCGACATCCTGGCGATCGCCTTCATCGGGCTGATGAATACGATCCAGCGGGATGCCGAACGGCGTCGCGGCAGCGGACGCCAGAGCGTGGTCATGATCGATGAGGCGCATGTGACCACCACCGATCCCCTGCTGGCCGGGTACCTGGTCCGTGGTTCCAAGATGTGGCGCAAGTGGGGGCTGTGGCTGTGGATGGCGACCCAGAGCCTGGGGGATTTTCCGGACAACACCCGGCAGGTCCTGAACATGGCCGAGTTCTGGTTCTGCCTCAGCATGCCGCGGGAGGAAATCAGCGAGATCGCACGATTCCGGCGTCTCAGCGAGGAGGATCGCCTGTTGCTGGAGGAAGCCCGCAAGTCGCCCGGGCGCTACTCCGAGGGCGTCCTGCTGTCGGGTCGGCCGCCGCTGCTGTTCCGCAATGTGCCGCCCGCGCTGGCACTGGCGCTGGCGCAGACCGAGGAATCCGAAGTCGCCGAGCGACAGCGGCGGATGCGGGAAAAGGGGCTCCACTCCGAAATCGAGGCAGTGGAAGAGATCGCGGAACAGATCCGGCAACGGAGGGTCTCCTGATGCGGCGCGGGATCGGCGGCTTGGCCCTCGGGATGTTCCTCGTCACGGTTCCGGCGACGGGCACCAACCCGGTACCATCCGGGCCGACCCGAATCGAGATCTATACCGTGACCCGGCTCCCGGTGCGGGTGCCGCCGGAGCTGGTGGCGATCACTGCCGTGGTGTCGCTCGACCGGATCCTGTCGATCGAAACCGAACTGGCGAGCGGGCTTGGACGCGGACCCGGGAGCCACCAGGCCCATGAGGTCGAACGACGCCTGTCCCCGTCTGTCCGCCGGACACTGGCCACCGTCTGGCAGGCCCTCGCCCGCTTTCAGCCGGATCGCGAGGACCGGCTCACTCACCTGCCGGCCATCGTACTTGACCGCCGGGCGGTCTGGTATGGCACCCGTCTGCACCAGGCGGTGACGCAGTACCGGCACTGGGCCGGGGAGGGCGCTCCATGAACCGGAACGCCCCTGGCTTCCTGCGGGCCGCCCTCCTGATCATTTCCGGCCTGGCCAGCCCGCTCCCGGCGATGGCCGGAGGCTTCACGAGCGCAGACGTGGCGGCTGCCACGGCCCGCCTCGACTGTGTCGACTGGCGCATCCGCGGGATCTGTCTGAAGCTCCAGTGCGGGTTCTTCGGCTGCCGGGTCCGGTCCCGTCCCTGGGTCGAACACCGGATCCCGGACCTGGTCGTTTCGGTCTACAACGAGCCGGGGGATCTGCCCTGGGTCGAGGCCCGGGCCACGCTGGGTGCCCTGTCGGCCGGAGCCGTACAGACAGCCCGGTCCGCGACGCTCGGGGGCTCGGTCGCCGGCGGCCAGTCCACCGCCAGTCGACCGGACCGGCAGGCGGAAGGGCGGATCTCGGCCGAACACCTTCGTTTCAAGGAAGCCAGCGTGATCGGCAATCCCGGGATCGCCGCCTGGAACCGGTGGCTCGCTACGCGGGCACCCCTCGTCTGCCCCAGCCCGGTCGAGCCCGCTCGCCCGTACTTTGCCAGCGAACTGGATGCGCTGTCCTGGCGCACCGGGCTGGCCGAAATGCTGTATCCCGAAGCCTGGCAACCCGCCGCCCGGGTCATTGGCGAGGGAATCCACCGGCAATGGGGGACGGTCTATCCGCGCCAGGGAACCATCCGCCAGTCCAGTGATGTGCTGGCCGGAGCCGTGATCGCCCAGCGGTCGGTCGACATCGTGACCCGGTCCGGGCAGCCCCATGTCTACCAGCCTGTGCCCGGCATCCCCGCGAGTGATGAGCAGACCGATCACTGGCAGATGGTCTGGCCTCATGCGGATCGCCAGTGTACTGCCTTTGGCCGCGACCGTACCTATGCGGACGGTCGCGAGAACCCCTCCGAGGGCGGATACGGCTGGATCTACTGGCCCCTGCACCATTGTTGCCCGGGATCGGGCCGGACCCTGGCCCGCATTCGCTTCTGAGTGGCTCTCATGACCCTTTCCCTGTGTGGTCCGCACCGGATTCGTTCCACCGGTACCCTGGCTGGAATCGGCCTCTGGGCTGCCCTGTCCGGCCTCGCCCCCGCCCATGCCCAGTCCGGGGTACTGGATGATCTGGTCTATTACCGGATTGGCGGCGGCCAGGCCGTCCGGGCTCCGGCAGGCTATGGCCGTCATGCCCGGATCCGCGGCGATGCGTCGCTGTCCCTCGGCTACAGCTGTGGTGCCTTCGACCTGGAGGACAACCTGCAGCGGATGTTCGGACAGTTCACCAGCGGTCTCGACCGGGCGGTGGACAGCCTGCTGTTTGCCGCGACTGGGGCTGTGAGCAGCCTGCCGCTGTACCTGCTCCGTCAGGCCAACCCGAACCTGGCCAGCATGCTCGAGAACACGATGCTGCGCTACGAGGAGGAATACCGCCTGGCGGTGAAGAGCTGCCGTGAGGCCGAACGAGAGATCCTGGCCGGGGAGAATCCCTACTACGACTGGGTCCGCTTCGGGCAGCGGGATACCTGGCGCAAGTCGGCCGGATCGGCCGCTACCGCGCCCGAGGTCGAGGCGACCGTGGCCGAGCAGCACGGTTGCGTGACCTGGATCGATGGCGAGTACTTCTGTGACGACCGTGATGCCCGTACCATTCGGGTGGTGGAAGATGTCGCCCGGGAAGGGTACCGACGCATCCGCGCGATCGAGGACGGCGGCCCGGACGGAGCGGCGGACAGCCGCCTGCAGGCGGTCTGGCCGGATGCCGATGCCGCCATCCGGGAGATCCTCGACCTGACCGGCGAAACGGTGATCACCAATGCCCGCACCACGCCGCCGGAAGGTCAACCGCCGCGCGGTATCCATGCCGCCATGCAGGCCGATGCGGTCGACACCGCCGAACGCCTGCAAGCGGCGATCGGCGATACGCTGGCTGGCCAGTTCCCGTCCGTCGAGGAACGGGCAGCCCTCGGCGTACCGGGCCTTGCCATCACTCCGGCCCTGTTGTGGTCGATCGGTACCCTGGAGGCTGACCTCCGCCAGGCGGCGATCGACCGGATCGCCACCGAGATCGCACTCCTGCGGGCGATGGAAAAAATCCATCTGGCGCGCCGGGTCCTGCTGACCGGTGCCCGCATTCCCGCCGTCGAGGCCAGTCCCGCGCGAGCCGTGATCCGGGAAAACGCGATCCGTCTCCTGGAAACCGAAGCGCACCTGCTGAAAGACGAATACGACCTCCGGACCCGGGCGGCCGCCTCGACCGCCGCCGGAATCCTGCAGGCCAGCCTGGCCCGCCGACAGCAACTGCCGTCGACGGGCGGCGGAGGCATTCCGGCCGGCTCACCAATCGGCAGCGGGGTCTTGCGATGAAAACCATCGGCCTACGGTGGCGTCGCGGGATCGGGTCGGCATTCGGACTGGCCGTGGTCGCTCTCATGGCGATGGTCTGGGGCCTGCCCATCGTCGACGGAACCGCCCTCCGGACCGCACTGGATCACTCGCAGGGGCCTTTGCTGGTGGTTCGCCTCGGCCTGTACATCGTAGTGGTCGTCCGGGGCCCGGGTTGGCGGGGTGCCCATGGCCCGGCGGTCCGCCGGGCCCGGTGGACCCTCCTGCTTTGCATCGGCTGCCTGGAGGCGGCGGGGGCCCTGGCTCGCCGGTAATTCATCCATGATTGTCGCCTCCTATCTTGAACTCCATACCACCCTGGTGGCGTGGTTGCTCTACGGGGTGGTCTGGGAGATCCTGCTGGGGACCGGGCTGCTGATCCTGCCGGTACTGTGGTTGCTGGTGCGCCGCACCGCCGAGTCGGCCGGAACCGAGGACAGTGGCCGCCATGCCGACTCGGTCGATCATCTCAAGTCCACTGCGATGGCACTGTTCGTGCTGCTGTTCTGCATGACTCCGGTCTGGACTGTGGCCCCGAGCGACGTGAAGTTCCGCCCCCCGGCGCATCCGGATGGCACCCCTCAGGCCGAGGTCCATGCCGGGTCGGATCCGACCACGTATCGGGATGCCTTCGGGTCCGCCACCGCGCCGGTGCGGATTCCGACCTGGTGGCGGCTGCTGCACAGCATCTCCCAGGGCATTACCCGGGCCGTGATCGAGAGCCTGCCGACGCACGCCGACCTGCGCGAGGCGTCCCTGCTGTTTGGCTCTCGCAACATCGCCGACCCGGCGCTCGGGCAGGAGTACACGGACTTTGTCCTCGGGTGCCATCTCCCGGCCAAACGCAATTACCAGCGACTGCGCCAGGCGAACCGGGTCCCCGCCGCGGATGGCGATGCCCAGCTCGACTGGGCCGGCAGCCCCTATCTCCGGCAGATGCCCGGCGGTTATGCGGCCTGCTGTTCGTCCCGTCCCTGCCCGGATGCCGACGCGGAGATCTGCGTCGCCGCTCCCGTTCCGCTGACACTGCAGAAATCCGCTGCCTTCGCCGCCATGGTGGGCGGCAACACCTGCGGCCACTGGTGGGAGCACCTGCGGCCCCGGCTGCTGGCACATGCCCGGGCCGATGCCGACGTCGGTAACCGGCTGCAGGCCGCGCTGGGGATGGGGCTCGGCGTGCCGGGAAACCGCGAGCAGGAGGATATCCTGATTCGCAAGATGCTGGAGAACACCGCTGTGCGCGGAGTCCCCCTGTCCGGTACCGCCACCGCCGCCGAGGCCTCCGGATTCTTCGGTCGGATCGGCCAACTGATCAGCCAGGGATTTTCCACCGCCGGGCTGGCGGTGTCTGCCGGGCTCACCCATATCGCCCTGGGCGTGATCAAGCAGGCCCTGCCGATTCTCATCGCGATGATGTCGCTGTTTCTGGTGCTGTTCATCCCGTTCGGGCTCGTTTTTTCGTCCTACCGCATGGGCACCGTGATCCGGCTCAGCTTCTGGATGTTCTCGCTGATCTTTCTCCACGCCCTGCTGGCGGTGGTGGCCTGGGTGGATCATTGGTTGATTGTCTCCCTGTTCGGGAACCAGGAGGCCTGGAACTGGGTCGCCGGCGGCGACACGCTGCTCGGTGACGCGCAGAAAAAGATGCTGATCAATATCCTGCTGGCCCTGAACTACACCGCCGTACCCCTGCTGTGGCTGACAGTGATGTCTGCTATCGGTGCCGGGGCGGCCGACGGAGCCAATCGCATGATCTCCGAATCGGGCAGCCGGTTGGGCCAGTCGGCGACCCGGGGACTCGGAGCCCTGAAGGGCCTGGCACCCGGGCGAGGGGGGTCGGCCGCCCGGCCAGTGACCCAGACCGCCGGTGCCGGCACCGGCAAGACCTATCGGTTCTGACCTATGAAACTTTCTCTCTACCCAACCGCCGATGGCGGGTTCCGCCCGCCCCAGGTACAGGCGCAGATCCGCGCCTGGCAGGATGCCGGGCGGATCGTGGCCGTGGCCTCGGCCGATCCGGCCCTCACCGGCCTGGATGGTGTGATCCCGGTCGGCACCGACTGGGTCCGGGTGCCGAATCACCGCCCCCGGCCCGACTGTCTGGTGATCGACGCCCTCGATCTCGGCGATCCGGATGGCCAGGAACTGGTCTGTCGCCAGCAGGGTCCCATGCTCCTTCCCGGAACCCGGCTACAGTTCGTGCTGGATGCGCTCGGCCGGCAGGGTGCCGACGGCGTGCTGCTGGTGCTCTCCGGCCTGACCATCAGCCCGGCCTGGCAGGCGCAACTGGTGGCATGGGCCGGACAGGTGAGAGTCCATTGGGACCTTGCCACCGCACCCTGGCGAATCACCATGCGGGAAGCCGGTCCGGACATGCCTGCCAGGAGAATGCCGGACCGGGATCACGAACGCGATCTCGCTCACCCGTTCCGGTGCCGGGAAAATCGCCGGGGGCAGGGGGGGAAATGAAACTCCGGATCCGGTTCATTGGTGCCCTGTGCTTCACGCTGGGCCTGGCCGGGCCCGTCCCGGCACTTGAGATCGCCTGGTACCAGCAACGCGAAGCCGGCCAGGTGGCGGGCGAACTGCGACTGCGAAATCTCACCGACGCCCCGCTGACGATCACGACGCCGGGATGGGATCTGGAGTACGGCATCGTCCGCATCGGTCCCGTGGCTATCGTTACCCTGACCAGCCGCCCGGGCGGATCCGATGCAGCTGGTCCATTGGTGGTGGTCGCCAGCCAGGGCTCCCACCGTCTCCGGGCAACCTTTCCGTTGCATGGGATGAGCAATGGAATCCGATCGGCTCCCGATCGGGCCACTCCCGCAAGTACCCGCACCGCACCCGGCCCATCGACGGCTGCCACGACGCCCGTCCGCCCGAAATGGTCCGGGTCCGCTGCCGGGTCCGCGAGGGCCGCCCCCGAGCGTCTCCCGGTCTGCCCGGTACTGGCCCTGCAACCGGGATCGCTGCGGGCCAATGTCGAGCGGCTGCTGGCTGCCTGCGGAGCCCGGCTTGGCGCATGGCACACCTCGGCGGATCCGGATCACCTGCTCGACTGGCGGGTCGCCGAACCGCAGTTGCTCAGTCGTCGCAATACCGATGGCCTGGCTGGCCTGCTGGCACAACTGGCCGAACGGTTCCAGCTGTCCGGGATGCCGGATCCGGCCCACTCGGACACCATTGATATTTTCTGGACCCGGGACGGCCGGGACCACGGAGGCACCGAATGAACTCCCCATCAAAGCGTTTTTCCTGCCGGATCGTCCTGGCACTTGCCCTAGCCGTGACGGCCTGTGCCGGCCCGTCTGGATCCCCCACCACCGAACCGTCCGCGGAGCGGGCGGCGGAGACGGCGAGCCGCCGGATCGAGGCGGAACGCACCCGCATGGAGCCGACGCCCGGAGACGGTCTCGCTGCCCTGGAAGAAGTCCGGATTCCGCGGGCGGAGGCCTGGCTTGAGCAGCCGTTGCCGGTACGTTACCGGGACCTGCCGGCCGACCAGGCGATCCGCCAGGTTCTGCAGGGCCGGCCGGTACGGTTCGATCTGCCCGGTCCCGGCGAGTCAGCGGAGCTTCCCGGACGGTCCATGCCGCGGGTTCGCTCCTCACCGACCGCGAAGACGGTGAGGGATCATCTGACCTCGATTGCGGTGCAGGCCGACTGGTCCTGGACCCTGCAGGCCGGCGTCGTCCTGGTGCGCGAGTTCGAGACCCGGCGCTTTACCCTGTCCAGCCCACCGGGCCACTACGTGGCCGGCCTCGGCCTGCGCAACCTGAACGAGAGTGGCGGCAGTGTCGCCGACAATCGCCTGGACCTGGCCCTGGATCCGTATGCGAACGAGATCCTGGCACAGGTACGCAATGTGCTGGGCCTCGGCCACGAGTCCGACGGCGGGGGTGCCGTGGATCCACGAGTCGCGGTCACGGTGGCCCCATCGGCTAACCTGATCACAGTCACCGCGAAGCCGAATGCCCTGCGCGAGGTGGCGGCCCTGCTGGACGATTTTGACCGCGCGGTCCGCCGCATTGTACGCATCCATCTCAGCCTGATCGAGGTGGATTTTCGCGATGGTGCCCAGCGCGACCTGGCCCTGAACCTGATCCGGCGCAGCCGCCGCCTGCCGCTCAACCTGCTGCTCGGCTCCTCCACCGCCACCGTGCTGTCCGGGACCGGGGCTGTCAGCGTGCTTGGCGGCGATGTGGTCTCCGAGGGCGGGGCCGCACTCGGGGCGGTGATGAGCCGGCCCAGCCAGCGGGAAACCGGCAGCAGCGCGGTCGCGCAGTGGCTTGACACCTTCGGCGAAGCCACGATCGCCTTCGATGATACCGTCGAAATTGTCAACAACCGGATTGCCAGTGTCGACCTGACCCGGACCGAGCAGTACATCTCCAGTATCACGCGGGAAGTCGTGGAGGGTTCGGACCAGTTGTCCACCGAGGTCGAGTTCGAGGATCTGCGTACCGGCCTGGTGGTCCACCTGCAGCCGACGGTCCGGGACGACGGCCGGATCACCCTGACTCTCGGCTTCTCGCGGTCTGCCCTGGTAGGCCGGACGCCCTATGATTTCGGTACTGTACAGGGAGTAACGCATGTCACCGACGATTTCAATCGGTTGCTGTCGGTCTCGCTGCAAGCCGGCGAACCGCGACTGCTGGCGTCCCTGTCCGAAGCCGCCTCCCGCGAGGATCGCTCCCGGATTCCGTTCTTCGGCCGCTTCGGGTTGAACGCCGGCAAGGAGCGCAGCGTCCGTCAGCGGGAAATGGTGATGATGATCACCGCCGATGTGGTGGACGGCTGATCATGTCGCGGACGGTCAGGGGCCGGATCGCCGGTCGCCCCGTGCGGCTGCTCTATGATGCTGCCTGGATTCCGCTGCCCGCTGGCGGCAGCCGTCTGGCCCGTTCCCGTCAGGTCGGACGTCACCTGCGCCAGCACCGGGCCCGCGCCGCCGGACAGGTCCGCGTCGGGCCCGTGGAATACTGGTGGGCTGCCCGGGAATCCGGCCTGGCCCCGGCGGCCGGAATCCTGCGCTGGCTGCATGAGGATCCCGGAGGCGGGGCCGAAGATGCCACACTGGCCGGGGAACGACCACGGGACTGCCGGATCCTGATCCCCTGTGATGAAACGGTCTATCTCTGTACGGTGGTCAACGGAATGATCCATGAAGAACGGTTCATGGTGCCGGAGCAGGCCGGGGAAGAGATCGACCACCAGGATCCGGCCGAGCCGGTCTATGCCTGGCAGATCGGCCCGCAGAAGGCCCGCGGTGCGGCGGCCCTGGAAACCCGGATTGCCCTGGAACCTGCCCCCTTCCACCTTGAGGAGATCCGCCTGCGGACGCACTGGGTCGTCCTCGCCCGTCAGGGGCTGGTCCATCCCCGCCAGCTGCTCCTGGCCGGTCTGGGAATCGCCATGGTCAGCCTCGCCCTGAGCGTCCCGCCTGTGATCCGGATGACCACCGAGATCCATGGGGCCAGCGATCCGGTCCAGGCCGTATGGGGCGGGATCATGACATGGCTCGGATTCCGCGAAGCCCCCGAGCCTGGATTCGAAGCACCCCCACTGCGCGAGATCGTGCCGTCGGTACCCCATGGGGCCGCCCGGGCACTGCGCCGGATGTCCACCTGGCTGGTGGCTGCGGAAGAGCTGTATGCCGATGGTATTCGCCGCTTCGAGTGGAGCGGAAGCACACTGCAACTGGGCGGCCGGGCTCCCGTCTGGCAGTGGCCCGCCCGGGCCGAGCGACTGGCTCGGGACCATGGGGGCCATTTCGACCTCGGCCCGGAAGGCTGGTCGGTTTCGCTGCCGCTGGAGCACCTAGCGGAGTCCCTGCGACCGCCGCAGGTGGCGGCCTCAGAGGTCATCCGGCACCTGACTGAACTGCCTCATGCCCTGACGTTCCTGGCCGGGCCGGCGGCACTGCCCTCCGTGGTCGATCCGGAAGCCCACACCGTTACCCGCGAGCTGACCCGAACCGACTGGCGCGTGGACCTCACCGGGACCGCGGTCGGCGAACTCGGGATGCTGGCGAACCGCCTGGAGGGAATGCCGGGGGCACTGGTGCGCACAACCTGCCAGCTCGGTGACTACCGCCTGCAATCCTGTGAAATCCTGCTGGAGATCCGATCCCTATGAACTCACTGAACTACCCGACCCTCCTTCCCCGATCCGCCCTGGCTGGTGCCCTCGTGCTCGGCGGAATCCTGGTGCTGGTGATGCCGGCATCTGCTCTCGACAACGAGCCGGAGGCCGGGCCCGACGGCCTGGCCGTGACGGCACGGCAACTGGACCGGGAACTGATGCTGGCGCGGCGACAAAAGGACCTGCTCCAGACCCTGGCCGAAATCAGTGTCTTGCTGGAACAGGTGTCGCCCTGGCGCGGGGCGATCCGGTCCCTGCTGGATCCTGAACTGCCGCCGGCGGACCAATGGCGCGTCGCCATGGCCGCGATGCCCGCCGCAATGCCGGAGGCCGGGGTCGACGGGGGAGTGTTCCAGCTGCGGGCCGACCTCGAATCCCTGCGGGCCGATGTGGCTCTGCTGCTGCAGACCCCGGCGGGATTCGGGTGGGTCCCACCGTCCGACACCGAAGATCGGGAGTCGACGGCAGATGACACCCCCTGGACGCCGGTTCGGACCGACCTGCGCTATGTGTACGCTGGCCCGCCCGGCACCTCTTCGGTCGCGCTGGAAGTGGACGGGATGCCGATCCGCCTGGCCGAGGGGGAGAGTGTCGCGATCCGCGGACGGACCCTGCAACTCGGGGCCGTACAGCCGCAGGGAGACGGCTCCCTGCGGATCGCGCTGCAGGTCGACGGCAAACCCCACGGCCTGGTCTGGTGAGACGATGATCTTCCGCAAGAAACGTTCCTGCCCGGGACCGGAATCCATGGACCGGCTCCCGGCCCCGGCCGTGAACGCACCGCATCGTCCCGCCCCGGCCCAGATCCGGGAAGCGCGCAAATACATTCAGGACACGAACCTGGCCGAACAGGTCCTGGTGGATGACCAGGGGTTGCTGATGGCGGTCGAGGGGGCGAATGCGATGTTTCTCCGGCCGCTGCAGGAAATGCTGTCCACGCCCGCCGGCGTAGCCGAAATCCGCTCCCTCGCTCCCCACGAATTCCAGCAGCAGGTTCGCGCCCAGCGCCAGCCCCGCAAGCGCAGCGGCACCGAAACCGTCCGCGCGGCCCGCCAGGCCAACCTGGCGGTCGACCATGTGCTCGGGCGGGTGATCGAAGCCCGGGCGAGCGACTTCTATCTCGACATCCGGACCCTCGACGATGTCGCCATCCTGTCTATCCGGACCTACGGGATCGTGCGCGAAATCGACCGCATGAGTGCCGAGGCCGGCAAGGAAGTGGCGCGCGGCCTGTTTTCCAAGGCCGAGAATCACTCCTGGGAGGATATCGAACCGACCGACACGGCATTCTCTCACTGGCACGACGGTCGGCTCTACCGGGTGCGGGCCAACTCGCTGCCGGAAGTCCGCGGCGCGGCCCTGTCCTGCCGTGTCCGGGATCCGAACTTCGTGCTGCCCCTGGGCGAAGCCGGCTACAATGAACGCCAGCAGGGTTACATCACCCGGATGTGTCGCTCCCCCGGCGGCCTCATCCTGGTCACCGGCGAGACCAACAGTGGCAAGTCCACCACCCTGGCCGGGCTCATGAGGGACACCCCCCGCGGCCAGCGCATGATCGAGATCGCCGATCCGGTCGAGGTCGAGTTCGACAATGTGACCCACTGCGAGATCGACCACAAGCGCAAGGATCCGGAAGCCTTCTTCCACAAGGTCCTGGCCTCGACCGTGCGGCAGAACCCCGATGCGCTGGTGCTCGGCGAGATCCGGGACGAGCGCACGGCACGGGCGGCCCAGAACATGGCCATCCAGGGCAAGCGGGTGTTCTCGACCCTGCACACGCAAAGCTGTGTCGCGGCGATCCCGCGGCTGGCCAACCTCGGGATCGACCCCCATCTGCTCGCCTTGCGTGAATTCATCGCCGGCATCGTCAACCAGAACCTGGTCCCGGTCGTCTGTCCCGAGTGCGGGCGGCGGGAGCCCGCCGACCCGTCGCTGATCGAGCGCTACCGGGCCCTCTTCGGAGACGCGGCCCGGTACGTGAACCCGGCGGGCTGTGACCACCCCCGCTGCGTCGGCGGCATCATCAGCCAGACCTTGGTCGCTGAAGTATTGCCGCTCGGACTGGACCGCAAGGAAGCGCACAAGCTGATCGCCGCGGGCCAGTTGTGGCAGTTGCAGCAGTACATGCATCGGGAATTCGGCGTAGTCTCCAAGCAGGAGCATGCCCGAGCGAAGGTCCTGCAGGGCCTCATTGATCCCGAGATTGCCGAAGCGATCATCGGCGAATGGAGCGGTGAGGTGACCGTGCCTCCGACCGGGATGGTGTCCGGAGGTGAGCAATGACGATCTGGCGCATCCTGCCGAAAGCCGACCGGCGATTGTTCTATTCGTTGCTGTCGGCCCAGGTCGAGGCCGGGTTCGTCGCCTCTCGGGCATGCCGGGAGCTGGCGGCCCTGGAGGGCCTGCCCCGCGGCATCCATGCCCTGGCCGACGCTGGCGGCCAGGCCGAGCGCGAGGGCCATACGGTCGTCGATGGCCTGGCTCGCACGGGCCGGCTGCCGGCCGAGGATCTTGCCATCCTCACCATCGCCGAACGCTACGGGTCGCTGCCCGAAGCCCTGCGCCGCCTGTCCAGCCGGGACGAACAGATTCCCGGTGTCTTCGGCCAGATCGTGGTCCCCAACCTGTATTTTGTGGCGATCGGGAGCCTGCTGGTGTTCCTGATCGCCAATGCCGCCGGGTTCTTCACACAGATGCGACTACCGGGGTTCGGCAATCCGCTCTATGATGCGTCCCTGGCACTGCAGTCCGGGTTGCCGGCGGCGCTGGGGATCGGCGGACTCGGGCTGGCCGCCGGCATCTGGATCGTGAAGTGCTCGACTGGCTCGCTGCGCCGCCTGCTGGAGCCGTTCGACACCATTGAGCGTCTGCGGATCGGCATTCGCTTCTGCTACCTGGCCGCCCTGATGGCGCACAATGGAGCCGTCGGCAAGGTGATTCTGGAAAACATGGCGGAAATCTTCCGCAAAGACCGGTATCTCCATCACCATGCAGTGCGGGCCCACGGCCGGATCGTCTCCGAAGGAGCCCGTCTGGAGGATGCGCTCGCCGATGGCGTCCTCAAGCCCCGCTATGCGGCGATGCTCGGCGGTCTCGTGCCCGGTGGCACCCTGGAGCGCTATGAAATGGGCTACCGGACCCTGGCCGAAGTCCAGCGACAGATGCTGGACCGCCAGCTCGGGCTGCTGGTCCGGCTGGTCCGGATCCTGCTGCTCGGCGGCATCCTGCTCGGCTTTGCCCAACTGCTGGACGGAATCTACAGCATGTACGACAGCGTCAGCACCTATGCGTAGTCGATCTTCATTTCCCTTTTTTTTTCAACTCAACCCTTCTCAGGAGACTTCCCATGATGGAACCCACTTTCCCTGCCTGCCCGGATCGCCGTACAGCAGGCTTCAGTCTCGTCGAAGCCCTCGCCGTCCTGGCCGTGGCCGCAATGGTGATTGCCTTCGCAGTGCCGAAAATCCAGGAGATGTTCTTCAACACCAATGTCGAACAGGCCTATTCCGAAGTCGTCGACCTGGTCATCGCCGGACAGCGCTACCGCAGCGTCAACAGCGACTATGCCGGGATTACCGTGAAGAAGCTGAAGGATGACGGCTATGGACTGCAAAAATACACCGATGGGGACGGCGAGAACGCCTATGGTCTCGACATCACCATCACCCCCAAAAGCTCGAATGCGGATGCCGAAATCACCTACCAGTTTGATGCGGCAGAGGCCTGTGAGCAGATCGAGGCCCGGCTCGGCAACATCAAGGCCGTCAAGAGTTCGCCGGCACCGGCCTGCGCCGCTTCGTCCGGAGTCCATACCCTGACCTTCCAGATCAACTGACGATTGAGCCCGGTGTCGCTGGCTCGTACCGCCATCGTGCTGTCCCTGCTGACCATGGCCGCCGCTGCAGGGGTCCGGTTCTGGCTGGACCGTGCTGCCGAGGCCGCCCTGCAGGCGGACCTGGCGGCTGTTCGCGTCGTGGCGGAGGCGTATGTGCGGCACTTCTGCGGCACGACCGGGCCCACTTCCCCGGAATCCCTCCTCCAGGCCGCCCAGCGGCTGGGCGAAGATCCTCCGGGGGTCGCCGCTCCGGACCGCTGGAGCCTGCAGTGGACGGCCCGCCCGGGCGGTGCCGGAGCCGTGGTCCGGATCCGGTACCGGCTGGGATCGGAAGAGGTGGGTCGGGCACTCTTTGCCAGCCTCCCCGGAGCGACCGAATCGGGCGGTACGATCGAAATCCCCGTACCGCGCCGGCTGGACGGCAATCGGTCCGGCTTCCGCTGGCTGATGTCCGATGTTCCCTGCTGAGCAAGCAATCCGCAGGACGAGCCTCGCCCTGGGCCTCGCTGTCCTGGCGGTTGCCCTCGGGCTGGCCCTCGACCCGGACGGCTTCCGGATCGTGGCCGGAATGCCGGTGCGCTGGGGACGGTCATGGACTCTCCCGGAACTGACCGCGATCGCCGGGATCGGACTGGTGCTGGGCGGTTACCTGAACGTTGTCATCCACCGGCTGCCGCGATGGGAAGCAATGCGACTCCGGCGGCAGGCCTGGGCCGACCTCGGCGATGAGGCCGCCGCAAGGCGGGAAGCGCCATCCCTGCCGCCGGATGTCGTGACAGGACGGTCCCGCTGCGTCCATTGTCAGGCTCCCATCCCCCTCTGGCTGGCGACTCCGTTGCTCGGCTGGTGTGGGTTGCGTGGCCGGTCCGCCTGTTGCGGCCAGCCGATTCCGCTGCGCTATCCACTGGTCGAGTTGGTGACCATGATCCTGGTCATCGCCCTGGCCGTCCGCTTCGGCGTCGACCCCCGGCTACCCGCTGCGATCGTCCTGGCCGCAGCGCTGATGGCCCTGGCGGTGATTGACCAGGAACAGGGAATCCTCCCGGACCGTCTCACCTTGCCCCTGCTGTGGTATGGCCTTGCGGTCAATGCCCTGGGAGCCTTCGTATTCCCCGGGCAGGCGATCGGCGGTGCCATCGCCGGCTACCTGGGGATTCGTGCGGTCCGCGCGGTCCATGCCCGGTTCACCGGACGGATCGGCCTGGGCCTTGGCGATGCCAAACTCGTCGCCGCCCTGGGGGCCTGGACCGGTCCCGAGGGCCTGCTGCACCTCGTGCCCGTAGCGACCCTGGCTGCGGTCGGGGTCCTGGGAATCCGAACCCTCTTCGGTCGCGCCGGACGACACCAGCGCCATCCCCTGGGCCCCTGGCTGGTCGGGGCGGCGTTGGCCTGGGGGCTGGCTCCCGACGCCCTGCGTGCCGGATTCGATGTCCTCTTCCGATCCTGACTGCCCCATGCTTTTCGGTTCGCCCATTCCCGATTCCGCTGGTCGCCAGCGCGGCTTCGGCCTCCTCGACGCCACCGTGATCCTCCTGGTTACCGCTGTACTGGTGGCGTTGTTCACTCGCGAGCTCGAACGATCCCTGGAACGCGCTCAGATCGACCAGACCCGTACCGGAGTTCTCCTCCTGGCTGAGGCCCTGTTCGCCTATCGGATCCAGAACCGCGAGTGGCCGACCGATGTCGGTTCGCTGGCCGCCTATGCGCCGGCCTTCCAGTCCGGCGGTCGCAATGGCGTCGGCCAGCCCTACGCGCTGGTGCCGCCAACGCCTCTGACGGCCAACGAATCGATCGTCATTCGGACCGACGGACTGACGGCGGACCATGCCGAACGGGTCCGCCGCGAGTTTCCGGGCACTGCCTCGGTCTCCGGTACCGTCGTCTCCGTCGAGATCCCGGTGCCCGGGCACGAACCCGCACGGGACTCCCTGCTCGCCCTGGATGGTTCGCGGCCGATGAGCGGTGATCTGGGCCTCGATGCCCATGACATCGCCAATGCCGAAGAGGTCGGCGTCCGGACCGATGTCCGGGTCGGCAATCGGGTCTCCGTGACCCGGGAGATTGATGTCGGCAGCCGGATCATCGTTGGTGGTGAAGCTGTTGCCCCCGGCATCATCCGGTTCCTCAACGGTGCCGGCAGCCTCGGCTGCTCGGGTGACGACCGGGTCACCATCAGCGGTACCACCGCCCGTTGCGCCCCGCTGCCGGACTGTCCGGTCTGTCCCGTCTGCCCGCCACCGGTCCTCTGCCCCTGATGGTTTCCATGCCACACTCCGCTTTCCCCATCGACGAACATCCCGATCCGTACCGCCCCTTCGAGCGTCAGCACGGCTTCGGCTTCCTCATCGCCACCGGTGCCCTCGCGGTTGTCTCGCTGCTGCTGGGTGCGTGGTATACGGCCGTCACCGGGGAAGAGGAATCCCGAGCGGTCGAGCAGACCCATGCCATCCTCATTCAGACCGCCGAGGCACTCTATGCCTACCGACTGGCGCACGACAATACCTGGCCGAGCGCCCTGTCCGACCTGGCAACGCAGGCTCCGGCCCTGGCGGCTTCGGCCCGCAACGGTGTGGGGCAGCCCCTGACCCTGGCTCCGCAGACGCCCACCACCCCCTTGGATCATCCGACCGCACCTCTGGTGATCCGGACCGACCTCCTCACCGCCGGTCTCGCCCGGCGCGTCCGCGCCGAATTTCCCGGCCAGGCCCGGGCCGGCTCCGGCTCTGTGGTCGAGATCGAAATCCCGGTGCCCGGCCATGAACCGGCGACCCGGGTGCAGGAACTCCTGGTCCGCGACGGCACCCGTACCATGCGCGGAACCCTGGACATGGACGGCCACGCCATCCACGATGTCGGCAACTTCCGGATTCATGACCGACTGACCATCGGCCGGGATCTGCAGGTCGGCAATGAACTGAGGGTCGGCGACGGGATTACCATCGGCGGGGAGACGCTGGACATCCGCGATACCCGTTTCCTGCTGCAGATGGCGGCCCTGAACTGCGGTCCGGACGAATTCCTGTTCATCGCCGGCGGCGTGCCGTCCTGCCGGCGGATCGACCGCACCGCTTCGCCTGCGTCCACACCGACGCCTATACCAACGCCGGTGTCGCCATCGGTGCCCGGGATTTCCATCCGCGGTGGGCCGGCGATCACGGAAGGCGAGGCTGCCGTGTTTACGCTGACCCCGACGGTGGCGCTGCCAGCCGCCGTCACGGTCGTAATCACCGTGGTCGACGATGCGGCGGGGGATTTCGTGGCCTCGGACGACGAAGGCCGGCAGACCCTCGTCCTGCCCGCGGGTCGGGCCGGTGCTACCTGGTCGGTACCGACAGTAGACGATTCCCTGGCCGAAGCGGATGGTCCGGTGACGGTGCGCCTGCGGAGCGGCTCCGGATATGTCCCCGATGCCCCGACGTCTGCCACCGTGACCGTGCGGGACAATGACCACACACCGGGGATTCCCGAGGTCACGATCTCCGGCGGGGCGGCCGTCATCGAGGGCGAGGCCGCCATGGTGACCCTCCAGACCGACCGGGCCCCTGCGGTCGACCTCACGATCCAGTTGGATGTGTCGGAAGTCGGTGCAGGCGATTTCCTGACCCCTTTCGCCGAAGGGCGGCATACTGTCACCCTGGTGCGAGGGACCACCACCGTCCCATACGCAATACCCACTTACGATGATGCCAGGATCGAAGCGGATGGTGCCATCTCGGCGCGGGTGGCCTTCGGTACCGGATACGCAGTCGGGTCGCCATCGACGGCCACCGTGAACGTGAGAGATAATGATAGGGTTGGGACACCAGCGGTCACGATCACCGGGGGAGCGGCTATCACCGAAGGGGAGGCAGCGGTCTTTACCGTTCGGGCTACCCCGACGCCCATTACTCCCCTGACGATCCGGCTCGACGTGTCAGAGCAGGGCGATTTCCTGGCTTCTGGAAGCGAAGGACACCAGACCGTGACGATGGCCTCTGGGGCCACCCGGGTCCAATACTCCGTACTCACCATGGATGATACTGTTGACGAACCCGATGGCGCGGTCTCGGTGCAAGTGACCACCAGCACCGGGTATACGACCGGCTCGTCGGCCACGGCTACCGTCGTCGTGCGAGACAATGAGGACAGCGGATGCCCGCGACCGGACGGTCTCCATCCCGATGCCGCCTGGGTCGGTGGCACCACCTGTGAAAGCCGCTGTGGCCCGGTTCGGGTGCGCAATGTCCTGACGCTGATCTCGGATGTCACCACCCGTCCCTACACGGCCTGGTGGCAACTGACGCCGGCTTCGGCCTGTCCGCGCATCCGGCTCGGTGGCAGCCGCCGGGGAGTCTGGCGCAGTCGCTGTGACCCTGCCGCGGCTGGCGCCCTCGGGTATCGGCGATGGTGCCAACCCTGGGCCGAACACAACTACCGGACAGACGAGGGAGCATGCGGGGTGGAAGTCTGCCTGACGCAACCGCTGGTCTTCGATCGGCGGCGCGGCCAGGGCGAGATCAGCACCCTGGATTCCCGGTCCTGCCCGCGGCCGGGCGTGGACCGCTTTGACGCCGTGGACTGGGGCCGCTACACCTGCCCGGAGATTCCGGTGCAGCTGACCGACCGTTGGACCCGGTGCGGAGCCGATGGCTGTGCTGTTCGGTGAGGCGACACACGGTTTGACTGTAAATCAGTTGCAGAACATGGGCAATCACAACCTCTTCCTTGTGAGCATTGGCATCACGGGCGTGCAGCCCCGCATGGAGGTTTTCAGTTGCGGGCAGATCGTTGCCCGGGATTGCCTTTGACTGATGACTAGCGAAGAACAGCTATAAATATTGATATGTTTGCATCAATATACTGCCAATTAATCCAGTTGCCCCAACTATGCCCCAGCTGCAAATTTGTCTTGTTAATAATAAAGCCTCTGATATAACCGGTACAGTTTATCTGGAGCTGGATTCCGGATCTGTTCCAAGGATGAATGCTACTCAAAGTCTGTAGACTTAAAAATCGCACTCGAACCTCGCTCAGTTTCTAGGCCTCCTCTTCCATACCGCGATCATCACGAAAGATGTTTTGCGTGTCCATGCCTGGACAGAAAAACCCCAATTAAAGAAAGTGTTGCTCCCCTCCCGACTCCGCTCCAAAGTACGAGCCAAGCCTGCTCTTCTCTCCCCGATCTCTACACAGGAATGCCTTGCTGAACACTTACGGGGCTCTTGAAGAAACCGATGTTCTGGCACTGCACAAGGCACGTGTATCGCATACAGAACACTTTTTTGCGTCGGGCCTTGGCTCAAATGTCCCACTACCGAGTGCGCGAGCGGCCTCTTGGGTTCGTGACTTGACATCTTCGATAAACGCCCCGTCCACGGCACGGGGTATTCTCCGTCCATCATCAAGCTCATAGGTTTCGACAAAGTCGGCGGGTTGTCCGGTCAGTTCTTCATAGCCCAGTGCGTAGGTATGTAATTGGACTTCGGTCGTTTCCTCGGCTTGCGCCCGGTCGTTTGATTTAAGGTCGACAATGGTAATTTCATCATTGTCCAGCCTTCGTACCAGATCAATCCGGCCTCTGATTGTGACACCATTTTCCAAATGGATTTCAACTTCCTTTTCGGAATACTCCACTTGGGTGAGCAGTTCTTTATTGTCTTCCAGGTATTTTCGTACTACCCGAATCGCTGAAGTTCTCAGATCCTCGGCAAGCCTGGAAGAAGCATATGGCATATGGAGATGGGTGTTTACCAGATGATCCACTGCCGTTTGACCAACGATGCATCCATCAATCGCCTGACCGTGTACGTCTGCAAGCATATCATGGAGCGATTTCCCGTAACCAAGAGCCGGGGCAATAGGCGCATTGAAACCGCAGAGCACCTGAAGCTTGAACCGATATGGGCATTCAAAAAAGTATTTGATGTCGGAAAAGGAGAATGTGACATTTGTTACACCTTTTTTGGGTCTGGGTTCCCGACGGATCCGGTTGGAATAGTCAGGCCTGTGGCGTTTAACGAACTTGGAACGTAGAACAAATTCCCAGAATTCAGACGGTCTTCTATACAGCTGGTTATCGGGATGAATACCATAGGTGAGGTACAAAAATTTCTGACTGCGAGTGAGAGCGACATAAAAAAGACGACGCTCATCTTCAACCATACCTTCATAACGGCACTGTTTCTTCACTCCCTCCCTAGGTAACAGGTGCCACACATTACGCCCCCCGGGTTTTTTGGCCGGGAATCGATTTCTCAGTAATGCCGGGATAAAGACTGCAGGCCACTGCATCCCTTTGGCCTGATGGACTGTCATAATTTGAACGGCATCAGGATTGTTATAGCTTTTTTCTTGCCACCCCTCTGGATAAGCCCAGAAAGCTCGAAAAATTGGTAGCCAGGGCTCTCGCCATAATGGAAAGCGCATTATGCTCTGGGCAGAAAGGTGTAGTTCTACTCTCGATGGAATCCATCCGAGTGAATCGACAGTTCGCTCATCAAATCAAATCTACACCATTTTCAGGGATTGTAATGCAAAACATGGTTGTCTGGGTCAATGATCATGGTCAGCCGGCAATGCTCATCATCTCTCAGCCTCGACATACTTGTAGAGCGTCGGCCTGGAGATGCCCATCATCTCGCAGATCTGCCGGACGGTATGCTGCTTCTCTTCATAGAGCCTGACCGCCAGCTTGCGCCTGTCGGTATCGAGAGCCTTGGGCCTTCCTCCGACCTTTCCGCGAGCTCGGGCGGCTTTCAGCCCGGCCTTGGTGCGTTCGCGGATCAGGTTCCGCTCGAACTCGGCCAGCGCTCCGAAGATGTGAAACACCAGCCTCCCGGTGCTTGACGATGTGTCGATGGACTCATGGATGCTCATTAAGCCGATTCCCCGGGACTCCATTTCCCCCACTATTTTAATCAGATGCGCAAGCGACCGGCCCAGCCGATCCAACCTCCACACCACTAGGATATCGCCTTCACGGATGAACGCCAGCGCATCCGAAAGGCCCTGGCGCTCGGACTTGGTGCCGCTTGTGCGGTCCTCGAATATCCGTTCGCACCCGGCAGCATGCAGGGCGTCTCTCTGAAGCGACAGATTTTGGTCGTCGGTGGAGACTCTGGCATAGCCGATTTTCATAGGATTGGCCCGGCGGTAAAGAAACTCAATGAGTGTGGACAATATTTTAACTTAGATTTCTTTATCCAGTTTCTTTACTTTTTTTCAGCCCTATCGTACTCGAATTCTGATCCGGCGGCCGACCGGCAATAAAACGTACGTTTTCCTGACATTAAAGGTATGCTGCTTGTCTGGATCATGTTGACATCAGGGGATTCGGGAAGGCAGCAAATGATAGGGCAAGTTGCACCAACCAGACGGATACTCTGGTTGGCGACGGTTCTTCATGTGAAGGGAAATCGAATACATTCCGAAGTGACTGCCGTATAAGCAGACTCCTGCATTCGGCTTCCTTGGGGTAGGGCAGGCTAACGCTACAAGTGCATCCATGCTACTCATGCCTCCAGTGTTTGGTATTGTCAGTGCTGGAGATGCTGAGGTCCCAACCGAAAGCGATGAGATCTTCCGGGCGCATGTCATATGGATCTGCATACCCTGACAGGGATCATGACGGAACGCCTGTGTTCCGGCAAGGGATCCGCCGAGTCATCGGGTTTCATTCCACACAGCCCAGTCAGGTTGCCTATAATGACCCCCCCTTTAAACACCAATGGAATTCTACCCCATGACATCCCACCAGAAGAAAGACGGCGCAAAAGAGCCCACTCGGATTCGGATGACACGCGTGCTGGAGCAGTACATTGCGGACAAGGTATTGCGGCCTGCGACGGTCGACAGCTATTGGACCATTCTCCAGATCCTGGAAGACGACAGCCAGATCCGATATCTCGACGAGATGACCCCTGAGCGCCTGCGAGGCTGGAAAGAACAGGTGATGGCCCGAACCAGCCCGACCCCACCTGGAACGGCTATCGTCGCACGATCCGGGCGATCCTGAACTACAGCGTGGAACGAGGCCTGCTGGTCGAGAATCCGCTGCGAATGATCAAGCCCTCTTCTCGGGGAAACACCCGGGGCCGCTGCCTGAAAGAAGCGGAATTCCAACAGGTGGTCCGGTTTCTGGAGCAGGATCCGGACCCATTGGCTGCATTCACCCTGAAGATCATCCGAACCTTCTATTACACGGGAATCCGACGATCCCAGTTATGTGGGCTGAACTGGGGCGACATGGACCTGGACCAACAGACGATCCTGCTGCGTAAACAGCATTCGAAGACCGGGAAGGTGTGGGTGATCCCCATGCATGAAAGGCTTCTTGGTATCCTGCGCGAGTTGCGGGATGACCTGACCGAACGGTTGGGAAGGCATCAAATCGCTGACATAATATGTATGACCATAAGGCGATAGACACACTATGATGAGTATTTTTCCATGAGTAATTCGGACACTCACCAGATCGACGATCTGCTCCATTTGTCTGCAGAAACGCCCTGGGTGGAGTTCAAGGAAAACAATGCCAATCCGAATATGATAGGCAGACTGATTTCTGCCTTATCCAATGCCGCGCGACTTGTCGACAAACGTTTCGCCTATGTGGTCTGGGGCGTACGAAGTACAGATCATGCCGCAGTGGGTACAACATTCGAGCCATCAAGCCAGACAAAGAGTGGTCAACCTCTGGAGTTTTGGCTTTCGCAGCGATTGCGTCCAGATATCGTGTTTTCCTTTGAATCCATCGATTACAGGGGAGTGACACTTGTCGTACTCAAGATACCGGCAGCAACGAATACCCCTGTGGAGTTCGACCGGACAGCCTATATTCGTGTTGGCAGTGCCACCCCCCGACTATCCGATCACCAGGAACGCCTGAAAACGTTGTGGGTAAAACTCAGTTCCTCTACTTGGGAAGCCGGATTGGCTTCACCATTTCTGGAAAGTGATCAAGTTCTGGAACAATTGGACTATACCGGTTACTTCAATCTGACCGGACAGCCCATACCAGAAAGCCATCATGGAATTCTTGACCGACTTCAGGCAGATCAGCTCATACAGCAGGATACTGGAACTCGCTGGAGCATTACCAATCTTGGAGCGATTCTGTTTGCAAAGCAACTGAAAGATTTTCCTTCGGCCATCGCCCGCAAGGCGATTCGCTTGATTGTGCATGACGGTGATGGACGTGCGGATACGGTAACCCACCGCAAAGAGATACAAAGGGGGTATGCCGCTGCCTTGAATGACCTCATTGACTACTTGGATAATCTTTTACCACGCAATGAAAAGATTGTCGGGGCTTTTCGAGAAGAGAGAACCCTTTATCCTATCGGGGCTATTAGAGAACTGGTTGCGAATGCCCTGATCCACCAGGATATGGCGATCCGGGGGGCGGGTCCTTTGGTGGAGATGTTCAATAGTCGGCTGGAAATCACCAATCCCGGCCTACCTTTGGTCGATCCAGATCGTTTTATCGACTCACCGCCCCGTTCCCGTAATGAGGCACTTGCCTCTCTGATGCGTCGCATGAGACTTTGCGAGGAACAGGGAACGGGAATTGATAAAGTGGTTGTTGCGGTTGAGCTGCACCAGTTGCCCCCGCCGGATTTTCGATCAGAAGGGGATGCGATGCGTGTAAAGTTGTTTGCCCCCCGCCGTTTTGCGGAGATGACCATGCATGAACGGATCCGGGCCTGCTACCAGCATGCCTCCCTCAAGTATGTTGTTGGGGAACGTATGAAAAACCTGACCCTTTGTGATCGTTTCGGGATTGACCAGAAAAATGCTGCCCAAGCCTCTGCAGTGATCCGAAGAACGCTGGATGCAGGCTTGATCAAGTATGCTGATCCGGCACATCCCCGTGCAGGATACATACCTTCCTGGGCATGAAGAGGCGGATTTTCTTGATCCAGTCTTGATTCTGCGCAATAAAAAAGAGAAATTCCGATCCGATATATGACATAAGTCAATGATTCATATAAATTTTTATTGCCGAATCGTTTCTTGATCCAGTCTTGATTCTGAGGGTGTTTGTGCAATATACAAAGACACCGTGGAGAGCAAAGTGAAGCCGTCTATTCCGGCTGTTTCTGTCGCCTATGCACGAAATAGCAGCCCCTTCCGTGCCAATGCACTGGGCAGATGTGCCATGCCGAACAAAGCACTGCTCCTTCATCGACCAGAGCAGAGCGTTCTGGAGCCGATTCGTGACTTCTGCCGCCGTCTGATTGAGCAGGAGAGCCGGAATTGCGGAAGCGAGGCCCCGGCATACAACCACCTCCTGGCAAACGATGACTGGACCGGCCATCTCCGACAACGTTTACCATACTCCTTTCGGAGCATTTTTCCACGCAAGTCCAAGAATGAAGAAAAGACACAATTTATTCTGTCCGAACCGGATTTTTGAATGCCGAGTATCATGCATTTCTGGCGGCGTGGCTATACTTATTACGTGACCGGGAAATTGATGGACATGCACGATGCGCCACGGCTGTGGATTGGCTACAGGCAATTGTTGGTCGACAAAGTGTGTCGTGGCGATTCGGTCGACTATGCCCTAGCTTTCTCTTGACATGATTAGTGTTGGAAGAGTCGATTGCAATGGGTGCTCGTTATGAGATACAGCCGCTGGACTGGGTAGTCGACGGTGCTCTGAAGGAATATGCATGGGCGATTCTCCGGACCATCTTCCTGTTCTGTTCTCGAATCTGTTTTCTTTGCCGTTTCCACTGCCCGGCTTCCCACCCATGTTGAAGTACCCCCTTGTGTAACCGAAAGCGATGAGATCTTCCGGGCGCATGTCATATGGATCTGCATACCCTGACAGGGATCATGACGGAACGCCTGTGTTCCGGCAAGGGATCCGCCGAGTCATCGGGTTTCATTCCACACAGCCCAGTCAGGTTGCCTATAATGACCCCCCTTTAAACACCAATGGAATTCTACCCCATGACATCCCACCAGAAGAAAGACGGCGCAAAAGAGCCCACTCGGATTCGGATGACACGCGTGCTGGAGCAGTACATTGCGGACAAGGTACTGCGGCCTGCGACGGTCGACAGCTATTGGACCATTCTCCAGATCCTGGAAGACGACAGCCAGATCCGATATCTCGACGAGATGACCCCTGAGCGCCTGCGAGGCTGGAAAGAACAGGTGATGGCCCGAACCAGCCCGACCACCTGGAACGGCTATCGTCGCACGATCCGGGCGATCCTGAACTACAGCGTGGAACGAGGCCTGCTGGTCGAGAATCCGCTGCGAATGATCAAGCCCTCTTCTCGGGGAAACACCCGGGGCCGCTGCCTGAAAGAAGCGGAATTCCAACAGGTGGTCCGGTTTCTGGAGCAGGATCCGGACCCATTGGCTGCATTCACCCTGAAGATCATCCGAACCTTCTATTACACGGGAATCCGACGATCCCAGTTATGTGGGCTGAACTGGGGCGACATGGACCTGGACCAACAGACGATCCTGCTGCGGAAGCAGCATTCGAAGACCGGGAAGGTGTGGGTGATCCCCATGCATGAAAGGCTTCTTGGCATCCTGCGCGAGTTGCAGGATGACCTCACCGAACGGTTGGGCCGGTCGCTGGAAGATGCCGATCCGGTGTTCTGGGTCCAGCAGTACAATCGCCGGTTTCGGGGGAACCGCCTGGACCCGGAGCAGGTGAGCGGGATGCTACAGCGCCTCTCGACCCGATGCGGAGTCCGCATCAGTGCGCATCCGATTCGTCATCTGGTCGCGACTACCCTGGCCAACCAGCACAATTCGCTGACCACGGTGCGGGACTATCTGGGCCACTCCAGCATCCAGACCACCGCCGGCTACGTGGAGCCCTGTATGGCAGCGCAGCGGGAGATGATTCGGGGACTGCAGGAATGACCTCCGGACCGGCCGGCCTGCGGTCGCCCGGTCATGCCTCGGGTCGCACCCATTGGCCTCTTGTCCTTCTCTCGCTCCGGCCTCAGGTCCGGGGGCCGATATAGGTGGCCGTGATGTCCTGCCGTCCTTCACCGTGCCCCAGTTCGCGGTTGACGGTGGCCGCCGCCGCATCCCAGCGGGACCGGCCCGCAGCGTCGAGGTCCCGGTATCGGGGCCCGTCGGCATGGGGAGCCGGAAAGCCGGCCACTTCGGCAAACCGTTCCTGGGCCCAGGCATGTCGCAAGGCATGCCCGGGCAGGCCCGCCTCGCGGCGGACCCGGTTGTATTCCTGATAGTACTGGGTGAAGCGCCGGTCTGCCGGAATCATGGAGCGATGACCATACCGGCTCGGCGGCTCGGCCGCCTGAAACTGTCCGACCCGTTCCAGCAGATCCCGCTGTCGATCCGTCGTGATCGCGATCTCGCGAGGCCGTCCGCCCTTGCACCAGGTGTCGGCGAGCCGGACAACGCCCGGCTCGCGGGTCGCCGCCTCGTGCTGGAATTTCATGGCCTCCTGGGTACGGAGGCCGAATTCGCGACGCAGCTCAGTGACGAGCTGCGCCCGTGGGTCCAGCTTCTGCAACCGCGCATGGTCCAGTTCCCGGGCCTTGTCCTGGCCCCATCCCGGAGTGTTCTTGCGCAGGCCGAGGGCCAGTTCCCGGTTGGACGGAATCTGGTCGTCCCGTCCCACTTTTTCCGCCAGCCAGCGGAGGTCCACCAGGTAGTTGGCGATCGTCCGGGACCCGAGCCCGGCCGCCCGCCAGTCATGGACCAGTCTCATGACTTCCTTCCGGCCCAGCCGGTGAACATCCCACCGTCGTCCATAACCCCGTTTCCCGAGTTGGCGCACCACCCGCATCAGGCTCCGGTAACGGGCGGTCTGACGATCCGGTGATCCATCCCGATTCCGTTTCAGGATCATCCGGATCTGGTATTCCGTCTGATGTCTGGTCATGGTGATTCAGGGTCGGAAGTGGTTTGCTTCAGGGCGCAGTGTCATGACGAACGGCACTTCTGGTCCAGGCTCCGGCCCCGTTCCCGGGACGGGAATGCCATCGGATGAGGACATCCGGTGGCGAGATGAAGAAAAAACATGGTGTTTGCTCCAGACATAGCTCACCCGGTGACATGACAGTTGTCACATCCGATTGATCAACGATTTCATATTGGCCTAATGGTCAATGCAACTGACTCGCGTCCACGGTCACGCCCTCCCCGGAGGGTGGGACGTGCCTCGGCGAAGTTGCCGAGCCGCATGGCTCACCGTCTCGTGAACATCGGCTCCAGACAATCCGTTGTGCCTCGCAGCGGTGCTGCGTCATGTCGCTCCAGACGACTCGCGTCCTGACGATCCAGCGGATCGCTCGTCAATGGTTCCATACAGGGTCCGGGTGCGGAGCGACCGTGAGGCGGACGGTGGGCGCAGTCCCGGAGGGGGGAGGGCGAGGACGCCCTGAATCAGGAAGGGAAGACCTGGAAGGCCGGATTTTGCAGACGCTGGGCACAACTGGCCCCTTGTCGTGGAGAAGGGCTGGAGCCCCTGGATTGAGACATGGCATCAGTCTCTTGGAGACCGTACACGCAAGGATGCCGTGCGTGTCCTGGCGTTGACGCAGCCAACGTGTGCAAGGGTCCTGCATCCGAACCGGGTGCACAGACACCGGTTCGAACCGCAGTTGAGGATGCGAGCCTTGTCCTGACGAATGCTACCGGGCCATACTCCTATCGTATCCTGAAATGGTCGCAGACACAAGTGTTATATCGACTCTTGCGCCATTCTCGTATCGGTATATACTGTTGCGACAGATTCATGCCCCCGTCACACGTTCCGAGGATCGGACGTGAGACGGGGGCACCCCGAGGATCGCTCTTCCACAGGCGGTCCTCAGGGGCCATGTCGGTCGCAGGAGCATCCCTCCTGCCCGGTCAGGAGACCGGAAAAGACCGGCACGGGAGTGCCGATCATTCCCGGCCAGAGGCCGGACCTCACGGAGCGTTTGCCATGAATTTTGAAGCGGTCGAAGCCGAAAGATGGATGTCCTTCATCCGCAAGGAAGAGGCCAGGGTCCTTGCACAGTTGCATCATGACCTGATCCAGAAAATGAAACAGGAAGCCGGGGCCTGGATGAGGCACATCGAGGAATTGCCGGATCCGGAAACCCGCGAGCAGGAAGACATTCTTGAGGATGAGGGCACTTATCGCCTTGAGTTTCCAGACGGATCCGCGCTCGTTCTGGGCGAAGAGGTCAATGGCTTGCATATTACGTATGGGTTCCATCGATCCCGGATCGGCGAGGATTCGTATCAGGGTTTCCGGCATGTGGAGGAAGACAATGAACTGAACGGGATGCAACGCCCGGCACCGACCGTGAACTGAACGGGGTCGGAAGATCAATCCCGTGGCATCGAATGTCACGGGATTCGGCCGTCTTCCCGGATACGCTTCTGATCATTGGGCGGCTGTACCGGGCGCAATACCCGGGTACGGTGCCCCCTCGCGTGTGCGGGCTCGGGTCCGATACCTGCATGGAGAGATTACCTCCGGCGGAAGTCGTCTGTCTCCTCAGGGTTCCTTTTGCAGGCGGAATCGAAAATCCAGCCCCTCCCCATGACGAACCCCCCGTGTACTCCGGACCCGGCGGAATGGATCGAGAACCCCGAATGGTCATCATCAATCTTATTCAGAAGATCCCGTATCCCTTGCTGGATGTGATCCGGGATTTCCAAACGGAGATGAAATCCGGGGTCAGGGGCTCAGGAAAGAGGAAGCCAAATCCCCGTCAATCAGATAACTGGCTGGACCGCAGGTCCCGGATACTGATGGCGATGGTACTGACCATCACCGGCTTGTGTCTCACGGTATGCGTAAAGCAGTTCCCGTTTCTCCCTGCCTGATCCCGATCCACGGTCCCTCTTGCCGGAGCCGTTCGATTTGCAAGCCATCCCCGACCGGCACCTGGGCTCCCTCATAACAAGGCGATCTCCGCATTGCGTACCAGTTTCGTACGGATATCCAGATTTCCCCGGGAGACGATCCAGCCCCTGACAATCGCCAACGACCCTGGCTGATTGCTCACCCGGGCTTTCCATGAATCTGCATCCGGACCCTCCGGATTGTCGGGTGGCTTGCGGTGGATCCCAAGGGCACCGAACTCATGCCGGACGGTTTTCCAATCCGCCGCATGCTCCGCAGCGTATCGCTGAAAGATGACCGGTGTCACCAGAAAAAGGTCCTCCTCCAGAACATGCACCGGACTCTGGTGCTCGTTCACCTCCAACCGGCCCCCATTGAGGGCGGACTCAAGCCAGGTCCGGAAGGCTTCTCCCAGGGATGCATCGGATCGGTGATCCGGATTCTTCGGATGAGACTCCTCTACCCGGATGGGGGGCACTCCCAGAGAGTCTTCGGATGCCGAAGGCGCGATCCGCTCGGTGGTGGGAGAAACAGCCTTCACCAGCTGGTGAGGTTTGATCGTGGGTGTCTCCCGGGATGCGCTCTGTGCCACCATCGCCTCGGATTTTACCGGATCAGTGACCGGCATCGGCCGGGGGGCATCCCAATGGATCCTCTGGTCCGACCCGGTGGACCCGGCGGCTCCCCTCTTGGTCACGGATTCCCGACCGCCTCGGGCCACCAGATCCTGGACGGGCCCCGGAATCCCCAGGAATACGTGCAGAAATTCCGCATAGACCTCTGGATCGCTCGCCAGCCAGTGGAGTCCTTCTCCCGGCAGGATCCGCGACGCATACAGAAGGGAGGAGGCGAATCCCTCGGGCCGCAGTGGCGGAGACAGGAACTCGACCTGGAGGTATCGAGCCTTCGGTTCGGAGGCAAGGTCTCCCAGAAAAGGGCTCCAGTGACTCAAACGTTCCTGCTTTCGGTTGTAGAGGGTAATGGTTTGCCGGGACAGGGTTGGGCCCAGGTCACGCAGGAGTGCGGCTGCAAATACGGCATAGGTGTAGAGGTCCGCCTTGGTTTTCCGTTCTTCGGGGGTCCCGTCGACGGGTAAGTTCACGCCCTTGCGGAATCGGAGGGCATAAGCACTCGACTGAAGAAGATGGGACAGCAGTCCGCCCGGCCATGCATGATGATTCTGCTCGGTTGCCGGGCAGCACAGAACCTGCTCTGCGGTTCGTCCAATCGGCTTCCGATACAAATGGTCGAAGGGGCGAGAAGCGATCCCGGCAGACTGCCAGATCGAGTCTATCGACAGTGCGTTGGCATTCAGCAAGTCCCTGATTTCCGGGATCGGTAACAGCCCGGAACGCGGTTTAACAGGACGGGAAGGAAAATTTCGAAAAAACCAGTTGATTTTTGGTTTCACTATGATTAGATTCCATAATTACAACTGCTATTTTGGATGCATTATCCAAGTGAAAAAAGTATCTGTGTGAATCCGCATTGACTTGGGTCAGGGCCTGTAGCTCAGTTGGTTAGAGCAGTGGACTCATAATCTATTGGTCGCAGGTTCAAGTCCTGCCGGGCCCACCACTTTTCGCGGCGTCAACGCACGACCGGTTGATTCAGGAATATTGTAGCACGAAAGGCTGACATTCTTGCGTAAACATCAGTGGACCAAAGTCTTAACTGATGAGCAAGGAAGATGATAATCAGCGGGTCCAATTCAAAAGGCGGCGTGGGGAAAACCACCCTCGTCGCCAACCTCTCGGGGTTCCTAGCAGATCGCGGCGGCGACCCAAAAATTCGCGCTGCGAGCGCTTCTTTTCGGTCCCGGATGGCAGCCATCTCGACTGCTGGCGATCCTGACCGAAGCCATCGGCCAAGGCAAGGGCGAGCTCCGGACCTGAAGGCCGAGCGAAGCCGCTCCGGTGGATCACCAGAGGGCCCGGAGTGCCGGGGTCGAGGGGCGACCGCGGGCCGCGTCCGGGGGGAACCAACCCACGGGCAAAGACCTCCGCCGGGGTGCGGTACCCCAGGGCCTTCCGAGGCCGACGGTGGAGCCGGTCCGCCACCGCCCGCACCGAGCTTCGGTGCGATCTCCCGATCCCTCGCGAACTCTTTGCCATTGTCTGCCGTGCCGGTGTGAACCCGGTCCCGGACCGGACCCAGACGCCGGGTGAGCGCCGCGGTCTGGCCCTCCACCCACTCCAGGAAGGGAAACTTCGAGCCCCGATCCACGGCCGATACCAGCGCCCCCCCGGTGTCTCGCGCCAAGGATCGGTTCCCGCTCCCAATCGCCGATCCGGCTCTTCTCGGCCACCACCGAAGGCCGCTCCGCAAGGTCGACTCGATCGGGAATGTGGCCGCGTCTGGCAGGACGGCCGCCGCGCCCGTTCGGCTTCTGGCCCCGACGTCGCAGGCACCGGTACCGCGCCCCTCCGGCCTGCGGTCGGCCCGCGCCTGCGGGTAGATCCACTCCTTCCCCGCCATCCCTTCGCCCGGCAACCGAACCCAGCCGGCAATCTGCTCCGGGCTCCCGCCTTCCTGCCGCCGGTCCTCGACCACCGCCCAGCGCTCCGGGGTCATCTTCCGGGGAATCGAGGACGCCTCCCGGCGCCGGGTCGTCGCCTTGCCGTTGGCCTGTTGATGCCGGTCGCCGCGTTGGCCACGGTTACGCGAGGTCTCCCGCGAGATCGTGCCGGGGTCCCGTCCGAGATCGCGGGCGATCTCCCGTTTTGACCACCCCCGATGCAACCGGGCGTGAATCTGGCATCGTTCGGCATGGGTCAGGTGGTGGTAGCCAGTTGGCATGACAACCATCCTCCGTTGGTGATCAACCGAGATGGTTGACCATCCTCTGGCCCACCGCAAGCGGCTTTTCAGCTCACCAGCCAGCGGCTTACAGGGTGTTGCACTTCACACTGGAAAAGGGGCTCCTACTACCTGTTAAAGCATCAGGCGAAGCATGGGCTTAAGCACCTGATCATGGAGGCCGACACCCGGCAGGCTCTTGCGTTGGTCGATCGCCTATGTCAGTATCGCCGGCCGTCGAGATTGTTGCCATCCGAGGCCGAAAAGAAGCGCTCGCAGCGCGGATTTTGCGGTCGCCGCCGCGATCCCTCCCTTCGGGCTACGCCCTCATTCCGGGGTCGCGGCGCTGTTGCACTTCGGAGTGGAAGCGGGGATCAATGCGCGGCCGACTGGCCGCGGGCATTGTTTATAGTCCCTGGGGATCAGCGTGAAGCGCGTGTCGCGCTGATGCATCCGAAAACTGGGCATGGGGGTCCGGGATCTACGCGCCGGCCAGGATTTCGATTAGTCAGTGACCTGAGCCCACTGCAGTTCAATGTCCGCGCCCAGTCGGGTCGGCCACTCTTCCAATCAACCGGGCCCGCACCCGGAAAATTGCGGCATACCGCACGGCATGGCCGTGCTCTAACATGTTTCCAATCCAGAGGCCCATGCCGGTCGGACTGACATGCGGAAAAGCGCCCTCGGGGCACCTTTTTTATTTGGCGGCGGGGATCCAAAGCAAGCCGGGCAGCCATTGGCCGCTCCGGTCGCCGACTCTCGCCGCCAGGCGGGAAAACCCGCTTGCAGTGGCCGATTCGCCTGTGGTAGATTTACCGTTATTAGGGATGCAGCACCTCACGCTGCAAGAGCCGCCCAATTGAAATCGCGTTAGCGACCGCAGCATCGGCAGCCGGCGGCAGCCTTCCCTCCGGGAGGGCCGGATGCTACATCTAAATCCGGGTCCGTTTGGACTCACACCCGCATGGGGAGATTCTTCCCCATTCCGGGGGTTTCTTTCGTCTCCCCATTGCATTCATCAACTCTGAATACATAAGGGGGAAATCATGAAAGAAGACAACAAAGGCGACGCGCTTAGCGTCTTGGGGATAATGGAAGAAAAAGGCTGGAACAAAGAAGAAATCCGCGAGTTCGCCGACTACCTTGACCAGCGTGTGATTGAGGTCACTGAACCGATCATACGTCCGCTGGTTGAGCGGATGGATCAATTCGAATCGCGGGTGAAACAAGCTGGGATCGGGCTGGCGGTGCTTATAGTTTTTGCGCCGGAGCTCGTTCACCGGATCGCCGAACGATTCCTGGGCGGATAATTCCTGGATCGACAGCTGTTTTTTCTGCTGACCATCGGCCAGCTGCCATAATTCCTATCCAATTTCGCGGCCCCTGATTCAGGTGCCGCTTTCCTAAACCCGGGTCCGTCAGGGCCCACACCCGCGCATGGGGAGATTTTCCCCATTCGGGGGTTTCTTTCGTCTCCCCATTGCATTTCTTCAACCATTTGCATGAGGAACCAAGCCATGAAAGAAACTGCCAACAACAAGAATGATGATGCCGAAGCCCGCAAGGATGGCCGGATCGCCGCGGTTGCCCGCGTAGCGGCCGACCTAGGCTATGCCTCCGCCTTATGGACGCCGCACGGCGGCCATGTGGAGGTGTTCGACCGCTGGAGGTGGGAGTGCCGGCTGGACGGCCATGCGCTCGGCGAGTGCGTTGAGCTGTACTGCGCCGGCCTGCCGCTGGACGGGCAGGCGACCAGGAATCTGCGGGAGTTCCTGATCGATTTCATCCGGTGGTGACTTCATTCAGCCCGCGCCCCTCTACGGAGGGGCTTAAGTACGCTGATCCCGGACTGCGGCTGGTCCATACCCACATCAATACCAAGCTTTTCCCGGGTTTGTGTTTGTAATGGGGATGTACACCACAGTGAACCCAAAAATTCATCAGTTTTTTCTCAATCACCGGACTTGGCTAGATTCTAGATAAGCTCAGGAACGAGGGGGGCGGGCGTTACTTCACCACCAGAAAAAGGGAGCTTCCGTTTCGCAGCAATCGTATCAGCCAGACTCGTTCAGATCGGGATTGGATAGCCGTCAGGTCCGACACAGATTCGACTCGCCTACGATTGATGGAGTAGATGATATCTTTGGGTCGGATTCCGGTCCGCTCTGCGGGGGAGCTGGGTTCGACCTGTATGACCCGTACAGCACGACGCCCCTCTCTGGAGGTCACTTCCTCAAAAGAGGCTCCGGAAAATCGACTGCCCCGGAGTGCCGGAGTCGGAACTTGCGCTACAGTATCTGGACGCTGGATCGTGACAGTTGCATGATACCGATTTGTCCCTCGGAAATAGGTCACGGTGCCACGGTCCCCAGTTCGCATGAGTCCGACCGCATTTCGCAAGTCTATACGGTCATCTACCTGAAGGCCATTGAAGCGGATAATCACATCCCCGGATTGCATGCCGATCTGATCTGCGGCAGAGCCTGGAATGACTTGGGATACCACCACGCCGCGATGATGCGGAACTCCCAAAGCCTCGGCTAGGGAGGGAGTAAGATCTTGCATCCTCACACCGAGAATTCCCCGTCGAACATCCCCATGCTCAACAATCTGGGCCATCAGCGTCGCAGCCATATCGATGGGAATGGAAAGTCCGATCCCAATGCTTCCTCCCCCACGGGACAGGATTGCAGTGTTGATCCCTACCAGTTCTCCCCGAAGGTTGACCAGCGCACCTCCAGAGTTTCCCGGATTGATGGAAGCATCGGTCTGGATAAAATCTTCATACCCCTCGATACCCAAGCCACTTCGCCCCAATGCACTCACAATGCCGGAGGTAACGGTTTGACGAAGGCCGAATGGACTGCCGATAGCGACCACAAAATCACCTACCCGGAGTTCGGCAGAGCGGCCAATGGCAATCGCCTGCAGATTCTTTGCCGGCACCTGAATAACCGCCACGTCACTGTCTTTGTCCGATCCCGCCAGCACGGCCTGCAACGTCCGTCCATCATTGGTGGTCACGGTGATTTTATCGGCCCCTTCGATTACATGATGGTTGGTCAGGATGTAGCCATGTGTGGCATCTACAATCACGCCAGAACCTAGGCTACTGTTTTCCTGTTGGCGGGGCTCAAAAAAGTGGCGGAAGAACGGGTCGTCCCGCAACGGATGACTACCGGTACGGACTCGGATAGAGGTGGAAATATTTACCACGGTGGGCAATACATTCTCCAGCATTGGGGCAAGGCTTGGCAGGGGGGCTCCGTCGATGTGTGCCGAAGCGGGCGTGCTCAGGCCCATTATGCCGAAGAGCCCGGCCCCCATAAGCAGGTGTAGGATCATGCCCCTCATGGTTCTGTCACCTGGAGTGAATATAGGGGTAAAGATAATTTCGAATCCAGGAAAATCAAATCAACGGACTGATTTCGGCACCCCACTCGAGAGGTTTAGAGCCGGAAATGATCGGGCTCGGATCTGGTTTTTGTGGGGGATGATTGATCCGGTCCCTTGTGAAGGTTTGTCTGCCGTATTCCTTGGTTCCGGGCTATTGTCACCAAGTATATATTATGTGTCAGGTCGGTAGTATCCGTTGGGCACACTTCTTGCGTGCTACTCAATTATGGCAACCGAAAGGTATGAAACCCATATTTCAGAGGCAGTGATCAGGCAGCAAGCCATCGGTCAACTTCCTCTCGAGCCGAAAACACCACAGTGCTATCAAACCGAAAGGAATTGTGAACAAAGTTGGAACAGGCTGGCTGGTGGTATTGCTTCTGGTAGAAGTCCCGGTGGGCGCAGATGTCTTTCAGGGCCATGACAAGAGCATTCACATCCTCCAGGGTGTTGTAGATACCGAAGCTGGCACGTACCATGCCTCGCTGCAACTCGGCCAGTGCTTCCATCTCTTCGTTGCTCAGGCCGTCCAGCTGTTCCTGCAGGTCGTCGGTGATCATTTCCCGCACATAGGGATGGGCACAGAAACAGGCGTTACGGACAGCAATGTTGTGGTAGTCATTAAGGATCGCAGCAGTGAGGGAGTGGTGCATCTCGCGCACATTGAACGAAATGGCACCAGTGCGATGGCATTCACGGGTATCAATACAGCCATAAATGGTCACTCCATCGACCTGACGCATTTCTCGGATAGCATAATCAATCAGGGCACTTTCGTGGGTGTCGATTACGTCCATGCCGATCTTTTGCAGGGTATAGAGTACGGTCGATAGGGCAATCGCCCCGGCAATATTGGGTGTGCCGGCTTCTTCTCGATCTGGAAAATCTTCTGTGGGAAGATAGCGATCTTCATAGACATCTTCCACCATGCCACCGCCCACCTCATCCGGTTCCACGCCGCAGAAAATATCCTTGCGGGTGATTACCACACCGGGGGAAGCGGGGGTATAGATCTTGTGGCCGGACATGGCCACCATATCCAGATTCCGGTATGGATTGTCATGTCCGCTCATCTGGATCGGGACGTGGGCTGCCATTTGGGCGGCATCCACCAATATCAGCGTGCCGTACCGATGGGCCAGTTCGGCGATATCGTAAATTGGATTGACAATGCCAGTGACATTGGAAACGCCAGTAACGGAAACGTAGTTCACCCGCTTCCCGTATTGCTGGAGTGCCGCCTCCATGCGCACCAAGTCTACACAGCCGAAGCCATCTGCAGTGGTGACCACCGGGATGTGCAGCACCGTGCCAAAATGCTTCCGGTGTGGCAGGTCGTTGGAGTGATGTTCCATGATCGAAGTGATGACCACATCTCGCCCCGGTCTCTTTCTTGCCAGCGTACGGGCAATCCGATTGATCGCAGCGGTGGTGCCGCTGCCAATAAAAAAGCAGCCATGGATTTGTGGATCAGCCCGGACAAAATCCAGTACCGTTCGGTGGGCCCACTCGAATTCATGGGTCGATAACTGGGCGTTGAAGTGTACATCGGTATGGGTGTTAGCGTAGTAAGGCAGAAATTTTTCCATCACCTCCCGGACGATGCCTAGTTGTAGCGTACTGGCGGTACTGTCGAGATATATCCGGCGGCGAGTTTGACCATTGGCCAAGCGATATTCCACATCCAGCCCGATGGTACTCTGGCGAAGCTTTTCCAGAGCTCGGTGCGGATTAGTGATACCTTGGTCGTTCTCGGGAAAAGCGGGCAAAGGATTTTTTATCATAACAATATTCCTCTTGTAAGAAAAACCTACCCTATACGAATGGCGTATAACAATATTTTATATTTTTTAGATTATAAGAATATAATATACCCTAAAATCAGTTTATTCAAGTGCTTTGGTCTTTTTTGCAATCCGGTTCTTTTGCACAGTGTCTGCCACGGGTCCCGTTGTCCCTATCGGATGCCAGGTTCAGGGACGTATTTCCGATCCGGGTGGACCCTGATGGCATCGGTTAGGGAGGCCAGCATTTAGCATTTTATCCCGGTCTTTCTGTATTGCATTCGGTACTGCCATCGAGTCGCTGAAGCTGATATCCTTCGATACATATGGTCGGGTTTTTGAAGTCAATACAAGAGGGGTCATGGGGCAAATCCCCAGCCCCGAACTCATAGCCTGCTGCAGCGCCCCTGGGTAATGTGCTGTTGTTGAGCGACCGGGATAACGATACCAACCGATACCGAATTTCTGGAGGCTCCATGTTCAAATTCCTGAAAAGACTATCTGGCGGTGACCGGGCTGAGCCAACAAGAGCGGAGACAGCTATGGAATATAAGGGGTATGTCATTGTGCCGGCTCCTCGCCAAGAAAGCGGTGGCTGGACCACGGAAGCGACAATCACACGAGATACGGACGGTGAGACTCGTACGCACCGCTTCATCCGGGCCGATCGCTCGACCAGCCGGGAGAGCGCTCTGGAACTGACACTCAGTAAGTGTCGCCAGACGATCGACCAGTTGGGAGAACAGATCTTTCACTGAGGATCAAATAGGGCATTTTTCGATGCCGACGGGAACGGA
Source organism: Candidatus Poriferihabitaceae bacterium (assembly GCA_965221795.1). Taxonomy (GTDB): domain Bacteria; phylum Pseudomonadota; class Gammaproteobacteria; order Arenicellales; family Poriferihabitantaceae; genus VYFG01. The sequence goes on from OZ244914.1 coordinate 2,079,850, forward strand.
CTCAGCGAGAGGGTCAACCCGTCTCTTGATACCCCGATTTCCCACCCAACCCCTCGCTCGATATAGTTGCCGTTTCGTGCTCAACCTGATTTTTTCCAACTTTGGAGAAGCCTGCAGCCATCGCATTTTCCATGACGAACATCAATGGGGCCGCTGGCAGGATTATCTGCTATCGGTTGCATGCCATCTCACGCAAAGCACTACTTTTGGGAACATGAAGTCGGGCGGGACCTTAACCGTGTCGGGTCAGGGCAATCGCCAGCGAACCGAATCTGGGAAATCGCTTGAGTCAGAGATCGGGATACTGCCTGGGTTCACATTGCAAGGCTCCAAGGCGGATTGCACGACATGAAATTTGGTATGAGGAGGCCGATGGGACCCTTTTATTGGATGCCGGATCATTCGTCGGAGTATCGTGGATGGGCATGTCCCGTTCTCCAAGATTTCAGGGAACCGAAAGGCATTTCCCCAGTCCCATCCTGTAGAAGCCATTGGCCCGATAGCCACAGGATTGATTCCGGCGTCCAGAAACCGCATTATTGACACTGACTCAATTTGGGACAAATCAAATGCAATGGGCATTGCTTGCGGTTATTGTGGTGGCACTCTTTCTGCTTGCCGGCCGCTATCCGAAACTAGCCTTCGGGCTGTTTGGTGCGATCGTGGTCGCGATCTCGAGCCTGCTGTTTTTCAGTCGCGAGGAAGCGGAAATTCGGCGTGGAAAAATCGATCCAGAGGATGTCATGGTCCAACATGTCTCCAGTGTCCCAGCCTACGGAGGAGGCTACCGCATTACTGGCCGGATCGGAAACCACCACTCCCATGTCGAGCTTAAGGAAGTTGTACTCAGCATTGTAGTCGAGGATTGTGATGATACGGGTTGCCAGCCTGTTGGACAACAAGAAGAGCGGATCAACCTGAGGGTGCCAGCAGGACAAGTCCGTGACTTCAGTATGAATGTGTATTTGGGAGAAGTAGCAATCTCGGGTACTATTGGGTGGCAATTGACTGTCACTGGTACCCGAAGCTGACCCGATCCCTGATTCCAGCCCAACGATCCTAGAGGGCAAATCCGTTGTTGTATTCTCTGTTCTCGACCACTCACATACCACGTGCTTTGATGTGGATTGGGGCATGTCCTCATTGGTCAATGTTCTTGGCTCGTTTTGGATGAATTGGAAACTCCGGTACGGCGGCAGATTCGGATAGGTATCTTGCCAAAAGTTCCCTCTGGATTTGGTTGTTGCTACTGGCATGCTGTTCCGGCTTGGATCGTGTCTGGCTTGCCGCCACTCGGAGGGGGGCGGCCAAATCGGGGGTTGCTGTGATCATGACTAGAATCGGCAAATTCTGGTTGCAAACTTCTTTCCAGCACCTTTGCCGGGATGTTGAGGAGAGAATAGCCGGATGGTTTACTTTGTCCTCACGATTACATGAAAACTCTTTCCGGGCTACGGTTGGCAAGTCCTCCAAAAGGCTGACCTCCGATGCCGGGGACGATCCACACTGGGTATCTGTATATGTCAACCGGCGGGTCCCTTGCCATGATCTCGGTGATTCCGCAGGGCCCGCTAGACTGGCTGAACTGCGGCTCTGATTTCCCTTGTATTCCCAGTCCTCTCACTGCGGTATCTTTGGTGGTACATTCGACCCGATCCATCGTGGTCATATCGGCACGGTCCGCCAGATTATGGCCCCGGCGCAACTCGATGAAATTCGGGTGATCCCGGCCGCTATACCGCCCCATCGGGAGATACCGGTTGCCGGCATTGCCGAACGCCTCAATATGATCCGGATTGCCCTAACCAATGAACCTGGAATGATGCTGGATACGCGAGAATTGGAGCGAGCAGGGCAAAGTTATACTGTGGATACGGTGCGCGAGCTGCAGGCAGAAATTCCGAATACCCGTTTCAGTCTTATTCTCGGTTTGGATGCCGCGTTGGGGCTGGACCAATGGCATGGCTGGAAAGAGTTGCTTTCGCTCGTATCCATCCTGTTGATGGCACGTCCCGGATGGTCGCTACCGGAGCCTTTGCCACCTTGGTGGGACATGTGCAGGGAATCTCCGGCTCCAGACTCCCCGGGGAAATTCCACCTGATCCCCATCAAGCCGATGGATATTTCCTCTACCCAGATTCGGGCCGATCTGTGTGCGAACCAGGATGTGCGCCACTCGCTGCATCCGGGCGTCCATGATTATATCTGCCATCATAAGCTGTATATTTCCAGCCTTGGACCAGAGCTTGTTTTATGAACAGACAGTGCACCCCATCGCCAACGGATACCCGATCCGACTACTTGTGTGAAGCCGAGCAGATGCGAGATGTCGTCGTGCAGGCCCTCGAAGAGGGAAAAGGCCAAGATATTATGGTGTTGGATGTGACTACCCTGACGGATGTGTGTGACTATATGGTGGTGGTTTCGGGGGCTTCGGACCGACAGATTCGGACACTGGCCGAAAAAGTGCTGGACCGTATGCGTCAGGCGGGCTGGTACCAGATTGGGCTGGAAGGCGAGCATTCGCGAGAATGGGTGTTGGTAGACTTTGTGGATGTCGTCGTACATATTATGCGTCGCGAAACCCGCAAGCGATATGATCTGGAAAGTCTGTGGGACCCAACGTTTGGTACCCTCCAACCGCAAGAAGGGATCGGCGGCAACCCCCCGCAGAATGACCGGGCCCGGTCAGACGAGGAGCGAACACCTCCGGCAGGGAACGGATTCGGCTGAGGACTGACCGGGCGTCATCATGCTGACTCTGCATCTGGTTGCCGTGGGAGAGCGGATGCCTCTGTGGGTGCGTGAGGGGTTCGCCGAATACCAGAAACGTATCCGGGGTCGCATGTTGCTGAAGCTGGTAGAAGTCCCCGCCGTCAAGCGGGGAAAATCCTGGGACCAGGGTCGGGTGATGGCGGAAGAAGAGCGTCGACTGATGATGGCTGTCCCCGCTGACTGCCGTTTGATCGCTCTGGATCGGCAGGGAACCAGCCTGTCGACCCGACAGATGACCACTCACATGGAGAAGTGGCTTGGAGAAAGCACGCCAGTCGCGATGGTGATTGGAGGTCCTGAAGGCCTGTCGGATACTTTTGTCGGGCAAGCGGGGGCGTGCTGGTCATTGTCTGCCCTCACAATGGCCCATCCTGTAGTTCGGGTCGTGATGGCGGAACAGATCTACCGCTGCTGGTCGATCCTTAAAGGCCATCCCTATCATCGCTGAGGCCATGGCGGAACCCTCCCTGATTCTGGCATCCCGCTCTCCCCGGCGCAGAGAGTTATTGGCACTGTTCGGGTTACCGTTCCGGATAGTAGAAGCGGATATGGAAGAGATCCGTCTGACCAATGAGGAACCGGCCGATATGACCCGTCGCCTGGCCCGGATGAAAGCCGAGTCTGTGGCCGCAAAGGAATCAAAATGTTGGATAGTGGGCGGGGATACGATGGTATCAATTGCCGATGACTGCTTGGGGAAGCCCCAAGACCCTGAGGAAGCCTGCCATATGCTGTCGCGCCTGTCCGGCCGATGTCATGAAGTGATTTCCGCGGTGGCGCTGGTGGGGCCAGGCTTTGCCAAGGTTGCGGTCAGCCACACCCGGGTAAAATTCATGCCCCTTACGCAAGCTATGATCCGTGCCTATTGTGCGACGGATGAGCCTTATGACAAGGCGGGTGGTTATGGCATTCAGGGATTTGCTGGCACCTTCGTCCGGGAAATCCGTGGTAGCTACAGTGGCGTGGTCGGATTGCCTCTCTATGAAACCCGGCAGCTACTGCAACATGCCGGACTGCTTTGACCCGAACTCCTGACTTCCATATCGGTGCGACCGGGGTTGGACCGATGCGCGGTTCGGGCTTATCGCAAGCCCGCAGGAGGGCTCTCATCGAAGCCAAGTCTCGCTCGACCCGATGTCCCCAATCCCGCTTGCCGCATCCGATCTGGGAAATCCCCGGGGGGCGACTGTCGGGTCCATGTCCACTTGCCACATAGGGATAAATTCGGTGCTATTTTGTTGTCGCTAGGGTGAATCCATGCAAACTGATTCCAACCGTTCGCCTTCTGATCCCCCGCAAGCCTTGCGGGAAGAGATCCTGATTAATGTCACGCCCCAGGAAACCCGGGTGGCGACCTTGGAGAACGGCATGCTACAGGAAATCTATGTGGAACGAGTGAAAAACAGAGGTATTGTCGGCAACATTTATGTGGGCCGGGTGGTTCGGGTACTGCCCGGAATGCAGGCGGCATTTGTGGAGATCGGATTGGAACGAACGGCCTTCCTCCATGCCCGGGACCTCAGACCGATTTCTGATGCAGCCCTCCCGATGCAGCAGATGGACGAGCAAACCAGTATCGCCTCCCTAGTTGAGGAAGGTCAGGAAATCCTGGTACAGGTCGTCAAGGATCCCATCGGCACCAAAGGGGCCCGCCTGTCGGGGCAGATCAGCATTCCCTCACGCAACTTGGTCTATTTGCCGAAACAGGACTACATGGGGGTCTCACAACGGGTACAGGAGCCTGCTACCCGGCAAAGACTGCTGCAAGAACTGGAACGCTTCCGGAAAAATGTTGGAGCAACCGGCGGGTTTATCATTCGTACTGCTGGGGAAACCGCCCTGGAAGAGGAAATTGACCTTGATATGCAATTTCTGATCCGGGTTTGGAACCGGCTGCAGGACCGCCTGCATGATGCCCGAGCCCCGACACTGCTGTATACCCGTCTGCCTCTCGCGATGCGAACGGTCCGGGATTTGGTATGGCAAAAAGTGAAAAAGATCCGCATTGATTCCAAGGAAACCTTCGAACTCGTGCGTAATTTTGCCCGCGAATTGATGCCGGATGCGCTGGATCGCATTGAGCACTATCCGGGAGGACGTCCCATCTTTGATCTGTATGACGTGGAGAAAGAAATCCAGCGAGCACTGAAAAAGCGGGTGCCACTTAAATCTGGCGGCTATCTCGTGATTGACCAGACCGAAGCCATGACCACGATAGATGTCAATACCGGCAGCTTTGTGGGTGCACGTAACCTGGAAGAAACCATTTTCAAGACCAACCTGGAAGCGGCAGCCTCCTTGGCGCACCAGCTTCGTGTGCGCAACCTGAGCGGTATCATTATCGTCGACTTCATTGATATGGGAATAGAAGAACACAAGGAGCAGGTCATGCGCACATTGGTGCGGGAACTGGCCAAGGATCGGACCAAAACCCAGGTCAATGACATGTCTCCCTTGGGCTTGGTGGAAATCACCCGTAAGCGTACCAGTGAAAGTTTGGAACGTCTGTTGACGGAGGCCTGTCCGGCCTGTGGCGGACGCGGCATACAGAAGACGCCGGAAACCACTTGCTACGAAATCTTTCGCGAAATCCTGCGTGAAGCGCGTCAGTTTGATACCGAAAAATACTTGGTCATTGCCTCCCCAGCCGTGATTGACCTGCTTCAGGAGGAGGAGTCCACTGGACTGGCCGACCTGCAGGATTTTATTCGCCGGTCCATTCACCTTCAGGTGGAGCCCTCTTTTCACCAAGAACAATACGAAGTGGTGCTGATGTAATGTACAGGCCCGTGACTTCTTTCGGCCTCCGATATCGACCGCTGCTGCTGGCAGGAGCTATGCTGCTCATCGGACTGTCCCATGCGCTCGAACTCACCGAGCAGGTGATTACCCGAGAAGAATGGCCTCTCCATCCCAACAGCATTGAGATCGGTACCCTGTCACAGGTGCGGGAGATACTGGCTGGGTTTGACGAGAAAATGGGGTTTCACATTGTGGTCCGCTATCCTGGTGGGCTTGAGGGCTCTCGATGGGCTGATGAGCTGCTCGCATGGTTCGTGTCTCATGGGGTCCCCAGTGCCTATCTTCGTAAGGAGCCCGGTACTGAAATGCCGGATACACTGCTTCTGCTTTTGGCATCAGGCCACTGACCGGCTTTGGTGGAAAGATATGATGGGAAGGTATGGAAGCAGAGCCTGCGTACCCAATTGGCAGTAAGGCGGCCCGGTTTCTCCTCGGACGAGCTGGAAAACCTTTGGATACAACATAAAGCGTCATTTGGATGGTTAATGGGGCCTGTTATTGTTCAGGGTGTCTTACCGTCGATGGTATGTCCTGCATCATGTGCACGAACGGGGTTGGTGGCATCACAGGCTTCCGAACCGGGAGTCTCCCTATTTTCTCCATTTCCCCTGTCCGCTGCCGGATAAGGTCTTTTCCGCACAGTCTATATTCAGGTAATTTCCATGCCGGTCCGCTCATCCCAAGGCCTCCGATTCGCGAAAATTACCCACTTAAAACTCTTTCTTTCAAAATATAAAATGCATATAATTATTGCATAATTTAGTTTGCAAGATTCTGGATTCTCCGATGACAGAGAAAATCATTGGTACTCGTCTCAGAGCATTGAGAAAAAAGCGCGGGCTTTCCCAGAAGGAACTCTCGCACCTGCTCGGATTCAACGATAGGCAGACAGTATCCGCAATAGAAACTGGGCTGCGACGGGTGAGCGCCGCTGAATTGCTGCTTGCAATGGAGAAACTGAATGCCACCCTGGATGATTTTACTGATCCGTTTCGGCTGGATGGTGAGGCGCAGTTCTCATGGCGGCAGACGGGTGTCGGCAAGGCGGAGCTTGGAGAATTTGAAAAGACCGCGAGTTGTTGGGTCGGCGCATATAGGGCTCTGGCCAGGCAGATAAATTACCCGATGCCATTGATGCGCCAAGCCTTGAGCTTGAACAGTCAATCGAGGTTCGAAGACGCGACCAACGCCGGGGACCGGTTCGCAGCTGACTTTGGGTTGGGTGCCGTGCCAGCCCGACGATTGGCATCCGTCATGCAGGAACGGCTCGGGATACTGGTTCTCATGGTGGATGCATACCGGGGAATTTCCGGGGCGGCGTGTCGCTTACCTGAGCTGGATGTGGTGTTGATCGCGCGTGGAGAAGTGACTGGTCGGAGGAATTTCGACCTAGCACATGAGCTCTTTCATATTCTGACTTGGGAAGCTATGCCTCCCGAGCACGTGGAAAGCACCGTAGAAACCGGTGGTGGGCGGGTAGAGCAACTCGCCAATCATTTCGCAGCGGCAGTCTTGATGCCGAAAGTTGCACTCAGGCCGTACAACGGTTGGGAACAGCTGGATATGGATGAATTGATTGCGCGGCTGAATGCGGTTGCCAATGAAATGGAGGTGACTTCATCTGCTCTTCGCTGGCGTCTGGTGGCCCTCCGGGAGTTATCCGAGAGGAAGGCACGCGCAATCCCGGAAACAGCCTTGCGCTACAATGGTCGTGAATCAAGTGCCGAGGCACCGTTGTTATTTTCGGTGTCATTCCTTGAAGTAATTTCACAAGCGATTGAACGGGGCTTTTTGTCCATTCGACGTGCCGCGTCGTTGACCGGCCTCATGATCGAAGATCTGGAGGAATTAATCAGTGCCCATGGTATCTGTCAAACGACTAACCTGTGAGCACAATCGTAAAATCAGGGGATGCGATACTCGTAGATACGATGGTGATAATCAAGGCGCACCAAAAGGGGGTATGGCGTGCGCTTACGAATGGTTATCAAGTGGAAACCGTGGAAGATTATGTCACCGAGACGCAGACAGGGTTTCAGTTGCGACGTCAAGAACAGGATATTGATCCCAGACTGCTAAGAGATAGACTAGCTGCAGTTCATTCAGTCAGTGAAAGGGAGCTTGTAAAATTGGAGATCCGCATACAAGGTATTAGCCTGGACCCAGGTGAAAAGTCGCTATGGGCACATGCATTGGGACGTAGTGACGATTGGTTTCTGTGTGGCCCGGACAGGGCCAGCTTACGTTGCGGGGTGCGGCTCGGGTTTCGGGAGCGAATCATATCCCTCGAAGAACTGCTCCAGAATGTAGACCATCGGACGGGAAAACTGTTGACAGACAACTACACGAAAGCGTGGTTGAATAAATCGCTTTCAATGATTGTTGTGGACGAATTGTGTGCCAAAACTGATCCAGGGTATGTGAGAATTCCAAGTCATGAGCCAGTAGACCCGCAATACTGAATCGAGAGCATCTCGGTGAATTCGTATTGGCAGTGGTTCGATATCGGGTCGTCAGTCGTACCACCGGACACGCCTCGGCAATCGAACCACAACCAGCTGAATGTGCGAAAGTCTGGCAGCACGACTTCTCAGTCCGCGATATTGATCGCCTACGTCACGGATTACAAGAACGCGCCGCTTGTACCCAATGGGATTGACGACCGTTGTACCCCAGACCAGATCCGAGTTTCCCATTTCAGGGGAGGGTGCTGCGGCACCCAGAGAGAACGTCGCCGCAATGACCCACTTATGCTTCATTGTGTATTGGGCCCTTTGTGACCAGCTGATTCGTCAGTATGATCCTGCAGCTTCTGGCCAAGGTAGCAATGAAAGCTTCCCTCATACTCTATAATGGCAGGCTCGAATCAATTATGTGCTGTCTTCCAGGATGTGTATAGCCTCTACCCGGAAAGTCGTTGCCGGGGCCGAAGCCATCGGATGACGACTGTAGATCTTTTCCTGACTGCAAGGAAGCCTGACGCATTTTCCCTCCGATATTGAACACCATCGTCGGTCGCTACGCGCCCAGCCCCACAGGGCCGCTTCATCTCGGCAACCTGCGGACCGCTTTGCTTTGCTGGCTACAGATCCGTAGCCACGGTGGTCGAATGTGGTTGCGCATGGACGATCTTGATGTGGCCCGCAATCGACCGGGGTCCGCAAAGCAGATACTGGATGACCTGCTCTGGCTGGGCATGGATTGGGATGGGGATATCGTCGTACAGTCGGCAAGGACCGATCACTACCAAGAAGCGTTTGACTATCTTCAGTCCTACGGCATGGTGTTTCCCTGCCGCTGTTCCCGCAAGGAGCTTGAGCGATTGCAACCGACTCCTCGTTGGCCGCGTGTGCGTTATCCGGGCACTTGTCGACCGGAGAATCGCCCCGTCCCCGTAGCCCCGGATACTCCGGTCGCCTGGCGATTTCGGGTACCAGAGGAGACGATTCTCTTTGAGGATGGGATTCTGGGTTGCCAACAGATGGATCTGGTGGCTTATCCGGGGGATTTCGTCATTCGCCGCAAGGATGGTGTCTTTGCCTATCAACTTGCCAGTGTAGTGGACGACTGGCTCCTTGGAGTAACCGATGTAGTGCGGGGAATGGACCTTGCCGATTCTACCGCTCGCCAAATCGCATTATTCCGGTCGTTCCGCTCCCCAGCGCCACGATTCTGGCATGTTCCGCTGATGACAGATTCAACCGGAGTGAAGTTGTCCAAACGCAATGGCAGCGATTCACTCGACAGTCTGCGTGCAGCTGGTCATTCTTCCACGGAGATTGTTGGGATGCTCGCTGCTTCTTTGGGGTTTTGTGATCCAGATGAACGCATGACCCCGACGCAACTGCTGGCCGAGCTACCTCCAAGTTTCCTATGTCAACTGGCGATTTCGGTCGAAACGGGTAAACTCCCTGCCAGTTTTCCGAAAGGCCAGGGGTCGCACGCAAAGAAGCTGCCCAGTGCCTGAACCAAATAAGCCTGGTCCTGAACTCCGGCCAGTTCGCGGATGGAGTGCATTCCAAGCTGCGGCACACCGATATCGACGGTGCGGACCCCGAGGCGAGTGGCGGTGATGGGCCCGATGGTTGAACCACATCCCATATCCGATCGTACGACAATGGTCTGAACCGGTACGCCGGCTCGCTCACAAACATGGCGGAACAGGGCTTCGGTTTCGCTGTTGGTGGCATAGCGTTGGTTGTGATTGATCTTGATGACCGGGCCCTGATTCATGATCGGCCGGTGGGCCGGCTCGTGTTTTTCCGGAAAATTCGGATGCACTCCATGGGCATTGTCAGCAGACACCAGAACCGAACGGGTCATCATCTGTGCTAAGCTTTGTTCTCCACCACAGACTCGGCGAAGGATTTCCTTGAAGAAAGGGCCTTCGGCACCGATGAAGGAGCTACTGCCCACCTCTTCATGATCATTTAACACTACCAATGCATTGGTATCCGCATGACAGCCAATCAGGGCTTCCGTCGCAGCAAAGCAACTCAGGAGATTGTCAAGGCGGGCCGAGGCCACAAACTCTTTCTCAAGACCCACCAAAGCGGCACCCTGCCGATCGTAGAGACTGAGTTCATAGCCTAGAATATCGCTCACATTCTCTATTCCCTGTTGCTGCATTTGCCCCCGGAGCAGTTTGCAAAAGTCGCGTTCGTCTGTGCCCAGATGGCCCAATAGAGGTGGTAGGTCCTTCTGTGGGTTGATCCTACGGTTGTCATTGGCATCACGGTCGAGGTGGATCGCCAGGCTGGGAATGAACGCGATCGAGCGTTGAAAGTTGATCAGTGTACTCACTATCCGTGACTCCCCATCCCGATAGGTGACCCTGCCCGCCATCCCCAAATCTCGGTCGAACCACGGGGACAGTAGGGCACCGCCATAGACTTCCACTGCCAGTCGCTGGTATCCCTGCGAATGGCTGATGGCAACAGGCTTGACTTTTAGGCACGGACTGTCAGTGTGTGCCCCCACCATGCGGCAACCCAGTGCGGTCCCGGTACCAATCCAGTTGAATGCGACCAAGGACGAATGATTGCGGGTGATCAAGTATCGTCCGGGAGCCAGATCACTCCAGTCTTCCGCCTCATCCAGGTGATGATATCCGGCCTGTGTCAACCGGGCCTGGAGATTGTCCACCACATGGAATGGGGTCGGTGAATGGTCGAGAAACGCGAGCAATCGGTTCAAGTGTGTGGACATGATGACGGAAGGGGGACGAGAAACCGGGATGCTAAGTGGGGAATTGTGTCGGTGCAAGAAAAATCATGGGGAATTTCATTCATTCACTGCACAGCCTACTTGCCAGCACTGGCGGGTGGCATGGTTGCCATCCAGACGGACCGAAGTCAGGGCCCCGCCCCAGACGCAACCGCTGTCCAGGCTGATGATGTTCCCTTGGCGGGAGTATCCCAGAGCAGACCAATGACCATAGACAATGCGCCATCCGTCGCACTTCATTCGTGGATGCTGGTACCATGGCATGAGCCTTGGGGGCTGACTGCCGGGGGGGCCTTTCTGATCAAAATCCAGGCATCGGTCTGCATCGACAAAACGCATCCGGGTCAGGGCATTGGTGATAAACCGAAGGCGCTTCCAGCCAGTGAGTTTGCGATGCCATTTGCGAGGTTCACTGCCGTACATCTCACGCAGGAACCGGACATGGTGCGTTCCCCGCAGGGCCGTTTCCACTTCGGCGGCCAAGCGGATCAGCCGCGAAGGCCCCCAACCTGGATAGATACCGGCATGGGTCATAAGGGTTTTCAGTTCCCAGTCCGCATAGGCCATCGGAAGATGCCGCAACCAATGCAATAATTCTTCCCGGTCGGGTGCCCTGAGGATCGGTTGCAGGCTGTCTGTAGAGCGAATGGAGCGAATCCCTTCGGCGACGGCTAGTAGGTGCAGGTCATGATTTCCGAGCACAGTGATGACGCTGTCACCAAAATTCCTCACCATACGGAGGGTCTCCAGCGAATGCGGGCCCCGGTTAACGAGGTCGCCAGTCAGCCAGAGCTGATCCTTCGCCGGGTCAAACTGGATATCATCCAGCAACTCCTCGAACGGAACGACACAGCCTTGGATATCTCCAATGGCGTATGTAGGCATGACTTCGGTCCCCCTCTCCGATTACCATGGGCGAATCACTCCTGCAACAGTTCGTCCAACAGTTGATCCTCCAAAGTTGGATTTTCCGGGACATCGCCATCGTGAATTGCAACTTGTCGTCGTTGTCGATAGCTTTCCCTGAGAAAAAGGTAAGGATCTGGCTGAAGTGCAATCAACTTCTCCGTGCCCAAAAGCCGGGTTCGTGTATCCACCACACCGACTATGTCCATTGCCAGATTCGCTTCACTGTCCGTAAACTCGATCGGTTCCCCATAAACCATGCCGGTAGCGATACCAAAACCATCCCGAATATTAGCCGGCCCCAGCAGGGGCAATACCAGGTGAGGCCCGGATGGTACTCCCCACACTGCCAGCGTCTGGCCGAAATCTTCGTTATTTCTTTCCATTCCGAGTTCAGTAGCGACATCCGCTAGACCGGCGAAGCCCAGCGTGGTGTTGACCAGGAAACGACCAAAATCCTGTCCAGCCTCTCTGGGTTTGCCCTGAAGCAGATTATTGACCATGGTGAATGGTTCTTTGAGATTGCTCAGAAAATTGCCAATGCCAATGCGAAATAATTCGGGAACTGCCTTTTTGTATCCTTTGGCCACAGGAACCAGTACAGCGTCATCTACCTGCAGATTGAACTGGGTCACGGCGCGGTTATAGCCCTCGAACGGGTCCTTTTCTCCAGAGTCTGCGAGCGAATACCCGCTCAAGGCCAGAACAAGACAGGGGACTATTGCACGACTGAATATCCGTAACATGGTGAAATCCGGCTACATATCTTTGGGGAAGACCGAAAACAACCGCAAGTTCATAATAGGCAGGGTTGCGGAATCGGAGGATGATATCATTTTTGGGCTTGGGAGGCCGACTGGTTTTTCGGTTGGGTCCTAAATCAATGCATGGTTCGGTCGAATCGTCCATCCCCTGCCTGGCTTCTTTGGCTTCTCGGTCATAGGCTCCATGGAAGACGAACCAGTTCCGAATCCGAGGAGTCCTCAAATCGATTTACGTCCAACCGGATGTCAAGGCAGGAAGATATGGGTACAATCAGGCAGCCTATCGGAGCCGCTCTACCAGCCCGGTTTTTGGGGATATGATACCGCCGATGAAAAATCGATCTGTGTGGTATTTCTGGCTCTGAAACTTCGAAATCCATAGCATACGGAAGGAATTGGTTTGACTACTGCAAAAGAAGCACTGGAACAACTGGTGTCGGGTAACCGTCGCTTTGTGGCCGGCCAGCGGCCCGCTGATCCTCTGACCTCGGAACAGCGAGCTGAACTCGCCCAAGGGCAGGCTCCTTTCGCCATTATCCTTGGATGCTCGGATTCCCGTGTGCCTGTGGAGCTGATTTTTGACCAAGGACCGGGGGCACTGTTTGTCATCCGGGTCGCAGGTAATGTAGTAACCCTGCCCCAGTTGGGTAGCGTGGAGTTTGCTGTCCATGAGTTGGGTAGCCGGCTGGTAGTTGTACTCGGTCATTCCGAATGTGGTGCTATCAAGACGACTCTGGATGCGATCCGTAGGCCGCCGGAGCATCTCTCTCCGGGTCTGGGCTCTCTCGTAGAAGCGATTCGCCCGGGAGTACAACCGCTGTTGGATGCCACTAACGGAGAAGATAGCGGTACTTTGGTCTCACGAGCGGTCCGGGCGAATGTGTTTGCTGCGGTGGCACAGCTTTCCAGGGAGTCGGAATTGCTCACCCCACTCGTGACCGCTGGCGAACTATGGATCGTGGGAGCCGAGTACGACCTCCAGACCGGTGAGGTGGAGTTTTTCCGGGATGTCGAGTGACCATCATGGGTGAAGCCCACTGTGGCGGACTGGAATGTCTTTCTCTTAGGGTGCTGATCAACCGCATCTATCAGCCTATCATCACCGTCACGGGTAGGGTCGCTTACATTCAAATCAGACTTGCTGAGAAACTGCATCATCCGGCCTTTGCGGTGTATGGTTCCGTGTACTTCAAGATGCTGGATGATCCATTCCATCGGATCTATTTACAACAGAAGCTCCGAGGCCGGTCGGCCGAACGGCAGCGGTGGATCAGATGTGTTGGCCTTGGTCCGGGAACATGTATGCCGTTCCTTGGCATGCTTCATATGCCCGTTATCCCTTCCTTCCTGATAATGGGTACCGAGTCCTGATGTCGGAAAAGATTTCGATGGCCACTGGGCGGTGCACCTGTGGCGAGGTGATATACCGGTTGGAAAATCGGCCGATGTTCGTACACTGTTGCTTCTGTAGTTGGTGCCAACGGGAAACCGGGTCGGATCGTGCGGTCAATGCTCTTCTGGAATTCCATTGTGTTTCCCTTTTACAGGGTCGGGTGGAATCGAACGTACTCCCCACCGCTAGCGGCTTGGGCCAGAAAGCCAGTCGCTGTCCGACATGTAAGGTGGTACTCTGGAGCAACTATCTGGGGATGGGGGAAAAAGTCCGATTTGTCCGGATCGGTACGTTGGATAACCCGGCATGGGCATCACCGGATATCTATCTGTATACGGACCACAAACCTCCTTGGGTGATTCTTCCGGAAGACCGGCCTGCCATGAGCGGGTTTTATCGCCTGAAAGAGCATTGGCCGGCACCGAGTCTGGCACGACTCAAAGCCCTGCGGGATTGATCTTGGCCTCCGATTGGAGGATCTGATGGCCCCGTCCTGCGTGCTTTAAGTGATTCGATTTGGAGTTGATTCAGCTTCACGGCCTTGGTATCAAATGCCAACATATGACGGTTGTGACACCTCTTTTTTCAAACGAATCCTTGCGAATCACCCCGCCGTTCGGCCAATGAATGACTTTTGCACCGCTTGGATATCCTGAATCCCGAACATGGCGAGATCTTCAGCGGTACGGTATGATGTGCACAATCCAACTTGGGCCCTATCGCCATGAATGAAGACTGCCGAATCAACTATATCGAATTGGCAGCACACGACTTTACCCGAATCAAGGCATTCTACGGGAACGTGTTTGGCTGGACTTTTGAAGACTTCAGTGAGGACTATTGTGCTTTTCACGATGGCCGTATGGAAGGCGGGTTTTATCGCTCTCCTTTGCATTCTGATTACGGTCAAGGAGGAGCGCTGGTTGTACTGTATGCAGACGACCTGGAGGCCACGCTGGAGCGCATTATTGCGTTCGAGGGCAAACTATGCAAGCCGATTTTTGCTTTCCCGGGTGGGCGGCGGTTTCATTTTCTTGACCCCAGTCACAATGAACTGGCGGTGTGGAGTGACCGGTAGCCCGGAACGGTTACCGGGGGTACCCCCGTGTATGCTGCGACTCGGACTTTCAGCGGCCTGAAGCAGAATACGGCCTATGTCGCCGTTGTTTATACAACTGCCAATAATCGGAGTCATTCAAACCCCTTCGCAAGGTTCTGCTTCCGCACGGCGGTCGATCCGAACATTCCCTTTGGATCGGGTCGCGCCGTCGGCCCCGGCGATCCGTATTCGAGCGGGTGCTTCGCCTTCGGCGGCACGCGGGCGCAGGTCCAGGCCTGCCTGTGCGGGGCCCGGAACTCGTCGGGCCAGTGGGCGCGCACGGACAGCGAAGATGGCTACAGCTACATCAGGGACGCCACTTGGAGGCAGAGCGTGGGTTGCACGACCAATTGACGGGGCCCAAGGCGACAGCCGGACGGCCCCCGGACGGCAGGGTGGTTGCCGGATTCGCCCGTAAATCCGGGCCGCCTCTTTCCCGGCCAGGTCCTGCAATGTTCAAGCCGGTCGCCGCCCAAAATGACTGCAGGATGAGGATATTCGTTCCTACGGCATAACGACCCGATACGGCAAATGTGTAACTAGCGGAAGCATCCATCCACCGTGAACAAGCGGTCGTGTTGTAGTGCATAACCATGAATCGAGTCAGGACTGGCAAGCGGATAGCCCCGCCCATGGATGTTCCAGATACTGATACAAGATGAGTCAAGCCATATTGGAAGTCGGACGAGGTTTCTCTACTATCCCGCCCTGTTCGATCAGGTAGGCCCGGAAGGAAGGGATCGGACACGCATAGAGTTTTTTAGAATCCCGTTGCAGAGCCCCTCTATGCAGAAGATGAACGAGAAATTCTTCTGCCGTTTTCATGCCGGTCGGGAGACGGTCAGAAGGGTATTCTCCAATGTTCCTCTCAATCAGGTCAATCACTCCGGGGCGATTGATGCCGGCATCAAGCCCCAGCATGACATTGGCGGTCAGGCTGGCCGCAGACTCCATTTGCTCGGACTGCTGACTGGCATAATATGCCGCCCTGCCCGCCCGGGCCTTTTCACGTACGGTCATCCAATCCACTTTACCGAGGTTACCGCCGTTTACCAGGAATTCCCTTCCCAGGGTCTTGAGCAGGATGTGCAGGTGGCGCGGCCAGCCGTCGCAGGGCTCTGCCAGCTGATCGACTTCATGCCCGAATCCGGCGGTATTGATCCCGAAATGCGCACAGGACCGGGTCATGAACTCCCTGGCCTCGTGATCCGGAAAGCAGCCGATGCCGTGAACCTGCCCGGCCGGAATCCGGGTCAGGTCCATCCTGCCGGCCGAATGCTCGGTATCGCTGAGGCCGGCCAACACCAGGGCGACCGGCAGGCCACAGCCGTCATGGAGGCCCTGAAACAGTTTTGAAATCGGATGTTTTCGGTCATGGTCAAGCCTTTGCGCCTCGTCCACGGCGAGGATGATCGGACAGTTAAATCCGCCATGCTGTTCGGCCCATGTGCCGAAAGCGCTCCAGCTCGCGGCCGGCTGCGCAGGTTCGATGCCGGTCTCCCTCTTGCGGGCGAATCGGAACGGGCCAAGGCCAAAGCCGGCCTCGTCACCGGTATTCCTGCTTATTCTGGTCATGAACTCGCGAGCCTTTGCCGGATGCATCCTCTCGGCCAGTGGTCTGAGAATATCCACGGGTCCCTGGATGTCGCCGGACTTGAGCATCAGCACCATCGGGACAGGGCCGCCCTCACACCGCAGCCTCTCCGGGTTGCGGGCCATCTCGTTCAGAATCGAACTCTTGCCCGCCCCGGGCGCGCCCTGCACAATGCGCGTCGTTTTCGCAGCACCATGCCGTTCGGTTTCCGTACCCTTCCACACCCGTTTCGCAGCCCGTGCAATGTCGTCCAGCACATCGACCCGGCCGACAAACACTGGCGGAGGATCTCCTTCCGTCAACTCCAGGAAGGACTCCAGTTCCCTTTTCTGATCATCGTTCATCAATACTGTCCTGCCCGCAACCTGTTTCCGTCGGGCATTATATGACAATTTGGCTCGGTTCCGAGAAACTGTCCCTGCTCTTCCTGTTGCGAATGTCCGGAACCGTCGTTCTTTCCTGGATTGCTGCCGATACAAACCGGGAACTATCCCGAATTGTTCTACCGTTGTATTGGTTCCCGATCGGGAAAAACCGGGTAATTGCATATAACAGCGCCAAGGCAACCGGCACCGGATACGTTTGAAAAGCCTGAAAGCCTGCCCCTCCACCGAGCAGACGAAACCGTTACAGCCCCCCTCGCTAAACCAGCAGCATTCCTGCTACTGGCGCTTCTGGCTGTGCCGGCTATGGCTCAGGTGGACTGGTCCATTCTGGGGTAAACAGGAATCGGTGCCTGCACAAGCCTCCAGGAGGCAAGAACCAGGAGACTGCCCGTATCGGCCGGGCCGACCAAAAACAGCATAAGCATTTCCTGGCTTCCATATTCAATTGCAGGCTTACTGGCAGGATCAGGGTTAAGTTTTAATATTGGGAGTAGCCACCCGGTTCTCGTGACGGTGGCTGGAAACCGACCGTCCCCATCCCCTGCATCTTCCCGAAGCCTCGGCTCTGTTACCAATGCGCCCCCTGGCGGCAGGCAGCCATACGTTCAGCGGCCTGCCGCCGAATAGGCCTATGTCGCCGCTCTCGACACAACGCAGGTTGCCAATGCCTGGAGGACCCGCAACGCTTTCGCGAGGCTCTGCTTCCAGACCGGATTCGATCTGGAGATCCCCTTCGACTCCGGTCGCAGCCTCGGTCCCGGCGATCCGGGCTTGAGCGAGTACTTCGCCTTCGGCGGCAACCGGCAGCAGGTTCTGGCCTGCCTGTGCGGAATCCGGAACTCGTTGGGCCAGTGAGCGCACACGGACAGCGGCGATGGCTGCAGCTACACCATGGACGCTGCCTGGGGGCGCCTTCTTGCCATGTGCATTTCGCAGTGTTCAAACTGCGCCACTACCAGCATGGGAGACCCGAAAAAAGTACGGCGAGTGACCGGCTATGTGCTCGGAGGGGTCAGCCCTCTGGGCCAGAAAAAGCTTCTCAGGACCGTGATTGACCAGTCTGCGAGGGGATTGGAGCGAATGTATGTCAGTGGTGGCCAACGGGGTCTTGATTTGTCCCTGCCTCCCACCGATTTGGTGACACTCACACGAGCCGAATATGCCATGATTACCAAGTGAGCGCCTTTGTGGGATCATGGAATTGGGTGCATCAGAGCTCTCCCTATATTGACGAGGTAACCATCAAATATTGGACGAAAACCTCTATCATCGCCGGACTTAGCCTGTGATCATACGGACTTCTCCATGGGGTGGTTACGGGCCGCGTGATATCGGTGGTGTCATTGTTGCCCGATAGGCCGGGTGCTTTACTTGGTGGAGTACCGGATGTGACTGGGGCACTCTGCTGCGCGTTTTTGCCAATCCGCCAGTTCCCCCCGAACTCGGGTACCTCGATGGAGATAACGGATGGGGACTCGGGACTGGCACAAGATGTTTCCCCGGGGTACCATATGATAAAGGTGGAAGCGTTTCTTACTCTGGTCTTGGTATGGTGATGTTCGAATGAACGTCTGCATTCAGGCTTTGTGCAGTGAGCCCACTTCTGGAACAAAAGAACCTTCTGGGCGTGGCCGTCTTGCTCTCTGCGGTCGCATTCCATGATCCAGGTTGCCCATTGACAAAACACGAAATGAATTTGAAGTGCTGGAGTGAAGGGAATGAAAGCGGCTATGGTTACGGCGAAGTGAGACCGCACCGGTGGGCAGGCTGACCGATGGAGAACTTGGAGGATCTCTTGCAGGCTGTCGACCAGATCCGTCTTGGAATCCACAAAGGGGTGCATGCGCCACACAAACCACTGTTGATTCTGTATGCCCTTGGAAAATTCGTCCGAGGAAACAAGAAATTTCCTTATCAGGAAGTGCACGAGGACCTTACACGCCTCCTCCGCGAGTTTGGTCCTCGAAGGAAGAGCCATCGCTATCATCCCGAGTATCCCTTCTGGCGGTTACAGAATGACGATTTATGGGAGGTGGAATCGGACGGTTGCATGGCACCGAGAAAGAGCAATTCCGATATTCCGCCCAAAGAGTTGCGGGAGAAGAATGCTATCGGGAAATTTGCCCCGGAGGTCGAGCAGATCCTGTCTGCTTCTTTGGACAATGTCGGCAGTGTGACGCAACGATTGCTGGATATGAGTTTCCCCAGCACGCTGCATGAAGACATTCTTCATGCGGTTGGGCTTTCTCTGGGGCAAGGGTCGTTGTCCAGAAAGCGAAGCCCGGATTTCCGTGAGAGAGTCCTCAGGGCATACCGGTATCAGTGTAGTGTCTGCGGTTATGATCTCCGAATGGGAGATCGGCCAGCGGGCTTGGAAGCGGCACACATTATGTGGCATCAGGTGGGTGGGCCCGATATTGAAGCGAATGGACTGGCCCTTTGTGTGTTGCATCACAAGTTGTTTGATCTCGGCGTATTTACAATTGATGGCAATACAAGCACTATCCTATGCAGCGAAGAGTTGAATGGCAAAGGCAACCTCGAATGGATCCTGAACTACCATGGAAGAGCATTGAGCAGGCCACAGAGGAGGGACTATGCCCCGGAAGGGCAGTATGTGGACTGGCATCGGCGAAATCGTTTCCGGGAGCCGGTAATGGAACGATAGGTGCGGATGTCGCAGCCAGGCTTTGGGCTAGACCCTTGGTATTGCCGATATCCCGGATCAGGATACGGCCTCCACTCACATCACAGGATTAATCGATGAAAGCAATCTGGTTCCATGAAACGGGTCCGGCGCGGGAAGTGCTTCAGTGCGGTGAGAGGCAGAAGCCGATACCAGGCCCCGGAGAAGTGCTGGTGAGGTTGTATGTATCCGGCGTCAACCCGTCCGATGTCAAAAAAAGGGCGGGGGCACAGCCGCCGGGCTTTCAGGATGGATTTGTGATTCCCCACAGTGATGGGGCCGGTGTGATTGAAGCCATTGGGCCTGAGGTGCCGGGTATTTCTATCGGCTCTCGGGTATGGGTTTACCAAGCGCAGTATCAACGCAATTGGGGTACGGCAGCAGAATATGTCACCTTGCCGTATTCCCGTGCGATTCCCCTGCCAGAGCAAGCTTCCTTTGCCATCGGTGCCTGCGCTGGAATTCCCATGATGACAGCACACCGATGTGTCTTTGCAGATGGAGATGTGGCCGGAAAGATCGTCCTCATCACCGGTGCTTCCGGGCGGGTCGGCTTCTATGCGGCGCAGTGGGCGAAGCGGGCCGGAGCCATAGTCATCGCAACGGCAGGCAGTTCCCATCGCCTCGCCGAGGCGGCCCGAACCGGGGCCGATCATACGCTCGACTACACCCGTGAGGATCTTGTGGAAGCGATTGGGGACCTGACTCACGGTCAGGGAGTGGATCGGATCGTGGATGTGGAAATGGGGCAGAACATTGAAACCAGTGCGGAAATTCTGCGAGTGGGCGGGGTGGTTGCCGCCTATTCTTCTTCCCGGAATATGAATCCGGTGATTCCGTTTTACCCGTTGATGTTCAAGAACATTACCCTGCAGATGGTGCTGGTATATAACATGCCCGAACCGGCCAAGCAGGCTGCTGCGCAGGCCATTTCCCAAGCGCTATCGGAAGGAGTACTGGTGCATCGGATTGCCAGGCAGTTTCCACTGGAAGACACCGCCGCAGCTCATGAAGCGATTGAGCGCGGAGGGCTTGACGGATGTGTTGTGGTGGATGTGTGCTAATTCCTCTCGACGGATTCAAAGTTCAGTCGCGTCCGCCTGTCCAATACGACCCCAGTGTTCGAGCATCATCTCTGTCATGTCCAGTCCCCAAAACAGGGTTTCATCAAGTTGGAATGTCGGTACTCCAAAGACACCCCGGGAAAGAGCCATTTCGGTGTTTTCCCGTAATTGTGACTTGACCGCCGTGTGGGAGGTTTCTGCAACGGCGGTTTCGAATCCCGGGATTTTGGCGATCGCGTCGACGGTAAAGAAGGTGGGGTCTGCTCCGCTTTCCACCCAGACGTAATGGAAGAGACGGTCGATCACATGCAGGGTATTTCCCCGGCTGAGAGCGAGCCGGAGTAGCGTCAAGGGATTAAATGGGTGAGTGGCTGGTTGCTGATAGGGAATCTGGTGACGATTTGCATACCACTCGCAATATCGGTAGGTAAGTTCCTTTTTCGGAGGAATTTCGGCCGGCCCCTTGTGCCCGTGATGTTGCAGCAGGCCTGCGAACAACACCGGTACCGGGGTGTACTGAAAGTCTGCCCGTTCCCGCCGGATCTCCTTAAGCAGAATATGCTGCAGGTAAGCAAATGGGGAGATAAAGTCGTAATACCAGAAGATCTCCGTATCCCCGACGTGTTGGTTCATGGAGTTGGGCAAAGAATACCGGGATAGGCCGACGAGCGGCTGCCAGCAATCGGCTGGTTTTCCAGGCTGTGATAAGTGAACACCAGGGAGAGTTTTACCTGATCGGTTTCATTGCGGCCAGCAGCATGCAGGGTCCGGCAGTGAAAAAACAGGGTATCCCCTGGTTGCAGGCGAGCCGGGATGGCGGTTGAGACCAGTTTGCGGTTGCTTTTCAGGTCCGTGCGGAAAAAGAAAGCCGCATCATAGCGGCCTCGTCCAAAGTCAATGGTATGGCTCCCGGGGATCACCATCATTCCGCCATTTTCCGGATGCTCTTCACCAAGCGCCAGCCAGACGCTAATCAGAGAAGGTTGGTCAAATAGCCAGTAGCGCATGTCCTGGTGCCAGAGCGTGGCACTGCTGAACCCGGGATGCTTCGTCATAATACAGTTATGGTGATTCTGGGACATCACGATTTGCTCTGCATCCATCAGTTGCCGCACTCGTCCACAGACCTCCGGTGACAGGGCCCAATGGCGGAAGAGGGAGTCCCGAGTATAGGCGTTCAGTAGTCTTCTCGGAGTGCTGCCACCCGGAGAGAGGCGGTCTGCCGGCGAGCCAGGGTACTGCACATCGGTTTCGAACTCCAGTGGAGCCAGAGGCGGAACGAGCGAAGAATGGATCACGTCTCGCATCGACTCATATTGTGCCGGAGTAGCGAGACCGGAGACGATGATAAATCCATCGCGTTGGAACTTGGCGACCTCGGTGGAGGAGAATGGATCAGACATTATAGGCTGGATTACGCAGACAAAGAGGCGGATGGTGGCACCTGCGGATGAAAATGGCACCCACTTTCATGTACAACAAGTATAACGGTAGTCCCGGTTTGGTGACGAGAGAGTATATCCCGTTATGTCCGCGCAACTTGGTCCGGGAGCTGGATCAATGTGCAAAATGGGTACCATGGGGTTGGAGAATGGATTCAACAGCATGCGTGCCGATTCCCGGAACGACATGCTATTCGATCATAGCAGCAGGTCCGTGCGGTCTCCGGGTTTCGTCGACACGCATGAGCATTCTGCCTACCGCCGGGGCTTTTCGAACCGCAACCGGATGCCTGGCAATACCGAAATGGCCGTCCGCTTAACGTCGCCATCTCTTCCCCGGCCAAGAGAGAATTCCGTCCACCGGACTTCCGGCCGGCATGCCGCAATCCAGACAAGACAAACTGACTTTTGCGTATGTTTGACACTGCGGCCCATGATGTATACTATTTCATGGCTAACCCTTATGAATCCAGTTCTGTTAGCGAGAATCCTTAGACAAAAAACGACTTGGGGAGGAATGTATATGCTTTACGAATTTAATATAGACGATCCTGAAAAGAGTATCAAAATGGACATAAGAGCACCCGCAGAATTCAATATTAAAGAGCAACATATCGAGAACTTCCTAAAATCCAGATTATCGGAGATTGTCTCTGAGGAACATCTAATGCTTATTGGACAAGAGCGTAGTTTCCAAGAGGAAGCAGATTTGCTGGCACTGGATAAAGATGCCGTATTGTACATTTTTGAATTAAAAAGGTGGGAATCCAACAAGGAGAACCTACTGCAGGTTCTCAGGTATGGTCAGATATTTGGACAATACAAATATAAGGAATTAGAAAAATTAGCTCATAATCAGCAAAAAATGAAAGGATCGCTTAAAAAAGCTCATAAAATCCATTTTGATCTGAACGAACCAATTAAGAAGTCCAAATTCAACAGAAAACAACACTTCGTTTTGGTTACCCATGGTATTGACTCTGGCACAATATCGGCGGTCGATTATTGGTCTGAATTAGGTGTAAAAATCTCATGTTCTCCATATAGGATTTATGAAATTGGTGGTAACCCTTACGTACAGTTTGATACTTTCAATCCAGACGGAGATATCAATTTAGAATCGAACACTCAGTATTTTATTGTTAACACGAATAAGACATACATGGCCGATGGATGGAAACACATGTTCGACAAAAGTAGAGCTGCGGCTTGGGGAAACAGGAGGTGGGATATTAGGAAAATAAAGAGTAATGATCTGGTGTATTTGTACCATACGGGAGTAGGAGTGATAGCCAAAGGAAAAGCAATTAGCAATTATCAGGATAAAGATGAAGAATTTTTTGTGCCCTTGAAATTCGACTGGACTGTAGAACCAGAAAGATGGAGCATTCATGCAGTTAAACCTTGGGAGATCAATTCCAAGCTTGGCTCAGGATATAAGTTTCGACAAACAGTTTTCTCAATCTCCGAGCATATGGTCAATGCGATTGATGACATTAAAAGTAGCAAAAAATAAGCAACCGTATCTAAACCTTTCATAGAGTAATCGTGGATGAATAAATCGGATCTTCGTGACTACCAATCATAATTTTGGGTTGACATGATTCACATTCAGCTAGGAAATGTAAGGAGTGGTAAATGAGGTAACTCAGACTTCTTATTTGCAAGGATAATGTGCAATCCCGAACGATGTCTCATATCTACCAAACTGTTTTAATCGTAATCGTTGAGGTCCGATGACTGCACCCCAGATTAGGAAAGCAGCCATGAGCGGCTTTTTGGTTGGCCGGAGGGAGTGGTTTGAGCGCTATCATTCTGGAAGCGGTCAGTGAGACCCGTTTCAACCCTGCTGCCAATCGTACGATGGGGCATCACTGCTGAATTTCAGGACGTATAACCCCATCAATGACAATCTCTTTGCGACAGAGTCTCGGCAACCATGGCAAAACCATCTTTGTCTGTGCCCTGTACAAATTTTTGTATTTGGGTCATTTCCGCACCCTGCAGCAACCGTTGCGTACTCGCATGATGGACTTGGGTGTGAAGGGGACGTTGTTGCTGGCCCCTGAGGGAATTAACGGCACCATTGCCGGCTTGCGAGGGGGCGTTGATCAGCTGTTGCAATGGCTCGAAAATGAAGCCGGATTGGGGAATATAGAATACCGGGAGTCACAGACCGATGAACTGCCATTCCTCCGGGCCAAGGTCAAGCTGAAAAAAGAGATCGTCACCTTAGGGGTAGATGGCATTGATCCGAATACTATGGCCGGAATCCATGTGGAGCCTGAGGACTGGAATGCTTTGCTGGAAGAGCCCGATGTCCTGTTGGTGGATACGCGTAATGAGTACGAACATGAAGTCGGCACTTTCGAAAATGCCGTTAATCCACAGACCGCCACCTTTCGAGAGTTTCCGGAATTTGTCCGCAATCATCTTGATCCGGCCAAACATCGTCGAATTGCCATGTTCTGTACGGGAGGGATCCGGTGTGAAAAATCCACGGCGCTGCTGGGCCAACTCGGCTTCGAAGAAGTCTATCACCTGAAAGGGGGCATTCTGAATTACCTCGCCCGGATCCCAAAAGCGAACAGTAAGTGGCATGGCGAATGTTTCGTTTTTGATGAGCGGGTAACCGTTACACAGGATCTTCAGCCGGGAGGCTATGGGCAGTGTCGTGCCTGTCGGTTGCCGGTATCGGATGAAGACAGGCAAAGCCCTGCCTATGTGGAGGGAGTCAGTTGTCCGCGTTGTCATGACCGCACCACGCCAGCGGACCGTGCCCGGTTTGCCGAACGTCAGCGGCAAGTGGAACTGGCTATGGCGCGCGGGCTGGATCATATTGGTGCGGATGCGATGCCGGCGGACCACGTTTCACGTCGTCTGGTCAATCCAATAGAGTGAAACTCCTCGATATGGCATTGATCGTGAGTGGGGCCGGGAAAGCGGTGGGGTCGCGGCCCGGGTAGCTTTGTCCGGTTCAGTCTGACAGCAATCGCTCCAGAACGGCCTTTCGTTCACTGGTGGGTAGGGTAGCCAGTCTCCCGACCTCAGCTCGGAAAGCCGAATAGTCCCCTCCGGCCTGCTGCAGGAGCTTTTGGAATGCCGGCACAAGGTGATGATAGGTGGCGACGGAGGCCAGGTCAGCATTGTTGAGCGGGCGCTGGAACCACCAGTCATAAAAAAGAGTGCCTTGGCCTCGGGCTGCCCACTTCTTGTACTGCTGTTTCATTTGTGCAAAGAGGGCGGGCTTCAGGGATTCCCGGTCTGGCCTCCGATAGGCTTCCACAAGGCGTGTACGGTATTGCAAAATCATTTTTGTGATCTCCGCCTGCCGCCGCCGCCTCTCCAGTTGTATCGGCACGGTCTCAGGGTCGCCGTACCGCTCCAGCCATTCGGTTACCAGGGCGATTTCGACGGCCGTGGCAAAGGCTTCGCTGAAGGCAGAATCATGCTCCACATAAAGCCACTGGTGTGCCAGCTCGTGAAAGATGACTGCCGCCAGACCCGGCTCCGACGCATGAATAAAGGTATTCAGGAGGGGATCGTCAAACCAACCCAAAGTAGAGTAAGCCCGGACACCATAGATCGTCACATCCAGTCCTTTGGCCCGTAGTGCGTCACCGGCACTCCGGGCTTTGGCTTCTTCAAAATAGCCCTTATAGGAAACGCATCCGGCAATCGGAAAGCACCAGGTTTTGGGGCTGAGATCATAAGCCGGAGTGGCCACCACGTTCCAGACGACATACGGACGGCCAGTATCCGTGTAATGGGTGTAGCTGCGATTGTTGTCGAGTTCAAGTCGGTCTACGGCGAACTGCCGCATCTGCTTGGCCAGTGCCAGTTGTTTTCGGAGTGGCTCCGGGGTTTCCGGCGACGACAAGATCGCTTCCACCGGTTGACGGTTAGCGATGATCAAATATTGCCCTTTTGCGGCCTGCAGGTAATACCCCGCCTGCCCACAGCCTGTGAGTGAAACCAGCAGGACTAAGGCAAGAACCCTGCCTACAGGTGAGAAGTATGTCGCGGCCATTCTGTGTTGTAGGGAGTGGAGCGATCGGATCAGGGCCGGTTCACGCATCGTGCTGCAGTCATACTGATGACCCGCTGATCGTGCGCGCCGTATCCTTGATTTTCTACGATACAATTCGAGGTATTCTGCCAGTTTTCACCATACTCTTGATTGTCGCCGTGAGATGACTCGTTGTGCAACCAGCCCCGTTCCGGAATCCGGAACCACTGTTCATGACCCCACTCACGGATTGAATGTGTTTCTGGTCGGCGGTGCAGTGCGGGATGAATTGCTTGGCCTTCCGGTCAAGGACCGGGATTGGGTAGTCGTGGGGAGCACACCAGCCGAGATGGAGGCCCGGCGATTTCGACCGGTGGGTAGACATTTTCCGGTGTTCCTGCACCCGGATACCGGCGAAGAATATGCCCTTGCCCGTACCGAACGCAAGATCGCCAAAGGCTATCATGGTTTTATCTTTCATGCAGATCCGGATGTCACTCTGGAGCAGGATTTACATCGTCGGGACCTGACAGTGAACGCCATGGCCCGGGACCGGAACGGTATTCTGATGGACCCATTTGGTGGTTTGGACGATCTCAAGGCCCGCCGGCTCCGACATGTATCTCCAGCTTTCGTGGAAGATCCGGTGCGAGTGCTTAGGGTCGCGCGACTTGCGGCTCGGCTGGATATGCAGGGCTTTGTGGTTACGGAGGAAACCCTTGCACTGATGCGGAGTATGGCCGATGCCGGTGAACTGGATGCATTGGTTCCAGAGCGTGTTTGGCAGGAGTTGTCGGCTGCCCTCGTCCATCCGGGAGCCTCCCGGTTTATCGCCGCCTTGCAAGGCTGTGGTGCGCTTCGGGTTATCCTTCCCGAATTGGACGCCCTGTTCGGGGTGCCGCAACCTGCCCGGTATCATCCAGAGATCGACACCGGCGTTCACATTCTTCTAAGTCTGGATGCAGCTGATCGGGCAGCACTGGCACCGTCTGAACGATTTGCTGTGCTGGTACATGACTTGGGCAAGACCCTGACCCCCAAGAAAGAATGGCCCCGGCACATCGGCCACGAAAAACGGGGACTGCAGCCGCTGCAACAACTGTGTGAACGATTGAGGGTTCCAAAATCCTGGCGGCGCCTTGCCCAAGTGGTTTGTGAATACCATCTGATGCTGCATCGGGTCGCAACCTTGCGACCCGGTACCGTGCTACAGATGCTGGAGAGTATGGACGCCTTTCGACGGCCGGAAATCGTACCGGCCTTTGTCCGTTGCTGTGCTGCTGACTTGCGTGGGCGAACTGGCTTTGAAGCGCAAGACTATCCACAGGCACAGATTTTTCAGGATTACCTAGCCGCTGCAGTTTCAGTGGATGCCGGGATGATCGCCACCCGCAACCAGGAGGAAGCGAGCACACCCGGCCAGATTGCTGCTGCTATTCGGCGGGCACGGGTTGCTGCGATCCGACAGGCAGGAGAGGAGCGGTCGTAAGTGGTCCGCGGCTTGATCCGAAAACAATGTCCCGACGGGTTTTTCAAGTTCCACCAACCCGGTCCAGGCCACAGTGCACAGGCTTCTTTCCATGGTCCTCAATGATCCTCCTGAATTCGACTATTCTGAACTCAGCGCCGCGGACTGCGGCCGTATGCTGACGGGTTTTGGCATCAATCTGCTGGTCCGAGATGTCCCCAAGTGTTGCCATTTCCTACAGGCTGTGTTGGGATTTCAGGTATTGCGTCAGTCCAGCGACTTCGCCATCCTACGACACCGGAAAGTCCTATATCAGTTGCATGCCGACGCCACCTACCATCATCACCCCCTGCCGGCATTATTGCCGGAGAACGGACCCCGTGGCGCTGGAGCAGAACTGCGGCTCTATCATGTGGACCCCGATCAGGCGGAAGCTCGAGCCCGGGAGTTTGGTGCGGTGGTGTTGCAGGGCAGTACCGACAAACCCCATGGGTTGCGTGAGTGTTATCTGCTGGATCCAGACGGGTACTGCTGGGTACCGTCCGTTCCCCTGCCGGCTGCGGGATGACTCCCCATGATACGGGCCATTCTGTTTGATAAGGACGGTACGTTGCTGGACTTCAACCGTACCTGGTTGCCGCGTTACCGCGAAGCGGTAAATTGGGTGGCACAGCGTACAGCAGGCCGCTACTGTGGAGACGATTTGCTGACCATTGGAGGCTATCAGGCCGAATCGGGTGCCTGGAGGGCGGATTCGGTACTGGCGGCGGGCAGCAACCTGCAGATCGTCCAGAGCTGGGAATCTTTGATCGGAAGATCCTTCAGTATGGCGGAGCACCAGCATGTCATGGATTTCTTCCGCCCGGCCGGAATGCGCTATATCCCCGCGGTGGATCCGCTACGTCCTTGTCTGGAATCGCTCCGAAGTCGGGGAATCCTGCTCGGCGTCGCCACCATGGATGATGAGCAACAGGCCCGCAGGGCGATCCGAAAGCTGGGAATTGATGACTTGTTTTGTTTCGTTTGTGGTGCTGACAGTGGTCATGGAGTAAAACCGGAGCCCGGGATGCTGTGGGCTTTTGCCCGTACGCTGAGACTGGAGCCCGCGGCAATCGCCATGGTGGGCGATAGTCCCCGGGATATTCATATGGGCCACCATGCCAAAGCCGGTGCCAGTATCGGTGTGCTCACCGGGGCGCATGATGAGGAAGAACTTCTTCGGCACAGCCCGCATGTACTGCCGGACATTACCGCCTTGGAAGGCTTCCTCACCCACTATGGCCCTGGTATTCCACCATCAGACCTGGTTCCATCCGATGCAGTGCAATCCGGATGACTTTCGGTCACTTTATGGCGCATAATTCGCAGAGAGAGGCATCGGGAGGGAAGATTGAGAGGCCTGGCAGAACTCTGCAAGACCCTTCCAGGTAATGAGCATCTTGCCCGTATGGGCTCTTTCAATGCGAAGCAGAAGCGGCTTTTCTGTACATTCACATCCACGGTTTGATCACATGGCACAAGACAATCGATATCAGAGACCGGATGAGGCTACCATTCGTTCCCGCCTGGATCCGATGCAGTATGAAGTGACACAGCGGGAGGGGACGGAGAGACCGTTCGAAAATGCTTATTTTGATGAGAAAAGAGAAGGGATTTACGTCGATGTCGTCAGTGGGGAGCCTCTTTTCTGTTCCCGCGACAAGTACGATTCGGGCACGGGGTGGCCCAGTTTTTCCCAGCCCATTGACGAACAATATATTCGGACTCGATCCGACTTCAAACTGTTCCTGCCACGGACCGAGGTTCGCAGCGCTATCGCTGACTCTCATCTTGGACATGTGTTTACCGATGGGCCTGACCCGGACGGCTTGCGCTACTGTATGAATTCAGCGGCAATGAGATTTGTTCCTCGCGACCAGATGGAGGTAGAGGGCTATGGAGAATATCTTGCGCTATTTTCTTAAGATCGCCGCCACTCTCGCGCTGGCAGTGCCGCTTTCGGCCGGGGCAGGAAACATCAAGGCAGCAAGTGGCAAAACGATCACTCCAGTGGTGGAGCTGTATACCTCGGAAGGGTGCAGCAGTTGCCCTCCGGCGGATGCCTGGTTGACCCACCTGGGCCAGATACTAGACGACCGTTTTCATGCCGTCCCACTGGCGTTCCATGTTGACTACTGGAATGACCTCGGTTGGGAAGACCCGTTTTCACACCCGAAATTCACCCAGCGACAGTATGCACTGGCTGCCTGGAACCGACAGCACGCTATCTACACGCCGGAGTTTTTCGTCAGTGGCCGGGAGACCCGTGGTACGGATGCCGTTGTGGAAGCTATCCAGCTTGACAATCGCCAGCTCGCTGAGGTGGCGCTCTCCATCAACGCCCATTGGGCAGGCCGCAGGAACGTTGCGGTGGATGTTGAGGTTTTGGGGGCGATTGATGGTGCAGAACTCTACCTTGCCCTGACCGAAAGCAACCTGCACCGCAGGATTGATAGAGGAGAGAACCGTGGCCATGAACTGCGCTATGATTTTGTAGTGCGCTATTTCGAGCGGGCCGCATTGCTCGCGGGAGGAAAGTATCATGCCACTCACTCCCTCGCTCTTGGGTCTGGCTGGAACGCCGACCACATGGATCTTGCGGTGATGATTCTGGATCGCGTGACCGGCCGTACTCGCCAAGCCCTCCATGTTCCACTGGCTGAAATGTCTTCAAATTCGTGGTTCGATGAATCGATTCCGCTTGCCGTAAGATGAGAAACCGAACAGCATGGCTATCCTCCTGCAGAGTCGGTTCGGCCAACATTGATGATACCGCTCGGGAAAACAGTCGGTGTAGAGATATTACAGGCCTGACACAAAAGGCCGAATGGTAACGACATGGGGGCAGAACCGCCCTCTTGGGAGAGATGGCAATTCATGCAGATACTTTGTTGGAGCGCTTTTATGATGTTGCCGTTCCTTTCCAAAAAGGACCGAGCCTTCGTTCCCTGATTCGTAGGAGGCTTGCCTGCCCCGTTTCTGGGGCGACCGGGACCAGTCATATGCCAGGCGTTTCAGCGGCGTCATGCCGGGCGTTTTGCCTTGAGTATTTCCCCAAATGTTGCATATTCCCCGGCACCGAGACGGGAGAGTGGCTGGACTTTATCGGCCAGGATCTTGATTCGGTTCTGGTGATCAATGCGCACGCAGTCATCGGACACATATACGGAGCGGATCTCGCCAAAAATCAGCTTCTGATCCCGCTTCCCAATGGCCTGGATGTGATAGCGCTCGCACATGAACGTGATTCTGGACTCCGCCACCCGCGGCGTTTGAAAACCCGCCACTGCTGCCAACTCAATGTCATTGGCTTTGACTTCTGACTCCCCATAAGGCAGGGCTGCAGAGGTTTGGTTCAGGATCGGCAATTGGTGGACACTGGCAATATTGACTGTGAAGCATTCCCGCTTTTCAATGTTATACGTAGTATTCTTGGGTCCACCTCCATCCATCGGACCGACGGAAAAAACGATCAGGGGTGGCTCCGAGGCCATAGCGTTGAAATAGGAAAACGGTGCCAAGTTGTAATCGCCCGCATCGTTTTCCGAAAGCACCCAGGCAATGGGCCGTGGCAGGATCGATTGCGTCATGATGAAGTACGCTTCTGCGGGCTCTATGGTAGTGAGATCAATCAGCATATCGAAATGTGGACGGTGTCCGGCGGGCTGGAGTATTCAATCATCATGAGACTTGGTTACCAGTAATCATTATTGGCCTCGAAACGTTGCCAGTTCCGCACTCAGGTCATCCCACGGAATCTCACGCACGGCTCCGGACGCGCGGTGTCTATATTCCACGACTCCCTTATCAAGGCTTCGTTCCCCCACGGTGAGGCGATGGGGAATCCCGATCAGTTCCATATCGGCAAACATCACCCCCGGCCTTTCATCCCGGTCATCCAGCAATGCCTCCACTCCTACTGCCTCGAGACGTCGATACAGTGTATCGGCAGCTTCTTGTACCCGCCGGGATTTGGCATAACCGATCGGTACGACCGCTACCGACCAGGGCGCAATCGATTCTGGCCAGATGATGCCATGATCATCATGATTTTGTTCGATCGCCGCTGCCACTACCCGGGTCACCCCGATGCCGTAGCAACCCATGAACATGGGCACAGATCGGCCAGCTTCATCCAGTACCATAGCGCCTAGTGCCTCTGAGTACATCGTCCCCAACTGAAAGATATGGCCTACTTCAATGCCACGAGCAATCGTCAGGCATCCCTGTCCGTCGGGGCTCGGCTCTCCATCCACCACGTTGCGAATGTCAGCAACCTCCCCTAATGCCACATCCCGCCCCCAATTGATTCCGAAGTAATGCTTGTCATTGATGTTGGCACCGGCACCAAAGTCGGAAAGAGCGGCTACTTCACGATCAGTGATGAAGGGAATCGACAGGTTGACTGGGCCCAGAGAGCCGGGACCCGCTCCAATCGCATGCCGAATTTCGTCTTCCGTAGCCATGCGAAAAGGTTCGGCGACAGGAGCGAGCTTTTGTGCCTTGATGGCGTTCAGTTCATGGTCCCCGCGAATCAGCAGGGCGACCAGTGTATGGCCATATTCCGGAGCGGCGTGTGCCACCAACGTCTTGATGGTTTTTTCGATGGGCAGGCCAAAACCTTCCACTAATGCACGGATGGTCCGGACCCCGGGCGTATCCACCAGCCGCATCTCCTCGGAGGGCGCAGGAGCCGGGCCGGGTGCTAGCGTTTCAGCCTTTTCAAGATTGGCAGCATACGGGCCCTCATCAGAAAACACAATGGCATCTTCCCCGGACGATGCCAGCACATGAAATTCGTGGGAACCTTCTCCACCAATACTCCCATTATCGGCGACGACAGCACGGTAATCCAGTCCCAGGCGATCAAAGATACGAACGTAGGCATTGTACATTTCCCGGTAGGATTGGAGCAGGGAGGAAAAATTGAGATCGAAGGAGTAGGCATCCTTCATGATGAATTCACGGGCCCGCATGATGCCAAAGCGGGGCCGAATCTCATCCCGGAACTTGGTCTGGATCTGGTAGAAATTCATCGGCAACTGGCGGTAGCTGCGAATCTCGTTTCTTGCCAATTCTGTAATGACTTCCTCATGGGTGGGACTGAGACAGTAATGCCGTCCATGTCGGTCTTCAATACGAAGAAGTTCCGGACCATACTTTTCCCATCGACCGGACATTTGCCACAGTTCTGCCGGATGTACTCCGGGCATCAGTACCTCTTGGGCACCGGAACGGTTCATTTCTTCCCGAACAATACTCTCCACCCGGTTCAGGATACGCTTGCCAACCGGCAGCCAACTGTAAATCCCGGCTGCCGTGCGACGGATCAGGCCGGCACGTAGCATCAACTGGTGACTGATGGTCTCCGCATCGGCTGGGACTTCTTTCAGGGTGGCCAGCAGGCTCTGGGTCGTACGCATGAGCAGGTTGATCTGGAGGAGAATTCGAAGAGAGATGTAGGGGGCGTTCCCTTGTGAGCCTGGGATCATGGTGAGAGGTCATAGCTTACCATGCCATCTTTCCACCTGCCCGGTCGCATCAGGGTGTCAGCGGATTTCTATCGCTGCTGCTTGCGGCCTCTGTGAGAGGATATAGGACATGGTATCCGACTTGCCAGACGACAGTCGTTCCAGTGTACCAAAAGCATGCTCCAACTCTCCTTCAGCCAGCACATATTCGGCCCGGAATGTAGGGCGTATGCTCAGATACCGTTCATTGAAGGTCTTGTAAAAGAGGATGCCGCCGGGGGCCAGCGCATCAATCAGAAGAGGGTACAGTGTACGATTCAGGTAGCGGACCACCACGATCAGGTCGAAGTGGTTGCATGGCAGTTCAATCCGGTCCAGATCCATTATGGCAGGATAGACTGGAAGGCCGAGACGCAATGCAGCCCGATGACATGCCACCAATCCATTGATGGCACCGTCCACAGCAATCACTTGATAGCCGAGCTGGGCCAGGTACAGCGCATTGGCACCTTGACCACAAGCTAACTCCAGTGCCAGACCTCGACCCAGAAGTGGTGGCGTCCTGTGCACCAGTTCCGGCTCCCCGGCCGGCTCCACCGAGACCATGGCCGCATATTTGCGGTTCCAACGGTCTATATCCTCTTGCATGTTGTTCAGGTAGCGGAACGGAAGGGCTGCACTTCGACCCAGTCCCCCGGAGTCGCGCCATCCGATTCATCCGGGAGGATAATGTAACAGTTAGCGGCGCTCATGGAATGCAGGATGCCGGAACCCTGATCCCCGGTAGAGTGAACAACGGTTCGACCTTCGGCATCCTGCCTCAGAATACCGCGCTGATATTCCATGCGGCCCGGCCGTTTCCGCAGTTTGGACTGGGTAGGGACCCGAATGCGCAGTTCTCCCGATGATATCTCGCCTGACATCTTTTGCAGTGCTGCCCGGACAAAAATCTCAAACGTCACCATGACTGATACTGGATTGCCTGGCAAGCCAAAGAAAACGGCATCGCCCACGATGCCGAAAGACAAGGGACGCCCGGGCTTGATGGCGACCTTCCAGAACATGACCTCGCCCAGCTTGGCCAAGGTATCCTGGACATAATCTGCTTCGCCGACCGAAGCGCCGGCCGAGGTGATGATCATATCGGCACAACCGCTCGCCGCTTTGAATGCTTGGCGGATTGCGACTGGATCATCCCGCACAATCCCGAGATCGACCATCTCTACGCCGGACTCGCTAAGCATGCCGTACAAGGTGTAGCGGTTGGAGTCATACAGTTCCCCGACTTCAATGGGTTCGCCCACGGAGCGCAATTCATCTCCATTCGAGAAGAATGCTACCCTGGGTCGACGAAAAACCGGCAATTCGGAGAACCCCAAGGAAGCAGCCAGCCCAAGGTGGGAAGGCCCTATCCGGATGCCCATTGGCAGGGCGATATCGCCGACATTCAGGTCTTCTCCGGCTAGGCGCACATTGGCCCCTGCTTTTTCTTGGGAAGAGATCCGAACGGCATTTCCTTCCAGGGTGACCCGCTCCTGCATCACTACCGTATCGGTGCCGGCTGGCATCACCGCCCCCGTCATGATGCGCACGCACTGTGCGCTGCTCACCGGCTCCCGGAAAGGCTTGCCGGCAAATGCTGTGCCAATCACATGGAACATGCGTTCTCCACTGTCTGGCAATGCACTGCCTTTGAGGGCATACCCGTCCATGGCCGAATTGGTATGGTTTGGCACCGGTACCCGACTGGGCACATTCCGGGCGATGACGCGCCCAAGCGCCTGGCGCAGGCCGACACTTTCGATCTGAGTCACCGGCTCAATCGCGGGCATGATCCGTTCCATGGCAGTCGTGGTGCGGATTGATGACGGGTCAAAATCACAGTTTGGATCTAGTGGCTTCATTTTTGTCCTTTGGGCCCTCTAGGATAAGGGCCGGTTCCAGTTACCGGACTGCCCCCCGGATTTGTGCACCAGACGAATGCCCCCTATTTCCATGCCTCGATCAATCGCCTTGCACATATCGTAGATTGTCAAGAGCGCAGTCTGGACACCCGTCAGAGCCTCCATCTCCACTCCGGTACGTTCCAAAGTTTCGGTAGTGACGTTGCAGAAAACTTGATTGGCTTTCGATTCGATTGTCAGCGCGAGATCAATCCGAGTCAACATGATTGGATGGCATAGCGGGATGAGCTCGGCCGTTTTTTTGGCAGCCATGATTCCCGCCACCCGGGCGACAGCAAGCACATCTCCTTTCTTGTGGTTTCCGGCTGCAATCAGTGCCAGGGTTTCCTGCCGCATGCGGATATGGCCTTCGGCCACGGCCCGTCGTCGCGTGACGGCCTTGGCACCCACGTCCACCATATGGACATCTCCCGTTTCGTTGAAATGAGTAAGGGTCTTGTCGTTTGGCACGTCGGAAATGGAATGGGATTGGAGTTGCATGTGCTATTGTAAGGTGAAACAGAATCCCATAGGTCATCTATACGCAAATCGCCATGCCGGATCACAGTATCGTCTTTTCTATTTTTCTGATCTTTTCCGGTGCCGCATTTTTAGCAACAGTGACACTGTACCTGCGTCAGGCCATGCTCATTGCCTATCTGGTTCTGGGCGCCTTGCTCGGTCCCTGGGGCCTTGGCCTAGTCACGGACGCAGATCTGATTCAGGACATTGCTCGGATTGGGATCATTTTTCTCCTGTTCCTATTGGGACTGAATCTGTCCCCGCAAAAATTGCTGCACCTGCTGCGTGAAACCATCTGGGTCACGCTGATTTCTTCGTTGGTCTTCAGTATATCGGCTGGCGGCATCGCCTGGCTGTTTGGTTTTGGCTGGATTGATACGTTGGTGATCGGAATATCAGCCGCATTTTCCAGCACCATCATCGGTCTCAAACTGCTGCCGACCACCGTATTGCATCACCGCCACGCCGGGGAGGTGATCATCAGTGTGCTGTTGTTGCAGGACCTGATCGCCATCATTGCTATGCTGGTGCTTCAAGGCATGGGCAAGGGGAATCTCCCACTAGCCGAAGTCGCCTTGCTGTTCGTAGCCCTCCCGGCGTTGGTCGTGGGAGCCTGGCTTGGCCAGAAATGGGTGCTGATTCCTCTCTTTTCCCGATTCGACCGAATTCAGGAATATGTTTTCCTATTGACTATCGGCTGGTGTCTGGCGATTGCCCAGTTGGCAGAGTCGTTGGGACTCTCCTATGAAATCGGTGCATTCATCGCTGGCGTGGCGATTGCCACATCCCCCATGGCTCTCTATATTGCAGAGAGTTTGAAATCTCTCCGGGATTTCTTTCTGGTGATGTTCTTTTTCGGAATCGGTGCCGGATTTGATCTGCAGGCCGCTGCGGGAGTGTTGGTGCCTGCAAGTCTGATTGGCGTGGGACTGTTGCTGCTGAAGCCGGTGGTTTTTCGTTTTGCCCTGGTGGGTCAGTCCGAGTCCAGTCGCCTTGCTTGGGAAACCGGTGTCCGATTGGGGCAGATGAGTGAGTTTTCCCTACTGATCGTTTTTGTGGCGGCCAGCCATGGACTGATCAGCGAAGATGCTTCGCTGCTGGTGCAGGTTGCTACTGTAATTAGTTTTGTGTTCTCGGCTTGGTATATTGTCCTGCGCTATCCGACACCCATCGCTGTGAATGAGAAGCTCCGGCGGGATTGAGCTTCTTCCTCTCTTGCATGCTGGCGGGAGCTCCTGCTGTTATTCCATGACCGGCCCGGATTCGGAAACGTGGAACGGCGGATATTACAATGGCTGCAATCCGTGGCGAGATGGTTCTTTACGGCGTTCCTCTTCATGACCCCCGCTTCGACCGGGAGGTACACTGACTCGAATGCAGGGATCGGGCGAATAGTCGGCCGTTCCACGACTCCTGCCGATCACCGGGCCCAATGCCTGCACCTTAGCGGGAGAATTGCTATTGCTGCAGTGCAGCAGTCAGGTCGCAAAAATGATTCCATTCGTAGTATACTAAAAGTCCGCTACAATAAACCCACAAGTCGAGTCCGTAGCTGGCGTGCAGAGAGCTAAACGGTTGGGATACTCGATTCATTTGATCTTCAAAATGGTTACGATCACACCATGAATGCATCTTCTGATTCTTCGGCACCGCCTGTTTTCGTTACCGGTGCAACTGGACATGTGGGTGCCAATCTTGTCCATCGCCTTCTTAACGAAGGCAAAAAAGTTCGGGTCCTGCTGAGAAGGGGAAGCAACCATGCCGCAATGGAAGGCCTTGAGGTTGAGCGCGTCTATGGCGACCTTCGGGACCTGCAGTCCACCCGGACCGCCATGGAGGGTTGCCAAGGGGTCTATCACGTAGCGGCTAAGATTTCCACGATTGATGGCAATCGCGCCTATCGCCGCGAATTATATGAATGCAATGTTCTTGGTACCCGTAATATACTTCAGGCTGCGCGGGAATGCGAAGCCGGCCGGGTAGTGGTGACGGGCTCTTTCAGCGCGGTCGGTTACGACTTGGATAACCCGTCTGTACCAAGCGATGAAACCATGCAGTTCTTTCCTATGGAGCGCACGATGCCGTATGAACGCAGCAAGGCCTTTGTCGAGCATGAGTGCTGGCGTGCTGTTGTCAAGGGACAGGATGTGATTGTCGCTACCTGCTGTGCCGTGGTTGGAGGCTGGGATTATTTTCCCTCCCGATTAGGAAGAACCATGTGCGACTATACTGACGGCAAGCTTCGGGCCTATGTCGATGGCGGCTTCGAGTTCGTCGCTGCACGGGATATTGTGGAAGGGCATTTGCTTTGCATGGAGAAAGGACGTTCTGGCGAAAAGTACATTTTCAGTAGTGAGTATAAAACCATCTCTGAAATCCTGGATCTGTATGAAGAAGTGTCGGGGATCCCTCGTCCGGGGAAACGGATTCCGAGCCAAATAATGCTCGCATTTTCCGAGGTAGCGAGCGCCTACCTAAGTCGTTTTCATCCTACTTTTCCCCAGCGATTCACGCCCGGTGCCATTCGCCTGCTGCGATTGTGTCGTCACGCGAATACGTCCAAGGCGAGGCAGGAACTGGGTTATCAACCGACCACTATCCGAGCGGCGGTGCAGGAGGCCTATTCGTTTCATTACCATCACCGTCATGCCATCACCAATCCACAAGCCAAACCTCCCAGCGAGGACATCGCGAAGTAATGTGTAAAAGTTAAGCATTAAGAGTTCTTTTCAATGCCCACCTGTCAACTATTGCCGAATGAAGATGAATGTAAATTCGAGACTGGATGGCCCCCCTGTATTTGAGGAGGCCAACAACCTGCGCCAGAAAGTGCGTGCCACGGGCCTCGACCCCGATTATTGGTATGCAGTAGAAGAAGTAGGTAATATCAAGCCGGGAGGTGTCACTGAAGTCATTTTCTGGAAACACTCCATCGCACTGTATCGTTCTGCAGACGGCTCGTTTCATGCCCTCGAAAATCGTTGTGCACATCGTCAGGTCAAACTCTCTCTGGGCGATGTCGAAGGCTGTCAACTGGTGTGCCCGTACCATGGCTGGTCATATGATGAAACCGGCCGCCGGGCCGATAACCGGAAGGAGGGGGATGACGGGTCGCTGATCAAGCCTTCTATCAAAAGCTATCCGGTGCAGGTCCGTTATGGCCTGGTCTGGTTGTTTCCGGGCAACCCAGAGCGTGCGCAAGAGCGGCAAATCCCGGATATTCCTGAACTGGAAGGACGGAATCGTTGGGCCTGCGTCCCTCTCAGTTTCACCTGGTCGGCTCATCACTCAATGATTATTGACAACGTGAGCGATTTCACCCATGCTCACCTGCACCGTCGATATCGACCCTTCGACGGCGCTACCCTTACCCATAGTGAAACCATTGGCGATAATGTCCATCTGTCCTACGATACTCAGGTTGGGCGCGGGCCAATCTCCGGACGGTTCGTCGATCACAAGAAGCTGAACACCAATCGCATGGAGCTTTGCTACCAGTATCCTTATCAATGGTCGAATACCGATGATGCCATCAAGCATTGGCTGTTCGTGTTGCCGATCAATGAGCGGACTACCCGGGTCTTCTTCATGTTCTACTTCAAATCATTGAAGATCCCCTTCATTCCGATCAAAATCCCCCGTTTTGCGATGACCGGGATTATGACCATATCCAACCGCCTTCTCATCGCACCCTTGCTGGATCAGGACCGATATGCCGTGGAGGCGGAGCAGGAGGGTTACGAGAAGTATTGGGATGCCCGTCCCATCGAATTCAACCCGGTCGTGAAGTCGTTCCAGGAAGTGACGGTGCGGAAATGGCAGGAATTCCTGGAGCGAGAAAACGGGGGCCGCGTTGCTGTCGACTGACCTCCACATGCCCTGGTCGTCCATGCTATCAGCCTCTGCCTTGCTGGAGGCTACTGCCATGATCGTGGCCTTTTTCGGGTTCCTGTTTGTGGGCTCAATGATCCTCCCGGGGCGTCGGATTGAGGGAGGGGAAGCAGAAGGGAAGGTAATCACCTACAAGCTCAATGGGCTCGCCTTGTTTCTGGCTACTGCAGCGTTTATGTCGCTTGTCCAGTTTTTCGGTTGGTTTTCCCTGTCCGCCTTATACACCCACTTTGGGGCACTTTTCGTAGTGGTCAATGTGGTCTCCTTTGCCCTTTCTGGCTGGCTGTATTGGAAAGGTATCCGGGACCGGGGCGCGTCGCCTGGATCCCCTGGGGTGTGGCGAGGATTTTTCTACGGTGTGGAACTCAATCCGAGTGCTTTTGGGGTGGATCTGAAGTTGTACAGTTATCGTCCCTCTCTGATCGGCCTGGCTCTGTTAAATGCTTCATTTGCGGTCGTGCAGTATGAGACCTATGGTTACCTGACCTTGGCCATGATTCTCTATCAGGCGTTTACTTTTCTGTATGTGCTTAACTATTTCCAGTTCGAGTATGGAATGATCCATACTTGGGATATTGTCAGCGAGCGCTTTGGATGGATGCTGGTCTGGGGCGATTATGTTCTCGTGCCGTTTTTCTACTGTATTCCAGGTTGGTGGCTGGTGAATGCATCCGAATCGGTACCGCTGTCTCCGGTATCGGCCACGCTGATCATTCTTCTATTTGTGTTCGGCTTTTGGGTTTTTCGAGGCACCAATGGGCAAAAGCATCGCTTCAAGTCTGATCCGAACACCCGGATTTGGGGACGCCCGGCCCAGTCCTTGGATGGTCGTCTATTGGTTTCCGGGTTCTGGGGGATCGGCCGGCATCTTAACTACACGGGCGAAATCTGTGTCTATCTTTCCTTTGCCCTGACGACTGGATTCGCTTCCTGGATCCCGTACCTGTTACCTGCCTGGCTCGCCAGTCTGTTATGGCATCGTTCCCGGCGGGATGAACGTCGCTGTCATGCCAAATACGGGGAGTTGTGGGAGCGTTACACAAAGCGTGTTCGCTACCGGATGTTGCCTTTGATCTACTAAGCCGCCTGGATTATGACTGCACAATCCCAAAATTCGATTGATCCTGGACCAGATGTAGTCGCCCCCCGTCTGAGCGGGGGTTGGCCGTTGGTGGGCCATTTGCCGAGTTTTCTGAAAGATCCGGTCTCACTGTTGCAGCGCGGCTGGCAGGAAAAGGGGGATTTATATCGTTTTCGACTCGGCCCACGTGATTTTGCCCTGTTTACTGGACCCGAGGCCCATGACTTCTATTTCAGGATGCCAGAAGAGGAATTGAACGCCAAGGCGGTATACCAGTTCACGGTGCCGATCTTCGGGCGTGGTGTGGCATACGATGTCGCCCCCGAACTGATGGCGGAACAGCTGGGATTCCTGTTCCCGGCACTTCGTGATTCGTCCATGCGCCGGTTTGCCAAAATCATGTTTGCCGAGGCTTCGCGGTTTGCCGACTCTCTCGGCACTGAAGGAGAAATCGACCTGCCGTATGCGATGAATGAACTGACTGTCCGAATTGCCAGTCATTGTCTCATTGGAGACGAGGTCCGCAATCAAGTCGATTCCGGATTTGCTGAAGCCTATCATGAACTGCAAAATGGGATCAATACGCTGGGATTCTTCTTTCCCAAACTGCCTACTGCGGGCCATCGCTCCCGCGATCGTGCCCGGAAAAAAATTGCCGAGATCTTCGGCCAGGTGATGGCCAAACGCCGACGTTCTGGTATCAAGGGAGAAGATTTCATGCAGACCCTGATGGACGCTTGTTACCAGGACGGTCGGTCGTTGAGCGACGAGGAGATTACCGGTATTCTCGTGACTGTGTTGTTCGCGGGTCAGCATACCAGTGCGATACTCGGAACCTGGACCGCTCTGGAACTGCTGCGAGATGCTGCGTACGTGGCCCGGGTGAGAGAGGAAGTGGAAAGTCTCTATTCTGAAACCGGCACCATGGATCTGGATGGTCTGAAGCGACAGGTTACCCTGGAGTATGCGGTCAGGGAAGGCGAACGATTACACCCCCCCTTGATTATACTGATTCGCAAGGTGCTCAGCCCCTTGCAGTATGGCAGCTATACGTTGCCGGTCGGTACCTTAGCCATGGTCTCGCCGGCCGTCTCCCACCGGTTGCCCCATATCTTTTCTGATCCGGATCGTTTTTTTCCGGATCGGTTTGCGCCACCTGCTAGCGAAGACAAAAAGCACCACTACACCCTGATCGGCTTTGGCGGTGGCAAACATCGTTGCATGGGGAAGAATTTTGCCATTATGCAGTTGAAAGTGATTCTGGCGGTGTTGTTTGAGCGCTTTGATTTTCGTCTCAATGCTGCCTTTCCCTCCCCGAACTATGGTAGTTGGGTGACTGGCCCCCGGGAGCCCTGCCGACTCCATTATCGTCGACGCCCAAATGCGGGGGTATTCCAACCTGTATCGTCATGAGTCAACGCTACGATATCGCTATTGTGGGGGCGGGTCCAGTCGGTAGTGTCTGCGCCTTGGCCCATGCACAAAAGGGTGCCCGGGTGGCTTTGCTCGAAGCCAATCCCAAGTCCGCCTTGCGGCTAGCCGGGGAATGGCTGCATCCGCCGGCCGTAAAGATATTGCGCAGCCTCGGGGTTGACCTTCCCCCATCGTGTTCACAGGCCACCGGGAAAGGGTTTGCCATCTTTCCAGAAGATAGTACCGAGCCCATTACCTTTCCTTACCCAAACGGCAGCCTAGGATTCACATGCGAACATTCTGCGCTGGTGGAAAGTCTCCGTAAGACTGTCAGCAGCAATCCAAATATTGAATTTCTTGTCGGTGCACGTGCATCCACGATTGAGGATGGGTGTATCGAGTATGCGCATGATGGAGCCAGTAGAACGATCCAGGCTGCTCGAATCGTCGGGGCCGATGGCCAAGCCTCTGTCGTTCGCCAGTCGTTGGGCCTGTCGGTCACTCCGAAGATCTGTTCGCAGACGGTGGGCGTCCTGTTGAGCCATGAGGTGCAGTTATCGCTGGAGGGGTATGGGTATGTGATACTTGGTGGCCCGGGCCCGATTCTCCTTTATCGGCTGGCAAGTGGTGTGGTCAGACTGATTGCCGATATTCCGCTGAATCGTACGACCCCCAAGGACCGAGTGGCTTTTTTACTGGACTCGTATACCGACCTATTGCCGGATTCCCTCCAGTCTGCGTTTGTCCAGGCGTTGCGATTACGGCAATTCCAGGTTGCGATCAATAAACTGAGGCCACATGTCACTTACGGCAGCTCCCATCGAGTCCTCATTGGCGATGCAGCCGGGCATTATCATCCTATGACTGCGATGGGAATGACCTTCGGATTCGGTGATGCATTTTCCTTGGCCGAAACGGAACGTTTTGATGACTTTGTTGCGCAACGTTTTCGGGAGACTCACACCCCATCTTTTCTTGCCATGGGGCTCTACGAGGTCTTTGCCGACTATCGGGCCGAAGCAGTCGCGATCCGGCATGCCATCTATCAGAGGGCCCGGGCCAGTTCAGTGTTCCGGGATCGAACCATCCGCTTGCTGGCCTGTGAAGATACCTCGCCCGCCCGCATGGGGGTCGCGTTTTTCGGTACGGTGATTCGTGCGTTGATGGCCCAGGTCCCGAGGTCCCTGGACTGGCTGGCGTGGCAAAAATCCTGGCACACCCTACAGGCCATGATTACTCGCATTGGATGGCTGTTACAAAGTATGCGGCGACTGTACCGGATCAAATACCGGAGTGGGGCAATGGATGAGCAAGCCTGGAGTACGCTGTCGAGGGTCTTCCCACACTCTATGCCATGGAAATCGGACACATCCAAACCCAATCACTCGAAGAGTAACCCGTCCCCAGATGCGAGACCGGCATTGCAATCTGCGATCCGCCAGTTGCTGGAAGTGCAGAATAAAGATGGCTCCTGGGAGGGGGAGATGGTCTGGTGTCCCATGCTGACAGCCCAGTATGTGCTGCTGCATCACATCATCGAACGGCCCCTTCAGCCTGACCGGTGCCGGCATGTGCTGCGATCCTTCGAACAGACCCGTCTCGCGGATGGCACCTGGGGCATGCATGAACACTCACCGCCTCACCTGTTCGTGACCACATTGGTGTATGTTGCGGCCCGGTTACTCGGGGTCGGGAGAGATGATCCATTGCTGGAACCAGCCCGACGTTTCCTGCATGCGGAGGGCGTAGTCAATATCCCGAGTTGGGGCAAATTCTGGCTGGCTATTCTCAATCTATACGACTGGCGTGGTGTGAATGCCATTCTTCCAGAGTTGTGGGTGCTGCCCCGTTGGTTGGCCATCCACCCCTCGAACTGGTATTGCCATACCCGGCTGATTTACATGGCGATGTCCGTGGTCTATGCGCACCGGTTTCAGGTACCGGTTACGCCGGTGGTCGAGTCGTTACGGCAAGAACTGTTTCCGGCCGGTTTCACCCGTGTTGATTTTACCCATGCCCGCAATGCGCTACGGGACGGCGAT
The DNA here is from genome assembly GCA_965221795.1 of Candidatus Poriferihabitaceae bacterium. GTDB lineage: Bacteria > Pseudomonadota > Gammaproteobacteria > Arenicellales > Poriferihabitantaceae > VYFG01. The sequence goes on from OZ244914.1 coordinate 2,123,866, forward strand.
CTTTTCGCACGTCCGGGCAAAATGTTGCGGGTTGGGTATGCGCTGGCACGAGGGTTTGAACGATATGGTGGCAAGGGCCTACGCCCCCAATGTGTGAAAGCTATCACCGAGCGTATCCATTGGGAGTTGAAAAGCAGTAGCCACACCTGTATATCCCCAGTCAGCGGCACACTGAATCTCCTCGCCTTATGGCTACAGGATCCAGACGATGTGGATTTCCTGCAAGGGCTGGAACGGCTGGAGGGCTGGATCTGGGAGGACAGCGCACAGGGTGCCCGGGTCACCGGTGCCAGAAGTGCTTCATGGGATACCGGATTTGCCTTGCAGGCCCTGGCGACCGTAGCGGGTTTTGATGGTGTGCGCGATGCTATGAAAAAAGGGGCTGATTTTCTCTTCCAGCAACAAATTCGCCACAGCTTTGAGGGATTCGCCCATGCATTTCGCAATGACCCCCAAGGCGGCTGGTGTTTTGCAGGAGGGTGGCATGGATGGCCAGTGACGGATTGCACAGCGGAAGCAGTACTGGGGCTGATCAATGTGCATGGAAAAGCCGTTGATCGCTCCGTACTGAACGAAGCGATTCAATTCATGTTGCGCGGGCAAAATAGAGATGGCAGTTTTGGCAGCTATGAGGCGCGACGTTCCGCACTGGGTCTTGAGTGGCTGAATCCGGCCGAGATGTTTGGCGAATCAATGACAGAAGGATCCTACGTCGAATGCACTGCATCGTGTCTTGCCGCCTTTGCCGCTTGCAAGCGGCATTATCCCGATCTCATTCGGCAGACGGTCATGAAGTCGATTCTTCGGGCCGATGCTTGGCTGCGCCGTACTCAGCGGGCAGATGGTTCATGGCGTGGTGTATGGGGTGTGCAGTACATTTATGGTACCTTATTCGGAATTCGGGCTCTATTGGCCGCAGGGGCCCACCCGAGTGATACCGCATTGCGCTTGGCTTGTCGCTGGCTATTGGACCGCCAGCACAGCGACGGAGGGTGGGGTGAGCATCACAGCGGTTGTCTTTCCGGCCAATATGTCGACCATGACGAAAGTCAGGTGATTCAGACTGCATGGGCGCTGATCGCACTGCTGGAAGCGAAGGATTCGAGCTGGCATGCCATTTCCAAAGGAGCACAATATCTGCTGGATACTCAGAAAGCGGATGGAACTTGGCCCAAGCAAGACATGGCTGGGGTATTTTTCCGCACGGCCCTGTTGGACTATGTTCTGTATCGACAGTATTTTCCTCTGCATGCACTCGGTCTCTATGAGCAGCATCGCCAGATACGCTTGAATTTGACGAACACCGCGATTCTGGATGATAACGTGAAACCGGCCGAAGCCGAATCTTCGTTGCCCTTGATCCCGCTTCATCCACCTTTGACTCCGAATCCGCCATCGCCTGAAGCTGCTCCCGGAACTGGTTCAGGGAATTACGCTTCTCTAGGATAACCGATCGACAAGACCACTGGAGGGATCGCATCTTCCTGATGGCAGAGTCCGACACAAATCCCCAACGACAGCAATCGCCATCTCTCGACATCCGTTCTGAGTCGTAAACGCAATCAGTGCGAGATAGGTGAGTAATTGGTGATCGAATCCACGCGAGTGGCATAAGGCGTTCATCACAACACCTTGTCCGTTGCTCAATGGCCAGAGCGTGTCGCGCATGAAAGGGTTGTCGTGGGGCAGCGCGACACCAACGAGTACGCTATCAGACACGACGAAGGCTTCTTCGAATGGTCCGGTTGCACCAGCTGTGCATCCTCATAATCCGGTCAGAAGCATTCAGCGACATGGTCATTCCAATCAAGCGGCCACTTAGGCGATTGCAGTGAACCACATGAAGGAAGCGTCTGCGTATGTCAGGTCATCCAGACCGATCAGCACTCATACCAGGGAAGGCGTTGGCAGCCCGGAAACTGGGCCAGTCGATAGGCTACCGTACTCGTTTTAGCGCTGTTTGGGTAAAGTCCCTATCATCCAGATCAGTACCAAACTCGTAGTCGGACCATTCCAGCACGGTGCTCTTTCCCGTCAGGTGATTTTCCATGGTGATTGTACTGGCCCGCCAAAAACGATCCAGGTACTTCCGATAATCCTTCACCGTCATGGTTTTCAAATGTACTTCCCCGCGGTCGAAAAACTGAATTTGTATGGTCCGGAGCTCTTCTTGATCCAGCCAAACTAACTGACGGGTATATCCAGAGTCTTCACTCAAGGGAATACGCTCCAGGACGATACACTCGAGATCTCCGCAGGATTCCTCGCGCAGGTGTCGGTGCACAAATTTTTCGACCTCCACCGCCCCCATGTCCTCATAGGAAAATTCGCTGCCCATGAAGGAACCGGACTGGTTTGAGGAACTGATGGCCTTGACTCGCCTCAGGGCAGGAAGGTAGAGCCACTGGTCATCTGGAGAATCTTTATGGGCATGGACGAGAAAAGCAGTCCCCCTGACATCCCGTGGACGATCGAATACAAACAGGGTTCGGTCGCCGTCGTTATCGACCTCCATGACCTTGATCCGCACTTCGCGTTTGCTTTCCTGCCCCTGCTTGTTGCGCAGAATCATATCCAGGTTTGCTGTGAAATTACTGAAACCCTTCTGGCGTTCACGGGCCTCAGTGGCAATCCGAAGCCCCAACTCCTCGACACTCTCCGCGCGACCGAGAGATGAATTGGTCATCCAAACAACAACAGCAAGGAGTGCTACAGACCAAGTCAACATTGGTCGAGGAAAACTCACACACATCATGGCTGTTTCTTTCTGCAGGTGTTCACAATCAAAATCAGTAAGCGAGATCAATGTCACAACTGTAGACTTTGGATATCGCCTTGCGAGTAGCATTTTATCATACCCCGGGACCAGTCCGAAGTGCAACCGCGCCGCGATCCCGGAATGAGGGCGTAGCCCGAAGGGAGGGGTCGCGGCGGCGACCCAAAAATCCGCGCTGCGAGTGCTTCTTTTCGGCCCCGGATGGCAACCATCTCGACTCCAAGCGATCCTGACCGAAGCCATTGACCAAGGCAAAGGCGAGTTCGGGACCTGAAGGCCGAGTGAAGCCGCTCCGGTGCATCACCGGAGGGCCCGGAGTGCCGGGGCGATGGGGGACCGTGGGCCGCGTCAGGGGGGAGCCAGACCACGGGCAAAGACCTCTGCCGGGGTACGAACCCCCGGGGCCTTCCGAGGCCGACGGTGGAGCCGGTCCTCCACCGCCCGCACCGGTGCCGCGGTCACCTGGCGGAAGTCGGTGCCCTTCGGGAAGTACGGGCGCACCCGGCCGTTGGTATGCTCGTTCCGGCCCCGTTCCCAGGAATGGTAGGGAGTGGCGAAGTAGAAGCCTGCGCCCAACGCCGCAGCGATCTCCCGGTGCTTTGCGAACTCCTTGCCGTGGTCCGCCGTGCCGATGTGGACCCGGTCCCGAACCGGACCCATGCGCCGGGTGATCGCCTCGGTGCCCTGCGGCGGCCGTCTTGCCTTCGACCCACGCCAGGAACCGGAACTTCGAGCCCCGGTCCACTGCCGACACCAAGGCACCCCGGTGCCTCGCTCCCATGATCGGTTCCCGCTCCCAGTCCCCGATCCGGCACTGCTCCTCAACCACTGCCGGCCGCTCCGCAAGGTCCACCCAATCGGGAATGTGACCGCGTCCGGCAGAGCGGCCGCCGCGCCCATTCGGCTTCTGGCCCCGACGTCGCCGGCACCGGTACAGGATCCCTCCGGCCTGCCGATCCGTCCGCACCTGCGGGTAGATCCACTCCTGGCCCGCCATCCCTTCGCCCGGCAACCGAACCCAGCCCGCGATCTGCTCCGGGCTCCATCCTTCCTGCAACCGTCCTGCCGCGACCACCCAGCGCTCCGGTGTCCTCTTCCAGGGCACCGCCGAAGCCTCCTGACGACGGGCCGTCGCCTTGCCGTCGGCCTGCGGGTGCCGGTCGCCCCGCAGGCCGCGGTGGCGCGAGGTCTCCCGCGAGATCGTCCCGGGGTCCCGTCCGAGATCGCGGGCCATCTCCGGTTTCGACCACCCCCGATGCAACCGGGCGTGAATCTGGCATCGTTCGGCATGGGTCAGGGGGTGGTAGTCTACGGGCATGGCAATTCTCCGTTCGTGATCAACCGAGATGGTTCGCCATCCTCTGGCCCACCGCAAGCTTTTCACCTCACGAGCCAGCGGCTTAGGGGGTGTTGCACTTCACACTGGAACGGGGGATACGATTATCAGTTCCGGATAGCACTGTAGAAGCCATGCCAATTTTGGAAGTTAGAGGGCAAGGCGGGAAATAGACCCTGCGGAGATGATAAGAGGGCGGGGCCTGATCGAGATTAGGCAAGCAGTGGTCCCAAGAGAGGCGGTGGCGGAATGGAACCGGTCGATTCGCGATCTTTTGCGTGGCTGGGTGCTAGGGTCGACCGGACCTTACAGAGCCGGAATCGCGAGGGAGATGCGGAAGCTCTCCGCTCCTGCTTTCAAGTCGAAGAACCCTGCCAATCATGTCCGGCCATCATTGTGAGGATACGGCCGCACCTGCTGGGAAATTGCGCCCCGGACACCGCTCGGCAGGCGAATCCGCTTCTTCCTCTTCCTGGATGCCATGCTTACAGGCTCATCGGGAAATTTCATGTTGCGTTCCTCAGTTGTGCAGCGGGAGAAGCATGATGGGTGAGGCGGCACAGGTTCTTCGGATATGACTGCAGCACAATCTTGTGTTGCCGCGCCACAAGAAGTGGCCGTTGCGGTGGCGCTACGGCTCTGGCAGCCATGCGCCGTCAGGACGCCACAGGCAAGCGTCCATTCGATGCCCTGCGAGAGGTGCTCAGAGGGATGGAACCCAAGAAATACGATCTGGATTGGCTCGAGTGCCCGCACTGTCCAGCACCTATTTGGGCGTTCATAATTGATGGGTTCGGCTGACGTCTTTAACGGGGCAGACGGCTGCCGCAGGGAGCACCGCCTGTGCAAATGACTTGGCGTGACCACTCCATGAAAGTGGTTCGGTGGTAAAATCGCACTGCCATGCAGACGAATGATGCCCTGACCGCGCTTCGGGACCTTCCTGGCCCCAAGGGGCTGCCGTTGGTCGGCGTATTGCACCAGATACGCTTCGACCGGTTACATCTCCAACTAGAGGCTTGGGCAGACAGCTATGGTGCCCTGTTCCAGATTCCCATGGGGCCGTACTCCGCCGTTGTGGTCTCGGACGCCGCGGCTGTCCAGCGCATCCTTGTGCAGCGTCCGCAGGTCTTCCGACGCACGCGGCGGCTTGCATCAGTGGCACAGGAAATGCGGCTCAAGGGCGTATTCGCCACTGAGGGCGAGGACTGGCGCCGCCAGCGCCGGGTCGTCACTGCGGCGCTCAACCGCCAGAAGCTCACCGACTTCTTCCCAAAGCTTGCTGTAACGGTCGCGCGCCTGCAGCGGCGCTGGGAAGGGGCGGCGGACCTGGGCGAGCCAGTGGATATCTGTGGGGACCTCATGCGCTTCACCGTCGACATCACCATGCAACTTGCTTTCAGTGTCGACGCCAACACGCTGGAGACATCAGGGCCGGTGATCCAGCGCCATCTCGACAAGGTTTTGCCCGTGCTGTACCGACGGAGCAATGCGCCCTTCGCTTGGTGGCGCCTCTTCCGCCTGCCTTCCGACCGGGCTCTCGACCGGGCACTTGAAGCCATTGAGCGCGAGGTGGGCGAGATGATTCGTGTCGCCAGGCAGCGCATGGCAGCAGATCCGGGCCGCGCACCCACCGACTTTCTGGAAGCCATGCTGGCAGCGGTGGAGGAGGAAGGATCAGGCTTCTGCGATGCGGAGATCTTCGCCAATGCCGGCAACTTGCTGTTGGCCGGAGAGGACACGACCGCCAACAGCATCGCGTGGGCGATGCACTATTTCATGCTCTATCCTGAAATGTTCGAGCGCGTTCGCGGCGAGGCGGATGCGCTGCTCGCCCCGTCACCGGCACTGGAGGACCTTGAACAGGCGAATTGTCTGCCGGTCCTTGATGCCTTCTGCAGAGAGGTCATGCGGATCAAACCAGTGGTACCACTCCATGTCGCCGAGCCGGTGACAGACATCGAATTGCTGGGTTGTGCGATCCCGAAAGGCACACCGATCTTCATGCTGCTCCGCTATATAGCGACCCGTGAGACGCATTTTGCCGGCGGTGACCGCTTTGATCCTGAGCGCTGGTTACCCGAATCGCAGCCCAGTCCGCATGATCGCCGAGTCTTCCTGCCCTTCGGCAGCGGCCCGCGCCTCTGTCCTGGCCGTGCGCTGGCGCTGCTTGAGATCCGCGCGGCGCTTACCATGCTTTGCCGCAATTTCGACCTGGAGCCGGTCATGTCCGCCAGCGAGGTCCATGAACACATGGCTTTCACCATGCTGCCCGCGGGGCTGAAGGCGCGTCTCAGGCGGCGGGTGGCATGCTGATGGGCCAGACGCGATCAATGCGGCGATGCGCTGCCCATGCCTACAACTCACCCTCCTCCTTGAGCATATTGAGGGAGCGGGTGAAGGCGGCGACAGTGGCATTGATCTCGGTTTCGCCGTGGGTGGCGGAAAATTTTACTGCCCGGATAGCGAGTCAGATCCAAGCCGTTCACATTCATCGCGAGCCTGAGCTGGTGCGCCGCGCAGGGTATTGCCCTTCAGCTCCTGATAGCTGCAGGCGAAGGGGTCGAATGACTCCGGTGAAACATCATCTCTGCCTGTAGCCTTCGGTTCCGCCTGCGCTTGGCCGCCGCCGTGGCCGCTTCCTGCGCTGCCGCCCAGCCCGAACGGGGAGCCCCGACCATGAGCGACCAGATAAAGTCCACCTAGCCCGGCGCGTCCGTGCCTCCAGACCGCGCACGGTCAGCTGTCGGGTGCCGCCGGAGAACCCCGACCCCATCGGCCTTCATGTCCTGACGTGCGAGTTTGTTACCGGCTTCGATGCCGTTCGCCTGCGGTCAGGCAGTTGGTATGTCCGGTACTACCACGCCAAGCTCTTCAAGCCGTACCGGCACCTACCTCGGCACCTTCTTGAATGTTGGTTCCTGCCGCCGTACCGCCCGCCGCTCGTGCTGGTGGAGCGGGTCTGGAAACGGGCGCGACGGCTCGCGACCCACAACCTCCACACCGACCGCTTGAAGGAACTCCGTGCACCGCGGAATCCGGCCTAAACCGATAGAGAAAGTCGAATCCTGTTCGTAAAAGACTACCTAATTACCATGAATCATACGCCGCATTTCAGGAGCTTTTCCGACATCGGTGGGGTTCGTAAGGCAACATAAGCAAGTCTGGGGATGAGATCGGGCAGGTGGTATCGGCGATTGAAGCGGTATTCGAATTCGGCAAGGTCGCGTTGTGCGTATTTCGGCCGGAAGGAATGATAGCTGCTACGCAAGGCCGACTTCCGGTTGCCGAGCACGGTATTGACCCCGTAGAACTCCGGCTTTCTACCGCGGCCGACCGCCGCCGCTGACCACGACCGGATGCCGGCATCCAGCCCGGGTGACACCGTCGAAGCCTTGCAATCCGTCGGAAACCACCTCGCTACCCGCCACCAGGTGTCGACGGGCCCAGTCGGCGAGGTGCGACTGGCGGAAACTCGCGACCACGTTCCGTTTGATACGTTGGGGGTGACCCTCTTCGGTGGTCTGCACGGCCGCTACGAATGGGGTTTTGCCTTCCGCTCCACGGCCCCGTTTGCCGCCGCTTCGCTCCCCACCCAGATACGCATCGTCCCGCTGCACCCGACCGTCCAGACGCTGGTTTCCAGTCCGATCCATCATCCCCTGCATCAGCTAGTGCTGAATCCGCCAGGCGGCATGATAGGACCCCCCCAGTTGGCGGTGTCGCGGCATTGCCGAGCCCCCCTTCTGGGTCTGGGTCCGCAGGTAGATGGCCGGAAACCAAAGGGTCAGTGGCAACTTGTTGGATTCGAAGATCGTGCCGGCGATGATCGAGGTCTGCCGATGGCACCGATCGCACGGGCGCAGCTTGCGGGTGTTCAGATGGCAACTCTGGTCGTGGCCGCAGTGCGGGCACATGAAGCCTTTGGGCCAGCGCAGCCGGAACAGGGCCTCGTCACATGGGTCTTCATCTCCGTATAGCTCGAAAAATGCGTTGAGACGGAGACCTTTCTGGAACGGGACCGGATTGCGCTTCTGGGTATACTCCTTTAAATCAATCTGTTACGAGTGTTCGATGATACCAAAAACCCACTTATGATTGATGGTAATTATGAAAGACTATGCGGCATTATTTAAGACTCTCTGTATAGCATCGTAGATGCGTGGTATGGTGTACACAACTTCCTGCCACTTCCCCGTGCCGAGGGAGTGACTGATTTCCAGTGATGAAACGGCTTTCAGAGATTAGCGGGCTCCTCCCTGACGGATGTGGCAAGAGTGGTCATCCCAGTTTCTGGCGGTCTATGGTCGGCTTCATCATGCGGAGCCTGATTTCGTTGGTAGAATGTGGCAATCGTCGAACGCCGAATCCAAACCAACAAAAACAGAACTGCGAAAACCCGTTCACATTTACCCCCTAGACTCGAACTCTATCTTTGCAGATACACAAAATGCCGACAGATCCATCTCTCTATAAAGCGGCCTCCGGTCGTACCTTGACCATGCCCCGGTCCGATGGTCCAGCTTCCTGGAATCGAAAAAAGGTATGGTATGCGGTCCAAAAGGGGCCAATTCTCTCCTATGGTAGTCGCAATGCGGGTCAGGCCGGTCAATTGATGGCCCTTCTCTGGATGATTCTCGCTCTGTTGACAATCGCGCCCGCACAAGCAAGTGCCGACAATGGTTTTCTCGATTGGGTGGAAGTCTTCGGACGTATTTCGACCGATGTCTGGCACTATCCCGATAGTGCCGCTTATCCTGATCAGCGCTCCTATCTGGGCGGTCTTGCTCTGGAAACTACCGTCTATATGGAACATGAGGATGGTAGGAGTATCACGTTGACGCCTTTTTTTCGATATGACGCCGGAGATCCAGAGCGGACATATGTGGATCTTCAGGAAGCCTATTTGCTGACATACGGTGATACGACTGACGGGGAATGGGAAGTACGGTTGGGTTTCGACCGAGTGTTTTGGGGAGTTGTGGAGTCACGTCCTCTGGTGAATATCGTCAACCAGACCAATCCCGTTGAACATCCGAACGAACAGAGCAAGCTGGGTCAACCGATGCTACACTACACCTTGTCGTCTGGATGGGGCATACTGGAGTTTTTCGGTATCACGTGGCATCGCGAGCGCCTCTACCCGGGCCGGCATGGACGTCAGCGCACCGGACTGATAGTGACCCCGGAACTGACTTCCTATGAATCGGCTGCAAAAGAGTGGCATTTAGATTTTGCCAGCCGTTACAGTCACCGACTCGGTCCACTGGATATTGGAATCAGTCTGTTCGATGGCACGAATCGCGAGCCCACACTTTTGCCGGTAACGTCTGGCTCCCAGCTGGTCCTAGCGCCACACTACGAGCAGGTTCGCCAATATGGACTGGATGCTCAACTCACTACCGGTGCCCTGCTTCTCAAACTGGAAACCATCCATCGGGCTGGCGCGAGGAATGCCCGTTTGCAAGAGGACGATTACATGGCTTTTGTCATTGGAGGTGAATACACGATCAATTCCGTGTGGGATTCGAAGGCTGATCTGGGCCTGTTTGTCGAATGGGCGTATGACGACCGGGGGCAGTGGGCCACCAACGCCTTTGAAAATGATCTGTTCCTTGCTGCACATCTCGGGTTGAACGATGTATCCAGCACCGAATTCGTTGTCAGCCTACTGGCTTCCCGGGATAATAGTAGTCATATTCTCGGCGTAGAATTTAGTCGTCGACTCTCGGACCAATGGTACCTGAACACCGAGGTTTCCCGATATCTGGAAATTGATGATGCGGTGGATGTTCTGTATCCAGTACGTCGCGACAGTTATGTCAGAGTGAACCTGGACTACAATTTCTGAACAATCAGATGAAAGCCACCATTGACCAAGGGAATGCTTCTGGACTACTGACCTAAAATTGGGAGGAGGGAAAGTCTGTGTATTGTTACTTCCCGCGGAAGAAACGAAAAAAGACATAGGAAGATTATGAATATCTCTCAGTGCTATCAGATGGGCGATGCTGGATCACGAAAGAGCACTAACTGTTCTCGGACAGGCCGCGAAGGTCATGACTGGAATCGGACAAGCCATAGGTGGAAAGAAATCTGTAGCCGAAGAGTGATACCCCCCCTGTCAATGACTTCCCAGGCATCCTCTAGTAATTTCTATCGATGCAGAACTCCCTTCCCGATTTCGGCCAGACTGCCGAATCGATATGGAGGAATGGCGGGCATGGCACGGTTCCTTCAGGGTATGAGATCATTAGGGACTATTGGGTAGTATCATGGATAGTGGTCAGTGCGAGAATGCCCGTGCATTTAAGAACACGATTGCAATATCTATTCGGCCTTCCGCAGAAATACCTCGACAGTCTTCAGTTTATCTGCAAAGGTGGTGGTGATGGGTCAAGCCGCCTCCTGTAACCCGGTTCTCTCCATCGTATTGCGTGGGGGCGAAGTGGAATCCATGCATCGGGGCAGCGCGATTGTACGAGACATTCGGGGCCGTACGGTATTGGCCGTCGGCAACGTCTGTCGGAGTGTTTTCCCTCGATCATCCTACAAATTTATTCAGGCTATTCCATTGGTGGAATCCGGTGCGGCCGATACCTTTGGATTGGGACCGGATCTAGTGGCACTGGCATGTGCATCCCACAACGCCGAACCGATGCACGTGCAAAGAGTGGAGCAGTGGTTGCAACGACTCGGACTTACGGACGATGACCTGGAATGTGGTTCGGCCCGACCCGGTGACCGTGCATCGGATGATTCGTTGGTCAGGACGGATACTTGCCCCGGACGAAAACACCACAATTGTTCCGGCAAACATATGGGGATGTTAACGTTGGCCCGGCATTTGGGAGAGCCGACAAGGGGGTACAGTAATTACAATCATCCGGTCCAACAGGCTTGGTTGGCCGTGATGCGAGACCTCACACAGGTGAATATTGACAGTCTGGTATGGGAGCGGGATGGTTGTGGATTACCAGCTCTCTGCATACCGATGGAGGCCTTGGCTCATGCTTTTGCCCGCTATGCCCTGCCTGATGGTGGTACCAAGATACGTTCTACGGCCATGACCCGAATTCTTGACGCGGTCCGCCTGCATCCCGAAATGATTGCCGGCAGTGGACGTTGTTGCACAGCGGTAATCCGGGAAACCCAAGGAAGAATCCTGGTGAAGACAGGAGCCGAGGGAATGTTTTGCGGATCGATTCCGGATCGGGGTCTAGGCTTCGTTCTCAAAATTGATGATGGTGCCCAGCGTGGGAGCGAAGTTGCTCTGGGCGGATTGCTGGCCAAACTGGAACTACTGGACGACCAGAAAACTCGGGCTCTTTCGCCCTGGTTCCGACCGGACATTACCAACAGTCAGGGGCAAGTAACCGGACGCATGGGGCCGGGGAGTGGTTGGTCAGCATAAGGTTTCCCCTCCGGGCTATGTCCAAGCAAACCGGGGTTGCTCGAAATGCGCTACACGGGTACTCCGCCCAAGCAGTGCGACCTCACGAAATTGATAACAGATGGCGGCACTGGGGGCAGCAATCCATTCATCCCCCAGCGGCATCTTGAGTATCGGATGGTCACTTTCTGGAATGAATTCCAGTATCGGTGCGTCATCCCGTAACAGCTCCGCCACTGGCACTCGGTGTATCTGGGCCACTTCATCTGGATTGGGGATCAGAATCGCATCCTGCCCGCCCCATATCACCACTGGTGAAATGATATAGCCGGACCGGGTTGCATAGTCGTCGAGCAGACCCAGCACGCTGTCTCGCCTGAGGCTCAGTCCGACTTCTTCTTGCAATTCTCGGAGAGCAGCCTCGACCGTATCTTCCCCCGGGTCCACACGACCACCGGGATAGGCCCGTTGTCCGGCATGGCTGGACAGGCGGGTAGCACGGATGGTCAGTATGAAGGCAGCCTGATCCCTGCAGTTACGCTCGAACGGGATATTTCCGATTCCCGCCGCGATGACCTGGTTGGTCAGAGTAAACGCAACGGCTGCATGCTTGTGACCCTTATGGGACAGTCGTTTGATATGAAATTCCGCCAAGTTTGCACGGACCCGTTCACGGAGCTTCTGGTCAAAAGGTACGATTTGTCGCATTGGCCGGAGGTCGTCAGCGGGAGAAAAAGTCCCGGATCAATGCGGCTGCACGGTCCACCTGCTCTGCCTGGATATCCTTGTGAATCACCAGTCGATATCGGTTGCCACCGCCGAACCACAGTCCACGCTCTTGACACCATGCTTCGAACTCTTCTCTCTGGCTGTTGTGACAAATCAGAAAAACCATGTTGGTGTGGGCAACATGGTCTTCTACTTGCAGCCCATCAATACCCTGTAATTGCTCTACCAGCCTATTGGCCAGTGCATGATCATCGGCCAGCCGGTCCACATTATGGTCCAAGGCGTATTCTCCCGCTGCTGCGAGAACCCCGGCCTGGCGCATCCCGCCCCCCACCATTTTGCGCCAGCGTCGGGCACAGTCAATCCAGTCTTTGGGGCCCAGCAATACAGAGCCAGCCGGAGCCCCAAGACCTTTGGACAGGCAAATGGAAACGGAGTCGAAATGCCGTGTGATCTCGGCAAGGGAAAGGCCTTGTCCCACGGCGGCATTGAAGACTCTCGCTCCATCCAGATGAAGACGGAGATTGTGTTCATGGGTGAATGCGCGGGCCGCCTTGATGTAGCTCTGAGGGAGGATTCGTCCCCCTATCGTGTTTTCCAGTGCCAGCAGTCGGGTGATGGCGAAATGGAAGTCGTTTTCCTTGATTGCAGCCCGAACCCTATCAAGCGGAAGCGTGCCGTCTGGAGCGCATTCGAGGGGTTGGGGCTGTATACTGCCCAACACGGCCGCTCCACCCCCTTCATACTTGTAGGCATGTGCCTGCTGGCCAACGATGTATTCATCCCCGCGTCGACAATGGCTAAGTAGTGCCACCAGATTGCTTTGGGTTCCGCTGGGAAAAAACAGCCCGGCCTCATGGCCCGCCATCTCCGCCAACCGGTGCTGTAGGCGGTTCACCGTCGGGTCCTCTTGGTAGACGTCGTCGCCCATTTTCGCATTGGCCATGGCACGACGCATGCCGGCACAAGGCAAGGTAACGGTGTCGCTGCGAAGATCAATCATGGATGCGTTCAATTCGGGAACTCGAGAACAGGACAATCAACCGGGGCGGAATAAATATTGATACTTGTCTGGCTTTATGCTGCTTGCGCTCTTCCCAGCCTCGCAGGTTTTCTAGTTCCCCTTTTCCAGTGTGAAGTGCAACACCCTGTAAGCCGCTGGCTGGTGAGCGGACAAGCCGCTTGCAGTGGGCCAGAGGATGGCCAACCATCTCGGTTTCTCACCAACGGAGGATTGCCATGCCCGTAGGTTACCACCCCCTGACCCATGCCGAACGATGCCAGATTCACGCCCGGTTGTATAGGGGGTGGTCGAAACGGGAGATGGCCCGCGACTTCGGACGGGATCCCGCGACGATCTCGCGCGAGACCTCGCGCCACCGTGGCCAACGCGGCGACCGTCACCTGCAGGCCGACCGCCAGGCCACGGCCCGGTGCCAGGAAGCGTCGGCGGTGCCCCGGAAGAGGACCCCCGAGCGCTGGGCAGCGGTCGAGGACCGGCTGCAGGAAGGCGGGAGCCCGGAACCGATCGCGGGCCGGTACCGGCAGCAGGGCGAAGGGATGGCGGGCCAGGAGTGGATCTACCCGCAGGTGCGGGCCGACCGGCAGGCCGGAGGGGCGCGGTACCGGTGCCGGCGACGTCGGGGCAAGAAGCCGAACGGGCGCGGGGGGCGTCCTGCGGGTCGTAGGCACATTCCCGATCGGGTCGACCTTGCGGAGCGGCCTTCGGTGGTGGCGGAGAAGAGCCGGATCGGAGACTGGGAGCTGGATACGATCATTGGCGCGAGACCCCGGGGGCGCTGGTATCGGCGGTGGACCGGGGCTCGAAGTTCCTCTTCCTGGAGTGGGTGGAGGGCAAGACGGCCGCCGCCGTGACCGCGGCGCTCACCCGGCGTATGAGGCCGGTTCGGGACCGGGTTCACACCGGCACGGCAGATAACGGCAAGGAGTTCGCGAGGCATCGGGAAATCGCACAGAAGCTCGATGCGGGCTTTTACTTCGCCACCCCCTACCATTCCTGGGAACGGGGCCGGAACGAGCACACCAACGGCCGGGTGCGCCACTACTTCCCGAAGGGCACCGACTTCCGCCAGGTGACTCCAGCCCAAGTGCAGGCAGTGGAGGACCGGCTCCACCGTCGGCTTCGTAAGGTCCTGGGATACCGCACCCCGACGGAGGTCTTTGCCCGTGGGTTGGTTCCCCCCTGACGCGGCCCACGGTCGCCCCTCGACCCCGGCACTCCGGTCCCTCTGGTGATCCACCGGAGCGGCTTCGCTCGGCCTCCCGGTCCGGAGCTCGCCCTTGCATTGGCCGATGGCTTCTGTCAGGATCGCTGGTAGTCGAGATGGCTGCCATCCGGGGCCGAAAAGAAGTGCTCGAAGCGCGAATTTTTGGGTCGCCGCCGCGATCCCTCCCTTCGGGCTACGCCCTCATTCCGGGATCGCGGCGCGGTTGCACTTCGGACTGGCCCCGGGGGAGGAAAAGCGGTTATCGGAATTCTCCGAAGATTTTCAACCGTATGAAGAACAGAGGTAGCTTTTGAGCAGAGAATTGGGGCACAGCCCGTGGGATGGACTGCTGGACGAGTTGGACCAGTGGAACTTTGAAGGCGAGGAGGCGACCTTCTGGTGGCGGGATGATGATGCGGTTCGCCCACATCCCCTGCTGGACAGATTACTGGACCTCCTTGAGCATTGGGGTGTCCCCGTTTCATTGGCAGTGATCCCAGGGAATTTGGAAGAAGTGTGGGCCGATACCCTAGACCGTTACCGGGGCATTGCGGTGCTGCAGCATGGCATTTGCCACCAGAATCATGCTGAAGCCCACCAGAAGAAACAGGAGTTGGTAGCACACCGGTCATATCCTTGGCAGGAAGAACTGGTAGTGGGACGAAGAACCATTGAGCATGTTTTCGGCAGCCGGAGCCTGCCAGTGCTGGTCCCCCCCTGGAATCGGATCGACGACACCCTGCTGCCTGCCTTGGGCTCACTGGGGTACCGCGGGCTCTCCGGTTTTGGTCCCCGAACGGCACCCAGTGTGGGGGAGCACCTGTGGATCATCAACACGCATGTGGACTTGGTTCAATGGAAGCAGGGACGAACATTCGTTGGCGAGCAGGCGGTGATCGAACAGCTGGTGTCGCATTTGTCGGCCAAGCGTCAAGGGATGGCAGACCGGGCTGAACCGACCGGAATCCTGTCCCACCATCAAGTCATGGACGAGTCCTGCCTCGCATTCCTCCCACGCATGTTGGAGGTCTTGGATCATCACCCGGCGGCCACCTGGTTGCCGGCGGAGCGGGTCTTTCAGTTGCCCTGGAGATAATGCGAGGAATAAATCATAGAGCCAGCGGAAGGAGGTGAGCCCGTAAGGTGTGAGCGGCTTGCTGGATCTGGTGGTGCTGTATATAACGTCGGATCGATTCGGCCGACATATGGGCCAGTGTTCCAGGGCGTTGTAGCAGGGACTCGATGGTTTCTACAAAACGATTCACCGAATCCATGTCGGCCGGATGGTCCACCAAAAGACCGGTCTGTCCATGATAGACCACTTGCCCGATGCCGCCGGATCGACCGCAGATCACCGGTAACCCCATAGCCAGTGCTTCTAGGGCTACCATCCCGATGGCCTCTCGGATGGCTGGCCAGAGGAGGAGATCGGAAACGGACATAAGCCGTAGCACAAAATCCCGCTCACGTCGCCCGAGGAAATGGACCCTATGATCCGGGAGCGATCGGAAACCGTCCCGTACTTGCCATTCGGCTGCACCGTCTCCCACCACTAATAACCGCCAATCTTTTCGTTGCATCCGGTCCATCACTTGTGCTAATTGGGCATAGGATGCGAGCTTTGCATCCTCCCGCATCATGGCCACGCTCAGCAACCAGTACCGATCCGGATTGATGCAAAGGCGGGATGCGATCTCCTGACGGTGGAGGTTTCGTTTTTCCGGGTCCGGAGGTACCGCATCCAGAAACGGGGTCAGCGAAACGATTCGGTCACTTGCGCCACAAGTCTCAGCAAGGGCTATGAGGTCACGAGGGTTCAAGTTGAAGATTTTGCGGGCCCTCCGGATCGCATTCAGGGATGCCTGATACCCGGATTGCCAAGGCCCGGAAGATTGATGGGGAGAAACCGATGCCTCTGCGCAAACATATGGAATGTCCAGTTCCTTGCAAACCCGGGGTCCGATCCAGTCCGGTGATTTGTGATAGAGGTGATAGCTGAACCAGACAACGGGTCGGTTCTGGGCAGGAAGGGGGTAGTATTGCTGGAGCAGTGCCGACACTGCCCTTTGCGCCTCCGCACGGATGGCTTCTTGGGCTCGGAGGTCGCCATGTCCCTCCCAACTGCGAAAGTCGCTGGCGATTTCCACATCAAACCCTGCTGCGGTCAGTGCCTTTACGAACAAAGTGCCGATCGTCCGATCGCCAGAAGGGTGTCGAGATCGAGGGGATTTCATTGGCGCATAAAACGCCAGTTTCCGTCGGTTTGCCACGAGAACGCGATCAGTATCCATCGGGAAGGTGTAGGGCAAGCAATATGACCAGACGAGAGGTGAAGGGGTTACCCCACATTCCAAACAGGTTGATAGGAATTATACAACCGGTCAAGCAAGAGCTATATCCACCCATATGGACCATCTTGCAACTTATGCATAGGCCACTAACCAATGGGCAGCCAAATACAGGCTCAGGCCGATTCCGGCAAGGCAAGCGAGCAACGGCAATACCAACGGGTAGCCACCAAATTGCCAAACCAATGAGCCGAGAAAAGGGGCCGAGGCTCTCCCGCACAAGTAGAGAAAGGCGAGTCCACCGGACTTGGCGCCAAAGCCTGATTCACCCATCAGATCCCGCGTAATGAGTGGTCGTATGATGCTGACAATACCATAACTGCTTCCGAAGCAGATCACGAACAGCACCAGTCTTACCGGATGATGATCAGCCCACATAAGCATGACGACAGATAACCCCATGAAAGCAAACGTGGCCATGGAAATCCGATGATTGGAGGCATATCGCCCAACCGCAACCATGATCAGCCGGCCCACGACCTGCATCGGACCGATCAGGGATACCACGAGTATCGCTAGTTCGGGAGTTACGCCACGTCCATGGAGCATCGGCAGCAAGTGGTGCAAGATCACTCCATGTAAGATTGCCAACAGGGCAAAGCTGACACCGAGCAACCAGAACACGGGACTGCCAATTTGATGCCGGGTTTCTTCCCGCTTCTGTATTACTTCCCTGAAGCCGGTGACCGTGCTTGAACGGGCTTCGAGTATTCGTGCCCCATACCAGAGGGCCGGTGCCCCGACCAATGCAACTGCCCCCGCCATGACGCGCAGGGTGTGGCGCCAACCAAAATACTCCGCCAGCAGATGAGCAGATGGAAAGCTGACACTGCCAGCGAATCCGGCAATCAGGGTAATCAGGATGATGGCCTGTCTTGCCCGAGGTCCCCGGGAACGGGTGACGATCGCAAAACAAGGTTCATAGAGACAACCGGCGAAACTGACCCCAAGGATCGACCACAAGATCAGAAACTGCCACAGATGTTGCACAAAAGAGCAGGCAAACAGGGCCGCACAGCCAAGCAGCGTACCACCAATGATCAATTGTGGCCCCTGACCACGGTCAATCATACGTCCGGCGGGCCAAGCAGCAACTGCAGAAATCAGCACGGACAGAGTGATGCCGGACGTCAGTTCGGCTTTGGACCAGCCGAGGCTTTGCTCCCAATGAATCAAAAGCGCCGGGAAAATATAATACAGTCCAGCCCATGTGAAGACTAGGCCGACCGACATGCAGAGGATTGCCTTATCCGGCTTCATTCGTAGAGCAAAAGGAGTCGGTGGGAAGGAGAGCCACTGGGCTCTCCCCTCGGTGGCCTCTGGGGTCGTCTGTCCAGCCCCCGCTTGCACGTATGGGATTGCAGAGAAGGGTTGAGTTCGGTACTTTGCAATTTTGAGTAGGTTTTGGAGACGATAAGAGAGAACCGCACATCCCACCATAGCGCGATCATGGCATGATTTTCTGCAAACCGGTCCTCTGTGAATAGTCTCGCGCCGTTCGGTCTACCGACGCTTGCATGGTTTTGCAGGGGGAGTGGAACCCGGTTCCTTCCTCGTATGCGATCGCCAAAGCATCGGATTGCCCCGGGTCGACGGATTTGTAGACGGCGGCAGATGTCGGGACAATCGGCACCCCATCCTCTAACTTCGGTCCCCTGGGGGATCAGACTGCAGGAAGTCCGGTACGAGATCCTGTGGCCCTGCGGGTCCGCTCGAACTCCTCACTACATAACATACTGGCGATCTCTTGGTTTCGTTACCGAAGCTGTCGCCGCTCTCTGGCCGATTTGCAACCCCCCAGCGTCACCACATCCATACATCAATTATATCGATTGTTGCGCTTCAGAGTGGAACGGGGCATACGGAACATCAGAAAGTGCGGCGGTAACGAACCAGCAGCATCGCTTCCCGCTCGCCTTGGGTATGTCCGGCATTGCGCGAGATGACGCTGGCCAAATGAGTCTCGCCTCCTGCCCAGGGAAGGGAATACACCATCTCCAGATCCAGTTGGCGGCCTGAGGGTTCGAGGGCTACGGTCGTTTGTCCGACTTCGACCTGCCCGTCAGCAGTCCGGCCCGAGATCCATCGCAAGCCCGCATGTCCGGACTCCACGCGCAGGGGCTGGGAAAGTCGGATACCCATACGGTTTCCGATCACACCGAGTGAGAAAGCGCTGCTCCACAGTGTCGAGAGGCTCTGGATCATGCCATCATGCCGCATCCCGGACTCACTCAGTCCAGCATGGGCACTGGCCAGCAAACGCCAGCTAATTCCGAGGGGGCGGTGAATCGACAGCCCCACCACATGGGTTTCGGAAACCGGTTCTCCAAAAGCTCTGCTGGATCGACTGCCGGCCACTCCGCCAGATTCAGTGAGTCGCCCGCCTTGGATCGCGTATCCGGTCCCGTTGGGCTTGTCGAAGCGGTATTCGGCCAGGAAGCCTTGAGTCTCTCCCTCACTGGGGTCGGTTGGGTCGTTGTCGTGCCCTGTGCTATGGAAGGCTGCCATCCGGATCGTACCAGGTCCAGCGGTCTGTGAGAGGCCTAAACTGATGCCATTTTGGGCGAAACCAGCCCAAGGGTTAGCGAAAGCGTTTCGATCAGTGAATACATCGGGTCGGATAGATGGGTTGCCGTGGTCCAGTACGTCGCCCACATATGGCCCGAACCGCTTGCCGGGATGGTCCCGGTATCCAAACCACAGTGCTCCAACGCCCATATCCTGCTCCAACGACAGAGAGCCGGGGACGCCGGTAATCAGCCAGTCCGGAGTGTCTGGCATCCGCCCGCCCGGGGAATCTGGGTCGAACGGGGCAGTGATGTTTCGTGATTCCGGGCCGGCATCGATCTGCAGCCGAATGGTCATACGTCCTATGTGCCACCCCATGCCCAGAGGAGACTGCCCTAGTGCTCGGAGGCGATCTTCCAGACGCAGCCTGCCTTGGCGGGTATCGGCTGGAAGAAAGTCCCCCATGGGGTGGAAGAACGGCGCATCCAGTGCATCGAAGCTCGCCACTTCGATCCTCGACCATCCCCGGGTCAAGGCATCGCCGAAGGCGGTCCCGGGGCGGAAAGTGCTGTGATGAGCGAGGGCAGAAGGGCCGGAAAGGGAGTCCCCGGTCAGCAAGCGCGTCTCGCCAACTGGCCGCGTCGCGGCTTCCAGGTCCAGGAATCCCTGACCGTACACATCGGAATTGGCGTATTCTCCCTGCCGGTTGGCCGTCGCCAGGAGGCGTTGCACGATTTCGTCATTGCCCAGCTGGCCTCGGTAATATTGCGCAAGCAGACCGATTCCCCCGGTCACGAACGGTGCGGCCGCAGAGGTTCCGGCGATCTCAATGGTCTGGTAACATTCCTTCGTTCCGACCGGGCAGTAAAATGTTGGCAAGGGGCCAATGACGTCCATGCCCGGCGCGGCCAGACAGAAGTCTCCAGCGATACCACACTGGTTGGAGAATGCCGCGATCTTTCCTTCGGGGTTCGTTGCCACTACGGCCAGGGAGTGGCCGCGAAGCTCCGGGAGCCGTGCCGGCAGCCCAGCAACAATCTCCACCGAGCTTCCCGACTCTATGGAGTCGTCCGCATGAACTTCGCCCCGGCTATTGCCGGCAGCCCATACATAAATCGTCCGCTCGCCCGCTGGAGTATTGGCTTGGGCAATGGCATCAATGACGTGAGGAAAGCGCTGGCGTAGCTCTTCAGCAGTGAATGCCTCAATATTTCCCGGCAGTCCAAAGCTGGCATTGACAGCGGTCGCTCTGCCATTCAGGTGAGTGAAAGCCTCCGCGAACTGTTGCTCGAGGCGAGCTTCGAGACTGTGGACCATCATCGAGAGATCCTCAGGCGGGGTGTCTTCGATGATCTGGTCCAGACTGGGAAAACCGACCGAAATCACCCGAGCATCAAAGGCAACGCCATGAGTGGCGTCGTCAAGAATGGGGACACCATCGGGCTTGGCGCGTCGGCCGGCCGCCATGATGCCGCCGACGAACGTACCATGGCCGAGGTTATGGAAACAGGATCCATCTGGAGATGGCTCAGGGCATGCGGAAAAATCGGGGTGGTAGCCAGCCAGATTATGTGTTTCAAGCTTTCCCTCGAATTTGGGGTGTGCCGGGTCGATGCCGCTATCGACAATGCCGAGTGTCACCCCCGCCCCGGTCGCCCCACGCGCATAGGCATAATCTGCCCCGATCTGGCCTAACCCATACTGGTTACGGAACTCCGGGTGCATTGCATATGCCTGTCGCAGGGTTTCCTCTGGCCCGGAAATCGGTGGCCGTATGAATTCCGTCTTCATCTCCCCCACGGCCAGGTCATTCGTTCCGGTGCAACCCGATAGGGCAAGAGCCAGAACGCTTGCGATGACCAACAGTTGCAGATTTCGCATGATGTCTCCATGATGGTAGAGTCTTCGATCTAATATGCTATCCCGGGACCAGTCCGAAGTGCAACCGCGCCGCGATCCCGGAATGAGGGCGTAGCCCAAAGGGAGAGATCGCGGCGGCGACCCAAAAATTCGCGCGTCGAGCGCCTCTTTTCGGTCCCGGATGGCAGCCATCTCGACGGCTGGCGATCCTGACCGAAGCCATCGGCCAAGGCAAGGGCGCGCTCCGGACCTGAAGGCCGAGCGAAGCCGCTCCGGTGAATCACCAGAGGGCCCGGAGTGCCGGGTTCGACGGGGGACCATGGGCCGCGTCCGGGGGGGAGCCAGCCCACGGGCAAAGACTCTGCCGGGGTACGAACCCCCAGGACCTTCCGAGGCCGACGGTGGAGCCGATCCGCCACCGCCCGTACCGGCGCCGCCGTCACCTGGCGGCAGTCGGTGCCCTGCGGGAAGTACGGGCGCACCCGGCCGTAAATCGGGCATCGTTCAGCATGGGTCAGGTGATCGTAGCCTACGGGCATGACCATCCTCCGTTGGTGAGAAACAGAGATGGTTAGCCATCATCTGGACCGCTGCAAGCTACTTTTCAGCTCACCAGCCAGCGGCTTACGGGGTGTTGCACCTCACACTGGAAAAGGGGCTAGATCGACATGCAGTTGGCAATCGAGTAGACGGCATCGGACTCATGTTCGTCAATCGTGGGGTTCATTGCGGGAGTGGTTCCGACATCGCACGGAGACGGTACTGCGCTTCACTGGGGTTTCAGGCCGTCCCATATCGCGGGACCGACTGGTTCCGGTAGAACCGCTCGGGTTTTGTATAGCACTTGCAATCAGGTTTGGGTGAAGCGCCCCGTATCTCCTGCAAGCCGCAGGATAGCAAGCTGTGCTCTCCCACCTCTGGCAAAGACACTGCCATTTCGGGACAGGTCTGGTATGGGGTAACCGGTCCGGTCAATAAGTAGGAGATGATCACCCAATGCCCCTTACATACTCGACCTCATTCGTCCGTGAAATACCACGATGGGTGCCGGTACCTTGTGGATGCAACCCACACAAAACGGGAAACTTAGTACGTTCGAAATCTGGAGGTATTCAATATTCATTGAGATATCCTCCTATCATTACTGTATTCTGTAAAGGTCAAAGGCACTAGTTGTGTCAATCTTGCTTACCTGATTCGTTTTCCTTGCATTGCGGTCGGTCGGGATACATCTTGATGGCCAGCGGGACACTGGCTACCAGTACCGACTTTGCTAATATGGATGTGCCATCAAATTATTGCTTATTGGACCAAGGAAGTTTGTGATAGAACATCCTGACGCGCTCGAAACATTCATCGAAATCCGGAAGATTCCCGGTTTCCAGTTCGATTGTGTTCCAATCGGCTCGGGCCCGCTGTCTGATCTCGGGATCATCCATGGAGCCGGGACTGGGATTAATATCACGTGATGTGCACTTGATCACCAGCATTTCAAGTATCCTACCCAATGCATAGTCATCCAGATCAGGATCCCGGATCAGGATATCAAGATCATAGACGTCCTGTTCTCGGTACCGGTCGCGAGAAGGCTGCTGAAGCAATGCCCGGTACTTCTCTGCAATCATATCGATTAGCGAGTAGGCCAACAGAGTATTCCCATCCGATATCTGGAGGATCTGAATTTCTTCCATGGTTTCGTTGAATGAGATATCCATCGCTATAACTGAGCTGGTCATGCCCTCCAGCAGTTGTTGATGCTGCCTACTAGCCCGATCGGCATAACCGATCTTGATGCGCATTGCCGGAGCAGTCGCATCCGGAAAACGGTTTCCAGGCATTCCCTTTACGCTCTGGACCCGTAGGACAGTCCGGGGGTGCCCGCACTCCGATGCGGCACGAAGCAGGGCCGGATCAAGTGCCTTCCGCATGATATTTCCTGCCGACTTATCCGACTCTATCGTGTCCGCAATGGAAAAATCGACATCTGCACTCAATCGCACACTGTCGTATACAAGTCCCATGAATACTCCTCCTTTGAGATATAGCATTTCACGTAATGAGGGGGTTGTTGCGATTGCATGGAGAATGATATGGGTGATCTCGCGCTGTCGCCGGGTCACTCCGGAAACACTACGAACCCACTGGCCGATATCGATGGATGTACTTGGGTCAGACATTCAGGGAAAGGCTCCAGTCTTCGGAATAGATTGGGGCATAGTCTCTTGACGGGTCCAGCTTGCAGCTCCCGCCCCGTTGCGGAGCGGAGGCCTGCCAGGTGTCTATTTTTTCATGATGAATATTCAGTCGTTCCGAGAGGATATATCCCGCTCGGCACTTGACAATCTTTTTCGGGAATTCATCAACCGCGGTGACGATTTCCTCGACCCACTGGCCAGCATGCTCCCCATAGACTTCCAGAACATGTCGCATGCCTCCGCAAAGATCCTGTCTCCTCAGCATATCGAGAAATGTTTGTCCAATGGTAGCCAGACGCATCCGGCGACCCTGCACGACAACAGAATTTCCGACCGGTTTGCTGTCGATCATGCGGATGGGATGCCCTCGAACCGAATCAGGGTGCTTGATTCTCCGTGGTTGGAGATATTTCGGTGGTCGCGGGCGCGGGTCGTTTTCCATCATTTTCATCAATTGTGTCCTTGACTCGAGTGCATTGGCTCTGGTGAAAATTACCTCTTGGGGAATGCGGTCTGTCAGCCCCCACCACTGCATGGCGGACAGGTGTGAAACATGGCACAACGGATCGGCCAGGCACACGATGTCCTCGAGCGGTTGATCGTGGGCGACAAGAATCCGCATGACCCGTTCGCTATAGTCATCATCCTCGTCGATGACCCGGGCCTGGAGCAGGGACTTGTAGGCCCTGAAATATTGGTTCATGCCCGGATCAGGATACATGTCCTGAATCATTCGAAACAACTCGTAGGGTGTAATGACAGCTTGCCCCTGCTCCCTTAACCTGTTTTTCAACAGCAATCCCGCTCGGCTCATCACTACTTGCTTAAAAATCTTTATTGTATTATAATACTATTGTCTTAAAGACAATAGTATTATATATAATATATATATCCTAAGGATATATATATTATATACTAGTTTTTGAGTATATAAACCCCCGAGACCAGTCCGAAGTGCAACCGCGCCGCGATCCCGGAATGAGGGCGTAGCCCGAAGGGAGAGATCGCGGCAGCGACCCAAAAATTCGCGCTGCGAGCGCTTCTTTTCGGCCTCGGATGGCAACCATCTCGACGGCTGGCGATCCTGACCGAAGTCATCGGCCAAGGCCAGGGCGAAATCGGCACCATGAGGCCGAGCGAGGCCGCTCCGGCGGGTCACCGGAGTGCCGGGAGGCGATAGAGGGACCGCCGGCCGCGTCCGGGGGGGGGGGGGCAACCCACGGGCAAAGACCTCCGCCGGGGTGCGGTATCCCAGGACCTTCCGAGGCCGACGGTTGAGCCGGTCCTCCACCGCCCGCACCTGCGCGGCAGTCACCTGACGGAAATCTGTCCCGTTCGGGAAGTACTGGCGCACCCGGCCGTTGGTATGCTCGTTCCGGCCCCGTTCCCAGGAGTGGTAGGGGGTAGCGAAGGTAAAGCCCGCATCGAGCTTCTGTGCGACCTCCCGCTCCCAATCGCCGGTCCGGCTCTTCTCGGCCACCACCGAAGGCCGCCCCGGTCCGGGGTCTGGCCGCGTCCGGCAGGACGGCCGCCGCGCCCGTTCGGCTTCTGGCCCCGACGTTGCAGGCACCGGTACAGGGCTCCTCCCGCCTGCCGGTCCGCCCGCACCTGCGGGTAGATCCACTCCTTGCCCGCCATCCCTTCGCCCGGCAATCGAACCCAGCCAGCGATCTGCTCCGGGCTCCATCCTTCCTGCAACCGTTCTTCCGCGACCGCCCAGTGCTCCGGTGTCATCTTCCGGGGCACCGCCGACGCTTCCTGGCGACGGGCCGTAGCCTGGCCGTCGGCCGGTTGGTGCCGGTCGCCTCGCAGGCCACAGTTGCGCGACGTCTCCCGCGAGATCGTCGCAGGGTCCCGTCCGAGGTCGCGGGCCATCTCCCGTTTCGACAACCCCCTATACAACCGGGCGTGAATCGGGCATCGTTCGGCAGGGGTCAGGGGGTGGTAACCTACGGGCATGGCAATCCTCCGTTGGTGATCAACCGAGATGGTTGACCATCCTCTGGCCCACCGCAAGCTTTTCACCTCACCAGCCAGCGGCTTACGGGGTGTTGCACTTCACACTGGAAAAGGGGGTGTTCTATATAGATACAACAAGACAAAATATGGTTATCATGCAGGCCCTATCGCCCTTGCAGAGTAGGAACTTGAAATGAACCCGCAGATTATCATGACCCGGCCCCACTCCCCTCGATTCCTCACGTTCGTATGGGCCCTGATGTGGGTTGTTCCCATGGCTCCGGTCACTGCAATCGCACAGGATTCAGTGGTCCGGAAAGAAGCCATTGCCGAATTTGGCGAGCCTCTCTATGCGGATGGCATGGAACACTTTCCTTATGCAAACCCGGATGCACCCAAGGGAGGCCGGATAGTATTGAGCGATTTCGGCAGCTTTGACACTCTGAATTTCTATGTCCAGAAAGGGGAATGGCCTAGCAGTATCGGTAGAATCTATGACGACTTGATGACCGGCTCTGCTGACGAGATTGATGGCCTGTATGGGCTGATTGCGGAGAGTGTGGAGTATCCGGAAGACAAAAGCTGGGCCATTTTCAATCTTCGGGAGGAGGCGGTCTATCACGATGGAGCCCCGATCATCGCGGCAGATTTTGTCTTTGCGCTGGAAACCATCAAAAAGCACGGCCGGGCATTCGTCAAGTCGTTCTACGAAGACATTGACCGTGCAGAAGCATTATCTGAAAAGCGGCTCCGCTTCCATTTCCACACCACCGATACGATGAAACCCATCACCATCGCAGCCGGCATGTCGCCGCTGCCAGTGCATTACTGGCAGGACCGGGATGTGACGGCATCCACGCTCGAATCGCCATTGACGAGTGGACCATATCGAATCAAGGAATTGGATCCCGGCCGTTCTATCACTTATGAGCGAGTGCAGGATTACTGGGCAAAGGATCTTCCGGTGAAGCGCGGTCTCCACAATATGGATGAAATTCGCTATGAGTATTACCGGGACCTGACGGTGCAATTCGAAGCTTTCAAGGCCGGCGAGATTGATTTTCGCTCAGAAGGGTCGGCAAAGCGCTGGATGACAGAATATGAGACCAAGCCAGTTGCGGATGGGAGGATTTTGCGGGAGGAAATTCCGAGCAAGAGTCCCCGGGGTATGCGGGGGTTCTTTTTCAACCTGAAACGGGACAAGTTCAGCGATATCCGGGTGCGTGAGGCGATCATGACGTTGTATGATTTTGAAGCCATACAACGTACCCTGCTGTATGGTCAGTACCAGCGCATCCACAGCTATTTCGCCAACTCCGATTATGGGGCTACCGGAGAGCCAACCGCAGCGGAAAGATCGATCCTGGAACCCTTTGCGGACCAGCTGCCGGCCGGCACCCTGAACCGGGCATTCGTCCCGCCAAAAACTGACGGCAGCGGCCGGGACCGAAAGAACCTGCGTCGGGCGCTGTCGTTGTTCCGGGAAGCCGGTTGGCAACTGAAAGATGGAAAGCTGGTTTCTGGTCGTACCGGCGAACCGCTGCAGGTCGAGTTGATGACAGCCTATCCAGAAAGCCAGCGTCTGGCACTGCCATATGTCGAAAACCTGAAACGGGCGGGCATTGATGCCTCCATCCGCTTGGTGGATACTTCACAATGGCGTAACCGGATCCATGATTATGACTTTGATCTCTGGGTGGGCGGGCTGAATTTTTTCCCTCCACCGGGCACGGAATTGCGCAGCTTCTTCGGCTCCCAGTCCGCTGACATTCGAGGTGGGAACTCGGGCGGGATCCAGAATCCGGTCGTGGATGCTATCATCGAACAAATCATAATAGCCAAGGAGCTTGAGGTACTGCATAACCGTACCCGGGCACTTGATCGGGTACTGCTCTGGAATCATTATGTGGTTCCGACCTACTTCAATGATGAATCCTGGGTTGCGTATTGGGACCGATTCGGGTTCCCCGAACGTCGACCATTCTACAGTGTCGGCTTCCCGGACAGTTGGTGGGTGGACCCGGTCAAGGATGCCGCACTGGAACGTTGACAGTACAGTAGAACCGATCCGGTCATGCTGGCCTATATTGTCCGTCGCCTATTGCTGGTGATTCCGACTCTGTTCGGGATCATGGTGGTGAATTTCGCGATCATCCAGTTTGCCCCCGGGGGGCCGGTGGAACAGGTGATTGCCGAACTCCAGGGACAGGCAACCGAGGCTACCAGCCGATTCTCCGGTACCGGTTCGGATATTCAGGGGGGGGAGGGGGCGCTCGGTGTAGTGGGCGGACAGGGAGGAGTGAGCAAGTATCGAGGGGCCCAGGGATTACGCCCAGAAATCATTGCCGAAATTGAAAAGCAGTTCGGCTTCGACCGCCCAGCCCATGAGCGATTTATCCAGATGCTCGGGGATTACCTGCGGTTCGATTTTGGAGAAAGCTATTACAGCAACCAACGGGTGGTGGACTTGGTTTGGGATAAATTGCCAGTTTCCATCTCGCTGGGATTGTGGACTACCCTGATCACCTATCTGGTTTCCATTCCCCTTGGGATACGAAAGGCGGTGCTTGACGACTCACGCTTCGATACCTGGACCAGTGGACTGATTGTGGCGGGTTATGCCATTCCAGGCTTTCTATTTGCGATTCTGCTGATTGTACTGTTTGCGGGCGGGCGATACTTCGATCTTTTCCCGCTGCGGGGACTGACCTCCGAAAGCTGGGAGGATTTGTCCCTGTGGCGACAGGTTCTGGATTATTTCTGGCATATCACACTCCCAGTCGCGGCCATGGTCATCGGAAGTTTTGCCACGCTGACCATGCTGACCAAGAATTCGTTCCTCGACCAAATCCAGTTGCAGTATGTCCTGACGGCACGGGCCAAGGGGCTGGATGAGAGTCAGGTACTGTATGGTCATGTGTTCCGCAATGCCATGCTGATCGTGATTGCCGGATTCCCGGCGTTGTTCATCAGTATCCTGTTCACCGGTTCATTACTCATCGAAGTAATCTTTTCCCTGGACGGACTGGGTCTGCTGGGATTTGAGGCGGCCATCAACCGCGATTACCCGGTCATGTTCGCGACCCTGTACTTTTTTACCTTGATCGGGCTGCTGTTGCAGATTGTCCGGGATGTGGTCTATACCATCGTGGATCCTCGTATTGACTTCGAGTCCCGGACGGTCTGATGGATTTGGCGACGGCCTGTCAGACCGGAACAGGGCTCGGTATGCGTACCTCGCCCATCACCCGGCAACGCTGGCAGAGCTTTCGGCGTCATCGGCGGGGTTACTGGTCGTTGTGGATCTTTCTGGTACTGTTCATATTAACCCTGGGGGCGGAACTGATCGCCAATGATCGGCCGATCCTGATTGGTTACGAAGGCCAACTGTTCCTGCCCGTATTTCAGACGTATCCCGAAACGGTGTTCGGGGGCGAATTTGAACTGGAAGCAGATTATCGTGACCCTTTCATCCAGGACCTGATTGAAGAGAAGGGCTGGATCCTTTGGCCGCTGGTCCCTTTTTCCTACGATACCATTGATTATGAACTGGCGGTTCCGGCACCGGCTCCGCCGTCGTCTCGTCACTGGCTCGGGACTGATGACCAAGCCCGGGATGTACTCGCCAGGGCGATCTATGGTTTTCGGATCTCCATCCTGTTCGGATTGGTTTTGACGGTACTGAGTTCCGTGGTCGGGATTGCCGCCGGAGCCGTACAGGGCTATTTTGGGGGGCTGCTGGACCTGATGATGCAGCGCTTTATCGAGGTCTGGGAAGGGTTGCCGGTACTTTATCTCCTGATTATCATGGCCGCGGTGATCACTCCCGGGTTTTTCAGCCTTCTCATTCTGATGTTGCTGTTTTCCTGGACCGGGCTGGTTTCTGTGGTGCGGGCTGAATTTTTGCGGGCTCGGAACTTTGAGTACATTCGTGCGGCCCGGGCACTCGGTGTCAGCGATCGGATCATCATGTTCCGCCATATCCTGCCTAATGCCATGGTCGCTACCCTGACCTTCATGCCCTTCATTCTGAGTGGCTCCGTCACCACCCTGACCAGCCTGGATTTTCTGGGTTTTGGGTTGCCAGTCGGCTCCCCATCCCTAGGAGAACTGTTGAACCAGGGCAAGAACAACCTGCAGGCCCCCTGGCTGGGGATCACCGGGTTTGTGGTCATCGGTTTCATGTTGTCATTGCTGGTGTTCATTGGGGAAGGCATCCGGGATGCCTTTGACCCGAGGAAGGTATTTAAATGAGACCGACTACCGATTCCAGCCCGATTCTCACGGTGGAAGAGTTATCGGTCAGCTTCCGCAGTCAGCAGCAGCAACAGGAAGTCATTACCGATGTGGTAAAGGAGGTCACCTTTGACCTACATGCCGGGGAGACGCTTGCGTTGGTGGGCGAGTCGGGCTCTGGAAAGTCCCTGACGGCCTTGTCTATTTTGCAGTTGTTGCCCTATCCGATGGCGTTCCATCCAGGCGGTACGGTCCGTTACCGCGATACTCACCTAATCGGTGCCCCACATACAGTACTCCAGCGGATTCGGGGGAATGACATTTCGATGATTTTCCAAGAGCCAATGACTGCCCTTAATCCGCTCCATGTGATCCAGAAACAGATTGGGGAATCGCTTGCACTGCATCAGAACCTGATGGGGCCTCCTGCTCGCAGTAAGATTCTGGAATTGTTGCATCAGGTCGAGATCCAAGACCCGGAATCGCGCCTCGAAGCCTACCCGCACCAACTGTCCGGTGGCCAGCGTCAGCGGGTTATGATTGCCATGGCATTGGCCAACCAGCCGGAAATTCTGCTCGCCGACGAACCGACGACGGCACTGGATGTGACGGTCCAAGCCAAGATATTGGCCCTGCTGAAAGAAATCCAACGCCACCATCATCTCGGCATCCTCCTGATTACCCATGACCTCAACATGGTACGCAAGGTGGCCGACCGGGTATTGGTCATGCAAGACGGCCGTATGGTCGAAAGGGGACCGACCACACAGATTTTCACGGCTCCCCGGGAGCGCTACACCCGACATCTGTTGTCCGCCGAGCCGCCGGAGCGTGCCCCCCCGGATGCCGTCGACACTCCCGTCTTCGAAGCGGAGCAGGTCCGGGTCTGGTTTCCCATCCGACGGGGCATTCTGCGTCGCACTGTAGGGTATGTGAAAGCCGTCAATGAAGCCACCCTGTCCCTGAAACCCGGCCATACCCTAGGTATTGTCGGCGAGTCCGGATCTGGCAAGACGACCTTGGCACTGGCACTGATGCGCCTGATCCGGTCAGAGGGCTGTCTGCGCCTTATGGGTCGTGACATGCGGGCTGTGGAAGGCACTGAACTGAAAACCATGCGCCGCCAATTGCAAATGGTTTTTCAGGATCCGTATGGTTCCTTGTCTCCCCGCCTGACGGTAACGGAGATCATCAGCGAAGGGTTGGATGCACATGGATTGATTACAGACCCGGAACAACGGGACCAACGGGTAATCCAAATCCTGCAGGAAGTGGAAATCGACCCGACGGTACGATTCCGCTATCCCCATGAATTTTCCGGAGGCCAGCGGCAGCGGATTGCCATTGCCCGAGCTTTGGTCCTGGAGCCCAGGGTCCTTTTTCTGGACGAGCCTACCTCTGCACTTGACCGCACGGTGCAGGTGCAGGTGCTGGCCTTGCTGAACCGGATCCAGCGGGAACATAATCTCTCCTATGTGTTTATTTCCCATGACCTGTCAGTCGTGCGATCAATTGCCGATGACCTGATGGTCATGAAGGCCGGCGATGTGGTGGAGCAGGGCCGGGCGCAGAATGTATTCCATTCACCACAACACGAATACACCATCGCACTGCTTGATGCGGCGTTCCGGCTGGCAGCCTGAGGAATCCGTTTCGCGACGGTCAGGCGGTTCCTTCCGGATAGGACGAAGTGATGAAGATAGGTCTCGGGAATAGCAGATGGTGACCTTCCGAAGTATTCACGGGTCCTTGATGAATTCGAACACTTTGACAATATGGGTTACGCCGCTGACCTGGCGGGTGGCCTTGACTGCGGCTTCGGCTTCGGCCTCTGTCACCAGCCCCATCAGATACACCTTGCCCCCTTCCGTCACCACCTTGATCACATTGGGGGGGACTTCCTTGGCCGCCAGCAGTTTGGCTTTGACCTTGGTGGTGATCAGCACATCGTTGGCCCGACTGGTCAGGCTGGTGGTGCCGGAGAGCTGAAGCTCATTCACTACCGTCAGCGTCTTTTGGTTTTCCTCGGCCAACTTTTGCGCCCGTTGGCGCAGTAGATCCGAGGCCACTTCCCCGGTCAACAGCACGATCCCGTTGATGGCTTTGACGTCCACATTGCTGGCGTTAAGGTCGGGATCGGCCTTGATGACGGATTGGACTTGCCGCTCCAGCGTGTTGTCGTCAAATACGCGAGACAGGGTACGTCTTTCCGTGACTACATTGATGGCCGTAATAAATCCGGCGCCGACGAGAAGGGGGGCGCAGGCAGTCAGCAGTTCGGCACCCAACAACAGCAGGATGCCCAACAGTGCGGTTCTGGTTCGGCAGTAGGTTCCAGCCGGGCGATTCATTCCCATCGACTTCTAGAAGGTAGAGGCGGTCAAGGCAAACAGCACAGCATGATTATACATGGGGCAAATGCTTCCCGGTAGAAGATTTTTTCACCGCAATGTCGATCTGGATGCATGGACAGGGTTTAGGATCCTGCCGGTCAGTGTGGATGTGTGGACCGGCTGCAGGAATCAGGGATGCCCTTGGGAACTTCATGGTAAGCTGCAGGCCGTTTCACTCAGGGGCCAGCAAAACCACCTCTCCCTGATCAAACGTGGCCCATACCAGGTGGCGAACCACATTGCCATTCGCCTCGACACTGGCTTGGAATGCTTGACCATAATATGGTTGCGAGGCCTCGCCTCGGAGGGTTTTCAGGCGGGGAATCAGGGAATAGGTTTCCAGACCAAGAGCATACAAGCGGTCGAGGGGTGTGAAACTGTAGGGAGACTTTTCGACCGGCTGCAACAGGGGGGAGCGTTTGGGTGGCGACAAGGTATCCGATGGCTCTCCGATGGCATGGGCGTTGGGCAATGCGGTAGTGCCGGACTGAGAGATGGGTGAGACTTCTTCCTCCGATGGCTCGGATGGCATACTATTTGGCCCATTCCCGGCAGCTAATTTGCGTGAAGGGAATGAATGAGTTCTGGCCTCGGTGGTATAACGGATATCCAGCATCCAAGGCATATCGCCAAAAATCAGGCCATCCAGATCCGCATCGACTGCCGGGTCCGGCTTGCCACTGAAAATATTCGAAGTGGAGTAAATCGGTAGATTGTGCGCCTGGTGGAACCGTAGCTGGGGGACCAGTAACCGGGCATCGCGGGCATTACCAACCAGGAAGATCATGTCGATATCGCCCCGGCGCCGAGGGGTGAACTCCAGATTGCGTCCAACTGTCGCCGTCAGCTGTTTGCGCCGGGCGATGCTTTGATCGACTTCCAGGAATTGTGAAATGAGGCGGGCATACTGATCAATGGCATCCGGATAGGCCCAGTTGGAGCCCAACGTACCACCCAGGAAGAGCCAGTGTTCAGAAAAGGCGGCGATCACACGGGCGGCCCAGTGGGAGCCATCATGAATGATGCCTGCATGGCGGTGCCCGTCTCGGAATGCGCGCGAAGCAATCTGTACGGCTTCCCGCTCGGGAGAAAGACTGAGGCCGTACAATTGGTCCGAAGAGGTTTCATGCGACACATCCGCCAAGACCAAGGTCGGAATGTCAGGGGTCGTGCTCTCAAGGAGTGTGGCAGTTGCCTCCCGGCCTAGTGGCCCCACTACAAAATCAGCTCCACTGGTCACGGCAGACTGATAGTAGAATGAGGCCAGCGAAGGGTCTTCCCCGATGTCCAGCACATGGACAGCCGGCTTGGTCTCCTGCGCATCTTGATGGTACGCATCCAAGAATCCTTCCTGAAAAGCCAGTGCCGCATGAGCATATGAAGACTGTAGCGGCAACAGCAGGGTGATTTGGCGGAAGTAGTCCAGATTCTGTTCCGGGATTCCGCTGAGCCATTCTCCTCTGGCGGGATGGCGTGGATAACTGTTGTACCAGAGCCTTGCCGCCCTCATCCGTTCCGGTATGGGCAGTTCCCGCAAGGCCACCAGGGTAAGCCACCCACCCACCAGATTAGTCGGCAAGCCCAAGTTGCTGGCATGTTGCTGGAGCAAGGCTTGTTCCAGCGAACTGGTTTGTTCCAGCAGGTCAATGATTCGCTGCTGACTAACAAGTTGATCTTCGCCCACAAGCAATTGGTCGCGCTGAAACAGATTGATCAGCGCATCTACCCGCAGTCCCAGTGCCAGCTGGGCATCGGACAGGCTTTTCAGCACCCGCGCCCACTCGCCGGGTGTCCAGAGGGGGGCATCCCGTAGCGGCTCCAGATACCGGATTGCTGTTTCATGCTGACCGAAACCCACGGCAATGCGGGCCCGTTGCAGGCTGAAACGATTGGACTGGATCCGGTTCAGGGTCACATCCAGGAGATAGTTGGCCTGGGTTTCTGCAGGGGTGAATTCCTGCAGGTCCAGAAAACCGTCGATGGCATCGAGACGGAGATCAATTGCCGCATCCAACGTCGCACGGTCTGCCCGTTCGACCAGATCCCATGGCCCTTCGTTTTCCAGTTTCTCAATGAGGATGTCGGATTGGGGATTCAGTTTATCCAATATCACTGGATCCAGCGGAGTGGGAGCAGGCTCCGCGGTCACTTCGGGTGGAGGTTCCGGTTCCGGAGGAGTGGCACAGCCTGCCATCAGCAGGAAGATGGAGAGTAATGTCAGGTTCCATGACCTCCACCTGCGTGGTGCTGGTCTCCATAGTGCAAAGCTCATCGCGGCGAAATTCGGGTGACAATGAGTGGTAAAGTGAGAGGATACAGTATACGGGACATGTCCATGAACCGCAAAACGGGAGTTCTGCACATTGTGGCCACGCCGATCGGGCATCTCGGTGACCTGTCTCCCCGAGCCGCGGAGGTATTGCGGCGAGCCGATCTGGTGCTGGCAGAAGACACCCGCCAATCCGGTATCCTGATGCGGCACTATAATATACGGACATCACTCCGGTCTTTCCATCAGCACAATGAAAAAGAACAGATCGCGCCGGTCCTCCGCGAACTGGAAAAGGGAGCCTGCATTGCGCTCATTAGTGATGCCGGTACACCCCTGATCTCTGACCCAGGCTATCTTCTGGTGCGTGAGGTCCGCAAACAGGGGTTCCGGGTATCCCCCATACCGGGGCCTTGCGCCCTGATTGCTGCTTTGTCAGCTTCCGGTTTGCCGACCGACCGATTTGTGTTCGAAGGTTTCGTGCCAGCGAAAGACGGGGCCAGAAAGACATACCTGCAACGGGTCGCAACGGAGGAAAGTACCATCGTGATGTATGAATCCTGTCACCGGATGATGGCTACATTGGAGCAGATGTCCGAATTGCTGGGCCCGGCCAGGACCATCGTGATCGGTCGGGAAATCAGCAAGAAATTCGAAACTTTCTACCATGGCAGCTCTGGAGAGGTACTGGTGCAGTTGATGGCGGACCCGGCCCACCAACGGGGGGAGTTTGTGATTATGGTCTCCGGGGCACCGGGCAGGGAGCCGGACGAGGTTCCTCTCCAGCATCTGTTGATGCTTCTGCTTGGGGAATTGCCAGTTAAGTCTGCCAGTCGAATTGCCGCTAACTGGCTGGGAATTCCCCGAAACCGTGCCTATACCAAGGCACTGGAGCTGGAACGGGAGCGGCGCAAGGGTTCGTCATCTTCGGTCCGGAAGGAGCAGTGACTGGACGGGGGCCATTGTTTGGGAATTACACAGGAAAGTTGACAGCCTTCCTTTTATCAATCCCATCTTTTCTGTTGGCGGTACAACCGGTTGACATGTCGCCCAAGCCGTCTTATATTCCTCGATGCAACATCTACTCCGCGGATCAACAATGTACAGCATGACCATATTCCCCCCCCCCCCCCTCCGCTAGACTGACGGCCCTCGCGGCCGCAATGGCGTTCTTCCTGCTGCTCGCAGGACCGGCACAGGCGCAAACGCCGCCTGACTGCAACAATTCCATCTGCACCGCCCGGGTTGCAGGCGTCTACGGCAGCAGGGTCGTGAACGGCTGCGGCGATCATGCCACGCCGGGCCGCTTCAAGGTGATCCTATCGAGCACCAACCCCAACGTGGAACGGTCAAGCTTCAAGAGCGGTATCAGCCTGAATCTGGAAAAAGACTCCTCGCACGGGAGTGCCGACATGTTCCGCGACTTTGAGTGGCGCGGCGGGGCTAGAAACAGTTGGAATGATGTGACGCCAGGAACTTTCGGACAAATCGCATTTTATGGCGGCGATCTTGGCGAGAACCTCGTGGAAGTGCGGCCCAAGGCCGGTGCCCACATCTGGAGCAACACGGGCGAGCTGGTGATTCCGGTCATCAAGGTGCAGCGCAGCACCGGCAACAGAGCCTACGCGCACACAGGCGAAACCTACTTCCTGTTCACCGGCGGCAAGGGCTGCGCACGGGTCGGCCCTGGCGGCGACTTGCTCGGCGGCAACCAGTAGCCGAACTTAAAACCCGCCGCGGCGCGGCGAAAAACGAGAGTACACGCTTGTCGTGCGTCTCGCCTGGACGAAACCCCCGTATCTGGCCAGTTTGACGGCTATCTGAATGGGACCGCCGCGTTTCGGCTGAACACGCAAGAGAATTTGTAGGTGCTGATCATTGATCGTGATGCCTGTCAACTTTCCTATGTAATTCCCCATTGTTTCCGGAAGTATACTTCCAGGTGAAGCTGTGGTCCCAAAAAAACTGCGCTGCCGTTATAATCCGCAGTCGGGAGTCAGCTAGGCAGCCGCTCCGGCTTGAGAGTCGGGGAGGAAAGTCCGGGCTCCATAGGGCGAGGTGCCAGGTAATGCCTGGGCGACGTGAGTCGACGGAAAGTGCCACAGAAAATATACCGCCGCAACGGTTCGGTTGCGGTAAGGGTGAAATGGTACGGTAAGAGCGTACCGCGCTGCCGGTAACGGCAGTGGCAGGGCAAACCCCACCTGGAGCAAGACCAAATAGGAACCATAAGGCGCGGCCCGTGCCGGGTTCGGGTAGGTTGCTTGAGGCATTCGGTGACGGGTGTTCCAGATGAATGGCTGTCCACGACAGAACCCGGCTTATCGGCTGACTCCCGCCCAATTCGCATGCCGTGCAAGTCGACGGGTCTCCGGTCGGCTTCAGAACAGGGACTTGGAGATGTCTTCGTTGTTGGGAGTTCCGCCTCCCGCCACGTTGGCATCTGGGGAGGAAGAAATCGGGTTTCTGGGCTCGGTTCCCGACAGGAAATATTCCTCATACCCGTCGGGGTCGCCTTCCCGGGCGAGTTCTCCCGTTTCCGGGTTAATGAATCGAGTGATGATCTGGGCCGGAACGGCCTCGGGTTGCTCTGGATAGTCTGGCAGGACTTCCGCCATGAAATCCACCCAGATGGGGAGTGCTGCACTGGCACCCGATTCTCTGCGCCCAAGGTGTTCGGGTTCGTCGAAGCCGACATATACGGTCGTGGCCACATCCGGTGAAAATCCGGAAAACCAGGCATCGCGGAAATTGTTCGTGGTTCCGGTTTTGCCAGCCAGGTCGGTTCGCCCGAGGGCCAGAGCCTTTCGCCCGGTACCGGTCTGTATAACTTCCGCCATGAGGTTTCGCATCAGAAAGGCAATTTCTGGCGGGATGACCTGAATCGGTTCGAGTGGCCCCACAGGCGACACCTGTACCATTGCGGTGACTGCTGTCCTATCGGGATTGAAGGAGTCCGGCTCTACGGGACAGCCTTCACAGGATGCCTCAGGTGCTGGAGTCAGGTCTACGAGATTGCCGTCCGCATCTTCTATCCGGGCAATGAAATATGGTCGAACCAGTCGTCCTCCATTGGCAAAAACGGCGTATCCTCTTAGGATGTCCAGTGGAGTGGCGGTTGTTGACCCCAGTGCGAGAGAGAGGTTTCGGGGTAACTTTGCTGGATCAAAGCCAAATCGGGTCAGGTAATCCACAGTCGCATCCACACCAATGGTGCGCATCAAGCGAACAGAGACCAGGTTCAGTGACAGGCTCAGTGCTTTGCGAAGCGGGGTAGGACCAAAAAATTTGCGGCTGTAGTTTTTCGGTCGCCAGATACCCTGAAAGTCGTCTTCCACCACAATGGGTGCAGCACTCACCAGACTGGCGGGGGTGAATCCATTTTCCAGTGCGGCTGAATAGATGAAGGGTTTGATATTGGAACCAGGTTGGCGCTCCGCCTGGGTGGTGCGGTTGAACTTACTCAAGTAGTAGTCGAAGCCACCGGTCAGACCCAGGATGGCACCGGTATTCGGTTCCAGGGAAACCAGGGCACCGGAGACCGCAGGCATCTGACTGAGCTGCCAGTTGCCGTCGTCCTGTGCAGTGACGTATACCACATCTCCGGGGCGCACGACATCGCTGGCCGAGGCAGGTTCCGGTCCCTGACGGTTGGCACTTTGGTAGGGACGAGCCCACTGCATGGCCTTGAGGGGGACGGAAATTTCCATCCCTTCCCGTGTAAGTGCCCCAAAGCCCTTTGCAGTGACGGACAGTACGACAGCAGGCGACAGTTCATGGCTGGCGGGGACGGCATAGAGTGCGTCATCAATCTCTGCCTGACTCATCCGGGATAAATCAAGACGGGTTACGGGACCACGAAAGCCATGACGTTGGTCATAGGCCAGCAATCCCTTGCGCAGAGAACGGCTGGCCTGTGCCTGATATCGGCTGTCGATGGTCAGGGTGACATTGAGTCCACGGTCATAGGCGACATTGCCCAAGTGGTCGACAATTAGCTGACGTGCCATTTCGGCGACATACGGGGCTCGGACTTCTACTTGGGCCACATGGCGGTCGGCCGTGATGGGTGCCTTTTGCGCGATATCGAAGCTCAGCTTGTCAATCTTGCCCAGATAGAACAGGCGTTGCAGAACATGATCCCTTCTCTCTTCCGCCCGTACTGGATTGGAAATGGGGTTGTCTCTCGAAGGAGCCCTTGGCAATCCGGCTAGCATGGCGATCTCTGGGACGCTGAGGTTCTCCAGATCCACACCATAATAGATCTGGGCGGCCGCGGCAAAGCCGTAGGCACGGTGGCCGAGAAAGATCTTGTTCAGATATAGTTCGAGTATTTCGTCCTTGGTCAGGGCCCGTTCCATATTGAACGCGAGGAGGATCTCTTTCAGTTTCCGCTCGTAGGTCTTTTCCCGGTCAAGAAAAAAGTTTCGGACCACCTGCATCGTGATTGTACTGGCACCCTGTCCCCGGGATTGGCTGCGGATATTGCTGATCAGGGCTCGGACAAGGCCCAGAAAGTCGACCCCGGTATGGTGATAGAAGTTGTCATCTTCCGTGGCCAGAATTGCATCAATGAGTAGAGGAGGTGCCTGGTCCAGGGAAACGGGTACCCTCCGTTCATTGCCATATTCTGCAACCAGCTTGCCGTCGGCACTGTAGATCCGGAGCGGAATGCTCAGTGGAACCTTTCTGATTTCCTCGACCGTCGGCAACTCCGGTAGCAGGGAGATGGCATACGCGGTCAGTCCGATTGCCATCGCACCGCAAAAGGCCATGCAGAGTGCCACCACTTTGAGTGGGATTGTGACCAGCCACTGTATAGGTTGTCGAGACCGCTTCCTTCGCATTGGGCGGGTACCGATATTGGAAACCCACATATTATATCGTATCGGTATCACCCCGTTTGCGAATCGAGCCGACTCTGGGCCAGTGTTCCTGCAAATGAGAGGTACGACTGACTACACTGTGGAAGCATATGCGATCATGGCAAGAGTGGCTGGCCATCGCGGCATATTCCTCAATCACCTTGACTTGGATTGATCAGACAGCGATTCGGTATTCCGCTGTTCCTGTAAGATCCAGGAAATCGCGGATCCGAAAGCCAGCCCCCAGAATGGTGCCCCGATATGAAGCAACGTGATGTCCGATATGGTTACCAGCAGAGTTACCAAAGCACCGGCAGTGAATCGGTGTGCAAATGCGGCGACGAATGCATCTTGCAGTACCCGCATCACCGCAAGGCCGCCAAGCACGGCGATAAAGGCCTCGGGTA
The DNA here is from genome assembly GCA_965221795.1 of Candidatus Poriferihabitaceae bacterium. Classification (GTDB taxonomy): domain Bacteria; phylum Pseudomonadota; class Gammaproteobacteria; order Arenicellales; family Poriferihabitantaceae; genus VYFG01. The sequence continues at coordinate 2,163,368 of OZ244914.1, forward strand.
GCTTCAGGGCAAGCCAGGTCATCAGTGTTCCGCATAGACCGAAAAAGAAGGCAAGCACGCTATAGGTAATACCGCCGATAAACTGGCGTGACGGATGTCCAGTGGATGACAGGATTGCGTTCGATGGTCCAGTGACGCACATGGAGACCGCTCCAATGATCGCCAGAACCAGGGATCCGAAACCACAAGCAGTGGTCATGGCGCTGATGGGTGGATGATGCCCGGCATGAGACAGGACAGCAAACCCTTGTGCGTTCTGTACCAGCAGTACAGTGACGGTCAGGGGAATGACCAGTTCCAGCATGGCAGGCAGGGAGAAGGTGGGCATGAACAGTACGGGACGGGTAAAGATTCCCGGCAAGGGGCCGGTATCCTGCAGGGTATCGGTCAAGAGGACGATCAGGATGCCGGCGACTAGGGTGACCAGGATAGGTGGTGCCAGGCGTTGTAGTGAGGGGATCGCCAGGGTCAGGACAAAAATGCCGACCATCACTCCAGAAAGCAGGGGATGGTCCGTGAAAGCCCCGATCAATCCAAGACCAAAATCCAGAAAAATTCCTGCCACCATAGCCATTACGATGGGCGGGGGCAGGATGGCCATGATGTTCTTAGCCATGTGAGTGAAGCCCATCACAAGAATCAGCACCGCAGTGACCAGATAGGCTCCCACCGCTTCGGAAAAGGTCATCTGGTTAAGTGAGGTCAATAGCAGAATGGTGCCCGGGATGGTCCACGCAAACACCAGCGGTTGACGGTATCGTACTGTAAACCAAAGGGATACCAGGCCAGCGACCGTAAAGCCGCCGAACAGCCAGGAGGCCACATGTGCATCGCTGAGCCCTGTAGTGGCTGCCACCGAGAGAATGATGGCGACTGGTCCCGTGCAGGAAAACAGGAACGCCGAGATACCATTGGCGATGTAGATCGTGGGGGATAACATTATCAGCAGGGGGGGAATGCAGACCGAAAAATACAGGGAGCCTGGAGCGGTGCGGAGCCACTGAATCGCGGTTTTGCGATGCGAAAAGCGATCACTTCAAGGGTTTCTGGTACCATGAAATACTCAGAACCTGAAACTCTACCTGAAAATAGACGCAGTCCCCTTCGGGGTTCTGATTTTTTGGAACCGGCGCAGCCCAGCAGGCAGGTCCTAACCGTCCAGGCGTGGGTCATGCTCTTGCGGCAGTTGGGCCCGGATGCCGACGGTCGTGCCGTTCGGCTTGCAAAGGGCTTCTCCCGGAATGTGCTTTAGGATGGGATTAGACCTCAGAAGGCCAGAAGGGATTCCTCATAGGGGTAGTGAGAAATCACCTCGGTTCCCCGGTCAGTAACCAGGACTACCTGTTCCAACTTCACCCCTTCTCCTCCTTTGTCTGAGCCTGTAAAGCTCTCGACACAGAAGATCATTCCCGGTTCAATCACACCATTATATTGTCTGTGTCGGTCCTCGGGATAGTATAGCTTGGGATACTCGTCCGACATGCCGATGCCATGGGCAAACAGTGGGTATCGGTGGGCAATGAACTCCTGCCGCCGAGCATAGATCCGCTCTCCATATTCGTGCAGGGTTCGTCCGGCTTGCAACTCTTCCGTGTTGTATTGCACTTCTTCCCAAGCATGACGATAAAGATCACGTTGGGCAGCAGTAGGCCTGGTTTCTCCACAAAGCCAAGTTCGGGATATGTCGGCACAATATCCGAAAGGTCCGATCATATCGGTATCAAACGCGACCAACTCCCCAGCTTGGATGATGCGGTCATTGGCTTCCTGCATCCAGGGGTTGGTACGTGGCCCGGAGGCCAGCATCCGTCCTTCCATCCATTCACCATCATAGGCAATATTGGTTTGATGGAGAATCGACCAAAGCTGGTTTTCAGTCATGCCGGGAACGAGGGCTTCTTGCATCGCTGCCATACCATGTTCTGCGACGGCAATGGAGTAGCGCATACAGGCAATTTCTTCCTCGGACTTTATGGTCCGGGCCTGTTCCATCAAGGATTCTCCACTCACCAAGTGCAGTCGGAGTGATTTCAGTGCGCCAAAGAAATCAGCGGGCAGGCTTTCCACTGCCACTTTGGAGTGATCGCCTTTCTCACCGATTTCGGCCAAGAATCCTGCGACAGCGCGCGCAAACTGCTTCGCCGACTTTTCCAGATTGAATCCGAGGTCGAAGGGATGAAGCGGGATCCCCAGGCGGTATTCATCCACGAGATCATAGTGCTGATGAGAGCTTCCATAGAGGACTACCGGGCCCTCGGCAGGGAGGAAGAGAGCGCATTTTGGGATATGGGATTGAAATAGGGCATATTCGCGAAAATCAATCGCATAGCGTAAGCTGATGGGCTGAAGCAACACCATCAGGGGAGTATCGGTTTTTACCAGCATTTGCCGGATACGTGCAAGTCGATACTGTCGTAACGCAGACAGGTCGATCGGGGGTGGTGTCAACATGGGGTATGCAAGCTTCCATCAGATCGTACGCAATGATATTCCCGGATGGATGTTGTGCAAACTATCCAGGGAAGAATGGACTATTCCTTGTCGCAAAGCGCACTCAGACCTTCGGTTAGTTCCGGCCTTCATGGTCGTTGGATTCTGCTGGCAGCTACCGGAATCGTCTGTCCCGGATCATCTCTTGGCGAAGCACTCTGCGGCTGCTGGCGAGAGATCGAAGCTCTTTTGGGTATGCAATCCATGCTCCGCACATCCCAGATGGGATGTTCTCCCGAAAGGGTGCCTGCTGGGCGTTGGTGCCGGGGTCGGCCCCAGCCCCAGCTTCTGCCATACCACGCTATCCGGCCCGAACCGCAATTCCCTGTTCCTCCAGGACCTGTCGGATTCGTGCAGCCATGCGAACTGCGGACGGATGGTCTCCATGGACACATACCGACTCAGGCTGCACGTTGAAGATTGAGCCATCGCGGGCTGTAATGGCCTGCTCCTCAATGATTTTCAGGACTCGTTCAGCGGCTCTGCCGGCATCATTGATGACGGCCCCCTCTTCATGGCGGGATACCAGTGTGCCATCTGCATGGTACTCGCGGTCGGCAAATACCTCCCGGATCACTGGGCCGGTTCCATCGGCCGCCTTTTCCAGATGGGTGGACGCCTGAGCCAGAATGGGGATCTCGGGGGCGACTTGACGAATCGCCTGTACACAGATATCGGCGAGGGCCCGGTTTTCGCAAGTCATATTGGAAAGGGCACCATGCAACTTGATATGACAACACGGAACCCCTTGGGCCTTGGCCAGACCCATAAAGGCACCGATCTGGTAGATCAGATCGGCTTGCAGGGCAGGCAAATCCGTTACCGGTAGACGCCGGCGACCAAATCCCCGAAGGTCGGCGAATCCCGGATGAGCACCGGCCGCGACTCCCTTATCCCGACACCGTTCCAAAGTTGTGCACATTTCGGATGGGCCGCCGGCATGAAACCCGCAGGCAATATTGGCACTGGAGACAATGTCCAGCATGGCCTCATCATCGCCCATTTTCCAAGGCCCATAGGATTCACCGAGATCGGCATTGAGATCAATGGTCAACTGTTGGTTCATGGCAAATCGAATAAAGGGGGAGTCATGTTTTTCGGACGATCCAAAGACCGGGTCCTCATGTACCGCCACCGTGTCACCACCGCCCGGTCGGCAGATTCCAGTGACCATCCGGTGCGAAGCCGCGGGTCCGAATCAGGGATCGTATGCGGAAATGGCTCCACTGATCAAATTGTAATCCATCAAGTCGTGGGCCTGTGGGGGTGAACGAGTCAAGGGGGTTTTCCGTCCGGTTAGGGCCTGCAATTCATTTTGCCAGCTCTTGAGTGCCTCGATGGCTTCGTTCTGAGTGACCAGTGAAAACCGAAAAGGGGCCCCGGTCGGCAGTTGTGCCACAGTCGAAAGGTCTGCGGAAATCACGCTGGCGATACGGGGATATCCTCCAGTAGGTTGGTGCTCCCGCATCAGAATGACTGGAGACCCGTCACCGGTCACCTGAATGTCCCCGAGCATCACCGGATCGGACAATCCGGTGAGGAGAGAATCGAAGGGTTCGTGGTTGCTGAGGTGCAGTTGCATGGCCATCCGGTCCCGTCGGGGGGAAACCGCAAAGGATTCGGACAGCAGCCGCTGGCGTGTCCGTTGGCTGAAGCGCTCGGCATGGGGTCCCCAGACGATCCGTATGATTCTGTGCGTGAGGTATGCCGGTGCGGGCAATATGCAGGAGGTGGTCTCGGCACTGGCTGCATACCCGATCGGTAACTCTGCAGGGGGCTGGAGTGGTTTGCCATCCAACCCTCCGACACCGGCACGCAAATGTGTACTACGTGCGCCAATTTCTACTGTGGTATCTAAGCCACCGGCAAGGTGCAGATAGCCATAGGTTCCGCTACAGGGCTGGCCTGTCAGTACCGAACCGAGGTCGAGGGATTGGCCGGGCTGCAGACGGAAGCTGGAGTGCCACGGAATGCAGATGCCATCCAGACGAGCCTGCATGGGGGCTCCAGTCAGGGCACATTGGCAGGCATCATTCCGGATGCGGAATTGCCCGCCATATCCAGCCATTTCCAGTGCCGCGGTTCCCGGCGGATTCCCGAGGAGGAGTTCGCCTTCCCGCATGGCCCAGGGATCCATGGCGCCGCCTGCAGAGAGGCCAAAGCGAGCATAGCCGGGTCTCCCGGCATCCTGTATGGTGACTGCTGGTCCGGCCGACAGGACTTCAAGGATGGCATTCACGACAGGGCTGGGGGGTTACGATTCTTTCTCCGGCCGCCACTAACGCAGACAACTCGGCGAAACGCTCTGCATGGATGGGCGTGAAACGGACTTCGTCGCCTGGGGCCAGAAAAAAATAAGGTGGCTGGGTGCGGGAAAAAGTCAGAAACGGGGTGCGTCCAATGGTTTGCCATCCGGTAGGAATGGGGGTGGCGAACAGTACGGATTGACGTACTGCAACCGAGATCGAACCCGCTGGCACTTTCGGTTTGACATGATTCAGCCGTGGCAGGTTCCATCGCTCGGGCAATGTTCCCAGATAGGCACATCCCGGGGCAAATCCCAGCATCAGCACGCGCAAGGTCAGGGTGCTGTGCTCTTGGATGACCGAGTCTACATCACACCCCAGGGCTTTGGCCACGCACTCGATATCGGGCCCGGACTCTCCGCCATAATGCACCGGCAATTGCCACAGCCGGCGGCTGGCGACCGGTTCGGCAGCCAGCCAGTCACGACTCACCAGAAGCGCTGTAACTCGTTCCCGTATTTCGGCAGCGGATATCTGGAGAGGATGGTAGCGGATCAGGGTTCCGCGAATTGCTGGAATGACTTCTTGCACCCCCTCCCATTGTTGTGCGTTTACGGCATGGCTGAAGACATGCGAGGCATTGTTGATGTCTGTTTTCAGGGAATTGCCGAACCACACCATCAGCCCACAGTCACTGACATCCGATATCCGGGGAAAGGTCAAGTCAGACATGGTGTGATGATGCCTGGGATGGTCGGTAGACAGGGCGGCAGAATACGATGCTCCGGTTACTGGATGCCAGCTCCTTCCGCTTCCAGCCGAAGCCAGTCCACCAGCGAACTGCCATAGGAGATCATGGCATGTTTGCGATAGGCTGGGCGGTCACACAAGCGGCGGTACCAGGTTTGCAGTGCCGGCAGCGAGGGACGCTTGATGGGCAGGGTGATATACCGGTGAAACAGAACACCGAGTGGAATGTCTGCCATGGAAAACCCGTCGTTGCCCAGCCAGTCATGTGCCGAAAGTCGGGCTTCCGGAATGGCCAGTACGGCACCGGTGGCCTGCACTGCGAGGGCAATGGCATCATGGTCCTGGGTCTCGGGTGGAGTGCGGACCAGTCCCCAAAAAACCGGCATGAAAGCCGGGTAGAACGTGGATTTGGTCCAATCCATCCATTGTTCTGCCACTGCCCTCGCATAGGGGGCTTCCGGACACAGAACGCCCATGCCGTAGACCTGGGCAAGATACCGTACGATGGCATTGGACTCCCACAGAGCCTTGCCATCATCCTCCAGTACTGGTATCAGGCCATTCGGGTTCAGTCGACGGAAGGTGGCGTGGTCATTGCCGCCAAAAGAGCCGCCGATGTCATGTCGCGTATACGGGAGTCCGAGTTCGCCGACCGTCCACATGACACTCATCACGTTGCTTGAATTGCGCCTGCCCCAGATTTCAACCATGATGATTTCCGCACAGAGAAGAAGGGGGAGGGGAGATTGTACGCGGTGTCGGTGGAGCCGTAAATGGGAACAAATGGGGTCTGGAACTGGCAAAATCGGAAATTCGCATGCCGAGATTGAGATAAATTAAATAATTTTTTCTAAATAAACTATTTTATATAAATTTTATACCTTTATTCGTCGATTGATTTCGATTTTATAAAATATTATTCTTCAATTTGCTTTTCGATTTCACACCGGTTCCGCCCAATGTTCTCCGCCATCGATACCATCCAGGTCGAGCAAGTACGCCCTCCGCTTCCATTCCCGAAATTTGTCATCCGGGCTGATGAGTTGCAGGCCGCACGGACGGATCCATCGGTTCGGGTCGTGGACCTGCGTCCGGTGGCGCACATCACAGAGGGCTGCATTCCTGGCTCGGTTCATCTTGATTATGAACGTCTGATTCGGCGCTGCGGTCCGGTCGAGGGATTGATGCCGAATCCGGAAGAGGTGGCCGATTTGCTGTCTTCGTTGGGGATTGCACCATGGCACCGGGTCGTGGCGTATGACGATGAAACCGGCGTGGAAGCCGCGCGGCTGTTGTGGACTCTAGCAGTAGTCGGGCACAGTCATTATGCCATGCTGGATGGAGGATTTGCGGCTTGGCAAGCGGCCCGGTTTCCGACCGAAAACCAGCCGGAGCTTCCACTCCGGTCAGACTACCCGGTGCTGCCCTATAACGAAGCAGTTGCCACCAAAGCACAGGTCTTGGGCGCATTGGGCCGCCCTGACATTGCGATCGTGGATACGCGCAGCGAAGCCGAATACACCGGTGAGGAAGCCCGCGCCCAACGGGGTGGACGGATTCCGGGGGCAGTCCATTTCAATTGGATGTCGGCGGTGGATCTGATGGGAAATGGCGAACTCCTATCCCCCTCCACGCTGATGGAGAAGCTGGCCCGACTCGATGTATTGCCCGAAAAGGAAGTGATTACGTACTGCCAGTCGAATCGACGTTGTGCCCACACTTTTGTGGTGTTGAAATGGCTGGGCTTTGACCGAGTTCGGTCCTATGCCGGCTCTTGGTCCGAGTGGGGTAATGCAAGCGATACTCCGATCGAGAACTGACAGCCATCTGGAATATCTGTGAAGAGGAACACTCCTCGGAAAATCGACCCTGACCAACGCGTAACCACCTCTGGCATTCCCGGCCTTAGCCGGTGGACTCAACTTCCTTGCGGGAATCGACCGACCTAGGGAATAAAAGGCGCATGACAACGGTCCGGAGGGACTTTATACTCGGGCCTATCGTATATGTCGTGCCGGTATGGGATTTTCGAAAGCGATGCACCTCCTGTCAAGTGAAGGGTGATGGCCAGCAGGTCGGATATCGACTGGTGGTGCCGGCATACTTGGCGGAGAGCATCGAAAAATACGGCTTGGTGCCTCCTTGGCTGCTCCATCGGTGATCTGGGCACCATCGCGTTTTTCCAGTACACCGGGATTCCCTGGCCGACGTTGTCGATCATGCTGCTTGCCATTGTCAATGGCCTGCTGACTTCCATTCTGCTCGAGACTATCATTCTGGTCCGGCAGATGACCTTGACCATTGCTTTCCGGACGGCGATCGGCATGTCTCTGATTTCGATGGTTTCCATGGAAGTAGCAATGAATGCTGTTGACTGGGCCGTGACCGGTGGCGCGGTTTTGACGTGGAAAGTCCTGCCACTGATGTTAGCCGCTGGATTCGTGACCCCCCTTCCCTATAACTACTGGCGTCTGAAAGTATTTGGCAAGGGGTGCCACTGAGCACTTTCGAAGTCGAATGCGGGAAGGGTCGGTATCGGAGGCCGCTCCGACCATCCTGGATATGCGATCTGATCCCGCCTATCTGATCCTGTCTCCGGTTGGCACTGCGCGTACTCACGGGCCGCCGATAGACCCGGGACCAGTAACCATGGGCGTCATTGGCCTTCTTGTTTCGGGGATTCGAGAGACCGCCGCCGGGTCGTGACTAGCCAGAATGTGGAAGGCAGGAAGATTCTGACTATGGAGTGGGCAAGATCCCGAATTCCTGCTGACCGCGCAATTCTGTTATCCTCTCGCCCCGTTTTTGGCTCCATAGCATCCTTCTAAACATGTCAGTGCATCTGCCTCTGAGCGGTGTCATTGCCCCGGTCGTGACTCCTTTTCGGGATGACCTCGGCTTGGCTCTAGAATTATATCTTGAGCATGCCCACTGGCTCTTGGCCCAGGGAATGCATTATTTGTCTCCATTCGGTACCACGGGGGAGGCTCTCAGCCTGTCCGTTGCCGAGCGACGGGAAGCATTGGAAGCACTGGTGGATGGCGGCATCGACCCAGCCCGGCTGATGCCTGGAACCGGTCTTTGCAACGCTCCGGAAACCCTGAAGCTGTGTCGTCATGCGGTAGAGCTTGGCTGCGCCGGGGTCATGCTGCTCCCTCCGTTTTTTTACCGCAATGCTACGGATGACGGGCTATATGCGTATGTTGACCGGCTGATTCATGAGGTCCGTCATCCGGACTTGCGCATCTGCCTTTATCACATCCCACCCATGGCCGGGATCGGGTTTTCACCAGCACTAACCAGGCGTTTGGCGACTGAATTTCCGAATGTAGTGGTGGCTTACAAGGACAGCTCCGGCGATTTCGAACATACCCTCAAGATTCGCGAAGCCGCCCCGGTCCTGTCCGTTTTTCCGGGCTCAGAATGCTTTCTGGTGCCTGCACTGGAAGCCGGCGGCGCAGGCTGTATTTCCGCAACCTGCAACATCAACCCGGCCGCAGTGCGTGCAGTGTACGATTTCGCAACTGGGGCATGTGGGGGCGACGGTGACCTTGCCGTAGCTAACCATGCCATGGTACAGCTGCGCAGGAAGATCGAAGGGTATAGCCCGATTCCGGCGATCAAGGGATTATTGGCCCATGCGTTGGGCGAGTCACGTTGGCGTCATGTTCGTCCGCCTCTGCTACCGGCCTCCATTGCCGACACGGATGGACTGCGGGAGTTATTGGGGAATATGCTGCCTCCGCTTGACCGGTTGTAGGTGGGTTATGGGGGGTGATCGGCCCACCCTGCTTGCTGCAACCGGGAAGAGTCAGGCGTTCCCGGATCCTCCCCAAACGGCTTGCCGATGGCGATGCTTGTTCCGGTGGGCCGGCCAGTCATTTGCTATTCGTTCTCAAATAGCACATAATAACTTCAAAGGTGCTCAGGGTCAAATCGAGCTTCGGGTCGCTGTCGCCATTTTTGTCTGGAGGCAAGGCTGTGAATTCTTCGGATGCTTCCCAATGCTTCGGATTTGGCCGTACTACCCTAGAGACCCGTTGCATTTTTCTTTGATAGACGACATTGGAGACCGAGTATGAAAGACAAGATTTCCCCAAAAATGACTCCAGGTGCACTGGAGTATTCTGACCTATCTACGTATGACAAGGGCTTGGTCGATAGAGCACTGAAAAGTGGTCATAGCCGCCGAGATGTGCTCAAGCTAATGGCACTGACTGGCGTTTCCTTGGCAACCGCGCAAAATCTGCTGGCCACGGGCGGCCAGGCTATGGCAGCCACTCCCAAGCGGGGCGGTTCGGTTCGGATGGCATCCAACCTGCATGGCCCGGATGACCAACTGGATCCTCCTCGCTTTACCTCTACCATCGACTACACCCGGGGTCGCGCCCTCTATAACGGCCTGGTCCAGCACAATAATGACCTGACCACACGGGGTGAACTTGCGGAAACGATTGAGCCGAACGCGAATGCGAGCGAGTGGACCCTGAAACTGCGCAAGGGGGTGGAGTTTCACGATGGCACACCGTTTACCGCCGATGATGTGATCTACAGCATGAACCGCCATATGGGTGAAGAGTCCACTTCGGTCGTCAAATCTGTTTTGGCCTCAATTCAGGAGTGGAAAAAAGTCAACTCCCATGAAGTGAAGTGTATTCTGAATACTCCGAACTCGGACCTGCCAACGCTGCTGGGCATTTTCCAGACCAAAATCGTCAAAAACGGGACTACTGGCGACGGAATCGGTACCGGCCCTTACAAGCTGGATTCTTTTGAGCCCGGTGTGAAGTCGGTTCATTCTCGGAACGAAAACTACTGGCGTGAAGGTGGATGGCTCGACAATATTGAGATTACCGCTATTACGGATCCGGTGGCTCGCGTCAATGCTCTGATCGCCGGGGATGTACAAATGGCAACGATCATTGAACCCAAGGCATTCCGTCAGGTCGAGGCAGCCAGTGGAGTGACCTTGTTGTCTACCCCGGCGGCCCTGCAGGTGAGTATTTGTTGCCTGAAAAATGCCGAGCCGGGGATGAATGACGATTTTGTAAAGGGGTTGCAATACATTCAGGACCGCGAGCGGGTGGTCAACAAGATCCTCAAGGGCAAGGGCTCGGTCGGCAATGACATGCCGGTCTCGAAGGCGCATGGGCCGGACTTCTGCAGTGAACTGCCACAGCGTGAATTCGACCCCGACAAAGCCAAGTACCATTTCGAAAAATCCGGATACGACACGGCGGAACTCTACGTGGCCCCGGTCGCGGCCGGCATTGAGGAGGCCTGCCTGCTGGCACAGGCCAACTGTGCCAAGATCGGTTTTGATCTCAAGTTGAAGAAGGTCCCGACTGATGGCTACTGGGGTGCGGTCTGGATGAAAGAGCCTCTGAACGTGGTGACCTGGAACATGCGTCCCACGGCACAATCTCAGATGGCTATCCAATTCGGGCCACGTGCCTCCTGGAATGATACCTTCTGGGATAATGAACGGATGGGCGTATTGTTGCAGGAGGTCCTGTCCGAGACGGATCCGGACAAGCGCCATGCGATGATGTGTGAAATGCAGACGCTGATCCACAATAACAGCGGGATCGTTACGCCGGCATTCTCCAACATCAATGATGGGGTGGCTGATAATATCATGGGAATTCCAACGGTACCGCTGGGTCAGTTGGGTGCCTGTGAATGGCCGGAGTTTGCCTGGATTGCCTGATCGCTAGGGCCCGGGATCAAGGAATGGGGGAGGCCTGCACCGGACCGTGCAGGCCTCTTTATTGACTTGGATTAATCCGGATAAGGAAGTCAGTTCCAGAGGAATCCGATAATGATGATTCAGATGGTGTTGCGCCGCATATGGATTGGTGCGGCGACCATGGTGGTGGTTTCGGTCATTGTGTTCGTCATGACCAGTATCCTGCCTGGGGATGTGGCCCAAATTGTATTGGGTCAGAGTGCCACCCCCGAAACCTTGGCGGCGCTACGAAAGGAGCTGGGTCTGGACCAGCCGTCGTATATCCGTTACTTCCTCTGGCTGGGCGATATGATGACCGGAGATCTCGGCACTTCCAAGGCGGGTGGGGCGGCGATTGCTGACCTCATCGGAGGGCGTTTCGGCAATACCATGATGCTGGCCGGGCTGGTGGCGGCCATCTCGATTCCGATTTCCATTTTTTTGGGACTGTGGGCGGCCATGCATCCCGGTACCTGGTTGGACCGGACGGTCACGTTCGGTACCCTGGCCACGATTTCGGTTCCTGAGTTTTTTATCGCGACCATCATGGTACTGGTGCTTGCCGTTCAACTGCACTGGTTGCCTTCGACAGCAATGATGCGGGACAACATGACCTTCCTGGAGCTCCTGCGTGGTTTGGCGATGCCGATCATTACCCTGGTGATTGTGGTCTCGGCACAGATGATTCGCATGACCCGCGCCGGGATTCTGAATGTGATGAGTTCGCCCTATATCGAAATGGCGATTCTCAAAGGAGTCCCGCGGCGGAGAATTATTTTGCGTCATGCGTTTCTCAATGCCATCGGCCCCATCATCAATGTGATTGCCCTGAACCTTGCCTACCTGGTCAGCGGTGTGGTCATTGTGGAGACCATTTTTGCCTTTCCGGGGCTCGCCAAGCTGATGATTGACGGGGTGCAGACCCGAGACCTGCCATTGGTGCAGGCCTGTGCGATGATTTTCTGTGGCACCTATGTCATCCTGATACTAATTGCGGATATTGGATCCATTGTATCCAACCCGCGCCTTCGTCACCCGAAGTGAGGAGGAACAGAAATGAATGAACCGGAAACCCAAGCGGCAGAAATCGGTCAGGATATCGTGGAGAAACTGGACCAGTTCGATGAACTTCCAGATGCACCACCCAAACGCAAACTGAAGCTTTCCTGGGTAGGCAAGATCTCGACCGCGGTGGTGGTTTTCTGGGTAGTCATTGCGGCTATTGGTCCCTGGATTGCCCCATTCCACGAAATGGACATGGATGGGGATGACAGTTTCCTGGATGCCCATACCAATGAATATGGCACCTTCTATTTGGGTACGGACTACTTGGGCCGGGATACATTCTCCCGCATTATTTGGGGAGCTCGTATGACCATTGGCATTTCCCTCGCCTCCACGTTGCTGGCATATCTGGTCGGCATCACACTGGGAATCGCGGCTGCCGTGAAGGGGGGGTGGGTGGACATGGTGATCAGTCGGATCAACGACGCGGTCTTATCCCTGCCGTCGATCATGTTGGGTCTGATTGCCATTGCAGCATTTGGCTCTTCTATTCCTATCCTGGTCGCGATTGCCGGGATTATCTATGCTTCCAGTGTGTTCCGGATTGCCCGTGCTTTGGGTCTCGACATCATGGTGCAGGACTATGTGGAGGCGGCCCGGGTGCGGGGCGAAGGACTCTGGTGGATTATCCGATCAGAGGTGCTGCCCAACGCGGCCATGCCACTGGCGACAGACTTCGGACTGCGTTTGGTCTTTGTGGTGCTGTTCATCTCCAGTCTGAGCTTCTTGGGACTGGGCGTACAACCTCCCCAGGCCGACTGGGGCAGCATGGTCCGGGAAAATCTGGCAGGCCTGACCTACAACTCCTGGGCAGCCGTTTGGCCAGCCTTTTCCATTGCCACATTCACCATCGCCATCAACCTGATTGTCGATGACATTTCGGCTAAATCGGGCGGCAGTCTGGCGAAAAAAATGGTATAGCCGATGAGTATACATCCAACAGAAAAATTGCTGGAGGTCAAGGATCTCCGCATCAGTGCCTATACTGACGAGAAGCAGGAAGTGCCCATCGTCAAGGGCGTCACCTTCGACCTTTTCAAGGGTCAAGTAGTGGCTCTGATCGGGGAGTCGGGTTCCGGCAAAACCACCATCTCCCTGGCATCGCTGTCCTATACCAAACCGGGCCTTGAGTTTACCGGTGGGGAGGTGCGGTTGAACGGTGAGGATGTGCTGACGGCTTCCCCTCAAAGGCAACGGGAGATTCGGGGGGCCAGTGTGGCGTATCTTGCGCAAAGTGCGGCAGCGACGTTCAATCCGGCCATCACCATTGGGGAGCAGGTGACCGAATCAGCCGTCCTCCATGGCCTGCTGGGCCAGCAAGAGGCTACTCAACGGGCAGTCGAACTGTACCATGCGCTGGAACTGCCGAATCCGGACCGGATTGGCTACCGCTATCCCCATCAGGTTTCGGGGGGGCAGTTGCAGCGCCTGATGGCCGCCATGGCGTTGTGTGGAAAACCGGACCTGATGGTATTGGATGAGCCGACGACCGCGCTGGACGTTACGACCCAGATCGAAGTGCTCAAAGCCTTCAAGAAAGTCATCCAGGAAGAGCGTTCGGCGGCCATTTACGTGACCCATGACCTCGCGGTGGTGGCACAGATTGCGGACCATATTGTGGTCCTCTATGGAGGCGAAATCATGGAGCAGGGTAGTGTCGACCAGATCATCAATCATCCCACTCATGCCTATACTCGGCGTTTGATGGATGCAGTGCGGCCGAAGCCAGCTGCGGGCCTCGGCACGTCCGTGGGCAAGGAGCATGAACGGGAAATCCCAGCCATTGCCGTAGAAAACATGACCGCTGGCTATGGCGGTATTGTCAATGGTGAGCCGGCGGTGCCTATCCTGCGTGATGTGTCCGTGGACGTGAAAAATGGACATGTAGTGGGAGTGATCGGCGAGTCCGGGTGTGGAAAATCGACACTGGCCCGTGTCATGGCTGGTATACTCCCACAGGCTAGGGGGACTGTGAAACTTGATGGGGATGCACTCAAGGGCAGCCTGAACGATCGCAAACTCGAAGAATTGCAGAAGGTCCAGTTCGTGTTCCAGATGGCGGACACCGCCCTCAACCCCAAACAGACCATCAGCCAGATCTTGGGCCGGCCGCTTGAGTTTTATCATGGTTTGAGAGGAAAAAAGAAGCACGCCAAAGTGGCAGAGATCCTGCAAATGGTGGAACTCCCCCCGGAATTTGCCAGTCGATATCCCATGGAACTATCCGGGGGGCAAAAGCAGCGTATCAATATGGCCAGGTCACTGGCAGCGAATCCGGAGGTTCTGCTTTGCGATGAAGTGACTTCTGCCCTCGACAGTATTGTCGGTGCCAACGTAATCAAGTTGCTGACGGCATTACGGGACAAGACGGGCGTTTCGTTTGTCTTCATCAGCCATGACCTTTCCACGGTCGCATCTTTTGCCGACGAAATTGTGGTGCTGTATGCCGGTCGTGTGGTAGAACAGGGGCCTACCGATGAAGTGCTGGAGCCCCCCTTTCATCCGTATACCCGACTCCTCATCAGTTCCGTGCCAGAGTTGCGCATCGGATGGCTGGAAGATACTATGCAGAAGCGTGAAATGTCGGTGGGCATTTCCAAGGGGGTGGAAATTACAGCGGTCGGGTGTCCGTTCTATGATCGCTGTCCGATGGGAATGGAGGGTACCTGTGATCGACAGAATCCTCCCATCCGGTATCTGGAGGGGGGGCATCAGATCAGTTGTCACCTGACCATTGCGGATTTGCAACAGGCCGAAGACGATACACAGAAAGCGTTGCATGAAATCCAGCAGTCAGGAGGCGAGTCTCCGAGAGCCCATGTTTGAACCCTTACTCTTTTGGAGAACAATATGAGCAAATATAACGCCTTGACCCGCATGGGTATCCAGAATCCGGATCAGGTGGTTCGCTATGAACTGTATTCGGTGGATCAGGTGGATATCTTGCGGATTATTTACGAACGCAAGGCGGGTTCCTTTCTGCCGGTCACCCGAAAATACCGGTTTCCCCAGATGAAGAAACCGACTCTGGTGGACAGTGGAACCCGCAAAACGCAGGTGCTGTATGAAAGCTCGGCGGAATTGCGGAATGCGGTGGCGGAACTTGACCAACTGATGAAGACCCGGAAAACCCGGTCCATTGGGAAGGAGGCATTGGTCAGTGAAGTTCGTCTTCTGGAAGAGGAAGTGAAAGCGAGAATCAAGCATATCAAGGATCTGATTGAGCAGATGTAATGGTTCGGCTCTCCTTGAGGATCACAGGACGGCTGCTTGTGGTGCAGCATCTCATACTTCACCTGCTCGGCTAATCTTTTCAGGATCACTAGTTCCTCATCAAAAAGGCCGGGACAGCAACGGCCAAAAATTCCCGAAACCGGCAAAATCAAGGAGTTAGCGAAGCCGGTCCTGTTGAAGAGAACCCTCAACCGTCGAAGTCAAGGCACAGTACGACTTGTCTGCGGTGCTAACCGTAGTGTAGTTGGACAGTTCAGGCACAAATCGGTAGACGGGGTTCAGGTGCTGAAAAGTCGGATAAATCTTCGGGAAGCCCGGTGTAAGCCGGTTACTGGCGCACAAACACGTCACAAAATTCGGTAGTGTGCCGGAACTAACGGAGTGTGACCAGTTCTTCCGCCGCAGTGGGATGAATGGCGACGGTATCGTCGAGGTCGCGCTTGCGGGCTCCCATCTTGACTGCTACGGCAAATCCTTGGGTCATTTCATCTGCTCCGTCCCCCGCAATGTGGCAGCCGACCACCCTTTCCTCTGGCCCTGCCGTGACCAACTTGACCACGGTAGTTGGCTTGTGCTCGGACACTGCGTATTTCATGTTCACAAAGCGACTTTGATAAATCCTGATGGCGTCCCCATGCTGTTGACGTGCTTGCTGTTCCGTAAGGCCGATCGTGCCGATGGGAGGGTGGCTGAACACCACCGTGGGGATATTGTCATAGTCCAGCCGGGCGTCTATCTGGCCACCGAACAGGCGTTCGGAGAGTCGCCGCGCGGCGGCAATGGCCACGGGGGTCAGGGGCGCATGCCGAGTCACATCACCGACGGCATAGACACCGTCAACTGAGGTGTTCTGGTAGGCATCGACCTCCACGAACCCGCCGGTCTCCAGCCGGACGCCCGCCTGTTCCAGTCGGAGGGACTCCAGATTGGGTTGACGACCAATGGCCCAGAGAATGCAGTCAAACCCCCCGGTTACTCCATGGTCCGCCTGGTCATAGCCCAGACGTCCGCTGGCTTCCTGCACCAGCCCGATGAGGCGTGTATGGCGGACGATCTGGATGCCGGCGGACTCCATGGATTCCATGACGGCTGCCTGCAGCGTATGATCAAAGGCCCGCAACAGGCGGTCCTTGCGCAATACCATAGTGACTTTGCTGCCAAGCACATGCAACACCCCTGCCAGTTCCGTGGCAATATATCCCGCGCCGATGATCAGGGTTCGACCGGGCTGCTCGGCGAGCTCGAAAAAACCATCGCTGGTGATCCCGAGTTCCGCCCCGGGAATATTGGGAACGGTGGGATGGCCGCCGGTCGCGATCAGAATATGGGGCGCATGGTACTGTTGTCCCGCTACTTCAATTTCGTCTGCGGAGACAAAAGAGGCAGTTCCGTTGACGACGGTAATTTGGTCACGGTCCAGATTTCGGGCATAAATCCCATTGAGACGTTTGACATAGGCGTCCCGGGATGCCTTAAGCATTGACCATTGGAATTCACCCGGCTTCCAGTGAAATCCATAATCCGGTGCCAGCCGCAGGCCATCGGCTATCTGGGCAGCATTCCACATCACCTTTTTCGGTACGCACCCCACGTTGACGCAGGTTCCGCCCAGCGGGCCGTGTTCCACCAGAAGGACTCGGGCACCATATTCTGCGGCTCGACGGGCACCGGCGATTCCACCACTTCCGCCACCGATCACGATAAAATCAAATTTTTCTGACATCACATCAAACAGGGTTTCGGAAATACCATGCCAAACGACAATCCGTTACTGGATTTGACCGGATTGCCGAGATTCGGAGCCATTGTACCAGAGCATGTGGAGCCAGCTTTGGATTGGGTGCTGGCACGCAATCGGGAAGCAATTCAGCACATCATTGATACGGTCAAAGTGCCGGAATGGGACAACTTCATGGCACCGTTGGAGCAGCTCGATGACGAATTGAATCGCATCTGGGGACCGGTTTCCCATTTGCATTCGGTGATGGATCCGGATGGATTGCGGCCGGTTTATCAAAAATGCCTGCCGAAGCTATCGGACTACCGGGCAGAGCAGGGCCACAACCGGGCCCTGCACCGGGCCATTCACCGTATCCGTCATCAGGGTCATTATACCGAATTCGATCCAGCCCGGCGGAAAGTCATTGACCAGGCGTTACTGGCTTTTCATCTGGCCGGCATTGATCTTGATCTGCCAGGACAGGCACGATATGCGGAGATCTGCAAAGAGTTGTCCCATCAGTGTCACCAATTTTCCAGGAATGTCCAGGATGCCACAGACCACTGGCATATCGATGTGGTCGAGGAATCCGGGTTGGCAGGAATTTCCGATGGTGCCCGGGAAGTCGCGCGTCAAGTGGCGGAGGAAGCGGGGGTCCGGGGATGGCGGTTCACCCTGCAGACTCCATCTTATCTGGCAGTCATGACCCATGCAGAGAATGCTCAGTTGCGGGAAGAGGTGTATCGTGCCTTTGTCACCCGAGCCAGCGAAACCGGGCCCGGAAACGGTCAATGGGATAACGGGCCGATCATGCAGGAGATTCTCCGTTTGAGAAAGGAACTGGCCCAATTGTTGGGGTACGACCATTATGCTGAATATGCGCTGGCGGATCGGATGGCTGCGGACACGGAGGAAGTAGTTGCTTTCCTGCGCCAGTTGGCGGACCGTTGTCGTTTGGCGGCGATGGAACAAAACGAGGCCTTGGAGGAGTTTGCCCGGGAAGAGATGGGCTTGGACAGGCTGGAGCCTTGGGATCGCCTGTGGGCGAGCGAGAAGCTGCGCCAGCACGAACATGACTTGAGAGAGGAAGCGCTCCGACCCTATTTTCCGCTACCCCAGGTGTTGCAGGGCCTATTCTGGATAGCCGCTCAACTGTTCGGGATTGAGGTGGTCCCAGTACAGACCCCTTCGGTCTGGCATCCGGATGTCCGATTCTTCTGTATTCGGGATGCAAAGGGTGAGCCTCGGGGCTATTTTTACACCGACCTCTATGCGCGTCCCCGAAAGCGTGCGGGTGCCTGGATGATGGGCTGCATCGACCGGCGCAGGACTGGTAGTGGCCGACAACTGCCGGTGGCCTGCTTGGTCTGTAACTTTTCCCCGCCTTCCGGGAACCGTCCTTGCCTGCTGACGCATGAGGAAGTGGTCACGCTATTTCATGAGTTCGGCCATGGCCTGCACCACTTGTTGACCACGGTGGATGTGGCTGCTGTGGCGGGTATCAATGGGGTGCCTTGGGATGCGGTGGAGTTGCCCAGTCAATTGTTGGAGAACTGGTGCTGGGAGCCGGAGGCATTGAGTCATCTCTCGGCACATATTGAAACCGGAGAGCCGCTGCCGGCGGCAATGCTGGAAAAAATGCGTCGGGCACGGACTTTTCAGTCTGCCATGAAAATGTGTCGCCAACTTGTGTTTGCACTGTTTGATATGCGGGTACATGGAGAGTGGGACCCTTGGGGGGACCGACCCCTCCAGGAGCTGGTGGATGAGGTTCGCAAGGAAGTCGGAGTCGTTTGGGAGTCGCCTCTCCATCGCTTTCCACATACGTTTGACCATATCTTTGCCGGGGGCTATGCGGCCGGATATTACAGCTATCTGTGGTCGGAAGTGCTTTCGGCCGATGCGTTCAGCCTGTTCGCTGAAAAGGGAATTTTCGACCGCAGTACCGGCTTGCGTTTCCTGCATTCAATTCTGGAACCGGGTGGGTCAGAAGACCCTATGGTACTGTTTCAGGAATTTCGGGGCCGAAAACCGACTGTGGATCCCTTGCTGCAGACTCTTGCCTTGTGATGCGGTGATCCTGACCAGATGCGAGCCAGAGGGGAGAAGACCGCATTGATTCGAGCCAGCGCACAGGATTGCGGTGTCGGTGCAGTCGTTCTTGGCCTGCCCATGCAGACGGAGGCAGGGTGGGTGGGATCTGGTATGGCTTTGGGGTGGCTCAGAACCTGACGCCTTCTGGTCGGAGCAGGCCGTATGCTGGGGTTGTGCAAAATGAGATTTGCTTTTGGCCCCAAAATGAACCAAACTTCTGCAGGTTGGCACCCATGCCATCGCGTCCGTCTTGTGGTCTGGTTCCCGGATTTGGCTTTTCCGGCTGCAGGGCTGGTCGCTCTTTTGAACGACACTGATGCTGGAGGATTCTCATGGAGACACGTGCCGCTATCGCTTATGAAGCGGGCAAGCCCCTGATGATTGAAACGGTGAATCTGCAGGGCCCGAAAGAGGGTGAGGTGCTGGTCGAGATCAAAGCCACCGGCATCTGCCATACCGATGAATTTACCCGTTCTGGGGCCGATCCAGAGGGACTGTTCCCGGCCATTTTGGGCCATGAGGGAGCGGGTGTTGTGGTTGATGTCGGACCGGGTGTTACCAGCGTCCAGAAAGGCGATCATGTCATTCCACTGTACACCCCGGAATGCCGTCAGTGTGACTATTGCACGTCGGGCAAGACCAACCTCTGCCAAGCGATCCGAACCACGCAGGGGCAAGGCGTGATGCCGGATGGTACCAGCCGATTCTCGATCGGCAACGATTCCATTTTCCATTACATGGGGACGTCCACCTTCTCGAACTACACTGTTTTGCCCGAGATCGCGGTGGCCAAGGTACGTGAGGATGCGCCCTTTGACAAAATTTGCTATATCGGCTGTGGAGTGACCACCGGAATCGGCGCGGTCATCAATACTGCCAAAGTCAAGCCAGGGGATAATGTGGTCGTCTTTGGTCTGGGCGGGATCGGCCTGAATGTCATTCAGGGGGCAAGGCTTGCGGGGGCTGACCGGATTGTGGGAGTGGACATCAATCCGGCCCGGCAGTCTCTTGGAACGAAGTTCGGGATGACCCATTTTGTCAATCCAGACGAGGTAGAAGGCGACCTGGTCCCCTATCTAGTGGACCTCACCCAAGGCGGAGCGGATTTCAGTTTTGAATGCGTAGGCAATGTGAATTTGATGCGCCAGGCACTGGAGTGCTGTCATAAGGGTTGGGGCGAGAGCATTATTATCGGGGTCGCCGGAGCGGGTCAGGAAATCAGTACGCGCCCCTTCCAACTGGTTACGGGACGGGTATGGCGTGGTACAGCGTTTGGCGGCGCTCGCGGGCGGACCGATGTGCCCAGAATCGTGGATTGGTATATGGAAGGAAAGATCAATATTGATGACCTGATTACCCATACCCTGCCTCTGGATGAGATCAACCTAGCCTTTGCTCTGATGCATGAAGGGCAGTCCATTCGCAGTGTGGTCCTTTATGACCAATAAACTGGCGATGGAAACCGTTTCCGAAACGGGTTGCTTCGGTGGTGTGCAGGGGACATACCGCCATATTTCACAGGAAACCGGGACCGCCATGCGATTTGCCGTATTCACCCCACCGGCGGCCCGTGAGAGCACAGTCCCGGTGCTGTGGTATCTTTCCGGGCTCACCTGTACCGAGGAGAATTTTTCCGTCAAGGCCGGAGCCCAGCGCTATGCTGCCGAACAGGGGCTCATTCTGGTTGCACCCGACACAAGCCCACGGGGGGCCGGTCTTACGGGGGAGGACGCGGAATATGATTTCGGTTCCGGTGCAGGATTTTATGTCGATGCCACCCAACCACCTTGGCATTCGCACTACCAGATGTATAGTTATGTCACGCGGGAACTACCAGGGTTGGTATTGGACCGGTTCCCGGTGGATCCGAAGCGACAGGGGATTACGGGGCATTCCATGGGTGGGCATGGTGCGTTAACCATAGGTCTTCGGAATCCTGATGTCTATCGTTCCATTTCCGCCTTTGCCCCCATTTGCTCGCCGACCCAATGCCCCTGGGGCCAGAAAGCCCTGAGGGGTTACCTGGGCGATCTGCCGGATGCCTGGAAGGCGTATGATTCCACCGAACTGATTCTGGCTGGTGCCCGCGCCGGCGATATTCTGGTCGATCAGGGAGAGGCTGACCCGTTTCTGGAAGAGCAACTCCAGCCGGATTTATTACTATCGGCCTGTGAGAAAATGGGACAACCCATCCAACTGCGAATGCAGCCTGGTTACGATCACAGTTATTTCTTTATCGCTACCTTTATAGAAGACCATGTCCGATTCCATGCCGATAGACTGAAAGCATGATGGATCGAAAATGTGCCGACTGGGTTCGGGCTGGACCAGCCGATAATGTGTGTCTTGCGGACCTGGATGCACCGGAGATGATTCCCGGACGATCGTCGACGGTCAATCGCAGCCATTGTCCGGTTGATGGTTCAGGGAGTCCGTATTATGGGCAGAGGGGTGGCCGGTCAGCCACTGGAAGCTGATCAGGGCCAGCAGCGCACCGACCAACTGCGCAGCGATAAACAGAGGCGCATGGGCCGGTTGGATGCCAGAAAAAGTATCGGTCAGACTGCGGGCGATGGTGACCGCCGGGTTGGCAAAGGATGTGGAAGCCGTATACCAGTAGGCGGCGGTGATATACAGCCCGACTGCCATGGGTACAGCCACCGGCCGAGCCCGCAAGGTGCCCAGAATCGTCAGTAGCAGGCCGAAAGTGGCCACGCCTTCGGAAAACCACTGGCCAATCCCGGTTCGACTGTTTCCAGACAGTTGCCAGAGGGATTCCTCGAACATCAGGTGGGCGGCCAGCATGCCGGCAATGCCCCCGAACACTTGGACCGCAACATAGGCTCCTGCCTGAGGCCAGGAAATTTCTCCGCGGCAGGCAAAGACCAGGGTGACCGCCGGATTGAAGTGTGCACCGGAGATCGGGGCAAATATGGTGATCAGTACCACCAGCATGGCACCGGTCGCAACCGTATTGCCGAGCAGGGCCAAGGCAACGTTGCCCCCTGCCAGCCGTTCGGCCATGATCCCGGAGCCGATGACGGTGGCCAACAGCAGTGCAGTTCCCAGCCATTCGGCCAGGAAAAGGCGACCCAATCGATCACGGCTCATACTGAAATCGGTATCGTGTAAGGGTTACAGTCGGTCGAGTGCTTCTTGCTGGGTGATGCCGTAATCCTCCAGGTCATGGCGATGGGTCAGAAACACTTCCCATTTCTCATTCGCCATGCCCTTGACCCAAGCCTTGTCCATTCTCGCATGGCAACAATCGAGTCGCTCGACGTCCAGATATGGCCGGCCCGACTCCCGGACCCGGCCAGCCAGTTCATCCAGTTCCTCGTTGGAGTCGGCTTGGATGCCAAGATGATCTACCCCAAAGGAGCCGGATCCTTGGGTAATTGCAAAGTTGACCGACGGATCTTCCACATCCCACTTGGCATAGCCATCACGCAACACTTTGGGATCTTGGTGGAAAAATCGGGAATAAAAGAGTACTGAGGCATCAAAATCCTCGACCGTGAGGGAGAGATGAAGTTTCATGTAGGGATTCCTCCGAAAAGGGCAATGGTTGAGAGTCCGATGGGCCTGCAGGTCGCCGGCATGGGTCATCAGCACAACATTCTGCCAACAGGAAATCGGCGAGGTCCCGGATCCGGGAAAAGTTGGCACGGTTGATCACGGTACGACCATGCTTCTCCTGCTCGATCAGTCCACCCACGCTCAGGGCCCGCAAGTGATGGGACAGTGTGGAAGCCGGCATTCCCAGTCGTTGCTGGATCTCACCGACACACAGTCCTTCAGGGCCGGCACGTACCAAGGCCCGCAGGACCTCCAGTCGGGACTCGGAGCCGACGGCGGAAAACCCTTGGGAGATTTGCGCAGGACTGATCATAATTCGATATTACTAGTATTATAGTGTTATTATGGATTATATCAAGTCTTATGCAGGACGAAAGGGACTACCATCCGTCCACCCGGCCTCCGGGGTTTCCCGGAGAGCCCTATAGGGTTCGGGTAGCAGGCGCTGCAGCAGGTCATCCAGAAACTGGTAACCCCATTCGGTACAGGCCATCCAGCCATGGCGCTCTGCCAGCAAGCCTTCCGAGATCAGGGGGGCCAGGGTCTGTGCAATGGTTCCGGGAGCATACCCTGTTCGTGCCGAGGCCATGGACAGAGGGAAGCCATGCCGCAGGCGCAGGGCATTGAGGAAAAATTCAAACAGGAGATCCTCCTTCCTGACATGCCGTACTTCCGCCATCGACTGTTCGGTCCCTGCTGTCGCCATGTACAGTGCGGGATGTTTTTTCCGTGCTCTGCGTTCGATTACATGGGGGAATCGTGAGCGCTTGCCATGAGCCCCGGCACCGATTCCGATGTAATCTCCGAATTGCCAATAGTTCAGGTTGTGCCGACATTGCCGGTGTTCCCGGGCATAAGCTGAAACCTCATACTGGCCATACCCTGCCAGGCGGAGGCTGTCCTGCAAATCCTGTTGCATGAGGGATATTTCGTCTTCAGAGGGCAGAAGGGGGGGATAACGATGGAACACCGTCTTCGGTTCCAGGGTCAACTGGTACATGGAGAGGTGATCCGGTTCCAGTGCCAATGCCTGCTCAAGGTCGTGCCATGCCTGCTCGGGCCTTTGCCGAGGCAGGCCGTACATCAGGTCCAGATTGATATTCTGGAAGCCGGCCTCGCGGGCCTTCCGGTAGGCATCTATCGCCTCGTCACCGTTGTGAATCCGTCCCAATGACTGCAGCATGCCGTCGTGGAAACTTTGGACCCCGAGGGACAAGCGGTTGATGCCAATGTCGCGATAAGAGGAAAAATCTGCATGTTCTGCCGCTCCAGGGTTGGCTTCCAGGGTGATTTCAGCATCTGCGGACACATGGAGCCGGTTCATGATCCCTTCGAGGAGTTTGCCAAGGGAGTGCGCAGAGAACAGGCTAGGAGTACCCCCACCGAAAAAGATGCTTTGCACCTCGTGGTCGGTAGCAGCGGTCGTCAGTTCGAAATCGAGGTCGGCAAGCAATACCTCGTAGTACTGCACTTCATCCAGGCTCGACGCTGCAGGGTGAGAGTTGAAATCGCAGTAGGGGCATTTTTGTATACACCAGGGAAAATGCACATACAGGGAAAGCGGTAGAGAATCCACTACCGGGGAATGGGAGCGAGCTGATATGGGGATCAAGGTCCGTAACGGGGCGAGTAGAGGGTCCACTGGATCCGGGTGCCTTGGGTCGATGGGGTCAGGCCACTACATTGCGCGGGCTTCCGGCCCGCCACGCGATGAGGGTTTGCTCCATCTGATCCACCAGGCGCTGGCGACTTTCTCGGGTGCCCCAAGCGTTGTGTGGCGTCACGATGAGATTGGGGACAGTGCTGTCCAGCAGCGGGTGGTCGGGAGACGGCGGCTCTTGATCCAGCACATCGATCCCGGCACCGGCGATTTCCCCTTTGCGGAGTGCCTTGATCAGGGCAGGTATGTGGATAATACCACCGCGGGAGGTATTGATCAGTAGGGCACTGGATTTCATGTGCCGGAGTTCGGAGGTGGAAATCAGATGGCGGGTTTGATCGGTGAGTGGACAATGCAGACTGACGACATCAGCGACCGTGAGCAAGTCCGTGAGGGCCAGCCGGCCTTCCTCAGGTTCGGTTCCCGGCCTTGTGGCAATGGCCACCTGCATCCCGAAAGCACGGCCGATATGGGCTACCTGACGTCCGATATCGCCGTACCCAACAATACCCAGTATGGAGCCTTCCAGTTCGTGGATAGGATAATCCAGTAGGCAGAATACCGGACTTCGGCACCAGTCTCCCCGGCGGACCGCTTTCTGATAATCCATCTGGCGGGTCCGCAGATTGAGCATCAGTGCCAGAGTGTGCTGCACCACCGCTGGGCGCGAATAGCCCCGGGTGTTGCAGACCATAACTCCGCGTTCCCGACAGGCTTCCAGATCTACATTGTCGGTGCCAGTAGCGGCAATCAGCACCAGCTTGAGAGCGTTACTGCCCAGCACGGCCTTTCGGTCCAACCGTACTTTGTTCGTAATTACCACATCACAATTTTGGATGCGTTCGGCTACTTCATCGTGTTGGGAGGACGGATGGCAATCCCACTCATCAAGTTGATTCAGAAGCCCATCGGTCCGGATATCCTGCCGGTCAAAAGAATGCAGATCCAGCAGGCAGCCTCTCATTTGGTTCGGGGGGCGAGCAGGGGTCGGCCCATCACATTATCCATCCGACTCCAGATATTGTTGCTTGAAAGACCGCGTCTTCTCCCGGTCCCGCTTGCTGGGGCGATGGGAATCATAGGTGATACTACGACGCTGGAATTGCCGTTGGGCGGCTTCATGTTCCCGGCGTTCCCGACTATCGGCGGTCTCGTGATACAGCTTCATTGCCAGGGGAGCTCCCAAGCGGTTTCCGGACAAGCCGGCAATCACGACAATGTATTCGGTCTCCTGCCGCCGGATTCGCAGCCGGTCGCCGGGCTTTACGGCCCGAGCCGGCTTGCAGCGTTGACCATTCAGCCAGACATGACCGCCGGAAACCGCGTCGTGGGCCAGTCGGCGGGTGCGGAAAAATCGGCTGGCCCAAAGCCAGCTGTCAATGCGTTGAGTCGCATCCGGTGTTATTGGACGGGAAACGGAATCGGATTTCATGAGGGTATTTTACGGTAGAATGCCTGTCCGTTGCCGGGTCCTGTGTGCCGGTTTGGGGCGGCATTACCGGCCGGGTTCCTCTGCGCCTGAGGCTTCTCTATTGTTCGGATCGAACCAGGGTCGGGTTGACAGAACTGCTGGATAACCCGCAAGTGAACATACGGCAAATTGAATATGCGTTCGGGAATTACTCCCCGTCATTGATTGATCCTGATGGCACACGCCAGGCCGCGGTGGCCATGATCCTGCGCCAGTCCGGGGAGGGTCCTGAAATGCTGTTTATCCAACGTGCCGAGTCAGTGTCGGATCCTTGGTCTGGCCAGATTGCCTTTCCGGGCGGTGGGCGTGAGAGTCAGGATGTTGACTTGATGGATACTGCGATCCGGGAGACCGTGGAAGAGATCGGCGTACGACTGGAACCCGCATGGCATATCGGTCGCCTGGATGACCAGACAGGCCGGGTGTTCCCTCGCAGGAGGAACCTGTTGGTTGCCTGCATGGTTTTCCACCTTGAAAGAGCGATTACACCGATGGCGAATAAGGAAGTGGCAGACATCTTCTGGACTCCCCTGGAGGTGCTCGGGAACCGGTCCCACCAGATCGACCATACGACTGATTTGCAGGAGGAACCCTATCCAGCGATCCATCTAGGTCAGGCTCATCACGGCAAGGAACGGATTCTCTGGGGATTGACCTACCGTTTTGTCATGCGGTTTCTCGATATTCTCAACACCTGACCCAGGTCCTCAAGGACGATGGATGGTGGCCGCCCGCTCTCCGACGGGTTGCTGGATCCCCCGGATCACTGCAATACGTCGGGGAGAGACCCCAAATCGTTCCTTCGAAATCGTGGTTCCTACGCTTTGATCGGTGATTCATCGGCTGACATGCAGGATGTCCGGAAAGAAAAACAATAATAATTAATAAGTTACAAAGAATATTAAAAATATCACTTTAGAATTTGGGTGCCAAGGGGGGGATTTTTTCAATGAAATCAAGGGAGTTTTTTCCCGAAAATGCATAGTTTTTCTTGACAGGAGTAGACTTTCGGAAATATAGTGGGAAAAAGTGCATAATTGTGCAAAATAATGGAAAATCTTGACCTTCCAGATCCGTTTCCAGCATGTTTCGTGGGGCACATAAACTAATCCTTGACAGCAAAGGCCGTCTGGCGATCCCCAAGGGGTGTCGGGATGACTTGGAGGCGCGTTGCCAAGGTCGAGTGGTGGTGACCGTGAACAACACCCGGGAGAAGTGTCTTTGGCTCTATCCCTTGGATGAGTGGGATGTCGTGGAGGCGAAACTGGTCCACCTGTCGAGTTTCGACCCCAGTCACCAGAAACTGAAACGATTTCTGATCGGCTATGCCAGCGTGCTGGATGTGGACAAGACCGGCCGGATCTTGTTGCCGGCCTCGTTACGGGAATTTGCCCTGCTGCAGAAGACGGTCTATTTGGTGGGTCAAGGCAATAAGTTTGAAATCTGGGATGAACTCCTCTGGAACGAGAAATGTGCCCAGTGGCTCCGGGAAGAACCCGATGAAGGCGCAATTTCGGCGGAACTGAAGGAGATATCGCTATGATGGGGACATATCGGCTGACCGGTAGCCACCGTCCGCATGTGCCGGTATTCCGGGACGCAGTGATCGACGGTCTCAACTTGGGAGAGCGAGCAATCGTGGTGGATGCCACCTATGGCCGGGGCGGCCACATGCGAGCGATTCTGGCCCGGCTTGGAGCCGGCGGACGGATGTTGGTCATTGACCGTGACCCGGATGCGGTTCAGGCAGCCCGGGATGAATGGTCCATGGACCGGCGAATCGAAATTGTGCAGGCCCGGTTTTCCCGATTGCGCACGATTCTCGAAGACCAGGAATGGTCCGGTCGCGTTACCGGAATCCTGTTTGATCTCGGGGTTTCTTCTCCGCAACTGGATGATGGCCGCCGCGGCTTCAGCTTCCTGCGGGACGGCCCTCTGGATATGCGGATGAATCCGCAAGAAGGGATCACGGCGGCACAGTGGCTAGACCAGATTGACGAACCCGAACTCTTCCGGGTGTTGAAAACCTTGGGCGAGGAGCGATTTGCCCGCCGGGTAGCTCGCCAGATCAAGGCCAATGGGCCGATTGAAACCACGGGCGAGCTGGCCCGATTGGTGGCCCGTGCAGTGCCGACCCGGGAGCCGGGGAAGCACCCGGCCACGCGGACTTTCCAGGCCATCCGGATTGCGCTCAACCGGGAGCTGGAAGAACTGGGGGAAACCTTGCCGCAGGCGGTCGAGGGACTGGCACAGGGAGGGCGGTTGGTGGTGATCAGCTTTCATTCCCTCGAAGACCGGTTGGTCAAGCATTTTATCCGCGACCAAAGTCGAGGTGATCCCTATCCCCCGGATTTTCCGATTCGGCACGAAATGCTGTGTCCAACCATGAAGCCGATTGGCAAGGCGGTCCGTGCCGATGTCGCCGAAGTGGCGATCAATCCCCGTGCACGCAGTGCCATCATGCGAGTGGCGGAAAAAGTCGGATGCTCTTGACCCGGTTACAGATCCTGTTGCTGTGCTTGGTAATGGTCACGGCCGTTATGGTGGTGGCAATTCGTCACCAGAACCGGCTGGTGTTCGTGCAGCTGCAGGCCGAGGAAGAGCATCGTGATGCCTTGCAGGCGGAAACCGGCCGCCTCATTCTGGAATGGTCTACCTGGACCCGCCAAAATAATTTGGAAGACGCTGCCCGACAGCGTCTGGGGATGCAGGCACCGGCTCCAGATCAAATTGTGACGTTGCCACAGGTCGTGAAAAAATGATCCCGGCCAGTCATCCACGCAGTGGGATTTCCCCGTCCGGGCAATAGGATGGCAAGACGCATCGTAAGGCCCCCGGTCTGGCGTGAACACCTCGTCATGGGGCTGCTTTTCGCCGGCTTGGCAACGATTGCACTGCGGGTGGTGCATCTGCAAATTTTCGACCGTAGCCATTTGCATGCCCAAGGAGATTCCCGGTATCTGCGGGAAGTCACGGTATTGCCGTTGCGGGGCCAGATTCTGGACCGCAACGGACAGGTATTGGCAGTGAGTACGCCTGTGGAATCCCTTTGGGCTGAGCCGGAAGCGTTCTGTGCGGCCCGACCCCAATGGGAGACCATGGTCGACCTCCTGAGGCTGGACCGGCAGGAGCTGGAGAACGCGTGTGAGCGTCGCCGGGACGGGGAGTTCATGTATCTCAAACGCCGGTTACCACCCGCCGTGGTGGAAGCCGTGATGGCACTCCAGATCCCCGGTGTGGAGCGGCAACGGGAATACCGTCGTTACTATCCGGACGGTCCGGTCGGGGCTCAACTGCTGGGGTTTACCGATATCGATGATATGGGCCAGGAAGGGCTGGAGCGGCAATACAATGGCCTGCTCGCAGGTGCCCCGGGTCGCAAACGGGTTCGCAAGGACGTAGCCGGCAAGTTTGTCGAAAGTGTGGATAGTATCCAGCAGGTACAGCATGGAAACCATCTTCGAATCAGTATTGATCGACGGATCCAGTCGCTGGCGACCCGCTACTTGGAACAGGCGATCCGGGAGCATGAGGCGGCCGCCGGTAACATCGTGGTGCTGTCTGTCCCCAGCGGTGAAATTCTGGCCATGGTGTCCTTTCCGCAGTTCAATCCCAATGATCGGGACACGATCAAACCCGAGACCATTCGCAACCGTACCGTGACCGATGTGATGGAACCTGGTTCGACGGCCAAGCCCTTCACCATTGCGATGGCACTGGAAAGCGGCCAGATTGGCCCACAAACCATGGTGGATACCAGCCCCGGGGTATATCGCATTGGTGGCCGGCCCATTCGGGACTTTAAGGACTATGGCATTCTCTCGGTCTTTGACATATTGGTCCACTCCAGCAACATCGGTTCTGCCAAGCTGGCATTACAGCTGCCGTTTGAACGTCTATTCGAGACGCTCGGGGCGGTGGGGTTTCATGAACCAGCGGCCAACTTACCCGGGGAGGTGAAGGGTGTACTGGTTCCGAGGAGCCGGCAGATCGAGCATGCGACCATGTCATTCGGTTATGGCTTTTCCGTGACTCCGCTCCAACTGGCACGGGCCTATACCGTGTTCGCGACCGGTGGAGAACTGTTGCCGGTGACGCTGGAACCCAAACCGGACGGATATCGGGCTCGGGGGAGCAGGGTGTTCAGTCCGGCAACTATGGAACACCTCCAGGCCATGATGGAAGGAGTCACTACGCCCCGAGGAACAGCCCGGCGGGCCCGGATCGAACGCTACCGGGTAGGTGGCAAGACCGGTACCACACATAAGCTGATTGACGGGAACTACCGGAACCAGCGCTATATCAGCCTGTTTGCAGGCATGGCTCCCCTGACCGATCCGCGGTTTGTCATGGTAGTGACCGTCGATGATCCCCAGGGCGGGGACTATTACGGAGGTGCGGTGGCGGCACCCGTATTCGCCAACCTGATGGAAGACCTGATGCGCCTGTATAACATTCCGCCGGATCAGATGCCGAATGCCGGCATTTCTGCTGGCCAGATCCCGGTTGAGCCAGCATGACATCACTTGACCCGATCCAACAAGAGCCTGCAGTAGCGGGCATTCGGTATCCGCTCGGGAAACTGCTGGCCGGCATCGTGGAGCCGGAAGCTGTGCCTGACGCCCTGACGGCTGCAGAGATCACTGGGCTGGCGCTCGACAGTCGGCAGGTTCGTCCCGGGAACGCCTTTGTGGCGATCCCCGGTTTCACGGTCGATGGGCGGGACTATGCGGCCCATGCATTGGCCGCTGGAGCGGTCACTGTGCTTTTTGAAAGTGGGTCGGGATCGGATTTCTGTGAATCGCTTGTGGATCAGGGCCATGCAGTGGCAGTACCGAATCTGCGCCACCAGGTGGGCCAGATCGCTTCCCGATTCTATGCGGATCCATCCACCCATATTCGCATGGTTGGCATCACCGGTACCAACGGCAAGACCACCTGTGCCTGGTTGTTGAGTCAAGCCCTGGAGAGGCTCGGGGAGCACTGTGCCATGATGGGTACGATCGGCTCGGGTTTCCCGACTACGCTGCAGGAGTCCTCACTGACCACCGCGGATGCGATCACCATTCAGCGCAGTCTCCGTCACTGGCGCGACCGGGGTGCCACCGCCGTCTGCATGGAAGTCTCTTCCCATGGCCTCGACCAAGGACGGATTCATGGAGTGCAGTTTGATGTGGCCGTGTTCACCAACCTGAGCCGCGAGCATCTGGACTACCATGGTGATCTGGGGTCCTATGCCCACACCAAGAAAAAACTGTTTGTCCTGCCAAACCTTGCGGCGGTGGTGACGAACTCGGATGACCCGTTGGGCCGTGAAATCCATACCCTGGCATCGGCTCCCATACGGATCACTTATGGACACACTCAAGCCGATGTCCGGCCGCGAAACGAATGCTTCCGATCTACGGGAATCCGGTTCGAATGGGAATGGCAGCAGCACTGGTTTCAGGGTGCTTCCCGGTTGATCGGTGCAGTGAATTTGCCGAATCTTCTGGCTGTGATTGCAACGTTACTGGCATTGGGTCATGAGGCAATCGCGATTGAAAGAGTACTGCCGGGTTTGCAGCCCCCACCCGGTCGAATGGAACTGATTCCGGGGACGGCGAGTGATCCGGCTGTGGTGGTGGACTATGCCCATACGCCAGACTCTCTCACCCGCGCCTTGCAATCCTTGCGATCTATCACTCATGGTCGGATTACGGTGGTCTTCGGCTGTGGGGGGGAGCGGGATTCGGGTAAGCGAGCCCTCATGGGCCAGGCTGTCGCCCTGCATGCCGACAAGATTGTGATTACCAACGACAACCCGCGAAAAGAAGATCCACAAGCAATCATTGCGCAGATCCTGCAAGGAGTGCGTGCTGTTGGGACGGAAAAAACCGTTCACATCGAAGCCGACCGCGCGAACGCAATCACCACTGCAATCCAGGCAGCGGGGGCCGGTGACCTGGTTCTCGTCGCTGGCAAGGGACATGAGATGACCCAGGTCTTGGGCGACCGGGTCGTGCCCTTCAGTGACCAAGCGGTGTGTGTGGCCGGATTGGAAGGTCGGGCATGATGACACTGCAAACCTTGGCCGACCTGACCGATGGGGTGCTGCAGGGCAGGAATGTCTCTTTTGATGGGGTCCAGATCGATTCCCGCCGGATGCAGCCGGGTGAACTTTTCGTAGCGGTCCGGGGGGAGCGTCTGGATGGGCATGATTTTGTGGCCGATGCCGGGAATCGCGAAGCTGCCGCCGCCCTGGTGTCCCAGCCTGCTGGAACAATGGTTCCGGAGGTGAGAGTGGCGGATACAACGATTGCATTGGGCCAGTTGGCAGGCCATTGGCGCCAGCAGTTTGGGCTACCCGTAATCGGAATCACCGGGAGTAATGGCAAAACCACGGTGACGGCGATGGTGCGGCAAATGCTGTCGGTCTCCGGTCATCCCCTGGCCCCCCGGGACAGTTTTAATAACCATTGGGGGGTTCCCCTAACCCTGCTGGAACTCCATCCAGGTCATACTCATGCGGTGATTGAAATGGGGATGAATCACCCGGGAGAAATTGATGTCCTGACCCGGATGACGCAGCCGGATGTCGCTTTGATCAACAATGCCACGGCCGCCCACTTGGAGGGCGTTGGTACCGTGGAGGAAGTGGCCCGGGCCAAAGGTGAAATCATCAATGGGTTGAGGGCAAATGGCACGTTAGTACTGAATCGGGACGATCCTCACTATCGGTACTGGCGGCACCGGGCCGGGCATCTCAGGGTACTGACCTTTGGCCTCCATGAGGCGGCAGACATTACCGCCGGGGAGGTGCAGTGCAGCCAAGCTGGCAGCCAGTTTGCGGTCCGGGGACTATCCCGGGATCTGACGGTTCGCCTCGCGGTTCCCGGTCACCACAACGTCCTCAATGCCCTGGCGACTCTAACGATCGGCCATGCGGTGGGCGCTACCACAGAAGATATGGCCATCGGACTGGCGACATTTTCCGGGCTTGCTGGGCGGCTGCATCGATTGTCGTCCTCAGGTGGTGCCAGCCTGATTGATGACAGTTTCAATGCCAACCCGTCTTCGGTTCGGGCGGCAATCGATTACTTGTCCCAGCAACCAGGGCGACGGATTCTGGTATTGGGGGCGATGGCGGAACTGGGTCCGACCGCAGAAGACCTGCATGCCGAAGTCGGGAGTTACGCCCGGTCCGCAGGCATCGAGCGGTTATTGGTACTGGGTGATTCCGGCAACCCAGCCTTGGCTGGCTACCGCAAGGGCTTTGGTCCCAAAACAGAAATGTTCCCGGATCTCCACACCCTGGCTTGCTCGCTCCGGGATGCGGACCGGCCGGAAGTGACCCTGTTGATCAAAGGCTCAAAATCGGCACGGATGGAGCGGGTGGTAGAGGCGATGATCAAAGGCGGACTGCCCGGGAGCATGTCATGCTGATCTGGCTCTTCGAATGGTTAGCCCAGTATCACAGTGGGTTCAATGTCTTCCGCTACCTGACGCTGAGAGGCATCTGTGGGGTGCTGACTTCCCTCAGCATTCTGTTTGTTCTCGGTCCCATGATGATCCGGAAGCTGAGTGACTCCCTGATCGAACAAACGATTCGGGATGATGGTCCTCCGACGCATTTCGACAAGGTGGGAACGCCCACTATGGGTGGACTGATCATCCTCTTTTCGGTGGTGGTCACTACCTTGTTATGGGCCGATCTCGGTAATCGGTTCGTTTGGGTCACCTTGCTCACGACGATCCTATTCGGCGTGATTGGATGGATTGACGACTATCGCAAGCTGATCAACCGTAACCCCCGGGGCATGGGAGCCCGCAATAAGTTTCTGGCCCAGACCCTGGTGGGCCTGGCGGCAGCCTGCTTCCTGTATGTCACCGCTCAGTCGCCAGTAG
Source organism: Candidatus Poriferihabitaceae bacterium (assembly GCA_965221795.1). Taxonomy (GTDB): domain Bacteria; phylum Pseudomonadota; class Gammaproteobacteria; order Arenicellales; family Poriferihabitantaceae; genus VYFG01. The sequence continues at coordinate 2,197,292 of OZ244914.1, forward strand.
AAACTGCACTGTTGGTCCCCCTGTTCAAGGATGTATCCATTGCGCTCGGAGTCGGATTCATTGTGGTTGCATGGTTCGTGATTGTGGGAACCAGCAACGCGATCAACCTGACCGATGGGCTGGATGGGCTCGCGATTATGCCCACGGTGATGGTTGCCGGAGCCTTGGGGATTTTCGCCTATGCCACTGGAAACGCCATTTTTTCGGAATACCTGGGTATTCCCTATATCCACGGTGCGGGGGAAATGTTGGTATTTTGCTCGACCCTAGTCGGCGCCGGCCTTGGCTTTCTCTGGTTCAATACCTATCCAGCTCAAGTATTCATGGGAGATATCGGCGCACTTTCCCTGGGTGCTGCCGTGGGAGTGGTGGCCGTAATTGTGCGTCAGGAAATCGTGCTCATGATCATGGGGGGGGTGTTTGTGGTGGAGACGGTTTCGGTGATTTTGCAAGTCGCATCCTACCGATTGATGGGACGGCGGATTTTCCGGATGGCACCACTCCATCATCATTTTGAACTGAAGGGTTGGCCGGAGCCCCGTGTCATTGTTCGGTTCTGGATTCTCAGCCTGATGCTGGTCTTGATCGGCCTGGCCACACTCAAGATACGTTGATGATGAACGCCGCTCACATGCTGACGCAAAGGCAGCCAGTACTAGTGGTAGGTCTCGGCTTGACCGGGTGGTCGGTAGTGCGCTTCCTGAAGCGCCGTGGTAAAGATGTGGTTGTGATGGATTCCCGTTCTACCCCGCCTTTTCTGGATGCGTTACAGGCCACCTACCCGGAAGTGACGTTCCATGATCTGAAAGAGGGTGTGGAGGAACGCAATTATGCCGATGTCGTGGCGAGTCCCGGGGTCCAAGTGCGCGGTGCCGAAGCCATCGGTGACATTGAGTTGTTTGCGCGTGAAGTGTCGGCTCCAGTGGTTGCCGTAACGGGCTCCAATGGCAAGTCCACCGTGACGATGTTGGTACAGCGGATGCTCAACTGCAGTGGGACGACCGCATTGGCAGGCGGCAATCTCGGCACACCGGCACTGGATCTGCTAGAGGAGCCGGTGCCAGATTTCTATGTTCTGGAGCTATCGAGTTTCCAGTTGGAGACCACCGATAGCCTGCGGCCTGCGGCGGCTGTGGTGCTCAATCTGAGCGAAGATCACATGGACCGTTATCATGGCCTGCACGATTACTTGGCTGCCAAGCTGCGCATCCATCAGGGAGCCACCTGTCGGGTATTCAATCGGGAGGAGACGGCCGTTCCCATGGATATGCGTCGAGACCATGATCTCACATTTGGTCTGGATCGGCCAGAAGAAGGCAGCTTTGGTGTAATCCCGCATGCGGGCGAACCCTGGATAGCATGTGGCAGTACTTTGTTGGTGCCCGTATCTGCCCTGACCCTGAAAGGTACACAGAATCTTGCCAACATGCTGGCGGCCTTGGCTCTGGTACAGGGAGCCTTGCAGGGGACTGGGTATTCCTTGGACCAGCATCGGCTCCAAGCCGGCCTGACCTGGCAAGGATTGCCCCATCGTTGTGAGCCCATCCCTACCAGAGATGGAGTCTGCTGGATCAATGACTCTAAGGGAACCAATGTCGGTGCCACACTGGCTGCGATTCGGGGAGCAGGTCGCCCCCTGGTCCTGATTGCCGGAGGACAGGGGAAAGGGGCCGACTTTTCTCCTCTCCAGCAGGTGATGGACGATAGCATCCGGGGGGTGATCCTGATTGGGGAGGATGCAGGGCGGATAGCGGCATCACTGGGATCAACCGTACCGATCCTGCGGGAGCGTTCGCTGACAGACGCCGTCATCCGGGCACGAAACATGAGCCATCCGGGCGATACGGTTCTGTTTTCGCCCGCTTGTGCCAGTTTTGACATGTTCGACAGTTTCGCGCATCGAGGAGATTGCTTTCGTCATCTCGTGGTTCATGCGGGATCGGAGGATGGCTCACCTTGGCATGGGGGAAGGGACCAATGAAGCCGGCAATCCATCGGTCCCATTCGGATTCCCTGTCGCCACCGGTTCGTGAGATCAGGGGACTTGATGTGCTCCTGTTGCTGTCGGTTCTCGCCCTGATCTGTCTGGGGACGGTGATGGTGCTGTCGGCCACGGTCGCGGCCAACAGCGAAACCCTGGCATTCCGTATGAGCCTTTTTGTTCGGCATGTATGCCATATTGGAATTGGTATCCTCCTGATGATCGGGGCGATGCGCCTTCCGGTACCGTGGGTTCAATCCCATGCCAGAACCGGATTGTTGCTTGGGTTGCTGGCGTTGTTGATGTTGTTTCTGCCCGGATTTGGTAAGGAAGTGAACGGCAGTCTGCGTTGGTATGACATCGTCGGCATCAGTATACAGCCCTCGGAATTCGTCAAAGTCGCTGTCGTGGTGTATTTCGCGGATTACTTGGCGCGCAATCGGGACGACCTGCACCTTTTCAAGGTCGGCATCATCAAGTCCGGGATGGTAGTGGGCACCGTCAGCATGTTGCTTTTGCTGCAACCCGATTTTGGCACTACCGTAGTGCTGGTCACCACTGTGGCCGTCATGATGTTCTTGGCGGGGGTGCGGTTCTCCCACTTCCTGCTTAGTATCGGCGCAGCCAGTGGGGTTTTGGCTATCTTGATGTGGATGGAGCCTTACCGGGCGGAAAGGTTGCTCAGTTATCGGGACCCCTGGGCAGATCCGTTTGGTTCTGGATTCCAGTTGGCACAGGCGCTGATTGCAATCGGTCGGGGGGAATGGTTGGGCACCGGTTTGGGCAATAGCATCCAGAAGTTGTTCTATTTACCCCATGCCGGTAATGATTTCCTGATTGCCGTGATTGGGGAAGAACTCGGTGCAGTGGCCATCTTTGCCGTCATCGGGCTGTTCGCCCTGATTCTCTGGCGTTGTTTTTCGATTGCCAGCAGAGCATTTGACAGCGGCGATCGCTTCGGCGCATTTCTGGCCCAGGGAGTAGGGACCTTGCTGTGTATCCAGGCCTCCGTGCATATTGCGGTCAATACCGGGCTGTTGCCCACCAAGGGCCTGACCCTGCCTCTGATGAGCTACGGTGGTAACAGCATGATGGCATCAATGCTGGCACTGGGCCTGCTGATCGCAGTGAATCGGCAGAGTCAGGTTGTCGAAGGAGGGGATCGATGCGCCGGGTAATGATCATGGCTGGCGGTACCGGGGGGCATGTGATGCCGGCCATTGCGGTCGCCCGGTGCCTTCGAGACCGTGGAGTGGAAGTCTGCTGGATGGGTAGTGCCGGTGGCTTCGAATTGCAGTTGGTGTCAGCGGAGGGATTTGACATTGAGACCATTCGCATCCTGGGCCTGCGTGGGAAAAGTATCCGGCGAAAACTGATCATGCCTTTTCTGTTGCTGGCTGCCTGTATCCATGCCTTTTGGATTCTGCGCCGGCGCCAACCGGAAGTCCTGCTTGGCATGGGGGGATTTGTGGCTGGGCCCGGTGGACTGGTAGCCGGTATGATGCGCAAGCCACTTGTGCTGCACGAACAAAATGCGGTGGCCGGATTGACCAATCGCTGTCTGGCCGGTTTGTCAAGCCGTGTCCTGACCGGGTTTCCGGTCGCAGTGGGATTGCCAAGCGGCATTTGGGTCGGTAATCCGGTGCGAAGGGAGATCACGGCGATCGACCCACCTTCTTCCCGCTTGAAGGGACGCCAGGGGCCGCTGCGCCTACTGGTAATCGGTGGCAGTCAGGGGGCCCGGATATTCAATCGGCAATTGCCCGCCCTGTTGGCCCGCCGGCCCGAAACTCCGTTGATCGTTCGTCACCAGGTTGGGTGTGAGGACGATGTGCATCAGGTATCGGAGGCTTACCGACAGGTGGGGATTGAGGCGGAGGTTTCCGGTTTCATCCAGGATATGGCCACCGCTTATACCTGGTCCGATGTGATGATCAGTCGAGCGGGTGCCATGACCGTGGCGGAAATCTGTGCGGCCGGGGGGGTTGCCTTCCTTGTGCCCTATTCGCATGCAGTCAGTGATCACCAGACTCGCAATGCAGAATACCTGACAAGCGCCGGAGCCGCCTTTGTGGTACCGGAAGCGGCCTTCTCGGAGGGCGAATGGCTGGCAGACCTGGCCGCCCTGGCAGTGGACCGGCGGCGTCTGGTCATCATGGGCGATCGGGCCCGGGCTCTGGCCCGGGTGAATGCGGCGGAACGGGTGGCCGATATCTGCGGGGAACTGGTCCATGCGTGAATTCGTTCGCAGAATCCATTTTGTGGGCATCGGCGGCATCGGCATGAGCGGCATCGCCGAAGTCCTGATTCGGGAGGGGTTCATTGTGTCGGGCTCGGACCTCAACCCCAGTGTCCATGTCGACCGTCTCGCCCGAGCGGGGGCAAGAACCCACATCGGTCATGATGAAGTGTATATCGAAGGGGTGGATGCGGTGGTCACTTCCTCGGCGGTACCGCCGGATAATGTGGAGGTCAGAGCGGCGCAACAACAGAAAATCCCGGTGGTCCAACGGGCGGAAATGCTGGGAGAACTGATGCGATTCCGGCGTGGGATTGCCATTGCCGGTACCCATGGCAAGACGACCACGACCAGTCTGGTCTCAGCCGTTCTGGTGGCAGCTGGGATGGATCCGACGTTCGTGATCGGTGGGGTGGTCAACAGTGCCCGGACCAATGCCCGGCTGGGTCGAGGGGAGTACCTGGTGGCGGAGGCGGATGAGAGTGATGCATCCTTTTTGCATCTGCAGCCGCAAATTGCCGTTATTACCAATATCGATAACGATCATATGGAAACCTACGGCGGGGATTTTGACCAGATGCGTCAGGCGTACCTGGCCTTTCTCCATAACCTGCCCTTCTATGGTCTGGCCATATTGTGTGCCGATGATGCTGAGGTCCGAAAGGTGGGTGCGGGCTTGTCGCGACGCCGAATGACGTATGGACTCAAAGAAGGAGCGGATGTGCGTGCTATCGGTCTTCGGTTTTCCGGTACAGAAAGCCGCTTCGAAGTAGTGACTCCGCAAGGGCATCTGGGGGAGTTTCGGCTCAGGATGCCGGGCGGGCACAATGTGCAAAATGCGCTGGCAGCCATCGCGGTGGCCAGTAAACTGGGTATCGGTATGGGGCATGTTCGCAAGGCATTCCGTGATTTTGAAGGAGTTGACCGGCGTTTCCAGGCCATTGGCACCTTGCACCTGCCCGGCGGAGATGTGCCGGTGGTCGATGATTATGCTCACCACCCCCGGGAGATTCGGGCGACCCTGCAAGCAGCTCGGGCCTGCTGGCCGGAGCGTCGGGTGGTAGCCGTGTTTCAACCCCACCGCTATTCGAGAACGAGGGATTTGCTGGAAGACTTCGTCGAGTTGCTGGCGGAGATTGATCCCCTGATGGTGACGGAAGTGTACTCAGCCGGCGAACCCCCCCTGTCCGGTGCCGATGGACGGTCATTATGCAAGGCCATCCGCAAGCGGGGCGGCGAGCCGATTCTGGTGCCGGATTTCATGGCATTGAAAAGACAGCTGCCGGAATTGCTACGCCCAGGGGATGTGTTGCTGACGATGGGTGCGGGGGATATCGGCCGTTTTGCGACCACGCTTTGCAGCGAAGGGTGGTCGGAGGGAGACGTCTCATGATGGCATCCAAGATCGCTTCGTCAGAGCCGTTTGACCTCCGGGGTTTGCGCGGCATCCTGCGCTGCCAGGAATCCATGGCCCGCCATACAAGCTGGCGTGTGGGAGGACCAGCGGATTGGTTGTATCTGCCAGCAGACAAGGCGGATGCGGTCGCGCTCATGGAGCGGGTCCCGTCCCAAATGCCGGTGACCTGGCTGGGGCTTGGCAGCAATCTTCTGGTACGCGATGGTGGCGTGGAAGGCCTGGTGATCAAGACCGTCAAGTCCTTGGGGAATATACAGGTCCGCAATGGAAACCGGTTATATGTAGAGGCCGGTGTCACTTGTGCCCGGGTTGCCCGGCAGAGTGTCGGAGCCGGATTGGCCGGAGCCGAATTTCTTGCCGGGGTGCCAGGTTCCTTTGGCGGTGCGCTGGCCATGAATGCAGGGGCCTTTGGTGGCGAAACCTGGTCGCTGATTCGGCAGGTAGAATGCGTCGACCGCGATGGCAATCTGATCCAGATGGATCGGGAAACAGTACGTTATCACTATCGTCACGTGGACCTTCCGAAGGGGATGGCATTGTTGTCGGGCATGCTGGAACTCCGGGCAGCGGATGGCCAGGACGGATGGCGGGTTATCCGTGACTTGCTGTCCAGACGTAGTGCAAGCCAGCCGATCCAAAATGCCAGTGCCGGTTCGGTATTCAAGAATCCGCCGGGAGAGTATGCGGCCCGTTGTATTGAGCAGGTGGGTCTGAAAGGGGTAGTGCGGGGAGGGGCGTGTTTTTCCGACAAACATGCCAATTTCATCATCAACAAAGGCCATGCCACAGCAGCGGATATCGAGTGCTTGATTGAGCAGGCCCGCCAGCAGGTATGGGAGCAGAACGGCATCCGGCTTGAGCCGGAGGTGCGGGTGATTGGGAGAGCGACATGAAAAAATATCTGCCGGCTAACTCCTCTGTCTACCCCCAGGAAACGGGCTTCGGGCTTTGGACTGCGATTCAGCATCCCGTCTGGTTCATTGGGCTGGTCTTCGTGATCTTGATGGTGGTCATCGGGCTATTTTTTCTCGACTGGTTGTTTGATCCGAACAAATTCCGGATCCGCGAAGTGGTCGTACATGGTCAGTTCGAGTACTCGGATCCGGTGCAGATCCGCCATGAGGTGGAATCCGCATTGGAGGGCAACTATTTTTCGCTCCGTCTGGAGACGGTAGAACAAGCAGTCTTATCCCAGTTCGGAGTGTTCCGTGCTGGTGTCCGTCGGCGTTGGCCGTATACGCTTGAGGTGCATGTCGACGAAATTCAGCCGGTTGCCCGGTGGGGTCAAGACCAACTGCTGGATGTCAGTGGTGAACTGGTTCCCAGAGCGTCTTGGGAGGGTGCGCTGCCCGAACTGGAGGCTCCGGCACACCTGAAAGACATGATCTGGCAGCAATACCGGCAATGGCAGGAAATGTTTGCTGGCCTGGAGTTGTCCTTGGACCGGCTGGCATGGGATGAGCGGGAGCTCTGGTATCTGACACTGTCCCGGTCCGCCATGGTTGGAAAGTCGGATGGAGGTGTGCTCATCCCGAGGGAAATGCATTATCCGATTGGGACTGGGGTCGTGGTGACGGTTGATCGCCGGGATCCACAATCCCGGATTGAGCGACTGATCAGGGCACTGGATGGAGGCCTGATTGCGGACTTTGCTGACATGGAGTCCATTGATTTGCGTTATCCCAATGGCTTCGCCATCCGGTGGCAGGAAACTGCACCGGCTCTCTCCTTTGCCGCATTTGATTGAGCATGGTACGAAAATCCAATAACCTGGTCGTCGGCATTGATATTGGCACTTCCAAGGTGCTGGCCATTGTGGGCCAGATCCTTGAGGGTGGGGAGTTGGAAGTGATCGGCGTGGGCCATCATCCGGCGAAAGGATTGCGCAAGGGGGTGGTGTCCAATATCGAATCCACCGTGCAATCCATCCAGAGAGCCGTGGAAGAAGCTGAGCTGATGGCCGATTGCCAGATCTGCTCGGCTTTTGTCGGGGTAGCTGGAGCCCATATTCACAGCTTCAATTCCCATGGTGTGGTCGCGGTGCGGGATGGGGAGGTGGCCACGGGGGATATTGAACGCGTGATTGATGCGGCGCGGGCGGTCGCGATTCCCAATGACCAGCGCATCCTCCATGTGATGCCACAGGACTTCATCATTGACGGTCAAGATGGCATTCGTGAGCCGGTTGGTATGAGTGGGGTGCGGATGGAAGCCAAGGTGCATATGATTACCGGTGCGGTCAGTGCGATCCAGAACATCGTCAAATGCGTACGGCGCTGCGGCTTGGAGGTCGACGATATCATTCTGGAACAGATTGCATCGAGTGAATCCGTGCTGACCGAGGATGAGAGGGAAATCGGTGTTTGCTTGGTAGAGATTGGGGGCGGGACCACCAATATTGCGATCTTTTCTCAAGGTGCCGTTCGACATACGGCTGTCATCCCGATTGCCGGGGATCAGGTGACCAATGATATTGCGGTGGCATTCCACACGCCCACTCCATCGGCGGAGGAATTGAAAAGAGAGCATGGCTGTGCCTTGACCCAGATGGTGGATGAACACCAGACCGTCGAGACGCCCAGCATGGGCGGGCGCCCTCCGCGCACCATGTTGCGACAGAACCTCGCTGAGATCATTGAGCCCCGCCTGGAAGAGTTGCTGTTGCTGGTTCAGGCAGAGCTTCGCAACAGCGGTTTCGAGGATCTGATCGGTTCCGGCATCGTTATGACTGGTGGCAGTGCACGGATGGAAGGGATCATTGAGCTCGCTGAGGAGATTTTTCACCTGCCGGTCCGTTTGGGAGTGCCCTCATACGAAGGTGGACTCCGGGATGTGATCCGCAATCCGATTTATGCCACCGGGATCGGCTTGATTCAGTTTGGTCACGCCAATCGAGATCGGGTTCGGCAAATCAGTCATGAACCTTCCAGAGTCGGTCAGTTGCTGGAACGGATGAAAGCCTGGTTTCGGAAAGGGTTTTGACATGAAGGCCCGTCGGTTCGAATTTGGTACCGGCTTCCCGGCTCGCGCGGGGCCGATTCACGAGAAGCCGGAGGCTGCGCAAGCAGTTCCGTTTGGGTGCAGTTTTTTTCACTTCCATACTGGGGGATAAAGAGATGTTTGAATTGGTAGAAGCGGTAAGCCAACAGGCCTTGATCAAGGTCATTGGAATTGGTGGTGGCGGCGGAAACGCAGTCGAACATATGCTGAAAGAGGACTTGGAAGGGGTCGAATTCATCAATGCCAACACCGACGCACAAATGCTGTCGCGGTCCAGCGCTCCGACAATCCTGCAGTTGGGGTCGGAACTGACCAAAGGGCTTGGTGCAGGAGCCAATCCGGATATCGGCCGTCAAGCGGCACTGGAAGACCGGGAGCGGATTTCCGGGGCTCTCAACGGAGCGGACATGGTTTTTATCACCGCTGGCATGGGAGGGGGCACCGGAACCGGAGCCGCGCCAGTCATTGCCGAGGTGGCCCGTGAAAAGGGTGCGCTGACGGTTGCCGTGATTACCAAACCTTTTCCTTTTGAAGGCAAAAAGCGGATGGAAATGGCGGTGATGGGCATACGGGACCTGCATGATCATGTGGATTCCCTGATCACGGTTCCGAATGAAAAGGTGTTGGCGATCATGGGCCATCAGGCGACGATGGTCGATGCGTTTGCCAAGGCCAACGAGGTGTTGTTTAATGCTGTACAGGGAATCTCGGAGTTGATCACCCGACCCGGATTGATCAATGTGGACTTTGCAGATGTCCGTACGGTGATGAGCGAAATGGGCAGAGCCATGATGGGTTCGGCCACGGCCCGGGGCGAAAACCGCGCGGTAGAGGCGGCACATCAAGCCATTTCCAGCCCATTGCTGGAAGATATCAATCTGTATGGTGCCAAAGGCCTTCTGGTCAACATTACGGCTGGGTCGGATATGGCTATCGGCGAATTTGAGGCAGTCGGCAATGCGATCCATGAATACGCAGCACCGGAAGCCAATGTCGTGATCGGTACGGCCTTCGACCATGAGATGGAGGGTGATTTTCGGGTAACGATGGTCGCCACGGGACTGGGAGATCAAAATACCCTAAAGGCAACCACCGAAAAGCCGATGCGCGTGATCCCGAAAGCGTCTCCCCGGGTTGGGCCGGACAAGGTGGAGCCGACGCCCAAGGGGGCGATGATGCCTCCGCGACATTTTGCAAAGGGAGGCAGTGCGGCGGAAGTCCGGCAAGCCGACCTAGATCATCTGGAGATCCCTGCATTTCTTCGTCGGCAGGCGGATTAGTGCACGGTCTCCGTCATGCAATCCACATCAGTCCTTACCCCGATTCGGCTGGATCGGGTGTTTTGGTCAAAACCACAGGCCTGCACGCCCCCGGAACCATGCCGGCGGTATGAGTCTCGAGCTGATCGGACATGGCATCCGTCTGTTGCAACAAGGTGCGCTGGGTTCCCCCAGTCCCAGCACACCCTGTTCGGTCTATGGGCAACGGCTCACGAGCTCCCACATCACCCGCAGCCAGCGGAATGGGGCAGATCTGGTTTTGTGGGGCGCATGTGACCGGGAAGTGAAAACCATGCAGGAGGGAACCCCGAGTGGCAGGATGGCTTTTTTATGCGACTTGCTCCATCCTCCTGATACTGGATCTGGTCATTTGGCGTATCCAGAGGCTCAGAAGAAGTCGAATCGGACCTGCAATGTGCCCACAAACTGCCCTTCCGGCTGCTTCTGGAACTCTTTCCCCAGCCAAGCCAGGCCGTAGAAGGCATCAAAGTGGTTGCCGATATAATGGGTGCCGCCACGGATCCGGATGCGTGGCTGGGTCAACGAATAGCCGAATGTTTCCGGCAAATAGAGGCTGTCGTCTACCCAAGCTACATCAACACCAGCGACGAAAGCAAACCCGGGTTTACGGATAATCCCATAGGGTACACGGTGCCCGGTGGAGTCCACCCGCATCATCAGGTTATCCATTTTGGTACCGAGTGCCAGATCAACACCAGTGCGGAACAAGTCTTCGGTCCCGATACGTATTTCCATGAAGGGGCGTATGGTCCCATTGCCAAAGCCCATCCTGATGCCAGCTTCCGAACTGATATCCAACCGTACCGTATTTTCAATCTGAAAATCCGGCAGATTGGGCCGGTCAAACCCGAGTATCCGATGCAGGCGAGTTTGCACATCATACAGTCCGGTCTGTTCGCCAATCATGACCAGATCGCCCCCTATTCGAAGGTCGACTTCGCCAAGCCCGGCATAACTGTGCAGGCCAAAAGCCAGCACACCGGCATGCCGGCGGTCACGGGGGTTTGGAGTGGTGATGTCGGCGGGCATCAGGACATCGGACCGGAATCGATACTCCCGCAACTGGCCGAGGCGTGTCGGCAACGTATCGGTTCCATTGGCACCGACGAGTATGCCTACTTCCACAGAGGAACTGCGCCAGCGGTCATGCCAGTCGCCGATGGAATCATTCGAGATCGTCGGGGCAATGTGAAAGCGATGGGCGTCCTCGGCCACCACTGAGGTTGCCAACGCCATCATGGCCAGCAATAGCAGGGTTTCGCGAACTGGGTCCAATCGGGACTTTCGTTCCGGCTTGCAACCATTCATACGCACACTCAGCAATCGGTTAGGGCAAGGCATCCTGGGCAATGGAACACCCAGTGATAATGGCAATTGTACCGTGTAATCGAGAAGGAAAAAGGAGTTTAGCTACTCGTCTATCTGGCTGCAAAAATCAGATCCCTGTCCGGCTCCGTCGCCACCATGCTACCGGACGATCCGGATTCCATATGCTGGTAATGGGGCCATGAGACAATCCCGGATCTTATCGCGAACGATTTCCTCCGGTTCAGGGATGGGTGACCCCACAAAGACGAGGTGATGAAGTATCTCCGGTTTGCCACCGACACACAGCGCCTTGCCGACCAGGCCAAGTACATCTCCTATGGCCCGGCCCGGGCATCCTCTGCACCGCTGGTGGGCCAACATGCCACCCTCGGAATTGAGATGGCGCCGCATATGCCGACCAACCCGGCTAACGCCAAAAACACATTGCTCTACAACTATAACTTCTGGGCAGACAATTCGGATGATCTGAACGAACGTTTCACGGCTTGGCTGAACCAGTAATCAACTCTGCCTCCACCGGCTGCTGAACTCAGTTGGCAGTCGGTGGAGGGTTTGATCGGCCTGAGCTCCAATTTCCCGGATTCCCATTCCGGCTTCGGCGGATTGCCCGTCGGCTATTGAGAGTTCCTCAATTGTTTACTTTGGCTTGAATATCTATGGTCCGTGCGGCTGCAAATCATGAATCCATCCGCGAGACCAGCGAGATGATCACGGCGGATGGTGTCCCCTTGCGGGTTTCTCTGGCCCGAGCCAAGTGCCGGAGCCGCAACCGGACGTTATTGCTCGTAGCCCCGCTCTTCCTGTTTGTTCTGATCACCTTTTTCATCCCGATTCTTTCGATGCTGTTTCGCAGTGTAGAGAATCAGATCGTCGGAGAGATTCTGCCGGAAACCACCCAGGCGCTGCAGCAGTGGGATGAGACCACCGGCGAGTTGCCCCCGGAAACAGTTTATGCGGCTTTGGCTGCCGACCTTCGGGTAGCCCATGAAAACAAGACCGCGGGCAAGGTGGGCCGGAGAATGAATTATGAGAAGTCAGGATTCGCCAGCCTGTTTCGATCGACGGCGAGACGAATCGGGAAAATAGAAGCGCCCTATAAGGAATCCCTGATTGAAGCGAGGAAGGGATGGGGGGATGTGGAAATCTGGCAGGTATTGAAACGGGAAAGCGACGCTTACACCCTGTCTTACTATCTGGCAGCTGTGGACTATACCTTTACCCCTACGGGTGAGATACAGAAGTTACCGGACAACCAGAGTCTCTATGTTGGGTTGTTCTGGAGAACGATCTGGATGAGCCTGCTGATCACGGTACTATGCCTCATTCTCGCCTATCCGATTTCCTACCTGCTGTCGATCCTGCCGCTGAAAACCAGCAACTTGTTGATGATCCTGGTGTTGTTGCCATTTTGGACATCTTTGCTGGTTCGGACATCGGCCTGGATTGCCCTGTTGCAGAAAGAAGGCGTCATCAATGACTTGCTGGTGTGGATTGGCCTGATCGGAAGCGAATACCGGCTTGCCATGATTCATAATGCCACCGGTATCATTGTCGCCATGACGCATGTGCTGTTGCCGTTCATGGTGTTGCCCCTGTACAGTGTGATGAAAACCATACCGCCGAGTTATATGCGGGCCGCCCGCTCTTTAGGCGCGACTCCATCCCGGGCTTTTGTCCGGGTCTACTTGCCCAACACGGTGCCGGGGATCGGTGCCGGGGGGTTGCTGGTCTTTATTATTTCCATCGGTTACTACATTACGCCGGCCTTGGTCGGTGGACAGAGCGGTACACTGATCAGCAATTTTATCGCCTATCACCTCAGCATCTCTCTCAACTGGGGCCTGGCTGCTGCATTGGGTACGATCCTGCTGTTGCTGGTCTTGGCATTGTACTTGCTGTACGACAAGCTGGTAGGCATTGACAACATGAAAATGGGCTGAAATCATGGCACTTGCCCTGCATGCTACTCTGGGAGAGAAGATCTGGTATTACACTTTCCGGACTCTCTGCGGCCTGATTTTTTTCTTCCTGATCGCTCCGATTGTCGTGGTGATCCCACTGTCGTTCAACGCAGTGCCTTACTTTACGTTCACGGAAGCCATGCTGTCCCTGGACCCGGCGGGTTATTCGCTGAAGTGGTATGAAGAATTTTTTACAGACCTGAATTGGCAGGGAGCGGTCCGCAACAGCTTCATCATCGCAATTTTTTCCACTTTCATTGCTACCGCGCTGGGCACGATTGCCGTCCTTGGCTTGAGCCGGCCGGAAATGCCGGCCCGTACATTGGTGATGGGCATTCTGATTTCCCCCATGATCGTCCCCCTGATCATTGCGGCGGCCGGGATGTTTTTTTCTACAGCGATATCGGTTTGGCGTCCACCCACATTGGGGTCATTCTGGCTCATGCCGCCATGGGCACCCCCTTTGTCGTGATCACGGTTACCGCTACATTGGTCGGATTTGATCATAGTCTGACCCGGGCTGCCGCGATGTTAGGTGCCAGCCCCTTTCGGGCTTTTTTCAAGATCATTGTGCCCCTGATCCTGCCAGGCGTAATTTCCGGTGCGCTCTTTACGTTCGTGACATCCTTTGATGAGGTGGTCGTGGTACGGTTCGTCGGCAGCTATCAACAGCGCACGATTCCCTGGGCCATGTTTTCTGGATTGCGGGAGCAGATCAGCCCCACCATTCTGGCGGTGGCGACGTTGCTGGTCATTTTGTCTGTGTTGATGTTGGCGACGGTCGAACTTCTCCGGCGCCGCAGCGACCGAATACGGGGAATCAATCAGTAACCTAGCTCTGCTGAGTCGTGACGGGCAGGCAAGCTGGGCATCTTCTGGAACAGTAGGTTTTCGCGCTGCCGACTCGAAAGTTGCCGATTTGACCGGAAATCCGGGACTTTTTGTCCACTCACAAGATTGTCCGTCGGTAACGGTTTGTCAGGAGGGAGACAATGTCCGATCAATGAAGTCACAGACATCCGGCAAGGAGTTGGCGACTGAGTGGACCCGTTCCGTTGCGTTCATAAGATGAGCCATGCCGGCGGGAAGGGGAACATGGACTTCACAGGCTTCCTCCACTGCCTTGGCAAACTTTGCCGGATGCGCCGTACTAAGAACGACGGTCGGGATTTCCGGGACGCCGTGCACCCGGGCAGCAGCGACCCCAATGGCTGAATGAGGATCCAGGATTTGATCGGTATCGCGGTATATCCGTTCGATTTCTGCACGGGTGTTTTCATCATCCAGCCGGTGAGCAGAAAACAGCCCATTGGCCCGGACCAACTCATCTTCAGACACGGAAAAACGACCCTCATGGCGGAAGGCTTCCATCAGTGTGCGAAGACGCGTCACGTCGCGGTTCAGCAGGTCATAGAGATACCGCTCAAAGTTACTCGAAATCTGGATATCCATACTGGGTGACAGGGTGGGCTGGACGACCTGCTGTTCCATTCGACCGGTTTCGAAAAAACGGGTAAGAATATCATTCCGGTTGCTACCGACAATCAGTCGATGTATGGGCAATCCCATGCGGCTGGCTACGTAACCTGCCAGCACATTACCGAAGTTGCCGGTGGGAACGGAAAAACTGACTGGTCGGTCCGGCGCACCGAGTTCGAGGGCGGCCCGGAAGTAGTACACCACCTGAGCGGCGATTCGTGCCCAATTGATGGAGTTAACCGCAGACAGGTTGTACCGGGTCCGGAACCCGGCATCCTGGAACATCGCCTTGACTAAATTCTGGCAGTCATCAAAAGTGCCTGCCACTGCCAGGTTATGGATATTCCCGTCCTGCACCGTGGTCATCTGCCTACGTTGCACGTCCGAGACCCTTCCCTGCGGATGCAGCATGAACAGTTGGATCGCACCCAGCCCCCGGACGGCTTCGATAGCAGCGGAGCCGGTATCCCCAGAAGTAGCTCCAATGATGGTGCAGGTACGGCCCCGTTCCCCCAGAAGGTGGTCGAACAGGCGTCCCAGAAACTGGAGTGCGAAATCCTTGAATGCGAATGTGGGGCCATGGAACAACTCCATGACATAAAGGGAAGTATCCAGCTGCTGTAGCGGTGCAATGGCGCGATGACTGAAACGGGAATAGGCCTCATGGGTGAGTCGGGCAAGGGTTTCTTGCGGTATGTCGGCACCGGTAAAAGAGGACACAATACGATATGCCAGCTGCGCATAGGGCAGCCCGCGTAAGGAGCGGATTTCGTCTGCGGTCAGGATTGGCCACGATTGCGGCAAGAATAGCCCGCCGTCCTCTGCAAGGCCAGTGAGGGTCGCGTCCGCAAAGCCGAGAGGCGTGGCCCTGCCTCGTGTGCTTTCGTAGATCACGTCGGAAACATCGGCGTTTGGAGGGTTAATCAGTCCAGAGGTGGCATTTCAGCGTCGCTTATCATGCACTATGCGGCTTCGCAAAAAATCCCGTCTCTCGGTGTTGAATGTGGCGGGTTATTGTCCAGATTTGCTGACTTCATGGGACCCGAAGACGGCTGCCAGTTTCTGCAGCGCCACCTTGCCCAGTGGAGTACGGGGCAATTCGTCGACAACTGCATAACGCACGATCCGATTGTGGCTGGAAACGAGTGCATTGAAGTCTGTGATGACGTGTCGGGCTGTTTCCTCTACCTTATCCCCTTCCATGGCAAGTACGCAGGCGGGACGGGAGTCGAGTTCGAATACTCCCGCCTCTTTCACGACAGGGTTACGCTCCAGCAGACTTTCCAACTCTTCTGGATAGACATTTTTCCCTGCCTCGGTCACGATGAGCCGCTTGATCCGCCCGGTCAGGGTCACCCGTCCCTGATCATCCAACCGTCCCAAGTCACCGGTCTTGAACCAGCCATCCTCAAATACAGCGGCATCCTGCTCTTCATTCTCATACCCCAGCATGATGTTCGGGCCCTTGATCCATATCTCTCCCTGCCCTTTCTCATCCGGCCGGTTCACACGAACCTGGACCTGGTCGACGGGCTTGCCTACGCTTTCCGGTGCATCATCGAATGCGTCCTGCACACAAGCCAGCGGTGAGGTTTCGGTCAGTCCATAGCCCTGGCGCAGTGGCAACCCGAGCTCATGGTAAAACCGGGTGATTCTCCCATCCAGTCGAGAGCCCCCACTGACCCAGACCTTGATCTTCCCTCCCAGCTTCTTGCGCACAGGGGCGTTGAGGTACATTCGGAGCTTTGGAGGAGATGCTTTGAGCAGTTGACGATAGAGAGCCATTCCGCGGCCGCCTTCCGAAAATTTTTTGTCGAGGCCCAGCATGACGTTGCGAAACAGGCGCGGGACCGCGATTACCACGCTTATATGCTCTTCCTGCAGGCTGGCAATGATCTCGCTAGCACCCAGCACCCTTGGGCTGATCAGTGTGGCCCCGACGAAGTACGCAAGATTGACATTGCCGGTGATGCCCATCGCATGCGAAAAAGGTAACAGCGACAGAAACCGATCTTCGGGACCGAACGGCACCACTTTCATGGCAGCCTGTACATTGGTTGCGAGGTTGCTGTGGGACAGGCGGACTACCTTGGGATTGCCGGTGCTGCCGGAGGTATAGAGACGGGCTGCGACCGCATGCGGATCGTTTGCTGCGGCCAGTGATTTTTCCCGGGCGACCCTCTCGGGATCTTCCGCAAGCGAGATTTCCATCCGGGCATCATGAATCAGGTCGGAATCATGGACCATCATGACGTCGGGCCTGACCGCATCAATCTGGGCTGCAATCTCATGGTTGCTGTTGCCGATATGTATGGGGGCAATCATACAACCCAGACGCCAAGCGGCTAAAGCCGCTATCGTCCATTCCGGGCCGTTCGGTGCGGTGATACCAATCGTGGCCCCCGGCCCGATTTCCTGGTCGCGGAGTCGGCCAGCGGTTGCCAAGGCAGCCTGATAGATCTGTCGATACCCTACGACCCTTCGCCCATCCTGCTCACGGCAAATCCATGCAGTTCGGTTCGTATGTAACAGGATAGATGGCTCAATCAGTTTCCAAAGGTTGCTGGTCACGTTGGGGTAAGAGGATTCACAGGATTGGCTATTGTTCCATGTTCTGCCGAATTCTTCCAGTAGGGGAGTGGTCGAATGTTGCGCCGAACAAATGGCCGGACCCGGGTTCTTGGAATCTATCCGGCTTCCAGCATATCAGCGCATAGCTCACCATTGTGGATGCCGCCGAGCGATGTGAGCAGGGCTCCAGCAGTTTGCGATTGGGGACAAAGGCTTCCAATTGAAAATCGGGCCAGAACGTTAGCGTTCGGGAGCCGCGAACTGGTCCTGTTCCAGTGTTGAAATCAGGTTGCCAAAATCCTCTGGAGGGCTCTGTTTCCAGGACATCCGCATCCCAGTGGCGGGATGTATCAGTGACAGGGCGGTGGCATGCAGTGCCTGACGCCGGAAATTCTGCAGGACTCGGTGCAATTCTTCGTTGGATTCTCTGGGTAGTCTCATCCGGCCACCATAGACAGGGTCACCGACCAAGGGGTAGCCCCACCAAGCCAGATGTACCCGGATCTGGTGGGTTCGTCCTGTCTCAAGGCGTGCGCCTAACAGGGAATGGGCACGGTATTTTGCGAGCACTCGTACATGAGTGATCGCCGGTTTGCCCCGGGATGATACCGACATGCGGCGACGGTCTGTCGGATGCCGAGCGATGGGTTCTGTCAGCGTGGTACCGGATACGGGCACCCCCGTGCTCACCGCAAGATAATCCCGTCTGACACTTCTTGCGGCGAGTTGCCGGATCAGGTTTTGCCGGGCGGGTTCCGTTCTCGCCACTACCATGAGACCGGAGGTGTCCTTGTCGAGGCGATGCACAATCCCTGCACGTGGCAGTTGCCGTAATGTATCGTCGACATTGAGCAATCCATTGAGCAGGGTACCGGCTGGATTGCCAGCTCCCGGATGGACTACCAGACCAGCGGGTTTGTGGATGATGAACAATTCGCGGTCTTCGTAGAGGATGTCCAGCGGGATGGATTCGGCCTCCCATTCGACTGTTTCCGTGGGAGGAATGGAGATGTCAACCGATTCCAGACCCGATAGTTTTTCACTCGGTTTGACCGGTCGACCGCCAATGCACACATGGTCTGACCGCATCCAGTTCTGAATCGTGGAGCGGGAGTGGTCCGGCAGCAGGATGGCAAGTGCATGGTCAGCCCGCAGGCCTTTCATATCGGCGGGGATATGCAGGGCAATCCTGACATGAGGCCCCGGGTCATTGGAGTTCATGCATCTGTCATCGGATGGCGTGGTATGGCAAAATCAGCCCTGGAACTAATGGCAAAGCGGGATTCCGCAGGAATTCCGTTTGCTCCATATATGACAGATATGAATTCAACGTGTTCGGACTCATCATGCCCCGATACAAACTGATCCTCCTGCTGGTCCTGACGGTATCGCTGGCTGGCTGTGGTCTGTTCAAGCAGGAAGAAATTGACGAGAACGCTTCCGTAGAGGAACTGTATGAACTGGCGCGGGAAAGCCTTGACAAAGGCAATTGGAACCAGGCCATTGATCGGCTCAAACAACTGGAAGCCAAATATCCCTATGGAGTATATGCGGAACAGTCCCAACTGGACACGATCTATGCATACTATCGTAACGGAGATGTTGCATTGGCCACCAGTGCCGCCGACCGCTTCATCAAGCTACACCCTACTCATGACGCGGTTGACTATGCCTATTTCCTCAAGGGACAGTCCAGCTTTGAGGAAGATGACTCTACCCTGGGATTCCTGTTGGGCAAGAATGATCTTTCAGACCGTGATCCCAGCATGATTCTCAATGCCCTGCAAGCCTTTGAGGATGTATACACGTTGTTTCCGGATAGCCAGTATGCGCCTCGTGCCAGAGAACGGGTCCGTTATCTCCGCAATGCCCTGGCCAGTCAGGAACTTTATATTGCGCGGTATTATTTTGTCCGGGATGCCTATGTCGCAGCCGCCAATCGTGCGAAGGTAGTGGTGGAGAATTATGCCGACACGGCATCTGTCGAGGAATCCCTGGGCTTGCTGGTCGCCTGCTATACTGCGATGGGATTGACGGATCTGGCGGATGATTCCCGCAGGGTTCTTGCCCTCAATTTCCCGGACAGCAAGTATCTGGCCAAGGATGTAGAGTTTGCGGGAGCCAGATACACCGACGCCCGTCAGCAACGAGAGGACGGGGACAAGGGGTTTTGGTCCAGGATACTGCCGAGGAACCTGTTCAAGCGCCCACCCGCCGACTGATTTGGTCAGGGTTACTGCCGCCGAAAGCCGCTGCCTGACCCTGCTGCGGATTGGGGCGGTGGTGCGGAACGAAGAAAAAGTAATTACTAAAGTCGATTCCGTGACTTCCAAATGCATATTGGCACCTCAAACTGGAATATTCCAATCTGGGATCTCGCCGAGTTTTCGACTTATTTCTCATCTAAACGATCTGTTCAAAACCCCCCACTTCCACTCCGAAGTGCAACAGCGCCGCGATCCCGGAATGAGGGCGTAGCCCGAAGGGAGGGATCGCGGCGGCGACCCAAAAATCCGCGCTGCGAACGCTGCTTTTCGGCCTCGGATGGCAGTAATCTCGACGGCCGGCGATTCTGACAGAAGTTATCGGCCAAAGCAAGGGCGAAACCGGCACCATGAGGCCGAGCGAGGCCGCTCCGGTGGGTCACCGGAGTGCCGGGAGGGCGATCGGGGGACCGCCGGCCGCGTCAGGGGGGAGCTAACCCACGGGCAAAGACCTCCGCCGGGGTGCGGTATCCCAGGACCTTCCGAGGCCGACGGTGGAGCCGGTCCTCCACCGCCCGCACCGGCGCGGCAGTCACCTGGCGGAAGTCGGTCCCTTTCGGGAAGTACTGGCGCACCAGGCCGTTGGTGTGCTCGTTCCGGCCCCGTTCCCAGGAATGGTAGGGGGTAGCGAAGTAAAAGCCCGCATCGAGCTTCTGTGCGATCTCCCGATGCCTCGCGAACTCCTTGCCGTGGTCCGCCGTGCCGGTGTGGACCCGGTCCCGGACCGGCCCCAGACGCCGGATGAGCGCCGCGGTCACCGCCGCCGCGGTCTTGCCCTCCACCCACTCCAGGAAGGGAAACTTCGAGCCCCGATCCACGGCCGATACCAGTGCCCCCCGGTGTTTCGCGCCCATGATCGTGTCCAGCTCCCAATCGCCGACCCGGCTCTTCTCGGCCACCACCGAAGGCCGCTCCGCAAGGTCCACCCGATCAGGAATGTGGCCGCGTCCGGCATGCCGGCCGCCACGCCAGTTCGGCTTCTTGCCCCGACGCCGCAGGCACCGGTACCGCGTCCCTCCCGCCTGTCGGTCAGCCCGCACATACTGGTAGCTCCACTCTTTCCCCGCCATCACCTCGCCCTGCTGCCGGTGCCAGCCGGCGATCTGTTCCGGGCTCCAGCCTTCCTGCAGCCGGTCCTCGACCACCGCCCAGCGCTCGGGCGTCCTCTTCCGGGGCACCGCCGACGCTTCCTGGCGACGGGCCGTGGCCTTGCCATCAGCTTGCTGGTGACGGTAGCCGCGTTGCCCACGGTTGCGCGAGGCCTCGCGCGAGATCGTCGCGGGGTCCCGTCCAAGATCGCGGGCAATCTCCCGGTTCGACAACCCCCTATGCAAAAGCGCGTGAATCTGGCATCGTTCGGCATCGGTCAGGTGGTGGTAGCCTACGGGCATGACAATCCTCCGTTGGTGAGAAACAGAGATTGTTGACCATCATCTGGCCCACCGCAAGCGGCTTGTCAGCTCACCAGCCAGCAGCTTGGGGGGTGTTGCACTTCACACTGGAACGGGGGACCCAGAAGATATGCGTTGGCCAGGAGCAACGTGGCCTACTGAGCAAGCATTTGAGGATGCGCGAGTGTTTCTCACCAAGTTGCCGTTGGCGGATATTCCAGAACCAGTGATTCGGTTCGCTGGGGATGGCGAAATACATTTCTTGTGGACTAATGAGAACGCTCATGTTGATTTAGGATTTTATGGTACAGGTGCGAGTGACTATTCGTATTTTGGTCATAATCGAAGGGGTAAAGAAATTCAGAGCGAGAGTTTTTTAGCCTCTGATGGCTTGGCTCAGGAAATCAAGAATCTGTTATTGGCGGCTTGATTGCCCCGGGACCAGTCCGAAGTGCAACAGTGCCGCGGTCCCGGAATGAGGGCGTAGCCCGAAGGGAGGGATCGCGGCGGCGACCCAAAAATTCGCGCATCGAACGCTTCTTTTTGGCCTCGGATGGCAGCAATCTCGACGGCCGGCGATCCTGACCGAAGCGATCGGCCAATGCAAAGGTGAGTCCAGTACCCTGGGGCCGAGCGAAGCCGCTCCGGTGGGTCACCGGAGTGCCTCGCGCCGAGGACCGTATCCAGCTCCCAGTCCCCGACCCGGCTCTTCTCCTCGACCATCGTCGGACGTTCTGCAATGTCGACCCGGTCCGGGATGTGACCACGACCCGCATGACGTCCCCCGCGCCAGTTCGGCTTCTTGCCCCGACGTCGCAGACATTGGTGCAGCGTCCCTCCCGCCTGCCGACCCGCCCGTATGTGCGGGTAGATCATGGAAATCACGGCTGGAATACGGATTATGGAATCCTTGATTCTCTCTCCAGTGCCGGCTTATGCCTCACTCTGGCAGCGCTTGTGAAATTTTCGGGCTAGCCGAATATAATGTTGCAATCAATTGTGAGAGGCATAATCAGGCAGAGAAGAAATGGGAGGCATGCGGACTGACCAAAATTGGGGGGAGTTGCTATGAAACACATATTGCGAATTGTTGTCCTGTTGGCAGGGGTTTCCTTTGCTTCTGGTTGGGCGGATCAGAATGCGCCAGCACTGGATGGTTTGTTCCAGCAGTTACAGTCGTCGGACACATCCGATTCACAGGCTCGTGACATCATTGCCCAAATCTGGAATCATTGGCTCGCCAGGGAAGATCCCAAGGCAAATAGCCTGATGAAAGCTGGCATTGAACATATGAATCACTATGAACTGGATGATGCGATCCTGGTCTTTACCAATTTGGTCCGTATTGCGCCGGATTTTGCAGAAGCATGGAACAAGCGTGCTACGGTCTACTACATGCGAGGTGAGTATGGGAAATCCACTGCTGATGTCAGGGAAACCCTGCGCCTGGAGCCCCGCCATTTTGGTGCCCTGTCGGGGCAAGGGCTGATCTATCTGGAATTAGGCCGCGAGACAGAAGCGCTGCATTGGTTTCGATTGGCATTGGATGTCAATCCTTTCATGTCCGCAATCAGGCAGAATGTGAGAATGCTGGAACAGAAGCTTGAAGGGAAATTGATCTGAAACTCGTATCATTCATTTTCCCCAGAGATAAGGGGTGTGTCATCCATGACGCCGGTGGATCATCGTGTGGGGAGATGTTTGCAGCTTGCCCAGTAGGGCATACGGAATCCAAGGTCGTTAGGTCGGTATCGAGTGTGGCGGTCTATGGTTTGTCGTAAAACCCTCAATCAGTAAATGTGCCCGTAGGAATCGCCATCGCATGAAAAAACGTCACCGTTATCTGCGTGATCTGCAACGGAATCTGACGCCTGTCGAACGATTGAATCGTATTGTGACTGATGGCATGTGCATTGGTTGTGGGTTATGTGAAAGCATTGCCGGGCAGGACAGGATACAAATGCGTCTGGTACAGAACTTGACCGAACGGCCTGTGATCACGGGAGAGTTGGATGATGAAATCGTGGATCAAATTTACCGCCTATGTTCCGGAACCCGAGTGGAGGGATTGCCCGAAGGGCTGATTGAATCAGACAGTCAATATGACCGGGTTTGGGGGGTTTGGCGTCGGTTGGCACTGGCCTGGGCGGCAGAGCCGAAAGTTCGTCATCAAGGTTCCACTGGAGGGGTTCTGACGGCACTGGCCTTGTATCTCCTGGAGCAGGGAGAAGTGGATTGGATTGTTCATGCCCGGCCCGCGCAGGAATTTCCCGCATTTGGTGAGCCGACGATCAGCCGCACTCGGACGGATGTCATGGCGGCGGCAGGGTCCCGGTATGGTCCGACCGCGACATTGCGTGACATCCAGAATATCCTGGACAGGGCAGAATCCGGTGGAAAAACATTTGCGTTCATCGGCACCCCTTGCGATGTGACGACTCTGCGCAATTTGGCGAGAGAAGACCCTCGGGTAGATCGACTGTGTCACTATCAGCTGACCATGGTCTGCGGGGGGTTCTTGTGGCCTCTGGCTTTACGGGACTACCTTCGTAAACTGGGAGTTGAATGGGAGAACCTCGCGACGTTGCGTTATCGAGGCTATGGTTGCCCCGGGCCGACCCGGATTACGACCAGGGACGGCCGCGTTCTGGAGAAGAATTACCTTGATTTCTGGGGGGAAGAGGAATCGTCCTGGCAAATCCCGTTTCGTTGTCGGGTCTGTGCAGATGGGATTGGTGATGCGGCAGATATTGCTGCTGCGGATACCTGGGATGGGGGGGTGCCGGCCCGGGAAGGGCAGGAAGAGGATCCGGGCTGCAATGCAGTGCTGGCCCGCAGTCGCCGTGGAGAGGAGTTGCTGGCTCGCGCAGAAACCGCCAATTATGTGGTTTCCGGGGCAGAGTTGGTTCCCCGTGACCTGGATCGTATGCAACCGCACCAGGTGACTCGGAAGCTTGCTGTCTGGTCACGGTTTGTCGGGATGCGAAGCGCGGGACGGATTGTGCCGGATGTGTCCCGGCTGCGTCTTAAATCTCTTGCCCGGCTCAATTCCATGGACGAAAACCTGCGACAAGCCCGGGGGGCGCGCAACCGGTGCCTGAGCCCGGATCATCGCGAATCCCTGCCTAGTCCACAGGATTGATACCGATGCCGGCGGCCATTTATTCAACTCCGCAGAGTTGCTAAGATTCGGTGGTTCACAGTACAAGTGAGATTGCAGCAACCGATGGACCCACCAGCAATTGATGTCAGGGTGTGGAGGGGAGACCGAACGCAGGGCAAGTGGCATGCGTACGAAGTGCCAGCCAGCACCAATCAGACCGTATTGGATGTGGTCACCTGGATCCAGCAAAACCGGGTTCCAGACCTGGCTTATCGTTTTGCTTGCCGGGTGGGGGTATGTGGTTCCTGTGCCATGACCGTGAACGGGGAGCCTCGCTGGACCTGCCGGACGATTGCCCATCAGGCCTGTCGGGAAGGACGACTTTTGATCGGTCCCCTGCGGAATTTACCGGTGGTGCGGGATCTGGTCTGTGACATGAACCCTTTTTTTGATCGCTGGAATGACGCGCACGATGTTTTTGTTCCCGGTGCCAGCCGGGAGCAATCTCCGGCCTTGGTCCGACCGGACTCCGATGCCAGAAAAGCAGCCGATGCCGCCATCGAGTGCATTAACTGCGGGGTGTGTTACGCCGCATGTGATGTGGTGACCTGGAAACCGGATTACCTCGGGCCGGCTGCACTGAATCGTGCCTGGACACTGATGAATGATGAGCGTGACCAGGGTCATTCCGAACGCTTGCGGGCGGTATCCAGCAGTGCCGGCTGCCATAATTGCCATTCACAGCAGAATTGTACGCATTACTGTCCCAACCTGCTGGACCCCAGCAAATCCATCGCCGGATTGAAGCGATTGACCGTTCAAGTGGCCCTTAAGGGAGTACTCAGGTGACCGTTCGCTTATATCTGTGGCAACGATGGAGTGCGCTGGTCATGGCTCCCTTAGTGCTGGTCCATCTGGGTGTCATTTTGTACGCAACACGCAGCGGACTGGATGCAGAGTCCCTGTTGGGACGTACTCGCGGCAGCCTGCTCTGGGGATTGATATATGGCAGCTTTGTAGTTGCTGTTTCCATCCATGCGGCAATCGGCTTGCGAACGGTTCTGCAGGAGTGGTTACGGATCAAGGGAGCCTTGCTGGAGGGGGTGGCATGGGGGTTGGGCATCGGGCTGTTGACGCTAGGTCTGCGTGCGGTGTTCGCGGTAACTCTGGCATGATCCGACCGCATCATCGCCAGAGCCTGTGGCTGGCTTTTCTGGTGCACCGGTTGTCGGGTGTTGCCCTGGCGGTTTTCCTGCCAGTGCACTTCTGGATTCTGTCATGGGCGTTGACGGATCTGGAGAAGCTGGAGGATTTTTTGCACTGGACACAGCATCCCTGGGTCCATCTGGCGGAAATGGGCCTTGTGTTCTTGTTGTCGGTCCACTTGTTTGGAGGGATTCGACTCATCGCCTTCGAATGGCTGCCTTGGCATGTCCGGCAAAAAAACCTGGCGGCGGGTGTGGTGTCGATTTCGGTCTTCATGGCCCTGTGGTTTCTGTTGTCCGGGCCGCCTTCGACCGTATCATGACCGGATTACGGACTCTCGACACCGATATCCTGATTCTGGGGGCAGGAGGTGCCGGCATGTTTGCGGCACTCCATGCCCATCAAGCCAACCCGGACCTGCGTATTGCCATTGTGGCCAAGGGGTTGCTCGGCAAATGCGGCTGCACCCGGATGGTGCAGGGAGGGTACAATGTGGCCTTGAGTCCTGGCGACTCTCTGGAGCGGCATTTCATGGACACCATCATCGGTGGCAAGTGGCTGCCCCATCAGGAGATGGCATGGACACTCGTCGAAACGGCCATTGTCCGGGTTCGGGAACTGGAAAATGAGTTGGGTTGTTTCTTCGACCGGAATCCTGATGGCAGTCTGCACCACAAGGCCTTTGCCGGGCAGACGTTTGACCGTACCGTGCATAAAGGGGATCTGACCGGAGTCGAGATCATCAATCGCCTCATGGAAAAAATCAGGGCCTTGCCTCTCACCGGGCTGGAAGAACACCGCGCATTGGGCCTGTTGCCGGACCGGTCCGGGGAAAGGATTGGTGGTGTCCTGATGGTGGATATGCGCAGCGGGGAGTTTCGGCTGGTGCGGGCTCGAGCAGTTCTTCTGGCCACCGGCGGGGGGCCCTCCATGTATCGTTATCATACGCCATCCGGAGACAAGTCCATGGATGGGTTGGCAATGGCTCTCCGGTTGGGGCTGCCACTACGGGATATGGAAATGGTGCAGTTCCATCCGACGGGCTTGCTGGCAGGCGAGAATACCCGGATGACTGGAACAATCCTGGAAGAAGGCCTGCGCGGTGCCGGGGGATATCTGTTGAATGGCAATGGGCATCGCTTTATGCAGGATTATGACCCCGCTGCGGAGCGAAGTACCCGGGATATTGTCAGTCGGTCCATGTACAATGAGATGCGTGCCGGTCGGGGGACTCCGTTGGGAGGAATCTATCTCACCCTGTCCCATCTTGACCCTGATGCCGTGCGGGCAAAATTTCCAGGCATGGTGCGACGCTGTAGTGATTGTGGGTTCGACCTGATCAATGATCGGGTGGAAGTGGTGCCGACGGCCCATTATCTGATGGGCGGACTGCTTTGCGATGTCCACACCCGTACCCGGATAAAGGGGCTGTATGTCGCGGGTGAGGATGCCGGTGGTATGCACGGTGCCAATCGTCTGGGCGGGAACGGGGTCGCCAACTCCACGGTCTTTGGCGGGATTGCTGGAGAGACCATGGCTGCCGACCTGGCCGCAGATGACGAATGGGGCGGACTCGTCGAACTGGACCCTGACGCTATTGACCGGGAACGGGACCGGGCGCTTCGTCCCCTGCATATCCCGGCCGGAAATCTTTCCGTGCTGCGGCAACGGCTGATGGATCTGATGTGGACGGAAGCAGGCATTATCCGAACCCGGGAAGGACTGGAGCGTGGAAAAGCCGGAATCCGCGCCCTGCGGCAGGATCTTGATCATACGGGTATTGGCGGCGGGCAGTCTCTCGCTTTCAATCTGTCCTGGCATGACTGGCTTAACCTGGAAAACCTGCTGGATCTTTCGGAAGTAATCTGCCAGGCTGCCCTGGCACGGGAAAATTCCCGCGGGGCGCATTACCGGGAGGATTTTACTGCCCCCGGTGATCTGGCTTCGTCAACCTTTACCGTCATCCAAAGGGACCAGGCAGACCTGACCGTATCCCAATGGCCAGTGGAATTCACCCTCATTCGTCCCGGGAGCACCCTGCTGCGGGAGGAGATTCCTTCAAACGGAGTAACCGAATGATTTTGTGTGGAGATGTAGAAGAGGCAGCGTGTCAGATCATGGCCAATGCCGCTATCGATATTCCAGAGGATTACCGCCAGAGTATCCAGCGTATGGCAGACCATGAATCGGGCGACCTGTCCTGTTTCGTACTTCGGACCATGTTGGATAACTGGGAGGCGGCTTCAGCAGACCGACGCCCCATGTGTGCCGACTCCGGGCTGCCGAGGTTTTATGTCAAGTGGGGCGACCGGGCTCGCTTTGATGGAGGGTTTACCGAATTCGAACAGGCACTGAGACGGGCGACCGCGCGGTCAACTCGGGAGATTCCCTTGCGCCCCAACCGGGTTCATCCGCTCTGGCGAACAGACCATAATAACAATGTTGGCATCAATGCCCCCGAGATCGAGTGGAGCTTTGAACCAGAAGTGGACTGGGTTGAAATCACGACGGTGCACAAGGGAGGACTGTTCGGCACCGACTACCGTATGCTTTTTCCGGGCGATGGCCTTGATGGGATCCGGCGATTTTTTCTGGACACCCTGGTGGCCTTCGGCAAGCGTGGCCTAGCCTGTCAGCCTGCCATTGTGGGGATTGGCCTGGGCGGATCCAAGGATACCTGCATGGTGCTGGGGAAGCAGGCTGCCTGCTTGAGGATCGTGGGAGACAAGAATCCGGATCCGAAAATTGCGGCATTGGAAGAGGAATTGCAGCAAAGGGGGAATTCCATCGGGATGGGTGCCATGGGATTTGTCGGCCAATCCATGGTGGCCGATTGCCATATTGAGGTAGGATATACCCATACTGGCGGAATGCCCATGAGTGTGCACACGTTCTGTCTGTCTTCCCGCCGGGCAACCGTACGGATGGGGACGGATGGGGTAACGGAATACCGTACTGATCCCAAATGGTTCACACCCTACATGCGAAGAGAGACGGTAGAATGGTAGACTCTATGAATCGGTTCCGAACCATTCGGTTGCAGGTACCCGTCCAGACCGAAGACTTGAATGATCTTTCGATCGGGTCTATCGTATATCTGGATGGTGTGATTTATACAGGACGTGAGCGGGTATATCAGCGTGTCCTGGAAGAAGGGTATGCGCTGCCGCTTGACCTGCCAGCGGTAAGCAATGTCAATTTTCACTGCTCTCCCGCCGCGTCCGTTCAACCGGATGGTAGCTTTAAAGTGGGTGGTGTTACGGCTACGGCGAGTTTCCGGTTTTCCAAGTGGATGGCAGACTGGTTCGATATTTCCGGTGCCCGGGTGGTGATTGGAAAAGGAGGGATGCCGGGGGATGACTATCGCACCCTTTTTCTGCCTGCCGGTGCAGTCTACCTGACAACCGTCGGATACGGGACCGGCGCGTTGCTGGGTCGCGGAATTCGGGCGGTGCGAGAGGTCCACTGGCTGCAAGAATTGGGCAATGCCCAGGCGATGTGGGTCTTTGAGGTGGAAAATTTTGGGCCCTTCCTGGTTGAAAGTGACCTTCTGGGGAACAGTTTGTTCGAGCAGCAGGCGGCGCAGGTGAACCGGAATTTGGAACAGCTGTATGCTGGGCTGAAGCCGCCCGCACTCCGTCGTTATGGCGAAACCGATGATCGCAACGATGAACTGATATGAATGGCCGGTGTCGGTTATGTTTCGGACAGAATCCAGCCTCCTGAGTCGATAAAGTCATGACCATGAAACACTCGTCGAATACATTCTGGCATCCAGTTTCCGTTCGCCGGGAAGAGTGGGAGGCCCTGAATGGACACGCCAGTAGGATCCTATGGTTTACCGGCTTTTCCGGCAGTGGAAAGTCCACCCTGGCACATGCGGTGGGGCAGGAACTATATCGTGTCGGGTGCCGGAACCTGGTCCTTGACGGCGATAATGTCCGTCATGGGTTGTGTGGGGATTTGGGTTTCAGCGAAGACGACCGAACTGAGAACATCCGCCGGATTGGCCAGGTAGCCCGTTTATTTCTGGATGCTGGAATGATCGTGCTAACCGCATTCATTTCTCCTTTCCGAACCGACCGCCAGAGGGTTCGCATGATGCTGGAAAAGGAAGACGATTTCATTGAGGTGTTCTGTGATTGCCCAATCGAAGTGTGTGAGCAGCGAGATGTGAAAGGGCTGTATCAGCGTGCTCGAAAAGGTCTGATCGAAAACTTTACCGGGATTTCCTCTCCGTATGAAGTTCCGGAAAACCCCGATCTGACTGTCCATACCGCAAAGTATAGCGTGGCACAGTGTGCTGACCAGATCCTTAGTTACTTGGGCCAACGCGGATTTCTTGGCCGTTTAGAGCCGGCTGAAGAAAAGGAGCATCGTACAAGGTAGCCGACTTTATCCGAGACTACTGGGAAGAGAGCAAACTTCGCAATCCCTTCCGGTATGGTCAAGTAGCCCAATGGGGTCGTTTCCGTAAGAGTAGTGCCGGGGCATGAAAGCCCGAAAGTGTCCTTATCGTGCTTCCTGGAGACCCATGTTTTCTGCCTTATGTGTTGTCTTCGACGCCGCCTCATCGATAGACTCAACCCTCCAATTGCCATCACCCAAAGAGTTTTGCATTCATTTGTGGTGGTGGCGTGAGATACTCGCTTCTGAAACCATTTGGCAGAACCCTTCCCGCTGCTGGAAGCATCATTTGATCTCATGGTACAAGGCACCATCCTCGGTTATCCTTCCACCTGGAAGGAGGTCGGATGCTGGAACTGGGAAAAGGCGATGCGCAACTGCGTCATATCGACTGGGCTTGGGCCTCGACGGTCCACGCCTTCCAACGGCCGACGGTGGATATGGTGATCGCAGCCATGGAAGCGAACCATTCGAACCTGACCACGCAGAAGACACTGCATGTGGAGATCAGTCAGGGAAGGGACCATGCGGAGTTGGTGACCGACGACCGGGAAGAGTTCCAGGAGCGACTGGAGGCGGTGGCCCTGGGGTGCGGACCGCGGCACTGGAAGTGGTTGAACCAGAGAAACCGGGCAAGGAAAAGGAACGCGGAGGGGTTAAAAGTCTCTGCTCATTTTCTCGCTCCACCGTTCGCCGCGAAGCTTGGGCAACGTTGAATACGGCAACTCTAAGTCACCCTTGATGCCCGCATTCTCACCACGCCCTGCGGGTTTGATATGGCGGCTAGTTTTCTCCAGTTTCCTGCGAATTTCTGCCAACTCGTCCTCATAGTCTTGAACGGATTTTGAAATGGTCATGAGCGTCCCCCTAGCATTAATAGTCGGTGTTTTGTGTGAATGGCGAAATCGGTACCGCACTTAGCGCAGTAATCCATAAACAGATCATAGTATTCACGGATTGCAGTGCCAAGAACTCCATTTCGGCTGGTGTAATCCTGTCTTCCGCACTCTTTTCAATCAACTTTTTGTATTCCTCAAGATATCCGAGAGCAGGAACTGATCGCCCATCACGATTTCGTATCTGGGGGTCAATGGGTCCAAGAACTGAGTAGTAATCCATGTATATTTCATCCCCGGACAGCGTGAGAACGGTGCCCGCCGAGTATGCACAATTCGGAATCACGAAGTAGACCTCTTTAAAATGCTCTCTGAAGACATCATGAACTCGCTCAACCACTTCAACAAACCCTCCATTGGTTTCAAGCACAACGATTAATCTTGAGGAACAATCACTTCCTGCTACAAGACCTTCAATTTCGCGCCGTACCAAGTCATCAATATCAATCGCCATCGGTGTCCGGATCATGATTACATCTCCGTTCAACTGACTCCCAAGAGATTGGGATTTCTCTGAAATCAGCTTTTTGATGATGCCGTTGGTCCTAAGCTCTTTCATTGAATGCGTCGTATTTTAGTATGTAATGGTTTTTCTGATTGTAATTGCTTCTTCTATAGTATCAGCCAAAGGGTTTCTGATCCAATTGTACTTCTCTTCGCTATTATAAGGGTTGACGTCGCGGGAGAAATCGGGAAGTATAAAAATGCCATAGGCATACTATTCACTCCCACGAAATCTTCGGAGTATCCGGCATGAAAACCCCCACTAGAATTGCCTGTTTTGCGTAATTCCCCGCCCTTCCTTTTGCCATCTCTGACCCTGACCAGCCCGGCGATAGGAGCAAAGGGTATTAACAAGGATTCCGCCTGCCGGCCAGAAAGCCGGACCGGCTAGCAATTGACATGAAACGTATCTTGATCCTTTGGGCCGCTTTACCTGTAGCAATAACCCGAAACTAAATTTTATGGGGAAATCTCGATGAAAAACGTAATGACACCTGATGAAATTGCAGACAGAGGGGAACGTATTTATCAGGAACTTTTTCAGAATCAATACGAAGGAGACCACAATGGAAAATACTTGGCCATTGATATAGAAAACAAGAAAGCCTATCTTGGCGAGTATTCGGAAGACGCTTTGGCTGAGGCAGAAAAAAACCACCCTAGCGGGGTTATATATTTAGTCAGAATAGGCGAAGAAGCTGCTTTCCATATAGGATACACGGGAACTAAGGCGAATGAGTCTGCAAGAATACTTTAACGAACAGTATACCCCTTGTCTTCGTTTCTGTATTGTCGGAGGGAACGGAAAAGAGTATTCGATTGAAGGTATTATTGATAACTGGATTTACTGGATTCGTTTAGATTCCTCTTTTGACTGTTGTAGCAATAGGCTTGAAAATCAACCCTGAGCAAATGTAAAACCATGCTTGCAAACGGAGTTATTGAAAATGTCATGATTACAGAAATACCAATAAAAGCCCAAAAGCAAACAATACGACCAGGGTGCGTTAGCATAAATTGGCCCAAAATGGTCTACTCGGACTTCATCCTTTCCAGCACCAACTGCGCGGAGGAATCGATCCATGGAACGCACACTCGTACAGTATGAACGGCAGTGGCGCGGCCTGTCAGAGCGATTCGGTAATTGGCACACGATCTGCAGGCGGATGGACCAGTGGTCGAAGAATAGCGTTCTGCACCGCGCCCCCGAGCCTCGGCAACTGGCGCAAAGAATCCGGGTCTGGATCGAGGCCCTGAGCCTCAATCGTATCCACCTCCTGTTCAATTCCGACGGCACCAGTGCTTCCGTCGGGTCTTCTCACGCTTCGAGCAACTGGATATCATCTTCCTTGGATTCGTCGTCTTTGCGCTGACCATAAAAGCACTATGTAGTGTTAACGATTCCCAGTGAGGTGAGCGGGCAGGGATCCATGGAAGCAAGTTGCATTCCTATTGAAACCTGTCGAATGGTGGAAACCCCAGATATATCCGATGCCCTGTAAAGCACCCCAAACCCAAAAACCCAATCCTTTGCAACCGCAGGCCACGGCGCGACCATAACTCTTTCTGTTTACGATCCCCTAATTGTTTTGAATCCAAATATTTTTTTGATTGGTCTCATGGGAGTCGGCAAGTCCACTGTTGGCAAGAAGCTTGCCGCCCTGTCGAACCGTATATTTCTGGACACCGATCAGGAACTGATCCGACGGACTGGCGTCACAATCTCCTATATATTTGACGTGGAAGGCGAAGAGGGATTTCGTGACCGTGAAACCTGTCTGCTGAAAGAGGTCTGCCGACAGGCGAGTGCGGTCATCGCTACCGGTGGTGGTAGTATTCTTCGTGCCCGGAACCGGGCATTGATGAAAGAAACCGGTCTTGTGGTTCATCTGGACCTGCCGATGGACGCCTTGTGGGAACGACTGAAACATTCCACGCATCGTCCGCTGCTGTCGGTGGAGAATCCCAGAGCCAAACTGGAGCAACTTCAAGCTGAGCGCCAAGCCCTGTACCAGCAAATGGCGGACTATCGGGTTGTGCCGACAGCGGCGTCGACAGCGGCAGATCAGATCTGGCATTGGTTGATTACGGAAAAAGGGTTCGAGTCATGATCACCGTACCGATCGAACTCGGCTCACGCCGCTATGAGATCCGTATCGGCGCAGGATTGATGGCGCAACCCGAGGAGTTTGCGAATTGGATTGCCGGTCATCAGGTATTCCTCATCACCAACGAGGTGGTGGCTCCTTTATACCTGGATCGGTTGCGACAGGCCCTTTCCGCCTGGAACGTGCATGAAATCATCTTGTCGGATGGGGAAACGTCCAAGACCTTGGCTACTTGTTCCACGATTCTGGATGCCATGCTTGCAATACCATGCGACCGGCATGTTACAGTGATTGCGCTCGGTGGAGGTGTCATCGGAGACATGGCCGGTTTCGCAGCGGCGATCTACCAACGTGGGGTGTCATTGATTCAGGTACCGACCACATTGCTGTCACAGGTGGATTCTTCCGTGGGCGGGAAGACGGGAGTCAACCATCCATCGGGTAAGAACCTGATCGGTGCATTCCATCAACCGGAACGGGTGATCATTGATACCACTACCCTGTCCACCTTGCCGCGACGGGAATTGTCGGCAGGAATGGCGGAAGTGATTAAGTATGGATTGATCGGTGATCGGAATTTTTTTGCTTGGCTGGAGGACAACCTGGATGCGGTGATGGCATTGCAATCCGAGGCGGTTTCTCATGCGGTTTCGACTTGCTGTGCGAACAAGGCGGCTGTGGTGGAGGGTGATGAACGGGAGGCTGGACAACGGGCTCTGCTCAATTTGGGACATACCTTTGGCCATGCGATTGAGGCCGCCACAAGGTACGATACCTGGTTACACGGCGAGGCGGTAGGACTCGGTATGGTCATGGCAGCCCATCTTTCGTCGCGTCTTGGATGGCTTGGTGAGTGCGATTTGGGCCGGGTCCGGGAACTGATTCAGTGCGCCGGATTGCCGTCGGAATCTTTCGGGGCACTGGATCCAGTGCAGATTCGGACCCTCATGCAGTCTGATAAGAAAGTACAGCAGGGGCGGCTACGTTTGATCCTGTTGAAACAGATCGGCCAAGCGGCGATCGTCGAAGATGTGGACGAATCGCTCCTGCAGGAAACGATCCGATCTTTTGCAAACCCCGGATAATGGCTGGTTTAGGAAGATGGCCATCTCTCTATCCCATAACCCTGCATTTGCCGCAGCGGGTGGCTCCAATGGTCTATGGCAATCGTCATCAATCTGATTTATGATGGTTCCATAGCGGTTTTGAATTATGCTCCTTTGCCCAGGCAGCACCCGGGTATGCGCTGACCATGACAGGTGTCAGTTTCGCCAGGATGGGGTCATTCGCTTGTTGGTTGCTCTGGAATGGAAGGATCTTATGAGGTTTCAGTATGACAGCAGGGTCATTTCCGTCCCGTACCGGTCTGTACGACCCCAAATTTGAGCACGACGCATGTGGTGTGGGCTTTATTGCCCACATCCGGGGGGTGCGCAGCCATCAGATCGTCCGGGATGGGCTTGAGATATTGAACAACCTGACCCATCGTGGTGCGGTTGGGGCCGACCCCATGGCGGGGGATGGAGCCGGAATCCTGTTGCAGATTGCGGATGGGTTCTTCCGGCGAGTTGTTGGGTTCAACCTGCCTGCAGAAGGTCACTATGCCATCGGTATGGTGTTCCTGCCCCGGGATGACCGGGCCAGATCTTCCTGTCAACAGGTCGTGGAGTCATTGGTAGTGCGCGAAGGGCAGGTCTTGCTCGGCTGGCGCGATGTCCCAGTCAACAATCGCAATCTCGGCGAAAGCGTTCTGCCTACCGAACCAGTGATCCGACAGGTGTTCGTAGGGCAGGGAACAGCGATTCAGTCCCGGGATGCCTTTGAACGCAAGCTATTTACCATACGCAAGCAGATCGAAAAGGAAATTCGCGACTCCGCTCAGTCCTCTACTCGAGGCTTTTACATAGCCACATTGTCCTCAAGAATCATTACCTACAAGGGCATGTTGCTCGCGGGTCAGGTGGGTGAGTTTTATCCGGATCTGCTGGATCCGGAGATGAGCTCCGCACTGGCACTCGTGCACCAGCGGTTTTCGACTAACACCTTTCCCACCTGGGAACTAGCCCATCCCTTTCGGATGATTGCCCATAATGGTGAGATCAACACCTTGCGCGGCAATATCAACTGGATGGCGGCCCGGAAGAGTACGATGTCATCTTCGGTGCTGGGGGAAGACTTGGAGAAAGTCTGGCCACTGATTCCGGAAGGGCAGTCGGATTCAGCGGCTTTTGACAATGCCCTGGAACTGCTGGTTGCAGGGGGGTACAGCCTGTCCCATGCCATGATGCTGTTGATTCCCGAGGCCTGGAACGGACATGAGAGCATGGATCCGGTCCGACGGGCATTCTATGAATATCATGCGGCCCTGATGGAGCCGTGGGACGGTCCTGCGGCCGTCGTGTTCACTGATGGGAGACAGATCGGTGCGACGCTGGACCGGAATGGATTGCGCCCGGCTCGTTATCTGGTCACTTCGGATGATCTGGTCGTGATGGCATCGGAAATGGGAGTGCTGAACATTCCTGAAGAAAGAATCATCCGCAAGTGGCGTCTCCAGCCGGGCAAGATGTTCCTGATTGATCTGGAGCAGGGCCGGATTGTCGATGACGAGGAACTCAAGCAGACACTGGCCACCCGGCACCACTATCAACAGTGGCTGGACCGCACGGTGATTCGGTTGGCGGACCTGCGGCCGGTGGTGGGAGCCATGGCACCGGATCCGGAAACACTGGTGTTGGATCAGCGCGCATTCGGTTATACCCTGGAAGACCTGAATTTCCTGTTGACTCCGATGGTGACCAATGCCCAGGAAGCAGTCGGATCCATGGGTATGGATGCGCCGCCTTCGGTGCTCTCTTCCCGCAGTAAGCACCTGTCCACCTATTTCAAGCAGATATTTGCCCAGGTGACTAATCCTCCCATTGATCCGATTCGAGAGGAATTGGTGATGTCGCTGATGTCCCTGATTGGGCCCAAGCCTAACTTGCTTGGCTTGGAAGATGGGGGCAAGAACCTGCGACTGCTGGTGGAGCAGCCGGTACTCACCAATAATGAACTGGAGCGGATCCGGCAGATTGAAAATTACACCAATGGCACCTTCCGCACCAAGACCCTGAGTATGTGTTATCCGGTAAGCCAAGGGCCGAAAGGGATGCGGGGTGCCATTCTGGACTTGTGTGAACGGGCCGAGATGCGGGTCAAGCGGGGGTACAATATCCTGATCCTCTCCGATCGGGACATGGATATGGATCACATGGCGATCCCGGCATTGCTGGCCACCTCCGCAGTGCACCATCACCTGATCCGATGCGGTCTTCGCATGGAGTCCGGTATTGTCGTCGAAACCGGGGCTTGTCTGGAGGTCCATCATTTCGCCACTTTGGCCGGTTATGGCGCGGAAGCCATCAATCCCTATCTGGCATTGCACAGCATTGCCCGGTTATGGTCTACGCCGGATTCTGACCTGGATGTTGAAAAGGCTCAGGCACGGTATATTCAGGCAGTCGGTAAAGGCCTGAAGAAGGTGATGTCGAAGATGGGCATTTCTACCTATCAATCGTATTGCGGTGCCCAAATCTTTGATGCCGTCGGCCTTTCGTCGCGCTTTGTTGGGCAGTACTTTTCCGGAACCCACACCGCCGTGGAAGGGATCGGCCTGGAACAGGTTTCCCGGGAGGCATTCCGTCAGCATCGGCAGGCTTATACCGGAGAGTTGACTCCGTCCCAATTGGATGTCGGAGGGGACTATGCCTGGCGTGTTGGAGGCGAAGCCCATGTCTGGAATCCAGACTCCATCTCCCGACTGCAGCATGCCACGCGAAGCAATAATGCCGATACTTTCGAAGAATTCAGTCGGCTGGTGAACGCACAGGACCGTCGACTGTTTAATCTGCGAGGACTGTTTGAGTTTTGCTGGGTAGAGGAGCCGATCCCCCTTGATGAAGTGGAGCCAGCAGCGGAACTCGTCAAGCGCTTTTCGACCGGTGCCATGTCCTTTGGCTCCATTTCACATGAAGCGCACTCGACGCTGGCCGTGGCCATGAACCGAATCGGTGGACGTTCCAATACCGGGGAAGGGGGAGAAGAACCAGAACGATTCATACCGTTGGCGGATGGCTCACAGAACCCCCAGCGGTCCGCCATCAAGCAGGTGGCATCTGGCCGTTTCGGAGTGAGCACAGAATACCTGGTCAATGCCGATGATCTGCAGATCAAGATGGCACAGGGGGCCAAGCCTGGGGAAGGTGGCCAGCTTCCGGGTCACAAGGTGAATGCTCAGATTGCGGCTGTGCGTCACTCCACTCCCGGGGTCGGGCTGATATCCCCTCCTCCTCATCATGATATCTACTCAATTGAGGACTTGGCCCAACTGATCCATGACCTGAAAAACGTCAACCCCAAGGCCCGCATTTCGGTGAAGCTGGTTTCAGAGGGGGGCGTGGGCACGGTGGCGGCTGGCGTCTCCAAAGCTCATGCCGATCATGTCACCATCTCCGGATACGAGGGGGGAACGGGTGCCAGTCCACTGACATCAATCAAACATGCCGGGGTTCCTTGGGAAATCGGGCTTGCCGAAACGCATCAGACACTGGTACAGAATCGACTGCGGGGACGGATTTCGGTCCAGGTTGATGGTGGTCTGCGGACCGGGCGGGATGTCGCGGTGGGTGCGCTGCTGGGGGCCGATGAATTCGGTTTTGCTACCGCTCCACTGATCGTTCAGGGGTGCATCATGATGCGAAAATGCCACCTCAACACCTGTCCGGTGGGAGTGGCAACCCAGGACCCCGAGCTACGGAAGAAATTCACCGGCAAGCCCGAACATGTGGTGAACTATTTTTTCTTTGTGGCTGAGGAGTTGCGCCGGATCATGGCACGGTTGGGATTCCGCACCCTCAATGAAATGATCGGCCAATCCGACCGGTTGAATATGCGCAGTGCGATTGAGCACTGGAAAGCCAGAGGTCTGGACTATAGCCGGATACTGGCCAAGCCCGCAGTGGACAACCGAACCGCAATCCACCAGTGTGAAGCACAGGACCATGGTCTGACCAATGCGCTCGACCATCTCTTGATTGAGCAGGCTGCACCCGCTCTGAAACAGCGCAAGCCAGTTCGGATTAATGTCGAGGTTCGCAATGTCAACCGGACCATCGGTGCGATGTTATCTGGCCGGGTGGTGGAACGCTATGGGCATCAGGGGTTGCCGGATGACACGATTGCGATTCATGCCACCGGAACCGCCGGTCAGTCCTTTGGGGCCTGGCTGGCCAAGGGTGTTTCGATTGCACTGGAAGGCGAAGCCAACGACTATGTGGGGAAGGGGTTGTCCGGTGGGCGACTGGCGATTCGGCCCCCTGAACATGCTGCAATTGGAGCAGCATGGGAGCACATTATTGTGGGTAATACGGTCATGTATGGCGCGATTTGTGGAGAAGCCTATTTCTCCGGAGTGGCCGGGGAAAGGTTTTGTGTGCGTAATTCCGGTGCCACGGCTGTAGTGGAAGGAGTGGGGGATCATGGATGCGAATATATGA
Organism: Candidatus Poriferihabitaceae bacterium; assembly: GCA_965221795.1. GTDB lineage: Bacteria > Pseudomonadota > Gammaproteobacteria > Arenicellales > Poriferihabitantaceae > VYFG01. The sequence continues at coordinate 2,235,986 of OZ244914.1, forward strand.
CCGGCGGAGTGGTCGTATGTCTTGGCAGCACAGGCCGCAACTTTGCCGCCGGGATGTCGGGTGGAATCGCATATGTGTTGGATATGGATGGCAGCTTTTCGATCCGATGCAACCGAGAGCAGGTAGACCTGCGGGAGATTACACCAGATGCCGGTCCGATTGACGTGGACGATATGCTGCAGGCAGATGAAGCTCGCTTGCGCACCTTGATTGAGAACCATGCCCGTTATACCAACAGTCAGCGGGCCCGGGACATCCTGGCTCGCTGGCCAGATTATCGGGCCAGGTTTGTCAAGGTTATGCCGCATGAATACGAACGCGCACTGGTCGCATTGCGGCGGCCTGAGATGCCCGCACTGGAGGCGAGTCATGGGTAATCCGACCGGCTTCATGGAAATTCAACGCAAGGAACGGCGGTATGAACCGGTCGATCAACGCATCCGGAATTACCGTGAATTTGTCATCAATCTGGGAACTGCGGAACTTCGCAACCAGGGAGCCCGTTGCATGGATTGTGGGATCCCCTATTGTCATCAGGGTTGTCCAGTGAACAACCTGATCCCGGACTGGAATGATCTGGTCTATCGAGATGACTGGAAAGCGGCCATTGATCGGCTGCATGCCACCAACAACTTTCCCGAGTTCACTGGCCGCATTTGCCCGGCCCCCTGTGAGGAGTCCTGCACGCTGAATCTGGATGATTCGCCAGTGACCATCAAGACGATCGAGTACAGTATTGTCGAACGGGCTTGGCAAGAAGGATGGATCTTGCCCCGAATCCCTCGTCGCCGAAGTGGCAAGCGGGTGGCGGTAGTTGGTTCCGGTCCGGCTGGACTCGCTTGTGCCCAGCAGTTGGCCCGAGCGGGGCATGGGGTGTCGGTCTACGAAAAGCAGGACCTCAGTGGGGGGCTGTTGCGTTACGGCATACCGGATTTCAAGTTGGAAAAATCGATTATTGATCGTCGCATGGCACAAATGAAAGCCGAGGGCGTACGCTTCCACGGCAATACCCATATCGGCAAAGATTTGCCGGTGACGTATTTGGTAGAGAATTTTGATGCGGTCGTGCTTGCGGGTGGCTGTGAGGTGCCAAGGGATTTGCCGGCCCCGGGGCGTGGACTGGAGGGTATCCACTTTGCGATGGATTTCCTGCGCAGCAATTCACGCCGGGTCCAGGGAAATGCCGGCCCGAATGACCCTTTCATCTCGGCAACCGGAAAGAATGTGGTGGTCATCGGTGGCGGAGACACCGGTTCTGACTGTATCGGCACATCCAACCGGCACGGTGCATCCAGTGTGACCCAAGTCGAAATTCTGTCCAGGCCACCCGAGAAAGAAGACAAGGCGCTGACCTGGCCAAACTGGCCTCATAAGCTGCGGACTTCTTCGTCGCATCAGGAGGGGTGTGACCGGCTCTGGGATGTAATCACCAAGGAATTCATCAACGATGGAAATGGCGGTGTCGCTGCGGTACGTTGTGCCAAGGTGGCCTGGAAAAAAGTCGAGGGCCAATGGAAGATGGAAGAAATTCCGGACTCCAGCTTTGAACTGAAAGCGGAGCTGGTCACTCTGGCTATGGGCTTTCTCCACCCGGTTTCCGTGGGGATGCTGGAAGACTTTGGGTTGGTGCTTGATGCCCATGGCAATGTGGCTGCGCCGGTGGAGGGAGACAGAGCCTATCAGACCAGTGTTGGGGGGGTGTTCGTCGCTGGTGACATGCGGCGTGGGCAGTCTTTAGTCGTTTGGGCAATCCGGGAGGGGCGCCAGTGTGCTGAGGCGGTGAATCGCTTCCTGCGCGCCGAGAGTGATTAGTAAGCGACATTCGTCCGGGGACAGTTTCCCCCGGGGGGTTGCATGACCACGATGCGAAATGATCGACTGCTGCGTGCGTTGCGCCGGCAGAAAGTGGACCGAACCCCGGTCTGGATTATGCGTCAAGCCGGTCGTTACTTGCCGGAATATCGGAAGACTCGCGCCCGCGCCGGTGATTTCCTCACCCTGTGCAAGACTCCGGAACTTGCCTGCGAAGTGACCCTGCAACCCCTGGAGCGATTCCCACTGGATGCGGCTATCCTGTTTTCAGATATTCTGACCATTCCGGATGCAATGGGACTTGGGTTGACTTTGGATGAAGGAGTGGGTCCGCGCTTTCAGAATCCGCTCCGGGAGGTAGCCGACATTCGGAACCTGCATGAACCGGATGTGGAGCAGGATCTGTCCTATGTCCTTGATGCAGTGCGGCTGATCCGTCATGAGTTGGACGGCAAGGTTCCTCTGATCGGATTCAGCGGCAGTCCGTGGACCTTGGCCACGTACATGGTAGAAGGAGGTGGGAGCAAGGAGTTTGCCCGCATCAAGCGCATGCTGTACGATGACCCCGATACGGTCCGATTGTTGCTGAAGACACTGTCCTCTGCAGTGACCGCCTATCTGAAGGCACAAGTGGCTGCTGGGGTGGAGGCGCTGATGGTGTTTGACACGTGGGGTGGCGTGTTGTCAGACCAGGCATATCGAGAGTTTTCGCTGGCTCATCTGGCGACCATCACGGCTGGACTGAAGTCCGACCCCATGACAGCTGATATTCCCCTGACGCTCTTCACTAAAGGCGGGGGCAACTGGATTGAGGAGATTGCTGCTACAGGTTGCGATTGTGTCGGGCTGGATTGGACTCTCTCGTTGGATTCAGCTCGAAAGAGAATTGGGAAGCAGGTGGCATTGCAGGGCAACATGGACCCGTCCGTTCTGTATGCGTCAACCGATTGTGTGGTTTCTGAGGCACAGCGATTGGTGCGGGAGTTTGGACCGCATGATGGCCATGTGTTCAATCTCGGACATGGAATTCATCCCGGCATTGATCCCGATAAAGTGACTGCGTTGATCCATGCAGTCCATGAAACCAGCCGCGAAGTGCACTCGGGTCAGTAATACAGGGTTGCCGGCCTATGCCTTGGAGGGTCTTTCCAAACGGAAGGCAGGGGTCGGTTCCTCAGCGAATATCGAGTTGCCAAGACCCGGACCGGGGGGCCTGTACGGTGGGACCGCGGCGCTGTTGCACTTCGGACTGGCCCCGGGGTACTACTGAATATGACGAAATCATCGTAAAAATGCATAATTACTATGCATTTTTACGGTAAAATAGGTACTTATGTACCCAAGATTACTGCCCACGCCAACACGTTCGATCTTTCTGTTTGGCCCACGTGGAACCGGCAAGTCCACCTGGATTCGTGATCGCTTCCCGGAGGCAGTCATGTACGACTTGCTGGACACTGGCGAGGCACTTCGACTACATAAGAGTCCACACATACTGTACCGGGAACTCGCGACTTTGCCTGCCGAGAGTTGGGTCATCATTGACGAGGTACAAAAGATACCCGAACTACTGGACGAGGTGCATCGCCTCATCGAGTCCCATCGACTGCGTTTCGTACTTTCGGGTTCGAGTGCCCGCAAGCTACGCCATGGCGGTGTCAATCTACTGGCCGGCAGAGCCATCACAACATCCCTGTATCCGCTGGTGTCAGCGGAGCTTGCTTCCGAGTTCAATCTTGAACATGCACTCCATTTCGGTATGTTGCCGATGGCGGTAACCAGTGATACTCCACAGGACTATCTTCGAAGTTATACCGAAACTTACCTGATTCAGGAAATTAAAGCGGAAGCACTGACCCGCAATCTGGGAGCGTTTGCGCGATTTCTTGAGATTGCCGCACGCCAGAATGGCCAGGTCACCAATGCCACGAACATCGCACGGGACGCTGGAATCAGCCGTAGAACCGTACAGCTTCACTTCGAGATCCTGACAGACACATTTATTGGATTCTGGCTACCTCCATGGAAATTAAAATCGGCCACCAAGCAGGTGCGGCAGAGTAAGTTCTATTTCTTCGACTCAGGTGTCGCCCGGGCGCTGTGTGGTCGGCTTCCCTATCCACCGACCTCCGAGGAGATGGGATTGTTGGCAGAAACCCTCGTGATCAATGAACTCCGTGCCTGGCTTGACTACTCAGGGGCGAACTACCGGCTTTATTTCTGGCGTACCTACGACAATACGGAAGTCGACGTAGTATGCGAGACCGTGGAAGGGTTTGTCGCAATCGAGGTGAAAACGTCACCACGATGGCAGAAACGGTTCAATCGCGGACTGTATCGAGTGCGAGACGCGCTCGGAAAACACCAAACAAAATGCTACGGGGTGTACTTCGGGGAGCGGGCCGCACTTTGGGACGAGGTTCGTGTGTTGCCACTGAGAGATTTTCTGAGGCGACTGTGGAATGGAGAAATTCTGACCCTTCCATGATGTCATATCTCCGTCGATTTCCCCCTTCTATTCTATTCAGATAGTTACCGCTGAATTTGGGGTTTTTCAGGGCCGACTACTTATTCGGTCGCTTTGCCCTGGGCCTGTTCGTACTGTGCCAGTTGTTCCTGGCTGGCCTTTTCCTGATAGCGGGACTTGTACTCGCTATAGGGCATGCCGTAAATGAGTTCCCGGGCCTGGTCGTAGCTCAGTTCAATGTCGCGGCTGGCGGCTTCCGATACATACCATTTGGAAAGGCAGTTGCGACAAAAATAGGCCAGGTTCATCAGGTCAATGTTCTGTACCTCGGGATATTTCCGGAGGTGATTCAGCAGCTTTCGGAATAGTGCGGCTTCAATCTCGACCTGGTCCCCTTCAGGGACAGAAGGAAAGTGAGGATGATTCATTTCCATAGTAAGGAATGGGTTGCAGGGTATATCTGATCCCTTATAGTACTACTCCAGTGCCAGGGAATACAGTCGATTTCGAAGGAATGCGTTCCGTTTTGGTATACTTTTGCAGCCCTCGTACTCCTTTGCCTTTGGTTGATGACTGACCTCGCCAGTTTTGAACGAATCGTCGAATATGGACAGGAAGTGATTCGTATTGAACAGGATGCCATTGAGACCGCCAAGCGCAAGATCGGTCAGGATTTTGCGGCCGCTTGTCACCGGATATTAGGCTGTCGGGGGAGGGTGGTCGTGGTCGGGATGGGAAAATCCGGGCATGTCGGTGGAAAAATTGCCTCCACCCTTGCCAGCACCGGTACGCCGGCATTCTTTGTGCATCCGGGAGAGGCCAGTCACGGGGACCTTGGCATGATCACACCGGATGATCTGGTGATCGCGATCTCCAATTCCGGAGAGACGGCGGAGGTCATCACTATTCTGCCTATTGTCAAGCGAATAGGTGTCGGCCTGGTCGTACTCACCGGAAACCCGGTATCCACCCTGGCCAAGGAGGCAGATGTCTGCCTCGACATCCGAGTGAAAAAAGAAGCCTGCCCGCTCAACCTGGCACCGACTGCAAGTACCACAGTCACCCTGGTCTTGGGGGATGCTTTGGCCGTTACTGTGCAGAAAATGCGCGGCTTTTCGGAGCAGGATTTCGCCCGTACCCATCCAGGAGGCACCTTGGGGAAACGCCTGCTGTTGTATGCATCGGATCTGATGCATCGGGGTGACCGTCTGCCCCTGGTGGCGGAAGATGCATCCCTCCAGGCATTGCTGCTGGAGATGACGACGAAATCATTGGGAATGGCAGGGGTCGTAGACGCGCAAGGTTGTTTGGTCGGCATGTTCACGGACGGGGACCTGCGGAGAACCTTGAGCCGTGGCGAGAATATCTACACAGCGCGTGCCGTTGATTTGATCAACCCGGAGCCATTCACGGTTCCTCCGGATATGTTGGCCGTGGAGATTGTGCGTATTATGCGGGATTATGCCCGTGAGGGTCCTCATGCAATCAATAGTGTGTTCGTGGTGGAAGAGGGGGGCCAGGTGGTCGGGGCGCTCAATACCCATGATCTTTTGCGTGTGGGTGTCATCTGAGTAGCCGATGCGGGATCTTCGTTTCTACGGCGGTTTAACTTTCGTATTCCTGCTACTGGCCGCATTATCGGCATGGCTTCAGTTTGGAGTGCGGGAGCCTTCCAGCCAAGATGGGGCCGGAGGGGTGCAAAATGCACCAGATTCGATTGTCCACAAGCCGGTCTTTCGGGGTTTCGATGGGGAAAACAAGCGATACGAACTGCTGGCTGAACGGATGACACACGATCTTTCCACTGACCGAATTCATCTGGACCGCCCCCGAATAGTCCAGTTTTTTTCCGGCCAGCCGCCCAAACGGATCTCCGCTGATCATGGTTGGCTAGACTATCAGGCCAGGGAAGTACACATGACCGGGAACGTCCGGGTTGTTGAGGATGGCAACGGCTCCTCTCATGGTAATCGATACCAAAGTGACCAAATGGTAATTTTGCTGGATGATCGCCATCCGTCGTCGAATCAGCCATAAGTGGTGTGAGTCAGGTTGCCAAGTCACCGAATCGACCCTTCACGGGTGCAAGATGGCAGGGTGGAAATTCGACCACGCCTGGGACTTATGTATTTTCTGCAGCCCGCCTCTCATGCGTCCAATCTCCATCCTTCGCCGCCGAGACCGGGCATGATATGATTCAGCGATGCGAATGTATTCGGATGGACCGCATGGGTAGTCCGTTATCGTCCGAATCCTGCTGCATCGCAGGGGTAGGCGTGAGTTGGCATCCCGGGGTCGGTCCGGCATCAATGATCTTCGTCGGTGGAGGAAGGTCACGTTCCTAGGCAGAATATTTTCGAAACCGGATTGGACAGTGATGAGATACAGTCTGCTGGTGCTGTGGATGGTTTTATCCGCAGCGAGTACATATGCTGAACCCCTTCAGAATGACCTGAATCAGCCTGCCATCCTGGAAGCAGACCATATGGAACTGGATCTACGGAATGGAGTACGGGTTTATCGGGGGAATGTCGTATTTCGTCAGGGTACGATTCGCCTGGACTGTGACGTATTGACCACGCACTTTGAGGACGATGAATTACAACAGGGTATGTGCGTCGGAAGTCCCGGAAAATTTCGGCAAGGGCTGGAAAATTCCCGAGACGACTTCGCCGGCCAAGCCATGGAAATCACCCTGGAAGGGGCGGAAAATCGAGTCATACTGCGCCATCAGGCCACTGTCACACAAGGACAAAATACCATTTCCGGCACCGTGATTACCTATGATATGACCACTGAAAGAATTGCTGTCAATCAAGGAATGAAACGCAATCTACAGGGAGAGAATGGGGTCAGTTCCAGCACTGTTTCCGCAACCAAAACTGGAAAGCCGCCCTCCCGAGCCAAGCTCATTATTCAGCCCCCCGGCGATTGAGCCCGAAGAGATATCGGGTTTCCGGATCACGCCTGTTTCTGTCGCTGTCATGCGTACCCTGTCCACTCGCTCGCTGGTGAAGCAATATAAGGGACAGGCCATTGTGGATGGAGTATCCCTGCAGATAAGAGACCATGAGATAGTGGGTTTGCTGGGTGCCAATGGTGCAGGCAAAACCACGAGCTTTCACATGGTGGTTGGCCTGATTCGCGTGACATCCGGCCAGGTTTTTTTGGATGACAAGGAGATCACAAAGGTACCTATGCATGAACGCGCCCGCATGGGCATCGGCTATCTTCCACAGGAGCATTCGATTTTTCGCAAACTTACCGCAGAAGAAAACATCCTCGCTGTGCTGGAAATATCGGGGCGGCACTCGAAAAAGATGCGCCAGAAAATCTGTGACTTTCTGCTGGAGGAATTCGGCATCCGCCATCTTCGGAATGAGCCGGCCATTCACCTTTCTGGTGGCGAGCAGCGTAGGTTGGAAATAGCCAGGGCACTCGCGCTTGAACCGTCTTTTCTATTGCTGGATGAACCGTTTGCTGGTGTGGACCCTATTGCAGTGGGGGAGGTCCAGCAAATCATTCGGTATCTGAAGCAAAAACGTGTCGGAGTGCTCATTACGGATCACAATGTTCGGGAGACTCTGGGGATCTGTGATCGCGCCTATATATTGCATCGGGGCAAGGTGTTGGTAGAGGGGCCTCCAGAACAGATCATGCAGGATGATCTTGCCAGGGAATGGTACCTTGGGAAGGGTTTTCGTTTATAAGGCTCTTGGGAGAGTGAACTAACACTGGTCATGTTGTCTGGATGAAATGTACAAGTGCCGCGTTCCCGTCGTTCAGAAGAGTCGGGCATACAATGAAGGAATGAGCTGGAACGGTCCCATTCAGTCAATTTCCTTTTCGGTTGGAATTTCTATTTCGACATTTTGGTTGGGGAGCGTGCTAAATCCTCCAGATGATTGCCTGTTATATTTATACTTGCCTTGTGGTTTATTGTTGATTTCCTTCCCTTACATTATGCCATGAAGACGATTTCAGGAAACCAGAGTGCAAAGTGCTCAGGAAGAGCAGTGGATTCTGCAACTGTGTGGATGATTGCGAGTCAATATATTACCAACCATCAGGACGAAGTTTCCGAAAGTGGGTTTTGTTTTTGTAGATGCCGACACAACATGCAATGATTACCGTATTGAATGGAGATTGTCGTCTGGTATTGCGTGAAATGAAACCGCATACGATTCAATGCTGTGTGACATCGCCGCCTTATTGGGGATTGCGGGATTACGAGCAGGAAAATCAGATTGGAGCGGAAAATTCCCCTGTGGAATATGTCGAAAGTCTGGTAGAAGTTTTCCGTGAGGTACGTCGGGTGCTTCGAAAAGACGGTCTGGTTTGGTTAAATATTGGCGATGGATACGCAAGGAATGGAGGGATTGGAAAGCCTGGACCGAATGCGATCGTCGGGAACACCAAAAAGCAAATCCAGCGGCGCAACTGTAAGGTTCCTTCCTGTTGGGGTCTGAAGCCGCTGGATATGATTGGGATGCCGTGGAGGGTAGCGTTTGCATTGCAGGAAGATGGATGGATCCTGCGATCTCATATTACGTGGATCAAGAAAACGGCTATGCCGGAAAGTGTGAAGAATCGACCCACCCGTGCAACCGAAGAGATTTTTCTGTTATCTGCTTCGCCCAAGTATTTTTATGATGCCAATGGTTTGCGGGAAGATTCCGGTGCCAATTTGCGGAATTATTGGATATTAGGACCGGATCCGAACAAAAACGGTCATCCAGCAGCATTTCCCCGCGAGTTGGTGCGGCGATGCATCCTGTTGGGATCTCGGTCTGGTGATAAGGTGTTGGACCCGTTTGGAGGTTGTGGGACAACCGGGGTGGTTGCCGAGAGCCTGAACCGGGATGCAGTACTGGTGGAACTGAGTCCAAAATGGAGTCAGGTCATTGAAAGTCGTTTCAATGGCACGTAAATTAAGTTCCAAGGAGAAAATCCTTGCGCTTTTTCTGGAAAATCAGGGTGTGGTTTTACAGTCCAAGCAAATTCAGGAAGCCAGTGGAGGAGCAGTAGAATGGGCGCGACGGCTTCGGGAGTTGCGACAGACGGGATGGCTGATATTGACTCATAATGACCGGGTGGATTTGAAACCAGGGGAATATGTCATGGAAGATGCCACCCCTCCTATCTATGAAATACATCGCTCCATTTCTAGCCGTTTGCGCGCACAAGTCTTGGAAAGGAACGGTTACACGTGTCAAATGTGTGGGATAGGGGCGGGAGAAATCATGGAAAACGGTCAAAAGGCCAGATTGCATATTGCGCACATCGTCGACCATGACCATGGAGGAAAAGAAGAGTTGTCCAACCTTCGTGTCATGTGCAGTTTATGCAATCAGGGAGCAAAGAACTTGGTTCAGGAACCGCCTAGTTGGGCATGGCTACTGAGTCAGCTGCGCCGTGCATCGCAGGACAACCAAAAAGCGGCTTTGAAATGGCTGGAAAGCAAATTCCAAAAACCTGATATCGATACATGATTGCGCATGAAATGCCAACAGAAACTCAATCCGGAAACCGATTTAGTCGGGGCTACCTTGGAGACTTTGGCGCGGGCATTGCTGAAAGCGCCATATCGTCCCGTTATCGCGCCATGTTGCAAAGTCCCTTGTTTCGGACAAAGTTCCGGTAAGGGAGATTTCTGTTGATCAGTCGGACCACCTTGTTGCGCATCTGCGAAAGGGTGCCTAGATCTTGTTAACAATAAGTGGCGCATCAATAAGCAAGGCAAAGACCACGAATCCAAGGAACAAGACATCCAGTTTGTCGAAGCGTGAGAACACCCGGCGGAAGCCCTTGAGCCGCCGGAACAGGAGCTCGACCTCGTGGTGGCGTCGGTACTATTTCCGATCCTATTCCCAGGGAGTAATGCGGTTTTCATTTGCGTCCGGAGTTTCTGCCGCCCCGGGGGTGGCCGATGCATTGGGTGCCGTCGAGCTCCATGATCTCAATCCGAACCTAATCCTCTGCTGCCGTTGAAGAGGCTCGAACCCGCGGTCCCGAACCCCACTCTTCGACCACTGGTTCCTCCATGCGGTTTTCGTTGAAAATGACTAGGTACCAAGTATGCCTTATGGGATGTAAACTGCGTGAACAGGTCCTAAACACCGAGTTCCAGGTGGATCCGATCGCAATTCACTGCCCTCGCAGTGATCGTCGATGATCAGCGGCTCTGGGGCAGATTGTGGACGTTCGTCGTCTCCACTCCCGGCCTCCCTGCCAGCAGGCGTGCTTCGGTACCGGCGGACGGCACCCAGGCCGCCCGTCATCTTCGTCGTTCCGCTTCGCGGGCCCGGTCCCGGATCATCCGCCCGAGGCGGTGCACAGTACACGCCCGCACCGACGGTGCCACCGTCCGATCGAAGCCCTCCACTCCATGGCTGCGAACCCGGTCCAGTCCAGACCGCGGTGCTCCAGGTGGTCGGTCGCCGACTCGATCGCCGGATGCTGTGGTCTCGCCGCCCGGAACACGGCTCCCGCTGCTGGTCGGCCACCGTCCAGCGGCCCTTGTGGGGCAGGACATGGTCTTCCCGCAACTCATCCAGTCGTCGCCGGTTCTCCGGGGTGGAATCTCCGATCGAAACGGCACCGCGTCCGGTCCGGATACTGTGCCCGTGCGGCCTGGATCATCGGCACCGCCACGTCCACGTCACCGCCCTGCCACCTCACCCGGTGAGGTAGCAGCAGGCCATACGGGTCTTCCAGCACACAGACCGGAACCCCCAGTTCCACCGGCCGACCTGCCTTCCCCTTCGCGATCCAGCGCGGATGGGGCTCGAAGATCGAGAAGATCTTCTCCTCATGGGGAATCGTCCCCCCGCGCAGCCGGCGGCGGTCGACCTGATCCGATAGCCGGTCGGCAACCCAGAGAGCCGGCAGGATCCGGCCAATAACGCCGCCCTGAACCACATCGTCCTCGCGGCCGTCTTCCATCACGGCTTCCGCTGGCTCTCCGATGTCCACCTGCACTTCCTGATGCGACGGCAGGACGTCTTCGACGCCCTCCTCTCGACCCGCTGAGGGCGCGGTGCCAACCGCCGCCCCAGCCCTCGGACCGGTGCCGAGCTGCACCCCGGCCGGGCCAGAACCTTCCGACACGTACGCCAACGACCGCCGACAGGGGTGGAACCCGCCCGTCACCCGCGCTCGGGCCCCGTTCCAGATCAGGCTGCCCCGGATCGCGCCGCCCCTTCCATCAGCGTGAAATCATCCTGAATCTGGCAGCTACCAAGGTGGAGCCTGACCATGAATCGGAGTACAATCGACTGCAACGACTTGGATCCTTTCCGAGCCGTCCCGATCCGTCTGCTGACATGAATCCCGAGTTCTTTCCGTTGCCCCCACCCGTCGAGCCGCTGCCGCTGGACCTCTGGCTACGGCGGCCCGATCGGGCCGAATCCGGTCGTGAGGCGTTCTTCCGTGGGCGGGCGGCGGAGTTTGAGGTCTTCCGATCGGCCATCCTCCTCTTGAGTGAAGGCATTGTGGGCGGTGGCACGATGGTGTTTCAGGGGGCGCCGGGGGCGGGCAAGTCGGCGCTGATGGCGGAGTGCCTGGAAGCGGTGCGGTGCCATTCGACCCCGGAGGACCCCTGGGTAGCCGTGTCCCTGCCCCCCGAGATCTTGCAATCTCCGGTCGATGTACTCGAAGCGATCCTGGACGCGACCCAGGCCGAAACCGAACGGCTGCGGGCCCTTGTGCCGCGGACGGCGGTGGCCCGGCGGTTGGACGATCTGCAGGCCCACGGCCAGCGGCTGTCGCGGGAATTGTGGGACCGTGGGGGTGGGGCGTTCGGACTGTCGGTGGGCCGACGCCGGGAGGAGACGGTGACGGCGGCGCGGGCGTTTCGCCAGGCCGCGCCCGTGCTTGGCGGCTTTCGGATCGTGGTGTGTGTGGATGAAGCGCAGAATGTGCCGGTGGAGCCATCGACCAAGGGGGTGCTGGACTGCCTGCACCGGGACCCGCAGGGGATTCCGCTGGTGACGGCGTTTTTTGGCCTCAGTGATACCGAGGCCATGCTCGGCGAAGGCGGCCTGTCACGGCTCGCCCACGAACGGATCGTGAACCTGGAGCCGTTGCCCATTGATACCGCAGCCACCGCCGTCGAGAGTCTCTTCGACGCCTATGGATTCACCGGGGCTCCGGCGGATCACGACGCCTGGGTACAGGCCCTGGCCGATCGTTCCCAGGGCTGGCCGCAGCATCTCAACCGGGTGTCGGTGGCGGCGGCTCGCCAGTTGCAGGCCCGCGGTGGCCGTCTGGACGCGGCGGGTCTGGAGGCCGCGCTGGCGGCGGCGGACGCGGCCAAGCAGGAGTACTATGCCGCCCGGGTGGCAGCCGGACGCGGCCGGGCGGCGGTGTACGGGGCGTTGGCGCGGGCGGTCGACGACGCCGGTGGGATGCTGCCGGTCGAGGCCCTGGCACCCTATGTCGGCGAGCAGACGCTGGACGCTTTCCTGACCAATGCGTTGCATGCTGGCCTGCTGGCCCCGGTGCGGCATCCGCCGGATCACTACCGGATTCCGATTCCGTCGTTGGGTGACTATCTTCGGACGCTGCCGCCGGCACCGTCTTTATAAGGCTGTCGCCTGCCCCATCTGGATTGAGAAACCGAAGTGTGCCCGACATACTCGTCAATCCAGATTCCGGATACAGCTCAGCAAGAATTGCTCCCATGATTTTGCTTGATGAGGGCAGCAGGACGTCGAATGCATATCCCTGAACCCTGGAACAACGCCAGACTGGTCTTTCGTTATAGTTCTGCTGCAGACTCAAGACTATTTCAGGTCTGCGACCGGCCTGTTCGTAGCCGACTTGGGGCGCAAACATAAGCTACACTATGTATCCCATATTTGGGACGTATGGTTTTGCTATCATCTTTCCTTGCCTTGGGTTCTGCCAAGACTCATTAACACAATTTGCCATGGATATGGTACACCGGATACCGGTAATTTTGAGCGGAAACCGCGCGGAGGAGCCGGTTCATGGAACTTACACCCGTACCGTACGAGCGCATGGCACCGCTGCTGCCGAAGCGATTCGGTTACGGGCACACGATCGACAAGCGGATGAACCGGTGGTCGAAGAACGGCGTCCTGGACTGCGTATTCGAGCCTCTGTAGCGGGCGCAGAGGATCCGGACCGAGGTCATGGGGCTTTACAGTACCTACATCAAGGTCTATCCCGATGGCACCGGCACACGAAAAATTTCAATTGCAGGATCAACTATATCATTTCCCAAGCTTAAGCATGTTTCCGTTAATCGTGCCCTATACCGACCCTGCCGCATAAATGGTGAGTTTCAATTCCCCATCGATCATATCATAAACCGGTTTTCTACCACTTAGGTTCTCACTTTCGCGGAAAATGATACCCACACCCTCACCTCGTCGCTCCAGAAAATATCTTCGCCTCACAGTCGGGCCAATCCCGTCATTCAGCGATAACTCAGAAAGCAAACGGGACAGTAATTCGTTGCGTGTAAACTGGTTGTCAATCAGGCTTTCAACCGTAAGTGTGTTCGCAAGTGCTCCCGGAGAATGAATTTCAAGCCGATCAGCGAACATGAATAGGCGAATTTTGGAACCGTGTATAGAATAATCCCTGTGGACAACGGCATTTACCAGTGCCTCGAACACTGCTCTCATGCTGTATTGCGGTTTTTCTTCCCGACCAACCTCTTTTCTCGCTGAAAGCCGATTGTATTGGTTCGCAAAGTGATATGCAGAGATGATTTGTTCGTCCAACGGTCCGTGACAATCTTTTGCGTCAATCTGATAATTGGCATCCCTGTCTTTGCCTCTGTAGAAAACTGCCTGAATGTAGCTGTTGTGAAGATACTGATCAGGTGCAGGATTGCACATTAATATCCCGGCAACCGTTGCGTGGAGAGTATTGTTATAAGACACCAGCAACCGACGCTGACTGAGTGATGATTGTTTGTCATCGACAACAAACCGCATGAAGAGGTCCTTTTGCAGTGTATCCTGACTGGTATTTGGTACCGCTTGCTCATCGAAAGATATAATGCGCACTTGTGAACGACTTTGACCTACTCGTAGCAGATGTTCAATGCTCATTTCCCTTTTGCTGTCTCCATGTCGGTAGAAATAGCCATTACTGCTTTTATGAAGCCAAAGACTCCTTTCAACCTGCACATAAACCAAATATCTTTCATCCCCCGATTCATCTGTTACTAGAACATCGCCGACATAAAAATCCACAAGAGGAGGGTCTACTGAATCGTGGCAGATTTCACTAATATAACCGACTAGTGTGCCGATATTTGAAGGGGCAATGCCGATCATTTGACGGGTATTATCCGCAATACCAAAAATTACTGTACCGCCGGATTGATTAGCAAAGGCCGCTAGTTCGTCCGAAAGGGGCTATCACGGTGTGGGTCCACGACTCGATTGCTGTTTATGCGGGCCTCCTTGAATTCAACTCCCGAATTTTCACTGGTGTGAACCATTTCCATAATCTGTAATGCAGTGAGCACAATTAACTCTCCAGATGAATACGCTTGTAGCGCTGTTCGAATGCTTTACTTCCACCTTCCATAGTATCGCAAATGCGCTTCCTAATCTCTGCGGACTGAAGGCTCTCTGACTTTACATGTGATTGTCCGGCGACCGCCTCCAGGCAGTGCACCATTTCGGAATCGCCGTTCACAACAATGTTGGCGTTGTGGGTAGCCACAATGATCTGGCGTTTGATTTTTGTGGATTTGATCGTCTGCACAATCAAGCTATAAATAAGGCTGTTATCCAGATCGTCTTCTGGTTGATCAAGCAGCAGGGGTTCGTTTCCATAAGCAAGAATAAATGCCAGTAGTGCTGCGGATTTTTGTCCCGGAGAACCCTGACGTAAATTTTTTCTATCAGACCCGTAGGTAATATGTAGCGCATCTTCGGGGAACCATAACCGGACCTCAATCATTGACTCGTCTGGCAGGTTCTTCAAGTGTGCCTTGAAGCGCTCGTCTTGGGCAGCCGACTTGTCTAGTCGAATATCTAATATTCGTTTCTTTACCTCTCTCCATCCATCTTTACTCTGGTCAAAAATAGCTTTCAGTTCATCAATATCCCTTTGAAAGCGGTCTCCTGACTGAGCTAGTACTTTCCAATACACCCTTTAGAAAGCGTCTTCGGCGATCAGTGAATTCGGTCCGATAGCGTTCAGCCTCAGCAGCGTTCTTATGATATTGTTCTGATAACCCATTATGATGTTGTCTATAAACCTTTATTCGTTGAAGCTCTTCTTCTACCCATGAATGTTTCTGTAGCAATTCAGGGTAAACTTTCGGGTCAATTCCTTCTTGCTCCAACCGAACACACAACTGTTGATAATGTTCCAGGTCCTGATTCAACGCTTTCATCCATTCACTCTTCTCTTTCTCAGCCCTCCAGTGTTGTAAGCTTTCATCTTGCCTATCGATGATATTCAGAATTTGGTTGATATTTTTCTGCCAATGATCCTGTTTATCTTGTAGCACAGTCAGTATTTCAGGGTGCTGATCAAAAAGACTTACATTAATCGCTGATATGTCGACTCCTTCAAATTCCCTGCGCAATCCTTCCATTAACTCCTGCCAGTGCTGTTCTACATATTCAACTTCGCGTAATTGCTGCTGCCGCAACCGGTATTTTCGCAACAAATTTTGATGGCCCGCCTGCTCTACCTGTTTTATCTGCCGGGCGAGATCATTTAACTGTCCTTTGAGTTGATTTTCTTCGGAGATCTTCTGACTTAGTTCTGCTTTCTGCTGGTAGATTTGCTTACAACTGTTGCTACAATCTCGGAATGCGTTGACATATTGCTTATGTCCGACTTCAGGTACCCTGTCAATAATTCCCAGTAATCCTTGCGGATTACTTGCCAGCTCGAAAATCTGTTTCTGGCTATAGATGGCAACCGGAAACAAAGAGACGATTTCACCTTCTTTCTGATACCACTTTCCAGCTTCCTCATCCAGTTCTTCCAAAGAAGGGGTATCTGAATTCTCAGACCAATTGAGGCGATAGCGTGTATCTCCCTTGCGATAGTAAAGACACAGATAACTGTCTTTCGTCAATAACCCGTCTTTATCCGTATTGAAATAATGTTGGTAGTCCTTTTCCAGTCGATCAGGTAGTTGCCGTTCCTGTCGCAAGGCTAAGCGCATAAATTCGAGCAATGTTGATTTTCCTGTGCCACGGCTACCAATTATGGTCCCCACTTCCACTCCGAAGTGCAACAGCGCCGCGATCCCGGAATGAGGGCGTAGCCCGAAGGGAGGGATCGCGGCGGCGACCCAAAAATCCGCGCTGCGAACGCTGCTTTTCGGCCTCGGATGGCAGCCATCTCGACGGCCGGCGATCCTGACAGAAGTTATCGGCCAAAGCAAGGGCGAAACCGGCACCATGAGGCCGAGCGAGGCCGCTCCGGTGGGTCACCGGAGTGCCGGGAGGGCGATCGGGGGACCGCCGGCCGCGTCAGGGGGGAGCTAACCCACGGGCAAAGACCTCCGCCGGGGTGCGGTATCCCAGGACCTTCCGAGGCCGACGGTGGAGCCGGTCCTCCACCGCCCGCACCTGCGCGGCAGTCACCTGGCGGAAGTCGGTCCCTTTCGGGAAGTACTGGCGCACCAGGCCGTTGGTGTGCTCGTTCCGGCCCCGTTCCCAGGAATGGTAGGGGGTAGCGAAGTAAAAGCCCGCATCGAGCTTCTGTGCGATCTCCCGATGCCTCGCGAACTCCTTGCCGTGGTCCGCCGTGCCGGTGTGGACCCGGTCCCGGACCGGCCCCAGACGCCGGATGAGCGCCGCGGTCACCGCCGCCGCGGTCTTGCCCTCCACCCACTCCAGGAAGGGAAACTTCGAGCCCCGATCCACGGCCGATACCAGTGCCCCCCGGTGTTTCGCGCCCATGATCGTGTCCAGCTCCCAATCGCCGACCCGGCTCTTCTCGGCCACCACCGAAGGCCGCTCCGCAAGGTCCACCCGATCAGGAATGTGGCCGCGTCCGGCATGCCGGCCGCCACGCCCGTTCGGCTTCTTGCCCCGACGCCGCAGGCACCGGTACCGCGTCCCTCCCGCCTGTCGGTCAGCCCGCACATACTGGTAGCTCCACTCTTTCCCCGCCATCACCTCGCCCTGCTGCCGGTGCCAGCCGGCGATCTGTTCCGGGCTCCAGCCTTCCTGCAGCCGGTCCTCGACCACCGCCCAGCGCTCGGGCGTCCTCTTCCGGGGCACCGCCGACGCTTCCTGGCGACGGGCCGTGGCCTGGCCATCAGCTTGCTGGTGACGGTCGCCGCGTTGCCCACGGTGGCGCGAGGCCTCGCGCGAGATCGTCGCGGGGTCCCGTCCGAGATCGCGGGCAATCTCCCGGTTCGACAACCCCCGATGCAAAAGCGCGTGAATCTGGCATCGTTCGGCATCGGTCAGGGGGTGGTAGCCTACGGGCATGACAATCCTCCGTTGGTGAGAAACAGAGATGGTTGACCATCATCTGGCCCACCGCAAGCGGCTTGTCAGCTCACCAGCCAGCAGCTTGGGGGGTGTTGCACTTCACACTGGAACGGGGGGGTGTTTAGAAACGGGCTGAAATGACAAATCAGAGCATTTGGACGCCCAAGATATCTGGCATGCTCAATGTGAAAACTTTCAATTACGTATTCCGCATGCTGATTTGGTGCTGAGTTCATGTCTCGATTGACCGAGGCGCTTCCGTCAATCAACGCAAGGCGAAGCCCTTCAATAGAAGGTGTTCCCATCTTGATCCAGGTAAATACATCTGCATTTGATCTAGCACAGCCATGAAAATCAGAACCGAGGATCTCAGTCCAGGCAGTGTTCATTGAGTAATAAAGCTCTGGCTTGGAATAGTCCTTATCACACAATTCCATCGCGTGGATGTTTGGATTGCTTAATATTCCTTTAAGTGAAACCCCCTGCATGGACTCGAACAGCCCTTTTCTCTTATCTACATGGGCGGGTATAGCAATGCCGCCATATTCTGCGATCAGATCAATTACTTCAATGAGTGACTTTTCTGTCTCATTATCACATGATCCTTTCGTTCCCCTTTAGCCGACCGCTCCCAAGAAAGAGTCGATGTCGGTTGTGTTTTTTGATGGGTCAAATATTGCAAGCATATGCACACCGCCCTGGACTGAAATTTCCACTCCTGGAAATAAGTACACCACTCGATACCATGGTTTCTGATTAAGCGTATCCAGTGTTTGTTTGAGCAAATCAATCCACTCTCCGCTGTTATGATCGGTGATTGCTACACAATCAATATCGCTTTCCATGAATCCGCGCAACCAAGATTCAGGAGTTTTTTGCTGATCTATAAAATCTGTTGATGCAGGTGTATGTGTGTGAAAATCAAACTTCCACCATCTCGCACCGGAAAATTGCCATTCACTCATAACCTCACCTTACTGACCACAAAATACGATCCTCAAAATCACCACTGCCATTGTTTAAAAATCCTCTATCTACTCAATGGTTGCCGAAATTCTGGCGTAGATCCCTCCGCAAGTGCGTATCTTTCACTATAATCAATTTTGTCCATTATTAGCGCCCCATATCGACCATGGGCAAGCCAGTTGTGAAATAGGAACACTTCTGGTCATGCAGCTATGACATTGGCACCCTGTAGGTGTTCACCTTCCCGAACACTATCTCTGACCACGTAACTCGAAGTCCATTCTAAAAGGGCTTATACATAGGTTGACATGCCAGATTTTCACGTCAATAAATAGCTGCGATGAAAGCTCAGGCGGGAATTCCGTTGATCTGCCAACCCATACTAACCCATATGGCCTTCCTTGTGGGGCTGCAGACCAATAAAGCAATTCTCGCCAAGGACATCTCCCCCCTGGATTCGGCGGGATTTCCCGGTGCGAACGGATGGATCGGGAGTGTGCGCAGAAGGCTGCCCCTCAGGCGGGTTGCCGGACCGGTGGCTGGCCACATGCTGTTTTGAAGAATCGCCCTTTCGCACGTTCGGTCACGGCTGCCGGGCCAAGAGGTGTCGAAGGGTTCCAGATCGGGCTTGCGGGCCCCGAACGCGATGGCTCTGTACCGGTTCTCCCAGCCAGGGACGTGGAAACTCAAGAACCGCTCGCGCAACCGTCTCCACCGGCGTTTCGAGCCGCCCGCCTTCGCCCGGAAACGCGAACTGCGCCTCTGGGCCCCGGTCGATGAGAAATGCCAGCATCGTCAGGGGCGAATCCGTCGACAGAGGCCGCTGGCTGTGGCCGAAGTGGAGTGTAAAGCTATCGCCTTGGTTCTTTCGGTAGAAAGTCTGTGAACCCGTTTTCCCAGCCACTTCACCCCCCGAGTTTACTAGCCCGGCAGGCTTGGCGGGAATTGCTGAGCCCAAGATTTAAGCCTTCTCAACCTATCAGCCTCTTTCGGATTCTCATGTGACCCGCAGATTCCGCGCACTCGAGAGAGGATCATTCAAAAATTGATTTTTTCTCAGGTCTCCCTTAGGATGCTGATACTTTTTCAAGCGCTAACGAGAAACAGGATGCTTAATTCACTTGAAATTCACGGATACCGTGGCTTCCCGTCCTATCGCTTGTCTGACTTGACAAGAGTTAATCTCGTCGTCGGCAAGAATAACTGCGGGAAGACTTCGATTCTGGAAGCCATAGAGGTACTTGTATCGGGTGGAAGTCCATCGGTGATCTATCGACTGGGAAGAGAACGACGCAAAGTTAACCACCCTATCGAAGTACGCAGATACAGCGGCGGTTGGGCAATGGACTTCTCACATGTATTTCATGGGCACTCATTTTTTTTGGGCTCATCCTTAGTTTTCAATTCCAATGACGGTGAGCGCTATGTGGAGATTAAAGTCGAGGAGTTGAATGATATCGACGAAGATTTTCCTTGGTCACAATTTGCTCAAGAAGAAGATAATGCGCTCGCATTTGCGTTTGAATTAAGGATTCATTCAAGCACATTGAGTGAATTGGTTCGACTACCCATGATGGAAGATGGAACCGTAATTTTCAACCCTCGTTCTGCCGCGATGCGTGATCGATACCAGAAGTCACCAGCTCGGTTTCTATCGGTTGACTCTTCTGACCCCGCTACTATGGGGGAGCCGTGGAATTCAGTTCTTGAGGATAGCCTTGAAGGGGAAATTATTGATGACATGAAAACCTTGGTTCCCTCACTCAACTCGATTCATTTTCTAACCGGGAGCCAGTTTGGGAAGGGCATTTTGCTGGATTTGAATGACGGTACTGGACGAGTGCCAATTTCGACTTTCGGGGATGGATTGCGACGGCTTCTTGCCCTAAGGCTTTCATTCGTGGGGGCAGGAAATGGATTCCTTTTGGTCGATGAGATCGACACCGGTCTCCACTGGACAGTGATGGAGGACATGTGGCGGTTTGTTGTGGAGGTCGCATGCAGGAATAGTGTACAAATTTTTGCAACGACACACAGTTATGACTGTATACGTGGCTTGGGTTCATTGATCCAATCACGAGCAGACCTGGCAGATCAAGTGTGCATCCAAAAAGTGGATCCATTGCTGGATCAGGCAGTGTGTTTTCGAGATGAGCAGATTAAAGTAGCCATTGAGCAAGAAATAGAGGTTCGATGATGCCTGCCTTGGAACGATCAAATTTGCACGTTGAAGGTATAGACGATGTCTATACGATCAAACATCTTTTGTTAAGGCATGGTATAGACTGCCCAGTCGACGACAAAAGACCTGATGGGGAATTTTCGGACAGGGTTCCCATCATCAAGGCGGCTGGAGATCGGTTGAAAGTTCTCGAAGCAATGTCTACCGCCCCATTGGCAAGTATCAATAAATCCGTGGGTTTTGTGCTTGATGCTGACGACAAGCCGGCAAGCAGATGGAACGCGGTTCGCGACAAGTTTCGTAAGTTTCAACTGAATCTGCCAGAGAAAATTCCAGAAGACGGATTTATTGACGAAATTACCGAACTAAGGGCGCGCGTTGGCGTATGGCTTATGCCAAACAATCAACGAAGTGGAGCACTCGAAGACTTTTTACAAGACCTTGTCGATAAAGAGGACAATTTGATCCCGCTTGCCATCCGATCAACCGAAAAGGCCAAAACAAAGGGTGCCGGTTTTGCAGATAAAAACAGAAAAAAGGCGGTTCTCCACGCATGGCTGGCTTGGCAGAAAGAGCCCGGGCAACCATACGGGATAGCGATCAAAGCCAAGTATTTTCGGGATGATAGCCATGCCGCCATAGCTTTCATTGAATGGTACAAGAAACTGTTTGACGTCGGATGACGCAGCCAATAGTAGATCCCTCAAGAATGCCCCCGGGCTTTGTTAACATGAATTGATCGAGGCATGGTATATCTGACTTTCGTCTTTTTCAGCGACCACCGCATGGAGGAACCTACCCAGAGAACTCACCCCCGTACCCTACGAACGCATTGCGCCACTGCTGCCAAGACCGCGCGGTCATGTCCGCCTGCCGGAGCGATTCGGTAACTGGCACACCGTCTCCCTGCGGCGGAACCGGTGGTCGAAGAGCGGGGTTCGGGACCGCGGGTTCGAGCCTCTTCAACGGGCACAGAGGATTCGGGCCCGGATCAAAGTCCATCCCGACGGTACCCGTGCGCGAAAAAACGGGGTCCAGTGCATCGGCCAATCCCGGGGCGGCGGAAACCCCTCACTTCCCCTGGTGGCCACGGAGGCCCGAACCCCCGTCGCCTTCCGACTCTCCCCCGGTCATGCGCACGACGTCCCAGAGGGGCGGAAACTCTGGGCACAGATAGCAACCCCATCGAATCCTCTGGACCTGCTCATGGATCGTGCCTATGAAGACGAGGAAACCCGAAGCCGGGCGGCCCGTCTCAGGCTACAGTTCGTGGTACCGCTCAAGCGCAACCGTATTACTCCCTGGGAATAGGATCGGGAATGGTACCGACGACGCAACGAGATCGAGCGCCTGTTCCGGTGGCTCAAGGACTTTCGTCGGGTGTTCTCGTACTTTGACCAGCTGGATGTCATATTCCTTGGGTTCAAGGCTTGCCTTGACCCGAATGGCGAAAGTCCGGATTACTTTAAACGCCGTACGGCACCAAAACCCCTGGAATGACAAGGAGCTGTAAGGATTTCTCCAGGGAAGGGGCTCCGGATCAGGCTTTGGGGGGTGGGCCATGAGGGCCTCTATCGGGTAGAGACCAAGCACGCCTCAGCGTTCGCGGAAGGTGATCCGGCCTTTGGAGAGATCATAAGGGGTGAGTTGGACGGTCACCGTGTCGCCGCGCAGGATGCGGATATAGTGCTTGCGCATTTTGCCGGAGATATGGGCAATGATCTCATGCCCATTCTCCAGTTTGACCCGGAATTGGGTGTTGGGGAGGGATTCGATCACGGTGCCCTCCATTTCGATGCTTTCTTCTTTCGCCACAGGTGTACCCGGAATTTTGAGGGTGGGGAGTGTAATGAAGATTGGGTCAGGTTTCAAATCCGATTTTGAATGGGCTTGCTCATTCCGGAAGACTGGTTACTGGCCCCTTTGCTTTTCAGGATCTGAAACAGATAGACGGTGTTTTGGATGTCCGGCAGTTTATAATCCAAATTGACCCATTAAATGATCCGGTTGGCTTTGTCTACTCCGCATGTCTGCACAATACTCTTCGAGCTTTATCCATCCGAGATCTGTCCGGGATTCGATCCAAAAAACCGCTTCATGAAATGATGTCGACCCCTTGAAGAATGCCCGCTGAATGGAGCGATTCATTCGGGGTCTGTCTGTTTGGGGGGGGGGTATTTTCTGTGCCATATCGGGTTGCGGCTACTTGCTGGTGGAGCACTTGGGTTGGATGAAGCCGAAATCCTGCTGGATGCCCGATACCTCGCATGGGGTTATGGCCCACAGTTCCCTTTATATGCCTGGCTCCAGTGAGCGGTGTTCCAGGTAGCGGATCCTTCCATTTTGGGACTCTCCCTGTTGAAAAATGCCCTGCTGTTTACCACCGCGGCCGCTGGGAAGCCCAGCGTGCCCTGACCCATACGTCCTGGTGAACTTGAGTTCCATACTGACTCTTGCGGTTTTATGGGCATATGATTCGCACGCGGTCTCGTTGGGGCTTTGTGTTGCTGGGATTGGTTCTGGCCATCGGCGCACCTGTTACAATTGTTGGCAGAAACTTGAAAAACCGGTCGGCAATCGTTAGGATAGGAGCATGAATGAACCCATCAATCGGGATCTGAAAAGCCGGATCCGGAAAGTTGAGGATATAGAATCAGGAATGGGCGAAAGAGATCGCTGTTCTGGAGGTGAAGATGAACACATCCTACGAGCGACTACTGGCCGAAATATCCCGACGCGACAACCGGCTCATTTACACAATACTCGGAATCGTCGGTTTGGCGACTGCAATCCTGGGCATTCTGATCGCCGGAATACCTTCGCCATAAACTCCTACCGCCGCCCGCGGGCGGCGCAGCCGGCCCGGTTCCAATTCCTGCATCATCAGCCCCCCGGTTTCTGTTATAGTTCTCTTTCTTACCCCGGATGACTACAATCATTCGGATGGTCACAGGATTGAACGTGGAGTTTTCGTATTCGTTTTGCCTAGGATCCGTGAAATGATATGAATGCCAATCCTTCCGCCCAAAAAGTACAGGAACTTTTCCTTGCGGCTGTCACAAAATTGCAGGAAGGAGATGCCAAAGGGGCCAGAAAAGGGTTGGAAAAGGTCTCACGGATGGCTCCGAACAGCCCTTCGGTCTGGTACAACCTGGCATTGACCAGTCAGTATCTGGACCTCCATTCCAGAGCTATTCAAGAGTATGAGCGGTCGCTCAAGCTTTCCCCTAATCAGGTCGAAGCCCTGGTCAATTTGGGACTATCCTACCGGAGCATCAATAATATGGATGCGGCTTTGGCTTCGGTACGCAAGGCCCTCCAATTGGTCCCTTCACATTCCCGCGCATTAAATCTTCTGGGTTCATTGTTGGGGGAGAGCGGGGATACACAAGGGGCAATGGAATGCTTTCATAAATCCCTGGGCAATGAGCCAGACCATCCGGATGCCAGGGAGAATCTGGCCCATCTGGCGAGAAACTGTTGTGCGGAGGGGAAATACTCACTGGCACTGGATGCCCTGGGCCCGCTGTTCCATCATTCTGGCTCCACGCTGGAGGAACAACTCCTGTACGGTGAAATTCTGGTTGGGTTGGGCCAATTCGATCCTGTGGCGCAAGTACTGGAGAACCTGAAAGCTCGCTTTCCGGGAGTCGATCGTATCCAGAACCTGGAATTGTTGTATTATGAGTCGATCGGTGAATATTTCCAGGCCATTCCGATTGCAAAGACTATCCTGGAGGAGTATCCCGAGAGCAGCCAGACCTGGGACACATTGGGCCGGATCTATTTTGAACTGAATGGAATTGAGGAATCCCGGGCTTGTTATGAAAAGGCCATTGATCTGGACCCGAAAAACTCCGACTACCGCAATCATCTTGGCCTGAATCATGCCGCGATGGGAGACCGGTTGCAGGCCGAGAACCATTACCGGGCAGCGATTTCGTTGGATCCGGACCATATCGAGGCCTATTGGAACCTGGTCAACATGAAGAAGTTCACCTCTTCAGATGACCCGGATGTGAAAGCCCTGGAAGCATTGTGGCAGCGGCTTCATGAGGACGAGGATGCCCGGTGTCGGCTTGCATTTGCCTTGGGCAAGGTCTATGACGATTGCGCCGACCATGATCGGGCGATTGCATTCTATGGGATTGGAAATCAGATCCGTGCAAACGAAATCGAGCGTAACGGATTCGATTTTGACCAATACTTTGGTCACATGGAGCGGATTTCGAAGGTATTTGTGGCACCGCCACGCGTAGTGGCGAACCGGGTCCATGGGATGGCAAGACCGATCTTTGTACTGGGAATGTTCCGTAGCGGGACCACCCTGGTGGAGCAGATTCTGTCTCGCCATCCGGAAGTGACCGGACGGGGCGAATTACCCTGTGTGGAGCGGGCCATTGCTCGCTTGGAAAAAACTGATGTGACCAGGCGGGTCTATCCCGATGACTTCCCGGAGATTGGGAAAGCGGAATGGAATCGTGAGGCACAGAAATATGGGGAATGGATCACGGGATTGCAGGATCTGGATACCCCCTGCTTTACCGACAAGATGCCGTTTAACTTCGCCCATATCTGGCTGATCAAGGCCTTGTTTCCGGAAGCCATCGTCGTTCACTGTGAGCGCCATCCACTGGATGTGATCCTCTCCAATTATTTTCAGTGGTTCGGTACTGAAATCCAAGTGGTGTATAGCCTGGAGACCTTGGCACGGTTCTATATCGCATACCATCGCCTGATGCGGCACTGGCACTGGCTGTTTCCGGGAGAGATCATTCGAGTGCAATATGAGAACCTGATTGCGGATCGGGAAAATCAGGTTCGCGAACTGATCCGTCAGGCCGAACTTGAGTGGGATGATCGCTGCCTGAGCCGGGCGGATTCCACAACCGCCATCCGTACGGCCAGTATCTGGCAGGCCCGACAAGAAATCTATACGACCGCCCAAGGGAGATGGCGGAACTATGCCCGATTTCTCTCGCCTGCGATTCGAGTGTTACAGAAAGAGGGGATCTTGGGGGAAGTTGAGACCACCACGGGCTGAGCGAAATGATTGGGTAGTCGGTCCGAGGGGGCAAAAAAAACCGGGGCCAAGGCCCCGGTTTTTAGTACCAACCGTTTGGGATCAGAAGTCGATCTGAACGCCAACGCGCATAGTATCTTCGGCTTGTTGGGTAAGGGCCATTGTCGAATCATCTGTATCTGGACTGGTGAACTCGCCATAGACTTTAAATCCGGGCGCAAATACATAAGTGGCCCCGAAAGTAACTTCTGAGTACTCAGCATCAGACTTATCATCCTCAATGACCCCATAGCTAAGCAGCAGACTCAGATTGTCATTTACTGCCAAGCCACCACCGACTACAAGGTTAGTCTGTTCTTCTTCCATTCCCTTGGTATCATCTTCCATTTGTTCCGCCCCTACAACAAAGTTGACCGGGCCGAACGTCGCCCCACCAGCCGCTACTGTGTGCATGACATTATCGTCCTCCCGGGAGTCGATACCCAATGCGACAAAGGCCCCCGCCATGGGAGTCAGAGTAGCACTGGCACCATAGCCATTTCCACCATCGCCATCCCCCGCATCATCCACCCGAGCATCCAATTCGAATGAAACGGGTCCCAGTGAATTGGTATACTGGATGGTGTTACCAGTACGTGCAGGACCGATCGGAGCCGGACCATTGTGGTAGTTCTGGCTGAGGTTGCCCGAAGCACTGAAGTAGGCAGACCATTGTTGACCCAGGGTCAACGTACCAAAGGCACCGGACACGCCGACATAACTCAAACGTCGACCGATTCCACTCCCTCCTGTGTTATCGTTAACGCCATCGTTATCGATATCACTGAACGTGCTGGATTCGTTATCGTTATCACTGGTCGTGCTGAATTCATAGTGTCCAATGGCGGACATCCCATTTCCAAGATCGACATTGCCCCGAATTCCGAAACGGGATGTCCCGCTCTCCATGTCCTGGGTTTCATCACCGTTTGCTGCTTCAGTGAAGTCAAGTGTGCTGTTAATGCGGCCATACATGGAAAGGGTCTCGTGCTCGTCAGCATGAGCAAGAGGAGCAACCACCACGCCAGCAACGGCCACTGCGATAAGTTTCTTTTGCATTGAGATAACCTCGTGAATTTTGAATCAAAAAATTTGCAAACATCCTTACAAAACAAACTGGAGTCTGGTCTCATTGCATAATCGCCAACTGCCAGAGAGCACGACCTGACCCAAATGCGAGACATATTATGCCACAAGTTTTTCGAAAAAATTAACTTTTTTTAATAATTTTTTTGCCATGTGCGACCTAATCCGATCCAGAAGCAGGGAGATTTTAAATAATCTATCATAATATCAAATGCATAGATGTCCTCTTCTGTTCTTCCGAGCGAGTTTGAATCGTGGCCCGGTCCGCAATTTCGACCCGTTTGAAGGAAATTGGAGCACTATTGTCTCTCTTTTCACGATCTAGGGAAGGGTTGTATGGTACATTTTTTGACAATGGTATGATGTGGCCCAAGATCCAAAAGGCCATGGTTCGAGGGACTGGCGCGAAAAATGGTCCCGTGACCGTGCTTCCCATTTCGCCGAATGCAGGGAGGAGACCGGAGAGATCGTCCTGTGACCGGGTTGGTCGAATAGTTGGCGGATGTTCGGATAACGGTGTAAAGTGAATCAGCTTTGCGATCCACCGGGACCGAATGCCATTGCCACCTGGTTGGGACCGTCGTTTCGGTTTTTGTGGATACGCATCCAGCTGAAGGAATCCGACAGCCGGATGGTATCCATGTATTGAGGGTGACCGTTGCAATCCCCGATAGGGTCTGTTTCTGACATGATGGTCCAAAGCATGGGGCGGGAAAAGCAGTATACGGGGTAGTCGACAGGGGACGATTTTCCCTTCTTTCGGCCGCGTCACTCCATGTTGAAGGGTATTCCAGTACATCGCCATGCCTGTGTACAATCCGGGTCTCGTCCCTTACGATCACCTGGTGATCGCCCAGTTCCCGAAAATCAATGTGATGCTGTACTGATGAGCAAACCGATCCTGATGGTTTTGATGGCCTTGGCACTGACTGCGTGTCAGTCAAGCGGGGAAAAATCCGATCCGCCGCAGTTTCCCAAGCCGGGGCGCCAAGCGGAACAACCGGAAGGATCCGGCCGATTGTTTGAATCCTTTTTCCGGAAAAAACCCCCCAAAGCCATTCTGCTGCCTCCAGACCTGTTGGCCCGGTCCAATGATTCGATCCGGGAGAATTATGTCGCCGCCGATCAGGTCAACCCGTCGGAAGTGTTGCCCAAGGTGGCTCTGGCGGCGATGGTCACCCAGGAGGGCAATCGCCATGTCCGGGTGAAGCTGAATCCACAGGCCACCTGGGATCGGCTGCTTGCATTCTGGGCAGGACTGGAGGTCGACCTGGTCGAAAACCAACCGGCGGCGGGCTTGATGGAAACCGATTGGATTGATGCCAACGGGTTGTCTGAGGAGGATGGCGGATTTTCTTTCGCCAGGGTCTTTCGTCGAATCACGGGAGCGGGGGTGCTGTATGACAAATACCAGATCCGGCTGGAACGAGAATCCGATGCGGTGACGCGGGTCTTTGTCAATCACCGCTCCACGGAACGGGTGATACAGGACGTGGTCGGATACGAGAGGGACGGTGAATTCGAATGGGTTTCCGGACAAAACCCGGAAAAGGTAGCGCAACTGCTGCAACTTCTGGTCTTGTTGTTTGATGAGACCGAAGATTCGGTTTGACGGTTACCGGATGTCGTTGCCTTTGACCGCGGGCAGGTGGATACGGAAGAGCGCTGCCCGGCATCCCTTCAGTCCGTGACAGCCGTGCGCTGGAGGGTCACTCGCCCTCAAACTATTCCCGGATGATGAGTTGATTCCGCTCATCACAAAAGTCTTCAGGAGAGTGGTGCCGTGAGCGACCGCCTTGATAACCGCCGGGTCCTGATCTACAGCCATGACAGTTTTGGCTTGGGTCACTTGCGTCGCTGCCATGCGATCGCCAATGCACTGGTAGGCCGCTACAAAGGCCTGTCGGTCCTGATCCTGTCCGGTTCTCCGGTCATCGGCGATTTCGAATTCCGCGCACGGGTCGACTTCGTACGTATCCCCGGGATCATCAAGCTCAAGGACGGGAGCTATACCTCGCTGGCCCTGCACATCGACCTGGAGCAGACTCTGGCCATGCGGGAATCGATCATCCGGCAGACGGCGAAAGCCTTTGACCCGGATCTGTTCATCGTCGATAAGGAACCTCTGGGCTTGGAAGGGGAAGTCCGCGACACCCTCGAAATGCTGCAAGCCAAGGGCGTGACTACCATCCTCGGAGAACGGGAAGTGGTGGACGACCCGGATGCCCTGGCGGCCGAGTGGCAGCGCAAATCCGTGGTACCGGCCCTCCGCAATCTGTATGATGAAATCTGGGTCTATGGTCCGGACTGGTTCTATGACCCTTTTACCGGGCTGGGCCTGGACCGGGACGTGACCGGAAAAGTTGTCTATACCGGCTACCTGCCCCGCCACTTCCCGGATTCCTTTCGGCATACGCCCCCTTATGACGGCCATACCCCCTATATTCTGGTCACTCCCGGCGGGGGAAAAGACGGAGAAGAGATGGTGGACTTGGCTCTGGAGTCCTGTCTCATCGGCACGAATCAGGAGATCCATGTCCTCTTTGTTCTCGGCCCCTTCATGGAGGAACACAAGCGCCGGGAGTTTGAGGAGCGAACCCGATCGCTCGAACGGTTTCATGTCATCGAATACAGTACCCGGATGGAATCCCTGATCCGGGGCGCGGCCGCCTTGGTCAGCATGGGGGGATACAATACCTTCTGTGAGATCCTGAGCTTTGACCGCCCAGCAATCATTCTGCCACGCTTTGCACCGAGGGCAGAGCAGCTGATCCGGGCTCGGCGGGCTGCCGAGCTGGGCCTGGTGCGGATGCTGGAACCGAAGGACTTCCGGGTCGACTGTCTGGCTCCCTTACTGGAGGATCTATGTGAACAGTCCCGCCCATCGACCCGATTCCGTCCCGGTATTCTCGACGGGATGGACATGGTCTGTGAGCGGGTGATGCAGCAGCTCGCGCGATCGTAGAATCCAGGACCGGAGGGTACGGTGGAACGGTAAGGCGTGGAATCTATGCGCATCACCATTTATGTACAACATCTGTTGGGAAGCGGTCATCGGGTCCGCATGCAGTTGCTGGCTTCCGCCCTGCATCAGGCCGGTCATCGGGTGTCCCTGATCTCCGGCGGCCCCTTCCCGTATGAAGTCCCGTATGAAGTCGTTCGCCTGCCAGTCCTACAGGCCGATCCGGGGGACTTTCGGACGTTGCGGGACGAGACGGGCCGGCCGGTGGACCAAGCTTGGAAAACGATCCGGACACAGACCCTTCTGGAGCATATAGACCGGCTCCGGCCGGACATGCTGATTCTGGAAACCTGGCCATTTGGGCGCCGCTCTCTCGAATTCGAAATCCTGCCCTTGCTCGACCGGGTCATGTCCTGGGCCGATCCCCCCATAGTGATCAGTTCGATTCGAGATGTGTTGCAGCTCCGCCGCCCAAACCGTCGGCAGGAAACGCTCCACCGGATTCGCCAATACCTGTCGTTGATTCTGGTGCATGGGGACCCGACGCTCATCGATTTGTCCGCCAGCTTTCCTGAGTGCGCAGAGATTTCCTGTCCCGTTTGGTATACCGGATATTTCCGTTCCGGGCACGAATTTCACCACGTATCGGCCGAGCAAGGAGAAGTGGTGGTTTCGGCAGGCGGGGGGGCGGTTGGAGTGTATTTGCTCAGTGTTGCCATGGAAGCGGCTCTGTCCCAGTCAGAACGACGATGGAGGATTCTGGTCGGACCTCGAGCGGCGAAAACATGGCTTCAGAACGGGTCATCATACCCATGTGACCGGTTGGTTGTGGAGCCTAACCGACCCGATTTCCCAGCACTACTGTCGGGTTGCCACGCGTCGGTTTCCCAGTTTGGCTACAATACTGCCGTAGACTTGATTCAGGCCAATTGTCCGGCGGTCGTGGTGCCCTATGAGTCCGATGGAGAAACCGAACAGTGGACCCGTGCCCGGGTCTTTGCCGACAAAGGGTGGGTCCGGGTCTTGCGGGAAGCTCGGCTTTCGGCGGATACGCTGACCGCCTCGGTCCATCAGGCGGTATTGGACACCGGACGAGAGAGAGGCGACCGGCGGGCACATCTGGATGGGGTGAAGACCGCCGTTTCCATGCTGCAACAGCTCCCGGGGATTGTGCAGACCTGACCGAAAAGCAGTATTCTTCCGGTTTGCGGTGGACATCGCATCGTCAGGCAGTGATCAAGTTTGCATTGTCGATGGGCCAGCGCATTTCGCTTCGTTTCAACCGGGCACCGATGGCTTCTTTGCTGCCTGTCCGCCTGGAGCACGGAGTTCCTGCGATCGCCTATCGGGACGACCCGCTTGAGTATCGGGAGCCGCTGGTCCGCCAGCTTGAGAGCGCCGTTTCCATGCGGGGCCGGGCACCGCTTCAAAATCCAGTTGGCAACTTTGATCAGTGTCCGAAAGCCGGATGTCGACTCCTCAGGAGTTCTTTTGGGAGAATCGCAGTTCCATGATCGCTCGCGTCTTCGTGGAATTGAATCCCAAAAGGGAGAACCGGCAGACAGCCCAAGCGGTGAAAACAGGAATATCATCTCCTGCCGGGTGAGCGGATGACCAATATGGCCGTTTTCGACAACTCTGCCTGGATTCTGAGGTTTTACAATCCTATCCTATGCAAGACGGTACTCATCCAGTAGGGACAGCATTTTCGGTGACAAGCGTCCAATGCTATACATTCCATGTTCCCGCCACGAACCCGACTGGAGCGGTTTCCCCCAGATTGATCCCTGATCAAAAACATCGACAAGAGCATCATGCAGAGTGAGGTACCAACGGCCATGGCCCGGGAACATCACCCACAAATCCCTTCCTTTGTTTTTGCTCGAATGCAAGCCCGAGTCTCAAGAGTAATGCGAAGAATACGACTCTTGTGCGTATCCAAAGCCTGGAAATCGACGTCTGCCTGGTCAATATACGTAACTTTCATAAACCCTGACGTAACAGAATTTCCTCAGCTTTGTATCGATACTTCTTCACTTATTTTCTCCCAGCACTGACCGCATTATTTTCATTCGTTTCTCTTTCACCATGCGACTCAACGTCGATCTTCATTCGTGATTTGGCCATTCTTCCTCGACATGGGGTGAGACCTGAACATCGAAAATTATCATTGATTATCCTCCGTATTTCGGGTTTTCTGGCAGACATTAATTAGGAAGTGCTAAGGATTCTGGTGGGTCTTGATGGATGCCGATCACTGCGAGAGGCAATTAAATCGAATTGGCACCCATTGGTGTTATTGGCCTACCGTTCGGGCCTGATCAAGTCGTTTGGTAAATAACTGTGCCCATTCACATTGATTCGGATAATGTTTGTGGACAACACCATTCACCGTTCGAAACTGTAATAAAAGCGGCTGATGGTCACGTGAATTGTCATAAACATACGCTCTATCTACAACGGGAATTGCTTTGCGTCAGTTTTCGAATGCCCGTTGAAATCGTGTATGCACTTTTGACATGGGCACTTCGTGTCCACCTTCGCGTACTCGCTGATAAATTCTCCAAGTGTTTATGGTCGGATGTGATGTTGCAACAAAAAAGAGTCGAGTGAAGTAGCCAGCGTCTTTGGCGCTGTGTATAAAATCGAGTTTATCCTGTGTTGAGAACACAGTTTCGAATGCCAGTGATTGGCGTGCTTTAATACAGTTTTTTCGAAGGTGTTCAGCATACCTCTGCGGCCTCTAAAACCGCCTTTGGATTGTTATGGTCGCCGAAATGCTCTTGCGCAATGGTGTCTGGGTTGATGTAAACATGCCCTTCAAACCACGCATGGATGATCAGATATCCTGTGATAGTTGTCTTTCCTGAACCGTTCGGTCCCGCGATCACAATGAGAATGGGCTTCCGCGACTCATCGCTCATGAGTAATGTTAGCTCGGTACCCTCGCCCGAAAACAGGTTCCATTTGCTTTTGAAACGCCGCTTCTGCTTTCTCTGCGCGTTCCTTCACGCCTGCCATCACCGACTCCATAAGCAACTCTAATTCCTCATCTGTCGGTTCGACATTTGGATCAACGAGACGTACTTGGGGAACTTTCCCCCGTTTACCTGAAGTCATTTGAACGAGCTTTTTGTGATAGCAAAGGTTGTTGATTTTTTTTATATTACCCCTTTCCCAGTGTGAGGTGCAACACCCTGTAAGCCGCTGGCTGGTGAGCTGAAAAGTTGCTTGCGGTGGGCCAGATGATGGCCAACCATCTCTGTTTACCACAAACGGAGGATTGCCATGCCCGTAGGTTACCACCACCTGACCCCTGCCGAACGATGCCAGATTCATGCCCTGTTGCATCGGGGAGTGGTCGAAACGGGAGATGGCCCGCGGTCTGGGGCGGGATCCCGGAACGATCTCGCGCGAGACCTCGCGCTACCGTGGGCAACGCGGCTACCGGCACCAACCGGCCGACGGCAAGGCTACGGCCCGTCGCCCGGAAGCGTCGGCGGTGCCCCGGAAGATGACACCCGAGCGCTGGGCAAGGATGGACTGTTCCGAGTCAATCTCTATGGAACCGCAGCATAGATTTCGTCGGCGGGGCGAAGGAGCTTTCATGATGCCAGGGGTCTGGTCAAGACCACTAAGCCTGCTCATCTCCAATTCGACAAACCTAGCCGTTGCCTTGGGTTGCAGTCGTATCAGTGATCAAATCTGGTCAAGTGGCTTATGCGGTGTATCATCAGTGCATTCGAGTCCATTTGACGGACAGATTCTGACTATCATGAGGGTTCTGGACTGATGATGTCACTGTCAATCTTGCTACCTGCAAATAGGCCTGACGACATGATGCGATCCTGGGATCTGGCAAGCTTTCATTCCGCCGGCAACTCCGCAAGATTCGATGGATCATGGTAAAGCGGAATTTCGTCAAGTCGCTTTTCCCGGCAGCACATTTTGCTGGACTCGTTCGGTCCGGCAGTAAATGATCGGCCTGTCCATCGCCCGCGAATCGAAAGCCAAGGCACTATAGTTCATTGTGTCTGGTAGTCCGAGACTGTGAAAGCATCGAATTCCCCCGGGTCGATGGGCCGTAGCCGCCTCCCCGTCACCGCGGAGATGTTAGGGCATTTGCGTCCGACCTCAGCGAATGATCTTTGAACATGGGACCATCCCGAGGATAGTCGATTTCCATATCTCCCATGGTATGATGCCGGGATGATCAGTGCAGACCACCACTTCCCCCGTCGTCCTCTGCCCATCGGCATCCAGGACTTCCGCACCCTGCGCGAGGAAGGCTGTTACTACGTCGACAAGACCGCCCTGATCCGGCAACTGATCGAGCAGGGCCGGCACTACTTCCTGTCGCGTCCGCGGCGGTTCGGCAAGAGCCTGCTGGTTGATACCCTGCAGGCCCTGTTCGAAGGCCACGAGGCGCTGTTCCGGGGGCTGGCGATTCATGAGCACTGGGACTGGCGTCCCGCACAGGCGCATCCGGTGCTGCGGCTCAGCTTCGATGCCAGATATACGGAACCGGGCGATCTGGCGCAGAATCTTGACCTGCAACTGGCGCTGATCGAAGAACAGGCCGGCCTGGATCCGGCCCCGCCGACGATCCAGGGCCCGAACCGGCTGTTGCGCCTGCTCACCCACTGGCACCGCCAGACCGGTCGTCAGGTCGTGGTGCTGGTCGACGAATACGACAAGCCGATTCTCGACGGGTTGTCCGAGCCGCGAGTCGCGAAAGCCAACCGGGACTACCTGCGGGGGGTTTATGGCATCCTCAAGGGCAGTGCCCGGCAGGTGCGCTTCGTGCTGGTGACCGGGGTCAGCATGTTCTCCCGGGCCAGCCTGTTCTCCGGCCCCAACCAACTCGACAATATCAGCCTCGACCCGCGCTATGCGACCCTCTGCGGCTATACCGACGCCGACCTGGACACGGTGTTCGCGCCGGAACTGCCGGGTCTTGATCGGGACAAGATCCGGCGCTGGTACAATGGCTATTCATGGGGTGGGGAGGAGACCCTCTACAACCCGTTCGATGTGCTGCTGCTGTTCAGTCGGCGGAAGTTGGCACCCTACTGGTTCGAGACCGCGACGCCGGACTTCCTGTACCAGGAGTTGGTACGCCAGCGGGCCCGTCTGCCGGCCCTGGTCCCGCGGACCGCTCGCGCGCCGCTGCTGTCGACGTTCGAGATCGGCCACTACCCGCTGGAGGCGCTGCTGTTCCAGACTGGCTACCTGACCATCGTCGGCGAGGAAGAGCGCGGGAGCCGAACCTACTATCGGCTCGACTATCCGAACTGGGAAGTGGAGCTGAGTCTGACGGAGGGCCTGCTGCTGCATATAACCGAACAGGCCGATGCAGTCGAGCGGGGGGAACAGCTGCTGGGGCTGCTGAATGAAGGCGATACAGACGGCTTTGCGGCCGAGTTGCGGGCTTATCTGGCGGGCATTCCGCACCCGTGGCATGACCAGGGTCGTCTGGGGGACTATGAAGCCTGGTATGTGAGTCTGCTGTACATGAGTTTCAAGGCCAGCGGCGGGGTGGTGACGGGCGAGGAGGTCAGCAGCCGGGGCCGGTCGGACCTGGTGCTGTGCCACGGCGGGCAGGTGTGGGTGATCGAATGCAAGGTAGTGGCGACGGAAGCAGACGCCGAGGCGGCACTGGAGCGAGCGTTGGCACAGATCCGCGAGCAGGGGTACAGTGACCGCTACCGTAACACCGGCCAACCCATTCATCACCTGGCGCTGTGTTTCGGCCAGACGGAACGGAACCTGCTGGGGGTCCGGGTAGAGCAGGCCGGATAGACGGGGGGCAGTCGCCTGGAGGGTGGATATCGGGTTCTGGATAATGTGCAGGGAAAGCCGGCATATGGAATGCCGGGTGGGTACCGCGACGACCCGGGCACGGAATCCTGCTGCCCTGTGACCGCCATGATGCCCCGCCACTATGGCATCGACCACGACAGGACGAAGGCCCGGTCGTCCCAGACCCACAGCCATTGGTGATCGGTTTTACCAAACCGTTTTGGGAAGAGTGCGACCCGATCCCTTATCCGAACGAAGGGATACAGCGACCGGGGAGTGGTCAGGAAGCCTTCGACGAGCGGTTTCCGGCATGCTATATTGGAATGGACTTCTCCCGGCAAGAGGGGTGGTGGTCGAATCTCCAGGACCATGGTATGATGCGGTTTTCCCTGCTCCCCGGTCCATGTCCCGTCGCCCCCTGCCCATCGGCATCCAGTCATTCCGCCGGATTCGGGAGCGCGGCTGCTACTATGTCGACAAGACGGCCCTGATTGGGCAACTGATCGAGCAGGGAGATCACTACTTCCTGTCGCGCCCGCGGCGGTTCGGCAAGAGCCTGCTGCTTGATACCCTGCAGGCCCTGTTCGAAGGCCACGAGGCGCTGTTCCGGGGGCTGGCGATTCATGAGCACTGGGACTGGCGTCCCGCACAGGCGCATCCGGTGCTGCGGCTCAGCTTCGATGCCAGATATACAGAACCGGGCGACCTGGCGCAGAATCTTGACCTGCAACTGGCGCTGACCGAAGAACAGGCCGGCCTGGATCCGGCCCCGCCGACGATCCAGGGGCCGAACCGGCTGTTGCGCCTGCTCACCCACTGGCACCGCCACACCGGCCGCCAGATCGTGGTGTTGGTCGACGAATACGACAAGCCGATTCTCGACGGGCTGTCCGAGCCGCGGGTTGCAGAAGCCAACCGGGACTATCTGCGGGGGGTTTATGGCATCCTCAAGGGCAGTGCCCGGCAGGTGCGCTTCGTGCTGGTGACCGGGGTCAGCATGTTCTCCCGGGCCAGCCTGTTCTCCGGTCCCAACCAACTCGACAATATCACCCTCGATCCGCGCTATGCGACCCTCTGCGGCTATACCGACGCCGACCTGGACACGGTGTTCGCGGCGGAACTGCCGGGTCTGGACCGGGACAAGATCCGGCGCTGGTACAATGGCTATTCATGGGGTGGGGAGGAGACCCTCTACAACCCGTTCGATGTGCTGCTGCTGTTCAGTCGGCGGAAGTTGGCGCCCTACTGGTTCGAGACCGCGACGCCGGACTTCCTGTACCGGGAGTTGGTACGCCAGCGGGCCCGTCTGCCGGCCCTGGTCCCGCGGGCCGCCCGTGCGCCGCTGCTGTCGACGTTCGAGATCGGCCAATACCCGCTGGAGGCGCTGCTGTTCCAGACTGGCTACCTGACCATCGTCGGTGAGGAAGAGCGCGCGAGCGGCACCTACTATCGGTTGGATTATCCCAACTGGGAAGTGGAACTGAGCCTGCACCAGGGGTTGTTACTGTATGTGACCGAACAGGCCGATGCGGTCGAGCGGGGAGAACAGTTGCTGGGGCTGCTGGGTGCCGGCGAGGTAGACGGCTTTGCGGCCGAGTTGCGGGCTTATCTGGCGGGCATTCCGCACCCGTGGCATGACCAGGGTCGTCTGGGGGACTATGAAGCCTGGTATGTGAGTCTGCTGTACATGAGTTTCAAGGCCAGCGGCGGGGTGGTGACGGGAGAGGAAGTCAGCAGTCACGGTCGTTCGGACCTGGTGCTGTGCCATGGCGGGCAGGTGTGGGTGATCGAATGCAAGGTGGTGGCGACCGAGGCCGATACCGAGGCGGCACTGGAGCGAGCGTTGGCACAGATCCGCGAGCAGGGGTACAGTGACCGCTACCGTAACACCGGCCAACCCATTCATCACCTGGCGCTGTGTTTCGGCCAGACGGAACGGAACCTGCTGGGCTTTCGGAGGGAATCGGCCTGATTCCAGGGCGGGTATTCACCATAGTCCTTGCGGAAGTCTATTGGGCAGGGGCTACTTTATGCAGTTGAGATAGTCTCTCAACAATCCAGAAGGAGAGTTGGAGCGACGAAGAAGTCCTTTCGGGGAGCGTTCAGCATAGCTAGTCGGCCCTGAAAAAGCTCCAATTCAGCGATAACTATTTGAATCTAATCGAATAGTTTCCCTGAAAGGCTGGGCTCAAATTGCCGGATATGGACTCATGGGTGCTCCATTCCTTGCCATTTCAGACGAAAAAATGCGCCCCAGCCCACTGCGTTCACCGAATCCCACGATGGGTTCCGAAACTGCCTGCAAAACCGGCTGGGCCCGCGTCATGCGCTCGTTCGCCTGGCCGGGATCCTGGATGGGTCACGATTCGACGAGACCTTTGGTGAGTGGTACTCGGACCGCGGTTGCCCCGGCTAGCCCACCCGCCGGATGGTCGGGCGGGAGGATCTCCAGCAGCTCCACCAACGGTCGGACGAGGCCGTGGTGGCGCGTGGGGTGGAGAATCCGTACGGGCCGTATTTTGGTGGCGAGGCATATTTCCTGCACCCTCCACCGATCGACCCGAGCCGTCTGACGCGATTCCGCCTGCGCCTCGGGGCCTCCGGTGCCGAGTGGGTCGGGAAGGCAACGATGGATGCGGGTCTGGACAGTGGGACCGTGAAGCCGCGGGCGTGGCGGCGGGTGACCGTGGAGACGACGGTGCCGGACCAAGCCGTGACCTTGTCGACGGACCGCCAGCGGTTGAACCGTTCCCGGGTCCGGCTGGTGAGGCGGTGCCGACCGGATGAGGTGGGGGGACGGCAGCGCGACGCCCGCCAGGGGCCGCCGGCGCGGCGGTGAGCGAACCGGTCTGCCCCTGCCCGCCGGTTCCGCCGTCTGAACCGTCGGATCCGGTGTCTGCGGACCTGCCTGGGTCGGGTGGTTCAGGATATGGCAAGAAAAACCGTGGGCAGATCGGACCTCCGGCGAGTGTTTGCGGACGAGCGGGCGAGGGCTCGGCCGTTGCGGGCGCCGGAGAAGAAGGGCCGGCACCAGCGGTACCGCTGGCATGCATCGGAAGTGGAGGTGCATCCGTCAGGGCAAAGCCCACCGGCGGTAGGAGTTCGGCGTGCAGGGGGAGCCTGGCCACGACCCACCGGAGCCACTTCATTGTGGGTGGAATGGCGCTGGCGGGGAATCCCGATGACGGGCAACCGCGGAAGTCAGCGCGGGACCCGATCCGGTGCCGGACGGGACGGTCGACCGACGAGGGGTTCGTCGACCGCGGCGAGGCCTCGTGACCCGGCGGCGGAAGAAGTGTCTCCAGCGGCGGCCGGCCATCGAGCCGGTGATTGGGCATCGGAAGTCGGATGGCCATCTGGGGCGGAACGGGCTCCAGGGGAGGGAAGGAGATCGGAGGAAGGTACGGCGGTGCGGTGCCGGTCACCACCGGCGGCGGATCCGCCGTCCGCTGCAGTTTTTTGGTCGCTGGATTCTGGGCCTGGGTGGCCACCTTGGCGACGTTTTGAGGGGTCCAGAGTGCCCGGGAGCGGCGGCGCGATGGAAAATGCCGGCCTCCGAGTCGGCCGTGTCCTACCGCGGGCGCTCTCGGCCTCCTGAAACAGACTTTTCAGGGTCGACGAACTACCGTCGAATCCATGGAATGCCTTGTCCGGATCTTTCGCTGTGTTGTGCGGTCAGTCGAAGAGATGCGAACTTTGCTTGATAATGGCATGACCCGCCCTCCATCAGGTCATATGAATCTTCCATATGGAGTGAATCAAGTGCCCCGCTTCCTGCTGCCCATCAGGCCGCGGCTGGATGCCATTATGCCCGATGCCACTCAGGTGATGAAGCTGGCTGGGATAAGAGAGGGCAGATGTCAGTTGGCCAGGATCAGGGTGTCTTCCGGTCGCCATCCGATCCACACATGATCACCGATGCGGAACGCATCCATGTGACGGCTGCTGTTCTGGATCGTGCTGGAAAGTGCCAGACCATTTTCACTTTTGACAAAAACATGACTTTCGCTACCATGATATGCCACATTCATCACTTGGGCGCGGATACTGTAGAGCCCCCCATCGTCTGGCCGGTCTCGGGATAGGCGGGTTTTTTCCGGTCGGATCGCGATACTATCCACCGCATCTGTCGAGTCCTGCCGGGGGATGCAGAGATCGCCGAGAAGGGGTACAGCTACGGTGATCTCTCCGGGGCCGATGGTTCTTGATGCCACATCAAAAACGTTCATCTTGCCAATGAAGTCCGCCACGAATCGGGTACGTGGGTACTCATACAATTCCTGTGGCGAAGCCACTTGTTCAATTCTGCCTGCGCGTATAACGGCGATCCGGTCGGCCATCGATAATGCTTCATCCTGGTCATGGGTTACGATGATAAACGTGATTCCAACGGATTGTTGCAGGTTCACCAATTCCATTTGCATGGCCTCTCGGAGCTTGGCATCAAGGGCAGAGAGTGGCTCATCCAGCAGCAATACCTTGGGTTTCTTGACCAGGGCTCGGGCCAGTGCTACCCGTTGCTTCTGCCCACCGGACAACTGGTCCGGCATGCGGCTTCGATATTCTCCCAGTTGTACTTGGCTCAGTGCGGCCGTGACCTCGGCTTCGATCTGGAGTTGGGGGGTGCCGGTGACCTTGAGTCCATAGGCGACATTGTCGAACACGGTCATATGCGGAAACACTGCATAGGACTGGAAGACCATGTTGACAGGACGCCGATTGGGTGGAATGCCGGCCATGTCTTCTCCATCAATCAAGAACTGGCCGGAGGAGGGAATTTCGAGTCCGGCCAGCATCCGCAGCAGGGTCGTCTTGCCGCAGCCAGAAGGGCCGAGCAGGGCGAAGAATTCCCCGGCATGGATGTTCAGGCTGTTGTTGTCTACCGCCACAATGTTGCCGAAGCGCTTGGTGGCCGATTTGATTTCAATAATGGGTCGGGGCTCGTTCATGGGCATCAGGCAACATGCTTTTCGCCACTGCGATTTTGCAGCCACAACGCAATGGCGGTCAGAACCAGGGTGATAACAATCAGGACGGTCGAGGCGGCATTCACTTCCGGGGTAACTGAAAACCGAACCATGGAATAGATTTTGACCGGGAAAGTGACCGTTTCCGGGCCCGCGGTAAAGAAGGTGATTACGAAATCATCCAATGACAGGGTGAATGCCAGCAATGCGCCGGCAATTAACCCGGGTTTCATGAACGGGATCATGATGTCCCGGAATACCTGCCATTCGCTGGCCCCCAGGTCGCGGGCGGCTTCTTCCAGCTCCCGGTTGAAATTGGCCAGTCGTGCACGCACGATCATGGCGACAAAAGGAAAGCTGAACGAGATGTGTGCGACGGTGATTGCGCTCAAGTTGAGGGGCCAGGGCAGTCCGGTGGGCCAGCCGACCCGTTGGAAAAATGCCATCATGGCGACCCCCATACAGATTTCAGGGATCACGATGGGCAATGCCATGGTCGCCTCGAATGGAGTTTTTCCAGGAAAGCGAAAGCGCCACAGCATCAGTGCGACCAGGGCACCGAGCAAGGTACTCACCAGAGTACTGAAGAAGGCAATGGTCAACGAATTGGTGAAGGCTTCAATCAGGCCATCATTATTCCAGGCCTTTTCGTAATAGCGAGTGGTGAAGCCGCGCCAGACAATGTTGCGGCGACTGTCGTTGAAGCTGAAGATGACCAGGATCAGGATGGGGGCATACAGGAAGACAAAGGACAGGGCGACAATGGCCTGCATCCATCGCCTGCGGCCATATTCCAATGGGCCTGGAGTGTATCGGCGCGGCATCAGAGACCTCCACCCCCTCCCCGTTTCCGGGTCATGAGGGCCCGCAGAGCGAGGGCAAAGAACGTGATATACATCAGGAGGAAAGACAAGGCCGAGCCGAATGGCCAGTCATTGGCGGATTTGAACTGGCGTTCAATGACATTCGCAATCATCTGGCTGTCCGTACCGCCCAACAGGTCAGGGGTGAGGAAAGAACCGAGTGCGGGGATGAAGGTAATGATGATCCCCGATACGATGCCGGGTAAGGCCAGAGGTACCATGATTGCAATGAACGTCCGCAACTGGGAAGCCCCGAGATCCAGGCTAGCTTCCAGGTAAGAGCGGTCCATTCGGTCCAGGGCTGCGTACAGAGGCAGCACCATGAATGGCAAGTGGACATAGACAAGGCCAAAGACGACCGCAAAGTTGTTGTACAGCAGGGGCAGGGGAGTGAAGCGTTCTCCCATGATGGCGGTGGCATCGATCCCGAGAAAATGGAGGGTGGCCGTAGATGCTTCCCAGACCCACTCCAGGCTGCTGTTGAGGTAGCCTTTGGTTCGCAAGATGGCGATCAGTGCATAGGTCCGGATCAGCAGGTTGGTCCAGAATGGCAGGATCACGATCAGCAGCAGCACCGGCCGCCATTTCTCGCGGGCAAATGTGATCGTGATGGCGATGGGGAAAGCCACCACCAGGCAGATCAGGGTCGTCAGCCCGGCAAACCAGAACGACTTCAGGAAAATCTGCAGATAGAGTGGGTCGGTGGCACGGACATAGTTAGCCCAGGTCCAGCTGAGATCGATGGCTACCAGCCCCTGCTTTTCACCAAAACTGAACAGCCAGATCAGTCCCAGGGGAGCAAGGAAGAAGAACAGCAGCCACAAGGTCGGTGGCAGGCCCAGAAGCCAGAAAACCAAGGGATGCCGGCGCCAGTGATCCATTCGGGTTCAGCGAGGTCTGATATTGGCAGACGGACAGGTGCCTGGTCTGGGTTGTCTGTCGGCCACACTGCCTCGGGATTGATTCTCCGGCCAGGAAAAAGGCTCCGGGCCCCAACCGCACACGCCATGCATGCGCCGGTTGGGCGGGTTTCTCCCGCTCCTGATGGCTGGGAAGACGGCCACGACCGCCCGGTTACCTGGAAACCGGCGAAATTCCGTCCTTGGCATGACCCTCATCGCTCAGGAAAATGGTGTCGGCCCTACGGCTCCCCATTCAGAACCGCAGGGCCTGTCATGCGATTCAGGCCGCTTGAATCCGGGTCCAGGTCTCATCAATCAGTTGCTGGTAATCTTCTCCCTTGTAGATGGATGCTTCCGAGACTGAGGTCACTTCTGCAGGCGGGAAGATGGCCGGATTTTCCGTATAGGATGGGTCCATTTTGGCTTTGGCAGCCGCATTCGGCGTGGCGTACTGGATGTAGTCCGCGATCAGGGCCCCGGCATCGGCGTCCAGAATGTAGTTGATCAATGCATGGGCATTGCCGGGATGGGGTGCTCCCTTGGGGATGCACAGACAGTCTTCCCAAAGCAGTCCACCCTCTTGGGGCACGGCGTACCCGATATCATCATCTTCCGACATCACCTGCAGGATATCCCCGTTCCATTCCATGGTGAGATCGACATCGCCGGCTGCCAGCAGGTCCTGGCCGTTGTCCTCAGCGAAGGTCTTGATATGGACTTTCTGTCGAATCAGCATTTCTTCTACCTGTTTGATCAGGGTCGGATCGGTGGTGTTGAGTGGTTGGCCGAGATACTTGAGCCCCATCTGGATCACGGTGGGTGCATCGGCCAGCATGGCGATTTTGCCGGAATACTGGTCCGAGTCGTACAGCCATTTCCAGCTGTCCGGTACACCGTCTACTGCAGATTTGCGGTACCCGATGCCGATGCTGCCCCACATATAAGGCATGCTGTGCTTGCGGCCCGGATCATACAGGGCATCCTGAAACGGGCCGTCCACATTGGAAAAATTGGGAATTTTGCTGTGGTCGAG
This sequence comes from Candidatus Poriferihabitaceae bacterium, assembly GCA_965221795.1. Taxonomy (GTDB): domain Bacteria; phylum Pseudomonadota; class Gammaproteobacteria; order Arenicellales; family Poriferihabitantaceae; genus VYFG01. The sequence continues at coordinate 2,279,547 of OZ244914.1, forward strand.
TGGCTCCAGCATGTCTGCCACAATCATGCGCTCAACATAGTCATTCGTCGGCACAATCAGATCGTATCCGGGATTGCCACCCTTGAGCTTGGCAAACAGTTCGTCATTGTCAGCGAACAGGTCCAGTTTGACTTCAATGCCGGTTGCCGCCATGAAATCATTCAGGGTGGTTTCGCCGATATACGTGTCCCAGTTGTAGAAATTGAGCTTGGGTTCTTCCGCGGCAAAGACGCCCCGGGGGGCAAACGTCAAGCCGGCGGCAGTCGCACCCATGCCGGCCAGGAAAGCACGGCGATTGAGAGTTCTTTGGGTTTTTTGCATGGAAATCTCCAAGGATATTTGTTTAGCCCGGAAACGGAAATAAAGCACTGACAGGACAGGATGCCGAATTCCCGCACAGGTATGGAATAGAATGCGAGAAAGTTCTTTGTCCGGGGTGTGAATTCGCACCCCGCTAATCCAACTCATGCCATTGTGCCATACTTTCGCAGTTTTTTCCTTTGGTTTGTCGACCGCGACAGTCTGTGCACTCATCCGTACTCTACCCGAGAACAGGGCGTTTAGGAGAGCATTTATTGGAAAGCGGCCAGCCCCGTTGCTTTGCTATCTTTCCCCCTTTCCAGTGTGAAGTGCAACACCCCCTAAGCCGCTAGCTGGTGAGGTGAAAAGCTTGCGGTGGGCCAGATGATGGACAACCATCTCTGTTTCTCACCAACGGAGGATTGTCATGCCCGTAGGCTACCACCACCTGACCCATGCCGAACGATGCCCGATTCACGCCCGGTTGCATCGGGGGTGGTCTATCTAAACGGGAGATGGCCCGTCGCCAGGAAGCCTCCGCGGTGCCTCGGAAGAGGACCCCCGAGCGCGGGGCAGCGGTCGAGGACCGGCTGCGGGAAGGGGGGGAGCCCGGAACAGATCGCGGGCCGGTACCGGCAGCCGGGCGAAGTGATGGCGGGCAAGGAGTGGATCTACCAGTATGTGCGGGCTGATCGGCAGGCCGGAGGGACGCGGTACCGGTGCCGGCGACGTCGGGGCAAGAAGCCGAACGGGCGCGGCGGTCGTCATGCCGGACGCGGCCAGATCCCGGACCGGGTCGACCTTGCGGAGCGGCCTTCGGTGGTGGCCGAGAAGAGCCGGGTCGGCGATTGGGAGCTGGACACGATCCTTGGCGCGAAACACCGGGGGGCGCGGGTATCGGCCGTGGATCGGGGCTCGAAGTTCACCGTCCTGGAGTGGGTGGAGGGCCAGACCGCGGCGGCAGTGACCGCGGCGCTCACCCGGCGTCTGGGGCCGATCCGGGACCGGGTCCACACCTGCACGGTGGACCACGGCAAGGAGTTCGCGAGGCCTCGGGAGATCGCACCGAAGCTCGGTGCGGGCTTCACCTTTGCCACCCCCTACCACTCCTGGGAACGGGGCCGGAACGAGCATACCAACGGCCTGGTGCGCCAGTACTTCCCGAAAGGGACAGACTTCCGCCAAGTGACTGCAGCGCAGGTGCGGGCGGTAGAGGACCGACTCCACCGTCGGCCTCGGAAGGTCCTGGGATACCGCACCCCGGCGGAGGTCTTTGCCCGTGGGTTAGCTCCCCCCTGACGCGGCCGGCGGTCCCCCGATCGCCCCCCCCCCCCCCCGGCACTCCGGTGACCCACCGGAGCGGCCTCGCTCGGCCTCATGGTGCCGGTTTCGTCCTTGCTTTGGCCGATGACTTCGGTCAGGATCGCCAGCCGTCGAGATGGCTGCCATCCGAGGCCGAAAAGCAGCGTTCGCAGCGCGAATTGTTGGGTCGCCGCCGCGATCCCTCCCTTCGGGCTACGCCCTCATTCCGGGATCGCGGCGCTGTTGCACTTCGGACTGGTCCCGGGGTAGTTAAATTGACAGAATGGTAAATTAACCAACGGCAAGAGTTACAGACCCATCAACGCCGTTATAGATGAAAACACCTTGCTCTAACAGATCTCGACCAATCAGAGCGATTATGTCAGAGAAACCTGATAGGTTGGCTCCCATTGCGCCCTCTATATTGATATTCATGTTTTGCATTGTTAGCTTACCGGCATAAACTGGGACAGACTGATTCGCATGAGTAGCTGACGACATGCGGGAAGTACCTCGTACTGGTAGGCCAGCCTGTTGTGCAGCGGCTATATCAATACAGGATAGAGCGGCACCCGTGTCAATCAGTGCAAATCCTGTGACGGGCGTGGAGATCTCTTCTCGTCGTTCCCGTAGAGCGATTTGATCGTCGTCGGTAGGGGCCAGTGTTACAAGAACCACTGGCCCTTTTTGCTTTAAGACTTCAGGAGCAGGCTCGATTGTTCTGCCTTCCTTGTTTTGTTTTTGTACCCGGATGTTTATTATAGGCATAGTGGAATACCCAAAGCCAAAGCAGGCACCGAAAATTCCGGCATATCTTCGCCAGCAAGACGAACCAGAAAGGGCCCAGTCCCAAATCTCCGCACTCCTTCCCGAATCGCCGCACCTTCATTTTCACAAGTTGCGACCAGATTTGATCCCTTGATAAGAAGATACCGATTTAAGTATTTTCGAATAAAATCTTCCTTATTTTCTTCATAGAATGAAACCTCTTCGGCCAACAATTCTGTTTTGTTGGCTGTATGTGTCTTGTCATTCATCACAACAAACCCTCTTCTTGTAAAGAATAAATGGGGTAGCTTGATTTGGAAAATTATATAACTTATATGCGCGAATATGTATTTTTCAATACCCTATTGAAGGCAAGTGGGATATAATCCCCTGAACTGTCGCCCAAGAACCTAGGACGTGTTAACACAATTTCTTCCAGACATGGTATACTCGGTGCCCGTGATTTTCAACCGGAACATTACGGAGGAACCGGCAATGGAACTTACACGGGCACCGTACGAGCGCATTGCCCCGCTGCGGCCGAGGCCGCGGGGCAAGGTCAGCCTCTCGACCCTGCCGGTACTCAACGCCATTCTCGACGTGGCCGAGCACGGCGGCCAGTGGCGCCGCCTGCCGGCGCCCTTCGGCAACGGGCCCACCATCGACACGCGCATCAACCGGTGGTCGAAGAACGGGGTTCTGGACCGCGTGTTCGAGCCTCTGCAGCGGCAGCGGATGATCCGGATCCGGGGGGAGGCCATGGGCCTGGACAGCACCCGCATCAAGGGGCATCCCGAGGGCACGGGGGCGCTACAAAAAACGGCGCCCAGGGCATTGGAAAGTCCCGGGGCGGGTGCAACACCCAGCTTCCTCTGGTGGCCGCGGATGCCCGAACGGCCGTTGCCTTCGCGCACTCTCCCGGCAACGCGCACGATGCCCCGGAGGGGCGGAAGCTCCGGCAGCGGCTGCAGAAGCCGTCGCACCGACCGGCACTGGTCATGGATCGGGCCGATGAAGGCGAGGAAACCCGCCGGCCGGTTGCCGACCTCGGCTTCACGCCCGGGGTCCCGCCGAAAAGCCGTCGCATCAGCCCCTGGGAATACGACCGGAAACGGTACCGGCGGCGCCACGAGGTCGAGCGCCGGTTCCGGCGACTCAAGGGCTTTCGCCGAGTCTTCTCGCGCTTCGACAAGCTTGATGTCATGTATCTCGGATTCGTCATCTTCGCGCTGGTCATCGATATACTGCGTAGCGTTAACACGCCCTAGTTGACGATTGACATTTCCAGACTCTCACATAATGCGAATGCGACAGAAACATGAATGGGTGAACGATGCCGGTTCCTGATTTCCAGGCGCTCATGCTGCCAACCCTGAGAGCGTACACCGATGGCGAACGGCCTTCGTTAACAGAAGTTCGCCGGACCGTCGCCGAGTCCGCCAATCTAATCGATGAGGACATTCAGGAAAAGACTCCCAGCGGGCGTCAGACAACCTTATCCAATCGCGTTTCCTGGGCTGTGATCTACATGGAGAGGGCGGGGCTCCTCAGGCGAATTGGCCGGGGAGCCTATGAGTTGACAGAGAACGGCAGACTGCTGCTTGAAAGCGATCCCGAACGCATAGACATAGACACCCTCAAGAAATACCCGGAATACGAGAACTGGAGAAGAACAGCGAAAGAGCCAGAGGATAAGGAATCTTCCAGAAAGGTTCCAAAGGACACTGACAGCCATATAGAAGACCTGAAACGTGCCATGGAGGCGTTGAACGGAGAACTGCGTGCCGATCTTCTGAAACGGATTAGAGAATCCAGACCGGACTTTCTCGAAATGATCGTCCCAAGGCTTTTAAGCGCCATGGGGTATGGTGGAAGCGATCCCGAAATGGCTCGCGTGACTGGTGGAACCGGAGATCATGGGATAGACGGGACCATCAAGGAGGACGCCTTGGGCCTTGATGAAGTTTACGTGCAAGCCAAGAGATACGCGGAAGGCAACAAAGTCGGAGAGGGCGATCTGCGAAATTTCGCGGGCGCGATTGACGCGGCGGGAACTTCAAAGGGCGTGTTCGTTACGACTTCTGACTTCACCCCGGCCGCGATTGACTACCAGAACAAAAGTCCCAAGCGCATAGTCCTCATAAATGGAGCCGAATTGGCCTCTTTGCTGATCAAGTACAATGTCGGGGTTCGCACGGCTCAAAAATATGAAGTGAAGCGTATTGATGAAGATCTGTTTGAAGGCTGGTTTGAAACTGACTAGGGCGTATTAACACTACATAGTGCATCGATGACAAGCGCGAAGACGACGAATCCGAGGTCCATGACGTCGAGCTTGTCGAAGCGGGAGAAGACCCGGCGGAAGCCCTTGAGCCGCCGGAACCGGCGTTCCACCTCGTTGCGCCGCCGGTACCTGTTGCGGTCATATTCCCAGGGAGCGATGCGATTACTCTTCGGCGGCACCACGGGAGTGAAGCCGAGGTCGGCGGCCAGCTTGCGGGTTTTATCGTCTTCATAGGCACGGTCGATGACGAGCGCCGGGCGGTTCGACGGCGTCTCCAGTCGCTTCAGGAGCTTCCGCCCCTCCGGGGCGTCGTGCGCGTTGCCGGGCGAGAGCGAGAAGGCCACGGCGGTCCGGTCATTCGCGGCCGCCAGATGAAGCTGGGTGTTCCATCCGCCCCGGGACTTGCCGATGCACTACGGGCCGTTTTTTTAGCGCCCCATGCCGTCGGGGTGCCCCTTGATGCGGGTGCTGTCGAGACGCAGGGCCTCGATCCGGATGCGGATCATCTGCTCCCGCTGCAGGCGCTCGAACACGCGGTCCAGGACCCCGTTCTTCGACCGCCGGTTCCTGCGCATGTAGATGGTGTGCCCGTTGCCGAACCGCTCCGGCAGGCCGCGCCACTTGCCGCCGTGCTCGGCCACGTAGAGAATGGCGTTGAGTACCTGCAGGTTCGAGAGACTGACACTGCCCCGCTGCTTCGGCAGCAGCGGGGCAATGCGCTCGTACTGTACCCGGGTAAGTTCCATTGCCTGTTCCTCCGCTCTGTTCCCAGTTGAAAATCACGGGCGTCAATTGTATCATGTCCAGATCAAATTGTGTTAACAGACCCTAGTGTTGGATAAAGCCGTTTCAGCCTGATGCGCGCATCATCGGTTGTGAACTGCCAGTTAACCTTCGCATCGAGTCGGTTGCGGTCTGCCTGCCATGCCGCTACTTCGTCCGCCAGCCGCTGCCTCGAATTGATGCTGCGATTCCGGCACGGGCGCCTCATCACGCCCATTTCCACTTCGGCACCATTCAGCCAGCTCCCCTGCTTCGGGGGATGCACAAACTCGAACCGGCTGAAAGACTAGCGGTCGGGATGTGGGGATGGGTAAGACATTGTGGTACGCATACACCTAAAAAGTACCTAATGCGCTCTAACGCTTCAGTACAATCTGGAAGCCCCAGACAGGACTGATGTCAGAAGGAGCATTGGGCTGGGAGGCCGCCAATGGCGTCAATGATAATCAACGATCTCTTCCGTTTATCTGGTTGAGGAACATTGAAATCGGATTCATGAGAGAATGAGTTCAGGATGCACTATCAGGAACCAACAACCTGCTCATGAGCGAACCGTGTCCCAACTGTGGGTCGGCTGAAGCGGTGGTCGAGTCGTCCATCATCTTTCGCCACGCTGTAGCTGCGCTGGGGTGGCCGATACAGGTGATAAGGAAATTTGCATGCGCAAATTGTGGCCGGAAATTCAGGAAGGAATATTTGCATCATTCGGGGGTACCAAACACCCTTGTGAATATGGTTGCAGGATTAGAGGATAGAAATCATGGTCTGGCTGAGCCCATGCAAGCCCAAATTTCGATGGTGCACAGAGGGTTAGACAAGGTCTCTATGGTGCAGTTTCCGGCTGTGTGCCTCCCGATACCCGAGAGGTCTTGCCGATTGGAGAAGGGACGGTCCAGGATGCCACAGCGGTAGACTGCCACGGTGACCCGGAACTCATGTTGGCTTTCGGGGAGCACTACCTGTCAGCCTACAGGGCGGTAATGCCAAGTGGACGGCTGCCCGACTCGGTAGTGGAAATGATGCCGGCCCTGCACCTGCTGCAGGTTTCCGTTGAGCTTACCATAAAAGCCGATCTGATCCGCTCTGGATTTGACCCCGGTAAGAGGCATGCGTTCAAATATCTGTACGGCAAACTTGAACAATCCCACAAGGACGATGCCGAGAAAAGGTTCCGTCTCTGTGAGCCCAATACTCGGTTGCAGGCCGCAGGATGTGACCCGCTGACCGTGCCGGATGTGCTCGCTGTGCATGACCAATCCTACGGCGGTGCGAGTACGGTGTATGAGGACACACGATACCTGGCGGAACCCACGACCAGACTCAAGAAATCGCCATCAGGAATCCACATCGGATCCAGCATTCTCAAGAGTCAAACACCCTATCCGATCTTTCTTCCCCATGTAGCCGAATGTCTGATCGACACCTTCCGATTCCACGATGGCGCAGCAAGACTGGGTAGGCTAGGGGCGGATGTAGCATTCGGCACACGGGAGAATGTGGCTAACAATCATGGCGAATAGGGCTTGGTGCCTTGCTCGCTGGGACTGGTGGCGATACAGGTTCGACAATCTGCCTGGTTGGATGCCGACCGTAAGGAATTGGAGGAATTTATCCGCTGGAAGCAGCAGAGACCTTCTGATTATTCAACCTCATCGGGTTATGGTGGATGTACTTTACTCTCCCCCTTTCCAGTGTGAAGTGCAACACCCCCGAAGCCGCTGGCTGGTGAGGTGAAAAGCTTGCGGTGGGCCAGATGATGGACAACAATCTCTGTTTACCACCAACGGAGGATTGCCATGCCCGTAGGTTACCACCCCCTGATCCCTGCCGAACGATGCCCGATTCACGCCCGGTTGTACAGGGGGTTGTCGAAACGGGAGATGGCCCGCGACCTCGGACGGGATCCTGCGACGATCTCGCGCGAGACCTCGCGCCACCGTGGGCAACGCGGCGACCGTCACCAGCAGGCTGACGGCCAGGCCACGGCCCGTCGCCAGGCAGCGTCGGCGGTGCCCCGGAAGAGGACACCCGAGCGCTGGGCAGCGGTCGAGGACCGGCTGCAGGAAGGCGGGAGCCCGGAACCGATCGCGGGCCGGTGCCGGCAGCAGGGCGAGGTGATGGCGGGCAAGGAGTGGAGCTACCAGTATGTGCGGGCTGACCGGCCGGCCGGAGGGACGCGGTACCGGTGCCTGCGACGTCGGGGCAAGAAGCCGAACGGGCGCGGCCAGATCCCGGACCGGGTCGACATTGCGGAGCGGCCTTCGGTGGTGGCCGAGAAGAGCCGGATCGGCGATTGGGAGTTGGATACGATCATTGGCGCGCGAGACACCGGGGGGCGCTGGTATCGGCCGTAGATCGGGGCTCGAAGTTTCCCTTCCTGGAGTGGGTGGAGGGCAAGACTGCGGTGGCGGTGACCGCGGCGCTCACCCGGCGTCTGGGGCCGATCCGGGACCGGGTCCACACCGGCACGGCAGATCACGGCAAGGAGTTCGCGAGGCATCGGGAGATCGCACAGAAGCTCGGTGCGGGCTTTACCTTCGCTACCCCCTACCACTCTTGGGAACGGGGCCGGAACGAGCACCCCAACGGCCGGGTGCGCCCGTACTTCCCGAACGGGACCGACTTCCGCCAGGTGACTGCCGCGCAGGTGCGGGCGGTGGAGGACCGGCTCCACCGTCGGCCTCGGAAGGTCCTGGGATACCGCACCCCGGCGGAGGTCTTTGCCCGTGGGTTGGCTCCCCCCGGACGCGGCCGGCGGTCCCTCTATCGCCTCCCGGCACTCCGGTGACCCGCCGGAGCGGCCTCGTTCGGCCTCACGGTGCCGGTTTCGCCCTTGCTTTGGCCGATGACTTCGGTCAGGATCGCCAGCCGTCGAGATGGTTGCCATCCGAGGCCGAAAAGAAGCGCTCGCAGCGCGAATTTTTGGGTCGCTGCCGCGATCCCTTCCTTCGGGCTACGCCCTCATTCCGGGATCGCGGCGCGGTTGCACTTCGGACTGGTCCCGGGGACTTGAAAACAACAACGTTTTTTTTTTCGGGTTCCTTAACGAGATGGTCCTAGTTGGATTCATTCCGCGGACGAATCAGGGTATACTCAGATGCCTACCGCCGTCTCTCCTGTTGCATGTTCACCGCATCCATGAACTTTGCCTTGGGCGAGGAAATCGACGCATTGCGTGACACCGTGCATCGGTTTGCCCAGGATGAAATTGTTCCACTTGCCGAACAGGTAGACCGGGATAACACCTTCCCCCGGTCGGTCTGGCCTCGGTTAGGTCATCTGGGATTGCTCGGAATTACCGCAGAGCCGGCGTATGGTGGTTCTGGCATGGGCTACCTGGCGCATGTGGTTGCCATTGAGGAAATCAGCCGTGCGTCGGCTTCGGTAGGCCTGTCTTATGGTGCCCACTCCAATCTCTGTGTGAACCAGATTCAACGCCATGGAACCAAGGCGCAAAAGTGCCGCTACTTGCCCGGGCTCTGCACGGGAGAGCACATCGGTGCGCTGGCCATGTCGGAGCCGGATGCCGGTTCTGATGTGGTGTCCATGAAGCTGCAGGCCGAGCACCGGGGCGAACATTACCTACTCAACGGTACCAAGATGTGGATCACCAATGGCCCGGATGCCGATGTGCTGGTGGTCTATGCCAAAACGGAGCCGGACGCGGGCTCGGGCGGGATTACGGCATTCCTGGTCGAGAGAAACTTTCCGGGATTCACCACCTTGCCGAAGCTTGACAAGCTGGGGATGCGTGGCAGCAATACCTGTGAACTGGTATTCGATGACTGCGAAGTACCGGCAGAAAATGTGCTGGGAGAGGTGGGACAGGGGGTGCAGGTATTGATGTCCGGCTTGGATACCGAGCGGGTCACATTGGCGGGCGGTCCTCTCGGGATTATGGCGGCCTGCATGGATGTGGTCATGCCTTATGTGCACGAACGACGGCAGTTTGGCCGCCCCATCGGCAGTTTCCAGTTGATGCAGGGCAAGATCGCCGATATGTACACCACGTTCAATGCCTGTCGATCTTATGTCTACCTGGTGGCCGCGGCCTGTGACCGGGGCGAGACTACCCGTAAGGACGCGGCTGGTTGTATCCTCTACAGTGCGGAAAAAGCGACCTGGATGGCATTGGCGTCGATTCAGGCACTGGGTGCCAACGGATACATGAATGAGTATCCGACCGGCCGTCTGCTGCGAGATGCCAAGCTCTATGAAATTGGCGCCGGAACCAGCGAAATCCGGCGTATGTTGATAGGGCGCGAACTGTTCGGAGAAACGACTGGGTGACCCGGCACGGATTGTGAGTATTCTGCAGACTGCCATTTCCCCCCATTCCGAGGAGTACCGGGAAAACATAGCGGCCATGACCCTGGCACTCGAACGGGTGGAAGCGGCCGCACGGATGGCTTCGACAGGCGGCCGGGAGGAGGATCGCCAGCGCCATTGCAGTCGCGGCAAGTTGCTGCCGCGGGACCGTATCCACCGGTTGTTGGATCCGGGTTCCCCATTTCTGGAAATTGGCCTGTTTGCCGCTCATGATCTGTACGAAGGTGCCGCTCCGTGTGCTGGCATCATCACCGGGATCGGTCGGGTCAGCGGCATCGAATGCATGGTGATTTGCAACGATGCGACCGTCAAGGGGGGTACCTATTATCCGCTGACGGTCAAGAAGCATCTGCGGGCACAGGAAGTGGCGGCAGACAACCGGCTTCCCTGCCTCTATCTGGTGGACTCCGGGGGAGCCAACTTGCCGAACCAGGATGAGGTATTCCCCGACCGGGATCATTTCGGTCGTATTTTCTACAACCAGGCGCATATGTCGGCCAAGGGGATCGCCCAGATTGCCGTCGTGATGGGGTCCTGCACGGCCGGTGGTGCCTATGTTCCGGCCATGTCCGATGAATCCATTATCGTGCGGAATCAGGGTACTATTTTTCTGGCCGGTCCCCCTTTGGTCAAGGCCGCTACCGGGGAAACCGTCACCGCCGAAGACCTTGGGGGAGGAGAGGTCCACACCGGACGGTCCGGAGTCAGTGATCACCTGGCGGAAAATGATGCCCATGCCTTGTTGCTGGCCCGACGGTCCGTGGCCCGCCTCAATTGCCGGAAACCGGAAACTGTGATACTGGCGACTCCGGAGGAGCCGCAGGCAGATCCAGCAGACTTGATGGGTGTGATCCCGGCCGATCCTCGTCGAACCTATGAGGTCCGGGAAGTCATCGCCCGTTTGGTGGACGGTTCCCGGCTGGATGAATTCAAGATGCGATACGGGACCACTCTGGTCTGCGGCTTTGCCCATCTGGTGGGAATACCGGTTGGGATCATTGCCAATAATGGAGTACTCCTGTCCGAGTCCGCCCTTAAAGGGGCGCACTTTGTGGAATTGTGCTGCCAACGTAAGATCCCGTTGCTGTTTTTGCAGAACATTACCGGATTCATGGTTGGGCAGCAGTATGAAGCCGGTGGGATTGCCAAGGATGGGGCCAAACTCGTGACGGCGGTTGCGACCGCCCGGGTGCCAAAAATCACACTACTCATCGGTGGCAGTTTCGGTGCCGGCAATTATGGCATGTGCGGCAGGGCGTATGGCCCACGCCTGCTCTGGACCTGGCCGAACAGTCGGATTGGTGTCATGGGAGGGGAGCAGGCGGCTGGAGTGTTGGCCACTGTGAAACGGGATCGTATCGAGCACAAGGGAGGCCACTGGAGCATGGAAGAAGAAGCGGCCTTCCGGCAGCCGATCCTCGACCAGTTCGAGCACCAGGGACATCCATTGTATGCGTCGGCAAGGTTGTGGGACGACGGCATTATCCATCCCCTCAAAACCCGTGAGGTGCTGGCACTGTCGCTCTCGGCCGTACTCAATGCGCCGATTGCGGATACCCGCTTCGGTCTGTTTCGGATGTAAACCGGGGATCTGCGGATGCGATGATGAATTCTGGAGGGTTGCGATATCGATGGGGTTCAGAGAGGGCACACCGGTCTGGTTTGTCATGCCGGTGTGTTCGGATCTTTGGCCATAGAGCCGTCAGCCAGCCTTTGGGAGGAGGGGACTTCGGCCGATGATTGAACGGCGGATACAAAAGGTACTGGTGGCCAATCGGGGAGAGATTGCCTGCCGTATCATGCGCACCCTGCAGGCTCTGGGCATCCGCTCTGTTGCCATCTACTCGGATGCGGATGCCGCCTCTCTCCATGTTTCCTTGGCGGATGAGGCTGTACGGGTGGGCGAACCTCCTGCTATTCAGAGTTATCTGCATATTGAAAACATCATGGAAGCCGCGATCCGGACCGGCGCGGATGCCATCCACCCCGGGTATGGATTCTTGTCCGAAAATTCCCGTTTCGTGGACGCCTGTGAAGCCGCCGGCATCACTTTTGTCGGTCCGGATGCGAAGGCTATCGAAGCCATGGGGCGCAAGGATGCCGCCAAGACGCGGATGCAGGCAGCTGGTGTTCCGGTGGTGCCTGGTTATCATGGTCCGTGCCAGGATCCGGAGTTTCTGGCGGATCAGGCAGATAAGATCGGTTATCCGGTGCTGATCAAGGCGTGGGCCGGCGGCGGCGGCAAGGGCATGCGTCGAGTCGACTGCCCGCAGGATTTGGTCGAATGTCTTGTCAGTGCCCGCCGGGAAGCGCAGGCGAGCTTCGGCGAAGACCGGGTCCTGATCGAGAAATATATTCAGTCTCCCCGTCATATCGAATTCCAGGTTTTTGGCGACCGGCAGGGCCATGTGGTCCATCTGTTTGAACGGGACTGTTCGCTTCAGCGCCGCTACCAGAAAGTGATAGAGGAATCACCGGCACCCGGTATGACCGCTGCCATGCGCCATGCGATGGGGGCGGCGGCCGTGCAGGCAGCCCGGGCGGTGGATTATGTCGGTGCAGGGACCGTAGAATTCATTGTCGATGGAGTGGACGGATTGCGACCGGACCGGTTCTGGTTCATGGAAATGAACACCCGGTTGCAGGTGGAGCATCCGGTGACCGAGGCAATCACTGGTCAGGATCTGGTGGCCTGGCAGATTGCGGTGGCGGAAGGCCGGCCCTTGCCACAGACCCAGGATGAGCTTTGTATGGAGGGCCATGCCGTCGAAGCGAGGCTCTATGCAGAAGATACAGCCCATTCTTTCCTGCCGGCCACCGGCGTCCTGCAGCGGCTGGAACTCAGCCCCATGGTGCGAGTGGATACCGGGGTTCAGCAGGGAGACCAGGTCACTTCCTGGTATGATCCCATGATCGCGAAGCTGATTGCGCATGGACCGGACCGCCCGGCAGCTCTGGACCGGTTGCGGGCGGCGCTGGAGCATTCGTTTGTCGCCGGCTGCCACACCAACCTGCGGTTTCTGGCCAGACTCTGTCATTTGCCCGAATTCATGCAAGGCAAGGTAGAAACCGGTCTTCTGGATCAGGCCATGGATGCCCTGGCAGACATCCCTCCACCTCCCGAGATTCTGGCGGCGGCGGCGATTCTGGTTTCCTTTCCTGCAGGCGACAGAACCCCAATCGACCCTTGGGAATCCTATCCCTATTGGCGGGCTTGGAGCCCGGCAGAGTGGCGGGTTTCTCTGAATGGAATTCTGGTCGACCTGACCATGTGCTCCCGGCATGATTTGCAGGTACGGGTCGGTTCATGGCAAGGGAATGGTTCCCGCGACCCATCCGACCCGGCATCCATCGTAGTCAATGGTCATCGCTTGCCGCTGCATTTCCATCGGGAGGGCGATGAACTCCTGATTGCATCCGCAGACCGGGAATGGATCCTGACTGTCGATGGTCCGGAACTCGGTGTGCACGAGGAGGGGGAAGCCGAAAACCGGATGTTGGCACCGATGCCCGGCCAGATCACCCGCCTGGAAGTAGCAACCGGGGACGCGGTTGCCGAAGGGCAGGTGCTGGTGGTGATGGAGGCCATGAAAATGGAACATGTGTTGCGGGCCCCGCATCGCAGTATGATTGCCGCAGTCCATGTGCAGCTGGGCGATCAGGTGAGTTCTGCAGACCCCCTGATCGAACTGGCCCCCCACCATCCAGATGACCAATGAGCCAGTTTGTACAGATCTTTGAGGTCGGCCCTCGGGATGGCCTGCAGCATGAGAAAGCCAGGATTCCGACGGCGCAGAAAATTGAACTGGTGAACCGCCTGTCCGCGGCCGGTTTCAGCCGCATTGAGGTGACGAGCTTCGTGTCCCCGAAATGGGTTCCCCAGATGAAAGATGCCCCTCAGGTGATGGCTGGTATTCGGCGCCACGCCGGGGTACGATATGCCGCCCTGACGCCCAATCGTTTGGGGTATGAGTTCGCAAAACGCGCTGGAGCCGATGAAGTGGCGATTTTTGCGGCGGCTTCGGAAACCTTCAGCCAGCACAATATCAACTGTAGCATTTCGGAGAGCCTCCAGCGGTTTGATGGTGTGATGGAACGGGCACAAGCCGACCAGATTCCAGTACGCGGCTACATTTCCTGCGTGGCCGGGTGTCCTTATGAAGGGAAGGTGTCGCCGGAAAAAGTCGCGGCAGTGGCGCGAAAACTGCTACAGCTCGGTTGTTACGAGATTTCATTGGGGGATACGACTGGCGTCGGAACACCGGAATCGATTGCTGCGATGGTACGGGCTACCCTGGAGGTGGTCCCGGCGCAACAGTTGGCCGGGCATTACCATGATACCGGTGGACGGGCGAGTGAAAACATTCAGGCCAGCCTGGAACTGGGACTACGCACCTTCGATTCGGCCATTGGCGGTCTGGGCGGATGTCCCTATGCTCCCGGGGCCAAAGGGAATGTCAGCACCAGTGCGGTGGTCCGCCTGCTCCATGAGCATGGCTACCAGACCGGGATTGAGGAATCGGCGCTGCCCGAAATCGAGAGGTTTGTGTCTATGTTGGTGGCGACTCTTCCCGAATCCGGACGGGCTCATTGATCGGATTCGCTGCGGAGGCTGTCAAAATCACTCGCATGATGGCGTTCGCGCAGTGCGCCGGCAATGCTGCCGGATACCCGGTTGACGCTGGCCCCTCGCTGCACCCCGCTCCGCTGGTGGATTTCCCGGGCCCATCGGGCCAGATGCCGATACGACTCCACATCAAGGAAGGTGCCGGCTTGGTAGAGGTTTTCGTGCTCGGAATCCATCACCAGTCGTCCATACCAGGGCCAGATGGCAAGATCAGCAATGGTATACGCGGACCCACACATATACTCGCGTTCTGCCAGGTTACGATCCAGCACATCCAACTGCCGTTTGACTTCCATGGCGTGACGATTGATAGGGTATTCCATCGGTTCCGGGGCATAGCGATAGAAATGGCCGAAAGTGCCCAGGTAGGGGGTGCTGGCCATCTGCCAGAACACCCAGTTCAGACATTCTGTTCGACCCCGAACCTCTCCGGGGATGAAAGCCTGGAACTGATCGGCAAGATACAGAAGAATCGCACCGGATTCGAAGACCCGAACGGGAGGGTCGCCACGACGGTCCAGTAGTGCCGGGATTTTGCCGTTGGGGTTGATTGCGAGGAATCCGGTGCCGAACTGATGGCCCTTTTCGATATCGACAAACCAGGCGTCATATTCTGCCTCAGAGTGGCCGGCCCCCAGGAGCTCTTCCAGCATGATGGTGACCTTCATCCCATTCGGGGTCCCCAGGGAATAGAGTTGTAGCGGATGCTGCCCGACCGGCAGTTCCTGGTGGTGAGTGGGCCCTGCCACCGGACGGTTGGTGGCCGCCCACTTGCCGCCTACCCGGGTAACCGGGTCCCAGACCTTGGGAGGGCGGTAGCTGGTGGAGCGTGTCATGGCGGTAGGAAGAGTCCCGGGCGATCAGGGAACCGATGCGGAAGGATGCCGTTACCAGGTCCCGGTATTTTCCATTGAGGCCCAGGGTTCGGCGACCGCGAGGGCCTCACCCTTTTGCAGCAACTCGATAGAGATCTGGTCCGGTGTGCGAATGAACGCCATGCGCCCATCGCGGGGAGGGCGATGGATCAGGATGCCCCGGTCCATCAGCTTCTGGCAGGTCGCATAGATGTCATCCACTTCGTAGGCCAGATGACCGAAATTCCGGCCACCGGTATATTCTTCCGGGTCCCAGTTGTAGGTCAATTCCACCAATGGGGCCATTTCCTCGCGGGCTCGGGTCTCGTCATTCCGGGCGGCGAGAAACACCAGGGTGAATCGTCCGGCTTCGTTTTCATGGCGGCGGGTTTCCACCATATCCAGGCAATCCCGGAAAAATTCGAGGGACTGATCCAGGTCACTGACCCGGATCATGGTATGCAGGTATTTCATGGGAATCGTGCAGGAGGATGTTGCAATCATGTGATTGGGGCCCGAATAGTTGCCGTGCCGCCATATTCGCCAATTGTGACAGGTTTGCCAGCAGATTTTCCAGTTGGGAACTCCGTTCGGTGGTGCAGCGTGAGGCCTTGTCTTTGGCCAGGGAGGGGCCGGCGGGGATGCCTGTGCCCTCGGAAAGGTCAATCGGTTTCCGCACTCTCAGGACCAAACGATTGCTGGAAGAACCGGAACCAATTGCCTCCCATGATCTTGGCCACTTCGGCGGCATCGAACCCGGTATGCGAAAGTCCGGTAGCGAGATGGTGATAATGGGTCGAGTTGGTAAACCACTCCGGTTGGGCCGGAAATCCGGCGTGATCTGCAGAGCCTTCCCCAAAGTCCATGGCCCGACTCCAGCGGCCGTTCCGCATCCAGGTCACCACATCATCCGGCTGATTCTGGCAAAGATCGGAACCGATACCGATTCGGTCAACACCGATCAGTTCGGCTGTGCGACCGATCATATCGCAGAATTCGGCCAGCGTGCATCTGGAGCCATTCGGCAGGTGATGCGGGTACAGGCTGAAACCCAGCATGCCAGCGCTCTCCCCCAATGCCCGAAGCACCACATCGGACTTGTTGCGTCGTGCCGGATGGAAGGACGTAGGGTTCGCATGAGTAATGGCAATCGGTCTTGTGGACCATTCGATGGCGTCCAGGGTCGACCGCTCTGCACTATGTGACATATCGATCACCATCCCGACCCGATTCATTTCCCGGATGACCTGCTTGCCAAAACGGGTGATGCCGGGGTCCGTGGTTTCATAGCAACCGGTTGCCAGCAGGCTCTGGTTGTTGTAGCTCAACTGCATGAACCGCACCCCCAACTGGTGGAATACCTCCACCAGGGAGTAGTCATCCTCAATCGGCGAGCAATTCTGGAATCCATAGACAATTCCGGTCCGTCCCCCTTGCTGGGCGACGAGCACATCATCCGCACATTGGACGCGCACGATCAGGTCGCCGTGGTCTTCAAACCATCGATTCCATTGCCCGATGCGGCGCAGGGTTTCCAGAGCGGTTTCATGGTAAGCGATAGTTACGTGGACACAGTCCAATCCACCTGCCCGCATTTGGAGAAAGAGGTCCCGACTCCAGCGGGAGTACTGCAGGGCATCAATCGTCAGCATGATATCGCTCATCCGGCCTGCACATAGGTGGTTTTGACTTGGGTATAGAACTCCTCGGCATAGCGCCCCTGCTCCCGGGGACCGTAGCTGGAGTGCTTGCGTCCGCCGAAGGGCACATGATAGTCCGTTCCGGAAGTCGGCAGGTTGACCATGACACACCCGGTCTTGGCATGACGACGGAAATGGGTTGCCGTGGCCAAAGAAGTAGTGATGATACTGGACGTCAAGCCAAATTCGGTGTCATTGGCAAGTGCCAGCGCCTGCTCATAGTCGTCGGCTTGCAGTACGCAGGTCAGGGGCCCGAACACCTCTTCCCGGTTAAGACGCATGGCATTGGTGCCATGGATAAACAGGGCGGGCTGCATGTAATAGCCTGGTGTCGACCGCACCAGAGGCTCACCGCCACACACCAGTTCGGCACCTTCCTCCTGACCGATCCGCAGATAGGAAAGGTTTCGTTCCAACTGGGAGCGGTCGACGGCGGGGCCGATTTGCGAATCGGTCGCCAAGGCATGGCCGATCACCAGTTCGGACATCTTGGCCTGCATGCGTTCGACAAACGCATCGTGTATCCTGCGGGTGACGATGAGCCGGGAGGATGCTGTACATTTCTGGCCCATGCTGAAGAACGCGCCCTGGATCGCACAATGGACAGCCGTGTCCAGGTCCGCATCGTCTACGATCACCAGCGGATTCTTGCTGCCCATCTCCATTTGCAATCGAGTCAGGTGATCGCTGGCTGCTGCCGCAATACGCCGCCCGGTCTGGAGTGAACCGGTGAAGGTAATCGCATCGAGATCGGGAGACGTGATCAGCGCCTCGCCGACTATCGACCCTGAACCGAGCACCATGTTTACCAGTCCCGGCGGTAGGTCGCTGGCCGCGATGATTTGCATCAGGGCGACTGCACTGGCCGGCACCAGACTGGCTGGCTTCCAAACCACCGCATTGCCATAAGCAATGGCAGGAGCCAGCTTCCAGGCCGGCAGGGCGGTCGGGAAATTCCAGGGGGTGATCACTCCGATCACCCCCATGGGCTCACGGCTGACGAACACTTCGACACCGGATCGGACCGAATCGGTCATCTCTCCCATCTGCCGGAGGGCTTCGGCCGCATAATAAGTGAAGAACTGCCCGGCCCGGTACACCTCGCCTTTTCCTTCCGGCAAGGTCTTGCCTTCTTCGCGGCTCAGCAATTCGCCCAGGGGAGCGGCCTGTTCCATCAACTGCGTGCCGATT
Organism: Candidatus Poriferihabitaceae bacterium; assembly: GCA_965221795.1. GTDB lineage: Bacteria > Pseudomonadota > Gammaproteobacteria > Arenicellales > Poriferihabitantaceae > VYFG01. The sequence goes on from OZ244914.1 coordinate 2,297,685, forward strand.
TGCATAAGTGCGTTGTACCGCGTCTCCGGTGGCGTGGACTGCCATTGGCATTGGGCCCGGCGGGCTGCTTCGATCGCTTCCATTACCTGCCCGGCATCAGCTTGGGCGTATTCGCCGATCACATCAGAGGTGTCGGAAGGGTTGATATTGGGCCGGGTCGACGGGCCGGTTACCCAGCGCCCGTCAATATGATTTCGGGTTTCTGTCATGGGATGTCCACACCGCCTACCTTATCGGTGACGGTAATTCATGTGATTTGTGTAGTTCGGATGGCGCTCACCCTGAAGATGTGCCGCAGTGCCCACCCGGTAAACCAAGTACCATTGTACGATGTTTCGGGGCCGGTGCTACCCTGTGGCTCGGGCAATATCAGGAGATTCCCGGTTTCGGGGAATCGCCCCGATACGGCTATCGGTCGGGGAGTACGGAGCCCAGATAGGGTGTCTTTGGTGTGGTGGTCTCCGTCCGGTAGCGGATGCGATCGTGGATCCAGGCCGGAAGCACTCGGCTTACCCTGACCAGCCCGGATCCCGGTTCGTCCAATGTATCCATCCAGTGATGTTCTGGCACCGTGCCCGGGGAACGAGTGCCGGTCGGACCATGGAGATCTTTCCCGGCAGTGATACGGTTTGAAATCCCGGACTTCTTTTCGGAGTGATCCGGTACGGGGCTGTTTCCGGGCTTGAGGCATCCCCCGCTCCGGCTCTGCTACAATCCGTGACCAATCCTGTTTCCGGTACCCGAATCCCGCTCCCTATCACTCCTGACCATGACCGAAAAACATACCGATGAGTTCCGCAAGCTGGCGGATCAGTTCATCCATTTGGCGAACGAGCAGTATCAGCAGAGTCGGGATGGGCGTGTGGGGTACGCACTGATGTATGCGGCTGCCCGTTTCAATGCCTTCATCGTGGCCGTAACCGCGGGACACCAGAGCGAACTGGCCGAAGAAAAAGAGGCTGCCACGGCCTATTTTGCCGATCAGTACCGTCAGATGTTCGCAGAAAATATCGAGGATTATGCGAAGAATTTTAATCAGTACCTGTAGCGCCTTCTCTCCCACCAGCGCTCGATGACTACTGCCATCGTCTGGTTTCGGCGGGATCTGCGCCTTACCGACAATGCGGCTCTGGCGCATGCGTGCCAGACCGCGGAGCGGGTCGTTCCGCTGTACATCCATGCACCGGAGGAAGAAGCACCCTGGCAGCCGGGCGCAGCGGCCTGCTGGTGGCTGCATCATAGCTTGTCAGCTTTGGATGATGCACTTCGCGAGCAGGGCTCCCGTCTGGTTATCTGTGCTGGCCGTAGCGCAGAAGTGCTAAAGGAAGTTGCCCGCGAGGTCGGGGCCGGTCTGGTCTGCTGGAATCGACTGTATGAACCGGCAGTCCGTGATCGAGATGCCAAGGTGCAGAAGGTACTGTCTCATGCTGGTATCCGTACTCATATGCACCGTGGTGCCCTGTTGCGGGAACCGGAAGAAGCTCGCAAGGAGGATGGCACCCCATACCGGGTGTTCACGCCCTTCAGTAGGCAGTATTTTCCTGCCGGGACAGGTGGTATCCTGCAGATGGATCCGGCCCCGCAGGATGAGCACAAAGGATCCTTCCCAAGGTTGCCCACGTTACCCTGCACGCTGCGGTCTCGGCCGCTGCAAGAGCTTGGCCTGTTGCCCACGATACCATGGCATCGCCAATTTTCCGATCACTGGTGTCCCGGGGAAGCCGGGGCTGGGAAAAGACTTACGGATTTCCTCGCTCAGGGGGTGTTCGGGTATGGGAGGAATCGGAATCTGCCTGCAATCGATGGAGTGTCTTCCCTTTCTCCCCATCTACATTTCGGGGAGATTTCACCCCGGCAGATCTGGTCGGCATTGCACCGGATGATCGACCGGGTTTCGCACGAGGAAATGCGGCCAGTCATAGATCGGGTCCAGCCCTTTCTCCGTCAACTGGTCTGGCGCGATTTTGCCCATTGCATCCTGTATGAGTATCCGCATACACCGACTGAACCATTCGACCACCGCTACCAGGCCTTTCCTTGGGAAGAGAATCCTGCACTGCTCCGAGCATGGCAACTTGGCCAGACCGGGGTTCCCTTGGTAGATGCCGGGATGCGTCAACTTTGGGCGACGGGATGGATGCACAATCGGGTGCGAATGGTGGTTGCCACCATGCTCAGCAAGCATGGGTTGGTGCACTGGCTGGAAGGTGCCCGCTGGTTTTGGGATACTCTGGTGGATGCCGATCTCGCCAACAACACCATGGGTTGGCAATGGACTGTAGGCTGTGGGGTGGATGCGGTACCGTATTTCCGTATCCTGAATCCCGTTCGGCAAGGCAAGCGTTTTGATCCGGATGGGCAGTATGTGCGCACTTGGGTCCCGGAATTGTCGTGCTTACCGACTTGCTACCTCCATGAACCCTGGCGTGCTCCTCCAGTCATTGCACAGCAGGCTGGCGCGTTACCCGGTATCGACTATCCCTTGCCCGTGGTGGATCTGGCCGCAGCGCGGTTGGAGTCCTTGCAGCGTCACCGTGAGTTGCGTGATAGGTATTCGGTAGGCTGAACAGATCCTCGAATCCCCTGATGTCAGGTTGGGGAAGGGCAAAGTGGGCGGGCCAAGGCTCTTTATGGGGATACATAAAATGTCGTCCCCATGTTCGACAATGCTCTATGCACAGACTCGGAAAACCTGTCTGATCTGCCCACAAGATCAAACAGGTAGGAAGTGTCGAGGAGAACCTGCATCAAACGGATGATCTGTCAACTGTCTAGGCCAAGCACCCAAGGCTGTAAATGATCACCAATATGGGGCCACCCGGTGATCACTAATAGGGGCCACTGCATGATCACCTAATGAGGCGAGTAGACACCTTATGTCTTGAAAAAACCCGCAATCAACTCGATAAATTTAGTATGTTTACGAGGCGGAAATAATGTCGGCGCTTGCTTGTCTGTAATGTGTTCACGCATTCGTTTTTGTTCTGCTTTTGCGTATTCTGCACGACGGCTTGGATCGATCGGCTTCATCTGAATAACTTCGTTGTTACGAATGCAGTAATGGCATCCGCAGGTGGAATGCGCCCAGACGGATCCGCCAGTCGGCCCTGTGATGGACACGGCTTTGCCATCAAAATGGACATGCCACCGACTGGGATGGATTGTGAGGACAGTGAGGGAACCACAGCCATAAGGGCATCGCAGATTGATCGTCCGATGCTTGTGGCTGATCCATATCTGTCCTGTCTGGATTTCATCAAGTGGAGGGAGAGCATCGACAAAGATCGGTTGCAGTTTCATGAATTTTCATGGTTTTGCTGGGCCCATATGATGCAGGCCTGTTCCAATCGGAATTTGTGTAGGAAAGATTTTGTGTCCTTCACATATTGCTCGGTCAGTCGCCGCCATTCCATTACCGCAAGGGCGGCGGCCAAAGCGTTCACTTCCGGCAGTTGTATGTTCCGGTAGCCGGGGTGATTGCCTGTCATCTTTGAATTTGGAAGCGTCTGTTGCCAATCTAAAGAGCCGGCTTTGTAGGAGCTGGTGGTCACGGCACCCTGGATCTGGTCTTGTTCAAGTGTGAGACTGATCCCTGAATCGACAAAAGGTATTCCTGCCTCCGAGAGCACGTCGTAAACCTCATCTTGGCGCGAAACATCTCCTTCCTGACGTTGATCAATGTTTACAAATGCAAAATCGATAGTGTGCTCTGATAGGAAGGTGGTGAATTCTGTATTATCGCCCACTCGCAGAATGTGTGGGCAGACACCATTTCGCAACGACGCATATTTGTTGTAATAATACTCCACTTTCTTTTGTGGGCTGATGTGCTGAGCATCAATTTCTCCTTGCGTGGGCGTCCCCGGAGCTCGCATGAAGTTGTGCCAGTCCATTGCATCATCATCACAAAGATGGATTGTGGCGATAGGTGTTTTCACCAGAAGGTCCAGCACATAACTTCCTGTGCCGCCAAGACCGATGAGCGCAACGTTTTGGTTCTTAATTCGTTCCTGCATCGGCCCGATGCCTGTCCGGCCTTCAAAAGTGTTCGGAATCCTGAAAACATTGCGTCTTGGAAAAACGCCGATGTTCTGTTGTTCGTGTTTTCTTACGGCACCAATAATCTGTTTGGCATAACGGTGTAGAAGGCTCCAGACAGTTTCATCCTTTTCGGGACTTGCTGGACCACCACGTCGAATGGAGATGTTCACCCAAGGCGGATTATCTTGCGGAGCACTGCTGATCAGGTTTCCAATCGGATGACCGTTTGCCTGATACACACACGGGTTTGTGCCGGGAGAAAATGTAATCCGTACGGCATGGACATCACCTTCTATGCCGGTTGGCGCTTCATTTGCAGGATCGAAAGATTTTTCGATGATACAGTAACTGATTTTTTGATGTTCTAATAGGCAAGGGACTTTTTCAAGAATGATGCGATCCGATCTTTCCGTGACTTGAAATCCTTCTTGTTGGGAAAAGGCAACCAATTTGTTTTTATGAGACATGTTCTGGATCTACATGAAAGCTTGTGCCATCTTTGACAGGAACTTCCCGCCCAGGGAATAGGACCCCGTCTTTTCCGTCCGCATCGTTTTCATAATCAATGCCTGGTGTCCCTTCGATATAGATGTCTTCCGACCGATGAATTTCATTCCATATGTCGACAATTTGATTATATGTTACGCAAGGGCCCGGTACTTTGCATTCACGACCACTGACATAAATTTGTGGTAATTTTTCGCCGGATGTCATGAACGCCCCCGTTGCTTTAAATTTGAAATGGGAAGCAGTATATCCCATTTCAATTGTGTGTGTTGCTGTTGGTTTAGAGGATTGAAATACCCATCTTCAGCACTGGAATCCTTTCAAAATTTGTATTATAAAACCGCATTTGGTCAATTGGATATACGATCAATGGACAAACTAACTGTTGAAAATTTCCGGTGCTTTGGAGAACGACAGGTTGCTAATCTTGCACCGTTGACGTTGCTTGTTGGTGAAAACAGCACCGGCAAAACGTCCTTTATGGCACTAGCAAGCATTTTGTGGGAAACGGTTTATGGAAATAACTATTTGCCGGAATTTAAACGGTATCCTTTTGATCTTGGCACGTTTCAGGAGATTATTCATGGGGGTGCTAACAATCCGAAGGAAAAATTTATTACCGGTTTTGGAATTGATGGCTGGGAATGTGAAGTAACCTTTCAAAAAGGAACATCTGGCCCGGAAGTTTTTCATCTTCATATGAAAAATGCAAAGGGACTTGTGACATGGCGGCGTGATACCAGTGGTCAGATCACGTTTCATGCCAAGATTGGCAAGAACACTTGGAAAACTTTGCCAAAAAACAAAGCAAGCCATGGTTTTGAAACTGGGCAAGCAATCAATTCCAAGTGGGGGATTTCTTCAATCCAAGATTATGTTGAATCAAAAACACTACAACCAACCGAAGGCTCTTCGATTATTACAAAAGAAGATAAAGAAGCCATCAAGAGCTTGGTCGAATATCCTTATAAGAATTTTGCAAAAACTAATATAGTTTCACTTCCAACGGCTATAGCGCCTGTGCGATCAAATCCTTCACGAACTTATGAGCAAGGATATTCGGTTTTTGATTTTGAACGTGAAAGAACTGCTCAATATTTGGCTGCCTTTTATTTTGCGCAAGATGAACGATGGGAAAAAATAAAGCAGTTTTTAAATACTAATGGCCAAAAAATCGAATTGTTTGAAGAAATCAGTATCCGTCCATTGGGAAAAGAGGAATCGGACGGTGATCCCTTTCAATTGCGGTTCAAATTGCATAACAGCAATGGGAAAGAGTCATGGCGAAATATTGTTGATGTTGGCTATGGTGTAAGTCAGATTTTACCCATAATCGTTGAAATCGAAAGGCGAAATCACCCTTTACTGCTTTTGCAGCAACCGGAAGTTCACCTGCATCCACGTGCCCAAGCGGGGCTTGGATCAATCCTGTGTGACGTAGCAACACCGGAAAAAAAGATATTGGTTGAAACGCATAGCGATTATCTCATTGACAGAGTGCGCATGGATGTCAGGGACAAAAAGACACACCTGAAACCTGAGGATGTTTCAATTTTGTATTTTGAACGAATAGGAACAAATGTCCAAATTTATAATATTGAAATTGATCAGAAAGGAAATGTTTTAAACAGTCCGCCGGGGTATCGAAAGTTCTTTATGGATGAAGTCAATAGAGACTTAGGTCTTTAACAATGTGTGGAATTCTTGATGCAAATGTTCTTGGTGATTTTTTTAGAAAAAAACCTGAAGACAGGTCTGAAACTGCTGCGGAGTTTTGGAAATATGTTCTAAGTAGAAAATTAAAAATTGTTATTGCCGGAAAACTAAAAATTGAGACTGATAAAGTTCATGCGGCAAAGTTGTGGTTACAGAAAGCCAAAAGTAGTGGAATTGTGCATCAAGAAGATTCAAAAACAGTTGCTGTTGAAGCCCAGCGTCTTGCTGAGTCGCGTTTATGCAAATCCAATGATTTCCATGTGTTGGCATTGGCAAAAGTTAGTGGTGCTCGTTTGCTTTATACAAATGACAAAAATTTAATAAAGGATTTTGGGAATAAAGAAATTATCAACAATCCAAAAGGAAGAATTTACAGGGAGCCAGAAAATGGGAAATTTGAAAAAAGCTATCGAAAGTTACTGAGAGAAAATGTTTGCCAAAAAAGCCTTCCTAATTAGTCGACCCTGAAAAACCCCAAATTCAGCGATAACTATCTGAATACTATCACTTGGACACACTTAACAAAGAGATTGCCGTGTAGTTAATCGACGGCATGAGAGTTGGCATGCGACAATTCAGCCATGCAGAGGTGGAGTGGTTCAAATCGGCGGTGGTTCGCGGGGACTGCAGTCGGTACGAGCTGGCCCGGCAGTTCTGTGTGCAGACGGGCTGGCATAACCCTGCCGGTCAGCCCAGCATTGCCCAGGTCTATCAGGCGCTGCCCCGGCTGGCGGAGGCGTTATCGCTGGCCTTGCCGGCGGCGCGTTCGCGGCGGCCGGTGAAGGGTGAGCTGCCGGTCTATCGGGAGTCGGTGGCGCTGCGCATGGCGTGGTCCGAGCTGGGCGAGATTCGAGTGGAACCGGTGCGTGGCGGCGAGCGCCAGCAGTGGCGTTCGATGATGGCGACCTTTCACCCGCAGGGGAATCCGCAGCTGCCGGGCCGTTGCTGCAAGTGCTGGATTGTCAGTGTGCGCCAGGGTCGCCTGGGGGGCTGTCGTTTCATGCCGCCAGCTGGCATGAGCGTGCCCGTGACGCGTATATTGGATGGAGCGGTCGAGCGCGGGTGGAGCATTTGCACGAGGTTCTCAACCAGTCGCGATTCCTGATCTTGCCGAGCGTGCGGGTCTATGGCCTGGCTTCGCAGGCCTTGCAGGTGGCGTGTGCGCGGCTGGGCGCATATTGGCCGGACCTCGGGCCGCCACAGTGCCACCGGCGCTGCGAAGGCGGTGTATGCGCGGGGCTTGTGCGCCGACTGGCGGGAGCCCTTGTGCCGCGAGTCGCGGTCCCGATTTCGTCCGTTGGCACCGAAGTATCATGATGACGATGCGCACTGGACGGAGGTGGAATACGGTAATTCAACGCATCCGGACCGGCGGGTAAGCGAGCGCATCCGGCTGATGGGCAAGGCTTGGGAGCGCCATCCAGGTCAGCCGAGTCCGGTCCAGTTTCCCGATGAGGCGAGCCGCAAGGGGGCTGATCGGTTGCTCTCGAATGACCAGGTGACGATGGATGACATTCTCGAATCGCATCGTCAGTGCACGGTGGAGCGCTGTGCGCGGCATGGCGTGGTGCTGGCGGTGCAGGAGACCACGGGACTGAATTACGATGCTCAGAAGCGCTATACCCTAGGCCTGACATCGATTGGCGGCACGGCCAAGGGCATTGATACGCATCTGCATATTGCGATGTCGCCGGGCGGCCAGATGCTGGGCGTGCTCGACATTGACGGCGATTTCCGTGCCCGGTGTGCCCGCGGGGGTCCGGAGCGGAGCGAGTCGGTGCGCTGGATAGAAGGCTTGGACACGGCGGCCGCGCTGTCGGCGGCCTGCGGAGCCGGGACGCGGGTGATCAGCGTGGCCGACCGGGAAGGCGACCTTTGGGTGTATTCTGAACGCCAGCAGGCGCAGCGAGATCAGGTCGGCTGTCTGGTGCGGGTGAATAACAGTCGTCAGCGCAAGGTGCTGACCGAAGACGGGCTTCGGGTACGGTTGCGCGAGCATGTCGAGTCCCAGCCGGTACTCGCGACCCGGACCATTGCCATCGAGGCCCAGGGCGGCCAGCGGGCGTGGGTCAAACGGACGGCCACCCTGCAGATTCGCAGTGTCCGGGTGGCGGTGGTGGCACCCGGCCATGGCGAGCAGACGATCCCCCTGATCGCCGTATCGGCGAAGGAAAAAGGCCGGTCGAAACCCAGGAAGGGGGCGCTCAACTGGCTCCTGCTGTGTTCCGAAGGCACCGCGGACCAGGCCCATGCCGTACAGATTTGCCATTGGTATGAAGCTCGCTGGAGCATCGAAGAATACATCCGCACCCTGAAGACCGGCTGCCGACCCCAGAAACGCCAGTTTGACGATCAGAAAGACCGGTTGAAGTGCCTTGCCTTCGATGCCATCACCACCTGGCGAGTGTTCCGTCTGCAACGCCTGGCCAAGGATCAACCCGATCGTCTGGCGGCGGAATTCATGGATGCCGATCAAATCCAGGTGCTGCGAGTGCTGCTGCATCACCAGCATCGGAACTTCACGACCCGTCCCCCGCCGGAACTGAGCATCTTGCAGTACGTGGTCGATCTGGCCCGCCTTGCCGGCTTCCGTCCCAGCAAAAAACAGCCCCTCCCCGGAACCAAAAAATTATGGCAGGCGGAAACCCAATTGATGATCAGTGTCCAGGCCTATGAAGCGATGCGGGAAATGAACTTGATCGATCAGGATATTTGGTCAAGTATGTCCAAGTGATAGGACAAAATATCCTTGTACAGAAAAATATACAAAGTTATTTTCAATTCGGTGAAGTGTTCGGGATATGGGCGCATGGGCAGGGGGGGGGGGGAGTGGCAGCACCGGTCTTTGATATCGTGTGAAGCAGATGATCGCTTCGGCCGGTGACCAGTGAAGGATCGAATGCCTCCAGCCTGGTTATGTCAAGGGGGTATGTGTGGCCATCAGTATCGGCATTCGAGTTGTTCCACCACCGCATCGGCAATCGCCAGACAGGCGGTCAGGCCCGGTGATTCGATTCCCAGGCAGTGCACCAGGCCGGACACTCCATGATGACCCGGACCCAGCATTTCAAAATCCATGAAGTCTTGCCCCGGCCGGATGATTTTGGGGCGGATCCCGGCATAATCGGGAATCAGGGACCGGTCTGGCAGGGCGGGCCAGTAGCATCGAATCCGGTCATAGAACGGCTTTGCCCGACGAGAGTCGACGAGATAGCCGGCCTCCGGCCCGGGAATGGCCTCTACGTCCGGGCCGAAACGCACGCGGCCCGCCATGTCCAATGTGAGGTGAATCCCCAGCCCACCGGGCTCCGGGAGTGGATAGATCAGACGGGAGAAAGGAGCTTTTCCGCGGAGGCGAAAATAGTTTCCGCGACTGAAGGCAGCATTCGGTAGGTTGTGCGCTGCCGAACCCGCCACGCTTCTGGCAAGGGCCACCGCTTGATGCCCGGCACAGTTCACGATCTCCCGGGTCTTCACGCGCATCTTGTCCGGACCGGCGGCCACCAATACCCGATGCTGACCACTCGGTGACGGGTCCGATTGCAGCGAGATCACTCGGGCATGTTGGCACAGACTGCCCCCCAGTGTTTCCAGTTCTCCCAGCAGGCTTAGCATCAGTTGATGGCTATCCACAATGCCACTCGAAGGGGAGTGGATGGCACAGTCGCAGTAAATGTCGGGCTCCAGTCCTTGTGCTTCTGATTGGTTCAGCAGGGACAGATCGCGGACCCCGTTGTCCCGACCCCGCTGCAGCAGCTTTTGGACCATGGTGCGATCGTCGGGCTGTGAAGCCACGATCAGCTTGCCGACCCGACGGGCGGGCACTGCTCTGGCGCGACAGTAGTCATACAGGCGGGCCTTGCCCGTTACGCACCATCGGGCCTTGTTCGAACCGGGAGGGTAATAGAGGCCGGCGTGGATCACCTCGGAACTTCGGGCACTGGTCTCTTCCCCAACCGCTCCGTTCCGTTCGAGAAGCAGTACCTCCCGGCCCCGATCAGCCAAGGCCACTGCACAGGCCAGCCCGACCACGCCCGCACCAATCACCAGCGTCTGGACTTCGGGCTCCACCCATGTTGACCCGGAATTGCGGCGGGATCTGGCGGTTTCGGGATGATTGTACATGGCACCGGACTATACCTCCAACCGTCATCCCATGTAAGCGGTTGCCAAGGCCAGCCACAGGAAGTCGGCCGCTCCTTCAATTTATCCCGGAGATCATGGTAGCATCAGAAAAGGTGTATATATGCTTCCAAATCCCCCCTGTTTCCTCTCCATCCTGACGGGATGCCATCATGAAGCCGGAAGAATTTCGTCGGCAAGCGTACAAGCTGGTGGACTGGATCTGCGCCTATCGTGAGCAACTCGGGAGCATGCCGGTGCGCTCCCAAGCCGCTCCCGGAGAGATCCGGAGACTGCTTCCGTCCGTGCCGCCGGACGCACCGGAATCATTTGAGGCAGTCCTGCGGGATCTGGATGCCATCGTGGTCCCGGGTATCACCCAGGTCCAGCATCCCATGCATTTCGGCTGGTTCCCCTCGAATGCTTCGCTGGCTTCGGTGCTGGGTGATTTTGCCAGCTCTGGCCTTGGCACCTTGGGTATTTCATGGGAGAGTTGCCCGGCGCTCACGGAAGTGGAGGAGGTGGTCTGTGACTGGATGCGACAGCTGGTAGGGTTGTCGGAACAGTGGCAAGGAACCATCCATGATACGGCATCCACGGCCTGCCTGACTGCGATGATCCTGGCCCGGGAGCAGGCTACCCAGTATGGGGCCATGGCACAGGGATTCGGCCAGACCCGGCAACGCTTATACGTCTATACCACGGAAGAAGCCCATTCATCGGTCCGCAAAGCGGCCTTGCTGGCGGGGTTTGGCGAACAGAATATCTTCCAGGTCGGGATGGATGACCGCTTCCGCAGCATGGATCCAGAAGCCTTGAAACAGGCCATTCTTACCCATCGGGAAGAGGGTGGGGTGCCGGCCATGATTGTTGCTTCGGTGGGTTCTACCGGGGTAACGGCGATAGACCCGGTGGCAGCACTGGCACGGTACGCCCGACAATACAAGATTTGGCTCCATGTAGATGCTGCCATGGCCGGTTCTGCCATGCTGCTGCCGGAATGCCGTTCGCTATGGGAGGGGGTGGAGGGTGCCGATTCGATCTCCTGGAACCCACACAAGTGGATGGGTACTATCCTGGATTGTTCCCTCTTCTATGTCCGGGATCCGGATCATCTGGTTCGTGTGATGTCGACCAACCCGAGTTATCTCCGGTCGGCAGCGGATGAGCAGGTGACCCAGTACCGGGATTGGGGAATTCCCTTGGGCCGACGGTTTCGTGCTCTCAAGCTTTGGTTTCATCTTCGTCTCGACGGCATTGACGCGATCCGCAAACGACTCCGTCGGGATCTGGAAAATGCCCGTTGGCTGGCCGAACGGGTCAGGGAGGAATCCTTCTGGGAACTGATGGCTCCCGTGCCGTTGCAAACGGTCTGTGTACGGCACTGGCCGTCCGGATTGGCGGAAGAGGAACTGGATGCTCACACTCTGGCATGGGTGAGCCGGATTAATCAATCAGGACAGGCATTCCTGTCCCCGGCCAGGGTTGGCAAGCACTGGATTGTCCGGGTATCGATTGGCGTCGAAGCAACAGAGCGGCAGGATGTTGATACCCTGTGGGCACTGATGCGGCGAACCGCAAGGGAATCTGCGAAGAGTCACAAACCATGACAGCCATGGGATGGTCCGGTCGGGGTCATGCTATGGTGATGTTCCCAAAAAATCATTCCATTGATCAACCGAATTCCTTCTCGGAACTTGTGCCATGAATACCGATATCATCCCCCAAAGTATGCAAGCAGTGGTCCTGACAGGGCACGGCGGAATGGACCGCTTGGAACACCGAGAGGTCCCGGTGCCTGCCCCATTGTCCGGGGAAGTGCTGCTGGAGGTACGTGCCTGTGGCATGAACAATACCGATATCTGGGTTCGCGAGGGCGCATATGGCACGGATGAGAATCCAGGTGCCGTTGCTTCCTGGCGTCGCGGCCAGCCTACCCTGGATTTCCCTCGTATTCAGGGGGCCGATATCGTGGGCCGGATCGTGCGGGTAGGGGAAGGAGTGAGTCCGGGGCGGGTCGGCGAGCGGGTGATGGTGGACTTCAGCCTCTACCACAATGAACGGGACGAGCAGGGTCTCGCCAACATTGACTATATTGGCCATGGTCGCGATGGTGGGTATGCGGAATACTGTACCGTACCGGCAGAAAATGCGCATCCCAGTACGGCGGCGATATCGGATGCGGAACTGGCCACGTTCTGTTGTGCCTATCTTACGGGTGAGCATATGCTGGATCGCACCCGGGTCAAAGCGGGCGAAAGGGTACTGGTGACGGGTGCGGCCGGAGGGGTGGGCAGTGGCCTCATCCAGCTCTGCCGGGCACGGGGTGCCATCCCGTATGCGCTCAGCAGTGCGGCGAAGGCGGTAGGGGTGCGGAGCCTCGGTGCGGAGGCGGTGGTATGCCGGGATCAGGGGGATTGGGTCCAGGAGCTCCGCTCACTGCTTGGTGATGACCCCGTGGATGTGGTGGCGGATGTCGTTGGTGGCCCGTTGTTTCGACCCCTCATCAATCTGCTGCGTCCCGAGGGTCGTTATATTACCGCTGGTGCCTTCGGTGGGGCCGTTGTGGAGATGGACCTGCGGACGGTTTATCTCAAACATCTCGAAATTCATGGCTCCTCCCAGGGAACCCGGGCAGCGTTCCGGCGTCTGCATGGATATATTGAGTCCGGTACCATCCAGCCTCGCCTGTTTGCTACCTATGCACTCAGTGACTTTCATCGTGCCCAGACCGAGTTCATGACCCGGGGCCATATCGGCAAACTGGTGGTCATTCCGGACCGGTTTCATCGCCGGGTCGTATCGCCCGGAAATCATCGGCCCGGAGAAATCGAAGGCCTTCGTTGACCCGTCGCCAGATATCTGGTCCGGTTCCGGGATAAGAGAAGCCCTCTCCTGTACCTGGCGGCTGTCGAACATGCTGTCCGTACTGCAAACCAGATCGCCTGGGCAGGAATTGCTGACGAAATGTTGCAAATCCGGTGGAGAGGAGTATGATGCGATGATCCCGTATGACATTGCCCCGGTCCAGAAGCCTATCGGCGCATCACCCGAGATCAATGCTGAAAAACGTCTCTCTCGAAGACAAGTTTGACCTAAAGAGCGATAATGCCTACCTGACCGGGATTGAAGCCCTGGTTCGGTTACCACTGATTCAGCATCAGCTGGACCGGGAGGCGGGCCTCCATACTGCCGGATTTATTTCAGGCTACCGCGGCTCTCCGGTGGGCACTCTGGACCAGTCGCTCCACCAGGCCCGTCACCAACTGGATGCCCACCATATCCGGTTCCAGCCCGGTGTCAACGAGGACCTTGCCGCCACCGCAGTCTGGGGAACCCAGCAGGTCGGCTTTCTGCCCGGACCGAAATACGACGGCGTATTTGCCATGTGGTATGGCAAGGGGCCAGGGGTCGATCGCAGCATGGATGTGATCAAGCACGCGAATGCCTTTGGCACGGCCCGCCATGGCGGAGTGCTGCTGGTGGCGGGAGATGACCATGCCTGCAAATCGTCCACGGTACCGCATCAGAGTGAACATATGCTGATCGGGGCGGCGGTTCCGGTCCTCAATCCGGCCAATGTACAGGACGTGCTGGATTTCGGTTTGTACGGATGGGCACTGTCGCGCTACAGCGGGTGCTGGGTAGGACTCAAGGCCATTACGGAAAACATGGATTCCGCCATCTCTGCCGACCTTCGCCTCGACCGCCTCCACATTCGGGTGCCGGCAGACTTTCCGATGCCGGAAGGAGGCCTCAATGCCCAGTGGCCTTCCACTCCGTTACAACAGGAGCGCCTGCTGCATAAGTACCGGATCTATGCGGCCCGCTCCTTCGCCTATGCCAATCAACTGAACCGGATTACCCTGGATACTCCGGAACCACGCCTCGGGATCATGACGACCGGCAAGTCCCACCTGGATGTGTTGGAAGCGTTGCAGGACCTCGGGATTGACCAACAGACCGCATCCCGAATTGGCCTTCGAATCTACAAGGTCGGCATGAGTTGGCCGCTGGAGCCGGTCGCCACCCATGAATTTGCCCGTGGATTGCAGGAGATCCTGGTGGTGGAAGAAAAGCGCAGCATTCTTGAAGACCAACTGACCGGGCAATTGTATAACTGGCCGGTTGCCGAACGCCCCAAGGTAGTGGGGGAGTTTGACGATCAGGGCCACGACTTGGTCACCAATCTGGGCGAATTGACGCCGGCCATGGTGGCACGGGCCATCGGATCCCGCATCATCCGGTTTTATGACAGCCCGTCGATCCGGGAACGGCTCGAATTCCTGGATGCGAAAGAGAGACGCCTGCGGACCACCCCCTCTCCCCTGACCAGGACCCCCTACTTCTGTTCCGGTTGTCCGCATAATACCTCTACCCGGGTGCCGGATGGCAGTATCGGGCATGCCGGCATCGGCTGCCATTACATGGTCCGCTGGATGGATCGCAATACCGAACTGTTTACCCAGATGGGCGGCGAAGGCGCATCCTGGATCGGCCAGGCACCTTTTACCACGACAGGACACACCTTCCAGAATATCGGCGATGGGACCTATTTCCACTCTGGAATTCTTGCCATCCGAGCCGCCATTGCTGCGGGTGTCAACATTACCTATCGCATTCTCTACAATGATGCGGTGGCGATGACCGGTGGTCAACCGGTCGATGGGCGACTGACGCTGGCACAGGTCGTGGCACAGATGCGGGCCGAGGGAGTCAAACGCATCGCCGTAGTGGCGGAGGATCTGGATCGGGCCAGATCGCAGATTGCCGGGGTGCCGGATGTGACCTTGCATGCGAAGCCAGACTATGACCGGCTCTTGTCAGAAATTCGGGAAATCCCCGGCACCTCGGTGATCGTGTTCGATCAGACCTGCGCGGCAGAAAAACGCCGGCGCCGGAAGCGGGGCCTGATGCCGGAGAGTGACACCCGGGTTTTTATCAATCCGGATGTCTGTGAGGGTTGCGGCGATTGCAGCGCCCGGTCGAACTGCCTGTCCGTGATCCCAAAGGTTTCCGAACTGGGCCTCAAGAGGCAGATCGACCAGAATGCCTGCAACATGGATTTCAGTTGTCTGGACGGTTTTTGCCCCAGTTTCGTAACTGTCACCGGGGCCCGCCTCAAAATACCTGAGGTCCGGGATGGTGCGGATGTGGAGATTGTGCTGGTAGAACCAAAGATGCCGGCTTTGGATCGTCCCTGGAATGTACTGGTGACCGGTATCGGTGGTACCGGCGTTCTGACCGTGAGTTCGATTCTGGCGATGGCAGCACATCTGGAAGGCAAGGGATGCTCTACCCTGAATCAGACCGGATTGGCGCAAAAGTTCGGGGCTGTGGTCAGTCATGTCCGGGTCGCCGCGAGTCAGGAACAGATCCATGCTGTCCGCATTGCCGCGGGTGATGCGGACTTGCTCCTGGGGTGTGATTTGGTGGTGTCGACGAGCCTGGAAGCATTGGCCAAGCTACATCCCGACCGCTCTACCGTGGTGGTCAACAGTCACCACACGCCGACTGCCGACTTCATTCGGGACCGGGATCAGGAGTTTCCCGTGGATGCGTTGCAACAAGCCCTCATTCGGGAAACGGGCCCGGATGTCACGGCATTTGTGGATGCTACTGATATTGCCAGACGCCTGCTTGGGGATACGCTGGGTGCCAACCTGTTTCTGCTCGGATATGCCTGGCAGCAAGGGCGGATACCGGTGTCCGTTGCGGCCATTGAGCAGGCGATTGAACTGAACGGGGTGAGTGTCGATATGAACCAGGCTGCGTTTGTCTGGGGGCGTCGAGCAGCAGTCAATCTCGCTGCTGTAGAGAGCCTTGCCGGATGTGGTTCGGAGTTTCCGGGGCCACTTACGGAGCCGGATGAGATCATACAGTGGCGGTTCGATTTTCTGGTGCAGTATCAGGACCGACGCTGGGCGGAACGATATCGGGAGTTTGTGCAATTCGTTCTCCGGGCGGAACCGGAGGAACGGGCCGGTGAACTGACCGTGGCGGTAGCAATCCATCTTTTCCGGTTGATGTCCTACAAGGATGAATACGAAGTGGCACGTCTTTTCAGTGACGGGCGCTTCCGGCAGCAACTGGCCGCCCAGTTTGAAGGGGACTACCGGTTCCGTTTCCATATGGCCCCGCCATGGTTTGCCAAGCGAAATCCGCATACCAGGCAGCCGGAGAAAAGGCAGTTGCCCGGCTGGACCCTGGTCGGGCTCGGTTGGCTGGCACCCTTCAAGAGGTTGCGCGGGACCCGCCTGGACCCGTTCGGGCAGTCGGAAGAGCGGAAGCAGGAGCGGGCCCTGATCGAAGAATACCAGGCCGCTATCCAGACCTTGCTGCCGAATCTGAATCCGGACAATTATGCCCGTGCGGTCGAGATCGCCAAGCTGCCGCAGTCGGTACGGGGATATGGTCATGTGAAAATGGCGGCGATGGGGCCCTACCGACAACAATTGGCCGATGGTGTCCGGAGATTCCGGGAACCGGCACTGAACGTAGTCTCTCACTCATCATCTCCGTGATCGGATTTCATGGGGAAGGGAAGGGGCATGCTCGGGGCGAACCGGGAAAATTTGTATTTTGTAGACAAATCGGCTTATATTTGTCATATACTGGTTTCGGGGTGGAACCGTTGACAGGTGCCCTCTGATCAATCTTCAAATGCAGGGCATGTCAGTGAAGCCGAATCCTGACAGGCCTGTCCATGCGGATAAATTACTGGAGGTATTCCATTCATGTCCAAACTCGACCAACTGACACAGGAACTTCGGGCTGGCCGCCTGTCTCGGCGTGATTTTCTCTATGCAGCCACTGCACTGGGGTTCGGTGCTGCGGCCCCGACATTGCTTAGTACCGCACTCAGTACGGCCCATGCGGCCCCCAAGCGAGGCGGTAAACTCACGGTGGGCATCGGTCACGGGTCCACCACCGATTCGCTGGACCCGGGTACCTATGAAAATGATTTCATGATCGGCACTGCGTTCTCTCGCTTCAATTATCTCACCGAGATTGACAATGAGGGCAATCTGGTTGGTGAACTGGCGGAGAGTTGGGAGACCTCTGCGGATGCCAGGGTCTGGACCTTCATGCTCCGCAAGGGCGTGGAATATCACAACGGCCAGACCATGGTAGCCCAGGATGTGGTGAATTCCTTCAACCATCATCGTGGGGAGGGTTCCACTTCCGCCGCCAAGCCGATTGTGGACCCGGTCGTGGAGATCAAGGCAGACGGCGATCATGTGGTGGTGTTCACTCTGGAAGACGGCAATGCCGACTTCTCTTTCCTGGTCAGCGATTATCACATACCGATTTTGCCCATGCGAGATGGGGTGCTGGACTGGGCGTCTGGCATGGGAACCGGCCCTTATATCATGCAGTCATTCGATCCGGGTGTGCGCATGACCTTCACGCGCAACCCCAACTACTGGAAAGAGGGTCGTGCACATTTTGATGAAGGGGAATTGATCACCATCGCCGATGTCGGTGCCCGTACCAATGCACTGACTACCGGCGAGATTGACATGATGGACCGTTGCGACATCAAGACCCTGCACCTTCTGCAGCGCAACAAGAATATCGTGGTAGAGGAAATCAGCGGTACTGGGCATTACACGATTCCGATGCGTTGCAATGTAGCGCCTTTTGACGACAACAATGTTCGAATGGCCCTGAAATTTGCCTTGGACCGTGAAGCGATGCTGGAAACCGTTTTGGGGGGGCATGGCACCTTGGGCAATGATCATCCGATTGGTCAGGGCCAGCGTTACCATGCCAGTGAACTGGAACAGCGTTCCTATGATCCGGATCAGGCGAAATATTACCTGAAACAGTCCGGGATGGACTCCCTCACTGTCGACCTCAGTGCATCAGATGCGGCCTTTGCCGGTGCCGTGGATGCGTCGCAGCTGTATCGGGAGCATGCCGCCAAGGCCGGCATCACCATCAATGTACGATCAGAGCCGGGCGATGGATACTGGGCGAATGTCTGGAATACCGATAACCGGGGATGGTGTTTCAGTTATTGGGGGGGGCGCCCTACAGAAGACTGGATGTTTTCCACGGCCTATGCGGAAGGAGCCGAGTGGAATGAGTCTGACTGGAGCAATGCGAGGTTCAATGAACTCCTCAAAGCGGCCCGTTCGGAACTGGATGAAACCAAGCGTCGTGACATGTACGTGGAGATGCAGACCATCTGCCACAACGATTGTGGTGCGGTCGTGCCGGTGTTCAACAACTATATCCACGCCATTTCCAAGCGAGTCGCCCATGAAGAAAGCATGGCTACCAACTGGGCCAATGATGGTCAACGCTATATGGAGCGTTGGTGGTTTGCTTGATAGCAATCCATACCTAACCCTATGTTGCTATTCTTGGATGCCTTGGCTGACCCCCGTTCATATATCGGCCGGGGGTCGGTCGGCTCCTTGTATGAGTGCTTCCATTCTCAGTGTGAGTAGTTTTGCGTCTTGTGCGGTCATGCCCTGTGGTTTGGGGCACCCGGCAGGGCGCGAACCATCACCGGGTTCTCACGACCCTCATCCTTGACGAAATCCCGGTGAACGATATCCTCCGCATGTTAGTGCACCGCCTCTCTCTGGGGCTGTTGACCCTGTTTGTAGTGTCGGTCATTATTTTTCTGGGGGTCAGTATGCTGCCGGGAGATGCAGCCCAAGCGATGCTGGGCCAGGCGGCGACCGAAGATACCGTGGCGGCCCTGCGTAAGGAAATGGGTCTTGATCAGCCGCCCTACATCCGCTATTTCTCGTGGCTGGGTGGAATCCTGCAGGGAGATTTCGGCACCTCCATTTCGAACGGGCGGGAGATTTCGGAACTGCTCGGCGGCCGTTTTGCCAATACGATTTTCCTGGCCGTTTTTGCGGCAGTCATTTCGGTCCCACTGGCATTGGCCCTTGGTATCCTGGCGGCACTTTACCGCAATAGTCTCTATGACCGTAGCGTCAATGTGGTAACCCTGTCATCAATTTCAACCCCGGAGTTTTTTGTCGCCTATATTCTGATTCTGTTCATTTCGGTCAAGCTGGGGTGGTTTCCAAGTCTTGCCAATGTCAGTGCCGATACACCGTTTTTTGACCGGCTGTACAAGACCTTTCTACCTGCCCTCACCCTGACTCTGGTGGTGGTCGCGCATATGATGCGAATGACGCGGGCAGCGATCATCAGTCTGCTGGCGAGCCCCTATATCGAGATGGCGGCACTGAAGGGAATCAGCCGCCGAAAGATCATCACGCACCATGCTTTGCCCAATGCCTGGGCACCCATTGTGAATGTCATTGTGTTGAACCTCGCCTATCTGATTGTGGGGGTCGTGGTGGTGGAAGTCGTATTCGTGTATCCCGGTCTCGGTCAGTTACTGGTGGATTCGGTGAAACGTCGGGACTTGCCAGTGGTGCAGGCCTGTTGCCTGATTTTTGCCGCCACCTATGTGATTCTTAACCTGATTGCGGATATTCTGTCCATTCTCACCAATCCCCGCCTGCTGCATCCGAAATGACTGAACCCGGAAGCTCAATGAAGTCTGTGGACGCCGTACCCCCACCGCCTCGCCAGGACGAGGGCTACCTGTCTGTCGCCTGGCGAGAACTGAAAAAGGCACCGCTCAGTGCACAGGTTGGGCTTCTGATTATCCTCATCTACTTGCTGGTGGCGATCTTTGCTCCTTGGATCGCACCCTATGGGGAGTCGGAGATTATTGGGCCGCAGTTTGAGTTGGCTGAGAACGCACCCCCTTTTGGCACCGACCACCTGGGTCGCGATATGTTCACCCGGCTGATCTACGGAGCGAGAAACACCGTCGGCATTGCCTTGATCACTACCTTATTTGCTTTTATGCTGGGCGGTTCCTGTGGCATTCTGGCCGCCACCTTGGGGGGCTGGATGGATCAGCTTCTGAGCCGCACGGTGGATGTGCTGATGGCGATCCCGGCCCTGATCTTTGCGATGTTGTTGTTGACAATTTTCGGCACCTCGGTGATCAACCTGATCGTGATCATCGGCGTTTTGGATGCGACCCGGGTGTTCCGGATTGCCCGGGCGGTCAGTCTCAATGTCGTGGTGATGGACTTCATTGAGTCCGCTCGCCTGCGGGGTGAAGGTTTGGCCTGGATTACCTTGCGCGAAATCCTGCCTAACATCATGCCCCCTCTGGTGGCTGAGTTTGGCCTCCGGTTCTGTTTTGTGTTCCTTACTATCAGTGCGCTCAGTTTTCTCGGTCTCGGCATCCAACCTCCGACTGCGGACTGGGGCTCCATGGTGCGTGACACCTCCACCCTGATCACCTACGGTGAATTGGTTCCCCTGCTGCCGGCGGCGGCGATTGCTATCCTCACCATCGGTGTAAACTTTGTCGTGGACTGGTTCCTGCACAAGACCAGCGGCCTCAAGGATGAGCACTAGAGAACGCCGCTGATCTCCGCCGTCATGAGCAATCAAAAGAACGACATCCTGCTGGAAATGGAAGGCCTGATGATTGAGGGCTTTAGTGACGAGCAGTGGCACCAGATTGTCAGGGGCGTCGATGTGACCTTGCGCCGGGGAGAAATTTTGGGTCTGATTGGAGAGTCGGGCGCGGGCAAGTCCACTATCGGTATTGCCGCCATGGGCTATGCCAAGCCGGGTTGTCGGATCAATGGGGGCAGTATCCGATTTGACGGGATGGAACTGACCACCATGCCCGAATCCCAACGACGCAAACTAAGGGGCTCGCGGATTGCCTATGTGGCGCAAAGTGCGGCTGCCTCATTCAATCCGGCCCACAAGCTGATCGACCAGTTTGCCGAGACGGTGATTGAGCATGGGAAGGGAACCCGGGACCAGGCATATGCCGATGCCTGTGACCTGTATGACCGGATCAAAATGCCGAACCCGGACCAGATTGGATTTCGCTATCCGCACCAGGTGTCCGGTGGTCAGCTTCAGCGCGCCATGACTGCCATGGCCTTGTCCTGCCGCCCGGATCTGATCATATTTGACGAACCCACCACCGCGCTGGATGTGACTACCCAGATTGAAGTATTGGCCACCATCCGGGATATCGTGGATCAGTTCAACACCGCAGCGATTTACATTACCCATGACCTGGCCGTGGTGGCCCAGATGGCGGACCGAATCAAGGTGCTGCGTTTCGGCGAGACTGTAGAAGATGCGGATACCCGTACCATGCTGTCTGACCCTCAGGAAGACTATACCAAGTCCCTGTGGGCAGTACGCTCCTTCCGTAAAGAAGAGGAAGCGCCGGCCCCTGAGAAGACCCCTCTGATCCGGGTCGAAAATGTCACCGCCACCTATGCCCGAGGCTTGCCGCCCGTACTCCAGAACGTCGATTTTGTCATCCATCGCGGTCATACCGTGGCTGTGGTAGGAGAATCCGGAAGTGGCAAGAGTACAACTGCACGGGTGATTACCGGGTTGCTGCCACCTACGGAGGGAACCGTCAGCTTCGATGGTCAGGCTCTCCCCCCTGGGTACCACCGTCGCAGCAAAGACCAACTACGCCAGTCGCAGATGATCTACCAGATGGCGGACACTGCGGTGAATCCCAGGCATAAGATCCGTGAGATTGTCGGCCGGCCGTTGTCCTTCTATCTGGGGATGCAGGGAGATGAGAAGGAGCGACGGTTGCGGGAACTCATGGAGATGATTGAACTGGACCCCGACCGGTTTCTGGACCGGTTTCCGGGAGAACTCTCCGGTGGTCAAAAACAACGTATCTGTATTGCCCGGGCACTGGCCGCGGAACCCTCCTTCATCATCTGTGATGAAGTGACTTCCGCATTGGACCAACTGGTGGCGGAAGGGATCCTGCGATTGCTGGATCGCCTGCAACAGGAGCTCAATCTGGCGTACATGTTCATCACCCACGATCTTGCCACAGTTCGTGCGATTGCCGATGAGGTCATTGTCATGCTGCAGGGACGGATCGTGGAACAGGGACCGAAAGAGGAGATTTTCAGCCCCCCCCATCACGAGTACACCGACCTGCTACTGTCTTCAGTTCCTGAGATGGATCCGGATTGGATGGATCGGGTGATCGCGGAGCGGCGTGCCAAGGGAGGCATCCAGTCCGCCGGAAATTGAGTGTTGCAACCGCCCGGTGGGAGAGAGATGGCCGGGATCACTCCTTCTTTTCAGGGATGAACTCCCGATCTGAGGAGATACGGCACCCCGTTCCGAGCAGGTGATGTCGGACGTATCGAACTCTCTGGATTGACCTGCGATCGTCGTCTGATCCAGCGTTTTTTTCGCGAGTCATCCGCGGGTCCCATGATGGCGGGTGATTGCCACCACGGTATTACTCCCTGTTGCCTTGAAAAAACTGGTCATCGCATTCACGATCCTGTCCCTGGTGCCCGCCGCATTGGTGGTCCCTTTGGTTCCCTTTACCTTTTTTCTGGTGGACGGCGAAGGGCGTATTCCAGGCTATTTCCACGAATACCTGTTGCATTTCCTGGTGTTGGCCTACCCAGTGATTTTGCTTGCTTGCCTCTGGGGTGCGCGTCGTCTCGTGCGTGGAGGAACCCTGAAACTGGCGGTCGGGATCAGCCTGGTGCCCTTGGGAGTGTTTTTGCTCCTGTTGTGGACATTTCTGTGGGGTGGTATCGTGCTTCGGTAATCCCGCAGAAATGGACAGAATCCCTGGCGTCAGGCCCACCCTTGTCCACGCCCCGGGCATAACCGGGGTTTTCGGATGTGTCCGGTCAATGGCACGATCAGAGAGAAATACCGCAGCCAGGAGAGCTGTGACCATTTTGCTGGAGTAGAGGGGTGACCGCCGTACGGCCTACCCGGGGGCAGTCGCAGCAAAATGGTGATCCTGGTTCGCCACATCCCACAGTCGACTCAGGTTATCAAGACCCTCAAGGGTAAAGCGGTTGCGGAACAGTCCCCAGCCAAGTAAGCAGGCACAGCGCAGAGTGCTGTCTTGTGTAATGCCTTGTGAGGGATCAATTCGTCGATTCAGTTCCTGCAGTCCTTTCTGGACACGTAGACCCTGACGGGCAAGATATGGAAACTGTTCCCCGGTTGCCCCATCGCTCTCCAGAATGAACTGGTTGATGGCAGCATCAATCAGGGTATTGCTCATGACGTAGAGTTCAAAATCTTCCACCTCTTGCAGGAAGACTGCACCGGATTTTTCCCGCACGTATTTCAGAATGGAGCTCGAATCGGTCAGCCTCAGAGAGCCATCCGTAAAGTAGGGCACCTTGGCGGTCGGTGATTGTTCTGCACTTACGGCAAAATCGGCTTCCACCAACGTGTAGTCAAAGCCAGACTGGGCCAAAGCCACCCGTACGTGACGTACGAACGGAGAGGTGATCGTTCCGTAGAGTTTCATCTTGGTTGTGAAAAGCATGATTATGATCAGAGTGTATCAGAGTGCGGCATTCGGATGTGAAAAATCTCCCCTAATCCAGTAATACGCAAAAGTCGGAACATGGTGGAGTGTTCCCGGTTCCGTCAGGCCATTCGGGACCGGTTCGGAGCGGAGCGGGCTGCCGGAGGAGGTCGGTCAGGCGGGATTTTCCGGTTCAGCCCGCCGAGATTCATCCGCTGGCGGGCGCACCGGTCCGGTCCCCGTCCGGAAACGGGGTGGCCGGGTGCGGTCGTGGATCAGCGCGGCGGTGCCAGGGGGTGGAGGATGGCGTCGCCGGCGGGCGGGAGGTATGGGAACTGGCCTTAGTGCCGGAGGATGGCGACCGCTAGGTTGGTGATCGCAGGTTGCGGGACGTGTGCCGGGTTTTCACGCGGCACCGGTCCTCATCATAGGTAGAAGTCCTTGACGGAATGCAGCTGGTTTTCCATGCTCCAGTGGTTGCGGACCAGGGCATTGAGGTCCCCGGCATCGGCCCGCTCCGCCGCCAGCGAGGTCAGGCCGCAGGCGCATTCCTCGGTGCACTTCCCGATCCTGGTCTGGGCGCGCAGGCGCTGGATCCGGAAGGCCTGTCGGCGGCCGGGAAGCCGGCAGACCCCGTCCCACTGCGGGCCGCTGACGTCGACCACGGTGCCGTGCCGGGACTCGATTCGGCCATGGCCGTGGTCGAGGGTCTGGTGGACGGTTGCCGACGCTTCCCAGTCAATCGCCCGGAGGTCCTCCCGCAGGGTCTCCTGGTTCTCTTTGACCGCGGTCATCCCATGGTCCGCCCCGCACTGCGGATGGTCTTGCCGTCCCGCGCCACCCGCGCACCGCGTGCTCGATCGAGTCGGGCGGCATCTTCGATCGGAAGTAGCGGAATGTCGACTCAGTGGGCACGGTATAGCGTCTCTTGCTTGGACGGTAGAAGCTATCAATGGCCCGGCGTTGCTCTTGGGTGAGGGCGGCGGCGAACTCCGCGATTGTATACCGCCGGCCGCGCGGCTTGCGGAAATCCTCGACACCGGCTAGGACGAATATTTGATTGAGCCATCTACCTGAATCCAAAAGAATCGCAGAAAAAGCGGGACTTTGAAAACCGGATGGGCTCTCATGCCCGGCATGGAAATCGATTCGCACCTGCGGCCATGAGTTGGTCGGAGCTGACCATTGCGCCGGTCGAGCGAGAGCGGGAGGCGGAATTTCGGGAGCGGATGCGCCGGCACCACGATCTGGGTGCCCCCTGCAAGATTGGCGAGAGCGCGTACTACGCCGCGGTTCTCGAGGGGCGCTGGGTCGCGCTGAGTTCGTTCAACGCCCCGGCCCGGAAGAGCCGGGCTCGCGACGGCTGGATCGGCTGGTGCCCGGAGGGCCGGGATGTGCGGCGGCACCTGCTCCTGAACCAGAGCCGTTTCCTGGTGCTGGAGCGGATTCCGAACCTGGCTTCCCGGGCCCTGTCGCTGCGGGCCCGGCGCGTGGCGGAGGACCGGCCGGGCCGCTACGGGCATCCCCCGCCGTGCCCGAACCCCCGGCAGCCCGCCAGAATCAGCGCGCTCAGCCCTTCGGAACGCCCTTCCGCCGGAAAATCCCCTCCGCTGGAAAGAAAAGACACCCTGGAATCCGGCTGGATATGTGCCGCCTCAGCATATTGGCACCTCCCCGGCCCGTGCTTCTCGAAAAAAATTTGCCTTGGGGGAATCGACGAAAAAAGTGCCTGCCACCTCAAGTTCAACCATAATCTGCAAAATACGACTTTTGTGGTGTCCTGGTCACCCATCTGGTTGGTGCAACTTGCCCTATCATTTGCTGCCTTCCCGAATCCCCTGATGTCAACATGATCCAGGCAACCAGTATGCAGAGCATCCCCATCTCCCAACTACTCCTGGACAAGGAAAATCCAAGATTCGGTGGCAATCCGGAGGCTTCTGAAACCCAGCAATCACTGCTTGAGGTGATTGTTGAAAAGTATGGCGTAAATGATTTGCTGGCATCCATGACGGCCAATGGATATTTCAATGCCGAGCCCGTCGTGGCGGTAGAGTCCAACGGCCAATACACCGTCGTGGAAGGGAATCGGCGTCTGGCAGCTGCCTTGATTCTGACCGGTGACCCGCGAGCCGTTCAATACTAGGATCTGGCCCGGAAATGGCTATCCGAGGACCATCGGGGATCCGTCATGTCACTGCGGCAGTTTCCAGTTTCCGTGTTCGATCAACGAGATCGGGAATTGATTGCATACCTTGGTGCCCGGCACATCAGAGGTAGCAAGCCTTGGGATTCGTATGCCAAAGCCCACTGGCTGTTCGAATTGATGTCGGTATCCGACATGCGGCTTACGATTGCAGAAGCGGCCCGGCTGATCGGAGACCAGAACCCGAATACTGTAAAGAGGATTCTCGAAGCATATGTCCTCATGAAGCAGTTGCGCGATACCAAACACTACAAACCGGAGTCGAGCAAAGTGAAAGGGAGAGGCAGCAACCCGGACTATCCTTTTTCCTGGGTATACACCAGCATAGGATATGAAAACATCAGGAACTGGATTGACATCTCTGGCTTCGACTCTCAGGACAGGATCACGGCGGAGACAACTGTCCTGAAATCCACCAGGGCCCCGGAAAACAGCGCAAGGCTCGTGACCTTCCTTTTCGGGTCCACGACCAAAGACGGCAGTCCGAATCCGGCGATCCGTGAGTCCCGGCAAATTCGGCTTCTTAACGATATGGTGAAGCACCCCATGTCGGTCAGGGAACTGGAGCATGGGGGGAAACTTGCAGACGTATGGGAGAATCTCAGACCAGCCAATGATCGACTAGGAGACCTGTTCTACGAAACCCGGACAAACCCGGCAACGATCAATACCCTAGTGGCCAGCGAAACGTTTCCATCAGACGAACTGGCGCAATTCATGGTCATGGGGAAAAAATCCCAGAACCTTCTGAATTCTGTTGTCGAGACTCTGAAAACAAAAGCCGGGGGCTCTTCATGAGCAACATGGATGTCGCGCAAAGGACCGCCAGAAACGCCGATCAGGTCGAACTGTGCGCGTTTCGAATGGCAAGCGCCTCCATTGACGAGGGGTTGGTGGATGAAGCCATCAGTGGTGAATCGGAAGGCTCGATACTGGCTTACGATGATCCGGAAGAGGACTCGGAAGAGTGGTTGAAACTGGATGACTACAACGAAAGTGAGCAGGGAAGAATAGTGGATGAACTGCAGAAAAGGGAGGAGTTACTGGAAAACCTGTACCCCTTCGAACTGCATCAATCTTCGTTGCATTACAAGCCGTCAGGGTCGGTCCGCAACAAAATCTATGAAACCCTGCTGCTGACATCACTGACAACCAGAAGACAGGGAAGGCCCTGGCTTCGTCTTGTTGATTCCTTTGAAAGGCTGTCCAACCAGGCCATCAAAACCTACTTCCAATGCAGCGATGCCTGGTGGACCGGGAGCCATTCTCCCGGTCATCTTCCAGATCTCATCGGTGATATCCACAGGATCACGGGTGAACTCGAATGGGCCCCCGATCCAAACCTTCCCGACCTTGCGGACAAGGCAAATGATGCGGGACTGGACTTCATCAACTACCGAAACCTGGGCGACTTCCGTGTGGGAGGATTGTTCTTTTTCGGACAAAGTGCATGCGGAGACGACTGGTTCACCAAGACCGCTCATGAGTTGCGGGAGAATCGTCACCGCAACCTGTTTCGCCAACCCTATGCGCATCCAGTCAGGATTTTTACCATTCCTTATCTCATCACCGGGAATCACGAAAAGATGGTAGAGGCGGCGTCAAATATTTCCGGCCTTGTTTTTGACAGGGCACGACTGACGAACATGTTGTCCCGTATGCAGAACGACAAGGACATCCATCAGGAAACCGATACCATTTACCGCTTTGCTGACCGGGAATGCATCTGAACCGGCTACCAGATGTCCGGAATCGCCCCCACGATTGCCTGGAACAGGGGAGGTGGAACAGCATTGCCTGCCACTTCATAACATCGATGCAGGCTCTTGTACCTTGTATCCGGAAACTTCATCTCCTGAAAGCCCTGCAAGGCGGCTGCCTCCCGATAGCTGAATCGCCTGGCCCGGCCATTGCCGTCAAACCTCCAGTCATTGTGAGCGTGTTTGACCAGTCCGGGACTTGCCGGGTGCAGTGGCATATGCCTGGGATTGGCGACTATGGTCTTCGATTGTTCATCCCATCCTCTTCTCCGGTTCCTTGACAGGTAGTACCAGTGAAAGTCGTAATGGTAAAACTCTCCTTCTGGCCATTCCGGCATGCCTGCGATAGCCTGCCGAATGGTCTGTTTCGGCAGTGCACATCCCTCTCCATGTGTTGGAGTGGGGAAGGTATACGCGATACCGAGGCTTTTCTGGATTCCAACGATGAATATTCGTTTCCGGTCCTGCGCCACACCGAAATCAGAGGCATTGAGTACGGCATGACGAACCCGGTACCCCTCTGCCTCGAAAACACGAACCTGTTCTTTCAACAGGTGTACGAAATTCCTTCGGGCCATCCCGGATACATTCTCGACAACAAATGCCTTCGGGCGAACCTGCTTCAAGGCTCGCGCAAATTCAAGGTAGAGCTTGTTGACCTTGCGGCCCGGATCCCTTGCGCCGCCCTGGCTGAACCCCTGGCACGGATAGCATCCCATCAATAGTGGAGCGGTCGGGAAGTGTTCGATTTTTTCTATGCTCCCCGGGGACGAACTCGGTCTCCGGCAGGTTGTTCAGGTACACGTCCCTTGCAAAATGCAGGATGTCGTTGGCCAGAATGACCTCGAATCCCGCTGCAATCACACCGGTATCCGCCCCCCCACACACAACCGGTAAACAATGAAACTGCGTCGACCATTTGGCTATCCTGACCGGATGGGTAACATCGGATCCGACCCAGCGCGATCGGTTCGAACCGGATATTCTGACAAAGCTGGAGCCACTTCATCCGGCGTGAATGATCGGATAGACCGTGGCTGCATTATGGCGAATCCTGTTTCCACGACCCCTTGCCCAGTACCGCGAGAATTCTACTTTTCAACGCTTCTTTCAACTCCCCGGGGTCTTGCCAAGTGATATGGTTGTATTGGCGGGTATCAAAATGGACCTGACCCAGTTTGTCTTTCCGGCAAGTGAAGATCACCGGAATGTGAAGTCCATGCGCAAAGCCCGCTTCATAATAGACCCCTCCGCGGGCTCCCTCATCCCCCTGGGTGAAATCCGCCACCACAAATCGGGAGCGACGAATCTCGGCGATGATCTGATCGTCGATTTTGCCGATATGCTCCTGTTGGTCAATGCGAACGGGTTCATACCCGGCTTCCTGAATCGCCGGTTCCATTCCGTTCTGCCAGGCACCGGTCATGGAGTCGTCAAACCACATGGCGATAAAGGCTTTGGTGGAATCGACATGAGGGAGTTTCAGGTCCTCTAATCGTGCATGACCAGGAACCGTCAGGGCACAGGCCCGCTCAAGATTGTTTTTTCCAAGCCAATCGATATACCTCTGTTGCTCAAGGTACTCCAGCAGGAAAACCAGTTCCTGGTAGTCCACGCTCCCAGAACAGGCGAGCAACTCATAGAAGCGGGCACCGGGGGCAGTTAACCGGATCGCCCCCCCGGAAGGAATTTTTTCATCATATGTTACGCGACCCCCCAGACGGTTCACCTTGCCAGCAAGATATTCGAGGACGGCATCGGCCCGTTCCATGATTCCCCTGTCCCGCCCAATTCTCCTTTCCTGAACGTCCTGCACAAGGTACGAATCGATTTGGGGGCGAGGAATCCCCGAACGCCTCTCTTGTATCAGCCAATCGGTCAAGCGGGTTGGAAACCTGGAATCACCGGATGTATTCTTCACCGCTTCCGCCGCACTGCCCGTCAATCGGTATGTTCCGCCAGTGCGAGGGGAGTCGAATTCTTCGGCATCACCCGCGATCGGGATTTGCCGGGCGGGCGTTCCCCAGATCGGGCATTCTGCAGTGTAGTTTTTGTATTCCATCATGCATCAGAATCGACTGAACGAACCGCCATCGCCCGCTCCCTGCAGGTCTCATTCGATAAATCCGCTGTTGGGATGCGGTGCTTTTTTGGGGAATTATATAGGAGAGTTTGCAGAATTCATGCGGCAAGTCGTCCAGGGTATGGAATGTTTGGCATTTTCCCTTTAATCAACGATTCAACGCTTAGCCCCTGAATAAAATTGAAATCCCCTTGCATGTGTTTTACTCGTCCTTTTTCCCGGTTGTTTTCGACTGTTTGCATGTACCGGTCAAAGCAGATCATCACGCCGCACTTACCGCCCGATTCCCGAACCGTTGTAGACAAGGCCTTTACCGAATCTGGAGTTACCTTTCCGCCTTTTACTTGCACTACCGCAAAAGTTTTTTCCGGTACTCTTTGATCGAACCAATTATCATTGTGATAGAAAGGAATCACTCCATCGACTCCACCATCCGCCCCGCGATCCCCGGGATTGTGAAACAGGCCTTGTGCTCCTACTTCACCACAAGCCCACTTCTCAAATTCAAATGGATTAGCTTGTGCCAGTTCCCTGGCATCTACTACCGTTAACGGACAGCCAATCACCGGAATATCCCCGCGACCAATGTGATGGAAATTGTCAATGATCCGATTACGGATCAGACCAGCAGAAAATTGGGAAATGTCTATGCCAATCCATTTGCGACCCAGTGATTCGGCAACATGAACCGTTGTCCCGCATCCGCAAAAGGGGTCCAGAATTACATCACCGTGATTGCTGGATGCGTTAATGATTCTCTTTAAAAGGGCGATTGGTTTTTGGGTTGGATAACCGAGTCGTTCCTCCCTTGACATGTGGCCTCCGGCACCAATGCCTGTCCACCAATCTTCCGGTATTTTTCCTTGCCCAAAATTTTCATTCACTTCTTCTTCATTTCTCCCATCTGAGTATCCGCCAGTAATTCCTGATTGACCCTCTGAATATTGCCTCCGGGACAAAAACGAGGAGCTGTACGGAATTCTGATCTGATCAAAATAGAACTTGGCTTTTACTGATTTTGAATAAAAGAAAATCGTATCATGTTTGCGCGGAAACCAACGCTTGGTGTTTGATGGTCCTTGATAACACCAAATCAATTCGTTTCTGAAATTCTGTTGGCCAAAAATCACATCCATCACCATTTTCAGGTAATGGCTGGCGGTCGGATCACAGTGTAGATAAATGCTGCCGGTTTCCTTCAGGATTCTTCTCATTGGCTGTAGCCGTACCGCCATATTGAGAAGATATGCGGACGTGCTGATTTGATCGTTGTGCCTTTCCTGAAACACGCGCTTTGACAGTTCGACGATATCCGCCAGAAGCCGGTCTTCCGCATTGCCTAGTTTCAAGCGGGCAAGGTTTTCCTTCTCTTTTTCCGCCCATGACCAGGTATCCTTGAATGCCATGACGGGCTTGGCATCCTTTTTGTATTGCCCCTTGAAAGGCAGGTTGTATTGACTCTTTGAATTGAACGGAGGGTCCAGATAGATCAGATCAATACACTGATCGGGAAATAATTCCCGGTCAGTCAGAACCTCCAGACAATCCTTGGCAAAGATGGCCCTCCCGGATTCTGTAATTGCACCAATTTGGTGCGGGGGGGGGGGGGGGGGGGGGCGCTATGAACCTTTACGTTCACTTGACTTCCCGAATGACGGGGCTTCCATCCGGCTTGAAGTCCATTTTGAAGGGTCGCTCCAGATCTTCTTGCGTGGGGACCGGGATTGCCTTTTCCCGCTTGCGGTCTACCCTCATGGACAACAGGGCCTTGACCGCTTGGTCAATGTCTTTCTTCATACCGTATCTCCTGCCTGTGTGCGTGATTGTCAGGCCGTCAGTTGATCGTAAGTGATCTTTTTGCCTACCATGTTCCGAAACAGATCATCCAACCGGTCCTGCGTGTCGCGCTGGCAATTGCCTTCATTCAGGCGGAAGGAAAATTCGTCGACGTACTTCTGGCAGTGCTTTTTGCTCCAGTTATGATATACCCCGTTGTACCCTCTTTTCAAGACCGCCCACACACTTTCGAGGCCGTTGGTGGAGGCTTGCTCGTTCACGAATTCTCTCGCTGAGTGATTGACCCGGCCCTGTGAATAGCCGAATTCCTCCAGTCCATCATACGCTTTGGCTTCATCGGAATAGATGGTCGATCCATCGACTACGTTCTCTCCCAAGGCCTGCAAGACTTCCAGCTTGCTTTCCGCTTCCACCATCATGGCCTTGACCTTTCCGGCCCGTTCCTTCATGCCCAGAATCGGCTGCTTGCCTACGGTCCCTCTTCCGGCCTTCCGCTTTTCCCCTTCATGCTTGTTCATTTCCTTACCACCTATATAGGTCGTATCCATTTCAATCTCTCCTTGCAAGGCTTCCAGATCATCTCCACAAGCCAATCGCAAGCGATGCAACATGTACCAGGCCGTGGTCTGGGTGACATCCAATTCCTTCGATAACTGCAAGCTGGCAATTCCCTTGCGAGCCGTCATCAGCAAATAGGCCGCCATGATCCATTTCGACAATTCCACCTTGCCATATTCCATCGGGGTATTCGTCCAGGCATTGAAATGTCCCCGACAGTGTCCGCACCAGTACCGGCCCGGATGCGTCTTGCTGGCCGTGACCTTGTCTCCCTTACCGCATTTGGTGCAATACTTCTCCCCCTTGCCCCAACGAATGCTTTCCAGATATTGAATCACGGACTCCTTATCCTGGTATTTCCTCATCAGTTGATACAGAGATAGAGTTTTGGCTGCTGGCTTTTTCATTTTCGGCCCCTTCTATGCTTGATTTGTTCCTGAATTATAACGGATTTTATGAAATCTTGCAAACTTTCCTATATAATTCCCCTTTTTTGCGTGGTGAGTTGTAGACATGGCGGGAGGGGTCTTTGACGAGAGCGAACTGGAAGGGATTGACCGATCTACGATCATTTTGTGACTCTCACTCGGGCTATGTGAAATAACCATTATACTTCCTGCAGCCAGAACATCTCTCTTCATATGACCTTCCGCTAACTTCCTGATTTCTCCTGAGGCAGGCTCAGCGAGAGACTGTTTCAGTCGTCATCGGGATTGCTGCTGGGCTTCGTCCGCGGGTCTTGCACCAGTCTGCAGGTGACCGATCACCGGCCCCATCGTCTGCCGGTGCCTCAGACACTTCCTCAGCCGCCGCAACTCCCAGGGCTTCACTGTGCCGCTCTCCAGACCCGCGTCGATCATTGCCTTCAGGGTCTCTTCGCTACCGGATGCCCCGATGCGGTGACGAAACCGCGTCCGGCTGCTCGGGTCGATGGGCGGGCCGTGCGGGAAAGACTCCTCTCCGCAACAGGATGAATCGTAGGAATTCTCCACCCAACGCTCCACCACGATCTCGTCGAATCGTTGCCAGTCCATGATCTCGACCAGACCGACCAGTTCATGGCGCAGATCGAGCCGGTTTTCCAGGCGGGGGTCGGAAAAGATCGTGGGGATCTGTAGAGGCGGGCGGTCTGGGGTGCCTTTGGTGGCCGAAATAGCAAGGAATCGTGAAGGAGACCAGATCCGGCCATCCGGGTCCCTGCATTCAGGGAATATCATCCATTCTATTCAGATAGTTATGACCGTATTTTGAGCTTTTCAGGGTCGACGCTACTTGCCTTCGTCATTTTCCGCAGCAATCGGACGGAGGAACCGATCCATGAAACTCACACCAGAGCAGCACGAGCGCATTGCGCCGCTGCTTCCGAGGCTGCGTACGCACAGAAGCCGCGGCGACTCCGGTATGTCGTGTCGAGGAGTTGCGCCAAACCGTCCATGGCCCGGCGGAGTTGGGGCCACGCGGGCTACCCTTCATTCCGATGACTGGATCATGGGTGAATAGACAGGCAGTCTCAGGACAGCAAGACCGTCCCCTTCAGGATCCGGCCTGAGAAGAAAGTCTGCTTGGAAGAAAATCCAGGACCCGCAGTGTCCCGGATTGTATCGGATTCCCAGCAATTCGGTGTCGGATCAATCCGCCGGGAAAAGACCCCATTCAGTGATGGAATATTCAGAGCAACAACAGGCAACAGTCCCGGGCCAAGGTGGGCACGATCAACTGGCGACACCGGTTGATGTCGGCATGGCGGACCACATCTTGGGGGGTTACAGTTAATCTTCGGCAGAGTATAATAGAATTTCGCTCGGTTTTATGCGATAGTCCTCAATTGTTGAGTTCATCGGCAATATCCCTAAATCAATGGCGTGACGTCTCATTTCTTTCGTAGTTAGACGTTCCTTCTCTAGCCGGACGTACCCTTTTGCTATGGCCTTACGGCAATACGACGATCCTGCGCAACCATATTGATGGCGTAACCTTAAAAAGTGCTCATTATTCCTTTTTATAGCTGAACCAATAACTACGCCAGATCCTGGGGGTAAAGGCTCCATGACCAGATCCTTGACCAGATCCTTGACAAAAGCCCACCGCTGGCTGTCATCCGACCGCAATAACATGGGTAAACCCAACATGCTAATATCCATGCCAAAACGCAAAACCTTTAGCAGTCCCTCCTTTTGATCTGAGTTTAGCAGGACATAATTGGAAATGGTGTTCTCTGTGCTCTCCGACATGCTGCCCAGAACCTCATCAATAAACTTTTTTACTAACTCGGGATTATCTGAATATTCTCCTATTCTTTTGTCTATATATAACGTGCGTGCTTTCAGCCTGAGTTCTTCAAGCTGCTTCGGAGTTGGGGTGAGTTTCAGTGTTTCTGTTTTGGGGTTGCTAAACGCAACACCACCATCGTTCTTCAACTTCTCCGGTGCTGGTTTGCCAGCAACGTATGGCTCTCCTGCATCAGGCTGATTTTGCCTTGTCTTGATCCATTTATGGACATCTTCAGAAAAAAGGACCGCCTTGGATGCAAGACGCAAGTATCCACTTAATTTTTGCTTCTTTGCATCATTAATGGCTTTGGAATTCTCTTCGACCATTTCCTTGTGGTGCCGTTCAAGGAGTCGATTGAATTCTTGTTTCTGATCATCGTGAGTATCTCGAAAATATGTATCTTCTAGACTTCTCAACACTCTACCGGTCTCATCTTGCAACTCAGAAAGATACCCCGTCAATCCCGTTGCAAGATTCAACATCTCGACACCGTACTCCGCGTTCTTTTTACTCACATCTCCATAGTCAAAGGCAACAGAGGCACCACTCCATATCACCATACCCATAAATGCCGCCCGGAAGAATCGCTGCATGAGGTTTACGAGCTACTCGGCAAGTGAGTATGGATACCACGAAAAGGAGAGAGATCGGTAGGGTAGCCCCGACAACCCCACCAATTCGTGGCCCAACCTTGCCGACAGATTCCACGTCTCCTGCGGTGGATTGTCATCATCTGTCGATGTGCGGACAAGGCGCAATCGTTTTTTGACCTGGTTTAGTGAGTGGAGAACATTAGACTGGAATAACCGTATGTACTTAGCGCAATCGTAATCGGGCACTCTGTCCTTGCGACAAAGATCTCTTTGCTCCTTCTCGGTTTCAGCATTTGCCACCGACCTCGCCACCGACCTGTCAAATGACCAAATGTCAGCTTTTTCCATTTCTACGTTTTTGCGCCAATCCTCCCATGCCTCTCGAAGTGTTTCAAGGTGACCATCCAACTCGTCACGATAAGGAGGATAACTACCGTCTGACAATCGCTGCACTCTTTGGGGGATTCCTGCCTCCGCTGAGTTTAAGATTTTGTGGCGTGCAGCCTCTTTTACCTCAGCCACAAACAGTTTCTCACCTTTACGATACTTTAGGTTTGCCAAGTCATCAAGCGCAATCTCTTTCCAGGATGCCACATAGTTTCGAAACCAGAAGTTGAGTTCACGTAATCCTGATCGGCAGGATAGTCTATTTGATTTTTTATTGCGCATTAGAAATTTGCCAACATGATTGAACACAGGCATCTTCTTCCCCACCCAACTGTCATACTTTTTCCGGGCGGCCGACACCGCCCTTTGGTTTTCAC
Source organism: Candidatus Poriferihabitaceae bacterium (assembly GCA_965221795.1). Lineage (GTDB taxonomy): Bacteria > Pseudomonadota > Gammaproteobacteria > Arenicellales > Poriferihabitantaceae > VYFG01. Next base: position 2,333,457 of record OZ244914.1, read on the forward strand.
CCATTAGGGGTTTGTTTTCCACATCAGCGGAGATTTCTACAGGGAAAAAATCAACTTTCTCTGCAATTCCCTTCTTCTCCAGATCAGGAAGAATATCCAGAACTCTTTCCAATGTCAGACCCTGCCCACCCAGACCACGCGAATAGTCCAAGTTTTTAATCCTTTGCTCTACATCTTTTTGCAACGCTCCCAGCTCAGTGACAAGTTCAAGCGTGTTGTCGAGGTTTGTCTTGAGGTTTGCCTTTAATTCAGTTCTCGAGAAATTGTATTCCGGATATTCCTCCCGCAGTTTGTATTCCTGCCAATCCAGTATCAACCGTTTTATCTCCTGTCTTAACCGCTCTGATGTATCATTATCCTCCAACTTATCTATCTTTTCGGACAAATCACTTGCACGATCGGAGAGTTTTTGTAGTCTTGAAGTTCCTGTGGAGTGACCGCCGTTCTGTTCTTGGTATACAAGGCTCCATTGGCCAGCCGACCGTTTATGTTGATTGCCCATCCGCCGGAATTCTTCATACATTGGTCCGGCGGCAATTTTGTAATATTCTCTCTCCGAAAAAACATACAGATCTCTTATAACCGGTTCAGAAACGGGATATGAGAGCGGGTTCTCAGATTTCCCCAAGGCTCTAAAATCTACAAGCTTGCCCATCCCTTCGACAAGAAGAAGAGGGCTTCCTTCATCTGGATGATATCGCACGAATGCCGCTCCCGGCAGGGTAGTGGCGTTCATGTCCAGATAGAATCCATCTTGAAGAACTGAAGACGCAGCCATTGAACTTCGTAAGAATAAATGATACTGTATAGTTTGTAGCATCATGGCGTACAGTGCTTTGAGTCGGTCTTGTTTCTTTGCCTCATCCTCCTGATGCGACAAATACTTAGCAAGTTTTAAGGTTGTTTTTGTTGGTTCCTCGTATTCAGTGATTGTTCCCGCTTCACACTCTATTGACCCGCTTGATCTTCCGATTTCCCGAATAGTCGGGGTGGTTGTAAGTCCCTTTTCCAATTGCGTCTGATAGTCTTCTGACAGTTCATCGTACATAGATACCCGTAGCTCATGCGCTGTCTTCAATTGTTTCAGATACCTGTTCATCAGGGTACCTGGATTCGGGAGCAACTGGCTACGCAATTTGGACACTATCGGTGTCAAGTGTTTCTCTCTCTCTATATTCAGAATTTCCGGTTCGTTGGCAAATCTTATGGCAATCAGTGCATCAAGCACATAAAGCGTGGGAATGAGGTGCAAGACAACATCGGCTGAACCAGAATTCAAAACACTGACTCTCTGAAGAAAGTCATCGACTTGATTCTGAAATTTACCCAGTGTATCGGGGTTTTCAACCTTATCGGTTGCGTGTTGCTCTTTGATGGATTTCAAAGCCAACTCAATATTCCGGATTGAGGCGGAAAGCTGCTTGGCATGATTTGAGTCGAATACTGAATTCAACGCTTTTTTAACTTCTTCGTGATCCACTTTTCCATAAATAGACAAAAGGAGTTCATGCTGCGCTTCCAATCGGTTGGCTAAAAGAACCAACATCTCATTGTTTCGTCTAACCTGGCCGAAGACAGGGTCGGTTCCACTTCTGGAGAGATCCATGATGGCGGCTAGCATGTTTAGAGCACCTGCAGCAAGATAAAATGTCGACACAGGTTCAGCTGATGATTGGCGAATGGGTGCAACCGCCACCATTGAAGTTAGTACAATCACAAAAATTGGGTATCTTAGATTCAAGGTCATCAATTTGGAATCACCCGATTTGTGACGAGCATGGGGTCTCCGTCCAGGCGGTGTGTCGTGCAGCCAGTTTAGCAGAAGGGCCGGGGCGTGCAAAGAGGTAGGGCGGCTTGGGTTGGTGCTGCGCCCCGCGACCGCTCAGAACTTCAGGTAAAAACAGCCAGTGGACCCGGGAGACCGATTCTGTCGCCCAATTCTGCAAACTGGCTCTCCGACGTTGGAACATACCGAAATTCCGCAGTGCGTCCTTGATCGACGGCCCGCCATAGCGGGATTCCGTATGTGTACCGGAGTTGCCTGTCCGGTCCGGTTGTAGTACAATCCTGGGAACAGTTTTGACAGATTGTCTAAAAACCACACAGCACTTGCCGGTTGGACAGGACCCGCGACAACGAATTTTCCGAACTGATGGATCGTGCCGGGCTGGGAATCGCCGAAACGGCCGCTCTTCTCGGGGTCCATGACCGGACGGTGCGGCGCTACCGGAACGGCGAGGCCCGGCGCATCAACCGGTTGAAGATCGAGAGACTGCGGGCGATCGCAAATGGACGATGCGCTGGCCGCCGGGACTGGGGATTCCGCTTTATTGACCTCTTTGCAGGAATTGGAGGCTTGAGGCGGCCATTCGAGGGCATCGGCGGACGCTGTGTGTTCACCTCCGAGTGGGACCGCTTCTGCAAGGAAACCTACACGGCGAATTTTCCGGAGCCCGCGGACAGCGAGCATGAATATGTCGGCGACATCCGCCCCTATGCAGCGGACCCGGCGCTGGTCCCCTCCCATGAGGTCCTGCTGGCGGGATTTCCCTGCCAGCCGTTCTCGATCGCGGGAGTGTCCAAGAAGAATGCCCTTGGACGGCCCCACGGCTTCCTGTGTGATACCCAGGGAACCCTGTTCTACGATCTGGCCAAAATCCTGCGCCATCACCGGCCACCGGCATTTGTGCTCGAGAATGTCCGGAATCTGGAGCGGCATGACGGCGGCCGGACCTTCGCCACGATCATGCATGTGCTCCGGGAGGAACTCGGCTACCGCGTAAGCACCCGCGTGATTGATTCGTCCCCCTGGGTACCGCAGAAGCGGGAGCGGATATTCATCGTGGGTTTCCGGCAGCAGACCGACTTCGATTTCGGGGAACTGGCGGTGCCGGTCGGTCCGGGGCCCACGCTGGGGTCGATTCTCGAACCGAAGGTCGATCCGAAGTACACACTGACCGCCCATCTGTGGAATTACCTGAAGGCATACAAGAAGAAGCACAGCCAGGCCGGCAACGGCTTCGGCTTTTCCCTGTTTGGCCCGGAGGATGTCAGCCGCACCCTCTCGGCCCGCTACTACAAGGACGGTTCGGAGATCCTGATCCGGCAGTACAGAAAACGACCGAGAAGACTGACACCGCGGGAATGCGCACGCCTGATGGGGTTCGAGAAGCCCGGAGAAGAGGAATTCCGGATCCCGGTATCCGACACGCAGGCGTACCGCCAGTTCGGCAACGCCGTGGTGGTGCCGGCAGTCCGTGCGGTGGCCCAGCTCATGAAACCCCACATCGTGGAGTTCCTCGCCCGGGAAGACCGGATCCCTCTGGCCATCAGGCAGGCCGAGATCCCGTTTGCCGAACCGGCCATTACGGGTTGACCGGTGCCCGCAGACGCCGTGACCCCCGAGGTCCGGAGCCGGATGATGGCCGGAATCCGGGGAAGGAACACCAAACCTGAACGGGTAGTTCGGTCGATGCTGCACCGCCGGGGATTCCGGTTCCGGCTCCATCGCCGCGACCTGCCGGGAAAGCCCGATCTCGTGTTCCCGAAGCACCGGGCGATCATTCTCATTCACGGCTGCTTCTGGCACGGTCATGGGTGCCACCTGTTCCGCTGGCCGAAGACCCGGGAGGAGTTCTGGAAGGAGAAGATCAATGCAAATATTGCTCTTGACCGGAGGCAATACTCGGCCCTGCGTGATGCCGGCTGGCGCGTGGCCACGATCTGGGAATGCGCGTTGAAGGGGCGTCACCGGTTACCGATTGAGACGGTCGCGGCGGCCTGTACCGGATGGCTGCTGTCGGATGAAGACGAACTGGGGGTGAGGGGAGATGAAACACGGCCAGTTGCGTGATCATTTTGTCGGGGTCGGCGTCAAGCGCCTGTCCGGTGTCGATGCGGATTCTGCAAAATCGAACCAGCACGAAATCGGCACCACCCGGGCGATGCGTGACAACTTCCTCGGCGAGACCCACGAACAACGATATACGGTCCGGTATCTCTGGCTGGGCGGTGACCGGGAGGGGTTCTCCGTCGAGGGCACCGCCACCCATTACGATGCGCGCATCCATACCGCCGGCAGGACGGAGTGGCGTCTGTACTATCCCTCCAACGCGGTCACCGAAGCCATGCGGGAAGGGGATACCCTGTTTCTGGCCAGGCACCACGACGAGCAGCTGTATTTCATCGTGGCACCGGAAGGCTCGACCAGCGAGTACCAGTTGCGGTGGCTGTTCGGGGTGGAGCCCGGGGGGACGTCCTTTGTCTCCAGGGAATTTCCGGAAGACGGCCCCGAACTGGACTTCGCGGCCCGTTACATCCTGGATGAGATCGGCATCGGGACCGAGGACCCGGATGCCGACGGGCTGGACGAAATCACGGAGGCGTTACCGCTGACGTTTCCGAGTACCGCCAATTTCTCCCGTCTGGCCCGCGACTCACTGCCTGAGGTGCGGGCCGAGGAGGATCCCGATGCGGCCCTGCTGTGGTGGCTGACCCGGGAGGAGGCGTTGTTCCGCCGTCTGGAGAAACGCATCGTCTCCAAACGTCTGGCCGAGGGGTTTGCCAACGGCGACGGGGTGGATGTGGACGGGTTCATCGACTATTCGCTCAGCGTCCAGAACCGGCGCAAGTCCCGCATGGGCTATGCCCTGGAAAATCATCTGGAGGCGGTATTTCGAGCCTTCGATATTGCATATGACCGGGGCCAGGTCACGGAGAACCGCCACCGGCCCGATTTTCTGTTCCCGAGCGTGGCCGCCTATCATGCGGCACCTGCCACCGGGGCCACCAATCTGGCCATGCTCGGGGCCAAGTCATCGTGCAAGGAACGCTGGCGACAGGTATTGGCGGAGGCCGACAAGATCCCCAGGAAACACCTTCTGACCCTGGAGCCGGGAATCTCGGAACCCCAGACGGAACAGATGGAGGCGTCAAACCTGCAGCTGGTGGTGCCCCGGGGCATTCAGGGCAGCTACACGGCGGCACAGCGGGCATGGCTCTGGAATCTGGGGCGCTTCGTCGAACATATCAAACGGGGTAGTCGTGAAGGATCAATGCAAGCATCAAGAAAGTTGGTCAGCCGTAACGAGTAGCGCAATAGCGGCTGTTGATCGGGGATTTTCAGGGAGAATGAAGATGGTGGACACAGAAACGACAGGGTTTTCTCAGGGCCTTCTCGCGCTTCGACTAGCTTGATGTCCTGTTCCTCCGATTCATCATCTTTGCGCTGATCGTCGATGCACTACGTAATGTTAACAGGCCTTAGTCTCATCCGGACGCACGGAGTCTCAGCGATGCGGGTTGCTCGCGGACAATCCAAGTCCGTTCTCAAATAATTCGAGTGGGAATTTCATCCGCGATGCTCTCAAGCCGCTACCCCTACAAACCTTCCGATGGGAACACATATGCATATCACCGCCCTGCGAATAAAGAATGGCTACAAGTGCTTTCACGATCTGACCATTGATTTGAGAGATAACCCGGCCCGTATCATTGCATTGGTCGGCCCCAATGGGTGCGGAAAAAGCAGCGTGCTGGACGCCATGCTGTTTCACGCGAATGCTCACGAACAACTCGGAGAAGGGAGCCCCCGAGGGCACAGCTATCATTCGATGATTGGCAGACAAACTGGGCACGATGATATCGAGATACAATTCACCACGGGACGCTTCGGTGATGTCTTTGAATCAAAAATGGCCACGGGGAACTCCAATACCATTTTCGCGTTTCGCAGTTCATACCGCTACAACAGCGATCTTAGAATTAAGGAAACCAAGGAAGTTCCGGAAATCAAGCTGAATTCCTATGGTGCGAGCGACGCGTCGAGCCTCGACGAAAAAATGGAGGGCAACTACCGCCGCCTGCTCGCCCACTACAATGAATATCGCGACGCTAACGATCTCAAGCCGAGTGTGGCCAGAAGTCGCATTATTGGGCAACTGAACGACTCGATCAGAAACTGCCTGGATCTTGAGATTTCCGGGCTGGGGAACGTGGAAAACGGGCAGGGCACCCTTTACTTCAGCAAGCCGGGCCATCCGCATGAATTCGAATTCAACGTACTGTCTTCCGGGGAGAAGGAAGTCGTTGACCTTTTGCTCGACCTTTACCTTCGCAGGAATGATTACAGTGATTCCATCTTTCTGTTTGATGAACCGGAACTTCATATCAGCACGGCCATACAGGGTAACCTACTCGTTGAAATTGACCGCCTTGTCGGACCAAATTGTCAAATCTGGCTTACGACGCACAGCATCGGTTTCCTGAGGGCCTTGCAGACAAAAATACAGAACAACTGCCAGATCATCCATTTTCGCCCTGAGCTAAATCTGGCCGCGGAAGCACATACTCTGACCCCGACGGAAATCAGTTCCGGGACATGGCGAAGTCTGTTCAAGATCGCGTTGGATGATCTGGCCCATCTCGTCAGCCCCTCAACCATTATCTACTGTGAAGGAAGAGCCGAACCCGGGTCTGAAAGGGAGGAAAAAGGCCTTGATGCCCAAGTCTTCAACAACATTTTTGCGAAAACTCACTCAGACGCATTCTTCGTTTCAAGCGGTGGTAACACCGAACTTGATGAGCGGAGTCAGATCGCGATAGCGATCCTTGGCAAGGTGTTCCCGGATGTAGAGATTTGGGTGCTCAAAGACAGGGATATGGCGTCAGGGCGCGATACAAATAAACACACTCGTCAAGTCTACCTCAATACCAATCCTGAGAATCACCGCGTTCTCAGGCGGCGGGAGATAGAGAATTATCTCTACGACAAAGACGTACTAAAAGCGTACTGCGCCGCGGCCGGCCTATCCTTTGACGAAGCAGCCTATGATGACTTCGTGAATGACATCGACAATCAGAACCTCAAAGACCATACAAACCGGATCAGGAATTTCTGTGGTATAGAAACCAGCATAAACGCCAACAAGTTCAAGGTTTTACTTTCCAAACACCTAGCCCCCGAAATGGCGGTTTTTAAGGAACTAACGGAGTGTATCTTTGACCGCCGCTGATCATGTGGGATGTGGTAGGGGGATTCGTCGAATGGTGGGCACGCTCGCCGTCGGCATAATCACCATCGGACCTACGGCCCATCAGTAATTTATGAGGTGACAGTCATCTTGGCGGTAGAACGAAAGATGTCATGATGGGTATACCCCAACCACACAAACCACTGCACACCCGAATCACCCGGAAAGATGTTCATTTTGGGTCTCCTGTGGTTTAATCGACAGCAAACGTCATCGGCATACCCAAAATGAACAACTCCCCCGCTCGCATCGGCTATGCCCGAGTATCCACTGCCGACCAGAACCCACAGGTGCAGATCCAGGCCCTTGAGGCCGCCGGCTGTGCCATGATCCGGTGCGAAACCGGCACCCGTCTCGACCATCGTCCCGAGCTTGGGGTGATCCTGGATTTCATCCATCCGGACGAAACCCTGGTGGTGACCCGGATCGATCGTCTGGCCCGGTCCCTGCAGGACCTGCAGGTCATTGTCGCCCGGCTCCGGGATCGGGGCGCACATCTGGTAGCCACGGAACAGCCGGTGGATACCTCCACGGCGGCCGGCAAGGCGTTTTTCGACATGCTGGGGGTATTTGCCGAGTTCGAGACCAACCTGCGCCGGGAGCGGCAGGCCGAGGGCATCCGGGCGGCCAAGCGGCGGGGGGTCTATCATGGTCGCCCGCGTCGCATCGACCGCGAGGCCATCCGGCAGCGGTTGGCCGAGGGCTACTCGCCGACACAGATTGCCCGGAACCTGGAGATTTCCCGTGGTACCGTCTATCAGGTTCGGAATAACTGAATCCTACCCGGTGACGAATGAATGTGCTTCCTCAACCCGCATCGGCACCGCAAAGCCCCTTGCGTGACACTCCGCAAGCCTCACCGACCTCATGCACTGTAGCCGCGGAGGATTCCGCAATCACAAGACTGCGCGAGGTGCCGATTGAAAACAGCATGTGAAGCAATCGTTGGGGAGTGATTGATTTATGAATAGAAATCCATGACCAGAGATGCTAAAAGGTACTTTTCATGATTGCAATACGGGAAAACAGTTCGATGCGCCCGCTTCAGGAGATTCCGTCATCCTTGATGCAGGATACAAACATTGAAATTGGGCAAGTCTTCTGGCGCATCTATGAGGTCGTTAGACGAATAATGTTGGGTGTCCGCGGAAGATTCCAGATGATGACAGGGTAAGTTCATGCGCTTTTCCGAACGATACGGACACAAAGAGCCGGCACCCTTTCTGCAGCCAGACGAGGTAACCGAGGAGTTGCGCAACTGTATCCGGAATGTGCTGTATGAAATCTATTTCGTCGACAGCAGGTCAACCTTCGTTTATTCTTCCCCTTTCGACAGACTATCGAAATACCTCCGCCGTTTCTATTTCAAGATCCCTATTGATGATCGTGATAGTGATCCGAAGATAGAATTGCAGATGATCAAAGGTCATTATCTTGCCTTGAATTTCCCCGAGTTTTACGATTTTCTGGAAACAATGGCTGACCCGACGTGGCGAGATTCCGTCGATTCAATGCGGACGTGTTTACGGAGCATTGCAATCAAGTATTCGAAGAGGAAAAGGCCGCATACCGTTTTGTGGAAAACTGGATCACTCCGATCATAAATGAGAAGGAGCGGGCGACGATCCGTGATGCCGCCAGGAGCGACGAAGCGGGTCGCCACATCTCCCGGGCCATCACATTGTACAGGGACAGATCAGAGCCTGACTATCGCAACTCGGTCAAGGAGAGCATTTCGGCAGTGGAGGCCACCTATCGCCGGCTTACGGGAGGAGAGCACAAAAATATCGGAGCCGCCATTACCGCACTGGAAGGGCAAGGGCGTATTGATCTCCCTACATCCCTTAAGAAAGGGTTTTCGCAAATCTATGGATGGACCAGCGGTCGTGATGGTATCCGGCATGCACTAATGAAGGATGCCCCGGAGATCACCGAGCCCGAGGCGCGGCTCATGCTGGTGATGTGTTCAGCGTATGTGAACTACCTGCTGTCCCTGCGGGGCTCAAAAACCGGGCGAGGGATTAGTAGATCGGGTATGATTGTCCAGAGGTCATCAGCATACCCAAAACGAACACTCCCCCGCTTGCATCGGCTGTGCTCGCGCGTCCACTTCCGACTAGAACCCGCAGGTGCAGATACAGGCCCTTGAGGCCGCCGGCTGCACCATGATCCGGTGCGAAACTGGCACCGGCACCCATCTCGACCATCGTCCCGAGCTTGGGGTGATCCTGGATTTCATCCATCCAGACGAAACCCTGGTGGTGACCCGGATCGATCGTCTGGCCCGATCCCTGCAGGACCTGCAGGTTATTGTCGCCCGGCTCCGGGATCGGGGCGCACATCTGGTGACCACTGAATAGCCGGTGGACACTTCTACGGCGGCCGGCAAGGCGTTTTTCGACATGCCGGGGGTATTCGCCCAGTTCGAGACCAACCTGTGCCGGGAGCGGTTGGCCGAGGGCCACTCGCCGACGCAGATCGCTCGGGACCTGGGGATTTCCCGTGGTACCGTCTATCAGGTCCGAAGCGACTGAATCAAATCAGGCACTGAAATCATTTATTGTTGCCAATAACAAGATCACGAATGATCAATGTCCTTTCCTGAAAGCCAATGGATATCATCTGTACAGTTTTGATCGGTATAGCCTCTGCGGTTCTGGGCGGCATGATTCTTGCCATCCTGTTTTTCCTGGCCAAGGAAAAACTTTTCCCCTTACCTGCAATCACTGGTCGGTGGCATTTCGAGATGAATACTGAAGAGACAGCATACAATCCTTATACAAACATATCACTGCAGTATGCTGCACTCCTCTGGCGTGAAGGTCCGTATATCAAGGGCACAACAGAAAAGACTTATGAGCACTCGTCCAGTGGACCGAGAGAGTACATTGGCGTCTACCGTACACGAGGGAGGGTGGAAGGGTATATTGAAAAGAAGTATTTCCCCGGATCCAAAGATATTGCATATTTGCATATCACGGAGGATGGTCATTGCCGTGAATCGACACACTATCATGAATTGCAAATTGATAATAATGGGCAACGGATGAGGGGTAAGTTTTCTTCCACGGCAGCGGATTCAGAAGGGAGTGCAACTTGGCAGCGAACTGCATTTTCACCAAAATAGCCTGTTCCTTTTTGTCCTGTCCGTTGGTGATTCTTTCTCGCATCGCCGAACTTCTGGATTTGGGGCGGATCCATTCTGACCTCACAGAGTGCATCGGGGTTATTGACAATTTATTGGACAAGCCAGTTTCCGACAAGCTCATTCAGGCACTGGTCGCAGCCGAAGATCACAGGAACGCATTCCATCCCGGGATTGATCCTATCAGTATCATAAGGGCTGTTTTTGTCAGAATCCGGTTGGGCAAAATCCAGGGGGCAAGCACCATTGAGCAGCAATTCGTTCGAGTGATCACCAATCGGTACGACATTACCTTTCGAAGGAAAATACGAGAGCAAGTTCTCGCAATTGCAGTGGCCAGGCAGAGGCGGAAACACCAGATTGCGTCCGCATATTTGCAGGTTGCCCACTATGGTCATGGTTTGACGGGGTCGAACGGACTGCAAGAGCTTTGTGGAGCCGAGCTAAATCCGTCCACCATGCGGCATGCATGCGAGGTGGTTTCCAGACTTAAATATCCAGAACCTCACCATCCCCCCTCTTCCTGGAAAGAAAAAATATCTCGAAGAGCACTCTATGTCTCACAAAGACTGCCAGATAAGCCAGCTGCCTGCCAACGCTCGGGGGCACTGGCGGGTTCGCCATTCCTACTCCCGTCATACCGACGGCAGGGCGGCTGGGTACTGCGCGAACGCGATTGGAAAATCCCGGCCCGCTGTGAATTGACCATCGAGTTCATCCGCCCCGACCGGCGGCGCTACGACCTCGACAACGCGCTGGCAGCGATGAAGCCGGCGCTCGATGCATTGGCCAATGCCTCCGGCTGCGACGATTCCGGCTGGTCGTTCCGGCTCGGAAAAGGCGTCGATCCGTCGACGCCGAAGCCCGGCAAGGTGCGCATTTCCTGGACTACCGGAAAAAGCGATACTCGCCGAGGGCGATGAAATCCGAGTTCGGGACCCGGTACATCGCCCGCGACCCTTTCAGCCCGGTGGCGGTGGCGGCGAAAATGCGGTCGGGGTTCCAGTGCCGCTGCTTCCAGACCAGCAGCGGATCGCGGCTGCGCACCAGCACCGGCGGCAGTTCGCGGACTCTCGTCGGCAAGTGCACAAAGCGCCAGTACCACAGCGGCATGTACCAGGGCCTCGCCCTGGCCATCTCGTCCCAGCAGCGCTGGTATTTCACCGCCGCTCGCAGATAGGCCTGCTCGTGCTCACGACCGTAGAATACTTCCGACACATTGCGGGTATATCCCGCAAGCGACTTGTGGGTCCTTTCCTCCATCGACTTGGTGGACGCTTCCACCGCGCGGGCATATTCTTCCGCCGACTTGCGTTTCCATTCCTCCCTCGACCTAGCGGACGCTGCCAATGCGCGGGCATGTCTTTCCACCGCCGCCGCGCGACGAGCATGTTCTTCCGCCGCGGAGTCAGTCATGGCCGCCCCCCATCTGTTGCGGGTAGCGCTTGCGCATGTCGGCAATGTATTTGCTGATCGCCAGCCACGACTCGCCGCAGACCGCGACATGGCGCAGGGCGCGACCGTAGAAGCACCGGAACGAGAGATCGTGCGGCGCCGCCATCAGCCGGTCCCAGCGCCTCTGCTCCCGCGTATCGCGAACCGGCCGCACCCGAACCTCGCTCAGACTCCAGTGATACTCTTCCATAGGGAATTATATACCTGACTACCAAAATGGCTTGTTGCTTCGATTCACTCTCGATAAAGCGCATTCAATACCCTTTGGACCTTGTCATGGTTCCTGCATCTGGATGATGCGCTGGATTAACCGGTCTTTGGCTGTTAGGTATATAATTCCCCTTCCATAACCCGGATCATACCCAAGGGAGCTTTGCTGGTTCAGACTCGAACAGGAAAAACATCGAAGGAAAAGTGCCCGCCTCCTTCCAGTTCAACCATAATCTGCAAAATATGACTTTTGCGGTGTCCTGCTCCCCAACCAGGCTTCTCATCCGGCTTCCAACCAGGCTATTTTCGGTTCACACATAGCCCAGAATGTTCCCGGGGGAAACCGGGAGAACCCCAATGACCAGCTATCGAAGCGGTAATACTCCGGCCGGTCGGCCACCTCCCCGGTTCTGGGCTCAGGAATGGGTGCTGGCCTGGTATGTGGAGCGGGACAGCCAGTCCGGATTGATTTGCACTCCCCATCCCGGTTGGTCGATGACCATGACCTGGCCGTCGACGATTTCATAGGGATTGTGAGTGAACAGGTCCGATTGCCATGGATAGTAATCCGCTCCCTCAATGGCATATTCCAGGTACTTGCCGGCATTGGGAATGGCGCGCAGAAGGTGCATGGTAAACAGGGTGACCATGGAGAGGTTGGCGCAATGGGGGGTGACCGGAATGCCGGCTGCGGCGGCCATCCGAACCACCTCCAGGGTCCGGCTCAGTCCGCCCAGATAGCAAATATCCGGTTGCACAATGTCTACCACCCGGCCGTCGATCATTCTCCGCCAGTTCTGCAGTTCGCAGTCTTGTTCCCCGCCAGTCACGTCCAGGGACAAGGCTTCGGTGACCTGCCGGGTTTGTTCATATTGCCAGTAAGGGCAGGGCTCCTCAAAATGGCTGACTCCGTGGTCTTCCAGCAGTCGCCCGACTGCAATGGCTCGCGTCGGTGAAAATCCGGAGTTTGCATCGACCAACAGCGTGGCCTGGTCCCCCAGAGTGCGTCGTACTGCGGGAACGATTGACTCGGTTCGAGCCGGCCATTCGTCCCGGTCATGACCACATTCGGCACCGACCCGGAATTTGAATGCATTGAAACCATACCGGTATTGCAGGTCGACAAATCGGGCGGCCTCCGCTGCTGGCTGAATGTCTCTCCGCATGGATGAGGCGTAGGCACGAATCGGGCCGGGAGTCCCACCAATCAGTTCGCATACGCTACGCTCCTCACGGCATCCCCGGGCATCCCACAGTGCCGTCTCCACCCCCCCGAAGGCCCGCCGGAGATAGGACCCCGGAAACTTGTGTTCCTTCTCCATCACCCGGTGACCCAGTTGGTCAAGGTCGGTAGCATCCTCGCCCAGTACCCAAGGGGCGACCTGACGGTGGAGTATCCGGGCGGTAATGTCGGCATGATAGGGAGCCGTCTGCCCCCAGCCTGTACCGCCATCTTCCAGCACCACACGGACAAAGCAGATAAATGGGTCAGTAAACGTTTCGACCTGTTGGATGAGCATGGTGATGGTCCGATGGGAGCCTGGAGAGTATTACTGCTTTCACCGGGCTTTGCCAGTCGTGCCGGCTCTCGCCGGCTTCTCTGACGCTCGCTGAGCGGAAACGCACTCCTCAAGTACCATGACGATTGCGACCTGCAGGGTGAAACAGGACCGCTACCGTCCGATGTCAGGCGGGTACTCCGGGAGACTCAAGGCATTCTTCGCGAACATGGTATTTCCTCAAAGTGATGGAAGACGTTTTTGGATGCAACAAGTTACGTCTCTATCCGAGGGTAGGTTGAGCGAAAGAAAGATTGTCCAGTCTATGGGTGTATGACACGTTACGGTTCCGCAGGCATGATGGGAACCCTTCTTTCATCAAGTCCCTCTTATATGAAGTTTCACTGCTAGAATTCTCTCCTTTTCCGCGTACCAATACAATCATGACCATCATTCTGAAGAGCTTGCCGGTAGACACACGGGTGGGCATCGCTTTTTCCGGAGGGCTGGATACCAGCGCGGCCATTCATTGGATGCGGGAAAAGGGGGCGATTCCGTTCGCCTATACGGCGAATCTTGCACAACCGGACGAGGAAGACTACGAAAGTATTCCCCGCAAGGCAGTGGAATACGGTGCAGAGGATGCCAAGCTGGTAGATTGCCGCTCCCAACTTGTGGCGGAGGGAATTGCGGCCATTCAGTGTGGGGCCTTTCATGTCACCACCGCAGGCGTACCCTATTTCAACACCACTCCGCTGGGACGGGCAGTCACCGGTACCCTGCTGGTGGCGACCATGCGTGAGGATGATGTCCATATCTGGGGAGATGGCAGCACCTACAAGGGGAACGATATTGAGCGGTTTTTCCGCTACGGGCTGCTGGCGAATCCGGCCCTGAAAATCTACAAGCCCTGGCTGGATGAAACCTTCATCCGGGAGTTGGGCGGGCGTGCCGAGATGTCGGCTTTCATGCAGGCGGCTGGATTTGCCTACCGGATGTCTGCCGAAAAAGCCTATTCTACCGATTCCAATCTGCTGGGGGCGACCCATGAAGCCAAGGATCTTGAATTTCTCGATACCAGCACCCGCATCATTGAGCCCATTATGGGGGTCCGGTCCTGGGACCCTGACACCGAGATTCCGGCGGAAGAAGTTACGGTACGGTACCACGAGGGCCGGCCGGTGGCATTGAATGGGCAGGTCTTTGAGAACGAGGTAGACCTGATGCTCGAGGCCAATCGGATTGGGGGGCGGCATGGACTGGGCCTCAGTGACCAGATTGAGAACCGGATCATCGAAGCCAAGAGTCGGGGAATATACGAAGCCCCGGGAATGGCCCTGCTGTTCATCGCCTACGAGCGCCTGATGACCGGTATTCACAATGAGGATACGATCGAGCAGTTTCGGATCAATGGAATCCGTCTGGGCCGGCTACTGTACCAGGGTCGCTGGTTCGACCCCCAGGCGTTGATGCTGCGTGAGACCGCCCAACGCTGGGTCGCAATGGCCATTTCCGGGGAAGTTACGCTGGAATTACGACGCGGCAACGATTATTCCATTATCGATACTCGATCCGATCAGTTGACCTACCGACCGGAGCGACTGACGATGGAGAAGGGGGAGTCTGTGTTCACGGCTCAGGACCGGATTGGTCAGCTGACTTTGCGGACGTTGGATGTGACAGATACCCGGGATAAACTGGCAGAATACGCCCGCACCGGATTATTGTCCCCAGCCATTACCAGTGCCTTGCCGCGACTGGGCCGCAATGACACCGTGGGCTCTGGATGATTTGGTGGGGACGAACACGTCTGGGTGCGCGGTTGGCCAAAGAACCGCATAAAAAGGCTCTGATGAGTTGGCCTTGGACTGGCTGGGAGTCATCATTCCCGGCCACTTACTTGCCGGAACCGGGAAACCGTATTACGCCAATATATGGCAGATTCCGGTTCCGCTGCGCATAGTCAATGCCATAGCCGACCACGAACCGGTCAGGAATTTCAAACCCCACCAGGTCGGCCTGGACATCAGTCTCACGACGGGATGGCTTGTCCAGCAACGCACAGACCAGCAGTTGGGCTGGGCGACGGCTGTGCAGCAAGGCGAGCACATGAGTGAGGGTGAACCCGGTATCGACAATGTCTTCCACGACCAGGACATCTTGATTTTCGATTACACCCCGGAGATCCTTGGTGATTTTGACTTCTCGGGAAGATTCCATACGGTCCTGATAAGAGGAAGTTTCCATAAAATCGACTTCTACCGGCAGGTCGAGCTCGCGAACCAGGTCGGCGATAAACATGAAGGAGCCGCGCAAAAGGCCAATCACAATCAGTTTGTCCGTACTCCGAAAATGTGCCTTGATCTCATGGGCCATTTCTTTTATGCGGACATCAATTTCATCGGCACTGACGAGTGGGTCGATGACATAGTCGTGATGAGCAATCATTTTGATTGGATGAAGAAAAGAGTTGTATCACACCGGAAAAGACTGGTATCGTATCCCAGAATCCCGTCAGACCCAATCATTCATTTTCCATGACTGACCCTTTGCATGCCCCTGCACCGGCAGATGCGGCTGTGCGACGCAGTGCCAAACCGCTGGTCTGTTACGCTGTCGACCAGTTGCCGGTCTATGATCAGAATTTCTATGACCGCCTCCGGGAAGGGGCTCAAAAGACCGGTGAATGGCGGGTGGAACCCCGTGATGGCAAGGCATTTGATGTCGCTGCTGGCAGCTTTTTCCGGATCACGGTCATTGAGGGCTCCCAAGTAGGGGACCTCAATTTGTGGAATGCCCATGATTTGACCGAACACTTTTTCAGTGGCAAGACACGTCAGCTTCACGCGACCCATCTTACCGCTGGTGACCGTCTGTGGAGCAACTTGCCGGGTCTCCGGCCCATGGCCACGATCACACAGGATACTCTGGCTTGGTATGGCTGGGATGCCGATGGAGGCGGGGTGCATGACGTTATTGGAACACGCTGTGATCCCTATACCAATTATCTGCTCAAGGGGGTGGAGTATCATCATTGTTGCCATTCTAACCTGACCCGTGCCCTGGCAGAAAAAACTGGATTGACCCTCAAGGAAGCGGAGCCTCATGTACATGATGTGATGAATGTATTTATGTGTACTGGCTTCACGCGGGATACACACCAATACTTCATGAAGGCAAGTCCAGGCCGTGCGGGAGACTATATCGAATATTTTGCCGAGATGGACCTGATCGGGGGGCTTTCGGCATGTCCCGGAGGGGATTGTGGCAGCAGTCACTCCGATGATACGACCCGCTGTTTTCCATTGCTGGTAGAGGTTTTTCGTCCGGCCGAAAGCCGGCTGGACGATTGGCAGCCACCCGAGAAGAATGGTTATTCCCGCAGTCATGGTCGTTGAGTCCGGGCGGGAACCGCAAAGTCTGGTCTAATCTCCCGTGTAGGTCCTGTTGCTATCGGGCGGGCCTGTTGGATATACGCCAATCTTTTGTGATGACGCTGCCGAAACCATTGAGCGGGCCGCTACAACATGCCCCTTGTGGACTCCATGATCCCTGTCGACCTCTTGTGTAATCCGGTGATCTTACCGTTTCGGGCTCTCAAAGAAGTGGGATGATCCGACCCGCCGCCACTTTTTCCGGATCCATCTTTATCCTGGTCGGCGGCATTTGCGAGATCGCTGAATCCCCGCCTCGCGGCCTGATCCGTATCTTTCCTTTGATGGCATCGCTGAGAGGGGAAACGATGGGTTGACAAGGGGCTTCATGATTTCATCATCATGGAATGGAGAATTTTTGCCACGGGGCTCTTCCGTTCATCCAGCAGTCTGACAATGCTGAAATGATCCTGATCAGGCAGGGGGTGGGAAAAGGCACCGTCCCAGCGGGCTGCCAGGGTCTCACTTTGCCGACGATATTCCTCTCCTTCCCGTTCACCATACACGCAGTGGAGTTCGGTATCGGACTGGTTTGCCAGGTGGATCGGGCTATAGCCCCGTATCGTTTCTTGGGTAAATCCTAGTTCTTCATTGAGATAACAGAGCCGTATAGGCTCCAGATCCATCAGCCCACTGATGGAAAGTCCGCCCTTGACTAGATCCTGCGGGCAGTGGATACTCCGGGCTGGCCAGTCAGTGGCCGCCATCATCGCCACCAGATGACCGCCGGCCGAATGACCGCTGAGAAAAATGCGTGACGGGTCTCCACCGTATGCCGCCGCGTGATGCCATAGCCAGACCAGTGCACGTTGGCATTGGGCCACAAGTTCGCTCATATTGACTTGGGGAATGAGAGCGTAGTTGACCACCACACAAAGTGCGTCGAGTCTCTCAGTCGCATTCGCTACATAACTGAACTCATTCTTGCTGAGAGTCTGCCAGTAGCCGCCATGGAAAAAGACATGAATGGGTTTGGGGACTGCCTGTGCGCTATGATCTCCAGTCCAGAAAATGTCCAGGGTTTCTGCGCTACTGGGGCCATAGCCGATGTCCTGAATCCCATCCAGGGCAAGTCGGGTTTCTTTGCTTCGAGTGCGGTACCATGCCAGATGACCTCCGAAATCGGTCACCTTGGCCCGGTTGTTGTATTCGGCATCCAGTTCTCTCTGGCTGTAATGCCGAAAGACTCTGGGGGAGGTTGGTTTCGGGACTGGTCCAGACCGGAAGGGTCGGAACCATTCCAGCCCTTCGTCAGTTCCTCTGGCGGGCTGATATTCGGCTCCGACCCATCCTGTATAGTTGAGTTGGGCGATTCGGCCCAATAACCAGCCATAATCAATTTCACAATCCGTGGGCTCATGCCGCCCCGGGACTCCCGCCACTTGGATATGGCCCACCCAGGGCAGGGATTCGGTCAACCGCGCCAACAGATTTCCTTCCATCATTTGTACATGGTAGCAATCAAAGAGCAGCCGGATATTGCAGAGTCCTTCCTGATACTCCAGTCGATGAATGAGATCGATAGCCTGGGATGTCTGGAATAGCGCATAACCTGGACGGTCAATTCGATTCATGGGTTCAAGCCAAAGGTCAATCCCAGCTGAGCGAGCAACCTCTGCGGCCCAGACCAGATGGTTGTACATCCGGTCCAGGGCACTGCAGCTATCCTCACAAATCCCGGCCATGACATGAATGTGCTGTGCGCCAATTTTTCCTGCATAGTCGATCGCACGACATACCCCTTCCCGGGCTTCAGTTTCCCGGCCCGGGACTGCCCCCAGCCCAAAATCACCTGCGTTCGGATTGCCCGGAGGCGTGTTGAGTGCGAGCATGACCAACCCCGTTTCGTTGAGTGCCGCCAGGATCTTGGCGGGCTCGGTGTCATAGGGCCAATGACATTCCACTGCCCCAAAGCCCGCTCTTGCCGCCGCGTGAATGCGCTCTGGCAGGGAGTGTTCGGGCCAGAGAAATCCGAGATTCGCGGAGAATTTGAGTCTGTTCACAGGCGGTTCTCCGGTGGAGATCGTGTTGGGTCGGATCCGGGACCAGTTCGATGGGCTGTCGGGTTGTGGTCGAGGGCTTCAAGATCAGCGGGCGATTGCCAAACTGGCGGCATCGTAAGGCTATTCATGGCACAATACGAACCATGACCTGCCCTGTTCGGATTCAGATGATTGATCATGTCGTCATTCGGGTAACCGACCTGGATGACATGATCGCATTTTACTGTGATGTGCTGGGTTGTCGGGTGGAACGGCGTGAAGATCATCTGGGGTTGGTACAACTGCGAGCCGGAGATGCACTGATTGACCTGGTGAGCGTGGATAGTCCGCTGGGACGCACTGGAGGTGTCGCGCCGGGACCGGAAGGCCATAATATGGATCATTTCTGTCTCCGTATCGAAGCCATCGGAATACCGGAGTTGGTTTCATGGTTACAGCACAATGGGATACACCCGGAAGAAGCGGTTGTGCGATATGGTGCCCAAGGCCGGGGGACTTCCATCTATATCCTCGACCCCGAAGGTAATGGAGTGGAGTTAAAGCCTGAACTGTCCACCGACCGATTGCCTGTCGCGAAGGTTTGATATGCGTATGATGAAGCCGGGGATTGCTTCGGTTCGGTCGAATGCAGCGACAATGGGAAGGTGCGTGGCATGGGCGACTTGATGCTCTACGGGGAAGACACCAGATGTCTCAAGCCAGCGTTTCATAAGGTCGTAAGCCCAATATACCGGGAAGCCAGGGCCTGTTCATGCAATTTGCTTTCTGAACTCACCGATGGAAATCCCAGAGCCCGCAACTGTCGGGCATCTCGCCCATCCTCCAGAACGAATGCCCGCGAGCCCTGCGATGGAGTGCCGGATTCCAAAAAACTACCCCGGCAGAATCCATGCGTTCTGAATTTTACCGTCGAAATCAGGAATTCGGTCTGAATGGGCCGAAGCCTCCAGCAAGGACCATTGATCGTCATCTTTCTCCGAAAAGGGACTATTGCTGACATGAGACCAGGAAAGCTCCCCGCATAGATCGTAATGTGATGGCATTCTATGGATCAAGACCGCCGCATTGTCCGGTTGCTGGATTAGGACGTCGAAACCTGCGCCGGGCCTTGGCGTCAAGTCCACGGGAACGATGGCCGATGTCATGCCGGTCCGTCCTGCAATCACTGCAGGATTACCGTATCAACAGGAGGTTGATGGCTTCCAGGGTCGCGTATATGGTACCGACAGATTTCTCTTCGAAAGCACATGGCACCTCCACCAAAGCCTAAATTTTGGGTACAATGAATTCCTGAAATGGTCAACTCCAGAGGATGAAACCGGCTCTCAATTTGCAACCCGTGCAGCGCTTGGCGATTACGCCTCAGCTGAAGCAGGCCATCGGCCTGTTACAGATGGACTGCACTGAGTTGACTGCGGCATTGATGGATGCGCATGTAAAGAATCCTCTATTGGAAGTGGTCGAACCTCAAAGCGATCATGAGCCGATTGGGGAAGAAGTCCCTCACACCCCAGAATCCATGGACGAATCACGAGGGTTATTCAATGAAGATTGGGCAAGTATGCGTATGGGTGGAATGTCTTCTATTTCTGTCCGATCCAATACATTCGATGGGATGCCGGAAAATCCGGTAGGCGAATCCCTGCATGAGGTGTTGGAAAATCAGTTGCGTATGAGTACGGCTGACCCGCTGCAGAAACTTCTGGCGGATTATATCGTCCATCATCTTGATGATGCCGGTTATCTGGAAACCGACCTCGGGGCCATTCTGGACGAATTGCAGCGCGGCCTACAGCTGGAAGTGCGGATTACCTTGTCAGACTTGGAGAGTGCACTGCACCGGGTGCAATCCTTGGACCCGGTCGGTGTCGGCTCCAGGACGCCGGAAGAGTGCTTGTTACTGCAATTGTCCGCATTGGATCCCAGCCTGAACGGGTTACAAACCGCAAAGGATATTGTCCGCTCTTGTCTTCCATTATTGGCCAAACGGAATTTCCAAACCATTCGCAAAACACTTGGGGTGGATCAGGCTGTGCTGTGTGAAGCCATTGACTTGATCCAGGGCCTGAATCCACACCCTGGCTATAGTGTGGGCAGAAATGTCGCCAATTACGTGACGCCGGATGTCCTGCTTGAGAGACGGGATGGTGTCTGGAAAGCAAAATTGAATATGGCGACCTTGCCCAAAATTGTGATCAATGAGGATTATCGGAAACTGGTCACAGAAAATGCCGAAAATCAATCGTTTTCGGGACTCAAGATCCAACTTCAGGATGCGTGTTGGCTGCTGACTAATGTCAAAAAGCGGCATGACACGGTTCTTTCCGTTGCATCGGAAATCGTAGCGCGTCAGCAATCTTTTTTTGATCGTGGTCCGACGGCAATGAAACCAATGGCCATGCGGGAAATTGCGGCAGCGGTCGGGGTACATGAGTCCACTGTATCGCGGGCAGTCCACGGGAAATACATCCAGACCCCATTGGGGACATTCGAACTGCGGTATTTTTTTTCAGCCGAGGTAAGTGCGGAAACAGGCAAGCCCTCCTCCTCGATTGCCATTCAGGTACATATTCGGGAACTGATCGCATCCGAATCTCCTGCAAGGCCTGTCAGCGACATGAAGATTCGCCAGGCACTCCTTTCTAGAGGATATGATGTGGCCCGGCGTACGGTGGCAAAGTATCGAGAGCAAATGAATATACCGCCATCAAGCTGGCGAAAGTCTTTATCGGAGGCGTCGAAAAATTGAGCATCGCTTCCGTCCCACCTTTCCTGTGGCCAGCGCTGCCGGTCACCCATTGGCTTTTCGGAGGTACACACTATGCAGATTTCAATTAGCGGGCATCATGTCAACGTCACAGACTCCATGCATCATTATGTTTCCGGAAAAGTTGGGAAAATTGTCCGGCACTTTGATCATGTGACCAACACCAATGTTATTTTGCAGGTGGAGAAGAAACGGCACATGGCAGAAGCCACGATCAACACCAAAGGTGCGATGATCCATGCCTCCAGCACCTGTGATGACATGTATGCCGCAATTGATAGCATGGTGAGCAAGTTGGACCGACAGGTACTCAAGCACAAAGAAAAGCTGACGGATCATCATCGGACCGATGTCGCACTGGACCATGGTCCCACTCCTCACTTGTCTGATGCTCCATAACGTGAAGCAGCAGCACCTTGAACCGGTGCTGACGGATTATCTTGACCCCGGCTGTATCGACCTCAATCTGGAAACCACCAGTCGAAAAAGACTTTTCGAGCACATCGCCAGATTGTCATATAACGGATCAGAAGGGCTGGCAGAAGACTGCATTCTCAAAACATTGACCGAGCGTGAGCGACTCGGCAGTACGGGTCTGGGAGGTGGGATCGCGGTTCCCCATGGACGGATCCGGAATCTGGAACAGCCAGTGATCAGTGTCATTCGGCTGCGGACCCCCATTGACTATGATGCTCCAGACGGCAAGCCGGTCTGGCTTGTGGTTGGCATGTTGGCCCCGGAGCATTCCAATGAGGTGCACCTTCAGTTGTTTTCGAAACTGGTGCAGCACTTTCAGGATCCGCAATTTGTTGAATCCATGAAGCAATGCAATTCCCGTGAAGAAGTGGTGACTTTGTTTAGTGTGCCGGATGGGTGATGCGTGAGTAAAAATGATATGCGTCAGGTCTTTCCAAAAGTGCGGGAGGAAGAGTACTCTGTCCGGCAGGTGCTGGATCATATTCCAGATGTGTACTGGTATCGACATTCCGGCAAACCGGTCAGGAAGTGCTATCAGCATGCCAACCTGTATGGTTTTCTGAACCCATTGCGGTCGATTCCGATCCAACTGGTAGATGAGGTCACGCTCGACTGGCTCTACCGTCAGGGGGGACAGGAGTTACGCCATGCGCCCTGCTTCCATGCAGAGATGACTCTGGCGACGGTTTTGTGTGATGGCGTCAACCCCAATCCCGCATTGGAAGAAGTGTGTCGCCAGCTGGATATTGCTTTGCTGAGTGTCCCTCTGGGCTCTGCCGCACTGCTCGACTTTCTCCAAGCTAATCTCGGCAAACTGCTTTCACCACAGTGCAATCGGCATGGGGTGTTTCTCGCAGTCATGAATACCGGTGTGATGATTACCGGTATGAGTGGGATCGGGAAAAGTGAAGTCGCCCTTGATCTGGTACAACGGGGACATCAGCTGATCGCCGATGATGTGGTCAATATCTACCGTCGGGATGGGCCGGAATTGATGGGGGAATGCCCCTCGTCGCTGCAGGGTCATATCGAAATCCGAGGATTAGGCATTATCAATGTCAACAAGATGTTTGGCCCCTCCGCAGTTCTGGAAAGCTACAAGCTGGAATTGATCATTAATCTCAAGGATGCGACAGATCAGGATATGATCAACCTCGACCGGTCGCAACCGAGTCTCGAATGGATGGATATCCTCGGCGTGAAAATTCCCTGTCTGCATGTCATGGTCGCTCCGGGCCGAAATCTCTCGGTACTGGTTGAAGCTGCGATCCGGGACCATCTTCTGCGCAAGGCTGGAGAAGACAGCAGTCTGGAATTCCTCAATCGCCATCATCTGCGGATGGGGATCCAGGTGGCGGAATGACCCGGCCGAGTATGGATCTGATCCTGGTAAGTGGCTTATCGGGCTCAGGCAAAAGTGTGGCATTGCAATCCCTGGAAGATATTGACTATTACTGCGTCGACAATCTGCCCTCGGTTTTGATTCCGGAGTTTCAGCGCTGCATTGTGGACTATGGAGAGGAACAGGGAATCAACCTATCCGGTGCAGCCGTAGGGATCGACTCCCGGAGTCATCGCTTCCCGGGAGCGTTGGGCGACATTTTGGATACCCTGGACTCCCATGATCGACCCTTTCGTATCCTGTTCCTGCAAACCGAGGAACCAACCCTGTTGCAACGCTACAGTGAAACTCGCCGCAAGCATCCATTGACTGATCGCAATACTCCTCTGATCGAAGGTATTCGTTGGGAACGGGCGATGCTGCAGCCCTTGCATGATCACGCAGACCAGGTGATCGATACAACGGCTACCACTCCTCATGAACTGCGGGCGATGGTCCGGGATTTTGCCGGAGCTTCCAGTGATAGTGGGCCATTACTGCTGTTTGAGTCCTTTGGTTTCAAGTTTGGCACGCCCCGGGAGGCCGACTTCATCTTTGATGTTCGGTGCCTCCCTAATCCCCATTGGGAGAAGGGGTTACGCAGCCAAACAGGACGGGATGTGGCGGTACAGCGGTTCCTTGCCAACCAGCCGATGGTAGAGGAAATGACTGATCAAATCTTCCATTTCCTGCTGAAGTGGTTACCGGGCTTTGCCAGTGAGAATCGGAGTTATGTCACCGTTGCAGTGGGTTGCACCGGAGGACAGCATCGCTCGGTATATATTTGTGAACAACTCGTCGGGAGATTTATGGCTCGCAAACTCAGCGCCCAAGTTCGACATCGGCAGTTACATGAACCGGCATCCAATCCCACAATTACTTCTTGAAATGACATGATCGAAACCACGGTACCGGTGATCAACAAGCTGGGGTTACATGCCCGTGCAGCATCCAAGTTGGTCCGCCTCTGTGCCGGCTTTTCCAGCGAGATTCGGCTCACTGCGAATGGACAGGAAGTCAATGGCAAGAGCATCATGGGCATTCTGATGCTGGCAGCCACTCAGGGTACCGAACTGCTGCTTCGGGTGGAAGGGGATGACGAACAAGCTGCAACCGAAGAGATTTGTGCGTTGTTCGCCGATTGTTTCTGGGAGGGAGAATGACGCACAGATATCGAGAAACCGACTGATGTTTGCCCTCCATGGAACCGGTGTTGGTTATGGGATCGCCATCGGCAAGGCTAGGGTGATCAGTCGTCCAACACCGGAAATCAGCCAATATACCGTAGCAGAGGACGCGGTTGAGCCGGAAATTGAGCGCTTGGCCCAAGGGATTGAATTGACCCGGACATCACTGCTGGACCTCAAATCCGATTATGTCGGACCTCTGCCGGAAGAAGTTTCCGGATTGCTGGAAGCGCATGTCACCATGCTGGAAGACCCGATGTTGCTGGAAGAGACATCAGGACTCATCCGCATGGAGCATATCAATGCGGAAAGTGCTCTCATGCGATTCGGGCGGAAGCTCGAACGGGTGTTTTCCCGGATGGCAGACCCCTATCTTCGCAGTAAGTCAACGGATGTGGTTCAAGTGGTCACGCGAATCATCGGTGTACTCATGGACAGTGGCGTGACACAGGTCTCCTCCCTGCAGGGCACATACGACGAGGAAATCATCGTCGCGGCCGATCTGACCCCTGCCGATACCATCGAACTGAAGAAACATCGATTGACCGGGTTCATTACCAGCTTGGGAGGCCCCATTTCCCATACGGCGATTCTGGCGCGTAGCATGAAAATCCCAGCAATTGTCGGCTTGCATGGTGCCATACGATATCTCCAGACGGGTGACTTGCTGATTCTCGATGGCAAGCGCGGCATTGTTCTGGCCGACCCCGATGAGCCTGCACTGACTGCCTACCAGCAACGGCGGGAAAAGATCATTCGTCGCAATCAGGCTCTGGACTGCTTGAAGGATGCCGAGTCGGTGACATTGGACGGTAAGCGGATTGTGCTCATGTCGAATGTGGAGTTTCCGGAGGAAGTGGATCTGGGCATTGCCCACAATGCGGATGGGGTGGGATTGTATCGAACCGAATTTCTCTATATGAGCCGCGGTGAAATGCCGGATGAAGAGGAGCAGTACCGGATTTACCGGACGCTGCTGGAGCGCAGTGAGAAGCCAGTCAATATCCGTACGCTGGATATTGGAGTGGACAAACAAGTGGGCGACATTCGCTCGGGGGGTCCGCATATGATGAATCCGGCACTTGGGATGAGGGGGATTCGGTATTGTCTGCACGACCTCGCGCTGTTCAAGCCCCAGTTGCGGGCCATCTATCGCGCTTCGGCCCAAGGCAATGCGCGTATGTTGATCCCGATGCTTTCCAGCCTTGACGAAGTCAACCAACTGTTCTCGCTGACTGCGGAAGTCAGAAAGGAATTGGCTTGTGAGGGCAAAGCGTTCGATCCGAAATTGCCGGTTGGGGCGATGATCGAGGTTCCTGCCGCGGCAATCGCTGCCCATATCTTCGCCCACAAGATGGATTTTCTGTCGATTGGAACCAATGACCTGATTCAATACACGCTGGCGATTGACCGGGTGGACGATGAAGTGAATTATTTATATGATCCTTTACACCCATCGATTCTGCGGCTGATTGGAGGTGTCATTGAGGCTGGCCACCATGCGGGGGTCCCGGTTTTGATGTGTGGTGAGATGGCCGGCGACCCGATCTATACCCGAGTATTGCTGGCCTTGGGTTTGCGTTCGTTCAGTATGGAGCCGTCTTCACTGCTTGCCGTGAAGCAGCAGGTGCGGATGAGTGATGTGAGTCGCCTGGAAGCAATGCTTCCGGAAATTCTGGATGCGAGCGAACCGGACGAACTACGCTCTCGAGTACTGGCGTTGCAAGAATAGTTTGGACACATCACTTGGCCTGCCTGCTATTGCAGTCTGCTTGTAGCAGGGCCTGACTGGAATGGAATCGAGTATCAGAACAGAGAATTTCTCTTTGCCTGCTCAGGAGGGCAGTTTTCGATTCTCCCTCATGCTGGATGGCAAGGGTCATCCGCAGCCGGGTTGGTTCCACCAATCTTTCTCCATGCATCCGCAAAAGCTCGTTTTTGGCCCAATGCGGCGATGATAGCTGGATTAGGCGGAGTCTCCATCCAGCGTAAGATGCATGCGAATATGGGGAATGCCTGCTTCCAGGAAAGTTTCCCCGATGCAGGTGAAGCCCTGTTTCTGGTAGAATGTTTTGGTGGAAGTCTGGGCATGTAGAAAAATCATTCGGTCGCCACGATTCCGTGCCACATGGACCAGTGATGCCAGCACTCGGGTCCCCACTCCCGACTTCGACGGTAAAAATTCGGAATGCATTGATTCTACAGGATTTCTCTGGTGAATCAGGCACTATATTCCAGAGGGAAAAGCGATTTTGTTCGCGCTATTTGCGGGCGGTTGAGGGCTTGCGCGGGCCGCCTTTGCGATCCCAGTGGGTCAGCTCATAGGGCACCTGGGACAAGGGCAACCCCAACACCCGGTAAATGGCCTCGGCACTGGGCTGGGAGGGAATGGCATAATGCTTGCCGATGCTGCGGTCTTCGAGAACACTGCACTGGCGATCCAGTAGCACCTGCCGGCCCCGCTCTGGTGACATCCGGCCGGTGGGCTGGAAGCCGAAACGCTAACGCAGGTGACGGAAAAGCGAGAAACGAGAGCGCCAGATGGGTGCGGATGCGGGCCAGACCCCGTCGCCATGGGCGGAACCCCGCTCACTGCGCCTAGGCCCCGTTCCGGATCAGGCCGCCTTGGATCGCACCGTGCCTTCCATCAGCATGAAATCATCCTGAGAATCACAGCAGGGCCATTTCACGCTAGCCGGAAGCGATTGAATGGTCGACTGCGTGTGATCGGACTGACTTTTTTTGCTGCGATGGTCTATTGTGCAGGCCATGACCGAGGATTTTGACCCATCCGCAGTGCAGGTCCGGGAGGGGGAAGTGCGTCCGGTACGGGCGGACGAGCGCCGGCATTGGGACGCGCTGATGGATCGGCACCACTCCCCGGGATTCCAGCAGTTCGCGGGCCGTGGACTGCGGCAGGTCGCGGTTTGGCGGAGCCATTGACGGGCACCGCGCGGTGCCGTGCCGGCTGCTGCACCGGATCGGCAATCACACGCGGTTCCTGATGCGGCCGGCGGCGTTGGGGATTGTGAATCGGGCGTCGCGGATACTGGGGCCGAGCCGGCAACAGTTGTCCGGGGACTGGTGGGCACGGCACGGACACCCGCTGGAGTGGGTGGAGACGTTCGTGGACTCATCGCGATTCCTGGGCCCCTGCGACCGGGTGTCGACTACCTGTTATCGGTCAAGGCGAACGGCCCCGACACTTTCGCCCAGCTGACCGCCATCGGACTGGGCGGGCGAGGGCATCCGCGGTCATGCCGAGACGCCCGTCAAGGCGCATGGACGGATCGAGGCCCGCCGATCAAACTTGCCATACGTTTGGACGCCGCTCAGCAGCGGCCCGGTCCCGGCGCGCCTGCGCAAGCTCATAGCTCGCCTGCATCCGCATCCAGTGATCGGCGGTTCCCCAACCGATATCTTCCAGCGCAAGCGCCATGTTCGCCGACACGCCAGCCTTGCCGTTCAGCAACCGCGAAAGCATTCCGCGCTCGCAGCCGAGACGCGCCGCAGCCTCAGTCACATTCCAGCCTACATCGTTCATGCTTTCGCGGATGAGTTCGCCCAAGTGCGGCGGGTTCAGCATCGGGCCGACGCGATCGCTCGCAATATCATTCGTGGTCATCGTTCCCTCCTTTTTGTCAGTGGTAATCGATCAGATCCACGTCCACGGCCTCACCGTCTTCAAAGCGGAACACCACGCGCCAGTTACCGGAAGCGCGAATACTCCACTGGTTCACGCGATCCCCCTTCAGTGGATGAAGCCGAAAGCCCGGCGCATCCGCACTGCCCGGATGCGTCGCCTCTTGCAGCCGGAACAGGATACGCCGAAGTCGTGGCACGAGAGCGGCGGGCAGTCGCGCCGCGTCGTCGTGCTCGAACAGGGCCCGTAGTCCCTTGTGCCTGATCCTCATGAGTCACTGTAGCGAACTGCATTACAAGTCGCAAGCACCCGCCATGCCCTCACACCCGACGGCTTGAACGGACACAAACGCCCTTCGGCGCGTTGGTCTCACACCCTAATCAGGATAGGAATTAAGACATCCGACGACAGTGTGTTTGACAGCTTCGAAGCAAGTTAACAATGGGCTTCAAGTCGCACCTGTCGGGATCAGGCAACGCAATCTGACGGGGCATTATATGTGACCAATTTGGGAAATTCAATGAAATGTGCGGGTTCACCACCTATGAGACTGAGGGTTTCGGTTATACGCATTGCTGAAGGGACTCCATCGGGGTCATCATTTCCAGGGCACAGTGCGGCCTCGTGCAGTTGTAGAAGCGCTGATAGTCGGCCAGCGCGGGCCTGCGCCTCCCGGACCTTGAACTCGCTGCAATACGGGCTCCAGAACTCGACCCTGGAGCGGTCGTTCGCCGGTTCCACGACCCCGTTCAGCCTGGGGCTTTTCGGGGGCCGGACGAACCGCGGGATGCCGAGAGCCTCGCCGGCGTCCTCGAACCCGGCGCGGCATTCGCTGCCGCCGTCGACCTGGATCGACTGGAGCGGGGACGGCAGGTCCTCGATGACGGCCTCCCGGAACCGCTTCGCATGGCCGGCGGTAGCCCGCGAGTATCCCCGTGCCGTCATCAACTTGCCGGTCGGGCCGGCGGCCCTGAACTCCTTGCGCGTCCTGCCGTCGCGACCGACCGTCAGGTGGTCGATCGGCACCATCCGGCCGAGTCCGGCCTCCCGGCCGCCGCCGGTCCAGCGCTGCGCATGGCCGGTGCGGAAGTCCCGGCGCTGGCGGGGCTTGACGCGGCCGCGGCAGAACCGGCAGGGCTTGACCCGGTTGCGGTTCAGCCGCTTTTTCCGGCTGCGGCCGATGGGGGATGCCGATCGGTGCCGGCCGTCACGCTCCAGCATGCCCCTCAGCCGCCGCTTGCCGAAGAAGGGGGACTTCTCGCGCCTCCTGCGCACGGCCGCCTCGTCGGCGGGGGTCCAGCGGGCGGTTGAGAGGCGATGCGGGCGCCGGCTTTTCGACTCCCGTCCCCGCCCGCCTCGCTGCCGATAGCGCTTGCGCCATCGATGGCAGGTGGCCCGGGACCAGCCGATCCCGGACCGGGCGGTGTCCGGGCGGCAGCCTTCTGCCCGGAGCTGCTCCAAGCTCTCCAGCTTCCGAGGCGTTCAGTGGCCTCCTTCGACCGGCCTTCAGCGACTTTCCAGCTGCGGCACGACCGGGTTTTTAGGGATATCATCTTCATTGGTTCGTCTCCATAGGTTTTTGGGTAAAACACAAGGATCACCGAACCCGCCCCCCGGCGCATGCCGGGGGGCATATTCGCAAGGCCACCTCCTGCCGCCGGATCTCCCCCTCTCTGCGGAGTTCGCTACGCCCCCTCCGCAGAGAGGGGCATCATCCCGTTTTCATGCCTCGGATCCGTCTCGCCTTCTTGGCTGGAAAAGTCTCACATGTCTCTGATCCTATACAGAGAATAATAAAAACTAGGCACTACAATCGGCCAGAATTCCGGAAGCCGGTGAAATTAAGGGGTTGGCGAGAGCGACACTGACGAAAAGAGGTCTCAACCGTCGAAGTCAGGAGGAGGGCAGTTTTTCGACTCTCTCTCATGCTGGATGGCAAGGGTCATCCGCAGCCGGGTTGGTTCCACCAATCTTTCTCCATGCATCCGCAAAAGCTCGTTTTTGACCCAATGCGGCGATGATAGCTGGATTAGGCGGAGTCTCCATCCAGCGTAAGATGCATGCGAATATGGGGAATGCCTGCCTCCAGGAAAGTTTCCCCGATGCAGGTGAAGCCCTGTTTCTGGTAGAATGTTTTGGCGGAAGTCTGGGCATGTAGAAAAATCATTCGGTCGCCACGATTCCGTGCCACATGGACCAGTGATGCCAGCACTCGGGTCCCCACTCCCTTAGATCGCCATGGCGGTAATACGGCCATTCGGCCGACGGTACTATCCGGCAACAGCCTACCGGTGCCAATGGGCTCCCCGGCATCTGTGATGGCAAGGGCATGAATATATGCGGCGTCATCGGGGTCACGCTCCAGTGACTCGGGCACTCGCTGCTCAGTAATAAATACGGTATCCCGGATCGCTTGCAGGATGTTCCCATGAGAATGCCAAGGTACAATGTTGACTGCAAATCCGCTCATGGAAGAAGCTCCCATGTGGTGAGGTTTTTTGTGCGCCCGGAAAGAATGCGTATAGCAACCGGATAGTCGCCTTGACGAATCCAAAGCCGGAATACTCGATCGGAACCATCTGCTGCCGTATGATTGATCTTCAAGGTTTCAAAGGTCCCCGCCGGGACGGTGATGGATTCTCGGGATACCTCCGTGACGATGGTACGATAGGTGCGTTTCGGATTGACATAAAGCACCTTTTCCTGCAGGGAGACACCCGAGAAAATCAGCCCGAGGGGAAACGATAGAGCATCCAGGTTATCGTTGCGATCAAAGCGGACCGAGTGGACATGGTCCGCTTCGTAGAAGCGGATGTCGCCAGTGGAGTGATCCACTTCAAAATGGCGGCGCACTTTCCCGGTCTCACTGTCTGTCATCTGGCCGGAAAGCAAGACTGCCCGATCCTTTTCCCAACGATATCGGGATTCAACGGTAAAATCATCCAGAAATATCTTGGCCAAGCTACCGAGATCACTGATCGCCTGCACTCGATATTCCTGATCCTGTTGGTTGATGGTAACCTTCAGGGTGCCCACATGCAGGCCTTTGTGGTGGACATTGTATTCCATGACTTGTGGAATAGGAGCAGCCCCCCATGTGGAACCGGTCGAGAGTCCGCAGACAAGAATTGCCAGCAATATCCGTCTCGAGAAGGCGTTCCGGCAATAGTGCGTCTGGGCTTGCATCCTATTCGGTAGCCTCAGGCCATTGCATAGGGGGCACTAAACCGAGCGATTGGCCGTAGGATAGAATCGCCAGCGGATATAGTTGGTGTTCCTCGGCAAGCACCCTTGCGGCGAGGGAATGGATGTCATCCTGGGGCAGCACCGGTATCCGGGCCTGCTGGATGATGGGGCCGTCATCCAAAGCTTCGGTTACGACATGAACAGTGGCACCATGCTCAGTTGCGCCCGATTCCAGCACCCGCTGATGGGTATCAGTCCCCCGGAATTCGGGCAGTAGTGAAGGGTGTATGTTGAGAATGCGACCGCTGAAGTGTTGTATGAACCGGGCGCTCAGGATGCGCATATATCCAGCAAGAATGATCAGGTCGGGGGCATAATCCCGAATCTTGTGCGCCAAGGCCTCGTCATGGTGTTCTCGTCTTGGATAATCCCCGTGAGGAATCACGCAAGCCGGGATTTTGGCTTGGCGGGCTCTTTCCAGTCCGAACGCTTCCGCGCGGTTGCTGATGACGGCCAGAATGCGAGCCGGGAGACCATCCTGGTCGATTGCATCCATGATGGCTTGAAGATTACTGCCATTACCAGATATCAGTATCACCAGATTCAGCATCAATCCGTTCTGGGGTAAGTTACCGTGAATGCCGGTAGTGTACGGTTGCGCGGCCTTGTCCCGAGTCAATACGGCCCATCGAGAAGGCCCTTACCCCTTGTGCTTGAAGTATGGAGATGGCTCGGTCCGTGGCCGACTGGTCCAGCACCAGGATCATTCCAATACCACAATTGAAAGTGCGAAGCATCTCATCCCAAGGTATTTCACCCTGTTCTTGTATCCAACCAAATACGGCTGGCCATTCCCAAGCGTCCAAGTCAATCATCCCGATGGTATCGTCTGGAAGTGCCCGCGGCAGATTGTCGCTGATACCGCCACCGGTGATGTGCGCAATGGCGGTCACGGGAACAGATTTCATGAGGTGAAGCAGGGGCTTGACATAGATTCGGGTGGGTGCCAGCAGTGCCGTTTTCAGGGTCGTGGTTCCCAAAACGGCATCCGGTCCCATGTCCGATTGTTCCAGGATTTTCCGAATCAGGGAATATCCATTGGAATGTGGGCCGGATGATCCCAAGCCCAGCAGAATTTGGCCGGGGCGCACATTGGTCGGATTGAGTATCCGCTCCTTCTCGACGATACCTACCGCAAACCCGGCCAGGTCATAGTCGGTGCCGCTATACATTCCGGGCATTTCCGCCGTTTCTCCACCCACCAAGGCGCATCCGGCCATTTCGCATCCTTCGGCGATGCCCTTCACCACCGTGGTGGCAAGGTCCACATTGAGACGTCCGGTCGCAAAATAGTCCAGAAAATAAAGTGGCTCGGCTCCTACGGCAAGGATATCATTCACACACATGGCTACCAGGTCGACCCCGACAGTCCGGTGGTCACCGAATTGGGCTGCCAGTTTGAGTTTGGTGCCCACGCCGTCTGTGCCGGATACGAGAACAGGATTGCGGAATTGATCCCGGGGCAATTCGAACAAGGCACCAAAGTGGCCGAGTCCGCCCAGCACTTCAGGTCTTCGGGTCTTTTGTGCCGCAGGACCAATTCGACGGACTAATTCATTGCCGGCATCAATATTTACGCCACTATTGCGGTAACTCAGCGGCTGGTCGTCGACTGGGACAATACTCATGGCAAGGGTCGATGCAAAAACGGGATTATGCCTGATTTCCTCATTGTGTGAGATCCTTGAAGCGCTGCGTTCTGGCAGTATATAAAACGGCCTGGAGCATGTGGGGGCCTTACAGGCTTCTTCAAACTGCCGGTTGATTTCCTCCGGTCGATTTATGATTCGGTATTCTGCCAAACACCGATTTCGCCCTACAATTCACCGCCGGATGTTTCTCAGCAACTGCAATGATCCTGCTCGTTTCTCTCTTGCCCAATTTGTTGACCCTGCTGCGAATTGCTGCGTGCCCCATCCTGGTATTGGTGTTGGACGCACGGAACTATGAAGTGGCCCTGTTGGTCTTTTTGGTCGCCAGCATTACGGATGGCTTGGACGGATATATTGCCAAACGTTTTAATTGCGTGACCTATATCGGTTCGATTCTGGATCCGGTTGCAGACAAACTGCTGATCACCTGTGCCTATGTGATGTTGACAATTATGGGCGATATTCCACTCTACCTTTTGGTCGTGGTGATTTTTCGTGACTTGGTGATTATCGGCGGGTATTGCGTACTTTTAATTGTGATGGAAAATCAGGTCCCGGTCCGACCGATCTACTGGAGTAAGATCAACACTTTTTTGCAAATCTGTCTGATTCTGTTCATTCTTATGGAGCAAAGCGGGTGGTTTGTCTTGGGCTATCTGGGTGAATTCCTGGTATTAGGTGTGATCATCACCTCGGTAGTCAGTGGAACCCTGTATGTATGGGTTTGGGGTTTCCAGCGTGAATTGGTGCATGAGAAGAAGTGATGAACTGGCAAACGGTGATTCCGGTTGGATCAAAGAATGAACTGACATTCGACAGCTTTGAAGGAGAACACAATCAGGCGTTGTTGGTCGCCGTAAGGGATATGATTCATGGCGAAAGACCCGGAAGGGGAATGTTCATTTGGGGGGCAAGCGGGTCAGGCAAGACGCATCTATTGCATGCCAGTTGTGTGGAGGCGCAGCAGTTGGGACGACCCTTTCGCTACCTGGTCTGCGTCAGGAACATGGAATGGGAGGATCAATGTTCTCTGGTTCGGGACATCTCCTCCGGGGTGCTGGTTTGTGTGGATGACCTGCATTCAACCAGCCCGGATGAAGTGATGGAGTGGAAATGGTTGTCCCTCTATGAAATGGTTTGTCAGGCAGGTGGAAATCTGGTGGTCACAGCCTCCAGGCCCCCGGGTGAATTAGAGTTGGTTACTCCCGATCTGGTATCGCGATTGGCAGCTGGAGGAGTCTTTCACTTGCAGCCTCTGGGTGATGCCGGAAAACGGAGAGTGCTGAGAAGACGTTCCAGGGCAAGGGGATTTGACATCTCGGAATCGGTTATTGATTACATTATGCGCCATCATGTACGAGATACCAGTTCGCTTTGCAGCCTGTTGGATCGTATCGACAGTGCCTCCCTGTCTCAACAACGCCGGATTACCGTCCCATTTATACGGGACCTTCTGGTCGATCAGAAATAAGACGATCCCTGGCCGTGGGAGGACTACAGGGCATTTCCCTTCAACAGGCGGGCTGCGTTGGCAACCCGGCTTCCAAGAAGGCGCGCTAACAGAATCTCATCGCGCGAAAGGGATGCATTGTTGTCTACTCCCGCCAGGTGGCTGGCTCCGTAAGGCGTGCCCCCGGTTTGGGTATGTGACAGCGGTGTCCCGCCGAAAGGCAGTCCGATCAAGACCATGCCATGGTGGATCAGGGGTAGCATCATACCCAGAAGCGTACTTTCCTGCCCGCCATGCATACTAGCGGTGGATGTGAATACCCCGGCCGGTTTGTCGGTCAGTGTCCCGGAGAGCCACTCGGATGCGGTTTGATCAAGGAAATATTTGATCGGAGAAGCCATGGTTCCGAATCGCGTTGGACTGCCGAGGATGAGGGCATCGCAGGCACCAAGGTCTTCCATCGTTGCATATACATCCCCCTGCCGGGGAATTTCCGGAGCGGTGGCTTCTACAACCGTCGACACGGGGGGTACGGTTCGCACAACGGCTTCACAGTCCTGCACTGCTTCCACACCATAACCTACCTGTGTTGCCAGTTCAGCCACCGAACCGTGACGGCTGTAGTAGAGAATCAAGACGGTAACCATCAGTCGAGCAGAAATTCAATCAGGGCCTTCTGGGCATACAGACGGTTTTCCGCCTCATGCCAGACCACACTTTGTGGGCCATCAAGTACTTCTGCAGTGACCTCCATACCCCGATAGGCAGGGAGGCAATGCATGAATACTGCTTCCGGTTTGGCCCTCGCCATGAGACTGCTATCGACACGAAATTCATGAAAGTCCTTCTGACGGCTGTTTTTTTCGTCATCCTGTCCCATGCTGGTCCAGGTGTCTGTGACCACCAAGTCGGCATCCCGGACGGCTTCTGTCGGAATATTTGTCAGGGTGACATGACCATGGCAGGCTTCGGTCAGGGTGTGGTCCGGTGCATACCCGTTTGGACAGGCGATCGCTAGTCGAAACTGTAACTGTCGGGCGGCATTCATCCAGGAATGGCATACGTTGTTCCCATCACCAATCCAGGCAACTTTCTTGCCGGTAAAGTCGCCTTGATGTTCCTGCCATGTCTGTAAATCCGCCAGAAGTTGACAGGGATGATTGAAATCCGACAGGCCATTAATGACCGGTACTGAAGCATTTTGGGCCATTTCCATGATCCGAGCATGATCACCGGTACGCATGACGATCAGGCTAGCCATGGCGGATAGAACCCTCGCGGTGTCGGCAATGGGTTCACCACGGCCCAAATGTGAATCGGAAGGACCCAGGAAAATGGTGCTTCCACCCATCTGGGTGATGCCGGTCTCAAAGGAAACCCGGGTACGTGTCGATGACTTTTCAAAAATCAATACGGCGGTGCGTTGATGCAGAAGCCCCTGGGAATGATGTTCCAACTGTTCCCGTTTCATCTCGGCGGCACGTCTCAAGATCTCCCGGATCTGTGCAGGAGAGAGGTCCATTAGACTGAGGAAGTGTTTGGTGGTCATGGGCTTCGGCGAGACGCGGAATGACGCCAGCGTGCAGGCTTACGTTCAGTCGGCTCCACAAATCAAAAAGCACCGGAAAACGGTGCTTGAGGGAGATGCATTGTACTGAACTGTGACGATCAATTGCAATTCGTACGATATTTTGGTTGTCAGATATGTGATTCTCTATTCGATTGGTGAATCATACCCTGCTTCCCTTCAGGGAAGGTGATTATGGAACAGAATACTCCATGCTATGGAAAAAATCGTGGGAAGTTGTCCGGACCATCGTGATAGTATTCGAGCATACTCGCCCACACATAGATTTCGTAGCCATCTCGGGAAAGTGGCTGCGAAACCTTTCTGCCAGAACACTGTTCGACCGTTTTTTGTCCGTGATTTCTGTCATTGTTCCTACGTACAATGAAGGCCAGCGACCTTTGGTGTTGGTAACGCTTCTGGCTGAAACCCCAAGGATTGCCGAGGTGATCATTGTTGATGCTAGTGATGATGTTTTGTCGCAGAGGGTTTTGCAGCAGCTTCAGGGGCATCAGACGGTACGGGTCATCCGAGCCACGGCCCAAGGGAGAGCGAAACAGATGAACCAAGGAGCCGAGGTTGCCAATGGGTCAATACTGCTTTTTCTGCATTGTGATACGCTTTTACCCGATGATGCCATTGCCCGAATCGAGGATATGCTCCGGTCTCGTTACTGGGGGCGGTTTGATTTATGCTTGGACAGGCCGGGATGGCCGTTTCGGGTGATCGGATTCATGGTCCGGTTGCGGTCACGATTGACCCGGATTGCTACTGGTGACCAGGCGATCTATGTCCGACGCGATTTTTTCCTGATGCAGGGAGGTTTTGCTGACATTGAGTTGATGGAGGATATCGAGTTTTCCCGACGAGTGGGTCGTTGGCATCGCCCTGGCCTGATCACTGTACCGGTGACCACTTCTGCCCGGCGTTGGGTCCGCCATGGCATTCTGCGTACCATTCTTCTGATGTGGACCTTGCGACTTATGTATCGTCTGGGTTTCAGTCCGACCCAACTCGCCCGTATGTATCGCACTGCGCGATGAACCGACGCATCTCGAAGCCGGCCCTTTTCCTGTTTGTCAAAACGCCGTGGATGGGTCAGGTCAAAACCCGTATGTCTCCGGCTCTTTGTCCGCAAAGTTGCATAAAGCTGGCTGAGCAGATGCTTCGACATATGAGTGTCACATTGTGTCAACACTGGACTGGTCCAAGGGCTATCTATGCTTGGCCGGACACGAATCATGTCGTTTTCCGGCAACTGCAAGCCGAGTTCGACATTGATTTGCGGGTGCAGCAGGGCCGTGATCTCGGCGAACGGATGCATCATGCGATTTCACAAAGTGTAGCGGCAGGAGTTCCCGCTGCAGTTGTGGGCACAGATATCCCTCAAATTTCCGGGGAAATATTCCTTCAGGCAGAACAATGCCTGATTGACGGAAAGGAAGTAATTGGACCGGCTGCAGACGGTGGCTTTTATCTTCTTGGGCTGCAGACCAGTGATCATGGCCTGTTTCAGGACATTGAATGGGGAGGGAGTGACGTATTGAATCGGTTTCTGAAGAAAGCTCAAGACCGGGGTCGTCATCTTCACCACCTGCCCATGCTGAGAGATATTGACGAGGTCAATGATTTGGTGTGGCTGGCCAAACAAGATATACGGTACCGTCCCTTTTTGTCGACTCTCACCCGTTGCAAGGATGGTTGAACTTCAACGGACCCAGAGACCAGCAGATTTTCACTGGACCCTTATCGGCCCAAGATATTGGGGCACCTGGCTTGGTTTAGGGATTCTCAGGGTTCTGGTTTTTTTACCCAGGCGTTGGGTGATGCTGTTGGGTGGACTGGTCGGTGATCTCTTTCGTAAGTGGAGTAGAAAGCGCAGGCACATTGCCGAGATCAATCTGGCATTATGTTTTCCGCACCTTAACGAAGTCGAGCGCCAGCAACTGTTAGTAGAGCATTTCCGGGCTCATGGGCGTGGGATTGTTGACATCGGGCTGACACTATGGGGCAGCAAGCGACGGATCTTGCAACTGGTCGACCTGGAGGGGTTGGAGGAGCAATGCCAGCGTGTGGCTTCGGGTAAGGTACTTGGCATCACATGGCATCTGTCCACTCTGGAAATGACCGGATTGATGATGACTCTGGCCGGCCCTTCGGTATCCATGATGAAACCACTGAAAAACGCGCTTTTGACTTGGGTGATTGCGCGAGGACGTGGTCGCTGGTCGGATCTGGACTTGGTTTCCCGGAAAGCCGGTTTACGACCACTGCTCAAGGGTCTTCAGGCAGGTCGTCAATGTATTCTCGTGCCCGATGAGGATTTTGGTGGTCGAGGGGCAGAAGTCGTCTATGTTCCTTTTTTCGGTGTCCCGC
The DNA here is from genome assembly GCA_965221795.1 of Candidatus Poriferihabitaceae bacterium. Classification (GTDB taxonomy): domain Bacteria; phylum Pseudomonadota; class Gammaproteobacteria; order Arenicellales; family Poriferihabitantaceae; genus VYFG01. The sequence continues at coordinate 2,371,980 of OZ244914.1, forward strand.
GGGCCTTTTTGACCACGCCGGGGCGAATTGCCCGTGCATCCGGTGCAATTGTGACCATCAGCGCTTCCAGACTGGACCCGCACACAGGACGATATGTCTGCACCTTCCGCCCTTTAACGGGTTTGCAGGGCAAAGACCCGGAAGTGTATGCGGTCGCCATCTGTAAGGCGATGGAAGATCTGATCCAGCAGATGCCGGAACAGTACCTGTGGACATTTCGTTGGTTTGGCTCGCGACCGGATGGCGGTGGAAACCCTTATGCGCACAAATGTCACTAATCCCGAAGGGTCCATGGTGCCGGTTCAGGTACCAATGTGACTCAGGGGGCCTCCACTTTGGTGGATGGATACATCATTGCATCGAACTGTTGCTGTGATTTACCGGCTTCGGTTGCCAACCATTGACGGAATGCAAGGATATTGGCCTCGGTTTCCCGGCCTGGCGCACAGGCGAAAAAGTAGTACACATTGGACTTGGAGATTACTTCGGGAAACAATCGGACCAAGATTCCGACATTGAGGTCATCCAAGACATGGGCACTGCGAGCTAAAGCGATGCCCTGATGGTCAATTGCGGCTTGCAATGCCAGGCTGGTCTGAGGGAATTTAGTTCCCCGGGGCATTTCCTGGACTGTCACGCCGGCATCCCGAAACCAGTCACGCCAGCGAGGCAGTATGTCAACGGTATTGCGTCGAAGCAATGGGAGATCCAGCAAGTCTTTTGGTTGTTTCGGTAGGCCATATTCCTCAAGGAACCGTGGACTGCAGACCGGAAACACATACTCTGTCATCAGGACTTCTTCAAACAGGTTATCTCGTTTCCCGTATCCAAGGCGAATCCCCACATCCGCGACGATGGGATCGAATTCAAGCAATTCATCGGAAGTGGATATCCAGACATCAAGATCCGGATAGGCCCGATTGAAATCGCCCAAGCGGGGGACAAGCCATTTGAATGCAAAAGACTGCAGAGTAATGACGCGCAGGTCCGATGGGTGGTCCGTTTTGTCCTTGAGATCTTCAAGGGTGGTGGTAATTTTCTGGAGGAAGTCTCGTATGACCGGAGCAAGGGCTTCCCCTGCCTCTGTCAGCTTCAGGCCCCGTCCATGGCGCTTGAACAACCTGACATCCCACAATTCTTCTGCATGATGAATCTGGTGGCTGATGGCGCTTTGGGTCACATGGAGTTCGTCGGCCGCTTTGGTATAACTTAAATGGCGTGCTGCTGCCTCAAGTGCCCTCAGGGCTGCGACAGAGGGGAAACGCACGATCATGGGGGTTGTTTTTTCGATGTCGGGAAATGAATAAATACTCATGTATTATATGAGAATTCATCATTTGAATGAAGGCGATAAAACTCTTATATTTAGCGCATCAGAGGGTTTGTTTAGAGCGACAGGCCTGGTTTTGTAAACGTAATGATTGAGGTGCGACACATGAATGATATTTTTGTCAGGGTGGGCGTCGCATTTGTCGGCGCACTGTCCGTCCTTACGATGCTGCTGGCCCTGGTTTCGATGGGGTTATGACCATGCGTACGACAGAATCAATTGCAAAGAAAACGAATGTGATCCGGGGATCATTCAAGACGAATATTCTTCTCCGCTTGGTCCGCAGGATGCAGGCATGGTATCGGAATCGCCTGGCCATTCAGGAACTGCAAGCAATGCCGGATGTGTTATTACGCGATATCGGCATTGAGCGTTATCAAATCGCAGAGGTGGTGAAAAAGGGTGGTGACTCCATCACTGAATTTCGCCCTCTTGAGATCGATTCGGCGGTGGCTCCGCTCAAAAAAGCCGCAGCGTGAAGCGTGTGAATGTTGTACTCCTCCATTGGTGTTTATTTCAAGCCCTCGCCAGAGGGCTTTTTTTTGGATTATTTTGGTTGCCCGCCAACTGGAAACTGAATCTGAAGACCTCCTGAAGCTTGTTGTTGCTGAAGCTCAATAAATGATTTTCCTCGATGATCCTCAATGATCTTGAATGCTTGAGTATTAGCAAGGGTGTGCATGAAACAATGATGAACTGTCAGCACTTTGTCCTGAAGCACATTCTCGTTAGAATCCTCAAGCATTTCAATCTCCAAGCCAATTTCAGAGCATTCCTGACAATGAATATGACGATCGTGGGACTTGTTGTAACTGAGACCCGTTAATCGCTTCGTGACTTTAATTAACAGCAGCAACTTTATCTTCGGCTGGCAAGTTTTTCAACATTCCGTTTTTCAGGGCCTCTTCCAAAAACTTTTTTGAGCTTTCTATGACCCATTCGCATTGCTGGAGAAAAGACGGGCCTAGTCTTCCAAGTATAGGGTTCCATACGAAAGCCGCCCGCTGATCTTCAATGATTTCAGAATAGGTTTTCTTTACCTCTTCAACAACACCGACGCAAGGGATGCCGTTGATCTGTGGATCAACCGGGCCAATACTGGAGTGCTTTCCCATCAAGATGGATTTGCAGGCACAGGCAAGCATCGTGCCCGCAGACATTGCAATTTGGGGAACAATGGCGCGGATGTTGTTGCTGAACATCTGCTTCAAATAATGTACAAGAGATTCTGTTGCGGCAACACTGCCACCGCCTGTATGCAATAGGAGATCCAGCCCCTTGTTCCGGTCCATCTCATGCACACAGGACATAAAGCCATTCTTGTCTTCATCATTGATTTCGATGCCTTGAATTCCTGGCTTTGTCAGGAAACCTGAATAATAGGCAATTACATTTCGACCGGTGTGTTCGTGAAGTTCCCGCAGGTATTTCCGGCGTATGGTGTCAAATGCCTGACTGTTCCCCTAGTTGATTTCTTCTTGAATCTCTTTATTCAACAAAAGACCAGTTTGGCATCAATTATCCTCAGAGCGCATTGGAGTCAGAATGCTGTGTGCGGACGTTATGTTTGGGACGACCATGTATGCACTGGGTAGGGTTGGCTGCGTATACCCAAAAGCAGGGGGGTACTATGTATCCACCAGCAATCAATTGTTTCAACATTTCCCCTGCAGTTATTGGCGGCTCTTTTGCCTGGTTCGATGTATTGGCTTGATCCGGAGTTGCCACTATTAGGTAAAACGAATTACTCTTAAAAGATGATCCAAATATAATGGCAAACAAGGTGCTAGACAAGCAACATGATGAAATGAAAAGAAATTCGAATTGAAGGCATCGTAAAAATGTCCATGTTATCAACGAAGACAGGACAATCCTATGGTCTCTACCCCCGGAAAATCCTACTGGGAAGGCATGACGCGGGTCGATCTGATGAAGAAGTTCCCCGATGAGGAAAAAGCCTGCAAATGGGTTTGGCCCGTGCACTGGAAAGAGATCCGGACCTGTCCCTACTGCGGCTCGGATCACACCGCCGAAGGTCACACAGAAGGCTATCCGTTGCCATATCGCTGTCGGCATTGCAAGCCGTATTTTTCGGTCAATGGCGGCACGATCATGGAACGCTCCAAAATCTCCCGGCAGAAATGGGCCATTGCCATTGACCTACATCGGGCCAACCGTAAAGGAGTCCGCTCCATGGAACTGCATCGGGAGATCGGCATCACCCAGAAAACGGCTTGGTTCATGCGGTAACGCATCCGCGAAGCGTGGACATGGGAAGACCTGCCCGAATTCGCGGGATCTGTGGAAGTCGATGAGGAGTACTTGGGAGGCAAGGAACGCAACAAGCACGAAATCCAGAAACGGAAAGCTAGCCAGAGAGCCCCGTCGGCAAGGCCGCGGTGACCGGCATCAAGGATCGTCTTACAGGAGCGATCCACGCCAGTCCGGTATTACAGACGGCCACCCCTCGGCTGAAAGGATTCGTGATTACCACCACTTGATTGGCCGCAATGATGTACACGGACGATGCCAGGGCCGATAACAGACTCGACAGAACGCATCAGCGGGTCCAGTATTCGATCGCCGAGTAAGTGAATGGAATGGACCATACCAACGGCATTGAATCGTTTTGGGCAATGCAGAAGCGGGGATCTCATGGGGCCTGTCACCATATGAGCCAGAAGCACCTGTATCGCGACGTCATCAAGTTTGCCGGGCAGCACAATGTTCGGGAGTTGCATACCGCCGGGCCGATGGACACGCTGGCCTCTCGCATGAAGGGCAAGCGGCTTACCGATCAGCGACCGCTCGGGAAATGAGCAAGCAAACTTCGCAAAATGTGTAAGTCAACATTAAGGTATGCACTGCTTACTGCATTGGCCGTTGATTGGTGGTTGCAATGCCGATGATCTGTGCCTCAAGCATTCGCTGCAATTCGGTAGGGAAATCCAAGGCCAGGTGTTCCAATCCCTTCGAAGCGGCAAGCCGTTGAGCAGGTGCGGCGGGACGAGCCATTGGCCACAGTCCGGCAACTATAACTCCAGAACCAAAAGCGATGCGTGTCGCTTGTTGCTTATCGATGGTGTCCAGGGCTTTCGCAATGGCCGAAGCCACTGTTTCGCCATCTTCATACCCAGATATCTTGATATTCTGGATGTTCTCCAGTCCCATGTTATGTTCGAGCACAGCGGCTGAAATGCTTAGCAAATCACAGAGCAGATTTCGCTCTGCATAGAATGTTGCAAGTAGGGTGCTAAGTTCCTTGGCATCCATGCGCTTGTCTTTTGTTTCAGCAGCAAACTGTTGGGCGAAAAGGTGGAACTCCTCATACATGAGGACTAGAAGGATTTCTTCGCGACTGCTGAAGTAGCGATAAAGGTTGGATTTTGCAATATCAGCTCTGCGGCCTAACTCATTCAAAGACCATCCCATAACGCCGAACTCTGAACATAGATCACGTGCATTATTGAGAATATTGGTACTGCGTTCAGCTTTCTGTTGATCTTGTCGTGCTCTTTGGAAAGTCATCGTGCGTTGTTTGTAATTTCATTCAATCGCACGATCTCAGCATCGATTGCTTGCTCATAGGTTTTCGCACGTTCTTTTGAAAACATGTCTATGAGTAACCCTGACAAGCCGATAAGGACAAGCGTTACAGCAATGGCGCACAACGTCTCATTGCTTGATAGTTTGAATATGACTATCGCCATTGCGAAGGCTATAGCGGCACCGATTATTGTGTAGGTGTAGAGAGCTTCAAACTTTTTCACTCGTGCTTTTTCCGCATAAACAAAGCTAGCCGGCGATTGTTCATAAGCGCTTTCATACTTGGCCAGTTTAGCTGAATTTCCTAACGTACCGATAATTCCGGCTACGACAAAAATCATCGCAGCGACAGATAGGGGTATTGGCAACGCCTGTCCAGTGGGAGTTGGTGCCAACTTCCACAATAAGCCAGCGATCAGTAAAAGTAAGGCCCCTGCTAGAGTAAGTAAGGACATTTCAAAGGCTTCACCCTTAGCCCAGATCATTGTATGGTCTAGAAAGCTCATACCGTGCACCGGTTGTTATTGTTTTCTGTTTCGGTCAATCCGGTAAGTTCTCGGCTGATTTCCATCAGTTTAGCTACGTTTGCATCATCCAATGCTAGTGGATTCGGTGCTAAGAGCATATCTTCATATATGAACTTTCCTGATACCCCCTCATATTTAGAATCCAGAGTAGCGGCGATAATGCGTTCACCACCAACCCAAGTAGGGGCAGCCAATTTGCCAAACATTACGTTGAAGACGCGCTCTAAGCCCTTGGTATGACGGCCCAGATTTGAACGAATATAACCAGGATTCAGGCAATTGATTGAAGTCCCGCTGCCTGTAAGTCGGGCTGCTACGTCGCGCCCATGCATAAGTAGGCATAGCTTAGCTTGGGCATAAGACGCTATGAGTGACCACTTGTTTTTTTCGAGATGCAGATCATCAAGAAACAGTTTGGCAATTTCCTGGGTGGCTGAAGTTAAATGGACGATACAAGCGTTGGGTGTCGCCTTGATTTTTTCGAGCAACAGCTCAGTCAGCAGGAACGGCCCAAGATAGTTAACTGCAAAATTCATCTCGTACCCATCAGGCGACAAGGCACGATCCGGGAAATTCAAACCTGCGCAGTTGATTAAGTAGTCAGTGCGGTCGTATCGGTCAAGTACCTCACTGGCTGCATTGCGAACTTGTCCGAGATCTCCAAGGTCGCACTTGACTGAAGTAAACTGTCCCTTGTGTTCTGCCGCGCGGAGTTCTTTTATGACTTTTTCGGTTTTAGCGGTATTGCGCCCGAGTAGACAGATATCAGCACCCATTTCAGCGAAACGCTCGACAGCGATCCGTCCCATTCCGTCTGTGCCACCGCTGAAGACAACCATTTTACCGGTCAGATCCTGGTTAGGAACCTTTGGTGTTGTCTTGCGTGCCAGGAATGTATCGAACAAGAATTTTCCGAAGGGTCGTTTCATATCATGCCTCATGTTTCTCAATTCGGTAGCGGTTCCATACATTATAAGACCAACGGTCTCTTATTTAAAGACTACAGGCCCGCTTTGGAGGGTTGGTTTTTTGCCTGCTCATTATATTCTTGCCCCGGGTTCACTCTGGAGTGCAACGCCGAGGTGGTAGATGCATGGGCGTTTCGAGGTCTAAGGCGGCGGGCCAAACCGTGACGGTCGTCCCATCCGAAGAGCGATTTCTGGTCAAATAGAGATTGATTGATCGATACTTGTGGATACACTCAAGCCTCTCAATTGGTTGTGAGACCGAAGATGCTTTGGATCAAGTCTTTTCATATTATTTTCATGGTGACCTGGTTCGCTGGGTTGTTTTATTTGCCGAGGCTGTTTGTCTACCATGCCATGTGTGAAGATGAGGCGGGCAATAACCGTTTCAAGATTATGGAGCGAAAGCTCTATTTTGGCATTATGACTCCCGGCGGAATATTGACCCTCGTCTCTGGCCTTTGGTTATGGTTGGGTTATGGCTTTTCTGGCCAGTGGCTATTATGGAAACTGGTACTGGTGCTATTGCTGGTGGTCTATCATGGTTGGTGCCTGATGACACTGCGTGCGTTTCGCGAGGACCGAAATACCCGAAGTCATGGGTATTATCGAGTTATGAATGAATTGCCGGTCTTTGGTTTGGTCGGCGTGATCTTGCTGGTGGTTCTGAAGCCTGTGTTTTGAGGGTGGATGTGCGGTTCGGGGGTGGTTGTCAGGAATGTTCTGGTCGGGCTTCACGGCCAAGCAGACTGCGTACTGCGTCATCCGGGGAAAGCTGTTGGTAGAGAACCTGATAGACATGCTCGGTGATCGGCATTTCGATGCCCAGTCTGCTGGCTTTGCGATGCAGTTCATAGGTGGTTTGAATCCCCTCAATTTCCTGGCCGATCTCAGCAGCGACGGTGTCTGGGTGTTTCCCGCTTCCGACCCCGATGCCGAAGCGTCGGTTACGTGACTGGTCATTGGTACAGGTCAGCACCAGATCCCCAACGCCTGTGAGGCCATGGAACGTTTCTACTCGACCTCCGAGGGCGGTACCCAATCGAATCATTTCAGCCAATCCGCGAGTGATGAGTGCCGCTTTGGCATTGGCTCCATAGCCCAAGCCATCGCTGATACCGGTGGCAATGGCCATGACATTCTTGATGGAAGCCCCCAATTGGACACCGACCGGGTCATTACTGAAGTAAATGCGGGTCGTGTCGGTATGGAACCATTGTGCTACCGATTCGGACCGCCAGGGTCGATAACATGCGAGAGTCAGAGCAGTGGGCATTCCCATAGCGGTTTCCCGGGCAAAGCTCGGACCAGACAATATACCGCGGACCGTTTCAACCGGGAAATATTGTCGGACCACGTCCCCGGGCAGATCACCCGATTCGGGGTCGAAGCCCTTGGTACCCCAGAGGAGTGTGGCTTTCGCAGGGTTCGATCCGGTCTGGCAGATGGCATTGTGTAGTCGTTTGACGATTGCACGGAATGCATGACTCGGCACCACCAGCAGAAATTGCAAATCAGGGTCGATCAGGTCGGCAAAATCACCGGTCACAGACAGGTTTTCCGGGAAGGAAATACCAGGAAGATAAAGCCGATTTTGACGATCCTCGCGTAATCGGGTGATACCACTTCGCCCCCACAGAACCACCTCAGTAAAATTGGTGCTGGCGAGAATGGCCAAGGCAGTCCCCCAGGACCCGGAGCCAATCACATGCAGTCTTCCTTGGCAAATAGTATCCGACACAGACTTGCTTGAGTCCGAACTCCTATTGGATGGTTGGCGACTCTTTTTCTGCTCTCGCCTGCTGTTCCTGCCGGTAAACCGTTTCGAAGTTGATTGGCGAAATCAGGACCTGAGGGAACCCACCCTTGGTAACCAGACTGGCAATTTCCTCTCGGGCAAATGGAAGCAGCATATTGGGGCAGGCGATACGGAGCATGAGATCCTTGTGCTCTTCATCCCCCAGATTGATTTCGAATAGGCCCGACTGATGGATTTCGGCAATAAAGACAGTATTTTCTTCGTTGGATGCGGTAACCGTGATCTGTAATGTGACGTTATAAAACTTGCCGTCCTCATCCAGTTGGGTGTGGCTGATACTGAAGTCGAGATGAATCGTGGGCTTCAGGGTTGAGTCCAGAAATATTTCCGGGCTGCCGGGTGATTCAAAAGAAGCATCCTTAAGATAGATCTTACGTACCTGCAGGCGTGTTTTTGGATTCTCGTCCATTGCGTACTCGATGGCAACAAAATAGGGATCAATTTCGGATCAGCGGCAGGTTTTCCTTACTCCAGGATGCCACCCCCCCATCAAGGATATACAACTCCTGGAACTGGTTTTTTTTCAGGATGCCGGCGGCCTTGCCTGCTCGCATGCCACTTTGACAAACCAGAATCAGGGGTTTGCCACGATGTTTGTTGAGTTTCTTCAGGTTGGATTCCAGGGAGTCCAGTGGCAGATTCAGGGATTGCTCAATATGCCCTTTGCTGAACTCTTCCGGGCTACGTATATCCACCAATACCGCCGATTGTCTGGCTTGGATTTGGGGCAGTTTGACCGCTGAGATTTTCGTTGCCCCGCCCACCATACGGCCGCCAGGATTGAACATCAGCAACAGCAATATCGCAGCAAGCATGGCGAACAGGTACCAGTTCGCCATGGCAAATTCCAGAAACATAACCGTACCTTGACCGGGGTCGCGGGTTCATGGGCGTCGGATTGTACCGCAAACGGAAGGGATTTTTGCCATTTGGCGTTGCAGGTCATCCTGTGTCGTATTGGCGGGTGGGCCGGGAGCCTGTTGCGATCATGAACCTGATGGATCCTTCCCTGTGCCCAATGTCTGATTTTTATCGCCTGGAATACTGATGCGGAACTATGAAGGGTTTAATTATCAGTTAGAATAGTCCGCACAGGAGTGGGTACTGAAACGGATTCTGCGAATTGATTTGTTACCCAGGAGAAGCCATGCGATTTTCAAGATTCCCCCGGAGGGTGATTTTTGGGATTTTCTTGGGCACTTTGCCTTTGCTTACGGTAGAGGCTCAGCAACAGGAAACAGAAGACCGGGCGATTGATGAAACCAGTGTGTCCGTTCCGGTACCCGAGGTTCCCCAGCCACTCCCACTGGAAGAATTACAGGTCTTCGCCGAGGTTTTTGGCAAGATCAAAAGCGAATATATTGAGGAAATTGGCGATGGCGACCTGTTGCGTAATGCGATTCAAGGTATGCTGAGGGGGCTGGATCCCCATTCGTCTTTCCTCGACCCAGAGGTCATACAGGAGGTTCGGATTGCCACCGACGGCCGGTTTGGGGGGATCGGGGTTGAGGTGACGACGGAGAACAACCAGATCAAGGTGGTAGCGCCCATTGATGGAACACCGGCTTATGAGGCCGATATTCGCAGTGGAGACATCATTGTTCGTATTGATGGCGAACATGTCCATGGGGCCAGTATGGAGAATGTTGTGGACAAGATGCGCGGTGATCCCGGGACTTCGATTGTGCTGACTGTTTCCCGGGCCGGAGTACAGGAACCTTTTGATGTGTCACTGATTCGGTCTGTGATCAAGGTGCTCAGTGTGCGGGTTGCTTCCTTGGAGAAGGGTATCGGCTATGCTCGGATCTCCAGCTTCCAGAGTGGTACGGCAACCACCTTGCGTAATCAGATTGAAGGGCTGCAGCAGGAAGCCGAGGGCCGATTGGATGGACTGGTGCTGGACCTGAGAAACAATCCCGGGGGAGTGTTGAGCAGTGCCGTGGATGTAAGCGATCTTTTTCTTGAAGCAGGCAATGTAGTGACTACTCGGGGGCGGGGCGGGGTGGTGCAGAGTGTTTATGAGGCGAATGCGGGGGATATTCTCGCGGGAGCACCAATAGTGGTGCTGGTGAACAACGGATCGGCTTCTGCATCCGAGATTGTGGCCGGAGCGCTGCAGGATAATGAGCGTGCTATCATCATGGGTACGCGCACCTTTGGCAAAGGTTCTGTCCAGACGCTCATTCCGGTACACAACGGGGGGGCACTGAAGTTGACTACGTCACTGTACTATACCCCTCTCGAACGTTCCATACAGGCACAAGGGATCAAACCCGACCTTGAGGTGCGTCCCTCGGAGCTGCGGGAAATCAGGGACTCACTGGATTTGCGGGAAGATAGCCTGCCCGGCCATTTGCCACAGGGTGCTTCAGAGGCAGTCTCTTCACCCGACCCGGAGGGTGAATCGGAAATGAATCTGCTGGCGGAAGATTACCAACTGCGCGAAGCGTTCAATCTTCTGAAAGGCCTGCGCTTGGTCCGCAAAAGAAGTAACATGGGAGAACACTGAACAGAGCATTTACCAGTCGCGTTCACGATGAAATTTATGCTCAGACCCGTTTTTTGCTTCGGCTGCGCTTGAAACGGCGCCAACAGACATTCAGGCTCAGAAATCCCCGCCGCGCCCAGTGGAAATTTGTGGACAGCACCAGCAGCCCCAATGGAATCATCCAGATCCCCAAGACCGGAAGAAACCAGAATACCCCACCAATGATAAGGGCAATTCCGATGATGGTCCGACTGTGATAAGGCATCTTCTCGATGCGTTTGAGGAGATGATTTTTCCGGCGCTCCATAATGGTTCAGGCGGTCCTGTAAAGCCTTGGTCCTCTCTTTGGTCTTGCGGGATGCGATATCATTCGAATGTGCATAGACCGGCATTCCCTCGTCATGATACGGATGGGAATACCGCTGACCGCGAATGATCAATGCCACTGGATTTTACAAAAATGCAGGCTCTCGGGAATGATTTCATTATGCTCGATGGCGTGAGTCGATCCATACCCATTTCACCGGAGGTTGTCCGGTGGTTGTCGGATCGCCATTTTGGGGTCGGTTGTGATCAACTTCTGTTAGCCGAAACGAGTGCGGTAGCAGATTTTCGATTTCGCATATTCAATCGGGACGGGAGCGAAGTCGGGCAATGCGGAAACGGAGCCCGGTGCTTCGCCCGGTTTTTGCAGGACAGCGGACTGACGGATCAGTATACCATTTCTGTAGAAACGCTGAATGCTCGGATGCAACTGCATATTCTGGACAATGGGGATGTTCGTGTGGAAATGGGGAAGCCCGAGTTTCTTCCGGAAAAAGTGCCATTTCTGGCTGATCTGCCTACCGAACGCCATTGGCTGGAGATCCAAGGTGAAATGCTGGAAATCTTTCCCCTCTCTCTTGGGAATCCCCATGCAGTGATTCTGGTTGAGGATGTAGCGACCGCACCAGTGGAACGTCTTGGTCCGCTGATCGAAGTTCATTCTCGGTTTCCGGCCAAGGTCAACGTCGAATATTGTCAAATCGTGGACCATGGACACATCCGTCTGCGGGTGCACGAGCGTGGCGTCGGTGAGACCTTGGGGTGTGGCAGCGGAGCCTGTGCTGCCGTCGTGACGGGCATTCGTCTGGGCTTTCTGGAACCGGAAGTCGATGTCAGTCTGCCGGGAGGTACTGCCAGGGTGCGATGGGATGGTGCCGGTGAACCGGTATATCTGACGGGGCCTGCCCATACGGTGTTTGTGGGTCGCATCACCCTTCCCGATACTGGACAATGAATCTTGATGCGAATGCAAAACAGCCGGGACAGTTGATGAAATCGAAAGACGTTATCGCCTACCTAAAGCAGAACCCGTCCTTCTTTGAGCAGTATGGTGAGGTACTTGCCGGTCTCAAGTTGCCGCATGGAAATCCCTTCCATGAACGTCAGGTCGAAGTATGGCGTCAGCGTCATTCCAAGGAGAAGGCTCGGTATGAAAGAGTGGTGGAAACGGCCCGTCAAAACCTCGAACTGGAGAGGCTTTTGCATCAGTTCGCCTGCCGTTTGCTATCGCAAAAGGACTGGGATTTGGATACTCTCTCCGTACTGTTGGCCGACATCTTTGAGGTGGAAGGTGTCAGGTTCTGCCTCCGAGACGTACACCATCTACCCGATGACCATTTCGACCGATTGATGGAGCGCATACAGCACGGGGGCAGTATCTGTGATGAGCGGGTTTCCTCTACCCTGCTCGCCCTGTTATTTGGAATGGACCATTCGATCCGCTCCTGTGCGTTCATTCCCCTAGAAACGGATACCGGCAAGGGGTTGCTGGTGCTGGGTTCTGTGATGGAAGAACGTTTTCAGGTGGGCTTGGGAGTCATTTTCCTGGACCGGATCAGAGATCTCCTGAGTACCCTTTTATGCCGCGCACCGAAATGACGGAACTGTGGCTGGATTGATCTCCGAAATCGACCGCTTTATCGACTTTCTCTCCAGGGAACGCCGCCTTTCTTCCCATACGATCGATGCCTATCTTCGAGACCTGAATCGGTTATGCGAGATGGCCGAAGAGATGGGGCTGGCTTCGTGGGATGGATTTTTGCAAACGCATGCACAACGGTACCCGGCACTTCTGCATCGCGAAGGGTTGGCGGCTGTCAGCATCCAGCGTCAGTTGTCCTCCGCACGATCATTTTTTCGTTTTCTGGTACAAAGAAAACAGGTAGGCACCAACCCTTTTGATACTATTCGAGCACCCAAAGCTCCCCAAAGACTGCCAGCTACATTGTCGGTGGATGAAATGATCTCGTTGTTGGGTCACAAGGGGAGTTCGCCAGCCCAATTCCGCGATAAGGCACTCATTGAGTTGTTCTATTCTTCGGGATTGCGACTGTCCGAGCTGTCCCGCCTGGACCAGAATACGATTGATCTGGATCAGGGAGAGGTCAGGGTGTTGGGGAAGGGCAGTCGAGAGCGTATTGTACCGGTTGGCCGAAAGGCCAGAGAAGCCCTTGCCGATTGGCTGGCGGTTCGGGGCCAGCTGTCGCGTCCTGACGAAATGGCCCTGTTTGTCAACCATCGGGGGACACGGTTGTCCAACCGGGGAATTCAATATCGACTGGATCAGTGGGCCAGGGCACGGGGCTTGGGTCGAAAACTACATCCCCACATGCTGCGGCATTCGTTTGCCAGTCATATGCTGGAGTCCAGTGGGGAGTTGCGGGCCGTCCAGGAAATGCTCGGGCATGCAGACATCAGTACCACACAGGTCTATACCCATCTGGATTTTCAGCACTTGGCGCGGGTCTATGATGACGCCCACCCCCGGGCCAAAAAGCAGAATGAGAAGTAAGGTGATTCAGCCAATCCGATCACTTGCCGTCAGGACGGCATTATTTCCCGGAACCGGTCCAGCGACTCGGTAATTTCCCGTTTGGCCCGGTCAGTGTCAGACCAGCCCTTGACCCGTACCCACTTGCCTTTTTCCAGATCCTTGTAATGTTCGAAAAAATGAGTGATTTGATCCAGCGTCTCATGATGAACATCCCGAAAAGAGTGAATGTTCCGATATAGCCCCGTGAGCTTGTCCACAGGAACCGCCAGCAGCTTGGCATCATCTCCGGCTTCGTCTTCCATCTCGAGCACTCCAACCGGCCGACAACAGATCACGGAACCGGAAATCAGGGGTCTGGGAGTCAGTACCAGCACATCCACCGGGTCGCCATCGGCGCCTAGTGTTTCCGGGATATAGCCATAGTTGCAGGGATAACGCATAGCGGTGGCAAGAAATCGATCCACGAACATGGCACCAGTGGTTTTATCCACCTCGTACTTCACTGGTTCCCCATGGGTTGGAATCTCAATGATGACATTCACATTGTCGGGAACTGAGTCGCCCGGTCCTACACGGTCAAGAATCATGGCCTCACCTTCCAAAGGTCGAAGTGGTAGAGAAGTAGGACATACGCCCAGCAGCCCTCCACTGGCCCAGTTTCCAAATACACCATAGTAGATCTACGTCGCATTGTATCACGGCGGAGTGGGACGATATTTTCGGGATCTTATCTGCGGATGATCCGGGTCGACAGGAAATCCCTCTCATCCGCATCCTTTCTGCTCATCGAGGGCTGTTGACGAATCACTTCGGACCGGATAGCCCAACTCTCCAGCCTGATGGCCTGGCGGGATTGATGGCAATAGCCCTTACCGATTGATGATTGATATGGAGGCATAACGCAGATATATTTGGCCGCTTGAAATTTTGGCCCATTGATCCCCCGGGCTTGCCATGTTAGAAAGTGCCCGGTCACGATCACATGGAAGAGTGTCATGAATACTCTGGAGAGCCACCATCACTAGGAGTTGATTCACGATGACAATGATTGCGTTGATCCCCATACTGTTCAGCATTGCTGGACTTCTTATTGCCTGGACCGTCTACAAGATGATCCTGCGAAGTCCGGCTGGGGAAGGCAAGGTTGCCGAGATTGCTGGCCTGATCCATCGAGGTGCGATGGTTTTCATGCGACGGGAATATACATATCTCGCTGTGTTTGTCGCGGTGGTTGCGATACTGATTCTATTTTCCGATCTGGGACCCCATACCATGTTTGCATTCCTGGTGGGTGCGCTATGTTCGGCCTTTGCTGGTTATATCGGCATGTATTCGGCCACACATGCCAATGTACGTACCACAACTGCAGCGAATGAGCAGGGAGCCGCCGGGGCACTGACGGTGGCGTTTTTCGGTGGTTCGGTCATGGGGCTGACCGTGGCGGCCATGGGGTTGTTCGGCGTCGGGTTGCTCTATCTACTGTATGGCGGCGATCCGCATAGCGCACATATCATCCATGGCTTTGGTATGGGAGCGTCTTCCGTAGCCCTTTTTTCTCGTGTGGGCGGAGGGATTTTTACCAAAAGTGCGGATGTGGGAGCGGACCTGGTTGGGAAGGTGGAGGCCGGCATCCCGGAAGACGATCCACGTAATCCTGGAGTGATTGCGGATAACGTGGGCGATAATGTGGGCGACGTGGCGGGGATGGGGTCGGATATCTTTGAGTCTTACTGTGGCTCGATGATTGCCTCAATTGCCATCGCGTCGACCCTGCCCGCGGCAATCGCGACCTCCATGGGTGGGCAGGCAAACCTCATGTTCATGCCGCTGGCCCTCGCCTCTTTGGGGATTCTCTGTTCGATTGCCGGCATTGCCCTGGTCAAGTCGAATGCCTCCAGATCACCCGAAAAGGCATTGCGGATGGGTACCATTGGGGCGACAGTGGTCTTTATTGCCTTGGCCTTCGTGTTGATCCAGTTAGTAGGGCTCTCAATCGGAGTGTATGGGGCAGTAGTGGTTGGTGCTGTGGGAGGGATCGGAATTGGCTTGATCACCGAGTATTATACCGGTGCCAAACCCGTTCGTGATATTGCCAAAAGTGGCGAAACCGGTTCAGCGACTGTGATGATTACCGGTCTGGCCGTGGGCATGGAATCGGTGGTGGTTCCCCTGTTGATTATCGCGACGATTATTCTGAGTGCTTCGATGATGGCTGGCCTTTATGGAGTGGGCATTGCGGCCGTGGGGATGCTGGCCACGGTGGGTATTACCATGGCCATTGATGCGTATGGGCCGGTAGCGGATAATGCGGGTGGAATCGCGGAAATGGCCGGATTGGATGAGAATGTTCGCGAAATTACGGACTCGCTGGATGAACTTGGCAACACCACGGCTGCTATTGGCAAGGGGTTTGCCATCGGGGCAGCCGCATTGGCCGCACTGGCCATCATTTCGGCATTCATCGCGGCCGTCATGGCCAACAATCCAGACTTTGTTCTCAGGATGGACGACCCAAAAGTACTGGCGGGAGTGTTTCTGGGTGGAGTATTTCCGTTTCTGGTTTCCAGCATGACCATGCGTGCAGTGGGCTCGGCGGCGTTTGACATGATTCATGAAATCCGCCGCCAGTTCCGGGAAATTCCCGGTCTCATGGAGGGGACCGCAGATCCCGACTCCAATCGCTGTGTTGATATCGCCACGCAAGCGGCACTCAAACGAATGATTCCCCCCGGGGTTCTGGCCGTCGGAGCCCCGGTGGTTGTGGGCTTTGCTCTCGGTGCCACCGCTCTTGGGGGAATGTTGGCCGGCGCCCTGCTCGGTTGCGTACTGATGGCACTCATGATGGCCAATGCTGGAGGTGCTTGGGACAATGCCAAGAAATATGTAGAAAAGGGGAATTTGGGTGGCAAGGGTTCTGATGTCCACGCCGCAGTCGTAGTCGGCGATACTGTGGGCGATCCCTTTAAGGATACTTCTGGCCCTTCTATGAACATCCTGATCAATGTGATGGCTATTGTCAGCCTGGTGATTGCCCCGTTACTGGGTGTCTGATCCTGTCACTTTTGCGCATAGTCGTGGTGTGGGCGGGTGCTTTCCTGACCAGCTGGTGGGCTGGGCCGGTCTGGTCAGGGAGCAAATCCGTGAGTCAGTTTCTTTTCCACAGGGAGGTTTTTTAGCGAGACGTAATCTGGCAACCCATTGTGGAACGGGGGGTAGTCCTCGCCCATAATCAGGGGTTGGAGATACTCTCGGCATAAAGGCGTAATGCCAAACCCGTCGCTACTGATAAAGTCTGCGGGCATCATCTTCTCGGTGTTGGCTACCGCGCAGAGTGGGGCAGAGTCGATTTCCCAGCGATACGGGTGGTTGCTTATCCGTTTGATAATGGGCATCACCGAATTCTGTCCTGCAAGAGCCAGTTCGACTGCTGCCTTGCCGACTTCCCAGGCTTGTTCGACATCGGTGCGGGAAGCAACATGCCTGGCAGCCCGTTGCATATAGTCTGCGACCGCCCAATGATGTTTCCACCCGGTATCCTGTTGGACCATGTTGGCGATGATCGGAGCCACGCCACCCAATTGGGCGTGACCGAAGGCGTCCTCCCGTCCCTGGTCGGAGAGGAATTTTCCTCCCGGGTTACGAATACCCTCAGAGACCACTACGGAAACATGGCCGTACTTTCGAACCTTGTATTTGATAGCATCCATGAACCTTGCCCGTTCGAAGGGGACTTCCGGAAAAAGAATCAGAATCGGAAGATCGGTCTTCTGATCCGCCGCCAGACCCCCGGCAGCGGCAATCCAGCCGGCATGGCGTCCCATAACCTCCAGAATAAACACTTTGGTGGATGTCCGGCACATGGAAGCTACATCCAGGCTGGCTTCGCGAGTGGAGATGGCAATGTACTTTGCAACGGAGCCGAATCCTGGGCAGTTGTCCGTGATGGGGAGATCATTATCGACAGTTTTAGGGATATGGATGGCTCGGATTGGAAATCCGAGCTCCTGTGACAGTTGGGATATCTTGAGGCAGGTGTCAGCCGAATCGCCCCCTCCGTTATAAAAAAAATAGCCGATGTTATGGGCGGCGAAGACCGCCATCAGGCGTTCATATTCACGTCGGTTTTCCTCCAGGCTCTTGAGTTTGTAGCGGCAGGAGCCGAATGCCCCGGACGGGGTATGACGCAGTTTTTGTATGTTCTCCAGAGGCTCGATAGAGGTGTCGATGAGGTCTTCTGTGAGGGCTCCCAGAATGCCATGGCGACCAGCATAGACTTTAGGAATTTGTTCCCGATGTTGTCTTGCGGTTTCGATCACGCCGGCCGCAGAAGCATTGATGACAGCTGTCACCCCACCCGACTGGGCGTAAAAGGCATTTTTGGGTTGTTGGATTTCCATTGGCGTACATGGTATGAACGGGTGTGATACAACTGTCCCATATGATCAATCGCCATAGCATTCTTTCGGGTTGAGTAGTGTATCACTTTGCAAGATGCGTACATCGGAAAGGTATGGAGTCGCATCAGGTTCGGCCCCTTTCCCGCACCTGCGCGAGTAAATTACGTCTGGAATGAGGGGCAGGCTTATTGTCTTACGTCGCAGACCGATATCAACCGTGTCCACAGTTCGGAAACAGCTCATTGCCTGTGGGCAACAGAACCACCCTGCCCAGCGACCGCAGCGAAGCACTCGCTATTTATTTGGCTCTTCCCCAATTCGAGTGGGTAGACTCATTGGGTGACAGCTTCGGGATGAAGGTCCAGCCCGCCGAGGTGGAAGTAGATTGCATTGGCGAACCGCTGTTTGTTACGAAATCCGCAACTGTCTGTGTGGCAGGGGAGATTGTGGAACTATCGGCACTACAACTTACAACTATAGTTCCATTCGGGGGGCAATGGGTAGTGCGATGGGGCCGGATAATCGTTTTTAAACATAACAAGTTTTATACTTTTCGCCACGTTTCATCACATTTCATCACTTAATTGTGATTTTCAAACGGATACACTATCAGATGGGCAGATGGGCTAAAATCCACGCCAAGAATATCTCGCACTAGAACCAAGAGTCAGCAAAGTCTTTTCAAAGAAAGTTATGGGCAAGACGCTGAAATTTTAGCCTTCAAACAATCACATGCAAACTGGGCGCATAAAATCACAGGGTCGAGGACCTTGTCAGTATTCATCCTGAAAAACGGACACTTGGAGACATATCTGAATATTGGCAAGGATTTGACTGAAGTAGTCTCTATCTGTCAGAGTGGCCCAGAGGAGTTTCTCTCAAATAGTGGGAGTAATCAGACCCCAAAAGAAATAACCGGAATCTTTGACGAGATAACTCAGGCGTAGTGGCACCCGTCGTTTGTGACCGCAGCTTGTTGGGATATACCTATTCTACCGCGCTCAGATGCGTAATCCCAAGCATTTGAGCCCATCTCGTCATGTTGAAATTTGTTCTCAAACAGGGTAGATTCCGCTGCCCTTGGAATATTCTTGGATCGTCTTATGAAACGCACCTTTCAGCCCAGCGTCATAAAGCGCAAGCGGAATCACGGTTTCCGAGCCCGTATGAGTACCCGCGGCGGTCGGGCGATCATCAATGCACGCCGGGCCCGGGGGCGGGCCAGGCTCAGCGCCTAGAGAATTCGGTTGCGGAGGACCATGAGCGCTCCGCGGAATGGTTTCGCATGGTGGGTTTCGGCCGTTGTCACCGTATTGTGACTCCTCGTCAATATCGGGATGTATTTGACAACCGGAGTCGCCATATAGGGCAGTATTTCACCATTTTCAAACGAGCCAACACGGTTGGTTTTTCCCGTCTTGGATTGGCTGTTTCACGCAAGGTTAGCAAATCGGCTGTAAAACGTAACCAAATCAAACGCGTGATCCGTGAGTCTTTCCGGCATTCCCTGGCAGTTCCGCCTCGGAAGAAGGATGGAATGGATGTCGTAGTATTGGCGAGGCCAACAGCAGCCAAAGTAGACACAAAGAGACTTCGTGGTGATTTGGATCAGCTATGGCGGTTTGTGAATTAACGGTATCGATTTGTGATTTGGCAACCGTTGTAGTGCCCAAATGCAACAGATTTTGACCCTTCTGATTCGGGGCTATCGCCTCTTTTTGAGCCCGCTCCTCGGTCCGAATTGCCGCTTTTACCCGGTTTGTTCCAGCTATGCCTTGGAGGCGATTGAGGTTCATGGGGCACTGAAAGGCAGCTGGTATACGCTGCGCAGGATAGTGAAATGCCATCCGCTCCACCCAGGCGGCTACGATCCGGTTCCAGGCACCTGCTGCGATGACAGAACGACGCATGGAGTCGAGCATTCCACTTCCTGACCGATCACTGCAACACTCGGATCTTTCCCTATGGATTTTCGCCGGCTGATACTTCTTGGTTCGCTTGGTTTGGTGCTGATGATGATCTGGCAGTCGTGGATCCAGTTTCAGGGAGAATATGAATCAGAACTGTCTATCGGCCAGGACTCTCAAACGATCTCTCCAGCTGGCCTGGATGCAACCCAACGTCCGCCTGGGGACGATGTTCCGGATGCCCCTACTGAAGCGAATGTTTCGACTCCCGAGGCACCGGTCATAGAGGAACCGGTGCCGGCCTCTGGGCAACTGGTCAACGTTGAGACCGATCTCGTCCGTGCCCAAATCAGCACATGGGGCGGAGATCTTGTGCGGGTCGAACTGTTGAAGCACCCAGTGAGCGTGGAAACGCCAGATCAACCTTTTATCCTCATGCATCGTGACGCCCCCGCCCTGTTTGTTGCTCAAAGCGGGCTCATTGGGAATGGACGTGAATTCCCTAACCATAATGTGGAATACACCACGGATCGGTACCATGTGACCCTCGGGGGGGAAGAATCCATCCGAGTGGTACTGCACTGGGATGCTCCTGATGGTGTCCGGTACCGTAAGATCTATACGTTTTACCGGGATAGCTATCGGATTGATGTGGAGTTCGAAGTGGACAACCAAAGTCCCGAGGACTGGACGGGGTTTTTGTATGGGCAACTGAAACAAACCGAAGTGGCACAGGCCGGCTCCATGGGAATCCTTGGGGGGTTACCGAGTTACAATGGCGCGGTCACCTATACGGCGGAAGATAAATTCAATAAGGTGGATTACGGCGAAATAGAGAAAGGGCCTCTGAATGTGGCTACTTCCCAAGGATGGGTCGCGATGATGCAACACTATTTTGTCAGTGCTTGGTTGCCTGAAGGATCGAATGGCTATCAATTTTATTCGGGAGTCAACACGAATACATCGTTACCTCAGTATCGTATTGGCTTCAAACAGACCGAACCAATCCGGATTCCAGCGAGTGCCAGGGGTACGCTTCGCAGTTCTCTTTTTATTGGCCCCAAAGAGCAAAGTCGGTTGAACGCATTGGGTGTGGAAGGGATTGTTCTAACCGTGGATTATGGTTGGCTGACCCCCGTTGCGGATCCCCTGTTCTGGCTCTTGAACAAGATTCACTCATTCGTGGGGAACTGGGGCTGGTCCATCATTCTGCTGACCGTACTGGTTAAGCTCGTCTTTTACCCATTGTCCGCAGCCAGCTACAAGTCGATGGCAAAAATGAAAAAGCTGGCCCCTCGATTGCAAACCCTCAAGGAACGGTATGGGGATGACAAGCAGAAGTTCCAGCAGGAAATGATGAAGCTGTACAAAACAGAAAAAGTGAATCCTGCTGGAGGATGCTTGCCGATTCTTGTGCAGATTCCAGTATTCATTGCCCTGTATTGGGTGCTGCTGGAGAGTGTGGAACTCCGTCAGGCCCCTTTTGCGCTTTGGATTCAAGATCTTTCCCTGCAGGATCCGTATTATGTGCTACCACTCATCATGGGCGCATCCATGTGGGCACAACAATACCTCAACCCAGCACCGCTGGATCCGCTGCAAAAAAAGATCATGACTGCACTGCCGGTCGTATTTACCGTATTCTTCCTCTGGTTTCCGGCAGGTCTGGTACTGTACTGGGTGGTCAATAATCTGTTGTCCATTGCACAGCAATACGTCATTACACGAAAGTACCAAAATTCCTGAACAGTCGGTTGGTCCACAAGGCGAAACGATCGTAGCCCTGTCGACGCCTCCTGGCCGTGGGGGGATCGCCATTGTTCGTGTATCAGGTCCGCTGGTACCGCAGATTGCCTGTGCAGTGACCGGCAAGCGACTGGTGCCCCGGCAAGCCAGTTTCTGCCTATTCCAAGATGCGGCCGGTGACCCTATTGATCAGGGCATTGCGATCTGCTTTCCGGGTCCGCACAGCTATACTGGAGAAGATATCCTGGAACTGCAGGGCCATGGCAGCCCGGTTCTGATGCAATTGCTGGTTCAGCGATGCCTGGAGCTGGGTGCCCGGTTGGCCCGGCCGGGGGAGTTCAGTGAGCGCGCCTTTTTGACCGGGCAACTTGACTTGGCCCAAGCGGAGGCGGTGGCGGACCTCATTGCAAGTAATACGGTAGCTGCTGCCCGTTCCGCTGTGAATGCACTCCAAGGGCAAGTATCAGAACAAGTGCATGAGTTGGCGAATGGCTTGACAGAACTCCGGATGTATGTCGAGGCCAGCATTGATTTTCCGGAGGAAGAAATCGATTTTCTGGCCGATGAAGCAGTTGTCCAGCGCCTGGAGTCTCTTGAGGGTGCCTTTTCTGACCTGCGCCGTGGAATGCGCCGTGGGAAACTGCTGCGGGATGGACTCCGGGTAGTGCTGAGTGGTGCCCCCAATACCGGCAAGTCGAGTCTGTGGAATTGCCTGCTTCGAGAGCAACGGGCGATTGTCAGTGATATTCCAGGCACCACTCGAGATCTGCTGGAACAATCTCTGGACTTGGATGGCCTGCCTATTGTGCTGATGGACACCGCCGGGATGCGGGAAAGTGAAGATGTTGTGGAAGCGGAAGGCATCAGGCGGGCCCAGGAAGCTCAATCAAATGCCGACTTGATCCTCGAAGTACGGGACCATCTATCGGCGGAGGGAAGGGAGCCCCCTGTTGTCGCTCCGATTACGAGTCCCGTTGTGGTGATTCATAACAAGATTGACCTGAGCGGCCATGCGCCGGGAGTAGAGGGCGACCAAGTGTTCCTTTCGGCCCTGACGGGTGTAGGGGTGGAATTTCTGATTAATCGGATCAAGGAATTTGCCGGATATCGGGAAGCCGATGCCTGTGCTTATATTGCCCGACAGCGGCATGTTGATGCTCTGGAACAGGCCCATGGGCATCTGTCACGTGGCATCACCCAACTGCAGAAGAGGCAAGCGGGAGAATTGCTCGCCGAAGAGTTGCGTTTGGCACAGATCGAACTGGGTGCCATTACGGGAGAAGTGACAAGCGACGATCTCCTGGGTAGAATTTTCAGTTCGTTTTGCATCGGTAAATAACCCTGGGATGTGGCCTTGCCTTGAATGTCAGGAGAAAGTGCCCCGGTAAAAGGGATGCCTGCCGGGTTGGCCGGGACCACTTTCCGGATTGTCCGGGAATCAGGGAAGTCCTATAATGCTCACTACGGTATCTGGATTGCCGAGCAGTTCTTGGCCTGGACCGGGCGGACGGCCCTGAGGCGTTCTGAATAAGGTCACGATCCCTTGGGTTGTCGGATTGAATGCATCGAGCGGGACTGCGAGTCTCGCTTGCCGCTCTGGAGAGGAGTAGCGTTCTTGTTTCATTTGTGGAATGTTGCCTCTTCCAGCACGCTTTCTGCCATGAATCTCAAATTGGTGCAAGAGAACCTGAAAAGATGATTCTGACCCACCGTATTACTGACAATCATACGCAGCGCATCCTTGTGCAGATGGCGCTGGCTGTGATTGTTCTGGTGGGGCTGGCGGTCTGGCAGCAGGATTTGTTTCGTGAAATCTATATTGATAATCAAACCAATGCCGTTGGATGGGTCATCAATGGAGGGATTGCGGTTCTTTTTCTCAGTGGTCTTTTCCAGTTGGCAATGCGGTTTTTTGAATATCGCTATCAGGAAGCGGCACTGAACCGGTTTCTGGTCAATGTTCGAAAGGATGACGATCCGCTCAAAGGAATCGAACACAAATGCATGATTGCCGAGCGGTATATGACCCTGAGCAAATTCAACCGCCAACGGGCCCCGGTTAATCACAATGCGTTGGCCGCTACTTTGCATGCCATTGAATCCAGCCGTAACAGTTTCCTCAAGTTTGTCCAGAGTGTTCTGGTACTGACCGGAGTGTTCGGAACGATTGTCTCCTTGTCCATCGCCTTGCTGGGAGCGTCCAATATCATTCAGGGTGGACTGGAAGGTGCTCAGGGAGCAGATGGTATGGGAACCATGATTTATGGCATGTCCACGGCACTCTCCACCACCATGTCGGCGATCCTGGCCTATTTGATTTTCGGTTACTTCTACATCAAGTTAACCGACACGCAGACGTATCTGATCAGTCGTGTCGAAGAGGTAACTGCGACTACATTATTGCCTCATCTCCAGTCGGCACAGGATCAGGCTGTCATGGACTCTTCGGAAACGATCCGAAGTGCCCTGAAAATCCTGCAGCATTTTGACCAGAATCAGCAAGCCTATGCTGAATCGGCGGCACAATTGCAGGCCTCCGTCCAGTCGCTGGTGGAAAATTCGCTTTCGGAAACGACGGATACCAATGCAGAAACCAATCGTCAGGTGCTGGCACAGTTGCGGGAAATCAGCAAAATGCAAAGTGAGATGACCCATAGCAATACCCTCGCCTTCAACGAGATGATTCATCTGTTGCGTGAAGGGTTTCGCTTGACTGAAAACTGACTCATGGCCGAAAACGGCTTTATTGATCTACGGATCGGGCACGGCACTCGTGGCCCCGGAGATGACAGTGTCTGGCCATCCTTTTCTGACATTATGACGGTGGTGGTCATGATTTTCCTCATGGCCCTTGTCATTATTATGGTGCGCAACAGTGTACTGAATCGGGAGTTGTTGAATAGCATGGAGATCAATCAGGCGATTTCATCGGACAATCTGGAGTTGACCTCCGAGTTGACGGTGCTCCGCACTGATCTGCAGGCAATGGAAGAGGTATTGGACGATGCCGAATCCACCAACCGTTCGCTGAATCAGAAACTAGCCAATGAGGCGGCCAGTGCCGCAGCATTGCGCCAAACTCAGGAAACCTTGGAGCAGGAGATCACACACCTTACCGGCCGAAGCGGCAACCTGAGCAGCAAAAACCTCGAATTGTTGGCGCTCAGGAATCGGTTGATTCGAGAAAACCGTGCCCTCGGTGTGGACAACGCCAAACTGCGGGCAGCGAGGGAAAATCTTGCCAACCAGTTGGGCCAACAGCTGTCAGAAAACACTTCCCTATCCGTGCGATTGGAGGATTTGATCGAGGACCAAGACCGGTTGACGTCGGAAAAAACGGTTCTGGAGCAGGAGAAACGGGATCTGATTGACGATCGAAGAACCCTTAATATACTGCTTCAGAAGGCGGAGTCCATAAGCCAGTCGCTGGTGCAAGACAAACAGGACTTGGCGGCAGAAGTGGCAGGCTTAACAAGCGTACAGGGTCAGTTGCAGGGAGAAATCGAGAATCTGACACAACTCATTCGGGAGCGGGATCGGACAAACCGGGATTTACAGTCCGATGTGGAACAGCAGGGATTGCGGTTTGCCTCCCTGCAGGAGGAATATGAAGACTTGGAGGTACGCTATCGAGGACTGATCCGTGCGGCCCGTACATCCGCCGGGAAAGACGTCGCCCAAGTGGCGTTTCGTCGCCACAACGGAGTCTACGAGTATCGCCTGACGAATCCTGGAGAATCGGAGTCCAGGGTGCTTTCCCGCGCAGAACTGGAGCGGGAGTTGACCGTGCTTCAGAACCGTTATGGACGGAACCTCTACACTCGGGTGATCATTCCCGAGGTCAGTGGGCTGTCGTACAATGAAGCATTGCAGTTCACGAACGAGATCCTGAACCAATTTGATTACTACTACCAGCCGGTAGAGAGGGAAAACCGGAATACATCCCCGTTGGAATGACAGCCTCCAAGCCAGTGCCGATGTCAGGCACTGACCCCGATCTCCCGGCTGGGCCGGACGGAATCCGGCGACGGCAGGCAATGGCAGGCAAGCCATCGTCTGATATGGCAGAATACCAGACCTGCTCCGTCGATTTCTGTCAGATGGTTGACCGGGTCGCGTTGTCCACAATCGATGACTTCCCAATATCAACTCCTCATGCATTCTCGTGAACAATTCGATGTGATCGTCGTTGGTGGCGGGCATGCCGGTGTCGAGGCGGCCTTGGCATCTGCCCGTATGGGCGCGCCCACCCTGTTGGTTACCCATAATATCGAGACGATTGGCCAGATGTCGTGCAATCCGGCCATCGGTGGGATTGGGAAGGGACATATTGTCAAGGAGATCGACGCACTAGGAGGAGTAATGGCCCGAGCCATTGACCGGGCAGGTATTCACTTTCGGACGCTCAACGCCCGAAAGGGACCAGCGGTTCAGGCGACCCGTGCCCAGGCAGACCGTGCCCTCTATCGCATGGAGATCCGACATGCGGTAGAGCATCAGGCACAATTGACTTTGTTCCAGCAGCCAGTCGACGACATCCTGTTGGAACAGGGCCAAGTGCGAGGGATTCGCACCGCGATTGGCATTGTGTTTGCGGCCCCAGCGGTAGTCCTGACTACTGGAACCTTCCTGAATGGAAAGATTCATGTTGGCCTGGATCATACTCAGGCAGGCCGAGCCGGGGATCCGCCTTCCCTTACCTTGGCGGCACGGTTGCGGGAGTTGCCGTTGGGAGTCGACCGCTTGAAGACGGGTACGCCTCCCCGAATCGATGGGAAGACTATTGATTATCAGAATCTCGAAGTCCAGCGGGGGGATGAGCCGGTGCCCATTTTTTCCTTTCTCGGCCACCCAGACGAGCACCCCCGGCAGGTACCTTGTCACATCACCCATACCAATCCTCGAACTCATGACATCATTACCCGCGGACTGGATCGCTCCCCTCTCTATGGTGGGGTAATTGAGGGCATAGGACCGCGTTATTGTCCCTCCATTGAAGATAAGGTAATCCGGTTTGCTGAGCGTGCCAGCCATCAAGTCTTCATTGAACCAGAAGGACTGAACACGACCGAAGTGTATCCCAATGGGATTTCTACCAGCTTGCCATTTGATGTGCAGCAAGATCTAGTGCGCAGTATCCGGGGGTTTGAAGAGGCCCGCATTACCCGGCCCGGCTATGCCATCGAGTATGACTTCTTCGACCCACGTGGCCTGAAACACAGCTTGGAAACCAAGTGCATCCAGGGCCTCTTTTTTGCTGGCCAGATCAATGGTACGACCGGCTATGAGGAAGCAGCTGGTCAAGGTCTGATCGCCGGATTGAATGCAGCAAGAAAAGTTCGTGAGCAAGAATCTTGGTGCCCCGGGCGGGGGGAAGCCTATATTGGGGTGATGATTGATGATCTGGTGACGTTGGGTACCACCGAGCCCTACCGCATGTTTACATCCCGGGCTGAATATCGGCTACAGTTGCGGGAGGACAATGCGGACCTGCGCCTTACGGAAGAAGGTTTTCGTCTCGGGCTGGTTGATGGGGAGCGGATGAAGCGTTTTGCATCCAAGCGGGAATCGATTGAACAGGAAAAGGCTCGATTGGCTGGAACCTGGTTACAGCCAGGCCAGGTGGGCCCGGCGGAGGAAAGAGCGGTGTTGGGTTCTGAACTGAGCCGGAGTATGAACCTGCTGGGGTTGTTGCGTCGTCCTGGGGTGGATTACCGGTCTGTGACCGGATTGGTTGGTCTGGCAGATACCCTGTCCGATGATCAGGCGATCCGGCAATTGGAAATTCAGGCCCGATATGAAGGGTATATCGAACGCCAGCAGGGAGAAATTGCCCGGTTACAGCGTCAGGAGAGTACTGCGATTCCCAGTAATATGGATTACACCCGGGTACGGGGACTATCGGCCGAAGTACAGCAGAAACTGATTGAGACCTGTCCGGAAACCGTCGGCCAGGCGGCCCGCATCCCGGGTGTCACGCCGGCGGCCCTCTCCTTGTTACTGGTTCATCTCAAAAGAATTCGGCGGGCTGCTTGAAGATCCTTTTACCGGAGTGGGGATGCGCACCGTAACAAATGAAATAGGGTTTGCCCAATGTGCAATGGCAAGGGTTATGGTCAATGAAAAATGGTGCGCAGGAGGCTCAACGTTGTGGCCTTGGCGGTCTCCCCTGCCGCTCCATAACATGAGGAATCCTGAGCCATATCGGTTATCACTCTCCTTTTTTGCCGGGTGTTTGCTTTTCAGTATTTCGCCCGGACACGCCAGCGTAAAACCTGTGAGCGACTGTCAGATTGATCGTTTCCCATATAGCCTGGCAATCCGGGTCGAAACGGTGGCTTGATGATAGTGGGGTTGTTGGATCAATGGACGTACAGGTAGTGAGAATATGCAACAGCCGATGCAGGGAATCATATCCGGTATGATTTCGGGGCGGGTTCCCTGCATAGTCTGCGAGTAAACGCACGATTATGAGATACCAATTGAAAGTCAGTGTTCTCAGTTGTTCGACATCGGCTTCGTCGGTTAGTCGAATAGCGTCCCAGTATGTCCGTGAGATCCTCTCCGCGCTGGTGGACTCGGTATCTTATACCGATATCGCGGAACATCCCTGTTTCCGGGTCAATGACCGGAAAATAGATGGCGTGGACGCAGGGTATACGCAATTGTATGAACAGGTAGCTGCCAATGATGCCGTACTGATCTGTTATCCAATATACTGCTACACGGTAGCCAGCACAGCCAAAGCCATCACAGAAATCCTGGGTCCCGCACTCGCCAGAAAGCCCGTGGCTACTGTAGTTGCAGCCGGCAGTCTCCGTTCTCACTTGGCCTGCGGAGATCTGATGCTGAGTATGATGTTTGAGCAGGAAACGCTTTGTTTCCCGCGATCGGTGCTGGTGACACGGGACGACATCGACGGTTCCGGGCTTTGTCAGCAGATCAATGATCGGTTGGAAAATTTGTGTCGGGACTTCTGTGATTTCAGTATCCGACTGAAGGGCTTTCGGTGATCATGCGGGCCGTCGTCCCTGAAGCCATGGGAAGGGCGGGATTGAATTCCAGTCATCCTGGAAGATTCTCATGGCACAGCGAACCGTTATGAATACCAGGCCGAACTTCCTCATTGTGTGCACCGACCAGCAAAGGTCGGACAGTCTGGGCTGTGCCGGCAACTTTCTGGCAGACACTCCGATGATCGATAGTATCGCTGCAAACGGGGTGCGATTTTCCCGACACAACACACCTATGCAGATCTGTTCCCCCAGCCGGGCGACGATGCTGACAGGTCTGTATCCGCGTCATCACCGGTTGGTGATGAATGGCATGGCATTGCCACAGAGCGTGCCGGTAATCACAGACACCCTGACGGCGGCGGGTTATCTTACCCATGGAGCTGGAAAGCTCCATCTCCAGCCGCTGTTGGCTCCGGAAGAATATCGTATGCCCGATTCCCGGGAGTTCTGGTCTCTGCCGGAATCGCACAGTTGGAATGGACCATACTATGGTTTTCAGACACTGGATCTCGTACTGGGAGAATCCGATACGGCTCACTTGGCCGGTCATTATGCGTGCTGGCTTCGTGAGCACCATCTGGATACCATTGCATTGCTGCGACCGGAAAAGGCACGGATGGCACCTCCGGCGGACTTGGATGAAATCTGGCAGTCGGCCATGCCAGAGGAACTCCACTACAACACCTGGATTACGGAGAGAGCCATTGCTTTTCTCCAGCGGGCGGCG
Source organism: Candidatus Poriferihabitaceae bacterium (assembly GCA_965221795.1). Lineage (GTDB taxonomy): Bacteria > Pseudomonadota > Gammaproteobacteria > Arenicellales > Poriferihabitantaceae > VYFG01. The sequence continues at coordinate 2,401,266 of OZ244914.1, forward strand.
GATTTATCCATGCCTTTCTTTCTCTTTGTCTCCTATCCGGATCCGCATCATCCGTTTGATCCGCTGGGCTCTTATGCCGCCCAATTCGATGCTCGCCGGATGCCGATTCCCCGTACATCCACTGAAGAGCGACAGGGACAGTTGCCCTATTACCGGGAATTGCATCCCGTCGGGCAGGGATTTCGCGAGCTTTATTGGTCCGGGAGAACAGATTTGGAGGCCGGCTCAATGATTACCACGGACCGGATCAGTGACGATACTCTGCAGTTGGCTATCGCGTATACCCATGCCCAGATCAAGGCAATTGACCATCAGGTCGGACAACTGTTGAGGCAACTCGATCAGACCGGTCTGGTGGATCGTACCATTGTGATCTTTACATCAGACCATGGAGAATTGCTCGGAGATCATGGTCTGTTGCATAAGGGACCGCCGCCCTATCGACAACTCACTGAGGTAGCCTGTTTGATGCAAGGGCCCGACATTCCGTCTGGAGTCACAGTAGATGCCTTGACCAGTCATATTGACCTTGCGCCCACCTTGCTTGATTTGGCAGGGATTTCAGGAGGCAATCATGTGTTTGATGGCGTCAGTATGGTCCCCCTGTTTGTGAAAGGGCGACCCGGGCGGCCATTCGACTTTGGGGAATATCATCCGACAGTCCGGGCAGAACTGTACAACCAGACGATCCGAACAGACGAATGGCGCATGACGCTGTATCCCAACCGACCCGATTGGGGGGAACTCTTCCATTTGCCGGAGGATCCAGCAGAATGCCGGAATCGGTTCGGGGATGCCACTACCACTGGGATTGTACGAGAGCTGTGCAGTGTATTGCAGGATCGGTTTCCTCCATATCCCAAGGTCGACAACGAGTGGATATGCAAGTGGTAGTGCAGACTCCCGCGAGTTCAGAAAGAAGCCTTACGGGTTCCAATAATGGCCACAATGACCTCATTGCAGGGGGGTTGTCAGTCTCTACTTTCCTGACGACCACAGAAACCATGCCGTTGGCCGCATCAATTTCCGACAGATGCCTTTACAGGTGATTCAGCAGCATGGACGGTCTGGCATCAAGCATGTGCTGACCAAAAGTATGCACGTACTCATCCACCTTTTCAAAATCCAACAGGATGCTTTTTTGGGGCGGACTACGGCATCGTCGATCTTCGCTCGCAGCGCGGTTGAAATCGGTGAAACGATGGTGTCGTTATGGGATCGACAGATCCTGCACAGTGGCGTCAAATCATGATCAATGACAACGAAGCGGCATTACGTGCCCTGAATCACACACGCTTTACCACATATTGGCTTGATAGTCTTGGCCCGGACCCCTGTGAGCCTTCACTGGACCGGGATATCCGTTGTGAACTCCTGATCGTGGGCGGTGGCTTTTGTGGATTGTGGGCTGCGGTGCAGGCAAAGGAAAAACAACCTGATCGGTCGGTAGTGCTCATTGAGGCAAAATCCATTGCCAATGGTGCCAGTGGTCGGCCCGCGGCGATTATGTCGACCTCGGTGATGCATGGCATCGACAATACTGAACGGTTGTTTCCGGATGAGGTCGCCGAGCTTGAAGAACTGGGTCGCCGGAATATGACAGGTTTTCGCCAAACCATCGAACGGTATGGGATCGATTGTGATATAGAGTGGGGCGGTGAAATGAAGGTGTCTATCGGAGAAGAGGGACTTGATACCATTGCGGAGGATTATCGTCTGTATCAGAAGTACGGACACAATGCGGTTCGACTGGACCGGGAAGCCATTCAGGCAGAAATTCATTCTCCGGTTTTCCATGCCGGTGTCTGGTCCAGAGATCAAAGTGGGACCGTACATCCAGGAAAGCTTGCCAGGGGGCTCAAGCGGGTCGCAAGGGAACTCGGAGTGCAGATCTACGAGTTTTCCCCCTTGCTTGGCCACCGAAATCGTCGCAATGGGCTGGAGGTCAGGACGCCCGGAGGTGTGGTTCATGCCGACCGGGTGATGCTGGCGACGAATGCCTGGGCAGCCGGGCACTCAAAAATCCGCACTCGGGTTGCCGCAATCCGGGATCGGATTGTGGTCACCGAACCGCTGACATCGTCACAGATGGCGTCGGTGGGTTGGGAGCATCGGCAGGGAATTTATGATACCCGAACCCAATTGAATTACATGCGCCTGACGCGCGATAACCGGATTCTATTCGGTGGCCGGCTGGACTATTACTTTGGCAATCAGACCGATCCCTTGCAGGATCGTGGCCCAGAACCTTATTTGCGCCTGGTGAGTGCGTTCTATCGAACTTTTCCCCAACTGAAAGGGGGAGTTCGATTTTCCCATGCCTGGAGCGGGCCGATTGGTTTGACGACTCGCATGGCCGTCCATTATCAGACGTATTGCGCGGGGAAAATGCTTTTTGCGGGGGGGTATTCCGGTTTTGGGGTCACGGCCTCCCGGTTCGGTGCCCGGGTGGGACTGGCGATTCTGGATGGAGAGAATATTCCAGAGACCCGACTGACGTTTGCCCGCACCTTACCGGGCTATATCCCGCCGGAGCCTTTTCGTTGGCTAGGGGCCCGGATCACGATGTATGCTCTGGACACTATGGATGAAAAAGGGGGCTGGAGAAAACTCTGGATATCCCTGATCAAGAGAATGGGGTTTCCCATCACGCTTTGAGTTGAGTCCGGTTAGCTGCCTGGCCCCTGATAGGGCGATTCTGGGCAGTAGTTGACCGTAGAGACCGGTTGCCATTGATCGTGACATAGTAGTCATCGAGGGCATGATCCCAGTCCCGACCGTCGGCTTGCTTAACCGATCCCGGATACAGTCTTGCCGCCATCGCGCGTGTTCTACATTCACAGGTATCCATATTGCCGTTTATCGGTACGAAAACCGTACGATTGCCCGGATTGGCGCACCCGGCCGTTGGGATGCTCGTTGAGGCCCCGTTCCCGGGAAGGGTACGGGGTCGCGAAGGCAAAGCCCGCAGGGAGCTTCGCTGCGATCTCCCGATGTCTCGCGAACTCCTTGCCGTGGTCGGCGGTGCCGGTGTGGACCCGATCCCGAACCGGCCTCATGCGCCGGGTAATGGCTTCGGTCACGGCGGAGGCCGTCTGGCCTTCGACCCACTCCAGGAACCGGAACTTCGAGCCCCGATCGACGGCCGACACCCGCGCCCCCCGGTGCCGGGCACCGATGATCGGGTCGAGCTCCCCGTCTCCCATCCGGCTCTTCTCCTCGACCACGGCCGGACGTTCCGCCAAGTCGACCCGATCGGGAAGGTGACCACGACCCGCATGGCGGCCGCCGCGCCCGTTCGGTTTCTTGCCCCGATGGCGCCGGTGCCGATACCGGGTCCCTCCGGCCGGCCGATCGGCCCGCACCTGCGGATCGATCCACTCTGTCCCCGCCATCCCTTCCCCCGGCAACCGAACCCGGCCCGCGATCGGCTCCGGGCTCCCGCCTTCCGGCCGCCGGTCCTCGACCACCGCCCAGCGCTCCGGGGTCCTCTGCCGGGGCACCGCCGACGCGTCCTGGTGCCGAGCCACGGCCTGGCGGTCGGCCGGTGGGTGCCGGTCGCCTCGCAGGCCACCGTGGCCCGAGGTCTCGCGCGAGATCGTCCCGAGATCCCGGTCCGAGGTCACGGGCCATCTCGCGTTTCGACCACCCCCGATGCAACCGGGCGTGAATCTGGCATCGTTCGGCATCGGTCCGGGGGTGGTAACCTACGGGCATGACAATCCTCCGTTCGGGATCAACCGAGATGGTTGGCCATCCTCTGACCCACTGCAAGCGGCTTGTCAGATCAAAAGCCAGCGGCTTACGGGGGGTTGCACCTCACACTGGAAAAGGGGTGGCAATTCCACGGTGGTCAATTTACGGTTATCCGGGACATTCCCGGATCGGCGAGATGCTTCAGAATTGCCCAAAATATCCCTCGTATCAAGCCGGCAGAACTGGATGCAGTGATCGATTACAGTGATGACTGGATCACGCTGAGTTGATATTCATCCTCCAGTTAAGCGAAAACCGAACTTGAAAACCCGGCCGGCAATCGGATAGGATAGGAGCATGGCAGAAAACGACAACCAGGATCAGCGGATCCATGAACTGGCGAAAGAAGTCGCCGTGCTGAGGGCAGACATGAACACGAAGCAGGCTGAAAACGAGTCGGCGCTGGATCGGCTGCGGGCCGATATGGCCAACTGGAAGACCGACATGGCCAACTGGAAGACCGACATGGCCCGGCGCGACAAGGACAACCTGCGCTGGCAGATCGGGCTGTGGGTGGCGGCGGTCGTCATTCTCGGCGTCATCATCCGGTGGCCAAGCGTCCCTGCCGTCACAGGCTAAAGACTATCCCCTACTGCTACCGCCGCCGGCAGGCGGTGCCAACCGGTCCGGATCCGGCTCTTCATCAGTTCCTTGCGTTTTTCGCGTGTTTTCGGCGTTTTCATGCCCTCCAGCGTGAATCTTCGGGGGCTTTGCCCCGCGAGCTGCCAAAGATTCAACGTGGAGACTGTCTGCGCGCCGCGTCCGGGGAGGCGCGGGCTTGACTTTCCGGTCTCGTTTCGCCTGCGTCATTTGCGCATTGACCGGCCTATGGCATGCCGGGATCCTGGGGCGCGGGCCCCGGCTGGTGGATCGCCGGGATCGTTCTCGCGCTTGGACGACCCCGCCCCGCCCTTGTGGCGGGACAGGGATTCCTGCGGGCACTAGCCCGCTTAGTGCTCAATGGGCCATGTCCTGACTGATACTAATTATTTTTGCGAATTGCGTTGGCTTCGGCTACGGCATTGGCCAAATGCTGCTTTATCCAAGCGTATCGTTCCTGACTATTCGAACCAACAGGGTCGTAACATTTCACGATAGAAGACAATTTCTTTCTGGTATACCCGTAGTCAATCGAAGCGAACGGGTTCTTGCCTCTTGCAGATATCTTGCCTTCCGAGTTCTCCAAGCCATGAATGTGGATGCCGACAACCCCCATGCCTTTATCCCATGATTTCACAATTTCGTAGTTGATCCACTTACGGCCCGCCGTATTGCTACCCACCAAAACGACAGTGCAGGAACGTCCTTTCATTTGCTCGGCAATCCACTTCCTAATCGCGGTATCGCCGCCTTTCTTAACGTTTTCCCAGTCATTGTCGGAAACTGGTTTGTTACCTTCTATCGCCCCGATATTTCGTACCATTGCCGCCCGCCAATTATCCGGAAAGTAATGAAAACCCCGCTTCCACTCCGAAGTGCAACAGTCGCCGCGATCCCGGAATGAGGGCGTAGCCCGAAGGGAGGGATCGCGGCGGCGACCCAAAAATTCGCGCTTCGAGCACTTCTTTTCGGTCCCGGATGGCAGCCATCTCGACTACCAGCGATCCTGACCGAAGCCATCGGCCAAGGCAAGGGCGAGCTCCGGACCGGGAGGCCGAGCGAAGCCGCTCCGGTGGATCACCAGAGGGCCCGGAGTGCCGGGGTCGAGGGGCGACCGCGTGCCGCGTCCGGGGGGAGCCAACCCACGGGCAAAGACCTCCGCCGGAGTGCGGTACCCCAGGACCTTCCGAGGCCGACGGTGGAGACGGTCCTCCACCGCCCGCACCGGCGCGGGAGTCACCTGGCGGAAGTCCGTCCCGTTCGGGAAGTACGGACGCACCAGGCCGTTGGTGTGCTCGTTCCGGCCCCGTTCCCAGGAGTGATAGGGGGTGGCAAAGGTGAAGCCCGCACCGAGCTTCGGTGCGATCTCCCGATGCCTCGCGAACTCCTTGCCGTGGTCTGCCGTGCCGGTGTGGACCCGGTCCCGGACCGGACCCAGACGCCGGGTGAGCGCCGCGGTCACCGCCGCCGCGGTCTGGCCCTCCACCCACTCCAGGAAGGGAAACTTCGAGCCCCGACCCACGGCCGATACCTGCGCCCCCCCGGTGTCTCGCGCCCATGATCGTATCCAACTCCCAATCGCCGACCCGGCTCTTCTCGGCCACCACCGAAGGCCGCTCCGCAATGTCCACCCGATCAGGAATGTGGCCGCGTCCGGCAGGACGGCCGCCGCGCCCGTTCGGCTTCTGGCCCCGACGTCGCCGGCACCGGTACCGCGTCCCTCCGGCCTGCCGGTCGGCCCGCACCTGCGGGTAGATCCACTCCTTGCCCGCCGTCACCTCGCCCTGCTGCCGGTACCGGCCCGCGATCTGCTCCGGGCTCCAGCCTGCCTGCAGCCGGTCCTCGACCACCGCCCAGCGCTCGGGGGTCCTCTTCCGGGGCACCGCCGACGCTTCCTGGCGACGGGCCGTCGCCTGGCCGTCAGCTTGCGGGTGACGGTCGCCGCGTTGCCCACGGTGGCGCGAGGTCTCGCGCGAGATCGTCGCCGGATCCCGTCCGAGATCGCGGGCAATCTCCCGTTTCGAACCCCCCCTGTACAACAGGGCGTGAATCTGGCATCGTTCGGCATGGGTCAGGGGGTGGTAACCTACGGGCATGACCATTCTCCGTTCGTGATCAACCGAGATGGTTGGCCATCATCTGGCCCACCGCAAGCAACTTTTCAGCTCACCAGCCAGCGGCTTACAGGGTGTTGCACTTCACACTGGAAAGGGGGTCCCAAAAAACCACACTGGAGTCAAACTGATGTCTATGAAGGTGGCGGATGTGAATACGATTCGGGATCATTATGCTCAAGATGGTTTTTATTTTCCCATTCGGGTCTTCGATAAGGAAGAAATGGTGAGCTATAGTAAGGACTTGGAGAGAGTATGGGAGTGTGGTCAAGCACTGAAACTGGGCAATCATGGCCAGTTTAATTCCCCTCACGTGGTCTTTCCCTTTGTCAATGAAATGGTCCGACATCCACGGGTCCTGGATGCGGCGGAAGCCATCATTGGCCCGGATATTCTGGTGTGGGGCGGGACATTTTTCTTCAAGCCTCCCCATAGCAGTGATTTTGTCAGTTGGCATCAGGATATGACCTATTGGGGGCTGGATCAACCTGAAAGTCTCGTCAGCGCATGGATTGCACTGGAGGACGTGGATCAGGAGAACGGGTGTATGCGCTTTCTTGCCCGCAGTCATCAAGCCGGAATACAGGATCATGAAGACACTTGGTTCGAGGACAACATCCTGACGCGTGGGCAGACAGTGGCTGTCGATGAAAATCGTCACGATATCGTTCCTGTGGAATTATTGGCGGGGGAGATGTCATTGCATCATGGTCATTTGCTGCATGCTTCCCTTCCCAATCATTCTTCCCGCTGGCGGCGGGGGTTCAGCATCACGTTTATCACGCCGCATATGCGGCAATTGGTGGCATCTCAAGACTTCGCCATGCTGGTTCGGGGGGAGGATCGTTATGGCCATTTTTGTCATGTTGATCCTCCGGCCAGTGAATTGGATGAGGCCGCTCTGGATTGGCATCGGAGAATTCTGATAGCGCAGAATGAAGCACTCTATTTGGGTGCGGATGCGGTTCAGTAAGGAGACTGCATGGATCGTATCCGTTCCTTGCCATCCGTCCGGTATAGTCTCTCCAGGCGATAGGACCTTTTCGACCCCCGCAGCGGGGTAGACCCAAGCCCTCAGTGCGGATGGCCGCTTTCGGAGCCGTGGACCGGATTGATGCCGAATCGCTGCAATTTCCGTTCGATGTGCCTGCTACCGGTTTGTTGCCAGACTTCATACAGTCGCATGATGTCCTGATCATTCTGGAGACCGGTCTGGTCACCGACTTCATGTAAGATCGCCACAAACTGCGCGAAGTTTGTGGCCAGTTCACAAAACAGATTACGGAAAGATTGCCAGCGGGCCAGATGTCGACTGGTATGGGACAAGTGTCCATAGGCACTGCCTCCCATAGCGATGTAGTAGCCTACGTCCACAACTTTCCGGTTCAGGCTGTCCGAAAAGATGCCGGAAACAAAAAGGGCAACATCCCCCAATCGCTTGAGAGTTTGATTGCGCCGGTTTCCGTCCGGCTCTTCGAACGCCTGGCCATACAGTAACGCCAGTGGTTGAATCATGGGACCATCTGGCGTGGAATCAAACAGCGCTTCACTGTGGGCAAATGTGCTGAGCAAATGGATCAGATAGCGTACGCATTCTTGGCTGGCATCCAGTTTCTGGTTTTCTACGGCATTGTGCACAAGGTCCTGGAAAAAGCTTTCAATACTCGATTCGATGATCACTGAATCATGGGGGTGGTTTGTCATGTCAGCCTCCGCAGGTTCAACACGGATCTCCCACTATAGAGTATCGGACAGGATTTGTTAAACCAGCACTCGGCTCCAGTGGCTGCCAGACGGTCAGTACAATGGGAATGAAGTCTCAATCCAGTACACCCCGACCATCAGAGTAATGCTCTCAAAGTCTCAAGTGCTCCATTTCGGCCCTTATCGACTTTCAAAGAACCTTGGGAGAGGAAGCGATAGCAATGCCAGTCACGCGATTTGATGGCGCGATGTCCTTGTTTGCAGGATAGGTGTTTCCTGTTGGCCTTCGTGCACGATTTTGCATCATCGGCATTGTTTGGGCCTCTCGAAAAGGCAGTGCAAAAATCATTCCCGCTGATCAGGAGATCTTCAGCGTGGCAAGAGGGATTGTGATTTGGCCGCTGGCAGGGTAGGGCAAACGGGCCCGGGTTGGCATGGACCTACAGATGGGGGGAATGTCCGAAGTTCTCCTGGAATCGGTCCACAATTTCGCTCCGTGAGGGGCGATGATTCTGGGTGCCGTAGTGTTCGACCATGATGCCGCCCATCAGGGATGCCAACTGTCCGATTGTATTCCAGTCGAAACCTTTTTCGATCCCATGCAACAGGCCAGCCCGAAAGGCGTCTCCGCAGCCTGTCGGGTCGCTCACTTCCCGGACCCGAACCGGTGGAATGGCCAGACTTTTTCCGCCAACCATGATTTCTGCACCGGAGCCACCGCGGGTCACGATCAGGGCATCGACTCTGCGGGCGATTTCCTGCAACGTCTGGCCGGTTTTGTCCATCAGCAATTTGGATTCGTAATCGTTGACACACAGGAAATCACTCTGTTCAATCAAGGACATCAATTCCTCACCGTTGAACATCGGCAGACCTTGGCCCGGATCGAATATCCAGGGAATGCCGGTTTCGGTGAATTGTGTCGCGTGTTGGAGCATTGCGTCCCGCCCATCCGGTGAGACAATGCCCAGAGTCACGTCCTTGGCATCACTGACCCGGTTTTTGTGCGCATAGTTCATGGCACCAGGATGAAAGGCAATGATCTGGTTGTTGTCCGTGTCCGTGGTCATGAAGGCCTGAGCCGTATAGGTATTTTCCACTTCGGTGATGTGGGTAATGTCGATTCCATTTTTCTTGAGCCACTTGCGGTAGGGTTTGAAGTCTTCTCCTACGGTGCCCATAGGAAGGGGATCCCCTCCCAGCAGGTTCAAGTTGTAGCTGATGTTGCCGGCACATCCGCCAAATTCCTTGCGCATGCTCGGAACAAAAAAGCAGACGTTCAGGATATGCACCTGATCCGGCAGAATATGATTCTTAAATTGGTCATGAAACACCATGATGGTGTCATAGGCAAGGGAACCAGTGATCAGTGTGGACACGAAGGTCTCCTGGAAAATCCGGGAAAGAATTCAGAGCAAGAGGGATATGGCTTGTCAGTCCAGTATCCTTGCAAGGTGGTGGTCTTGTATCGGGAAATCATGGCTCCATGCATCTTTCTCGATTCCCCTGATCCTGTCGGACGCCACGTTCAACCGGGCGTACAGGTTTAGACAGTATGTAACTCCGGCCAATTTGAAGAAGATAGCCACGATCATGACGTTATTTGAAGCATAGATGACGCTCTGCCTGCCGCTTGCTTTGCCAAGCCCGAAAGCCGATACAGATCACCGAGCGCACCAGAAACAGACACTCAGCCATTGCTGAAAAAGCGCCATTATACTATGCACATTCTTCTTCGTCAGGTGGCAGACAGGCTCTGGGAAGATCCCCTCGGGTTCCCAAGGCATATTGGGCCAGCCAGTGTTTCAAGGGGTGGATGTGATTTGCGACACGAAAGCCGGATTGTCGCGAATAGCGCAATAGCGGGTGGTTACTGCCGAACAGATTCTTGAATCCCTTCATGGCCTGGATTGCTATCCCGTTTTCCCCCTGACGCCAGCGTTCGTAGCGTCTCAGGATACTGTGGTTACCGATGCCCTTGCCGGCATCTCTTGCCGCCGTCACCGTTTCGACCAGGGCAGCCACGTCCAGCATACCCAGATTGGCACCCAGACCGGCGAGTGGATGAACGGTATGTGCCGCATCTCCCACCAGTACCAGCCGGCGGCTGGCATAACGTTTGGCGTGCTGGCTGCCCAGCGGAAAGCGACGTCGGCCTCCGACCAGATGGAGTGAGCCGAGGTGGGAACCGAAGTGTTGTTCCAGCCGGCGACAGAATTCGGTTTCGTCCAAATCCAGAAGATCATCTGTGGGGTCCCGATCCCGGGACCACACCAATGAGCAACAGTTGCCATCCAACGGAAGCATCGCTATCGGCCCCTGTGGCGTGAATGCTTGATAGGCAGTGAATTGGTGGGGTCGGGTCGTGGCGATAGTGGCTGTTACGGCGTCCTGGAAAAAGTCCTGTTCAATCACCCCAATACTGGCCAGCGACCGCAGGATCGATTGGGACCCATCCGCTGCCACCACGAGGGCGCTGTCAATGCATTCGCCGTCTGCAAGCTCCAGTCGGATCGCATGGTCGGCTTCCGGAAGAGGGGTGAGACCGCGAATGCATACGCCATAACGCAATTTGACCTGATAGTTATGATGCAGGCAGTCCCACATCACATGGGTCAGGAGATCATTTTCGATGATATACCCCAACGCTGGGACTTTCTCCTCGCGGGAGTGAAATTGGATCCGGGCCGCGCTGTCACTATCCCAGACTGACATTGCTTGATAGGGGGTACATCGCTCTTTTGTGATGGTTTCCCACAAGCCCACATGCGCAAGGAGGTGTCGCGTGGCAAGATTCAGTGCACTGACGCGGCCGATTGCATTGGAAGCATTCCGGGATGGGGGAGCACCACCATCTACGACGACCACCGGAAAGCCTTCCCGTGCCAACAGACAGGCACCTGCCAGACCGACCATACCACCACCTACCACAGTAATAGTGGAGTTTTTCATGGATTCGGATTGCGATAGTGTTGGCTTGGATGATGGAGCGGTAGCCCCATGCCCAGCACACCGGTGGGGGCATGCAACCCCATCGTTCGATGCAGCAAAAAACGCTTCGCTGGCGGAAACAATTCAAGGCCGACCATGCCCAGATTGCGTAACCAGGCAATCCCGGGAAAGCCGGTGGTGAAGAGGGTAACCAGGCTATGCGTAAAATGGCGTACCATCAGAGAATCCCGCTGGCGGTAGCTATTGTATTGTGCCAGCAACGACTCCGAGCCGATATCCAGCCCATTCCTGTGGGCATGGAACACCAATTCTGCCAATACGGCCACATCACGTAGCCCAAGGTTAAATCCCTGTCCGGCTACTGGATGAACCATGTGAGCGGCATTGCCAAGGACTACCTTGCGGTGATGAGCAGGTTGTCTCAAGTGGCTCCGGTGAAGTGGGTAGGCTTTCCGGGCAGAAGGATCACGGAAATTCCCGGCTCGGTTACCGAACGCACTTTGCAGATGGTGAAGGAAGCCATCATCATCCAGAGCTTCCCGTCGGGGCAGTTCATCGGGCATCGAAGTCCAAACGACGGCCAGGCGATTCTCGCTGAGCGGAAGAAGTGCCAGAGGCCCCTCCTCGGTGAATCGCTCCCACGCCCGCCCCCTGTGCGCCCGGTCGGTGGTAACGATGGAAAGCAATGCATGTTGGGGGTAGGTCGTCCGGGTCAGCTGATTCCCGGACAGGAGTGACGAGCGGCCTCCATCGGCCACCACGACAAGCGGTGCGGAGATCCTGTCGGTTGCGCCGTCGCGGATCAGTGTCAGCACCTGCTTCTGCCCGGTCTGGTGGAGCCCGCAGGCCTCTGCGGGACAGAGCAGTGTGATGCCATCGCATGCATGGAGGGCAGACATCAGGACGCGACCAATTACCCGGGTAGGCACCACATAACCCAATGCGGGCGTCCGGGAGTGGTGATGGGACAGGTGCACCATGCCGAATCGGCCCCGATTGGAAATGTGGATATCCCGGATCGGTTCTGCATCGGGGGCGATATCCGGCCAGACTCCCATGCCCGTAAAAACACACCGGGCACACCATGTCAGCGCTACGGTACGTTCATCGTAGCTTGGCTGATGATCGTCTGCAAGTGGCCAGCGCTCGACGACGGCAATCGATAAGCCGGATTCTTGAAGGGTGACGGCAAGACTGGCACCGACTAGTCCGCCCCCGACAATGATGAGGTCATATTCGGATGGATCCGGCATGACAGCTTCGGGTGCTTCAGTGCGCCATCAGGTGTTGAATGTCATCCACGCTCCTGGGAACCTTTGCGGTCAGGTTTTGATGGCCAGACCGGGTGACCAGAATGTCGTCTTCAATGCGTATGCCCATTCCGCGCCAGGATTCGGGGATGTTTTCGTCATCGGGACTGAAGTATAGGCCGGGTTCTACGGTCAGCAACATGCCTGGTTCCAGGACCCGCCATTGGCCGTCAATGCGGTAATCGCCAACATCATGAACATCCATCCCCAGCCAATGGCCAGTCCGATGCATGTAGTAGCGCATGTATGCATTGGTCTCAATGAGTTCCTTGGGGTCCCCCTGTAGTACTCCGATATCGACTAATCCTTCGGTAAGGACCCGGACCGCCTCATTGTGGTATTCATCCAATGTTCTTTCGGGTGCCACGGCCAAAATAGCGGCCTCTTGAGCTGCCAGCACGATTTCGTATGCGGCCCGCTGCTCTCCACTGAAGTGGCCATTCACTGGAAAGGTGCGGGTGATGTCGGCGGCATAACAGTCCACTTCGGCACCAGCATCAATCAACAGCAAGTCTCCCTCCCGGAGCTGGTCCCGATTGGCGGTGTAGTGCAGAACGCAGGCATTGGCCCCTCCGGCGACAATCGACGGATACGCAGTCCATTCACTGCCGCCGAGTCGGAACTCACATTCCAGCTCCGCTTGCACCTGATATTCGAATCGCCCGGGTACGGTATTCTGCATGGCACGGATATGGCCCTGTACCGAGACCCGAGCGGCTTGGCGGATTGATTTCAGTTCTTCTTTGCCCTTAATCAGTCGCATCTCATGAAGAAAATGGGTCAGGTCAACCAGTTCTCCCGGTGGGTGTATGCCGCTGCGCTGCCTTCTGCGGATGCTACTGACGGCTTGGATGATGCGATTATCGAATTCCGGGTACCGCCCAATCAGGGTATAGACGCGGTTCTGGTTTTCCAGGTAAGAGGGCAGATGATTTTCAAATTCCTCAATTGAAAAGGCTTGGTCTGCACCGAAATCCTCTATCGCTCCCTGTGTGCCATACCGCTTGCCTTCCCATTGTTCCCCATGAGGGTCCTTAGGCCGGCAATACAGGATGAATTCGCCTTCTGGCCGCCCCGGTGCCAGTATCATCACGGCTTCTGGCTCGGGGAACTGGGTCAGGTAGTAAAAGTCACTATCCGGGCGAAAGGGGAAGTGCACATCCCGGCTGCGGGGCATTTCCTGCGCGGTCGGCAGGATCACCACACCTTCATGATCCATTTGGTTCATGAGGTCTTGTCGGCGTCGTTGGAATATAGAGGAGGTCATAGAGAACGGAGACTCAGTTGAGTTGCCGGGAGTGGACGGCTGGAGACGGCGCGAACCGGAAGCTGTCATGAATCAATTGGGCAGCGACTCGGAGAAATTCAATGACTTCCATGAGATGGTGTTCGCTGAGGTCACTGTCATCTGTCCCGGTCGCAAGATGACCGATTTCCATAATGCTCTCTGCCGCCTCTTGGACGATGGGAGTGGCCTGCTCGGGCAATCTTCCCTGATCATGGTATATGCCCTGAAGAAACCCCTGGCACCAGTCTGTCACCGCTTCGATACGCGCATGTATTGGTTGGTTGTCATCGGGCAGCAGCAATTGAAAGCCGAATTCTTCATCGTCGAGTTCTCGGCAAACCAGAGCATACAACCCCTCAATGAGGTCGATGTGCTCGACCTCGGTCAACTGAAACAGCCCAGCTTTCTGCCGGATGTCTTGCGGCTGTATGCCTCTTCCGGCCAGAGCGCACAGCAGTCCATGGGCTTCTGACGCGCCGCTGTTCCAAGGAGTGTCTCGGAGCTTGATATCCAGACGCCGGTAGAGTGCCTCCCGGAACGTTTGGTCGGAAGCATCCCCGGGGGATTGCGGCCGAACTTCCGGCTTGTTATGCGTCTTGGCCATGGCTTTTGGAAGGGGGTTCACTATGGGAGTGGACAGGATGGAAAACGGTTTGCAGTCCGGTGGACTGGGCATTCGCTCCGGTTTTTGACAAGCGACTGACCGAGCCGACGCCACACAATACCATCGCGGCCAAGGGCGCGAGTTCATGAAAATCGCAGATTCTGCCATACAATACCGGCATCTACCAAGCTCTCTGGATTCGAACGGGTGCACGAGAATCAGCAAAAGTCGATTGACCGAATGATCCAGAGCAATGTTGGAGATTCGATTGGCAAGAAATCAGGCGATCCCGGCCCTGCAAAGACCTTCATTTCATCCTGCCATTCGGACTCGCTCCACTTGACTTTGCTTCTTTCAGGCACGGATGGTGCTCAGCGACCCCGCTGCCCCTGCATCATGGCATCCATGGTATGCTCCTGAGCGGATTCGGTCTCCAGATAGAATCCGATGTTGAATGGTTGATTCCATCTCCCGCCCTTGGCCTGGATTCTCAGTGACTGCCCTTCATGGAAAAACCATACTGAATCCGGTTGGCGGGTGAAAGAAGGGCGCAATATCGCCGTAAGTCCCAGAATCTTCGGTTTGCACTGAACACGGTACGGTGACGGGGCTTGCGACCCGGGGAGACGGCATGGTGCCTGCCTCGCTTGCCGGATCCGGTTTCATGAAAGACTGCGGACATGCACTCTTTCCTTTTTCTGGCAAGCCGGATTTCGGGATTGTCCGGCCTCCGTTATGACCAGCCAATCCACCTGATTCCATGAGATCATGACAGCCGATAAATTACCCGAAACACTTGCGGCGCAGGCGTTGGGATACGAAGATCCGGCGAGTGGTGCGCTGGTACCGCCTGTGCATATGTCGACCACGTTCGCCCGAAAAGAGGACTATTCCCTCCCCCAGGGTCGCTCCTATATTCGGGATCATGGAGCCGCTCAGGAACAAGTCGAGCAGGTAGTATGTCAACTGGAGGGTGGTGCCGATGCCATCAGCTTTGCTTCCGGTCTCGCGGCCTGTACGGCACCGTTTCATGCGCTTCAGTCCGGGGATCATGCCTTGGTGTCCGACACCCTGTACCATGGAGTATTGAGCTGGTTGGCAGAGTTTGCGACGGCAAGAGGCATCCAGTATGACCTGTTTCCGCCCGCAGATTTGGATCGATTCCAGGCGTTGATGCAGCCTGGGGTCACGCGCCTTGCCTGGCTGGAAACACCAGCCAATCCGACCTGGGCCATCGCCGACATTGCCGCAATATCCGAGATAGCCCATGCCCATGGAATCCTGGTGGCCGTCGACTCCACTTGCGCGACCCCTGTCCTGTCAAGGCCGTTCGAATTCGGTGCCGATCTGGTATGCCACTCTGCCACGAAGTTCCTTAATGGACATTCGGATGTGCTGGCCGGGATGCTGGTCACCGCCATTGACTCACCGTTCTGGCAGCGTATTCGCAGCCATCGGGTATTGGCTGGTGCCTTCCTGGGGAGTATGGAAGCTTGGCTCTTGCTGCGGGGGCTGCGCACCCTGTTCATCCGGGTTCGCCAGCAAAGTCACAATGCCTTCCGGCTTGCTCACTGGTTGCAGGAGCACCCCGGAATCGAAAAAGTACTCTACCCGGGGCTGTCTTCGCATCCTGGGTATGGCATTGCCTGTCGGCAGATGCCGGGCGGGTTTGGTGGCATGCTGTCGGTCCTGGTGCCTGGTGGCCGTACAGAGGCCATTGCGCTGGCTTGTCGGGCAAGGGTCTTCAAACGTGCGACGTCGCTCGGGGGAGTGGAAAGCGTACTGGAGCACCGGAAAACGAGCGAGGGAGCGATTACCCGAACTCCGGAGAACTTGCTGCGTATTTCGGTGGGCATCGAACACATTGATGATCTGATTGGGGATTTTGCGCAGATGCTGTCCGGAGCATCTCGATAGCCGGATGCCAGAAGGTTTTACTGGACAGATTTCTTCAATCCGGACCGAGCAGGTCCCGGTGTGCCTGTGCGAGGTGGGAATTGACAATTTTCGCGGCCAGGTTCTGGTCACGTCGTCGGATCGCTGCGAGAAGGCGTTGATGGTCCTGATGGTAGAACCGGATCCGCACGGGTGTCAGGATATGGTCCTTGCGTGCACTCCATTGGCTATGGGAACGGATATCGTTGATCAGCCGGGAGATCCACTTCAGCAGCGGATTCTGGCAACAGTTGGCGAGTGCCATATGGAATGCCTCATCCGCCTTGGAAAAGGCATCGGGGTCGTTTTCGGTCCCTTCTCCCTGTTTCAGCACTGCCTCCAACTCATTCAGGTCGTGGTTGCTGGCATGGAGGATGGTCAATCGGACAATGTGAGGCTCTATGACCATCCGGGCTTCGATCAATTCCAGCGGGCTGGTCTTTTCCGCAATATCCCTGCGGTCTGTATCGTTGCGGTAGGTCACGAAGGTACCGCTACCGAACTTGCGTTGGACCAGCCCCGCTTGCTCCAATTGTTCCAGGACCGAACGAATGGTGCCACGGGCAATGCGGAAACGAATGGCCAACTCTTGTTCAGACGGCAGTCGTTCTTTATATGCATATGTCCCTGCGAGGATAGATTCCTGGATGCGATGGAAGGCATCCGCTGCCCCCGATCGGGTCGGCAACAGAGTTTCGGGGGATCCTTTTGATGCTTGGTTCATAAATAGTCTATTAAAATGATCACAAATTATCTGCGAGACAGGAAAAACCGGCATGTCATGGAGAAATCTCTTTCCTCGAAGGCGAAATATCGGTTATATTCCAGACGATGAGTCGATTTCACTCTAGATTTTAGACCAAAAATATACCATTGTGACGAGCTATGTTTACAGGGATCGTCTGGAATCTGGCACTGTAATCGAAATTTCGTTTCAACCCGATACATTCCAGAATCAGCAGGAGTACGTGTTATGGTTACCTCCAAGCAAAGCACCGCTCGGGTGCAGACTTCCACGGACCTAGAATGCCACGTCAACACCCCCGGGCGCGATGCCTTGGTGAAACAGGTCCGGGAAAAGATTGATCGGCTCGGCATTACCTATCTCTATTATCAGTTCGTTTCGGTGACCGGCCGGATTGTGGGCAAGGGTATTCCCGCAGACCATTGGGAACGCAATGCAGAACGTGGCTTTCAGTTGGTGTACGGCTCCACTGCGAACCTGTTCATTGATCGTCATGGTGACTACATCGGTTACGGGCCAGAGGCGTCGGAGTTGGTTGGCATTCCGGA
The DNA here is from genome assembly GCA_965221795.1 of Candidatus Poriferihabitaceae bacterium. GTDB lineage: Bacteria > Pseudomonadota > Gammaproteobacteria > Arenicellales > Poriferihabitantaceae > VYFG01. The sequence continues at coordinate 2,418,822 of OZ244914.1, forward strand.
TCCGGAAACGTTCGTCCAGCTTCCGTGGGACAAGCGAGTGGCCCGGGTGTTCTGCACTTGTTTCCGGAATCGTGAAGAACGGGTAAACCCCGGGGGCCATCTGACCTCGGATTGTCGTGGCAACCTGCGAATCATTCATCAGGAGTTTCAGGCCAAACATAGCATGCATTTGCGTGCCGGTACCGAGCCGGAGATGATGTGGCTGAAGAAACAGGCGGATGGCAGTATCGGGGGCGGCGTGACCAAGCCGAATTGTTACCATATCGACCAGTTCGAGGAACTGCGTCCGGCTTTTCTCAAGGTGATTGAATATGGCCAGGCGATGGGTCTGGACATGATTCAGGGTGATCATGAGGATGCGCCCGGTCAACTGGAGTTGAATATCATGTTTGATGAGGTGTTGCGCAACTCGGACCGGCTGACCACCTATCGGCAGATTTGTGCGCAGGTGGGACGCGAACTCGGGTTGCATGCCTGCTTCATGTCCAAGCCATTCATGGGCGTTTCCGCTTCTGGCTGCCATCATAACCTGTCCCTATGGTCGGGTGGAGAAGATGCCGTCAACCGCCTGCATCATGAAGAGCTTCCCGGTATGGAAGGATCCTTTACTTACCTTGTCGATGGCAAAAACCATTTTCTGCCAGATCCCGAAATTGATCCGGTCAAACCGGGCCCGGTCGGCCTGCAGTCGATTGGGGGGGTGATTGAACACCTGGGTGCATTGACGGCTATCGGTTCGTCTACCGTCAACTCCTACCGACGTCTTTGGGATACCGGTTTCTGGGCACCGGTCTTTGCGGATTGGGGATATCAGAATCGAACCTGTGCCCTGCGTGTTTCGGCTCCGGGTCGCTTCGAATATCGGTCCGTCGACTCAATGGTCAATCCGTACCTGATGGGTGCCGCATTGCTGAAAGCGTTTGATGACGGTATCAGCCGTAACCTGGACCCGGGCGAGCCGGAAGAAAGAAACATCTATGAAGCCATGGAAGCTGGCAAGCAGGTCAAGAAATTGCCGATGAATCTGGGGGAGGCACTGGACCGGCTGGCAAATGATGAAGTGGTTCGTTCGGCGATGCCGGATGAAATGTACAAGGTCTACCGGCATTATAAGAATGACGAGTGGGAGAAATTCAACCACACCGTGACCGATTGGGATCTCAATACCTATCTGGACTGTTTGCCCTGAATCATGTTGGGGGCATCTGTGGCTGGTCCGCCGGATGGGCAGTTCCTGGGCGAATAGCCGGCCGATTCAATTTGTCAAATTAAGAGGAAACCACCAATGTGCGGGATTGCTGGACTTATACATCGGGGCAAAGACTCCGATGTCGGTGCCGAAATGACCGCGATGCTGCAGTCATTGAAGCATCGTGGACCGGATTCCACCGGATTTGCGCTGTACGGTGTCCCCACCGAGGGGCAATATGTGATGCGCTTCAAGGTTGCTGAGCAGGAAGAGATGAAGCATGGATTCGATATTCACCAGGCGGTGATGGACCGCCGAGGTGAGGTTGGTACACGGCTGGAAAAGTTAGGGGTCGAGATTCTCTCTGAGGAAACCTGTACCGAATATGCCTTTCGCTACACGTTCCACTACGATGGAGACATGCGCAAGCTGGCGGATTTTGTCGAGGATGTGGAGGGAGCGGAGATCCTTTCCATTGGCAGGGGATTGGAACTGATCAAGGATCTGGGCGATGCGGCCGATGTGGCGGGCCAGTATTCCCTTCCGGGTTTCCGAGGAACCCATGCAATCGGTCATACTCGCATGGCGACCGAGTCGGATGTGGACATTCGCTCGGCCCATCCGTACTGGGCCTACCCATTCCACGACGTGTCCGTGGTGCATAATGGCCAGCTTACCAACTACTGGACCTGCCGTCGAGCCATGGAACGCAAAGGACACCGGTTCATGTCCAATTGCGATTCGGAATTGATTGCGGTTTACATTGCGGACCGTATTGATTCCGGAGACAACCTGGAAAGCGCGATGCGCCGTTCCGTGGATGAACTGGATGGGGTGTTTACATATCTGGTCGCGACCAGTGATGCCTTGGGGATGGCCAAGGATGTCATGGCTGCCAAGCCGATGGTGCTGTATGAAAGTGATGACTTCGTCGGGCTTGCATCCGAGGAGGTAGCGATTCGTAGTGTATTTCCCAATGAGATTGAGACCTGGGACCCTTATGAAGGGGAGGTAAGAGTATGGCAAGCGTAGATCACCGGTCCCATGAGATGGGACTGCACACCGAGCAATTGACGGGCCGTACCCAACAGCGGTTCTTTGATGCGAGTGCTCAGGAGAACTTCACATACCCATGGGCCTGTGAAGTCGACTTTGATGAGAAAGCCGAATTTGATGCAGCCGACATGGATTCCAGTGCTATCAACCTGCGAATCCGGGAACTGCTGGAGCAGGGGGTCGGCACCATTACGGTGAAGAATCCGCGAGCTCGGCATGGAGTCTTTGTCGGCATTCTGAACCGGGCCAATATCATCTTTGAAGGCAGTCTCGGATACTTTGGTTGCGGATTGATTGACGGCCCTAACGTACGGATTACGGGCCGTGTGGGTTGGTCCTGTGGGGAAAATATGATGGCCGGCACCGTCGTCATCGAGGGCAATGGTGGCTCCACCTTCGGTGCGGCAATTCGCGGGGGCGACCTCGTCTGCAAGGGGGATGTGGGCTCCCGTACCGGAATTGACCAGAAGGGCGGTACCATTATTATTGGCGGACGTACTGGTGCGTTCTCCGGCTTCATGATGCAACGAGGTCGGATGGTGATTTGCGGTGATGCCGGCAAAAACCTGGGAGATTCCATGTATGACGGCACCATTTATGTGGGCGGTGATGTGGTTGATTTGGGAGTGGATTGTGTCCCCGGAGAGTTGACGGACCTTGATGTCAAATGGCTCACCGAGAAACTCGGGTTGTATGGGGTGACGCCCCGGTGCGGGATCGGGAAGATGAAAAAATTTGTGGCCGGAAAGCAACTCTGGAACTACGACAATCTCGAACCGTCGGAAAAGAAACTGGTTCTCTGACCCACCCAATGATTCAGGAGTAACAAGACCATGTCCAAAGCCAACCGCGATGTCAACAACCTGGGTCGGAGTTTCATGTTCCCACCCAACGTCATTGACGACATCCATATCAAATCCGAACTCGGCCGATACCGGATGCGGGGGTTTTCGCTGTTCAAGAAAATTCCCACTTGGGATGACCTGACGTTCCTGCCCGGCACCCTGACCCGATTTGTTATTGAAGGCTATCGGGAAAAATGCCTGACGCAGACGGTGATTGGCCCCCAGGCCAAGCGCCCGTTAGCACTCGACATTCCTATCTACATTACCGGAATGAGTTTCGGAGCATTGTCCTATGAGGCCAAGACAGCCTTGGCTCGCGGGGCTACGATGGCCGGCACCGCAACTTGCTCCGGGGAAGGAGGCATGATTCCAGACGAGCGCCGCTACTCTGCAAAATGGCTGTACCAGTGCATCCAGTCCCGCTATGGATTCAATCCGAATCATCTGCGTCTGGCCGATGCGGTGGAATTTTTCATTGGACAGGGATGCAAGGTGGGGCTCGGGGGGCATCTCATGGGCCAGAAAGTCACGGACCAAGTGGCGGAGATGCGTTCCTTGCCGGCGGGAATTGACCAACGTTCCCCGGCTCGCCACCCGGACTGGTTGGGTCCGGATGACCTCGCCCTCAAGATCAATGAGATTCGTGAAGCGACGAACCATGAAATCCCGATCCAGCTCAAGTTGGGTGCTGCACGGGTCTATGATGATGTACGCATGGCGGCGAAAACTGGTCCGGACTCGATTTACATTGATGGCATGGAAGGCGGTACCGGTGCCGGTCCTCATTTGGCAACTGAAGAAACCGGCATTCCGGGGATTGCAGCCATTCGACAGGCACGTCGGGCTCTGGAGGATGTGGGCAAATCCGGTGAGATTTCACTGGTCTATGCGGGCGGCATCCGCAATGGGGGAGATGTAGCTAAAGCTCTTGCCCTGGGTGCGGATGCGGTCGCCATTGGTCATTCCGCGATGATGGCACTCAACTGCAACAAAGCCATTCCGGAAGCCGATTTTGAAAACGAAATGGGAGTCGAGGCCGGCTATTGCTATCATTGTCATTCTGGCCGCTGCCCGGTTGGGGTAGCGACGCAAGATCCGAAGCTGCGTGCTCGGCTGAACCCGGATGAGGCGGCCGAAAGGGTCTACAATTTCTTGCATACCCTCACCATTGAGGCACAGATGCTGGCGCGGGCTTGTGGCAAGACCAATGTACATTCGCTGGAACCCGAAGACCTTGCGGCGTTGACCATGGAGGCCTCAGCATTGGCCCAGGTGCCATTGGCCGGAACACAACACACAGTTGGTCAACCCCATATGACCCGATTCTAGGAGCATGATATGAGTGAAGATATCAACCGATTTATGCAAGGAGACGGAGTCGATACGGACCGCGAAAAACTCATCGGTCAGCATATCGGCTACCGTTATGATGTTAATCTGGTGCCAGATATGTCCCGCTGCACGCCCTTTCTCCGTCGGTATATGGAGATCATGGGCTGGCGCGACCTGAACTGGTTGGAAGATGTCCACATGGGATATGAGGAGGGCAAGCCAGCGGTCTTTGACCGCAACATCAATGGTTGGGTCCAGGTGCCGGCGGACTTGGGGTTGCCGGATAATCAGCAGGACCGGGACATGATTGCTCGGGAACTGTTGGTGAAATTTCAGATGTCTGCCCAGCATCCCATGGTGGACTTGATGAAAGCCTATCGTAAGTTTTAGATTTTCTGGGATCCTCGGGCAGGGCATTACTCAGTGCATGCCACGCCTTATTTTCTGAAGGAGACATGGGCTTGCCTGGGTGCGGTTCGTCTCGTATGTTCATATCCCCGGGCCGATATGTTCCGCTGCGAACCTGGGAACCGAATCCCGCACGGTAGGATTTTCACCAATGCAAGAGAATTGTAGGCCGGACCTTTGCTTGCGATTTCTGGGGTGGCAGTGCCGGGTGAGGCAGGATGCCATGCGCCGGCAAGGAGGCAAACCGCCACCGGGAACCCGGGCGAGGCTACAACTGGACGGACAGTATTTGGGGCAGATCAATACCGTGATGCACCTACTGAATCCGATCAAGGCCACGGCCGAATTTCGGTTCATGGTGCAAAAGACCCATGATCCCCGAGCCGTTTACCACAATGCGCTGAAGCTTTTGGGTGAGTCCTACTACCGAGATCCTGCGCAGTTTGATGACCGACTGGCGGCACTGTTTGCGTCTGACAGTGAATGGGTCGATCGGATACAGGAGGCCCGACAGTGTAGACTGGAGTTTTTTCAGGGGAATCGTTGGTATAAATTGTGTGGGATAGGCAAAGACTGTGAGCCCGGATCTACCGCATATGAAGCCACCTATTGGCATAATCACCTGTTCAATCCCCAACTCCCGGGCCGGGTTCGGGTTCTTCGGTTCGAGATCGACTGGAGTCGGTCCGAAGATGGAGAAGGGACTCTGGAGGGGGCCGGATTCTGATTGGGTCTGCTACCCGTCCATAATGCTCTGCGTACAATAAGAGATCAATGATAGCTTACCCGATGCGAACTGTGCATTTCGTCGCCGACCACCACTCGGTAACACTCGAAGCAGTAAACCATTTTGGCTTTCAGGTATAATTCCCATTGCATTAGTCATGGAGTAGTGAGTTGATCCGTATCGGTTGTGAGGCCATCCGTATAGCGACAGGTCGGGGCCACTTACCGGCGCAGCCCGGGGTTCGGAAATTTCTCGTCGTGCCGCCGACCAGGTCCAGGACGGCACCGGGTCGTTACAGCGTCTGACTCGTTTTGTTACCTTGACTAGGGTATAATGGCGGCTGTTTTGAACCCCTTTTCCTTGTGAGTTTGGATGAATCGTAGGTAAATTGCTCCCTCTCAAATGGCTTAACGCCGCAGCATGAGCCGTCTTCCTGTTCCTGCTGGTTGGAACAGTAGCTTGCACAAGAGATGATGACGGCATTTGGGTGGCTGCAAAAAAGATGAAAATTTTTGCATCGGAATCAAGTTCCCTGATGATCGCGAAGTATTTCGGCATGGGTTACCTCATGCTATACTTATGGGGGGTGCTACTGGTTTTTGTCGCAATGCCAGTGGTAGCGGATGATCGTCTGCCATGTTCTGCCAATGTGTGTAACTTGACGCTGGGCGATACCATCAGACTGGCGTTAAAACGCAATCGAACGTTTCTCAATAGTCAGCTTGAGCGCGAAGTGCAGAAGTTCTCGCTTGATGTGACGGAGGACCGCTGGACCCCCAAATTTTCCGTTGGCCCTTCTGCCAGCTGGAACCCACAGGATCAACGGGCGGGGGTCGGTGCCCAGATGAGGTTGCGTGTTCCCACTGGTGGCGCATTCTCGCTCAGTTTGAATGAAAATCTGTCGAAGAATTTCGATGACAGTGGGTCGCAGACGGTCAGCTTTTCTCAGCCCTTGCTGAAAGGTGCTTGGTATGGGGTCGAAAGTGCGTCTGTACGACAGGCCCGGATTGCAGAACAGATCAATATTCTCTCCTTCCGACAGGCAGCAGCAAATCTGGTGGTGAGCGTGATCAGAGCCTATCGTTCACTGACAGCTGCCGTGCGAGCGGTGGAAATCAGCGAAGCTTCATTGCAGCGTGCTCACGAACAATTGGAGGCGACCCGGTCATTGATCAGTGCGGGTCGCGTGGCGCAACGTGAAATCGGACGATCCGAGGCGACGATTGCCAACCGGGAACTGGCACTGGTGCAGACACAGAACCGCTTGGAAGATGTCCTATTCAATCTACGGGACATTCTGGAGCTAGATAGTTCGACCCAGATTCGTCCGCTGCTGGAAGAGTTTGAGGTAGACCCACGCGAGGCCACTATGTTGCCCGATCTCGAAGAGGTTCTTCGCAATCGAACGGATTATCTTCAGGCTCGTTTACGGATCGATACTTCCCGAATCGGGCTGATGTTGGCCGATAATAATCTGTTGCCGGATCTTTCGATTCAATTTCAGTGGAGTCACAACAACACCGGACAAACCAATCGTCAGGTGCAAATGAACGCGTCGATTCCACTGAATGACCGAGCACCGGACCTAGGGCGTCTTCAGGCCGATAATGCTCTCAGTCAGGCGGAAAGAAGCGTCGTCAAATTGCGCGAGTCGATCAGCAACGAACTGCGTCAGGCAAGCAACAATATGAAAGTCAGGCTTCGTCTGACCGAACTGGCGCAGGATGCACGCATACTGGCGGAAAAGAATCTTGCGGTGGAGGAAGCGAAATTTGGTCAAGGTTTGTCGTCGACCTTCGAAGTGGCATCTTCCGGAGAAGAATTGGTTCGGGCGGAGCAGGCCGAAGTGGATGCAATCGTCTCTTGGCTTGAAGCGTTGACAGAGCTTGATCGGGTATCTGGGCGCACACTCGACCGGTGGGGCATTCAACTGGAAAGGGTTCCAAATTGACAACCCAAGATCCCGACATTTATCACACGCTGTTGGAGAATCTGTCCGACGGAGTAATGGTGATTGGTTTTGATGGGTCGGTCCGGATGGTCAATGCTGCCGTTTGCCAGATGTTTGCACTGCACTCCGATCAAGTGATCGGACGCCCGTTCGGTGAGCTTTTCATCAGCTTCGAAGGTTTTGACGAGTTCACCCAAATTGTCTTTGATGCGGTTGCCGAGCGTGGGAAGGTCGCACGGCGTGTCACCCGGGTCCGCGTTCGTGATAGCCTGCGATCTCTCTCTATCACGACCTCCTGTCTCACGGTGGGAGAGGAGCGCGTAGCGTTGATTGTCGTAGTTTCTGACATCACCGAAGTTCGGGAGTTGCGTGAGACCGAACTACGTCAGGCAGATGTCATTGAGACACAGCTTGGCAAGCTCCAGAATGCATATCGTGACCTTGAAGTCCGGAATGAAGCACTCTCGGCGATGACGCGACGGGTTCGTACGGCGCATGGCATCGCGATTTTTTTTGTTCTGGTTCTATTTCTTGCGATTGGCACTTGGTATATCCGGCCGCTGGATTTGTTCAGTGCCTCTGCGGCACTGAATGCTGTCGACCCAGGCATCGAAGCCAATGTTCCCAGCACACTACCAACCTTTACGGCTACGCCCCGCGAATTTAGCTCAACCATCTCCCTGCAGGGCTATCTGGCACCCGGTCAAGTTGCCGAAGTCGTCAGCCCAATTGAAAGCCATGTGAGCGCGATACATGCTGTGCCCGGAGAGCAGGTAACGGAGGGGGCCCCGCTGCTTGATCTCGACACAGGCCCACTCGCTGCGGAACACCGGCGAGCCCAGATTGAGTATATCCGGAAGCGAGACCACCTTCTTGAACTGGAGGACTGGGAGAACAGTGCCGATATGTGGCGTGCCCGACGCGCTCTACGGCGGGCGAAAGTCACGCTGGATGATGCGGAACGATCGCTGAGAACGACCACCTTTCTTCTGGAGCAAGGGCTTGTGCCTGCTTCGCAGCATGACGATGCGAAACGGCAGCGGCAGGACCGAACTCTGGATCTTGAGGAGGCTGAACGGGAGCTGCGTGCAACGCTGGCCAAAGGGAATGATGAGGCGATACAAGTGGCGGAATTAGAGGCCAGGACGGCGGAAGAGCGCCTGCGCGCGCAAGAAGAAAAACTGCACCTGGCGCAGATTCGAGCACCGATTGGCGGAGTTGTCCTCGCGGCCGAAGGCACGAAATCCGGACCGCTGACAAAGGGCAGTTCGGTGCAACAGGGACAGCAGATGTTGAGCATTGCGAATCTGGAGCGTCTTTCCGTGGTAACGAACATAGATGAGGTCGATATCCAAAAGCTCGAAAGCGGGCAACGGGCTTGGATTACAGGCCCGGGATTTCCCGATTTGCGGATTGGAGGAACGGTCACCCAAGTCGCGTCCAGGGCTCGGGTGCAACGTCGCGCCCCTCAATTTGAGGTTGTGGTCACTCTGGATAAATTGGACGAGGAAGCTGTGGAATTAGTCCGGGTTGGTATGTCCGCCCATATTACGGTTGTGATCTATCATCGCCCGGAGGCCCTGTTGATCCCGATTGGAGCCATACAGCAGAGGGATGGCAATGCGTGGGTGCAGGTCGTCACCGAGCCCGACGATACAGTGGAGATGCGCATGGTCGAGATCGGCCTCACTACACTCGATTCGGTCGAAGTGCTTGAGGGGCTCTCGGCTGGTGATAAAGTCGTCCTGCTCCGATGACCCCGACGGGGATGCTGGAACTGAGTGCGGTTCGCCGATCCTATCAGGTTGGGCCGGTCACGACCGAAGTGTTGCGGGGTATTGATCTGGTAGTGAATGCGGGTGACCTGTTGTCGATTATGGGGCCTTCGGGCAGTGGAAAGACTACGCTGATGAATATCATTGGCCTGTTGGACCGCCCCACCTCCGGTGCCTGTTTCATCAATGGGCGCGATGCCTCAGGCTTGCGCGATGATGAACTGTCTGCCCTGCGAAATCGGCATATCGGCTTTGTGTTCCAGTCCTTCCATTTGCTACCGCAACTGACGGCACTGGAGAATGTTTGTTTGCCGTTGGTATATCGGGGTACCCGGCGGTTGCAGATGCGACGTCGTGCGCGGGAGATTCTGAAACAAGTCGGTATGGCAGACCGGACGGACCACCGACCGAACCAACTTTCCGGGGGGCAGAAGCAGAGAGTCGCCATCGCCAGGGCACTGGTGGGAGAGCCCGCACTGCTGCTCGCCGACGAGCCCACTGGCGCACTGGACAGTGAAACAGCGAATGAAGTGATGTTGCTTCTCAAGCGACTGAATTCGGAACGAGAGATTACGATTCTGATTATCACTCATGACGTCGCCGTGGCATCTCAGTGCTTGCGACAGACACGTATTCGCGATGGCGGGCTGGTCGAGCCGACCTCCCCGCAATTGTCTACCGACGGCCCCATAAATACGGCGGCATTCGGACCCTGAGACAGAGCGGTTCGATACCATGTCGAGACTAATTTCAATCCTTGGGTCCAATACCCGGGAAGCGGTGGATAGCCTGCGCAAGGCAAGGCTGCGCACTATATTGGGGCTGATTGGTGTCATGATCGGCATCTCGTCGGTCATCACGATGATCTCGTTGGGTGAGATCGCCCGGGAACAGGCCCGAAAACAGTTTGAGGATCTCGGGACCGATATCCTGGTCATCCGCCCGGACCTCCACATGCGGACCGAACTCAATCTTGCGGATGCCCTGCAGTTGGAGTCTGCGGTTCCTTCGGTGGTTGAAGCCGCACCTCGGATATCCGGCCATGAGTCATTTCGCTTCGCAGGCAAGCAAGTGGGGCAAGGTATGGTGCAGGGGGTCACCGAATCATTCGCCAGCGTAAACAAGTTATCCATTCAGGAGGGGAGATTTATTTCCAATTTGGATGTCGGCCGCTATTATTGCGTCATCGGTGCCGATCTTGCGAAGGCGATTCGTAAGGGGGGAGAGACTCGTATTTTGGGGCGACTCATTGAAGTGGACAAACTTCTTTTTACGATCATCGGTGTACTCGACCCCAGGGAAGAAAGTTATACACTGCCGGTTCAGGTGAATGCGAATCAATCCATTTTCGTCCCGATTACCACCTCGAATCGGGTGGTTTCCGACGCTGCAATCGAGGTGATTATTGCCCGCTCCCGCGAGGGAGTGAATTATCAGGTCCCGGTGGATGAGGTCCAATCGTTTTTCCGCGAAAAGTCGCCTCGTCTCAAACTGGATATCATCACTGCCAAGCAACTGATCGCCCAGATGGAGCAGCAGATGGGGGTCTTCACCTTGCTGCTGGGCTCGGTGGGCAGTATTTCCCTGATCGTCGGCGGGATTGGGATCATGAATATCATGCTCGTGTCGGTTGCCGAGCGGCGTCCGGAAATCGCTCTCCGCCGGGCCTTGGGCGCTCGTCAACGGGACATCCGGAGCCAGTTTCTCATTGAGTCCATCATTCTCACCAGTGTCGGTGGAGTACTCGGCATCCTGCTTGGTTTGCTAGCGACCTGGGGGATCTGTCAATTTACCAGTTGGGATTTCCTGATTTCCGGTCTCTCGGTAGTGAGTGGTTTTGGTACCGCTGTCGCGGTTGGCCTGTTCTTTGGCTTCCAGCCCGCGCATCAAGCCTCACGACTGGACCCCATCGCAGGACTGCAGGGCAAATAGGGTATTGGGGTGTGAAGTGACTTCCTGTGGGCACTGGTTTGGTGCCTGCCCAGAAGGAATATCTCCGATTGGTTCGGTATCAGGTACCGCAGAACGTCTCCAATACCACTTCTTCAGGTGCGGGAGGCTGTTGGTACCGTTCCTTCCCGGGTTTCCAGACATAGGGGGTTCTGAGCACTTGGTTCAATTCATGGAAAACCGAGAAATCTCCTTTCTCTTCGGCTGCCCGGATAGCGGTTTCTACCAGATGGTTACGGGGAATATAAATGGGATTGACCTGACGCATCTTGTCCTGACGAGCCTGGTTATCCAAGGGACCAGACAGCAGTTGACGCCACTGTGTCAGCCAGTTGAGAGCTGGCGCGGGGTTGCGGAATTGAGCCAGGAATCCGCTGTCTTCGGAGCCTGGCTTGCGACCCAGAGATGAAAGCCGATCAAACGTCAGAGTGAAGTCTGCACTTTCCTGTTCCATAAATGACAATAGGTCCTCAATCAGCTTTCGGACATCCTGTTCGCATGGTCCCAATATCTGGAAGAAACCGCATTTCTCCTGCATGCCCTGTAACCATGCCGTTTCATACCAGGGCATGAACTGATGTAGTATCTCCTTGGCCATCTCCACGGCTCGGGCCAAGTCATCATCCAAAATCAATGCCAGACACTCTGCCAAGCGCGTCAGGTTCCACAGTCCGATCTGTGGTTGGTTACTGTATGCGTAGCGGCCTTGGTGATCAATGGAACTGTATACCTGATGAAAACGGAAATGGTCCATGAATGCACAGGGGCCATAGTCAATGGTTTCCCCGGCAATCGACATGTTGTCGGTATTCATCACTCCATGGATGAAGCCCAATTGCATCCACTTGGCGATCAGAGAAGCCTGTTTTCTGCTGACCGCTTCCAGTAAGGCAAGGTAGGGGTGCCGGTCGTCCCGGATCTCTGGGTAGTTGTGCTCGATCACATGATCGGCCAGTATTCGAACTGCATCGGTGATGCCGCGCCGGGCATAAAACTCAAAGGTACCAATTCGAACAAAGCCACGAGATATCCGGGTAATCACCGCACCGGGTAACGCTCGTTCACGGAACACCGGGTCGCCAGTGGTCACCGCTGCAAGTGCTCGGGTAGTGGGCACTCCGAGACCCTGCATGGCTTCGCTCAACAGGTATTCACGCAATACCGGTCCAAGAGCCGCACGCCCGTCACCGTTACGGGAAAATGCGGTCCGGCCAGATCCCTTGAGTTGGATTCCATACATTCTGCCGTCTTGGCCTTTCACTTCTCCTAGCAACAATGCCCGTCCATCGCCGAGCTGTGGATTGAACATACCGAACTGATGTCCGGCATACATCATCGCCAATGGATCGGCACCCTCGGGAATTTCGTTCCCGGAAAAAACCATGGCACCATATGGAGAAGCCAGCATTTCCGTATCCATACCGAGTTCCAGTGCCAGTTCCCTGTTAAAGCATATCATGTTCGGACCGGATACCGGTGCAGGCTGGGTACGAACAAAGAATGTCTCCCCCAGAGCGGAGAATCGGTTGTGGAATGGGATGGATGTCACAGCATTGCAAAGTTGGTGTCGTTCAGACCTGCATACAAAATCTGTCCGACGCATCATGATGACAGGCAAGCGGACTATGTCCCTCAGGCTGCATTTGAATATCCGACTGACATCGGTCCAGCAATGATATGTGGATGTTTCAGGATCAGGGGAGGTACCAGTTGTGATCCAGAATGGTGGCTACGGGTAGACTTGAACTACCGACCCCATCATTATGAGTGATGTGCTCTAACCGACTGAGCTACGTAGCCACAAGGGCGCGAAGGGTACCCCAAAGTGACAGGGGATTCAATGTTAAACTTGCGGCTTCGCTACTACGGGGTCGCACGAGCGCCCCCCGAAGTTGTCGTGGCCTCAAGCTGCGCAGAGAGGCGAACACGCGATCCGGGACCCCTCTTTTCGACCACCGGTTCCTGTGCTCGTCGATGATGTACCAGTTGCCGAATCGCTATGGCAGGTCGCGTCATTTGCAGCCGTGCTCGCCCACGTAGAGAATGACATGGAGCACCTGCAGATTGGAGAGGCTGATGCTGCCTCGAGGCTTCGGCAGCAAAGGTACAATGCGCTCGTACTGCACTGGTGTGCTGTCAACAAGAACCGGATTAGACAGCAATCTACGGATATGTGATACTGAGGCTGGCGATTGCGCCGTCGGTCTCGCGGCGGCGGTAGTAGGAGTTTCCTAATTCGTAACAGTGGGGACGCTTCAAAGCCGGATAATGAAACCGAGAATGACAATCGCGGCTACCCACAACCCGATCTGCCAGCGCAAATTGTCCTTGTCTCGCTTGGCCATCTCTGCCCGCAGTCGCTCGTAGGATGTATTCATCTTCTCTTCCAGAACGGCGATCTCTTTCGCCCGTTTTTGATTTTGTTCTCTCAGCTGCTGGACTTGTTTTCAGACTTTGATTGTTATTTTCTGCCAGTATCGTTTTCTATACGATTGTCAACCGGATTTTCAAGTCCAGTAAAGAAACGGCAGTGACTCGGTCTGAAAGTTATGGTCGTTAACATAAATTGACCGAGACTTGGCATACTGGGCCTTCGTCCCTTTCAGCGGAAACTGCGCGGAGGAATCGGTGATCGAAGAACGGCGTTCTGGACCGTTCGAGTATCTGCATCGGGAGCGGAGGGTCCGGATCCGAGTCGAGGCCATGGCCCTCGACTGCGCCCCCATCAAGGTCTATCCCAGCGGCACGGGTGTGCGAAAAAAACGGCCCCCAGTATATCGGCCAGTTACGGGGCGGGTGGAACCCCAAGTTCCCTCTGGTGGCCGCGGAGGCCCGAACCGCTGCCTTTCGGCTCTCCCCCGGCCACGCACACGGCGCCTCGTAGGGGCGGAAGCTCCTGAAGCAGCTGGACCTGCCATTGAGCCGTCCGGCCCGGATCATGGACCGCACCTACGAAGACGAGGAAACCCGAAGGCCGGCGGTTCGCCTCGGCTGCACACCCGTGGTGTCACCCAGGAGCTGCCTCGCCGCTCGCTGAGAATAGGTCCGGAAACTGTACTGACGGCGCAACGAGGTCGAATACCGGTTCCGGCGACTCAAGGCTTTCCACAAGGTCTTCTCGCGCTTTGACCAGCTGGATGTCCTGTTCCTCGGGTTCGTCGTCTTTGCTCTGATCGTCGAGGCACTACGTGATGTTGCGCACCTTGATTTCCATCAAGAGACTGCCAGGCACTGCATCGCCCGGACGAGATAATCCCAGACATACTCGGCGTAACTCCAGCGCACATGGAGATCCCATGTTTCTCCATCGGCGTATTTAATCAGCAGCACGCTGGCATGCCCAAAACGGGTTTGGGCAATACTCTCGGTCGGAAACACAGTATGATGAAAATCAATGGGGCAGCCCCTTCTCAAGAGTGATGTGGAATCGGGGCCGCGCAATCGCAAGGTCGTATAGTAGTCGGATATCTCAGTGACTGCATGCGGAATATCTGACAGTGATTGGACCAGTTTTCCTTGCCATGCTTCGGCGTCCTCAAGATCACAGATCAATAGCCATTCGTCAGGACCCAGCCAGAGCAGCCGGCGGGATTCAAATTCGTGGTAGGAATTCGGTTTAAGAGGCAATGGCATTCCCAGAACCGATTGGATACCCTGAGTAAAGGCAACATGATCAGCATTGCCGCGGATGTTTAGCTTCCCCCTGAGGCTCATCTCTCGCAATAAAATGGGCCCTTCGACAGGAGTCCGTGACTGGCATGGAGAGGTGGTGGGAATCGCTTGGAGACTGGCGTACATGGTTAAGTAGTCAGCGAAGAAAAACGGGATCGGTAACAGTCACGCGATGACTGTGGCCGTCCATCAGGGAGACAGAGAGCGTTTGCCCTTGGCGGTGGAAGCCATCCCGGATGAGTGCCATGGCAATGGACCGACCAACATTGGGACTCATGTAGCTGGAAGTCACGTGTCCCAACATGTTCATGGGGGGTGCATCCAGCAACGGTTCCACCACATGGGTCCCCTCCGGCAGAACGAAAAGGGGGTCTTCGGTCAGCAGTCCGACAAGCTGTTTTCGATCTTCCCGAATAGTATCGGTGCGGGCATGAGAGCGCCGACCGAAGAAATCGCTTTTTTTCTTCGATACGATCCAATCCATACCTAGGTCCATGGGTGTCACCGTCCCGTCAGTATCCTGGCCTGCAATGATGAATCCCTTTTCGGCCCGTAGGATATGCATGGTCTCGGTGCCGTAGGGACAGAGATCATACGCTTCTCCGGCCTTCATCAAGGCATCCCAGAGCGCAAGACCATGACGGGCCTTGACGTTAATCTCAAAACCATGTTCACCAGTGAAGCTGATGCGGAAGACCCTGGCGGGAATGCCTGCTACGGAAAATGCCTGCATGCTCATGAACGGAAATGCTTCGTCGTCCAGTGGATGATCCGTGAGGGTGGCAAGCAGTGCCCGTGCATGGGGTCCCGACATCGAAACGACGGCCCATTGTTCCGTGACGCTGGTACAATAGACCTCCAGAGAGGGCCACTCTGTCTGCAACCATTCTTCCAGCCAATTCATTACCCGGCCAGCGCCGCCAGTGGTGGTGGTCATGTGGTAGTGGTTTTCACCCAGACATGTGGTAACTCCGTCATCAAATACCATGCCGTGTTCATTCAGCATCAGCCCATATCGGCAACGTCCTGGCTTGAGTGAATCCCAGGCATTGGTGTAGACCATATTGAGTAACCAAAGCGCATCCTTGCCACGGATATCAATCTTGCCGAGGGTAGAGGCATCCATCATACCAACCGTCGTTCGTACTGCCTTGGCTTCCCTTTGTACGGCATCCTGCATGGATTCGCCGGCTTTTGGGAAGTAGAAAGGTCTTTTCCAATCCCCCACATCTTCAAATACGGCACCGTTGGTTTCATGCCAGGGATGAATGGCGGTCTTTCGTTGTTGCAGAAAAAGATCGCCTTGGTCATGTCCGACGATAGACCCGAAGGAGAGCGGGGTGAAAGGGGGACGAAAGGTTGTGACGCCCACGTCAGAAACCGGTATTCCACGAATTTCGGCCAGAATGGCTAGTGCATTGACATTGGAAGTCTTGCCCTGATCGGTTCCCATGCCGGTGGTGGTATAGCGCTTGAGGTGCTCTATCGAGCGATAGCCTTCACGAGCGGCGAGCGCGATATCCGCCACAGTGGCATCGTTGTGCAGTTCATGAAAATGCTTTTTGGGACCTTGGCCTATCGGATGATCGGTAGGCAGTACCCAAAGTGGGCGAAGCTCTCCTTCGGAGTTCTCCGGGGTCATCGGGGAAATTGCGGGAGCCGCTTCAGGGAAACCTGCCTGTCGGGCCGCTTGGGCACCGGCTTCTGCCCCTTCTTTCAGGCAATCTGACAATAACCAAGTGGCCTTGCAGGACCCCGCTTCGTATCCGTCGTTGTTAATCGCTCTTTTCCCTGGTATGAAACAATGCTCTGCATCCAGATATTGGAGCGACCCCTTCGCTTGGCTGAACAGGTGAACAGTAGGCGTCCAGCCACCGGAATGGGTCAGTAAATCGAGTTTGATCGATTGCCGCCCCCCCTGAACTTGGCTGCCGTCATCAGACAGTTTCATGACTGTCACGCCACGTAGACGGCCCCTGCGATAACGGACATCCATCACGGTGCAGTTGGTTCGCGTTTCGATACCGTTCTCCTGTGCCTGTGTCACCAGCACTCCATCGGGGTCTTTCCGAGTGTCGAAGATGTGCACAGTCGCACCAGCATTGGCCGCTTTCAGGGCGGTATGATAGGCATTGTCATTGTTGGTCAATACGCCGATATTCCGTCCGGGTAGTACCGCAAAGCGATGGATATAGGTGCGCAGCGCCCCTGCCAACATGACCCCCGGACGATCATTGTCCGCAAAAACCAAGGGACGTTCGATAGCACCGGTTGCCAGTACCACTTGCCCTGCACGGATTTTCCATAATCGTTCCTTGGGCAGCTGGCCTCGGCCTTTTGGTCCCAGATGTTCGCTGACGCGTTCATTAGCCACCAGAAAATTGTAGTCATGGTAGCTGGTCACGGTGGTACGGGATAATAAGGTCACCTCCGGGTTTTGCGACAATGCTGCCACGACGGCATTGATCCATTGGTCCGACGGCTGACCATCCAGATACGTGGGGTCGGACAGCAGTGTGCCACCGAATTCCGATTTTTCATCGACCAGGATTACCCGGGCTCCACTTTGGCTGGCACTCAGTGCGGCCTGGAGTCCAGCCGGTCCACCACCGACCACCAGCACATCGCAGTGGGCATATAACTTGTCATAATAATCCGGGTCGATTTCAGTCGGTGATTTGCCAAGACCTGCGGCTCGACGGATGTACTTCTCATAAGTCATCCAGAGGGAAGGTGGCCACATGAAGGTCTTGTAGTAGAAGCCGGCTGGCAACAGTCGTGAAATCCGGGTATTGATCGCACCAAAATCGAATCGGACAGAAGGCCAGCAGTTCTGGCTGGATGCACGCAGCCCTTCATAGAGTTCTACTTCGGTCGCCCGGCGGTTGGGTTCGGTATGGGCGGACGTTTCCAGTTGCACCAGTGCGTTGGGTTCCTCCGGTCCGGCCGAATAGATGCCTCTGGGACGATGGTACTTGAAGCTTCTTGCGACCAGATGCACGCCGTTGGCCAACAGCGCAGAAGCCAGAGTATCACCTTCAAAGCCTTGATATTCGCGGTTATCATAGTGGAAGCGCAGGGGATGATTCCGGTTAATTCGTCCGCCTTGCGAAAGTCGACAGGGTTGGATCATGGATCTGGTGTTGAGCTCTCCGGTTGGGCTTCGGGGATTTCAGGTTTGGGGTCCCCGGGACGGTAGGTCGCATAAATATGGTCGGTCACCGTATTGCGCATGACATTGAACCAGCGGCGGCAGCCATGAGTATGTACCCAACGTTCATAATGGATTCCTTTCGGGTTTTTGCGGAAAAACACGTAATCTCCCCATTCTTCCTGAGTGATTGAGTCTGGATGTTCGGGCCGGGAAATATGCGCTTCTCCATGGGGATGGAACTCGGTCTGATCACGTAGCCCGCACCATGGACATCGGATAAGTAACATCTGTGCTTTCTCGGTTGATCAATGGGCAACGGCCGCTGCAGCACCTTCATCAATGAGTGCGCCGGTATGGAATCGGTCGATGGAAAAAGGTGCGGCGATAGGGTGCATTTCTCCTTGGGCAATCGAATGGGCGAAGACATGGCCGGACCCGGGAGTCGCCTTGAATCCACCAGTGCCCCAACCACAGTTGAAAAAAAGATTATTGACCGGCGTCTTGCTGAGAATGGGGGAACGGTCCACGGTTACATCCACAATACCCCCCCATTGGCGCAGCATTTTCATGCGGGAAAAAATCGGATACAGTTCTACCACTGGGCCCACGGTTCCTTCAATGATGTCAAACCCGCCACGTTGTGAATAGGAATTGTAAGGGTCTGAGCCCGCACCGATCACCAGCTCTCCTTTGTCCGATTGGCTGATGTAGGCATGAATGCTGCCAGACATAACCACGCAATCCAGAATAGGCTTGATCGGTTCGGACACCAATGCCTGCAGCGGAACCGATTCAATAGGTAAACGAAAGCCGGCCATTTCGGCCAATACACTACTGTGCCCCGCTACCACGCAACCGATTTTTTTTGCCCCGATGAAACCACGGGAAGTTTCAACACCAGTGACCGTGTTGTGTTCGGTCCGAAAACCGGTCACCTCGCAATTCTGGATAATGTCTACGCCCAAGGCATCTGCACTTCGGGCATAGCCCCAGGCCACTGCATCATGGCGGGCAGTTCCGCCGCGGCGTTGCAGCAGCGCTCCCATGACCGGATAGCGACAGTGCAGATTGATGAACGGCACCATCTCCTTGACCTGGGCCGGTGTCAGAAACTCTGAATCAATGCCATTCAATCGAATCGCGCTCCCACGGCGGCCGATTTCCTGCATATCATGGACATTGTGCGCCAGATGCAACAGTCCTCGCGGTGAAAACATCACGTTGTAGTTCAACTCTTGACTGAGTCCTTCCCATAACTTGAGGGCATGCTCGTACATTCCGGCTGATTCATCATACAGATAGTTCGAGCGCACAATAGTGGTATTGCGACCGGTGTTCCCACCACCAATCCATCCCTTTTCGATCACGGCGACGTCCCGAATTCCATACTCTTTGGCAAGATAATAAGCCGTCGCCAGTCCATGTCCACCGCCGCCGATGATAATTACCTCATAGTGCTGTCTGGGATCTGGACTACGCCAAGCACTTTGCCAACCCTGATGGTGGCTGACGGCATTCCGTATTAGGCTGAATATCGAATAGCGTTTCATGACCTGTTGGAAGGGAAAGATTCCCAACATGTGGAGTCCATGCTGGAATCAGCAAGGCTGCGAATATACCAAATTTTACTGATGGACTTTCTCTGGTAACAGCGATTGGGGATTGCTTGACGTAGTTTCGCCATTTTTTGGAATCCAGGTCGTTAGGTTCGATTCGTGTTCCAACTCGCGGGCCTTTTTTTGGCATATATCGAATAGTTGACAAATCCTATGAACAGAAGGGATACAATGTGGGAGTGTCAGGAATTGTTCACTGTGATTGAATGCTTCCTAGATCTCCGACCCGGACCGGCAATGCCCGATGGAATATGCTCTGTAAACTTCGTATTTTCAAAATGGAACCCCAGCCCCCCGATGTGTTGCCTAGCCAACCGGACGGGTGCAGGGCGAACGGGAAGAAAGGCTCTATCCCATACTACAGACCTGAGGGAATGAAACCGTTCTTTTGTCAACTATTCAATATAAGCCCTAAACTATGGACCGAAATGCTGGTCGACAGCAGGGAGTCTACTTGAACCCTGATGTGAAGTTGTCGAAGATTGTGGACGTAGAACGCCGGTTCACAGAAACCGTAGCCAACCTCAGCCTGATGATGCGAATGACGTGATAATTGTAGACATCAGCTGTCGTCTGGCGAAGGCGACTGGAAGTGGTGAAGGATACCAAACCGGATCGGATATGGCATGGCGCATGATCCGGCAGCGAATGACGACTTCATGACCATGACGACGGAACAGACATTGCGGTCACTGGATGGAGTTCGGCCCCTCTATATACTACCGGTAGACCCATTGGCAGAGGAAGTGCTTATTCCGGGATTCCTCGCGGCCACCAAGGTCGATTGCATGATCGGATTCTTCTCGAGTTGAAGTGCTGGCCGCACTCGCGCCCGGTCTGGCTAGCTACATTGCCACCTCGCAAAACAGTTTTCGGCTGATAGTCAGTCCCCTGCTTCGTGCCGAAGACCAGACCGCCATAAAGGAAGGGTTGAAGTCACCGGAAGAGGTTGCGAACCGGGTTCTCGAAGAACTGATCGTCACTGAGGATCTACTCCAGCAGCACACGCTGAAATGCCTATCTTGGCTGCTCCGCCAAGGCAGTATCCAAGTCAGATCGCACTGATAAAAGATGCCCTCTTTCATCCTAAAGTCTGGTTATTCGAGAACGGTAGCGAAGTCGTCGCCGCGCATGGTTCAAGCAATATGACCTATGCAGGGATAAGGAAATATCGCGACTCGTGAGAGGTTACGGAACTCTCTTACTTAGCGATGCGGCGCAAGCCTCTATCGCAATGACTCCAGAAAGGATTGGAAGGTATGTGGACATCCTTAGCCTTTCGGCGCATAAGATGTATGGCCCGAAGGGAATCGGGGTCGCCGTAATCTCCCGCCAATTGCAGGACCAAATCGAGCCCCTCATATACGGAGGCGGTCAGCAGAACGGTCTACGCTCGGGTACTATGCCTGTACCGCTCTGGGTCGGCATGGGCGCGGCAGCCGAGTTGCTCGCTGCTGGTGATGCCGAGAAACAGCGCGTAGAGCTCCGTCGCCGCACGGATACGTTTGTTGAAAAGCTGAAAAGTCTGTCGTGGCCGATCGCGGTTAACAGTCCAGCGGGACACGCCCGCCATCCCGGGAACGCCAACATTTGTTTCAGAGGTTTTTCTCGCACACGATATCCTGAGTGCTCTTCGGCCACGTCTTGCAGCCTCGACTGGTTCGGCTTGCGCCTCTGGCATCCCGGAGTCCTCGCATGTACTAAGGGCTATTGGTCTGAATAGTGATGAAGCAGAGTCTTCAATCCGTTTCAGTCTCGGCTTCGGCACAAGCGATGAAGACGTGGGGGAGGCCGTGGACCTGATCAAAGAAACACTGGAAAGGCTATGGAAGGCGAAAATAAGGCGTATTGACACTGAGTAGTCGACCCTGAAAATCTGTTTCAAGGAGCCGCAAGCACCAGCGGTAGGACACTGCCCGACTCGGAGGCCGGCATTTTCCATCGCCTCGCCCTTCCCGGGCATTCTGGAACTCTCAAAACGTCGCAAATGCGACCTTAACGTTGTGGTCACATCAGAATTCAACGCCCTGCTCGGCTCGGATGCCGGTATCAAACACATGCTTGATCTTGCGCATTTCTGATACCGTATCGGCTACCTCAACAATCTCTTCGGGAGCATTTCGTCCGGTCAGGATCAGGTGCATCCAGTTCGGTTTCTCTTCTCGGATGAAGTCAGCGATTTCCTTACCAGTAAACCAGCCGTATCCACAGCAGTAGTTGATTTCATCCAGCAGTACCATGTCAAATTCCTGTGAACGAATCTTTTCTTTGGCGAATTCCCAAATTTCACGACTCGTTTTCAGGTCTTGTTCCGGGTTTTTGGTATCCCATGTGAACCCGTCTCCCAGGGCATGCCATTCGATGTTTTCAAAATGCGCGGCGGCTTGGCTTTCACCGGTTTTCCATTTCCCTTTGATCAGTTGGATCACACAAACCTTGTATCCCCAGCCAGCAGCTCGGAAAACCATACCAAAAGCGCTGGACGACTTGCCTTTTCCATCACCGGTATGTACCAGAGTGATGCCCTTCCTGCGTTCTCTTTTTTTCATATGAATTTCCTGCGATGGAATTGAAAATGCCCGGAGTGTATCAGAATGCCGTAATGGGGAAATGTACAAAAACAGAGACGGGTCCCTACTTTTGGTGCCGTCATGATGATTGCTTTGGTGATATATTCAGGTCACATGGACGATTTGCCCCTTTTTTGACGCAATCGGCAATTCAGGCGGCATCAGCATGATCGGCAACCTGAACCAACATTGTGGAAGATAGAGAAGAAAACTCGCACCGGAATTGCCGGGTGATTGTCGGTGTTACTGGGGGTATTGCCGCCTACAAATCGGCAGAACTTGTCCGCTGTCTGATCCGGCGAGGTTGTCAGGTTCGTGTCGTTATGACCCACGCTGCCTGTTCCTTTATCACTCCCTTGACCCTCCAGGCGGTCAGTGGACATCCAGTCCACCAGCACCTTCTGGATGCCGATGTTGAATCCGGTATGGGGCACATTGAACTGGCACGCTGGGCGGACCGTGTGGTGATTGCCCCAGCTACAGCGGATTTCATGGCCAAAATGGCCCATGGCTATGCAGATGACCTCCTTTCCACTTTGGTACTTGCCACTTCTGCCCAAGTAGTGCTCGCTCCGGCGATGAACCAACAGATGTGGCAGCATTGCGCCACCCAGTCCAATCTGAGTATCCTGCGATCACGCAACATTCGGATCATTGGGCCGGACAGTGGCGGGCAAGCATGTGGCGAGATAGGTGTCGGGCGAATGGCTGAGCCGGAGGATATCGTTTCCCGTCTGCTTGGACCCGCGGAAGAAATGATGCTTGCGGGTCGTCAGGTATTGCTGACCGCGGGACCAACATGGGAGGCCATGGATCCGATACGGGGGATTACCAATCACAGCTCGGGCAAGATGGGTTTTGCCTTGGCTGCCGCTGCCGCAGACCAGGGTGCTGAAGTGATCCTGGTCAGTGGCCCGGTTCACTTGCCGACACCGGCAAGGGTGTGCAGGGTCGATATTCAGTCTGCTGAGGAAATGCTGCAAGCGGTACAGTCCCGTATGATGGGGATTGATCTCTTTATTGCCGTCGCTGCGGTGGCGGATTTTCGTCCGAAGCATGCTGAGGAGGATAAGATCAAGAAAACCGATGGAATGGATTCGATGACTCTTACGTTAGTACGGAATCGGGATATTCTCGCGACCGTGGCAGCCATGGACACGCCACCCTTTACGGTCGGCTTTGCTGCCGAGACCCAGGATGTGCTAGCCAATGCTCGAGCCAAACGGAAAAGCAAGGCGGTGGACATGATTGTGGCTAACCACATAGGAGAAGATGACAAGGTCTTTGGGAGTGATCGGAATACAGTGACCTTGGTACATTCCGAAGGAGAAATTTCCTTGCCATCGGGAACCAAATATTCGGTGGCGGTGGAAATTCTCCGCGAAGTCAGCAGGAGGATGAATGCAGCATGAAGAAAAAGATTGCGCTCAGAATTCTGGATGCTCGTCTGGAGACGCAACACGGCCTCCCCCAATATGCCACACCAGGATCCGCTGGACTGGACTTGCGGGCCTGCCTGGACGATTCTCTGGAGATCCGGCCGGGACAAACAGAGCTGATTCCCACCGGTATTGCGATCCATATGGGAGACCCGGAACTGGCCGCATTGATCCTGCCCCGTTCAGGATTGGGGCACAAGCACGGCATTGTACTAGGGAACCTGACTGGCCTCATTGATTCTGATTACCAGGGCCCACTGCTGGTATCCTGCTGGAATCGAAGTGCAAAGGCATTCACCATCCATCCCGGAGACCGGATTGCACAGCTGGTATTTGTGCCTGTGGTCCAGGCGGACTTTGAGGTAGTATCGTTTTTTCCAGAAAGCCAGCGAGCTCAAGGCGGATTCGGTTCGACTGGGGCTGGTTAGACCGTCCAGTCAGAGTCTCCATCCATGCAGGACTCAACCGGAGGTGGCTTTATGCAGCGCTTGGTCGATATCCCAGAGAATATCTTCAATATTCTCGATGCCAACGGAAATCCGGATCATGTCATCGGAAATGCCTGCTTTTGCCAGTTCTGCTTCGTTGAGTTGACGGTGCGTGGTCGAGGCCGGGTGGATAATCAGGGTTTTGGTGTCACCGACATTGGCTAGATGACTCATAAAGCGAGCATTCTCAATAAAACGCATGCCGGCTTCATTTCCTCCCATAATGCCAAAAGTGAGAATCGATCCTGCACCTTTCGGCAGGTATTTTTGGGCTAGGGTGTAATAGGGGCTATCGGGGTCCCCGGCATACCTCACCCATGCGACGGCGGGATGGGACTTGAGAAATTCGGCGACCTGAATGCCATTTTGCACATGCCTCTCCATCCGGATCGGCAAAGTTTCAAGGCCCTGCAGCATAGTCCAGGCATTGAAAGGGCTGATGGTAGGGCCCAGTGTACGCAGGGTTTCGCAGCGGACCTTCATGGTAAAGGCAAAATCGCCGAAGGTTTCATAAAACCGCACCCCATGGTAGCCCTCGGATGGCTGGGTCATATCCGGATAGTTGCCATTATCCCAAGGGAATTTTCCGGACTCGACGATGATCCCGCCCATAGAAGTTCCGTGACCGCAAATGAATTTGGTCGCACTGTGTACAACCACATCCGCCCCATACCGGAAAGGGCAGCAAAGATAGGGAGAGGCGAAGGTGTTGTCCATGACGAGGGCAATGCCATGTTCGTGGGCAATCCTGGCCACCGCCTCAATATCCAGTACATTGTTATTGGGATTTCCCACGGTTTCCGCATAGATCACTCGGGTTTGATCGGAAATTGCATCGGCGAAGTGTTGTGGATCATCAGGGTCCACAAAAGTAGTCCGAATCCCCATCTTTTTGAAAGTGACGGCAAACTGAGATATGGTGCCTCCGTACAATGTGCTGGCTGACACAATTTCATCTCCGGCCCTGAGTAGCGTGAGCAGGGCTGTCATTTGGGCGGCCATACCGGTACTGGTAGCGACAGCAGCCCGGCCTCCCTCCAGTGCCGCCATGCGCTCCTCAAACATCGCAGTGGTTGGATTGCTGAGCCGGGTGTATATATTGCCGAAGGTTTGCAGGTTGAAGAGGCTAGCGGCATGATCGGTACTGTCAAACACATAGGCAGCGGTCTGGTAGATGGGGGCAGCCCGTGAGGCGGTCGACGGATCGGGCAACTGTCCGGCATGCAGGCAAAGGGTTTCAAATTCGAACTCCCGGTCACTCATCATCCGCTCCTCAGTTTGCAATGTATTTGCTGCGCTGGCTCGAAATCACCCCAGTATTCACTCCGGCGAAGTGGAGTCCACCGAAAATGCGCGCATGTTCGATTTTGACGCAGTGATTCTGCACAAATTCAAGCCCAGCTTCACGGCTGATCCGATCAGCCTCCTCATTTTCGATTCCCAGCTGAAGCCAGACGACCGCCGCTCCGACCTCAATGGCCTGGCGTGCATAGTTCGGGGTGGTTTCGGGCTTCTGGAAAATATCCACTAGATCTACTGGCTCAGGGATGGATGGCAAATCGGGATAACAAGTTTCGCCCAGAATCTGGTCGTAATTCGGGTTGACCGGTATGATGCGGTAGCCGTGCTCCTGCATGTACTTGGCCGCGAAGAAACTCGGTCGATACCATTGGCCGGATAAGCCGACTACCGCAAGAGTCCGGTTCTGGGTGAGGATACGGCGTAGTTGAGGGGTGTCTGTCATAGCAGGCTTGCGCTTGTCTTGATTTCGGGAATATGGGTATGATGCCTGATTCCAAATCATAGCAAACAAAGCGATGACACCAAAGAGTGTGGGCAAATTTACCAAGGGGTTGGGGAAGTGTGCTGCTAATTACACGCCCTTGACACCTCTTGATTTTCTGGAACGTTCGGCCAAGGTCTATCCAGATCAGTTGGCTGTGGTAGATGGTGAGGTTTGCCGCAGTTGGCAGGAAACTTGGGAACGTTGCCATCGGCTTGCTTCGGCCCTGCAGCGAAGAGGAATAGGTCGTGATGATACGGTTGCAATCATGGCACCGAACAGTGCAACCATCTTCGAGTCTCACTTCTCGGTGCCTCTGGCCGGTGCGGTACTCAATGCCATCAATACAAGATTGGACGCCGATACAGTCGGATTCATTCTGGAGCATGGTGAGGCCAAGGTGTTTATGGTTGATGCGGAGTTTGCGGACCTTGGCCAAACCGCATGGTCCCATTTGCCAGCCGACTTACGTAAGGAAATACTACTGGTGGAGATTTCGGCGCCAGGTTTTAGCGGGATTCCGCATGCACTGGAATATGAAGCGCTACTGGCAGAAGGCGATCCGGACGATCCCTTGCCGCAAGTGCTGGATGAGTGGGATGCGATCGCGCTCAACTACACCTCCGGTACAACCGGGAATCCAAAAGGTGTGGTATACCATCACCGTGGAGCCTATCTCAACGCGCTGAGCAATGCGATGGGCTGGGACATGCCGCACCATGCGGTTTATCTCTGGACCTTGCCGATGTTCCATTGCAACGGATGGTGCTTTCCGTGGACTCTGGCTGCCATCAGCGGTACCAGTATTTGTCTTCGTTCCATCCATGCCCGAGCAATTTATGCTGCTATCGCGGACTATGGAGTTACCCATTTTTGTGGTGCACCAGTGATCATGAACATGCTGATCCATGCTACTCCAGAGGAACGTCGGGAGTTCAGCCATACGGTACGGATGATGACCGCGGCGGCCCCGCCTCCCTCTGTTGTACTCAGTGCTATGTCGAAAGAGGGCTTTCATGTGACCCATGCCTATGGGTTGACGGAAACCTATGGCCCTGCAGTGATGTGCGCATGGAAACCACAATGGGACCAATTAGACCAATCGAATAATGCCATGATGAAATCCCGACAAGGGGTCAATTACCATGTACTCCGGGACTTGGATGTCATAAATCCCGTGACGATGGAGCCGGTTGCGGCAGATGGAAAAGAGGTCGGGGAAACCATGTTTCGTGGCAACATCGTGATGAAAGGCTACCTCAAGAATCCCGAAGCCACCGAAGAGGCCTTCGCCGGCGGCTGGTTCCATTCTGGAGACCTGGGGGTGATGCATTCGGATCGATATCTCAAGCTCACGGACCGTTCAAAGGACATCATTATCTCCGGTGGGGAAAACATTTCTTCGATTGAAGTGGAGGATTGCCTGTACCGGCATCCTGCCGTAGCGGAAGCTGCGGTGGTGGCCCAGCCAGATGATCATTGGGGAGAGACCCCTTGTGCCTTTGTCGCTCTTAAGCCTGATGCCAGTGCCGACGCGCATGAACTCATTGCTTTTTGTCGTGACCATCTAGCGCATTTCAAGTGTCCCAAAACTGTGATATTTGGCGAGTTGCCGAAAACTTCTACCGGTAAAATCCAGAAATTCCGCTTGCGTAATCAACTCCTTTCTGCTGTGGAATAAGGTCACCGCCCATTCCCGTAGGCCATAGTATGTATCTGTGACCATAAAGTATGCGAGCCGTATGCAGCTTGGACGGGTTAGCATGCCGGACTGTCCATGGAAGCTGAATAGAATATGTGCTATCCGAACCAATAAAGTCTCAAGGTCACAATATTTCCGTAATGCACTATGCCCTTCGTTCCAGCTGAAGCAGCTTGGTTTCGATGGCATGGAGAAATTCCACATTTCAATTCTCTGATTATGGCACGTGAACACAATTTGCCATGGATATGGGATACTCGGTGCCGGCCATTTCCAGCGGAAACTGCATAGCGGAACCGGTTCATGGACCGCACCCCCGTCCCAGTGCGAGCGCATTGTGTCCGGCTGCCCAGGCAGTGAGGCCATGTCCGCTGGTTCCATCTTGGTCTTCGACGCCATCGACGATGGCCTGGGAATGAGATCCCGTCGTGCCCGGGCCGTGGTTCCGGCTCACAACCGGCCCTTGCATGGGCAAGCACAATCCGTACAATACAGGCTCACTACCGCTCTCAGGAACCGACTGACGAAATTCCCCCTCAATGGTCTTAACTTAGAATAAATTCGATCCGCCTGCGGCATTGGCAAGCTATCTTCCTGGCTGAAAAAATGGCAAGACTGATTTGACTTCAACACAGAACGGAATTAACTGCCGTTACGCGGACGACTCACGTTCTCTGTCCCGGAACATACGAAGATCCTCAAGAGTCTACGGTCTCTGCAAGGAGGTCTGTCGGACCCCTTGTATCGGTAGTGGCTCAGTTTGAACACTGCAAAACCTGCATGGGAAAAGGCGGCCTCAAGGCCGCCCTGTGTTCGGGATGTTCCGCGATACTCCAGCGATATCCGGTTCCGGATTGAAGCCCTTACGTGGCCCGCACTCCCGAGAACCGGATGGATCAGCTGTCGAGGTCCGGACACCCCCAGGCCAGCCTGGCCTCCTGGCTCTGCGTAGTCTGGCCGGCGAGGATCGGGGTTCCGTCCCGGGTGCCGTTGCACATGCAGTCCGTAATGTCCTGCCGCGTGCGGGCCACCGCAAAGCACCCGGTACGGCTGAATTTCGTTAGATCGAGTATGCCCCCAGGCAGGTTCTGCTCCGCATTCGTGAACTCGCCACGGGTCTTGAAGCAGAGGCGGACTATCGGATTTGCATATGGTCTTGCGGCATCGTTGTATAGAACGAATGTGTAGCGCGTATTCTTCTTCAGGCTGGAGAAGTTGCCGGACTGTGCCGCCAGTGGTGTGGATGAACCAAGATTTTTAACCTGCTTTGGAGTACCCATCCCGCCTTCTCGAACCCCTGCATATACTGTGAATGGGTCGCTAAATGTGATTTCCACAAGGTTGAATGTCAGGCTGTCGTTTGTGGGAGTCCCGATAATATCTCCGAGTTCCGTCCCGGCCTCTGACTCGCCTTGCGTGCAGGCTTCAGTGCCTTTGGTCGCCGGAATGACCAACTGTGCCTGCACCGGCACCGCAAGCGCTACAAGCAGCAGGAGGGTTGCTAGTTTAGCGAGGGGGGGGGGGGGGGGGGGGGAATTAAGGTTTTTCTGGATCATGATTGTGTTCCTCATGGTTAACATTTCCCTGCATTATATAGTGCTTTCCTTTCTGAAAATAGACAAACTTTCAAACCGAGCCACTACCTGCTAATCTCTTAAGTGCAATCGCTGTATAAATGGAGCTGGACGTACACTTTGAAAAACGCCATCTGCGTTTTGATCCGAAACTGGAAAGGCCTCAGGTTTGAAATTCAATCTCGACATCCGCTAATTCCTGGCTCTGGGTTTCATGGATAATTTTGTCAGGGAGGCTGCCCTGCTCTCTCCACAGTCTCCACATCACGCTGCAGGTCTGCCGCATCCTCCAACTTGTATATCTCCGACAACTCTTCCATGTAGATCACGAGCGATTACTCTACAGGTTGCTTTGCCTTCATGCCTGCTGATTTTCAGCATCCTCTGCTATTCACGTTCAAAATCCTCGCCAGAGAATAATGGAGATGCATCGGCATTATCAGGTTCATCGTCGACAAAGCCGACACTATCAACCTGGTCAAGTGAATCGCTCGACACGGCACCATGATGCCGGAATGCCCTTTCAAGATTCTGGTTCAACCATGCATAACCCTCCCCCGTAAGCTCGACGAAAGACTGCTGTGTGTAAGCCTTTCTCGGATCAGTATTCCCTGAACCTTTTGAGGCATTGCGTTGCGTGGAAGAAAACGAACTGCTACCAAGCTCATCCATCAACTGGTTTAGGGATAATCCGTTTTTCATGGCCCCCGACAGGAATTTCGCATCTCGGACACGAATGAAGTGTGAATACCGGGAGAGCCAATCACGTTGCCTGATTTCTGATGGCTCGGCATCATCCCGGCCTTCTACATAGTCGGCCCTGAACCCCCCAAATTCAGCGGTCACTATCTGAATAGAATAGTTTCCCCGAAAGGCTGGATTCAAATGGCCGGATAGGGACTCATGGACGCACCATTCTTTGCCATTGCAGACGAAAAAATGCGTCCCAAGCCCGCTGCGTTCCCCGACTCCCACGATGGGTTCCGCCACCGCCTGGAAACCCTGCGGGACCACCGCCATGAGCCCGTTCGCCTGGCCGGCATCCTCCATTGGCAACGATTCGACCAGACCTTGGGTGAGTGGTATGGCCTGGACCGGGGGTGTCCCGGCCAGCCCACCCGCCGGATGGTCGGGCTGGAGGCTCTCAAGCCGATGCACAAACGGTCGGACGAGGGAGTGGTCGCCCGTTGGGGGGAGAATCCATACGGGCAGTACTGTTGCGGCGAGGAGTGTTTCCCGCCTCCTCCGCCGATCGACCCCCGCCGCCTGATGCGGTTCCGCCCGCGCATCGGGGCTTCCGGTGCCGAGCGGGTCCTGAAAGCAACGATTGACACTGGCCTGGAGAGTGGCACGGTGAAGCCGCGGGCGTGGCGGCGGGTGGCGGTGGACACGACGGTACCGGACCAAGCGGTGGAACCGTCCCCGGGTGCGACTGGTGAAGCTGTGCCGACCGCATGGGGTGGGATGGCGCCAGAACGATGCTCGTAAGGGCTCGCCGGCGCGGCTGCGAGCGAACCGGGTTGCCCATGCCCGGCAGTGCCGCCGCAGGGACCGCCCGCTCCGGAGTTTGCGGACGTATTGGGGCTGGGTAGTCCGGGACATGGAACGAAAAACCGCTGGGCGAGCGGATCTGGAGCCGGTGTTTGCAGACGAACTGGCGATGGCCCGGCGGTTGCTGGCACCGGAAAAGAAAGGTCGAAACCAGCGGTACCGTCGGCAGGCACCTGCAGTCGAGTGCCTCCGCAAGGGCAAAGCTCACCAGCGGTATGAGTTCGGCGTCCAGGTCCGCATGGCCACCACCCACCGGAGCCACTGCCTCCTGGGTGGAATGGCCTTGGCGGAGAATCCCGATGATGGACCACCGCGGAAGTCCGCGTTGGACCCGGTCCGGCACCGAACCGGGCGGTCGATCGACGAGGGGGTTCGTCGACCGCGGCGACCGGGGTCATGGCGAGGGAGAAGCCTCCGTATCCCGATCCGGGCCGCGGCGGGGCATCGTGACCCGGCGGCGGAAGAAGTGCCTCCAGCGTCGGCAAGCCATCGAACCGGTGATCGGTCACCTGAAGTCGGATGGCCATCTGGCGGAACTGGCTCCAGGGGATGGCGGGCGACCGGAGGAAGGTACTGCGGTGCTGTGCTGGTCACCACCGGCGGCGGATCCTCCGTCCGCTGCGGTTTTTTTGGCGCTGGATGTTGGTGGGCCTGGGGGGCTGGATGTTGGGCTTTGGTGGCGGCATTGGCGACATTTTGAGAGGCCCAGAGTGCCCGGGAGCGACGGCGTGATGGAAAATGCCGGCCTCCGAGTCGGGCAGTGTCCCACCGCTGGCGCTTTCGGCCCCCTGAAACAGACTTTTCAGGGTCGACTACATATTTTCTGGCAATGGCACGGCCGAAAATACGAATGTCACCCGGCTTGCTTGTGAATCGGGCAATGAACATGATGGCACCTTCCTTCACTGACCTCGGTCGCCTGTTATCTGGATAGGCAAGTACTCTATGGCAGTTCGATCTTTCGATTTCAACAAGTGTTTTCTTTTCAGGGGACATCCGGCTTCTGCTTCCACCGAGGAATTTCAC
Organism: Candidatus Poriferihabitaceae bacterium; assembly: GCA_965221795.1. Lineage (GTDB taxonomy): Bacteria > Pseudomonadota > Gammaproteobacteria > Arenicellales > Poriferihabitantaceae > VYFG01. The sequence continues at coordinate 2,450,630 of OZ244914.1, forward strand.
GATGGCTTGAGGAGGATCAGCATAAATCAGAGCATCTTCAGGATGTGGACTCGGACTGAATCCAGCATCGGCACCGTAGTCCGGAAGCTTTCCTGCGGACCAAGGTTCGGCGATGAGCGGCCGAGGGCTTCTTATTGCTTTCTCCCATTCATCAACCTGGTCAGGCTGGAGAGGTTTGCCGAGCTTCCAAAGCTCTTCGAAATATGCCAGGCAGATTTTGACGGCAGCCTGATCTTCGGCAACAATTCCGAATTCATGATTCTTGAGAAGCCCTCCACTAGTCAGGTTAGCAGATGTAATGACTGCTCTGGATTCTCCGAAAAGGTAGAGCTTTGCATGGAGACCGCGAATCCCGCGAACCTGCCCGCCAACACCGATCAGATAGCGCAGGGAATCAATATCGCTCACGCCTGACGCAAAGTCGTCGAGACTGAATCGGGTTATAACCCTGATACTGCTTGGCATCGGTGACAGAAACCGCTCCAGAGAATTTGGTCTTGATAAATGGGCATACAATCCGAAGTGCGCTGCAATCTGCCTGCATGGCATCAGCGAATTCCGCTGGCCAGCACTTGTCTACCACCCGGAACCCGTTATATGCCACTGTCTTTCTCAGGTTATCAGAAAGTAACGATTCCACCTGGAATATCTCTCCGGGCTATATCCATTAGCTCCGCTACGAGATCACGGGATGAGCCTGTTTTCGCATCAGTAAAATTCTCATGCGGAATTTCCGGAATGGGGCAGGCCGCATCAATCTGCGTTCAGGGCACGGACTATCCGCCGCCGGTACAGACCGGTTGGTGCCGCCTGCCGGCGGCGGTAGTAGCAGGGGATGGATTAGCCTGTGATGGCGGGGACGATCGGCCACCGGATGATGACGCCGAGAATGACGACCGCCGCCACCCACAGCCCGATCTGCCAGCGCAAGTTGTCCTTGTCTCGCCGCGCCATGTCGGTTTTCAGGTTGGCCATGTCGGTATCCCGCCGGGCCATTTCGGCCAGCAGTCGTTCATACGATGTATTCATTCGTTCCTCCAGAACGGCGATCTCTTTCGCCCGTTCGTGATTCTGTTCCTGCAGGATCCGGACCTGTTTGTCCAGCTCCCGACTTTCATTTTCTGCCATGCTCCTATCCTATCCGATGGCCGGCGGGGGCTCAAGCTTAAATCTTCCTAATTACCACCATTCATAAGCCCTGTTTCAGGAGCTTTTCCGGCATGGGAGGCGTTCTCAGGGCGACATGGGCGAGTCTTGGGATGAGGTCGGGCAGGCGGTACCGGCGATTGAAGCGGTATTCGAATTCGGCGAGGTAGCGCTGTGCGTACTTTGGCCGGAAGGAGTGATCGCTGCTGCGCAGGGCCGTCTTCAGGTTGTCGAGCACGCTATTGACCCAGTAGAACTCCGGTTTCTCCAAGGCGGCGCGCCCGCCCCCGATGACTACCGCCCGGTGCCGGCATCCGGCCCGGGTCACGCCGTCGAAGCCTTTCAGACCGTCGGCAACCACCTCGCTGCCGGCGCCAGGTGCCGCCCGGCCCAGTCGGCAATGTGCGACTTCCGGAAGCCCTTGACCCCGCTCAGCTTGATGCGCGGGGGGCGGCCCTCTTCGGTGGTCTGCACTGCGGCCACGAACGGGGTCTTGCCCTCGGCGCCTCGTCCCCGCTTGCCGCCGCTCCGCTCGCCGCCCAGATCGGCATCGTCCCGCGGCACCCGGCCATCGAGGCGCTGGCTCCCGATCCGCCCGGTCATCACCGGCATCCGCTTGTTCTGGATGCGCCAGGCGGCATTGTAGGAACCTCCCGGCTGGCGATGCAGCTGCATCGCCGAGACCCCCTTCTTGGTCTGGGTCAGCAGGGAGATCGCCTGGAACCAGAGGGTCAGCGGCAGCTTGCAGGACTCTAAGAGGGTGCCGGCGATGACCGAAGTCTGCCGATGGCACCGGTAGCACTGGCGCAGCCTGCGGGTGTTCAAGTGGCCGCTCTTGTCGTGGCCGCAGTGCGGGCAAACGAAGCCGTCCGGCCAGCGCAGCCGGAACCGCGCATCCCCGCACTTGTCCTCGTCTCCGTAGCGTTCGAGAAATTCGTTGAGACGGAGGCCTTTCTGGAACTGGACAGGATTGCGTTTCATGTGTATAGCCTTTTTAATCAAGTATTTAAGATCATCTTACCCCCTTTCCAGTGTGAAGTGCAACACCCCCTAAGCCGCTGGCTGGTGAGGTGAAAAGCTTGCAGTGGGCCAGAGGATGGCCAACCATCTCTGTTTCTCACCAACGGAGGATTGCCATGCCCGTAGGTTACCACCACCTGACCGATGCCGAACGATGCCAGATTCACGCCCGGTTGTACAGGGGGTGGTCGAAACGGGAGATGGCCCGCGATCTCGGACGGGATCCCGCGACGATCTCGCGCGAGGCCTCGCGCAACCGTGGGCAACGCGGCTACCGGCACCAACAGGCTGACGGCCAGGCCACGGCCCGTCGCCAGGCAGCGTCGGCGGTGCCCCGGAAGAGGACGCCCGAGCGCTGGGCAGCGGTTGAGGACCGGCTGCGGGAAGGCGGGAGCCCGGAACAGATCGCCGGTCGGTACCGGCAGCAGGGCGAGGTGATGGCGGGGAAAGAGTGGATCTACCAGTATGTGCGGGCTGACCGACAGGCCGGAGGGACGCGGTACCGGTGCCGGCGGCGTCGGGGCAAGAAGCCGAACTGGCGCGACGGCCGTCATGCCGGACGCGGCCACATTCCTGATCGGGTGGACATTGCGGAGCGGCCTTCGGTGGTGGCGGAGAAGAGTCGGGTCGGGGACTGGGAACTCGAACCGATGATCGGCGCGAGGCACCGGGGTGCGCGGGTGTCGGCGGTGGACCGGGGCTCGAAGTTTCCCTTCCTAGAGTGGGTGGAGGGCCAGACCGCGTCGGCGGTGACCGCGGCGCTCACCCGGCGCTTGGGTCCGATCCGGGACCGGGTCCACACCTGCACGGCAGATAACGGCAAGGAGTTCGCGAGGCATCGGGAGATCGCACAGAAGCTCGGTGCGGGCTTCTACTTTGCCACTCCCTACCCTTCCTGGGAACGGGGCCGGAACGAGCACACCAACGGCTTGATGCGCCAGTACTTCCCGAAGGGCACCGACTTTCGCCAAGCGACCCCGGCGCAGGCGCGAGCGGTGGAAGACCGGCTCCACCGTCGGCTTCGGAAGGTTCTGGGATACCGCACCCCGGCGGAGGTCTTTGCCCGTGAGTTGGCTCCCCCCGGACGCGGCCAGCGGTCCCCCGATCGCCCCCCGGCACTCCGGTGACCCGCCGGAGCGGCCTCGCTCGGTCTCACGGTGCCGATTTCGCCCTTGCCTTGGCCGATGGCTTCGGTCCGGATCGCCCGCCGTCGAGGTGGTTGCCATCCGAGGCCGAAAAGAAGCGCTCGACGCGCGGATTTTTGGGTCGCCGCCGCGATCCCTCCCTTCGGGCTACGCCCTCATTCCGGGATCGCGGCGTTGTTGCACTTCGAACTGGTCCCGGGGACACGCATCTGTCTCGAATATCGACAGATGTCGCCGTCATGCAATGACTCCTGCGCATTTCCGACAGAGGCGTCCGGAAGATCGACCTACTGCGGAGTCATTCCCCGCAATCTTTCTGATCTTCGTCGAAGCAGCTCAAGTGCGGTCAGTAGGGCGACCGATACACACACCAGCAAGGTTGCCACTGCGAGAATGGTCGGACTGATTTGCTCGCGAATGCCGGAGAACATCTGCCACGGGATGGTGCGCTGTTCATAGCTACCCACGAACAGTACAACGACGACTTCGTCGAACGAAGTTATGAAAGCGAACAATGCACCTGAAATCACGCCGGGAAGGATCAGTGGCACGATGATTTTGAAAAAGGTAGTGGTCGGGTTGGCACCCAAATTTGCCGCAGAACGAACCAGTACCTGGTCGAACCCGCTCAGGGTAGCCGTGACCGTGATTACGACAAATGGCGTGCCTAGTGCAGTATGTGCCAGTATAACTCCGAGAAAGGTGCCCTGCAGTCCGACTTGGGAGTAGAAGAAATACATGCCAGCGGCCGATATGATCAAGGGTACAATCATCGGCGAGATCAACAGCCCCATGATCGTCGACTTGAATGGCAGGTCTGAACGGCTGAGTCCCAAAGCAGCCACGGTACCGAGAAATGTGGCGAGAATGGTCGAGAAAAACGCAATGATTACGCTGTTCTTGACGGCGCCCTGCCAGTTTGCATTGGTGAAGAAGTCGTTGTACCACCTCAATGAATAGCCGGCGGGATCAAGCCGTAGCATTTCCTCCGTGAAAGTGAAGAAGGGAACCGAGTTGAAGGATAGCGGGATGATGACGATGATCGGTGCAATCAGGAAGAAAAACACCAAACCGCAGAAAATCCGGTAGCTATAATACCAAATTTGTTCACCGGTCGTTGTATATGCAGGCAGAGCCATGTCTATGCAAACTTCATTTTGTCAATGCCGACTACCCGATCATACAGGTAATACAGCATGAGTACGAGAATCAGCAACAGCACCCCTAACGAAGCAGCCAACCCCCAATTCAGCGAAGATGACATGTGGTAGGCAATGAAGTTGCTGATCAAGGTGCCGTCTGTTCCTCCTACCAGAGCAGGAGTAATGTAATAGCCGATCGAGATAATGAACACCAGGATGGACCCTGCCCCAATGCCCGATACAGTGTTTGGGAAATACACGCGGATAAAGGCGACAGTCGGGGTTGCTCCCAGGTTTTTGGCAGCTCGCATATAGGTTGGCGGAATCGTTTTCATGACGCTGTAAAGAGGGAGCACCATGAACGGCAGCAGTATATGGGTCATCGCCACGACCGTACCCGTTGCATTGTGGATCATGGCAAGTCTTCCATCGTCGGCTATTATGCCAAGACCGACCAGCAAGTCGTTTATCACGCCTTCTTGCTGTAAGAGGGCAATCCAAGATGTTGTTCTGACCAACAGCGATGTCCAGAATGGCAGAAGTACCAGAATCATCAGCAGATTACTGATGCGAAGGGGCAGGGTGGAGAGCAAATAGGCGATGGGGTAAGCCAGAGTCAGGCACAGGACGGTAATCAGAGCGCTCAGAGAAAGAGTTCGCCAGAAGAGCTTGAGGTAGATTCGGCTGTCCGCATCCTTGATGCCTATGTCGCCTTCAGGAGAATACTCCAAGTCCAGAGCGGCAAAATAATACGAAATCGTGAAAGCTCCTGATTCCCGCTTGATCAGTCGCCATGTATCGATATTTCCCCATCTTTTGTCCCGCTCTATGAAAGCCTCGGTATAAGGGGCTTCGAAGTTTTCCGAGGCCCTGGCCGTTTTTCGAAACAGGCTGGCAAAGCCTGGTACTTCATAATTAAGGCGACGGCCCACTCGCAGAATCGTTCTTTCGGCATGTCCCTTTTCGAAATCCAGTTTGGCTGCGGCAAACACTTCTTCTGGGGGCAGTTCACCGTTACGATCATCCCAGTTTACAAGCTCTCGGGTGGTATTCTCCAAGACATCCGGAACCTGATGATTTTCAACGCTACGCAGCAGCATATCGAAAATCGGAACAAAAAACGTGAGAAGAATAAAGGCAAACAAGGGCAGAACCAGCATCATTCCTCTAATCTTGCTTCTGCGCTGGGCCTTTGCAAGACTGACCTTAAGCGGCGTACCGTCTGCTGTTCTAACTATATCAGGCGTAGTGACGTTCTCTGCCATCGGAAACTACTTTCTGCATTTTGAGCCTGAAGCACGAAAAAAGCGGAGAAGCAAAACCTGCTTCTCCGCTTTCCACATCATTGCCAGTGCAACTCAATTACTGAGCTAGCCAGGCGTTGAAACGCTCGGTCAGGTCGTCCTGGTTGTCGGCCCACCACTCATAATTGTAAAGCAGCGTGTTTTTTGCATTGCTCGGTGCTGTTGGCATGTGCGGCGCCATATCAATGCCCAAGGTCGCATGCTTTCCAACCAGTGGGGCGGAGGAGTTGCGAGCCGGTCCGTACGAAATGTACTTGGCTTGGTCAGCCAGTCGTTGCGTATCGGTAGCAAAATGCAGGTATTCCATGACGAGTTCTCGATGTGGGCCGCCCACGGGGACGATCCATCCATCCAGGTCGAAAACTTGCCAGTCCCACATCATGGCAATCGGCTGTTTTTCTTCTTCAATGACTGAAAACAGTCGTCCATTGTAGGTGGATCCCATCACGACTTCGCCATCAGCAAGCAGTTGGGGCGTTTGCGCGCCTTTTTCCCACCAGACAACTTCATCCTTGATGGTGTCAAGCTTGGCGAATGCCCGATCAACGCCTTCTTCGGTATCCAGCAAGTCGTAGACTTGACCCGGGTCGACACCGTCGGCAATCAGGGCCCACTCAAGATTGCCGATTGGCCTTTTTTCGAGCGCACGCTTGCCCGGGATTTTTTCCAGATCAAATACATCGTTTATGCTCGTTGGCGGCTCGCTGACCAGATCGGTGCGATAACCAAAGGTTGTCGAATAGACGATATTCGGAATAAAGCATTCGGATATGATCAGGTCTCCAAAATCTTCAGAAGGGGGAGTTCCATCGGGGGCCGGGGCCAGCACCGCATCATGATCAATCGGTTCAGCCAGACCTTCTTCGCAGAGTTGAATTGCCTGGGAAGCGACTGCGTCAACCAGCGCCCAGGTTACATTGCCTGCTTCGTTCATGGCGCGAATTTTAGCTACGGCATCAGCCGAGGAGTCGTCATTGATAATGTTGACGCCAGGATTGTTGGCCATGAATGGTTCATGATAGGCATTTTGCTGACTTGCCGTATAGGCTCCCCCCCACGAGACTATCACCAAGTCTTGTGCGCTGGCTATGCCGGCAAAGCCAAATATTGCCGCAGAGCCAACTGCAATCGAGATTTTCCTGATTTTTTCCATCTTACTATTACCTCTTTAAGTTGGATTGGTTCGTTGTCTACGATACAGTTAATTTTCAGAAATAGCAAAAACAACATCAATTAGAAATATTCAGCAGTTCCGCAACATACTACTGCATGCGTGTACAACAGCTTTTACTATATGATGTAATATAATACAAATGCATTCGATATTTCAATAAAATGCCGATTGCAAGGCCTTTTCGTTGAAGCAGATTCCTGCGATGCCATGCCTGCCAACTGGACTTGACTGCAACATTCGCTTTCGTCAAAACTGCCGTGAATGAAATCGCAAGGCAGGAATGCAGAGATTTAATTTCGTGCATTACATTATCGAATAAAAACATGAGATTAATCATAGCTTCCCGGGCTGTCCACTGGTCTTTTTGTCGAGGCAGGAAATCGCAAAAGCAGCCATATGACGGAAGAACCGGCTTTCCGGAACATCTTTTTGGGTAAAAATAATTCTCAAGCCACTACTGTCCCGTTAAACTCACGGGAAAGTCCCGTAACCACCCATAATCCATAAGGAAAAGCGGCTTTCGGGGGTGTCACCGACTTGAACTGCCCGTGCGCGAAATTCATGCTCTCCAGCCGATTCCCCCATTTGGAGAGCCCCCGCCATGTACACTGGCAAACGGGTCTTCGCGCAGGTCGCAGCATGGCGTTCGCCCAGCTGACCGCCAGGGAAAGCCGGCGTGACCTCGAGACCGGCCGGCGCGCCCAGGCCGGCAAGTCCCACCACATGGGCTTCCGGGGCCAGGTCTCGGGCAACCCGCTGGCCAAGGCCAACGAGAGACGGGACGGGCGCCTCCACGCCGACTTCGCCCAATCCCTGATCCGGACCGCGCACGGCCGGTATGCCGATGACGGCTTCGGCGTCGATCTCGACAACACGGTCTACGCGCTCGACTCCACAACCATCGACCGCTGCCTCTCGGTCTTCCCCTGGGCCCATTGCCGCCGCGCCCAGGCGGCGGGGAAGAGGCACCCCCGGCTCGACCGGCGCGGCAACCTCCCAACGTTCATTGACGGTTCGCCGGGCCACAGACACGACGTCAACGGGCTTGACGACCTGGTGCCGGAGGCCGGGGCGTTCTCTGTCATGGACCGAGCCGACCTCGACTGCAAGCGTCTCCATCCCCGCCCCCTCCGTGGCCGCTTCTTCGTCCTGAGAGCGCAGTCGAACCCGAAACTCCGCCGCCTCTCCTCCCGGCCCGTGGACCGCAGCACGGGCCTCGTCTGCGACCAGGTCGTGCGGACCAACGGCGTCCACAGCGCGACCGACTACCCGGACCGGCGGCGGCGGATCCGGTACCGCGACCCGGAACGCGACCGGACCCTGGTCTTCCGGACCCACAACTTCGCCCTGCCGGCCATGACGGTCGCGGACCTCTACCGTTCCCGGTGGCCGCTGGAACGGTTCTTCCAGTGGAGCAAGCCGCACCTGCGAATCAAGTCGTTCCGGGGCACCTCGGCCAATGCCGTGAAGACCCGGATCTGGATCGCCGTCTCCGTCTCCGTACTCGTGGCCATCATCAGGAAACGGCTCCACTCCGAACTCAGTCTCCACACCATCCGGCAGATGCTGGACGTCACCGGTTTCGAGAAAATTCCCTTGCATCAACTGCTTACCGATTCCGAAACCACTTCCCACCAGACCGATCCTCCTAAGCAATTGACTTTATTCGATTTTTAACGGGACAGTAGTGTTCTCAAGCCTCAAATATTAACTATTTCAGGGGGGTTTTCGATAACGCATCAGCCTCGAACGGAATCATCCCGAAACGGGCATGTTCATGCTATGCATCAAGTGCACGGCAATCCTCTGTACTCCAGCCGAGTGATACGGTCTGGCCTTCGTTCAGTTGTTCATGCAAGTTGGAGTTCGGAATCTTGACGATGAACTCATTGTTACCGGCAATACTTACCCTGGAACGGATATGATCTCCCAGATAGATCAGCTCTTCGACTGTTGCGTCGAAAATGTTCGGAAGGCTGCCAGGTTCCGGATTCAGGCAGACTCGTTCTGGTCTCAGCGAGAGGGTGGCTGGTTTGCCAACGCCCTCGATGTTGACATTTTTTGCATTGACAACCCCTTGTGCATCATCCAGTTCGACACTGCACTGCTCATTTTCCTCGCTTTTTACTATGCCCGTAAACCGGTTGTTCTCCCCAATAAAATAAGCCACAAATGCGTTTTGTGGTTTTTCATACAGTTCGGAGGGCGTATCGATTTGCTGGATGATGCCGTCATCGAATACTGCAATGCGGTCTGACATGGTTAGGGCTTCAGATTGATCGTGGGTTACGAAGACCATGGTCAGCCCTAGATTCTCATGGATGTGCTTGAGCTCGTACTGCATTTCCTCGCGAAGGTTCTTGTCGAGAGCACCCAGAGGTTCATCCAGCAGTACCAGCTTGGGCTCGAATACCAGCGCACGCGCAAGTGCGACTCGCTGTTGCTGCCCGCCCGAGAGCTGGGCTGGACGTCGGGTGCCAAATTCGGGAAGCTTGACCATTTCAAGGGCTTTGGCAACCCGATCCTGAATGTCCGACTTGCTGTAGGTTTTTCTGACTTCCAGGGGAAAGGCAATGTTTTCAGCGACGGTCATGTGTGGAAACAATGCATAATTCTGGAAAACCATGCCGATGTCGCGCTTGTGAGGAGCGACATTATTTATTCCATTTCCATCCAGGTAGATCTCGCCGTGGGTGGCAGTCTCGAATCCTGCCAGCATCATCAGACAGGTGGTCTTTCCAGAACCTGAAGGTCCGAGCATGGTGACGAATTCGCCCCGTGCGATATTGAGGTTCAGGTTTTTTACGACGAGTGTTTCTCCGTCATAACTTTTCTGAACTTCCGAGAATTGAACAAAGGCAGAATCAGACATGGCGAAATTGGTTTGTCTTTCAACTAACATACATTATACAGGAAATCATAACTGCCCTTCATAGAATTTTTGGGCAGTGGTTCAGTCTACAGGGCAGCTTTTTTGAACAAAGCTGAGATGGCTTTTCTCGCAGTGGCACCTTGCTGCTGCGCGTATCGGTCGGCCTGCTGGTGACGGTAGCCGCATTGGCCGCGGTTGCGCGAGGTCTCCCGCGAGATCGTCCCGGGATCGCGTCCGAGATCGCGGGCAATCTCCCGTTTCGACAACCCCCTATGCAAAAGGGCATGAATCTGGCATCGTTCGGCATGGGTCAGGTGGTGGTAGCCTACGGGCATGACAATCCTCCGTTGGTGAGAAACAGAGATTGTTGGCCATCATCTGGCCCACCGCAAGCCGCTTTTCAACTCGCCAGCCAGCGGCTTAGGGGGTGTTGCACCTCACAATGGAACGGGGGAACAAAAAAGTCAGCCCTTTTGGAAAAACAAATGCGAATCATGTCATTATCACGCCAATTTATTCAGCGTGGGATGACCCTACCATGTGGCCTATGTATACCATTTCTGTGTTATCATAAAGGGTTAATATGTAATGACATACCCTCTCCCTGGAGGGTTTTTGCACCTTACTTTGGGATTTACCCTAAAGCTTCGCCGCCCTTTATGATAGAATCCTGTTTTCGATCAGGGTTCCGTCCCTTCCGCCTACTTACATACTGGGAATATAAAATGAAGACACTGATCACAACATTCCTCGCTCTTGTTCTTGGATTTGGAACTCTTCCGCTTGCTCATGCAAACTGTTTCCAATCGGTTTCTCTCGGCGAATATCCACTTGGCGAATGGTCAGATGCCGGTCGCACTTGGGTCGTATCCGACACTGTCGGATCATTTTCCGATGCTTTTACGACATTATCCGCATTGCAAACACAGAAAACCGCACTATTGGGAGAGTGCTCCACAAAAGGAAACGCTGTCATCGCTGCCGTTGAGAAGCGCCTGAATGCTCGAAGGGCAAATCTCGGTGCTGAATTCGATCAAACATGCACGGATTCATTCTTTTGTCCAATGATTCGTGACATTACAATCCAGTCACGCGAAGATGAGATTGATCGAGAGATCGGCCGAATGCAGGCATGGTATGGATTAAGTATTGATAAGTGCAAGTCTCACTTCAATTACGCATTCAATACGTTAAGTTCCAGTTTGTGTGCGACGAATTGATTCGTTTTATGCCTATCAGGGGTTCGCTGAAAATCATTTAAAATTGGCCTCATCGGTATAAAGTCCGCCATAGGATTTTGCGAACAGAGCCCCGTCTGTTTTTAATTCTAGAGAGTGCGCTCCAAGACTTTTAGATTTTAAGCCTTCGCACAACCTCGAACCCCTCTCAAATCGGTCCGTAACGCACGAAGGGGGAGCAAAACCGACTTCAGGTTGGGATTATCAAACCTTGTCTAGGCATTCTTGTTCCTTCTGATTGGGAACACAGCCCGCTTAATGCGTTCCCATAGCGGTATTTGCTGACGGTTCCGGTCTGGGTGCTGACGACCGTTATTTCGTGATTTTCTGGGTGGGTCTGTGCCATGCCAAATTCTGCCAAGTTCGATCCTCTGACCGAACAGGCGATTGGCATCTGGTGGGCGGGCGTGCAAGCAGTGAGAGGGGAGTGCGTTGTGCATGACGCACTGCAGGAGTCAGGCGACCCGCCGCCAAATGCGGTATTGGCCGTAGGCAAGGCGGCTGCGTCCATGCTGTCCGGTGCCTTGTCCTTTCTGCCCCCGGATGTGCGCGGCTTGTTGGTAACTAAGCATGGGCATGCGGACATTAGCTTGCCCAAAAAACATCGGATTAAGATCATCGAATCCGGGCATCCGATTCCCGATGCAAATAGCCTGGCTGCAGGTCAGGCGGCATTGGAATTCGTGACTTCCTGCAAAAGGGACTGTCGGTTGTTGGTGTTGGTTTCCGGTGGCGCTTCGGCTCTCATGGAGGTACCGGTTGCCGGTATTGATCTGGGTTGGTTGTGCCGGCTGAATCAAACTTTCCTGTCGGAGGGGTATTCCATTGACCAGATCAACCACATGCGCATCGGCCTTTCCCGGATCAAGGGTGGAAGGTTGTTGCGGCGGTTTCAGGGCCAGTCCATTCGGGTTCTCGGTATTTCCGATATACCGGGTGATCAGGCGGCATTGATCGGGTCCGGGATTGGTGCGGTATGTGCGCCGGCTGTGATCCCGTTCGAGATTCCAGACTGGATCCGGCAACGGATGGAATGGAATCGGAATGAATATGCTTATGGAGAGGAGCAGGCACTGCCTTTTCGGTTTCGTCATCAACTGGTCGGATCCAATGCCCAGGCAAGAGTAGCTGCCTCTCGGGCTGCAGAAGAGGCGGGACTGTCTGTGGTCGAGGTTACCGATTGCCTCAATGAGAATATTGAAATGCTGGCGGTGACCTTGGCCGAACGAATTGGACAGGGAGGGCCGGGCGTATACCTCTGGGGAGGAGAGCCGATCGTCCAGTTGCCACCGAATCCGGGAACGGGGGGACGGAGTCAAGGCCTTGCTTTGGCGCTCACTCTGGCCTTGGGAGATGACCCGTCGGTACGGGGTGTGATCGCCGGCACGGATGGTACCGATGGGCCGACTCATGCGGCCGGGGGGATAATAGGCCCGATGGTTGACCATGCCGCTGGGCGAGAATCCTTGTTGGCCGCAAATGCGGGTGCTTGGTTGGACCGACACCACCGGTTATTCATCACCGGCCCCACCGGCACTAATGTGATGGACCTGGCAGTACTGATCAAAGGAGAAGATAACAGTATTCATTAGCCGGCTCGTATGCACTGGGAGTTGTTATGCGAAACGAAATAAAGCGAAGGGAGGCGGGTTAGTTCAGGAAGCCCTCGGTTCGGCGATAGGTATGATCGCAATTCCGATGGGGCCAGCAGGAGCAGAGGCTGCGGTATTTCATGGGAAATGAACCGAGCGGCGGCGTATTTTCGATGTCAATCCAAGGGTATCGCTGGTATATCCAAAGGCGGTAGCAGTTGGCACTGCTATGAGGCTAAAACATGCTCCGTCCATCGGCTTCCGGGCGGTTTGTGTCACGACGGTTTTGTTGGGAACTCACTCGGGGGCTGGTGCCGGAAGTGCTTGCCGGATGGCCTCCGGTACAGGCATACTGTCCTTTATGCTCCGTACAACAGGTGACCATGGTCAATATCCCTTTTCACGACGGAATCTGAATCAGAAACTTGCCCATATGAAGTACGACAACATTCTCCAAACGATCGGTCATTCCCCTACTGTTCGGTTACAGCGAATCGGTGCTGGCTGCGATGCTGAGCTTTGGGTCAAGCTGGAACGCACTAATCCTGGTGGTTCGGTCAAAGATCGTCCCGCACTCCGGATGATTGAAGATGCCGAACGAGATGGGCATTTGCAGCCGGGTGACACCATCATTGAACCCACTTCGGGCAATACGGGAATTGGTCTTGCGATGGTAGCCGCAGTCAAGGGGTACCGCTCGGTGTTTGTCATGTCCGGGGACATGAGTGTCGAAAGGGTGAAGATCCTGCAGGCCTATGGGGGGCAAGTGATCCTGACTCCAGCTGAAAAGGGAACGGTTGGTGCCATTGAAGAAGCGCGGCGGCTGGAAAAAGAGCATGGATATTTTTTTGTGGGACAACACTTCAACCCGTCGAATCCGAAGTCACACCAGACGACGGCAGATGAAATTCTGGCTGACTTCGGCAATCATCTGGATGGGGTAGTGTGTACCACTGGAACCGGGGGAACCATCAGTGGATTGAGTCAATATCTGCGGCAACAGCTGCCGGAGATTGAGATCATTGCCACCGAACCGGCCGATTCCCCTATCCTGAGTCAAGGGATTGCTTGTAAGCACAAAATCATGGGCACTGCGCCCGGATTTCGGCCGGATACGCTGGATATGTCTGCTTTTGACCGGGTTTTTCCGATCCAATGGGAGTCGGCTTATAAATATGCCCGACTGCTGGCTACGGAGGAGGGAATCCTGAGTGGCATTTCCTGTGGTGCTGCGGTGGCAGGGATGTTGCAACTGGGGGCAGAAGGGAAATATCGGAACAAGACCATACTGGCGATCCTGCCAGACTCAGGAGAACGATATTTGAGCACAGACTTATGGGCGGGAGAACCGTAGAGGAGACGTCAAACCCACTGTATGCTACCCGTCTTGTGGAGGATTGGGCCTGTTTGCTGATCTGGTAAATCATTGCGTACTGGGGTTTGTCAGCGTCCACGCAATATGGAGTAATGGGCCAGGTCTTCCATGGCACGACGACAGCCGGAATCCGGCAAGCTTGTCAGGGCACTGATTGCGAGATCTGACTGTTCATACGCCTTTTCCTGGGCATAGCCAATGGCTCCAGTTTGTCGGACTATGTCCAGAATGTCGTCGATTCGATCCCGATCTCCCCTCCGAATGGCATCGCGCACGATCTTGGCTTGTGAGCGGTTGCCGGCTTGCATGGCATGAATCAAGGGTAGGGTCGTCTTGCCATCGGCAAGGTCATCCCCGGCATCCTTGCCCATTTCCTGGCTCGACCTCATATAATCCATGATATCGTCAGTCAATTGGAATGCGGTTCCGAGATGGACTCCATATTTCGCCAGTGCATCACAGATGACCGGATTCTTTCCGCTTATGACTCCACCAAGCTTGGCGGAAGCCTCGAACAAGCATGCAGACTTGCGACGGATGGTGTCGAAATAAGTTGCTTCTGTAGTGTCGGGTTCATGCGCATTCAGCAATTGCATCACTTCGCCTTCGGCGATGGCATTGGTCGCTTTGGAGAGAATCTGCATAATCTCCATGCGTCCTGTTTCGATCATCATTTCGAAAGCTCGGGAGTACAGGAAATCTCCTACCAATACGCTGGCACCATTCCCCCATACCTTGTTAGCAGTAGTCTGCCCCCTTCGGGTCGCTGATTCATCCACCACGTCATCGTGTAGAAGAGTAGCCGTATGGATGAATTCAATCACTGCTGCCAGGGTAATGTGATGATCGCCCCGGTAGTTGCTGGCACCGGCGGACAGCAGGAGAATCAGGGGGCGTAGGCGCTTGCCTCCGCTGTGGATGATGTAGGTGCCGAGCGTACAGATCAGTGCAATGTCGGAATGCAGTCGACTTTGAATTAATGCATTGACACGCTTCATGTCATCGCCTGTCTGACTCAGTGCGGAGGAGAGCAGGGATTCAGGGTCGGTTCCGGAATCACATGGTGAGATCTCTGGAGTCGCGGCACCTGGACAGTTCATTGAATTGGTGGGAGTGAGAAAAAGGCGGGGGTATTGTAACGGTACCGTAGCAATTTGGATGGGAATTTTCGGATAACGTTCAGCGGAGGGGGAGTTGACAGAACCGGATGGTGGTGCATCCGGAATTTTTCGGCTCTAACTGCCACGATCAGGAATCCTGTGGAATTCGATCAATGTGCCCAAATCGAAAAATGGTCATTGACGGAGGGGGATTACATGGATACAATCCGCCCTCCCGGATTTCCACCGTACAAAAAGCCCAATTCATTTAGGGCGTTACTTTGAGACGGTTCGGGCTCTTTCCCCTTCACACGGAGGGTTCCTTGGCTGCTACGCAGTTTCCTGATGACATGAATTCGTGAGCGGTTTACATTCCATGTATGCAGTAGTTAGAACCGGCGGAAAGCAATACAAGGTGAGTCTTGGGGATCGTATCCGGGTTGATAAACTCGACTATGATGCGGGTACCTGTATCGATCTTGACGATGTGCTGATGGTGGCGGACGGAGAGGCGACCCATGTGGGCACACCAGCCGTGGGGGTTCACGTTTCGGCAACCGTGGTTGCTCATGGCCGGGGCCGTAAAATCAAGGTATTCAAGATGCGTCGGCGCAAGAACTACCGTCGAACCCAAGGGCATCGGCAGGACTTTACCGAACTGGAAATCACGGCGATCGGAGAACATGTGGCACCAGATGCGGTGGTGGATGATACGGTGATTGTTGATGCGGAGACTGCCGAACCGACAGGATCGACAGGAATGGCAGACGCCGAGAGCCAAGGGACCTCACCGGTTGTCGACTCTGTCACTGACGAAGAACCGCCCTCGGGTGGCTCGGGTCGCAATTCATGAATCCATACGGGATTTGTGTTTGGGCAGGTTGACCGGATAGAATGGGTATTGGTTAAATTAAACGGGCAGTAAAAGATCATGGCACACAAAAAAGCAGGCGGCAGTTCACGTAATGGCCGCGATTCCGTTTCCAAGCGTCTCGGGGTCAAGCGATATGGTGGGGAAATCGTCAAAGCAGGCAATATTATTGTGCGCCAGCGAGGCAGCACTTTTCATCCCGGGAAAAACGTCGGTATGGGGCGCGATTTCACGCTGTTTGCCACCGCCCCCGGAAGGGTGTATTTCGAAACCAAGGGCGCATTGAATCGTAAGACTGTCAGCATCGTTGCCGAGTAACGATTCGTTTCCCACTGCGCAATGAAGCCCCGCTCCAGTAAATTGGCGGGGCTTTTTGTTACTGGCCATGAACTTTGTCGATGAAGCCATTATTCGCGTGATTGCCGGTAAGGGGGGTAACGGTGCGCTGAGCTTTTTGCGGGAAAAATACCGACCCCGAGGGGGGCCGGATGGAGGAGATGGTGGTCATGGCGGCAGTATTTACCTGGAAGCCGATAGTGGTCTCAATACGCTGGTGGATTTCCGCTATACTCGGTCTTTTCGCGCCCAGAGTGGTCAACCTGGTGCGGGCAAGGAACGGTCGGGCAAGTATGGAGAAGATCTTTTTATCCGTGTTCCACTGGGCACCATGGTGTTCGACCATGAGACGGATGAGTTCATTGGCGATGTGATCCGCCAGGATATGCCGTTGTTGGTCGCACGCGGTGGACAAAGAGGGTTGGGGAACGCCCGGTTTAAGTCCAGCGTCAATCAGGCACCCCGAAAGACTACTGCGGGGAAACCCGGGGATGAGCGTGCGCTGAGACTGGAGCTCCGGGTGTTAGCAGATGTGGGGTTGCTCGGGAAGCCGAATGCAGGCAAATCTACCTTGCTCCGTACGATTTCCAGTGCCCGACCCAAGGTGGCCGATTACCCCTTTACCACCCTTTCCCCCCAATTAGGTGTGGTGGATGTAGATGACTCCGGGGGATTCGTGGTGGCCGACATTCCCGGGCTGATTTCCGGTGCGGCTAAAGGAGCTGGACTCGGTGTCGACTTTCTTCGACATCTCTCCCGAACCCGAATCCTTTTGCATTTGGTGGATGTTGCCCCCTTGGATGGGCTCGACCCGATGGCTTCAATCCGTGAAATTGATCGGGAATTGAGTGAGTTTGATGCCGAGTTGGCGGTGCGCGAACGTTGGTTGGTGCTCAATAAATGTGATCTGCTCCCTCCGTCTTCCCTGGAGCCGATAAAAAAAGACCTGATCCGCCGCTCGGGCTGGACAGGACCGGTGCATGTGATTTCAGCGATCAGTGGCGAAGGCTGTCCGACTTTGGTTCGCTTGATCCTGCATCGATTGGAGGCAATCCAGGAATCATTGACTCAGGATACCTTTCAGCAGTCGGAACAACCTGGGGTTGCCGGATGAATGATCGGTCTCGGTTAGGGCAAACTGGTCGTTGGGTCGTCAAAGTCGGTACCTCTCTTTTGACCCATGTGGATGCCGGCTTGGATCAAGACGCTATCGACGACTGGGTGCGCCAGATTGCTGACCTGAAGCGGGATGGCATGCAGTTTGTGCTGGTTTCATCCGGTTCCATCGGGGAGGGTTTGAGGCGTTTGGGATGGCGCATGCGCCCTCGGGAGGTCTACCAGCTTCAAGCCGCTGCAGCTGTGGGCCAGATGGGCCTGATTCAGAGCTATGAAAGTGCATTCAAGCAATATGGCATGTTGACGGCACAGGTATTGTTGACCCATGCGGACCTGGCGAATCGGGAGCGATATCTGAATGCACGCAGTACACTTCGGACATTGCTGAAACTCGGTGTAGTTCCGATTGTCAATGAAAATGACACGATAGTGAATGATGAGATTCGTTTTGGTGATAACGATACTCTGGCTGCCTTGGTAGCCAATCTGGTTGAAGCCGATAACTTATTGATTCTGACCGATCAGGAAGGGTTGTTTGACAGTGACCCCAGCGACAATTGCCATGCCCAATTGATCGGAGAAGGTAGAGCAGACGATCCGGAATTGATTCAGGTTGCCGGTCCTGCCCGGGGGTTTGGTAGTGGTGGCATGCTGACGAAAGTGGGCGCTGCCCGCAAGGCGGCCCGGTCCGGTACTGGAACGGTCATAGCCTGTGGGCGAACACCCGATATTCTGTTGCGGTTGTATGCGGGAGAACATATCGGGACATTCTTGCGACCGGGTAACAGTCGTATCGTGGCGCGAAAACAATGGCTCGCGGGTCAACTTCGTGGCAATGGCCGACTGGTCATCGACGACGGAGCCGTCCACGTACTACGGGAGTCAGGACGCAGTCTGCTACCGATTGGTGTGAAAGAGGTCAGCGGACTCTTCAGCCGTGGTGAAATTGTTCTTTGTGTCGATTCAGGAGGAAAGGAGGTCGCCAGGGGGCTGATCAACTACAGTGCGTCGGAAGCGAGCCGTATCGCGGGCAGACCGAGTGATCAGATCGAAGCGATTCTGGGATACGTCGGTGAAATTGAAATGATTCATCGAGACAATATTGCCTTGAGCGAATAAGATAATGCGCTGTGCGAGTGGAACATTGGTGAAAAAGCCGGTGTGGACCTTGATGGACATTGAGAGTGGGGGGAAGATGTGTCGGATTGCTGGTGCTATGAAGGGTTGCATTCGAAGCGGGACGAAGTCCATATGGGCGCTGACGGCGTTACTCGTCTGTGTGTTGTCGGGTGCGGCTGTGGCGGCTGACAATGACCGTTCTTCCTGGACTCTGCGTATTGGTGTCGACCCCAACTATCCGCCTTTCAGCAGCATTGATGATGCGGACCTGCTGTGGGGTTTTGACGTTGATATTGCGCTGGCGTTGTGTGCATCAATTGAAGCTAAGTGTATGTTTGTCCGGCAGAGCTGGCAGGGGTTGATTCCAGGATTGCTGGATGGCCGCTTCGATGCCATCGTCTCCAGTATGTCGATCACCGAAAAGCGTCGGCGCCTGGTGGCTTTTACCGATCGCTACTACAGTAGTGCGGTTCGCTTTGTGTCCGCAAGGGGATCTGGATTCGACCCGAACTCCCTGTCCGGCCAGACTATCGGTGCGATGCGAGCGACCATTGCTTCGGATTGGTTGGAGCGGAACCTGCCAGAGAATACGACGCTGAGGCTATATGCCAATCAGGAGGCCATGAACTGGGCCCTTTCCGAGCATCTTTTGGATGCCGCATTCGGTGATGCACTTGGGTTTCACGAATGGCTGGAGGAAGAGGGGACCGGGTTCCACTATGTGGGGGACGACTACTACCTTGATGAAGGCATCGGCATTGCCCTTCGCAAGGAGGACGGGCAATTGCGTCTCCGGCTCAACTGGGCGATTCAGGCGATTTTGGATGATGGTACATACGCCCGTATCAATGCCCGGTATTTTCCATTCGACCTCTACTATGGTGGGTCAGGCAGTTAGTCCGAGAGGATGATCCAGGGTTCTTCGGTAGAATGAAGAGCCGCCTATACCGACAAGATCGAATGCGCCCAGAAACTCCTTCCAGCCTGAATCTTGAAATCGCCGGGCCCCGTCTTGAGCATCATGCCACACTCCTGATAACCCCAAACGGCGACCAAAGGCATCTCGCACTAAACTGCCCTGTGTTTTCTCGATCACCCTCTACCAGTCATTGCGCAATTCGCGCAGTTTCAGGAAAATGGTACGAGTATCGGGAGTCGAGCCGATTTCCGGAAAGTCTTCCTGCAGCCTGGCGATCACCTCGGGATTCGCCAGCCGGAAAAACGTATTGATTTCTTTCTCCTGCCCCAGGGTAGTGACCATCGCATGGGCGGGGTCCAGGTTCGGGTTGGACTCCAGCAGTTCCCTGGCCTGCCGATTCCCGGGCTCACGATCAAGGGTAAAGCGCAAATTATGCTCCAGATAGTCATGCCCGGGGTAGATGCGGGTGTGGTCGTCGAGTGGAATCAGTTGGTGGATAAAGGTTTGATAAAGTTCCTCTGGATGCCCTCCATTGTGACAGTTGCCCGCTCCGGCGTTGAACAGGGTATCACCACAGAAGAGAGCGGGATTGTCGGTTCTGGATAACAGGCAGATATGACTTAGAGTGTGTCCGGGTGTATCCAGCACTTCCAATTCGACCCGGTTGCCTACCTTGACCACATCACCGCCTTCCAGGCCTCTGTCGATGTCCGGAATGACATCCCGGGCACCGGCATGGGCAAGTAGCTTGGCACCAGTAGCAGCAATCATCCTGGTATTGCCCCCGGTATGATCTCCATGATGGTGGGTGTTCAAGATCTGAGTGATGTTCCAGCCCTTTACATGGGCATAATGCAGGCATTTGCGGTGATCCAGCGGGTCAATCGCCAGTGCCTCCCCGGTTTCCGGGCAGGCAATCAGGTAGTTGAAATTACGGTATGCATTACCGGTCCAGATTTGTTCGACGATCATGGGGCTTGATGGAAGTTGTGCATTCGCAAAGTGTAACAGCTTCATCGGAAAACTGGTCAGCTGGGGGTGTTTTGCCAACGGCAATTGAGTTGGGCCAAATGCAATCCTCTCCGATTATCCAGTTCAAACTGATGGGGCAGTTGCCAGTGAATGGGGCGTGGAAATGGGGACATCATGTCCCATCCGCTGGCCAGGCTGATGGCAGCCCGAATCACGCCCTTGTGAGTGACTGCAACCAGTGTGCCCGGATCTCCAGGCAGTTCTTGCAGCCACTGTTGCATACGGTTTCGCACCATCCGGGGACTTTCTCCTCCAGGTGGTTTGAGATCCAGTCCACAATCCGGTTTCAGGTTGTGTTGCCGGATTGCGGCGTTCACTTGAGGGATGGTCATGCCTTCAAAAGCGCCCCAATGCATTTCCTTCAGCAAGTCGGTTTCGATCGCATTGGGGGCACCCAAGAGAGAGGCAGTCTGGCGGCAACGGAGTAGTGGGCTGGTGAACCAAGAGGCGTTCAGCCAATACGGAGGAATCCGCTGCTGTCGGAGGAAAATGACCGCACTGAGATCCAGTTCGATATCCCGATGTCCCTGAAGACGTCGTTGCAGATTCCAGGGGGTGGCACCATGCCGCAACAGGTAGAGACGAGTCACTCCTCAGGCGGCCCGACGGAAAAACCGGCTTACCCATCCCAACACTTCGTCAGATTGGGTCTCATGGTTCGCGAGCAGTTCGAAAATTTCCCGGTACTTTGATTCGCCAATCTGTTCACGACGGGAATCTGCCCGATAGGCACAGTATTCCTTGCCGAATTCCGGATGTCCCTGGATTCCCAGCATCAGATCATGATCGGTGATGATGCTGTGGGGGCAAAAATCATTGCTGGCGATGGTGCTGAAACCCGGGGGCAGCAATTCGACCTGGTCCTGGTGAATGACGATCAGATTGAATGCCAGACTCTTTGCCTGGAGCCAGTCCGGGTTCTGGTTCAATCGTGCCTGGTGAATGCCGAAGCCCCAGCCCTTCTCGGACCGGACCGTTCTCCCCCCCAGGGCATGCGCAATCAGTTGGTGGCCGAAGCAGATACCCACTACCGGGACCCGGGTATCCCGGCAACAACGTACAAACTCCATGGTGGCGTGAATCCAGGCAAGATCCTCGAATACACTGGCACTGGATCCCGAAATCAGGTAGCCATCATGCGCTTCCGGTTGGGACGGCAACTCATGCAGGTAGGCATTGTAGGGAGTCAGTGCAAGTGCCGGGTCTACGGCCTGCATTCCCTTGGTGAACATGTCGGAGTAATTGCCAAACTGTTCGCGACCGTCTTCCGGCACATCGTCGCAAAGTAAAAGGCCAATTTGCAGTACAGGCATGGTTTTCCGGGGTTCAGGTATCAAAGCAGGCCATTTCAGCTTTTAATCTTTCTAAAATATGTTATCCGATAGCTGCCATTCAAGTATCCTGGACCCGGATTGGGTGGAAAATCTCCAGGCTCTCCACCGGCAGAAAATCCAGAAAGGGTCATGCGTATCCGCTGATGAGGAAGTTTGCCGAATTGTGGTTTGGGTGTCACGGACCTTGTTTGCATGCGGTTCAGGAGATACCATCCACGGTGCACTTGACTACAAACCTGAACCGGTGAATTTGACATGATGACAGGCAGTATGGTCGCCCTCGTGACTCCCATGTTTGATGATGGAAACGTGGATTTCGGCAGCCTGAAGAACTTGGTGGACTTCCACGTTGACCATGGTACCGATGCGATTGTTTCGGTCGGCACGACGGGTGAGTCGGCAACCTTGGACATCCCCGAACAGATTGAGGTCATTGCCAGAACAGTCGAATTCGTCTCTGGGCGAATTCCGGTGGTTGCCGGAACAGGGGGTAACTCCACTCGCGAAGCGCTGGAATTGACCGAACAGGCGGCAGAACTGGATATTGCCGCTTGCCTGCTGGTCGTGCCCTACTATAACAAGCCTACCCAGGAAGGATTGTATCGGCACTTTCGTCATATCGCGGAACGGGTCCGGGTACCACAAATTCTGTATAACGTTCCCGGTCGTACCGCTCTGGACATGCACAATGATACGGTGGTTCGCCTGGCCGAGATCGACAACATTATGGGGCTGAAAGATGCCACTTCGGATCTCCCGAGAGTGGCAGACCTCCTGGATCGCTGTCCCGCAGACTTCATGCTCTATTCAGGGGAAGATGTCACTTCTCTGGCCTTCATGAAGGCCGGCGGGCATGGGTGCATTTCTGTGACTGCGAATGTCGCCCCGGCCAAAATGCATGCCATGTGCGCTGCTGCATTGGCGGGAGACCATGAGACCGCCGACCGCTTGAACGGCGAACTGGATGGATTGCACAGAAGGCTTTTTATTGAATCGAGCCCGATTCCCTGCAAATGGGCCTTGCACCAGCTGGGTCTGATCCGGCAGGGGATCCGTCTTCCCCTGACTTGGTTGTCGGAACCATTCCACGAAACACTTCGGGATGCAATGCGTCAAGCCGGTGTCATGGATTGACCCTCCGACACTGCACCCCAGTCATTTTTTGACAGTATCGTCCGGCCCCGAACGGGTCCCTCAAGTCATATGCAGATTTCCGTGACCTCATCGGTATGATTCAAATCAATGGCGCTATCGCACGGTCGGATTTTCGCAAGCAGAAAATTCTCCGACAGCTTGTGCCAAGGATTCAGGGCTTAGAGGCGCTGGAGGCAAACTTCATTCATCTGGTGCATCTTGTCCCGGGCTTGACGCTGGCAGAAGAAGATCGCAATGTGCTGGAAAAGTTGCTGGATTATGGTCATGGGGTTGGTCACCTCACTCCGCCACTGCCGTATGCTCTGCATCGGTACACAGTGCCCAGGATCGGTACCAAATCGCCTTGGTCTACCAAGGCCACGGATATCGTCCATCAGTGCGGACTCTATGCGGTGCAGCGGGTGGAACGGGGAATTCACTGGAGACTGTATTTCCGCCAGCTGTCCGAGGAGAAGCGGTTGCCGGAGCTTTCCAATGATGTGTTGAAAGGGATTTTGTTTGATCCGATGGTGGAGTCGTTGTTGGCGGACATTGTGGATGCGGTGGCATTGTTCGAAGAGAATGAACCGGCTCCCCTTGGCCAGATTGATATTCTGGGAGGGGGGCGGGAGGCACTGGATGAGGCCGATGCGAGTTACGGTTTTGCACTCAGTTCCGACGAAAAAGAGTATCTGCTGCGTCAGTTCCAAACGCTCGGACGCAATCCAACGGATGTTGAGTTGATGATGTTCGCCCAGGTTAATTCGGAGCATTGTCGGCACAAGATTTTCCATGCGAGTTGGACATTGGATGGCGAGCCTCGGGATCATTCATTGTTTTCCATGATTCGGGCGACACACGAATCCAACCCTCACGGTACGCTGGTCGCCTATGATGACAATGCAGCAGTCTTGCAGGGACATGACTCCAGTCGATTCTATCCCGCTCCTGGGAGCCGGATTTACCAATACCGAGAGGAACAGGCGCATTTCCTTGCCAAAGTAGAGACCCACAATCACCCCACGGCAATCTCACCGTTTCCGGGTGCTGCGACGGGTTCTGGAGGGGAAATCAGAGACGAAGGTGCGACTGGGCGTGGAGGAAAGCCGAAGGCAGGGCTGGTTGGATTTGCCGTGTCCCACCTGCGCATTCCGGGGTTTCAACAGCCTTGGGAGGCAGAGGAATTCCGCCCCACCAGAATTGCTGATCCCCTGCAAATCATGCTGGAAGGACCCATTGGGGCGGCAGCCTTTCACAATGAATTTGGTCGCCCCGGCATTTGCGGGTACTTTCGTACCTTTGAGTACTCCACCGGGCAAGCCCGCCAGAGATTTGGCTATCATAAGCCCATTATGCTGGCAGGGGGGCTGGGCAATATTCGACCCCAGCACATCCGGAAGTCCACTATTCCCCCCGGAGCTCCCATTGTCGTGTTAGGTGGCCCGGCCATGCTCATCGGCATGGGGGGTGGCGCAGCTTCCAGTGTGGCAACCGGGAGCAGTTCGGAATCCCGGGACTATGCATCGGTGCAGCGGGGAAACCCGGAGATGCAGCGCCGTTGTCAGGATGTGATTGATGCCTGTTGTGCGTTGGGAGAGGAGAATCCGATTCTTG
The DNA here is from genome assembly GCA_965221795.1 of Candidatus Poriferihabitaceae bacterium. Classification (GTDB taxonomy): domain Bacteria; phylum Pseudomonadota; class Gammaproteobacteria; order Arenicellales; family Poriferihabitantaceae; genus VYFG01. The sequence goes on from OZ244914.1 coordinate 2,475,213, forward strand.
CCATTCATGATGTGGGGGCTGGCGGATTATGTAATGCACTTCCGGAATTGGTTCATGGTTCGGGGCGTGGTGCCCGCTTCGAGCTTGATGCCATACCCAACGATGAGCCGGGCATGTCGCCGATGCAGGTATGGTGCAATGAATCCCAGGAGCGATATGTGCTTGCGGTGGCCCCAGACCACCTCGAGGCCTTTGTTTCCATTTGCGAGCGGGAACGTTGCCTGTTCTCATGTGTGGGGGAAGCTACTGAGGATGAAGAACTGCAGCTGACCGACCGCCGCCGTACTGATACCGGTCCGGACCTGATAGGGTTGCCCATGTCCCTACTGTTCGGGTTGCCGCCGAAAATGCACCGAGATGTCCATAGCATCGACGTTTCGCCGCCACCCCTTATGATGGAGGATCTTTCCCTGGAAACTGCATTTCATCAAGTGCTTTCGTTCCCGGCGGTCGCAGACAAGACTTTTCTGGTTACCATTGGTGATCGCAGTGTAACTGGACTGATTGCCCGGGATCAGATGGTGGGGCCTTGGCAAGTCCCAGTGGCGGATGTCGCGGTGACCTTGAGTGGATACAAGGGTGATACCGGGGAGGCAATGGCGATCGGAGAGCGAACGCCATTGGCGGTGATTGATGCCCCCGCCAGTGGTCGCATGGCCATTGGGGAAGCATTGACCAATCTTGCGGCGGCAGATATTGGCCCTGCCAGTAGGATCAAGCTGTCTGCTAACTGGATGGCGGCGGCGGATGAGCCCGGCCAGGATGCCGCACTGTACCGAACTGTAGAAGCCGTGACGAGAGAGCTGTGTCCTGGTTTGGGCATTGCCATTCCTGTCGGCAAGGACTCCATGTCTATGAAGACCCATTGGCGGGATCAGGGCCAAGATTGCCGGGTGATCGCCCCGGTTTCGTTGGTAGTGAGTGCCTTTTCGGCGGTTCGGGATGTGTCCCGGACACTGACCCCACTGATATCAGCACTGGAACAGCCTTCAGAATTGTGGTTGATTGATTTGGGAGCCGGACACAATCGACTCGGCGGTTCGGTATTGGCACAGGTGACCGGGCAGATGGGGGATAGCGTTCCGGATGTGGATTCCAAACTGTTGAAGTCCTTTCTGGATGCGATGGAAGTAATGCGGGCAGAAGGGTTGATTCGGGCGTACCATGACCGCTCTGACGGCGGACTCGCTGCTACGTTGGCGGAAATGTGTTTCGCTTCCCGTTGTGGTCTGGTAATTGATTTGCCGGCAGGAGATCCGTTTGCCCAACTGTTCAATGAAGAGCTGGGGATGGTGGTTCAGGTATCCGGGCCATGCCAGAAGCGGTACATGCAGGTCCTGTCGGAATTTGGGCTGCGGGAATATTCCGACTTTCTGGGTCAGCCCATTCCCGGAAATACTCTCCAGATACGGATGGAAGGGAGAGAGTTGTTGTATATGGAAAGAAGTGCTTTACACCATTCCTGGTCTGCGGTTTCTTTTCGGATGCAGTCTCTCCGGGATCATCCTGAGTGTGCTAGGGAAGAATTTGATCGTATCCGGGACCTTGAAGACCCCGGAATCTCACCATCCTTCTCTTTTGATCCGCAACAGTCGCCTGCAATCGTTGGCAAGGCGAAGCCTCGTATCGCTATCCTGCGGGAACAGGGCGTGAATGGACAGCTGGAAATGGCAGCGGCTTTTGATCGGGCGGGGTTCGAAGCGGTTGATTGCACGATGACCGACTTGCTCCAAGGAAAGTCGCTGGACGATTGCTGCGGCTTTGCAGCCTGCGGCGGGTTTTCCTATGGGGATGTGCTGGGCGGCGGCGGCGGCTGGGCCAAGTCGATACGGTTTAACCTCTCCTTGCGTGATCAATTCAGTCGGTTTTTTGCCCGGTCGGATACTTTTGCACTCGGCGTATGCAATGGTTGCCAGATGATGGCATCAATCCGTGAGTTGATTCCCGGTACAGAGCACTGGCCAGAATTTGTACGTAATACCTCAGAACAGTTTGAGGCCAGATTTGTTACCGTTTCCGTCGAGTCGGATCAATCCATATTGTTCCGGAATATGGCCGGTGCACGGTTGCCGGTCTCCATTGCACATGGTGAAGGGCGGATTTGGTCAGACAGCGAGGAATGGATGGAAGCATTGGAGAGATCTGGCCAGGTGGTGCTTCGTTTCGTAGATAACCGAGGGCAGGCCACGGAAGCCTACCCATTGAACCCCAATGGGTCCCCGGCAGGAATCACCGGACTGACCAGTACAGACGGCCGTTTCACGATTATGATGCCACATCCGGAACGGGTATTTCGTACGGTCACCAACTCATGGTATCCACCTGATTGGGGAGAATACAGCCCCTGGTTCCGTCTCTTCGTGAATGCACGCCAGTGGGTGGGTTAAAATATCGAGCATCTTGCGGGAGGAGAGCATGAACTATAAATCTCTGCCCATTGGCATCCAGGATTTCGAGACCATCCGGAGTGAGGACTTCTATTATGTCGATAAGACTCCTCTCATCCGGCGACTTGTGGAGGATGGACGTCATTACTTCCTCTCCCGGCCCCGTCGGTTCGGCAAGAGTCTGCTGGTGAGCACGCTCAAGGCCTTGTTCGAGGGACGCAAGGAGTTGTTCGAAGGGTTGGACATCCATGATCACTGGGACTGGTCGGTTACCCATCCGGTATTGCGGATGAGCTTTGGCAGGAAGTATGACCGACCGGAGGATATTGAGCGCAACCTGAACAATCAACTGAGCCTCATCGAACATGCCGCGGGACTGAATGCCATCGGTACCGCAGGTGCGGCCCCCGAGCGCTTGCAAAGTCTTCTCTATCACCTCCACTGCACGACCGGACAACGGGCTGTGGTTCTCGTCGATGAGTATGACAAGCCGATTCTGGACGTTTTGAATGATCCTGAGCAGGCACGCACCAACCGGGATTATCTGCGCGGCATTTACGGTATCATCAAGGATAGTGCTGAACATGTCCGTTTCGTCCTCGTCACCGGCGTGAGTATGTTTTCCAAGGTCAGCCTGTTCTCCGACATGAACAATCTCGAGGACATCAGCCTCGACCCGCATTTTGCGACGATCTGCGGCTATACCGATGCCGATATCGACACCGTGTTTGCTCCTGAACTGGAAGGCTTGGACCGGGACATGATCCGCACTTGGTACAACGGCTACAACTGGTGCGGAGAGGTGCGACTCTACAATCCTTTCGACGTACTGCTGCTGCTGCGAAGCCGCGAGTTCCGCCCCTACTGGTTCGAGACTGGCTCACCAGCCTTCCTCTTCGAAATACTGAAGAAGAAGTCCGTCAGTTTGAGGGAGTTGGAAAACCGGATGGTCGATCGATCGCTGGTCTCGAAGTTCGATGTGGATGCGATCGGTGCCGAGGCCTTGCTATTTCAGACCGGCTATCTGACCATCACAGGGGAGAAGCAAGAGGGGCACCGAACCGTTTACCGGTTGGACTATCCCAATCGGGAGGTCAAGCTCAGTCTGAACGACGCGTTACTGGCACATCTGGATGCACGGGATCAGGTGCCCATGGACGAGGCCCGAAACCTCCGGACTGCTCTCGAGACACAGAATTTTGAGGGCTTTGCCAAAGAGTTCCGTGCCTACTTGGCTGGTATTCCTTATCAGTGGCATATAACCGGAGACCTCTCCCGATATGAGGCTTGGTATGCCGGTCTATTGCATATGTGTTTTCGCGCCATCGGGGTAGATGTGCGGTCCGAAGAGCCCTCAAGCCGTGGTCGTGCCGATATGGTAGTGGTGACGGGTGGGCAGGTGTTTGTGCTGGAGTTCAAGATGGTGGAAACGGCCGATGGGACAGAGGCCGCGCTGAAGGCCGCTTTCACGCAGATGCGGGACCGGGGCTATGCCGAAAAGTACCTGGACCGCAAGGAGCCCATCCATCTGGTCGCGATCGCTTGCGGACGAGTAGACCGCACGCTGCTGGAAGTCCGGGTCGAATCGGTGAGATGAGGGCTGGGGAGGTTCCAAGGACGTTTGAAGCGGATGCTTGACAGGGCATGTCAAATGCCTCACTGGCCCTGACGATTTTCTATCAGACAAAAAATAAAACAGGGGCCGCGGAACCTCCTGGAGAAAGGAGGCGTTTTAGTCCGCCTCTTTTCATGACTATAGATTAGGTATCTTCGCTGTTCCAGCAGAGTCTGCAGACCGTTTCCCCCAGTGTGAAAATTCAACTCGAAAACCCTGTCAGTAGTCGGATAGGATACAAACTATGGTCAAATACACCAGTTCATGCCCGATGGAATGGCTTGCCGTTCGGGAACAACCGATGGAACCCCATCAGCCAGAATACAAGACTGACATCGCCTGGCTGGCCGGAAAAGACCAGGGCAATCTGCTACAATATCAAGATGGCTGAACCCACGAATCACGAACTGTCGGAACGGCTTTCCGTTCTGGAGGAGAAAATGAAGACATTGCAATCAGACCTGCAGGGAACGCTCGAACGGTTCCGGGCCGACATGGCCGACTGGAAGACCGACATGGCCAACTGGAAAACCGATATGGCCAATCGCGACAAGGAAAATCAGCGCTGGCAGATTGGATTGTGGGTGGCGGCAATCGTGATTCTCGGCTTTATCATCCGTTTCCCCGGCTAAGGGTCGGCAATCGGAACTTTCCGGACCGCGTCCTGGATTTTCCGCCGCCCTTGAAGCCAGCAGTAGATGGTCGGTTCCCATCGTGGGAATGAATCGGCCCTTTCTTGCCGATAATGGTCGTGAACCCATTGACCAATCGGCATGCGCCCGGAGTGGGTGCGCCGCCACCCGAACTTGCCGGGCAGGACCAGGTTCTGAACTTGGCGGAGATTGCGATCCGGAGAAATCAGGCAGGCCGGCGCCGGCCCGGGGTCTCCTGCTGGTCGGTCTCCGGGGAGTTGGCAAGACCGTACTGTTCAACGAGTGGCCTGCAGATGGGAGCATTCGTACTACATGCCGGTATAGTTTGGTCCGCCCTTTCCTTCCGGCGTGACCCAGGTGATGTTTCCCCCGGGATCCTTGATGTCACATGTCTTGCAATGCACACAATTCTGTGCATTGATCTGGAGTTCTGGAGTGGTGTCCCGATGGATGTACTCGTATACACCGGCTGGACAGAATCGCTCTTCCGGACCACCGTAGTGCAGCAAGTTGACGGCAACAGCCTGTTTCGGCTGGCTGAGTTGCAGGTGAACCGGCTGGTCTTCTTCATGGTTGGTGCTGGAAAGGTAAACTGACGAGGTCTTGTCGAAACTCAGTTTCCCATCCGGCTTTGGGTAAGGAATCGGGCTGCTTTCGGCGATCGGGCGCAGGGTTTCATGATCGGGCTTAGGGTCTTTGAGAGTCACCGGTAAGCTGCCATGGAACACATTTTGTTCAACATAGTTCCATGAGCCGCCTAACCAGGTTCCGAACTTGTGGATTGCCGCACCGAAATTCCGTGACCTGTGCAGTTCATCCCATAGCCAGGATTCCCGGAAACGGATCTCAAAATTATCCAGGGTAGTCTTGTCGGCCAACATATCCGCGACCGTTTCGGCGGCGAGCATGCCGGATTTCATGGCGGTATGAGAGCCTTTGATCTTGGAGAAATTCAAGGTGCCGGCATCACAGCCAATGAGCAGGCCGCCTGGCATGACCATTTTCGGCAATGCATTCAAGCCCCCTTTCGTGATGGCACGGGCTCCATAGGCGATACGCTCTCCTCCTTCCAGGTATTTGCAGATTTCCGGGTGGTGCTTGAAGCGCTGCATCTCATCAAATGGTGAGAGATGCGGATTGCGGTAAGACAGGTCTGTGATCAGGCCCATTGAGACTTGGTTCTTACCCAAATGATAAAGAAAAGATCCTCCGGTTGAGCCCGACTCATTCAGAGGCCAGCCCGCACCATGCAGTACCAGGCCGGGCTGATGATTTGCGGGATCAATGGTCCAGAGTTCCTTGATGCCGATGGCGTAATGCTGTGTGTCACGGCCGTCATCCAAGCCAAATCGGGAGATGAGTTGCTTGCCCAAATGACCACGACAACCTTCGGCAAACAAGGTGACCTTGGCATGCAGTTCCATCCCGGGCTCATAAGTCTCCTTGGTTTTTCCATTCCGACCCCGACCCATTTCACCTGTCGCCACTCCCTTGATGGAACCGTCATCATGGAACAATACTTCGGATGCGGGGAAGCCCGGATAGATGTCTACTCCAAGCGATTCGGCCTGCTCTCCCAGCCAGCGACAGACTTCGCCAAGGCTGACAATGTAGTTTCCATGATTACGCATAGGCTTGGGATGCATCCAGTGCGGCATGTGGATGGCTTTGGTTGCACTGCGGAACATCAGGAGTTGATCTTCGGTCACTGGGGTATGGAGCGGTGCCCCGCCTTCTTCCCACTTTGGAAAGAGTTCATCCAGTGCACGGGGCTCGAATACGGCTCCGGACAGAATGTGAGCACCGACTTCAGAGCCCTTTTCCAGTAGGACCGTCGTGATTTCCTGGCCGCGTTCCTGGGCCAACTGCATGAGTCGGCAAGCTGCGGAAAGTCCGGCCGGGCCTCCGCCAACAATGACCACATCCACTTCCATGGACTCGCGCTCGACGATTTCTTCTGACATGATGTTACGTAGTGAATGACATGTTGGGGAAATGGTGTTGAAGGCAGAAACCCCTCCGGTCAACCTTCTGCGGCAGTGCAATCTATTCTGCTGTCGAACCCGGTAGAATACCATTCCCGGAGTAGCATTATCCATATCCAAAATTTCCATGGAAAAACCGACAACCGTAACTACCGATGACCCGGACCCAAGTTTCGGCCATCATCCCCTACGGGCAATGTATGATCAGTTGATGGTGCCAAATTATGCGCCCATGGACCTGATTCCGGATCGTGGAGAGGGCTCCTTGCTTTGGGATGTGGAGGGCAAATGTTATCTTGATCTTGCCGCAGGTATTGCTGTCAGTGCTCTGGGCCACGCCCCGGCCGTGCTGGTTGATGCCCTGATGGAGCAAGCCGATCGGTTTTGGCATGTCAGTAACCTGTTGACGAATCGTCCGGCGGTCGAACTGGCGCAAAGGTTAGTGGCATTGACGTTTGCCGAACGGGTCTTTTTTGCCAATTCGGGATCAGAGGCCAACGAAGCCGCCCTGAAACTGGCACGTCGACATGCGATAGATACGTACGGAGAGCACAAAACCGAGATCATCGCCTTTGAAAATGCCTTTCATGGGCGGACATTTTTTACCGTATGTGTGGGTGGCCAGGCAAAATACAGTGAGGGCTTCGGACCCAAACCGGGAGGTATCACCCACCTTCCTTACAACGATATGGCCGCATTGCAAAAAGCGGTCAGTGACCGTACCTGTGCCGTGATTATGGAACCGGTTCAGGGTGAAGGGGGGGTTCACCCTGCGACGACAGAATTCGTCCGGGTAGCCAGGGAATTGTGCCACCAGCATCAAGCTTGCCTGATTCTGGATGAGGTCCAGACCGGTGTAGGGCGTTCCGGCATGTTGTATGCGTATCAGCAACTGGGTATCACTCCTGACATCCTGACGACGGCGAAAGGTTTGGGAGGTGGATTCCCTATTGCTGCCATGTTGACTCGAAGTGAACTGGCCGAATCGTTTTCTCTCGGTACTCATGGCAGCACCTTTGGTGGTAACCCAATGGGTTGTGCCGTGGCCGGTTGCTTGTTGGACATTGTTGCGACCGATACCGTTCTTGATGGAGTCAGGAGAAAGGGCAGATTGCTCCGGGAGGGGTTGGCCGGGTTGCAGGAAAAGCACAGCGCTTTTGCCAGCGTTCGTGGCGTGGGATTGTTACTGGGTGCAGAATTGCAGGGCCAATGGAAAGACCGAGCTCGGGATGTGCTCCGGGAGTGTGTCCGGGAAGGGCTTCTGATCCTGATGGCGGGGGGGAATGTGTTGCGATTTGCTCCGGCCCTGAATATTGCCGACCGCCAGATACAGGAAGCCATCCGATTGCTTGGGAACGCCTTGGAAAAAACAGCCCATGCCTGATAGTGGGTGCCAATGAGGCTGGCTAGACCGGACTACGACAAGAGCATGGTCCGCCAACTGGACTTGTCCCGGTCCGGGGTGAAAGAGACGGAGCAACTTATGACCGGATGACAGATTGGTTGTCGTAGATGGAGTCAGCTCCAGTCATCCGTGGCAGAGGGAGACGGATAGGGAGGGGGGCGAGTACCGGACTGTTCCGCAAGATCCGTCGGTCAAATTCGCGCAGTTCACAAGCCCGGAAGACGGGAAACGCATCCACGGCTGCATAACTGAACAACAGAAGTGGTCGACAGGTATCGGCGGTGCAGTTTCCCGAAGCGTGCAAGGTGCGGACATGACGGATTGTCATGGAATTCGCAGGGCCTGTGGCGTCGACAGCGAGTGGCAGTAGGGGCGTCAGTGCGATTTCGGCGATCGCTCCCGCAAAGATGCCATTGCAATGATGGTCATAGACCGGCCCCCGATGACTCCCCGGAATGACGCGCTTCGGTCCACTGTCAGGAGTGCATTCATTGATCATGATTCCCACAGTCAGCATGTCGTCATTGGTGTGTGGGTAAAAGGCCCAATCCTGATGCCACTGAATGGCTGCATCGACCCCGGGTATTTGACGTTCAACTTGGAATGATCGAATCGGATACTGCCTTTCAGCAGTTGCTCGACCGGATCAAGAATTCCTTGCTTTCCGCAAGCGCCTGGGAACACAGGGTCCCTCAAATAAGGGTCCTTGAGGTGCCTGCCCCGGGGATATGTTGTAGTGTGGCCCGGATCGAGGTCAAAAACCGAATCGCTTTGTTGGATAGACCGGGAGAGTTCCACGTATTGGTCAATCGCATCTCGAAGGCGTGTCAGGGTGGCTTCTGGGATGACGCTTTCAAGGAGCAGATAGCCTTGTTCCCGATATTGGGCAATTTACGGCGAGGTTAATTGCATCGACTCGTGTCGGTATGGGATACCTACTCAACCAAGGCATTGATGTTCCGCAAATGGTTTATAAGGCGATTCCTTTAGCCAGTTCCCGGACAAATCCGTGCACGGCTTCACAGATCACCGGGCCCGAGTCTCCCAAGTGAGCATGCTGTGCAACCCGATCCACGACTGCAGACCCCACGACCACTGCATCCGCGACTTTCGCCGTCGCACGGACCTGCTCGGCTGTCTTGATGCCAAAGCCCACCGCCACCGGTAAATGCGTATGGCGACGGACTCGGGCCACTGCCTCTTCCACCGATTGGTGGGCGGCCGAACGCGTACCAGTAATGCCGGTGATCGAAACGTAATAGACAAACCCGGAACTGTTTTTCAGCACCACAGCGAGGCGCATATCGTCGGAAGTGGGAGTCGTCAGTCGTATCCAGTGTAATCCTGCGGCGAGGCATGGGTGGGCCATCTCCCTGTCTTCTTCCGGTGGGAGATCGACGATGATCACACCATCCACGCCTGCGGACAGGGCGGTGTCAATGAACGCTTGGACGCCATAGTGGTAGATGGGATTGTAGTATCCCATCAGGATAATCGGAGTAGCATCATCTTGATCGCGAAAATTCCGGACCATGGTCAGGGTTTTCGTCAGTGTCATGCCATTGTTCAAAGCCCGCAGGCTGGCGAGCTGGATCGAGGGACCGTCAGCCATAGGATCAGAAAATGGCATGCCCAGCTCAATGATGTCAGCGCCGGCCGCAGGCAAGCCATTGAGGATGGCTTGAGAGGTTTCTCCATCTGGATCACCGGCAGTCACAAACGTGACAAGCCCTGCCCGGTTTTGCCCCAGAAGGCAGGCGAAGCGTTCGGCCAAGCGGTCCCGCTTCATAGCTCCACTCCCAAGGCTTTGGCAACGGTAAATACATCCTTGTCGCCCCGCCCACATAGGTTCATGATGATATTCTGGTTCTGATCCATGTCCGGCGCAATCTTGGTAACATGGGCAAGAGCATGGGCCGGCTCCAAAGCGGGAATGATTCCCTCGCTTCGGCAGCAAAGCTGGAAAGCTTCCAGCGCCTCTTTGTCGGTAATGGAAACGTATTGTACCCGTGCGGTCTCGTGTAACCAGGAATGTTCCGGACCGATTCCAGGATAATCCAGGCCGGCGGATATCGAGTGTGCATCCAGTATCTGGCCGTCGGCATTTTGGAGCAGATAGGTTCGGTTGCCATGCAGGACTCCGGGCTGTCCACCAGTCAGGGAAGCGGCATGTTCGCCAGTATCAATACCATGTCCAGCTGCTTCGACACCAATGATTTGGATCTCCTCGTCATCCAGGAACGGGTGAAACAGACCGATGGCATTGGATCCGCCTCCGATACAGGCGATAATCACATCCGGTAATTTTCCGGTACGTTCCAGGAATTGTTGCCGGGCCTCATGCCCGATCACGCTCTGGAAGTCCCGTACCATCTCTGGATAGGGATGGGGCCCGGCAGCCGTTCCAATGATATAGAACGTATCTTCTACGTTGGCCACCCAGTCCCTGAGTGCATCATTCATGGCGTCTTTCAGCGTAGCGGTGCCACTAGTGACCGGAATAATCTCCGCACCGAGAAGTCGCATACGGAATACGTTGGGTGCTTGGCGTTCGATGTCCTTTTCCCCCATATAGACTACGCAGGGTAGATCAAACAGGGCACAGACGGTTGCGGTGGCGACTCCGTGCTGGCCGGCACCGGTTTCGGCAATGATGCGGCGCTTTCCCATGCGTTTGGCGAGCAGGATCTGTCCGAGGGTATTGTTGATCTTGTGGGCCCCGGTGTGGTTGAGTTCGTCGCGCTTGAAATAGATTCTTGCCCCGCCGAGTTCATCACTGAGACGTTCGGCTAGATACAGCGGACTCGGACGACCCACATAGTCCCGAGAATAATAGGCAAGTTCCCGCAAAAATTCGGGATCGTCACGGAACCGGTAATAAGCACGCTCCACTTCAAGGATCAGTGGCATCAGGGTTTCGGCGACGAACCGGCCGCCAAATATGCCAAAATGGCCTTCTGGATCAGGACCACTTCGATAGGATTCGGGTCGTTGGGATTGCATGGGTTTGGCCGGTGCTTGGAATGTACATGATTATACTGTTCCCAAGACACCGCAACAGTGCTGACTATCAACTCGAAGCCGTATATGTCATGAACGCTTCGGATTGCTGTTATTTCGGATACGAGAAGCGGAACTGGGCAAGATCCAAAGGCTGCGAATTCATGATATGGCTCCGGGGGTGTGTTGACATTCGTCTTCCGGCTGCATAGTATCCATTTTAGCGCCGATTTGATGTTCAGCTTGCGGGCGCTTTACAAGTTCGGCTAAAGAGAAGCCCGCCAATCTACTTGACGCCGCTTCCCCAGCCGGTCAATGTGGGTTTCTTGCCCGCATTTGTTTTCCCGCGTGGCTCCGGTCTTGGAACCCGTGGACAGATGATAACCCCCTGAGGCGGTGATTGATGATGAGCAAGGTAGATATAGTGCCGCTCGTGGACGGCGAGTTGGGATGGGAAACCAAGGCGGTCCGGGCGGGCCAGAATCGTAGCCCGGAACGTGAGCACAGTGAGCCCATTCATGCCACCTCCAGCTTCGTATTTGACAGTGCCGCGCAGGCTGCGGCACTATTTGCCGAGCAGGAAGTAGGCAACATCTACTCTCGCTTCACCAACCCCACTGTGCGGGGATTCGAGAGCCGTCTGGGCGCTCTGGAAGGGGGCAGCTATTGCGTTGCAACCGCTTCGGGGATGGCTGCCATTTCGGGCCTGTTGCTGAGCCAGCTGCAACCATATGATCATGTAGTGATCGCTCGGGAGCTGTTTGGTTCGACCTTTTCCTTGTTCGGAAAAATCTTCCGCCGCTTTCTGATTGACTACACAGCCGTGCCGGTAGCCGATGTATCGGCTTGGCATCATGTGATAAGGGACAACACCCGAATGCTATTTCTGGAAACTCCCACCAATCCACTCTGCGATATCGCCGATATTCGTGCACTTGCCGCCTTAGCCAAGCAGGTTGGTGCCATCCTTGTAGTGGATAACTGCTTCTGCACGCCGGTCCTGCAAAGACCGTTAGCACTTGGTGCGGATGTGGTGATTCATACCGCGACCAAGTATCTTGATGGGCAAGGACGTTGCGTGGGCGGTGCCATGGTCACAGACAACCCCGAAATCCACGATGCCTTTTTTGGCATGATGCGTACCACGGGACCCAGCATGAGCCCGTTTAATGCATGGGTGTTTCTCAAGGGGCTGGAAACATTGCCTCTGAGAATGGAGCGCCATTGTGAAAATGCCAATTTTCTGACCCATTGGTTGGGCGGGCATCCGGCCGTGGAGCGGGTATTTTATTCCGGAAATCCCGACCACCCAGGGCATGCCCTCGCATCTTCTCAGCAAAGCGGTTATGGCGGGGTCGTCTCGTTTCAGGTGCGGGGCGGTCGACGAGAGGCTTGGTCCGTGATAGACCACACTCGATTGGTGTCTATTACAGCCAATCTGGGTGACGTCAGAACTACCATTACTCATCCTGCGAGTACCACGCATGCCCGGGTCTCACCAGAAGAGAGAGAAGTCGCAGGCGTCACCGAGAACCTGATCCGGATTTCCGTGGGACTGGAGAATATGGAGGATGTATCCCGGGACCTGGCAAGTGGGTTGGATACCTTGTGACCGGCGGTAAGATTGTCTGGATCATTCTGATTCTGGGGTCGGGAAAGCGGAATCATCCCGGAAGGAGTGGAACAGGATCTTGGCTGCTGACAGCGTGGTGAGCGGTGTCGAATGAGCAGGACTTGATATAATGACCTGAAATCAGGCCTCTCCCCCGCAGTTCATCCGGTTTCCGGTAACCCTGTACCCTGCCGGTGAATACGAACGTGCATGCGACCGCCCATCCAGTTTCGATTGTCCCGCCAAAGTATCCTGCTGACACCGAAAGTCAGCGGATTACAATCCTTGGTGCATGGAATCTGCAACGGTCAGTCAATCCGTGCGCGACAAATGGCCAATGATCCCATTATCACCGCGGATGCTACGAAACAGTTTCTGTATTGTGAAAGCGCAGGTTCCAGTGGTTTTGCCAAAACAATCCGCCGGTCCCCTCGGACTTGGATACAGAGTTTTGATACCAACCAGAGATTGTTCGGCATGGATGCTTCGGATATTTATGGGGTGTTCGGCCATCTGGGGTATTCATTGTCGCTGTATGCTGCGCTGGAGGCGTTACATCTCGGGGCCAATCTCGCTTGCTTATCCGGCTTGCTGCCAAGAGGACAGGTCCAATCGATGATCCGAAATGGTCCTAGTGTGCTCTACGCCACTCCAACCCAACTTCGACGATTGATCGCCGGAGCGGATGCATTGGGCACCGAATGTCTGAATTCTGTCCGGTACCTTTTTGTTGGTGGAGGAAAGCTGGATCACCTGTTACGCCTGAGATTGTCGGAACTGTTCCCATTGGCGCACATTCGGGAATTTTATGGAACCAGTGAAACCAGTTTTATCACTATATCGGACCACCAAACCCCGGAAGGTTCGGTCGGTAGACCCTATCCAGAGGTCTCTGTAGAGATCCAGCCGATCGCGCCAGCTGGCTCCGGTGCCAGCGGAGAGATCTGGGTTTCCAGCCCGTATCTGTTTGAAGGGTATGAATCCGGATTCAGCGAAGATACCAGACAACGTGCGGACAGATTTCTGAGCGTGGGGGATATGGGGTACCGGGATCCGGATGGCTATCTTTACCTGCAGGGAAGAAAAAACCGCATGGTCACGATTGCGGATGTCAATGTGTATCCTGAAGAAATTGAACGGATCATTTTGCGCGAGTCGGCAATCTCCTGTTGTGCGGTAATTCCCCGACCGGATCCACAGCGAGGTCACAGGATGGTGGCAATTCTGGAAGGCATGGAAGATGCACAGCACGAAAAAAGAATCCGGCGGTGCTGCCGGGAAGAAATTCATGGACTTGCCGTTCCTCATCGTTTTCTTTACTGGGATCGGATTCCGCTACTGTTGGCAGGGAAACCTGATTACCGGGTTATTCACAAACGGCTGGAGTGTGGAGGATGAAAAGCAGTTATCTGGCAGCAGCACGGCGCACAGCGATTGTGCCCCGAAATGGCTGCTTCGCTGGATTGTGCCCCCATGAGCTTGCCGCTCCGGTAGTGAGCCGGATACTTGCTGATGTGGCTATTTCACGGGCAGAAGTCGGGGAATTGGTGGCTTCTAACTGTTTGGGAGAAGGAGGGAATCCCGCACGTTTGGTCGCGCTCGCCAGTGGGTTGCCGGTTTCTGTTGCCGGCCTGTCAATCGACCGGCAATGTGCCGGTGGGCTGGATGCGATCTTGTTGGCGGATGCCATGATCCGATCGGGACAACATCATGTGGTGATTGCGGGTGGAGTCGAGAGTTATTCCAGACAACCGTTACGGCTTCGTACTTTTCCTGATGGTCAAGAGCCGGTGCCCTATGAGCAGGCACACTTTACGCCTTGGCCAGCCAAGGACCCTAACATGGCTTTTGCAGCAGATCGGCTTGCGAAGCGGTTCGGGATTGGGCGGGAGGAGCAGGATCAGTGGGCTAGCGACAGCCACCGGAAGGCACTGGCATCTTCGGGGCGGCTGCTGTCGGATCAGCTTGTGGCAGTTCGTGGTTTGACACAGGATCCGTTCACGCGTGATCTTGGCCCCAGACTTGCGGCGAGAGCTAAGGTTGTGTATGGGAGTATCACCGCTGCCAATATGGCAGTGGCTGCGGATGCGGCAGCTTTTGTGATCCTGGTGTCAGAAGAGAAGGCCCAATCCCTTGGTCTCACTGGAGTTGAGCTAGTGACCGGAGTGACGATCGGAGGGGATCCGGAATGGCCCGGATTGGCACCGGTCGTTGCAATCCAAAAGGTGCTTCGAAAGGTGCGGTTATCTCCGGCAGACTTGCAGGTAGTGGAAATCATGGAAGCCTTCGCGGTTCAGGCCATGGTATGCCAAAGGAGTGTGAATATTCCGCCGGAGATTACCAACCCGCATGGGGGCGCGTTGGCCCGAGGGCATCCTGTCGGCGCGTCCGGGGCGATTCTTTTGGTGAACCTATTTCATACACTGCGCCAATATGGGGGAGTGGGGTTGGCTGCCATCGCAGCGGCAGGTGGACTTGGAACCGCATTGGTAGCCCGTTGTTGTAGCTAGCTGGCCCTGAAAAACCCCGTTTCAGGGGGGGCACAAGCACCCATGATGGGACACCGCCCTGCTCGGATGCCGGTGTTTCCTATCGCCCTGTCCTTTCCCGGGTGTTCCCGGATCCCAAGGGCGTCGCCGACGCGGCCACCAAGGCCCAGAATCCACCGACGAAGGAGCCGCCGCCGGTCGCCTGCCAGATCCGATAAAAAATCACACGCTCAGATCGGGTGCCAAGCGGATACCACCGGTTTTGGCCTGGAGTCGTCCTGACCGAACCCGTACAAGAGCTTGACATTAGGGAGGGGGGCAATATTGGACATCCAATCCCTTTATTCATTGTCGTTTTTCGATCATATCTCTCAGTTTGAAATTTATCCCTTCCTTTGGAATACCAAATCCACTATGTGATGCACGATAGACCTATAAGTGATAGAAGGGCATAACATTGCAAAATAACACTAGGTAAAGATCACGAATATAGTTACACGCGATTTGGTTATCGATCCCGCCCCTACTGAAAATAAGAGGCGGATGACACTGAGAGGGATGTTCGTGTCGGCACTCGAGATCGCCACAATGGCGTTTTTCACTGCATCTGCCAATGCCGCATGGGTATCAGTCAAAAATTACTGGTCGAGTGACGATGATGACTATGCAAAAGCGACCATCAGGATCCAAGTTCCGGCAGTCGTTGTCAATAGCCCCTGGATTAGGTCTTTTCGCTATGACTTTCAGACACAGGACGGTACCGCCGTCAGCGGCGAAGATTATCAACCAAGAACGGATAGCATCGTCTGGTCAAAAGGCCAATATTCCGGCCAGCTACGTTCTCTTCGTATTGACCTTTTGCACGATGGCCATCCGTGTAATGAACCAGAAGAAAAGTTCTATTTTGTGCTCAAAAACCCGCAATTTGAATGGATTCAAATAGGCGGCAGCTACAAATGGTTTAATGCAACCTCTAGAAACGGAATGATCGCTTTCATACCAGACAACCTCACCGGCACGATCACGATGCAAAGACCGTCTGAATGTTGAAACGAGGCTATCGCTGGTGATCCTGCTCCGCCCGACCCAGCGCAGGCGGAGCAGGTTGTTGCCCAGGCTGCAAATCGGCTTTGCGCTAGCCTGAATAGTTCATCATAAGAGGTTTTCCCCTTCCGCCGACCCGATCAGCCGACCCGGCGGCAGTTCTGGAAGTGGATGATCCGGTCGCCAAACCGCACGGCGCACTTCTTGGGTCGGGCTGATAAAGACGAGGAAACCCACTAGTGGACGACCGATGACGACTTCGTGCCCGGAGGGTTCCGCTCACGGGCCGGCGCGTCATGACTTGGCAATATGGCTGGGAGCAGAATTCGTGGTGCAATGAAGTCGAGCATCGGTTCCTACAACTCCGGGTCCGCAGAATCTTACCCTGCTTTGGGGACCTTGAGGTGATGTTTCTCGGGCTCGTCTTCTCTGCGCAGGTTGTCGAGGTGCTGCGTCGCCCTCACACCCCCCTAGTAAAACCTATCCTTTGGTCAATTCTGTCGAAGGTGCATGATGGGGACCGATCAGTGTGTGGAACGAGACTCATCCCCGTCCATCTCGGGACAAAATACTGGCTGGTCGGACCTTTGCCAATATGGACGTCAACATCCCGGCCACCACGGCCTTGAGCAAGTCTCCCGGGAAAAATGCGATGGCGAGCAAAGAAGACTCGACGAAGGACTTGTCCAGTGTGAGTGCTAATCCGACGATCCCAATAGGGTACATGACCAGGATTCCGCCGACGATGGCCGCTGTTCCGGCAACCAGAGCGAGAGGAGGAAAACGCCAACTTTCCACAATCCATCCGGTGACAAGGGCTGCGATGGGCCATGCAATCAGGAAGCCGGCAGAGGGGGAGACAAACAGACCCAGTCCGCCCCTGCCCCCGGCGAGTAATGGCAACCCCAAGGCAACCAGCAACAGGAACAAGAGTACAGCAAGGGCCCCGCGCCGGGCTCCCAGAATCGTGCCACACAACATGACCCCCAAGCTTTGTGCGGTGATCGGAACCCCGAAGCCCAGGGTGATTTTCGGAATCAGTCCCAGAACCGCAATCAATGCGGAAAAAAGCGCGATCAGAGCTACGTTTCTTTCAGTTCCAGCCTTCATTTCTGAACATGAAGGCCTCCCCGTGCCTTGAGCGCATCGGCTACATGATCTGCATCATCCAGAGCAATCAGGGCAATTGGCATCACGACTTTCCAGCTTACCTTCCGATTAGCCCGAGCCTGCCAAGATTCCACGATCGCATGACTTTTTTCCATCAGTACGGGAATCAGTCGGATGACGAGCGCAATGGCAATTTCCAGGGGACGGGAATTCAATCCGACCCTCCTCAACGGTTGGGCCAATCTTCGTATGACCTCAATGATGTCGATCATTTTGGTCGTCATGGTGACCAGATTCGCCAAGGCGACGGCAGAGACCATTCGTAATGCAATCACGGCACCCTCTGCATAGGCACCAGTTGACAAATGCCAGACCACAATAATGCTTATGAAAGGCCATAATACCCAGAGTCTGGATAGCCCATACCTCAGAAAGAGCCAGCCTGGCGCGGAGTATAAGCCGATGATGGTGATCAGGACCAGGACATGTGCCGACAGGCGATCGAGAAAAAACAGCCCAGCGGTCGAAAGGCATAGCAAGGCCAGCTTGAGTCCGGCGGGCCAAGTATGGGCGCGTGTCTCAACCGGTGAAGTCAGCGAGATCATGGTTTTTTACCAAAGCGATCATTTTGTCGGTATAGGTCGGTAGGATATCATTAGCGGAGCCATTGGCATGGATGCGTCCGCAATCCAGCCAGATGACCTGTGAGTAGTCTGTCAAGTCTTCTGGCTGATGCGTGATATGGATTACAGTCCCTTCAAAATACTCAAGATAATATTGCAGTTGGCTCCGGGTGGGCAGGTCGAAACCGGCAAAGGGCTCATCCAGAATCAGGGTGCGTGGCTTCATGGCGATGATGGCCATGATGCAGACGAGGTGCTTTTGTCCCTGCGAAAGGTGTTGGATGTAGACATCCTTCCAGTGCGAAATAGAAAACCGATTCAAGATTTCATGTGCGATTTCAGAGGCTTCGGATTTTGTATGTCCTTGCTGGATCAAACCAAACATGATTTCTTCCATGACTGTCGGAAAAATAATCTGATGATCCGGATTCTGGAACAGGATGCCGACTTCCTGCAGTGCGGCACGCCGATCTCGGGCCAGGTCCTTTCCGTTCATGCGGGCCTGCCCCGAGTCCGGCGGAACGAGTCCTGCGAGGACTCGAGCAAGCGTTGATTTCCCCGATCCATTTCGACCCACGACTCCCAGGCGAGCAGTCTCCGATGTGAATGTAATATGCTTCAATATGGGTGTGCCATGGACCGAAACACTTACCTCGTCCAATTCGATAAGGCTGTTCTGAATCGCCGGATGGGGAGTCTTCAAAGGGGATGAATCCATGGACTTCGCACCAGATTTTTCGGAGTTCGGGTTGGGTCTTATGCCCGAATGGAAAGATCCACATCATTCCCGACCAGGAAAGTTGGCAACACCATGGAGCATATCTGCATATGGGGCTCTGTTTCTTGGTTGGCATCCAATGGAAGCGTTCGGGATCCTGCACTATGTTGCATTACGCGCTCCCTTTTCGGTACTTCCAATTGCATGACTTGGCAAGGTGAAAGAGGCGGGCCTTCAACAGAAGAGGGTTTGGTTCTTGGAATCATCCGAGAAATGTCAATCACGCTTGTAGTCTCGAGATCAGATCCGCGGCGAAATGGCTTTCGCAAGGGAGTTGGAGGTTCCCTGCCGTCAACATCTGACCATTTTGAAGGTATGGTATGGCTTGGTCGCGGATGCGATGAGTCGAAAATCGCATACCGGACTGCCATAAATTAGGCAAGTGTATGCCAAGTGGTTCAGTAACATGACACGTTTCGGGTGCTGGGAATGCCCGGACATTGGTGACGCTTCCCCAAACCAGAGAGCCTCTAGACTTTGTCTTGTTTGCCAGGCCAGGTACTCTATGCCACTCCATAGCGATGGATACGAGTAATTTTCGGTATTATCAAATGGGAAGGATTGCGGTGACATAGAAAAAGCGTTTCCAGAGGTCGAGAGATGTCGGGGTTGGCTGCCGGGTAATCAGGCCGGTCCCAGTGTGTGGTTCGATGCGGGATCTGGGCATGAGCACACCTTACCAAGGCAGAGGGTAACCTTCAGCATGCCAGAAGGTTCCACTGTCTGCCAATGTCAATCTCTCAATGCAATTCAGGAGACTGCGGGCGGCATCCGCAGGTTCAATGCCATTGCGGTGGGTCATTTCGGTCGCTACCAATCCAGGGTGGAGCAAAAACACTGCAATATCGCTTTGGTGCAGGTCATGTGAGAGGTTTTTTCCCACCATATTTGCGGCGGTCTTGGAAATCCGATAGCCGTAATTCCCCCCGGACCCATTGTCTTCAATAGACCCTACCCGACTGGTCACAATTCCTACTTTGGACCCTGCTCGAAGGTGAGTGCGCAATGCGGAGACGACCCGAAGGGGGCCCAGTGTATTGACTTCAAACTGATGCCGGATGCGGTCCATATTGAGATCATCCCAGCTTTCTCGGGTGAGTATTCCGGCACAGTGGATCAGGAGGTCAATATAGGTGTCGCACAGCACTTCTGCCAATCGAAGGACAGCAGTCTCATCGGCCACATCGATATCAGGGATCGCCTCAATCGGAAGGGCCTGCAAAGCGGGGGAAGGCTGGCGTGTGGTGGCGTATACTCGGTGGCCCCGTGACACGGCCTGACGGCAAAGTTCGAGTCCGATTCCGCGATTTCCGCCCACGATAAGTGTATTCGACATAAATCCATGAGAATAGTTTGCGAGGGCTGAATTCTAGAGGAGTCGGTCAGAAAAAGGGACAGTCCGTTTCTCTCGAGTATCTTTACCATTGGCGAGATTCAAGAGTCAGGCATACGACCGCACTCAATCCAAGGGACTGATTTTCTTTTAGCGGCCAACCGGCGGTAGTCGATTTCCCGCCCCGTATCCGGCCCGGTTTTTCGGGATATGGGGGACAATGGTCTGGTATCATGAGCAGATATTTGATATGGTTCAGTTCATAAGGTGTAGCGGTGTGTAGTGACATTTGCCAGTTTGGAAGATGATACCCTGTGTACCCTTGTCCGGCTTCCTCTCGGCAATGTGGGTTACCGAGCCGGGCGGATAGGGAAAGTGGTTTTTCAGGATCTGCAGGAATCCTTTTCGGTCATCATCATTCTGTTACCCTTACTTGTTGATGGATGTCGAAGTCTGATCTTGGAGCCGTTTTGGAGCAAGCTGTAGAAAAACTTGAGCAGCGCGTCGCCGAGCTGATTCGGTTGGTAGAAACCATGAACCGCGACAACGAGACGCTGAGACATGACAATCGCATGTTGCAGCAGGAGTTTCAGTCTCTTCAGGAAAAAAATAAGATTGCCAGAAGTCGGGTAGAGCAAATTGTTTCCCGCCTCAAATCGCTGGAACCGTGACATTATTCTTCCTTATTCATGGGCATCGAGAAACATAGCGACAAGCATATCGTGAAGGTAAAGATCATGCAGCGTGAGTTTACCATTACGTGTCAGGATGGGCAGGATCAGGGTGCCATTGAGGCAGCACGATATCTGGATAGTCAGATGCAGATTATGTCCAAAAAGAATCAGGTCATGGGCATAGATCGTTGTGCTATTATGGCCGCTCTGAACATTACCCATGAGTTCCTGATGATGCGCAAGCACAAAATTGCAGACAAGGAAGTTTCGGCACGCTTGGAAAAGCTACATGACCAGATTGACAGGGCACTGGACCGTGTCAATGCGACTGCTAAATAGGGTTTCTGGGCATCATTTGGGAAATGCCAAGGTTCAGACTGGGACTCCAATTCTGCTAGAATGCCCTTGGCGTTGCCTGCAGTGTTCGAGGCGTTCTCCGAATCCCTTAGAACCTAATTCACTTTCTCGGGTGCAGAAAATGAGCGATGGGCGTGTATGAACCCAGCTGTGTGCTGGTGGGAATCCCGAAGTTGCCTTTTGTGCCCACTTGGACCGTACGGTTCAAGGTACAGTGAGCGCACGGCACCAGTGGGTGACGCTGTTTTCTTCTTTGGTTTTCCTTGGTGCTGCTTCTGATTGACATGATTCTCGCGTTGTTCTGATGACCCTTGCTCCCGGCAACAAGAAACAATTGCGTGGTACGCTCCGTGCTGCGCGGCGAGGGCTCGGGAGGGCAAAACAGATGGATGCAGCCAAGGGTTTGTTGCAACAACTGTTGTTATTGGAAGCGTTTGTCGATTCCCGTCGTATTGCCCTGTATGTGGAAAATGATGGCGAAATCAGTACTGCAGACGTGATGCGATGGTGCCAGCAAAATGGCAAACACCCCTATTTGCCAGTCGTCCAAAGAACGAATGGTCACCATTGGTTGCTGTTCGGGGAATTGCGTGAAAATGGGCAACTGGCCCCCAACCACCTGGGCATTCCGGAACCGGTACTACCTCTATCAGAGTTGACATCGGCGCAGGAACTGGATCTGGTGATGCTGCCACTGGTGGGTTTCGACTCATTCGGCAATCGACTTGGTATGGGGGGTGGCTTTTATGATACGACCTTCGAATTTGTGCGTGAAACCGATGTGGACCGACCAGTGCTGATTGGAATTGCCCATGAAATTCAACGAGTCAAAAACATTGATGCGGAGCCCTGGGATATTCCCCTTCCAGTGGTGGTGACGGATAGTGGGATTTATCGTTTCGGATCGTGAAAATACTGTTAGCGGGGGATGTCGTTGCACGATCAGGCAGGCAAGTCCTGCGTGCGAGTCTGCACTCGACGCAAGAAGAGCATGGAATTGACTTCACTGTAGTCAACATTGAAAATGCTGCCGGTGGCTTCGGTGTCACTCAAAAAGTGCTGGCAGAACTCCGGGCCTTGCCCATTGATGTGATGACTTCCGGCAATCATATCTGGGATAAAAGGGAGGCATGGGATTTGATTGGTGACTACCCTGATTTTCTGAGGCCGCACAATTATCCTGCAGGGACACCGGGATCGGGCTGGTATGTGGCCGGCACTGCCAGCGGGATTCGGGTCGGTGTACTCAACCTGATGGGGCAAGTCTTCATGAACCCGGTACTGGACTGCCCCTTTTCTCTGGCAGATCGGGTGATTGAAAACGAGGCTCGGGATGTAGACCTCTTGGTGGTGGATTTCCATGCCGAGACGACCAGTGAGAAAGTAGCCATGGGTTGGTACCTGGATGGGCGGGCGGCTGTAGTAGCCGGAACCCATACTCATATTCCCACTGCGGATGAACGGATTCTTCCGGGGGGCACCGCCTATATTACCGATCTGGGGATGACGGGTTGCTATGATTCAGTGATCGGGAGTAAGGTGGCGGGCGTGTTGCAGCGGATGGTTCACAAAACGCCAATCCGATTTGAACCGGCGACTGGCCCTGGCAGTCTGTGTGGTGTCATTGTGGATGTGGATGAATCCAATGGTCGGGCAAGAGAGATACGCCGAATTCGTGTCGACGCCCAATAACGTTCTGATCCCAAGAGATGATGCAATATTGGTTGCTGAAGAGTGAGCCTGACGAGTTTTCCATTGATGACCTTCAGCAGGTCAAGGTGGAGCCATGGGATGGCATCCGGAACTATCAGGCCCGGAATTTCATGCGTGACCGGATGCAAGTCGGCGATCCAGCTTTTTTTTATCACAGCAGTTGTGCCGAACCTGGCATTGTAGGCATCATGGAAGTGGCGAGTGGGCCGTACCCTGACCCCACCCAGTTTGATCCTGACAGCAAATATCATGATTCCAGAAGTCATCCGGACCATCCACGCTGGATGCTCGTTGATGTGCGTTTTGTGAAAAAATTCGGTCGTACTGTTACCTTGGCTGAGATGAGGCTCGAACCCAAACTGGAGGACATGCGTCTTCTCATGCGAGGAAACCGGTTATCTATCCTGCCGGTTGAACCGGTTCACTGGAATCATATCCTGCAGATGGTGTGATGACGATGATGGCCTCAACTCAGACCCTTTCTATCTTTTCCGTGGGGCAGTGACATGAAATCATCTACTGGCCTATCCATCCGGATGTTCCATGCCATCACCGCGATGGCGATGGTGGCGCTGTTTGGCCTGTCGGTTCCTTCTAATGCCAACCAAACCAATTCCATGATCCTTCTCGAAACCAGCCTGGGAGATATCACACTTCAGTTGTATCCCGAAAAAGCGCCTGTTACGGTCAAAAACTTTACCGATTATGTGGGAGCTGGTTTTTTTGACGGGCTGATATTTCACCGGGTCATCAAGGGGTTCATGATCCAGGGTGGCGGTTTGACTCCGGATATGAAACCGAAGCCCAGCGGCACTCCTATCCTGAACGAAGCCGATAATGGACTGAGCAATGAGGTCGGCACCATTGCGATGGCACGCACCTCGGATCCCCATTCGGCCACTGCGCAGTTTTTCATCAACTTGGAAAGCAATGAGTTTCTCAATCACACCGGCAAGGATCCACAGCGTTGGGGGTATGCGGTGTTTGGTCAAGTGATCGATGGCATGGATGTGGTTCGGGCCATCGGCCAGGTAGCTACTCAATCGGTAGGTGCCTATGCCGATGTCCCCACGGACCCGGTCATCATCCGGCGAGTCCGGGTGTTGGCCGAATAGCCTACTCGTCCCTCAAGAGGCCATCTCCCAACTTGGAATGGACTCGGTACTGATCGGGCTATCCGGGAATTGCAAGGGGAAGGGGTCGCAGTCTGGCAGGGTGACGATCTCGATGGCGTAACCGTGAAACCGGGATTCGACATCTTGACTCATCATGGATGTTATGACCAAGAAGAAGCAGGAGCTCGATTCAATCGCAGGTCCTATGTTATGCCAAGGGGCATGCAATCAATGTTGGCAGGCCAGGCCTTGAACAGTGGACCAGATTTCAGTGTCGGGTCGCGTTGCAACGTATGGATGCGCGAAGAGGGTGACGGCGATATCTCAGTCGCGTTCATGGACGCGAAGTCGATAATGACACTGACCAAGCGGGAGAAGATCCAATCTGTGGCTTATGACGACGTCAAGGCATAGCCACGCATGTGAGATGCATTAGGGCAGTTCGGGTCAGGGGGTAAGTTGCAGGATTTCTTCATATAGTTGGGCTGGAATCTGAATCCCGTTTTGCCGGGTGTTGATGCGGTTTTTCTGTCGACGCTCACCGGGTAGACGGGTGCCTTCCTGCGCGAGAATGGCGCGGAAAAGCTTTTCACCATGCTCAAGATATCCCGGGTGGTGACCAAACCCTTTCGGGTCCATGGCGACGATCAGTTCTCCTCCTTTTGGCGGTCCTTTTTGCCCACCGTCGTCTTGCAGGGAGTCAATGCTGAGAAATTCACCAATCAGGGGACCGGCCAGCAATTCAATCATCATGGCCAGCGAAGCGCCCTTGTAGCCGCCGAATCCAAGTTGTGCTCCCTGCAACACCACATTGGGGTCGGTGGTACTTTCGCCATCAGGGCTGATCCCCGCTGTTTCGGGTATTGCGTGACCATCCCGGGCAGCGATCTGGATTTCCCCCCTTGCCATGGCCGCAGAAGCCTGATCAAAGACCAGAGGTGGCTGGTCTTTTCTTGGCCAGGCAAACCCCATCGGATTGGTGCCGAAGAGCGGCCGGGTACCACCGGCTGGGGCAACATAGGGGTATGATGAAGTGAAGGCAATTGCACAGTAGCCCTCCTCGGCCAGTGCCTCCACTTCGGGCCAAAGCGCAGCAATATGGAACATATTGACAAATGCCACAGCGGCGATACCGTGTGTTGCTGCCGCATCGACTAGGGCACGGTGGCAAGTTTGATGCCCCAGCGGTGCATAGCCACCGCCCCCATTCACTTGCATCACAGCGGGAGAGAGGCGTTTCAGGGTAGGTGAAGCACATCCGTTGACCCGTCCACTTTTCACACCGGACACGTACCAGGGGAGACGAAACAGTCCATGTGAATGGCATCCGTCTGCTTCGGCCTGAATCATTCTGTCGGCAATCGCGGATGCATTCGGCTGATTGCAACCATGGTTTTGCAGGCATCGCAGGGCGAGGTTCCTAGCTTCCGTAAGAGATAACGGGACAGTGGACATGGTGGTGCTTTTGCGAGGAGTAGTAAGGTACTCTAAACAGGTACATGAATGACTATACCATACCGTCTCATCAGGCCGTAGCTGGTCGGTGCTGACGGAAGCGTACTCCCGCCCATTCTTTTTGGCCCATTATGCGCGACCGGCGCGGATAAAAACGGCAAGATTTTGGCTTTCGCCGGGATGTCTTGACAGAGGGGCGCATTCCGTAAATATATTCCGATACTCATTGATCGGAGAGCTCATGCAGCCGATATCGACGGATGATGAGCTTCGTGCGCACTGGGTGTTGAGTGATGCAGCGTTGGGCCTGTTGCGAGGGGTATCGGAGCAACGCCAGCTGACGTTATGTGTCGATCGTAAGTATTGCCAGATTCTAGTTCTGGAACTCGGTGTTGTCGGAGGTGATTGGGTTGGACAGAAGCCCGCCGCATCTGTTCCGGCCGCACTCGCCGCGCCGGTCGGTGGTGACGGTGATATTCACCCAAAGGCCACAGTCCACCTTGCCGTTGCCGGCGATGGTGGCCCCAAGGCGCACGACCGCCGTTCTGGACACCTCGGCATTGTCACGAATCCGGGCACCGTCCAGGATTCTGGCTTGGCCGGACACGCGGGCCGGTTCCCACACATGGGCACCAACTACTTATGCGTTGCCAGACACGTTCGCGTGGCCGATTACGAATGAATTTCGAATGACCGCATGGCCAGACATAGTGGGATCACCGTAAAGAGTTGACCCGCCACGAATGGACTGCATAACCGGAGATGTTCGCGTGGCGACAAACCACCGATTCCGGTCCCACATGCGCGGTCCCGGCGACCGCCGCTGGGATGCGGGGCACCCGTGCCCAGATCAAAACAGGGAGACGCCTCCGCTGCTCCGGGCACGAGCGCAAGCAGTTGCTGCGACAACAATCATCGTCAATGATGGCATGAGCGTGTCCTCGGCGCGAGTGTCGCGGGGCCGGGCGGCCTCACTCACCCCAGACCGTACCGGTGTACGTGGAGCCATATTTTTCTGCTTCGTAGGACCCAGGGGTAGGCGAC
This sequence comes from Candidatus Poriferihabitaceae bacterium, assembly GCA_965221795.1. Lineage (GTDB taxonomy): Bacteria > Pseudomonadota > Gammaproteobacteria > Arenicellales > Poriferihabitantaceae > VYFG01. The sequence continues at coordinate 2,501,605 of OZ244914.1, forward strand.
GTGTGCGGAGTCGCATCCAGGATGGCGGCTGTCGTGCCCCCCTGCACTGTCCATAGGGACGCCGGCACGTTGCGCCAGGCAAGGTGGCCCCAGCGCCCGCGGGTCTGCACTTGCAGCTGGCGCGGCCGGATGGTGAAGGTCTCCTCTCCCTCGACCACATCGTCCATAAAGGTCTCGACCGCGATGCTCAGCGGCGCACCGACGGTCCCTTGGACATGGTGTGCCCAGGAATGCGCAGTGGCGTAGTCCGTGCCCTCGATGGCGGTACCGCCGTCGGTATCGTACCATAGACGGATTGGGGCGGCCCGCCCGTCTCCGTTACCCGAAAATTTCGGGGTCACCGTGAGGGTGAAGTGGGCCGTCTCTCCTTCCGTGACGGTCACGGGGGCGGCGGCCAGGGGAGCGGAGAGCATGAGGGCAGCGAGCAAGCCGCCGACTGCGGTTGTGATGAAACGTACCAATCTCGGCGTCATGGAAACTTCTTGGTGTTGCAACCTATGGCTAGGATCAAGGGGGAGGGGCAAGGTCAAGTGTTTCATGGTGTGTCTCATTAGGTGCGCCTGCGGACCGAGGGTAAGGATCCACAGATAAGTTAATTGACCGGGGAGTCTACAGAAACACAGCGCAGTTGTAAAGGAGGTAGGGAAGCCTCTGGAATTGCGTATTTTGATCGGTTATGCCGCCGAGCTCGGGGTGTGCAACATGTCCTCGTAGATGTAGTGCCTGGGCACGTCGTCATAGCACCGGACGAATACCGTCGCCATGGTCCGCCCGCTCCCGACCCAAGTCGGGGAGACGAGATGGCCGAGCAAGGTGTCGAGAACCCCAGCCCTGCACATCATGCGTCAGGGCACTCCTGATGTAGCCGGTTTTCAGGCAGTTGATCGTGACGCCGCTCACCCTGACCTATCAGCAGGTCGCCAATCTCATAGGCCAGTTCGGATGCGTGGGCACAAGATAGTAGCAGAGCCATGCATATCGCGTCTCATCCGAATGTCGCCGGATGTCCAAACATCTTCCATGCCGACGCAGAGACGATACCGTTCAACGATGTCTGGATGCATATCCGCGAGAATGGAACCGTTCAGGTCCACGACACGGACACTGTCAAGATGCTTGATCGTTTTGTGCATGTTTTCGACTCTCGCCGCCCCTGAATCGCGCGATACTTCAGCAAATTTGCGAATTGCCATCCGTTGTCTTGATCAGCCCATCCAGTCCTGCCCGATGGTTGTCGGAAAGACGGCTTACGATCCCCACCAACAGAAGATGCCCAAACTAGTGCTCGGCTCACCAGATTGGTCATATCTTTTCCCCCGGCGCATCATCCGATGCAGCAGGAGCCATTCCGTGGTCGCGGCATCCAAGGTGGCTCCATTTGGGGCCTGCGGCAGGGTGGACTGAACCAACCATTCCTTCCACGAAACGGATGCGTGCCGTTTTACCGAAACGCTTGATGGCAAGGAATGTGCCGGTCTGGCCCTTTGTAGCACTGCGCCATCCGATCTGGAACGCCCCTGATTTTGACCCCGGTATCGATTGTATTGCCGGCCTGTGACGCCAAAAACTCCAGAATCTCGCGGAACAACATCGTGCATCCCGGGAAACCGTGCAGGGAGTTGGAAATACTTGCGTTACAGACACACAACGTCAGCTGGCGTTGCTCCGATATGCCTCGCAGCAGATCCAACGCTGCATCACTCAACACCCAGTGCGCACGAAGCTCATCATCTGTCGATATCGGCTGCATGGCTCTCCGATCAATGAGCATTGGAATATATTTACGGAATGCACCCCTCTTCAAGACATCCCGGCGAAAGCCAGAATCTTGCCGTTTTATCCGCCCCGGTTGTGCCTAATGGGCTTTGTTGGTTGACTGAGCTTGCAAATTATATAAAGATATGTTTATATCCAAATATCATTATATTTAAAGATATTGCAATGACCAGTCAATGGGGTGCCAATACGACCGCCTACCTCGACCGGCCAACCGCGAAAGGGCCACTCGGGATTTCCCTGGAAATGTTCCCACCTCCGAATGCAGCCTGTTATAAGGGACTTCGGAAAAACCTGAGGCCACTGTTACGACTCAGGCCAGATTTTGTCTCAGTCACCAGTGGAGCGGGTGGGAGTGGAAGCAGAAAAACGCTGGAGACGATCACCAGTGCCCAAGAGGACTGTACGATTCCGTTTGCGGCTCACTTGACGTGCATTGGCAAGTCCCACCACAAGGTGCACGAGGAACTGGATGCGGCAAGGCATGCGGGTATTCGACACTTTGTCGCTTTGAGAGGAGATTTTCCCGAAAGCAGTTCTCGAAATCCGGGAGGATATCAGTCTGCTCTTGAACTTGTTCGGGCCATTCGGGCCCGGCCAGAACTCGCGGATTGCAGCATCTCAGTCGCTGCATATCCAGAAGGTCACCCGGAAGCCAACAGTCTGGAAGAGGAGGTTCGTTATCTCAAGCGCAAAGTGGAGGCGGGAGCAGATCGGATCATTACCCAGTTCTTTTTTGATACCGAAGTGTTCTCCGCATTCATGGAGCGAGTCCAGGATGCCGGGATCAATGTCCCCGTGCTGCCGGGTATCCTGCCGATCGCAAATTTTCAGAAGGCTGTTACCTTTGCTGAGAAGTGTCATACACGCATTCCCCGCTGGTATCATGTGATGTACCGTGACCTGAAGCAGGACGGCGAACTGCACAAGGCCATCTCCGTTTCGATTGCTGTCGAGCAGTGCCGACAACTGATGGCTCTGGGGGTGAAAAATTTTCATTTTTACACGCTGAACCGATCCGAACTCACGCTCGAAATCTGCCGGGAACTTGGTCAGTTTTCGGAATCGCCACAGGTTCCCGGTGATGTCGCCAGAAGCTCTATGGAAAAGCCTGTGGTCATGAGGTCCACGGTATCTCTCTAGCGGGGACTCCCGATGATGTCGTATCTGGCGCATCCGGCGATGACCAGTGAGCCACTGGTCTGGGCGGTATGACCGGCTATGGTGGTGCCTGTGTTTGATAGATGACCCCGGATGGCAGGTATCTATGATGCCTGCGGTCGGTGTAGAATGGGTCGAAACAGGCCAATCGAATCTGCCTTGTCTCGCCAACTCAGCATCGTGATCGTGGGTCATGGTTCCATTGCGAACTATGTGGTTGACCAAATTCGTTCCGACCCCGGGATTTGCATTTTGGCCCTCCTTTGTCGAAGCCTCTCACTGCCGAAAGCGGAAAGGTTCGCCAACGGAGAGTTTCCGGTATACAAGTCTCTGGATAAACTGGATACCAGACCGGACCTACTGGTAGATTGTGCAGGTCATTCAGGACTTGCATCCCATGCTCCGTTGGCACTGGAAAGAGGAATAGATGTGGTGTCCATTTCTACTGGCGCTCTGGCGCAACCAGAACTGTTGGAGACGCTAGAAGCCAGTGCGAGATATGGGGGATCGACCATCAAGTTTCTCTCGGGCGCGGTTGGTGGCCTTGATGCGCTGTTGGCAGCGGGTGTGGGGGGATACACGCAGGTTCGATATACAGGCCGGAAACCTCCCTATAGTTGGTCAGGCTCCCCAGCGGACAAAGTCTGCGACCTGAATCGCCTGGATACCCCATTCGAACATTTTTCCGGGACCGCCCGACAGGCTGCAAAGCTGTATCCTGCTAATGCGAATGTAGCTGCTACGGTCGCTCTTGCCAGTGTCGGATTGGACAAGGTAACCGTTCGATTGATTGCGGACCCCGGTATAGAAAGAAATATTCATGAAATAGAGGCTGCGGGGTCTTTTGGTCACCTGAACATCCGAATCGAAGGCAATGCATTGCCGGAAAACCCGAAATCATCCGCATTGGCCGCAATGAGTATCGTCAACGAACTCCGGCAACGGATTCACCCTATTCAATTCTAGATTGTCGACCCTGAAAAATCCGGATGATAGTGATCACGGTCTGAATACAATGAATCATGCCGCCTGAGTTCATGGAATCGAGTGGCCGGACCCAGGATCATTGACGGCCCTTTCCCGACCATTTCCACCCACCAGATGAACCCCGGACCGCTCGCTTCCACAGGTCCGCACGACTGCTGTCGGTACTGCCCGGAAAAGATGGTTGATCCGTGCCTTGAACGGATCCGTCTGGCCAGGATCAGGGATTGGGAGCAATGCGATGAGATCCTTGGGCGCGGTAAGGCTTCGACCTGTTATGCCGGCTTCTACTGACTCCGCAGAAGTTGCTGGTCGGCATTGTTACTATCTCCCTCGGCATCGTGTTCCTGCCACTGATTCGGACTGCCCTCATCATTGCCGATTCCGCAAGTACCATGTTTCAGAAATCATCAGTTCTTCACATCATGATACAATCTTTACCCCGACTCGGACATTCGGAAGGTAGAGCGATCAGACTTGAGATCGGTTCCGGGCTGAACCACCTTGTACCTGTCCATGGTTCATTTGGTTTTTCGGAAACCCTTGGAATGGTCGTTGACACTGAAACCGTCCGGTTTGATGTGTTCGGTGGTAACGGTTGCTTGACCCATATCCATGCCCTTCGCGGTTCGGCAGAGGGATTTGCGGGTCTGTCGGATCAATGGAGAGCTTGTGCCTTGACTGCGGATGAGTATCCTGCCGGGTAAAACGTCCTGATCCCGCGCCGTGAGGCCAGAGCACTTGCATCCTCATGACGTCTCCCGACATTCGGATCAACTCCCCTTGCCCAATCGCTTCGCTGACGTAAATCCCCGATCTTGCTCCGCTTTTGATGTTCAGGATTTGTGGAACGCATTGGCAGGCTGCATGCGGGAAGATCGACCTCCCCTGCGTCGTGCTATCCAGCAGGCGGATCATGCCGGCCAAGGCAACAAGTGCCTTATTGCCAAGGTAGAAGAGTCCCGAAGGTTGGCGGACTGGCGCCGGGAAAACCGCCCCCTTGTGGAATTTCCCTCTACCCTGCCGATCAGTGAACATGCCACCCGGTTGCAGAAACTGATCAGGCAACATCCGGTACTGGTAGTATGTGGAGAGACCGGTTCCGGCAAGAGTACACAGATACCAAAAATTTGCCTGGCGGCAGGATATGGCGTCCATGGCATGATTGGACAAACCCAGCCAAGGCGGATCGCCGCCCGTTCGGTCGCAGAGCGTATTTCCGTCGAATTGGCTTCGCCGATGGGCGAGGCCGTGGGGTATCGAGTTCGGTTTCATGAACAGGTCAGTCAACGCAATTTCATTCGTATCCTTACGGATGGTATGCTGCTGGCGGAATTCGAACGGGATCCGCAGTTGGAACGCTACGATGTGCTGATCATTGATGAAGCTCATGAGCGTTCCCTGAATATTGACTTTTTGATTGGGCTCAGCAAACGGATTCTGCGCCAGCGCCCAGAGTTCCGGTTGGTCATCACATCCGCGACTCTGGACAGTGAAAAGTTCAGTGCTCACTTTGATGATGCCCCGGTGGTTTCGGTCTCCGGGCGACTGTATCCAGTGGAAATACGCTATCGCCCCCTGACGGAGGAAGGCAACAGTTTGGATGCGGTTTCCCGGGGGATCTTGGATGGGATTGAAGAGTTGCATGGAGAGTCACCCGGAGACACGCTGGTTTTTCTGCCAGGTGAAAGGGAGATCCGTGATACGACGTACTGGCTGGCCAATCGAATCAAGCCCGGAATCGAATTGCTGCCACTTTATGCACGCTTGACACCTGCAGAACAACAGCGCATTTTCCGACCCGGAGGGTCCACACGAATCATTCTCGCGACCAATGTGGCGGAAACCTCCCTCACGGTACCGGGGATCCGTTATGTGATCGACAGTGGGTTGGCCAGAGTCAGCCGATACAGTCCAAACCGAAAACTGCAACGCCTCCCTACGGAAAAGATCTCCCGTGCGGCAGCTGACCAGCGAGCAGGGCGCTGCGGCCGTGTTGCCAGCGGTATCTGTATTCGGCTGTTCAGCGAAGACGATTTCGCATCCCGGGCTGCCTACACTGACCCGGAAATCGTCCGCACATCGCTTGCACATGTCATCTTGCGCATGAAGACAATGGGGATGGGTGAGATCGATACTTTTCCGTTTATGGAGCGTCCGACCCGACGCCAGATCAATGACGGCTTGCAGCACCTGATCGAATTGGGTGCACTGGATGCCGGAAAGCGTATCACCAGTCTGGGGCGACGCATCTCCCGGATGCCGGTGGACCCCCGGATTGCCCGGATGCTGCTTGCCGCTGAGCAGGAGGATTGTGTGGAAGAAATCGTGGTCATTAGCGCTGCCTTGTCTTTGCCGGATCCTCGTCAAAGCCCTGCAGACCAGGTTCAGAAAGCCAGGGAAAAGCACCATCAGCTCAGCAATGAAAATTCCGATTTCCTGGTCCTTTTGGATATCTGGCGGCAATTCCGGAGTATGCAGAGAACCCGGTCCAAACGTCAGGCCTATCGATGGTGCCAGGAAAATTTCCTGTCGGTCTTCCGGATGCGGGAGTGGGCAGCACTCCAGGCCACTATCAAGCAAGCCCTCAAACATCTTGGAATCCGCCTCACGGGTGGGGTGGCGGAGCCAGCCTGTATTCATCGTGCCTTGTTATCAGGACTATTGTCGAATATTGCGTATTTGTCGACACCAGTCCAGACTCGGCCCAGTCGCCGGAGCGGCAAGGGGCACCAGAAAAATCGGGGGATCGAGTACGATGGAACCTTCGGCAAGACACTGCAGATTTCCCCTGGCTCCGCTCTGAGTGGACAGGCAGCAAAGTGGATTATGTGCGCGGAATTGGTGCAAACCGGGAGGGTGATGGCCCGGACTGTGGCGAAAGTAGATGCAACCTGGATCGAAAAAGCGGGCAGTCACCTCCTGCAAATGCACTACAGTAGTCCTCATTGGGACCCACGTCAGGAGCGGGTCATTGCCTTCCGACGGGCCACACTGTACGGGTTGACTGTCTACCATGGTAGAAAATGTGATTACAGCTCGATCAATCCGGAAGAATGCCGAGCGATCTTTTTGCGCTCCGCTCTGGTCGATGGGGGATTGGTGACCCGGTTGCCATTTCACCAGTCGAACTGTGCGTTGGTGGAGGAGATTGACTCCCTTGCGCATCGGGTTCGTCATCGCGGCATGCGAGTGGAGGATGAGTTGTATGCCTTTTATGATGAATGTATTCCTCCATTTGTTCACAGTGCCAGTTCTCTGCGAAAATGGTACCGATCACTGAGTTCCGCACAACAGGAGGCCCTTTGCATCCGGAAGGAACGACTGTGGCCGAGCGATCCCGAGGAAATTGTCCGGCAATATCCAGACAGGGCGGCCGTCAATAGCATGATGCTGCCTCTGAGCTATCGGTATGATCCCACTTCAGAACGGGATGGAGTGACCGTACAGATTCACCTACCCCTGCTCAATCAGGTCGACGGTGCCGCACTCGAACGCTTGGTGCCGGGATTGTTATCGGAAAAAATGGCTGCACTCATCCGCACCTTGCCCAAGCCATTGCGCAGACAGCTTGTACCGGTTCCCGATACAGTGGCGAGGTTACAGGAGGCGGTGATGCAGGATTCGGATCCATTGTTGGTGGCGATGGCCCGGGAAATCCAGGAAATTCGTGGCGTGGAGGTTTTGCCGACCGACTTCTCCCCAGAGAAGCTGCCGGCTTATCTGCAACTCGGACTGGAGCTGGTCGATGAGCGCAATATGGTGCTGGGATTCAGCCGGGATATCGAAGGCCTGCAAACCGAGTTTGGTATCCGGGCTCAGGAGAGCTTTGCTGGAGTTGGCGATCCTCATCTGAAGAGAAGTGGAATTCGATCCTGGGATTTCGACGAGTTGCCGCGCACTATCCCGATTCGTGTGGGTTGTCATGAACTGTGGGCATGGCCTGCATTGGTTGATGATGGTGACAGCGTTTCTGTGCAACTGTTTGATCGGGAACAAACGGCCCAAGAGGCCCATCGTGAGGGAGTTCGTCGACTATTGTGGCTGACCATGCCGGTCCATCGGAAACTGTTCCGGCAACCGCTACCGGACTGGCAGCGAGTCAGTCTGATATATGCCCCCTTGGGAGATCTTCGGTCTCTCAAATTGGCGATACTGCACAAGGCTCAGGATCAGACATTCTTTATCGGACAAGAGGAAGTCCGAGACCGAAAGACTTTCGAGGATCGGGTTATTCGCTGCGGGCCATCACTGCCCGTTGCGATGCAAACCATGTCAGGACATGTTGCCCGAGTCCTGTCGGCTTGGCGGCAACTGGGAATGATGATGCGGGAGATGGAAGCGGATCTGTCAGAAGAGACATGGAAGGACATCAGCGGACAATTGGACCGGTTGATCTATGATGGTTTTGTCAACAGCACTCCGGTACGGTGGCTACCCGAACTGGAACGTTTTATGGAAGGAATTCGTATCCGGTTGGAGCGGGCGCACCTGGATCCAAAGACTGATGCACTCCGGTTTCGGCGAATTGATCCCTGGTGGCAACGGCTCATTGGATATAATGGAAGCCGTGGGATCGCATGGGAACGGTTTCGGTGGATGCTGGAGGAGTTCCGGGTTTCCGTATTTGCCCAAGAGCTTCGAACCTCTGTCCGCATTTCTGCCAAGAGACTCGAAGTCGCGTGGCAAGATGTTCTGCAGGATGATCGGTTGACTTGAGATTGGACCGGCATAATCGAGAGTGATCCTAGCCTCCACACTGGACTGCCTCATGGGGCAGGACGATGCCCTCCATTTTGGCAATTCACCCGAATCGGAATCTGTAACCGGATAAAATTCACATAGTTCGGTCGAGGATTGTTGCGTGACTTTGGTATCGATCCGGGAGATTGTGCCGAGGGAGATTGAAGTCGGGTACAATCGAGTATTTCCCAAAACAGAAATATGTCCTTTCGTGCTGCGTAAGCTTTATATCCAGACCTTTGGCTGCCAGATGAATGAATACGATTCATCTCGTATGTCGGATCTTCTGTCTAACTCCCATGGATTTTGCAGAACGGATCATCCGGAAGATGCCGATATGGTGTTGTTGAATACCTGTTCAGTACGTGAAAAGGCGCAGGAAAAGGTCTTTTCCACCTTGGGACGCTGGCGGCAAATCAAGCAGCGCAAACCACAGTTGGTGATTGGGGTAGGTGGATGTGTAGCCAGTCAGGAAGGGCAACTGATCATGAAACGGGCTCCCTTCGTGGACATGGTTTTTGGTCCGCAGACACTGCATCGATTACCACAGATGCTGGATGAGGTGTTGGAGAAGCAAAGGAAAACCATTGATATCAGTTTTCCCGAAATCGAAAAATTCGATAATTTGCCCCCGCCTCGGGCGGATAGAGTAAAGGCTTTTGTGTCCATCATGGAAGGTTGCAGCAAGTACTGCTCCTTTTGTGTGGTCCCCTACACTCGTGGAACTGAATTCAGCCGCCCCTTTGATGATGTCATTGCGGAGGTGGTTGATCTGGCGGAGCAGGGTGTACGTGAAGTCAACTTGTTGGGACAGAATGTGAACGGGTATCGGGGGGTCACCCATGACGACCGTATCGTGACATTTGCCGAGCTCTTGCATTATGTAGCAGCCGTGGATGGAATCGACCGATTGCGCTATACCACATCCCACCCCATTGATTTTACAGATGCCTTGGTCGATTGCTATGATGCAATTCCGGAATTGGTCAGCCATCTGCACCTGCCGGTACAAAGTGGTTCGGACCGGGTTCTGGCCCGGATGAAGCGCGGTTATACGGTTAGCGAATATCTGGAATGGATCAATCTGGTGAGGTCAAAGCGCCCCGATATTTCGTTCTCTTCCGATTTTATTGTGGGGTTTCCGGGGGAAACGGAAGCGGATTTCGAAGCTACCATGGCACTCGTTGATATGGTCCAATATGACCATAGTTTCAGTTTCATCTATAGCCCGAGACCCGGAACCCCGGCAGAGCAACTGGCCGATGACATTGCCATGGGGGTCAAAAAAGACCGACTGACCAGACTGCAACAGGCGCTACTGGATTCGGCGGGCCGAATCGCTGCAGACATGATCGGTAGTGTGCAGTCAGTTTTGGTGGAGGGCCCCTCGCGCAAGAACTCGGCACAATATTGTGGGCGTACGCAGAACAACCGGGTAGTCAATTTCGATGGGGATTCGGGTATGGTAGGCCGGTTTGTCGATATCGAGATCACGGAGGCCTTGCCCAACTCGTTGCGCGGCCGCCCAGTGGATACTGCCGCGATGGTCTCTTCGATATCGACCATGGATTGTTCGACTGAACTGAAATTTGTCTAGAGCTCTTACTTTCGAGCTGTATCCGGCGGAAGCCGAGCGTCTGTCGCTACTCTGTGGACAGCAAAATGCCAACCTGGAACAGATTGCGTCCTGTCTCGGGGTTCAGATTACCCAACGTCACAATGCGTTCTGTATTGTAGGGGCGAGCCAACGCAGTGTCCGGGCAGAAACCGTGATCCGCCGCCTGTTTGAATTGACAGAAGACATCCACCATCCCATCGAGCGTCGACAGGTCAATCTGGAATTGTCCCGGGTTGACAAGGGAGAGGAAGACGGGGAGATGGAAGAGGATGAGGTGATCATTCGTCTTCGCAAACAGGTGATACGAGGTCAGAACCCGCGGCAGAGGGACTATTTACGGCGGATTGTCAGTCATGACATCAATTTTGGCATTGGGCCGGCGGGTACCGGTAAAACCTATCTGGCCGTCGCCTGCGCCGTGGCAGCCCTGACAGAGAATGAAATCGAACGGATCCTGTTAGTGAGACCAGCGGTGGAAGCAGGGGAGAAGCTGGGTTTTCTACCCGGCGATATTGGTCAGAAAATTGACCCTTATCTGCGTCCTCTTTTTGATGCGCTGTATGAGATGCTCGGTTTTGAACGAGTGGGCAAGCTAATTGCCCGGGGGACCATTGAACTGGCCCCTCTGGCCTATATGCGAGGCCGGACCCTGAATGAATCCTATGTCATTCTGGATGAAGCGCAGAATACGACCAAAGAACAGATGAAAATGTTTCTGACCCGAGTGGGATTCGGGTCCAGAGCAATCATTACCGGAGATATCACCCAAGTGGACTTGCCACGTGGGCAGTATTCGGGACTCCGGCATGCCGGACAGGTATTGGCGAATATTAGGGGCATCAGCTTTACCCAGTTTCTGCCCAGGGATGTGGTACGCCATCCCTTGGTGCAGCGGATTGTGCAAGCTTATGAACAGGAGGAGAACCATAACGGTGAATCTGGCCCCGGATAATCGCCCACTGGATCTGGACCTTCAGTTAGTGACTGATGCAGCCAATTTGCCGGACAGTACGGCTTTTTCCGTCTGGGCACAGACGGCACTCGATGTGGCAAGGTCCCCAAGGCGGGCACTCTCCATCCGGATCGTGGATGCAGACGGCATCCGACGGCTCAATCGTGACTTCCGAGGGCAGGACCGGGTGACCAACATTCTGTCGTTCTCTTTTGAACCCATTGTAGATGTGGAAGAGGACTGGCTGGGTGATTTGGTGATCTGTGCATCGGTTGTAGCCCACGAGGCACAACAACAGCAAAAGCCCCTGATAGCGCACTGGGCGCACATAGTGGTTCACGGGGTTCTTCACCTTTGTGGGTTTGACCACGAAGAGGAGGAAGAGAGGCGACAGATGGAATCCCTGGAAGTGCAGCTGCTGGACCGTCTCGGGTATCCAAATCCCTATTGAGGACCCAAGCAGTGCAATTCATGCTTGCTTTTCTTGCCGGGGTGATCTCGGTAGGTGCTTTCGCTCCCCTCGAATGGTGGTGGCTATGGTTGCTGTCGATGGGTGGGCTGATTTATCTTTGGGACCGAGTCAGTCGGATCAGGGCTTTTGGGATCGGATTTTGTTTCGGGCTGGGACAGTTCGGGATTGGGGTGTCGTGGGTGTATATCAGCATCCAGACGTTCGGTGGCATGCCGCCGGTGCTGGCGGGGGTCTGTGTGATGGCCTTGGTGTTTGTCCTGTCCTTGTTTCCGGCACTCGCCGGCTGGCTTCAGGGGTGGGTCGTCCGAGTGGACCCGATTTGCAGATTGGGCCTGATCCTGCCAGTGATCTGGATTATGACGGAATGGGTTCGGGGGCGGCTGTTTACCGGGTTGCCCTGGCTGAGCGCAGGATATGCGTTTCTGGATACTCCTCTGGCCGGCCTTGCTCCGATAGGAGGGGTCTATCTGGTTGGCCTGATGGCCCTTGTGATCACAGGAGTTGTGATTGGTCTGATTCGAGCAGCAAACACCGAACGACTCTGGCTTCTGGGGATTCCCTTGTTGATCTTCGGGAGTGGCTGGTATCTGGATGGATATCGGTGGACGAAACCCGAAGGCGACCGGATACGTATAGCCATTATCCAGAACAATGTGCCATTACTCGAAAAATGGAAACCGGGAAACCGGGAGAGAATCATTGAGGAATATCTTGCCCGCAGTGCGGAGCATCGTGACCGGGATCTGGTGGTATGGCCTGAAGGTGCGATCCCGGATTACATGGAAAACCTGCCGCCATCATTCTGGGCCAAGCTGGCCGAGCATCCCGCCGACATTGCTTTCGGGACGCTCCACCGCCCGCCCCCCGGACCTGATTACTACAATAGTATCGTCGCAGTATCGGACCATACTCGACTCTACAACAAGCAACACCTGGTACCATTTGGAGAGTTTTTTCCGATGGAGCGGTTGTTGCATCCGATCTTGCGTCATCTCACTATTCCAATGGCAGACTTCTCTTCCTGGAAACTGCCGCAGCAACCGTTACCCTTGGCAGGAAATTTTGCTGCGGCATCAATCTGTTACGAAGATGCTTTTCCGCAGGAGTGGCGCAACCAGGTGCCGGATTCGGGGTTTCTCCTCAATGTGAGTGAAGATATGTGGTTCGGGGACTCCCTGGCCCCGCATCAACGGCTGCAAATGGCACGGTTTCGGGCCCGGGAAGCAGAGCGGCCCATGGTGCGTTCTTCCAATAACGGCCTTTCTTCCCTGATTGACTGGCGCGGCAGCATGGTTGCCAAAGCCCCGCAGTTTGAATCGGCGGTCGTGACTGGTGATTTTCAGCCCCGAACCGGTATCACGCCCTACATTCGATATGGTGATCTGGTGGCGGGGATCGTTGCCGCTTTGATGATACTCGTGGGGGGAATGCTGGGCCATCGCGGACGTGGTTTCGGAAGGAAAACGGGTAAATCGAATCTGCCGAAGAGGGGGAGGGGCTGAACTATCCTTAGATCAGCCATCGGCGATCAGCGGGTCAGAAATGCAGGGAAATATCTCGATGATGGGACAGGCAGGAGGCCACGGACTTGGCCAGATCCCGAGGTAGCTGGGGTTGCAGTCGCAGGCCGATATTGGTCCGAATGGACTGATGATAGGCATTCAGCGGTGTTTGGAGTGTAGCGACCGCGCTCTGACGCCAAAGCAGTTCCTGCTGGTACAAGTCTTGGGCCATTTGCAACTCGGTGAGTGCTTTCTCCTGATTGGGACGATCTCCCTTCAGTGCTCTGCGAGACCGAGAAAGGGCCGATTTGATATGACTGGTTCCATCGACTTCCGATAGCAGGCTTTCGCGAGCCTTGATTTGCTCAATCGCCGTTTCAGCAGGTTCATTGAGAATGACTCGATCGACCCCGTCCAGGACGGAAGAGGCCGCTTCCAGGGAATCGATACCCAATAAAAGGGTTCGTAGCGTTGCGAGCGGTTCGTAGGCTTCATCCACTGTTCGACGATATTGTCCTCGGGCAATCTTGTCCGATTTGGCCAACTTCTGATATTCCTGATACTGCTCATCCCAAGCGTCCGGGATGTCGGCATGCGATTGTGCAATGTCCGCTTCCAGTTTCCGGATCGTCTCCTCCAGCAGGGTCACTTCTCCCGAAAGGGGAGATTCCCAACGCTGGAGCCGATCCAATTCTTTACGATAGTCATCCAATGCTATTTCCAATCGGCGCAGATTCCGTTGGGCTCGTCGAGCCTGTTGGTGTAAAGGCCGGAACTCGTCCGAGAATTGAGCCAATGCCGCGGCGGCCGACTCGGCGATACGTACCTGTTCAAAGACCGATTCCGCAGCATCAAATCCATGCTGCATATCACTTTGCAAGTCATCCGGCAAGGCCGAGTAATCCTGACTTCGTGCTTTGTCAATGGCATCCAGTAGTGCTTGCTGGTGATTCGCATAATATGGAAACAGGTCCTCTTCGATGCACAATTGCAATCTCGGATTGACGGGTGGAGGGGCGGTGTCGGCCGTGAGATAGGTCCGGTTCGGCATGTAATTGACGAGAGTCGGAAAGTAGCCGGCGACGGCCAAACCCAGCAACTGCAGGCAAATGAATGCTACTGCCCCTTTGTAGATATGCGTGGTTTTGACTTCGGGAGGGGCTACCCCTCGCAAATAGAACAGGGCGAACCCGAATGGGGGGGTTAGGAAAGAGGTCTGGATATTGAGGCCGACCATCACTCCAAACCAAACTGCTGTAATGTTAGCGGATGGATCTGACAGCAAAATGGGAGCAACGATCGGCACCACCACTACTGCGATCTCGATGAAGTCCAAAAAAAATCCCAACAGAAAAATCACCAGCATCACCACCAGGAACTGGGTCCAGAATCCACCTGGCAGGCCAGTCAGGAAATGCTTCACCAGTTCCTCGCCTCCAAACGCCCGGAAGGCAGATGTCAGCATTGTTGCCCCGATCAGGATGATGAATACCATGGAAGTGGTTTTGGCAGTGTCGACCATTACGCTGACCAGGGTATTATCGATCTTGTATGTGCGCCAGACTGCCCAGAGTATTCCAACAGTCATCACGACCACTGCGGCCGTCGCCAGCAGGATGCCAGTCATCTCCCGCGAATTGCTGATGTTCTTGATGTTGAGTTCGAAGAACTGTAGGAGAACGGCAACGATGGCAATGGCACCTGCCGCCATGATCATGGGCGTATACTGATGACGTTTGCCGGTAGTCAAGCGGTAGCTCGCCATCACAATGGCACCGATGGCACCGATGGCACCGGCTTGATTGACAGTGGCAATGCCCAGGATAATCGAGCCCAGCACGGCAAAAATCAGGGTCAGGGGCGGGACCAGGGAAAGGGCAATCCGGAGCGCGAATGTCCGGTCGTACGTGCCATCATAGGGTACGGGAGGAGCCGTTTTCGGCTTCAGGAGTGCGACCACCAGAATGTACAGCATATAAAAGCCCACCAGAATCAAGCCCGGAATCAGGGCTCCCATAAACATGTCACCGGCGCTGGCGGAAGTAATGTCCAGCACCGAGGGCATCGAAAACTCTCCAGTCACTTCCTTGTATTCTGCCCGGCGGATTGTACTGGCCTGATCAGAAGCGTTGGACAGCTGGTCGGCAAGAATGATCAGAACAATGGAGGGGGGAATAATCTGCCCAAGGGTGCCGGATGCGCAGATGGTGCCGGTGGCAAGTGGCTTGGAATAGCGATTACGCAGCATCGCTGGCAATGAGATCAGCCCCATTGCAATGACCGTAGCCCCGAGAATTCCTGTGGTGGCCGCCAGTAACGATCCCACGAAGACCACCGAAATTCCCAGCCCGCCGGGAATGGGACCAAACAATTGCGCCATAGACACCAGCAGGTCTTCGGCGATGCGAGAACGTTCCAGCATGATCCCCATGAAGACGAACAGGGGGATGGCAATCAGCGTATCCCGCTCGACCTCCCAGTATAAACTTCGAAAATTGGTGATGCCCGCAGTAAGCCACTGGGAAGGGCCATCTTGGGCAAAGTAGGCGGAAGGGTCACCAGTGAAGAGGTAGCCTGTGGCGGCTGCCAGGGAGATGGTGAAGATGGCAGAACCAGGGAGCGCAAAAGCGACTGGGAAGCCTGAACTCAAGGCCACAATCATGACCAGCAGGAGGACGCAGAGAAAGACCAGTTCCATGGCTCAGCTATCCATCCGGGTGCGATGCTGTCCCGGGTTCCATACGCTTTGCTTCCGGGGTAAAACGTACCATGTTCAAGAGAAAAAAACTGACAAACTGGATGGCCATGGAGACTGCAAAAACCAGCAGATATGCTGCCATCAGGTACTTGGTGTACATGCCAAACCCGCTTTGGGAGATTTCATAGCTGAGCAGGGGGCTGATAATGACACTGCCTTTGCTGCTGGTGCCGAAAATGAGAATAGTCCAGCAAAGGGGCAATCCCAGCAACAGGGTTCCCAGGCAATTGGTCACGGCCTTCCCCTTCTCGCTGAAGTTGGCATACAGAACATCGACCCGTACATGGCCGTCCTGCATTAATGTATAGGCACTGGCGAACAGAAAAAGTCCAGCATACCAAAAACGTACCAGGTCTCCCTGAAACGCCTGTTCGTAAGAAAAAACGAATCGAGTGATGACGATCATGAACTCCGCGACTACGATGAGAAAGGCCAGCCAGACGAAGCCGATAGAACGTTCGAACAGGGAAATGATTGCCGCAATCCCGATTAACGGATAATGGATCAATGAGCCGCGGAAAACCGAACGACCCAGTTGGGTGGTGTAGTGGTCGCCGACCAAGATCGGCAAGAACCCTTCTACCCGGAGAAATGAAATCAGTGCGTCGGTGATGCCGATCAACAGAACTGACCAGAACGCCAGGCGGATGAAATAAGCCGACAGGATTTCATACAGTTTGGCATCCAGTGCCATGCTGCGTGCAGGGGTACGCCAGACCCATCCAACCACCGATACCAGTATGACCAGAAAAGCCAGACACTGTGCCCATCCGATGGTCAGGGCCATGCCCTCAAGTGCCTGGAAATTCTTTTCTGGAGTGAACAGTCCCTGATGGGTCAGGAAGGTGCCGATGCCTGGCCATTCGACCCAGTAAATCAGGAAATTATCAATGAGGAACAGCAGTATTGCGGCCACGGTCAGGGCGGAAAATGCCCTCATCAGACGTGGATAATCCGAGAAAATTTCCAGTAAGCGAATCAAGGGAAGGACCGGAGTTCAGTGAGCCCGGGCGGGTGATTCGATGGGTGCGCTGCACCATCGGACAAGCCGGAAAGCGGGTCTATCCGACCCCGCCTTCCGGCTGCCCATGTGCCGGTTCCGGTCATCCGCTCGTCAATCCGGCGGACAGAGAAATCAGATGCCAGTGACCCGGTTGCGCTGGCGAAGATACTCCTGATCAGCGATCTTCTGCCACCCGCCAATATCCGCGCGTGCCGTAAGAAAGCTCTCATGCACCCGACGGGCCAGATCGCTGTGTTCAACGGTCTCGGCAAAGACTTCATCCGCGGCCTCACCAAAAGCGTCATAGGTATCATCGCTGAATTTGCGAAGTTGTACCCCCTGCTCCTGCAGGAGTTTCACCAGGGAACTGCCGTTATTCGCATTGAATTCTGACATCATGACATCGTTTTCCATGGAAGCAGCAGCTTCAATCATGAGTTGATCGGAGCCGGAAAGCCCTTCCCAGAAGTCCTTGTTGATTCCTGCAGCCAACATGGGGCCAGGCTCATGCATGCCGGGATAGTAGTAGTACTTGGCCGCTTCATAGAACTTCATGGCGGCATCATTCCACGGTCCCACCCACTCAGTGGCATCAATGGCTCCAGAAATCAGATTTTCGTAAATCTGTCCACCAGGCAAGGAAACCGGTGATGCTCCCAGCTTTGCCAGTACATCCCCACCCAAGCCAGGAATCCGCATCTTCAAGCCCTTGAAATCATCAGCGGAATTCATTTCCTTGCGAAACCAACCGCCCATCTGGACACCGGTGTTGCCGCACATCAGATTCTTGAGTCCGTATTCACCGGCCAGTTCATCCCACAACTCCTGACCGCCACCAAAACGGATCCAGGCATTCAACTCAGTGTAGGTCAATCCGAAAGGCACAGCAGTAAAGTACGCCCATGCGGGATGCTTACCTTTCCAATAGTAATCGGCTCCATGATAGATTTGGGCATTGCCCGAAGCGACCTCATCAAAGGAGTCAAATGCCCCAACACGCTCACCGGCCGCGAAATATTCCACCTGAAGGCGGCCATCGCTCATGTCGTTCAGGCGTTGGGCAAAGCGTTGGGCACCCGTGCCAAGGCCGGGAAAATCCCTCGGCCAAGTGGATACCATGATAATTTCGATACGTTCCTGGGCGACTGCAGGTGCGGCCAGAGTAGCAGTTCCGGCAGCAGCGGCTGCCACAGCACCGCCTTTCAATAAGTCACGACGTTTCATGTTCTGTGTTCTCCTGTAGCGTGAAGGATAAAAAAATATGAGAAAAAACAAATCAAAACCGCACAGCCAAGACGGCATTCAGGGCGGCCTTGGTCGTTTTGGTTTGGCTCGCGTACCACGTATCGGCACTGCCGAGAACATTCTGATCGCTTAGTATTACTCATTTGGAAGTGACAGTAAAGCTGCATTGGTGCTGTATTGGGAGCAAACCCGGGGCTGTCTTGTTCCCAAGGGTGCCAAAGCCGATCATGAGGTGACTGAGACCGGTGCTGTCTTCCATGGACTGATGTCATTACAGAGAGAGTGCTTCCGGAGTCGGGACTGAGGATGGCCGCCCTATCCGAGTTAGCCTGAATAATCAGAGTTTTTCGCCGATAGTTCGTGGCTGCGACCGCGAACATTGCTGCCGATTGTGTTTTGCCTGCAAGAACGGCAGATATCAGGTGCGGGAAATAGTCATATGGGCATGAACATAATCCATGCCATGACCCTTGGGGTTGGCCAGCACACGACGACGGTACTCACCGTAGTACTCCTCGATAATATCGATCTTTTCCTCGGCTGGTCTTTCTGGATCCAATCCGGCATGGAAGATACTCTGGTTCCAGCTTCGTATGGTTGGAATGAGTCCATCAGCAAACTGCTGAATATCCCCATTCTGACGGAACTGCTCTGCGAAGGGACAGGGGACGACCCGGGTCTCAATGCTTTCCAGGTGCAATCCGGCTTGATAGCAGGGATTGTCCGGGTCCCTCAATGGGTCCATGAATTCCTCGACGGTCCGGTAGTATTGGGGCAAAGTCATCCGATGATATTCTTCCTCCCGAATCCGTCCGTCTGTGAGGAATGATTGCCAGATCGAGTTGAAGGTATGGAACATATTGATCCCCCCCGTATTGCCCAGATAATGACCGTTCTCGTCACGACAGAAATTGATCAGCACCATGCGTCCTCCCGGGCGCAGTTCCCTTGCCCGCCGAAGCAGAATCGTTTCCCAGTCCTGGCGCCCCTGAGTGGCGAACCGTGCGGCTTCCTCGCCCGTCGCCCCTACCATATGGACATGATCGGTAAGGCAGCAGGGAAGAGCGGAAAGCCAATGCATTGCGGTGGCAGAAAAGATCAGGTCCAGAGTAGCGTCGGGGACACACTGAAGATAGAATGAAGAACCAGAAAACACAGGCCAAGCCTGCCCGGTTTCTTCGAGCCATGTGCGGAAGTCGCCTCTGCCATGTACAATGCCTACCAGTGCATTGAAGTCGTTTCCCGGTTGGTCTGCATAGATCACAGTAGACTGGATATCAGGGGACAGTTTGCGTACTTCCCGGAGGGTTCTGCCGACCATGTCCAGTGAAGTGCCTCCATCAGCACATCCCATGTCGGCCATGGCGAAACGCTGGGTTTGCGGGGTCAGCCCCAGTTCATGGATTGCCTCCAGGACTCTCGGGGTGGCAATGTCAATCACATCCTTGGCACCACGGGTGGCCAGAGAGTACAGTCCGTCGCCCGACATGGTAACGTTTTCTGCCTGAGTACTGTTCATGGTTGGCAGTGAGGATGGGGTGAATCCATGCAATCCGTCAATTCCGCAGCATTTCTTCCCATGACTTCACAGCATGCTGAGAAGAAACAAGACGAACAGCACAACCAGGCCGATGGGAATCAGTGCGCCCTTCCAGTCTTTGGGGCCTTCTTGTTTTTCGCGGGACGCACGCAGGAGTGCAGGCCCTTGCCACAACAGGACCAGCAGGATGATTGCGCCGAGCGCTATCTGTTCCCAGAGTTCCATGGCTGAGCGGTTTGCAAGACGTGGCGAATAGGGGTTGGGTGGGTCAGAAGCATCGAATTATGATACCGAGCACTGCAGGGAAATCTTCGGGAGAACGATAGCACATTTCTGTAGTGCGATGAGGCTCAGGATAAGAGGCAGTGCCCCTGTTTGCCGGTTCGAGAAATCATGGATAGGAGAAGGAGTGAGGTGGCTTTCTCCCCCCTGTGGTTGGCATGCCTGCTCCATGGATTTGGGATGACGACGGGCTTCGAGCCGTTTGCCCGCGGCCTGTGCTTTGGTCTGCTGTGCCCGCTGCTATCATCATCTATAGCCTCCCATAGTCGAAACTGGCCCCGGTCTTCCCGATAGGCTGAGAGTATGGAACGCGCTGAAGCTTGTTGGACGATAGGCTCAGTCGCGCGGGACATAGCGTAGCTCCCGGAGGTTGACTCCAAGTTCAATATCGGTTCGGAAGCGGAACAGTTTCAGTGCAGTTTTGGCTGATTCGGCACCGCGAAAAATCCGACCGCCGATTTTACCGGTCATTCTTTCGGCGGCACTCAGCAGGGATTCAAGGTCGTCATATCTGGTCACCAGTGCCGACGCGGTTCTTGGGCCAATACCTGCGATCCCCGGAATGGATTTTCCATGATCGCCAGTCAGAGCGAGAAAAAACGGCAGTTTTCCCGGTTCGATCCCGAACCGATCCTGGATTAGGTTCCGGTCGAGTCGTTGTTGTTTGAAGTGATCGTAAATCCGGGTCGATTCGTCAAGGAGCTGGCACATCTGGCGGTCGGAAGAGAGGATAGTGCAACGTCCCCCTCGTATCTTGATCTTGCGAGCGATTGTGGCGATGATGTCGACTGTCTCCACCCCCGGTCGCTCCAGACTTCGGACGCCAGCTTCCAAGAATCCGGCTTTTACTTGCGAGAGAGTCGTACGCAAAGACTCTGGCATGGGGGAGCGGTTTTCCCGGTATGCCGGATACAGTGTATGCCGCCATGTTGGTTCGGAAGAATCGAACACGACCAAGGCATGGCTGGGTTGATGGAATTGCAGGGCACGCCGCAAAGAAGAGACGCTTGTTGTTACAACTCGGGCAGTATGGCGCGCTCCGTCATGCGTATCGGACTTCGGAACTCCGGCATAGATTCTCCGAACCAGATTCAACCCGTCAACGAGCAGTGCTTCCATGGACCGGCCCGATAGAAAGCTCAACATCCCCTTCTGCACTACGCCACCACGAGACTGCTGAATCAATCTTTCAGCCATTGACTAAGTTGAGGAATTCCGTCCGGGTGCGATGATCGGTCCGGAATGTTCCCAGCATCATCGACGTTTTCATGACCGAATTCTGTTTTTCCACACCTCGCATCATCATGCAGAAATGTTTAGCTTCCATGATCACCCCGACTCCTCGGGCCCCCGTGACATCTTCAATCGCTCTGGCGATCTGTTCGGTCAGGATTTCCTGAATTTGCAGGCGGCGTGCGTACATATCCGTGATGCGTGCCAGCTTTGATAAGCCAATGACCTTGCCGGCGGGCAAATAGGCAATGTGGCATTTGCCCACAAATGGCAAAAGGTGATGTTCACACATCGAATACACCTCAATGTCCTTCACGATGACCATCTGGTCATTATCCGAATCAAAAATGGCGTTATTAACGACTTCCTCAAGATTCTGATGATATCCTTGGGTCAGGTACTGGAAGGCCTTTGCTGCTCTGATCGGAGTATCCAGAAGACCATCGCGTTCGACATCTTCCCCAATCCCGACAATCAGGGATCGGAAGTGATCTGCAAGTAATTCTGTTTTTGCCATGTTAAAAATATTCGGAGTTATACTCGGTGAAACACCGGAAGCCTGAATCCTGTCGAAATACGGAATCCGGTCATATCGGGTAGTTTCGGTTGCAACAAAGCATTCGTAATGGGGGCGTGGATTTCGAAAGGAGAACGGCTCCTGCAAGAGGGACCGTGGATTGGGATGATGGGGGTCAGGCCGGAAGAAGCGGGAACCGCTTCACAAATACCATGAGACACAGGCTGGTCATGGTCAGTACCCTCGCCATCGGTATCCGGAGTTTACGGTCCAGCCGAGCATCCGATTTCATCTCCTCCCCAAGACCTCTGATCCCGGATTTCATCTCCGTTCGGAGATTTTCGATTGCACCCAGCAGGCGGTACTGGATCCCCGCAATGGAATCGATGATGACCATTCACTGTTTCTCGGTAAATTCCGCTGAATCCACAGTGCGCAAAGCGTTCGTAATTGAGCGGGCCTGGATTACCAATTCTTCCTGCAAAAGGAAACAGCAGGAGACAGGCTACCCCGTCAGTAAGAAATCTCTCCATACGGCCATCGGGACCGGAGGTCACACATAAGGGTACCATTGTGTGCCAAGGCGCAATCATGAAGTGGTCAGAATCGTATCAGGGAAGACGGTCGGATGCAACCTCTTGTAGTGGCTCAGTACCTTTCAGAATATTGGATGGAGCGGGTCCGGGCATACGATTCCTGTTCGATAAGAGGCTCTTTTGGCATGCGTCGGTCGAACTCCAACTGAGGGTATTGGTCGTTAGGGAAGCACTCGGACTTGTCACGTTTTGGTGCGAAATTCAGGGAGGGGGCACAGTTGCAGTGGACTCTGAATGCTTGACAGTGTCGCTGGCATCTGCCAGCGAATTAGCCGAATGTCCCGGGGGTCTGGTGTCCATCGGAATGAAAAAGGCCCTGGAGGGGCCCGGAAAACCAGAAGCGAACGGGAACCTGCGGCAACACACCGGAGGCGGTCTCTTCATATCAGGATCAGGGGATGGTGAGAACGCATCGGACCCGAAGGTCGCATCCTCAAAAACGGGAATCACACTCCCTCCTGGACCCTATGAACCAGGACCGGTGACTGCCGAGTGTGCAAGAGCGATGGGAGGGCGGAAAATGGAAAAACTGGTTCAAGGGAACGCTTTTCCGGCCTGCGACGAGTTTGCGGTAGATCAGAAGACTTCACGAGAACGGTTCCGGAGCACACTGAAACCGAAAACTTCTCTGGGATTATGATATCTGGGACGCAAACGGCTGCCGAGACGATTGGCGCGCGGGCGAACCTTCGCGGTCCGGATAATCTCGATCAGCCAACTGGCGGGTTGGCCTTTGGTGAGCCGTGCCGATGGGAAGATGGTGTACCATGAGAAAACCGCCCATCAAAATAATATTCACATTCAACTCGAGGAGAAGACACGTTATGAAAGGGTACCTCGAATCACGTAGTCGCGGAGAGATTCCGCGGTGCCCATGCGAGCATTCGGCCCAGACCTAGGAGCCCGCATTACCCGGGTCCCGTACCCGGTCCATCATCCAGGCATCATGGACCGCCACCACCGCTGACTGACGAATCTGCTGGTTGTTTCCGGTCGAGGCGGATGTGGTTTTGGTAGCTGAAGTAGGACCGGCCGGGTTTCTTCGTCCATTCCGCATCTCGGTCCTGCGGCCGACACCTCGGCTCAGGATCCGGTTGCGTTCGGCCTTGCGGCCCAGGATCCGGGGCATCCCGAGACGGCGCAACGCGCCGAGAACGGCCGCCTCGAGCGATGGGAACACGATGCCCCCCCCTTCAGGATGGCCCGCACGGCGTCGGTCCGTTCGGGCGGCATGTTGGAGAAATTGGTCAGGGTGATGCGCCGGGTGCCGCCGGCCTTCCTGCCAGGCTGGTCGCAACCGGATGACGGGAGGGGAATTCCGATGGGGGATGACGTCGACGTGGAGGGACAGGCTTCGAACCTGTACACGGCAACAGTAATCCATGCAGTAATGCCCGACAGGGTGAAACATTCATGCCTTTTCAACCGTTAGGAGATGCCCGCGAGCAAGAATGTGCATGAAGTTCTGAAATAAAACAAAAAGACACAATATCTCCCGTTCGAAATCTACTTTTGGCATGCAGAAGGAACTTCATATCCGCGTCACGCTTATTGCTCTAGCCTTGGGAGTTGCGCCAATGCGACGTGCGATCTCCTTCCATTTGGGGCTTATAAACATTACTTGACAAAGATGAAATCGTGTCGCCAAACCGCCTTAGCCAAAGAGAAGGGCGAATAAAGTGGGGCCGGTGCCGGGCTGATTGCCCATGACGCCCCCTATTGTGGGGAGGATTGCCCTGTGTCAAGCTATCTTTATAATTCCCAAACTAAAGTACCATTGTTAGGCCATTAACGACCCATGCTGGAGTACTCGCATCTGGAAATTAGCGTGGGATCATTCCAGAATTGCGCCTTGTGCAATTACGGAAAAGCATTATAATCCGCATACCCCTAATCTATATTGCTGGAACAATGCCGGGAGGTGCTTTTGTGCACTTCCTGTTCAAGTTTTATGGATGCAGGACCAAAACACAACCGAAATTGGAGAAACCTCAATGAAAAATATCTGTATTAAGGCATTTGCCATACTGGCACTCGCAACTGCAATTGCTCTTCCTGCTGGAGCGGGAATAACTGGACCAAATGCGTGCAAATCGTGGCTACCCGGAGTGAGTACGCTGGATGGAACTTTCAAGCCCAAGGGCTGCGGTGCAACATCATGGAAAGATTTGGACACTGCGTGTCTTACCAGTTTGAGTTCGAACCATAACTCTGCGAAACTTTCGGTCATTGACTTCAGGGAGCGTGGTTTCTCCGGATCAGTAAGGGTAGCCTTGCAACCGAATGATTCCCGGTTGCGGTCAGAAAGTATCCAGGACAGGAATCTGGGTAATCTTTCAAGCGATGAAAATAGGCTCAGCAGTGGGTATATTCGCTTCACCGGTCTCCAGCCGAGACACTATTATGCAGTGGTGATTTACAGTCCTGATGACGGATATGGCATTTCCAAGCCTTTTTGGCGCCAATGCTTCCTCACGAACCGCGACCCGAGTACCTGCACTCCCCTTCCGGGCTTCAGCAA
Source organism: Candidatus Poriferihabitaceae bacterium (assembly GCA_965221795.1). GTDB lineage: Bacteria > Pseudomonadota > Gammaproteobacteria > Arenicellales > Poriferihabitantaceae > VYFG01. Next base: position 2,526,508 of record OZ244914.1, read on the forward strand.
GTGCTGAGTAACAATCAATGACAGTCTATAGAAGAGCATGACGCGGTACGGGATTCCGGGTTTTCTGTTACCGGAGCCTTATTTCATGACGAGGCAGGTTGATCAGATGCTTCCGAATTAGGATGATCTCACGCTAATTTCCAGATGCGAGTGCGCCAGCATGGATCGTTAATGGCCTAACAATGGACTTTAGTGGCATATATTTTTCTCGTGTTTTCGTGAATCAAGATGACAATCCCGAGAATTAAGATAGCGTGGGATCATCCTACATTTTCAATGAAAAATGATACTTTTGTAGTGTCTACTCGCCCCGCATTCATTCTGCCTATATCAGTTCATCGTTCTCGACGACTTAACTGATTATAGGTACACAGCAATCTGTCGGCCCGATATCGAATGGCAACACCGACCCGCAAAGTACCGCGGACTCTTTCTGCCAAGAACATCCAGTGTCTTCGGAAAATGCTCGACCAGGGACAAATCCCGAGCCACAATCCGATTTCCTTCTCCTTCTTTTCCTGATACCCAATAGTACTTGGAAAATCCGTTGGAAGTACAAGCGCAGGATCGACGACGCATGTATTCAGCAACCTGCAATTGCCCGTATAGTGGTCGATGGGCCTGTGCAAATCGCGTGTTAGCCTCAACAGCTTGGACGCCTTCAAGACTCACTATATAACCCTCAACATACGAACATGCCCGAATCGTCCGGGCTGTTTCAGGCTGGTGTTTCCGGGAAGTTCCTGCACCGTATTCAGGGATATTGCACACATTCTGTAGCCCAGGAACACGATATCCCAGCCTTTTGGAAAGTGACGGTATTGTTCAATCGCCAATGAAATCATCCTGTCTACCCGGATGTCGTCCTCAAGAATCACCATGGCCTCGATGTCATTATCGAGGATTTCACGATAGAGCCTGATGTGTCTGAATGCACAGCCAATCTCCCTAGGGCTGAGATGGCTACCTGGACGTAGCCGCACGGCATTTGCACGCTGGGATAGGAGATGGCCGTTCACGGCCGGAACAATTCTGTAATCAATTCCCGTGGCAGCCATTTGCTCCTGCATGTACAAACGCCTTTTCGCCCAATACCGAGAACTCCATTTCAGGAATCGGGTTCCTTTCATGTCAACAGGCTGCTCAACCAGAGATGGCATGCGATCCCGTCGACTCCCGCTGTTCGTGAAAAGAACCGGGCATCACCTCTGGCCACCTGATTTCAGCCAGGGCAGAAGCGATCGGGAGAGGCCTTTTGCCGAGTCTTGCACAGCCTGACAATCCCGTACATGATTCCACTCATGGTGAGATGGTCACCACCATTGACCAGCATGGTCAGATACCGGTGCTCATCCTGCACTCGCAACCATGCCCACCGGTACAACTCCGTTCATGGGTTCGAAATCGGGGGGTAGTGTTGCACTTCGGACTTGATCTGGAGCAGGAAAAGTTTCAGGAAAATCCCTCAACACGCGTGCATGTGATTATCAGAAAGCTGCAAACTATAGCCAAAAACCAAGAGAAACCCCCGACCGGAGTCGAGGTCCGGAAGGATTCCGCATGAGAGCCTCGGGATCAGGGGCGGTCCGGCAGCAGGATGGAGTGCCATACCTGAAGCATTTGTTTCAGGGCTTCCGCTCCAGCACCCGGACCGCAAGATCATCCAGGATCGCCTGTCGCCATTTCTCCGGGACCGCCTGCAGCTTCAGGATAGCCAGTGGTTGCAGGTCCGCGGCAATGCCGAGGATCTCCTCATGGAAGTCCAGCACCGGAGCCCCGGACTCCGACGAAACCGGAGCGGTGGCCGGCGGAATCGGGTTTGATACATTTGTTTCCTTCGAGATATACTCGGAGTGAAACAAAGTATTCGTGGTGGGGCGTGCAGGATTCGAACCTGCGACCAATTGATTAAAAGTCAACTGCTCTACCGACTGAGCTAACGCCCCTGTGGGTTCCGGTATTGGCCCTGCTATCTCCTGAGGCAAGCACATACGGCTTGTTAGCAGAATAGGGCTGGAGTTCTGGGCCGAGGCAATATCCTCGGAAGGCGGGATTATCCTGACATGATACTGCAGTGTCAAACTAAACGGAACCAAAAATTCACTTAACGAGGTCGGAAACCGTTCAATTGATGGTTTGCTTAATCCTCCGTAACCGAATTTCTGCAGAAACCGTAACCTGATGCCCGGGGAAACGCGCCAGAAGCTCTTCGAAGGTGTTGGCCGCCTGAGCATAAGCTCCGATATCATACTGAATATAGCCTACTTTCAACATTGCCTCTGGAACTCGGGGACTATCGGGATAGCGTTCTACCAAAGAACGAAAACCATTCAGGGCTGCCTCAAACTTCCGGGTCACATAATGGGCCTCAGACATCCAGTACAGGGCGTCATCGGCCAAATCGCTTTCTGGCCAAGTCGTGAGTAATCCCTGGAATTCGGTGATGGCATCTTCATAACGACTGACCTTCAGCGCACCGAAGGCACTGTCATAGGCATCCTGTTCGTTGAGTGAAACACTGCTAGTGCTGCGACCGGTGGTGCCGACTACCGTTGGTTCTGAAACGATCACTGTTTCAACGGTTTCAGGTGGAGTAGGAGTAAGCGGCGGACTGGTATTGTTCGGTGTGTCATTTATCACGGCGGCCGTTTCATCAATCACTCCGGGAGAATTGGAGGAGCCAGCCACATCTTGCTGGGCAATGCCCCCGCCCGTAGGGGCCACAGGAGCGAGTATCGACTGCGATTCCAGTGCCCCCAAACGAGTCTCCAAATCCCGCCCCATTTGTTCCATCACGGACATACGACGGTCTATGTCCTGAAAGAAATCCTCCTGTCTTCGAGAGTCATTTCCTTGCTTGAAATACATCTCTTCAAGGCGGTTTCTGAGCACTTTCAGTTCTTCCTTCAATGCGGTTAGCTCATAAAATGCCCGAATCATTTCCACGTTTGGCTGTGGAGGAGATGGGGTGGTCTGTTGCGCCTGTGCCAGTTGGAATGATGGCGCTAATGGTTCCGTCGCATGGGCTGACCACCCCGCTCCCTGCATAAGACTCCATATCAGGAAGGGAAGGGCAGTCGGTACCATCCTGTAGGCAGGAACGGTTTGGATCCTGCCCCTCGTCTGGCCGTCTGGGCGATTCATGCTCATGATGCGATCACAAAAGAAATAACCGTCTACCCTGTTAACCGTGTTGCACATAAGCCGTATATCGCCTCATTTCGAAACCCTTTCCAGCAATCTGGACAATTGTCTGACAACCATGTATACAGCCAGTCAATGCCTTGTTCATTCAGCATCAAATTATTGATACAGGATTTCGACCCGCCGATTCAGGGCCCACGAAGACTCATTATTTCCCAGCGACACCGGCCTCTCTTCGCCGTAGGATACAATCTGGATTCTGTCTGGGCTGATTCCCTGGAGTTCAAAAATATTGGATACGGACCGGGCACGGTCTTCCCCCAAAGCCAGATTGTATTCCCGGGTGCCGCGTTCATCCGCATGACCTTCCAAAATCACCTGAATATCGGAATTCGATCGCAAATTCTGTGCATGCGCCTGCACGATAGCTTCTGCTTCCAGTGTCAACAAACTGCTGTTGAATTCAAAATACACCACACGGCTTGACAATAAAGTCGCTTCGGCTTCGGTATCTTCCCCGGCAGAGGGATCATCACTGCCAAGTCCAGTGACCGATGGTTCAGGCTCACTTTCAATTCCCGAGGTGCTGGCTCCAGCAGTGCCATCGACCACTTGGATCTCAGTATATTCATCGACAGGGTCAACAGCTTCGCGCCCACCGCACGCAGAAAGTGAAAGTCCGACACAGGTCATCAGAAGATAAAAAGAAAAATTACGCATTTTTGCCTCTATGGGTTGCGATTGAAGGGAGCCCAAGCCGGCTCCCTGACAGAGCCTTGCTGAAACGGAAGGGTTTGTTTAGCCACACCATCAGCAGACACCACTGCCAGCATATCTTGCCGTCGCTGACGGGTCGCATAGATGATCATCTCCCCATTGGGGGCAAAGGATGGAGATTCATCCTGAGTGGTGTCGGTCAATTCAGTTACGGTTCCATTGGGATCACCAACGGAGTATATCCCAACTCGGAAACCATTACCTTGATCCGTGATCATCACAATATGTTTGCCATCGGGTGAATAGGACGGTTTGGCATTATATTCTCCTTGGGTAAGACGCCGGGGCGAGCCCCGGCCGTCCAACGATAATTCGTATAATTGGGGGGCACCGGCACGCCCGGATGTGAACACCAGTCTTCGCCCGTCTGGAGAAAACGAGGCTTCCGTGTCAATGGCGGGGTGCTGGGTGACCCGTCGCAAACGGTTCTGTTCCAGATCATGGAGGTAAATGTCCGCATTTCCATCCTTGGAAAGGGTGATCGCGAGGTAACGGCCATCCGGCGACCATGCGGGCGAACTGTTGATCCCCAACTCCTCCGAAATCAGTCGTCGCTGTCCTGTCCATATGTTCTGCATGAAAATAATGGAGCGTTTCTTTTCAAACGATACATAACTGATCCATTTTCCATCCGGCGACCATGCCGGGGACAGTACCGGCTGCGATGAGGTCAGGATGGTCTTTGGGTTGTAGCCATCCGCGTCGGCAATTTGCAATCGGTATTTCCGGTCTGTCTCATCCCCCTCTACATGCACATAGGCAATCCGGGTATCAAATGCCCCGGGGTTGCCAGTGAAGTGCTGATAAATCAGGTTGCTGATCTGATGTGCTACCTTGCGTACATTGGCTTTTTCAATATGAAACTTTTGACCTTCCAATGTCCGCTGACGAAACACATCCAGTAGCGAAAACCGTACTTCATATTGCCCATTGCCAATATCGATCACCTGACCGACAACCAGTGCTTCGGCCTTGATCTGCCGCCAGTCCTTGAATTGGACGGACTTGCGATCTGTCGGCTGTCCCGGGAAATCTGGTCGTGGAATCATCTCGAATTTCCCGGTGCGGGAAAGATTCGCCGAAATGATATCAGCCGGTCGATGTTGTGAATCATCCAACCCCAGCGCCCCAAAAGGCACAATCGCAATGGGTATTCCGGCTTCGACTCCTTTATTGACCTCGATGGTGTAGACAGCAAGTCCTTTGTCTGGCAGCAAAAGACAAACTGCCATGACCAGAACGAATCGGCCTTTTGTGCGGAATAGGGCACTGAATATCTTATTCATCCGGATTGAAATTAATCTGGAACTCTTTGATGTATTCATAATACTCCGATTCTTCGGGAATTGGCAAAGGAGAAGCCTTCCGCACAGCGATTTCTGCGGATTCATCAAACTGGGTATCGCCACTACTTTCCACAATACGAACTTCCTTCACTTCGCCGTTTCGACCAACCCGGAGTCCAATGACCACTTGCAGACCGAGGAGCGCTTTGGCTGGACGACGCCAGTTGTCTTCAATGGCGGCCTTGATCCGGCCTGCCCGGGCTTCCAGAGCGTTAGTGGCGGCCTGTTCAGTTTCGGCAGCCAGCCGGGCTTGCCGTTCTTCTGCAAGTTGTGCCTTGAGTCGCCGTTCCTCCAGAAGTCGCTGCTCTTCTGCCTGTCGTTTCCGCTCTTCTTCCGCTTTGCGTTGCTGCTCTTCCTCCTTGCGTTTTTTCTCGGCTTCCGCCTGGCGTCGTTCTTGCTCCGCTTTGCGTTGTGCCTCCTGTTCCTCCTGACGACGTTTCGCCGCTTCCTCTTCCGCCTTGCGCTTCTGCTCTTCCTCTTCCTTGCGTTGGCGTTCGGCATTTCTTCTTTGTTGTTCCTCTTCCGCCCGCAGCTGTTTCAGCGCCTCCCGCTCCTGATCGCACAATCCATCCAGCTCGTGATTGGGTTGTCCGGACTGCTCTTCTTCCCGCACCAGCTTCTCACAATGGCTCAGGACCCACTGCCGACGCTGGCGCTCCTGCTCCTGTTTCCTTGCCGCTTCCTCTTTGCGTTTTTTTTCCTCGGCCAGTTGTTGTTCCTGTGCCTGGCGTTGTCGTTCCTGCTCTTGCTGCCGACGTTTTTTTTCTTCCGCTTTCTGTTCCAGTTCCTGTTGATGGATCACGACTGCCTGCATGGGCTTTCCTTTAGCCTCCAGCTTTTCCTGATGCAGATCCAGACCAAACAGGATGAGATACAGGATACCTCCATGGAGAATCAGGGTAAACAACCCCGACCGGATCCAGGCAACTAATCTCCGAAGTGTTTCCTGGATCAAGTTGCTGCTTACTCCGTAACCAGTCCTACCGACTCCACTCCGGCTTTCTGCAGCAGCACCATGGCCGCGACCACAAAACCATAATTTGCCTGGGTGTCCCCACGCACCAGGAACGGCAAATTGGGAGTCCGAGACAGAACTACACGGGCTCGTCTGGTCACTTCATCCGGGGTTACTACCGATTTCTGATCGTCATTGATATAGAGCCCACCCTGGGCATCCACGGACACTACAAACGGTTCTTCTTCTGCTGGCGGCAGGGCTTCTGCCGAGGCCTCTGGCAACTCCACTTTCACGCCCGTTGCCAGCAGCGGAGCCGTGACCATGAAAATGATCAGCAAAACCAGCATCACATCGATATATGGCACCACATTGATCTCACTCATGAGGCGCTTTTTGCGACCATAACGGATCTGGTTCATTCGAATCAGGAATTGAGATTCTGTCGATTGACGATACTGACGAACTCTTCCATAAACACCTCATATCGGGTGGTTAGCTTTTCCGCAATATGTGCAAAGCGGTTATAAGCAACCACCGCAGGGATCGCGGCAAACAAGCCCATGGCGGTTGCAATCAAGGCTTCGGCAATTCCCGGTGCGACCGCCGCAATCGTAACCTGTTGCTGGTTGCCAAGGCTCAAAAAGGAATTCATGATGCCCCAGACCGTTCCAAACAAGCCGATATATGGGCTGATGGAACCCACAGTAGCCAGAAAGGAAAGATTAGTTTCCAGCAGGTCGACTTCCCGACTCAGTGCAACCCGCATGGAACGATGGACCCCATCAACCATTTCCGTTCGGCTCACATTGTCTTTCTGGGCCAGACGGTTGTATTCCCGATATCCGGCGATGAAAATGTTGGCGATTCCTTCGCTGCTTCCATCGTGCCCCCAAGTCTGGTAGATCCGGCTCATCTCCCCCCCAGACCAAAACTCATCCTCAAACCCATCCGCTACCCGAATATAGCGCTTGAAAGAACTGCGCTTGTGATCAATCATAAACCAGGAAACCACGGATGCAAGGAACAGAATCAGCATCACGGCTTGCACCAGCCAACTGGCATCAATGATCAGGTGCAGGATAGAAAGGTTCCCATCTGGACTGGCGGAAATGTCAAATGGCATGTTTCAGGGCAACCCTATCGGGGCGAATGCAGTCAGGGAATATTTACAGGACCAATTATCTCCTATTGTAACTTCTCCGTGCATAGTGCCTGGCGTAAAATATCCGGCATTCTGCAAGGAGTCAGCGTATCACAACGGAGAATAGCCAAGCGGACCCGGCCGGTCACCAACCGTTCTTGCCCGCGCACAATTGTCTGCACAAATTCCACGGACGCACCACGCAGTTCGTTCAGTTGCAGGGTGGCGTCGATTACATCGTCCAGTACCGCAGGCTTGTGGTACTGCAAGTGGGCTTCTGTGACAGCGAATACTACATGATGCTGATTCCTGACGATCCGCAAGGACAGTCCCAAAGAGCGCAGATAGGCATTTCTGGCCCGCTCCATATAGGCCAAATAGTTGGCATAGTAGACCACTCCGGCGGCATCCGTATCCTCGTAGTTGATCGTAATCGGCAAGGAAAACAGGACATCAGACGACATGCATTTCTCCCTTTCCAACGGACAATCCGCCATTACCCGATCAATCGTTGACCGGCCATCGATCATGCCGGACCCGTTTCATGGTGGTCCGTTGGGATCAGTTCCTGCTGCTGGGAGGCAAGATGTGGCGGCATCTCCAGTTGAAGATGTTGCCATGCATGGCGGGTTGCCATTCGCCCCCGGGGTGTTCGCATGAGAAACCCTTGCTGAATGAGATAGGGCTCGACGACATCTTCAATCGTATCCCGTTCCTCTCCAATGGCCGCCGAAATACTGTCGATTCCTACCGGACCGCCATCAAATCGGGTGATGATGGCAAGCAGCATGCTGCGGTCCAGGGCGTCCAGACCGAAGCGGTCCACTTCCAGCATGTCCAATGCCGCATCCGCGATTTCCTTGCCAATAAAGCCATCGGAACGGACTTCGGCATAATCACGCACACGCCGCAACAATCGATTGGCAATGCGGGGGGTTCCACGGGAACGGGCGGCTATCGCATGTACACCGCCCGGATCAAAGGACAGTTGGAGAAGTTTCGCCGATCGCTCGACAATCTGACCGAGTTCCTCGACACTGTAAAACTGGAGTCGCTGGACGATACCAAACCGGTCCCGTAATGGTGACGTCAGCAACCCGGCCCGCGTTGTGGCCCCCACCAGGGTAAAGGGCGGCAGATGCAATTTGATGGAACGCGCCGCCGGTCCCTCACCGATCATGATATCGAGCTGAAAATCCTCCATGGCGGGATAGAGGATTTCCTCAATGGCAGGGCTCATGCGATGAATTTCATCAATGAACAGCACATCATTGGGTTCCAGATTAGTCAAGATCGCAGCAAGGTCTCCGGCCTTTTCCAGCACCGGCCCGGAGGTCTGCCGAAGCCGCGCCTCCATCTCGGTTGCGATGATATTGGCGATGGTCGTTTTGCCTAATCCGGGCGGGCCGAACACCAGCACATGATCCAGCGCTTCAGAGCGTTTGCGGCTCGCACGGAGAAAAATATCCAGTTGCTCCCGGGCACTTGATTGTCCAATAAATTCCTCCAGTCTTGTGGGGCGAAGACTGCGGTCCAGGGCTTGTTCCTGGGGCAGGTCTGGATCTACTTCCGGTGACAGAAGAGGATTGGGTTTGGTCATGGGCTGATCGCGGTTCCTGGATGTCAATTTCCGCTGAGGAGTTGCAAGGCTTGTCGAATCATTTCTTCTCGTCCTTCGGCTTGACGTTCCACTGTACGAACGGCCTGGATAGCATCGGCCGTACGGAAACCTAACGACATCAGCGCACTGATGGCATCTTGTGCCGGGTTTTGCAGGGCATCTTCCGGGGACGAATCGACACCGACCATTTCTGCCAGTGGACTCCCGGCCACCCGGTCACGCATTTCGAGCATCATCCGTTGCGCCGTTTTCTTGCCGATTCCCGGGACGGTGGTGAGTGTACGGGTATCCTGCATGTGCATACACTGGAGAAACTGCCTCACGGTCATTGTGGACAGAATCGCAAGCCCCACCCGGGGTCCTACGCCACTGGTCTTGAGTAGGCTGCGGAAGAGTTCCCGCTGGGGCAGGTCGGAAAATCCGAACAGGAGTTGGGCATCTTCCCGAACCAGCAGATGAGTGAACAGGAACACCTCGGCTCCCTCTTCCGGCAAGTCATAGAAGGTATTCATGGGGGCTTCCAGTTCGTAGCCGACCCCGCCGACATCCAGTACCAGAAAGGGCGGGGATTTGTCCAGCAGTCGACCGCGGAGTGAACCAATCATCGGGATGCCGCTGTGGCAAGTCGACTTGCCACCGTGGAGGTATTGATATGGCAAATGGCGCAGGCCAAGGCATCGGCAGCATCCACCGCCGGTTTTTGCTGCAATCCCAGCAGGACTCGCACCATATGCTGCACCTGTTCCTTGGTGGCATTGCCGGAACCGACCACCGCCCGCTTGATCTGGAGTGCACTGTATTCGGCTACCATACAACCACCGTTCACGGCAGAGCAGACTGCACTGCCACGAGCTTGCCCGAGTGTCAGGGCAGACCGCACATTATTCGACACGAATACCTGTTCCACCGCTACCAGATCCAGGGCATACTCTTGTACCAGAATGGAGACCCGACGCGAAATCGCTCCCAGCCGTTCCGGGAGAGGACCATGTCCCAGGCGCAGGCTCTCGCTGTGCAATGCAACCAAGCGCTGATTTGCAGATTCCACTACTCCCAGCCCGGTGATCACGGAGCCTGGATCAATCCCAAGGACTATCATCCACTGTCAACAATACGGGCGTTGGTAAAGACATCCTGCACATCATCGAGTTCGTCCAGCGCCTGAAGCAGTCGGATCACTTTCTCAGCGTCTTCGCCGGCAACCTCGGTTTCCGTGGTGGGCCGTTGAGTCACCTCGGCCAGATCCGGCTCAATGGCCGCATTTCGAAATGCTCGCTCCACTTGCTGCAATGTTTCCGGGAGAGTAATGACTTCCGTTACTCCATCTGCGGTTTCAATATCCTGCGCACCGGCCTCCAGTGCGACTTCCATCATTTGTTCTTCGTCCTGCGCACCGGAAAAGACGAGGGATCCTACCTTGTGAAACAGGTAGGCTACCGAACCATCCGTACCCAGGTTCCCGCCATGCTTGCTGAATACATGGCGTACTTCACTGACGGTGCGATTGCGATTGTCGGTGGAAGTTTCCACCAATACGGCCACACCGCCCGGGGCATATCCCTCGTAACGGATCTCCTCATAACTGACCCCATCAACCTCTCCGGCCCCCCGCTTGACCGCGCGGTCAATGGTGTCACGGGTCATGTTAGCGGCCAATGCCTTGTCCATGGCTGAACGCAATCGGGGATTGGCGTCCGGGTCACTGCCCCCCAAGCGGCTTGCCACTGTGATTTCCTTGATGATCTTGGTAAAAACCTTGCCTCGCTTGGCATCCTGGGCCGCTTTGCGGAATTTGATATTGGCCCATTTACTGTGACCTGCCATGAGAGAAATCTCCGAATGCCTGAATCATCAGAAGGAGTCGCCCGCAGAGCCTGTGCCGACGACTGCAGTATCTTTTTGCCCTCCGAGTGTATCATAAGTCCTCTCTGCGAGTGACTTCACCCAACTCCCGGCGGTCCGCTCAGAGCTGGGGCTTGCGAACCTGCAGGGATAATTCCCGGAGTTGCCCAGAATCCACCTCCCCCGGTGCTTCGGTGAGCAGGCAAGCTGCCTTCTGGGTCTTCGGGAAGGCAATCACATCACGGATGGATTCGGCCCCCCCCATCATGGCCACCAGCCGATCAATCCCGAAGGCAATGCCGCCATGAGGGGGGGCACCATATCGGAGTGCATCCAGCAAAAATCCGAATTTTTCCTGTGCCACTTTCTCCGTCATACCCAGTACTCCAAGTACTGTTTGCTGCCGATCGTATTGATGGATCCGAATGGAGCCACCACCAATTTCCGTGCCGTTCAGTACCAGATCATAGGCTCGGGACAACACTTTGCCCGGATCACTGGTCAACCATGCCAAATCTCTCTCCCGGGGAGCCGTAAAGGGGTGGTGCAAGGCATGCCAGCATTGTTGCTCCCGATTCCATTCGACGAGTGGAAAATCGACGACCCACAACGGTTGCCAGCCGGGCTTTATCCGGTTCATGTCCTGTCCGATGCGCAATCGAAGTGCACCGAGCGCATCGTTGACAATCGCTGCATCATCTGCTCCAAAAAACAGCAGGTCCCCACTCCCTGCCCCTGTTCTTTGCAGAATAGCGGACAAGACATGATCCGGCAGAAACTTCAGAATGGGCGACTGTAGCCCTTCACGCCCCATACTGGAATCATTGACCTTGATATACGCCAGCCCTTTTGCCCTATATTGCCGGACAAAGTCGGTGTAGCTCTCAATTTGGGCGCGAGACAGACGATTGCCATTTGGTACCCGGATGACGGCTACCCGCCCTGCGGGATGGTTGGCCGGTTGTGAAAAGACCTTGAACTCGACTTCCTGCATCAGGTCCGTGATCTCACTCAACTCCAAGTCGATGCGCAGGTCGGGACGGTCCACCCCATACCGCAATATGGCTTCCCGGTACGTCATACGAGGAATCGGATTCGGCAGTTCCACGGCCAATACACGATGAAATAGATTTCGGATCATCTCTTCCATCAGGCCGGTGACCCCGGCCTCATCGACAAAAGACATTTCCACGTCCAGTTGCGTAAATTCTGGCTGACGATCAGCACGCAGGTCCTCGTCACGGAAACATCGGGCCATTTGGTAATACCGCTCGAAACCTGACACCATCAGGAGTTGTTTGAATAACTGTGGTGATTGCGGCAGTGCAAAAAAATTGCCCGGATACGTCCGACTGGGCACAAGGTAGTCCCGAGCTCCCTCAGGGGTCGACCGGGTCAGCATGGGCGTCTCGATTTCCACAAAATCACGTCCATTCAGAAAGCTCCGCAACTCGCTCACGACCTGATGACGCAGGCGAAGGTTGCGTTGCATGGGGGCACGGCGCAGGTCGAGATAACGGTATTTGAGTCGGACGGATTCGCTGATTTCCATATCGTCCATCTGGAAAGGCAAGGCTTCCGAGATTGACCAAATCCGGATCGAGTCCGCCAATACCTCTACCGTTCCAGTGGAGAGCTCCAGATTGTCCGTACCGTCCGGCCGCCGACGAACCTGTCCATGCACTTCCAGTACATATTCGTTGCGGACACCTTCGGCTACAGCGAACGGCCTCGGGGAGTCAGGATCGACCACGACCTGCACCCAACCGGAACGATCCCGCAGGTCAATGAATATAACGCCACCATGGTCGCGTCGACTGAGCACCCAACCATGGAGCTCAATGGTTTGGTCAACATCGGATTCGGCCACCTGGCCACAAAGATGTGTGCGCATTGCAAAATGAGAATGATCTGACGGGGAAACCGGAACCCGGAGTGTATCCGAACCGAGGCCAATTGGATTTGATCGCGATGCGATGCAGGCGAGCAGTGAAGAGTGCAGGAAACTGCCGGCGGCGATGGTCGGGGATCAGGCGGCCTTGCTTTCGCCGGACTTCGTGGGTTTTGTCTTGTCGGCTTTCCCGGATTCCTTGGTGGTGGCGGAATCACCGCTGGGCGGGGATTCACTGTGATCGGACCCTTTGCCTTTACGATCGTCAGATGATTTCCGGTCGCTATTCTTGAAGTCGGTCTCATACCATCCGGTTCCCTTGAGGCGAAAGCCGGCAGCCGAAATCAATTTCTTGAGCGAGGGTTTTTGGCATGCCGGACACATTACCAGCGGGAGATCGGAAATTTTTTGCAGTACCTCGAGACGATACTCACAGGCCTGACACTGGTACTCGTAGAATGGCATCGTGGGATGGTGCAAGGGGGATGGTTGTGGCCGAATAAAGGTTCCGGCCGGGATTATACCCAATGTCCCGTTTTGGATGGGGTCCGGGAATCACAAATTAAAGCGACATGGCTCGGCTCATGGGTCGCTGACTTCTCTGGCCCGGCGGTCCCGGGCATCTCCGACCCAATCCAAACCGGACTCCCGCCCCGGAACCGGCCGGCCTTCCTTGTCAACACAATACCGGCCGAACACCACGACCTCGAATACCGCTCCATGCCCTCGCATCAGCGTGTATTCAAACAACATGCTGCGATGAACTTTGGCACCTGACTGGAGGTGGCAACCATGGGAGATCCAACTTGGGCCCTGGATTTCACACCCTCCCTCGACACAGGAATTGGCACCGATGTAGACCGGGCCTTCAATCAGCACATTGTCCCAATCCACATTCACATTGAGGCCAGTCCAGACTTGGGGAAAGATCTCCCTTCCTGGCATGCGAATACCCCTCAAGGTGCCCCGCATCAACTGCTGGTTGGCCTCCCAATAGTCACTCATACGGCCGATATCAACCCAATGGAAGGGTAACTCAATGGCACCGAACGGAACGCGGTCCTCAATCAGCGACGGCAACAACTGTGCGCCAATATCGTAGAAAGTGTCCGGTGGAATCCGATCGATAATGTCTGGTTCGAAGAGATAGATGCCGGTGTTCACCAATGTAGACCTCGCTTCTTCCACGGCAGGCTTTTCCTGGAAAGACTCGACTCTTCCATCGGCATCACAGACCACGACTCCGTAATTTGCCACCGATTCCTCGGGGACTCTTTTCACCACAATACTTGCTTTGGCACCGGATTGCCAATGCTTGCGCAGGGCCTTTGTCAGGTTGAGATCAATGATGGCGTCGCCACACACCACCAGAAAGGTATCATCAAAAAACCTCCCGAATTCCTGGACCCGCTTGATTCCCCCAGCAGAACCAAGGGGCTCTCCGATCAGCACGCCATCCTCGACATATCCTTCAAAGGAGTATCCGATATTGACCCCCCAGCGTCGACCATCTCCAAAATAGGTTTCGATCGATTCGGGCAAATGGCTCACATTAACCATCACATCGGTAAACCCATGCCGGGCAAGCTGCCCAATCAGGTATTCCATGACCGGCTTGCCAATAACCGGTATCATTGGCTTGGGCAATTCATACGTCAGCGGCCGGACCCGGGTTCCCTTGCCGGCCGCAAGAATCATGGCTTTCATGGATTTATCGCAGACAACAACATCCGCCCACCTCATCGGTGCGCGGTTGGTGTCGATCCCCTCACACTCGTACCAAAAAGGCCCCGCGACCGGAGTCGGGGGGCCGATTCGTGGCGATCACGGTCGCCCGGAAACTGTGGTAGCGATTTATTCGTCGCCGCCGAAGATGCCAAACAGGTGCAGCAGGCTGATAAACAGATTGTAGATAGTCAGGTACAGCGTCACCGTGGCCATGATGTAATTGGTTTCGCCGCCATGGATGATGGCACTGGTCTGGAACAGGATCAATCCCGCCATCAACAGGATAAACATCGCCGAAACGGCCAATGACAAGGCCGGGATCGAAAACAGGATAGCCACCAGGCCAGCGACAAAAGCAACCAGAATCCCCATGAACAGCATGCTACCGAGGAAGCTGAAGTCCTTACGGGTCACCAGTGCATAGGCCGACAGGCCCAGGAAAATCACGCCCGTACCGCCCAGTGCCATCATGACCATTTGAGGACCATTGGCAAGATGGTTGATATAGACATTCAGAATTGGTCCCAGGGTCAACCCCATGAACCCGGTGAACAGGAATACAAACAGGATGCCGAGGGAAGAATTGCGAAACTTCTGAGTCAGGAACAGAAGTGCAAAATATCCGACCAGAGTGAGAATCAACCCGGGATGAGGCATGTTCATTGCCATCGATACACCGGCTGCCGCGGCACTGAACAGCAGGGTCATGGCCAGCAGCATGTAGGTGTTTTTGAGTACCCTGTTGATTTCAATACCGTGACTGCCGGTACGTATCACAGCTTGTTCAAGTCTTGTCATCAGTCTCAATGCCTCCAAACCAATGGGATTATCGATGGATATAGGGGGACCGTTCAACACACTAAAGAGTTTCACGATTACTCCAATAATGGCATCAATATCAGAAAAATCAAGCTCTCGGCAACGTGATCGGGAAGCGGGGGAATCGCTTCCCGGGCTTCAAGCCGGTTGCAATTCCCCAGAAATGACATCGGTACCGGATCCAGTCCTCGAAAAGTGATGGAGTATGAGTCCAGGACGGCGAGAAAGCACCGATACAGGGGCTTACCACAGGACTTCATGAGTACATGGCCGGCCCTGAAAAATCCCGAATTCAGCGATAACTATCTGAATATACTAGAAGATACTCCCTGAATGGATGGATTCGAATGGCCAGATATGGTCTCATGGACGCTCCATTCCTTGCCATTTCAAACGACAACATGCGCCCCAGACTCCCTGCTTTTACCGAATCCCACGACTTCTTCCGAAACCGCCGGAAAAATCGGCTTGATCCGCGCCATGAGTTGGTCCGCCTGGCCGGGATCCTGGACTGGCAACGATTTGACGAGACCTTCAGTGCGCTGTATTGCCCTGACCAGAGCGGTCCCGGCAGCAGGCCCACCCGCCGGATGGTGGGGCTGGAGGAGTCTCTCCAGCATGTGTACCGACGGTCGGACGAGGCCGTGGTGGCGCATTGGGCGGGGAATTTCTACGGGCAGTCCTCCTGAATTTCGTTAAGCCAAGACCTAGCAATACGGTTTCCAGTTTATTGTCTTTCCGTCAAATATGCGGGATGGAGGATCATCGTCTTTGGCTTCGATAGTGAAGGTTCGTTCATCGGTAAGGTTGAATGTTCCCGTCCCGTTGTTGGTGATTCGCGTGATGATCCGCAGACGCTGCGTGTTTGCGCCCACATTGAGGCAGTCGTTGTCCGTGCTGGTGGCGGACACGACGATACGACAGCCTGGAACATTGTCGCCTATGCATGACCTGGTGGACGCGGCAACCGGATCCACTACCCCCCCCCCCCCTTTCCAGGTTGTGAGCAGGAAAAATCCCGGTATTGCCAGATTTGTATATGGCTTGAAACTGCTCGAACTGCTTCCCCGCGTACGCCTCATGTGCAGCAGTGTTTGCAGAGTCCGGCTTCCAAGAGGATATCGACAGCGCAATCCCAGGCAGGATTGATTTCGTTCTGAAAGATCAAGAAGCCAATGTGCTCAAGGAAAGCCTGCAGACATCCAGCAACGCCCGCAATCGAGAGAATTAAACACCCAACCGATGTTTCCGAGTTCATTTTTCGTTCTCTCGGTTGCCGTTTTGCTTAGACCTTGGGAATCTCCTTTGTGCTCATCTCATAATCGGCAATGAGAAACCATGTCCGTTCCGCTTTGCAGAAGTCTTGTTGGCATCGAGACTCAACTCTCGAACCGCAGCTTTACGCGTTGTCGCCGGACTGTTGCAATACAGATTTGCTTAAGCAGTAATCGACTGTCTGAGCTCCATTCCGTTTTCTAGCCTAGATATGGAACCATCCAGAGATGCATGCTGATTCTGAAAACGAAACGAGTGGATAACCCAGAAGAGATCAGCAGGGGGATGAAGAGTCGTTGCTGTCAATGGCCTCTGGTATTTGAGTTGGGTTTTCCATGATCCTGCCCCGATCCAGCAGATAGGTTCGAAAAGACGGGATCGGGCACACGAACCGATCAACGGATTCTTTGTGTAAAGCCCCCTGATGTACCAGGTGAACGAAGAAGGAGTCCGCATCCATATCGGCAGGAAAGCAGTATGTCAGGGGGTCGGTCTTGTGCAGTTCCTTCATCAAGCGCTTGATTTGGGTACGGCTCTGATTGCAGTCCAGTTCCGCCATCACCCGGGTAGTCAGATTTCGGGCATCCTGCATCTCATCTGAATATTGATTGTGATCATAAGCGTTTCTTCCGGTCCTGATTTCAAGGCCGATTCTTTCCCATTCCGCCCCGGAGAGGTCTCCGCCTGTTCTCAGAGCTTCCCGGCCCAGGGCCTTGAGAACGATGTGCAGATGGCGGGGCCAGCCATCACAAGGCTCTGCCAGTCGCTCCACTTGATCCTCGAATCCGGCAACATCAATCCCGAAATGCGCACAGGATCTGGTCATGAACTCCCTGGCCTCAGGATCCGGAAAGCAGCCGATATGGTGTTTCTGGTCGGGCGGTATGCGGGTCAGGTCCATCCGGCCGGCCGAGTATTCGGTATCGCTGAGACCAGCCAACACCAATGCAATCGGCAGACCGCAGCCGTCATGGGGGCCTTGAAACAGCTTGGAGAGAGGATCATCTGAATTACGCTTGAACCGCTGTGCCTCGTCGATCGCCAGCACGACCGGCCGGTCAAATCCGCCGTGCCGTTCGATCCAGGTCCCGAATGTGTTCCAGTTTGCGTCCGACTCCGCACGTTCGACACCGGTTTCCTGTTTGCGAGCGAACCGGAACAGCCCGAATCCGAAGCCGGCCTCGCTTCCGGTGTTTTTGCTGATCCTGGCCATGAATTCCTGGGCTTTCGACGGATTGATCTTCTCGGCCAGTGGCTTGAGAATATCGACTGGCCCCGCAATATCGCCAGACTTGAGTGTCACCACCAACGGGGCCTTGCCAACGCTCTCCGCATACAGCCTCGTTGGATTCTGCGCCATTTCATTCACGATCGAGCTCTTGCCTGCCCCCGGCGCTCCCTGGACAATGCGCGTCGTTTTCTCTGCACCCTGCTGACCCGATCCCGTACCTTCCCATACCTGTTCCGCTGCGAGAGCGATGTCGTCCAAGACTTCAGCTCGTCCAACAAACACTGGCGGAGGATCACCTTCTGTTAACCCGAGAAAAGACTCCAGTTCTCGTTTTTGATCTTCATGCATCAATACATCTCACTGCGTCCATCCTCTCCCGAAATCATGCGTGCAGGCACAGGATGCCGATCAAGGCACAAGACCCAAGTCCATGCAAGCGTTGGAGCACTGGACCATCGGCTGAAACCTGCATCATAATTATTGTACCAAGCATTGGGTGATTGACTAGTCGATTGTACAACACCTAAAAATATCCACATACTATAGAGAGTTGAAAATGGTCTTTTCTATCTCCCCCCCCCCCCCTTTTCGAGTGTGAAGTGCAACACCCCCTAAGCCGCTGGCTGGTGAGGTGAAAAGCTTGCAGTGGGCCAGAGGATGGTCAACCATCTCTGTTTCGCACCAACGGAGGATTGCCATGCCCGTAGGTTACCACCCCTTGACCCCTGCCGAACGAGGCCCGATGCACGCCCGGTTGTACAGGGGGTGGTCGAAACGGGAGATGGCCCGCGACCTCGGACGGGATCCTGCGACGATCTCGCGCGAGGCCTCGCGCAACCGTGGGCAACGTAGCGACCGGCACCAACAGGCTGATGGCAAGGCCACGGCCCGTCGCCAGGAAGCGTCGGCGGTACCCCGGAAGATGACACCCGAGCGCTGGGCAGCGGCCGAGGACCGGCTGCGGGAAGGCTGGAGCCCGGAACCGATCGCCGGCCGGTACCGGCAGCCGGGCGAAGGGATGGCGGGCAAGGAGTGGATCTACCAGTATGTGCGGGCTGACCGGCAGGCCGGAGGGACGCGGTCACCCGGCGTCTGGGTCCGGTCCGGGACCGGGTTCACACCTGCACGGCAGACCACGGCAAGGAGTTCGCGAGACATCGGGAGATCGCACAGAAGCTCGATGTGAACTGCTGCTTTGCCACCCCCTACCATTCCTGGGAACGGGGCCGGAACGAGCACACCAACGGCCGGGTGCGCCCGTACTTCCCGAAAGGGACAGACTTCCGCCAGGTGACCGCCGCGCAGGTGCAGGCAGTGGAAGACCGGCTCAACCGTCGGCCTCGGAAGGTCCTGGGGGTTCGCCCCCCGGCGGAGGTCTTTGCCCGTGGGTTGGCTCCCCCCGGACGCGGCTGGCGGTCCCCCTATCGCCCCCCGGCACTCCGGTGACCCGCCGGAGCGGCCTCGCTCGGCCTCACGGTGCCGGTTTCGCCCTTGCTTTGGCCGATGGCTTCGGTCAGGATCGCCAGCCGTCGAGATGGCTGCCATCCGTGGCCGAAAAGAAGCGCTCGAAGCGCGAATTTTTGGGTCGCCGCCGCGATCCCTCCCTTCGGGCTACGCCCTCATTCCGGGATCGCGGCGCGGTTGCACTTCGGATTGGTCCCGGGGAAACAACCAATCGCTGTTTCCGAAAATGAATGATGAACGTTTTGCTGAGATCTGTTCCATCTTCATTGCATCTCACCGCCCAGCTGTCAGCGACAACAACCGCAGGAAGCAGGTCGTGAAAATCAGGCCCGGCAGATGGTGGGAATTCAGGGAATTCTGGGAGTTGATCAACGGCAAGGCGAAATTCGTCTATCGGGGCATTGACGAGGAGCAGCTAATCGGAAGCATTCGCGATCAATTCAACCAAGAGGAAGTTACTCTCAATTCGGCTTATATCAGGGGCGAAATTCTGCACACTCATGACAATACGGTTGAGACCATGAGTGAAAATCCTGCGGCTTATCAAGCAGCGACGACTTTTGATCCAGGAGTGGTTGCCTCCGATCTTGCGCGAGAGAAAAAACTCCCGATTGCATTCGTCTGCAGGCTGGGTTCTCGATTGAAGCGCGAATGGCTTGTCAATGACCGGGTAAAAGCGAGAGAGAACCTGCTGAAGTTCATTCAGCAGGAAATCCATGCCGCCATCCTGCAGGGGATCGACTACCAGTTCACCGAGACAACCATTTATCCCCACTCTCTACAGAATCAGGACAAGTCTGGAAGAACGAAACTGACTCATACTGAACTGGGCAGATGGACATACGATGAGGATCCTCCTCCTCATTTCCTGTACGACAGGATTGCTTATGATTCAGCAATAGAGCAGGAATCCGCGGTTAGCGACCCTCATAATATTGACGGTAACGAGATAACGGTGTTTGCCAAGTTGCCCGGAATCAACATTCCGACACCATACAAAAACTACCACCCTGATTTTGCGTATTTGATCAAAAAACCGGATGGCCAGACACTGTATCTGGTAGTGGAAACCAAGGGATACGACCGGGAAGCGGATATCCCTGAGGATGAAAGTCAAAAGATACGTTACGGGCAGAAATTCTTCGATACATTGAACAAGGAATCTCCGGATGTCAACGTGGTGTACCAAACCCGCATCAATCGTCAGAAACTGCATGAATTGCTGAAATCGGTGGCTGGCAATAGATAACCATGGAGACTGTCCAGGGTCATGAAAAGGGAGCCCGAAGCCGCCCATTCTGTGTTTTGTTCAGTCCCGTTTCACATTATCGTAGAGGTGAAATCACACCATGCGGTAAGGATTAGGCATGACCGGGGAAGCCGGGGGCGACGGAATCCGCAGCAACGGACCGTTTTCAGAATCACGGCAATGCGAGACCCGGGTCATGATATTCCTGCACTCACGGCGGCGGTGGATCTGAAGGAAATGCCCGGCCTGTCGGCATCCTCGTTCTTCACAACAGTGCTGCGTCCGGCTACTGGGTGCCGCCGAGCAATCCGCCGCCAGGGCCAACCCGTGCGCAGCCCTTGCCGCCCATGAACAGGAAGTAGGGCTCGCCTGGAGCCTGGTATGGAGTTGTCCCTCCAGAGGGCAGATCAAAGCGCTGCACCACCATCTCACCGGGGCCCCGGTTGGGATCGTTGGAATTGCGGTTGCTCCAGATGTGGGCACCGGCCTTGGGGCGGACTTCAATGATGTTCTCGCCCAGGATGCCGCCGGCCCAGCCGACTCGATTGGCCACGGGGTCCTGCCACCGGTTGTTATTGTTCAACGCAGTCCGCCACTCCCAATCGGAGAATGCCGTCGCCCGCAGCTCACTCCTTGCCTGGATGAAATAACCAGCGACCGGAAAGCTGGCCCGCGTCACGCTGCTGTCGGTGCTCGAGAAGATGATCTTCATGCGGCCCGGCGTAGCATGCTCGCCGCAACCGTCCACGACCGGCGAAACCGAGGCCAACCGGACGGTGCATTTGCTCTTAGTGCAGGTGGTCTGCGCCTGTGCCGGTCCTGCCGACAGCAGGAAGAACGTCATCGCAGCCGCCGCGAGGGCCGTCAGTCTAGCGAGGGGGGGGGGGGGGGGATACGTAAAGTGTTCATATTCCTCTCTACAGTGAAATTATCTAAAAATAATATTGGTAATTTATACCAACGTTTGGCTGATTATACCAAATTTCTTCTTATTAAACGGGGGGATCAAGGTAGATCAGGTCGATGCATTCCGAATTGATCCCCCGCAAAACCTCCAGATTGTCCTTGCAGAAGATGGTCCGGTTGGGGACGTTGCAGGAAGTCACCAGATCAACTGGCAATAGGTCAACCGCTTGCCTTCCATCTTCCTGACCATGCAATCCATCTGGCTAATAGTGTCCAGTTATCGATCATTGAACCGTCCGGAAAATTCATTGACATAGCAGTTCGAGTGTTTCTCGCTCATGTGGTGATCGGTGCCGTGATATCTCCTTTTCAACAGAGCCCAAAAACTCTCAATGGGGTTTTTGCCGCGTTTAGTTGTGAAGAACAGGTAATCGGCAAACTGCCATGAATTAGTTACCGCTTCTAACCCCCGATTTGTATTATGGGTTTTCGTGGATCTGATAGGAAAAGAATCAGCCGGGACACTATTTTTGCCACATCATAACCGGCGTTTGATACGCCTTTATGATTCCCTGGCTGTAGCGCTTTACTCTACGATGATTATCAATCGCGGAAATCGCTTTGATACTGCCGTCTTACCACCTCTGTGGAACATACATCGCATAATACAAAGGCATCACCATGTTCGTTTGCTCTGAAGCCGATGAACCTCTTGTTCCGGTGAGTTTGAACGTCTTGCCGGGAGCGCATTTGTCGATGTAGGATTGCAGGGATTTGGCTCGGGTGCGCTTTCCGCTCTTAACTTCAATTGGCACAATCTCGCCTTTATCGTTGGCGAGGGTAAACTCGATCTCCGCGCGGGCATCATTCCAGGAGTAGCTGGGTTCAAGCCCGGTAGCAGCGAGTTCCTGCTGGACAAAGTTTTCGGCAATATAGCCTTTGTACTCATAGCTTTTCTGCTTGATTTCCTTGTATCCGGTGCCAAGCATGTGATTAAGCAGCCCCACATCGAACAGGAAAAGCTTGACCATATTCTTTTTCCTGTATGCTGCGAGAGGCGTTTTGGGCATTCCTTCGATCGGAAAGTTGGCAAGGGCAAGACGACAATGGATTAGCCACCGTATCGCGTTTTCAAAATCGCTATAGCGTGACTTGCGTTGATGGGCATTTTTGAACTTGAAGCGTTTCACGGATTGGTCCATCACGGCGGAAAGCTGTTCAGGGATGCTATCAAAAACGGATTCAATCAGAAGGGCATCGACTTTGCCGGAATACTTCCCAAAATCCCTGTGATAACCCTCCAGCAAGTTCGAATGAATTTCATGAACTTTTTCCACATCCTCCAGTATGCTGGTGCCTTTGTATTGATACCAAGTCGCGACGGCCTCCGGCATTCCACCGGTAAAGTAAAGGTTGACGTCTGGGTTAGAAAGACGTACCTTCAGAACATGAATACATCACCCGATATGCAAAAGTTGGATAACCGGCTCGCCGTCCTGGAGGAACGCATGAACACTCAACTTGCCAAGAACGAAAGTGCGATTGATCGGCTCCGTGCCGATATGGAACGGCGCGACAAAGAAGCCGCCCAACGCGAAACGCGGTTGATCCTGGCCATAGCGGGCATGATCGGCCTCGCGGTCACAATTCTGGGTTTGTGGCTTAGCTAGGGTGAAACGCTGAAAACGCCAGTGCACAGGATCGGTTAAATGCGACACTCGAACGCTTTCATTACGATGATCGTTGTTGCAACATTTGGGTTTGGAGTTCTCGCCTTTTTAATCGGCCTGCCTGTCGCCTCATAAAGCGCCGTCAGAAGAATGCGGGATCCTGCGAACAGGGGAAAACCCCCTTGAAACGGCTGAAACGGCCTGTATGGGCTGTTTTGTCGGCTCTGAGGGGGTTTTTGAGGCTATGAATGGCTCTCTCAGCGCCGAATCGTCCTTTGGGGGTAGGGTTGGTACCTTTGGGAAACCTGGGCGCTTACAGAGCAATTCACGGGCTCACAAGCGGTATTTTGATCGCATCACCGCGCGGAATAGTCAGTAAGCATATCCAGCAACCTGGCATGAGCGACAGCTGAATCGGCCTGCGCTTCAAAGGCCTTGATCAGGGCCGATTCTTCCGAGGCATATAGAAACTCCTGAAACGTCATTGGACGTAAATTATGGTGTTCGACCTTTCCGACAGGAAAGGTGTTCAGCAACCCCACATTTGAGCCACTGGCAGCCACAAAATAGGTGGGCGTTTTCTCGGCAAAATACTTCAGCGATGTAGCAGCGCGCTCACATTCACCAATTTCATCCAGAATCAGTAAATCGGTCTCTGGATGAAATTTCTGGCCGGTCATGAGCTCAATATTCATCAAGATATCATGCGGCGTCAAAGAATCATCAAAGGCTTCTTTGAATTCTGGATTTTCTAAAAAGTCGAGATGCAAGATGTTGGCGAACTCCTTGCCCAAGAGGTTTCGCAGAAGGTGTGTTTTTCCGATCTGTCGTGCGCCATCAATGAGTACGGGCTTGCGCTCGCTCTTGCTTTTCCAGGAAATTAACGACTTTAGTAAAGCACGCTTCACATTTAACCCCACCAGAAACTTGAATCGAAAAGTATATCTTCCCCCGCTTCCACTCCGAAGTGCAACAGTCGCCGCGATCCCGGAATGAGGGCGTAGCCCGAAGGGAGGGATCGCGGCGGCGACCCAAAATCCGCGCTGCGAACGCTGCTTTTTTGGCCTCGGATGGCAGCCATCTCGACTGCCGGCGATCCTGACCGAAGTCATCGGCCAAAGCCAGGGCGAAACCGGCACCATGAGGCCGAGCGAGGCCGCTCCGGTGGGTCACCGGAGTGCCGGGGGGCGATAGGGGGACCGCCGGCCGCGTCAGGGGGGAGCTAACCCACGGGCAAAGACCTCCGCCGGGGTGCGGTATCCCAGGACCTTCCGAGGCCGACGGTTGAGTCGGTCCTCTACCGCCCGCACCTGCGCGGCAGTCACTTGGCGGAAGTCGGTCCCGTTCGGGAAGTACGGGCGTACCAGGCCGTTGGTATGCTCGTTCCGGCCCCGTTCCCAGGAAGGGTAGGAGGTAGCGAAGTAACAGCCCGCATCGAGCTTCTGTGCGATCTCCCGATGCCTCGCGAACTCCTTGCCGTGATCCGCCGTGCCGGTGTGGACCCGGTCCCGGATCGGCCCCAGACGCCGGGTGAGCGCCACGGTCACTGCCGCCGCGGTCTTGCCTTCCACCCACTCCAGGAAGGGAAACTTCGAGCCCCGATCCACGGCCGATACCCGCGCCCCCCGGGGTCTCGCGCCAAGGATCGGTTCCAGTTCCCAATCGCCGACCCGGCTCTTCTCGGCCACCACTGAAGGCCGCTCCGCAAGGTCCACCCGATCAGGAATGTGGCCGCGTCCGGCGTGCCGGCCGCCGCGCCCGTTCGGCTTCTTGCCCCGACGCCGCCGGCACCGGTACCGCGTCCCTCCCGCCTGTTGGTCAGCCCGCACATACTGGTAGAACCACTCCTTGCCGCCATCACTTCGCCCGGCTGCCGGTACCGACCGGCGATCGGTTCCGGGCTCCCGCCTTCCTGCAGCCGGTCCTCGACCGCTGCCCCGCGCTCGGGGGTCCTCTTCCGAGGCACCGCGGAGGCTTCCTGGCGACGGGCCATCTCCCGTTTAGATAGACCACCCCCGATGCAACCGGGCGTGAATCGGACATCGTTCGGCATGGGTCAGGTGGTGGTAGCCTACGGGCAGGGCAATCCTCCGTTGGTGAGAAACAGAGATGGTTGACCATCATCTGGCCCACCGCAAGCTTTTCACCTCACCAGCCAGCGGCTTAGGGGGTGTTGCACTTCACACTGGAAAGGGGGGTTCCTTACTTTTTACGCCATTCCATGGAAATATATACATTTATATGCGCATAGAATTGTATATTCTATACATTATATGCGCAATTACTTGTGTTTATCGATCTTGTTTGCAATGAATGAGAAATGGAATTCTGCATGAACATTTTTTATGCGATATCCAGCCTTGTGCAGATTCTGACACAGTTCTTCTTCCCTTGCATTCAAATCTCCCAGGGCAGAGGCATAGCCACTGCCCCTGTTAATGTTGACCACAGCATAGGAGTAGGTGCTTTCGGATTTCTGTCGCTGAGGGTATTCATGATATCCAAAGTCAGTTCGTCAATGTATTGTTCGGGCAATTCCGCCAATGTTTCGACAGTGTCAGGGTCGCTCTCGGTAGCAATTCTCATAATCTGATCCGAACTGCCCGAGTACAAAGCCTGATCGACTTCTTCAAATACGGGAGATAGCCACTGATAAGACGTTTTTGTGTACTGACGCCATCCGCGTTTTACGTTACCATCGTACGTTGATCCTCGGACAGACCTCACCATGCCAGACACACCGAAGGGACCCGATCATTTTGTCACTGCTGCTTATTCCCTGACCGACAAGCAGAGCCTGCTCTCGTTCTATCGGAAATGGGCGGTAGAGTATGATGAAAAAATGCGTGTACAAGGGTATATCTCTCCAAGGGATATTGCCGGCTTGTTGGCAGATCATTTGGAGAATCGTGATGCGCGTATTCTGGACCTTGGTTGCGGGACGGGTCTGGTCGGGAAAGAGATGATTGACCATGGGTTTTCAAGGTTGGATGGGATTGATGTTTCCGGCGAAATGATCGCCGTGGCCAGAGCACGGGATTTATATGGGCACCTTATGATCGGAGACCTGAACCATCCTTTGCCCCTGCCTGACAGTTCCTACGATGCTGCCATCTCATCCGGCACGTTCACCCATGGTCACGTCGGTCCAGAACCGATACCGGAAATTTTCCGGATCCTGAAACCGGGTGGGTTTCTGGCTTGCACCATTCATTTCGACCTATGGCACCGCCGGGGCTTTGATGCCATGTTTGCACAGCTCATGTCCGCGAAAGCCATTGAGTGTGTTACCTTGTCTGAAGGTCCCTATTACACTGCCGGACGCCCGGAAGGTTGGTTTTGCCTTTACCGGAAGTCGCGCACGGCAGGGCCGGCGGAATAAACGCTGGTAGTCAGCGTACTGGTTTTCCTTTTCGCCTCAAGACGACTTGGCCGATAGGTTCAAAGCATCATGTTAAAAGATCAGCAGTACTTTTACTGGCTTCGTGACCAACGCTGCCACACTATGACTTTCCCTGATTCTTTTTGCGACTCGCATTGAATCCGCCGATGTATGCCAATTGGAATTACCCTACGCACATTCATGCCGGGGATGGTCGAGTCGCTGAAATCGCCCAGGTATGTGCCGAGTTGCATCTTTCCGCACCACTTGTCGTCACCGACCCGGGCCTCGCCGAGTTGCCTATGGTCCGTACCCTGATGGAGCATCTGCGTCAGGCTCGGCTTGCGGCGGGTTTGTTCAGCGAGATCAAGGCGAATCCCACGGGAAACAATGTCGAAGCCGGCACCCGGGAATATCGGGAAGGGGCGCATGATGGGGTAATCGCACTAGGGGGTGGCAGTGGCTTGGATGCCGGCAAGGCGATTGCTGTGATGGCCAATCAGTCCTGCAACCTGTGGGATCTCGAAGATATTGATGACAACTGGCGGAACGCCGACACCCACCAGATTGCGCCAGTGATCGCGATTCCTACCACTGCGGGCACCGGTTCTGAAGTCGGCAGGGCATCCGTGATCGTGCGGGAAGATGAGGAGCGCAAGGTCATTATCTTTCATCCAGCGATGCTCCCGGACCGGGTCATTCTCGACCCGGAATTGACGGTCGGCCTTCCGCCAACCCTCACAGCTGCCACCGGCATGGATGCGCTATCCCATAACCTGGAAGCCTTTTGTTCTCCCCAGTTTCACCCCCTTGCGGAAGGCATTGCCCTTGAAGGAATTCGATTGATCAAGGAAAACCTCCCCACAGCGGTCGAGTGCGGTACCGACCTGACGGCACGCAGGCAGATGCTGGTGGCTTCCCTGATGGGGGCAACGGCATTCCAGAGAGGGCTGGGCGGTATGCATGCGTTGGCCCATCCACTCGGGGCCATCTATGATGCCCACCATGGCACGTTGAATGCCATTTTGATGCCATATGTCCTTACGGCCAATCGAAGTGCGATCGAGTCACGGATCACGCGCCTCGCCCGATATCTGGAGTTGCCGGCCAGTTTTGATGGCTTTCTGGAGTGGGTGCTTGCGCTGCGCCGGCAGATCGGGATCCCCCATGATCTCATGGCGATTGGGATTGATCATGCCCGAATTGACGAAATCGGCTCGATGGCACTTGCTGACCCATCTGCAGACACCAACCCGGTTCCGCATGATTCGGCGGCCTACTCAAGAATCCTGGCCGCAGCGGTCAGCGGCACCATTTGATCGGTGCCTTTCGGCTACGCACCGAAGCCTGGTCCCTAAGAACGGCACTGGTCAGTAGTCGATCGCCACGACCTCTGTCCAGGATCTTCATGAGTTCCGGATATGGTTCCGTACCCATATACGATTCACGGGTATAATGCCGTCTTCCCGCCAGTTCGCTTGCAATCTACTGCCTAACTTTTTTGTCGCGTCAGATACACAGAATGAGACGAGTTCGATCCCGGTGGGTGCGATGGCTATGCCTGTGCCTGTGCCTGTGCATGCTGTTGGTTTGGCAGCCCCTCCCCGCGTGGAGTCAAGATCAGGATCCATTCGATTCCTCTGCGGCCAACCGCATACTGGATTCGATTGAACTCCAGTTCGCCATCACCAGCCTGCATGATCGCGACTGGCTGGACCAAGTCTTCCGGCAGGTCACCCAGCAGCGTAGCGCAATTCAACGGTGCATTGATACGGGAGAGCAGAACCTGGCGGGGAAAAGAACTGCCATCGGCCAAGAGCTGATCGATCAGCTTTCGAGCCAGGAGGCCAGAACTCCACAGGAAGAAGTACTGGCCAGAGAACTGGCCACACTGGATCATACAATTACCGAGTGCAAACTGCTGCTCGGCAGGTCAGGTGAGTTGCTGGCCCAGATCACTGCCATCGAGGCGGATTTCTATCGCACCCAACGGAACCGCAAGGAGTCCTCGATATTCCACAATTTGGTCGAGGGGATAACCGCAATCGGTCCCTATCTGGATGGGCGGGTATCGGGCGTTGTGCAGGTTTATCAGGCCTCGGCTCTTGGGCCGTATTCGGGGATGGTCCTGATCCTGTTGGTGGCAGGAGTCCTGGCAGGGCTCGTGATTGGACGCCGACTGCGGGTTCGCTGGGGAAGGGGTATGAATGCCTATTCTTCCGATATGGCTATCGGGTTCCGGCTGCTGGTGCTCCACAGTCCGGTACTCATGACCCCCATCATTCTTCTACAGGGAGCTCTCTGGATTCTTGAGGGGTTTGCATGGCTGGGGACTGCATTCGGACAGATCCTGTGGCTTCTTCTCGGCTATTTGGTTGCGCTGGCTTTTCTTCCTGTTCTGATCGAACAGGCTAACCGGTACACGAAATCCCGGTTAGCGCAGGGGGTGCCCGCACGGGAACTGGATATCCGCCTTGCCCTGATTGTGACCTTGCTGGGGGTTTGGATACTGGAAATCGCTATCTTGGAGCCGGACCCGGTACATCACACCACCGGCTTGCTGGTGAGCAATTTGCTGTCATCTGTAGTCATTCTTGGGCTACTGGAGTTCGCGTTTTTTCTCAACCGGGTTCCAGGTATCACTCGGGTCGGCAATCTGGTTCGGATCATTTCAATCAGCCTGCTGGTGCTCAGTCTTGTGCTGGAATGGATCGGTTATCTGGTGCTGTCCCGATTTCTCTGGGAAGGCCTGCTGCTCACCGGATTGCTGTTGTCCGGTTACTATCTGGCAGAGCATCTGCTGCGAAGCTTTTTCCAGGGCCTTGACAGCAGCCAGTTCCACTGGCAAGCCCGCTTCCGGAAGTGGCTGTCGGTCCATGAGGGTGAACAGGTTCCCGGGCTGATTTGGCTGCGCCTTTCGTGCGTTATTATCCTTTGGGTCTCTGTCCTTCTGGCTTTCATGAGGGTATGGGGGGTTTCGGATTCGACCATGGCGTCCCTGTACTCCATCGCACGCGATGGTCTACGACTGGGCGATACCCGGATTGTTCCGGTGAATGTCCTGATTGGGATTTTGGTATTCACCGTCCTTCTGGCGGGGGTCCGATGGGTCCGGGATAAGCTGGACCGCGGTTACCTGCAGCAATCGAAGATGGATGGGGGTGCCCGGGAAGCCCTGGTGACCATTCTCGGCTATGTGGGGTTCACGATCGCCGCCTTGACCGGGCTCTCTTTCGCCGGTGTGGATCTCAGCAATATCGCCTTGGTAGCAGGGGCCTTGTCGGTGGGAATCGGGTTCGGTTTGCAGAATATCGTCAATAATTTCGTCTCCGGGATGATCCTGTTGTTTGAACGCCCCATCCGAACCGGCGACTGGATTGTCACTGGTAGTACGGAAGGCATCGTCAAAAAAATCAGTGTCCGGTCCACGGAAGTGCAGACATTCGATCGGGCCGACGTCATTGTCCCCAATTCGGACCTGATCTCCACTCCAGTGACTAACTGGACGCTACAGGACCGGCACGGCCGGATCTCCATTCCGGTAGGTGTGGCGTATGGGAGCGATACCGAGCAGGTCAAACACCTGCTGGAAGAATCGGCACGGGAGATTCCGGAACTGGTCCATGACAATCCCGATTTGCCGACCCGGGTGTTCTTTCTGAGTTTTGGCGACAGTACGCTGGATTTTCAGCTCCGATGCTATGTCCATGATGTCTGGGATATCCTGAATGCTACCAGCCAGCTCCATTTCATTATCGACAGAAAGTTCCGCGAGCATGGGATTGTCATTGCCTTTCCGCAGCGTGATATCCATATTGCCAGTGGCCTACCGCTGCCAACCCCATCAGATTGATCGGATCCGAGTAGATCGATGGTTCGTCGCTTCCCCCGGCTGCCGTTTCGTTGTTGTTCTCAGGCAGAAAGCCTGACCTCATATCCCGCGAACTTGCGCATATTGATTACGCCACTCTCCAATATCAGGTACTGACCCTTGATGCCCTGAAGAACTCCTTCGACCGTGCGGGTCTTGTCGAAGTTGAGGCTTGCCACTTTGGCTGGAAACTCCCGGACAGGGTATTGGATCCCAAGCACCGACCCGTTCAGCACCTCCCACTGGAGGAGATCGTGGGTACGACGCAACGCATCCAATCCCGGTTGTGCCTTGTCCATAATCTCTGTAACCCGCTGAGCCAAATCGGGCAATGTATTGGGGCCCTTCAGCATCCGGCGCCAGTCTGTACGATCACTGACATAGGGCTTCAGGGCAGCTTCGATCAGGCCGGAATGATATCGGTTGGTGACCCGAAAAACCGGTATGGCTGCCGATGCACCCTGATCAATCCAACGGGTGGGAACCTGTGACTCCCGTGTGATGCCAACTTTAAGGCCCGATGTGTTTGAGAGGTATACAATGTGTGGTTGCATACAGTGACTCTGGGCCCAGGTCGGATCCCGGCAGGTCCCCAGATGAAAATGACAGGTTTCCGGACGCAAAATGCACAGGTCACATTCCGCCAGGGTTTTGAAGCACGGAAAGCAATAGCCCTGATGGAAGCTTTTCGAAGTTTCCCGGCCACAGTGGATACACTCAATGCGACCTGTATGTTGCAAAGTCAACCGATGGCCCACCAACTCATTCATTGATACCGATTCACAACCAACCGGCAAGGCGTATTTCACTGGGTTATCCAGTGTCACGCACATCTTGCGAATCGTTCCCTGGGCGAGTAATGGCTTCATGGCAGTGGAGACAGGGCTTGCTCAAAATCGACCAGCAGGTCTTCAATGCCTTCCACGCCCACGGCAACCCGCACCAATCCATCCCCGATCCCGATCTCCCGCCGTTCCTTCGCGGACAGTCCGGCATGGGAAGAAGCGGCTGGCAGGGTGATCAGTGACTCGACCCCTCCCAGGCTGACTGCTTGAGTGACCCATTGCAATCGACGGATCATGTCACGGGCACCGTGATTGCCCCCGGCATGATCGAAACTGAGCAATCCACCATATCCCGTAAGCAGGTGGCATGCCCGCGCATGGTCCGGATGGGATTCAAGTCCCGGATAATTGACCCCTGTCACGGCTTCATGGGACTCCAGAAACCGCGCAAGAGCCAAGGTATTTTGGTTCTGACGTTCCATTCGGAGTGGCAAGGTCTTGATGCCTCGCTGGAGCAGAAAGCAGGCATGAGGATCAAGGATGCCGCCGAAATGGTCCAGCTTATGCTTGCATTTGCGCACGATATCGCCGGATCCGATAATCACACCCGCGACAATGTCGCTGTGTCCGTTGAGATACTTGGTTGCGCTATGAAGCACCACATCAAAACCAAACGAACGGGGAGTACAGTTCACCGGTGAGGCCAGTGTGTTGTCGATCAGGCTGACCAAGCCCCTGTCCCGGCAGAAGGCGGCTACGGCCGGCAGGTCACCCACATGCAGGAGAGGGTTGGTGATGGTTTCCACATAGAAAGCTCGGGTATTGGGCTGGAGATGACGACTCCAATCCTCAGGATCCTGCAGATCGACAAAATCACAATTGATGCCCAGTGCCGGCAAATCCCGGGTCAGCAGGGTATGGGTTCCACCGTACAGGCCCCGCTGGGCGAGCAGGTGATCACCGGAATCCAGCACCGAGAAAAGGGCGGTACTGATGGCAGACATCCCGCTGGAAGTGACCAAGGCTTCTTCGGCCATTTCCAGGTCCGCAAGTTTCCGGTGAAGAGAGAGGTGACTGGGGGAATTGCTGAGCCGTAAATAGGGGATGTCATGGTACCCCGTCGTGTCCGTCGTTTCATAAGTGGAAGACTGGAAAATCGGTACCACCAAGGCTCCCTTGATTCGGGGATTGGTTTCCCCGGCATGGATAGCCCGAGTGCTGATGGACAGGCGCGGATGCTGGATCACTGAACAGTACTCCTGAATGCGGGAAACGGGGTGGAAGGGAACTTGTTGTTAAACCAAAGCCGGGTAGGGTAGCCGGGGCACTGGCCACCAGATACAGTGTAACAGGATTCAGATCTGACAGCAGATCCCCTGTTGTCCTTGTGGTTGCCCGGTCAAAAACCATTCCGTATACAGGGACAGTTTTCGGGTTCGAGCGATGTCGGTCTTGGGTATTCATGACTACTTATCAGACGGGCTACCAGTGTGGGATGGTGGAAGCCGTTTCCTGTTGGGCGCAAGCTACATTCCGTTGCATGTCCTGATGATCATGCAGTGAATTTCTGGGTGATCGGGATTGGGACAACTGTGTGGAGAGCAGGCTGCCGTGGCTGGTTCGGGGATTGTAATAAAACCTACAGTTGGTGAGAAATCATGCGGTGGTTGCCATGACCGGTCCATCCGTGATTGCAGGACTATTGCACGCTAGTCGGAAGCAGTTAAACGGTCCACTATGTGCAATAGGGCTGGCTTTTTCGCTGCGATAGTCTATCGTAGGCCATGGCAGATGGTTTTGATCAATCGGCGGTGTGGGTCCGGGAGGTGCAGGTGCGTCGGTTCGGGCGGATGAGCGCCGTCGTTGGGATGCGCGGATGGATCGGCATCATTCCCTGGGATTCCAGCTGTTCGCGGCCTGCGGCCGGTTGCGGTTTGGCGGGGTCATTGGCGGTTGCTTCTGGGCTGGCGGTCGGGGCGTTCCAGTGCGGTCCGCGCGACCGCTGGCTGCATTGGATCGGCAATCATACGCGGTTCCTGGTGCTGCCAGAGGCGTCAGGGATTGCGAACCGGCCATTGCGGGTGCTGGGGCAGAGCCGGCAGCGGCGGTCCGGGGACGGGTTGGCACCGCACGGGCACCCGCTGGAGCGGGTGTAGACGTTCGTGGACCGGTCGCGATCTCACCCTGAACGCCCTGCAGACGACCACGATACCGCCCGTGCCATCGTCGAGACGCACGGCGCGGACTCCCTGCGATCGATCAAGGCGAACGACCCGACCCCTTCGTCCCACTCACCAACGACCGTCGTCACGGGCAGAACCCAATACGCTACCGCGCCTCCAGGCCCCGTTCCAGACCATGCCGCCTTGGGTCGCACCGCGCCTTACCATCCGCGTGAAATCACCCTGGACAGCGTGGGATGGTCCTGGATCGGTGAATTATTTGCCCTATAATAAAGGCAATGGGTAGTCAATGTCTCAACCGGCAGGCTTTGTTTAAGCACCCTTACTCTTACTACATGATTCGCTCCGTACTGTACCCTTACGATTCGGGGTTTACACCCTGGATGGCAAGCCGTCTGGACCAGCGTTTCCTGCTATCCCTGTATGTACCTCATTCCCTGCACGCGAAATCGAAATCTCGGTTGTTGGTTCTTGTTCACGGCACTTCTCGTTGCGACTGGTTGCGTCAGAGTTTTCAGGATTTCTCGGAACGAACCGGAACAATCCTGCTTGCTCCGCTTTTTCCAATTCTAAACAGCGATTGCAGTGACATGAACGCTTACAAGTGGATGCATTCGCATGGTTTTCGATATGACCTATTGCTACT
This sequence comes from Candidatus Poriferihabitaceae bacterium, assembly GCA_965221795.1. Lineage (GTDB taxonomy): Bacteria > Pseudomonadota > Gammaproteobacteria > Arenicellales > Poriferihabitantaceae > VYFG01. Next base: position 2,560,437 of record OZ244914.1, read on the forward strand.
GGACATGATTGAACAGGCCGCCAGTATCTGGGATATCGATTTTGAAAGATTTGCGCTTTTCGGTTTTAGTGGTGGAGGTCAGTTTGCACATCGTTTTCTGTACCTCTATCCAGAGCGCTTGTCAGCGGTTTCAATCGGGGCACCGGGAAATGTCTCCTTACCAGACTTGGAAAGGGATTGGCCAGCTGGGGTCGGCAACCTTGAAGAAAGGTTTGGCATGCAGTTCGATATTGATGAGGTGCGTACAGTGCCAACACATTTGGTGATTGGTGATGCAGACACTGAAACATTTGAAATTGTCAAACATCCCGAGGATCCGATTTACATTAGCGGTGTTAATGACCAAGATACCAACAGAATTGAGCGTATCAGCCGACTCAGAAGCGAGTTATGCCTGCTTGGCTCAAGCCCGGTCATGGACTATGTCAAGGGAGTATCCCATCAAGGAGCGCCTTTGGTGCCATCGGTTGTCAGCTGGCTTGAAACTGTCGTTGCGAAAGAAGGCTGTCGACTTGCGGGGTGATCGCCCAACCAATTACGTGTCAACAACGAACTCTTCAATCAATAGCTGCAATGACTCGGGATTCCAGTTTTTCTTCATGCCGATCAGAATCATGTGACATGGAACTTGTTTTTGCACTGGATTGACTTCCCAGCGTCGTCCAACAGTTTGCAGGGACCTGATCGTTCCATCCTTCGACTTCATGAACCCCTTGACCCTGATCAGGCCCAATGCTTTTGAAGCAAGCGTTTCGGCCAGACGTTCTACGTCCATGGCATTTTTCAATTGAACCGAGGCGCTGGCAAATGCTGATGCATGAGAAGCGTTGCTCTCAAGCAACTCGCGTTGCCCGGAATCATTACCCAAACCGAGCACGATTTCAGGCGGTACGGTCGCTCTACATGTTTCGATCAATTGTGTCGTCGGATAATTCCAAGATAGCCAGTCAATTACAGCTGCATGTGTTTCCTCAGTAGCGAGATCAACTTTATTCACAATCGTGATATCGGAATGCACAAACTGGGTTTCAATCGTATCTGAAATATACGGATCTTCAGCGAAATCAAGCAGCGTGTCACAGTCGGCCATGGTAATGATGCCATTTAGGGAAAACCCATCAAGCAATTGAACAGTGGTTGCAATTGAGCCCGGGATTGCAACACCACTCGCTTCTATGACAACGTGATCCAATGGGGTTTTGACGTCAGCCAAATCCATCAGCCCACTGATCATGCTTTCCCCATAACTGCAACAGATACAGCCCCCGACAACATTGATTACTTCTCCTTCGATAGACTCGATCAGATCTCCATCAATGGGCAACTCACCAAATTCGTTGACCAGCACAGCTAGGCGGTTGCCATTGGCATTCCGAAGCAAGTGATTGATCAGGGTAGTCTTGCCTGCACCAAGATAGCCACCAACAATGGTTACCTGATTTCGGGCTGATTGCTGCAGTTCCTGCTTCATCATTGCCCAGAGGCGGGGAAGACGCGCCCATCCTGTACAGTTCCCCAAACGCCAATATCTTTGAGATTTTTCCTGTCAATCTTGGTCGGATCTTGTTCAAGAACAGCAAAATCGGCACGTTTACCCTTTTCGACCGAACCGATTTCACTATCCATTCTCAGAGTATAGGCAGCACCCATGGTAATGGCATACAGTGCCTCATCAACGGTAATGCATTCGTGTTTCCCGAGGACTTGCCCGGAATGAGTCCGTCGATTGACGGCACACCAGGCTGTAAACAGCGGGCTTAATGGAGTAATCGGAGCGTCAGAGTGAATGGCGGTTGGTACTCCGATATCAAGTGCGCTTCGACAGGCATTCATGTGCCTTGCCCGCTCGGGTCCAACTGTATATTTGCAGTGCAAATCCCCCCAGAAAAAAATCTGGTTTGAAAACAGGTTTACGCAAAGCCCGAGTTCACGCATTTTTTGCAATTGACTTCGACTGGCCAATTGACAATGCTGCATCGTGAATCGATGGTCTGACCATGCATGTTTCTTCAGGCCTTGTTGAATGCATTCCAGAACCAACTCTGTTGCCTGATCTCCATTTGTATGGACATGCAATGGTACTTTTTCCTTGAGAGCCAGCCGGCTAAATTCTTCGATATGTTCCCGCGGCATGTACCACATTCCATTCGGAGCACCATTGAAGTATTTCGGAGTGCTGAGTCTCGCCGTAAAACCCTGTATGGAGCCATCTGCAACGATCTTCACTGCGCCTAATCGAAGCCTGTCAGAACTCTGTTCCCCCAGTTCTTTTGCTACCCGAATCAATTCAGGAGCAGTGAGGTTGATAAATTTTCGCATTGCTGCGATGCGTACTGGAAAATCCCGTTCAGCAGTTACTCGGAGCATCATCTTGACTGCATTATCTGAAAGTATGGCGGCCAGGTCTGTTGCAGTCGTAACCCCGGTTCGAACGCACTGTTTAGCAAATTGTCGAAACCCGGACTCATCGTTGGCCAGTTCTTCACGCATGAATCCAACATGTCGATTTGCCAGAGCCATGCATTCATGGCCTCTAAGCTCTCCTTCAGGCAGGCCATCTTCACCTAAAGGAAGCCCAGGATGTTTCAGTCCGCTGCGCAGAAGGCCAGCCATTTTCAGGGTTTTTGTGTTGACATTCAGAATATGGCAGGATGCGTGCAGTATTCCGATTGGCCTGGTTGTTGAAACCCGGTCGAGATGGTGTCTGTTTAAGCGCTCGGAGCCCCAGTAAAGTGGATCAAATCCCCAGCCTGCAAGGGGCTCACAGGCATCGTCCAGTTCTTGCTCAATCCTGCTCAGGCGCATCAGGAGACTGCCAACAGTCACTGATCCTGGCCAAACATGGCCATCAGGGTCTGTCCGTTCAAAATAGCCACAGTAGGCTCTTTTCCAGAATGCTCCTTCCATCACGTGAGAGTGAGCTTCAACCAGTCCCGGGATCAATACCTTGTCGGCAAATCTTGTATCAAGCGAATAATCACCAAGGCTTGCCAATTCATTCAATGTGCCAACGTCCACGATTCGTCCATTTCTCACTGCCACATGAGTTGCAACTGGTTTTGAAGAGTTGATTGTCAGGATTTTTCGGCAACAAAAGATGGTATTCAACGTGCCGCTCCGGGGGAATTGTTCATCTCTGCCTGATGTGGCGGAATCCCGTCATCGCTGACCAAATGACACTTGATCCAATGCCCGGGAAATATTTCACGGTTTCGGGGTTCGGTGGTTCGGCAGACCTCCCTGACAAAAGGACATCGACTCGCAAACCCGCAACCGGGTGGCAGGTCAATCGGATTCGGGGGGGCTCCTTGCAGTCTCACTCGCTGAGTCGCTTGGTATCTTCGCCTGTTGATGGATGGAACTGCCGACAACAAAGCCCAGGTATAGGGATGCAGGGGCTGGTTGAATAACGATCTGCGATCGGCTTGCTCAACTATCTTTCCCAGATACATCACTCCAATATCATCACAGATATGTTGGACAACTCCCAAGTCATGCGAGATAAAAAGATATGTGAGATCGAGTTTATTTTGTAGGTTGCGAAGCAGATTGAGAATTTGTGCCTGAATGGCAACGTCAAGAGCAGAGACAGGCTCATCGCACACAATCAGATTTGGCTGACTCGCCAGAGCACGTGCAATACCAATCCGTTGACGCTGCCCTCCTGAAAACTGATGTGGAAACAGGGTGCGGTGTTCACTACGCAGACCTACGCTCTGGAATAGTTCTTCGACACGTTCATCGCGCTTGCCGCGCTCTCCAATTTCCATCAGGTCAAGCGGTTCTCGCACAATTGAGCCGGCTCGCATTCGGGGATTGAGGGATGAGTATGGATCCTGAAAGACGATCTGAACGTTCTTTCTGAGATCCTTAAGCTGCTGTCTCTTTGCGTGCGACAATCGATCTCCTGAAAGCAGGACTTCTCCGTGTTTAATGGGTACAAGACGCATAATTGCCAAGGCAACTGTAGACTTGCCCGAACCGGATTCCCCGACGATCCCAAATGTAGACCCGCGTGGTATATCGAAACTGACTCCATCGACCGCGTGCAGCCATTTACCTCGGGTAAACAGTTTTCCGGAACCCGCCTGAAAGTGAACTTTCAAATCTCGAACGCTAAGTAGAATGTTCTTGGGCATGATGATTATCTTTGCCCATCTTCACTGAGGAGCCAGCAGGCTGTTCTGTGTTGAACATCTGTATCAAAGGTTGTTGGCATGTCGATTGCACATCTCGGCAAGCTGAATTGGCATCTCGGTTCAAAAGCACAACCCTGTCCAAGATTTGTCAATGATGGCACTATTCCGGGAATTTCATTAAGGGGTTTGCTCTCAGTATCCGAACCCAGTTCGAGGATTGGAACACAGGACAACAATCCTTGGGTATACGGGTGTTCTGGTTTTTGCAGGATATCGTCAACTGTTGCAGTTTCTATGACTCTTCCCGCGTACATCACCAACACGCGGTCAGCCATTTCAGCGATAGCTCCCATGTCATGCGTAATCAGGATGATTGCCATTTTCCGCTCTTGACGGAGTTCCAAGAGAAGGTCGAAAACCTGTGCCTGCACGGTCACATCAAGAGCGGTTGTCGGTTCATCGGCAATTAGCATGACTGGTTCACAGGCCAAGGCAATCGCTATTATCACGCGTTGACGCATTCCTCCTGAGAGTTGATGCGGAAATTCGTAAATGCGCTTTTCCGGAAGTGGCACGTGTACTTCGCGAAGCAGTTCGATCGCCTTGTCCATGGCATCATCATGAGAGAATTTCTGGTGCAGGAGAAGCGATTCTGCGATTTGGTCCCCGATCCTGATAACCGGATTTAACGCGGTCATGGGTTCCTGAAAAATCATGGAAATATGATTGCCACGGATTTCACGCATGCGTTCAGGCGTACATTCGAGCAGATTTTCTCCGTGATAGTTGACCTGTCCACCAACAATCTTACCCGGGGGGTTGGGAACCAGCCTCATAATCGAAAGTGCGGTCATGCTCTTTCCACAACCTGACTCTCCAACGATGCCCAGAACTTCTGCCGACTTCAAGCTAAAGCTCACTCCATCCAGTACATGTGCTATGCCATCTCGTGTGTCGAAATCAACTTTCAGATTGCTGACCTCAAGTAATGTCGACTCATGCTGGCGTGGATCAGTCATCGATTTCTGAGTTTTGGGTTGAGCGCATCGTTCAGTCCATCACCAATCAGGCTTACGCTGAGTACGGCAAGAAAGATTGCGGTGCCGGGAAAGGTAGTCGCCCACCAAGAATCGAAAATGTACTCTTTACTTGAGCCAATCATGAGTCCCCAGCTCATCACATTGGGATCTCCCAGACCGAGAAAACTCAAGCCAGCTTCAAACAGAATTGCAACACCAATGATCAGAGTCGCTGAGATTATGAGCGGAGGAAGGGCGTTCGGCAGTATAATGAACCATATCAGACGACTGTCCGAAGCACCGATAGTGCGGCCGGCCCTGACGTATTCCATTTCACGAAGTCGCAGAAACTCTCCACGAGTGAGTCGTGCGGTAGATTGCCATGCTGCGATGCCTATCGCTATTGCAATCATTTCCAATGAAGGAGTAAACAGGGCTACAAGAACCATTGCGAGAATTAATGAGGGAAGCACCTGAAAGAATTCGGTAATACGCATCAGGATCTCATCAACAAGACCTCCATAATATCCGGCAAAAGCACCGACGACCAGGCCAATTGCAATCGTCATCACAGCGGCAGATAAGCCTACAGCCAGAGTCGCCCTTCCCCCGCCAAGCATGCCGGCAAGGATATCTCTGCCCACATGGTCTGTCCCCCACGGTACATTTGAATCAATGCCCGGAGGTGTAAAAGGAGCGCCTCGAATTGAAAAAGGATCTACGCCATAAATCCCGGGTCCGAAAATACTGACCAGAATGATCAATGCCATGATCGAAAGCCCCAGTCTTGCTGACCAGTTTCGAAGGAATAGCCGCCACACCTCTCGTGCAGGATTATCAGCCTTGATTTCTGCTGGTCTATTCATGAATGGTAGGAATGGGTAATTTACCTTTTCTTGATTTTGATTCGGGGATCCGCGATTCGATAACAAAGATCGGTCAGCAGATTTGCTACGATAGTCATGACTGCAGAGAAAAACAGTAGTCCAAGGATTGTCGGATAATCACGTCTAAGCAGCGAGTCAAAGGCTAGCGTGCCAAGGCCAGGCCAGTTAAATACCGCTTCAACGAGCACCGCTCCCGAGAGGATGTTGCCAAAATGGAGTCCGGTTATGGTTATGATTGGCAGGACAGCGTTACGCAATCCATGCTTGAAAAAAACCACGCCTTCAGTCAGACCCTTTGCCCGGGCGGTTCGAATATAGTCGGAGCCCATGACCTCAAGCATACTGGCCCGGGCCAATCGACTGTATTGCGCGAGATAAATCAATGCGAGTGTGATCGAAGGCAATACCAGGTGATGCAGTACATCCAGTGCATGACCCAACGGACCAACGTCGAGAGTGACATCAGAATAGCCAGAAACCGGGAACCACGGCACGATGAAGGCAAAGGAAATGATCAGCAGCATACCCGTCCAAAATGGAGGTGCAGAGTAGCCAACCAAGGAGAATATGGTCAGAAAATTCGATAACCAACCATCAGGCTTGCGTGAAGCAATGACGCCGAATGCGGTTCCAAAAATCAATGCTATGACCGTGGCTACCACAATCAACAGGATGGTTGGCCACATATACGATATAACCAATTCGACAACTGGTGTGTTGAAGTAGTAGGAATATCCTAAATCGCCTTTGATTGCGTTGACCAGATAAATGCCAAGCTGTTCATGCATTGGAAGGTCAAGACCATACTCTTTACGAATTGCATCAATGATTTCCTGGGTGATTCCTCCCGACTCCCCCGCAATCACTGACGCAGGGTCCCCTGGAGCCAGCCTTATCAGGATGAAATTGAGAACCAGAACCGAAAAAATTACCGCAAGGGCAAACGCAATGCGTTCACCGAGAATTTTCAGAACGGAAGCCACTGGTAAATTTCACGGTCGCATGGACCAACCCGGTGTCCAAAGAAGAATGAATGATCGGTGCCTGGAAGAAAGTCGAAGTGGTTTATGGATTGACAACGGACAGTTTCCAGGCACGGATTTTTTTGCAAAAGCGGGCTTTCGACTATTGTTTGAGGTAGACCTCATCCATAGGACTCATGGTACCCCAGATTGACAACGGGGGATTGCCGACAGACTTGTTGTAGACCGTGTGATATGGCAGTCCATACATCCAGTACACCGGCAATTCGTCTGTCACGATCTTCTGAAACTGAAGATACAAGTCCTTGCGGGTCTCAAAGTCAAGTTCCTGTCCCGCTGCTTCCAGAATCCTGTCAACCTCAGGATTGGAATAGCTCTGCGTGTTTGACCATATGACCCCCTTGCGAATGTTTGAGGACAAGTAAGTTCGATGTACTCCGATCACCGGATCACCCCAGTTGAATACAACATCGACCGTCATGTCGAATTCATGATTTTTCACCCAGTTCGCCCAGGTCGGGAAGTCAGGCGGGATCCTCAAATTGACGTCAATGCCGATCTCGGCCAGATGGGGTTTCAGGAATTCAGCCACTTCCCGTTGTGAAAGCAGGGTATCAAGCGTGACCTCAAAGCGCATTCCGTTGTTGCCCCGGGGATGCCCAGCAGCATCAAGCATAGCATTAGCTTTTGCGAGGTCGTAGTCGTAGCGAACAGCATCCTGATCTGCCAACGGGTTGTCCATGGCAATAGGGCCGAACGCAGGTTCCGACAGTCCAGCATGTATCTGTTCGGTGATAAAGGCCCGGTCGATACCGTGGGCGATCGCCTGCCTGACCTCTTTCTTGCCAAGAATGGGATGATTCAGATTAAAGGCCAGCCATGAAATGGGGCCGATCGCAGCATAGCCGTTCCGGGTAATAATCAGGTCATCATTTTCTTTCAGGCGGGTGAGTTCACGGGCCTTTGTATTGAATGGCCGTATATGAATGTCGCCACGTTCCACGTCCAGTGCCAGGGCATTGGAGTTCTTATTGTATTTTATGATGATCTTGTCCAGATATGGTCTGCCTTCCAGAAAGAAGTCAGGATTTCTTTCCATGATAAGGTGCTGTCCCTTGACATATTCGACGAACTTGAACGGGCCGGACCCGACAGGCTCGAGATTTTTTGGATGTTTCTTGGCGTCTTCTCCACCTTCGTAGATATGTTTTGGAATAATGGCGCACAGCGATGACGACATTGCAAGCAAAATGCCCGGGTGTGGCTTGGTCAGTCGAAGGATAGCCGTATGGGAATCGGGTGTTTCGATTGACTCTACACGATCGAACATGCTTTTGAACGGATGGTTGTTCTTGATGATCTCTATGGAGAAGGCCACGTCTTCCGAAGTGATCGGCTCGCCATCGTGGAAAACTGCATTTTTTCTTAGGTTCAGGGTGAGGCTCAGGCCATCGTCAGAAAATACCCAGCTTTCTGCCAAATAGGGCTGAGGATTCCAGTTTTCATCGAACCGCAACGGTGTTGCAAACAACTGGGCTCCCGGTATTCCCGTTGCGGTACCAGACTGTACTGCCGGATTCAGGTTTCGGGGGGTCGATGTTGCCCCAAGGACCAAGGTGCCGCCCATCTGTGGTGTATCTGCAGTAGCAGCTGATGTCGGAACTGCACTGATAATCCCCAAGGCGATCACCACAGAACAGAGTTGTCTTATACGTTTCAATAAATTAAACATGATTCTTTACTCCTATAGGCGTCTAAAGGAAAATTGCTGATTCCATTTATATTATGCAAAAAAGAGATAAACCAAACAATAATAGTTAATCATCGCAAGGCCTAAAATATACTGATATTGATTAATGGTCAATGATTTATTTTGGAAGTATGGATGTGAAATAGCATAGTGTATTTCGCTAGATACCAATGCTATAATATTCGAATAATGCATAGTTTATAAATTAGCTCAATCAGTAAGAATTCGCTTTGGAACTTAAATGGCTTGAAGATTTTCTGGTGCTGGCAACAACTCGCAGCTTTTCCAGGGCAGCCAAAGAACGGCATACCACGCAATCCACTCTCAGCCGGCGCATTCAGCAGCTTGAGGACTGGCTCGGCGTTCAGTTGATAAACCGGAGTTCATATCCTGTAAACCTGACTCGGGCGGGCAATCACTTTTACCGTCAGGCGGTGGAGATTGTCAGAACCACATATCGAGCAAGGGTGGGGGCGCGGCGAATTGGTCTGCATGCGACAGATCCGCTGCGGATTAGTGCCCAGCATGTGCTTGCACGCCACTTTCTGCCTGGGTTAATGGCTGAAATTGAGCAGCATATTGATCTTGGACCCTGCATACTCAAATCTGACAACCTGAATAATTGCCTAAGAGACTTGATCAATGATGAAGTTGACTTTATCGTATGCTTTCATCAACAAACCATGCCGGATTTGCTTGACGTTCGAAATTACGGCTGGCTTACCCTGAATCTGGATCAATTGATTCCAGTTTCCATTCCCGATGAAAATGGCGATGCATTATTCAAGCTGCCGGGTACGGCAGAAGAACCAGTTCGCTGTATTGGTTTTTCATCTGAAAACCCCATTGGCTGGCAACGGCAGGCACGCATGACGAGGTCGGATGTTGAGTTACATATCAATCCGGTTTACGAATCAACCATGGGGGACATGATTCGGGATATGGTTCTTGAGGGACGCGGCATGGCCTGGCTGCAGGCGATGCTGGTTGACGGTGACCTGCAGAGTGGCAGGCTTGTGCTGGCCGGTGGTCCATCATGGAACCAGCAAATTGAAATACGGCTTATGCGTACACGGGATACCAGTCGCGAGGTTGTGGAACATGCCTGGCACCTGCTCGCCAACAAGTATTCATCGTAGCAAGGTGCCATTCTCAAGCGTTCCGGTGGTGTCGTTCTGGGGTTGATGTCGCCAATCTATCCGGCAACTGGAGTTCTTGGTCGCAAACAACCGGCCATGCCTTTCGGGACAAGAGAGCCTCCTGCAGAAGGGGAAATAGTCCCGTCCCGGTTGCAACTTCCTGGAATCAGTCCACCTGAAAGCAGCGGGATGCCATGAGGCACCGGAGTAGTCGTACCTGTCGGTTCTGACGTTGATCAGGTCGCGGTCGAAGACCGGCCATTGGGACCCGCATTCGATCCTGTGGGAGTTGCCATTCCGGTGATCAGGGAGCCCCGGTGCTGTGTGACCAGTCGCTGCCGAGGATGAAACGCATCGGATGGGACGGAAACAGTACCGGGCATGACAACGGCGGCAGGTGCCGAATGGGTACTTGTTGACGATTCCCAGATCAAAATGCCTGATGACATGTCGCTGGTGCTGGGGCCGAGCCGGCAGCGGCGGTCCGGGGACGGGTTGGCACGGCACGGGCATCCGCTGGAGCTGACAGAGACGTTCGTGTACCGGCCGCGATTCCGGACGGTGCCGGTGCGGTGCCCGCCAGCATTTCCTGAGGTGACGGCAGGACGCCTTCGACGCCCTCCTTTTCGGTCCGCTGAGGGCGCACGGTTCAGCGGCCGTCCCAAGCCCTCGGCAATGTCCCCAACCGCGCTCCGAGCGGCCCCAAACACCACGCCACGGGCGGAACCCAACACGCTACCGCGCTCAGACCCTGTTCCGGATCAGGCCGCCTGGGATCGTGTCGCGCCTTCCATCAGTGTGCAATCACCCTGCGGTATTGGGTAGGAGTAGTTGCTCTCTCCTATCTTTTTCTTGTCAGGGGTTGACCTGTTTTTGGTCAGAAGCCTTGCAAAGCTTTGGCCAATCGGTCCACAGTCGTGTTATTGGCAGAAGATTTGCCACCCTTGATCTGTGCAATTGTATAATGACCCCCAAGGCTTCCCTCGCGACCTTTTTCGAGGGCGGATGGAAACAGACAATTCTGGGTCGGCCACCGTATCGTCCCTCCCTTTCTTGGTATCCGGTCCGATGCCTGCAAAATGGGGACTACAGTAATCACAGTATGGACATTCAGTATTTTACATGGGGTTGGAAAGGCGGTTTTGATCTGCCGAAGGTCTATTTGTGCAAATCCCGGCGCGGGATATCCGTGGATGTCGGATCTGTCTGACTTGCGTGAATTGCGCAATGCCTTCGGCACTTTCATGACCGGTGTCACGGTAGTGACCACGAAAGAGGAGAATGGCACACCCCGTGGATTCACCGCCAACTCCTTCTGCTCGGTTTCCCTGAATCCCGCAATGCTTTCCATCTGTATCAGCAAATCTGCGGACAGCTTTGAGGTGTTCCGGACGGCAGAGGGATTTGCGATCAATGTATTGAGTGAAAGCCAGGTGGGCATTTCGAGCTTGTTCGCGTCCAAGCGACCAGACAAATTCACGATCACTCCTTGGCAGGAAGGCCCGTTGGGTCATCCGTTGCTGGATGGCAACTGTGCATGGTTTGACTGTACGGTACAACAGCGTATGGATGTAGGGGATCATATGTTGATGATTGGCGAGGTCAGGGCATATGACTACAATGAACAGAACGGACTCGGCTATATGCGTGGTGGGTACGTGACCCTGGGGTTGGAACAGGATGCGGTGACCGCAGCAGGACATGGCTCCCCAATTGTCGTAGGGGCCTTGGTGTCTTGCAAAGGGCGTCTTTTGCTGCGTCCCTCTCCAAAAAGTGGAGGCTTGCAGCCCGTGGCGATTGGCCTCCAACAGCAGCATGGGAGTATTGCAAAACTGCGGAAAGTTTTGGATGAGTTGGATATCGGAGCGACGATCGCTTCGTTGTATGCGGTGTTTGAAGATGAGGCGGATCAACGTCAATTCATCTATTATCGCGTCAATGCGGATCGGGTAGGTGCTTGCGCTAAGGATTTCTATCTCCCACATCAAATCCCATGGGATCGGGTGGAAAACAATGATGCCATCCGTATCATGTTGCAGCGATACATTGCCGAATCAAAAGATATGCGTTATGGCATTTACTTCGGTAACCAGAGTGCCGGCACGGTGGTGCCCATGACAGAAACCGACCCCGCCGGAACCCGACCCTCATGAAGAGATATCAGCAATACATTGATGGTGAATGGTGTAATGCATCCAATGGTGAAACCCTCATCAGCATCAATCCATCCAATGAGGAACCTTGGGCCGAGTTCCCTGCGGCCAGCGAAGAAGATGTGAACCGTGCGGTCAAAGCGGCACAGGATACCCTGTATGCAGGTTCCTGGGCTCAGATGAGCGCAACGGCCCGGGGCAAAATGATTGCCAGGCTCGCTTCCCTGTTACGTGAACAAGCCTCCCACCTGGGCGAAATTGAAACCATCGACAGTGGCAAGTTGGCCCGGGAAACCCGCACCCAGACCGCGTATGTGGGCGATTATTATGACTATTTTGCAGGCCTGGCCGACAAAATTGAAGGCAAGACCTTGCCGATCGACAAACCAGACCTGCATGTCTTTACCACCCGTGTTCCGATTGGGGTGGTCGCTGCAGTCGTTCCATGGAACGCGCAAATGTTCCTCACTGCCACCAAGCTGGGACCGGCGTTGGCGGCTGGCAATACCGTGGTGATCAAAGCTTCTGAAGAAGCCCCGGCTGCGATGTTTGAATTTGCCCAGGTGGTGGATCAGGCAGGGTTTCCTCCCGGTGTTGTCAACGTGATCAGCGGCCGGGGAGAACCCTGTGGCCGGGCACTGACTTCCCATCCCGATATTGCCCGGGTTGCATTTACGGGTGGACCGGAAACTGCGGGGCATGTGATTGCCAATACTGCCAACAACTTTGCCGTGGTCTCCCTGGAATTGGGTGGTAAGTCACCTATTCTGGTTTTTGATGATGCTGATCTGGAGGGAGCTGTGAACGGGATCATTGCCGGGAATTTTGGCGCGTCTGGACAGAGTTGTGTTGCCGGTTCCCGAGTATTCATACAGAACGGCATTTACGAGGAAATCGTGGCAGAGTTGGAAGCCCGTGCTCGTCAGATTGTGATTGGAGACCCACTGGAGAATAGTACGCAAATGGGTCCGTTGGCCACGAAGGCGCAAATTGAGCGCATTATGGCGGCCATGTCGGAAGTCGATTCCCAACATGCTTCGATTCGTTACGGGGGGAAACGGCCACCCGGTTTCCCCAGAGGATATTATTTCATGCCGACGATGGTTGAATGTGCCCATCAGGATGTGAGTATCATGCGCAATGAAATGTTCGGACCAGTGATGAGTATCCTCCGGTTCGAGCACGAAGAGGAAGCAGTGGCGATGGCCAACAATACCCGGTTCGGTCTGGGGGCGGGGGTTTTTACCGAAAACCTGTCCCGAGCCCATCGGGTCAGTGCCCGGATCCGTTCTGGCATAGTCTGGGTGAATACCTACCGGGCGATTTCCCCCATCGCTCCTTTTGGTGGTTTCGGGATGAGCGGGTATGGCCGCGAAGCCGGTCTGGACTCGATCGAGGACTATACGCGCAGCAAGACCACTTGGATCAGTACGGCACGTGGACCTATGGCTAACCCGTTTGTGATGCGCTGAACTCCTGATTCATGTGCTGGCCGCAATAATCTCCCCGTCATTATCAGGTCGGCTTGAATCCGGCCTGGTGGATTCACTGGAGAAACTTCCCGACCCGGAAGTGCTGACGGAAGTTCTGCCGGATTTCCTTCCATCGGTGATGGTCCGCTTTGCAGCCGGGAGTCGAAATGATATACCCGTGGATTCTTCTGTGGATGTTGTGACTGGTTGGATTGCTCCTCGGCATAAGACTGCCCTGGACCATATGGTCAACGCTCGGGAATCAGTCCTCTGGGCGCAAATCGCATCATCAGTAGCAGGATCGCTCCCATCAGGATGTGACGGGTATAGGCAGCACCTGCCATCAGGTGCTCCTTGGCTGTATGTCCGTCCGGCAGGAAGACCGTGACCATTTGCATGAACGCGTTCCCCAATGGCTCGGCCTGAATCCAGAGAAACCAGATGACGAAACCGCCCAGTACGGCTCCCCAGTTATTCCCCGCCCCCCCGATGATCACCATCACCCAGATCAGAAATGTAAAGCGCAGGGGAGTGTACCCGGTAGGGGTCAGTTGACCGTCCAGAGTGGTGAGCATGGCACCGGCAATGCCACAGACCGCACAGCCCAGTACAAAGACTTGCAGATGTCGTGCCTTGACATCCTTTCCCATAGCATTTGCGGCCTCTCGGTTGTCCCGTATGGCGCGCATCATGCGCCCCCAGGGAGACTTGAGGGCACGCTCCGACAACCACAGGATGATTGCGAGGACCAGCATAAAGAATCCGGCATAGCAAAGCTTGACTATGATACTGGCCGTTGTGTGGGCACTGACCCCCAGCCAATCGATGAATGAGCGGAAAGATTCGGAGGCGATCAGGTCGACTTCGTAGGGCACCGGGCGGGGGAGACCAGTGACATTTTTCACACCACGGGTCAGCCATTCTTCGTATTTCAGGATGGCAAGAATAATTTCGGAAATTCCCAGGGTGGCGATCGCCAGATAGTCTGCCCGAAGTCCCAGGGTGATGCGACCAATCCACCAACCTGCCCCTGCTGCAATGAGCCCACCCACTACCCAGGACAGGGTGATCGGTAATCCGAGGCCGCCGAGATAGCCCGAAAATGCCGGATTGACTGCCTCAATACGATCTACGGCAGGCAAATAAAACTGTCGGATCAAGAAGATGCCCAGAAGGATGATGAGCAATGTGCCCCCGAACCGAAGCACTCCCCATGTTCGTCGTCGCAGCAAAATCACCATGACAATCGTGGCCAGTAGCCCCAGGAAGGAGAGACCGAGCCCTACACTGCCTTCGGCCCAGGCTTCCCGTACCGGTGGCATCGAGACCAACACGGCGGACAGTCCGCCCAGGGCTGTGAACCCCATCACGCCGACATTGAAAAGCCCGGCATAGCCCCACTGCATGTTGATCCCCAGAGACATGATGGCCGAGATCAGGCACATGTTGAGAATGCCCAGCGCGACATTCCAACTCTGGCCGAAACCGACCGCCAGAAGCAGCAGGAAGAAGATCACAAAATACCCGGTGCCTCGGTTCATATTACTTTTCCGCGAACGATTCCGGTGGGCCTGACCAGCAATACGATCACCAGAATGACGAATGAAACCGCGAATTTGTAGTCGGTTGACAGAAACTGCACCAAGCCTTCGGGTGCCCAGCCTTCCGGACCCAGGTAGGTCAGAAACTTCCGGTAAGCATACGTCAGGGTGACTTCGGAATAGGCAACGAGAAACCCTCCCAGAATGGCTCCCACCGGTTGGCCCACGCCGCCCAGAATGGTGGCCGCAAAGATGGGCAACAGGATTTGTTGGTAGACGAACGGTTTATAGGTTTTGTCGAGGCCATATAACATGCCAGCGATCGTTGCCAGGATCGCGGTGATGATCCAGGCTATACGGACCACCCGGTCCGGGTCGATCCCGGACAGGAGGGCCAGGTCCTCATTATCAGAATAGGCCCGCATGGCCTTTCCGAATCGGGTTTTTTGCAGAAACCAGAACAGCAGCCCCATTACCAGCAGGGCGACGAGAATGGTGATGACCTGGGTTTGTCGGATAGCCAACCCTTCCCGGAGTCCAGTGATTTCCCGGAACTCCGTGGCGGTTATGATAAAGCGGGTTCCGTCGGCAAAAGATTGATCATCCGGCCCGATGATGATACGGATCAGTCCTGCCATCACGAACATGACCCCAACCGATGCGATGGCATTCACAATGGGGTTTGCTTTTTTCTGCCGGTAGAACCGAAAGACGTACCGGTCGGTCAGAAGAGTCAAGGTGACGGCGGCCGTAATACCGACCGGAAGTGCCAGTAATGCAGTCGGCAATGGTCCAAGGCCTACTCCCAGATCTTGCAGCGTCCAGGTAGTGAGGATCACAGCCATGGTACCGAAGGACATCAGTTCCCCATGGGCAAAATTGGCAAAGCGAAGAATGCCGTAGATGAGAGTGACTCCCAAGGCCCCCAGGGCTAATTGCGCACCATAGGTAGTGGCAGGTAGCAAAACGAAATTGGTCAGCAGGACCAGGGCTTCCAGAACCTCCACTCACGCCCCCAGGAACGAGTAGCGAACGTCCGGGTTGGCCAACAGGTTGCGGCCGGTGTCCGTGAACCGGTTTTCTCCGTTCACCAGCACAAAACCCGAGTCGGCAATTGCCAGGGCCTGGCGGGCATTCTGTTCCACCATCAGGATCGCCATCCCAGTTGCCGCGATGTCCAGGATGCGATCAAACAGTTCGTCCATTACGATTGGTGACACTCCAGCCGTCGGCTCGTCCAGCATCAGTAGGGTTGGTCGCGTCATCAGGGCGCGGCCAATGGCGACCTGTTGTCGTTGGCCACCGGACAATTCCCCGGCTGGCTGGCGACATTTTTCCTTGAGCACGGGGAATAGGTCATAGACCTGTTCCATGGTGTCCTGGAAGCAGTCATGCCGACGGTATGCGCCAATTTCGAGGTTCTCCTCGACCGTCATGGAAGCAAAAATGTTCCGCACTTGGGGAACCAGACCCATTCCCAGGTAGACCCGGCTCTGAGGGGGCAGATGGGTGATTTCCTGCCCATCCAGCCAGATTGATCCGGTACGCAAGTGCAGCATGCCGAATACGGCTTTCATGGCCGTAGATTTCCCGGCACCATTGGGCCCGACGATCACGGCAATTTCTCCCCGGTTCACGGTGATGGTACAGTTGTGGATGATGTCGGCACCCCTCCCGTACCCTCCAGTCATGCCTTTGGCTTCCAGGAACCCCATTACCCGGTTGACTCCCGGCGCTTGCGCCCCGTGCCCAGGTACGCTTCCACCACTTCTTCGTTGGCCCTGATTTCGGCCATCTTACCTTGTGCCAGCAGCTTTCCTTCGGCCATGCAGATCACCGGCTCACACATCCGACTGATGAAGTCCATGTCGTGCTCAATCATACAGAAAGTATAGCCTCTTTCGCGGTTGAGTCGCCGGATAGAGCGGCCAATCGCCCGCAACAGGGTTCGATTGACGCCGGCACCCACTTCGTCGAGCAATACGATCTTTGCCTCCACCATCATGGTGCGGCCCAGTTCCAGAAGTTTTTTCTGTCCTCCTGACAGATTGCCAGCGGGCTCATTTTCCAGATGATCGATTTCGAGAAATTCCATCACTTCCCGGGCCTTCTGGCGAATTTGGTGCTCGAATGCTCGGACTTTGCGGTTGGCAAACCAGACTTGCAAGAGACGCTCTCCCGGTTGTGCACCCGGAACCACCGTGAGGTTTTCCAGAACCGTCAACGTCGGAAATTCATGTGCAATCTGGAACGTACGCAATAATCCCCGGGAGAACAGCTGGTGGGGTTCCAGACCGGTAATATTCTCACCCTCCAGCAGTACCTGGCCATGTGTTGGCTTCAGCACCCCAGCAATGACATTGAACAGTGTGGTTTTGCCGGCTCCATTCGGCCCGATTAGGCCTGTGATCGATCCTTTTTCAATGGCAAGCGAGATGCCGTTCACAGCCCGAATCCCGCCAAAATGCATATGAATCCCGGAGACCGTGATCATATCCGGGGCGAGGGATATTGCGTTCCACTGCACGAATCCGCACGCCGTCCAGTGCTGTCGAAATCAAGCGTTCGGAGATACGGAGTGTGCCCGGTTACGGGCTGAAGCAACGCTGGCCACTGAGGGGAATGCGCCCCGATTGCTATTGTGCTTTGGGCCGGCATCTGGAAGAGGACGATGGTTGAGTTCGAGGCGCTGTCGACGGGCCAGGTGATCCGGAAGATACCGCCGGCATTCATAAGGTGACGCAAGCCGAGACCACGACGAGCAGGAGACGGGCAATCTGTACTCGAGTACCCGTTTACGGTGGCCACAGTCGCTCGTAGCGGCTAAAAATCGATTTGCAGGCGAGTCGAGAATCCATACTCCCGACTTTCTCCTGCGTATTCCAGGGCCACGGCGAGTTGCGTCCCTCTTACAAGCAATCGACTGTAGCCCAGGGCATAGCTTGTCGTCGGACGGGTGCGCAGGTCGACGATGGTCTGTCGTCGTTCGAGCGTTTGGGGGTGCCCGCGGTAGAATGCATCGACGAAGCTGCTCCCGGTCGCAACCAGATGGTCGATCCGGGCCTGCCCACCGCGAACCCCGACTTCCTGGCGAACCGAGAATCGAATCGTGTCATCATCCCGGAATACATGGCGTCCCTGGGTTCCCGCCGACCATCCCTCAGCCCAAAGCCCCGATACGTCAGACACCATGCGGCCGCTTGTGAAGACCTGGCCCGAACTGCGCTCATAACCGAGAAAACCCTGCCAGTTCTCTCTCAGCACAGCCGAGAGCAACAGCCGGCCCTGCAGGGTTTCCGTGCGGGTGTCGCCGAGTGCGCCGAATCGCGTCCCCCAGATTGTATGGCGTTCATCCACGCGGGAGAATTCTGCGACGGATGTAACGGTATCCTGTCGGTGCCACCATCGCAATCCAAATTGATGCCAAGGTATCTGCCCTGATTCCCATCCGCTGCCGACCGTGGCGAATGGCCGCATACCGTTCCCTTGCATCCGCAGGCTGACCGCTCCCTGGGCAGGCACAAAAGACGGAGCGGCGGTCAAGTCGGAGGATTCGACTGTTCTCCATTCCCGCCATGTGGAGCCACTGCAATGATCGCACAGGTTGTGATTCAACTGCCAACGGCCAAGCCGGTCGCCGGACCAATCCATTCCTATAGAGCGGTACTCCCCTACATTCGGGCCGACTTCGACGGACATATTGTGGACCGAGACCGGTCTCCTCGGCAGTAGCATGTCCCTGGCAGCGTGGCCCAATACCGGATGGCTCCGGGATTCGATACTGGTGACATCGGACAGGTTCACGTTGTAGTACGCATTGCCCACGCCACCCACCGCGACTTTCACATCCCGCAACGACTCACCCATCTGAGCCAGAGCGGGAGACAGCGTGATACGGGCATTCTGTAACCGAACCTCGCGAGTTGTGGCCGAACCGGGCACCGAGTATGGTAGGTGAACCGTTCCTTGCATGGTGACAGCATTGCCCAGATTCAACCGTCCCCAGCCATAGACAGGATCCGGCTCGCGGGGATTATTGATCCGGGTTCCCATCGGTTCTGCGGAGGCTAGCAGTACGGCCTGCACGACCTCCATTGGCATCCCTGGCAGTCGACTCTTCAGCACTGCCAACGACCCGGTCACGAACGGTGCAGCGAAAGAAGTACCCTGTATCTCGTCCCCATCGGGACCGACCGTGAGACTTTCCCCCGGGGCCATCAGGCACCAGTTTCGCACTGCCCCACACCCGTTGGAGAATTCTGCGATTTCTCCATCCCTGTTCAGTGCCCCGACGACCATCCATTTCCCAAGCAACTCGGGTTGGAACAATGGGGCCTCCAGCCAATGTCCTCCGGAGTTGTAGTCGGTGCAGTCGTCGCTCCCGCAGTCTGTCCCCCACAGATCCCTGAATCGAATCTTATGATTCGGGTTGTCTGGATCGGGAGTCCAGGTGAAATTCTGTATGAATTCCTGGGCACTGATGGGACCCTCGCCAAGCTGGCAACCCTCCTCATGGCGATGATTCTTCCCGCACATCCGAATCTCGTTATTGCGGGAATTCCATCCTTCGTTACCGGTTGCCCACACCATAACGGTGTCCGAGTCTTCGATCTCTGTTGCGACCTGCGTCATCTGTTGCCTCAGCCGGTCGTCAACAAGTGGGCCGAACAACGGCAGCGATGACGTCAGCCATATTCCTTCCCGACCGGCGTACTCACCCCAATAGTTCAGCGATAGCCCGATACTGAAATTTACCGCATCCGCTCCATTCGTTACCGCATGGCGTATCGCCGCGGGAGGATGAGCACCGCCGCTGAGTGCGATCGGGATGATGGATGCTTGTGGTGCGACGCCGTGAAAGTTGGGCGAGCGAATCGGCTCGCCGCCTTCGATGCGGATCTGAAACTCCTCCCCAGAACCGTTGTTCCGCGCTCCTGCGGCAAGCATGGCAACATATGTGCCATGCCCTGCGCCCAATCCGTCGTTTTTCTCGACCACCCTGTCGGTCTGACTTGCCACGTGATACGGAGCCCTGATCCTGTCGGCCAGTTCTGGATGCGTGATGTCCATCCCGTCATCTGTGATCGCGATCGTGGTGCCTTGGCCGAAATAGCCTCGTTCGTAGGCTCGGTCCGCGGCGATGGCTCCTAGTCCGTGATGAACCTGAAATTCCGGAGTGCGGTAGTCTCGGCCATCGGGCATGTTGGGAGTGCCAAGGTCGACTGGTCGAAAAGAAAGCTCGATAGGATTTGGTCGAGTTGGGGCTGGCGGGTTGTTGCGGTCCGGCTCACGGCTGCTACCGCCACCGCCGCCACCACAACCCACCATCATCAGTAAGGCACCGGCTAGCCAGAGAAGCCGGGTCGAAAAAGAGCAAGAGGCGATTGCCCGGATCACCATATCCCGCTGCCCGGATCCGGTAGCATCTGGATGGAATGTGAGGTCTTTGGCCGGTGGATGGTGCGGCCTTCATGCCCATTTGGTAGCCGGCTCATGCCATCCTGTCCTCCGATGTCATGGGAACTTCCTGTGCGACGAGATGTGCTGACCATGGGAAGTCCTCCTTTGCATTCACGAGCCAAGGGGAGTGGGTGCGAAAGGAGATAATGTCTCCATTCATGAGAGGTCATGGGGTGGAGATTGCAGGATCCACAAAACTCACAGACACATGCACTGAAAACGCATCTGCCGGCAGTCGAGTGCCGGGGGCGATCCTTGGGGAGCGATGGTATTCGCGCAGCATCAGTGATATCGGACGGTGACAAATTGACCGTCTCGGATTTCGGATTCGCGATAGGATCCGGCGGCTTCTCCAGGGCCAATCAATTCCACGGCAGAGCCGCCGACATAATCGACATCGCCACCGTTCGCCAGGATTTTCAGTGCCTTGGCGAGCTGGCCGGGAAAGATCTCTTCGCCGGGAGCATTGGCTACCTTTTTCACATGGTTCTTGACTGTCTCGCTGTCGGTTGAGCCCGCGGACTGCATGGCCAAAAGAATCAGGGCCGCGGCGTCATATGCCTCGGGTACGTATGGGTCCGTGCCATTGAACCCTTGATCCATCGTCATTTCTTCCATCATTGAACCACCGGGGCTATCTGTGCCCGGAGATGTGCCAAAGGAGCCATTGATAGCATCCCCGAAATGATCAGTCAGGGAATCTCCGACCATTCCATCCGGTAGCATGAAAGTATCGAATGCACCGCTGTCAAGTGATGCCTGGATGATGCCTTTTCCTCCTTGGTCAAGATAGCCGGCAACCACCAGAACCTCCCCGCCCGCTGCAGCCAGTGCGCCGACCTCAGCGGAGTAGTCAGCTTTTCCATCTTCGTGGGCGGCAACGACGGTTACGACACCACCGGAGGATGCATAGGCGGCCTGGAACGCATCGGCAAGGCCCTTGCCGTAGTCATTATTGGTATAGGTCAGCGCCACCGATTGAATTCCCCGGTTACGCAATACCCGGGCCATGATCTCGCCCTGGCGTGCATCCGAAGGAGCGGTGCGGAAGAACAGCCCGTTATCTTCAATGCTGGAGAGAGCAGGGGAGGTGGCTGAAGCGGAAATCATCAGGGTCCCGTTAGCGATGGCCACATTGTTCAGTACGGCGGTGGTGGCCCCGGAGCAGGTGGCTCCCAAGATTGCGGCAACGCCCTCAGCCGTGACCAGCCTCTCGGCAGTCGATGTGGCGGCGGCGGCATCAATACAGGTGCTGTCACCGCGAACGGAAACCACCGTTTTGCCGCCGAGGAAGAGTCCACTTTCGGACACTTCCTGAAATGCCAGTTCACCGCCCATGGCAATGGCAGGTACCAGGGATTCGGTCGGCCCCGTGAATCCCTGAAGCATCCCGATTTTTACCTCTTCGGCAAGGGTGACGGATGAAATCATCGCGAGTGCGGCCGTAGAAACAAGAAGCTTTTTCATGATGTGGTCTATGGTTTTCGGGATCAGTTGAATACACCCATTGTGGTGGAATTGCCGGCACCGGCAGGTTGTGACGAGTGCCGAATGAAGCATTGGACCGATGGCTTTGTCCAGAATAGCGTCCGCAATGCTCATCTTTCGTGTGAGCACTATACCCAATAACTGGGATGGAGTTCAAGTGACCTCCGAATCTTGGATATGCGTCAGATTGTGGACAATATTATTCCCCTCCTGACTTCGGCGGTTGCGGCTTCTTTTGGTAGTGTCTGATTTGATGATTGGCTTGCCATCGCGGGACGGATCGGCAGTTCCTTTCGGTTCCGGTGCAGCCCCCTGCCAGTCGGTGCCGACCGTCGAGTTGGTCCGCGAGTCCGGGCCCCGATGGCCCCGGCAATGCATCATCCACCATCTGGATCTGATCCGCAACGACGAGGAGTTGGCGACCCGGAAACGGTGGGCCGAGCCGGTGCCATATGAACCGCAATATCACCAGTAGCCATCCCTTCCCGAGAGGGGACTTGTTCTGGCGAATTATAATAGTGCTATTGTCTGTAGATTTTGGCATGTACTTCATCCGTCAACTGTGCGACCGAATATGTCTACCAATGAACTTTTTTGGTTTCTGCTCATTTTCCTGATTTTCAATACAGGACTGCTTGTCTGGATTTTGTCTGCAGTGGTGCGGGCACCTCTCCAACATGAATCACTTGAGCCAGTGATACGGGAGGAGTTTCGAATTGGTCGGAAGGAAGCCAATCAGATCGGGAAGACACAAGAGGACCGTCTGGAATACCGTCTGGACAAGTTGCGACAGATGGTGGAGTCCGGTCTTGATCGTCTCCAGGAGAGTAATGAAAAGAAACTCGAACAAATGCGCGAGACTGTAGACGAAAAGCTGCAGGGAACCCTCGAGAAGCGACTCGGAGAATCATTCAAACAGGTGAGTGAGCGGCTCGAACAAGTACATAAGGGTCTTGGCGAGATGCAGCAACTTGCCACCGGTGTCGGAGACCTGAAGAAGGTACTGACCAACGTCAAGACTCGGGGTACCTGGGGGGAAGTTCAGCTTGGCGCTTTGTTGGAACAGATTCTGACGTCACATCAATACGAATCTAACGTAAAACCCAACCCCACTTCGAATGCGATTGTGGAGTTCGCAATTCGATTACCAGGTCCAGACAATATGCCGCACAGTGTCGTATGGCTACCGATTGACGCGAAGTTTCCGCTGGAGTCGTATCATCAGCTGCTTGATTCGGCGGAATCCGGTGATGCCGAGACGGTGAAGTGTGCATCCAGTGCATTGGCGAAGTCGGTTGAATTGGCTGCAACAGAGATCCGGGATAAGTATCTCTCGCCCCCGCATACCACGGATTTCGGGATTCTCTTTCTGCCGACCGAAGGGCTTTATGCTGAAGTGGTGCGCGATGCCAATCTGTTGGACCGCTTGCAGCAAAAGTACCGTGTCGTAGTTGCCGGTCCCACAACCCTTGCTGCAATGCTTAACAGCCTCCAGATGGGATTCCGGACACTCGCGATTGAAGAGCGATCCAGTGAAGTGTGGAAGATACTCTCGGCAGTCAAGGTAGAGTTTGGTAAATTCGGGGACATACTCGACAGGGTCAAAAAACAACTCGACACCGCTTCCCGGTCCATTGACCAGACGGGCACACGTTCCCGGGCGATCGAGAAACAACTCCGATCGGTTGAAGAGCTTCCGTCCGAAGAAGAATCCATAGCACTGCTCGGTCTCCGGATGGGAAATCTGACCAGGGAATCGGAAGAGGGCACAGAGTCTGGAACATGAGTAGTTGACCACCGCCGAATCCTCACTTGGCTTGTAGAGAGTTGCGTTGGCGACCTTGATCATCAAAATTATCGGGACTCAACCACCTTTGAAAGGATGCTCGAATGTCTGGCCAATCCCGATCAGTGATTGCGAACCAAGCGGTATCTCGATTCCGTCCCTTGTATACAGTGGCCTGCCTGAAAATACCCTCGAAAGTGAAGCCCAAGCGCTCTGCCGTTCGCCTGGAGGATGCATTGAGGGCATCACATTTCCATTCGTAGCGTCGGTAGCCCAGTTCATCGAACACCCGACACATCATCAGAAACATGGCTTCTGTCGAAGCAATCGTGCGCTGGAGCAGTGGTGAAAAGTGGATATGACCCACTTCCATGCATCCTGATTCTGGATGTATTCTCAGATAACTGGCAATGCCGACAGGGTCACCGCATGCAGTCAGTATGGTGTGAAACAGCGGATCCTTACTGGTACAGTATGTTTTCAGCCAGTTTGTATAATCGTCCACACAAGAGAAAGGTCCGTAAGGCAGATAGGTCCAATTGCGTCCTGAATGGTCTCGTTGATTGGCTTCAAACAGTGAAATGGCGTGACTGTCAATCTCCAGAGGCACGACACGGCAATATTGCCCTGCCATTCCGGTCGATGGCGGAAAAGGTCTGGGCAGTTCATCCGAAACAGGAAAGCCAATCGGTTGACCATGGGAGTTAAAGTGTTCGGGCATGGATCGTTCGAGCGTTCTGGTTTGCAGCAGCATGGATGGAGTCGCCTATCTCATCAGAATAATTCTATCCGGAGATAGAGCCCGGGTGCCCTGTAGCCTGGGTAAACTGGGGTGACTCGCTTGGAGACTGGAACCGGGAGTCCCGGGGCGAGCGGACCGAAATGGGAGAATTCTGATCACCCTGTTCAAGGCTATGGCTTGACCGGATTCGCCTACTCTGCGGGTGACGATCAAAAAAAACTTACGGCTGAATCGGCGGGACTTCGATGTCCACGGCTTTCCATCGCGCGAGCGGGTCGCCACCCCATTCCCATCCTGGCGGCATGTCCTGCCGCAGGCCGGCATTCCGCAGATGCATGTCCTCTTCCCGGGTGACCGCCGCCACGTGATAGGCGTCGATGATTTTCCGTATCTGGTCGCGAGTTCCAGCCCGCATGAAGCGGCGGTACAGGATCCTGACGGGGACCGCATGCTCGACCGTGATGTTCCGGCCGCTCCAGTCCTGCCGCGGAATCCCGAGCGCGGCCAGGCTGGCCGGATGACGGGGATTGCTCCTCGCCATGGAGACGGACCAGACGCCGCCGAACTTGAGCCCCCCGATGCGGCGATCCCAGTCGTCCCTGAACGCCTTCGTATAGGGCGCGGTCATCCACGGTGGGGTCCGCGTCCCGCCAAGCGGTCAGTCCGGCATGAAGCCCCAGGGCTTCATGCATCAGTCGGGTATAAGTTTCGTCGCGCATCCGGTATTAAACAGGCAGACATCACGAGGGGAATTCGTGCCCTCGTTGATCGTCGGATTATCCCACTACCTTTCCGGGTAGTCACTCCTCTCGTGGGCGGGTTTCCGTGAACCTTAAGGGGAGCGGTTCGGTGTTCCACATGAGGAGGGGCCTACTGCGGCAGGCCGCCCCCCAAAAAATCTCACAATATGGAGAACCATCATGTTCCTGCTGTCCTACTCCTGTCTCGGCCGGGCCTTGTGGATGAAATCAAATCGAACCCGGACACTGCCATTCCACGTTACCGGGAGCTCGCGGCCGATTTCAGAGTGAAGTCGCTTTCCTTGCACGAAATCAGAATCGTCCGGGAAATCGATGAATCGGAACTTATGTCCATGATGCGTCCGGATCAGCATTATCTTCGTGTTTCTTTTCGGATATTCCTCCCGTCGGGTTTCCGCCTGCGGATCATTCCTGCGAGTACTGCGCCGTCTTGAAAATGGGATCCTACTGGCTGAACCGACCAAGGGGCCGGAGGAGCGGCGGAAAGCTTGGTGCTCATACTGGCGCAAGCTGCCGGGCCATGATCCGATATTCAATCCCATCCAAAGCCGGAAGCCTTGTCAACAGTGGTCTCAAGGCAGAAAAGAGGACAGGGCCAGCAGCCAACCGGATGCGATCAGGTACATACTGAACGAGTAAGGCCAATTTCTGATGGATGACTTCCAGCTTGGAAGGTCATATCGACCCTGAAAAATCAGCTGTACACCGGAAAGATAACTGCTGCAGGTTCCGAGATGCCAGGAGGTGAGATAAACAATGGCCAGCAGTGTCGGGTTGGGGTCCAGCTCCAGCAACATTGGTGTGATGCTCGAAATCAAAATGATGGGATGAATCCCAATGATCGCGGCGAGCAGCATGAACCCAAGCAGCTGGACGGCGGTCATTCCGTCGAATCGGGTAAAGGGAGAGGAAATCAATCCCGTTTCCAGTAATGCAGCCATCCCGACTGCGAAGACGCCAGCGGAGAGGAACAAAGACAATTCTCCGACCATTCGCGGAAGGTAGGTGGTGACATGATTCCGGACCTGGCCGGTCATGGAGTAAATCCCATGCCGGATTACCAGTATCGTGATACTGACCGTGAGCGCACAAATGGTAATGGCCGACAGAATCGACAGATTGGGAAAACTGCTTGCGAATACAACCACACAAATCAGGAGTATGCCGGGGACATGCAGTGCCTCTTTTTTCAGGGGATATCCGACGAACTCGGGCAGCCGGGAGGAGTGACGCCAGCGGGCTTCAAGATAAACCAACACACTGCAAAGCAATGAAAACGGCAGGCAGGTCAGTACAATCCAATCCACCCGAGCTTGGTCGACATAGGTTAGAACCGCCGCCATGGCCCCGAAAAACGGTGACCAGTTCGACATGCTACAGAATATACGGATGATGGATTGTGCCGTGAATAGATTGAGTGGTCGTTGTTGGTGAATGCGGTCCGCAATCAGGATCGGGGCAGAAATATTGATGACAGAACCGAACAGGCCAATACTGGCCAGAGTCTGCCAGTACGCTTGTTTGCCGACGGGTAGCAGGGTAATGTTGCTGGTGGCCGGCAATGCGACAAGGCGCAGAAACCCGACCGCTGCAATCATGCTCAGCAATCCCGCATTGATGCTCAGGGTGTCCACAAGGGAAATGGACACTTTCTGGGATTGGGCCCATGCAATCATCGTGAGCCCGATTCCAAGCAGAATACCGACCTGAATTTGCAGAAACCGGGTGACCCGTCGGATAAGAATCAATGTGGCACTCCAGGCGCAAGCACTGGCCAACCACCGTAGCGAATCGGTATTCGGTAACGATAGCACATTCTCTAAGGTCATCAGCAATACCATTGCCATGATCAGCAGGCCAGCCAGAGACTCGGCTCGGCTGCCCGTAAACCGATTGCGGTCAATCCCCCGGACCCGGTCTGGGGTGTGCCGGGATGCCTGATGTGATTGCGGGTTCATTTATAGGTCAGAATAGGGACCGGACTGCCCGCATGGCGATAAGTGGGGAAGCAATCTGAACGGGTTCCCGGATGCAGCAACACCGGAATTACGTCAGGTGGGATTATCATGGCGTCGATATGCAGGGCTTATGGTGAAGAGGATCGATATGAACACTCGATTCCACTTCTCTACGGTTTGGATTTGGAGTGTCTGAACGGTTTGCCAGAAGAGCGCTGCAGTTTCCTTGTATCCTAAGGAGTGGTCAAAGCTTCCCTGATCTGTAATGCTTCCCGTCTATTTTGACCGGATCAGGCTCGCTGCCGGTAGCGGGGCGCATTGGGGCCAAAGCTGCGCGGATATGATGCCAGCGAATACTGGCACTGACCGGAGGAAAGTTTTTCAACCATGCGAAGGCCCCGTGTGGAGAAACTGCTTACCTTGTCTGTGAAACCCGGAATGGGTGTGAAGGATATGCGCCCAGAATATGCACTTTTGTCGAAAAGAACCGCAGTTCTTCCAGTGCCCGGGCGACTGGAGGATCATCTGGATGACCCTCGATATCCGCATAGAATTGAGTGGCAGTGAACCGGCCCTCAAGTTGATAGCTCTCCAGCTTGGTCATATTGACACCGTTGGTGGCGAAGCCGCCCATGGCCTTGTAGAGTGCTGCCGGCAAATTTCGGACGTTGAAAACAAAGGTCGTGATGACGGGCAATCCCGAATCTGTCGAGTGGACCTGAACGGGTTCTCGAGCCAGGATAATAAAGCGAGTGACATTTTCTGCCGCGTCCTCGATATTGGTCTTGAGGATCTGCAGATTATAGAATTCTGCCGCCAGGGAAGGAGAAATGGCGGCAACGGTATGATCGTCTTGCTCGCCCACTTCCCTCGCGGCACCGGCGGTATCGCTGGAGACGCGCGAATCCCATTTGTGCTCACGGATAATCCGCCGGCATTGTCCCAACGCATGTATGTGGCTGCAAACCGTTTTGATATCCTGAATCCGGGTGCCTGATTTTCCCATCAATTGAAAATGGATGGGCATGAAATACTCGCCAACAATATAGAGGCTGGATTCGGGTAGGATATGATGAATGTCGGCGACTCGTCCAGCAAGGGTATTTTCAATCGGGATCATGGCCAATTCCGCCGCTCCTTCGGATACCGCATTGAAAGCATCTTCGAATGTATGGCAGGGATAGGGCTCCATGTCAGGATACATATCCCGACAGGCCATATCGGAATTGGCACCGAATTCGCCTTGAAATGCGATTCGGTTGATGGGAGATGGTTGAGCCATGGAATGCAATGATGCTTTTTCTTCAAAGAGCGGATATTATCAATTCCCGCACATGGTACAACCATTTATCCATGATTCCCGTGAGGAAGATTGGGGTTTGAATCGAATGTCTGACGGTGCTGGATGGAATGGTGGGAGATGGATGACCGGTAACCATCCGGCCGCTGGGATTTCTGCCATCAATCGTTTGGTCCCGAGATATCCAAAGGCTTCCTTCTATGCCTGTGTGACCCGGACACGGTATCTCGCATTTTGCCCTTGGACTCACCCTATTCGGCAGGGAGATCCTTCCAGACCGGCCATCGATTTAGCGGCTGCAGCCACTGCATCCACTATCTGTGCACTTTCCATCTTCCAGGCGGACCGGAAAGGTTCCGACGATACCAACGGGAAATCGAAAAAATCGAGTTTTCCGAAAAAAACCTTACCGAGTCTTGCCGAACTTGGATAGTATCGTCATAAGCAGAAAAATGTGTGGTATGAATGCAATCCCAAACGGTAATCAGGATACGGTTTGTATGTCGTCAGATGATCAACTGATCGTGCGTCGGGGGGCTTCCCTGGGTCCGATGTACAGGCACTTCTATGAAAAACCCCTGCACTTGGTTAGAGGGGAGGGGGTGTGGTTATGGGATGCCGAAGGGAATCAGTACCTTGACTGCTATAATAATGTAGCTTCCGTAGGGCATTGCCATCCGAGAGTCGTGGAGGCGATCTGTCGACAGGTGCAGCGGCTCAATACCCATACCCGCTATCTTCATGAAAATGTGGTGTTGTTGGCGGAACGCTTGGGCTCCCTGCTTCCGGGCGATCTCGGCACTTGCATTTTTTCGTGTACCGGCACAGAGGCCAACGACCTCGCGGTACAAATTGCGCGGGCGGTTACTGGGCGGCAGGGCATTATCGTTACGGAGGCGTCTTATTTCGGCAATTCGACTCTCATCAGGAAGCTCTCGACCGGGTCCTATCCGACCTCCGATCGTCCGGATTGGTTGGCTGTTGTGGAACCACCGGATTATTTTCGTGGCCCTTTTCGGCAAGGAGAGCCTCTGGCGACGGCTGGCTATCTGGACAGTTTTGAACAGGCGGTATGCAAGCTGGAGCAATCTGGGTATGGTCTGGCCGCAGTACTGGTTGACATGATCTGGGATGCACCCGGACCCCTGACACCACCGGTAGAATATGTCCAGGGAATTTGTGAAACCGTGCGATCAGCTGGTGGACTGGTGATTGCGGATGAGATTCAGGCGGGTCATTGCCGTACCGGGCGATGGTGGGGGATTGAGCATTATGATCTTCAACCCGATATTGTGACTTTGGGAAAACCCTCCGGCAATGGTCATCCACTTGGGGCCACTGTGGTGACCCCGGACATCGCCGCCGCATTTTCGTCCCGACAGCATTATTTCAATACATTTGGTGGGAATCCTGTCTCGGCAATCGCCGGCCTCACGGTCTTGGAGGTAATGGAAGAAGAGCATCTTGCCCGGAATGCAAAAACCACTGGTGCCTATCTGCGCACCGGCCTGGAGAAGTTGAGGGAATCGCTTCCGATCATCGGCAATGTGCAGGGGCGCGGACTGTTTTTGGGGTTGGATCTGGTGGAAGATTCGGTGAAACGTACCCCGCTGTCGCCGGATGTCATGCGCAACTTGATGGACAGGCTGATGCGCGAAGAAGGTGTACTGGTCGGTATCACCGGTCGGTATGGCAATGTGCTCAAGCTACGTCCGCCCTTGGTATTTGGCCCCGATCATGCGGACAGAGTGATATCGGCCATTGGCAACGTCCTGCGTACATGAGGCCTCGGGCAAGCGGGTCAAAGGGTCATCTCTGAGGTGCCTCTCAACGTCTTCGGACGTCCTCCAGAATCATATCCGAGGCTTTCTCTGCCAGCATGATGGTTGGCGCATTGGTATTGCCGGATGTGACGGTTGGAAAGACGGAGGCATCGACAACACGGAGGCTTTCGATCCCATGCACCCGTAATCGGGGATCTACAACTGAGAGCGAGCGGTCTGGGCCCATGCAGCAAGTACTGGTGGGGTGAAACACCGTATCAGCCCGGTTTCGGATGTCTGTCATCAGTTCTTCATCGCTGTTGATGTCAGGGCCAGGGGTATATTCCTGTTCATTGATCTCTCTGAGGGCTGCGGCTTTGGCCAGAATCCTCAGGAACTTGACCCCCTCCAGCAACTCCTGCCGGTCCTCAGCGGTGGAAAGGTAGTTGGGCTCAATGCGGACGGGTAGAAACGGATCGCGGGATACGATACCGAGTTGTCCCCGACTGGTGGGGCGGCATTGACTGACCCCGAGGTGGAAAGCCGCAAAAGGATCGGGCCGCATCAGTGGGCGTGTACCGGTCGGCGCATTGGTGTAAGTGAGTGGGCAAAAGTACAATTGCAGGTTGGGTCGGGAGCGATCCGGGTTGCTGCGAAAAAAACCACCCGCCTGATTTACGCCGATGGACAATTGACCCTGCCGGAAGAGAAGATACCGGACACCTTCCAGCAGTTTCCCCCACCATGGTGAGAGCCGATTGTTCATAGTCGGTACCCGAGACCGGAAATAGTAGGTAATCTGCAGATGATCCTGCAGATTGTGTCCCACGGCTTCATTGGCTCGTACGGTATGGATCCCAAGGTCCTGCAGCAATGATGCTGGACCAATACCAGATAGTTGCAGGATTTGGGGACTGTTGATTGCTCCTCCCGACAGCACAACTTCCAGGTTGGCCGTTGCCGAACGCAAGCGGCCATGGTGCATGAACTCGACCCCAGTTGCCTTGCATCCATCAAACCGTATCCGGCTGACATGGGCTCCGGTCAGTACCGTTACATGAGACCGCTTCATGGCCGGTCGGAGATAGGCCCGAGCGGCAGACATCCGTCGGCCGTTCCGGGTGGTAATCTGGTACAGTCCAACACCTTCCTGGTCGTGCCCATTGAAATCCGGATTAAGCCTTAGCCCACATTCCTGGGCCGCCTTGAGAAAGTGTTGATTGAGTGGGTGGTAGCTGGCACTGACATCGTTGACATACAAAGGCCCGGAATCCCCACGAAGTGCATCGCCGCCCCTTGAATTCGTTTCCGCACGTTTGAAGTACGGCAAGACATCGTCCCATCCCCAGCCAGGATTCCCTATGGCACACCAGTCATTGAAGTCCGCGTGTTGT
This sequence comes from Candidatus Poriferihabitaceae bacterium, assembly GCA_965221795.1. GTDB lineage: Bacteria > Pseudomonadota > Gammaproteobacteria > Arenicellales > Poriferihabitantaceae > VYFG01. Next base: position 2,592,172 of record OZ244914.1, read on the forward strand.
CCGCGAATGTATACCATAGCATTGATGGAACTGGAGCCACCCAGTACCTTGCCTCTTGGCCAATAGCTCTGACGTCCCCCCAAGCCGGCATCGGGTTCAGTCTGGTACATCCAGTTGACAGCTGGATGATAGAATATTTTTCCATAGCCAATCGGTGCCTGGATCCAGAACCGGCGGTCGGTGCCGCCAGCTTCGAGCACCAGTACACTGTAGCGGCCACTTTCCGAGAGACGGTTGGCAAGGGTACAGCCGGCAGAGCCGGCACCGACAATCAGGAAATCGTATCGCATTGGGAGGGATCAGGTGATATTCATTGGGTGGACAACAATTGCCAGAAAGACGCAAGAAAAAAGTCGCGAAGTGCCGTATAACCGTCGGACGGATTTTGCCCGCATTCCTTCATTTGTCAGGCTGAATGCTCTTGTGGCGGTTCGAAAAGGAGCGCGTGCAGTGAGCCTAGACCCAGGGCGTGGCCCAGTAGCAGATCGGATGAGCCTTGCAATCGTGTTTCGGGGGTGGACACTGTCCTCCACCAACTACTGAGGTGCCCTCCATCCTTTGGACAGTTCGGGGGCGGAAATAAGGCGTACTCCGGTGAATGCATGCCTTCTGGAAATGAAGTTTACGTGCGTCATGGCCGGCAGGCAAGCTCCGGTGTCGTGCGCAGGTTGGGTCGAGGCAGTTCCGCCCCTGCTGGCTGGCGAGCGCAAGGCGCGTGCGTATCCACCGGGAAAGCGCGGCTGATCGCGCTGCGCCTCGGAGCCGCCTGAGGGGCGCGTGGAGTGCTGCCACACGCCGAAAACGGCAGCTGGTTGAACGTGGCGGAGAGTGAGTTGATCTGCATGGTCCCGCAGTGTCTCGCGACTTCAGACATTACACCAACCGCTGGAGTAACCAAGATCATTTTTGTTCCGATTGTGCTCTCTACAGCATGATCGTTCTAATGATTCCGTGATGACATGTTGTCACGGCTTTTCTTCTTACGATACAGCAGACGATCACCTGCTCAAAGAATCGGCGCATTTTTGTGATCATGTAGGCGCGATGTTGAGCGTTCTCAAGCGTGTCTTCAGCATCGCCAGGAATGAGAAAGCATTTGAGCGTGTTGTTGTAACCGGGCGAATGGATGATATCCGGCATCGCATCCATCACAGCATGCAACTGTGATGCGTATTCTTTGTTCTGGCATGCGTTATGGTTTTTTTGCGACGTTCTCACCGTCGTAGGCTTCTACTGTTCGCCTCATGTCATCCCGGTGATTCCCGCTACCCATCCCAGCACTTCGTCCGAGTTTCCTAAGTCAGTCCAAGTTCTGTGAGCGCATCGCGCCAATGCATGCACAGAACATCTTCGAGGCGCATGAGCGTCGCATCTCGGCTGATGCAAAGAGCGAGTGGATTCGCGAATTCTTTGGCAAAGCAGGCGATGTTGCGAACATCTCGTGCAACCGTGCGCTGCGTTGACTTGACTTCGATGAGCACCTCGGGCGCTCCGGGGCGCTCAATGACCAGATCGATTTCCGCTCCGGCTGCCGTCCGCAGATAGGAAAGATGCCAGTCTGGGTACTTGTAGCTTGACAAGTGAGCAATCTGGGCGATGACGAAGTGCTCGAATGCGTCGCCATATTCGTAGGAGCTTTCAGTGATTGGAATTGGCAGCCTTCGAGCCAGCGCACGTTTGATACCCAGATCGAAAAAATAGAATTTTGGATTCACACGCTGCTGCTTTCTGATCGAGCGGTGGTATGCCGGCAGTAGAAAGCCCACCAAGGTATCCTCAAGGATACTGAAGTAGGAAATCACGGTCTTCGGGTCCACGCCGACATCTTCGGCAATTTTGGCGTAGTTGATGATCGCACCATTCGACTGAGCCGCGACTTCAAGAAAGTGCCTGAAAGGATCTAGTCTTCTGACGATCTGCTCCGACGCGATTTCCTCCTTCAGGTAGGTGAGTGCATAGGCGCGCAGGAACGCTTGTTTGTCTACGTCTTCGCTGAGCGAATACATTTCGGGCAGCATCCCCCAGCGCAGTGCTCGATCGAGATCAAAGAACTCTCCGAGCTCCGGCACAGTCAGGGGATGGAGGTTGTAGACGAACGCCCGCCCGGCGAGCAGGTTCGACGCGCCGCGCTGTAACTTTCTGCTGCTTGATCCGGTGAGCACGAAGCGTTTGTCGGTGCTTTCGATCAACCGATGGACGATGTCCAGTAAACGAGGTGCGCGCTGTACCTCGTCGATCAGCACCCACTTGATGGTATCAGGCAGTGCCCGCACCTGATTCTCGAATCGTTTTGGCATCCGATGGTAGGCATCTTCGATTTCCGGATCGAGTAGATCGACATACAAAGATGTATCGGGGTCGAAGCTATCCTTGATATAGGTCGTTTTGCCGGTGCCTCGGGCACCAAATAGAAAGAAGGAATGGCTGCGCGTTGTCTTTAGGAGCCTGCGGAACATCTCAAAAAGCGCTTTTCGGAAAGAACAAGAAAAAAGAGATTATAGTCCGTAATTACCTTCGATTTGTGGAGTGATGTCGGTAAATCTTATGGTCCTAGTGCTCCGTCGAACTGATCATGGGAGAGAATACCTTGACATGCACCCATGCGCACGCCCGAACTTCATGACCCGGATTCTACGATTTTCCATTGCCAATCAGAACTCTATAGGTTTTCCGCCGGACACTAGTTATCAGGAAAATGATTTGATTTACTTTCAGCGTAGACCCGAACCTTCAAACGCCAGCCTCTAATTCGTCGACCCTGAAAATTTGTTGCAAGGAGCCGCAAATACGACCGCCAAGACCTAGAATCCAGCAACCAAAAAACCGCAGCCGACGGAGGGTCCGCCGCAGGTTGTGACCGCCACCACACAGCAGTACATTCCTCCGGTCCCCCTCCATCCCCCGGAGCCAGTGCATCCCCAGAGAAACCCAAGGCATGCCCGATCCGGTCCATCATGGTGAACCAACAAAAAAGACTGGGCCCCGCAACGGTCCCGAATTCCCGAAACTTTTGAAATCAAAGGGGTTACCGGGGGAAACTCCGGCGAAAATAAACCGTCACCGTCGGAGTCAGGAATCATTGGAACACAGGCATGACTTCGTTGCAGAACAATTCCATTGAGCGCTTTTGCTCCTTGTGTCCGAGACCCATGCTGGCGTAGTAGATAAACGCATCGACTCCCAGGGCTTCATATCGTTTGAGTTTGCCAATGACTTCGTCCGGCGTGCCGAACATCAGGTTTTGGCAAAGCATCTCGGGGTTGTATTCGTCCCGGTTTTGCAGCTCTGCGAAGGGAATGGCTCTGGGGAAGCCATTTTCCACATCGCCGAGGTTTTGAAACAGGTTTTCAAACTGGCTGAGTTGCCGTTGGGCAGCCCGAACAGGTGTTTCCCAGTCCTCGGGGCGGTCATAGACCGCGGTATGTCGCATCATGGCGAACTGGGGCCGAGCCTTGTCCGGGTTCGCAGCCAAGGCGTCGTCCAACCGCGCCTTATAGGTTTCCGCTTCCGAAAAATCCCGGGTCAGGGGCCATGAAGTGATGTGGCAGCCATTTTGCACGGCATATTCATAAGTGACGGGTGCCCGGGCTGCGACCCAAATAGGCGGATGGGGAGACTGTAAGGGTTTGGGGACGGAGGTGGACAATGGGAATTGCCAGAATTCCCCATCATGCTGGTAATCACCCAACCAGAGTTGCTTTACGGCCGGCAGGATTTCATGCATATAGCGCCAGCCTTCGGTCTGCTGAAGCCCCGGCTTCATGCGATCAAACTCCCGTTGATAGGCTCCGGATCCGATGCCGAACTCCAGGCGTCCTGCGCTGATCAGGTCCGCAAACGCAGCCTCCCCGGCAAGTCGGATCGGATGCCAGTATGGAGCCACGGCGACTGCAGAACCGAGCCGTATCCGCTCGGTATGCTGGGCCCACCATGCGATAATCTGAAACGGATTCGGTGCAATTGTCATCTCCAGAGCATGATGTTCTGCGGCCCAGACAATATCGAACCCTCCCCGGTCCGCCATTTTGACCATATCAAGGGTATGCTGGGCCACATCCACCATGGTCATGGTGCTGTCCATACGTTCAAGGTTGATTGCCAGCTGGAATTTCATGAGTATGAGGGGTAAGAGAGGACCATTCCGCCAATAGAGGATGCATGATAATAGGATGCAAGGGCCATGATTCCGGGTTACCGGCGATGTTGCAAAAAATTCAGGATGGGTCCGGTGAATTCCCTTGGGGACTCCACCAACCCCATATGTTTCATTCCCGGTACGATCCGAAGGACCGAATCAGGTATTTCCGCATGGATTGCCCGGGCCATTGCTGGTGTGCTGCCTTGATCATGTTCCGTGGTCATGATGAGGGCAGGACAGGAAATCGGTGGGTCTGGATGAATCAATTCCTTAACCCCAAAGACAAGCACTCGGCGACATTGGGCATAGTCGGAAGGATTATTGGCCAGTACCCAGGACCGGACAGTGTATATGATATCTGGATGCCGGGCTTGGAATCGATCAGTGAACCACCGATCTATAGTGGAATCAAGGTTGGCCTCCGGCCCTTCGGCAGCACTGTCCAGGGCATGTTGCTCCACCTGCTTCTGGGCTTCCGGGCTCCGTTCATGAGGGGAGTTGAGGATCACCAGTGCTTGTGCCTGATCTGGATAATCTCTTGCAAAACGACGATTAATCATGCCACCCAGAGAAAACCCCACCAGTATGGCCTTGGCAATGCCCAGTTCCGTCATTAGCGCGTGCAATTGGTACGAGAACAGTGACAGGTCGGGTGTTGCCGGCAGCGGGCTGGCACCATGACCATAGAGATCGTAATTCAGCACCCGATATTGTCGAGCCAACTCGGGCAGGTGACGTTTCCAGGTCAGGCGATTAAGACCCAAGCCGTGTATCAGGACGACGATATCCGCATCGTCCGGGCCTTGCAGAGTATAGACAGTTCCATCTCTGGCCTTGGCCAGCTTCCTGTTGGCAGGGCAGGGTTCATTGACGATAGGATGCATCTTCTTGATCCAGCATGGTTTTCAGGTGGGCAAAATGGGCCTGTGCGGCCCCGGTATAGTGATCCCAGCCCGCTGCGGTCTTTTCTGCCAGGCGATCATCCATGATTGCAAGCGGTCGTCCGGTTGAATAAGCAAGAATCATGGTTCGGGCGGCACGCTCTAGGTAGTACATGGATTCGAATGCTTCCGCGACCGTCTCGCCAGTGGTGATTACGCCATGATTGCCCAGGATCATGGCATTTTTCTCCCCCAGTGCATGGGCAATCCGTTGGCCCTCTTCAACGTCGTCTGCGATCCCGCCAAATGAAAGGTCAATCGCTGTTCGGTTGAAAAAACGGGCAGTATTCTGGTCCACCGGTTTCAATTCAGGATCCTGCAGTCCGCACAGTGCAGTTGCGTAGGGTGGATGGCAATGGAGCAATACCCGGGCTTGTGGGACGGTTGAGTGCACGGCACCATGAATACACCATGCGCTGGGGTCGGGCGAGGATTCGCCCGACATGATCGAAGAATCTTCCGCGTGAAGTCGGAGCAGATCACTGGCCTTGATGGTGGAGAAGTGTTGCCAACGAGGATTCAGCAGAAAGGTTTTGCCGTCCTTACTGACTGCAGCACTGAAATGGTTAGCGACCGATTCGTGCCAGTCAAACTGCACGGCGAGCCGAAAAGCTGCGGCAAGGTCAATTCGCAGGAACTCTTCGCGGACCGACGAGAGATCTTTGTTCAATTGATGGAGGGAAGGATTCATGTTCGGCTCTGGAGACAAGCAATAGACCGCAAATGGTATGTCTTCAGACCACCCGTGACAACACTGGCAAGCGACAGGTTCTTTTGGCATTTTCTGCTGTCCTACCGATGGTGGTGCAGGTGGCTTGACACCTGCCGATATCGCTCCTGTTGGACGTTCATTGGCCGCACTTCCTGGTGAAACTGTCCGGGCACAGGCAGGAGCGAGTACGATGTCCGGGTATCCTGAACGGAACATCACATGGGATAATCGAATGCAAGGTTGAGAAGCACAATGCATGATTGCCGGTGAGCTTTGCTGTAATCCTGACGCTGTTTTGCCTGACGGCACTGATCTATGCGATGGCAGGATTTGGTGGCGGGTCGGCTTACAGTGCCCTGTTGGTGTTGCATGGAGCGGATCATCACGCGATTCCCATACTGGCGCTGACCTGTAACCTGGTGGTGGTCACGGGCGGAGTAGTCCATTATGTTCGTACTGGCAACCTGAAGTTTCATCTGATTATGCCGTTTGCTCTGACATCCGTGCCGATGGCGGTGGTGGGTGGCAGTATTTCGGTTTCGGAAGAAGTATTCCGAATCGTACTGGGCAGTGCACTGGTATTGAGCGGGCTAATGATGTGGAGACCGGCAACCAAGCCGCGTGTTCGATGGCATGGAAATCGGGTGCAATGGAGTGTGGCGTTGCCGATTGGCGCGGTTCTCGGTTTGATCGCCGGTATCACCGGGATTGGTGGAGGGATCTTTCTGGCCCCCCTTCTGCATTTGTTGGAGTGGGCAGAAAGTCGAGTGATTGCGGCTACGTCCAGTGCGTTCATTCTACTCAATTCGCTGGCTGCCCTGTTGGCCCACCTGAGCACATGGCCCAAGGCCTATAATGTGGAACCCGGGTTGTTCCTATGGATTCCGCTGATGGTTTTTTTGGGCGGGCAGGTGGGCAGTATGCTTGGTGTAGGGCGATTTGGGGACCGATTGGTTCGATCTGTCACTATGGTACTGGTTTTGTATGTAGGCGTCGGCATGTTGGTTGGCATGCAATAGAGTATCCATGGTTGGCCCGTAGAATTTGGTCGGTCGTCATGCCAAGGCCTGGATGGTCATGCGCACTGCTGCGAACTTTGTTTTTCGGCAGGTGCGCGAGAGATTTTTAGGTAATCCTACCGGATCAGCTTGTTGCAGGGTCACGCGGTTCCGTGGCCGGGCTTTTCTGCTGGCGCTTGAGCAATTTGCCGATGATATAGGTGGTTCTCGGGATATAGGTATAGCTCGTGCGTTGCACAGCGGATGGGCGGATTTTCATTCGGTAAAAACTGAACATCAGCAACAACGCATGGGCTAAGGCGATGAACAAGAACAGGGCAGGAGGGCCGAACTGGCCAAGCAGGCTGGAGGTGATCAACGGGCTGGCAATGGCCCCGACTGCATACAGTAAAATGAGAGATGCATTGATGCCTACCAGTTGCATAGGGTCGGCAAAATCGTTGGTATGGGCAGCCGAGACAGAAAAAATCGGGAAAGTGACCATCCCGAACAGCAAGGCTCCCAGAAACACCACCCAGGGCGAGTGTCCACTGGTCATTGCAATCCCCGAGCATACCACAAGGCTCAGGATCGACAGTCCGATCAGTACTTTGCGCCGATCGACCTTATCAGCGACCCAGCCGACAGGAAACTGGGCGATGGCTCCGCCTAACATGACGGTGGCGAGAAAATATCCGATTTCTTTCTGTGCCAGACCGATCTCCTGCGCATACAAGGGGCCGACCATCCGAAAAGAGGCTGTGGTGATGCCGGCAACGATCACACCCGCCGCTCCTAACGGAGATACCCGGAATGTATATATGGGACGCAGTCGGGGAGGCTCCGGCACATCAGGCTGGCTGGACCGGGTCAAGGTGACAGGGAGCAGACATAAGCAGCAGAGAATTGCCAGGATGTTATAGGATGCATAGGTGGCTGGCTCCAGCAGGCCGATCATCAGTTGGGCCATGGAAGAGGCAACAATATCGACTACCCGATATGCCCCCATCACCCGGCCTCGTGTCCGGTTGGTCAGGGAAGACTGGAGCCAGGATTCAATGACAGTATAGCAACCCGCGACACAAAGCCCGGTCATTATCCGCAGAGCCCCCCAGGTATAAGGGTCGATCCAAAGTGGATGCGCTACGGCACCGATGGCCCCGAATGTGGCAAAAATTGTAAAGGTTCGGATATGGCCGATGAATCCGATCAGGCGTGGAGCAAACCAGCATCCGATGAAAAACCCGACAAAATGGGAAGAACCCAACAAGCCCACTTGAGTTTGGGTGAAGCCATAACTGATGCCGGAAAGCGCATCCAGGGGAGAAAGTGCCCCTGCCCCCAGTTGCAGCAGGGCAACCGAGGCAAACAGGGCTATGAAGGAGAGCAGGAGACGCATTTGGTGCCGGATTATCGCCAAAAACGCTCCGATCCGATATCGAAGTCGCGTTCATGTAAGGAAAAGTCCCTGCCGATCTCCTGGGATATCCTCTGAGAGGAGATTTGCAGGAACCGGGCGGTGATTGCCGAACCGACAAATGGACAGGTTGAAATCAAGACCATTCCGGAAGAGCGGTTGCCAAGGAACCGGTGGTCCGAATCCCGGTCAGGGCCAGGATAGCTTGGACCCCGCCCTCTCCGCTCGCTGCAGCCATGAATGCCGCTGTCGTCTCGCCACCTGACCTCGAAGTCACCATTCGGCACATATCAACCCCCGAGAGTTCCGTTTTCAATCCGGCATTCTATCCGCCCTGTTGGAAGCCATGCTATCCCAGGAATACGCAAAAGTCCGCTTACCAAGGGGTTTCTGGCAGATGGTCTGGATATCCGGGAGGTCTCTGGTGCCGGGAGTGAGAGGGCCGGCCCGTCGGAGGGTCAGGCCAATCCAGCAGTTTTTCGCCGGATTGCAGGGGTTCGGATGTATGGTGGGCGCACGGATTGCATCCCCGGCCGGAAGCTGGGGATGGGAAGAGTGGCCGGGTTTTGGACTCGGGGGGGATGGTGCGGGTGGGTAGGAGGATGGCATCGCCAGTGGCCCGGGGTTCGCGGCGTAGTGGTGGTTTCGGATCCGTGCATTGACGTCACCGGCCTCTGTCCGCCGGGCAGCCAACGAGGTTCGACCAAGGGAGCATTCTGCGGACATTTCTCGGGTCTGGATTCGACTTGGCAGGTCCCCGGTCGAGGCGATGGTGAGGAAATGCCGTCGTCCACCGGGGGCCTGGAATGTCCATACTCGGGCAGAAAAACCTCGACAAAAAAGTTGACTCCCCCCCCCCCCCCTAGCTTATAGTCCGCAGGATACCACTTTTTCTTGCTGATCGAAATTTTGACATTTGCAGAAATAGTGCCCTGCTGTGAAGAACCAATGAACACACTTGGAGGAATGACCGATGCAATCCAAACGTTTGACCATCCTACTGGCCGCACTGATGCTGGTCATCGTCACTCCGCTCAAAGCCGGAGCCTGCTCTTACACCGAGACGGTTTCGCTCTCGCTCCCCACCAACAGCCTGCAAGGGGGTCGGGCCGACCTGTGGAAATCTCTCCGCTACACCGTGGAGCATGAAATGGACTACATGCATGTCACCGTCCAATACCAGAAGCAGAAGCATCTGCTCTGCGAAATCGTCCCGGGCGGTGAAGACACCTGTTCCTGGTTCCCCGGCACCGAATTCGCCATCGACAACACCGGCAAACTCGACGATTGGCATACCACCATGAGCTATCGCCACCTGCGACTGGGGGCTTCGGACGACGCTGGAATTGCCAACTTTGGCTCCGGTCCCGTCACCGGACGGCTGAACCCGTCCACCAATACACTGACTGAGCTGACGGTCAACGCACCGGGTCGCCTGCAACTGCAGAAGTCATCCGGTGACAAGTTACTGACGGGGTGCTGATGACAGCAGCGGATGAAGCTCGCCGGAACGGCCTGCCGGTGCCGCTAATGGAAGCGCAGATCATCCATGGATCCAGCATAGCCCAGAATCCCGGAAAAATCTGGACATAGACCTGATTTCAACTCCTCCCCTGTCATGGAGATGAGAGATGACGGGGTCAAGATGTCCAGACAGAACGTGGACGGTGAAGGCGAGGCTTCAAAAGCAAGATGCTCTCAAAACTAGCGGACCCTGAAGGAGTGTGTGATGGGCTCTCCAGAGGCACTCCGGCTGACCGATCCCGGGCCATTGACGTGGTTTTCACCGCTGTGCGACCTTAGCCGAGCCAGTGCGACCCGAGGAAAGCGGACATGCCGTTGAGGGTTTTCGCATGGCATTGTTCGGCATGGACGACGAGCTTGCTTTGCTGGCACCTTTGCTTCGACCGACTCGCGCCGGGGGAGACCTGTGTGTCCAACAGGGCGGTCATCCGCACCCAATCGCTGCCGGGCACTGGATCAGACGCATGGTTCGGGTTTCGGGGGCCTTCTTGCCGGCGGCAAGGGCTATCCATTCATCGTTGGCCTCGTGGTCGATGAATGCCTTCCCGGCTGGCTAACCTTCCTCTGGACCCGGATCTTGATTTTTCGATGTTCATGCCGGGCCAGCGTTCGTTCTTTCCGCTGCACAGGCTGAAGCCACAGTCCACCCGGTCGATGAGGGGTTTCATCCGCACTGGCCGATAGTGGTGGACACGGTGCCAGTCCTTTACCATCTGTGGGCGGCCATTCCCAGTCCGTGCGAGGCTAGGTTCCGGGAATCGTAATGGAGCGGATGCGAGAAGCCAGGCGTTGCCGAAAGAAGGAACGGTTTCTGGTGCATGAAAGGGCTGTTTATCGTAAGGGCACCTCGAATAACTTGATTGATTAACTTTAATTTCTCTTAGAATCAAACAGATATCATAGTTGAGGTTGTCGATATTTTGGTTATTCGAGGTGCCCGTAAGTTAATGGCATTGCCCCTCCCTCAGCTATAGTCCGCAAGGTACGGCTTTTGCGGAGTCTTCGCCATCCGTCGTCAGTGACAGGTTGGAACAAAATGATGCCATAATTGACATGATTTTCGATTAGCGGCTCCGTGAAGCGGAATCGGCCCAAACTAATCGCTTTGACCGAAAGCAGGCCATATTGCATATTCCCGTTGGTCGCATGTATACCCTGATTTTGTTGTTGCTCATTACTGCCTGCTATGCCGCCTATAACCTCCTTATAAAGGTATCGGGTGATCATGTTGGCGAAGCCTCGCCAATCCTGGCGACCATCGGCTTGCAACTCGCCGCTTTGACGGTTTCCCTGCTGTATCTAGCGGTGTTGATCCGGCAAGAAGTTACGGTGATTGTCGCGACACCGGCCTTGTTCTATGGCGTGGCGGCGGGGTGCTTCATCGGTACTGCAGAAGTAATGTACTTCTATCTTTTCCGGGGGGTAGCAAATGAACCTGCAATCGCTGCCAGCGTGGCGATTCCGGTGGTCGTCGGTGGAACGATCATCCTGTCAGTTTTGGTGGCGTCGGTGGTTTTTGGGGAGGTGCCCGGGGTATTGCAATGGGTCGGTATCATCCTGACGGTGGCTGGATTGCTATTGCTTGCGTTGGGTGTACAGGACTGAATCCTATTATTATGGCCCATCATATGGCGATCGTTGCATTGTGGTCTCGTGGTGATCGAGATCTGGAAGATTGCGGAATGCCCGGCCGGGTGGTAGTGTGTGGCTCATGTAACCATGCGCCGGCGGTAGGGACTGGAGACCCTTGTTCAAAGTGCCCCTGATTGCAGTTTGTCAAATCAATTCCTCGGACGAGATTTCCCGGAACCTCGAAGCGGTCTGCAACTGGGGTCGTCAAGCGGCATCTGCCGGTGCGCGGGCCATTTTTCTGCCGGAGTGCTTTGCCTTGATGCAAACCAGTCGGTGCCAGCTCAGGGAAAGTGCGGAAGCATTGGGTAGGGGGCCAATACAGGATCAGATACGGGCACTGGCCCAAGAGACAGGGTTGACGCTGTTCGCAGGGTCGGTGCCGGTCCGCAGTGAGGATCCCCAACGGGTTTACAATACCTCCATGGTATTTGATCCTGGGGGAAATCTCGTAGCGCACTATGCAAAAATCCATCTTTTTGATGTGCAGCTGGCCAGTGGTGAGAAGTACCTGGAATCGGCTTATACCATGCCGGGAAATCAACCCGTAGTGGTGGAAACCGAAATCGGTTCGGTTGGCTTGACGGTTTGTTATGATCTCCGGTTTCCGGAACTGTACCGTTCACTGGTTTCGTGTGGGGCAGAGATCCTGCCGGTGCCTTCTGCATTTTCTCCCACTACCGGACCGGTACACTGGGAGCCACTGCTGCGGGCTCGTGCCATCGAAAACGCCTGTTGGGTCATTGCGGCTGCCCAAACTGGCCAGCACCCGAGTGGCCGCCAGACATGGGGCCACAGTTTGGTGGTGAATCCCTGGGGCGAGGTGGTGGCGATGAAGCCATCCGATATTGGTCTTTTATTTGTGGAAATAGACCGCAATTCAGTCCACCGAGTGCGTCGTCAACTTCCCAGTCTGCAGCATCGGCGGCTCCCGCAGATGGTGCAGCCGGTCATTCATACCTGTCCATAGGATATATCGAGAATGTCAAAATTGATGCAACTTGCCCAACGATCGTTGTGGCAACCCACCGGCCTGATCGAACAGGACATTTCCCGAACGCTGGGAAAAATCATGGTTCCGGGGGTAGATTATGCAGACCTGTATTTTCAGTATCTGCGCCAGGAATCCTGGTCCTTGGAAGAGGGCACTGTGAAGTCCGGCCATTTCAGTATTGATCAGGGGGTGGGAGTTCGGGCCGTGGCTGGCGAAAAGACGGGCTTTGCCTACTCCGATGAAATGACTGGAGCAGCACTCCTGGAAGCTGCCGATGCCGCCCGCTCCATTGCTGCGACGGGCAACCAGTCGGGTGCAGTTGCGGTCCGCCGCAAGGATCGACTGACGCCTCTCTATCCCTCCCGGGATCCTTTGGCGGCCCTGTCAGAGACCCAAAAAGTTGATCTGCTTCGCAGCACGGAGCAGTTCGCCCGTGGACTGGACCCACGAATTATACAGGTAATGGTTTCGCTCACAGGGGTATATGATACTATTCTTGTGGCTCGCTCGGATGGCGTCATGGCCGCAGATGTACGACCTTTGGTGCGGATGAATGTGGCAGTGGTTGTGGAACAAGGAGGTCGCAGGGAGCGTGGTACATCCGGCGGGGGCGGCCGCGTCGGTATGGATTGTTTCATGCAGGACGACCAGGCTCAGGAATATGCCCGGGATGCGGTACGTCAGGCTCTGGTCAACTTGGAGGCGGTAGATGCGCCGGCAGGCGAGATGACCGTAGTCCTTGGCCCCGGATGGCCGGGCATTCTCTTGCATGAGGCCATTGGTCATGGACTGGAGGGCGATTTCAATCGTAAGGGGTTGTCGGCATTCAGTGGGCGCATCGGCGAGAAAGTTGCTTCAGAGCAGTGTACTGTAGTGGATGATGCAACTCTTCAGAACCGTCGGGGCTCCATCACCATTGATGATGAGGGGGAGCCAGGGCAAAGGACTGTGCTAATTGAGAATGGCTGTCTCAAGGCCTATATGCAGGACCAAATGAATGCACGTCTGATGAACATGAGTCCTACCGGCAATGGACGACGGGAGTCCTATGCTCACCTGCCCATGCCGCGAATGACCAATACCTATATGCTGCCGGGAGAGTTCGATCCCGATGAGATTATCAGTTCGGTAGATCAGGGGATTTATGCCGTGAACTTTGGCGGCGGGCAGGTGGATATCACCTCAGGCAAGTTTGTGTTTTCTGCATCGGAGGCATATCGGATTGAACATGGCAAAGTCACATCCCCAGTCAAGGGAATGACCCTGATCGGGAATGGTCCCGATGTGCTGACGCGGGTGACCATGGTGGGGAACGATCTCCAACTGGATACTGGAGTCGGGACTTGTGGCAAGGAAGGGCAGAGCGTGCCGGTGGGAGTGGGCCAACCCACGATGCGGATTGAGGACTTGACGGTGGGAGGGGTTGCGGTCTGATGAACGAACATGCTCACGGCAACTTGCCTGATTCTTGGAATCCGGTTCCGTTCAATGATCCGGAAGAGATGCTGCTTGAAGTAGCAGAACGAGCCCTGGCCCGGGCTGGGCAGATCGGTGCCAGTGCTGCTGAGGTGGCTCTGGGTGGTGGGGATGGCATTTCCGTTACCGTACGTCATGGCGAAGTGGAGACGGTAGAATATCACCGCGACAAGAGTCTCAGTGCCACGGTATATTTTGGTCAGCATAGCGGGAGTGCGAGTACGACGGACCTGACCAGGGATGCTGTCGCAGCTTGTGTGGAGGCGGCTGCCAGAATTGCCCGCTACACGGAAGAAGATCCATGCAATGGTCTGGCCGACCCTTCTCTTCTGGAGCGGGAACTCCCGGATCTGGATCTGTACCATCCATGGGACCTTGATATGAATGGGGCAATCGATATTGCAAGACGTTGTGAAGATGCGGTGTTGTCCGCCGACAATCGGATCAGTAACACCGAAGGAGGCAGTGTCGATAGTTATCATGGTGCCAGTCTGTATGCCAACAGTTTGGGGTTTAGGGGATTGTCCCGGTCCAGTCGACACAGTGTTTCTTGCTGTGCCATTGCCGGCAGTGGAGGGGAGATGCAACGGGACTACTGGTACGACAGCCAGCGTGACCCATGCAAGTTGGTGGCTCCTGAGGCGATCGGTGAGGAAGCGGCACGCCGGATTGTGCGACGGCTGGGCGCTGGCAGACCAGATACCATGACTTGTCCGGTAGTTTTTGAGGCGACCGTCGCTTCCAGGCTACTGTCCCATCTGGTGGGTGCGATCAGTGGATCTGCGTTGTACCGGAAAAGCTCCTTTCTCACAAACAGTCTGGGAACTCAACTGTTCCCCTCATCGGTCCGTATCCACGAGCAGCCGCGATTGCCCGGTGCAGCCGGAAGTGCGAGCTTCGATAATGAAGGAGTGGCGACCCATGCCCGTGATATTGTCAGTGCCGGGGTGTTGAACAGTTATGTGCTGGATTCCTATTCGGCCCGGAAGCTCGATATGAAAACCACGGGCAATGCGGGCGGTGTACATAACCTGGCCATTGAACCAACCCGATCCGGTGGACTGGAGGCACTGCTTCAGGAAATGGGAAATGGGCTGCTGGTTACGGAGCTGTTTGGTTTCGGATTCAATCAGGTGACGGGTGACTATTCGCAGGGGGCGTTTGGGTTCCTGATTGAAAATGGTGAGATGGCTGCACCCGTACAAGAACTTACAATTGCAGGGAATTTGCGTGACATGTTCCTGACGCTGGAGGCAGTAGGGTCGGATGTGGATATTCGCCGTAACCTACGGGCCGGCTCACTGCTGATCGGCCAAATGACCGTTGCTGGCACGTAAGTCGAACTGCGTTTGAAGGGGCAAAGGTCCGTCCGGCCGGCGCTTATGGATGTCGTATCCGGCCGCTCACTCGCGGCTCATTTTTGAGCCACCGAAGCTTCTGGTGTAAGAGAGCTGCTCAAGATGGCGTGGATGGAGTGCCTTTCTCAGCCTGCCCGAACCGATGCCTCTGGGTGTAATGCTCGCGGGAAAATTCCAGGAACTTTTCCATGGCACGCAGACGGAATTTCTGTCGCTGGTAGACAATGGAGAAGGTTCGCCGGATCGGGGGCGACAAGGGGATTGCCACTAGGTGCCCCAGAGCCAGTTCCTTTTCCAGGGTAGCGATGGATAGAATGGAAACCCCGAGTCCTGCGGTCACCGCACTCTTGATCGATTCTGGGCTGCCGAACTCCATAATGATGTTGATATGATCCAGGTCCACTTCGTGCTTGTCGAGATAGGTTTCCAAGACATTCCGGGTGCCGGAGCCTTCTTCACGGCTAATAAATGGATATTCGAGCACCTTGTCGGCGGTAATTCGCTTGTGTATGCTCAGGGGATGGTTGATCGGGCAAATGCAGACCAGTTCGTCATTCCGGATCCCTTCTTTTACCAGGTTCTTATTGCTTACCGGCCCCTCCACGATGCCGATATCAATCTCATTGCTCTCCACGAATTGAATAATGCCATTGGTGTTGTTCACGTATAGCCGTATACGGACATCGGGATATTTGGCCTTAAAACTGCCAATGGTGTCGGGGATCAGGTATTCCGCGATGGTCGTACTGGCACCAATGAGCAAAGGCCCCTGAATATCGCCGGTTAAGGTGCGCACCTCATTTTCCATTTCATGGTTGAGGACGATAATCTGGTCTGCGTACTGCTTGACAACTTCTCCGGCATTCGTCAGGGTAATGCGATTATGGGTCCGGTCAAACAGACGGGTGTTGAAGTGTTCCTCCAATTGACGGATTTGAAAAGTCACCGCCGGTTGGGTCATGTGTAACGCTTCGGCTGCCTTGGTGAAGCTCAGCAGTCGGGCTACGGTAGCGAACACCTGAAGTCTGCGGTCGGCCATGAAAGTGCGATGAGAGAATCAGGTGCGTGGAAGGAGGGGACCGCGGCCACCCCAACCGCCCACAGCCGATTGATTCCGCCAGATGGTATATCCCATGGGATGGCAGTTGGGGGTGTGGAAAGACCAGTAGTTGCCAGGATGGGCAAGTAGGGTCCACATGTCCGTACTTTTTGATGGGAGCACTTGGCAGAATAACCGATAACAGGAAATGCCCGAATGGCACAGGTTGTAAGTATACTGCTCCATTGTATGGGGGCCGTCGGATTTATGCAATGCGCATTTCCATTTCGGGAATTCCCGCATGCCCATAGGGAGTCTGTCGGCGGTTACGCTTGGACCGAAAGACCACTCGCATGCAATGCATTGACCCGAAAGAACGGAGGGATGCGGATGCTGGAGCCTTCTGGTATGACTTGCGAAGATGCGTGAGATATGCGTCGATTTGAAAACCTGAATTCATCAAATCTGCGGACCATCAATTGATTCGGGTACTGCCCAAAGTCGAGCTTCATTGCCATCTGGAAGGCACATCGGAGCCCGAGGTGATGTTTGCGCTTGCGGAGCGTAACCGGGTTCTGCTGCCGTATCCATCGGTTGCGAAACTGTGGGAGGCTTATGTATTTACGTGCTGGCAGGATTCTCTCAACATCTATCATGAAGGCACGAAGGTGCTATGCATGGAGCAGGATTTTTTTGACCTGACTTGAGCGCGGTACGGAACAAGGGCCTCAGGAATAGTCTGAGGCCATCGGACCGGCCAGCTTTCTTCAGGTCAGCTGGAACGCCTTCCCGCTGCTGCTTCTGCCGAGCCCTGAGAGCAGTTGAAGGAAACTGTTAGCCACCTTGGGGTCATCAATGGACCGAAGGGTGGAACGGTTTTCTCCCGGGTACAACCGTCGCCTCAGGTCGGAGTCGACTGGTCCGATGTCCAGGGTGTTGAAACGTATATTCGGATGCTCCTCTGAGAGTGTTTGGCAGAGATTTTGGAGGCCGGCCAGAGCACAGCCCAAAGCACCCCAATAGGCTTTGCCCTGATGTCCGCAGGGAAGTGTATGGAATACCACCGAGGGACTATCGGTATCTTGCAGCAGTGGCAGTATGGCGCGGACAAGCTGCAGGGGTTGCCAGAGCGTTCTCTGCAGGCAGGTTTCCCAGGTTTTCAGGGTGGACAGGGTCACCGGTGACAGGGGCACTGCCGGAATATCCAGGAGCACGGCCCCATGAAGGGTTCCTACCATATCCCGCAGGCCGTTTGCCAGCTTATCGAACTCGGCTTCGTTTGCCTGTTGTAGATTCATGACAACGAGCAGGGGTTCGGGGTATTGTTTGACCATCAGTGTATCGTACAACTCTGCCAGCATACTTTCCTTGCGTGTGCAAAGTATCAGGGATGCTCCATGGGAGGCCAGTGCCGTCGTAATCGTATGTCCAAGGTCGGTGTGGGCACCAGTAACCAGCAGATTTCTTCCACACAGCAAAGAGGGTTCGGGGATAAAGTCCGCTGGCAGCGGTTCAGGGATTACCATTCGGGAGAGGGAATAGAATAGAATACTGAAAATCAATACGATTATAGTGGGTGATTATTGATCCAGATCATGCAAAATACGATCGTCATCGCCGATGACCACCCGCTGTTCCGGGGAGCCTTGCGCTCGGCTGTTGCGCCCTTGTTCCATGACGCACAGATTCAGGAAGTAGAAACACTGCAGGCCGCCGTTGACATCATTGAAACACAACGGGTTGGTTTGGTTCTGTTGGATCTTCGTATGAGTGATAGCCAAGGCCTGGCCGGCCTGATGGTCATCCGGGCTAGCTATCCGCAGGTACCAGTAATTGTGGTTAGCGCAAGCGACGGATCGGAAACCGTGCGGGCAGCGATTCAGGCAGGGGCATCGGGCTACATTGTCAAGTCGACGTCTTCGGATCAGATTCGGACTACGATCGAGCGGGTTCTGCAGGGGGAAATCGCTACTCCGGAAGCGGCCATGAGCCGTGTATCTGACGAGGAACGAAAGGTGCTGGAAGCGATCCAGAATATTACGTTGCTGACGCCAACGCAACTGAAGGTGTTGATCAAAATGACAGATGGGCTGCTCAATAAGCAGATTGCGTGGGATATGGGGGTCTCGGAAGCTACGGTCAAATCCCATGTTACGGAGATTTTCCGCAAGCTGAAGGTTCGGACCCGGACCCAGGCGGTGGTACTGGCAAAGCAGCTGGACTTCGTGCTCTCGGATTCGACAACCTGAGGAATATGGCTTTCTTTTCGCATCAGGGCGTATCGCCCGGGTAGCGGCCTGCGACCGCGCGCTGCAGCAGTGATCGAAGGGAGGCCGGGTCGACCGGTTTGGCGAGGAAATGGATTCCCTCCATGAGTGCTCGGCTATGGATGGGCAGGTCTTGGTCTGCGGAAGTCAGAATTCGGTAGTGTATGGACGGGTAGGCGGCGACCGCCTGTTTGAGGAAGTCCAGCCCGGTCTGGAATTCTTCCAGGTTGTAATCTGCAATGATGACTGTGGGAGTTTCCCGGGCCAATGCGGATCGGGCCGATGTGAGGTTGGGACACGCTGCCACTTGGCATCCCCAATGCTGCAATAATGCTGTGAGGGCTTCCAACACATCCGGGGTATCTTCCAGGCACAGAATCTTCAGGTCTCTCAGGTGCTTATTGGGAGACCAGGAAAGTGGTTGGGCGTTTGGGGCGGACGTCAGTGACCGGATCGGTGCTATGATCGTGAAGCAACTGCCCCGGCCGAACTCTGATCGTACAGTGATGGGATGATTCAGTATTCGGGACAGTCGTCGGACAATGGCGAGACCGAGGCCGAGGCCTCGGTCTTCATCCCGCTGAGCCTTTCCCGAAATTTGTTGGAATTCGTGGAAAATCCGTTCCTGGTCCTCTTGTCGGATCCCGATCCCCGTATCCCAGACCCCTATGTGCAACTGGCTTTCAAGGGGCCGACAGCCGATCAGCACGCCACCTCTTGCCGTATAACGGATAGCATTCGCGATCAAGTTCTGCATCATGGAGCGCAGCATCCCCCGGTCACTATATACGCCGATATGGCGGTTGTGGACGTTGAGCCTGAGATTTTTTCGGTGTGCCATTGGTTCCATATCCAGCATCAGTTCGTCCAACAGATCATAGATGTCGAAGACAGACATTTTCGGGGTCATGGAGCCGGCATCCAGCTTGGAAATATCCAGCAGGGCACGCAACAGCCGGTCAGCATTGACCAGTGAACGATCGACTCGGATGGTTAGTTCCCGGATGGTAGGCCCGGCGTCTTCACTCTGCTCAAGGATGTTCTGGTTGAACAGTCTGGCGGCGTTGATGGGTTGCAACAGATCGTGACTGGCAGCAGCCAGGAACCGGGTCTTTCCTTCGTTTGCTTCCTGTATTTTTTGGTTGAGCTTCTCCAGATCCCGGGTTCTCTCCATAACCCGCTGTTCCAGACTTTCGTTGGTCTTGCGCAGCAATTCTTCGGCATGGACCGCTTCGGTGATATCCGTATAGCTGGTGACGAACCCCCCACCAGGCATGGGGTTACCGTGAGAGCGCAGAAATCGTCGGTTGGGTCGTTGCCATTCCTGCGTATAGGATTCGCCGGCATGGAATCTTTTCATCTGGATAGCGGTATGCTGTTGGCCGATTTTCGGGTCATATTCGGATCGTTTGGCGTTGAATTGAAGTACTTCCTCGACTGATTGCCCGACGCGAAGAAACCCCTGGGGAAATTCGAACAGTTCAACATAGCGAGAATTCCATGCGACCAGTTTCTGTTCGCGATCAATGATGCGGATTCCCTGACTGATATTTTCGAACCCGGACTGGAGCAATTCCCGGTTGAAGGTAATGGCCTGTGAGGTTTCATCCATAAGCACCATCAGGTCACCCGCATTCACATCTCGCCCGAGTAGTGTCTTGGCCACAATGTGTCTGGCCGAAGAAGCCCCAATGACACTGGCAATTGATTGTTCGACCCGGTGTACCAACTGTTGGGATACCGGGTGATCTTGTTGATGGGGTTCTGCAGCATTTTCGTGGACAAAAATCCGATTCGTCTCTGCTTCTCCAAGAATGCTCTGGCAGAGGGTTCGGGCATCCAGGATAGAAGCCAACCGACCTCCTCCATCGGGAAGGGACAAAGGATTTTCCTCCGGCCGGGTATCCAGGAAAAGGCTGGCCTGAATCTTGTCCAGCAGCGAGGGACGATAGCGGACTGAACCGACCAGAACCCCCCCTAGATTGAGGATCATGCACCAGAATACGCCATGGGCCAGGGGGGAAAGCCCTTCCAGGCCAAAAAGATGGTTGGGGTGCAGCCAGGGTGCGCCAGCGAAGACCTGATTGGTGGCTTGTGGGCCTAGCAGGGTGGGTAGCAGTAGGCAATAGGTCCAGGCGCAGAAGCCCAGCAGGAGTCCGGCAACGGTTCCTCCTCGATTAGCCCCGCGCCAGTACAGGCCGAGCAGGGCAGCTGGCGCGAACAGCATGATCGCAGCGAAGGAAATCAGACCAATATCGGCGAGCCCCTGACTGGTATCCGAAAACCAATAATACCCATAGGAGCAAAGCAGGATGAGTGCGATAGTGAACCGGCGGATGCTGAGGATGAGGTGACTGAGGTCGGGGCGATGCAGAATATTGAGACGTCGGATGTGGATCAGGATGGGCATGACAATGTCATTGGAGACCATCGTGCTGAGGCTGATTGCGGCGACGATCACCATCCCGGTGGCTGCAGAGATTCCGCCGATGAAGACGACGGTGACCAGTAGGCTCTCACCATGGGACAAGGGGAGATTCAGAATAAACAGGTCGGACACGCTGTTTTCCGGGAGTAGGAGATTGCCTGCGATGGCAATGGGAATGACGGCAATGCTGATGAGGATCAGATAGATGGGGAAAAGCCATCGGGCGCTTCGCACCTGTTGTGGATTGTCGGCTTCCACTACCATGACATGGAACTGCCGCGGCAGCAGCAGGATGGCCGACATGCTGAGGATCATGCGAACCAGGAAATCGAGGGCGGAAAATCCGGCTTCCTTACCCTGATCCAACACCTGGATCTTGAGCCAGGAAATCTCGGCACCCAATGTGGACACCTCGAACAGCAGTCCAAGGCAGAAGAGGCCGACTGCGAGTATTGCGACCAATTTGACAATCGATTCGAGGGCAATGGCCCGGATAAGTCCACGGTGGTGCTCTGTGGCATTCAGATGGCGGGTGCCAAACAGGATAGTGAATATCATGAGCATGACGGCACTGTAAAAAGCTGTGTCCGCAAACGGATTCTGTGACCGGAAAGTGAAATCCGGCATCGTCTCCGACGTAATGGTGCCGAAGGCCATGGCGATAGCCTGTAACTGCAGTGAGATGTAGGGCAGGGATCCCAGTACAGCGATCAGGGTCACTAGCACCGCGACCGTCCGGCTTTTCCCGTATCGGGAAGAAATGAAATCGGAAATGGAGGTGATATGATGTTGCTTGCTAATGCGGATGATACGTTGCAGGAGGCGTTGTCCCAGCAAAAAAAGGAGGATGGGGCCTAGATAGATGGCAAAGAAATCCCACCCTCGGGAAGAAGCCGTTCCGACGGCACCAAAGAACGTCCAGGAGGAACAATACACTGCCAGTGACAAGCTGTAGATCAGGTGCGACTTGGCCGATGTTGGGGCGGAACCGACCCGGTCACCATGCCATGCGATGAAAAATAGCAGGCCGACATAAAGCAAACTGGCCAAGGCCAGAAGTTCGGCGGAGATATTGTTCATGGAATTGACAAATTCATCGAGATGAGCCTCAATCTCCCATTGCGGGACGATGTTGGGTGAGATCAATCATGACATGAAATCAGAAAACATTCTCCATCAATCGAGCATTGCCAGAGGGATCATCGTGACCAGGTTAGTACAGGACATCTTCTTGGTGATACTCACCTGCCGACCAGCCATTGAGACCGACGATTCCGGCATGAAGGAACATCCTGAGTCGGCCTTCTCAGGACCGGGCATTTCTTTCATGGGTACTCCTTATCTGTGCAGGACTTCCAAAAACCGGATGATGGTCGGTCGGATTCGTTCCTGATCCAAGAGGGTATGGTACGCCCGTGGATTACTGGATTGGTTCTGGCAAAGTCCAATCTGGTCATGCCCCCATTGTGCCAAGGATGGCAAAGTCGCACGGAGACTCCCGGGATTGGTGTCAGTGAAGACTAAAACATGGTTTGACAGTATAGGGTATCGTCTCATCTTGATCTCGGTAAAGATGGCATGACCCGATTCTTCGCATGCCCGGTATCCCGCCATGCAAAGGTGACAGGATGGTTGTTGCCGGTATGTGTGTAGGACTAAAGAACGTGACCTGAAAGCCGGAAGACTCTCTGGCAGGGTCCGAATGAGGGGGCTGCTTATAATCCGGTGAATATGCCACCCTGTTCCGGCTGCGCTGGCCCGGTGGCTTCCTGTGCCCGCACTGCGGCCACGACCGGGGCGGTGATCGGTGCCATCGGCAGATCTCGGTCATCTCCGGGACCCTCTTCGAATGCAGCAAGCGGCCGCTGACCCTCTGCTTCCGGGCGGTCTACCTGCTTGACCCAGACCAAGAAGGGAATCTCGCCGATGCAGCGGCACCACCAATTGGGAATTTCCTCCCATGCTGCCTGGCGTATCCAGCACAAACGGATGCAGGGGATGGTGAACCCAGCGAAAACGACCTGGCACTGATGGAGCAGCGTGAGGCGGTGCAGCGCGAGCTGGACGAGCTGCGCAAGGCCAAGGCCGGCGCAGCAACTTGAAAACCCGGTCGGCAATCGTTAGGATAGGCACATGAGTGAATCCATTAACCGGGATCTGGAAAACCGGATCCGGAAAGTTGAAGAACAGAATCAGGAACGGGAGAAAGAGATCGCCGTTCTGGAGGAGAAGATGAACACCAAGCAGCAGGAATACAAGACCGACATTGCCCGGCTGGCTGAACAGATGGCCAACTGGAAGACCGACATGGTGGATCGGGATGTTGAGGCCGGAAAGAGAGAAAATCGACAGCTTCTCGCGATCCTCGGCGGGATCGCGGTGGCGACTACGATCCTCGGCGTGCTGATCGCCGGAATACCAGCGGCATAATTCCCTACTACTACCGCCGCCTGCAGGCGGCGCCAGCCTGGCCTATCCGGTTGTTTCCGTCTCGATTCCCGTGACGGTTGTTTCAAAATTCATAGCGCCCCTCATTCGCTGCCAGCTTTGGGGCGGCGGGGCAAGCAGCGAATGAGGGGCGCTTGTTTCATGCTTGGTGTGCCAGACTCGGTCACCCTTCCGGTTGCGCCAGACTTGTTTCTTTTTCTCCGGTTGCGGGCAGGCCTCGCCCCGTCACTCGGCCAGCACCGCGAGTGACGGGGCGTCGGGTGGCGCAATTTCTCTCCCCAATTAGTCGGCCCTCAACAATCCCAAATTCATCGGTAGTTGTCTGAATATAATAGAATATATTCCCTGAAAGTATGGACGGAAATGGCCAGATATGGACTCATGGATGCTCCATTCCTGGCCATTTCCGTTCCCCAAATGCGCCCCAAGCCCGCTGCGTTTACCGCATCCCACGATCGGCTCCGACCCCGCCTGGAAAACCTGCTGGACCCGCGCCATGAACTCGTCCGCCTGGCCGGTATCCTGGATGGGCAACGATGCGACGAGGCCTTCGGTGCACGGTATGGCCCCGACCGGGGTTGCCCCGGCCAGTCTAGCCGTCGGAGGGTCTGGTGGGAGTATATGCAGCCTATCCACCAACGGTCGGCCGAAGCCGTGGGGGCGCGTTGGGGGGGGGGGGGGGGGGGAATCCCTACGGGCAATCCTGTTGCGGCGAAGCATATTTCCCGCACGGTCCGCCGATCGACGCCGGCCTGACGAGCGGCACAGGGACGCCGCGGGAGTGGCGGCGGGTCACCGTGGATACGACGGTGCCGGACCAAACCGTGACCTTCCCGACCGACCGCCAGTGGCGGAACCATTTCCGGGAGCGACGGGGTGGTGTCGGTGGTATGAGGTGGGGGTACGGCAGAGCGACGCCCGCCAGGGCCCGGCGGCGAGCGAACCGGGTTGCCCAGGCCCGGCGGTTGCGGGTGCCGGAGAGGAAGGGCCGAAACCAGCGATACCGCTGGCAGGCACCGGCAGTCGAGTGCATCCGTAAGGGCAAGGCCCATCGGCGATCCGAATTCGGCGTCAAGGTCCGCATGGCCACCACCCACCGGAGCCACTTCCTCCTGGGCGGGATGGCGTTGGCGGGGAATCCCGATGACGGGCAACCGCTGAAGCGGGCGCTGGATCCGGTTCGGCACCTGACCGGGCGGTCGATTGACGAAGGGTTCGTTGACCGCGGCTACCGGGGACATGACGAGGCCTCGGCCTCGGTGTATCTGTCCGGGCAGCGGCGGGCATTGGGACCCGGCGGCGGAAGAAGTGCCTCCAGCGGCGACCGGCGATGGAGCCGGTGATCGGTCACTGGAAGTCGGATGGTCATCTGGGGCGGAACGGGCTCCAGGGGATGGTGGGCGATTGGATGAATGTACTGCGGTGCGGTGCCGGTCACCACCGGCGGCGGATCCTTCGTCCGCGGCGGTTTTTTGGTCACTGGATTCTGGGCCTTGGTGGCGGCATTTGCGACGTGTTGAGGGGTCCAGAACGCCCGGGAACGGCGGCGCGATGGAACATACCGGGATCCGAAGTCGGGCAGTGTCCCACCGCTGCTGCTTGCGGCCTCCTGAAACAGACTTTTCAGGGTCGACCAATTATCCCGTTGGCACCGCCTTTTTCTCTCGATGTCCTCCCCCGACAGCGGACCGGGGATTGGTCAGGCGACTGGCCGGATGCATGCCGTCCGTGCGGACCGCAACGAGACGCCGACATTCGGTCTGCGCCGCTCAGGTGGTCGTTGCAGCCGGTTTCGGTGTCGGCAACCAAGCAACCGAAACCGGCGTGGCCGCCGCTACCCAGACCGCCCCCCGGATCAGACCGCCAAGACGGTCGGATCGGGCACCGGGAAGATGGGGCATGGATCAGTCATTGTCTGTAATGGGAATGCGCAGATGACGGGTCGGGTTGTACATGATGACGTACAGGGAATTCTCCCCTTGGTCCTGGAAGCTGTTGTCATGCGGGGTTAGCAGGGCAGACGTAAAGTCTTCGCTCTCGGTCATGGTGTTGCACCGCTTGAATTCGCCGGCATCCTGCCAGCGGGCACCGGAAAGGCCGCTGGCCCCGGCAACATTGTTATCCAGGCAGTTGGCAGCGCCGTCATCGCACGGGGTGGTGTCGAAGAACTCGGCGCAGAAGGGAATCCGGTATTCCCGGGGAGTCTGGATGGTGCCGAAGTTGTCGCAGTTTTCCAGGCGGAACCAGACGATCACTCCGGCGTTGGTACCTTCTGCTGCCGGCGTGCCCACCGACGGGAAGGCCTGGCTTAACTCGATGTGGGAGGCATTGCACTGCTCGGCCATCACCGGACCGGCCGGCAGTGCCAGCAGCAGGATAGCGGCTAGTTTAGCGAGGGGGGGGGGGGGGGGGGGGGTAATTTACGGTGAGCCTGGTTCATAACGGATATATTACGGATATATTCAACCCCCCAGTTCCACTATGAAGTGAAGTGCAACACCCTGAGGGTCGCTGGCGTGTTGCACTTCATAGTGGAACGGGAACTTCAGGAACTAAACGCAAAAAGCACGGCCGTGTCAAGTATGATATGTTGATAGACTACTACCTATTCCTTCCCGTTGCGTAACGTCGATACTTTTTATCTTCAGCTTCGTGTCGCCGCCTGGTATCGTCCAGGGCGTTCGCAATCTGAGCGTTGACCGTCACTTCCAAAGGAAGACCCTCGAAACGCCACCAGTCGGTCCACACATACGCGCCCCAGACCGTTCCATAACCCTTTGTGTGTGGATCAGACAGCACCAGTTTGAAACTATTCTTGTCTGCCACATCATCCTTAAGCGTTCTAATATCAAGCGGCATATAACGCGCTCCTCTCGGAATCACAAAAAGGCCATTTTCCGCCACATAGTCCTTACCCGCTTTAGCAGTGCCATCCTGGGTACGGTACGCATACCGAATATCAAAATCCAGAGGTTGCGACAAGGTAAGAATAAACACCGCGCGCTCCCCCTCCCTGACCTGAACATCCGCCACTCTTAGATTCGCCGTCACGCCTTCCACCATTTTGTTCGCTGCAGCTGGCATTGCCAGCGCGAACCCGGTGAATAACAAGAATAAGGAAAGTTTAATAAGTTTCATTAGCACCACCCGTATACATGAAATATATGGAATAGCCGACAACGCCACTGTTTACGCATATTAATGAGCTTGGAGGCGGATGCCGCAATTATCCAACAGTAACATGTTCCACGGCCAAGTGTCAACTGCAGCGAGTCTGGATCGCTTGGACCGCATCTTTCGGTTTCTCGAAATACAGAAGATCTGGGATCGGGATCGTCAGGGTTGACGAGTTTCAGGCGAAATGATCGGATAGGGTGGATGCAACACGGTCGCCAAATTCCTGGGTGCTGACTATCCGGGTCTCGGCATCCGCCCGCGAAATGTCCGGGGTGGAGTAGCCATCTGCGAATACCTGTTGCATGGCTTGCCAGAGCATATCGGCTTCCCGTTTCATGCCGAAGCTCATTTCCAGCATCATCGCCACAGAACCAATCATGGCGTAAGGGTTGGCAATATTCTTGCCGGCAATATCCGGTGCGGAGCCATGGGATGGTTCATAGTACGATTTTTCTGGTCCTTGGCAGGCGGATGGCATCAGTCCGAGAGAGCCGAGAATACCCCCGCCCTGATCGCTCAGAATATCCCCGAAAAGATTTTCCATCACCATGACATCGAATTCGGTAGGGCGAAGGCATAAATAGGTGGCGGCGGCATCCACCAGCACATGATGAACTTCGACATCGGAAAAATCTCTGGCCACTTCCTCTACAATGTCGGTCCATAGCACGCTTGACTTGAGCACATTGCGCTTGTGAACGCTGTGCAGTTTCCGGCGTCGGGTCATCGCGGTTTCGAAAGCCACTCGTACAATCCGTCGAATCTGGTTTTCATCGTATTCGAGTGTCTCTCGGGCATAGCGCAATCCTTGTTCATTGGTCCCGGTCTCTTTGGGGCCGAAATACAATCCACCCACCAATTCCCGGATGATCATGATGTCAATGCCATCGCCAATAATTTCGCGTCGAAGAGGCGAGAAATCAGCCAGCGACCCTGGCAGGAGTACTGGTCGGAAGTTGGCATAGGTGTCATACCGGCGACGCATGTCGAGAAGTCCCTTTTCCGGCGACTGGTCAGCTGGAATATTCCGGGATTCGGCATGCCCCAGACCAATGGTTCCTTTCAGGATGGCATCTGCCCCATCGCACAAGGCTTCGGTTTCGGCCGGCCAGCAACTGCCATGGGAAAACCAGGCCGTAGCACCGAAGGGTGCCGAAGTCAGTTCGAAACTGATTGCGGTTTGTCGGGAGGAGATTACATCCAGTACCTTAACCGCTTCGGCCATGATCTCTTCACCGATTCCATCCCCCGGCAACAGTGCAATCTGATAGATTGTCATCTCTCGGTTCTCCTCCAGGAGAGGGATTGTCTCAGTTCAGTGCCCACTCCGGCAGGCGTTTTTCGAGGAAAGCATCTACCCCTTCAATGGCTTCTTCCATCATCATGTTGCTCGCGATGGTTTCTGTGGCGTCGGCATAGGACTGGGCCAGGGTTTGTTCGGCTTGTCGGTATATCAACTCTTTTCCCAACTTGATGATACGGGCAGGTTTCCGACAAATGCTTTGGGCCAAGGCATCGATACAGGCGTCCAGTTCATTGGGTGGGCAGATTCGATTTACCAAGCTGTACCGGAGAGCTGTTTCTGCATCAATGAACTCCCCGGTCAATAGCATTTCCATGGCGGGTTTGAGAGGAACATTGCGTAGGAGGGGGACTGCAGGAGTGGAACAGAAGAGACCAAGCCGTACGCCGGAGACGGCAAAGGTCGCGGTCGTCGAGGCAACTGCGAGGTCACAGCCAGCAACGAGCTGGCAGCCAGCGGCCGTTGCCATGCCATGGACCCGGGCAATCACTGGCTGGGGCAGGGAAATGATTTTCTGCATGAATTCGCTGGAGCGACCGAACAAGCGTCGCTGATACTCCAGTTCGTCACGAGCACGAACCTGCCTGAGGTCATGACCCGCGCAGAAGGCTTTACCATTGGCGGCCAGAACCACAACACGAACCGAGTCCTTGGCAGCAATATGGTCCAATGCCATCAATAGGGCATCCAGAAGTTCTTCGGTCATCGCATTGAACTGAGATGGCCGGTTGAGTGTCAGCGTATGGACTCCCTCATGGGTCGATTCCAGAAGCGGTGGGTTGTTCATCAATACGGTGCCGGTTGGTAATCCGGGTATGATCCCTATCGGGATGCCTCAATCATATATTCGACCGCAGATGCCACCTGCTCATCCGAGAGGGATGCGTTCCCCCCCTTGGCGGGCATCACCCCGGCGGCTCCCTGAAAGCCGTTGATCGCATGATCGAGCAATACCTCCATTCCTTGGGCAATTCTGGGAGCCCAGTTGTCGACATCACCGAGCATGGGAGAGCCGGCGACGCCGGTACTATGGCATGCAAGGCAAGCCGAATTGTAGATGGACTCGCCATCGGTCGGCCCGGCAGCCACTTCCGTCGCAGCAGTGCTACTGGCCGCTGCAGCCGCTCTGGCTGCTTGGGCTTCTTCTGCCGTCATGATGTTTAAAGTACCTACAGCACCAATTCGTTGGATCAGGGATTCTGTGCTGTTGTGATCGGCCAGAGCGGATACGACAAAAGCCAGGGTACCGGCTGCAAGGCTGGCGAGAACTCGACGTTTCATCAGGGTGCAGGGAAGTATTCGGAAGCCGGATTATAAACGACATTCCCACCGCATCGTAAGGATTATCAGGTTTTGATGCGGGTTTACGTGACTACGAAATCCCGGAAACGGGAGTCATGGCGGTCGGTAGTGCAGCGACCAGGCCATACAATCCGTACATGATCCGGGTCAGGGCCGGCAGGGTCGAAAAGTCCCCGACCCCATAGCCCGTATTTCCTGGACGTCGGTGCTGATGGTCATCCTGTCGGTGATACCATTGAGGACGGTGCGTGTGGTCGTCTCGGCTGGTTTGCCGGTGAACCGTGCAAGAGGCGCTGGACGGCGGACCGGGTGTCAAATGTGATCTCGTTCCTGTATCCATGGTATCCCAGGGAGTCGCAGTTATCGCACACGATTTTTTGCCAACAAGATGGTTTTTGGCACTGGAAGGAGAAGGAGATTTGGACTAATATTCTTTATGAGTCCGTATAATGGCGTAATAACGCTGGATTTTGGTGTTGATTGCGGACGGGCTTTTTGGGGTTGTTTCGCGGCTTACTCCGGATGGGCGATCATTCATCCGTCGTAGTGCACAACCTGCTTGAAGTTAAGTGCTGCAAGGGTCGAGGTAGAACCGGGCCTGAACAACATTAAACCAAATCAATCATCTGAAAATCCCCTGGAGGAAGATCGTGGACAATGAATTGACTGCTCTGTCAACGATATTTACCGAGTTTTATTACTGGGTAACGATACCGTTGATGTTTCTGATTCATGTTGGGTTCTGCATGTATGAAGTGGGTGTCTCAAGACGAAAGAATCATATGCATACCCTGATGAAAAATACTATGCTGATCCCGTTGGTCACCATCACTTTTTTCTTTTTCGGCTGGTGGATCTACTGGGCATTTCCGAACGGGCCAGGCATTACCGGTGGCATCGAGTGGGATGCCGGAGCGGCCAATACTCCCTGGGCGGAAACGATGGGGGCCCATCTCGGTGACCGAATTACGGGTGTCTTCTGGGCTGCGTTCCTGTTATTTTCCTGGACCGCGGCTTCCATCGTCTCGGGTGCAGTCATTGAGCGGATTACCAATGCCGCTTTCTGGATTCTGGCGGTTGCTATCGGTTCGGTTTTCTGGATCATTGATGCTGCCTGGGGCTGGCACTACGGCGGCTGGATGGTCAAGGTTCTGGGGTATCATGATGCTTATGCATCGGGTGTCATTCATGCGATTGCCGGGGGGTTCGCGCTCGGGGTTCTGTGTGTGCTTGGCCCCCGGATTGGTCGCTTCCGCAAAGATGGTACGGCGCGCAATATCAATCCCCGTAACCCCTGGCTGGTGACGATCGGCCTGTTCCTGATCTATACCGGGTTCTGGGGTTTCTATGTTGCCTGTAATGTGCCAATCTTTGATGTGGGGGCGGAAGTGGGAGATGAGACCGCGTTCTTCACCGCGACCAATATCTACCTTGGCCCCACTACGTTGAGTGCCATCACTTTTAATTTCCTGATGTCTCTCGCTGGTGGCTTGCTTGCAGGGTACTGGGTTTCCAAGGGCGATGCTTTCTGGACGTACTCATCCGGCTTGGCTGGTATCATTACCGCCTCTGCAGGCAATGACCTGTACCACCCGATTCAGGCTACCATTATTGCCGCAGTCGGTGTCGTGTGTGCCTACAAGCTGCATTACTGGGTAGAACGGAAGTTCAAGATTGATGATGCCGTGGGCGCGGTCGCAGTCCACGGATATGCCGGTTTCATCGGCTTGGTGATTTGCGGCTTTGTGCTCTGGGGATATCCCTCTTCTCCCTATGAGGGATATGCTGCGATCAATCCGCTCGGTCAGCTGATCGGTGCGTTGATCATGTTTGGCTTGCTGGGCTTCCTGCCGGGCTGGGTGCTTTCCAAGATTCTGCACGGTATGGGATTTCTGCGAATTCCGCCGGAGGTAGAAATTGTCGGCTTGGACAGTTTGGAACATGAAGTCTATGATGCCGAAGCAGAAGAAGTCCAACAGGCAGAGGCCGATATGGCCAAGACCCTTAACTGATTGACCGGAGGAATTCTCATGAGTACTGGAATTGAAGCCTGGACTAACCTGGGCGAAATTGGGCCGATCTATCCTTTTGTCGGCACCGAAATGGTGTGGTTTATTGCGGCCCTGGTTCTGTGGATCGTCTGGCACGTTTTGCAAATCAGTGCGGAAAAGGAACACCATGAAGAAGCCAAGCGCCATTTTGGCAAGAACTATCACAGTTAGCGACAGCACTTCTGGCGAACCAAAAACCCCGACTTCGGTCGGGGTTTTTGCGGTATTACGCTGGCAGGGCTGTAGTACCTGATAGGCGGGATACGATTCCTGCGGGGGAGGGCGGATGACCAACGGTCTCCATTCACCATCGTCCCGAATCGACAACCTGTCACCGTTCGCCGATGTGGACACGGCGTATCCTTCGGTTGTACTCTATAACCGCGAGACCCACTCCAACACGATGCGTTGAATGTTCTGCTGATTACTGCCGATCAATGGCGGGGGCCATGCCTTTCCATGCTGGATCACCCCATGGTGAAAACCCCCCATCTGGATGACCTGGCACAGCAGGGGTCGGTCTTTGTTCGTCATTTTGCGCAGGCTACGCCCTGCTCTCCCAGCCGCACATCCCTGCATACCGGCATGTATCTGTTCAATCATCGCTGCGTTGCCAATGGGACGCCGGTCTCAAGGAATCTGACCAATTGGGCGTTGGAAATGCGCAAGCATGGCTACGATCCTGCGCTGTTCGGCTATACCGATACGGGAGCGGATCCAACCGGACTGGATCCTGCGGATCCAAGATTGACCCATTACAGCGAACCGATGCCGGGATTCGGAGTCTTTACTCCCTTTCGAGGCGAGGTTCCGGTCCCATGGGTAGAATACCTGGCCGGACAAGGGTACCTCATTCCGGAAAGGTACTGGGACCTGTATGGTAACCGAGTGGCGGGCAAAACCTGGGCCGAGGGTGGAGAGCAGGTCCTGCCATTGGCGATCAAAAAAGAGGACCATGAGACAGCCTATATGGTCAGGCGATGTATGGAATGGATTGCGGTCCATGAAACTCCATGGGTGGCTCATCTGTCCCTGTTGCGACCGCACCCTCCGTTCGTTGCCCCGGAACCCTACAATACCTTGTATTCACCCGCGGATATTCGGGCACCGTGCCGTCATGAGACCCGGGCTCAGGAAGCGGCAGTCCACCCGTTTGTCGAGGCCATGATCGAGAGCCCCACGTTTGGAGATCGGGGCAATGCGAGGCGGCTCGAAGATGCTTGGGTATCCTATCTTGGGTTGATGACCGAAGTGGATGAAAATCTGGGAAGGCTCTTTTCATTTCTCCGGGAGAAAGGGGATTGGGATGATACCCTGATCATCTTCACTTCAGATCATGGGGAGCAACTGGGTGATCACTGGCTGACCGGGAAACTGGGATTTTTTGATCAGTCCTATCACATCCCCTTGATCATTCGTGATCCCCGTCGTGTCGCTGATGGCAGCCGGGGAGGCCGGGTTGACTCGTTTACAGAAAATGTGGATCTCATGCCTACCATGCTGGAATGGCTGGGCATTGATATCCCATCGCAATGTGATGGGCGATCCCTGTTACCGATTCTGGAACGGGCGAAGACTCCCTCCGATTGGCGAACAGCTGTCCATTGGGAGTTCGACTTTCGTTACGATGGCGGCTGGCTGGTGGACAATCGCCCGGCAACCAGCGTGCACCAGTGTCAACTCAGCGTGATTCGTGACGAACGATTCAAATATGTGCATTTTCCGGCGTTACCTCCATTGCTGTATGACCTGGAACAAGATCCTGGGGAATTGCAGGACGTGAGCAATCAGCCTGAATATCTTCCCATGCGGCTCGCATATGCAGAAAAGCTGCTGAGCCTGCGGATGCGCTTCGTAGATCGGGGCTTTACCGAAACCCTGCTGACGCCGGAAGGTCCGGTGACTCGCCCGGCCCGGCCTTGAATATGCCCGGGTAGGCGAGTGTATCCATTTGCGGGTCAATCGATGGTCGGTCGATTCCATGCTGTGACCGGTTCCGGCAGCCTCCGGTATCCGTTACCCATATGCCGCCTTCGCGGTCGTCCTGTGCATTGACCTGTCCCGATCCGAACCGGTTTGCCATGAGCCAGACCCCTTTGTTATATTGATCTCTCCAAAAAACCAGGCTCACTGCACAGAGTTGATGAGATGAACATCCCGCACGATTCCGGGAACAGGATTCGCGAACCGGGCCTCGGTTCCGATTGGCTTGGTCGTGAACGTTATGTGATCCGAGGTGGAGCCATGGTCGTGATCCCGATGCTGGCCGGAGATGGTGTGGAACTGGTTGATCCTGAAGGGCTTCAGTCAGCCCATGTGGTGGCCTTTGATGCGGACGGAAAAAATCTGACCGGGGGCCTTGGTCTGTCCACTCATATTCAGGGGGATGCATTGGCCGCTATGTTGCATACATCCAGCAATGGGGCGGGGCGCATTCGGGATCGACTTTCCCGGATTGGCCTGGATCTCGGGACCGAGACCGTGGCCGGCATTCTGGCAGGAGAAACGGAGCCGGGCAGCCGGGTTTCTTTCATCGTCCCCGAGCCGTGTATGCTGATGATCGGTGCGCCCGGGACCCCCATGACCGTCGACAGGCAGATCCCGCCCACGAACCTCATTGCTTGGGTCAACCGGTCCGATCCTTCATTATCCGTGTCCCGTCCCCCTCCCGATCCATTGGCGGATCCCCGGCAGGATTTTACGGTCGATGCGGCTACCGCCGTGCACTATGAGGTTCGGGCGGGTCAGTATATTCAGATTGTGGATATTCAGGGAAGGCAGTGCTCCGATTTCCAGTGTTTCGATCTTGCCGGACTGGATCGGGGGATCGAGCGCTGTCTGGATGCGACCGTGACCCGGACCCTGATGGGGGTCGCATATCCCGGTCCCGGCCTGCATTCCAAATTCTTCGATGTCGACCTCGAACCGATGGTGGAAGTCATTCAGGATACTTGTGGACGCCATGACAGCTTTGGCCTGGCCTGCACGGCCAAGTACTACGATGACATGGGATATCCCGGACATGTCAACTGTTCGGACAATTTCAGTCGGGCCCTGCAGGACTATCCGATTGCCCCGCGAAAGGGTTGGATG
Source organism: Candidatus Poriferihabitaceae bacterium (assembly GCA_965221795.1). Taxonomy (GTDB): domain Bacteria; phylum Pseudomonadota; class Gammaproteobacteria; order Arenicellales; family Poriferihabitantaceae; genus VYFG01. The sequence continues at coordinate 2,626,467 of OZ244914.1, forward strand.
GCGATGAATCTGTTTTTCAACACCTTTTTTGATGACCATTACCAACTGTACTCTGATGAACCCTGGTCCCGTCCCGGAGATTATGTGCTGATGCGTGCACTGCGGGACCTCGTCTGTGTTTCTTCCGCCTGCCCGGATGACATTGATGCGGCCAATGCCTGGGTCCCAACCGATATTCAGGTGCGGACATACGGGGAAAAGTCCCTGTTCCGTCGCGCTATTGCTTTCCGTGCCACGACCGATGCTGAAGCTACCATGACGCAAGAGACCGCCTTTCACCCGGAAACATCAAAACGGACCCGGAATTTTGTCGAATACAAGGGATATTGGCTGGCCAATGACTATACCAACCTGGGGGCAATTCAGGAGTATTGGGCGTGCCGGCAGGAAGCAGCTATGATTGACCTGTCGGCGTTACGCAAATACGAAGTTATAGGGCCCGATGCCGAACGATTGATGCAGTCCTGTGTGCCTCGTGATGTTTCCCGGCTCAGTGTCGGGCAAGTAGTGTACACTGCCATGTGTAATGTGTCCGGTGGAATGATTGATGATGGCACCATCTTCCGGCTTGCCCGGGACAACTTTCGTTGGATTGGCGGCAGTGACTATTCCGGATTATGGTTGCGAGAGCAGGCCCAGGCACAGCAGTTCAAGGTATGGGTGAAGGACAGCACGGATCAGCTGGCCAACCTGCAGGTGCAGGGACCGAAAAGCCGTGATGTGCTGCAAAAGGTGATCTGGACTCGGCCGGACCAGGCCAATGTGGAGGAATTGGGCTGGTTCCGCTTTTCCATTGCCAGAATGCCAGATGACAAGGGTATTCCGGTGCTTGTTTCCCGCACGGGCTATACTGGGGAGCTTGGCTATGAGGTATTTTGTCATCCGTCTCAGGGACCGGCGGTATGGCAGATGATCGCACGGGCAGGTGAGAAGTTTGGCCTCCGGCCAATGGGGCTGGAGGCCCTTGACCTGCTGCGAATTGAAGCTGGGCTGGTTTTTGCCGATCAGGAGTTCTGTGATCAGACCGATCCGTTTGAAGCCGGTATTGGCTTCACGGTACCACTGCGGACCAAGGCAGATCCCTTTATCGGTCGGGCTGCACTGGAAAAGCGCAAGGCCCATCCCCAGAGGCGGCTGGTTGGTCTGGACCTGTCCGGGCGGGAAGCGGCTGCCCATGGAGATGGGGTTTTTTCCGGACGCTCCCGGGTCGGGCAGATTACAAGTGCTTGTATTTCTCCGATACTGGGGAAAAACATTGCCCTTTGCCGGATAAATATCGAATATGCCGAAGAAGGCACCGAAATCGAGGTGGGCAAGCTGGATGGCCATCAAAAGAGAATTCCGGCCAAGGTGGTACCCTTTCCCCACTTTGACCCCGGGAAAGAGCGTGTAAAAGGGCACTACTGAATGAATTGTTCCCGGGCTCGCCCTGGTTGGGAGGCTGGGCGTCTGCTCCGGTGCAGTGCAGTGGACCTGTCCCACGATCAGGCGGAAGGGGCGCATCGTGTCGGCGTTCGGCGTTTGGATCGGTAAGATGCCAGTGAGTACCGTTGTGGCTGGGTTTGTCGCTCTCCTGGTCGGTTATGGGAGTTCTGCTGCGATTGTCTTTCAGGCTGCCAACGTCGCTGGTGCCGATACTGCGATGATCGGCTCATGGATGGGTGTCCTGGGGTTGGGGATGGGCGTTACCTGCATCGCCTTCTCTCTCAAGTATCGTATCCCGATCCTCACTGCCTGGTCCACACCCGGAGCCGCCATGTTGATCACTTCACTGGTTGGGGTGGACATGTCTGCGGCGATTGGTGCGTTTCTTTTCTGCGGTGTCCTGATCATGCTGACAGGATTCTCTGGATGGTTTGAGCGCATTATGGACTGGGTCCCGCTGCCATTGTCGGCCGCCATGTTAGCCGGGGTGTTGGTTCGGTTTGGGATGGAAGTCTTCGTGGCAATGCAAGTTGAAATGAGACTGGTCCTGCCGATGTTCCTTGCCTATCTCGTGGCCAGGCGGTTCTCCCCGCGTTATGCCCTGATCCTGGTGCTGCTGCTCGGTATGGGGTTGTCGGCAGGATATGACCTGTTTCGGTTGGAGTCCCTCTCGCTTTCGCTTGCTCCCCCTGTGTTTGTCATGCCCTCCCTGGACCCAGCCGTGATGCTGGGAGTCGGTGTGCCACTGTTTCTGGTCACCATGACATCCCAGAATATCCCGGGTATTGCCGTGTTGCGTTCGTTCGGTTATCACCGATTGCCAGTGTCTGCGGTCATAGGCCATACGGGCCTGGTGACCTTTTTGCTGGCTCCATTCGGCGGCTTTACCTACAACTTGGCTGCGATCACAGCGGCAATCTGTGCGGGCCCGGAGGCACATCCGGATCAAGACAAACGATATCTGGCAGGTGTTGCGGCAGGTATCTTTTACTTGCTGGCAGGGCTTTTTGGTGGGGTGATTGCCGCTCTGTTCATTGCATTTCCGGATGTCTTGGTGGTGGCGATTGCCGGCATTGCACTGCTTGGTACGATGACTGTGAGCCTTGAGCAGTCTTTGTCTTCAGGGCCTTGGAGGGAACCGGCTGTCATCACCTTTTTAGTCACACTATCCGGTTTCAGCCCCTATGGGGTGGGTTCGGCTTTCTGGGGACTGGTGGCCGGTATGCTTTCGATGGGGCTGCTCGGGCGGAAGTAACAGATGCATTCTTGTGGGAAGTGACATAAACCACCGGGATCATGTCGGGAATGGTGCTTGGGTGTCTTCCAGGGTTCGAAACTTGTCCAGCTTATCGCCCCCCGTCGGTTAGGTCGCACCGAAATTCGACGAGGCAGAATGTTTCTACCATGATCTATGCTCCCAACTGACACTCGGCCGACATACGCCAAGCGTGAGTACCGGATCGAACGGGAGTCGTGTGCCTGAATCGTCTCATGCAACAATAGACATCCCTTTTCCAGTGTGAAGTGCAACACTCTGTAAGCCGCTGGCTGGCGAGCTGAAAAACCGCTTGCGGCGGGCCAGATGATGGCCAACCGTCTCGGTTGATCACGAACAGAGAATGGTCATGCCCATAGGCTACCATCACCTGACCCCTGCCGAACGATGCCCGATTCATGCCCGGTTGCATCGGGGGTGGTCGAAACGGGAGATGGCCCATGACCTCGGACGGGATCCCGGCACGATCTCGCGCGAGACCTCGCGCCATCGTGGTCAATGCGACGATCAGCACCCGCAGGCCGACGGCAAAGCCACGACCCGTTGCCAGCAAGCCTCCTCCACGCCTCGGAAGAGGACGCCCGAACGCTGGGCGGTAGCGGAAGGACGGTTGCAAGAAGGGGGGGGGGGGGGGAGCCCGGAGCAGGTCGACGGCTGGATCAGGAGTGGATCTGCCCGCAGGTGCGGGCTGACCGGCAGGCCGGAGGCACCCGGTGCTGGCGGCGTCGGGGCCAGAAGCCGAATGGGCGCGGGGGGCGTCCTGCCGGACGGGGCCACATCCCGGATCGGGTCGACCTTGCGGAGCGGCCTTCGGTGATGGCCGAGAAGAGCCGGATCGGGACCGGGTCCAACCCGGCACGGCAGACCACGGCAAGGAGTTCGCGAGGCATCGGGAGATCGCACCGAAGCTCGATGCGGGCTTTTACTTCGCCACCCCCTACCATTCCTGGGAACGGGGCCGGAACGAGCACCCCAACGGCCGGGTGCGCCCGTACTTCCCGAAGGGCACCGACTTTCGCCAGGTGACCCCGGCGCAGGTGCGGGCGGTGGAGGACCGGCTCCACCGTCGGCCTCGGAAGGTCCTGGGATACCGCACCCCGGCGGCGGTCTTTGCCCGAGTGCTGGCTCCCCCCGGACGCGGCCCGCGGTCCCCCGTCAACCCCGGCACTCCGGGCCCTCCGGTGATCCACCGGAGCGGCTGCACGCGGCCTCCAGGTTCCGAACTCGCCCTTGCCTTGGCCGATGGCTTCGGTCAGGATCTCCAGCCGTCGAGATTGGTGTCATCTGAGACCGAAAAGGGGCGTTCGCAGCGCGAATTTTTGGGTCGCCGCCGCGATCCCTCCCTTCGGGCTACGCCCTCATTCCGGGATCGCGGCGCTGTTGCACTTCGGACTGCTCCCGGGGTATACTTATCGGCACTTTTTTCAATTCTAATTGAAACATGCGCCGCCTGCTGTGCCTGCTTCTGTTCTTCTCATCCTTGGTGAAGGGTGAGCAGTCGCCCTGGGAACAGTTGCTGCAACTCACGGACCGTTTTGACCTCTATGCGGAATGTCAGTCACTCCCGGTGGTGGTCCGACTTGACGAAGAGGCCGCGCCGGGATTGGCTTGACCGAAGAGGAGATACAGATTGCTGTGGAACGCCAGTTACAGGCCGCCGGAAACCAAACAGATCAACCAGCCTTGTTTGTCCCCGCTGCCCTGTTGGTACGGGTATGGGTTTCTGAGGTTGCCTTTGTCGTCCAACTCGCCATGGTCAAGGAAATGACCGATACTTTTACCGGGCAATCTTCATTCGCCAAAACCTGGGATGTCGGTGGTTTTGGTCCCCACGGCGGGAACGTGGGTTTCATTTTGCAAATAGTTCATGACCTGACCGATCAATTTATCACCGAACATCTCCGCGTGAATGCGGAAGAAGCGTGCTGAATGTTCCTATGTCATTAAATCTTCATGTTGTGGTGTTTACCAAGGAGGCAGAGAAGGGGATGGCTTTGCTTAAAAAAAGATATGAAAAAAATGCATATAAGATAAAAGATGGTGTGGTGCTGGTCGCCAGCAATGATTTGTCAAGCGAAATAGCAGACTATTCCTCTATTTCGAAAGAAAAGGATGATGGAGTACGAGGAGCCGTATTCAAGTTAAACGGTTCTTATGCGGGCTATGCGCAAGGATCATTATGGGAATGGCTGGAAAAAGCAGAGGAGTTGGAGTTTTGATGAATAATGAAAAACAACACCAAGACGCTTACGATCCAGATAGAGTTGTTAGAAAAGATGTCACAGATTTGCAGATAGAATTCGGAAAAATCCAATCAGATATCAAACATTTGGAAAAAAATACTGTAACCAATGTTGAATTTGAAAAATGGAAAGTAGAATTTGCAAACTGGAAATTGGAAACAGTGAAATGGGTCGTTTAATTATCAGTACCGGTTTTTGCGGTACTTGTTGGCTTTTTGCTTCATAAATTTTTTGGTAGCTAAAAGGAGACCAACCATGAAACCACACCCAAACCTGCCGCGAAACACCAATGAGCAAACATAAAATTGACATGAAGGCATTCAAGCAAGTTCTATGGGATGAGGGCCTTGGGTGAATTCACCAAGGCTACACAACCATTAATGCGACATCCGTCCAAGTTCGGAACAGAAAAGTCAGAATCGCGAACAGATCCGACAAGAACGGGAAATGTGCCAAAAGCTACAGCGTTGAAAAATAGCGGTTGCGAATTGTGCTACATAATTTGCAAATAAAAACAGCCCAATTAGGCAGCGCCCCTAAGCCCTGTCATTCCGAACGGACTTTCCGACCCACACCAACCGGTTCATTAGCAAACCATCACCAAACACGGCCCGTGATGGCTCGCACTATCATTCCTTCCGGCTGGTCAAGAGCGGCCGCGATGGAATGGCGATACCGCAACGTACACTGATGCATCACAGACTCCATTTCCAGATCGAAAACTCCTACTGGAAGCGGCTTTGCCAGTGCATCCAGGAACTGCTGGACGGACCGGAACCCCGGCATTCGCGGCCGCTTCCTCCTGAGATGGAGGCCGAAGACCGACGCATCATCCAGAGTTTACTGTAACGACCGGGCGCGTGATTACCGGAAGATTCCAAGGGGCGGCACGGTCCCCGGGTGGATCTCCACTCGACGCCGGACAGCGGGGCCCGCCTGATCGGTTTGGAACCGGCATCATTGTCGGCTCTGGAAATGCCGGGACTGCCGAAGTGGCTAACCGAACGGGGCTTTCAGCGCAAGCAGCGCTGCGATGGCGAACCTCATGGGATGCATGGAACTGCTGGACTCGGAACGTCAGGCCCATGCGTGGCGACGAAACCCCAGTGCACCGGGCGAGAGGATCAAGGTGAATTTCGACATGGTCAGTGACAGGGCATGGTACCGCGTCCGAGACCCGTGGTTCCAGAATCGGGAGGCGATGGAGCCACGGCTGTTGGATCAGGACTTGAGCCGGTTTTCCTGCACGCCGACGGTGGCGTTTGATGAATTGCCCCACACCGGCTTCGAAGGTATGGCGGTGCCGGAATTCATCCGCCCAATACGAGGGTTCGAAATTCCATAAAGGACGCCGAAAAGACCAGAGTATTCACGTTCAAGTGGCCGGGGAAGTAAAAATTCGATTTCGGTGGATCATTACAGAAGGGATTTCGAGAACAGAGGGATAATGAGTAGGGAGTTTTTCGGTTTTGACAAACAGGGTATATTCCGAGACTCAATTATTCCAATCTCTCAATCCACCGCATTACTTTAGTATATTAGACAATGAAACGTGTTGCTATTATTGGTGCCGGACCTTCCGGTACAGCCCAGCTCAGGGCATTCGCTGCCGCCGCTGCCAAGGGAGCAGAAATGCCCGAAATTGTTTGTTACGAGAAGCAGAGTGATTGGGGAGGGCTTTGGAACTATACCTGGCGAACCGGTTTGGATCCATATGGAGAGCCGGTTCATGGCAGCATGTATCGTTATCTCTGGTCCAACGGTCCCAAGGAGTGTCTGGAATTTGCGGATTACTCGTTCGAGGAACACTTCGGAAAGTTGATCGCTTCTTACCCACCGCGCGCTGTACTGGCGGACTACATCAAGGGTCGGGTGGAAAAGTCAGATGTTCGCAAGTTCTGCAAATTCCATCACGTCGCACACAATGTGGACTACGATGAAGATTCCGGTCGGTTCAGCGTGACCGTGCGGGATCTGACCCAAGACACTCGATTGACAGAGGAATTCGATTATGTGGTGGTGGCAACGGGTCATTTTTCGGTTCCTAATGTTCCGCAATTCGACGGCATGGAAACCTTCAATGGCCGTGTGTTGCATGCTCATGACTTTCGTGATGCACGGGAGTTTGCCGATAAGGACATCTTGCTGATCGGCACCAGCTATTCTGCGGAGGATATCGCTTCCCAGTGCCACAAATACGGTTGTCGATCCGTCACCATCAGCCACCGCACTTCCCCCACCCACTTCCATTGGCCTGCTAGTTTCAGCGAAGTGCCCCTTCTGACCCGGGTCGACCGCAAGACGGTCACATTCCGGGATGGGACTTCAAAGGAGGTCGATGCCATCATCTTGTGCACTGGGTATCTACACCATTTTCCGTTTATGGAGGATGAGTTGCGCCTGAAGACCGAAAACAGGCTTTGGCCATTGGGTCTCTATCAGGGAGTGGTGTGGGAGAAAAACCCGAAACTGTTCTACATCGGCATGCAGGATCAGTTCTACACGTTCAATATGTTTGATGCTCAGGCATGGTATGCCCGGGATGTCATCATGGGACGCATTGCCTTGCCATCAAAAGACGAGATGCAGAAGCACAGTGCTTCCTGGCGGGCCAGGGAGGAGACGCTGGAAGATGACGAACAGATGATCTGGTTCCAGGGAGATTACACCAAGGCGCTTATTGACTTGACGGACTATCCGAGCTTTGATATTGAAGCTGTCAACCGAACTTTCATGGAGTGGGAGCACCATAAGCATGAAGACATCATGGGTTTTCGGAACAATGCCTATCGATCCCTGATCACAGGAAGCCAGTCTCCCGTACATCATATCCCCTGGATTGAAGCCATGGATGATTCCATGGAAAGCTATCTGCAGGATGTCTGAATGCCAGAAATCGTTATCGGTCACAATCGCGCTGTCGAAATCTTGCCTCTTCTGCTTTTGTCCGCTGGATCACTGCATTTCAAGGGTGAGCGACGAACAGGTCCTGTGCCGGTTCAGGCGATTTCTGCCTCGGCATGGACGGCCAGCCGGTTCTCTGGGTTGGCGGCCCACAAATGGCATATTCCATCATTTTTACGGAGGTGAAGGGTGAAGGGATGGTCTGCAAATAATGGAGTTATGGCGCGGAAGCGGAATTTGCCAATTCTGGATTCGCCGACTTCATCGGCGAGCATATCCAGAAGCAATGTGGCCGTCAGTGGGCCGTGGACGACAAGTCCCGGATAATTTTCGACGTTCCGACAATAGTCAATGTCATAATGGATTCGGTGGCCGTTGAAAGTGAGAGCCGAATAGCGAAAGAGCATTAAGGGAGAAGGTTGGATCGTACGCTGGGCGTCCGAGGAAAGGTCTGCTGCGGGAGGAGTCGAAGACCGGATACCGAGAACCGGGTCTTCCCGGTATACGATGTCATGCTCTTCTTCCAGCAAACATTCTCCACCTTTGCGGTAGGTGTGTGAGGTGCAAACAAAACAAAGCGGTCCCGATTGCCCTTTCTTATATTGAATGTCGGCTATGCGTGATTCACGGGTAATCGTATCCCCCAGGTAGATCGGATTGTGAAAGGTCAGCCGGGAGCCCGCCCACATCCTCCGGGGAAGGGGAACGGGTGGCAGGAAATTTCCTCGTCTTCCATGTCCATCCCGGTCGGTATCCGAGAGTTTGGTACTGTCAATGAAATATAACCAGTGCCATGCCGGGGGCAGAGCATCTCCGATGCCCAGATCGGCTTCACGGTTCAGGGTTTGCTGCATGAGACGAGCTGCTTTCGGGTCCAACCGTTCTTCCATGAGTCGGTGATTACCGATCCATGGAGATAGATCCACCTGTGACATGGCGTGAGCACTGTCGGATTCAATCATGGGGAAAACTCCGCACGGATGGCTTGGTTATGTTCACCGACAGTAGGCACCTTTGCCGTTACGGCATTCCCTGTGGGCCTTGCTGGGAAGAGGATCCGGTCACCATGAGAACTGATCCCTGACCTTCGGACCAATGCAGGATGTTTCGCCAGATCCGCGACAGAGTTGACCGCACCGAAGGCAATATTCGCTGTCTGCAGTCGGTGCACCAGTTCATCCCGGGCGAGAGAGCCGGTCACCGAATGAATCCGTTCATTGAGTGCAGAGCGGTTGGCGACTCGGTTTGCATTGCCATGATATGCGTCATTTTCGGTCAGGTGTGGCATGCGCAGAACTTCTTCACAGAACCGTTTCCATTCCCGTTCATTCTGGATAGCGATGAGAACCAGATCACCATCCCGGCAAGGGTACGCACCATAAGGCGCGATGGATGGGTGGTGGAGTCCGGTACGGTGAGGTGCCTTGCCACCATAATCATAATGTAGCAAGGGAACGGTCATCCAGTCTGCCATCACCCCAAACAGGGAGACTTCCACTGCCGACCCCTGGCCGGTCTGCTGACGCTCCAAAAGAGCTTCCAGGATACCTGCATAAGACGCCATGCCGGCTCCAATGTCACAGACCGAGACACCGATACGGCCAAGGTCGTTTTCGCTCCCGGAGATGCTGATAAGTCCAGATTCTCCCTGAACCAGCAGGTCATACGCCTTCCACCCGTCGACTTCCATCGTATCTCCATAGCCAGAAACATCGCAGGTGATAAGGCGCGGATACTGTTGCCGCAGCGGCTTGAGATCCAATCCGGCACGGGCCAGTGCGCCCGGTGCAAGGTTCTGGATCAGTATATCGGCTTGTCCGATGATCCGGCGCAGAAAAGCCATATCCTGCGGGTCCCGGAAATCCAGCACCAGTGATTCCTTGCCTTGGTTCAACCAGAAAAAGTAGGAACTGTCTCCTCCAGCCACCTGGTCATACTTTCGGGCGAAGTCGCCACCCGGACGTTCGATCTTGATTGTCCTGGCCCCTCCTTCCCGGAGTCTGGCACTGCAGAAAGGGGCCGCTACGGCCTGTTCAACAGCGACCACCAACAGTCCTTTCAATGCCGTGCCCATTCTCCACTGGCATTGTTACTTCTGGACCGGAACGACATAATTCAGACCCAGTCGACCACCATCGGGGTATACGGTTTGTCCGGTGACGTAACTGGAATAGGAACTGGCCAGAAAAACCGCCACTTTGGCGACTTCATCCGGCTCGCCGGGACGCTGCATTGGGGTGCGTGACATGACTTCGGCATATTTCTCCGGATTGTTGGCGATGGAATGAAACATTTCCGTGTTGATGGAGCCCGGGCCGATAGCATTCACTCGTATCTTTTCGGTGGCCAATCGAATGGCCAGCACCTTGGTCCATTGGTTTACTCCTCCCTTGGCGATGACATAGGGTGCGATCCCCGGAATGGTCAGGATGGCATTGACCGAGGACATGTTGATGATTGTGCCACGGGAATCTTCTTCGTCCGGCTCCTGCTGGATCATCAAACGTGCTGCTGCCTGTCCGGTTAGAAAAACTCCTCGAAGGTTAATGCGAATCACCTCATCAAAGTCCTTTTCCTCCATTTCCAGGAGATCCCCAGACCGGACAATCCCCGCATTGGCAATGACCGTATCCACCCGACCATATTGTTCTCGGGAAAATGCCATCAAGTCTTCGATATCGGCCTTATGCCGGACATCACAGTGTCGATATAAGGCTTTTTCACCAAGGGAAGCTGTGGCAGACCGGCCCGCCTCGTCGTCAATATCAGATAACACCACGGTTGCCCCTTCCTGAAGGAATTTTTTGGCACAGGCCAGGCCGATTCCTCTGGAAGCTCCGGTAATAATCACAGTTTTGTTCTGTAACATGGCGTAGAACGTAGTTGGGATAGTTCGCTACAAGACTGAAGGCAGGGCATATCGGTAGCCGCCACTAAACTCGAATTGTACTGCCAAGGCAGTGGTTTTTCCCGCATCCTTCCGATTGGTCGGGAAATCTCCGGGCCCAGAACGCCGAATTGCTCTCGTCCCGGTCGAGCCGTGTGTTGGCCAAGGAACAGCCCGATTGCTATCAGGATCAATCTCAGGCCATTATGCCACGCGGATTTCGATGATAGATGGTACGATATCGTTGAGTGCGGCTTCAAAGACGGGCAGGAAGCCATCCGTATGCTCCACGACATAGCCTTGTCCACCGTAGGCCTTGGCGAGCTGGGCAAAATCCGGGTTTCGGAGTTCGGATCCAATCACCCGTCCCGGATAATGGTGTTCTTGGTGGACTCGAATGGTATTGAGACGGCAGTTGTTGATGACCAGAAACACCACTGGCAACTCATATTGTACGGCCGTGGCGAACTCCTGGCCATTCATGAGAAAACAGCCATCACCATTAAATGACACTACTGGAGACTCGGGATGTCGTAGTTTGGCAGCCACTGCTGCCGGTACACTGTATCCCATGGTGCCATTGGTTGAGCCCAACTGAGTTCCGGAGCGCTGGAACCGATAGAACCGTTGTCCCCAGGAAGTATAGCTTCCGGCCCCCACTGTGATGATGGCGTCAGGAGGAAGCATCCGCCGTATGGTCGCGCAGATTCGGTCCATTCGTACCACCTCTCCAGTACTGACCGGTTCTTCTACCCATTGTTGGTAGCGCTCATGTAAGGTGCTGATCATTGACCCGCGGCCCGCATCGGGGACCGAGGCTGGAGGAATCGCAGACAGGAATGCTCGACTGGTGCTGGTGATAGCCAGGTTGGCATGAAACACCCGGTTCATTTCCTCTGCACCGGCATGGACATGCACCAGTCTCTGCCCGGGGGAGCCCAGAGGAGGACAGATCAATTCATATCCCTGAGTGGTTTTGTCACCCAGTCTTGGACCAATGACCAAGATTAGGTCAGCGTCAGACAGATATGCCTGTAAAGCCGGCGGTACAACCAGCCCCAGTTCCCCAATGTAGTGGGGGTGGGTATTATCAAAGCTATCCTGACGCCGGAACGCGGTGGCTACCGGAACCTGATAACTTTCGGCGAAGCGGGTTAACAGAGTTTGGGTTTCCTGGTTCCAGCTGCTGTCACCGCAAATCACCAGCGGGCACTTCGACTCGGCAAGCCAATCCAGTGCTTGCCGGACTGCGACTGGTGAGGGTGCTGGCCCGAATCGGGTCTGACGTGAGCTGATCGGGATATCAAGCACATCCGCCATATCCGCCAGCATGTCTTCATACAGTACCACGATGACAGGTCCGGGCCGACCGGACATGGTACATTGCCAGGCATGATTCAACTGCTCCGGAATGCGACTGGCATCGTCAATGGAAATGACGGTTTTGGCCACTTCATCAAATACCCGGTGGTAGTCGAGTTCCTGAAAGGCTTCCCGGCCACGGTCTGTTCGGGGTACCTGACCAATGAAGCAGATCAAGGGAGTCGAGTCCTGAGAGGCTGTATGGATACCCGCCATGGCATTGGAGGCTCCAGGGCCCCGGGAGACAAAACAGAGGCCTGGCTGTCCGGTCATCTTGCCCCAAGCCTCTGCCATGTAAGCGGCCCCCCCTTCCTGTCGGCAGGAGATCAGACGAAAACGATCACGATGTTCATACATCGCATCCAGCGCGGCCAGAAAGCTTTCTCCCGCCACGCAGAATGCGGTATCAGCACCGAAGCCAAGCAAGCCGTCGATAAGGATTTTTCCACCGCTTCGCATAAGAGATCTGCAGGTCAATCAAACTATTTCATTGCCAGTTCATCGTGCCGGGATACCATGCAGTACTGATTTGGCGTTTGATACCAGACCAGGGCGCACTCGGAGTCACTGCCCATGTCCACTGGAGTATGTGTCCCGATCATGTGCAAATGCGTATCGGGTCCCCAGACCACCGGCCGGCAGTGATCGTGTCCCTTGCCGCCTGATCATCTTCCCTGTGGGGTTCGGAATTTCACGATTCTGACTAAGCTTGGTCTGGTTGTCGTTGCTCATTCGCCGCTCCAATCTGGCATGCTTGGGTCATTGACCGCATCTATCTCCAGCGTCATATCGGTTCGTCTATACTGAATATCGGCGTACCATTGGGAAGTTCTGGAAGCCATAGGGACTGAATATACAATGTGATTTCGCCACAATTGCTATATCGTGCCCGAATTATACGGCATGCACGGATTTGTGGTTTGTCGGTCGATGGTGAAGTGGGTCGACCAGGTAGTGAGATTGAGCTTATGTCGGGTGCCTGACACCCCGCCTCATCACTTCTGGAACGAGGAGGGCGAGGAAACATTCGCTGGGCAGCGTGTTCTTGCTGGAGTTGACGGTTTTGTGCCGCGCCCTCAGCCGGCCAGAATCCTCCGACACGTTCGCCAACACCCGTCGCCATGGGCGGAACCCGGCCCGTCACCCGCACCCACACCTCGTTCTGGATTAGGCCGCCCCGGATCGCACCGCGCTTTCCATTAGCGTGAAATCATCTTGGGCGCTGGGTCATGGGGTTCTGTTTTTCCCCGTCTCTTTGTGCTACGATCCAAGCATGTCTGACCCCACCCTGACCGAACTGGCGCATCAGGTTGCCTTGCTGGAGGAGCGTATGAACACCCACCAGAAACAATACGAATCCGCACTGGATCGATTGCGAGCTGATATGGCTAATTGGAAGGCCGACATGGCCAAGCGTGAAACCGACTGGAAGACCGACATTGGCGACTTGAAAACCGAAATGGCCAAGCGGGATAACCGCCTGATCCTTTCGGTGTTTGGTATCATGGTAGCCGGTATCACCATTCTTGGCTTTGTCCTGACCCGGACCCCCGTGCCGATGTTGACTCATTGAGGGTATCGAGGCGGTTCTGGCTTCGATGGTTGGGGCCGCTAGCTCCGGCGATCGAGGGCGAGCCGACCTCAGCGGAACCGGCCCCGATGCCAGTGGCCTGCGCCAGCTCATGGGCTTCGACCATTTGTTACCCAAGCGTCGCTACCGGCGGCTCGCCCATAGTGACCGCCGGGTCGGCGTGTTCCATCTCTCGGCGACGCGCCGGTTGGTCGTGACCTGGTGTCCCCGGCGGGTCCGCAAGGACGCCCGCGACTGCGAGCGGACGGTGCGCAAACGGCAGAAGAAATGGCAAAAGAGCCGCACCCCCAATACCTTGCGGTCCCGCCATCCCCAGCGCCGCTTCCTGCGCATCGAGGGCGAATCCCGGGTCACCCTCGACCCCGAGCGGGTAGCCGCCGCCCGCATCTGCGCTCATCTCGCCCTTTCCTTGTTCTCGAAGGCCGCAGCAGCGGCCAGCATGATGCCATCCCCTCCCGGCCCAGTGCCGAGGCCATGTACCGAATGATGAAGCTGCCGTTGTCCCAGGTCCCCTATGAGCTGATCGACTGGGATCGCAAGGCCGGCTCGTCCAGACCCCCGGAAAAGCCCTGGAAATAGCGCGAACGAAATCGCTTTGCCCCGGAATGTAGTGCCTGATTCCCCAGGGGAATCCTGTAGAATCCATGTGTTCTTAGTTTTACCGTCGAAGTCGAGAAAGTCAGCCCGATCACACGCAGTCGACCATTCAACCGCTTCCGGCTAGCGTGAAATCATCTTGGGCGCTGGGTCATGGGGTTCTGTTTTTCCCCGTCTCTTTGTGCTACGATCCAAGCATGTCTGACCCCACCCTGACCGAACTGGCGCATCAGGTTGCCTTGCTGGAGGAGCGTATGAACACCCACCAGAAACAATACGAATCCGCACTGGATCGATTGCGAGCTGATATGGCTAATTGGAAGGCCGACATGGCCAAGCGTGAAACCGACTGGAAGACCGACATTGGTGACCTGAAAACCGACTGGAAGGCCGACATGGCCAGGCGTGAAACTGACTGGAAGACCGACATTGGCGACCTGAAAACCGAAATGGCCAAGCGGGATAACCGCCTGATCCTTTCGGTGTTTGGTATCATGGTAGCCGGCATCACCATTCTTGGCTTTGTCCTGACCCGGACCCCCGTGCCGATGTTGACTCATTGAGGGTATCGAGGCGGTCGGTTGGGAGCACTGCCTTTCCTGGTTCATCCCCTGTTCCAGATATGTTGTCCCCTTCGGACTGCTGCCCTCTTTAGGGCCCTGCCGGGATCATGCTTTACCCTTGATCCTGTCTCTCATTACTCTCAGGAGCGGTTCGTGCCGATTGTCAGACCTTGTCATGATTTCGGTTGAAAATCGCCTTGGCAGAGCCCAACTACATATGATATTCACTGCATGCAATGACAGAAAATATCGTGAATAAAGCCACTGCCCACAGGCCGCCCCCCAAGCCATTTAACATTGACCGTATCCGGAGTGATTTCCCTATTCTCTCTCGTCAGGTGAATGATCGTCCACTGATCTATCTTGATAATGGTGCGACGGCACAAAAGCCTCTCTCGGTCATCAAGACCATTGAGCACTACTATGCCGACCAGAATGCCAATATACATCGTGGCGTACATCATTTGAGTCAGGCAGCTACCCAGGCCTATGAGGATGCACGGGAAGTCATCACGCGATGGATCAATGCTCCTGCAAGTTGCCAGGTACTGTTTACCCGAGGCACCACGGACAGTATCAATCTGGTGGCATCCAGTTGGGGGCGTGATGTGCTTTTTCCGGGCGACGAAGTGATCATTTCCACTATGGAACATCATTCCAACATTGTGCCCTGGCAGATGATCTGTGAGGAACGCTGTGCGAAACTGAAAGTGATCCCGATGTTTCATAATGGAGAATTGGACATGGAGGCGTTTGCCGCGCTTCTGACGGACCGTACCCGTTTGGTCTCGGTAGTGCATGTTTCGAATACTCTGGGGACCATCAATCCGGTACGCGAGATCATCTTGAGGGCACATGAGGCCGGTGCACTGGTCTTGCTGGATGGGGCGCAGGCATTGCCACACATGCGGGTGGATGTTCAGGAACTGGATTGTGATTTCTACGCATTCTCAGGTCATAAGATTTTTGGTCCCACGGGGGTTGGGATTCTTTATGGCCGGAAAAAATGGCTGGATGCCATGCCGCCCTACCAAGGGGGAGGTGAAATGATTGAGCAGGTGACTTTTGAGAAAACCACCTATAACACCTTGCCCCACAAGTTTGAAGCCGGAACACCAAATATTGTGGGGGGTATCGGCTTGGCTGCGGCCATTGACTATGTGGATCATCTGGATCTGTCTGCCATCCGGCGACATGAAGAAGACTTGTTGGATTATGCCACCAAGGGGCTGCAGGAGATTCCTGGTCTGACACTCGTGGGTACGGCTACCGAAAAAGCCAGCGTCATTTCTTTCAATCTTGATCAGCAGCATCCACTGGATGTCGGCACCTTGCTGGATCAGCAGGGCGTGGCCGTGCGAACCGGTCATCATTGCACCCAGCCCCTCATGGATTTTTACGGCATCCCGGGAACTGTTCGGGCTTCCTTTGCGTTTTACAATAACCGGGATGATGTAGACGCATTGGTAGGAGCTACCCAACGTGCCGCGAACATGCTGGGCTGATGGGTATTTCCATTGATAAGATTCAGCAAGAACTGGTAGAAGAGTTCGATCTCTTTGACCAATGGATGGACAAGTATGAATATCTGATTGATCTGGGCAGGAAGCTCCCCCTGATAGATCCGGCCTATAAGGACAGGAAACATCTGATTCCGGGATGCCAGAGCCAGGTCTGGTTGCACTCGGAACTCGAGGATGGTTGTGTCCGGTTCACGGCTGACAGTGATGCTGTAATCACCAAAGGCATCATCGCACTACTTATTCGGGTGCTGTCTGGCCAGAAGCCGGGGGAGATTGCCAATGCCGATCTCTACTTTATCGAACGCATTGGCCTGAGAGCCCACTTGTCCCCTACTCGGTCCAACGGTTTGGTCAGCATGGTCCAACGGATGCAGGCGATTGGTCGGCAATACGCCCGCCTAAATTGACTATAGCTGACCACATCCTGATTGATGGCAGTATGGGGCATCAGGACTGTTTGATGTCCCGATTAATATAAGCCCCAGAAAAGGGCGGCCCGGAAGCCGCTCCTTATTTTCAATCTGCAATGTGCCGGTTCAAGGATAAGTAAGGCCCTTGATATCTACTTCCATTTCTCTGCCCGACAGTCATTCCCCGTGGTAGGTGCTGTACCCATATTGAGTCGCTGACCATTGACCCTGATTTTTGGAGTATCCATTTCCAGCCGCACCCAATTGACACCGTAATGAGAGGAGGGTTTCCAGAGTCTTACCTGTTTATCGTCCGATATTAAATGAATTCCTCCAAGATGATCATATCCGGCCTTGTTCCCTCTAAACTGATTGGCTGGATAGTTTTCTTCATTGAGGGATAAGCTCCAAAGGCCGCCATTGCGGTCTCCCCCAACAAGGCTGTCAGCGTCGTCACCTGAAGGGTAATAAAACTCCACCGCCCCCACTGCGTTTGAGTCTGAGATTACGGTTATCGATGCTCTGAAACAAACTCTCCATCCCCAGAGTTGTTCGTCGCTTTGGTTTTTCGCTACAGCGTTTGAATCTTTAGGCGCGAAATAAGTAGTCTGCGCTTCTGCGGGCATGGCGACTACTGCCAGTAACAAGAACGCCGCTAATTTATTAAAAGGAGGGGGGGGGGGGGGTAAATTCGGGTTGTTTTGGATCATGAGATTGTACCGGGTAATGATGGAACGGAATACGGATAGTATACTCAAGAATACGCAAAAATTCAATAATACGCAAAAGTCGGTAGTGGCTCGGTTTGAAAGTTTGTCTATTTTCAGAAAGGAAAGTACTATATAATTCAGGAAGATATTAACCATGAGGAACAAAATCATGATCCAGAAAAACCTTAATTCACCCCCCCCCCCCCCCTCGCTAAACTAGCAACACTCCTGCTGCTTGCGGCCATCGCATGGCCGGCGCAGGCCCAGCAGCTGGTCATTCCGGCGACTACCGGCACGGTAGCCTGCACGGAAGGTGGCTCGTCAGAGCTCGATCCGCACATTTTTTCTATCGGGATTCCCACACAAAACAGTCTGACATTCAACATTATGCGCATCCAGTTTGTCGATCCATTCAGTGTATATGTGGGGGTTCAAGAAGGGGGGAGGGGTACTCCACAGCAGATTAAAAATCTCGGTTCATCCCAACCACTGGCGGCACAGTCCGGCACTTTCTCCAGCCTGAAGAAGAATACGCGCTACACAGTCGTTTTATACAACGACGCAGAAAACCCACCTTCAAATCCGCTTGACCGCCACTGCTTCAAGACGCGTGGCGAGTTCACGAATGCGGAGCAGAACCTGTATTTCGATGGCTTTGAGTGGCAACCCAACCTAACCCGATATAACCGGACCGGGTGCTATGCGGTGGCCAGCACGCGGCAGGACATTCGGGACTGCTATTGCAACGGCACGCGCAACGGAACACACATCCTCGCCGGCCAGACTGTGGCGAGCCAGGCGCAAAGGCAGTATCTCAATTGTCCGGACCTCGACAGCTGAGCCATCTGATCCATCCGGTTCTCGGGAGTGCGGGCCACGCGAGGGCGTCAATCCGGAACCGGATATCGCTGGAGGATCGCGGAACATCCCGAACACGGGGCGGCCTCCTGGCCGCCTTTTCCCCACGCAGGCTTTGCAATGTTCAAACTGAACCACTACCCAAAAGTCGGAATATGGTTGAGTTTTCCTGATTCTGTCAGGCCATTCGGGGTCTGTCTGGAGCAACACGGGCTGCCGTAAGGGGGGCGGCAGTCGGGTGGCGACTGACGACACTTTGATGAAGGCCAGCACCTTGGCTTGATGGTGTGAGCAGTGCCTGAAACAGGCCGGCTCCCGCAAGTGTGCGATTGTCTCTGCGGCGCGGAATTATCCGTAAGAGCGGCATAGAGAGTTTTCGTCAGCCGGACGTAGCCAGTGGAGCCCCGGGTGGGTGACCGTAAAGGTTGAGGATTGCCGAATGGCAATGTCCTCTCAGATGGGTTCCATCTGCCGGAAATGCGGTGTGCTCAGAATGGGGGATTGTGTTCGTGAATCCTATCGGGCCGATCCGATTTCGAACCGAATAAGAATGTGGTGCCATGTGTTGGCATGGACCATCAGTGAGCAACGTTTCGTCCGGATCCATGACTCCAGAACCTGTGAAGCCGGTTCATCCGGCGGATTGGGAAATGCGTGGCTGGCTGAATATCATGGCAATCCTGTGAGGCCTGGTAGAGGCTGATCGAACGGTCCCACGACATGGCCGGATAATTCAACAGTCCGGTCGCCGGTTGTGACCTTTGTGTAAAGACGTTGCAACTCTTGATGTGAATTCTTATAAGAGACCCTTCACGTTACTGGTTCCCAACCGGGACTGCCATTCCCCCGTCCGGCGTCTGACCCAACCTCAGTTGGATGCTGGCCCTCCGGTCCGACCGCAACCTGTGATCATGGGTGAAGGAAGCGGTCCTCGCCCCTCGCATCTTCTCGTCCGCTGCCCCGAGGTTCCTCGCCTTCTCACCGATACTGTCCCTTCCAGAAGATCGAAACATTCTCCATACGAGGGATTTTGTTTGCATCAACCGGCCTACGGCAATCCGCTCTCTATCAAGCATTCATGTGATACAAGGGTGCACTCTTTACAGTGACGCGGAGAAACCATTTCCTGAAGGGACTGGACGGTATTCCACCAATGCAGACCTCCCGACAATGTCAACAATGGTCACGGACCATTCGGAACCAAATGCAACCGTAAGCTTCATCGGCTTGCCCAAGCGGAAGGTCACAGGTTGCTGTCGGCCATTCTCTATAGCGATATTATCTGCATACAGATAAGTTCGATCGGATGTATCACGTATGGGATTGAGTCGACCATGTAGATCGGGGATATGTCCGGTGTCCTGGGGAAATATGATGGAACCTCCTGGCAACTGTTCGTCAAGTTCCATCAGCAAACCACCCCGGCTTGGCAGCCACTTCCGTTTCATCCCTGCACTGTATCCCGGTGCCGCAACATAAACGGTCATTGGAAGATGTGTAGTGTACAGATCAAGGGCTGCTTCGCCAGCCTCGTCTGTCACAGCCTGCTGCCAGGTTTTATTCGGAAAAAGAGCCAATACTTCGACTCCCGCCAGAGGTTCACCCTTCGAATGCACCGTGACTGAGGACATGGCGGGACTCAGTTCCAGCTTTGCTGCGGGAATATCCAGAACGACGCTGGACCTGTCAACGACTTTATACTGAGGAAGATTTCCGGTGGCTTCCCGGGTCTCTGACTTGATAATCGAGACTCCATCTCCCCGACGCCCCATCAAGAATCGACGAAGGTTCGCACCGGGGACCTCTCCGACAGGGATTCGTCCAAATACAGAGGCGATCACTTCATTGCGCGTTGCCTGACTTGTTTCCATCCCTTCAATAGTCATTCCATTGGGAAGTTGACCGGGAGAGTCAATCTCCAGGTGCCCCTTGAACATTGACAATCGTATCCGGCGGGAAGACATGGAGTAGTCGCGGTGTGCGACGGCATTGACCATCGCCTCGAACACGGCCGCAGTACGGTACTGCGGCATATTTTCCCGCTCCGGCAGCTTGCGAGCCGAGACTCGCATGTTGCGCACCACGAACCGTACCGCATCGGCAATCTGCCGTGGAAGCGGCCCGACGATTTCCTGGGCATCCAGCTGACCGGAAGCTCGGCCCTGTCCCCGGTAGTGCGTCGCCACAATGGTGGCTTGTGGCAACCATTCTTGTGGTGATTCGGTGCAAAGCAACACGCCTGCGACTGTTGCGCGATACACACCGGCTTCATCCTGAGCCAAGAGTCTGAGGTTTATCAACCCCCTGCGAGGGTCTGCTGATCCAGCCACGCTGAGCAATGACTCCCACAACTGCTCACTGAGTGTCTCAAAACCCGTATTGGGCACGATTTGCTTGTCAAACCAAAGATACCGGCTTTGTGCCCGGTTTTGCGCCAATCTCATTCGTTCGTCGCCGTCCAGACGTTGCTTGGTCGCTCCAACACGGATGAAAGCCCGACCATCCCGCTCATGAACGGTATCCCCCCGTGGCACTTCGACGAGCACAAAAAGCTGTCCGTCAATTTCCCGATGGTGAACGTCGATTCGCAGAGACGGCTTCACCGTATCTCGGCTGACTTCAACCAGCAGACGGTCAACTTCGGCCACCTGCTCTGGAGTCATTCCCTGAATTCGACCTTCGTCCGTAACACCGCAAAGGAGTATGCCCCCACTCGCGTTGGCGAAGGCGGTCATCTCGTCTGCCAGGTCATCCCGTCGGGGACTCTTGGGTTGGTTCCCATTGAACTCCACCTGCTTGAATTCCCAACCACTGTCTTCCCCCAGCCGCAGTCGCTGTTGTATCGCAGTATCGCTTATGGTCACCAGTGCCTCCTGTAATCCTAAAGGGTCATATGGTGCAGGGGGCAGTAGCGAGAAAACCCATCAATCCCCGAATACATCTTCCCGAAGTTCATCAAAAACGGCTTGTGTTTCACGGAGGGCTGGCACCAAGAATTGAAACGCGAATTCTTCTCGGGTATTGCCAAGGTTTAGTATTTTCGTCTTCTGTCGGATGGTTTCAAACAGACATCTTGAGGCATCCTTCATGTTGGCTGGCCCCGATTGGCTTTCCACAATTTGTTTCTGGACATCAAGGATTTCAGCAATGATCATGTTATTGCATTCGTTCGATGTAAGAAACGTGCATATAACCTCAGGAGCATATAGATATTCCTCCAGTTCCCTCCGTCGCAAAATACGAATTCCCTCAGTAATCCTTTGGCTTCTTTCGCTATCACTCATATCATCCCGATCGATCAATCTGACCCTCTCCGTTCCCTCTGCTATGGCCTCCAGGATTTCAATCAAGTGCTGGGATTGGATCACTTCGCCAGCACCACCACGTGATATGAACAGTGTCTCTGGAGACTCTTCAGCAAACAACAAGTTGTAGCACTTGGCGTCGAAACCATTAACATGCTTGTCGGCACTCCCTTCGCAGATCACGATGCGCTGAGGAGTCACCAAGGACGCCAGGTCGTCAAGTGCAATCTTGTAAAAGTTCGCCCAGAACGCGCGATTTGGATTACTTGGCTTAATCTTGACAGAGGTATCGAAATTTTGGTTAGAAAAATCCAGAAATGCGACTGCACCGGAATTCTCCTGTTGTATCCGATAAGCTTCCCTCACAATACCAATCGAGTGAGTAGCGATCCATAATTGGGCGGTATTCGGAAGCAGGTTGAGAAGAGCGCTGATTAGTTGCCCTTGAAGACCAGTCGCCACATGCAGTTCGGGTTCATCAATGCAATATACTACATCCCCAAATTCTCGACGTTTCACGAAAACATCAAGAAGGAGATCGAAAGCCGCCTTCTCACCGCCCGATAAGTTCTTGTAGTGAAAATCGCTTATGCTTCCCTTCGAAAACCGAAATGAACCGGATCTCATTGCTCCAAAATCCTGTAACAGTAGCTCAGGGTCTGAAAAGAGCTTGCGCATCGCTTCATGCAAATCTCCCAGAGCATGTTGGCGATAATCTCCGATTGTACGGTCAGCCGGAGCGTTATGGAACAGATCCTGTACCCCCTTCCATGCTACTCGCGCATAATTCTCGGAAACGGCAGAATCAATGTCTATGATCCGAGCAAGTCTTGGTCCCTCATCGTCTTGTCTTGATGCCTGTAATTGCTCAATCCGAAAATCGGCCTCGTTGCGATACGCTGACCGCACTTGGAACGCCGCCTTGAGATCGATAGCACCAACATCGTGAAATTCAATATCTACTCGCTGGGAAACTTCATGAAGGTGGCGAACTCGTGTCACTTTTTCGTAATACTGCTCCGTACTGCCAGAAAGCTGATAGTTGGCAATTTCTGCCCTTGCCTTCAAAATAAAGGAATCGAACACCGAGGACTTCCCGGAGCCATTCGGGCCAACAAGAACAACCAGCCTGGCGCTTTCGGGTATTTCCGTGACGGAGAGCTCGGTGAAGCGCTTGTAGTCCCTCAAGCATATGCTTTTGACTCGCATCAGAAGTCCTCCGTATTTCTGGAACAGATAGCTATTTCTTGTTGCCCAATTTTGATCATAGAAACCATTCCAGGACTCGTCGGAAATTGACTTGATTCATGTCATGGTTCGTGTGCCTGCCACCTTGATTCCTTTCCATATCCCCAGACCCAGTCCAGGGCGCAACCGCACCGCAAAAATCCGCGCTTCGAAGGTTCCTTTCGGACCTGGATGGCAACCATCTCAACATCCGGGATACTGACAGAAGCCACCGGCCAGTGCAATGGTGAATCCGGTACCTTGGAGCCGAGCGAACGCCTTCAGGATGGAACCAGTGCTTGGGCGAATCCCTCCGCCGGCATGCGAACACCAGTACTTTCCGCGGCCGGTGATTGAGCCGGTCCTCCACCATCACCTGGCGGAAGTCGGTCCCTTTCGGGAAGTATTGGGGCACTCGGCCGTTGATAGGCTCGTTCCCAGATAAGGGTATGGGGTGGCGAGGTCGAAGCCCGCTCCCAGCGCCGCGGCAATCTGCCAGTTCCGGGCGAACTCCTTGCCATTGTTGGGAAATGCGGGTGGCTGGCTGAATATCATGGCAATCCTGTGAGGCTTTGGTAGAGGCTGATCGAACGGTCCCACGACATGGCCGGATAATTCAACAGTCCGATCGTCGGTTGTGACCTTTGTGTAAAGACGTTGCAACTCTTGATGTGAATTCTTATAAGAGACCCTTCACGTTACTGGTTCCCAACCGGGACTGCCATTCCCCCGTCCGGCGTCTGACCCAACCTCAGTTGGATGCTGGCCCTCCGGTCCGACCGCAACCTGTGATCATGGGTGAAGGAAGCGGTCCTCGCCCCTCGCATCTTCTCGTCCGCTGCCCCGGGGTTTCTCGCCTTCTCACCGATACTGTCCCTTCCAGAAAATCGAAAGCCCGAACCCCCGTTCCGTGAGCGCATACTCTAGTCGATCCTGAAAAACCCCAAATTCATCGGTCACGATCTGAATATGCGGGAATATATTCCCTGAAAGTATGGATTCCAATGGCCGGATCTGGACTCATGGACGCTCCCTTCCTTGCCATTTCCGATGACCACCTGCGCCCCGGACCCTGTGCGGGTACCGAATCCCACGATTTGCGTCAACAAGCTCTGCGGTGCTGATTGAACATTGCCATCCGGGCGATCAAGACTCCAGTAGGATATCCACTTCGTATTCGTAAATACCCGCACCGGGGGACCGCTGTCATGCATGCAATGGAAGTCATCAAGCCTCTGGATCGTGTCTGCCGGCTATTCCATTGCGAATTGAGTGGAGGTATGGGGCCGGCTCAGTGGGGTGGTTTGGGTATAGCTTTCCCGGATATGAGCAGCCAGACCGTTTCCAGCACTCCAGCCACGCAGATGAAAATCACCCCGATCACTTGCCGCGGTCCAAAAGGCTCGCCCGCCCAGATGGCGGCCGTAATGACCCCCACACTGACTTCTGCCATGAAGAGGATGCCCACAATCCCGGGATTCAATCGGGTCGGAGCAAACACTGTAGCGATGGCGGCAGGCACGATCACGAACAGTGCAAACGGCATCAGCCATATCATGGTGTGCCAGAACCGGGACCAGTCTGCTGATGGCGTAGCTCCCTGTTCGGTCGCAATCAGGGCCAGGAACAGGGTGATCAGAAAGGCCCAGGTAACAAATCCTGCCCCATAGGCGGCTGCTTTTTCCTGTCGGTCCATGAGTAGCATCAGTGCGGCTCCAGCCCACAGGAGGCCGGACGTCAGTGACATCCAATCGCCGATATTCCGGGGCACAGGGAATGACATACCTTCGCCAAGAATGACCCACAAACCCGAGAGTCCGATGACCATCGAGATCCATCGAGCCGGAGTAATACGATCGGCGATGAACCATCGTGCCAATAGGAAGCCCCAGATCGGCATCAGGTAGAACAGGACAATCACGTTCACGACTTCGGTATAGACAAAAGCAGAGACATAGAGGGAGTAACCGAGACCAGTACCGAAGCAGATGAGATGAAAACGCAGACGTCCCGGGAAAATGCTTTGTCGGTGCTGCCACAACAGAGGGAGAATAATGATCGCAGCTGCCAGGTTGAACAGGGTAGTAGCCCATAAGCCCGGGAATCCGGCATGTTCCAGTATTCGGATGGGAATCCAGTAAATGCCAAAAACCAGGCCAGCGTACACGGCTGCCAGCTTGGCAAGGGTCTGATCTTCCAGGCGGTTTAGCATGGTCGAGTGGGTAGGTTGGGCTGTGGGGAATAGTCGTCTGCGTCTCAGAAGAGTTTCTTCCATCGGCATTCAGTATGCCGGAAAATGCTCTCCGTGAATTTCCTGAAGAAGGCAGGATTTGCGGACTTTTCTTCACGTCGGGAGACAAGGGCCTTGGCTCTTCTTCGGACAGGAAAAGAGGATGCAACCTCGGCCGTCAAGACATGATTGCGCTGTGGCTGTGAACTGGGCAGGCCATTCAAACGTGGAATTCTATCATTTCCCGATGAAGGGTCATCTGACCGGATTGATGCGTCAAGTCGATTGTTCCAAGGGTTGGCAAGCCCCAATCCGAACGGTCCAGTCAGGCGTTTCCGGCGGTCGTTCAATCAGTCATTGGATTCGCTGGATGCGCCCAGTTGTCGAATGGCAAGGCAGATTTGGTGGAATTGATGACCAATGTCAGGGCTCATATGGCGGCCTCGCAGATAGCCATGAACAAGACCCTTGGCGACCGTGCAACTCGCCGAGACTCCGGCTTCCTGGAGGCGTCGGACATACTCGACCGCATCGTCACGAATCGGATCGTGCTCGGCAGCGAAGGCGGCGCAGGGCGGCAGGGTTGAAACGTCCGGTTGTGCCAGCGGATAGTAGGTGGGGTCATGCAATTCCGGTTCGCCTGCACTGCGCAGGGTGCGGTACTCCCGGATGTCCTGTATGGTCAGGCCGGGCGCATCCGGATTTTCCCGGTAAGATGCCAAATCGTAGAGCTCCCCGCCTAACCAGGGATAGATCAGGACCTGGCCGATTGGCTGGCACTCCTGACGATGCTGGGCCACACAGACCGCAGCGGCCAACGTACCGCCAGCGGAATCCCCGGCCACGATGGTATGTCCCTGGTCCAATGCGAGGAAGGCATCCAATGCGTCCTGGAACGGAATAGGGTGAACATATTCCGGGGCCAGGCGGTAATCGACTGCGACGACCTGATACCCGGTGGCATCGGCAAGATCTGCGCAGATCGAATGATGACTATCCAGGTTCCCGATCACAAATCCACCCCCATGGTAATACAGCACGGTTACAGGGGAGGAAATGGAGTTTCGATAGGTTCGGATCGGAATGTCCCCATTGCGTCCCGGGATTTGATCGTCGGTGATCTCCATACCATCAGGGATCGGGGCATCGAACTCGGCGCACATCATCAGGTACCAGCGGCGGTTCTCCGCGACAGGCAGCACGCCATTACGATTCGGATAACTGGCCTCTACGACGTCCAGATAGGCGATGACTTCTGGCGGCATCGGATACTTTTTGAGGTTGTGAATCATGCGTACGCGAGGGTCAGGATGTGATTCTCCTCCCGCTGCAGGATGGTATATGGAATATGGTCCAGCTGCACGAAAGGGTCGCGGGTAGACGCATGTCGGATTTCGAACTATGCGCTACCGCCATTGGATGACCGGATAGGAAGGATTGCCCCAATCCATTTGAGGGTGTTCCATGATGATGTCAATAAATACGGGCACGAGAAACCCCAGGATCGCGGCACCATCGTGTACCTGTTCACGGTTGACACTACTATTCCATGTCGCCCCCCCATGCATAACCTGATTGCGCAATACATAAAGGCGGTTGAACAGGAAGTAGAGAACATCAGAGGTTTTCTGATTCTGCATCGCTCGAAAACACCGTTTCCGTTCTTCTCTGAACTGAACTTCCCAGTCTTTCGCTTCCTCGATACCATGGTGATATTGCCAAAAGGGGCCGAATACGTATTTGTTGTAGAGAAACATACGAATCGGGCCGGAAAAATTCTCCCATATCGCATGGTAGATTCGATGATTCGGATCCAGGTCTTCCATCTTGCGGAAAAATTCTCTGAAGGCAGAGCGTGCAATCATAGGGGCGGTGGTGAGGTCCTGGTGATCGGCATACGCTGCATTAAAACCAATCCAAAGAAATATGAATTTCGCATCGTCATCGGTGGCCCGTTCTGCCCGCCCGATCCAACTGATAGATCGGTGTATGCGTAGCCCGACGGTTTCGGAAAACTTCCCTTCGAGAGAGATCTCTTTTTGGCTCAAGCCGTCGTAGGACAGAGGGGGCAGAGGAATGGATTTTGACATTTCCTGATTTCGTCGGTCTCGTTCAGTTTTTTGGCCGCACCCCGCTATCCCTCGGCTATATTGCCCGGGATTGCTGGGATCAAGGTACCCCACTCTTTATGAATCGCAGACATACTCGGCTCAAGGTGAAGTGGAGTCATTCTGCAAGGAGGCGATCGCTTGAATGCGGGTACGTAACGGTTCCCAAGGCGATAGCCTGGCCCAAAGGGGCATCTGTAATACATGCTGGCTTCCTCCGTCAGATCAGTCAGACTTTGATGAATTGCCGCTTACTCATCGACCCCGGAATACAGATCACGGAAACTGTGATCGATCGCCTGCTCAAAAAAATCCACATCCTCCATCTGAATGCAAAGTGGGGGGCAGATCCGCAATACATTGCGGTAGGCCCCTGACTTGGACGCAACCAAGCCATGTTTGCGTGTGAGTTGGAATAGTCGGTGCATCTCCTCGGTGGCGGGTTCCTGCGTGTTGTGGTCCTTGACCAGTTCCGCTGCCATCATCAGTCCACGACCGCGGACATCTCCAATCAGGTCGTATTTTTGTTGCATGCGCTTGAGCACCTGGAGCATGGCGGCACCGACTTTGCGGGCGTTCTCCACCAAGGCACATTGATCAATCACTTGCAATACTGCCCGGCCAGCCGAACAGGAAACCGGGTTGGCACCATACGTGTTGAAGTAGAACTTGTCCGCCATAGCTTCCGCGATCTCCCGCTTTGTGGCGACAGCACCCAATGGGTAACCATTGCCAATGCCCTTGGCCATCACGATGATATCCGGTACGACATGATCGTGGCCGAAGGCCCAATAGCCTTCTCCGGTACGCCCGAACCCGGACTGCACCTCGTCGACGATGCAGAGGCCACCGGCTGCGCGCACCCGCTCGAAAGCACCCTGCAGGTAGCCGTCCGGTAAGGGGATAATGCCACCATACCCCTGGACCGGTTCAATGAACATGCCAGCAATCTGGCCACAGGTGCCGAAATGAATTGCTTGGTCAATGGCGTCCAGATAGGGCGCTAGCCCTGCACCGTGGATGCCCCGATATTGATCGGGGTTGGGGACAAACTGGATCCCGCCCAGCATGGGGACCGGATGACGGAAATTGCTGATTCCAGTGATGGACTGGGCACCGATGGTAGGCCCATGGTAGGCATTGGTCAGTGATAATATGTCAATGGATCGGGTATAGGAACGGGCCAACAGCAAGGCGAAGTCAATGGCCTCGGCACCGGAGTTGGTGAAATGGACTACCCACTCGCAGCCTTCCGGGAATTTGGCCACCAACTCTTCCGCAAAGTGGGCGGGTACCGGATGGAAGAACATGGTGGTACAGTGCTGAATCTGTTCCGCTTGGGTTTGTACGGCTCGGGTCACGGCGGGGTTGTTGTAGCCGATACTGACACACAGGTTCTGGCTCAGGCAGTCGAGATACTGATTACCCTGGTTATCCCAAAGATACTGGTCCTGGCCACGCTGGAAAATGAGGGGAGTCCGATAGGGGACAAACGCACGCTGGGAAGCAGCATAAAAGCGCTCCCGACGGCGCACAATCGCATCTGCATCCCACTCCACGGCTGCCTGGAAGGAAGCCGGCTCCCGGTTGATTTGTTCGGAGATTCGTGTGGCAGTTCTCATGATGTCGTGGCAGTACAGTAGTTGGCTCGGAGCCGCCCATTACGCAGGTGGTACAAGGTCGGTCGTTCGGGGCAGTGCTTGGCCCGGCAGCCTGGCAGATACCAGAAATGATCCGAAAGATTCGCACCAGCCCGGGTTTATTAGTCCTATAATATCTTCAAATCATATCATTTAATCATCAGTTGCTTACCGTTCCGGTGTCTGCAAGCTCCCCTCAACCGTCAGATGTGCCTGCCCTTTCCCCAAGGAGAGGCCGGGAGGGTGTGGGCCGGAGAGCCGGGAGGCGGCAGCGCATCGCACGGCAGGGAGCCGGTACCGAGCGGAATCCGTATATCCATCGTCGCGTTGCGACGTATGACATCCTCTCCGAAGAAGGGCTTTGCCTGATTGAACAGAATGCCGATGCCATTCTCCGCGATGTGGGCATTGAGGTGCGTGGAGATGCCATAGCTTTGCAGTTGTATCATGAGGCCGGGGCCGATGTGAAAGGAAACCGGGTCCGTTTCGACCCGGGATTTTGCCGGCAGTTGCTTGCGGAGTCGGCACCTCGGGTCTTTACCCAACATGCCCGGAATCCATCCAACAATGTAGTAATCGGAGGAGATCACACGGTACTGGCTCCTTCCTGGGGACCGCCATTCGTACAGGATCTGGATCGGGGTCGACGCTATGCCACGCTGGAGAATTTTCACGAATTGGTCAAGATTCACCAGACGATTCCATGGTTGCACCATTCCGGGGGGGTTGTTTGCGAGCCGGTGGACATTGCTCCGAACAAGCGCCATCTGGACATGATATTGGCCCATTTTCGATATTCCGACCGGGCTTGTTTCGGTGCCCTGATTGGAGAAGAGAGAGCTCAGGATTCGATTGATCTGGCGAAGCTGGTCTTTGGCGATGCATTCGTCGAGCAGCACTGTGTGCTCTATTCAGTGGCCAATACCAATGCGCCTCTGGTCTTGGATTCCTCCATGTCCGGAGCGCTGCGGACCTATGCAGCCCACAACCAGGCAGTGGCCTGTACCCCTTGGACATTGGCCGGTGCCATGAGTCCTTGTACGGTTGCAGGTACTCTGGCGCAGGTGCTGGCAGAAGCACAGGCAGTTTGTGTCCTGACCCAACTGGTGCGGCCGGGGTCTCCGTGCCTGATGGGCAGCTTCGCGACGGCAATTTCGATGCAATCGGGGGCACCCACATTCGGTACCCCGGAAGCCGCCAAGCTGGTGCTGGCCTCTGGACAGCTTGCCCGTCGTCTGGGCCTGCCCCTGCATACGGTGGGATCCCTGTCGGCTTCCAAGCTGCCCGATGCCCAAGCAGAGCAGGAAGCGGTGATGGGTCTGATCATGGCCATACTGGCTGGTGCCAATTTTGTGAACCATGCTACCGGGTGGCTGGAAGGTGGATTGGTGACCGGTTACGAAAAGACCATGCTGGATGCGGATCTTTGCGGGAAATTGATTGATTTTTGCCAAGGGGTTGATCTGTCCGACGAATCCCAGGCCATGGAAGCGATTTGCCATACCGGGCCGGGTGCACATTTCCTGTCAAGCCCGCATACCCTGCGAAACTTTGATACGGCGTTCTATCGCTCCAGCGTGGCGGATAACAACGCTTTTGAGCAATGGCAGCTGGAAGGATCTGAAGATGCCGCAATACGGGCCAACCGGTTGTGGAAACAAGCCCTTGAGGGGTATCAGGAACCGGCATTGGATGCCGCGACCCTGGAAGCACTCGAAGCATTTGTGACCCGGCGTAAGTCCACAATGTCAGACCGGTGGCATTGACCCTTTTGATCAGAGCTACGCCTTTCCTGTCAAAAGGGAGGTGGCCGTCAACCGGAATCAAGTCCCAGTGAATGCGCCGATTGTCGTCATTGGCGGAGGAGTGATCGGACTGAGTGTGGCTTACCATCTGGGGCGTGCAGGAGCGGCGGATATCCTGCTGCTGGAGCGTAATCGGTTGGGAAGTGGTACGTCTTGGCATGCTGCCGGCATTGTGGGACCGCTCCGGGCCTCCCGAAACCTGACCGATCTGGCTCAATATGGTGTAGATCTCTTCCGCCGTCTGGAAGACGAAACCGGTCAATCCACCGGGTATCGCCAGACCGGTGGGTACTGGCTGGCCGGCTCCGAACCGCGAATGGCGGAACTCAGACGGATGGCCTCTATCGGCAGGATGCAGAACCTGACCACCCAAATCCTGACCCGGTCTGCACTGAGCGAACAGGTTCCCCTGTTGGATGCCGGGGAATTGTTCGGTGCCCTGTGGGTGGCGGAAGATGGACAGGTGAATCCAGTGGACCTCTGTATGGCCTATGCCAGGGGTGCTCGTGCAGCGGGGGTGGAAATCCGCGAACAATCTGCGGTGCACGGCATCATCCGCCGGGGACATGATGTGTCTGCCGTGGTGTTGGGTGATGGTCAGGTGACAGCGGCCCGTGCGGTTGTCAACTGTGGCGGGCTTTGGGCCCGGGCGTTGGGAGCTATGGTCGATGTCGAGGTGCCACTGTGTGCAGTGGAACATATGTACATTGTCAGCGAACCGGTTGCGGAATTGCCGGATCCCTGTCCAATCCTGCGTGATCTCGACAGCGGTATCTATCTGAAAGGAGATGCCGGCAAGCTGGTACTGGGAATGTTCGAGTCTAATGCCCGCCTCTGGGATCCCGATTCGGTGAGTCTGGAGGCAGAGTACCTCGAGTTTCCACTAGATTGGGATCATGCCGAACCGATGTTGGAAGCTGGTATTCGCCGGGTACCGCGATTGGCTGAACTGGGTATCTCCGGTTTTATCAACGGACCGGAAAGTTTTACTCCGGATACCCGTCAGATTATGGGGCGTGCACCGGGTCTGGCCAATTTCTATGTCGCGGCCGGTTTCAATTCCATTGGCATCATGTCGTCGGCAGGAGTAGGACGAGCCATGGCCGAATGGATTCTCCAGGGGCGTCCGGCAAGAGAACTGTGGGCAGTAGACATCCAACGCTTCCTGCCCGGGGACAATGCCCCGGCATTTCTGGATTCCCGCATTCCGGAGTCGGTATACAATCAGTTCGATCTCCACTGGCCGTTCAAGCAAAACCGAACCGGCCGGAACCGGCAGAGAAGTGTCTGGCATGAGCAATTGGTGCGGCAGGGCGCAGTATTCGGTGCCCCGACTGGTTGGGAGCGCCCGCTTTGGTTTGCCACCGAAAAGCCGGAGAGGGTTTTTCGCTACAGCTATGGCCCCCAGTGCTGGTGGAATGCTGCTGCGCGTGAAGCGACCCGGTTGATGCATTCGGGAGCGGTGTTTGAACTGTCTCCATTCAGCAAGTTTCTGGTCGAAGGCCGCCAAGTGACCGAACATCTTCAGCGACTGTGCACCAATCGACTGACGGTGCCACCGGGCCGTGTGGTCTACAGTCTTTGGCTCAATGAAGCAGGTGGTATTGAGGGCGAATGTACCCTGAACCATCTTGCGGATGATCGCTGGCTGATCATCACAGGTGCCGCTACCCGGGTGAAAGATTATCATTACCTTCGGGAACATTTGCCTGCGACGGTGGCAGTCCGGGACATGACCGAGGCATTTGCGGTCTTGGGTATTATGGGGCCGGCGAGCGGGACATTGCTGGAATCGGTGGCACAAACGCAAAGTCATCAAAAGGCTTTTCCTTTTGCTTCTTCCAAATCAGTGGTGATCCAAGACGTCGATGTGTGGGCCAGCCGCATCAGCTATGTGGGTGAAAGCGGTTGGGAATTGATGATTCCGGCGGAGCAGGCATGTCGGGTATTGGATACGATCACCGATCATATGCAGTCGCTCGACATGGGATTTGCTGGCCACTTTTGCCTGGATGCCTGTCGACTGGAAAAGGGGCATGTACATTGGGGACATGATATTGGCCCTGACGATAACCCGAAAAGTGCCGGCTTGATGTTTGCAGTACGGATGTCGGGAAGCTTTGATTTCATTGGCAAAAAGTCGCTTATCAATCAATCCGGGATGGATGGCCCGGTGATGCGACGCCGTCTCTATGAAGTATGTGCTTCGGAGCCACCCTTGATGCTCCATGATGAGCCCATTTGGTACGGAGACAAATGCGTAGGCCATACCACTTCTGGTGGGATTGGCTTTCGTACCGGAAAGATCCTTTGCATGGGGTATGTTCAGGAAGTGCCAGATACTCAGGAAGAGAAACCATGGGAGGTGGAGGTTGCAGGAACGCCTTACCCCCTGCGAGTACTGGAGCGTGCTCCCTATGATCCGGATGGCAGGCGGATGCGAGCATGACAATCAATACTCAGGTGGTGATCATCGGCGGCGGCATCTATGGCTGCGGACTGTTGTTGCAGTTGGTAGAAAAAGGGTGGCGGGATGTCACCCTGGTCGAGAAGTCGGAATTAACGGCAGGTTCTACCTGGCATGCCGCCGGGTTCTGTACCCATTACAGTTTCAGTGCAACACACCTTTTTATGCGTCAGTACAGTACCGAGCTGTACCGAAAGCTGGAAGCAGAGGGGGTCGCACAAACGGGATACCATCGTTGTGGCGGGTTGCGGATTACGCATAAACCGGACCGGATGGATGAATTCCGGCATGGTATTTCTGTGGGCCGGCAGATGGGGATCGATTTTGCACTGGTCAGTCCGCAGGAGATTGCTCGGATTTTCCCGCTCATGAAGACGCAGGGGCTGATTGGTGGCCTCTACGAACCGACAGATGGGTATGTCGATCCTTCTCAGACGACCCATGCGATGGCGCGTTTGGCGCGTGCTGGAGGAGCGCGGATCATTCTGCGGAACCCAGTCGAGTCCGTGGAAAAATATGCCTCGGGGGAATGGAACATTCGGACACCGCAGCATGAAATCAGGGCCGAGCAAGTGGTGATCGCCACTGGTTTCTGGGCCCATGAAGTCGGCAAGCTGTTTGCACTGGATCTGCCGATCACTCCCATGCTGCACCAATATCTGGTCACTGGGGACCATCCAGATATTGCGGCCTGCGAGCCTGACAGCATCCCTCTGGTGCGACATCATGATGTCCAATGGTATACGCGGCGTGAGCGGGATGGACTGATCCTGGGGGCCTATGAAAGTGACCCCCGACCCTGGTCCGTAGATGGGGTTCCTAAGGCATTTGGGATGGAATTGTTGGAGCCGGAGCTCGACCGGGTCGCGGACCGGATGCAGGATGCCCTGAACCGTATTGATGCCCTGGCCGAAGCCGGAATTCGTACGGTGATCCATGGGCCCGTAAGCTATTGTGCGGATGGCCAGCCTCTGATTGGCCCGGCTCCAGGACTTCCGAATGTCTGGCTCGCGTGTGGTAGTGGGTTTGGGATTGGGGAAGGGGCCGGGGCCGGTAAGCTCCTGGCCGAATGGATGGTAGAGGGTTGCCCTCCTATGCATATGGGGATATTCGATCCCCGACGATTCGGCGATTACGCCGACCGTGCCTACCGGCTGGACAAGGCAAGGGAGACCTTTGCTTTGCAGTTTGCTACGCACTATCCGCTGGAGGAAAGACCGGCTGGGCGACCCCGGAAAATGACGCCGATCCATGACCAGTTGGAACGGGCGGGGGCACGTTTTGGTTGTGTTCATGGATGGGAACGAGCGAATTGGTTCGCGGTTCATCACGAATCCCAGACCCTGAGTTTCCAGCGCACAGAATGGTTCGATGCCGTAGCACAGGAAGTTCGGTCGGTCACTACCCATGGCGGTGTCATTGATTTGTCGGGCTTCAGTAAATTTCTGGTCAAGGGCCGGGACTCGATGGCTTTCCTGGATTCCCTATTCGCCAATCGCATGCCATCTCGAGCCGGAGACATTCGGCTTTGTCATTGCCTGAACCAAAAAGGGACGGTGGAATGTGAATTCACCGTTACCCTGCTGGAAGACGGGTCCTATTACCTGATTGCGGCGGCGGCAGCAGCGATCCACCACCTTGACTGGCTCCGGAATCATTTACCTCGTGGTGCCGATGTTACCATTGAGAACGTGACCGAATCCCGGGGAGTTCTTGGTCTCTGTGGTCCCAATTCCCGGGGAATTTTGCAGCAGCTTACACATACAGACCTGCAGACCATGGCATTTCCCTGGTTGTCCGCGAGAACCATTGAGGTGGCTGGAAAACCTCTGTTGGCTCTGCGTGTCAGTTATACCGGAGAACTGGGTTGGGAGCTGCATCATGACATCGGGGATCAGGTTGCACTCTATGCGGCCCTGAAATCGGTGAGCGGTATGGAAGGTCCGGTCGACTTCGGGTTTTATGCCATGAACAGTATGCGCATGGAAAAGGCATTCAAGGCCTGGGGCAGTGAACTGACCGTGGAAAATACTGCATGGGAACTGGGGTTGGACCGGTATGTTTGCCTGTCTGGGCGGGATTTCATAGGTCGCTCTGCGCTCATCAGGCAACGGGATGAGGGAGTGTTACGCCAATTGTATTTCGCGGCAGTGGATAACCCGGATATCGACATTATTGGCGGCGAGGCGGTGTATCTCGGCGATGAGCGGGTTGGGGTGGCGGTGTCCGGGGCCTATGGACATCGGGTGGATTTGAACTTGTCATTCCTGCTTTTGCCCGTGGATCGGGTGGCTTCGGGTGCCTTGTTTGCCATCGAGATGCTTGGGCGTATGTTTCCAGTGCACCTGTTGGAGGGACCGGCCTTCGACCCCTACAGTCGATTGCCTTGTCGGTAGTGTGGTACCGGCATGGTCGTTCAAGGTAAGGAACATGCGGGAGCGTCTTTGTGTTGCCGGACCAGATATCGGGTATCCTTTCGCCGCAGCGACCGTTCCCTGCGGCATGCACAAGGGCGGAACCGATTGCACTTCGGACTGGACCCGGGGAATACAAAAGTGACTGATCCCATGAAAACCCCCGCCTTTCCGAGGGTTTCGCTGGAAGAACATGCCGTAGACGGCGGACGGTTCGGCAACTCCGGGGAAAACTGCCGACACGGACTGATCAGCGAAGTCGGATCGGTCCCATGATCCCCCGCCATCGCCAAACGGGGTCGCGGTGATCGTCGGATATGCAGGGTATCCCATGTTATCTGGTGAGCCCATTCCCTTTGGGGTTGCAAAATCCAAGCTTCTATACATTGAGCAGAAGATGCTCCCGTTCCCAAGCACTGATCACATTGAGAAAAGTATTGTACTCATGATGCTTGATACTCGCGTATAGCTTGATGAAACGATCTCCCAATAGCTCTTTCAAGGGAGCGCAATCCAGCAGGCTGTTGACTGCTTCTCGCAAAGTATGAGGCAGCTGACTCTCGGCACCATAGGCATTGGTATGGACCGGGGAGGATGGTTTGATCTGTTCCATCATGCCGAGGTACCCACAGGCGAGTGATGCAGCAATGGCAAGGTATGGATTGACATCTGCTCCCGCAATGCGATTTTCCACTCGCCTTGATTGGGGAGTGGAAACCGGGACCCGGAGTCCCGCGGTACGATTATCATATCCCCAAGCAGTATTGATGGGGGTTCCCCATTTGTCAGGGGCCAGTCGCCGGTAGGAGTTTACGTTGGGCGCTATCAACGCCATCGCGGCTGGCAAGTATTTCTGTAACCCCCCGATATGCCAATGGAACAGCCGACTTTCGGTACCCCGGGTCGTGGAGAAAATATTTCGCCCATCCTCCGTATCCTCCACGCTTTGGTGGATATGCAGCGCGCTCCCCGGTTCTCCCTCCATCGGGGCGGCCATGAAGGTTGCATAGATTTTGCG
Source organism: Candidatus Poriferihabitaceae bacterium (assembly GCA_965221795.1). Taxonomy (GTDB): domain Bacteria; phylum Pseudomonadota; class Gammaproteobacteria; order Arenicellales; family Poriferihabitantaceae; genus VYFG01. The sequence continues at coordinate 2,663,030 of OZ244914.1, forward strand.
GCGCATCGCGACTTCCCGTAGTCCCCGTTTGAACAGGAATACCTGGTCCGCCAGGTCCATCGGGTCGCCATGAAGCAGGTTGATCTCCATCTGTGCGGTACCGGATTCATGAATGAGAGTCTCAATACCGATTTCCTGAATGTCGCAGTAATCGTACAGGTCCTCAAACAATGGCTCAAATTCGTTGACGGCATCGACACTGAACGCCTGTCGTCCGCTCTCCGCGCGGCCGGATCGGCCCACAGGAGGCTCCAGAGGGTAATCCGGGTCCGTATTCGGCTTCACCAGATAAAATTCCACTTCCGGAGCTACGACCGCTTTCCAATTCTGGGCGGCATACAGATCCAGTACCTTGCGCAGTACTTGACGCGGTGCGATATCCACCGGCGATCCATCGAAGTAGAAGCAATCATGGATGATGACCGCACTGGGGTCGTCGGTATTCGGGACCAGACGAACCGTGCCGGGGTCGGGCTTGAGAAAAATGTCGCTGTCCGTATCTCCCAACACATCCCACTGCGAAGGGTAATTCCCATCCACTGTTTGCGCAAAAATGGTCTCCGGCAAACGGATTCCCACCTCGTCCTGGTATTTCTTGGCCGGCAGGATCTTGCCCTTTGCGGCCCCTGCCATGTCCGGTATAACCGCTTCAATCTCTTCAATGTGGTTTTCGTCCAACCAGTTACGGAGCTGGTTGGGTAGTCGGGCAGTAGTGGGCTTTTGGGGGCGGGTGGCTGTTGGCATGTTGAATCCTGGTGAATGATGTGAAATGAGAAAGCAAGTCCCTTGGCGTGTTCGAAAGCTGCCATGAGCCGGCAGGAAATGATGGGTGTCCACAGTGCATTGGGTGAATGGATGATAGAGGGGCGCAGGCAAGAAGGTCAAGGCAATAGAGGGCAGACTGCCGGCAGGATCTCCTTTGCGGCCAAGATTTCGGGTTTTCTTCGGGAGATGCAAAACCGATCATAGCAGCCAATTGTCGAGCCTGATCTGTGGCATATTCACATCTGCCGGGCACGCCGATGGCTCATCCGGCCGACTACCAACCGAATTATGACGACCATAGAGATGATGCCCCATGAACCGGCAAGACCGTGAAACGGCTCAATCGTGGTATGAAGCCAGTCGCCGCTATCACATTGAGGCCAGACTCTTGTGCGGGAATCGCAAAGTTGATGTCGCAGTGATCGGTGGAGGATTGACTGGCACCTCCACCGCCCTTTGCCTGGCAGAGCGCGGGATCCAGGTGGCCCTGCTGGAATCACGCCATTTTGGCTGGGGGGCATCGGGTCGTAGCGGCGGACAGATCATCGCCGGCTATTCCTGCGGACAGGAAACACTGGAAAAGCTGGTGGGTATGGATACGGCCCGGGAACTCTGGCAGCACAGCCTGGCGGCACTGGACTACACCCGTGAACGGATCCGGCGGCATGACATCGACTGTGACCTCAGGCAAGGATACCTGCATGTGGGTGTCAAGCCACGCCATGCCCGGGAACTGCAGAAGTGGGCCGAGCATCTCGAAACCGTCTATGACTGTCCTGCACTGGAGTACCTGCCCAAGGAAAAACTACGCCACCAACTGCAGTCAGAGCTTTATACTGCCGGGGTGTCGGATTCCCTCAGTGGACATCTGCATCCACTCAACTATACCCTGGGTCTGGTCCAGGCTGCCGAAGGGGCCGGTGTGGAGCTCTACCAGAACGCTACGGTAGACCGTGTGGTCCATGGCAGTGGTGGTAAGATCAAGGTGGAGACCGTCGATGGGCAGATTCAATGTGACCATGTGGTGTATGCCTGCAATGCCTATCTGGATCAGGTTCATACCGGGCTGCGCCGTTCCATCATGCCGGTGGGCACTTATATTGTGGCATCGGAACCACTAGGAGAATCCCTCGCCACCGAGTTGATCCCGCAGGATGTCGCGGTTGCGGATACCAACTTCGTGTTGGATTATTATCGATTGTCGGCCGATACAAGAATGCTGTTTGGTGGCCGGGTCAGCTATTCGACACTGGAACCCTTGCGGCTCAGCGAGTCCCTCCGCAAGCGCATGTTGCGGGTCTTTCCGCAACTCGCCGGAGTCCGAATGGAGTATGCCTGGGGTGGGTTTGTAGCGATTACCCGCAACCGGGCCCCTCATATCGGCTGTTTGCGAGGTAACGTCTTTTATGCTCAGGGCTATTCCGGGCAAGGAATGGCACTGTCGGGATATGCCGGTTCCTTGATCGCGGAAGCCATCATGGGCGACCACGGAAATCTAGCCTGTTTCACCCGCATCCCCCATAAGGATTTTCCGGGTGGTCCGGGGATGCGTACGCCGATGTTGGTCATGGCCATGGCCTATCACCGCTTACTGGACAAGCTCTGGTGACCATGATGGAGCTTGATTTCTGGTGGGGAGTGGGAATCCGAATATGCTCTCACAAGACCAGGTGTTTTGCTCCATGGGTTTTTCGGGCTCAGGGGACGAAAAATGAGGAAGTGGCCTGCTTGGTTTTTTTGGCCTTGTGACGACTGAGCACGACAGCCCGGCGGTTCGAATCACCATGGCCGGTCCAGAGGATGCGGGCCAGCGCATCGACAACTTTCTGCGGAAAGTGCTGAAGGGAGTGCCTAAAACCCGTATCTATCGCGCTCTTCGCAAGGGAGAGGTACGGGTGAATGGACAGCGGGTTCGCCCTCATTATCACCTTGTGGACGGTGACCGGGTGCGAATTCCACCGATTCGTCACAGCGTTGACGGCAAATCACCGGTTATACCGGAAAAGCTGCTGGACCGGTTGCCTATACTATATGAGGACTCCGACCTCATCGTGCTGGACAAACCTGCAGGTTTGGCCGTTCATGGGGGCACTGGGATGGCTTATGGGTTGATCGAGGCACTCAGGCAGCTGCGCCCGGATCTGGGGTTTCTGGAATTGGTTCATCGACTTGATCGGGAAACATCCGGATGTCTTATGGTGGCCCGGAGACGGCCGGCGTTGGTCGCGTTGCAACGGCAATTGGCAGAGCATCGGGAGATCCGCAAACACTATCTGGCCCTGGTCCAGGGGAATCTACCCGCAAACAATATCTTGCGCATCCAGGATCCCTTGTTGCCGAGGCGCGGCAAGGACCGGCGTACACGAGTCGTGGTAGCTGTGGATGGACAGCCGGCTCACACCGTGATTCGGGTGCGTCAGGCGTTTGCGGAGGTCACGTTGGTAGATGTCGAACTATGCACCGGGCGAATGCATCAGGCACGTGTTCATCTGGCACATCGGGGGCATCCGGTTGCAGGAGACCGCCTGTATGGATGTGACATACTCAATCGACATCTGCAGGGCTTGGGCCTTGGCCGATTGTTCTTGCATGCCGAACGGCTTCGAATCCTTCATCCGACCCGAAAACAGCAGATGGATTTTTTTGCTCCCTTGCCAGCCTCACTTCGTTCACTGCTTGCCGACCTGTAATGGATTGGATCGGTGGATACTTTTGCGGTTGCGAGCAAGGCGTTTTTCGACATGGTGGGCGTATTCGCCGAGTTCGAGATCAACTTGCTTCGGGAGCGGTAGGCTGAAGGGGTCCGGGTCGCTCGGTAACGGAGGATGTGAAGGAAGCGTCAGGGTACACCTATGCCTGGTCCACTTGCCCCCGGGAACTGGAGAACTGAACTGAGCTCTGCCGGTGCGGCTTCGCGGACATGGAAGGCGTGGTCGAACGGGTGGTGCCGGACAACCTCCGGTCGGGGGCGAAGAACGATTGCAGTCTTTGGCATGCGCTGTAGCTACAACGCGATCACATACTGATATTGATCTCAATTTCGCACCAACGTCAACCTTCAGTCCGCAAGTGTATTCTGCCATACCCTCGCCTTGATACACCTTGATGATTCTTGAGAGTATGGCCTTATTTTATTCAGATTCTAGTTTCTTTAATCAAGTTATTCGAGGTGCCCACAAGTTTTGTCTGGACGCAAGTTAGGGTAGAACCGTTCCGGGTTGGTTTCGAGGAACCACTCATACGCCTGGGTATCGTATTCCAGTATGGTATATCCTCTCCAGATCCTCGGGCGGGGGGCGCTGGCGTGCCACATCTCGTAGCACCCGGATTTCCAGATCAGAAAACCACACGTCCGCAGGCAACTCCGGCGTCTCCCGTCCCAGTAGCACCATGGCCTGCAGACGCCAGGCAATGACGCCCTTGATGGCAATGGCGCGTTGCCGTCGCTCGGCACTCTGCCGGTTCAGGAACTCGGCCTTGCACCCCGATTTGAGAATCCGGTGCCAGTCTTCGATGCGCCATCGCCGGCGGTAGTAGTGGAGCACCTGCTCGGTCCGCCGCATCCCGGACCGACAGCGTGGTCAGCAGTCGCCATTCCAGCGGCTCACTGCCGTCCACCGGCACCGAGGTCTCCTGGACATGGACCGCGTTCAACGACAGGGACCGGGAACCGGAGGACGAGGGATTCTCGTCAATCGTCACCGGCTGCCAACGGAGCGTACATTCGGCCCGCCGCGCGGAACTCCGCTGCACCTCGATTTCGACCCGGGCCTGGGCGGGCGCCGGGCGCAGGGTCTCGAACCGACGCGGGCCGCCCTGGCCCAGTACCCGGTCATGGTGGGCACGGACCAATAGTTCCAGGGCGGGGGGCAGCGGTCGGCACTGGTCGCACACCGGATACCTGTCCCCTTCCCGATCCATCACCGCAATGCACGGCACCTGCGGTACGCGCTGCGCCGCACGGGCACTGGCCTGCAAGCCCCGAATCCAGCGCTGGGTCTGGCCCGGCGCACCCTCCTTCGGAGGGTCCTCCCGATCTGCCGGAGCCGCAAACTCCCTGCGCATCACCCCCAGCGGCACGCCGTTGCCCGCCACCGCCATCGTGCTGTGCAAGTGCACCCCCAACGTCCCTTCGCGGCGCCGGTTGCGGCCCATCCGCCCCCACCCCTCCGCGGCTCCGTGGGTCGCAAAGTTCAGGTCCGTACCGTCCTGAATCAGCAATACCGACGGCTGAGCGGCGATCCGCTGCAGGGTCCGTTGGGTATGCGGAAGCAGCAGGTTCTCGACCGTCAGCGCCGAGGTCGCCGGCGGTTCGATCATCCGGTAGTAGCCCGCGATCATCGCCGCCTCCCCTCCCGCCACGGTCGGAAACGAGGCCCCGGGAGACTGGGCCATCCACGCCGCACTCTGGACCAGTCGCTTACTCCATCGTCGATCTCCCAGCGGCGCACCGCCAAATTCCTGTGCCGCCCAGACCGTCCGGTCCAGGCCCTCTGCACAGCCCCGAGGGACCACCGCCGGCGACCGGACACCCAGCACACGCCGCCAGTTCGAGACCAGCGGACGACACCAGATCGCCCGCTTCGGCCCCGACGCTCCCGGTGGGGAAAACCGCCCCCGGCCGGCCGTCAGGCCGACCCGGGTCCAGCCCGCAGCCAGCCGTGATCCGAACCGATCAGATACCGGATCTGGGCCCCGGCCTGCAACACGCAACCCATCGGATGCTCCCGCCTCATGAGCTCGTTCCAAATCCGCTGCCGCCGGTCGTCGTTGACCCGGCACAAGTACAGCCCGGCCACCCGGTCGACCCGATCCGCTACCTCGACCGGCAAGGCCACCGCCTCGTCCAGCCCCCGGGGACGACCTCGTCGACCCCTCCGGGTCTGCCGGGTCGGCAGCGTCACCTGGCCCGCCGCTGGCAGCGCTACCAACGCCGCAAGGGCCACCTGACGACGGCTGGTGCATTTCCCGGACGCCAGTAACCCCAGGAGCCAGGACCGATTCTCCGGCTCGCATAACGTGGCTCGTATGGGCGGCAGCGCTTCCATGCCCCGTACGATAGTACTTCCCGTCAGTTATGTTACGAGAATATTTGTGTAGAACGGGCAGGGCGCACCAGGCCATTGGTGTGCTCGTTCCGGCCCCGTTCCCAGGAAGGGTAGGGGGTGGCAAAGGTGAAGCTCGCATCGAGCTTCTGTGCGATCTCCCGATGCCTCGCGAACTCCTTGCCGTTATCTGCCGTGCCGGTGTGGACCCGGTCCCGAACCGGCCTCATACGCCGGGTGAGCGCCGCGATCTTGCCCTCCACCCACTTCAGGAAGGGAAACTTCGAGCCCCGATCCACGGCCGATACCCGCGCCCCCCGGTGTCTCGCGCCAAGGATCGGTTCCCGTTCCCAATCGCCGATCCGGCTCTTCTCGGCCACCACCGAAGGCCGCTCCGCAAGGTCGACCCGGTCCGGGATCTGGCCGCGTCCGACAGGACGGCCGCCGCGCCAGTTCGGCTTCTGGCCCCGACGTCGCCGGCACCGATACCGGGTCCCTCCGGCCTGCCGGTCGGCCCGCACCTGCGGGTAGATCCACTCCTTCCCCGCCATCTCTTCGCCCGGCAACCGAACCCAGCCGGCAATCTGTTCCGGGCTCCCCTCTTCCTGCAGCCGGTCCTCGACCGCTGCCCAGCGCTCCGGGGTCATCTTCCGGGGAATCGAGGACGCCTCCCGGCGCCGGGTCGTCGCCTTGCCGTTGGCCTGTTGATGCCGGTCGCCGCGTTGGCCACGGTTACGCGAGATCGTGCCGGGGTCCCGTCCGAGATCGCGGGCGATCTCCCGTTTTGACAACCCCCGATGCACCCGGGCGTGAATCTGGCATCGTTCGGCATGGGTCAGGTGGTGGTAGCCAGTTGGCATGACAACCATCCTCCGTTGGTGATAAACCGAGATGGTTGACCATCATCTGGCCACCGCAAGCAGCTTGTCAGCTCACCAGCCAGCGGCTTACGGGGTGTTGCACCTCACACTGGAAAAGGGGCCCATTATCATCCAGACATGAATCGATTATTGCCCATTTTCCAGAGCCGATATGAATAACTATTCATTCCCCATACCCTGGACCAAATATAGTAATTCGATCTCATCTTCCCTCGACTTCATTGTCCCAATTGATCCCCTCCAGTAGGGTGCAGGCTTTTTCGTATGCTCGTTTATAATCTTTCCCAGAATGGGCAGGGAGTCTGCGGAAATACAACTCCGATACATTTCTTACTTGCCCCGTAGGCAGGCGCTCACGTCCTATGACCCAGCGTATAATTGCCCCTTCCCTAAGCAACTGTTGGTCGTATTCGCTGACCTCATCCTTATAGAAGGTAGCTTGATCGGCTGGCAGGGAAGACTGCGAACGGATATTCACCAGTCTTACTGAAAATTCGTCTTCAGACATGTTTTCAACGTAACCTTCCCACTCCGATGTAGGAGTAAAAGTTCTCCCTGACCTGCCCTTTGCCTTGTCCAGAACGAGGCTGCCAGTTGGTGGAACAATTTTTTCGGTGTCTATCCGGCCGACTGTCGAACTGGCTTTCTTGAATTTATCCGAGAGAAGCTGGGCAGAGTTGCTCGTATTGGCAGGTATCTGCCAAGAATGGCCTTCGGAATGGAGCGCATTACGAACATTGCTGTGTGCCCTTCCGACGTCATAAGCATTGGACATCTGCTCATTATCGCAGGAATGCGGAATTTTACTGAGTTGGTGACCGGAAACAGGGCTGTTTGCAACAGCACTCATTGTTCTTTCCCCGTAGCTACTCGCCCCATAAACGGTCATTATTGAGTGTTCAATCCATCAAGATGGCATTATCCCCCTTGCCGAGAATAATATCGTTCCATTTTGGGGGTGTTGCTTCTTCAAGACGTTTCAAGATTCCTTCACGGCAAATATCTTGTGCAGAAGAAAGCAGGCTGGGCTCTTTTATCATGTTCTTCAACTTCTCACCATGTATGACATTAGATGAGTCGTGGTAAACCTTGCGAAGTGTTTCACTGATTTCGATGCGGTTAATGACACCCCTTCCGATATGCCATGCACCATAAGTTGCAATTCGAAATGCTTTTTCATTATTTCCACCAATTTCATACAAAGCTTCAAGCGCAATTCTTAGATCAATTAGTTTATCTATATCAGATTTGGATTTTTTTGATCTGACCCATCGATCAATCGCCAGCTTTAGGCTTGTTTTTGAATTATCGTCTTCTTCGAGTCTTAGTTGGATCCTTCGTGTCTCTTCCAGACATGCTTGCGATATTTTCGTTTTATTATTAGGATAGGATTGAGTATTCCTTGTATGTACTGGATAGCCTGCAAATGCTTCCAGTTCATCCCAATCATTCCATAGCAGGAACCAATCGACATAGTTGTTGGATGCGAGCGAGATTGATTTGCAAAAACTATCTAGCCAGTCAAACGGAATTTTTTCTGACCCCAATACAGTTTCTTTGCGGAGTTGCTGAATCAGATCAAGATCATCTCCGTCTGGAAGATATAATGCAGGCGACATTTCACATTGAATCGACATCCTAATGGCGTCAAATTCGGTGACCGCTGTCAATAACGATGGAAGGTTTACCGGAAGATTAGTGCCTGACGCTCGTAATTTTGTTAACTGAAGACCTTCTGCCAACTCTAGATTTTCGTTGATATCTACACCTTCCAGCAAGACATTGTAGCGAAAACGAAGTGGTTCACCATTTATCCATCCATGAAGTTGCTTGGCAATATTTTGCACGCCAGCTTTAACTGCAGCAACGATCAGTACTTTGGCGAAATCTTCAACTGTTGGTTGCTTGAAGGTCGCTGCTCCACCCCAAAGCAGAAACAACCCATTACCAAGCCGCCCCGTTTTGTTATGCGTAAACTTGTCAAGTATAGGTTTGAGCTTTTCTACTAGATCGGCAACATGTGAGTTGTCAATTTCCAGTCTTGCGTTTGCCCATTGTATCCAGTTCCAGTCATCCCACCTTTTGTTTTGGTAGAGGTGCCTGTAATCCGATCCCTTTATTCTTGAATTATCTAAAATAAAAGCAGATCCCCTGACGCATTTGTCCAAGTTTTCGATTACCTCTTCCACTGCATTTCTTTTATCCAAATGTTTGCGTGCCTTGTATGACCAGGTAGTTGCAGCGGAACGCCTGCAGTGCCTTGGCGTTGCGGTCGATGCCGATGTTCCGCAGGGTGCTTAGTTTGCGCTGCATGATCGCGCCCCCGCCCAGATGGGTCTCAAGGTACACCGAGTGCGTCGGCATCACCACAATCAGCGGCTGATATAGGCCCGAGGTCCCCCTTCGAGTGGCACAACCCATTCCTCCGTTTGCGTTCTTAATCATGCCAAATACGATGGTCTTATTGGTTGCTCCACGACCACGCTTGCCATTCTTGACCTTACCTCCTACATAGGTCTCATCGACTTCTACAGCACCGCCTAAGTAGTTTTCTCCATCTACCCGTGCCACATATGCTTTCCAATCTCATGACCCATACGCCAAGCGGTCTTATCGGTTACGCCTAATTGCCGTTGCAGCTCTTTGGCAGGAACACCGTGTCTGGAAGTAGAAAACAGGTAGATTGCATAGAACCAAAGTTGAAGACTAGTGCTAGATCGCTCAAAAGGTGTTCCAACAGTAGGATGGATGTGATGACCGCACCACTGGCAATTATAAGCCCGTTCAGACTTGAGTTTATACCATTTTGCTTTGCGGCCGCATTTGGGGCAGGTATGACCTTGACCAAATCAGAAGAGTTGCTGATTATACAATACAGTCCCCGATTCAATACGTCTCCAAGTCCAAAAAAATAATCACGCTTTATTCTCTTTGCCCTCTTTTCGATCGACAGGAAAAGGAAGGCTTCGCCATCATTGGTTATAATTCCCTTAAAATAGGCTTACTTTCCCCCTTCTGCCGTCTGTGGTAGCGATCCAGAAAAAATCCAAAAGCGACCGTCTCAAGAAATCGATTGCGGTACCGTTCTTCCAGAAGCTGATCCGGGATTTTGGGCTGTTGATGGGGCTCGGGATCTCGGTCTACCTTTTCCTGTGCTTGGTTTCCTGGTCGCCGAATGATCCCTCACTGAACTATGCCGGGGGCAGTGGCAAGGTGGCCAATCTGGGGGGATGGGTAGGGTCTCTGTTCGCCGATGTGATGTTTCATCTTTTCGGAAATATGGCCTATCTGTTTCTCCTGTTGATGGTGGTGCTCATCTGGCGGTCTTTTCGTCCCCGGGCTGCCCCGGGAGAAGTCAGCATGTTGTCGTTGGCGGTGCCCAGCATTGGATTCATCCTGTGCATGGTCGGAAGCACTGCGTTGGAGCAGATGTATTTCCCCCAGACTCTGATCGGGAGTGTCAACACGGCTGGCGGGATTTTGGGGTATTTTGCCGTCCATGGTCTTTCCTCAATATTCGGGGCCGTCGGGGTGACCATGATCATGCTCGTTTTTTTCTGCATCGGCCTTACGATGGTGACCCAGATTTCATGGCTCCGCCTGATGGATCGCACAGGCTATGGGGCATTCGCCTTGGCTGAGCGGGTACAAGCCTTGCGAGAGGCTCGGGTAGATCGTCTGGAGGGGCAAGAGAAAAAACGCAACCGAAAAAAAAAGGTCCTGGAGATCCGTGCCAAGTCCGAACAGTCCCCGCCCCGAATTGAACCGCGAATTCAGTTTGCGGCGGACCCGTCTCCTCCCCGCAAGGAACAGCAGGTAACGCTGTTTACCATGACGGAAGGCGGGACCTTGCCGAATTTGACACTGCTGGAGTCGCCGGACCCGGAGCAGGGAGGGTTCTCCCACGAGGATCTGGAGTCCATGTCCCGGTTATTGATCAAGAAACTGGCAGATTTCCATGTGGATGTGACGGTGGAGACCGTCCAGCCCGGGCCAGTCATCACTCGGTTTGAAATCCAGCCGGCTCCAGGTGTCAAGGCGAGTCAGATTGTGGGGCTATCACGTGACCTGGCAAGATCCCTTTCCGTGGACAGCGTACGCGTCGTGGAGAATATATCCGGCAAGAACACCATGGGCATTGAAGTGCCCAACCATGCGCGTGAAGTCGTCCGGCTGGTGGAGGGGCTGGCTTCCGATGCATTCGAAAAAAGCAAGTCGCCCCTGACACTGGTGCTGGGAAAGGATATTGCAGGCAAGGCGGTGATTGCCGACCTGGCCAAGATGCCGCATGTACTGATTGCGGGAACGACCGGTTCCGGTAAGTCCGTCTGCATCAATGCCCTGATCTTGAGTCTGGTGTACAAGTCCACGCCGGACCGGGTCCGCTTGATTATGGTGGATCCCAAGTTTCTGGAGCTTACGGGATACGACGGCATCCCCCATCTTCTGGCCCCGGTCGTCACTGACATGAACAAGGCCGCCAATGCCCTTCGTTGGTGTATCACGGAAATGGATCGCCGGTTCCGGGTGATGGCGGAGATCAGTGTGCGCAATATCGCGGGCTATAACAAGAAGGTCAACGATGCCAACCGGCAAGGAACCCCGATCATTGACTCCTCTATTGAACTGGGAGAGGATGAGGATCCGGTCTATCTGGAACAATTGCCGTATATTGTCGTGATTGTCGATGAGCTGGCCGACCTGATGATGGTGGCCGGCAAGAAGATCGAAGAAATCATCATCCGGATCGCCCAGCGGGCCCGGGCGGCCGGTATTCATCTGGTTCTGGCCACGCAACGGCCTTCGGTGGATGTGGTGACCGGATTGATCAAGGCCAATGTGCCGACCCGGATCGCTTTTCAGGTCTCCAGCCGGGCCGACTCGCGCACCGTGCTGGACCAGATGGGCGCAGAAACCCTGTTGGGTCAGGGGGATATGCTGTTCCTGCCTCCCGGAACCGGATTTACCCAGCGGGTTCACGGTTCATTTGTCTCCGATGATGAAGTTGCTCGCGTAGTCGAAGAACTGAAAGCATCCGGCACGCCAGCCTATCTTGATGAGATTATGGAAGGTGGTGGGGAGAGAGCCGGCAGCGGAGGTAGCTTTCCGGCCGATCTGGAGCAGGATGGTGAGTCGGATCCCTTGTATGATGAGGCCGTGGAGTTTGTCACCAATAGCCGCAAGGCGTCTATTTCATCGGTTCAGCGCGCCTTGCGGGTCGGCTACAACCGTGCGGCGCGCATGATTGAAACGATGCAGGACGCAGGGGTGGTCTCTGCGGCGGAGAATGGCAAGCGTGTGGTTCTGGCCCCGGAACCTCCGGAAGACTGAACTTCACGGTGCCCATTACATTGTGTGATTCGGCTTCTCTTTCGCTCGACCCTGTCAAACTGAAGGGAGAGAATGTGCTGTCCAACATGTTGAAACCGAGGATGCGATTGCCAGTGCGGCGCATCGGGTTGGGAGTGGCTGTCCTGATTTGGGCAACCCCGGTGCTTGCCAGCCCGGGATTGGATTCGCTCCGATTCTTCTTGCAGCAGGTCCAGACTTTTGAGGCCTCGTTCGGGCAGGAAGTGCTGGACGAGAAGTTGCAGAGCCTGGATCATGGTCGGGGAAAGGTCTGGCTGAAGCGACCCGGCCGATTCCGTTGGAACTACGATCCGCCAGATGCACAGCAGATCATCGGCGATGGAGAGCAGGTGTGGGTTTACGATATTGATCTGGAGCAGGTGACCGTACGCAACCAGCGGCAAGCACTGGGAGCGACGCCGGCATTGTTGCTGGCTGGAGGCGAAGCACTGGAGAAGAACTACCGGATCATTGATATCGGCACGCAGGGTCGGTATGACTGGGTGAACCTGATCCCGCTGGACGAGGACAGTAGCTTCACCGAGGTTCGCATCGGGTTTGAGGATAATCGGCTACGACTGATGGAACTGATCGATACGCTCGGACAGCACACCCGGATGAGTTTTGTCGACCTCAAGGAAAATGAGGCCATTGATGATCGTCTGTTTGAGTTTCTGCCCCCACTTGGAGTGGACATCATTGACCATACGGCAGACTGACGCCGAGATCTCCTGACGGGAGAGACGATGATCATCGCGGACCGGACCCCCGGCATACCAGTGTCTGCCCCGCTGGCAGAACGAATGCGCCCCCGGGACTTGGGCCAGTTCGTCGGCCAATCGCATCTGCTGGGAGTGGGAAAACCATTGCGCCGGGTACTCGACGGGGGGCAACTTCATTCCATGATTCTCTGGGGGCCACCGGGCAGTGGCAAAACCACCTTGGCACGTATGCTGGCAAATCATGGTCATGCGGACATGATCAATCTGTCCGCCGTGACCAGCGGAGTCAAGGATATTCGATCGGCGGTGGAGAAAGCATCTGGAGTTCGCGACAGCGGTGGACAGGTGCTGCTTTTCGTGGATGAGGTGCATCGGTTCAACAAATCCCAGCAGGATGCTTTCTTGCCTCATATTGAAAGTGGGCTGATTGTCTTTGTGGGGGCGACCACAGAAAATCCGGCATTCGAGCTGAACAATGCCCTGCTGTCACGTTGCCGGGTCTATCTCCTTCAGGCCATACAGGAAGAGGAGATCGAGACCCTGGTACGTCAAGCCCTGACCGATCAGCCACGGGGATTGGGTTCTCTGGAGCTCGATATTGATCAGGATGCACTGGCATTGCTGTCGGCGACTGCCGGGGGAGATGCCCGACGAGCCTTGGGCTTTCTGGAGACGGCGGCTGACCTGACCAGTGATGATGGGGTAGATGCGGGTCGATTGACCAGGGGACGGGTCCAACGCGCTATCACCGGGCGCACCGTGTTGTTTGACAAGCGCGGCGATCATTTCTACGATCAGATTTCCGCTCTGCACAAGTCCATTCGTGGCTCCAATCCGGATGCCGCCATCTATTGGCTGGAGCGAATGCTGCAGGGGGGATGTGATCCGCACTATATTCTGCGTCGGCTGGTCCGCTTTGCCAGTGAGGATGTGGGCAATGCGGACCCTCGTGCGCTTGCCATCACGCTGGATGCCTGGGAAAGCTTTGATCGGTTGGGCCCGCCGGAAGGAGAACTGGCCCTTCTCCAAGCGGCGATTTACCTTGCCGTATGCGCGAAGAGCAATGCAGTGTACATGGCATCCAAGCAGGCAAAAAAGGCCGTTGCTGAGTATCCCGATGCGCCGGTTCCGTTGCCTATCCGCAATGCGCCTACCCGCCTTGCCAAGGAGCTGGGGCATGGCCGGGGGTATCGGTATGACCATGACGAAGAAGATGCCTTTGCCGCCGGCCAGGCTTTCTTTCCGGCAGAAATGGGCGAGCCGGAGTTTTATCATCCGTCAGATGCTGGCCTGGAAGGGCGTATCGGCGAAAAGCTTGCCGAACTCAGGCGGCGCCATCGCCAGGAACGGAAGGCATGAACCTGCTGACAGGAGGGGTCTTGCTGGCGGTCGCTGCGGGAGGAGCCTTGGGTTCGGTGTTGCGCCTGGTGGTCGGCAACTGGGTAACCAAGCGTGTCATGACCGGGCTTGATGAAGTGTTCCCTCTCGCGACCCTGTTGGTCAATGTGGGAGGATCTTTCTGTATTGGTTGCGTATTTGCCTGGCTGGAATATGCGGTTCGGGAGCCAGCACTTCGGGAGAATCTGCGGCTTTTTCTCATCGTCGGGGTACTGGGCGGGTTCACCACATTCTCCACCTTTTCTCTGGAAGTAGTCCAACTGGCCGAAAGTGGATTATGGGGCAAGGCATTGTTGCATATAATTGCCTCGGTGACCCTGTGCGTAGCTGCTGCCTATGCTAGTCTTGCTATGGTGCGTTGCCTGACCTCAACCTGAATATTTGCTCCCGACGGAAGCCCTACTTATGCTGGACCCACATCTTCTTCGACAGAACCCGGACATGATCGCGATGCGTCTGCAGCATCGTGGCTATACCCTGGATGTGACTCAAATCGCGTCGTTGGAATCCCAGCGCCGGGATTTGCAATCCGATGCCGAATCGTTGCAGTCCAGACGCAATGCTGCCTCAAAGGAGATCGGGGCTGCCAAGGCCCGAGGCGAAGACCTCCAGTCGATTCTGAACTCAGTCGCCGATCTCGGAAGCCGTATCCGCGAACAGCAGGCTGCTCTTCACAAGGTTCAGGAGGCCCTGCACGAGATTTATGCCAGCATCCCCAACCTTGCCCATCCCAGCGTTCCCGAAGGGGCAGATGAAACGCATAATCAGGAAATCCGGCGATGGGGAACCCCCCGGACTTTTGGTTTCGAGGTTCGGGATCATGTGGGTTTGGGGGAAGCCCTTGGGATGATGGACTATGAAGCGGCTGCCAAGCTCGCGGGTTCCCGGTTTGTCACGCTGCAGGGCGGTATTGCCCGACTGCACCGGGCTCTGGCGCAATTCATGCTGGATCTGCATATCCGTGAACACGGATATATCGAGACCTATGTACCGTTCCTAGTACACCCGGACATTCTGTTCGGTACCGGACAATTGCCGAAGTTTGCGGAAGACCAGTTCAGCACCCATGATGATCCGCCGTTTTATCTGATCCCGACGGCAGAAGTCCCATTGACCAATCTGGTTGCCAATTTGATTCTGGATGCGAATGACCTGCCGATACTGCGGGTTGCTCACACGCCATGCTTCCGCCGGGAAGCCGGCTCCTATGGACGGGACACCCGTGGCATGATCCGCCAGCACCAGTTCGAGAAGGTGGAATTGGTGCATATCAGTCATCCAGATGGTTCCTACCCGGAACTGGAGCGGCTGACCGCAAATGCTGAAGCGGTGCTGCAACGTCTGGACCTGCCCTATCGCGTCCTTACCCTATGTACTGGTGACATGGGGTTCGGTGCGGCCAAGACCTATGATATTGAGGTATGGTTGCCGAGTCAGAAAAGATATCGGGAGATCTCCTCCTGCAGCAACTGTGAAGATTTTCAGGCGCGCCGCATGAAGGCGCGATTTCGCAATCCGGAAACCGGCAAGCCAGAATTGGTACATACCCTGAATGGTTCAGGCGTTGCTATTGGTCGGGCACTGGTTGCGGTGATGGAGAATTATCAGAATGCCGACGGCAGCCTGACGATCCCGGAGGTGTTGCGACCTTACATGGGCGGCGAGACTACTATCGGGAACTGATGCACGGTATCGGGAAGGGCGATAAGATCCTTCGTCTGGGGCGATGACTGACGAACGTGCCCAGAAGTACTTTGTGGTTACTGGTGGCAGCTCGGGAATCGGGTTGGCACTGGTGAAAAGGCTGGTGGAACGCGAGGACCGCGTCACCAGCATTGCACGGCGTACATGTCCAGTATCAGGGGTCGAATCGCTGCGATGGGACCTGGCAGACAGTATGATGATCGAAAAGCATTTGTCTGCTCTGCCGGAAAATGCCATACCACAGGGTTTGATCATCTGTCATGGGCGAGGGGATTTCGGAAGCCTGGAGCAGTTCAGTGCATTGCGGGTGAGGCAGCTGATTGAATTGCATGTGATATCCACGTTGCTGGTCTGCCGTCACTGGTTGCCTGGAATGAAACGGCTTGGCAAGGGCAATGTGGTGTTTGTCGGTTCCGATGCAGCTCTGCGAGGGGCAGCCCGCGGCACAGTCTATTGTGCAACCAAGTTTGCCCTCCGGGGAGTTGCCCAAGCGTTGCGGGATGAATGCAGTGGAAGCGGCGTCCGGGTTGGCATCGTCAACCCGGGCATGGTGGATACGCCATTCTATCAAGCACTGGATTTTTCGCCGGGCCAATATCCGGAGAATGCTCTGCAACCTTCTGAGGTGGCCGATGCGATCCTGTTCATGTTGAGTACATCCTCCAGTTCTGTGGTTGATGAAATCAATCTCTCTCCGCTCAAAAAAGTGATTCGCCGAACCGAATCAAAGAGATAGATTGAATTCCACCAGTGAGAGCGGGCATGGACTTTCGCCGATTCTAAGGTGGCCATACTCCCTGCCAGGAGGGGGAAGCTACCGCAGTTTTTGCCAAGAGTTTCAGACTCGGATTGAAGTGCGTGAGGACCAGATCGAAATTCTGCCCCTTTTCCTTGCGGACACTGAGAAGACGAGCCCGAACCGAGGTTCCGATGTTCCTGGCCTCGCTAGGCATTGGCGGTGAGCGCCTCAAGATACGGGCCGACCACCGTGGCGACGCCGCCACGCTCCGCATCCCGGGCGATCTTAGCGGGGGCTCGCCTTCCGCTGCCGAAGTGCCTCCTGCAGGCCCTCCAGCACAATCATCTGCTTGATCTTCCGACGATGGCGGAAACAAAGTCGGCGGCCGTCTTGGCGACGCCGAAGGTCTTCACGGGAACATTCTCGATTATCGGCAAATTCGCCCGGTGTGCTATAGCGGGTCTATTCAGCAACTTTATCAAACTGAATAATCCCCGGCCAATCGATCTTCATCGCTTTCTCGGGTGAATCATTCGATTCAGAACTTTTCGTAATTCGAGTCGTTCTCTTTGCGATACTGATATGCGCAACACTAATGTAGCGATCACTATAACCAACAAGAAAATCTGCCTTGCCCCAAAATTCTATCCCAATACTTTGACAATATCGGATTAGGCAATGCGCCCCCTTAGTTGGTTGACAATCTTGTTCCATTGGCCTTTTCTACGCTTCAGTTCGATATAAATTATTTTCTTCTTCTTTGCGCTGATAATGACGAAGTCAGCTCGCTTGCATTCATCATTTTCACATCTGAAAAACCCGCCAGCGTCAGGAAAAGAGTCAGCTTTTATGGTAAGTGCATCACTCGGCGGGTTCTGAATGTTAACCGTGTATTTCGTTCCACTTGATTCTGTGAGTTCAATGTCGGGATCATTATTGCCATATCTTTGCTTTACCAAAACAGACTCGTTGAGCATCGCTGACAGAATTTCCATGTCAGTCATCTCCATTCCCTCCCCAAACAATCTCATCTTGGATTCGGTTCATCTCTTGAATTGTAGTATCAAAACTTCGTGCCTCTATCCCATTCTCATTAATGCCTGCCTGATTGAAGGTTATTCGTCTCAGCCTCTTTCTCGCTCCGTCCAATGTAACCAAACCTTCTTCAGCAATATACACCCTGACCTTTTCCGGGTCCAAAAACTCAGATGCCACATACCCCTCCTTTTCAGCAAGATCAATCAGTCTCTCGTTACCCTGATTGAGCATGATAAGGGTATTCAGTTCCTTGATGATGTAATCGCTATGCGTGGTGATAAACACCTTTATTCCAAGATTTACCAGCCTGGCAAATAGCCGAGCTAACCGCCTCTGATTTTCCGGATGTAGATTTAACTCAGGTTCATCAACCATGAGCAAGTCTCCCTCGGCCGCCTTATGACGAATATAGAAACCAATATCAAGGAGAGATCTAACCGCACTTGAACTCTCATCCATTGTCAGTTTTACCCGGGCTTTCTTCTTGGGGATAAAATACAGTTCATCCTTCTTGACTACATATTCCCCACCAATGATATCGGCAAAATCGTTAAGAAGCTCTGGGTAATGGTCGGATATAAAGCTTTCCCTTTTTGAAATATCTTCCAGTTGACGAGTGAATTCAACATTCGATTTCACAGGAAGTGCATAATCGGAATACATCTTGGAGAGCAACTTGAAAGGGTCGAGTTCTTTTTCTTTAGAATTCATTTCTTCGAGCAGCCTATTGCGCGCAAAATTGAGCTCATTTCTAAATATTGCCGCTCCTGTTCTTTCTGCGCTCACTATGAAAGGATGAGGGAAATAATGGCCGAAAATGATATCCTTAATGGCAGTGCTGATGACTTCACGCAATAACTGCTCGGGAATTTTTAATTTCTTCTTTTCAACAAGAAGCGATATTGTTACAAACGATGAATCGGAATGTTTGTTGATCGACAATAAGTCTGTCTTTGCTGCCCCCATTAAGCGGGTATATTTTGAAGTCGGCTGAATTGTTTTGAAATCTAAATGTACTAAAAACTGACTATCTTTGAAGCGCTTTTCGGACGATGCAAAAACATGAGAAAGGCCCTCGGAGTATCTCCTGCAGCCTGATTTCACGATCTTTCTTGCGTCACTTATATAATGCTGGAGGTCCAATTGAATACTTCCCTCGTTCAAAAGGCTATCCAATTCCCGATCTGTTATTTTGATTGAAAAATACCTATTCCAAGAATCCAAAAAACCATACAAAGCATATGTTGCATATGTTTTGCCGGTATTGTTTTCACCACAAATGATCGTTAGATCAGCTAACGTAAATTCGGCCTTTCCAATTACGCCAAGTTGTTTTATTTCGATTTTCATCTTTATGCCTGTTATCGAATTCCACTTGATTCAAAATTACTAACAGAACTCTAGAAAGGATTTTATTCTAATTTTTCAATGTTTTGTATTTGATTTGGCACCAATTTGTGTCAGTTTTTCGTTGATAACCCATAATCTCGATCGATTGTGATCTCACCTTCTGCAATCAACCTGTCAGGACCAAGCAAGCTGATGCCCTGAGGTCCGTTTCTATGGCCCAGTGCTTAGAGATTTTAGGTGCGTAGGTGGCAAAGGTTGGTTTCAAGACGCCGAGATTGATCCAACGTTTAAAGTTCGATTGGTACCAGCAAGACTAAGAGCAAGAGGTTCAGGTGATATCGTTAGAGATTTTACGGCGTATTTTCGGGATATGAACTCGAGCAGGAGCACTCACTATGCGTTGCGAAATGGGCTGAGCTGCAGAGGGCTTGTTGACTAACGTGCACCCGCAGCCGCAACTTCCGATGTTGAGGTGACAGTGTAAGACTGACCGATCCAATGAAACAAATCCTGATTCTATGGACCGCGTTGGTGCTGGGCCGGGTGCGAGTCTCATGCCCCAGGGACCTTGGCAAATGTGTTCCTGGATCATCCGTATTACTGCGATATCAAATTTTCTAAATACAAGGCATCAGCAGCGACATTATTGAGGCCATTTCGCGCACGAACGACCTAATCGACGGATGATCGCTTGGTTGCTGCCTTCCTCAAATCTGACGGTTAGTACGCTCGGATCAGGGTCAACCATCGGTCGCCCCCGACTTCGACGGTAAAAATTCGGAGCGCATTGACTCTACAGGATTTCCCTGGGGAATCAGGCACTACATTCTGGAAGGCTACGCGATTTCGTTCGCGCTATTTGCGGGGCTTTGTCGAGGGTCTGGACGGGCCGGCCTTGCGGTCCCAGTCGGTCCGCTCATAGGGCACCTGGGACAACGGCAACCCCATCCCCCGATACATGGCCTCGGCCTCGGCACGGGGCCGCGACGGCATGGCATCATGCTGGCCCGTACTGCGGTCTTCGAGGACGCTGCACTGGCGATCCAGCAGCGCCTGCCGGACCCGCTCTGGTGACCTCCGGGCGGTGGGCTGCAAGCCGAGACGCCAACGCAGGTGGCGGACACAGGCAAAGGCGAGAAAGGAGAGCGCCCGATGAGCGCGGATACGGGCGGCCGTCCAGTGAAAGATCGGTCGCACCCTGAGATCGTGCTTATGAATGCGGAAGCGTTCCTCGACTGGCCACCGGCCCTGGTATTGGTCGAGGAGTTCCGCCAAGGGCATCCCGCGGACGTGGGTGACGACGCCGTGGAGGCCATCGCAGCGGGCGGCGTCGGCGATCCGCTCGGGGTCGAGGGTGACCCGGGAGTCGCCCTTGATGCGCAGGAAGCGGCGCTGGGGATGGCGGGACCGTAAGGAGGCGGGAGTCCGACTCTGCTGCCGTTTCTTCTGCAACTTGCGCACCGCCCGCTCGCGGTCGTGGGCGTCCTTGCGGGCCCGCCGGGGGCACCAGGTGACCCCCAACCGGCGATTTGCCGAGAGCCGGAAGACGCCGACCCGACGGTCGCGGTTGGGGAGCCGCCGGTAGCGGGAGACCTGCAGGATTTTCTCCCGCAGGGCCTGGCGCTGGCTCTTCAGTTGGGCCCCGACTCCAGACGGCGTCTGGTGCGCTTCCCGCAAGTCCAGGTTCTGCTGATGGCAGAGACCGGCATCGGCGACCATCACCGGGGAGGCCGAGCCAAGACCGATCGCGTCCGCGACCGTGCGCATCCACTCCCGCACCGGACCCAGGGTCTGGCCTTCCCCGGTGGCCCGGGAAAGACCTCATAGGCGACCGGCAATCCGTCCCGAGTCACCCCCAGGGCCAGCAACCCCGGTACGTCGCCGGCCTTGCCGTCTTTGCGATATCCGAACGGGCGCAGGGCATCCTCTTCTGCCGACTCGAAGTACAGAGTGGTACAGTCAAAGAACCCGACCTTGAGGGGCGGGTCAAGGAGTTGCGTGGCGGCTTCGGCGACCCGTTTCTGGAGGCGTCCGATGACGCGATCATCGAGAGGATCCATCATCCGGTAGACCTTCTCCAGCGGGAGGTCGATGCCGAAGTGGGTCGACCGATCAAGGACCCTGGCGCGTTGGCTCTGCGGGCGAGCAATGCGAGCCAGGGTCCGATGGTATCAGGCCCGATTCGATGCCCGGTAGCGGCTCCTGGGTAGCCGGCGGTCGAAGCCCAGGAGCGGGTACCTGCGGCCGTAGACCTCAGGAATGCCGGTGATCCGGCGCTCCTGCTCCCGGAGCGGGCGCAGGTCCACCGGGATCGGGGCCGGTTCGGCCGCGGTCGACTCGCCCTCGATGGCCCGGGGTGCCGTGGGCGGTTCCATCCCGGGGATGGATCGTTGCTGGTGGTGCAGGAGTTCGGATTGGACCTGCTCGGCCAGCCGTTTCAGGGTGACCAGTTCCTCATCATTCCGGGCCATGCCGACGTGGCGGACGATGCGCTGCCGGGGCCAGCGGGCTCCGGGCTCACGGACCGATTCGACGATCTGCACCGATTGGCAGGGCGAGTTGGGGGTGGATTTGACGCGGACAACCATGGGAAAGGAGAGGGAATAGATCAGGAATGGTCCATTCGACCGGGTCTGCATCCTGATCGAAAGAAAATAATTCAAACCAGGCACTACAACGGATCTCCATTTCGGAACCTTTCGAAATCAAGGGGTTAGCGAGGTCGATGTCCGCGAAAAGAGGCCTCAACCGTCGAAGTCAGGACAAGGCTCAACTGGCGATTCCTGCAGCGTCTCCGTATGACGGGTGTGGCCGCATTCATCCTGCTCATGCTGGCGTCTTGGCGTCGTCGCCCGAGGCTTCGATTTCGCCGTCTGATCGGGTCGCAGGAGAGAACCCGAGAGGCTCGAATGGACCGGACTTTTCAGGGTCCTCCTCGCCACGAGCAGCATCTGCACCGTTTCGAACCACGCCCGCCGCGAGCGCCCCAGCCGCGGGATCGCCTGCGAACACTGGCCTGCCGCATCCAGCTCCATGCCGAGGTTACGCCGCGCCAGCGGCTTGCGCTTCCTGATCGCGGCCCCGTCCAGATGCGTCTCGATGTAGACGTGATGCGGCGGCATCATGCCAATCAGGGGCTGACATAACCCTGCCGTTGCCTTGGAACCCAGATAGGCCTTGCCCATGCCAACATCCCCCAGTGGTCGATTCAATGTCGATAAAAATAATACCAATGCCAAGCGGAAATGACGATGCTGAAGGTGAGTTACAATTGAGGGGGGTGAGTAATTACGAATGGTCCTATATTAACCTGATCATGATGGCAAATTCAGAGACTGGTGACCCGATCTTATTGACTCCGGGGCCACTGACGACATCCGCTTCGGTGAAGCGTGCCATGATGCATGACTACGGTTCCAGAGACCGTTATTTTCTGGACTTGAACGAGCAGGTTCTGGAAAGGCTGGTCGCAATGGTTCAGGGCCAGGATAGTCATGTGGCTGTGCCACTGAGTGGGAGTGGCACCACGCTGGTCGAATCCATATTGGGGTCATTTGTTCCCAAAGGCGGCAAGTTGCTGATTGGGATCAATGGGGCATACGGCAGGCGTATGGCGAAAATTTGTGAGTACCATGGGCGATGTCATGTATGCCTCTGGTTTGATGAAGACAGACCGGTGGACCCCGGTCAGGTAGATGCCACTCTCGAACAGGATAAAGCGATCACTCATGTGGCGATCGTGCATTCCGAAACCACCTCCGGCATCCTCAACCCTCTGGAAGAGATTGCCGAAGTGGTCGCAGCGCATGGCAAGGGACTGCTGATTGATTCCATGAGCGCATTTGGAGCAATCCCCCTGGATGCTCGCAAGGTTTCTTTCGATGCGTTGGGTGTCTCAAGCAACAAATGCCTCGAAGGAGTGCCCGGCATAGGGTTTTGTATTGCCCGGCGGACAGCACTGGCTTCCACAGCGGGCAACTCCCTGTCGCTCACTCTGGATTTGTATGATCAGTGGCATGTTATGCAGACCCAACGGCAATGGCGATTCACGCCTCCGGTACAGGTCATTCTGGCACTGCATCAGGCGCTGGATGAGTTGGATCAGGAAGGCGGGGTCATCGCACGGGAAACTCGCTATCGTGCCAATTGCAGGGTGCTGGTCGACGGGATGCGGGAAATGGGTTTCCGGACTCTGCTGGCAGATGCGCTGCAGGCACCGAACATCGTGACATTTCACATGCCCCAGGATCAGAAGTTTCACTTTGACCGGTTCTACGGATTGATGCAGTCGCAGGGCTTCGTCATCTACCCTGGCAAACTGACTGAAGTAGACAGCTTTCGCATGGGTTGTATTGGTCATCTTACTCCGCAGGACATGCACACTGCATTGGCCGCTGTGCGACATGCTTTGGACCGCCTCGGTTTTGCTGGAACGGTGAGTTAGTCAGGTGCAAGGTACATCCGGTCTGTTGCCTTGGTCCATTATTTTCTGGCGCACATTTCCACCATTGAGAACCGGAGCTGACGAAGGTCTTGCTGAAGGGTAGTAGTTTATGTGCTGGACGGTCTGCGCTCCAGTGTGTCAACCAATTAAGGTAAGACGGCGCATATCAGCATTCGTGTGGATCTCCTTGTCGGTTGCCGAGATTCCATATTGACAAAAGATCAGGGGGTCATTCAAAATGCTGCTTTCGATCATCGCCAAATTCTGGGTGCCGCTCGGAGTGCTACTTGTATGCGATGGTAGCCGAATCAGAACCAATTCGTAAGATCCTATGAAAAAGCAAATACTGTGTGTCGCTTTGGCGGGCCTCTATGCCGGGGCCAGCCAGGCAAACTGCCCAGCAGTCACCATGAAGGATACTATGGGGGTGCCGACGGGACAATATCCCCAGCAATACGAACGTACCGAGTTTGAATCGCTTGCCGGCTGTACGCTTGCGTTTCAGGAAAATCCGGATATCGGTGCCTTGAATGCCCTTATCCGTGGAAATCCGGATCTGCCTCCCTTGGCAGAGCGATTGCCGGAAGAGCCATTGGTGGTTGCACCCTATGATTCTATCGGCAAGTATGGAGGCACTCTGGATGTGCTCTCCAATGCAACGGAGGCGGGCACCTCGGATTTTCTGTCCGTGCGCCATGTCAATCTGGTCCGTTATTCGGATGACCTGCAAACCATTGTGCCCAATATCGCCAAGGGTTGGGAATGGAATGAGGATTATACGCAACTCACTTTTTTCCTTCGGAAAGGGCACAAGTGGTCGGATGGAGCACCGTTCACGGCAGATGATGTCAAATTCTGGTATGACAATCTGGCATTGGATTCCAAAGTCATCGAAAAGCCGAAGGATTATGTCCTGGTAGCTGGAAAACCGATGACCGTCGAGGTTCTGGATGCGCA
The DNA here is from genome assembly GCA_965221795.1 of Candidatus Poriferihabitaceae bacterium. GTDB lineage: Bacteria > Pseudomonadota > Gammaproteobacteria > Arenicellales > Poriferihabitantaceae > VYFG01. The sequence continues at coordinate 2,687,422 of OZ244914.1, forward strand.
GACCGTACGATTCAATCTTCCGGCTCCCAAACCAGGTCTTCTGGCGCATTTCGCGACCTCTTTTGCGCAAGGGTTCCAGCCCAAACATTTCCTTGGCCAGTATCATCCCGATATTAGCCCGGACGCTGACAAACGCGCCCAGGAAGCTGGTTTCGAAAGCGGTCTGGAGGTCATCAAGGCCTATTTTGGCAATTCGGATTGGACCGATACCCCCACTCCGATGCTGAATGCGGCGGACCGGGTGGGCAACCTGCCGGCCGATACCATGCCGACGCTGGAGAGTCATCTCTATGTATCCGATACGACCGAAGGTCGTCATCTGGTCGCCAATCCCTATTTCCATATGGTGGATACCCAAGGCAATCAGTTGCCATATATCAGTGAACAGGATGAGGTCTATATCAATGACAATGAAGTCCGTATTCTGAAATTGGTCAATGGGGAAGTGGACTACAAGGCACAGTCGCTGCAACTCCCATCGGCCCCCATCCTGCTGGAAAATCAGGAGAAAGGAAACTACCAGATTCAGCTTCGCCCTGAAATTACCTTGCCCTCGTTTGGGTTCAACGTCACTTCGGCAGATCTTGAAAAGCGTCAGGTGTTTGGCGACTTGCGTTTCCGGGAGGCGATGTCCATTGCGCTCAATCGGGAGGAGATCAATGAGGTTGTGAACTTCGGTCAGGGCACACCCAGACAGTACATTGGATTTTCTCCCACGCCGGAATTCGTGGACCCGAAGTGGGAAAAGTACAAGATAGAATATGATCCTCAAGGGGCCGGCAATCTGCTGGATGAGGTCGGCATGAAAGACGTCGATGGGGATGGTTTCCGGGAGTTGCCCAATGGAGACAAGTTAGTGCTGAACCTGCAGTTCTCTCAGCAGGGAGTGGCGGGGGCCTTGGTGGAAATGGTGGGACAACACTGGTCTGATGTGGGCATTCAAACGACTGTCAAGGAGGTCACCCCGGATGAATTCCGTTCCGCACAGTCGGCCAACCAGTTGGATGTGGTGATGTGGCGCAAGAGCCAGCCGCTGGCCATCGTGCTCGGAAACAATGAATTGTGGGTGCCTCCTTTCGAGAATTACTTCGGCGTACGGAATGGAATGCTGTGGGCCGAATGGGTCGATTCCGATGGTGCGCAGGGGGTTGAGCCACCAGATTATGTGAAGCAACTCATTGCGGATGTCAATGCGTTCCAATCGGCTACTGCCGGTTCGGATGAATTCAATGCAATCGGTGCGCGGATGGTGGAAAACATGACTGGCAATCTGCTGTTTATTGGTGTCGCCCAGGCACCCGCACCGATCTATCACCACAACAATCTGAATAATTTCACCGACTTCAAAACCCATTCGTATGAGTACTATCGAACTTATCCCTACCGTGCCACGCAGTGGTGGTTGGATGAGTAAGTGCCGGCTACGAACCTAGACCCGGTCTCCGGGACGGCTCCGGGGTGCATGGCCCCGGAGCCGTCCCGGGCCCGTTCGGTGATTGGAACCGGTTGTGATGGGATCACTGCATGGGCCAATTTCTGTACTTTGCCCTGACCCGCGCCTTTATGGCGCTTTTCACGCTGTTGTCGGTGTCCCTGATCGTCTTCACACTGATGGAGATGGTGCCAGGAAATTGTGCCGAGCGTTATCTCGCCTTCAAGAATACGCAGGGCCAGCAGATCACGGTCGAAGATATTGCAGCCGAGGAGAGGCGTCTGGGCCTTGATCGGCCGTTTCTGGTCCGTTGGGCCAGTTGGGTCGGCAATGTCTTTTTTCGGGGAGAATTTGGCGACTCCTGTATCCTGCGGTTGGACATCAACCAATTGCTCAGCGACAAGTTCTGGATTAGCCTGGGCATTTGTCTGGCAGCACTGGTCCTGGCCTATATCATTGCCATCCCCGTGGGGATCTATTCCGCCTCTTCGCCAAGCCCAGTCTCCAACAACGCGTTACGGTTTCTCAGCTATCTGGGCCTGGCGTTGCCCAATTTCCTATTGGCACTGATCATCATGCTGATCAGCACAGTATTGTTCGGTGACTCGCTGACCGGCCTGTTCTCCAAAGAATATCGGGATGCGGCCTGGTCCTGGGCTAAGTTCCAGGATTTCATGTCCCGGGCATGGCTACCCATTTTCGTGTTGGGGTGGTCAGCCACCGCCTTTGCCATGCAAACCGTGCGCGCCTTGATGCTGGATGAGATTGGCAAGCTGTATGTGACCGCAGCTTCCGCACGGGGGATCTATGGACGCCGGTTATTGTGGCGATATCCGGCTCGCCATGCGATGGGGCCAGTGGTCAATTCCCTCGGATTTGACCTGAACCGGATCTTCAACGAATTGCCGGTAGTCGCCTTGATCCTGACCCTGACAGAGGCCGGAGCGTTATTGATCGAAGCCCTTGCCCGGTCAAATGACCAACAACTGGCCGGGGCCATTATTTTCCTTCTGACGGCCAGCATCGTCGTGGTGAATTTTGTAACCGATGTTCTGCTGGCCCTGATGGACCCGAGAATACGCAAGGGGCTGATTGGTTGAGGAGAGGATGTGATGCGATTGCGATTCTGGAATCAGAAAAAGCTGGACCGGCAGAAATTAAAGGAAGCTTATTTCACCGCCTCCCAGGGCCAGTTGATCCGTTCTCGGTTCCGTGGAAGCCGGACTTCTGTGGTGGCCGCATGGGCCTTGACGACCATGATCCTGATCGGGTTGTTTGCCCCATTCCTTTCTCCCTATGCACCGGATATATCCGGTCGTGACAAGGAATACGAGAATGGTCCGCCGCAATTGCCGAAATTCTGGGATGAAAATGGATTTTCCTGGCGGCCGTTCATTTATGCGACTGAGCGAACGAGGGGTATTGAGACCAATTTTCGCTGGGTAATCACGCAAAACCGGGAAGAACGCCGGTACCTGCAATTCCTTGTGGAAGGCTGGGAATACAGCTTGCTGGACATCAACTGGAACCTGCCAGGAGAGATGTTTGATATCGACCTGCAGCTCTTCACTTCCAACTTGCATCTGTTCGGGGTGGATCAAGGAGGGGTGCACATCTTCGGCACGGACAGCACCGGCAAGGATATCTATTCCCGTACCTTGCACGCGATTTACACCTCCCTGGCGGTCGGTACATTGGGCGTTCTGCTTTCCTTCATACTGGCCCTCATCATTGGTGGGGTCGCAGGGTATTTCGGTGGAATGATTGATTCGGTACTGCAGATGATCACGGATGCCATTCGGACGGTGCCACCCATTCCCCTCTTCATGGCATTGGCCGCATTCATGCCGGATGAATGGAGTTCGGAAACCCGCTTTTTCTTTATTGCCACCATTCTGGGGCTGATCGGTTGGCCAACCCTCGCACGTCGGATCCGTACACATCTGCTGACGGAGCGGTCCCAGGAATATGTTCTTGCAGCCCAGCTTTGTGGTGCCCCTCCGGGCCATATCATCCGCAAGCACCTGTTGCCGAGTTTTACCAGCTACATTATTGTGGATTTGATGATCACCTTTCCCTATGTGGTGCGATCCGAGACCGCGCTCAGTTTTATCGGGCTTGGGCTGACGGATCCGGTGAACTCATTGGGAACTCTGATGCAAAACGTATCCAAGGCCGATGTGTTGCTGAATTATCAGTGGTACTTCATCCCCGTGATTTTTTTCATCGCTTTCGTACTGGCATTTGTCTTTGTCGGCGACGGATTGCGTGATGCGGCGGACCCCTATTCTCGTACCCGCAAATGACACTGCTCCGGGTCGAAAACCTGAGCTTGGAATTTGATACCGATGAAGGTCGTATCCTGGCGGTGGAGGATATCTCGTTCGAGGTCAATCCTGGAGAGATATTGGGGTTGGTGGGGGAGTCCGGTTCCGGAAAATCGGTAACAGCGAAATCCATCATGCAGCTCAATCCGGACAATGTGGTGTATCATCTGGCCAGTCGAATTACACTGCATTTGGAACAGGGGCCAGTAGAAGTGTTATCCCTGAAAAAGGCCAAGGAGATGCAAGTGGTCCGGGGCGGAGCCGTGTCGATGATTTTCCAGGAACCCATGGCCAGCTTTGCGCCGGCCATCACGATCGGATCCCAGATGGTGGAGCAGTTGCGGTTGCACCGGCCCATGAGCAAGCAGGAAGCCACCCGAAGTTCGATTGAAATGCTCGAACGTGTGGGCATTACGGATGCACCCCACCGATTCCACCAATATGCATTCGAATTGTCGGGGGGCATGCGTCAGCGGGCGATGATTGCCATGGCATTGTCCACGAATCCCAAATTGCTGATCGCGGATGAACCCACAACCGCACTGGATGTCACCATCCAGGCTCAGGTGATTGACCTGATGAAAGACCTTGTGAAGGAGTTTGGGATGGGGATTGTGTTCATCACACATGACCTTGGCGTGATTGCACAAACCGCTGACCGGGTCGCGGTCATGTATCTCGGTCGGCTGGTAGAGCAGGGGTCCGTTCGTGATGTGATCCTGCGACCACAGCATCCCTATACCCAAGGCTTGCTGAACGCATTGCCCAAACTGGATGACCTGGATGCGCCCCTGACTCCGGTGCCGGGAGATATTCCCAGCCCGCTGGAACGGCCGGATGGTTGCGTGTTCCACACACGATGTCCGGTTGCTGTAGAGCGTTGCCGTTCATCCATTCCTGCCCTGGCCAGAATTCAGGGCGAGCATCGTGCGGCTTGTTTTGTCACAATCGGCTCGGAAGCGGTTTCATGAGTCCTTTGGGATCCCCATCGCCTGTAACCCCTGGGACGGCCGATGATTCGGATTCGATCATCCGGGCAAAAAATCTTTCCGTTCATTTCAAGATTGGTGGTGGGCTGTTGGCGAAGAAACTAATTTTGCGAGCGGTCAATGATGTGAATCTCGAAATTCCGAAAGGATCCTTTTTTGGTCTGGTGGGAGAGAGTGGGTCCGGTAAAACGACTCTGGGGCGGGCTTTGCTGCGAGCCAATCCGATCGCCAGTGGTCAGTTGGACTATCGGGATGGTGAAGTGTCGTATGATCTGGTCCGTCTGGGCAAGGAGGAACTGAAAGAATATCGTCGGAGGGCACAGTTGATTTTCCAGGATCCGTATGCGGCCCTGAGCCCCCGGATGACAGTCCGTGACATTATCGCGGAGCCATTGGAAGTGATGGGAATTACCGCCAATCGGAATGAGACCGACGAACGGGTACGGCAAATGGCGGAAAAATGCCGACTGAATCTGGAACACCTGCGACGCTTTCCCCATGCGTTTTCCGGTGGGCAGAGGCAAAGAATTTCCATTGCCAGAGCCTTGGTTTGCAATCCAAGGTTTGTGGTGGCGGATGAAAGCGTGGCCGCTTTGGACGTGTCGATCCAGGCCGATATCCTGAACTTGCTTCAATCCCTGCAGGCGGATTTGGGTTTGACCTATCTGTTTATCAGTCATGATCTCTCGGTGGTAGCGCACATCACCGATCATGTGGCCGTCATGTATCTGGGGCGTCTGGTCGAGTCCGCACCAACCCGTCAGTTATTCGCCACTCCCCGCCATCCCTATACTCAGGCCCTGTTGTCGGCTGTTCCCTCTCTTGACCCGGATCATCGCGGGCAGGCGCAAAAACTCCAGGGAGAAATTCCGTCTCCGACCCGTCCGCCTTCCGGGTGCAAGTTTCATCCCCGCTGCCGCTTTGCCACTGCGATCTGTAGTGAGCAGGAACCGGCCCCGAACCCTGCTGGAGATGCACACGAGGTCGCATGCCATCACTGGAAAGAAATTGGGATCGCGTGAGCGCCATTTCCTGATGATCCCATTGTTCATACCTTTGTCAGACTAGGGCATCAGCGTTCGGGCCTTCATGCACTCTTTGCCCGTCAAATCGTCAATCTTTTCAAGATTCTCTTTTACATGAGGAAGATACAGGTCAGAGTCGAGATTGCCATATTCTGAGTAGTACACAAATCTTGGGATCAACTCACAAATCTTCTCAAACGCCTCATTTACCAATTTTGTTTTTGATATCTTCCGAATCCGGCTTCCAATTCTCATCTGTGAGATACACATAGAAACGTTCATTATAGTCCTTTTTTATCAAGAGCTGCGTTGTGATGCCGAATGGGGTTACCTCACTTTCTCCCATATCGTCTTCATTCTCTTCACCCCGGGACCAGTCCGAAGTACAACAGTGCCGCGATCCCGGAATGAGGGCGTAGCCCGAAGGGAGGGATCGCGGCGGCGACCAAAAATTCGCGCTTCGAGCACTTCTTTTCGGTCCCGGATGGCAGCCATCTCGACTGCCAGCGATCCTGACAGAAGCCATCGGCCAAGGCAAGGGCGAAACTGGCACCATGAGGCCGAGCGAAGGCGCTCCGGTGGATCACCAGAGGGACCGGAGTGCCGGGGTCGAGGGGCGACCCCAGACCCCGTCCGGGGGGAGCCAGCCCACGGGCAAAGACTTCCGCCGGGGTACGATATCCCAGGACCTTCCGAGGCTGACAGTGGAGCCGATCCTCCACCGCCCGCACCTGCGCGGGTGTCACCCGGTGGAAGTCGGTGCCCTTCGGGAAGTACGGACGCACCCGGCCGTTGGTGTGCTCGTTCCGGCCCGTCCCAGGAGTGGTAGGGGGTGGCGAAGTAAAAGCCCGCATCGAGCTTCTCCGCGATCTCCCGAGGCCTCGCGAACTCTTTGCCGTGGTCCGCCGTGCCGGTATGGACCCGATCCCGAATCGGCCCCATGCGCCGGGTGATTGCCTCGGTCACCGCAGACGCGGTCTTCCCGTCCACCCACTCCAGGAACAGGAACTTCGAGCCCCGGTCCACCGCCGACACCAGGGCGCCCCGGTGCCTCGCGCCAATGATCGCTTCGAGCTCCCAGTCCCCAATCCGACACTTCTCCTCGACCACTGCCGGCCGCTCCGCAAGGTCGACTTCTGGCCCCGACGTCGCCGGCGCCGGTACCGCGTCCCTCCCGCCTGCCGGTCGGCCCGCACCTGCGGGTAGCTCCACTCCTGGCCCGCCATCCCTTCGCCCGGCAACCGAACCCAGCCAGCGATCTGCTCCGGGCTCCATCCTTCCTGCAACCGTTCTTCCGCGACCGCCCAGCGCTCCGGTGTCCTCTTCCGGGGCACCGCCGACGCTTCCTGCCGGCGGGCCGTGGCCTGGCGGTCGGCCGGTTGGTGACGGTAGCCTCGCAGGCCACGGTGGCGCGACGTCTCCCGCGAGATCGTCGCGGGATCCCGTCCGAGGTCGCGGGCCATCTCCCGTTTCGACCACCCCCTATGCAACAGGGCATGAATCTGGCATCGTTCGGCATGGATCCGGGGGTGGTAGCCTACGGGCATGGCAATTTCCGCCGAAAATCACTGGCACTGAGTAGACCATGCCCGTGGTAAATTGCGTTAGCACACCCTAGAATCTAGCTCTTGTATATTTTTGTTCTCTCGATTGATTATTAATTCGAAAAACAGCTCATGTCCATTTCATTCCCTCCCAAAGCCGGTGCCGTTGTGATTGGTGGTGGTGTGATCGGCTCTAGTGTTACCTACCACCTGGCACGTATGGGTTGGAACGATGTCGTGCAGTTGGAACGGAGCCAATTCAGTTGTGGTACCACTTGGCACGCAGCCGGTCTCATCGGCACGATGCGTGCCAATGAAAATCATGCTAAGCTGGCCGAATATTCGATGTCAATCCTGCGGCAACTGGAACAGGAAACCGGGCAATCTACCGGGTTTCGTCAGGTGGGTTCGCTTTCCATTGCCCATAGCAAGGCCCGTTTTGAAGAACTCAAGCGGGTGGCTTCCATGAACAATGCGTTTGGCATTACACAAGTGGACATTCTGACGCCCTCCGAAGTGGCAGAATGTTACCCGTTACTCAAGACCGATGATTTGCTGGGCGGTAGCTGGGTATCCCAGGATGGCTTTGCCAGTCCGGTAGACGTGACCATGGCATTCGTCAAGGGAGCCCGGGCACTTGGCGCTAGTTGTCAGGAAGGGGTGCTGGTGCAAGATGTCCTGATTCGGGATGGACGGGTTACGGGCGTGGTGACCGATCAGGGAGTGATCGAAACCGATGTCGTGGTCAATTGCGCCGGATTATGGGCCCGCGAGCTGGCGAAAAAGTCCAGGGTCAATATTCCGCTGCATGCCTGCGAGCATTATTATGCGGTCACCGAAAAATTGCCGGATTTGCCCGCGGACCTGCCCGTTATGCGAGACCATGATCGGTGTGCCTATTACAAACAGGATGCGGGCAGCCTGCTGGTCGGTGCCTTTGAAAGGAAAGCGGTGCCATGGGGGCAGAATGGCGTTCCGGCAGACTTCAGCTTCGATGAACTGGAAGGTCATATGGAAGAACAGTTGATGCCGGTGCTGGAGGATGCCATGCAAAGAGTACCCAGATTGCAGGAAGTCGGCTGGCGTACGTTTTTCTGCGGTCCCGAGAGCTTTACGCCAGACGATCAGTTTCATATCGGCGAAGTGCCGGAGGTGCGGAACTATTTTGTCGGTGCCGGGCTCAATTCCATCGGCATTCAGAGTGCCGGCGGGTTGGGCAAGGCACTGGCCGAGTGGATCGTGGAGGGTCATCCTCCTTTGGACCTTTGGGGCAATGATATTCGCCGTATGCACCGGTTCCAGGGTACCCAGCATTATATCCAGACCCGGGTCACAGAGACGCTGGGGTTGCTGTATGATCATCACTATCCCTATCGTCAGATACAAACGGCTCGGGATGTTCGTCACTCCCCGGTGCATGAGCGGCTGGTTTCGCATCGTGCCTGTTTCGGGGTTGCCGCTGGTTGGGAACGACCCAACTGGTTTGCCCCCGAAGGTGTTGTGCCGGAGTATGAATACAGCTTCGGCAAGCAAAACTGGTTTGCCTATTCGGCGGCGGAACATCGGGCGACGAGGGAAGGGGTAGTCCTGTTTGACCAGAGCAGCTTTTCCAAGTACCTGCTCCAGGGCCGTGACAGTTGCAGAGTATTGCAACGCATCTCCACCGCCAATGTGGACCTGCCCCCGGGACGTATGGTTTATACCCACTGGCTCAATGAGCGAGGGGGGATTGAGGCGGACCTGACCGTCACCCGCATTGCCGAAGATGCCTTTTTTGTGGTGAGTGGGGCGGAAGTATCCGGCAAAGACATGGATTGGCTGAAACGACATACTCCCGATGATGCCCACTGTGTGGTTCATGATGTCACCAACGCATGGGCCGTGTTCGGTATCATGGGTCCGGGCAGCCGGGACTTTCTGTCAGAGGCGATTCCTCATGATTTTTCCACGGCGCATTTTCCGTTTGGAGGAGTCGCAGAAGTGGAGTTGGGATCTGCAGTCGGTCGCGCAGCTCGGGTTTCTTATGTTGGGGAGTTGGGCTGGGAAATTTACCTGCCGGTGGACATGGCCCGACATGGCTTTGACTGGCTGATGCGCCATGGCGAGTCCCATGGGCTAAAGCTGGCGGGGATGCACGCGCTGGACTCCTGCCGGATTGAAAAGAAATTCGTGCACCTGGGGCATGATGTCGGGGATGAAGATACTCCGTTGGAGTGTGGTTTGGGATTTGTCTGTGATATGAACAAGCCGATACCGTTTATCGGCTTCGATGCGATTGCCCGACAGCGTGAATCCGGTTCATGGAAAGGCAAACGGCTGGTACAGTTTCTGCTTCAGGATCCGGAAGTGGTACTGTATCATCATGAACCCATACTCCGCGATGGCCGAGTGGTTGGCCACCTGACGTCCGGTAACTATGGTCACACCTTGGGCGGTTCGGTGGGGCTTGGCTATGTATATGAAGCGGAAGGGGTGACTGCGGAATACCTATCCGGCGGTACGTTCGAGATCGAGGTCGGGGGGGGGCGGGTACCGGCCCATGCCAGTCTGCGTTCGATGTATGACCCCAGGGCAGAACGTATGCGAGCCTGAGCCGGACCGTTTCGACGGTACTCCAGTAGGAGCATCCGGATGCTGCATGTCGACATTGGGCAACCGGATCCGGTTCAGGGATTCCACGGACTTCCACTCGGGGAGAACTGTGATATGTCAAGCAAGAGCAATCGAGCCTTTTTCCAGGAACACGGCTACCTGATCGTCGAAAAGGTAGTTTCGTCGGCTGGGTTGGAGGCCATTCAGGCCCAGTTCCAGTCGTGGGTAGAGGAAAGCCGGGGGTATACCGCCCCTTGGGGAACGACGGTCAATGGAAAACCGAGATTCGATTTGGAAGCCGGGCATACGGCTGCGAGGCCTGCGCTGCGCAGGGTGAATGCCCCGGTGGAAATATCGGACAGTTACTTTCGGGTTATGTCGGACGGGACCATCCCGCAGATCGTGGCCGATCTGGTTGGGCCGGATGTTCGTTTCCATCACAGCAAGGTCAACTCCAAGCTTCCGGGCAGTGCCACCCAAGTGAAATGGCATCAGGATTTTGGCTTTACCCCACACACCAATGACGATGTGGTCACTGCGCTGGTATTTGTGGATGAGGTCACGACGGAAAATGGCCCTCTGAAGGTTCTGCCCGGATCCCATCGGGGAGAGATGTATTCCCTGTGGCATGACGGGCAATTTACCGGAGCTGTATCCGAAGCAGTGGCCACGAATTGTGAAAACAGGGCAGTGATCTGCACCGGGCCGGCAGGATCGGTCTGTTTTATGCATACGCGCCTGTTGCATGCATCGGCAGCCAATCGGTCGACTGCCCCGAGGACATTGTTTATTTGTGTATATTCTGCCGACGATGCGGTACCGTTGTCCCCGAACCCCATGCCGAGCCAATGGGAGGGCATGATGGTTGCGGGCCAGCACCGGGGCCGGGTGCGTTCGGTCCCGTTTGATATGAGGCTCCCCGAATTACCCCAGACGGCTTCTTTCTTCGATCAGCAATTCCGTCGATCATAACCGATCCGATCCCCAGCCCCGCGCTTTGCACAACGGTGTGGGAGATGTCGGACAATTTTTCCTGGATTGCGGTACCCTGTTATCCGATTCATCAAGGCGTCTTCTCGCTGTGCGCAATTCTCCCACTGAATCGGGCCCTTTTCAGAAGTACCTGTTCTCCAGTGACTGTTACGTGAGGCTGGGAGAGTACTATGCCCGCTTGGTCACGCTGCGGCAACCGAATACAGCTTCGTCCAAACAGGAATCGGTGCAACGTCAGTTTGCCGGTATCTGGCAAGAGATCTTTGACCACAACCTGGCTTTCACAAACCTTTTGCGGCAGAGTCCATGGGCTTCGCAACATGCCGCACTGGGTCAGGTGATACACCAATACGAGGAACAGGTCCGGGTACTGGGGGAGCAGTCGGTCCAGTTGTTGGTGGAACAAGTGATGACAGAGTCGTATCCGATACCGAATTTCCCGATCTTCTTTGATGCTTGGGTAGAACATTGTGACAACGCTTGGAACCGGCTGGTGCGCACGGAGTCGTTTGCGGAAATGATTGGTCAGATCGCTAATGGATGCATCGACCACCTGACCCCAGAGCAGGGCGCATGACAGAGGGTCCCGCGCAATATATCGATCGGGAGTTAGCCCAATTCCGGGAAAAATACCAGGTCTTTAATCAGTGTATTGAACAGCATGCTTTGGGCATGGCCTGGTGCACCCCCAATCGGGTGGTGTTTCGCAATCGTCTGATGGAATTGCGGGAGTTTGACTCTGGATCGGGTTCAGAAGCGGTTCCGGTGCTGATTGTCTATTCCCATGTCAATCGACCGAATGTGCTCGACATTGATCCGAACCATTCCATGGTGCGTAACCTGTTGCAGACTGGCAATCGAGTGTTCTTGCTTGATTGGCTGCAGGCGACGGAAGAGGATCGGAAAAACGATCTGTCGGTCTATATTCTGGATGCGATTGCGGACGCGCTGGCTTATGTCAGCCAAAGCACGGGGGGTCAGCAAGTCAATCTGATGGGAATTTGCCAGGGCGGGACGTTTGCTCTATGCCATGCCTGTCTGCGTCCGGAGCGGATACGAAAATTGGGGTTGGTAGTCACTCCGGTTGATTTTTTTGCCGGGGACGGGTTGATCCGTCATTGGTCCCGACGGATCGATTTTTCCCGTTTAGTGAACGCGCCGGTCAACATTCCTGGCGACTTGATGACCTGGATATTTCGTTCCTTCCGCCCATTTGATGACTTGCGCCGACATGTTCACCGGATCCATGCTGTGGAAGAACACGCCGAAACCGATTTCCTGCTCCATATGGACCAGTGGATGCATGCTTGTCCCGACCAGCCGGGGCGGGCCTTTGCCCAGTTCATGCAGGACTTCTACGGACACAACCGATTGACGGAGGGTACTCTGACTGTGGGCGGGGAACGGGTAGACCTTTCGTCACTCCGGATGCCGGTGCTGAACCTGTTTGCCGAACAGGATCATCTGGTGCCGCAAGCATCGGCACAAGCACTGGTCGCTCATGTCAAACCAGAGTTGTATACCGAATCACGGTACGGGGGCGGACATATTGGACTGATCGTCAGCACGAAAGCCCAGCAACAGGTCCATCCGATACTGGGCCGATGGCTGGCTTCTGCGACGTGACCTGGGTTCGCTGGGACGGACTGCCGGCTCAATACATATGCTGGCCACCATTGATGCTGAGAGTGGAACCGGTGATGAAATCGGCATCATCCGCAACCAGAAACAGGACCGACCGGGCAATGTCCCCGGGATCGCCCAAACGCCCCACTGGAATGGTGGAGATGATTTTTTCGAGCACTTTTTCCGGGACTGCTCGCACCATGTCCGTCAGCACATAGCCCGGAGCGATAGCGTTCACCGTAATGCCCTTGGCAGCTCCTTCCTGGGCCAGGGCTTTGGTAAAGCCGTGAATTCCGGACTTCGCCGCCGAATAGTTGACCTGGCCATATTGCCCTGCTTGTCCATTGACCGAACCAATGTTGACAATCCGGCCAAAGCCGCGTTCTCGCATGCCTTCAATCACCAGACGACTCATGTTGAAGCAGGAGGAGAGATTGGTTTGAATGACCGCATTCCAGCGATCAAAGTCCATCCGATGCAGGGTGCCATCACGGGTGATCCCGGCGTTGTTGACCAGAATATCGATCGGCCCCAAGTCCTTTTCGATGGTTGCGACGGCTTCCTCGCAGGCCGTGAAATCCGATACGTCAAACTGGTAAGTCGGGATGCCGGTATCGTCGGTAAACTTGCGGGCAGCTTCTGCATTGCCCGCATAGCTCGCTGCTACGGTATATCCGGCTTCTTTCAGTTGCACGCTGATCGCTTCACCGATGCCTCGGGTGCCGCCCGTGACGACTGCAATTCTACTCATGGGGTTTTCTCCTGCAAATGTATATTGGTGATATGGGGTTCAGTGTTCTTGACCAATCCGCACCTTGACGTAACTGCCAGGCGCATCTTCGATTACATCCAGCCCGCCGTCTCCGGGGTGTCGGGGCGGAACTTTTTTTCCGGCTTTTTGGTGGATCCAGCGTTGCCATTCTTCCCACCATGACCCTTCCCGTACCTCGGCATTGGCAAACCATCGGTCCGGGTCCTTTGGAGGGCGGTTGGTGACCCGATAGCCATATTTCATTTTGGCTGGCGGATTGATGATGCCGGCGATATGACCGGATCCGCCCAGGATAAACCGGACAGTTCCGGAAAACAGCCGTGTCCCGGCATAGGTGGATTTCCATGGTGCGATGTGATCCTCCAAAGCCGAGACAAAACAGACCGGAATTTTGACCCGACCAAGGTCAATAGGCACGCCATGAATGTCGACACCACCGGGTTCTTTGAGCTTGTTGTCAATGTAAAAATTCTGCAGGTACCAACGATGCATTCGGGCCGGCAACCGGGTAGAGTCCGAATTCCAGTACAACAAATCGAATGGTTTCGGATCTTTGCCAAGCAGGTAATTGTTGATATAAAAAGACCAGATCAGGTCATTGGCCCGCAGCATATTGAACGTGCCGGCCATGGAGTTACCTTCCAGATATCCCTTTTCCTGCATTTTCTGGTCCAGGGAGTCCAGTTGCTGCTGGTCTACGAAAACGCCCAATTCGCCCGGTTTCGTGTAATCCAGCAAGGTGGTCAGCAGGGTGGCGCTGGTGATCCGTTGGTCCCCGGTCGCATCAAAGTAAGCAAGCGCCGTCGCCAACAGTGCCCCGCCGATACAGTATCCGACTGCGTTGATGTCGCTCTGGCCGGTGGCTTGTTCAATGGCATCAAGTGCGGCCCCGATTCCTTCCGTGACATAGGCATCGAACCCGGTGTCACGATAGGAGGCATCCGGATTGACCCAGGACACAACGAAGACCGTATGGCCTTGCGCCACCAGCCATCGAATAAACGAGTTTTCCGGCTGCAGGTCCATGATATAGTATTTGTTAATCCAGGGAGGGATGACCAACAGGGGGCGTGTATAGACTACTTCGGTGGTCGGGCTGTACTGAAGCAGTTCCAACATGCGATTGCGGAAAACCACTTTGCCCGGAGTGGTCGCGACATTGCGTCCGAGTTCAAATGCTTCGGTATCCGTCATGCGGATCTGGAGTTGGCCTTCACCCTTTTTCAGGTCTTCGAGCATATTCTTCAGGCCTTTGACCAGATTTTCCCCCTTGGATTCAATCGTTTGCTCGATTACGGCCGGGTTGGTGGCAGCAAAATTGGTCGGGGACAGGCTTTCAATATATCGTTCCGTAAAGAATGCGACTTTTTCGGCGTCATGTGCATCCATTCCTTCCAGATTGGACACCAGGTCGCGAGCCCAGCGGGACGTGAGCAGGTAAGATTGCTTGATCAGATTGAAAACTGGCTGGTCCTGCCATGCCTCATGGCGGAATCGTTTGTCACTGTCGGACTCCGTGATCACCGGACGGTGTTCCACTCCCATCATGGCCAGTGCACTTTGCTGATAGAGACGCATCGTGTCTTGCCAGTACTTCATGCCGGCTGCAAATACTTTCTCTGGGTCTGTTGAGATCGCCTTGAGCCATGCGGTGCAGGCTTCGGTTAGATGGAACGGATCCATCTCCATGGAAGAGGAATGGCTGGAAATTTCCCGGAGCAGGGAATCAAATTCCTTCAGGTTGTTCAGCAAAACCTGTTCGGGGTCGTTGTGGTCCGGACTCGGTTGGGGTTGGGACTCGGGCATGGTGAGGTCCGTTGAGGTGACGTTCGGCGTGGAATGGTGCTACGCACCAATCCCATCATTGCAGGGAATTTTCCGTGGCAAGTCAAGCGCAACTGCCATAGAAGGGTGTATTATCGGATAATTCGACTTTATTGTTCAATGTATCTCGTCATGAGTAAAGACCACTTTCGTATTATCAAGAAATACCCCAACCGACGGATCTATGACACGGCAGAAAGCAAGTACATTACGTTAGGGGATGTGCGAAACATGGTCGTGGAGGGAGTGGATTTTCAGGTCATTGATACACAGACCAAGAAGGATGTTACCCGCAGCATCCTGTTGCAGATCATCATCGAACAGGAATCGGAAAATGACCCGCTGTTTTCCAACGACAACCTGCAGAACTTTATTCGTTATTATGGCGAGAAGCAGCATGAGAGCTTTTCGGAATTCATCAGCCAGAGCCTTTCATTCTTTGCTCGACAGCAGGAACAGTTCCAGCACAGCATGACGGAGTTGATGGAACAGAATCCGGTTAAGATGTGGAGTGAGCTTGGCCAGCAGAGAATGGAAATGTGGCAAGATATGATGGGGGCATGGTTTGGTGCCTCAGGCAGTAGCCGGTCGGGCAAGACAGGCGGTAAAGAAGAGTAATGCCTGGGATCGGGACGGGGTGCCAATCATGTGGACCGATCAATCTCCCGGACTTCTTCCCGGCGTATTTCCCACGCTCCAAAGGATGATTCATTTCCGGTTGTGCGAGTAATCGCTGCGTATACGAAATGGCAGTGGAGGGAACGGTCTCTCGGGCAGACGGGATCAGTCGATCGACCCCGTAGACATCCATGGTGTTCTGGGTCATATAAATGCTGATTCACAGTAGTCAGATTGCGTAGAATCACCCACTTCATAGGGTCGAGCAATGAATGGTTCTTCGTGTCTTGGAATTGACCTATACATCTGAGGAAATGGCAGGGGTTGCCAATGGCCTCGGTTATCAGGGTCCGCCCTATGTCTGGGACGACCCGCTTCATTGCTTTTGTTCGGAACTTGATGCGGTCTTCACTGGCATGTACGGACTCAAACGATTTGATTTGGACAATTATGGCTTATTCTGGCCAATTGGCATGACCATTCCCGAGGCACAACAGGGGAATTCTTGTCTGGTTGTGATGAAAAGAGCAAAATCAACAGGTATCTGACCGGCATGCGCTACCGTTCGCGTCGTCAATACGGAAGCTGATATCCCTTGACTTATCTTGGGCAACCAGCTGCAAGCACTTTATTGTCCCGACAACGACCTCAACATTTGTCCATCTGCTCTTGAGCCGCTCCTGTTCGACTTCGACTTCTTCCCTCGGTCCACTCCGCGACCCCGTCGTCGAGCGTCGACTGCTCGTTCTTGTCGATTTCGATACAGGAGGCATCCACGCTGAATCCGGGCCCTTGCGACGATGGGATCGAAGGAGCCCCAAGGTTCGATTGACGATGCCAATTGGATGTCTGGAAGGTTTGGTCTGTCCTGCCCGTGCAATGATCCCGTTTTTATACTTCAGTTCTTGACAAGAAGGGATCCTGCGGATATGGTGCAATGCACAATGTTGCATTGCAGCACACGCTGCGACTTTTCACCGTCCAATTGGAGAAAATGTAAAATGTCGAAACGCATTGCCCTCATCACCGGAGGGATCGGAGGTATCGGTACAGCCGTATGCAAGGAACTGGCCAGTCGGGACTGTACCGTGGTTGCCAGTTATTTTCCACCAGAACAGGAAGTAGCCGAGAACTGGCAGCAAACGCATCGGGAAGAAGGCTATGATTTCGCCATTATCCCTGTGGATGTGGCGGACTATAAAAGCGCCCAAAACATGGTGGAGACGGTAGAGCAGATCTACGGCAGTATTGATATTCTGGTCAATGCAGCCGGAATTACCCGCGACCGGACCCTGAAACGCATGACACCGGAACAATGGCGAGCAGTGATCAATACCAACTTGGACAGTGCGTTCAATATCACACAGCCGGTCATCCGGGGGATGACAGAAAGGGGATTTGGCCGGGTGATCAATATTGCCTCAGTCAACGGCCAGAAAGGGCAGTTCGGGCAGGCAAACTATTCTGCGGCCAAGGCTGGACTGCATGGTTTTACGATGGCAGTTGCCCAGGAAACTGCGTCCAAGGGAGTGACCGTCAATACGATTTCTCCGGGTTACGTGAGTACACCGATGACTCTGACCATGCCACCAGAGGTGCTGGAGCAGATCGTGAATCAGGTTCCGGTCGGTCGGATGGGTACGCCGGAAGAGATTGCATTCACGGTTTCCTGGCTGGCAGACGAGCGCAACGGGTATACAACCGGTGCCAATATTCCAGTGAATGGCGGTATGTTCATGAGCGCTTGATGGATGATCTCGACCTGATATGGCTTGGCTTGGTACTATTTCCTGAATCGTTGATGATCAGGGGAAGGCGAGATGATCCCCGCTGTCCTCCCGCACCGGAAGTCATTGCCATGGTGTCATGGTCGTAAACAGTTGTTTCTTCTTCGGCATGGTCGGTGAAAAAGCCCGGAAGCGTTGGTTGGTCTCTGGATACAGTGTGCTGGTCAGTTTGTGTGCGGTTCAGTTGTGTTCGCTCAGGATATCTTGTTCTTCCGGCTTCCGCAAAAAATACGGTCTCGTTGCACTTGCTCAAGTAATCGAGCACGCCGCTTCGATCGACTCCCCGCAATCTGCAGGAGATGTCCGGCCAGTGATGTTGAATGCAGGGTTACGGCAGTGTCTTGTTCGTCAGGCCTGCCTGTCCATAGAGGGTTCGCGATGCCAAAACCAACTCATCCGACCAGTCACGCTCCCTGTATTCTGTTTCGATGGTGGTGTCCGGCAAGCATCTGAATAGATCAACTTTCCCGGAGCATTGCAATCGGTTTCATCCACCACTTCCACGGAAGGTTGAGGTGTCCCCCAACTGACTTCTTCAGACCATGTCTGCATTTTCTCTATACCATATGCGATGATGCAGAAAGACCATCCGCCGCTGGACTGGGCCGTTTCCGATGTTCGACCCTGTACGAGCCAATCCCCAAGAAAAAAGCCACCCGAATCGGGTGGCTGAAAGCCGGAGCCGATGGATGAGTCACCGGCTCCGGACGCCGGCCTGTGAAGGCCGTTCCTGGAGAGGATCGCTTAGGCTTAGGCGGCCTTGGCGGTGTCGACGGCTGCCTTGATATTCGATTCGGTCAGGTTGCGTGCTTCCTCAAGGAATCGCGCATTCAATTCCCCGATGGCCTTGACATCTGCTGTCATCTGGGCAGTAAATTCCTTGGCAACGTCTTTCTGCTTCTCTGCATATGCCTTGAAATCATCCACATTCCGGACTTCCAAACTGGCGTTCAGATTCTGAATGTTCATTTTCGCATAGGCCTGCAGGCTGTTGATCTGCATGTTGAAGGCCTGCTCGGCATTCTTGATTACCAACTTGTTGAAAGCTACAACCGGTGCAATGGTGGCTTCCAGAGTTTTGTTGTCGATTGCTTTAACCATGATATTCTCCTGTTCGAAATGAATATAAAGTGATAAAAAATTGCATAAGCCAATATTGTGCGGTGCATCATAACTCATTTTTTTGTGCAGCGCAACATTTTTTTCAATTTTTTCCCATTTTTTTGATGAATGCAAAAAGCGCTTGATTCTGCAATGAATTCCTCTTCTATATCTCCCGAACCGGCAGTGGGCTCGGTTGTATCGAGTACGCCGGACGGTACAGTACATACGTTGAGATGGGTAGAATGGGGGCATCCGTCTCATTCCAAGGTTCTGATCTGTGCTCATGGCTTATTCCGGAATGGTCGTGACTATGATTGTCTTGCCCAGGCCCTGATGGATCAGTATCGGGTGATCTGCCCTGATTTTCCGGGGCGGGGACAAAGTGACTGGTTGGCCCATCCGATTCATTATCATAATGAACAGTACAACCATGACATCAAGGCTCTGATTGAGACCTTGCAGTATGAACAGCTGGACTGGGTAGGGACTTCCATGGGAGGGCTGATCGGGATGGGATTGGCATCTGCTTCGGGCCATCCCGTGCGGCGTATGGTCATCAATGACGTGGGCCCGTTCATATCAAAAAGTGCATTGGAGAGGATCAGAAAATACGCATCCCAGCCCCCCAGGTTTTCTGCCTGGACGGATGCGGAAGCCTATTTCCGTACTACTTATGCCGGCTTCGGTCCGTTGGCTGACCGGCATTTTGCCCATCTTGTCGAACATGGAGTTCGCCCATCCCCAGATCATGAGGGGTATGTCCTGAATTTGGACCCGGCCGTGATGGACCGCTTTATGGCCATGCCGTGCGAAGACATCGCCGCGTGGGAGTACTGGGACTCTATCCAAATCCCCGTCCTGATCCTGCGGGGGGAGAGTTCGGACATTTTGACAAAGGATGTAATGGATGAAATGGTGCAGCGTCATCCACGGGCGGCAGCCATTGAAATCCCGGACTGTGCGCATGCTCCTTCGCTCATGGTGGAGCCGCAGATCCAGTATATCCGGCAATGGTTATGTGACTAGGATCAGATCGGATAGGCGTTCCATGACTGAGCCTGTCCACTACCACCTTGGCATGTTTCCGCCATCCTTCAAAAATTTCCATCGGGTGCGGCTCGTACCGCTGATCGACCCGGCGAATGCGGCACTCGCCTGCTTTGATGGCCTCATCGCAGCGGTGCCGAATACGAATGTCCTACTCTCGCCGCTGATAACGCGGGAAGCCGTGATGTCGTCGAAGATCTAGGGCACGAACGTAACTATGGGCGAGGTGCTGAACGATCGCGCCTTCCTAGTGTTCTGGCTTTCCCGGAAATCATCCATATCGCAGAGGGTCGAGCCATACTCCGAATTTCCTGTGTTACATGCAAAAACCGGGAGACATATTCCCATCATGACTTCGATGATTGAGACCCTTTTCGCCGGACTCCAGAACTTGGGATCGTGGCAGTGCCTGGCATTTCTTATGGTGCACTGACTTCCCATGAGCGGGCATTCTGATCGGAAGAAGCGGGGTGCAATCCCAATTTCCAAGGCGAATTTAATCCAGAAAGTGACGTCAGAACACTAGGGAATCCCAGAGTCATCGGATATGATCTTCCTTATGGCTTGATCGTCAATATACAATCTTTTTCATTGCGTCCATATTCTCTGTTATGAGCCGATATTCAGCATGGAGTGTTTTCAAACACGGCCTGTTGGGGCAGCGTGGCTGGGGTCGTGCATGGCGGGATCCGGAGCCCAGGTCTCATTATGATATTGTCATCGTGGGCGCTGGATTGCATGGCTTGGCAACGGCATTTTATCTGGCGGAAAACCACGGATTGCGTAACGTGGCCGTAGTGGAGAAAGGTTGGCTGGGTGGTGGCAATGCCGGTCGCAACACCACAATCGTGCGCTCCAATTACATGATGGACGGCAACCGGTTTTTCTACGAGTATTCGCTGAAGCTCTGGGAAAACCTGAGCCATACACTCAACTTCAACGTCATGTTCAGTCAGCGTTCGCATATTACCCTGCTCCACACTCCGGCGGCACGGGATGCGATCGCACGTCGCTACAATACCATGCGTCTCACTGGCAGTGACGGCGAACTCTGGGATTTGGACATGCTCCAGCGCGAAATCCCCCATCTGAATTATCATAATGCCCGATTCCCGATCGTTGGTGCGGCGGTGCAGCGTCGGGCCGGTAATGCCCGCCATGACGCAGTCGCCTGGGGATATGCCCGGGCTGCTGACCGTCGGGGAGTGGACATTATCCAGAACTGTGAAGTCACCGGAATTCGTCGCGAAGGGGACCGTGTGATCGGGATTGAGACTACCCGTGGGGAGATTGGGGCTGGACGGATCGGGTTGGCAGTTGCCGGCAACACATCGCGCCTGTGGCAGATGGCGGGATTTGGCAAGCTGCCCATTGAGACGCACAAGCTACAAGCCTTTGTTTCAGAGCCTCTCAAGCCTTTGCTGGATCATGTGGTGGTGTTTGGTGTCGGTGGTGCACACTTTTATATCTCACAGTCAGACAAGGGCGGGATGGTCTTTGGCGGGGACCTTGATTGGTACAAGTCCTACGCCCAGTGTGGTAACTTGCCAATCGTGCAGGATGTGGCCGAATGCGCGACCTCCATCCTGCCCTGCCTTGGCCGGGTGCGATTGCTGAGGCATTGGGCCGGTGTCATGGATATGTCGATGGATGGCTCCCCGTTTATCTGCAAGACCCCCTTGTCCAATCTGTTTCTCAATGGAGGGTGGAACTATGGTGGATTCAAGGCTTCTCCGGCATCCGGTTGGTACTTTGCCGACCTGATTGCCAACAATCGCCCGGATCCGGTGATTGCCAATTTCCATTTGGATCGATTTCAACGTGGGATCAATATTGATGAGCGCGGTGCCGGTCCGGACCCCAAACTGCATGGTTGACCAGGTAATGACATGATCCGGATTTACTGTCCTTTTTGTGGCGAACGTGATCATAGTGAGTTTACGTACGGAGGTGATGCCTCAATACGATATCCCTCACTGGATGCAACGATCGAGGAATGGCATGAGGCGGTATTCCTGCGGGAAAACATTCGAGGAATTCAGCAGGAAACCTGGCACCATACCCATGGTTGCCGCATGTGGTTGGTGGTCGAGCGTGATACCCTGACACATGAAATTCGTTCGGTGCGGCCGGCACATGCCGGTATCGCCGAGGCATTTGGTCAGCCAACCTCTGACCCCGCATGAGCGCTAAACGCCTCATCCGGGGCGGTCATATCGACCGCAGTAAGGTGCTACGGTTTACCTGGGATAAACGGACGCTTTCCGGCCATCCGGGTGATAGTCTGGCATCAGCTCTTCTGGTCAATAATGAATGGGTTCTCGGGCGTAGCTTCAAGTATCATCGGCCACGGGGGATCATGTCGGCGGGGGTCGAGGAATCGGGCGCACTGGTCACGGTAGGGGAGGGCGATCGCCGGGTTCCCAATACCCGGGCCACCATGCAGGAACTTCATGATGGACTGATCGCCTGTGGGCAGAATGCGTGGCCCAATGTGCGCATTGACCTGCTCGCGGTTAACAGTTTGTTTGGTCAGTTTTTGGCCGCCGGGTTTTATTACAAAACGTTTATGGGCATCCCCCCATTTGAGTGGGGCCGGGGTACCGCAATCTGGATGTGGTACGAGAAATTCATCCGGCGCGCAGCGGGAATGGGTCGGGCCTCAAGAGAGCCAGACCCTGACCACTATGAGCAGGTTCATGGCTTTGCGGATGTGCTGGTAGTGGGTTCTGGTATTGCCGGCATGTCGGCAGCCCTTGCGGCCGCGAATGCGGGTCTGGATGTGCTGTTGGTAGAGCAGGATTGGCAGCCGGGCGGAGACATGCTGGCCCAATATGGCAGCAGCGCCGAGCAGAAGCGGCAGGAAATGTTGCGCGATTTGCAGCATGCCGGAGCCCGGCTGATGCTGCGCACGACTGCATTTGGTCTGTATGACCACGGAGTGGTCGGTCTGCTGGAACAGGTGACCGACCATCTGGCTACGGCTCATGCGGATCTGCCTCGACAGCGATTTCATGTGGTGCGAACCCGGAAGATCATTCTCGCGACCGGTGCCATTGAACGCAGTATTGCGTTTGCCAACAATGATGGTCCGGGCATCATGACCGCGGATGCTGCAGGCGTCTATCTCAACCGCTTTGGCATATTGGCCGGTGAGCATGTAGTGGTCGCGACCAATAATGATTCTGCGTACAACGTTGCCATGGATATGGCGGGTGCAGGTGCGGAAGTCACCCTGTTGGATTCCCGGCCGAAAGTGGCTGGGCAATTATTCGAATTGACCGCCGATGCGGGTGTCAGCCTGAGCTACAACTGTACGATCCTGCGGGCAAATGGCTTGCATGGCGTGAAATCGATCGTGACGGCCGTGATGTCCAATAAAGGCTGGAAAACCGGCTCAAGACGCTCCTGTGATCTCCTGTTGGTGTCTGGCGGTTGGTCGCCGGTGGTGAATCTCATGTCCCACCGCGGCATCAAGCCGGTTTGGGACCATGAAAATGCATGTTTTCTGATCGAAGGAGATCATCAGGGAATCCACATGACCGGTTCGGCAGCCGGATACTGGAATGTGGTGGATTGCGAACAGTCTGGCTTGGCTGCCGGACGGGCTGTCTCCCGGAGTCTTGGGAAAGAGGTCACTTTGGTGGATTTTCCGGACAAGAGGGGGTGGCAGACCCCGATCAAGCCATTATATGAGGTCAAGGTCCACCGTACAGGGCGCAAGGCAATGGTCGACCCGCAGCATGACGTTACGACCGAAGATGTTCGACTGGCCCACCGCGAGGGGTACGTTTCCGTGGAACACCTGAAGCGCTACACCACCCTGGGGATGGCGACCGATGGCGGCAAGGTCGGAAATGTGATTGGACTGGCTCTGATGGCCGAGGCATTGGGCCGGGAGGTCCCGGACGTGGGTACCACCACGTTTCGCCCTCCCTATACCCCGGTTTCGATCGGGGCACTGCGCGGAAAAAGTGTCGACAAGCATTTTCGCCCCTTGCGGAGAACCCCATTGCATGACTGGAATCTCGAACATGGCGCCACCATGACCATGGCAGGTTTGTGGGATCGACCTTGGTATTTTGCCCGCACAAATGAAGGAGTCAGTGAAGCCTATATCCGGGAGATGACCACGACCCGTCAGAGTGTGGGATTGTGTGATGTGACGTCGCTGGGAAAAATCGCGGTACAGGGGCCGGATGCGACGGAACTCCTCAACCGGGTCTATTCCAATGCGTTTGCCCGGCTGCCAGTGGGCAAGGCTCGATATGGCATCATGCTGCGAGACGACGGATTTGTGCTGGACGATGGAACCTCGTGGCGTTTGGGAGAAACCGAATACTTCATGACCACCTCCACTGCCCATGCGGCCAAGGTCATGACATGGCTGGAAGAGTTGCTGCAGGTGCGTTGGCCCGAACTCCGGGTTCATGTGACATCCGTCTCTGAGCAGTGGGCAGGTTGTGCAGTGGCGGGCCCCCAATCGCGTGAGGTGCTGGCCAGTTGTGTCGAAGAGGCAGCGGTCGTGGAGAATGAAGCCCTTCCTT
Organism: Candidatus Poriferihabitaceae bacterium; assembly: GCA_965221795.1. GTDB lineage: Bacteria > Pseudomonadota > Gammaproteobacteria > Arenicellales > Poriferihabitantaceae > VYFG01. Next base: position 2,711,649 of record OZ244914.1, read on the forward strand.
TTATGGGGGTCATCAAGAGTCGGCTGCAGGGAGGGATTCCGTGCCGGATTGCCCGGATCAGCTTCTCCGGCGAACTGGCCTATGAGGTCTATGTTCCATCAGACTATGGGCCTTCCATGATGTCACTGCTTTGGGCAGAGGCCCGGCCGCGAAATGGTTGCCTGTATGGTCTGGAAGCCCTCGGGGGGATGCGTATTGAGAAAGGGCATGTGACCGGGGCAGAACTGGATGGCCGGGTCACGATCGAAGACGCCGGGCTGGGCCGCATGGCTGCCCAGAACAAGGCCTATATCGGCAGTGCACTGAGGCAGCGTCCGGAATTGCAACGATCGGACCGGCCAAAGTTGGTAGGGATTTTTCCCAAAGACCGCACGCAGACTTTCCATGCGGGAGCGATTTTGTGTGATGCGGAACAGGTGTCTGGCCTTGGCGAGGGATGGGTGACCGGAGTGACCCATTCCCCGTCTCTGGGGCACTGGATTGGTATTGGGTTCATTTCTGGCGGGCATGGAGCCTGGGCGGGGAAAACGGCCATTGCGGCCGATCCGGTTCGAAAAGGCAACATCGAGGTGGAGATCGTATCTCCCCATATGTACGATCCGGAAGGGGAGAAAATGCATGGTTGAGCGGATTTCGGCATTGGAGGGTCACTTGGTGGCTGGTGTCAGTGGCATCGAAACCGAAAACAGTCCCGGGGTTACACTGACACGGTTGGATAACCTGGTATTGTCGCAAATGGCCACTTGGCCAGACTGCCTGGAGCCGGCCGCGACTGTTCTGCTTGAACTGACGGGAGTGGACAGGGTACCGGGCTTCGGTTGTTCGGTTACTGTCGGTTCGGTGGCGGTTCTTCGGATAGCGCCGCTTATCTGCTGGGTTGTGGGTAGCGAGCTTCCGGCGGTGGACCCCTCTGTTGGAGCGACACTGGACCTGTCCCATTCGCGTACCCGGATCCGCTTGAGCGGTCCGGATTCGATGTCACTGCTGAATCGCTTCTTACCGCTCGATCTCAGAGAATCGGCTTTTCCGGTAGGGTCAGTGGCTTCTTCGACCCTGCACCATGTCGGGGTGACCCTGTGGCGCAGTGTGTGTGGGTATGAACTTTTCATTCCCCGAGGGTTTTCCCTCTCCTGTTGGGAAGTTCTGTTCGATACCGCGCGCCAGTTCGGAGTCAAGGTATGCCAGTTGTCGTTGCCGGGAGCGAGTGAGGATGAGGATGTGCTGCCAGATTGAATGTTCTCGCCATGCAATTCTGGGTGGGTTCCATGGCTTTTCCCCGGGTATAAAAGGCAGAAAAGATGCTGCACAAGATTCCGGTTGACTCTTGGGTGCTTCAGGGTTCCATAAGCCAATCCAGGGGATTCGGTACTTCGGGCCTGAAATAGCAGATCATGCGCCCGTCGGAACTGGTTGGTGTATCCGTCTGCCAGGGGGCCATCCCATGCAGGGCCATGCGGTGTACCAGATAGCATTGCCCGGGTATCGCATGAATTTCTTTCCGGGAGCACTGCCGAAAAATGGATTGACGTAATTTCCGATAGGGTTCTGTCAAGTCAAGATCCTGCCAGGTTGCGGGATCCCGGTCTTCCAGCAAGTTCTGGAAGAATTTCTGCGCAATCCGGTGTGATCCTTCCCAAACCACAAATGGGGAGGCTTGCGCCGGAAACGGCACCATGGGAATGCCGAGTATGAAGGCATGATACTCACCCAGATAGCGCCGACGTTCCGGCCCTCGACGCAGTAAGCCGTCGATATGTGCAGCATCTCGCCGGTAACGGTATTGATGGTTGAATTCCGACTCGTCCGCCGACCGATGCGGATAGCCAGGAAAGCATACCGAGACCTGTGCCTTATCCAGTGGTATCTCGTGCCAGGCCAGGTCACTGTCAATGTAGGACATGGCCCGTCCACTCAAGGGGGGACCCCCGGTGATGGCACCGCATCCGTCATTGTCCAGTACATTGACTCCCACAAACCATGTATCCTGATATCGCCACCAATGCCGGTGAGTGGGATCATGCAGGGCTTGCCGTGCCGCCGGCAGGGTGTGTTCGACCCAGTTCAGCACGGTGGGATCAGAATCGAACAGAATCCAGCCGGTTTGCTCCAGGATGTTGCCCGATTCCATCGATTTGGAGTTTTTGGATTGGGTTCCCAAGGTCGATATCGCCTATTTTACTTCCAAGAACGATGATTGAGGATATGGGGTACCAATTGTGTTATTGCCCTGGAACCTGTGGGAGAAGAGCGAACCGTCATCGTCACGCTATGGATTGATTGGGTTGATCGCGCAGTGATCATCCTCGGACTGCTGCGGAAGCTGCCGTTTCGACAATGGATGGGTATGCATACTGGCACCCCTCCCAGCCCCGGTCGGTTCTCATTCCAACTGCCATTTTTACTTCGCAAGGCCGGAGATTGATCATAGCGCGGTCGGTTTAGTGTGTTTTTATATCCGCTCGCCAGATATCCGGCAGGAGATCGTTATTGCCCAAGGGTTGACTGCACGGATGGGAGTGCAGGCGTAAAATGCATACCTTGATTTGATTGGCAGCATTGCCTCATTGTAGCCGGCATCGGAATCATGAAAGCCATGTGCAGCTTCGATTGTTGCATGACGTAAGGATATCGATATTCGACCAGTGCTTGATGCGCATCAACGTGAAATTCAGATCCCATATCGGACCGAATCGATTCCGCAAACTATAGCCGGTAGCGCATCGGGGATGTTGCTTGGCATCGTGGTGTACGAAATCGTGAAAAGATCTGTTCTCCCTGGATGGATGGGTTCGCTGGTCAAGGCAGGGGCAGAGCAATCGGTTCCCCATTCATGGTTCGGGTATAATTTGGATCAGTAGGATAATCATGGTAGCTGTCAATTTCACTGCAAACTTGAGGCGTCACGTTCAGTGTCCACGCACTGAAGCGGAAGGTGATACGGTTGGTGACGTACTGGACCAGATATTTTCCCGTTTCCCGTTTCTTCGGGGTTATGTTGTGGACGAGCACGGGGCACTGAGAAAGCATATGGCGGTTTTTCTGGATGGTGTAGCAGTCCGGGACCGGCAAGGATTGAGTGATCCGATTCTTAAGCCGGATTCCGAGATTCATGTGATGCAGGCTCTTTCCGGGGGATAGCCAGTTACGGTTTCCAGAGTATGAAAGAACTCATGACCGAACCAGTTTTGCGGGTGGCAACGCGAAAGGGTTTATTCCGGGTTTGTCGGGAAATGGGCAAGTGGCAAATCCATGAACCGTCGTTTCTCGGGGATAATGTCAGTGCGGTGCTCCGGCATCCCGTCAGTGGTCTGGTATTCGCGGCCCTGGATCATGGCCATTTCGGAGCGAAGCTGCAAAGATCTTCGAATGGAGGCCTTGCATGGGAGGAGATTCCAGTACCGGAGAACCCTCCCAGGCCGGAAGGCGAAGCGCCGTGGGTGGATTTTATTGGGCGAACCATTCCCGATGCCTTACAACTGATCTGGTGCCTGGAACCAGGGCATCCATCCCAGTCCGGGCGAATCTGGGCCGGGACCACTCCCGGGGGCCTTTTTCGCAGCGATGATCATGGTGACCACTGGGAGTTGATGGAAAGCCTCTGGAATCATCCCGGACGCCGGGAATGGGTGGGTGGCGGAATGGATTCGCCGGGCATTCACTCTATCTTGATCCATCCAGACAATCCACAAGATATTACCATTGCCGTTTCTTGCGGCGGAATCTGGCACAGCCCGGACGATGGGGTGAGTTGGGAGAACATCGGCCATGGGATGCATGCACCCTATACTCCACCCGAACACGCGACTGCCCCGGGATCTCAGGACGTGCATCGTCTGGTCCGCTGTCGCACAGCTCCGGATCGTATGTGGCTTCAGCACCATGATGGAATTTATCGTTCGGATGATGCCGGCAGAAACTGGTGCCGGATTCAGTCAGTCTTACCGACCGATTTCGGATTTCCTGTGGTGGTGGACGAGGTCAACCCAGACCGCGCATGGTTCGTGCCGGAAATCAAGGATGAACATCGGCTGCCACCGGACGGCCAGGTAGTGGTGAATCGTACGGATGATGGCGGTGAAACGTTTACTTCGTTCCGGCAAGGATTGCCAGGGCCGTTTGCCTATGACTTGGTATTCCGGCACGCGTTGGACCGGGATGCGAAAACGGGAATCCTCGCGATGGGCAGTACGACCGGCTCTCTGTGGATCAGCGAAGATGAAGGCGCGTGTTGGCAAACGGTTTCCAATCATTTGCCGCCGGTCTATGCATTACGTTTTGATGGTGGGTGATGTGGTGAGATTTGCATGAAGGAAGTGATGCAATGGGCATTCCCCGCCCCCGCATGTCCCGGCTTGCCCGTGCGGGGGAGTGATGCTCGCTTCCCGGTTCACCGAATCTATTGTGTGGGGCGTAACTATGCGGCCCATGCCATCGAAATGGGCCATGACCCGGAGCGTGAGCTACCCTTTTTCTTTCTCAAGAACCCGGACAATCTGGTAGTCGACAATGGGGATTTTCCGTATCCGTCCAAGTCTGAGAACGTTCATCATGAAATTGAACTGGTAGTTGCGATCGGAGTCGGCGGAAAGGAGATTGCGGTAGACCATGCACTGGATCATGTCTGGGGCTATGCAGTAGGTCTGGATATGACCCGACGGGATCTTCAGGCACAAATGAAAGCGAACAGCAGACCTTGGGAAATCGGCAAGGCCTTTGAACATTCCGCTCCCTGCAGTGCAGTGGCAATGGCTGGTCAGATCGGTCATCCGGCTCAAGGGCAGGTTGTGCTCTGCGTCAACGGAGACATCCGACAGGAAGGAGACCTCAATCAACTGATCTGGAAAGTGCCCGAGATCGTTTCTTACCTGTCCGATCTGTTTGTGCTTCAGCCCGGCGACTTGATTATGACCGGAACCCCTTCCGGAGTCGGGCCGGTGGTGCGAGGAGATGTACTGGAGGGTTGGATTGAGGGCGTGGGTCAGATATCAACCCGGGTCATCTGAGTGCGATCGGGGTAGTGGAATCTATGAAAGTCAGTTAACCCGAAGAATTTTTGATGCAATTTACCAATTGAGAGCCAGAGAGTGAATACAGATAACAAAGTTGCGGATACAGTCGGAGCAGAAGCTCTGAGACTTGCTAAACTGAGCGATCACAAAAGCAAGGGAAACAAGTTTGAGAAATTGTTAGAACATGTCATTCCTCAAATACCTGATCTTGAAGTCGAGAGTTGTTGGCGCTGGAAATACTTACCAGAAACCAAGCGGTCTGAAATATTTCCTGGCACAACTCGACAGGATATTGGCATTGATCATGTCGCACAAAAAAAAGATGGGAGCTATGTGGCCATTCAGGCCAAATGTTTTGATCCAGAAAAGACTATGCAGTCTAAGGACTTAACAACTGCGATACATGCAACAACTTGGAGAAAGAATGTCAGTCAATGCTGGTTAATCACAACTTGTAAATGGTCTAAACCTTTAGAGCAACAGCTTGGCGAAGGATGGAGCATTCTGCATGCTCCCTCCAAATGGAACGATATCCCATTAGATTCAGACCAAACTCCGCCTCCAGCGGAACTGGATACGTTGCAAAGGGCTGCATTCAATGACGTGATTAAAGGCTTCATGGATGGTCATGAACGAGGACGGTTAATCATGGCTTGTGGTACCGGGAAGACTTTGGTTTCACAACGTGTGGCTGAAGAAATTACACCGGAAAAAGGTATAGTGCTGTATGCAACTCCCAGCATTGCCCTGACAGGGCAATCCCGTCAAGCATGGCTTAGAGAGGCAAAGAAAGAAATAAGAACCGTTGTCGTATGTTCTCAAGCCGATGCTGGTGAATCAGCTTCTGGTTATCTTGCCGAAATCGAATCACCAGCAACCACAAATCCTGAAATGATTGCTGAAAATGTTGATAAATCATTAAAATCGTTGACAAAAAAAGAGGGTGGGGGGGGGGGTATGTGGTTATTTTTACCACTTATCAATCAATACCAAAAATCATCGAAGCTCAGCGATCATATGATTGCTTTCCATCTATCGACTTAGCAATTGCAGATGAGGCCCATCGCACTGCTGGCATTGTCCATAAAGAAGCGAGAGCCTTTCAGGCGATTCATCACGATCTTTCGGCAAAGCGACGACTTTATCAGACAGCGACACCAAGAATTTATTCTACTCGTTCCGTCAAAAGGTTAATAGATGGGCTTGAGCAGGAGGGAGAGATCGATACGAAAATTATCGACATGAGAAATGATACGGATTTCGGTCCTGAATTTCATAGGCTAAGCTTCAGAGAAGCACTGCAGGCTCCAGAAAGTGAACGCAGGTTGGTGGATTATGAGATTATTGTGGTTACAGTCGAGGATGACATTGCCCCCCAGCAAATCTTGAGCAAAACCAACACTTCGAAAAACAAATTAATCAGCAATACTTCCATGTACCAACGCATGGCAGCAGTCGGACTTGCACTATATGGTATCACTCGTACTACAAAAAATGAGCAGCCGACACGTCCTATACATTCCTGCATTGGTTACTGCAATACCTTACAGTCAGTTAGGGAAGTAACCCGCGTTATGAGCGATGAGCAGCTACATTTGTGGGCGAGCGAACGCCAAGCCGCGTGGAATTCTGATCAAGTGGCTCCAATGGAGAAATTAACCAGTGGCTATATTGATGGCAAAACCCGTGCACCGCAACGCTTCGAAGAGTTAAGTCGGCTTGGACGAGCACATGAAAGTGCTGGTACGCATCTCACAATGAATGCCAAGGTGCTTACTGAAGGGGTGGATGTTCCAGCATTGGATGCGGTGTGTTTTATGGAGCCAAGAGATAGCGAAATTGACATTGTCCAAGCAGTAGGGCGTGTCATGCGAAAGCCGAAAAATGGCTTCAAAGATAAAGGCTATATCGTAATTCCGGTTGTTATGGATCGGCAGCAATTACTATTCGAAGATGCTGATGCTACCCTATCAAAATGGAATCAAGACTGGCGTGTTTTGGGACAGGTTCTCAGAGCACTCAAGAGCCATGACCCGAGTATTGAGACCGATCTAGAAAAGAGAATCAACGTTGAGACCGGCTTTCAACCAAAGTCTCCATCAGATTCAGAGCCAACTACTACGAATTTTTGGGAGATGTTGCGCAACGGCGTTTTTAACCAACTAATACCAACAATCCAGTCAAAGGTTAAGAATGAAACGGAAGCCGTAATCCAGACAAGTTTGATCAAGCAGGCGATTTTAGTGGGTGCTCGATCTATGCAGAAAGAGACGGGTCTTGCTCGACGGCTTGCAAATGTCGTGGGCGTCGCTGACAGCACCAATCAACCAGAAAAAAGAGCCTGTTTGCAGGCTTCATTGATGCTAACGAATTCGTTATTGATGCACCAACGACTGATTGAACTGAGCGCACCTGAGTCAAAAAATATATCTGATTTGTTAGATGTTCATAGAAGCAAGTATCCAGATAAATTATTACTGAATAGTTGGTATCAGATTCTTCAGCATGATTATCAGGCAATATTCAAGCCCTCGGTGGATATATTGGAGAGTTCAAAAGTCGGAGATGATGATGTTCCCGAAGGTATGCGCAGTGCTTTGCGAACGCTCTCAGAACATTGTCGGTCGATCGCCAAAAAATATGCCGAACTAGGAATGGATCAAGCGGGAGAGCTTTTTCAGTCCGCAATGGACGAAGCTGACGCTCAGGGCGCATACTATACACTTTCGCCATCTGCCATGTTACTGGCAGAGCTAGCCTGTGATGCACGGGCACCAGAGACTGATCCATTGTGGTCAGATCCAGATACATGGAAGCGCGAATCCATACTAGATCCTGCGTGTGGATCTGGCACCCTACTTACTGCAATAGCCACTGCGATTCGCCGTCGAGGAAGTTTATGCCCTACTGCAGAGAGGAATCTAGTCGAGATGGGACTCACCGGGATGGACCGGAATGCTCATGCCTTGCAGGTTTCAGGCGCACAAATCGCTATCCAGTCGCCCTCTCCATCTCTGCGTCAACTAGGCCTGTACGCTATGCGTTGGGGAAGGGATCATTCCGAAGATATCATAAACTCAAGTAATGTGCGGCTCGGAAGTTTGGAATTATTAATCTCGGACCGCAGGGGCCTTGATAACTCCAACGTATTGGTCCATGTCCATGATCACCATATCAGTCAACAGGTAGTGTTGGATGAGTCGGCTGAAGAAAAAGCTCTTCATGAAAGATTATCACGAGCCGTGATTGGGATTACTAACCCACCTTATACGAAGGGCGCAAAAGTCGACAAAAATATCAGCGCGGATGTTCGTAAAGCTATACAGGAACGAAGGAAGTCTATGCTTGCCGAAAAAATCCCAATGCGTAGAAATGATATTGGTACGATGCTGGAAACGGATACTCTTAGGCCTGCATTTTCAGTGCTGTTGGAAGAAATTCTTGATAAGGAAAAAGGCGTCATAGCTAAAGTGATGCCAACAACTGCTTGCACAGCAACCGATTCCAGTGAAAGGCTGTTTTGGGCGAAGCATTTTGACATCCTCTACATCATAACTTTGCATTGTATAAAAGATCTAAACTGGAGCGTAGACACTGGCATTACAGAAAGTCTAATGATTGGGAAAAGACGTGTGAAAGATGAATCGGCACCAGAAACCCAGTTCATCAATTTGAACCAACGCCCAAAAGATACTGATGAAGTGATGTCGCTTAGAAATGCGATCGTCAATAAAAGATTAGACTCCAGTTGGGGGAACGTAACTTCCTGCCCTGTTCATCGGATGCGTGCGGGTGATTGGACTGCAGCTGTTTGGTACGACTCGGATTTGGCAAGGGCATCTTGGGAATTAGCAGATCATGTTGAAGCTGGAATGCTAGATCGTCTGGGTCAATTGGGAAGAATTTTCACAACAAAGCAGACAGTAGGTCAGGAAAAGTGGAACTGGGTGGATAACTTGAACGATTCGGAAGTTTCGGTAGCCAGAAACTCTGGCCAAGATGGCTTCAGAAAACTTCAAGGACAAGCTGATGCATGGGCACGTAGGTCGAGTTCCTATAAGGAAAATATGAGAGAGTTGGTAACCTTGCAAAACAAATCGGGGCACCTCCTGATAACGAACACGCAAGATTCAATGACCGGTCGTTTAATTGCCTTTTGTAGCAAAGAGCGTTTAGTCGGTTATACATGGACTCCTGCTCAAGGTGTTGACTATGACGAGGCTAAAGCATTAACAGTGTGGATGAATTCTACCTTAGGACGAATTTCGATGCGCAGTGCTATTTCCAGAAAGCTGACCTGGCCTATGTGGCAACCTGGTGCATTGATGAATATAGCAGTACCAAAGATTCGTGGTAAAAAAAACCTCAGTTGCAAGGCGGTGCTTTGCGGAGGCTTTGAAGAAATGAAAACGAAAGAATTGGATCTTTATCGGGACGGTTATACGTCTGTGCGTAAGGCAATAGATGAAATCGTTGCGGAAGCGACTGGAATACCAATGAAGTCATTAACGATATGGGGTAAAAAACTTGCCGAAGAGCCAACGATTCAAGGCCGTTCATCCACTGTGTTGAATGGATAATGTTTAAGTTGCAAAAGCCTCCCATTCTTTGTCTCGCACATACTGACCTCGAAATAGAAATTGAAGCGTTAGCAAATCAGTATTATTTTCCGTATTCCGATCATCTTCCAGTTTATCACCAGAGTCAGCCGGTCAACAAAATATGAGTGTCCGTTATCTGGACTGTACCGAGGAAGTCAGTCTCATGGGCGCATTGCCCTCGGACCGCAAGGCTTGGATAGCCTCACAGGTGTCGAAAACTGACTGGTGGTTCTCTATCGATCAGAACATGCGTTTGGAAATCGATCGGTTGGCTGAATTCATTGTGACCAATCCCTTGCCGAGCCTGCACCGCCGGGTCATGGATTTTGCCCTGCCGCACTGCCAATGCATGATGGAAAACATGAAGAAAGTGCTGGATGATGGGGTTGGTTTTGCAGTCTTGGATGCCTTGCCTATGGATGAGTATCCGGTCGAAGTCATGGTGGAAATCTACTGGTTGCTCGGTCAGTTTATAGGCCGATCAGTGGCGCAGAAGTGGAATGGCGAAATGATCTATCATGTCCGGGATACTGGTCAGGCATACCAGTATGGTGTGCGGGGATCTCATACCTCGGTGGAACTGGTCTTCCATACTGATAATGCTTTTGCCCGGATGGTGCCGGATTATGTCGGCTTGTTATGCCGCTACCCGGCAGTGGAAGGAGGGGTCAGTCGGTTTTGCAGTCTCTATACCGTGCACGAACAGATGCGGCAGCGATATCCACAAGAACTGGAACGTCTCTACCAGCCAATGTATTTTGATCGCCAGAAAGAACATGCGGACGGTGCGGCACCGGTATGTCTGGCCCCTTATTTCAGTTGGCGTGAAGGACGGCTCAATGCCCGTGCGAATTCTTCTCTGGTGCGAAAGGGGTATTTGGTGGCAGGAGAAATCATGGATACAGCTCTCTGTGCGGCCTTGGAAGTCATTGATGAAGTGTGTTCGGATGATCGGATCTGGTTTGAAGCACCGCTGCAGAGAGGGCAGGTTCAGTATCTCAACAACCATGAAGTTGGGCATTATCGCTCGGCATTCCGGGACCACGAAGATCCTGCGAAAAAGCGTCATCTCTTCCGGCTTTGGCACCGTGAGCGTGGATCCGTGTGCTACGATGGCGAGTATATGTCGTGATGCGTCGCCGAGCTTTATCAGATGCCGTTCACTGGTACTACTTGCGTTACCCCTATGTTTCAGGGACCAAGCGTCGAAGTTGAATCCTTGGATGGGCATGACAGATGGTAATAGGCATGCATAACGAACGGCTATGGATCTTTACTCAACTCCCCGTCGACCTGCATCCTTCTCGCCAAGAATAGTTGCCCGGCTTGAAATGCAGATATCGTCCGCACAATGGATTCTCTCAAGGCAGGAGCAGAGGGTCGAGGAGTGCCTATCCCGTCTTGCTCGGAAGTTTCTGGCACATGGCATGCGGCTCGTACAGTCTGATGGTGCTCTTGCAGAGCAAGCGAGTTGCCGAATCTGAATCCCTGAAGATCCTACCGGGAACCAAGAGGTCGACAGTTCCCTCCGGACTTCTGCTATCGGTTACTGTCCCCTACCGGCCCGTCAACGCTGCCAGCAGAATCGGGAATCGAAGAAGGGTTCTCTGCGATCCCACCCTGATCAAGCAGATAGGTCCGGAAAGACGGGATCGGACAGACAAACCAATCGACAGACTCCTCATGCAACGCCCCCTTGTGCACCAGATGCACAAAGAATTCTGTGGTGCTCATTCCTTCCGGGAACACGTAGTTTGCTGAATCCTCTCGGCATTTATTGATTAACTTGAGGATTTCCTCACGCCCATGCCTTGTATCCAATGCGGCCATGATCTGGACCGTCAGACTCTTGGCTTCTCTCATCTCCGACGAAAACTGATGGCCGTAATATCCCTCTCTTCCGGTGTTGCTCTCGTCGTGTATTCTTTTCCATGCCACCTCGCCGAGATCGCCGTCGGTTTGCAGTGCTTCCTTGCCCAGGGCTTGGAGGGCGATATGCAGGTGCCGGGGCCAGCCGTCGCAGGATGCAGCCAGCCGCCCGATCTCATCCTCGTATCCTGAGAAGTCGATGCCGAAATGTGCGCAGGACCGGGCCATGAATTCTTCGGCCTCCGGTTCTGGAAAGCGACCGATATTGTGAATTTGTCCAGCCGGAATGTGGGTCAGGTCCATCTTGCTGGCTGAGTGCTCGGTATCGCTGAGCCCGGCCAGCACCAAAGTGATCGGCAGACCGCAGCCGTCATGAAGGCTTTGCAGTAGCTTGGCAAGTGGATCCTCTGGACCTCGATCAAACCGCTGCGCCTCATCAATGGCCAGCACGAGGGGGCGGTCAAAGCCGCCGTGCTGTTCGACCCAAGTGCCAAACACATCCCAGCGCACACGCGGCCGGGGGGGGCTCCGCGCTCGTTTCTACCTTGCCGCGGACCCGGAGTGGACCAAAGCCAATTCCGGCCTCGCCGCCGACCGTCCGGTGGTATTGGGACAGAAACTCCCCAACGGTCGAGGGGTTCATCTTCTGGGCCAGCGGCTCGAGGATGTCGACCGGTTCCTGGATGTCGCCAGATTTCAGCGTTACCACCATCGGCACCACATCGCTGCCCTCCCAGCGCAGTTTTTCTGGATGTTGAGCGATCTCGTTCAAGATCGCACTCTTGCCGGCTCCCGGCGCACCCTGGACAATCCGCGTCGTCTTGCTGTGCCCGTGCTGCGTTGAATGAAGAGCTTTACATGCTTGCTTGGCCGCCAGACGGATATCTTTCAGCACATTCTTGCGCCCGACAAACACCGGCGGCGGGTCACCTTCTGTTTGCTCCAGGAAAGACTCCAGCGCTCTTTTCTGATCATTGTTCATCTGTATCGTCCCCCGCTCCTGCACCTTCTTAGAATAGGACGCGCCGGGCTGGCCTGCAGATCAGGTCAGGACCGGAGTGGATCGCAAGCGCAGCAACGCAAAAATTGCAGTGCGAGGCCTGCCAAGTATCGCATCGTTGCAAGCATTATATGTGATTTTTTTCGTTCCCGACAATCGACCTCCAGCCTTCTGCTTGTGGACCGATAACGGCCCATTTTGAAACAGGTATTGACACGTACCTGACTGCCCACAGCGGCCGGGTCGAGCTGGCCAGCGAACTGACTGCACCTGGTGCCTCAACAATCGAAACCATGCCGGCCGGGAACTGGAAGATCACTCGCATGGTGGCCCACCACTTCGACGGAGCGAAGGCACAACACGGAGTGATGGCGAAGTATCTCTGAAGGCCGATCAAGACCGTATCAGGGCGATATGACCCTCCCTACGTTGAATCTTTGACCACTTGCAGGGGGGTAAGCCCCTGAAGACATGCATTAGATGTTCAAAACCTCCCTGTCGTTCCAAAATGGGCTCCGACATATGAGGCTTCTGTCCCACCAGCTGTGGTAAAACTGCCACCATGGGTTCCGGCCATTGCCCTTGGATTCCCGGAAGCATCGTTAACTGAGGAGAGCTGGCTACCCCATGAACCGTTATTGCTGGTTATAACCACACCCGGAGATGAAATCGAGATGTTGCCAGTAATACGCCCGTTAGCTTCAATCTGAGCATTGTTCATATGCAGGGTCAGGTCAAGGTCTCCAGAGTCAGGAACCACCCTTCCATCGGGATATTGATAATAACCATCATAAGAAATGTTTGTTACAGAACCAGAGACTGTGAAGGTATCAAAGTTGACCCTAGCCTCAAAGTCTCCTGCATATTCCCCGATTTCTATGGTGCCTGACGGCACTGCCCCATCCGTGCCATACCGACCTACATACAAACCGCCTGCAGCACCTTCGCCTCTATAAGTTGCCGTGCTGGAACTGGGAAGACTGTTGGTGCCCGAGAACTCTGGTCCATCAGCAATTGCCCCAATCTCGACTCCGTTAACTTGTCCATTCTGCCAATCACCACTTACGTGCAACCAGTAACCACCAGCAATCCAGTAGTCTCCCACATCCTCGTAGTTGTAGTCAGCTGCCATCAAGGCTGCCGTGATGCTGTTGTTGTCTACATCCAGAAGATAAACATTCGAGACAGAACGACCTGTTGTTGGAGAATATTCAAGTCCTACCACTTCGACCGGATGGTCTCTTGAGTTAAGCGAAAGTCTACTACCGTCTCTACGTTGAACATCCAGATAAAGTTCTTCACCGCGTTCCGTAATTCCTCCTTGTATTACTTGGGAGACTCCCCGGCTTGTTGTTTGCATCACACTTCCAAAAACTGGATCGGACACTGCCGCGGCTTGTATTACAGATAAAGCACGACTGGCCGACGCTATGAAAGCCTCCTGCCTGATTTCATTGCCAGAGGGTTGTGCTCCACCGCCGCTTCCGCCTCCCCCGCATCCTGTGAGGATCAGTAGTCCGGCCAGCACTAAGGAGTGTAATTTAGCGAAAGGGGGGGGGGGGGGGGGCAATCTTGATGATTTCATGTTTCTGTTTCCGAATGTTGGTTAGAGATGATAGTGGATTATACGCCCTCGCTGCCTGGTGTCCAGGCTTTGGTCGAAATCGTCTTCGGTGTCGGTTACAGGTTTCCGATAAGATCTCGCAGCTTGAGTCGCTGAATCTTGCCCGAGGGGCCTTTTGGCAGGTCCTTCAGGAAATAAATGGTTTTTGGGCATTTCACCTTGCCAATGACCTGCTCACAGAATATCTTGAGCTCGGCTTCTGAAACGTCATATCCGTCCCGGATGACGACACCGGCCACGACTTCCTGTCCGTAGTTTTCATCGTCCACACCGACTGCGGCGGCCTCCAGGATGGCATCATGTTGATAGAGCACATCGTCGATCTCGCGGGGGGCAATATTCTCGCCACCGCGGATAATGAGCTCTTTCAGCCGGCCGGTGATATAGAGATACCCGTCTTCGTCTTTTTGCCCCAGGTCTCCGGTGCGAAACCACTCACCGAAAAACGCAGCATCGGTGGTTTCGGGGTCATTGTAGTAGCCGTCCATGACGTTAGTTCCCCGGATTACCAGTTCCCCGGTAACCCATGGCTCCTGCTCGACCCCCGTCTCGTCGACGACCCGAATTTCATTACCACAAGCAATGCCCACTGATCCGACTTTGCGCTCTCCGGGAGGCATCGGGTTCGTGGCTACGGTGCCTGCCGTTTCAGTCAGTCCGATCGTCTCGATCATGGGAATCCGGAACATTTCCTCCCACTGCCGCAAGACGACTGCCGGCAGTGGTGCAGAGGCGGAGCGGGCAAACCGGAAAGAGGCCAGCCTGGGATCGGCTCCGAACTCGAAAGGTTCCTGATCGGCACGATCGAGCAGGTATTTGATGATGGTTGGAACGACACTCGACCAGGTGCATTGATGTTTGGCGACCAGTGCCCAGAACTGGTGGGTCTGGAAGCGGGAGGGTATGACCACGCTCCCGGCACTGACCAGAGGTGCCGAGACCGTGACCATGGCCCCGTTGATATGATAGATCGGTAGCACGCAAAGGGCACGGTCCTCCGGGCCAAGGTGATGACCTCGCATTACGTTTTTCCCTCCGGTATATATGGCCCGCTGGGAAAGAACGGCTCCCTTTGGCACTCCGGTGGAACCGGAAGTATAGAGCAGCAGGGCGGGGTCCTCTTCTGTCAGGGTGCCAGTAAATGAGAGCGGATCTTGAGAAAGAGTCTTGGGCCATAGAGGTCCCTGATCTTCGTCCACCTCGACCACTCGAACGGTTCGGCCGACCGTCTGGATCAGGACCGCCAGTTTATGGCGGTACGTGGCGGAAACGAACACCAATTCTGTGTCGGAATGTCCGAGGACATGTTCGAGTTGTCGGGTCCCCGATATGGCATTCAAGGGTACGATCACCCGGCCAGCCGCCATGACTCCGAGAAATAGCTGGACCGTCCAGTAGCCATTATCCAGCAAGAATGCAACCTTGGCCCCCTCAATGACACCCAGTTGTTCCAGATGGGATTGAATGACCATCGAGCCGCCCCGCAGTTCTTGGAAAGTCAGGACTCGTTCCCGTTCGGGGTCGATCAGAAAGGTGTGATCCCCCCGTTCGGTGGCGTGACGATCAATGACTGCACGGATGGTTTTGGGGGACATCAATCGTCTCCATACTTGGCAAAATGTGCTCCGAACAAGGCTTCTTCAGACGGTTTGTCTTCTTCCACTGCAGTGACCAGATGGGTAATATTGATGAAATGGCGATAATTAAGATTTTCCGAAATGCTGTTACCACCCCAAGTACCGCAGCCCATCGATAACGTGAAGGGAAGCGCGTTGCGGAAACTGCCCCCATTCCCGAACGTATGTGCTTGGTTGACCAGTACCCGGACGACATTGATCTCTTCCGCCAGACGCTCTGGATGTCCGGGAGTATGGGTGTGAATACCGCAGGAATGCCCCATGCCCTGTACGGTCAATATGTCCCGCACCAGTGAAACCGCATGGTCAAAATCCCGGGCCCGATACACGGTGAGTACCAGGGAAAGTTTTCATCTGCAAAGGGTGAATGTGGATCGAACCGGGGTTCTTCCACCAGAAAGAACCGGCAATTTGCCGCCTCATCGGCCAGTCCGACGGTTCGGGCAAAGACATCGGCGTCGCGGGCAATCAGATTCCGGTTAAGTATGCCGTCATGCCAAAGAGAGTTGGCGATCAAGTCCCTTTCCTGCGAAGTCGACCGATGGGCCCCAACCTGCATCAGTGCCCTGATCGCATCCTCGTAGATCTCATCCAGAATGACCAGGGAATTTTCCGAAGAGCAAGAAGTGGAATTGTCGAAGGTCTTGGATACGACAATTTGTTTTGCTGCCTCATCCAGGTTGGCGCTGCGGTCGATTACCACGGGGACATTCCCGGCACCGACTCCAATCGTCGGAGTGCCACTGGAGTAGGCACTGCGAACATTGTTCTGGGAGCCAGTGGTGACCACCAGGTCGGCTTGTTGCATCAGGATTTGGGTCATGCGTCGGGAAACCGGAGCCGGCAGCACCTGGACAAGATCGGCTGGGGCATTGGCCCGGGTCAAGGCTTTCCGCATCAGCTCTGTGGCAGCATGGGAGGTAGTCCAGCCGGACGGGGAGGGCGCGATTACAATGGCATTGGCTCCCTTGAGTGCCATCATGGCTTTGTTGACCGGGGTGGCCGAGGGATTGGTAGAGGGGGTAATTGCCGCTACCACCCCCACGGGCTTGGCATAGCGCACCAGTCCGCGCTCGGGATGATGGTCGATGATACCCACTGTCCTTGCCCTCATGAGGTCTCGGAGCGTACCGAAGGTTTTGCGCTGGTTCTTCACAACCTTGTCTTCCACATTTCCGATGCCGGTGTCCGCGACCGCCATTTGAGCCAAACGTCGGGCGTTCTCAGGCTTATAGAGTGACCAGGCCACGGCAGTCACCAATTCATCAATTCGTTCCTGGTTGCATTCGGCGATCTCTGTCATCGCAATCCGTGCATGCTGGATCAGTTGACAGACGGTAGTGGCTTCCTCCGGGTGATCAGACAAGAGAGCTGGTTTCGGTTTTGCCATAGAGCAGATTCTGGTTCGGAATAGGGAGAGTTGAGCGGTCGCTAGTGTAGTGCGTCCAACAGAAAATCTCAAACAACGGAAGACTGGAATGCTTCCAACTATCCTGGTCAATTTTGGCGCGAGAGGCGTGAGAGAGGTTATATTTGCGCGTGCCATATGACTTTCAGGAATAACGAATGTATCCGGGGCATGCTTTCGCTAACGAGCACTGCGTCCACATGCAGCCGAACATGCACAATATCCGGTGCGGTCGGAAAAATAGCCGTCTTGTCAGTGCATAGCTTGCAGTTCCTTGCCGAACCCATTGATCTATTCTTGTTCCATGGAATTGATACTGCAAACCGAATTCTGGATTCTGGCCTGGTGTTTCGGGGCGTTGATGTCGGGTGGGTTGGTCAAGGGAGCCTTGGGGATCGGAACTCCCCTGGTGCCGGTGCCGCTGATGTCATTGGTGTTGCCGCCACAACTAGCCGTGGCCATGATGGCGATGCCGGTTGTGGTCGCAAACCTGGTACAGGTTTCTGAGGCAGGACATCCCGGTTACACCATCCGCCGGTTCTGGCCGGCCTTTGTATTTTTGTTGTTGGGCACTTGGATCGGGGTGAAGATTCTATCGGTCATTGATGAACGTTGGTTGCTCGGCATTGTGGGAGTGATGGTAATTGGATTTGGGATGTTGCAAGGCAGCCGCCAGCGGTTTCGCATTCCCCGCAAAACGGAAAAGGTGGCTGGTGCGGGTTTTGGTTTTGCGTCCGGAATGATCGGCGGACTCAGTTCCATGTTCGGTCCCATGCTGGTTATTTTTCTGGTTTCCATCCCGGGTTTGACACGGGACCGCTTTGTGGGCTCTATCAGTTTTCTCTATGTGACGGCGGTGGTTCCTTGGACCATTAACCTGTTTCTGTACGGTATTCTGAACGCCTCCAACGTGATTTGGTCTGCCTGTGCGGTCATCCCGGTGACGCTGGGCCTGTTTCTCGGCAAGCGCCTGCGCCACCGCATCAGTGAACGGCGGTTCCGTCAACTGGTGATTATGGTATTGATCTTTTCTGGACTGACGATGTTATGGCGTTCCTTGCAGGGTCTGATTTGAGATCATAACACTAGCAAATGATGGCATCATTTATAAGCTCAATGAAATCAGCATGTTTACCATCATGGCATATCGTAGTTTTTGAATGTCGCGGGAGGCCTCAGACAGAAACCCCGAGCTTGTCATACAGCGTTGTAATATAGCTGTTCCGATAGTCTTTCATAAAAAGTACATGCATATCCTCAAGTTTTTCTTGCCTCGGCCCCAGTCGCAAGTGCAATAGTACCGCGATCCGGGAGTGAGAGCGTAGCCCGAATAATGGAGGGATCACGACGGCGAGGCGAAAAACTCCGCGCCCTAGGACCCTCCTTGCGACCTTCGATGGCATCCCTCTCGATGCCGGGAGATACTAGCAGGGGCCATGGGTCCACGCAAGGGACCAAGATTCCGCAAAAGTCGTACTTCACGAATCAATAGTTAACTTATAGGGGGGCAACCCTTTTTCCTTCGATATTTTTCTGTTTCGGGTTTGGGCAAACAAAGTTCGCTGGTGGATGATCCGGGTCATGGAAGAGGATCATTGGAATCTGGTTGAGGTTCGGGCATGGTTGGCGATCAGGTACAGGCGCTGCGCCCGCTGCTCCGACGTCCAGCCGATCCAGCGGTTCCGGACGCCAACCTGAAACGCCCCCGCCGACCAGCCGGTCCCAGCGCCGTTGCTCGCACAGGTCGCGAACCGGACGCACCTGAACCTCACCCAGATTCCATCGATCCGCTTCCATGGCCGCGTTCATAACCGGGAAAGATTTGCTTGTTCATACCCGAACGAGGGAAAAATCGACGAAAAAAGTGCCTGCCCCTTCCAGTCCAACCATAATCTGCAAAATATGACTTTTGCGGTGTCCTGACTCGATGGCCTTTTCAGACTGGGATGCCATCACGGTATAATATAGTGGTTATTTCGACACTGGATTGTCCATTTCGGATGATACTCTGATCGTCGATATCTCCAACAACTTCTGAAATACTAATGATTGTGAGGAAATCCGATATGAATCTCCAAAAGCCACTGTATTCTCTCTTCGCCCTGGTTGTATCCATGGTGCTCAGTGCCAATCTGGCCTATGCAGCTTGTGCCACAGACGGACTGCCGGCAAGCATGGATGGACCGGCAGGCTATCCACAACGGGCACTGACCATGATCGTTCCTTATGGCCCTGCTGGGGGATCTGGTCAGGTTGCCCAGGCAATGGCCCAGGCAGTCACCGAATTGACGGGAGTATCGATCAATCGGGACCACAAGCCCGGAGGATCGGGTACGGTTGGCATGACGGCGTTCATGGCTGCTCCTGCGGACGGATACACTGTGCTGGAGCACATTGATGATGCTTCCAGTGCCTATGCCCTGGACTCTTCACGCCCCAATCCGGCAGAAGACCTCATTCCCTTGGTGACTTCCCAGATTACCTTTTCCCAAATCTACATTCGTAGCAATGAGGATCGCTATACGGACTGGTCTTCCTTTGTGGAGTGGGTCAAGGCACAGGATGGCAAGGCCACTATTGCCAACGTTTCCAAGGAAGGTTCCATGGAGCGGGTCACCATGAAGTATATTACCGACGCCACCGGAATGCAGATTCAGCAGATCTCTTTTGACAAGGGTGCACCACGTTATGGGGCACTGGCAGGCGGTCAGGTGGATGCGCTGTTCGAACAGCCCGGCGATGTGCGCAAGTTCCTGGATGCCGGAACGTTCAAGCCCATATTGACGATCCTGAAGGACGCGCCGGGAGCCTTTGCCGAAGTCCCGTCGTTGACAGATGCTGGTCTGGACTTTGAACCGCTCTTTCGTTTCCGCGGTTTTTATGTGCACAAGGATGCCCCCGCGGACCGCGTTGAATGGCTGCAGTGGGCCTTTCAGAAAGCGTTTTGCGAAACAAGTTATCAGCAATTCAATGAAAGCAAGTTTATGAACCTGATTGAAAGCTATCGGAATACGGAGGGTTCCCGGGAACTGATCACCGCCACGATCAAGCAGTATCGTGATGTGTACAAGGAAATGGGGCTGGAAGTGAAATAATTGGAATACGTTCAACAGATACCGCCCCGGTAGGCGAAAAGCATGCCGGGGCTTTTCTGTCGATCAACATTCTTCCCAATCAGGAGGTTGCGCCATGAGGCAGTTGAGAGTCGGTCAGATTGTCGAAGCGGTATTGTGGATTGGGTTTGCCATCTTTCTGTTTGTTTTTACCTTCGAATTTGACAGGGAGATCGAAATTTACCGGTATGGTGCCACGGCCTGGCCGCGGGTAATTCTCTGGCTGGTGGTGATTGCGGCACTGGGCCAGTTACTGCACCAGTGGTTGCGGGGGGACCAGCCTACATCGGAGATGGTTGGGGAATCGATGGTGGAAGGGACCCAAGCGACCGAAAATCAGAACCATCTGGCCTGGTATGTCCATACGTTCGCCATTTTGGCAATTCCCTTTGTCTACATCCTGGCTCCTGATTGGATTGCCACTGCTCTTGGGCTTGAGAAAAGCGGCTTGCACATCACCAAGCTGATTCTGGCTGGGCTGCTGTTAGGCCTGTTCGTTTTTGCCGTGCAGGACCACCCGCTCGGTGGAATGCTGGCACTGCCGATCCTGTTTGCCGCCATGCTCCAGGATATGGGCTTCTATAGTCTGGCACCGTTCTTTATCATGGCGGTAATGTTTCTCATGGGAGAGCGGCGTATTCGTTTCATGCTTAGCATTACCGCAGGGATTTACGGCATTCTGCTGTTTTTGTTTGTCAGTTTGCTGTATGTGGGCCTTCCGACCGGAAACATCAGTCCGTTCTATGGGTTTGGAACGGGGTTGGTGAACATACTGCAATAGGAAGTCATCATGGAGACCTTGGACAATTTTGTTGGTGGCACGGTGGCCCTGTTCAGTGACCCCATCGGCATCGTGATTTTTCTGGGCGGGGTGATTGGCGGCATGCTGTTTGGTGCGATCCCCGGGGTCAGCATGTTGACCCTGGCCGCCATCCTGCTGCCCTTTACCGCGCACTTGTCCCCCGAGCATGGCATCATGCTGTTTTCAGTGATCTACTGTACTGGAGTCTATGGCGGAGCCATTACGGCGATCCTGTTCAATATTCCCGGTGCTCCGGAAAATGCCCCAACGGCGTTCGATGGATATCCCATGACCCGCAATGGCAAGGCGGGCAAGGCGGTAGGAGCTGCAGTCATGTGCTCGGCTTTGGGAGGCACGGTCTCGGCTGTCATCATGATGGTTGCGACAGCCCCCATTGCCAATTGGGCGATTCGTGCGTTCGGCCCGCCAGAGATATTCGCTCTGGTGTTTTTCGGATTGGCGGTAGCTTCTTCGGTGGGGGCCAAGACTTTCTGGAAGGGCTGGTTGTCCATTCTGATAGGGCTGCTGATTGCCATTGTCGGGCTGGACCCGGTCGGGGGAATTGAGAGGTGGGATTTCGGGATGCCTTATCTGCTGGCTGGTATCCACTTCATTCCGGTGATCCTCGGATTCTTTGCGGTATCGGAGATTTTTGTGCAAGCCGAGATGAAGGCGAAAGGATCCTATACGGCTCCCAAGTTGAGTGTCGACTTCCCGACTTTGGGGGAACTGCTGGCACACAAAATTGCGGTTGTTCGATCCATCTTGATTGGTTTTTTCTGTGGCATCTTGCCGGGAATTGGGGCGACTCTGGCGGCATTCATGGGGTATAACGAGGCGGTACGCTGGTCCAAGGAGAAGAGTGAATTCGGCAAGGGCAAGATGGAAGGGGTTATTTCATCTGAGACCGCAAATAATGCCGCCACTGGTGCTGCCATGATCCCGCTACTGGCATTGGGACTGCCTGGTGGGGCCCTGACCGCGATGATGGTAGGTGTTTTTCAGATGCATGACATGGAACCTGGTCCCTTGGTGTTTCTCAACAGTGCGGATCTGGTTTGGGTCGTTTTCTCGGCCATGTTTTTTGCCAACCTGTCCATTCTGTTGATCGGATGGATGGAGACCAAGACGGTCATTAACCTGCTCAGAATTCCCTTTCAGTTTCTGGCACCATTAATCTTGTGCCTGGCTACGGTGGGGGCTTATGCAGTCCGTGGATTGACGATTGATGTGCTGGTGATGTTTATTGCCGGCGCAGCGGCATTTTTTCTGCGTCGATCTGGATACTCTGTGGCTGGGATGGTGCTTGGGCTGATTCTTGGCCGGATCGGTGAACAGACTTTTGCCCAGGCGATGCAGATGCTGCATTTTGAATGGAGTGGCTTTTTGGGGCGTCCCATTGCATTGGGTTTGTTGTTGGCCGGTTTCGCAACCTTGATGGCAAGCTTTTATGGTGCGTTTTTCAAGCGCCGCCACTGATTCCGTCTGATTGCACCGAATGATGGGCATCCGGGAAAGGCAGTCCACTCCTCCTGAAAGGAAGGTTTGGATTCTGCCGGACGGGGTGTTCCGCACCAGCGATCATGAACGCTGGATGGACCCAGAAAGACTCACGCGGCTTGTGTGATCCGTGGGGCTGTCCGGGCATCAACGATCATGGCCGTCATGGGAATTGGTTTCTGCCAGGAGCGATCGGGCTTCCAACCCGAATCCCCAGTGATGGGTCATGAAAGCAGATCAGATCGAATCTGAATTTGTCATTGTAGGTGCCGGCTCGGCCGGTTGTGTGCTGGCGAATCGACTTACGGCAGCCGGGCGCAGCGTGATCTTGCTGGAGGCCGGGCCCATGGATCGGAATCTCATGATTCACATCCCTGCGGGGGTCTATAGTGTCTACAAGAACCCGGCACTGAACTGGAATTATCAGGCCGCACCGGATCCGGGAGTGCGTGACCGGGAAATTGAACTGCCTCGTGGACGAGTCGTGGGTGGTTCGTCCAGTATCAATGCCATGGTCTATATGCGTGGACACCCGATGGATTATGACCGGTGGGCAGCGCGTTACGGTTTGGAAGAGTGGAAATTCGAAAACTGCTTTCCCTATTTCAAGGCGGGAGAGTCGTCCGACCGCGGTGCGAACGATTGGCGTGGTGTGAATGGTGCCTTGGGTGTCACTCGGGGTTCCCTGCAAAATCCATTGTATGACGCGATGTGGGAAGCGGGAATCACGTCCGGGCAGGGACAGTCAGATGACCTGAATGGATTCAAGCCGGAAGGGATTGCCCGGCTGGACCGCACCGTCCGGAACGGCCGGCGTTGTTCCGCCGCCGTGGCGCATCTTCGACCGGCACTTCAGCGGCGTGGGATGAAACTGGTGACTGGTGCATTGGTCTATCAGATCTCTTTTGAAGGCGATACGGCCCGAGGGGTGCGGTTTTCGGTGCGAAACCGGGACATGGAAGCCAGAGCCACCTGTGAAGTGATTTTGGCCGCAGGGGCCATTAACTCTCCTTGGCTCCTGAAGCTTTCCGGTGTGGGGCCGGAGAAGGAACTCCAGGCTCATGGCATTCGTCCCGTACATATCTTACCCGGAGTCGGGGAAAATCTTCAGGACCACCTGAGTATTGATTATGTACAGGCCTGTACTCGCCCGGTGACATTGGACTATCTGCAGAACTATCTTGCCCGAATCCGTGTCGGCATTCACTGGATGGCTCGACGTCGCGGTGTGGCCACGACCAATCTCTGGGAGATGGGCGGGCTGGTTTTCAGTCGGGATGGGTTCGCCCACCCCAACCTGCAGTATCACTTTGCTCCGGTATGGCCGGAATACCAAGGACGAAAAATTCGTTTGCATCAAGGGTGGAACATGACGATTGACCAGTTGCGACCGTTCAGTCGTGGCCGGTTGCTGCTACGCAGTGCAGACCCAAAAGTACCCCCCAAGGCACAATTCAACTACCTGTCCGACTCGCGTGATCTGGGGGAATTGGTGGACGGATTGAGACGGGCTGCGGAACTGTTTGACCAGCCGGCGTTCGATCCATTCCGGGGGCGGCGGATCTATCCGGATCCCAACGCCCGGACCGATGAGGCTCTTGCGGAGCATGTGCGCGAATTTGTGGGAACTGACTATCACCCCTGCGGCACCTGCCGGATGGGCAACGATGAACTTGCGGTCGTTGATGGCAAACTTCGGGTGCAGGGTCTTCGACAGTTGCGGGTTGTCGATGCTTCTGTCATGCCAGACATTGTCAGCGGAAACCTGAATGCGCCTACTCTTATGATTGCGGATCGCGCATCAGACCATATTCTTTCCCGTACGCCATTGCCTCCCTGCCGGCCCACGTTTCATTTTGATTCCTGAAGTGGTGCAGCCGGCAGTCTCTGCCATCCGAGGATTCCCTTATGCGCGTGCTGTTGTGTGGCCCGGTCGGTGTTTTGTTGGCTTGGACCAGCTACTTTGACTCAGTCGGCTTCATGGGTTCCGGGAGAGATTTCAACTTCGATTCGCGATGGAAAATGTAGATACCTGAACCGACAATCACGGCAATGCCGATCCAGGTGACTGGGTCCGGGAACTCATTGAACACTATCAGCCCCAGCAATGTCGCACCAATGATTTCTACATATTGAAAGGGGGCCAGAACGCCAACCGGTGCTTTTTGGAACGCATAGACCACCAT
This sequence comes from Candidatus Poriferihabitaceae bacterium, assembly GCA_965221795.1. GTDB lineage: Bacteria > Pseudomonadota > Gammaproteobacteria > Arenicellales > Poriferihabitantaceae > VYFG01. Next base: position 2,736,398 of record OZ244914.1, read on the forward strand.
GAGGTGGCCGGCCGTAGCGATCACCCCGAGGACTGCCAGCAGCAGCCATTGAGGGCCAGTAGGCCAAACCGCTTCCAGATTGGAAAATCCAACCTGATCGCCAATGGTGATGGCGGCTGCCATGATCAGGAATCCGAACAGGCCTGCGAAGAATTGCAATCGGACCGGTTCTTCACTCATCACCAGTTTGCGCGTCAACAGGATATAGAACGAAAAGCTGACGGCCGCACCGACCGGATAGAGGAATGCCCAGCCTACCTCGGCAAACGTCGGGCGAATGATGATCAGGGCACCAAGAAAGCCGATCAGGATGGCCGACAGTCGACGCCAGCCGACCCGTTCTCCCAGCCAGATAGACGATAGCAGGGTCACGAGCAAGGGTTCAATGAAAAAAATCGAGATCGCATCGGCAAGAGGGAGATAAGCCAAACCGGAAAAGAACAGGACCGTGGCGATGGCAATCAGGCTACCGCGTGCGGCATGCCACCAGAGACGACGGCTCACAAAAGAACCTCGGGTGTGCCAAACCAGGGGCAACATGAAAAGCACCTGGAACATGAATCGGCACAAGGCTACTTGGCCCGGCGAAATCAATCCGGCAAGGGATTTTGCAATCGCGTCGATACCGGGCAATATCAGCATGGCCAATATCATCAGCCCCATGGCCTGAGCATGCTGGTTCATGACGATATCGTCCCAAACAATAATCGACTACAGTAGCCAAATATTCTGTTTTCTTAATCAGGATATGAAACCATTCAGCGATGCCTACTCATTTTGGACACGAAACCAAGTGGAAAATCCTGAAGAGATCAGCAGGGGGATGAAGAGTCGTTGCTGTCAATGGCCTCTGGTATTTGAGTTGGGTTTTCCATGATCCTGCCCCGATCCAGCAGATAGGTTCGAAAAGACGGGATCGGGCACACGAACCGATCAACGGATTCTTTGTGTAAAGCCCCCTGATGTACCAGGTGAACGAAGAAGGAGTCCGCATCCATATCGGCAGGAAAGCAGTATGTCAGGGGGTCGGTCTTGTGCAGTTCCTTCATCAAGCGCTTGATTTGGGTACGGCTCTGATTGCAGTCCAGTTCCGCCATCACCCGGGTAGTCAGATTTCGGGCATCCTGCATCTCATCTGAATATTGATTGTGATCATAAGCGTTTCTTCCGGTCCTGATTTCAAGGCCGATTCTTTCCCATTCCGCCCCGGAGAGGTCTCCGCCTGTTCTCAGAGCTTCCCGGCCCAGGGCCTTGAGAACGATGTGCAGATGGCGGGGCCAGCCATCACAAGGCTCTGCCAGTCGCTCCACTTGATCCTCGAATCCGGCAACATCAATCCCGAAATGCGCACAGGATCTGGTCATGAACTCCCTGGCCTCAGGATCCGGAAAGCAGCCGATATGGTGTTTCTGGTCGGGCGGTATGCGGGTCAGGTCCATCCGGCCGGCCGAGTATTCGGTATCGCTGAGACCAGCCAACACCAATGCAATCGGCAGACCGCAGCCGTCATGGGGGCCTTGAAACAGCTTGGAGAGAGGATCATCTGAATTACGCTTGAACCGCTGTGCCTCGTCGATCGCCAGCACGACCGGCCGGTCAAATCCGCCGTGCCGTTCGATCCAGGTCCCGAATGTGTTCCAGTTTGCGTCCGACTCCGCACGTTCGACACCGGTTTCCTGTTTGCGAGCGAACCGGAACAGCCCGAATCCGAAGCCGGCCTCGCTTCCGGTGTTTTTGCTGATCCTGGCCATGAATTCCTGGGCTTTCGACGGATTGATCTTCTCGGCCAGTGGCTTGAGAATATCGACTGGCCCCGCAATATCGCCAGACTTGAGTGTCACCACCAACGGGGCCTTGCCAACGCTCTCCGCATACAGCCTCGTTGGATTCTGCGCCATTTCATTCACGATCGAGCTCTTGCCTGCCCCCGGCGCTCCCTGGACAATGCGCGTCGTTTTCTCTGCACCCTGCTGACCCGATCCCGTACCTTCCCATACCTGTTCCGCTGCGAGAGCGATGTCGTCCAAGACTTCAGTCCGCCCAACAAATACCGGAGGCGGTGCACCTTCCGTCCACCTGAGGAAAGATCCCAGCTTTCTTTTCTGATCAGAATTCATCACCACTTTTATGCTTTCTCGAAATCATGCATGCAGGTACAAACTACCGATCAATGTACAAGATCAAAGTCTCCGCAAGTGCTGAAGTACTGGACGATCAGTTAAAACCTGCATCATATTACTCAAGTTTCGGAGTTCATAAGCTGTATGGAGTCGGCCGCCATAGTGTCGTATACAACAAGGAAAGATACAAATGAAAAAAGAGAGATATGCATATGTCCCAGACAAGTGAATTTGACGATATTCGGGATGCAACACGGGTGACAATCATGTTTATAAGCCCGTGCATGTTTTCCCAGACAGGGTTTCGTTCACGGAAGCACCTGTGGTTTCGTTACTATTGTATGTAATTACCCTTACTTGAACCATGTGGTTTTAATAGATTTTTGCTGCGTCCAGCATAAACTGGCGAGTTGGCACTGGAGGTCTGAATATATGCATGCAAAATAGAACCGCTATACTCAAAACGCCTGTATCCGGATTCAGTCCAAAACATCAAAGTGTCTCCACCCAAATCTCCAGCAGGTTTCGTTGTTTTCGGCCAAACACCATTCCGACCAGATGAATGGGTTCTCCACGGTCCCGGTACTTCTTGAATTCAAGGACGAACACCTGGTTCTCGTGCAGTAGCACCATGTCCGAGCGGCCATGGCTGGTCATCTCCTTTGCCTGCAGTTCAACCGGCGTTGTCCGAGGACACATGTACAGCAGGCTCGTATACCAGGACTCGTAACGGCCAAGCCCCCCGCTGGCATGCCATGCATGAGGAATCCCCTCCAGCATGGCCTGAATCGCCATCTTGAACGCCGGAAAGTCGTTACGTCCCAGAGCCTGGATCAGTTTGTTTCCTGCCTCCGCTATCTCCCGGCCACGTTTCGTCAAGTTCTCGGCCAGTTCTGCATTGAAGCTGCTCCGCACCTCGAAGTTCGGGTAGTTCAGAGGGTACATGATGTGCGTTCCCTGCCGTTCCCTTTTCGTGATGATCAGATACTCGGACTGGAACAGCAATGCCTCGTGGCTGAATTCGCCAAGTTCAAAACCTGAAACAAAGCCCGCATCGACAACAAGGTTTTCCAGCTGCATGGGGCTGACCTTCCTTTCCGTCAGCAGCCGGTACAGATAGCCCGGTTTTCTGGACTTGAACCAGTGTGTCCGGCATTCGCGTTTTCTGAACAGGTGGAGAATGTCGCGGGGATTGTGGAGCTTGTCCTCACCAAGCCAGCTGTAGCCGTTGTACCAGGGTCGAATCATTTCCCGGTCCAGCCCTTCCAGTTCCGGAGCAAACACTGTATCAAGGTCCCGGTCCGTATACCCGCAAATTGATGCCAGAGGTGGATAGAGACTGATGTCGTCGAGATTGTTGAGGCCGGAAGAGAAACTGGTCTTCGAGAACATCTTGATGCCGGTGACGAACACGAAGCGGATGTGCTTCTGGGCGCTCTTCAGGATGCCGTAGATGTCCATGAGGCAGTCCCGGTTTGCCCTGATCTTCTCGTTATCTTCCAGTACATGCAGAACCGGCTTGTCGTATTCGTCAACCAGTACCACTGCCTGTTTGGTGGTCGCCCGGTGCAGGTGAGTCAGCAAATTTCGAAGTCGATTCGCAGCATCCGTTACTGTAGGCAGTGATTTCAGGTTAAAGGCCGACTCAATTTCATGCGGCTGGTTCAGTACATTTTTCTCCAGATTCTCCGGCGTACCGACCTTTTCGTCCAGGGTCAGGTGGACCACGGGATGCCGACGGCATGGGGTGAGGTTGCGGCAGAGCTACGCCCGCAAGGGCCCGCAGGCGCTTCTGCGGGCGAACCGGTATGCCCATGCCCGGCAGCCGCGCCGCATGCACCGCCAGGTAAAGCGTCTGCGAACCTATCTGGACCGGGTGGTTCGGGACATTGAGAGAAAAACCGCTGGGAGAGAAGACTTGGAGCCGGTGTTTGCGGACGAGCTGGCCATGGCCCGGCGGTTGCTGGCGCAGGAGAAGAAGGGCCGGAACCAGCGGTACAGCCTGCATGCACCGGAAGTCGAGTGCATCAGTAAAGGCAAGGCCCACCAGCGGTATGAGTTCGGCGTCAAGGTGAGCATTGCCACCACCAACCGGAGCCACTTCCTCCTGGGCGGGATGGCGCTGGCGGGGAATCCCGATGACGGACAACCCCTGAAGCCGGCGCCGGATCCGATTCGACGTCGGACGGGGCGATCGATTGACGAGGGGTTCGTCGACCGCGGTTACCGGGGTCATGGCGAGGCGAGGCTTCCGTATACCGGTCCGGGCAGCGGCAGGGGATCATGACCCGGCGGCTGAAGAAGTGCCTCCAGCGTCGACAGGCGATTGAGCCCGTGATCGGTCACCTGAAATCGGATGGTCATCTGGGGCAGAACTGGCTCCGGGGGATGGAGGGGGATCGGATGAATGTACTGCGGTGCTGTGCCGGTCATAACCTGCTGCGGCTGATCCTTCGTTAGCTGCGGTTTTTTGTCACTGGATTTCGGGCCTTGGAGCCGGCATTTGCGACGTTTTGAGGGCCCAGGAATGCTCGGGAAGGACAGCGCGATGGAAAATACCGGGATCCGAGCCGGACAGTGTTCCACTATGGGCGCTGGCGGCCCCCTGAAACAGATTTTTCAGGGTCGACTAATTCGCCAGGGAAATCCTGTAGAATCAATGCGTTCTGAATTTTTACCGTCGAAGTCGGGCGACTCAATGCCAGGGTTGACTGGCAATTCACCATGCATCAAGCTGAAACAACTCTATCTGACATTAGACCGCTGACGAGATACTAGCCATCTTACGCTACTTGCGGCAGGCATGGTTCGGTTACTCTTTCCTTTACGATTTGCCGACTTTAATAGCGTATTGCTCGTTTCAGTGATTACGCCAGTAAGAGATTGCTACATCCGCTAATACTTGAATGTCCTCTGACTCGACAAAAGGAACCTGTGTCATAAAAAAATCATGGCCTACGGGTGACTCCTGATTATCCAACTGACACATCATATGACCCTTGCCGAGTAATCTTTCTGCACCTTCCTTACCGAGCACAATTTTTGAGCCTCCAACGGAATTCACTTTCAGACATAGTCGATTTCCAAGATTATCGCGCAGTCTGGGCGGAATCGCATCCTTATCGGCCCGTTGCGTGATCAGGATAAGGTGAATTCCAGCAGCGCGGGCTTTCATGCCCAAATGGGCAACTGCAGACATAACAGTTTTTGTGTAATCTTGTTCTGTTGACATCCAAGCTCCCATCTCATCATGAACAAGGAAAATTCTGGAAAGTCGTTCACTGGCCGGCACTTTTTCATTGTATTCAGTGATATTTTGCACTTTATGTTCTTCCATTTTTTTATAGCGCGCATCCATCTCATGGCCCAATTTTTCGAAAGTTTCTTGGGCTGTTTCCGGGTCAGAAATAACTGGCCCGTCCAAATGCGGAGCATCCTGAATCCACTTGAAATCCACTCCCATTTTGGGATCAATCACGATAAGTTTAATATTTGCTGGATTATTGAAAGTGATCATTTGCAAAAGCAGTCCCTGAATGAGAATACCTTTTCCACTACCGGTACTGCCTGCAATCAGTGTATGCGGACCATGTTCTTGATAATTGGCAAACTTGTCAGCAATATTGAGATAGAGAATCTGTTCCGTATCTTCTCTTGCACCAAGGATAAAGTTGGTCAGATATCCCGGTTCTCTATCAGGCCAATTGGCCCCAAGCCAAGTAGATGCGAGATGAACTATGGCCCGTTGTTCACGCCGAACAATCAATGAAATTCGACCCGATTCGGGTTGGACATGGATTACATCAATTCCATGAGTCGTTAACAGTTCGCTGGTTCTTCTGCGTACTTTATCAACTGTGAGTGATTCATGCCCTTTAAAGGTAATGAGGACAGCATTCGGAGTAAGATGATAAGAAGGGCTTGAGAAGTAAGCAGTCATGCCAAAATTACTCAGAGCCCTTTGCGTCAATTGGCAAATATTTTTTGCCCACTCGGTAGATTTCGAGTCAGTGATAGCCCCTTCTTCCCTACCTGCCATATTGACCAATACTTGAAAAACCGGCTTGGGAATAAAGCATGGAGTTGGCATTTGAGAGTCGGGAATCTCGCTAATACTTCTTTCATCGATTTCTGTCTCCGATAGGTCCTGTTTGAAGGGCAATGCAGTGCCCATGACAGCAGTTGAGATAACACATATCTCTTTGGATTGATCAACTGCTGTGATTGCCTTGTCAACATCATTGGGAGTATTTAGGTCCTTAGATGGATACCAGCTGATGTTCCTTAAATCAGTGCCATTCGGCAGAGGCTCTTCTCTTTTTTCAATCAATGCCCTTATCATTGGCGTAGGCAAGGTATGACTCCGGAGGTGGGGTCTTTCGGGATCCCACTCCATCTTTGGAGCACTTGTATGGTCATCATGTAGACAGATTACAGCTTCTCCGCTGATGTGAAATTGTACGCTTCCGGCTGCCAACTTCTCTTGAAATTTTCCACGTTTTCTGGGATTGGAGATGATCTTTGATAAGCGGTCGCGACTAGTCAGAATATCTGCCAATCGGTTACACCAGGCCTTGCGTGATATTTCGGTATTGTTATCGATATAGTTCCTGCTGAATTGTTCGACAGATTCACGAACCTGTAGTTGTGCTTCCGTAATTTCAATGGATGCATGTGTTGACTGTACAAATTTTGCCTCGCCGACCTGAACGAGGAGTACAAAATCATCATGATCATCCAAGATCGTAATGCTAACTGCATCGGCGATTCGACCTTTGCCAGTAGTAAACCAACTTCGGTAGTCATCTAGAGATATCCAGATCGATCCCTTGTTCGGTGGTAGCATGGATTCCATGTAGGTGCGCATGATACTGAGGCCAATCATTTCACGAGAAGCATTTTCCGCTTGTGCCGCAGCCAACAACTTTCGACCTGATATCTGGATGACGTCATCGAGTATCTGCTTTGTGTAGTGATCAGCAGTTTGATGGGTGAAGTCACATGTCGTGACAAGGTTCTGCTGAATCTTATCTTGTAATTTCTGATTCACGTCCCTGGCAGAGATGATGACACGATCGTCAGAATCTGGCATTGAGATATCCTGAATGATTTTTACATCACATCCCTCCAGTAAAGCTCGGCACGATAATTTGTCATAACTCACAACCCATTCAGCCGTATTATGCGCTTGGTCAATCAGGTCCTTAAGTTGGGAAGCTTTATAGTCTACCTGCCTAATCAATACGCCATGATGATCCTCTGGAAGAATGGCTTCCTTGATCATTTCGTAAAGAAGATTTTGGTATTCCGCAACGGGCTGAGGTGGTCTTGGCATGGTTAAGTAAATCCCCACCCTGCTGGAACCAATTTCCATTTGGCACCGACGTGGCAGCAGTGCGTTATCAAAATCAAAATCCATATTCAGATCGTTTTTGTCAGCAGGCTCATGTTCCCATATCGGCTGTCCTTGACGACTGACCACATCGTGCAAGAAGGCCAAGTCCACATCACGAATTACTTTGTAGTCATCAGATTTGATTTGGCTTGGTTTGACATCAACTCGCAAGCGGGAAAGAAATCCTTTGGCTGTATCACTGATGTTTTCGGCACCAAGCCGAATATTCTGGCTTTTATATATATGCCTCATTCGGTTCTGATCATGATGGCTAATGATCAGGTCACAGCGAAGGTCCGGGTCGCTATGAATACGCTGCGCCATTAATCGCGCAATTTCACGAGGTAGTGATAGGCTCTCTGAGTCAAAGATGATGGCCGACAGGTTTGAGGTTTGATGTGGGTATACATCAAGGTATTGATCTAACCCATCGATAAATTTTTTCGCCGCCGAAGGAGCGGAATGTTCAAGTGCTTCCACACTCTGTGCAGTCGCCGGAGCCATCAGACTATACCCACCGACACTTTCGACAGGAATGAAAGTGTTATCCTGAACTACTGCCACTTCGGGAAAGAACCAATGGTGCGCGATTGCTCGCTGCTGTTCAAAAGCAATAGTTAAATCGACGGGTTCTGAGAGCAGTACTGATTCGATGAAGTGAGAGAGCGTTCTGATTTTTGCTTTTCGCTCAGCAAGTCTTAATGGATGCCAGGCAGCCAAAATACACATTCGATTTGACTCATTCGATGTCACGATTCCGATTTGTGCCACCAGAGGTCGTAGTTGTTCTCGTGCCAACGGACTCCTCGCATGCTGCCTGCAGGCATTGCATAGCTCGGCATATGCCTTTGCCTGGTTATCAATTACTTCACTTTCGAATCCAATACTTGGATTTTTAGCAATTAAAACAATAGCTTCCTTATACTTGTTTTTGAAACTTTCGATTTTCTCTCTCAGCAACTTCGCCGAATCAGTCGGTAAACTCTGCAACTTTAAAAGATGTTCTACTTTCCCCACGATATCCTTTAGTACATCTTGTTTCGGTGTGCCTTCTTGAGCAAACATTCGACCGTTCGGATTATTCAATACATCAACGAACGTAGTATTCTGTTTTAAGGTAGTGGTACTAATTTGAGACCTTTTCCCCCCTGTCCGTGGTGTGAATTTGAGGTTACGAAACATCCCAGTATCGTATTCCGCTGCCTTGGACAATTCCTCAATATCCCATGGAAGCGCTAAGCTTATCGGCTCATCTGCTGGCTTATATCCTGGTTGGAATGTAGCTCTCACGCGGGGGGAGTATTTCGTCGGGTCAATCTGATCGCCAGCTTCGACGAGATAAAGTTCCAAGTCGATTTTCCTTGCATCATTGTTATACGAATCTTCTCTCGATTCGAATTTGAAGCACGCATCCAGGTCCCATTTCACACGATTACTGGTCAATCCCTTGATTGATTGCAGTTCGAACCGAAAAAGCTTGTGTACATGCTGGTCCAGCTTTTCCCAAAACATTGCCTTATTGTGCTGGGTCGCTCTTATCAGAACAGTTGGTTCTGTCATCTTGCCAAGCACATCTGAACCAGCGATAGCCAGTGCTTGAAATCCTTGATATAAAGTCGATATCAAGTCATGTCCCAATACCTCTTTGGAAACCACTCTTCGCTGCCAATTCTTGAACAGACGAATTGCATCGGGGTGATTTAGTCTCTCTTGCCAACGGTCAAAAAAATCCCGTTCCTCGTCCCTAGGCTCTTTGGGAATGGTGTTAGGAAGAGACGTAAGCAATTCCCTGTCCTTTTCGGTAACATCGGTTGGAAAATTACCTTCAATGTAATCCAGCGTTTTTTGACCAAGAGGCGGATTTTTCATCCGCTGATTTTTCGCAAAAATTTCTGACCCGATCCGCTCCCACGATACAGTTTCACAGAATCGGCGCTGACTTTCGCGCCATTCTCCCGGACGGATATATGACTCATCTTCAATCAGTTCAATGGCTGCGGCCCACACTTTGTCATATTCCTGACCGTTATACATTTCTCCCTCCTTGAGTTCTTCAATTGTGTTTCGTACTTCTTGCGTGTTTACTGGCTCCTGCTTGGGGTTGAGCAAACTGACATAACAACCGACTCCGTCTCTGGCAGCTCGGAATGCTTGTTGGAATTTGGATTTGGGTGCGGGGGTTGCTCCCGGAGTATATTTCGGGAGTTTGATCAAGCCATCTTTAGGAATTCTCAAAGCAGGAGCGGCAGCTTGGACCCTTTTGTCTGCAGGTAAAGCAAAATCCTGGTTATGTAAGGCCAAGATAAAGTCGACCCACATCTCCAGATCAATGTATATCTCTGATTGTCGCAGCCCTTCAAGCATTGATGCTAAATACGATTCTGCTTGACCGGCTTCTTCTAACTTCTTCAGCCAAGGTTGGGACTCATGGATGATTCTTCGGCCATCAATACGGGCAATCGGTCCCAGGCCTGCACCAATTCCCTCCCTCTCGGCATCCGAGGGCGCAAAAACAATGACATTTGCTGCTGTGCTGTGTCGCCAATGGACAGCAGACTCGCCCGACTGTTCTGCTGGTGGTTGAATGTTTAAGTTGGTTGCAGCTTCGGGATTCATTACCAACTTTAGACTGCGCCCTTCAATTTGGTGATTGATAGGAGTTGTTCGTGTAACACCTTCCAGAAAAATGGCAGGCAATGCAGTGAGCATAAACACAACGCGCTCGCCCATAGGGGCATCCCGCACGGCATCCGTGACTATGCTCCAGATTACTTCCCCAACCAAGTTACCTTTTGCGATCTGCGGTTCACTGTTGGAATTCAATTCACTCATTATGATTTTGGTATGGGTTGTTCACGAATGCACAATCATCTGAAAGCCGTTGTGTGAAAGCGAGCCGAGTCATTCTGCTTTCAAGAGCAGCAAGATTGTCCTCAAAGCTTTGAATGCCTACCGGGAGGCGTGTGAACGCTGTTCTTGCCTCTTCAGGCCCAATGACTAACTGATAGCGGTCATACAGTTTGGCCACGAATTCCCTTAATTCCATTGTGTTTCCGACGTTAGCCATGACAAGCGCACAAATCATGGCATCATCAATGGCAAACCAAGTCCCAACGCCAGGCCGTGAAGTTGCGAGTCCGGAATGGCGGGCCAAAGGGAGAAGAAACTTATGTGCGTTGTTTTTGTCGCGCGAATTGGCTCTCTGTATGAAAGCATCCAATGTCTCCTCTGGGCTGGGTCCGGCGTCTATTTCGCATTTGAATATCCGCTGAATGACCTGTTTTGCGATCACGGAGTCTCCTTGACTCTCTGCGATTTGCCATCTTCCGTTGTTGGATACCTCTTTCTTGATATAGGCAGTGACCGCTCGATGGGCGACTTGCCGATGACGATTGAAGTGTTCCTTGGATGAGTTGCGCAGTTGTCTATCCCGGCCATTGGTCAGGTCTGCCAGAATGGGTTCAATGTTGTTGTCTGTCACTTCACTGGCTCGTTCTGCCAAATAAACCAGAAGGTTGAGTCCAGTGATACGAACAAGCGGTTCAAAAAGATGCCCATCCGGTAGTTTTTTTTGTTCCAGAATAGCGAGCCAATCTTTGGCAACCCGTTCATAGGCTTTGTGTTTGATGAGCGGTAAATATCCAATGCTCGTTGTAGATTTGCGATCACCTTCCGGGTCACATAACGCACTGGCAATTTTGTTTATCGGGGTTTCTGAATTCAGCAGACGTTCCTTCACTTTTTTCTGAATTCTGGCTGCATCTTCAGACCTGTTAAGCATCAGGAAGATAATTTCACCGCCCCGTCCAAAAAAGCGTCTATCCGGCGACCATTCCTTGTTCGCGGAGGCCCGCATATCTGTACAGATCATGTCTGGGCCTGTCACAGAAAGAAATCGTGATGTCCATCGCCGATTGTGCATGACATCCATTTCCTGCGATCTGATGAGCCGTACCGATTGAATGAGAGATCGGAAATCATTGCCAAAGTGTCGGTCAAGGTATTGGAAGTGGTCCTCATTGCTGACCGAATGACCGAACTCACGATTAATGCACTCTTTCCAACGGTCCCACTTTTCGGTATCGGCTATCCTCTCATTTTCTTTGACGCTCTCGAGATGCCTATCCGTAAAAAGAAGAAAACGCATTTTTCTGCGATGAGGCAGGTCATACTCAAAGCTCTCATGCTTCCCCGGTTCCGCTTTGTATTTCCCCAATGAAACCTGGGCACACAAAGCCAAAGTTTCTAGCAATATCATGAACGGTTCTTGTTCAGGGATAAACCGATGACCGTGTATCTTCTCCTGAACCAGCATGTCAATGTGGTTTAACTGACTGTCAGGAAACGGGAGTAGATCACTTGTCGGCATTTCATTCATTGCCATTCATCCTCAGTCATTAATAGTTCAATCGGCTGTTTCTCTAAATAACCGTCTCGCATCTCGATTTGTTGTGACAGCGATGAATTCGAATTGGCAGTAGCATGTAATTGGAAACGGTGGATGCTTTGATGGCATTGTGAAGAAAAACTGACCGGTAAAGCGCCATCGGAAACTCGCAAAAGACATTCCAGTAGAATGGGGCTGAGTTCAAGATCAACCGGAGAATCCGGCTGACCGAGAGTAGTGATTCGCAAGACGGGAACATCTTTTGTGATGACACTGTCATGCGATTTATTTTTATTTGGATGGAATGTGATGTAGGTTCCTCCTTGGCGCTTGCTGCCAGCTTGATCAGCAAGCAACGGGATTCCGTGACCAAGATAGACACTGGATGGTTCTGTGAGCCATATCTGATCGTCAGTTATAGTCATCTCTCCTGTGATCATTCGGTTCAATCCGCAGATGATGTTGCGACGAATTTTGTCTGGAATGGGAGATCTTTCGCCTAACTTTTCAACCAGTTCAATGTATGAGCTACCATATTTGAATACCGAAAGATTCCATGGGTCGGTGCGCCTGTCTTGAGAGTCAGTCCTAACAGAAAAAAAGAGCCTGCGGCGCTGGTTGATCATTGCCATACGAAACTCCTGTTTGTATTGGCCAGGGTCTGAATCATAGGTTTTCTTCTCTGGGTCGAAAATCTGACTTGCATAGATTGGGTGCGTAGCCAAACTTTCTGCGTCATGAAGCAGGCTCTGATCAAAATAATTGTTCGTTTCTCGACCGACACGAAAGTCATCCAATATGGCAAAGGCCCCATACTGTGATCTTTCTTCCGCAGTCAGATTTTCACCAAATGCATTTGCGTATGGATTGGTCAAGCGGTAATCCTTATCTCGGGCTCTTTTTTGTGCTTTCCGACAGGTCAGAAGAGCGGCTCCCGGCTTCTGATCTCCCATAAGAATATTTACAGTGAGCAAAATCAGCTGCCGGATAGAGAGGTGATTCCCGTTAGCTGCTGCGATACGAATCATGTCTTGCAGACGTGCCCGCATGGAGTTCGAGTCATCTTGGCAAAGGATTTTTCGGTTCACTCGAATCGGGCATGGAGTTTCATCGGAGTGGAGTACGTGACAACCATTGCAATCAGGCCAGTTGGGATGATGGGCAATCGCATCAATAATCGACTCCACGGTTTCATGGTGAAACCCAAGTGACATGTTGATGAGATAAAAACGACCTAGTGTGCTTTCACTTTCATGCTTGTGCATCATGTTCGCGACCTGACCATGCATTGGCTTGTCATCTGGCTCATAGTCACGAAAGAATTTCAGGAGATGACCGTCATTGACACAAATGACAAAATATTCTCCGGTACTCCGTCCCCAAAGCGACTCGTAGATGTCAGGAAAAATATTTTTCTTATCGTTTGCATTGAGTTCGCTCAAGTCCTTGATAAAACGTATATGGCGGTCTGGGTGGGACCGAGGAGTGAGCGTGAAGATTTTGTCGGTGCTGTTCCATTTCTGGCCCGAGTCCGATAACTCCTCTACGATTTTGCGGGCGGTATAGGTTTTCCCGTCACCAGCTGTGCCAGTCAAAATGACCGAACAGGGTTTGTCAGAAAGCAAGAGATCTGCCAGTTTTCGGATCAGTGGCTGGGCAATGCGGATAGGCGAGCATCCGGTTTTTTCCTGTGTCTCGACCACAAACTCATCGTACAGATTGTTGGATGAGGGCTGAGGTCCGTAAGAGGCCAGGAAATCTACTAGTGGGTTTGTGGTTGACATGGCGTGTTTCTTGATTACAAATGACAGATCGCACAGCCATCTTCAGAATCCATAGCGGGCACTTGATAGCGGGTTTTTAGCGACTCCAGTTCGTCCAGTGAGCGCGACTGAGACCAAGTGAACCGACGACCATTATCTTTCTCTTTTTCATAGGCTTTGGCCGCCTCAAAGAGTTCTGGGTGACGTTCTTTCAATCCCTGCCATTCCCCCGTTTGTTGGTAGAAGCAGAAGTAACATCCAGAACGTGACCGCCATTCATAGTAGGGAGGCAAGCCTAACCCGCTATCCATAAGTAATTGACGAACATCATCAATTCCATATCCGATTTCTTTTAGTGGGTAGACCGGTTCGATATTGCCTTTATCAGAAATGACAACAGGCTTATTGTTTCGTGCACGTACATCAGTTCGTGTGGAGGTGCCTTGAAACCCTTCCCGGTTTTCATCTGCCCTGATGCCAATATAGGAATATGCTAAATCATTTCCGACAAAGTGCTCAAATGGCCGGATTTTGAGCATTCGAGTGCACCAACGAGCCTGCGGGTTTGGGAGAAACCCGGAATACACTTCATTAAGCAATACATCAAATGGCGAGCGCTTCCCATCTTTTGAGCGTACTTTCAATTCGGGTAAGTCCAGCGCGGTTTGGCGATGGACAGTCACATCAAAAATCATTTCGAAACGTGTGATATAACCGTAAGTCTCCGGCAGTTCGGCACCAGTGTCCGTGAAAACGAATTCCAGCGGTAGATTGCTATACGTTGAGAGCATATAGACGGCCAGTGCCGTTGAATCTTTACCACCGCTCAGCGGAATAATATGACGGCGAGTGGGATCATTTGTGGCTATCGATAACTTGGTTGCGTTCATGTTTTTTCCAGGTTGATTTCTTGAAGAAATCGCCATAGCTTTTCTCGCCCAATTTGGGTGCTGAATCGAGTAAAAATTTCGCTAAGACGGTTCTTGACAAACTGATCGCAATCTTGTGCATCATTGAGATTTCTCATGGCGACATCCTCAATTCTTAGTACCGTCGCCTCAAGTCGCTGCTCAAATTGTAGGAGGGACTGCTTTTCCCAATCTTCAAAACGAAGCCCCAGAAAAATCCCACTGAGTGCCGTCACAAAGCTGCGTTCATCAGACCCGTTTGAATGCCCGCGTTTTGCTCTGGTGAATACACCACGTGCTTCACTATCGAGGAAGGATTTTTCTTCTTCCGTAAAAGGAAGTACTTGAGACCAACGATGTGCCGCGTCCAGAAGTGGTAATCCTTTCTCTTGGATGCGTTGGTTAAAAATATTTTGGGAGAGTTTGATTGTTTTTGCGATCAGGTTGTCTGTTACGGTCTCTATTTCCGTTTTAGCCTTTCGGAATAGCGTAAAAGATGCACGGGAAAGCGGTTGTTTGTTCAGTGCATTCGGAAGAGAACAGGTCAGAAAGACCATTGGGTCGAAAGGTGATTGTTTCAGGAGCGGCTGAAGAATGTCAGCAGAATCCCCGAGTCCCTTTGTGCTCAATGCGGCAATTGGGAGAGTGTTTTTCCATTGTTGTAGGGCATCGTAAAATCCACGGACCAGATCAGGTTCATGGGCGTCAATAGAGCCGCGAATCAAAATTATGAACTCTGTCAGTACGCTGACCTGTGCGGGGATCAATTCCCTGACTTCAAGATGAAACAAAGAAGGGTGATCGCAGATTCTTTCAATTAAGCTTGGCTTGATGTCATCGACATAACGATAACGATTTTGGATTTTTTCTCGGATCGCG
Source organism: Candidatus Poriferihabitaceae bacterium (assembly GCA_965221795.1). Lineage (GTDB taxonomy): Bacteria > Pseudomonadota > Gammaproteobacteria > Arenicellales > Poriferihabitantaceae > VYFG01. The sequence continues at coordinate 2,751,850 of OZ244914.1, forward strand.
ATACTACGAGCAAATGCTTGCAATCCAGCCGCAAGGAACAGTGGTAGTAGACCTTTACGTAGTCCAATCGGAGGTTTGGTCAAATGTTCAATGAGGTCGGTGTATCGCTTTGGTGCAGCAGTTTCCCGGGTGTAAAATTTTTGGAGGCATGTCCAGACTTTGCGGATAGATGGGTCTTCTAATTGGCTGGGGGGTGCCCAAGACCATGTGCCGTTCATACATTGGTAGAGGCATGTTCGTTGAAAGACGGTTCGGTAAATTGATGCATCGGCTGAAGTGGAGTCAAGGTATCCCAATGCAGGAGAGCCAGACCGCTCTATAATCGCTAATAAGCAGCGCTTTCTCGCCGAACGGGTGGTCGGTGTGACGCGCCTCCGCACTACTTGTTCATTGCGGATAGTAGGAGTTGCAGAAAACCGTTGCTTGAATATATTGGTAAGTAGCTCTCCGGAGGAGTATCCATCGTCAAACTGGTAATGGTTGCCTGCGGAGAGCCAAGTCACTTCGCCTTTGTCAGGATTCATCAGGCTTTCTAGTGTTCGACGAAGAACAGTCTCCGATTCAGCACGTAATTCATATAATTCATGTGGAATCAGAGGGTCGCTCTCAAGCAATTTCGAATCATGAAGCAATGTATCAATTGCCATCAGATCCGCTAATATTTCCTCTACTCGAATTGGGTGCTGGGGGAAGGCGACGATGAAGTGAGCTGGCAGATGGTCGGTTCTATCTACCACCTCTTTATCCTTGATGTGGGAGTTGACCACCAGTGCTACCATGGCATCTTGCTGATCGGCTTGAAAATGCAGTTTCAGGCGCCGCTCATCATCCTGTAAGTGTTCTGCCATCACGAACTGTGCACTCGCAAAGCGCGTTATGGAACGCTCATAGTTATACTTTGGTGCGGTATATACATCCGGAGGAAAAAGCCTTGCAAGCTCTGTAGCAGTCGTCTGTTCCCCAAGACAGTGGGATGCTTCTTCTGCAATCATTCGGGCGAGGTCAACATCAGGACCATGCCAAACAGTGATGTCATCTACACGGCGTCGGTAGAGCAATACTTTGCGGTCTATCAGTTCTTGAATAGCCGTTTCAGCATCATGACGAGTTATCTCAGTGCCAGCAGTCACTGAGAAAAGCAGGGTTTCTATTGGTAATCGAATTCTTTGGGAAACTCTTCCCAGTTGGAGCAGGGTCGCTGCTTTTATAACGATTTCCTGTAATTTTTTTTCGGCACGCGAGAGCGCTGACTCCGCTTCAATCAGGCGGCGATAGGCACCCCCGGGACCGATATCAGCGCGCATGGCAGGAATAAAATGATCATAGACCACATCAATTCCAATGACGCATGAAGAGGTTTCACAGTGCTGATTAAGAAATTCGAAAACGCTCCGTTCGTTCTGTGCAATCTGTGCTGCGAGTTGCGGTAAGACATAGAGAGCCGATGGTGTTAGGGGGCTGGCTGCCGCTAGAATTCTGGATAGATGGTTAAGATTCGTATACTGGCTGAATAGGTTAGCGGCTTGTGCTTGCTGTGCAATTTTCAGGTCTGGTTTTTGTTTCCCCCGTAGTGAATCGGCGATCATTTCATAGCTATCCGAATTCACTGTGGTCAAGTTAAGAGTTTCGAAACGCCCTTCGATTTTGCGCCAGGTGGATTTCGCTTTACCCAATACCCGATGGGTATAGTGATCCACCCCCTGATGCATCAGGGTCGTAAAGGTGACAACCGGATTACGTCGACGAACCGCCCATTCGGCGATGTACTGCACGCTGAGCAGATCTTCTGGGCGGTCCTCTTTAACTAGAGATTCCAGATGTTGACCAAACTCGTCCCAGACAATCGCTATGCGTTCTATGCCGGCTTTTTTAGCCTTGGCCTGGACCGTGCTTAGCGCAGCCTTAATGCCAATCTGGCTGGAAGATTGGGGGGGGGGGGGGGGGGGGGGGGTAGAATAAGCTGGTCAAATCATCGCATGCTCCGTGCAAAAGCAATACCTGACCCTTTCCGGAAATATGCCCAAGACTATGTGCAAACTCAGCGTCCACGGCATTGATTTGCCCTTGAAGTCGTTGAACGATCTTGGGTTGCCCTCTCAAAATTGAGATGCCAGCAAGAGCGGAAATTGACTTGCCGGAACCATACGGTGCAACAATATGTGTAGCGCGACTCCCATTCAGTCCACAGATCGCACGCATCACCTGCAAAGCTTTTTGTGTGGGTCTGAACTTAGACAGAGCCTCATCACTTTGGCTTAGATCATCCGCAATATTGATCGAGCGTAGGGGAATCATGCGACCATTTTTTGGGATTTGCGTTTGACTCGCTCATAGTAGCGTATTGCCCATAAAGCTGGGCTGGCACATTTTACTGCAATGTTTCTTTCGCCGGCTAAGAAACGCACTTCCATCCAATCTTGACCGATTTGGCATTTCCCCATTTCCGCATGATCCAGCAAAGTTGCGCGATCATGTCCGAGAATTGCTGCGGCACATACCATACACTGACTGTCATAAGAAATGGAAAGGGTTTTGGATTGATCAAACATATCCGCGGCATCTTCCACGCTCAACGCGGAAAGTACAAGTCCCAATACCTCCGGTGGTAAAAGCGAAGGTTCAGCCAACTCAAAGTTGTCGGTTGAACGAATATGTCTGAGTAAATTGAGCCGTTGAAACGGGCAGCCAAGATTATTCTCTGGGTCGACAGAAGGTCTTGGTACGGGAACAGCATATGCCTGCAGTACCGTAGAAACCTCACGCTGAACGGACCGAAGAGATGGAGTATTACCATTTTGGCGGATCAGATACTGTGACAAAAGCTCTACAAGCTTCAGGCGGTTGAAGTGCCTCGGCCGTTTGGGTGAAAAAAAGTAAGAGAGTGATGTGCCAGTCTTCGATACTAAAGATGAAGCATGAATCAGCCACCATGTACCAAGATGCATCATATACGGGTCATGCCCTAAAATAGCGTGGCCAAAATCAGAGATGGATAATGAAGACGGCCTGGTATGAGTTCGCACCGCCAGCCCGGTTGCATGAAGCCACCAACCAATGGACTTTGACATGTTTCTGCCGACGCCGAGATCGTCAGCGACATCAGGGAGTGCAAAGTTACGGCTATCATCATTTTCCAAATGCAGCAATCCTTTGGTAAGCCAGCCGGGTCGGGGATAGAATGTCTGATGTCCACCAAGTTTCATGCGATATTGCCCATCAGTTGACGTAAAGTGGCAACTTCTTTCACCAAATATTCGGTCGCACGTTCTACTTCAGAGATTGTGTTGTCAACAGAGAAAGAAAAGCGGATGCTTGAAAATGCTTCAGATTGGCTATGCCCCATAGCCGTTAGGGTTCGGGATGGCTCTGGTTTTTGTGATGAACAAGCTGATACCTGAGAGCATATCACCCCGCTTTGGTCAAGTCGTGCGACCAGTGCCATGCCATCTATCCCCTCAAACGTGATATTGCTGGTATTGGGAACACGGCCAGCATTGATACCATTAATTCGAATATTGCGAATTCGGCGAAGAAGTGTTGCTTCAAACTTGTCTCTCAGTTCTCCAAGATGGCAAATTGCTTCCTCCAAGGTCTCTTGTCGAAGTGCGCAAGCTTGACCAAGGCCGATGATGCCGGGAACATTTTCGGTGCCACCACGTTGACCACCTTCCTGCTCACCAGATTGCCCGAAAATATCATTATTTTGGTTATGCTGAATTTTCACCATAGCGCCAATCCCTTTGGGCGCATGTAATTTGTGCCCGGATAGTGAAAGATATGAACCGCCAAGTTTGTCAGTGATAAACCGATGCCGTCCTACAACTTGGGAGGCATCAATTAAGACGGGCTGATTATGATTGCAGGCAATTTGGCAGATTTGTTCAATATCTTGCAAGACACCGGTTTCACCGTTTGCCCACCCTGCCGCAATGAGTGTTGATGGCCCATCAACAAGCTTTTCTAGCACATCCAAATCCCAACGGCCAGCACTGTCGACCGGTACTTCCTGAACACGCTCTGGAGCCAGTCGACGAAACAGTCCGTCCACAGCAGGATGCTCGGCGGTTGATGTGACAAGTTTATGCGATAACCGCATGTGGTGTCTTAATACTGCTTCGTTGGCTTCAGTTGCACCTGAAGTGAATACAATACACTCTGGAGAGGTGCCAAGCAATGTTGCGACTTGTTCTCGTGCTTTTGCGATATACCGACTTGCCTCAGCACCTAGGCTATGTGGACTGGATGGATTGCCCCAAACGTCTTTGAGTCCATATGTTATGGCAGAGACCACCTCGGGTAAGGGTCGAGTTGTGGCATTGTTATCTAGATAGATCACAGACAGAACATTCTTACACAAGCCCAACAAGCCGTCCCGGGAAGAACGCTTGTGCGTTGATCTCCGAAGATCATGTAGATGGGATTGATGGAGCCAATAATTTATTCTAAATTCAAATCTATGTATGCGCAACGCCAATGTTTCGGTAGATTTGAAGTGATGTTAGTAAATTCTACCGGGGTAAAACATGGAATCGACATAGACGCCTGATTCATGGCTTTCGGTATCAAGCGAAGTACTGCCACCTGCAACCTCTATTCCAAACATGACAAACCATCCCACCTTTCTCTGGCATGACTATGAGACATTCGGGGTCAATCCAGTGAAAGATCAGCCCGTGCAGTTTGCCGGTCAACGTACCGATAGTGACTTGAATCCGGTCGGGGACCCATGGGTGTTCTATTGCAAACCCTCCGTGGATCGATTACCGGCCCCCGAAGCGTGCCTTATCAATGGCATGACTCCGCAGTTCGCCAACGAAAAGGGCCTGCTTGAGCCAGAATTCATTGCCCGAATCCGGGAGCAGATGTCGGTCCCCGGCACCTGCAGCGTGGGATACAACTCGATCAAGTTTGATGATGAAGTGACCCGGCATACATTGTTCCGGAATTTTCAGGACCCCTATGCACGCGAGTGGGAGCACGACTGTTCCCGATGGGATGTCATCGGGCTAGCCCGCATGACCGCCGCTCTGCGACCCGATGGAATTGAGTGGCCGACCGATGACCAGGGCCATCCGGTTTTTCGCCTGACTGAATTGACCGCTGCGAATGGCCTGGAGCATACCGATGCTCATGACGCTCTGTCGGATGTGTATGCTACGATTTCGCTAGCCCGACTTCTGCGGGATAAGCAACCCCGTTTGTTCCGGTGGCTGCTGGAAATGCGCCGGAAGCGGAAAGTGTCCGAGTTTTTGGGTGAGCAATCCGGGAAACTTCTGGTGCACACGGACCGGTTCTATTCGGCCGCGTCACATTACACATCATTGGTCCTGCCGCTGCGTTATGAATCCGGCAACCCTAACAGCTTGCTGGTCTATAACTTGCGGCAAGATCCATCACTGTATCTTGACCTATCGAAGGAGGAATTGCATGACCGGTTGTTCCAAACAACGGAAGCATTGGGGGATCCCGGGTTGCGATTGCCCGTCACTTCCCTGAAGATCAACCAGTGTCCCGCCATTGCTCCCATCGCGACCCTGGATGAAAAGGCTCAGAAGCGGATCGGCATCGACAAGGCAGCCTGTGTCCGTCATGCGGAAACAATCCGCTCCTATCCGGATTTTGCGTCCCGGGTTGAGCAGGCTTTTTCAGCACGCGAATTTCCCAAGGGGGGTGATGTCGACCAATCCCTCTATGATGATTTTCTGGACTCGCATGATCGGCAGGTCTGTCAGCGTATTTCAGCGGCTGCCCCGGATCAACTGGCCTCGGGAAACTTTCGATTTCATGATCCGAGGCTGCCGGAAATGTTGTTTCGATACCGGGCCAGGAATTGGCCAGAATCCCTGAAACCGGTAGAGCAGGAGCAATGGCAGGCTCATTGCCACGGTCGCTATGAAGATCCCGATAGTGGACTGGAAGCGTTTTTCGAACAATTGTCGAACCTGCGGCTGAAGGTAGGAGAAGATACTGCCAAGATCAGGATTCTGGATGATCTGGAGCAGTGGGCGGATTGCCTGCTGGTATAAAATCGATCCGGGCATATGCATAGGGGCCCATAGAATCGCCCGGTTGGATTTTTTGTGCTGGATCGGAAAATGATACCGGACTGGTCCAATGGATAGGGTAGAATCGAACCGGTCTGGAGCTTGTCTACGGTTACGGCTCGTTGTGTTGCCTTTTGAGATTTGTACTGACCCATGCCAACCATACATTATATCCTTCATGACGGAACCGAGCACGCCCTGGATGCTTCTGTAGGGGACAGTGTGATGGTTGTCGCGGTAAGAGAAAATTTGCCGGGAATTCTGGCGGAATGCGGGGGAGCATGCAGTTGTGCGACTTGCCACGTCCATATTGACCCTGCCTGGGTGGACCGGCTACCCACGATGCAGCCCATGGAAGAGGAAATGCTCGAATTTGCAGAAGATGTCGATGATACCAGCCGGCTCAGTTGCCAGTTGCAGATTACGGATCAGTTAGATGGGCTCGTTGTGAATGTCCCGGAAAAGCAGTATTGACCGCCAGATCGCCTGGATACAGGGCTAATGCCTGGCCAGGTATGGAAGCTGGTCAATGGATTGTGCGGGATTGGCGACCTTGCTTGATATGCCATGAAAAATTCCGACTCATATCCCATCGGTGAGTTGCTTTGGCAGCCAGATCAGGCATCAATCGAGCGTTCTCACTTATACCGATTCAGCAAGCGGATTTCGGCGGCATATCAGATCGATTGCGAGTATCAGGCGCTGCAGCGATGGAGCACCGAGCACGGCACCCGGTTTTGGGCCGAACTCTGGGATGAAGTAGAGGTGGTTGGCGAGCGCGGGCTCAGCCATGTGCTTGAGAATGCCGACCAAATGCCGGGAGCCCGGTGGTTTGTGCGGAGCCGACTGAACTTCGCGGAAAATCTCCTTCGATATCGGGACCATCGGACCGCGATTATTTTTCGTTCCGAAAGCGGTCGGAAAGCTCGTTACACTTATCGGCAGGTATATCGTGAGGTGGCCCGTCATGCGTCCATGCTACGTGCGTTTGGGGTCAAACCGGGTGATCGTGTCGCCGGCTATATGGCCAATGTCCCCGAAACGGTATTCGCCATGTTGGCGGCTACTGGCCTGGGAGCAATCTGGTCATCCTGCTCTCCGGATTTCGGTTCCCGCGGCGTACTGGAACGATTTGCCCAAATTGAACCCAAGGTACTCTATTGTGTGGACGGCTATCAATACAATGGAAAACCTTTTGATATCATGCCCTCGATAGGGCAGATCGCCGCTGGGTTGTCTTCGCTCCACCGAATCCTCGTAGTGCCTTTTTTGGAGGATGCCCCTGCATTGCCAGAGGATGCCCGGTTCAGCCTCCTGTCGGATGCCCTTGCGCCCCATGGAGATGAGGCGGATATGGAGCTGGTCCGGTTTCCCTTCGACCATCCCCTTTACATCCTGTATTCGTCCGGCACGACGGGCCCTCCCAAATGTATTGTCCACAGTGCGGGCGGGACATTGCTGCAACATCTCAAGGAACACAAGCTGCACTGTGACCTGAGACGGGAGGACATTCTGTTCTTTTTTACCACCTGTGGATGGATGATGTGGAATTGGCTGGTCAGTGGCCTCGCCACCGGATGCACGCTGGTTCTCTATGACGGTTCTCCGTTCTTTCCCCGTGCTTCAAGCTTGTGGCAGACAGCGGAAGAGTTGGGCATTACCGTGTTCGGTACCAGTGCCCGCTATATTGCTTCCTGCGCCAAGGCCGGATTGAGCCCATCTCTTGAATACAACTTGTCGGCGATCCGTGCGGTCCTCTCGACCGGTTCGCCTCTGGCCCCGGAACAGTTTAATTATATCTACCAACACATCGGCAGGGACCTGATGTTGTCTTCCATGTCCGGAGGGACGGACATCGTGGCCTGTTTCGTCCTTGGCAATCCGATGCTTCCGGTGCGCAGGGGAGAAATCCAGTGTCGGGGGCTGGGTATGGCGGTCGATATCTATGATGAAAAAGGTCCAGTACATGGAAAAAAAGGCGAGTTGGTGTGTACCCGCCCGTTTCCTTCCATTCCTCTGGGCTTTTGGGGTGAGCCGGATAACCGCCGTTTCCTGGAGGCCTATTTTTCGCGTTTCCCGGGAGTATGGGCCCAGGGAGACTATGCGGAAATCACTCCCTCTGATGGCATCATCATCCATGGCCGCTCGGACGCTGTGCTGAATCCCGGTGGAGTGCGTATCGGAACGGCCGAAATATACCGTCAGGTTGAGAAGGTAGATGAGGTGCTGGAAAGCCTTTGCATCGGCCAGCAGTGGTCCCGGGACGTTCGGATTGTCCTGTTTGTCCTGCTGCGGGAGGGGGTAATACTGACCGAGGACCTGAAGGAAAAAATCCGTCATGTCATTCGTCAAAATGCCAGCCCTCGCCATGTACCTCAAAAAATCATTGCTGTGCCGGATATCCCCCGAACGTTGAGTGGAAAAATTGTGGAATTGACCATAAAACATATTGTGCATGGCGATCCGGTCCGCAACACCGAAGCATTAGTGAACCCCGGAGCTCTGGAATATTTCCGGGATTTGCCCGAATTGCAACAGGATTGACATGACCCATATTCTATCCATTTCATTCATTCGACTTACAGGAGCTTTCAATGCAACCCAATGATGTATATCTGGTCAGTGGTGTACGCACTGCTGTTGGCGATTTTGGTGGCAGCCTCAAGGGGCAGCGCCCGGGCGACCTCGGCGCGGCTGTAGTTCGGGAAGCCGTATCACGGGCCGGCATTGCGCCCGATTCAGTTGGTCACTGTGCGATTGGCAATGTCATCCACACAGAAGCCCAGGATATGTATATTTCACGAGTGGCGGCACTCAATGGCGGCCTGTCCCACAAGGCACCTGCAGTCACAGTCAACCGGCTTTGTGGCAGCGGCCTGCAGGCCATCATCACTGCCGGCCAACAGATCCAATTGGGCTTGTGCGACACGGCAGTGGGGGGTGGTGTGGAATCGATGAGTCGCGCCGCCTATGTCGCCGAAAACGCCCGATTTGGCATTCGCATGAACAATTCCCAACTGGTGGACATGATGGTCGCGGCCCTGAGTTGCCCCATGGAGCTTTGCCATATGGGCATTACGGCAGAAAATATCGCGGAAAAATGGGAGATCACACGGGAAGATCAGGATGCCTTGGCCATTACCAGCCACAGGCGTGCGCAGAACGCCATTGAAAACGGATATTTCAAAGGCCAGATAGTGCCGATTGAACTCAAGAGTCGCAAGGGGACGACCGTTTTCGAGCAGGATGAGCATGTCCGTTTCAATGCTTCACTCGACGATATGGCAAAGTTGCGCCCGGTGTTCAAACGGGAAGGTGGTACGGTTACCGCCGGCAATGCATCCGGTATCAACGACGGTGCAGCTGCGGTGGTGCTGATGTCCGAAGAGGCGATGGAAGCCCAGGGAGCCAAGCCACGGGCCAAACTGCTCAAGTATGCATATGCAGGCGTCGAACCCAAGTACATGGGCATTGGTCCAGTCCCTGCGGTGCAGAACCTGCTGGATGGCACCGATTACACCGTGCACGATATCGACGTATGGGAAGTAAACGAAGCATTCGCCGCTCAGGCTATAGCGGTTGCTCGAGATCTGGGTCTGCCGGATGACAGGTTGAATCCGAATGGCAGTGGCATTGCCCTGGGTCATCCGATTGGGGCGACCGGTGCGATCATCACCGTGAAAGCGATTGCAGAACTCGAACGGACTGGTGGCCGGCTGGCGGTGGTGACCATGTGCATTGGGGGTGGGCAGGGAATCGCGGCACTCTTCGAACGGGTCTGATTTGCCCGCTTTGGTCTGACCAGAACCGGGTCACCGCAGCGCATCCGGGTGGAAACCTTCCCCCGGATGCTCGTTGCCACTGGTCCGTTCAGCCTATCGAGAGTGCCTGGTGGAAGAGTACATACCATCAGCCTCCGATGCCGTCATCACGCTACTTTCGAAGTGAGCCCCAAAAAGCCGAAATTGGCGTGCGCTCAATCGGGTCTTGCTTTGTATTGCAGATCCGGGATTGCCGAAAACGTGGTTCATCAACGGCCCTCGAAGCCGGTCAGGACGTTCACGGTGTTGATGCCAATCTCCTCGACGGCGTAACCACCTTCCATCACAAACAAGGTCGGCAGGTTCAATTGGGCGATGACAGAACCATATCGTTTGAAGTCATCGCTGGAAAGCCGGAAAAAGGAAATCGGATCATTCTCGAAGGTGTCCACACCTAAGGAGACTACCAAGGCATCGGGGGTGAATTCTGCAATCTTCCTGCACGCATCCTGAAGTGCCTCACACCATGCGGCATAGGCCGTGCCGGGTCCCAGCGGATAGTTGTGATTGTATCCTTCCCCGACCCCGACCCCGGTTTCATCGGCATACCCCAGAAAATGCGGAAAAGCAGCCCGGGGGTCGCCATGAATCGAAGTGAACAGTACGTCATTCCGTGCATAGAAGATGCTTTGGGTGCCGTTTCCGTGATGAAAGTCGACATCCAGTATGGCGACCCGATCCGCGCCACTATCAAGAAATGCCTGCGCCGAGACGGCGGCATTATTGATAAAACAGTAACCGCCATATTGATCCCGGGATGCATGGTGTCCAGGCGGGCGGCAGAGTGCAAATGCCGCACTTCCGCTGGACTCCACTCGGGCTTGGGCCGTGAGTGCCACATTCACACTGGCCCGGGCAGCGTGCCAGGTACCTTCGCTGATCGAGGTTTCCACGGCCATCGCATAGTAGCCCAAACGGCCTTCAATATGTTCCGGGATGCGCTGTTGCATTCCGCGGGCGGGAAAGACAGTGGGAATGGCTTCCCCCTGAAACCCTTCCGCCTTCCATTCGGCCCAACAGGAATGCAGAAAATCCATGAATTCCGAATCATGAACCCGGACGACAGGATCCATGCTGAAATCTTCGGGACGAATGATCTCTCCAAGTTGGACTTCTTCGATCCGGTCCAGGACATACTGCATGCGCTCAGGGCATTCAAATGGCGGCACCAGTTCGCCGCCATACAGTTCGGTTTTGGCATTTCGCAAGGAATGATCTTCGCTATAGACGGTCAGCATAGGAAACTCCGTGATAGATGGGGGGTGTAATCAGGTTCAGTGAGCAGGAATACGAGGGTCCATCTGCCAGCTTGACAGGGCGTTGGCCGATGCCTCAAATGCCTTGCCGGCTTCAATGACCTTACGGTCTGCATAGGTTCGGGAGACCAGTTGAATACCGGTCGGGACGCCATTGCTCCCGAGCCCTGACGGAATCGCCAGCACCGGGCAGCGGCTGAGCATGTTGAACGGATAGGTCAGCGACCAATATTCTTCGTCGGTGACGATGCTTTGGCCGTTGATCACCACTTCACTGTCGGGCCAGGTGAATTCCGCAGGAATCCGGTTGGTCCCCAGGGTAGGGCAAACGAACAGGTCGTAACGGTCCATCAGAGGACCGAATACCCGGTACATCTCTACCATGACCTGCAACGAGTGCAGGTAATCATTCGGGGTAGACTGGCGTGCACGCTCTAGAAAGAAAATGGCATATTCCGTCAGATCTTCTCGGTGAGTATCCAGGAGAGAGGAGATTGTGGTGGCCCAGTTATGGGACCAGTAGGTGTGAGCGGCATCAATGATATCCGGATTCCAGCCAAGGTCGACATGTTCGACCCGGGCACCTAAATCGCGAAAGACTTCCAGTGCGCGGTGCGTATTTTGCACTACCTCGCGGTCAATCTCCATGAACCCGAGGTCCATGGACCAGGCAATCTTCCACCCCCCCAGGTTGGGCAGTACGTGTCGGGTATCCAGTCGGACCCGGTTGCGTAGTGTGGCAATGTCTTGATTATGCGGACCGGACATGACATTTTGCATCAGGGCGATGTCGGATACGGAACGGGTCATGGGACCAGAATGGCTGTAGAAATCCAGGTTGAAGACGGGAATCTCCGGATTGCGTCCGTAAGGGGGCTTGTAGCCCACAATGCCGCATTGGGCCGCAGGAATGCGGATGGAACCGCCGATATCGGTTCCGGTGCCCAGGGTTGCCATACCGGCGGCCAGCGCCGCGCCGGTTCCACCGGAAGAGCCTCCGGGAGTCAGGTCGAGTTGCCAGGGGTTCCGGGTCACTCCGAACAGCAGGGAGTGACAGGAACCCAACAGACAGAATTCCGGGGTCGCTGTTTTGGCAATCGGAATGGCACCGGCTCTCAGCAGCCGCTCAATGACAATGTCCGATTCATTGTCCACGCGATCCTGGAAAACCCGTGAGGAGGAGGTTCGGCGGGTTCCCCGGAGACGAAATTCGTCTTTGATGGCCACCGGCAATCCCTCCAGGTTGCGCGGACGACCCTTTTGGTATCGCTTCTCGGCCAACTGTGCTGCATCCAGTGCCCGGTCATAGTATGTGTCTGTGAAGGCATTGACGGCCGGCTGCATCGCTTCAGCTCTTTCGATCACCGCACGCATCAGGTCCACCGGGGACAGTTCGCCCCGGTGGAAAAGGGCCAGGGCCTCCACGCCGGAGAGGTAACAAAGTTCCGTATTGTTCATGTTTTCAGGATAGACCAGATTGCTGGCCGATGGATGCGAATCTCGTCATCGGACAGCCCTTCAAGGGAGTGGGGAAACTTGATCCATTGTTCGGTTTCATGCAAGTAATAATCCGGCGATATGCCGGTTTGATTGCGCGAGGGCTTATACCATGGAACCGCAATCCGGATATCCCCCGGAGTATTCTGTCTTGCCTTGCGCTGCAGTTTGTCGATAATCGCCCGAATGGTCAGACCCGTATCGAACACATCGTCCACCAGTAACAAGCGATCATCGAAATTGACCCGGTCGACCAGGTAGCGCAAGCCATGTACCTTGATGCTTGGTTCCCTTTGGTCAATGGCCGAGGTGTAGGAAGAAGTACGAATGGCAATGTGATCCGTTTCGATTCCGGCCCAGGCCAGTACTTCCTGAACGGCAATGCCAACCGGTGTGCCCCCACGCCATATGCCGACGATGAAGTGGGGTTTGAATCCACTGTTCACCACCATGGCACCGAGTTGCATGGCATCCTGCAACAAATCCTCGGCCTGGAGGTAAAATTTCTGTCTCATCCCCATGATTCTAGTCCATGAAACATCGTCAAGTAACCGAAACAGTCGACAAAATCTTTGTGAATGAGCAGGATTTGATACTGGACAGTTTTCGATTGGGACGACAGATCCATGACAGTGGGTTTTATCCGGATTATCTGGTAGGAATTTGGCGCGGTGGCAGTGCGGTGGGTATTGTAGTGCAGGAATGCCTGCAGTATCTTGGGGTGAAAACCGACCACATCCCCATCCGGACATCGTACCGTGGGATGGAAAACTATGCAGGCATGATCCGCAACACGGACCAGATCCGTGTGCATGGGCTGGAGTATCTGGTCAGCCGACTGGATTCCGAGCATCGGCTTTTACTGGTCGATGATGTGTTCAGCAGTGGTCACAGTGTCCAGGCCGTGAAAGAAAAGCTGCAACGCCAGTTGCGCCAGAACATGCCCGAGGATATTCGTGTGGCCACAGTCTGGTATCGGCCGGTATCCGGGCGTACCGGTCCGGAATACTTTCTTCATGAAACCGACCGCTGGTTGGTGTTGCCGTATGAGCTTTCTGGCCTGACCCTGAAAGAAATCCACATGCACAAGCACGGAGTAGCCCCGATTCTTGAGTCCATTCGAATGCCGGAATCATGACTGGGTATGGGCATCCACCATGGAAGTGATGCAACGTTCCGTATCGCCTCGCAGTGCTCTTTCCCGCAGCAATGTGGCTGCCGCTTGGGTGAGGGGGAGGTCCAGGTTCCGTGCAGCCGCAGAGCGGGTTGCTCCTTCGAGGTCTTTTAACATGGTTTCGATCTTGATCGACACCGGCTTTTCTTCACCATTGGCCATGCGACGGCCAAATATCTGAAACGGCAGGGAATCGGCGAATCCCCCCCGGAGGGCGTCCGATAACAGGGCAGTATCCACTCCAGCTTCCCGAGCTAGTCGATAGGCCTCTCCGATGGCGGTGATATTGCAACCGACGATAATTTGATTGCACAACTTGGTGGTTTGCCCGGCACCGGTAGGGCCCATCAGAGTGATGCGTTTTGACAGGGGAGCCAGTATCGGGTAGACCTTTTTCAGGGATTCGTCCTCACCACCGACCATGATGACCAGTTCCCCGCTTTTGGCTCCGGCCACTCCTCCGGATACGGGCGCATCAATCCAGAGTGCGCCGGTGGTTTGCTGGATTTCGGATGCCAGTTCGCAAGTGGTATCGGGTGAGATACTGGACAGATCGATGATCGTTTTTTCCGCACACAGCTGGCTCATGAAAGTGGTATTGTGGACCACTGCCACGACGGCAGCAGTATTGGCCAGGCAAAGCAGGATGACATCGGACTCGGCTGCCAGTGCCGCCGCCGTCTCACAGGGAATGGCTCCGGCAGCGACCACTTCCTCCACTTTTTCCGGGGTGCGATTCCATACCCGGACGTCGAAATTGGCCAGCAGTAGTCTTAACACCATCGGCGTGCCCATCAAACCTATTCCTAGGAATCCGACGCGGGGATGTCTGTTTCGATACATGAAATAGGAGGTGTGTTTTCCCGTCGGAATGTGCAGGTAGAGTGATATTGATTCGTCAACCGTGATGCGAGAGGGAAGAGGCATGGCCCCGCCGAATTGCCCCTTGACCATACATGCAGTTTCTCATCCCATCGTGCTTCAGGAGGGTGAGCGGGTTATCTTGCTTGCAGTTTGGTCCAGCCGGGTGAAAGGGAATCCCAGTAAGCGTCCAAGTGTACCACGAAGATCAGGCGCTCCCATGAAGGACGAAAGGTCGGTCAGCGATGATGAGGGCAGATTCTTGTTGAAGGCTCTTGTTATGGCGGAAAGTCTACCGTACAGTCACGCTGGTGTTATCCTGTTGCTAACCCATTTCCACATTTACCATGCTGACTCCCAGTGAACAGATTCTGGAAAAGCTGATTGCGTTCCCCACGGTCAGTCAGACTCCCAACCGGGAACTGATTCAGTATGTTCAGGACTACCTGTCCACCTTCGGTGTGGAATCGGTACGGGTGCCGGATGGCGATGCGAAAAACACCAATCTGTATGCCCGGATCGGGCCAGACCGGGTTGGCGGCGTGCTACTGTCTGGACATACTGACGTCGTCCCTACGGATGGCCAGGACTGGGCTCGGGATGCCTTCCGCATGACGCTCGAGTCGGGACGGCTCTATGGCCGGGGAACTGCTGACATGAAGGGGTTTCTGGCGTGCGTACTGGCTCTCGTACCGGAGGCAGTGACACGGAATCTGCGAGTGCCTTTGTATCTGGCCTTTTCATATGACGAGGAAATTGGCTGCGTAGGCGTACGCCAGATGTTGGATCGACTGGCTGGTTCCTTGGCCTCACCTGACTGTTGCATCATCGGCGAACCGACCCGGATGGAGGTTGGAATTGCCCACAAGGGCAAATGGGCTGGCGTCTGCACTTGTCGGGGCGTGGAAGCCCATTCGGCCCTGACCCACCGGGGATTGAATGCGATTTATCTGGCGATGGAGATGATCCAGGCGGTGCGCGGCTTGCAGCAAGAGATCATCAGCCATAACAGGCAAGACCTGGATTCCCAAGTGCCTTGGACAACACTGCAAGTAGGTACGATCCAGGGCGGCACCGCGCTCAATATCATTCCAGGGACATGCCATTTCGCCCTGGAGATTCGCTATACCCGGCATGATGATCCGGAGGAGTTAGTGCGTCGCCTGCGCCAGGCCGCCAACCGTATTGTCTCTGGATATCAAGAGGATTTTCCAGCGGCAGACATTCAGGTCCGGGAGACAAACCAGTATCCCGGGCTACATACAAATCCGGAAGAGGAAGTGGTCTGGCGGGTGCAGGACCTGGTCGGTACAGACCGGTGGGTCCAACTGTCCTTTGGTACCGAAGGAGGATTGTTTCAGCAGCGATTGGGGGTGCCGACCGTGATTTGTGGCCCGGGCTCGATGGACCAGGGGCACCAACCGGATGAATTTATCTTGCGTACTGAGTTGGCGAAGTGTGATGTTTTTTTGGGGAAATTGCTGGATCAGATCAGTGATCCCTAGTGTCTGCCGGAACCTCCTCCTCGCCCGGAGGTTGCAAGCCCGGGTTTCGCCCCGCTTGCACTTCGGTCTCTCGGACTGGTGTCCGCGACTTTGGCTGACAGTGCTGCCAAGCCGCAGGATTGCGATTTAGGCACTTGATTCCACTTCTCTTCGCGGACCGGGCCATGGGTTGCCGTTTCCACTGGGCCACGGTTCACTCGATCCGGCGACCCCAGACCCTTACTCGGAACGCTCCCGACAACCAGCCAACCAGGGTCCGCCATGACTGGCCGCACCCGGACTTCGTCTGGATTCCGGGAACCCTTTTCCAGAACCACCCTCATCATCAGAGGCGCTTGGCCTTTCCATACCCGGACAGAAAAAACCTTGACGAAAAAGGTTGCCCCCCCCCCCCCCCCCCCCCCTCAATTACAATCGCGAGAGGCGACCTTGGCGGAGCTCAGGTCTGGCAAACGCTACTAAAGGTTGGTTCAGCATATGTGGTTGAGCCGAAGAGTTGACTGATTGAGGAGATGAATAATGAACTCTCAAGAATATCCGGATTTTTTCACCGTTTTCCGAATTTCTGAAGAGGAAAAAGGGTGGATCTTCAAGGAAATCACTCAGGGGCGTCTGCGCCAGGGATGGGGCGCGAATGGCTTCGGTTTGGTTTCAGAGGATGGTACCCCAGTTGATAAACATCAATGGGAAGAAACATACCGCAAAGTTTGGGGAGAAGCCCCTAGTCCAAAGCGTTTCGCGATCCTGCGCCGAATGCTTGAATTGAACAAAGGCGACATCGTCGTGGTGCCCAAGATGCCGAAATGGAACGAATTTACAATTGCACGGGTTAGCGGTCGGTACTCCTTCGACATGACCACTGGCAAAGAGGATTTTGGTCATATAGTGCCAGTAGATCCTGACAGTATTCGCACATTCCATTACCAGGCTGATAACGAGGCGTTTCTTGTTTCCAGCGTATTCGCTCGTACGAACCACAGAGCAGCTGTTTCCTGGTGTTACAATCCAGACCAGATTGAAGCGGCCTGCAAGCTCTTGAATCAAGAAAGCAGTTCTACGGCGAAGCCCATGAAAGAAATGTTTCAAGTGGCGGTAAACAACGCATTCAGAGAAGCCGCAGTGAAACTTCAGGACATGGTCAAAAACTGGAATGGAGACCGTTTTGAAAAAGCCGTAAAGCAAGCATTTGAAGATCAGGGATATAAATTCGAACAGTCTAGACGATACAACCGGGAAGGAGGAGACATTGACATGCTTTTTTCTCCTCCCCGAAGTCGGGCACTTTTTGAACCTTCCGCGATTGCCGTACAAGTGAAGTGGAAGCAGGGGGAGGACCAGAATGATGAGGAAGCCATACAACAAGTCATCCAATGGGCAGAATCCCAAAATAGCGATGCGAGGAAATATGTGATCAGTTCCGCATCAAGCTTCACGGAGGATGCACACAAAAAAGCTGAGGACCAGGACGTTACCCTGATCTGCGGATTGCAAACCATGTGCTTCTTGCTGGGTGCGACTGATCAGTACAGGCAAGACTGGGAATGATAGAATGGTTGTATAGGACAGGGTATTAACGGTTTTTCTCTCTGAAAGATCCATTTGGGAATCTGGAAGAATCTCGTCAGGCTTTCCAGAGGTCACTGTGGATCGGATCCCGTTCAATCAGTCGACGAAAAGATAGGCTGATACGGGGTCCACATGCGGGCTCTGGCAGGACGCCGTGTTGCCAGTCCGACTGGGAGGCATCATCCATATGAAAACCGGATCCTGGATCCAAGGCATAGTGATATCGGATGGTAGGGACATCCTTTCTCCGCAGTACCATATGGCGTCGAGCTCCCAGCGAAAGAATGGTCACGCCTGTTCTGTTCTCCATTGACTCCATGTGGTCCGAATGAAACCCGATGGAATGTTTCCCACTCGGGTAGTGGTTCGCTATACATTGATTCGGAAGATATCCAATTCGGTCCCGGATGGCCCAGGTCAGAGGCTCAATGCATTCTGGCCAAGGATATCGCGTACGGATCTTCTTTCCGGGGGTATGGGATTCTCCCCAGGTGATAGTTTCCCGGGTCATATACCGGATATGCCAGCGGGTCGTGGCCTGCAGCCACTGGAACAGGGATTGATGGTCTGCCAGCAGGTCCGGGATATACGTGATGCCGGCAGGAGGCGACGACAGGCAGGTATCATCCGGAAACAATTCCACTTGTACCGGGCAGTGATTCGTCTGTACGAGATAATTCTGGATCATGAATAATCCTATTGTTCTCTAAAATGAGAACAATTATAAATCAACATAGCAGAAATTACGACCTTGACGGACCTCCAGACTGGAGGAATTGCATATGAAAACTGGCAGATTCAGTTTCGGTATGCAGAGAAGACGGGTGCCTGACCGATGAGGTGGAGTGCAAGCGTTTCGGCACCATCTGCAAGATGCCGGTGATGAGTCTGGGTAGCAAATCAATTCCCGGTCCGTGTGCTCCCCGGGGAAGTTGCTCTGGTCGGAGGTGGCAGCACGGCGGACTGCCTCGGTTGAGCGGCTGCAGTGGGATGCCCAGATGGACTGATGTTGATGTTTTGGAACAAAACTCGAATATCTGATCCGGATGCTAAAGAGTTCGATGCTGGGGTAGTTGAACGACTACGCTTATTGGAGCAGCGTGGTCTCTCTGCGAAACGGCGAGCAGTAGGCACCGTCATCTTCACTATGTCGGCAGTGGTTTGTTTAGAGTATTACATTCTCTACAAACTCATCGAGAGGCAAGCGGTTGGAGATATGTTTGTTTGGTTTGGAGTTGCTCATCTATTTTTAGTCGTCACCATCGTAATTTTTATTTTCATTGGAGCACTCGAATCCGAATATGATGATGTGATATCCAATGATCGTAATTCTTCAATTTTGTCCCAATTGAGGAAGTAGTCTTCGGATGCGGTGTCAGGAACAAATTTTCTGCTTGGCGTCCTTTCCGCCGTGAAGGTGCGATCGGTGGATGCGGAAAGCCGTCGTTCGCAGGTCCGTGGATGGCGGGCGGTGCGATGGCCGCCGGATACCCCCTTCAGGCCGTCCAGCTCCCCCGCCGGTACAACCACTCCGCTGCGGTTTTCAGGCCACCGAAAGGGAACACATGAATCTGCCGCACCGCTCCCTCGGGGTGCGCCCGCACATGCTGCTCGATCGGCCCCACCAGGTCCTCGGGATCGACCCCGGCGAGCAGGGTACTGACCGCCCCGGCCCGCTGCTTCAAAAACTGCAGCGAGTTCCCCACCCCGCACAGGGCGGCAAACTTGACCAGGGTCGTCAACCGCGCCGGTCCGGCGACGCCCAGGTGCACCGGCAACGTCACCCCAGCTGCCGCCAGGCCGTCGGCCCAGTCCACAAAGTGCCGGGGCGCAAAGCCGAACTGGGTGACAATGTGCAGCCGTGCCCCGGTGCACTCGCCCCAGGCCTGCTTCCGGCGCAACGCCTCCAGGGCCGTCCGCTCGGGGAAGTCCGGCGAGCCTTCGGGATGACCGGCGATGCCCACGTGACCGATGCCATAGCGGTCCAGCAGCCCGCTTTCCAGCACCGCCAGCGAAGAATCGAAGGCCCCCGCCGGGGTCTGCAGGCCGCCGCCAATCACCAACACTTCCTCGACCCCGGCGTCGGCGGTCAGCCGCGCCAGGCGCTCGGCTAGGGCCGGCCGGGTGGTCAGTCGACGGGCGGCGAGATGGGGTACGGCGCGGTAGCCGAGTTCCTGTAATCGCCGCGCCCCGTCGGCGACCACCGTCACCGGCTCGGTGCCGACGTCGGTCAGGTACACCCGGGTGCCGATGGGAAACAGGTTCGGCAGGGCCGGCTCGTGCAGGGCCTGTCGGGGCGAAATTTCAATTGAGGCGGCAATCCGGTGGACCATGTTGCGAGTTGGGGGCGAGGGCGGCGGTCGGCATGGTACGGCAACGGCGAAGTCGATATTTGCCTGTCGACGACACGACCGCCAGCGAAGACGTCAACGACCGGGGAATGCATCCGCCGGAGCCCGCTTCCGCCCCCCGTCCGTGCGCACCGCAGAACCAGAACCCCCACTACCAAACATCACTCGGGGACTCTCAGCTTCCGACCAACCCCCTAACAGATTTTGTTGTGTGTCTGATGTGCGCTTTTTGCGCCGCTGGCTGTTTAGTGAACCAGCATGAAATGATGTTTTTCGATTGGGGACCATGTTGTGAAAGAGGACGATAACAGAGCGAAAATCAAGGGAGGAAGAGCCATCCCGGGTCGCAAGGTGCCGAGATCCCGGTTTCCATGAGCACTGCGACAGTCTTTCGGAGTCAAATCCCCCAGCGAGAAAAAAATCCCTTGGTATGATGGGCAAACCGGGCGACCAGAGGGGAAGGCGCCTGTGTATTTCGGTATCGCATGATGAGTCGACCAGGAGCCACGGATTCGGCCAGGGGTCTGGTTACCAGTGCACTCCCGTCATAGCTCATCGCACTCGCTGGCCTTGAGATCAGTATGGAATAGCCGAGTCCGTTGGCGACCATCCCCCGCACGGTCTCGAAAGAGGGAGAGCGGAACCGGATGTTCGGTATGAGTCCATCGTCAGCAAACAGGGACGTAAAAAAATCTCGACTTGGGGGAATGTCCAGCAGGATCATTGGATGTTCGGACAGTTCCCGGAGTGAGATCTCATGGCGCTCACTCAGCGGATGTCCAGAAGGCAGCAGGACATGGGGGCTGACCGTAGCCAGCGTTTCCCGTCGACACTCTGGGATATTTGGCGAGTCATACATAAGAATCAGGTCGAAGGGAGTCGCTTGGTGAGCGGCTTCGATTTCCCGCTCGCTCCCCTCAAAAAACCGGAAGTTGGTGTGGGGATATTGTGTTAGGAAAGTTCGTACCAAGCTAGGGATGAAAAATGGCCCAATCGTCGAAAAACAGGCGATATGCAACACGCCCTCATGGCTACTGTCCCGGGACTCGGGTACGAACGAATCCAACGAGCGGGACACCCCATAGGCCCGGTTTGCATAGATCAGCGCATTGCCTTGCTGCCGGATATTGATATCTTGCGGCTCGGCAATGAAAATGAAATGGGTACCGACCCGGAAATGATCACGGATGATACAATCAAAGGCAATCAGGGTGTTTTCGAGAACAGGTGCGCCCGTGACGCGGGTGGTCCATTGGGCACAACTGAACTTGTCCGCGCCGGGGGGGTGCGTCCGACCAGCAAACGTATCCGAAATCATCGCCTGGTCTTCACTCAGCACATTGACACACAATACACCGTTCTGCTGGAGCTTCTCGCAGGCGGGGCTCAGATGATGTACGCAGACCAGCAGTGTAGGCGGGTCGGCCGAGACAGAGGTCATTGCGCTCACTGTCACCCCCGCCCGTCCATACGGTCCATCCGTCGTAATGACGGATACCGTGCAGGCAGCATAGCTCATACCTTCAAGGAAGAGTTGCTGGTTCATGTATGGACCGGACTTCGTGATGGAGGGGCCTCATCGGTAAAATCTTGGAAACTGCGAGAGATTCCGTTATGTATTTTGTTGGCGAACCGAATTAGCCTACTCACCAAACGAAGTCTATCAGGCCAAGCTTCTTGGGTTGCAGGGAGCATCCGATATCGAATCCATCCGAGTGAACTCTCCAACCTTCCCCCATAATTTACTGTTCCTGATGGCAAACGCATGGGGTCGAGTGGGTAAGTGTTTCTGGTCTTCCGGGGGGGTCCTACCTGCAAGGCTTCTTCATGATGAGCGCCGGCCCCGGCAAACCACCCATTTGGTATCATATCGCTCTGGGTAGACACGTAGATGAAGCTTATCAGTGGGTCGCCCTTCCCATGCTTCGGGGGGGTAGTAGTCGATGGAAACCAAGCATCCTTATTCCATTCCGCTTTGAATGGAATGGTATACTTTTATCAAGGGTATACCATAACGATCAGTGATAGTAGGGGGTTCAGTGGCCACATGCAACGGAATTCCTGTTTTGGTGTATCGGGAACCTTGAATCAGCAAGCTTCGGAATGGTTTGGTATTTCCGATGCAGTGTCCCCGAAAAAAGTAATTTACAGGGAAACCGCTCATCACTGACACTTGCTACTTTTGTCATGGGGTTATAAATATGATCCGAACCGGAGAGGAGTATCGCGCCTCGTTGCGAGATGGCAGGGAGGTCTACATGGATGGCAAGCGTGTGGAGGATATTACCGTGCACCCACAGTTCAAGCCGCTGATTGATGTGCGAGCACGCATTTATGACATGCAGCATGAAGACTCGACCAGGGATATCATGACCTTCGAGGAGAATGACGAGCGATTTCCGGTCGGGAACCAGATTCCCAAAACACAGGAACACTGGCATGCCAAGCGGCGGGCCGTGGACCGGGTTATGCACGATATTCAGGGAGTGGTGACCCGGGTTGGGGACGAAACCGTGGGCGAGATGTGGTCTTTGGCTGACGGAGCGGACATTCTCAATGAGATTGATCCCCGGTTTTCCAGGAACATCCACCATCATATCCGTCTCGCCGTGGAGCAGGACCCGTTTCATGTATCCGCCAATACGGACCCGAAAGGAGATCGTTCACTGCGGCCTCAGGATCAGGACCCGGATATGTTGACGCACGTGGTGCGGGAGACAGACGCCGGAATCGTGATCCGTGGAGCCAAGTATGAAACGGCAGCAGCCTATTCGAATCAGGCTTTTCTGAAACCCACCATTGCCAACTGGGGAGATGCCCGATACTCGGATTATGCCTTGGGCTGTATCGTGAAAATGAATGCCCCGGGGGTACGGCATATCTGCCGAGCCGGGTTTCAGAAGGAAGGCACCGCAGAGGATTATCCGCTTTCCAACCGGTTTGACGAGGTCGACACCCTGATGGTGCTGGACGATGTGCTGATTCCCTGGGAGGATGTCCTGTTTTACCAGCATACCCGGGCGGCAGCGTTCATCCGCACCACTTTGCACCGTTACTCGGCTTTGCCATTTGTGCAACGCCTGATTACCTATGCCGACATGATGATCGGGGTGGCCCTCTGGAATGTGAAGCAAACCGGGCTGGAAAAACAGCCCGCTGTACAGGAAAAACTCGCCCAGCTGGCAGTTTATCGTGAAGGAATCCACGCACATCTTACTGCCGCGATCGCCTTGGCTGAGGAGAGTCCTGGAGGGTTCCTGATGCCGAATCAGTCCATGCTGATGACCGGCCGGGTGCATGCCTGCACCAATCTGCCGGCCATGATGCACCTCGCACGGGAGCTGTGTGGCGGTCAGATTTGTGTTACCCCCGATCTGGATACTTTCTCGGCGACAGAGACCGGGCCGTGGATGCGAAAGTTTTACAGTATCAATGAACATTGGCAGTCGGAAGACCGACGTAAACTGTTGGCTTTTGCCAGGGACTTGCTGAATTCCGGATACGCGGGTCACCGGCTGACGTTTCACCTGTTCGCACAGTCGCCACCGTTTGCGCACCTGGCGGCCGTCTATCGGAATTTTGGTTGGGATGGGCCATTGGACTTTGTCAAGGACGCGGCCGGCATGTCAGACCGGATTCGGGACAAATAGTTGAGGGGTCGATGGGCAGGCGGATGACCCGGGATCCCCGCTACGATATTCTGTTCGAACCTCTGGAGATTGGGCCGGTTCGGGCCAAGAATCGGTTTTATCAGGTGCCGCACTGTAATGGAGGTGGGTATCGGGATCCCTCTGCGGTAGCTGCCATGCGTCAGGTCAAGGCAGAGGGGGGCTGGGGAGTGGTTTTCACGGAGCAGGTAGAGTTGCACCATACCTCGGAAATCACCCCATATATTGAGCTCAGGATCTGGGACGATAAAGATGTCCCCATGCTGGCCAACATGGCTGATGGCATCCATGAATATGATGCCTTGGCAGGGATTGAACTCACCTATTCAGGGATCAACGGCCCCAATCTCTATACCCGGGAAGTGCCGATGGCACCAACCGCACTGCCGGTTCGGACTTTCACCAATGATCCGGTGGCTGCGCGTGCCATGACCAAGAGGGATATTCGGGATCTGCGTCGGTGGCATCGGGAGGCATGCCTGCGTGCCAAAACCGCGGGTTATGACTTGATTTGTCTGTATGGTGCGCATGGGTTCGGTGTGATCCAGCACTTTCTTTCCCGGCTGACCAATCATCGACAAGATGAATATGGGGGGTCGCTCGAGAATCGATCTCGTCTGATGCGGGAGTTGGTAGAAGAATGCCGTGATACGGTGGGAGACCGCTGCGCCATTACTTTGCGCCTGTCACTGGAAGAGTTGACGGGCGATATGGGGTTGGCGAACTCGGAACTGAGGGACCTGATCGCCATGCATGCCGAATTGCCGGATCTGTGGGATCTGGCCCATGGCAGTTGGGAAGATTGTTCGGGACCCTCCCGGTTCCGGGAGGAGGCCGCGCAGGAAGAACTCGTTTCCGGGGTTCGATTGTTGACACAAAAGCCGGTAGTCGGGGTTGGACGATTCACTTCACCCGATACCATGGTGAGGCAAATCCGGTCTGGAGTGCTTGATTTGATCGGGTGTGCCCGACCGTCGATTGCGGACCCCTTCCTGCCGCGGAAAATCGAAGAGGGGAGAGTTGACGATATCCGTGAATGCATTGGCTGCAATATCTGTATTGTTGGTGATATGACCATGTCGGTATCCCGCTGCACCCAGAACCCAACTTTCATGGAGGAATGGCGCCGGGGATGGCATCCAGAGCGTTTTGCCCCCAAAGGGGAAAGCACTTCTGTGCTCATTGTCGGTGCTGGTCCGGCGGGACTGGAGGCGGCAAGAGTGCTGGGTGAAAGGGGCTATGAGGTCACATTGGCGGAAGCGGAGCGGGAGATCGGCGGTCGAGTGCGGTTGGAGCGGCAACTGCCGGGATTGTCCGCTTGGGGACGGGTGGTGGACTATCGTCGCTACCAATTGGACCGTATGGTCAATGTAAACATCTATCTCGACAGTGCGCTGGATGCGGACCAGGTGCTGGAATTGGGTTGTTCCCATGTGGCGGTGGCTACCGGGGCTTCTTGGCGGCGAGACGGCGTAGCCCGATTCCATGTCCGGCCGATTCCTGTGGATCCCGGCACTCGGGTCTACACGCCGGATGACCTGATGCGGGGTAACTTGCCGACGGGGAGAGTGGTGTTATATGACGATGATCATTACTACATGGGGGGAGTACTGGCGGAATTGATGATGAAGCAGGGGGCCCGGGTTACACTGGTGACGCCTGCCGCCCTGGTTTCTGAGTGGACCCGAAATACCCTGGAGCAGGAGGCTATTCATCGTCATCTGTTGGCACTGGGAGTGACTCTGGTCTTCAATCGTGCGGTGTCCGGCATGCGTCGGGATGGAGTGGAAACCGTCTGCCGGTATACGGGCGAACGTCAATTCCTGGAGGCAGAAGCGGTTGTTCTGGTGACGTGTCAGCAGAGTCATGACCTACTTTGGGACACCTTGGGGGCCAAAGAAAACCAGTGGGCAGATGCCGGGGTCCGATCGGTCCAACCCATTGGAGATGCTGCTGCCCCTGCTCCTATTGCCTGGGCCACGTTTGCCGGCCATCGGTATGCCCGGGATCTGGACGAAGATCGGCCCGAAGGAATCCTGCCGTTTCGGCGTGAAGTGATTCAACCTGCTGCTGGAGTTCGCTGACACGGGTCACGCCCATTCTTCATCTGTAAGGATGACTTGTTCTCTTTGTGTCGACCTGCCTTGTGGGATCACGGATTGGGGTTTGGCGATGAGTTCGGCCCTGAGGGATTTCCTGTTGTACCGTCTATTTGGCCCGGAACGCATGCATCCCTACCAGGCATCTACTCGCTTCCTGTTGGGGACGAGTAGATGCTTGGTATCGTGGATGCGGTATTTTATCTGGCTTGTGGAGCAATTCTAGCGCCTGGTCCTGCAGGGTGAGTCGACTACACAGGTGGCGGGAGATACGGTAACTCGCTGGTGCATGTTATGGACTGCGGAAAGTGCCACTGACCGTCTGTTTGGTTTTGGCATTCGCAGATTTCTTTCCGAGCGGTAGTTGCGCAACGGTACTTCGGGCGATCAGGTGAACCTCAGGATTTCGGTTTGGTAGTCGATCAAGGTCTGATGCCGCTTTTCGGCCCTGACCCTCTCGAAGCGGGTGGCGGCCAGCACCTTGCTATCCAATCAGGCCACGGCATGACCGCTTCGGCCCGCAATCGGCGATGGCCTGCTGTTCCCACCCGCCGAGCGCATGATGCACTCTCATGATCCATTTCGAGACCGTCGACTCGGTGATCCGCACGCCCGGGATCGTGGTGGCTACAGCAAGGTCACCGAGTATCACGAGAAGTAATCGATTCTCTCTTCCCGGCTTCGACATCCCGCTAGGCCATGCCAGCCTTCCACTTGGTCGTATCTGCCACAACCGATCCACTGCTGAGTCTCAGCGCAATTTGCATTCACGATATGTACAAAAGACCCTGAGTGTTAGGGATTCCTCAACCGGTTTCCGAAGCAGTCCGACAGGCTTCCGTTGTCGATCCAGCCCGGGTCAGCTGCTGTCGCATCCCAGGGCCTGCCTTGTGGCGGTGGTGGTGCTGAACCGGCTTCCGCCCCGCGTGCCGTAGCACATACATTCCTGAATGTCCTGCTGTGTCTTGGCAATCGCAAAACATCCGAAACCTCCAGTCTTACTAAAGTCTAGTTGTAGCTCGCCCCCAACTACAACTAGCTTCTGCTCCGCATTCGAGAACTGGCCCCGCGTCTTGAAGCAGAGGCGGACTACAGGAGTTGCAGGACTCCCGACATACAGGTTGATAACATAACGTGCATTTTTCTCTAGACTTCCAAATGTAACAATACGTGAGTTTATGGTTTGGGATGAACTGACTGGACCAAGATCGATCGGTTGCGCTGCCGTTCCATTCGGGTTTTTTTGCACAGTGATCCCAAGCCGAGCGAAGGTGGTTCCTGCTCTCCCAGACAAGCTTCTATACCGGCTTAGTGTCATTTCTGGCAGCCTAACCTGTACAGCGTTGCTTGACGGACTGCCACTATTGTGCGTTATTTGGCTTGCGCTTGCCTGAGTCTCTGACCAGCCCCCTCGTGTGCAGGCATCCGCCCCGGTGGTCGCTGGGATGACCAGCTGGGCCTGCACCGGCCATGCGAGGGCCGCAAGCAGCAGGAGGGTTGCTAGTTTAGCGAGGGGGGGGGGGGGGGTAAAATGATGACCATGGCTTGGATCCTCTAGTTGTAAGGTGGCCCCATGGTATCGGATATGCGGCTCGGAATCAAATTACATTTTCAAACTGAGACACTACCCGGGATCCCTATTCCATTGCCGTTGACCTGTCGGCGGGAAGGCGCAGCGCAATTGGTCACAACACCGTGCGAGGTAGGAAACAGCGATAGGACCGGCAACTCTATAAATTGACATGTCAATATGAATAAATTAACATGTCAGAATTATCTTGCTCAACACCTTTGGTAGGAGAGAATGATGCACAAACTATCCCAACTGATCATCGGTATCGCACTCATATTGGCAACCCTTGCCAATGCCGGAGCGCAGAGTCTCGTTCGAATTGCGGAACCAAACTGGGCCAGTGGTCGAGCCATTGCAGGACTTATCAAGGTCGTCATCGAGGATAAGCTCGGTGGGGTCGCCGAACTCGTTCCCGGGACTAATGCGGTCATCTTCAAGGCAATGGACCGTGGGAAAGGTGAGATTGACGTTCATCCGGATGTCTGGCTGCCGAACCAGTCGAACTTTACGACCGAGTATGTGGATGAGAGGAATACCGTTGCCCTCAGCAATCATAGTTATGACGGGATTGCGGGATTCTGTGTGTCCCGAGCGTTCAGTGAGGCGCATGGCATCCGGTCAGTTTTCGACTTGGCAACCCCCGAAGCAGCGGCGTTAACGGACCGGGACGGGGACGGTATGGGGGAAATTTGGGTGGGAGCCCAGGGTTGGGCTTCGACCAAGGCCAATTCCGTGAAGGTCCGCGACTACGGCATCACGAATTTTTTCGAGCCCATCATTGCCGAAGAGGAAGTAGCCAGCGCATCTATCAAGGATGCAATCAATAAAGGGGAAGGATACGTATTCTATTGTTATGCCCCCCACTTCAATTGGTTCATTTTCGACATGGTGATGCTGGAAGAACCGGAATTTGAGGAGGCAAAGTACAAGATGATTCAGCCGGCGGAAGATCCGGACTGGTTCGAGAAATCCAAAATCACGACGGGCGATAAGCCAAAGACAATCCATGTTGGATATTCAAAGACGC
This sequence comes from Candidatus Poriferihabitaceae bacterium, assembly GCA_965221795.1. GTDB lineage: Bacteria > Pseudomonadota > Gammaproteobacteria > Arenicellales > Poriferihabitantaceae > VYFG01. The sequence continues at coordinate 2,780,292 of OZ244914.1, forward strand.
TGGAACAACGCGTTCCGTCGATTGCCAATTTCCTCTCGAACATCGCACTCGATACCGAAACGGTGAATGGTTGGACACACGAAATTGTGGTGCTCAAAAGGGATAGCCAGGAGGTTGCTCGTGCATGGGTAGCGGAAAACGCGGAGCGGGTTGATCGCTGGCTCGGTCTATGATGGATGCCCTCTGCTGTGTTAGCGTTTGATGGTATAAGTGTGCAGACGGCTTCGGTGATTGAATGCGGACATTCAGGGTGGGCGTGGAAGTGCGGGGCGATCATCGCCCCGCACCCCATGAAGTCATAAGCAGCACATGGAGAAGTCGGTTTGCTGACTGAAGCGGACACCGCCATCGAAGTTTCGGCTGTATGGAAAATTTTCGGCAAAGCGCAACGCGAAGCGTTGGATGCCATTCGACGTGAGGGCCTGACCAAGGCCAATGTGCTGGAGCAGTATGACTGTGTGGTCGGGGTGTCGGATGCCACATTCCGTGTCAGGAGAGGAGAAATTTTCTGTGTCATGGGACTATCCGGCAGTGGAAAATCCACTTTGGTCCGGTTGATCAACCGCTTGCTGACACCGACGGATGGGAAAGTATGGGTCGGCGGCCAGGAGGTCACCGCCATGGATGATGCGTCGCTGATGGTCCTTCGCAATCGCCATGTTGCGATGATTTTTCAGCATTTCGGGTTGTTACCGCATCGCTCGGTCCGCGACAATGTTGCCATGCCATTGGAGATCCGGGGAGTCAGTGAAAACGAACGGTGGGAAGTGGCGGAACGGGTACTCCGAATGGTTCATCTTGCCGATTGGCAGGACCGGTTCGCCCATGAACTGTCAGGTGGTATGCAACAGCGTGTAGGCCTCGCACGCGCCATCGCAGCGGACCCCGATGTCCTACTGATGGATGAGCCCTTCTCCGCGCTGGATCCCCTGATTCGGCGTCAGTTGCAGGAAGAGTTTATGCAATTGGCTGAGGTGATGAAGAAGACCACAATCTTCATTACGCATGACCTCGATGAAGCCATCCGGGTCGGCGACCGGATTGCGATCATGAAAGACGGTGCCATCGTGCAGATTGGAACGGCTGAAGAAATCGTGACCCATCCAGTGGACGATTATGTGACCGATTTCGTGGCGGGAATCTCGCGTATCAACTTGATCAGAGCGCATTCGATCATGCGTCCTCTGGCCGAGTTTGAGTCGGTACATGGACGCTTCCCCGAAGCGGGTCCCAGGATGCGTGACGATGCTACGGTTGGTGAACTGATCCGGGAATCGGTGAAGTGTGATCAGCCCATTCGAATCGTTGACCCAGAGGACCGGATAATTGGTGTCGTTTCCAAAGATGATCTGCTGCGCAGTGTGATGGATGGGGGAGGAGTCGAGTGAGCCGGACGAATCATAGCGTGATTACGGAGAGCGAAGAGAACCGTGCCCGATTGATTGGCGAATTCGTTCAAAGTGGTGCCAGCTACTATACTCGGGAATTCCAACGTATTGGCAATAGCTCCCGCTTTACCTGGAGCTTCAATGTAGCGGCTGCGCTGCTGGGCTCCGTGTGGTTTGGTATCCGCAGTTTGTGGGCCGCATTTCTGGTTTTTGTCATACTGGAGACGTTTGCCATCGTTCAAATCGTGCGAGGCGTGTTTGGTGATCTGGCAGCTTCCCATTTGGCCAGATTGCCCGGAATTGAACAGACGCTCGCAATGCGTTACCAGCAACTGGAGGCTGCCAAGGTGGCGGGGGACGATGGCAAGGTCGAGACATTCGAGAGCGCTATTGCCTCTCTGGAGCGTGCGGTCGAAGGCATTCAGACAGCCGCACAAGAGGCCGAGGCTTCCGCGGTCTGGCTCGTCTTGAGTGGGATTCTGATTTTTCTGGTCATAAAAGTCATTCAGGGTATCGTGGCCAATATCGCGTTCCGGAAGCGCTACACCCGCTGGCGTTCTGATCGCACCCTGAAATCCGGCATTGATCCTCTTCAGACCGCGTTCAGTGCGATTCTGATGTTGCTGATTTATATCACTTGCGCCCTTCGATTCGGCGGGACTTCGGAGATCGAGCTTCTGAAAAGTTTTCCGACCGAGAGAGGGGTGCAGGCTGCTGCAGCGGATGCCATCAAAACCGGAATGACCAATACTGCCTTGCAGGCGGAGTGGTTCTTCGATGGCATGGTGTTCGGTATCAATACGATTCTGGACGGTTTGGAGGTTGTGTTCACACAGACGCCATGGCCGGTGATGTTTGCGATCGTCATTCTCTTGACAGGGCTATCGGCCGGCTGGCGCACTGCAATCTTCTCGGCGGGAGCTCTAACTTACCTGGGATACCTTGGGTTCTGGGACAAGTCGATGAAGACGCTTGCATTGCTGGGTACAGCGGCCGGCATCAGTATCTCGCTGGGGATTCCGCTTGGCATTCTGTGCGCTCGCAAACCTCGGCTCTATACATGGATCCGCCCCGTTTTGGACTTCATGCAGACCATGCCGGCATTTGTATACCTCATTCCAGTCATTGCCTTTTTCGGCACCGGGAAGCCGGCAGCGATTGTGGCGACGATGATTTTTGGCGGCTCTCCAGTGGTCCGTTTGACCGTTTTGGGGTTGCGCAGTGTGCCAGAATCCGTGCGTGAGGCGGCGATGGCTTTCGGCGCATCCAGAAAATACCTGCTCTGGAAAGTTGACCTTCCGTTGGCAATGCCCTCCATCATGGCGGGGATCAATCAGACCATACTGTTGAGCCTGGCGATGGTTGTCATTGCCTCACTCATTGGTGCCAAGGGCTTGGGTGAGGATGTGCTGGAGGCCCTCCAGTATGCATCGGAGGGTCAAGGCATTCTCGCCGGATTCGCGATTCTATTCTGCGCCATGATCCTGGATCGAATCATCCAGGGCAAACGTCGATAGTGGAGGGGATCGGCGGATGAGTGCCATGGTTCTCACGGGAGGTCCGATCATCACAATGGATCCGACTCTTCCGAGCCCGGAAGCAGTAGGAGTTCGCAATGGTCAGGTGGCGATCGTCGGCACATTGTCGGAGGTCCAGGAAGCGCTGGGACCGACACCGAAGACCATCAATCTGGCCGGCAATACCTTACTGCCGGGATTCATTGATGCCCATTCACACATTCTCTGGGCGGCCAAAACCCGTGGCGCACCGGTTGTGGATATACGAGCGGAAACCGTTCCGACCTATCGGGCCGTTCTGGCGAAAATTCGCCGGCGGGTCGCCGCCGCCAATCCGGGGGAGTTCTTGCTGTTCTTCGGTCTGGATGCGCAACTGCATCCGGACATGGTGTCCCCAACCCGAGATCTACTGGATGAAATCGCGCCGCAGAATCCCATTGGAATCCAAACTTCCAACTGCCATGCGTTGTTCCTGAACTCCCATGCGCTGGATGCTTGCGGCATCGACGCTTCAACCCCCACGCCCATTGGCAGTGTGATCGATCGCGACGAAACAGGACGTCCCACGGGGCGGGTCGCGGAGGCGATCACTTGGACTGCGCTGGACCAGTTTTATGAATCCTGGGGGCAATCCCGACTCCATGCACAATTCGAAGTGACCATTGATGCATTCATTCGCAATGGCATTACCACCGTCACCGAACACCTGTATTTGCCCTACTACAAAGCGTACTATCGGTGGGCGCTTGAGCGGAATCTGCCCATGCCGCGGGTTGCGGCCTATCAACAGGCGGTGACAGCGGACATGAATGTCGAGAAGCTGGCACTCGGGGAAGACCGGTTGTGGATGGCCGGTGTCAAGATTCATGCCGATGGCTCGCCTTTTATCGGCAATATATGGGTTTCGCAACCGTATCTGGAGAATGGGGTCACGCTGGAGAAGATGAATCTCCGTCCGGGGCATACCGGTGGAACCAACTATCCGCAAGACTACTTTGAACGGATGGTGCAAGCATACTTTCATCAAGGTTGGCAGTTGTCGATTCATACCCAGGGAGACCGGACCATCGATATGGTGCTGGATGTGTTCGAGGATATCCTGGCGTCGAACCCGCGCCCCGATCACCGTTTCCGGCTCGAACATTGCGCTCTGATGCGTTCCGACCAGATCAAGCGCGCACACCGGCTGGGCGTGCTATGCAGCTTCTTTATCAATCACATTACGCATTGGGGAGCGCCGATCGAAGATGCGCTTTTTGGTCCTGAACGGGCAGCCCATTACATGCCGGTTGGCTCGGCGGTCGGTCATGGTATGCAGATTAGCCTGCATGCCGACACGCCTATGACGGACCCGTCCTGCCTGGCCTTGATGGCAGCGGCAACGACGCGACTGGCTGGGGATGGGCGATGTCTCGGACCGGCCGAACGAATTGACAGCGAGTCGGCACTCCGGGCGGTCACCGTGGATGCTGCATTCCAGATCGGGATGGAAGACCGCCTCGGATCGCTCACACCGGGTAAGCATGCGGATATGGTGGTCGTTGACCGCAACCCGCTCGAAGTCCGGCATGATGAGTTGACATCGATTCGGATTCTCAACACTTATTTAGCAGGCTCCTGCGTGTTCGAACGATGAGTAGCATTGCCCCGCGTGTACCGATCACAACCGTTAGTGGCTTTCTGGGAGCCGGGAAGACCACCCTGGTCAATCACCTTCTTCGGCACGCAAGTGGGCAGCGTATTGTGGTTTTTGTCAACGACTTCGGTGCTATCAACATTGACCGTGACATGATCGACACCCGGGAAGAGAACCGAGTCTCGCTGAAAAATGGTTGTGTGTGTTGCAGCCTGAATGCCGACTTGGTCGCTGGGGTGGCACAATTTGCTCGGGCAACCCAACCACCGGACGCTTTTCTCATTGAGGCCAGCGGAGTGTCGGATCCGAAGTCCCTGAATGCTTCGTTGTCGCGATTGGAAGGTGCTGGACTGACGCGCATGGATCTTCGGCTCTATGTGATTGATGCAGCACTCTATGGCACGTTGGGATATGCAGATACCGAACTGCTTCTGGATCATGCTGCAACAAGTGACCTGGTGCTCATCAATAAGGCCGATCTGGCAACGGATGTCCATCGCCACGCCCTTGCCCACGATCTGGAAGAAGCCGCCCCATTTTCGGTCGTGATGGAAACCAGGCAATGTGCCGTCGACCCATCGGTACTTACCGGACCGTTACTGTCACGCGGTCCGGAAATGCAACGACGAAGGGCGGCAAAACCGTCCGAGGATCCGATACACCACTTCAGGACCTGGTCGTTCGAGGTCGACCGGAGTTTTTGTCGTGACCGGTTCGTGGAGATGCTGCGGGAGTTGCCGAGGTACTGTGTTCGGGCCAAGGGATTCGTCCGCTTTTCCGCAGAACCTGCCGGGATGCATGTGTTCCACTTGGTTGGGATGCGCGTGGACATCGAATCCTGTGTGCTGGTCACTGAGCATACTTCCCGTATGGTTTTCATTGGCCCGGAAGACCGGTTCGACGAAAAGCATATTGAACTACTGGTCCGAAGTGCCTTGTCACCCGAACGGTAACGGGAGTAGTCATGGAATGCCCTCTGGACCGTCCGATGGTGGATCGCAGGAAAGCAGATACCTGCTGATGACCGGACCGATAGCGGAATCCTTCATGGCCAGACACAGTACCACCCAATCGATCCATCTGATGGATGTTGCTTATGCTCGATTGGAGCGAATGATCGTGAGCGGTGAATTGCAACCCGGGCAGTGGGTTTCCGAAACCCAACTGATGGAAGCCAGTGGTCTGAGCCGAGCTCCCGTTCGGGCCGCCATCCAACGCTTGGCGAACCAGCAACTCATACGGGTGTTTCCGCGGCGCGGTGCGCAGGTTTGCCCGATTGATTACACGCTGCAGTTTCGTGCACTGGAACTCCGGCGGGTCGTGGAACGCTTGATGGCCGCTTCTGCAGCGGAGCGGGCAAATGCAGACCAACGCCGGGAGTTCGCAGAGATTTCAGCCGCTTTCAGGCAAGCGGCAAAGACGCAGGATCAAGCCACCATGACGGAACTGGACTCCTGGGCATTTTCTCTGACACTGGTTGCCGCGGACAATCCATATGCGGCAGGGGCCATGACGTCGGTGAAGGGGCTGGCCCGTCGTTTTTGGGTGCTTCATCAGGAGGAGTTCGGTGACCGGGAGCGCATGGCACTTTGCCATGCGAAAACGGTCGATTCGATCGCCAGAGGCAATGCGGAACAGGCCTCGACCCATGTCGATGATTTGATTGACTACCTCGAAGCTTTTACGTTGAAGGTGATTGGATTTGGACCACGACATCGCTACCGAAAACAGGCGGGTGGTTGATCGCGAGGCCGGTGATCCGACCTCGCCCCCGGCAATCCGTACGGATTATTTTTTCAGGTTGGTCCAGATGGCATCATACAGCTTCTGGGTTTCTTCGTCACAAACCTGAACAAACTGACCTGCCGGGGCATCCGCTGGCGGGCTGAGTTCCGGGGATGTCTTAAGTTCGGCATCCAGCAAGTCGTCAACCCCGCCGACACCGGCGGTATATTGGGCAAAGTTGGTCACGGCAGCGGCATTTGCCGGTTCCAGCAGAAAATCCATGAACTTGAGAGCGTTATCTCGGTTTGGCGCATCCTTCAGCAGCACCACATTGTCCATCCAGACGAGATAGCCTTGTTTGGGGTACGAGTATTCGAGAGCGGGATTTTCTCCACGGGCTTTGGCGGAAAAGCCGTTCCAGATCATCCCCGCGGCTGCTTCCCCGGACACCAGGACATCTTTGGCACCGTCCGAGATGAACGAGGCCCAGTGAGGCTTGGCGCCTTGTACCAGGGCGTTCAGTGCTTTCAGTTGTTCCCGATCGTTCGAACATTGCTCCATCCCCAGATGGATAGAGGCCAATGCCAGCAACTCTCCCTGGCTGTCCAGAACATTGATCTTGCCGGAGAGTTCAGCAGGAGGATTGAACAGGATGTCGGTGGTGCGGATATCGCCCGAATACAGGTTTCGGTTGACCGTGAAACTGGTGGAACCCCACTGATAGGGAATGGAATGCATGCGGCCGGGATCAAAGGAGACATCGATCCATTGGGGTAATATGTTGCCCTTGTTCCGTAGTTCCCCGTCGCCGATGGTATCCAGCATGCCCTCCTTGGTCAGGATTTCCACCATGTAGTCGCCAGGGACCGCCACATCATAACTGCCCAGTTTGCCGCCTTTCAGGGCGGCCAGCAGTGCTTCGTTGGAGTCATAGGTGTCCATCGTCACTTCCACATCATGCTCAGCGGCAAATTGGTCCAGTAACTCCTGCGGGATATATTCGAACCAGTGGTAGATGGACAGTTTGCCGGCAGCAAATGCCGGGTTGATGGTGAGCGTGAATCCGATGACAGCCATCAGGGTCAATAGAGAGCGTTTCATTTTGGGTTACTCCGATTGCTTGGTGGTTAATGGTTTTTGGTGCCCATCCGGCTCGCAAACCACGACAGGGTCACAAACACGACAGACAGGAAAAGAAGGAGGGTGGAGATCGCCATGATATTGGGTTTGATGCCTTGCTTGACCGCACCAAAAATCGCCGTGGGCAGTGTTTCAATGCCGGCCCCTTTGACAAAGTTGGTGATAATGAAGTCATCCAGTGAGATGACGAAAGCCAGCAGGAATCCAGAAATGATCCCGGGCAACATCAGCGGCATCAACACTTGGAAAAATGCCTGGACCCGACTGGCATAGAGGTCCATGGCGGCCTCTTCATAGACCTTTTCGATGCCCTCCAGCCTTGCCGCGATGGGAAGATAGGCAAAGGGAATGCAAAACACAATGTGTGCTACCAGTATCGTGCTGTATCCGGCCGTAAACCCGATGGTGGTAAAAAAAATCAATGTTGCAACCGCCGTTACGATTTCCGGCACCATGAGAGGTAGGCTGATCAGGGTAAAGCTGGCCGTTTTCATCGGAAACGGACCTCCCCGAACCATCCCCACGGCCGCACACACTGCGAGGATGGTAGCCGTGGTCGCGGCCATCAGGGCAATCGTGAACGAATTAAAGGCGGCTTTCTGGAACTTCGGGGCTTCCAGGCCGAAAAAGACATCATAGTACCAGCGCAGGCTGAATCCTTCCCAGCGTGTGATCGAAAGGGAGTCATTAAAGGAATAGATCATCACGATGATCAGCGGTCCATACAGCAGCACCATGCACAGTATCGTCATGGGGAAAAACCCACGGTATCGCCGGATATCATTTTTTCCGGTCATGGTTCAATGGCCATGGGAAGCGGAAGCCGCTCGATTCCGGGCGTTGAAGAACAGAACGACCAGTACCGCGCTCAGCAGAACCATGGAAGCCGCTGCGCCAAAGGGCCAGTTCCCGGCCGTTCCCTTGAACTGTTCCTCAATCAGGGAACCGATCATGAAGTTTTTGGCTCCCCCCAAAAGGTCCGGGGCCAGAAAGGCTCCCAAACTGGGAATAAAGACCAGCACACACCCGGCGACAACACCGGGTCGGACATTGGGAATGACAATGTGCCACAATGCATACCAACGGTCCGCATACAGGTCGGCCGCCGCTTCGCACAGGGAAAAGTCAAACCGTTCAATGGCGGCATAAATGGGCAATACCATAAAAGGCAGATAACTGTAGAACAAGCCCAACTGGACCGCCACTGGTGTGTTGATCAGGTGAATAGGCTCCGTAATCAGTCCGGCACCGAGCAACCATTCATTGATCGGGCCATTGTCCCGGATCAGGAACTTCATCGACACCGTACGGATCAGCAGGTTAACCCAGTAGGGAATGGTGATCAGGAAAACCCACACATTTCTTACGGCTGCTGGCCGGGTCGCAATGTAATAGGCAGTCGGAAATCCGATCAGCAAGCACAGTCCAGTGGCCAGGCCTGCTTGCCAGGCCGAGCGCCAGAAGATGCCGATATATGTCCATTCGACCTTGGGAGGTTCGTCGCCGAACAGACCCCGGTCGATAAAAAACTGATCATAGGCAGCGAGACTGAACTCCCAGATGACACCACCCCGGAATTCCTTGGTCAGAAACGAGTACACCAGCATGATCAGCACTGGTACCACCATGAAAAAGCTGATCACGACCCAGGATGGCAGCAGCAACCAATAGCGCAATGGCGTGAATACTCCCTGAAACCCCCGGTGTCCCGATCGCATACTCATTCTGCTAGTCACCCAGGAGCACGATACGGTTCGGGTCGATGGTCAGGTGAACCGTGTCCCCCATAGACAGGGCCGCAATATCCGTTGCGGAGCTTTGTATGCGGGCCATCAGTTTCTCTCCCGATGCCAGGGAACAGATAATTTGGATATCAGTGCCGAGAAATACTTTGCGCTCCACGACCGCAGGAATGGTACCGGAGGTCCCGATAGCTGACTGGATGCCGATATGTTCTGGACGTATGGAAAGGTGGGCCACATCTCGTGGACGGTGTCCGGATTCCGCATGGAGGGTGCAGGTCAGATCGTGGCCGGCAAAGTCGACTATAGCTTGATTGCCATTGATTTCCCGGACCCGTGCCTCGACCAGATTGGTCTCGCCAATAAAATCTGCCACGAATCGATTACAGGGATGATCATAGATTTCTTCTGGTGTCCCGACCTGTTGCAGTGCCCCATGCGACATGACCGCGATCCGGTCTGACATAATGAGCGCTTCTTCCTGGTCATGCGTCACAAAAATAAACGTAATCCCGAGTTCTTCCCGGATTTGTTTAAGTTCATGGCGCATGGACTGTCTCAACTTCAGATCCAGCGCAGACAGGGGTTCATCCAATAGCAATACCTGGGGCTCTGGTGCCAGCGCCCGTGCCAGGGCGACCCGCTGCTTCTGTCCTCCAGAAAGTTGGGATGGGCGACGATCGGCATATTCCTCCAGTCGAACCAATGCCAGCATCTGCTCGGCACGTTGCCGGATTTCGCGCGGTGGTTTGCCCTGCATTTTGAGCCCGAAGCCGACATTATCGCGGATGCTCATATGGGGAAACAGCGCATAATGCTGGAATACCGTATTGACGGACCTTCGATTGGGCGGCAGGTCCCGGATTTCTTCCCCAAAGAGCTTCAAGGTGCCTTGGCTGAAATCCTCAAAGCCGCCGAGAATCCGAAGTAAAGTGGTTTTGCCACAACCCGAAGGGCCAAGCAGGGTAAAAAACTCGTTATGTTGAATCTGGAAATGAATGTCATGAAGTGCACATACCGCGTCCGGTCCGGAACCATAGTACTTGGTGATCCCATCAATCAGGACCGCAGTCGGATTCATATTTTGGAGCATCTCTTTACTGGGATTATAGCAGAAACCCAACTGCTTCCCGGTGATCGACCACCGGATTTTACGATCCAGTGGACTTCTCTGGGCTAATCAAAGCTGGCAGTCATCCCCGGAATCGTATCGTCTCGGATGCATTCCCGGCAATGATCCAGAAAGGTCTGATGCAAAGGGTTTGGCTGGCTGCCGGAAAGAGTAGCGATGCCCAGGGTCAACGCAGGCAGGTTACCTTCCAACCGGATATAGCGCAAGGGTTTTCCGGTGAGGCAATGTTGGTTCAGGGGGCGAATGTTGGCTAGGCTATACCCGCTGCCGGAAGCGGCCAGGCTTCTTTGCACCTCGGTCAGTTGCGTGCGGGTATGAATCATGGGTTTCAGCCCTTGTCGGCTGAACAGCGACATGAAATATCCCGAACTTAAAGGAAGGTCGAGCAAAATCAGAGGCTCCGACTCCAGTTCTTTCAGATGCAGCGATGACCGTGAAGCAAGCGGATGGTTTTCCCCGAGCAAGGCATAAGGAGGCAAGGTGGCTAAGGGTTCAAACCGGATATCTTTAGGCAATTCCAGATTATAGGTTAACGCGATATGGATCGTGCCCTGACGCAGCCACTGCAACAATCCCGTCTGATGGGCTTCCCGGATGTATATGACCGTGTTCGGGTGCAGGCGCATGAAATCATGGCATAGTTCTGGGGTGATGATGGGAGCGAGGGGGTTGAAGCAGCCCACCGTCATGCGACCCGATACATGCCCGGCCAATTCCCCCGCAAAACTCTCAAGACTCTCTGCCTGGGAAAGTAGCGCTTTGGCTACCCGAAACAACTCCTGGCCGGCCGGAGTCAGTGACATTCCCTGAGCATGATGCCGAACAAATAACTGGATGCCAAACAACGCTTCGAGATGGGAAATCGCACTGGAAATGGAGGGTTGTGAGACATGGATATTTTCCGATGCCTTGAGAATGCTATGAGCCTCTCCTGTGGCCACAAAGTAGGAGAGCTGCCGGAGCGTGAAACGCATGAACAGAACCCGTCAATGGTAAGCACAAGAGATTATATACTCTGGCCAACGTAATCTCCGTTCAATACCGATCCTTTGTGCATGGGAAATCTGCGGATCGGACACAAGTCGAGAAATTCACCCGGCAAGATATGGCGGTGGTTTTGGCCATCAGTGGAATCTCAAATTATCCTGCAGTCGTGCATTGTGTATGCATCCTCCAAGGTGGTGAACCTGCTGGTCTGTGTCGATCCTGTTGGTTGAACCATGCGATTCTCTCATTATCCAAGTTCGCATTCCGAACATCCTGAGAGAACCGAAATCCCATGACCGAATATCCTTGCGCCATCGCTGCCTTTGAGGCCAGCCCACACCATCCGGCACCCGCCATCAATGATCCGGCCCTTGCGAGCCTGATCGGTGCCTCTGTCTCGCCCAACACCCGTCGGGTTTACAGGGGTGCTTGGGCAAGGCTGGACACCTGGCTTGCGGGTCGGGTCCTGGACGACTCCACCCTCGCGGCCTGGATCACGCACCTGCATGGGCAGGGCCTTTCGACCGCCACGGCGGCCTTGGCCGTGGCCTCCACCCGGTTCCGAGCGCGGTGGTCCGGGAGGGAGAACCCGGTTGGACCGATGACCGAACACACCTTGGCAGGCATCCGCCGAAGCTCGATCGGCCGTGGCCGGGGGCAAGTATCCGGGGTGACCTGGGAGAGGGCAGATGCGGTAGTGGTGGCTGCGATGCGAGAAGGCACCTTGCGAGGGCTCCGTGACGCCGCCCTGATCGCGGTGGCTTCCGATGCATTATTGCGAGTGGGGGAGGTGGTGGCGGTCAACTGGGCAGACCTCGACCGGGACCCGGACGGTTCAGCGGTTCTGCATGTCCGCCGCGCCAAGTCGGATCAGGAGGGAGTGGGCGCGACCTGCTATCTCGGTGCTCGCACGGTGGCGGTACTGGATGCCTGGCTGCGTCGGACCGGGATCGGGGGGGATGGCAGGAACCCGGAGGTGCCGGTATTCCGCTCCGTGCGCAAAGGCGGTGGAGTGGGCGGTCGTTTGTCCGACCGCTCGGCCCGGGCCATCATCACGGCTCGATGCGAGTCCTTGATTCCGGGCCGGGTGTCCGGGCATTCCTTGCGGGTGGGTTCGGCGATGAGCCTGGCCCGGGCGGGGGCGAGCCTGGTCGAACTACAGCAGGTGGGGCGGTGGAAATCGCCGGAGATGCCAGCTCGGTATACGCGCGGCGAAAGTGCTCGTCTGGGTGCGGTGGCCCGGCTTCGGTACGGAGCGGAAACCGCCTGGCGCATGGTCGCCACCGATGGCCGTCAGGCCGAAGCGAGGCCCATACCGGTGAGTGAAGAGCAGCAAAACCGGTCCGGTGCGACTGCGGATTCCCGATGTGATCCCTGCGCGGAGCTCGGTTCGAGGGGGTGGACTCCGGGAATTTGATATTCAGCTAATAGAGCAGCCTTCTACCATGTCCAGGCACCGAATCCCTTATGGATAGCATTGTATATAATGCCTATATTCAGATAGTTATGATGGTATTTTGGGTCTTTCAGCGTCGACTATATATTTGTACACTGGACTTGAAAAGCCGCATAGTATTCGCATAGGATAGGAATATGGTTGAGCCTACAAGCCACGAACTATCAGAACGGATCGCCGTTCTGGAGGAACGAATGAAGACACTGCAATCCGACCTTCAAGGAACGCTTGAGCGTTTTCGGACCGACATGGCCGACTTGAAAACCGACATGACCAAGCGGGATATCGAGGCCGGAAAGAGAGAGAATCGGCAGCTTCTCGCGATTCTCGGCGGGATCGCAGTGGCCACCACGATCCTGGGCGTACTGATCGCCAGGATGCCTACAACATAAACTGCCACTGCCGGCAGGCGGCACAGCTTTACGTTGGCGAACCTGACCGGCCCGGATTTCTGTTTGTTTGCGAGGATGCAAACATAAACGAGCAGCCGGTCATCCGGCTTTCTGTTTCAGTTTCTCGATCTCGGCCTGTAGCTGCTCGTTCGCGGCCCATGCCTGTCCCCGCTCGGCGACCCGCGTGGCATTATCAAGCTCAAGACGATTGATCCATTGCCGGAGCGCCGTGATCGCCCGCTCCGCGCTGGCCAGCGAATCGATGTGTGTTGCCGGCTTTATCGTTTCCAGTGGTGCGGGTTTCGGCTTTCGCGCCCGGTGCAGGGCAACGCAGCATCGAGTGCTGAAGGTCGCCTTGTCCAGCCAGCTTGACAAGCGCTCTATCCACGTTTCGCAGACTCCGCATGACCAGTGTGCTGCATTCCTTAAAGGCCTCGTACCGCTCGACGATTACGGAACTGTCGTAAATCCGGATGTTGACCATGTTCGGGGTCGCGTAAATGCTACATTGCAAATTGTAACGGATACGCAATCCCCGACACTTGCGAACTTGTGCCATGTCTGGTCATTATCGCCGTTGACCGATGAGCCATATGCGCTCCAGCGCTCACGGAATGACACTCGCAAGGGGTGAGCCACCGAGCATTCACGCTGGCGGTGACCCGGTCAGCCGGCTGCGGGCAGATGGTTTCAGGTGATGGTGTTCCGCAGTTTTCCGGGCGGGGACGGGATGCCCATGGCCTCGTAGAATGCGGTCATTTCGACATCCGGTGCGGTGATCTGAGGGTTCCCCGGATTCCCGCCGATAGGGTGCGGGTCGGATGCGGCGGTACGGTATGCGTCAATCCCGCTGGACATAAATGGTGTTCTGTAGTCTGGAGTCATCTGGCAGGGGACTTTCGGCACCAATGCGCCATTGCCGGAGATCAATTTCTGGAAACTTTACAGTACCGTCCGGGACGACCCAGTCCGGCACCCAAGTGATGTCAATCAGGTTCAGAAACGGTATGGTAGCCGCGTAAATCTGACCGCCGCCAATGATCCACAAGTCGATTTCCTGGCAAGCATCCAGTGCGGCCTCCACGCTAGGGTGGCATTCCACATGGCCGACCCCTTTTCGACTGATCACGATATTGCGGCGGCCCGGCAAGGCTTTGGAGCCGATGGATTCCCAAGTTTTTCGACCCATCACAATCGTACAGCCCAGGGTGCGCTGCCGGAATCGTTTCAGGTCTGCTGGATAATGCCAGGGAAGACTGCCATTCCGGCCGATGACATGGTCACGGTTCATGGCCACGATGGCACCGCGCAATGGGACCGGCAAATCCATTCGGTCTACACCGCGACCTTGAATGCGATAGCCGGGTGAGGGTGGTAGCCATGGAGTCGGAACTTGTCCATGACTTGTGCCGTATCCAGCGTCAGGAGCGGTGCGATATCGTCCAGTGATTGAATCGAAGGATCGATTTCCAACACCGGCAGCTTTTGGGGTTTGCGGGCAAGCTGTTGTTTCAGGCCGGGTATGTGGTCATAGGCGGCCATGCTTCCGTCTTCCCGGGCGGTATAGATATGAGCATCAATCAGGGTATGGCCGAAAATCCCGGCCGGGATGCGGCTGAAGCGGGAAAACAGTTCCAGCAGGAGAGAATATCCGGCGATATTGTAGGGTACACCCAAGGCAATATCGCAACTCCGCTGCGTCAGGTGCAAACAGAGATAGGGATTGCCCTCATGATCATTCTGTACGTTGACGACCCAAAAGGCATGGCAGGGCGGTAAGGCGCTGGTTTGGGCATTTCCGGGTGCCCATGCAGAAACCACCATCCGTCGACTCATGGGGTGATTGCGGAGCCTATCCATGACATAGGCGATCTGGTCATTGGTGCGGTTGTCCGGCAGGGGGAAATGCCGCCAGAAGTTACCATAGGCACTGGGGACCTTGCCGTCTGCATCGGCCCAAGGATCCCAGAATCTGCAACCATGCCGCCGCAACAGGGCAATATCGGTATGGCCGGAGAGGAACCAGAGGTTTTCGATGACGATATTCTTCCATGAAATTTCCTTTGTAGTCAGTAGCGGAAACCCTTCGCGAAGGTCGATTTCGTAGTTGATGTTGAACGTCGAAAGGGTATCGACCCCAGTCCGGTTTTCTTTCCGGGTGCCTTTTTCCAGCGTCTCCCTGACAGCGTCCAGGTATTGTTGCATGGGGATATTGTAGCGGATTAGTTAGGATGGCCTGAAATAAAACTCCACCAGTTCTCGGGAGAGTCGTGAAGAGCGAACGTACCATTTTTCCTTGTTGATGCACAGGGTGGCGAAGGCAATCCTGCGGTCTCCCTGCTCAGCAAAACCGACAAACCAGTCATAACGACCTTCAGGGTTGGTTCCGGTCAGAGAGCCGGTTTTTCCACCGACGATCACATTCTCGTAGGGTTGCCGGTGGAATCCCCGAAACGCCTTTCGTGCGGAACCGATGGTGGTCGTTGCGGTCATCAGCATTTTGATCTTGTCCGCGGTTTCTTTCTGCATCGCGGGTGAAATCGCCGGCTTTTCATGAATATATAACGGAATTCCATAAGGGCCAAGTACGCGATCTACCAACACTGGTGCGATCATATTCCCCCCGTTGATTACTGCGGCCGCCAGGGATGCGGCATGAATGGGGGAGAGCGTGTTTCTTCTGGTGTACCCGGAGGCGCTTTCGGCCACTCCCCAATCGTCCGAGGGGTCGAGCTGAATTTCCCCATTCGGAAACCAGAAATCAGAAGTGAACCGGGCATTGAATCCCATGCGCTGGAAATATTCCATCAGTAGGTCACCACCAAGGGTTACGGCCCCTACGCGCCCAAATACGGTATTGTTGGATTTGGCAAAAGATTCCCGGAATGTAGGTGTACGGGTCCACTGATTATTTTTGTGCTGGAAAACATTTTTCTTGTAGAGGCTGGTCGTTTTGCCATTGAATGGGATGACGGTATCGACATCGACCATCCCCTGATCAATTGCACTGACCGCAGTGACTACCTTCGAGATGGAGGCTGCGGGAAAAGTATTGCGAAGTGCCAGTGATTCTTCCGGCAGTTTGGACCGGCTACTGTCCGTCATGGCAAGCACTCGCCCGTTATCGGGGTCCAGAGCGACGATCACAGCATAGTCTGGGTTGTATTTCTGCAGCAGCCGTTCAGCTTCCTGTTGCAATGCGATATCCAGGGTAAAGTGCAGCTTTAAATCCCCATCAATGCGTACTTCTTGAAGACGGATGGACTTCGGGAATACCCGCTTCGCCACATCCAGGCTGATTTGTGCCGAGAGGTCGGATGCCTGGATATCAAAATATGGCTGAATTCGGGTATGGTGGAGGGGGTCCGACCACATGGCAGCCGGGATAAGACCGAACAAAAGGGCGAACTTGATCCAAGTGTAGGGGGAGCGCCAGTACAGAGTGGTACCCTATGGGGATTGATGCGGGGATTTGCGTGGAGGATATTCTAGCGTATCCAATATGGTTTGTGCGAAAGAACCGTCAGGGGTGCGGGGCAGGACCAGGCAGTTTCGAAATACTCTCTATTAACCAAGGATATCCGGTTGGTAGTGGGAGCCAGCTTCGTTGCCAATCTGAGAAAATACCTCAACTGTCCAGCAATACCTTGCGGGCCTGATTGATACTTTGTGCGAGATGATCCGATCCCCCCTTGTCTGGATGAACCTTTGCGATCAGTCGACGGTGGGCTTCAATGATTTCTTTGCGGGATGCTCCCGGTTCGAGGCCCAGAACTTCGAGTGCTTCGTTTGGTGTCATGGAATCAATCGGTCGCCTTGGACCTTGTTGTTTTCCCCCAGCAGTCCCGGCCTCCGTCCGGTTTTGCCAATTACGGAAAAACCCCCATGCTTGCCTTGCTGCCAAAGCACGATTCACCCAGGGGACAGCGGCACTGAAAAGGGCAAATAGCCAAGGGATCCGGCCAGTGATGACTAGGATGAGCAGGCCAATGCCGATTCCATACAGTGTTGCCGTTCGAAGGGAGCGGCGACGTGACTCGGTATCCGCCCGGTGGTACCAGGACAGATACCACATGATGCCGGCAATGATGGCAAGAGCCAGGAAGATTCTTACGGCCATGATCTCGGTCGAGTCGGAGCAAAGGTTAGGTGCAAGTGGTGCTCTCTGCTGTGTTGTGCTAGGGTACACGGTGCCCGCAAAGATCCTGCGGCCGGTTCCCTTGTAAGCCGTATTCTATCAAGTTCAGTCCCTCAAATTTCTGCTATGACCCCGGTTACCGATGAATCTGTAGACAGTATCCTGGCCTTCTGGTTTGGCCATGGTACCACGGCCACCGAAATCAGTGGCGAACGCCAATCCGTATGGTGGGAAAAGCACGAGACTGTGGACCGGGAGATCACTACCCGATTCGAATCGGTCACCGAAGCCGTCGCCGGAGGCCGCCTGGATCACTGGCGGAGCACGCCCAAAGGAGGCTTGGCCAGTATTCTTTGCTGTGACCAGTTTCCGCGCAATATGTATCGCGGGAAACCGGAATCTTTTGCTTATGATGATCTGGCACTTGCCATCGCCGAGCAGATGGTGGCTACGGGTGCAGACCGCGAGTTGTGGTCAATACATCGGGTATTCGTCTATCTTCCTTATGAGCACAGTGAAGACATGGAGCGGCAACACAAATCCATTGAACTCTTTCATACATTGGCGGAAGAGGCGGAGTCTGGAGAACAGGAATTGTTTTCTGGATACCTCGATTTTGCTGACCAGCATTTTCAGATCATTGAACGCTTCGGACGTTATCCGCACCGAAACGATATTCTTGGCAGAGAATCGACGGACGCAGAGAAAGAGTTTTTGGCACAACCGGGCTCTTCTTTCTGATCCCGGGTCGGTCTTGTGCCGACTTTGGCATAGATCGAACCCTCGGATGCACATCATCTGTTGCTTTCCAGGCCGTAATCTGATTATGTGGAGGATATCAACTGTTAGGCCGACAGATGACCAATGATTCTGCCAATTCCAGGGCATCCACTGGCCAAAAGCATTCCGGCCTTGGACGATAGACCCCGGGATCTCCTGCTTTCGGACGGCAGTTCAGTACTTGGTCTTTCCACTGGCTGGGGATGGCGTTGAGACCGTATACAGATCCCAAAAGAGCCCCGGCGATCGCCGCATTGGTATCGGTGTCGCCCCCTTGCATGACCGTATTGACTACACCCATCTCGAAATCCGAAGCATGACCCAATTGCCATAGGGCATTATGAAATGCGATCAGCACCCATCCCTGTTGGTGGACATAGTCGCTCGGTGGTGACTGGTTGGATTGGAGTATGATCTCCATCAGCGCAGGCTCGATAGCCATCTCCATTGCCCACTGTTTGATGTGCCGGTACAGTTCATCGGCTGTACAGCCAGTGGAAATCGAGTGTGCAATCGCCATGGCAAACAATGCATTGGCTTGTTGACACACTGGGTTGGGATGAGTCAGTGCCGCATCTTGTCCGGCCCAATGGCTCACGTCTTCCAGTGGGTGATTTGCCCCGAAGATACCCAACGGGCTGATGCGCATCATGGCACCATTGGCCTGACTGAGCGGATTAGGGTGTCCTTGCAAACCAGTCTCAATCGTCATCCCACAGTCGAAAGGGTCGGAATCCAGCCAGAAGCGATAGGCTTGCAGAGCCGCATCAGGCTCATAATGTCCTTGTTCGATGAGCATGCGGGCGAGCAGCAACGCCATTTCGGAGTCATCGGTCGGTTGTCCGGCCATGGTATTCCAAGTGCCCCCGTCTGCCAGTTCCCGTACGCCATCCGGATAGCGGCGAACGATCTCTTCTGGCGACTGGAATTCCACCAGGCTGCCGAGAGCATCTCCGGCAAGTTGTCCCAGAAGACAGCCTTGAGCGCACAGGACTTGGTTCATCAAATCAGAAACTGTTGGTTGCATCTTTTTAGCACCGTAAAAATATTACAGCATACAGTCTACAGGAACCGCACACTGCATAAGACGGACCCTTTTCTGATCCACTGGAATCAGGAGGAGAAATGGGTCAACGGCTTTCCGGCTGTTGGAGGTCGGGGGCTGTCTCCATCGGTTTTTGGAGTGCCGCAGGATATCCAGGATATCCACTGCAAAAGTACCCCGGATGAGCCGTTTATCTTCGATGAGAATGATCTTCAGGGAATCGGTGGCTTGCAGTGCCGAACTCAGAAAATAACCCTTGAGAATCAATTCATGAAGAACTTTTTATTGCGGTCAGGAAAGATTCCTGATCACATCAAATTTCCGCGATCTGCCGAGATCTTCTACCCTTTTCGGGAATTGCTATCGAGGTGATCAATGGTTTTGAGCTTGGTATAGGGTACCAACCACACACTATCGCCGCACGCGATCTTTGCTCGCTTGGGGTTCATGCGGATGATCGTACCGCTTCGATTCTCTCCCCGTGCGAGGAATACTACGGCATCGCCATGGCGGAATTTCTTTCTGGCATCTTCCCGGTGATGGCGTCCGTTATCGCTTTCTGGTGCGCGAGACTTTGGCATCGCGCCGATCTGCCGGGCAATCGCCTTCCAGATCGGTCCGTGACCGGCTTCCGGGCCGGCCAGAGCATGGGCGATTTCGTGCAGAATCGTATCAGTAACCTGTGCGGGAGGACCGTTCACAGCATGAGGCCGGCTGAGCAGGATGAGTTTTTGTCGTGCTCGACATTCACCCAATTTCCTCTGGGCCACCTGGAAGTGCAAACCCCATTTCTCCAACCCATGGAGGTCCATCAGTGCGCGTGCCTGCGTTGCAACTTCTTTCAGTCGGGTCGCACGTGGCCGTCGGTTGCTGGCTGTGGATTTACAGACATGGTCGAGCCCGACGTAGGGAACCGTCCATTTGTCAGCACCGCATCGCACAAGGGCGCGTTTCGGGTTCAGCTTCTCCAGGGTACCGGTCACCCTGTCGCTATCAGTATGAAAGAACACGCGGTCACCGACCTCGAAAAAGACTTGGATATCTTCAGGGCGCAGCGTCTGTATCAGGTCCGGTGTCATATTGCCCATGAGCAAATCAACCCAATCAGGATTCATTGTCGGGAACCCGGTCTTGCGATCATGAGGTGGAACCGTTCAATCATTGAACAGAAAGATCAGGTGAAGGGGTAACGGCAAGTGAGTTGTCAATTCTGCCATATTCAGAACGGGTTT
The DNA here is from genome assembly GCA_965221795.1 of Candidatus Poriferihabitaceae bacterium. Lineage (GTDB taxonomy): Bacteria > Pseudomonadota > Gammaproteobacteria > Arenicellales > Poriferihabitantaceae > VYFG01. The sequence continues at coordinate 2,800,602 of OZ244914.1, forward strand.
TGAGGCGATGCAGGCTCGCAAAAGGAAGTGTTGAATTCGTTCCATCTGGATATCCCCCATCATGATTTTGAGAGATCGAGAGTTATGAATAAAGACGCAACAGAACCATCCTCTCGATCAAATGGTGCGGGGCGATGGCCCGATTCGCCATAGCCGATGGTTTCTATACCCGAAAAATCCTGGATGGGGAACTGGTTCCGGGGAAATAGAGACGATGAGAATGTCGCAAAAAAAGGCGGTCCGCAGAGCGCCCGTTGTGTGTCCAATTACCGTTAACAGTCCGTTCAGTAACACATACCCTATCCGGTTTCAGCGGTATTGCTTGGTGGTGCGATGAGACCGGTAGAGTGTCGACCGAAGGCCCGATGGATAAGATGGGAAGAGGAATGTTCCGGTTGGACGGCAAGCTGTCTGCGTCAGGAAGAGGCGGCGAACCGGGAGAGACGGCGAGGTAGGCGGAGGGTAGAGGTGTCTCCCCGCAAGACCCCGGGGACTTCTGCTCGTAACGCCCCGACCGGAGTCGGGGTCTGCAAGGGTTCCGCACGGCAGCCGCGGGATCAGGGGCGGCCCGGCAGCAGGATGGAGTGCCAGACCTGAAGCATTTGTTCGAAAGCTTCCGGTACCAGCACCACCGTCGCCAGCAGGACACCGAGCATCCACCAGGCTTGTTTCCTGGACACCATCTTCAATTGCAGCAACGCCAGCTTGGAGTCGAAGCGTTCCTCAACCTGATTGAACCGGGCGTCGACCTGATTGAACCGGGCGTCGACCTGATCGAATCGCGCATTGAAGCGCTCCTCAACTTGCTCGAATCGCGCATTGAAGCGCTCCTCAACTTGCTCGAACTTGGCATCAATCCGGTCCAGAAAAGGCTGCATCGTCCTCTTCTGGTGCCGGTCGAGATACTTGGCAAGCTTGGCGATGTCGCCAGTTTCGAATCCGTGTTTCTCCATGATTTCATACGCCTGAATGTCGACGTTTTCCGAATGGGTGGACATAGTCTACTCCTCAAGGTAACAAAAGAAAAGCACGGGAGTCGACCGTGCCCCACCGGGAACGAAATCGTCCCGTGCGGGGGAATGGGCCACTGGCCCATGGATTGGCAAATCGCGGGAAGCGACGGCCTCGAAAGGCCGTCGACTTCCCCCGTCGTACTTCGCGCTAGAACGGCGCCTCCGGTTCCGGCGTCGTCCCCGCCTCGGGGGGCGACTTGCGGACCCAGGCCGCTTGCGACCGGCTCCAGGTGAAGCCGTGATCGCGCAGGAAGGCCCGGCGTTCCTCGAACTTCGGGTGCGTCTTCGCCAGTTGCACCGTGCCCGACTGGCGGACCTCGGCCCGCATCTCGGCGACAAACGCCGGTTCTTTCGGGACCGGGGCTGGCCGCTCCGCGCCATCCGCCTCGCCCTGCAGGGCCGGGCGCTGGAACTGCTCGACCGGCCAGAATAAAATACTACCTCAGCACCGGACCGGACCGCTCGCCCCAAATAGGGGGCAAGCAGATACCTAGGCGCTATGAAAATTGGTCTGGCTTGACACGTTGGCGGTTATCCACCGTCCTTTCCGGATTCGCATTTCAAACGCCATCCCCATCGTATATTGATCCTGCGGTGTCTCGAACGGGATCCAATCGACCATCATTCTTGGTCTTGAAGGGCGGAGTGCTTCGTCACCGATGATCTCATTGGGCACAGGTCGCTGTGTGGGCATCGACCCGATGACGCGGAGGATATGTTGTTGCGAGGCGGTCTAGACGTCCCACGGATTGATGACGGTCACCTCTGCATCCCGGAACGGATCAACGTCCCGCGTTGCAACCGCATAGCCTCGGGTTTTGGCGATGGCGGCGATCAGACCATCTGCCATACTGGTTTTCCTTCCGGCTCTCTCAGCCGCCGCCGCGATCCGGGCCGCTTCCCGGGCCGCGGGAGGATCAAGCGGAAGGATGCGCGTGCTGATCAACGTCGACAGCGTAAAATCCAAAGCGGCCCAGAGCTTCGTTTTGCGTTTGCCATCCGGCAACGTCTCAAGACCGGCATGCAACTCCATGATATTGACGGCGGTGGTAAATAATGTCGGACCCTGTTGCCGGTTCAGCCATGCGATCACCGTCTCTGCCGGAGCCGGCCGCATCGGCTCTGAGAGGACATTCGTATCCAGTACGATCATGAATAGTCCGCGGCGTCGACCGGTTCCGGGCTGCGGTCCGGAACCGGAAACGCAACGTCCAGGTCCCGTGCAAAAGCCGCGACAACGTCGCCGAGTCGTTCCGCAGGCCGGGTGGCCTCATCCAGTAGTTCCCGGACCGTGGCCTCCGTGCTGATGCCCCGTTGACCCGCAATCGCCTTGATCCGGCGATGCACATCATCCGGCAGATTCCGGACCGTCATATTCGCCATGATATCCTCCAACGCTGTGTCCTTTATGATATCATAAGCTTTTTTTGCATTCATTGCAAGCAAATCAGGGCAAATTTTTTTTTCGAGAAGTACGGGCCGGGCGAGATGCCCATATGCTGAGGCGGCATGATATCCAGCCGGATTCCGGAGTGTCTTTTCTTTCCGGCGGAGGGGATTTTCGGGCGGAAGGGCTTTCCGAAGGGCTGCCGGGGGTTCGGGTACGGCGGGGGCCGCCGGGAGCGACCGCCGGCCTCGGTTTGGATGTGCGCGGGGCGTCCGGGGCCGGGTTACTCCGGGCCGGGGCGTTGCACGAACTCAGCGCGACCCAGCGCCCCTCGAGAACCGCGGCGTAGTACGCGCTCTCGCCAATCTTGCAGGGGGCACCCAGATCGTGGTGCCGGCGCATCCGCTCCCGAAATTCCGCCTCCCGCTCGACCGGCGCAATGGTCAGCTCCGACCGGCTCACGGCCGCAGGTTCGAATCGATTTCCATGCCGGGCATGAGAGCCCATCCGGTTTTCAAAGTCCAGCTTTTTCTGCGATTCTTATGGATTCAGGTAGATGGCTCAATCAAATATTCGCCTTGGGAAAATAGACCGATCCCATCCAACCCGATATGTATATAATGCACTTCCATGCCTTTCAATCAGGGTTCTCGTATGACAATGGTTTTCCGGACTGGGTTTACACAGGAAAAAGTGGTAGTGACTGTCTCCGCGTTGTTATTCCTGGTGTTTTCGTTGTCCCTTTCCGGCTTCTTTTCCACCTCCAATCTGATTGGCCTGTTGCGCAATATTTCCATTCTGGGCATTCTGGGAGTTGGCATGGGGATCGTCATCATTGGCCGGGGCATTGATTTGTCGGTAGTTTCGACGTTAGCAATCTCTGCGGCGTTTTTTCTGGAACTGCTGAATGCGGGCACGCCTCTGTTTTACGGCGTTTTGATGGCCTTGGGATTTGTCCTGCTGATCGGAGTCGCTAACGGGGTATTGATTGCCTACGGCGAAATCCCGCCGATCTTTGCAACGCTCGCCATGGGGCTTTTTGTATACGGGTACGGACGATCCCAGTTGATGGGGCAGGATGTCGCCTATATTCCGGATGAGTACATTCCGATCCTCGACCTCGGAACGGTCAAACCCCTTGGGGTTCCCATTGAGGTCTATGTGCTTGCCGCAGTCTGCATAGTGGCCTCGCTGTTCCTGCGACACACAAAATACGGCCGATATACGTATTTTATGGGGGATAATTTTGCCGCCGCCCGAAACATGGGGATCCCGGTACGACCGATGCTGGTGTTGCAGTATATGCTTTCGTCCCTGTTCGCGGCGATTGCGGGTGCCATGGTGGCCGGTACATTGCTGAGCATGAATACGAGAATTGTCAATTCGACGCTGCTCTATGATGTAATCTTGATCGTCGTGCTCGGCGGAATTGGCTTGAGTGGCGGCAAGGGTGGTGTATCCAATGTCGTATTCGGGGCACTTCTGATTGGCATTCTGGTCAACGGGATGACAATCATGGACCTGGAAGATACCCACCAGAATCTCATCAAGGCCTTAATCCTGCTGGTGGTAGTTATTGCCGACACCATTTTCAACCAACGAAACGAACAAACCGAAAAACAGGGAGATATCTGATCCCTCTCCCCCATTGCCTTATTGATTCGAACACCCAAATCCAATACAGGAGAAAATCATGAGACTGATTCCAAAATATGCACTCAAAATGATGTTGGCGGTGTCCCTACTCGCGAGCAGTGTAACTGCCATGGCACAAGAAGACCCGGGACCGGAACTGGCCCGACAGGCCCTGGAAGGAAAGCGTGTCGTTCTGATGCCCATGGCGATGGGCTTTGATCTCGCGCAGGGCTGGGCCCACTACATTGGCAGAGAGGTCCGTTATTGGGGCGGGATCTTTGAGACCCGTGATCCCAACTGGAGTGTCGAGGCGGGAGCCCAGGCACTGACAGATGTGATCGCGAGTAAGCCCGATGTCATTATCGTGCACAATCCAGACCTTCGCTCTTATGTGAAACTGTTCAAAAGAGCCCAGAAAGCCGGTATTTATGTCATCCAGATCGATAATCGAAGTGCCTTCAATACCGATGCCTTCATCGGCAGTAATTGGGAAACCCTGGGGGAACTGGAAGCGACGGCCGCCCTGCGGTATTGTGGGGAAGGAACGTCCGGCAAGATTGGATTGATTCAGGGCGAACAAGTCAACGCATCCAGCATTGACCAATATAATGGCATCATGAATATCATTGACGCCAACGATCATGTATCAGTGGTGTCCAAGCCCTATTCAGGCTGGGATGCGACCAAGGCTCAGGCGGTTACTACCACCATGTTGCAACAGCATCCCGACCTGTGTGCAATCATTGATTTCTGGGATGGCACGGCCACCGGCACCGCAGCCGCCATACGGGCTGCCGGAAAAACAGGCGAGATCGCCCTGATTACAACAGGTGGTGGCGAAGAAGTGGCTTGTAAAATGCTCAACGAGGGTGCCATTGATGCGATTGTATCCACGGAAGTTCCGAAACAGTCGCAAGCGGTCAATGCGACCATCAAGCTTCTTTTGCAAAGTAATCTGCCGGCAGGGACGTTACAGACTTTCCTCTATACACATGAAGTCGTCACGACCAAGGATGATATCTACCCAGGCTTTTGCTGGAGCCTGGAGAAAAACGCGGCCGATACACGATAATCCGATTCTGTCGGCACCTGATTCTTCATCAGAAAATCAGGTGCCGACTGGCTGGGCTGTGGAACCGCACCCAATCCCGGTCAGGGTTGCAGTTGATGGCTTGCAGGAGTTTTCAATGCGATTGACATCTGCTTTCATATGGGCGTCTTTGGTTCCACGCGCCCCAAACAGTGGCATCAGTAGCCTGTGCAGTGAGATGGCGGACGGGGAAGGTAAGGGGGCAGCAGAAGCGCCGACAGGTAATTCTAACTGACAGCGTAGGTACGCTTGAATTGGCAATGCACACTCTCGGGATTCTAGGGCCATACTGGATGTCAGGCCGCCAACGATCTGGCAATGCGGGTCCTTCTATTACTTCTCGGATGATCGTTGCCCAGCGGGCAACGGGTAGTTCTGATTGGATACCGTTTCGACCCTCTTGCTGAGAAAAGAGATACCCGGAACCCATGCTTTCCAAACTCAACCTGAGCAAGGCTCGCTACAACTATATTCCAGATCATGTCCTGGGAGAAATCCTGACCAAACGATGGGCAGATAATATTGTTCCGATTCTCTTTCTGGGAATTACGGTATTGGTGCTGTCGAACCTGATCCCAGGGTTTCTCTCACCCCAGAGCCTCAGTGATGCTGGACGGCAAATGGGGGAGTTTCTGATTATTGTCTGTGGCGTCTCGATCGTGATGATCGCTGGCGGAATTGATCTGAGCGTCGGCTCGATTTATGCCCTGTGTTCATTGACTGCAGTTGCAGTCGTTAACCTGCTGGCATGGCCGATTCCGATTGCCTTGTTGGTATCGGTTCTGGTTGGGGTGGCCTTCGGCGCATTTAACGGATTGCTGATCGGTTTTTTCAAGCTTCGTGCTTTCCTGACCACTCTGATCACCTTCGTGATCGGTCGCGCAATCTATGATATCGCGCTGGATTACCTTGGGACCCCAATCCAGCTTTCATACGTTGACTCCCCGCTCTGGGATTTTATCGGGGACGGGTCTGTCGGCATGTTGCCGGTCAGCTTTATTTTTGCCATCGTGGTTCTGGTGATTGCGCACATTTTTGTCAGCCGCTCACGCCGTGGCTGGCACATCAGTGCCATTGGCGGTTCGCGTCGTTCCGCTTTCAATACTGGCATTGATGTCAAACGAGTGGTTTTCTCGACCTATGTAATCTCTGGAGCCTGCTGCGGAATTGCAGGATTTCTGTTCGGGGCTCGACTGAATGGCACCGGACCTGGAACGGGAATCGGGCTGGAAATTCTGGTTCTGACCGCTTGCGTCGTGGGCGGGATCAGTCTGGGAGGCGGACGTGGCTCCATTGCCAAGGGAGTACTGGGCGGATTGATTGTGCTCACTATCAACAACAGTCTGATTCGCATGGGATATCACAGTGGCACCAATCAGATGGTGCTGGGCATCATGCTTACGTTCGCGGTTATTCTTGATATCCGTTGGCTACGGAATCGACACAAAGTGCTGGATAAGGTCTATGTCGCCCCGGTCTATTCATCCATGAGTGCGCCGGTATCTGCACTGCCGGACGATGGTACAGACTATGCCCTGAACTCTCGATTGTCGGAGTCCGAATTGATCGGAGCTGGTGAGGTGGAGGGCCCGGAAGATGTGATTCTGGATGAAGAGGATCATCTCTACTGTGGTTCGCGGCATGGAGATATTGTGCGGTTTTTTGCGCCGGACTATCGGCAATGGGAAGTCTTTGTCCATATTGGCGGCTTTCCATTGGGAATGGCGTTTGACAAGGACCGCTCTCTCAAGATCTGTGTCGGTGCCATGGGGCTGTACTCGGTCACACCGGACCGGATAGTGGAAAGGTTGAGCGCGGAAACCAATCGGTCTTATCTTTCCATTATCGACGATGCCCGTTTACGGGATCCGAATGACCTGGATATCGGCACCGATGGCAAGATCTACTTTACGGATTCCACCACCCGCTATGACGCTCATGAGTGGGCTGTAGACAGTGTGGAAAATCGACCGACCGGCAGGGTTCTGGTCTATGACCCGCAAACCGGTAAAACCCGAACCCTGCTACGAAAACTCAGTTACCCGAATGGCGTCTGTATGGCACATGATGGGGAGTCTTTCTTTTTTGCCGAGTCCTGGGAGTGTCGTGTCAATCGGTATTGGTATCGTGGCCCCCGGGCGGGCCAACTGAAATGTGTCATTCGCGATATGCCGGGCTATCCTGACAATATCAACCGTGCATCCGATGGTTGCTATTGGATGGCTTGGCTTGGCATGCGAACCCCGACGTTTGATCTCATGCTGAAACGCCCGGGGACCAGGCGACGAATGACACGCCGGCTGCCACAGGACGACTGGCTGTTTCCCAACATCAATACTGGCGGCGTCGTCAAGTTTGATGAGGATGGTCACATCATTGAGGCGTTGGGTGATTTGGGCGGGAAACATCACCCTATGGTGACCTCCATGCGCGAACACAAGGGGTACCTGTACATCGGCGGAATCCTGAACAATCGAATCGGCAAGTACAAACTGGCAAATGCGGACCCGCAATGGACCGGCATCACATCTTATTGGGGGAAGGGAACTTGATCATCGACGAATGGTTTGACCGGTGTCTTGAGCGCCTTCGGACCAAGGCGATTGTGATCCCACCGCTCGACGGTGTCCTGCGCCCCAACCATCGTTTGGAGGAGTCGCCAACGGTCCTCACGCAGGTCGAACAACCCGACAACGCGATTGGCATAGATCGGGAGTTGTGGTTCTCCTCGCAAAACCGCTTGTTGAAGTGTAATCCGGCTGAAGGTCCGTCGCGGCCCCGGCTGATACAGGAATTCGATGCGGAGATCACTTGTATGACGAGTGCGCCCGATGGGGCTCTCGCCATCGGATTCGAGAACGGCAGACTTTTCGTAGGGGAAGTGACGCCAACGGATATCCATTGGTCAGAGAAAGAAGAGACTTTCTCATGCCTGACGGCTCTGGATTTCACCCCCGACCATAGATTGTTGGTCTGCCAGGGTTCATTGGATGTAATGAAACCCTCGGAAATGACGCGTGACCTGATGCAACTCGGGCGCAGTGGTTCGGTTTGGCTTCTGGACTTGGTTACCCGAAAGCGGACGCTGCTGGCGGATGGACTGGGCTATCCCTATGGGGTGGTGTCACTGCCAGGAAGCAACGAGATTCTGGTGTCCGAATGCTGGCAACATCGCATTCTCAAACTGTCCTTGCGGGGCGATCATGGGCCGGAACCGATTCTGGGAGATCTTCCGGGCTATCCGGCCCGCTTGGCCCGTCTGACCAATGAAGAATGGATGCTTTGCCTCTATGCACCGAGAAATCGTCTCGTGGAATTTGTGTTGAGGGAACCCGAGTTCAGGCAACAAATGCTCGAAACGATTGCTCCGGAATACTGGATCGCACCGGCGTTGAGGAGTGCGCAGAATTTCTTGGGCCCATTGCAGCAAGGTGGAGTCAAAACCATGAATATCCACAAACCATGGGCACCATCGCTGTCCTATGGCCTGGCGATTCGGCTGGACAGTCATCACACTCCAGTTGACAGCTATCATAGCCGGGCCAACGGCGACCGACATGGGATCACGAGTGGTTGTCAGGTGCAGGGCCAGGTCCTGGTGACCTCGAAAGGGGGTAATTGCATTGTGGATTTGTCTGTACCAAACGGGAAGCAGCCATGACGGTTGTGCTGAGGATGGAAAACATCTGCAAGGAGTATCGTGGTGCCAAGGCGGTACAGAACATCGACTTTGATCTTGTAGAGGGGGAGCTGCATTCGATACTGGGGGAAAATGGTGCCGGCAAGTCGACGTTGACCAAGTTAATGGCGGGTGTCATTGAACCTTCCAGTGGGGGGATGTACTTCCATGGCCGCAAGGTTCAGTTTCAGGGACCGTCCGAAGCATTGGCCATGGGGATTGCCATGGTATTCCAGGAAACCAGTCTGGTACCTTCCATGACAGTCGCCCAGAATCTTTTTCTGGGCAATGAGAAATTCCTCAACCGTCTTCGGCGAATCAATATTCTGGCACAACAGTTCCTGCAGTCCCTGAATTTCACCGTCAGTCCTACCGCCTTGGTAATGTCATTGGGAGCCGCGCAGCGCCAGATGTTGGAAATCGCCAGGGCTGTCCGGTTGAATGCCAAGGTTCTGATCTTTGACGAACCAACGGCCTCCCTGACTCCAGAAGAAAAACAGCACCTGTTCTCGTTGATTCAGCGCTTGCGTAATCAAGGTGTTTCAGTCATTTTTATTTCCCATGCCCTGGAGGAATCTCTTCAGATCAGTGACCGGATTACCGTTCTGCGTGATGGGCAAAAGATCTTGACCGAACCGGCCGGTAGTCTCGACCGCCATCAGGTGGTCCAGGCGATGGTCGGACGCAGCCTTTCCTATCAGACCGGTCATCGCAGGTCGTCGAAGGAGATTCGTCCTGCTGGCAACCGCATATTGAGTGTGCAGGGTTTATCGATGGGCAATCTGGTCAAGAACAACTCGTTTTCGGTGTTTTCGGGGCAGGTGACCACGATTTTCGGCTTGGTAGGCTCGGGAAGAACTGAAACGGCCAAGATTCTGTCGGGTATCTACAAGCGTGACTTTGCGCGTGGGGGGCAAATCATGTTTCGTGGGGAGCCGGTTCGTTTTCGAGTGCCGAGCAAGGCGGTGGCCAGGGGCATCGTCTATGTGACGGAAGACCGCAAGACCGAAGGGTTTTTCGACACCATGTCGGTTGGGGAAAATTTCTATGCAGGACTTCTGTCGTCGAAAAAGCATACGGGAGCCACTGTCAGCATGCGTGAATTGCGGGATCTGTCGCGCTCCTGGATCCCGCAGATGTCGATCAAGGCGATCAACGATAACGCCAGTGTGGTGGAATTGTCGGGCGGCAACCAGCAAAAGACCGTGATTGGCAAGACATTGATCCAAAAACCTGAATTAGTGATTTTCGATGAGCCCACCCGGGGCGTGGATGTGGCGGCAATCACGGAAATTCATGAGTTGATCGGCAATCTTGCGGATACCGGGCTGGCTGTGATTGTGATTTCGTCTTACCTGCCTGAGGTGCGAAAGCTTTCCGATCGTATTCTGGTATGCCGACAGGGGAGGATAGTAGAAGAATTTTCCCCGGATGATGTCACTGATGAGAGCATCATGTTTGCCGCAGTTCATTGAACCAGCTTTCTCGATCAGGTTTCATCCGGATCCCTCCCTGAATTCTCACTGGTTCCGGATGGCCCTTATGGTCTTGGTACGTATTGATGCTCAACCGGCTCCTGATCCCAAACTGATAGGGAAGCAAGGACTTGCCTGAGATCATTCATGGGCATTCGATGGGCTGACATCTTGCTGGTCATGGGTCAGGGTATGGTCCATCTCCAAAGCGGGTTGGGCGGTCGGACAACTGCCGACCGGCCTGGCTGGGACGCCGGCGACCGTGCTATGTGGGCTGACATCGTCCAACACCACACTTCCTGCCCCAATTTTGGCTCCTTGGCCGACCGTGACATTACCGAGGATCTTGGCACCGGCACCGATCAGTACCCCACTGGCAATTTTCGGATGGCGGTCGCCGCCATCTTTTCCGGTACCTCCCAATGTCACCTCATGAAGCATGGACACATTGTCCCCCACTACAGCCGTTTCGCCAATGACAATGGAATGGGCATGGTCTATCAGGATGCCAGAGCCGATACGGGCGGCAGGATGGATATCCATTGAGAAGATATCGCTGATACGACTCTGCAGGTAGATCGCCAGCTCCCGACGTCCCTGCTGCCAGAGCCAATGCGCGACTCGGTAAGCCTGTAACCCTTGGTATCCCTTATAGTAGAGGAATGGCTCGGAGTATCGACGGCAGGCTGGGTCACGATCCCGGATAGCCATCAGGTCCTGCTGTGCGGCATCACGAATGGCCGGTTCTTCTTTCACTGCTCGGAGAGCGAGTGGTTGAATATGCTCACCCGGCAGGACGAGAGAAGCGAGCCGTTGGGCAAGCATCTGTCCCATGGCCTGTTCGAAATTTGAATGGTCCAATATCATGGATCGAACATAATCGGCCAGCATCGGCTCCGCGACAATCAATGCCTCGGCTTCATGTCGAATGGATTGCCAAACGGGATGTGAGTGCTGCAGGGGGGAGGACATGGATCAGGTTGTGGAGAAAAATCAGATCTGCTGGGGTGGTGAATCCAGTGCACAGGCTGCAAGCCCGGAACACCGCGAAATCTCGCGGCGTTCCGGTGCCGATATCGGGCCAAAAAAAGTTACGACCCGTCCAGAGGAAGAGCCACGAAGATCGCTCCGCCATCCTGTTGTACCAGCAGCAGGACGGATGACTTGCCTTCTTCGATGGCTTTGCGGATGCCGGCGTTGACCTCATCCGGGGAGGTGACCGGCTCGTTGCCCACCTTGGTAATCAATTGGCCCGCGCGCATTCCACGAGCGGCGGCCGGACTGCCGGGTTCTACTTCGGTCACGACCACGCCCATGCGATCCTGCTGAATGTCATACTGTTCTCTGGTGTCTGGGTTCAGTAGGCCGAGACTCAGACCCAGGGTATTCGTCTCAGAACTGTCCTGCGCCTCGGATGAGGTTGCGGTGTTTTCTGCATGGCTGTCTCCGCCCACAGCCATCCGGACCGTCTTCTGTTGCTGGTTTCTCCAGATGACTACCTCGACCTGTTTTCCGATGTCGGTCAGTGCGACGGTTTTGGGCAACTCTCGCATCTGCAGAATGTCCTTGCCATCGAAACTCAGAATGATATCGCCCACTTCGATATCGGCCATGTCGGCCGGACTGCCTTCGACAATTTGTGTGACCAGGGCCCCCCGGGCCTCGTCAAGCCCCAGGCTGCTGGCAATCTCTTCATCGACCGTCTGAATCTGGATACCAAGGTAGCCGCGCTGGACCGAGCCGGTACTCTTCAGTTGGTTGATCACCACACTGGCGATGCTCGAAGGAATGGCGAAGCCGATGCCGACACTGCCACCATTAGGTGAATAAATCACGCTGTTGATGCCGATCACTTCGCCTTTCATATTGAACAGCGGTCCTCCCGAGTTGCCGCGGTTGATCGGGGCATCAATCTGGATGAAATCATCTACCAGCCCGGAACGGATATCCCGCCCCCGAGCTGAAATAATCCCTTTGGTGGTGGTGCCGCCGAGCCCGAAAGGATTTCCGATAGCGACAACCCAGTCTCCGACCCGGGTTTTCTCCGAGTCCCCGAAGATCACATAGGGGTAGGGCTGGTCACCATCAATCTCCAGCAGGGCCAGGTCAGTTTTACTGTCCGTGCCCTTGAGTTTGGCGGGAACCCGAGTGCCGTTATCAAACACTACTTCAATCTCGTCGGCATCTTCAATCACATGATTGTTGGTCACGACCAGTCCACTCGGGTCGACAATAAAACCGGAACCGACAGCCGTGGTCTTGCGTTCGTACGGAGCGTTCCGATTTGGCGTGTCGAACTGATCACCGAAAAAACGCCGGAAAAACTCTTCCAGTTCGGGAGGCTGGCCACGGAAATTCGGCCCACGACGCGAGGTGGTGACGGTACCAGTCACCGAGATGTTGACGACCGCCGGCTTTACCGCTTCTACCAGGGTTGAAAAGCCTTCCAGAATATCCACTTCAGGCAAGCCGACGGCTGCATGGTCATTGTCGGCTGCGGAAGCTGCCAAACCAGTGAAGCCAAACAAACTGAGTGAAAGGATGCCCGCAACGAGAGTGTGTCTTTGCGGAATCAGGAAAAAAGTCTTCATAGTCAATGCAGTACCTCTTGAGTCAGATTGCAAAGTCGGCAAAGTAGCAAAGTCTGTCTTGCTGTAATGTGAATGGTGAATTAAGAAATGGTAATTTTAGTCAGGGAACTTTTTTGCCAAGCAGCAGAATCGGAAGAGAGCAGAAAATCCATGGGCCCGGAAGAACACATCATGGCACGGCGGTTGGTTGCGTTTCGCACACCGATATTTCCTTCTTCTGACCAGTGGGCGATGATAGCAGGGCATGTCCAGAGGGTCGTGATGCCAGCGGCCTCTGTCGCACACTCAGTAATGTGCATGATCAAAGGTTTGCTTTCCCGAGGCGAATGTCATGACCACCCGCCCGACGAATTCCTGGCCGAAGAAAGGGGAGTTCCGGCCGTGACTCAGGGTATGTTCCGGCAAAAACTGCCAACGGTGATTGGGGTCCACAAGGCACAAGTCTGCCTTGCCACCGGGAGTGAGATGTCCAGCATCAATGCCGATCACTCGGGCGGGGTTGATGGTTAACGCTGCGATAGCCTGGCCCATGGTGATGGCACCGGACTGTACGAGCGAGAGAGTGAGCGGCAGCAGACTTTCGAGGCCAGCAATCCCCGTGGCTGCTTCGCCAAAAGGGGCCAGTTTGGCGTCTTCCCCATGAGGCTGGTGGTCAGAGCAAATCACGTCAATCGTGCCATTCCGTAGTCCCTCCAGCAGGTGTATCCGGTCCTGTTCGGTGCGAAGGGGCGGGATCACTTTGTATTGGGTATCGAAGGCACCGATATGGCTTTCGGATAACAGCAATTGATGGATCGCGACACTGGTACTCACCGGCAGATCATGATCCCGCGCCTCCTGGATCATGGAGACCGAGCGGCCACTTGACAGCAGGCTGATATGTGATCGGGCACCACTGGTTTCGATCAGGGCGAGATCCCGAGCCACGCCCACGGTTTCGGCCGCTTCGGGTATTGCCGGAAGTCCAAGACGGGTGCTGACCTCGCCCTCATGTACGACACCATTTCCCATCAGCCACGGATCCTGGGGGGTCAGGAAAACCGGAATGTCATAAGTAGAGGCGTATTGCATGGCCCGACGCATGACCAGCGTGTTTTCGACTGCGACCATGCCGTTACTGACTCCCACGCAACCGGTATCGGACAGCATGGCCATGTCGGTGAGTCGTTCTCCCGAGAGCCCGACTGTGAGTCCGCCAAGAGGGTGCACAGAGCAAAACCCGCTGGATTCCGCCCGGCCACGGATCATATTGACCATGGCTGGAGTATCTACGACCGGCCAGGTATCTGGAGGGCATACCAGACGGGTGATCCCACCCGCGGCAGCGGCAGCCGTCTCACTGGCAATTGTAGCTTTGTGTTCTTCACCGGGTTCACGCAGGCGTGCGCAAAGGTCTACCAGTCCCGGTAATACCATCTGCCCCGTCGCATCAATGATCCGGTCCGCGACAAATTCCTGCGCAGAGTGTCCAACGAACCGTATCCGATCTCCTTCAATTCCGATATCCCGAATTTCTTCGAGATCATTCGCCGGATCTACGACGAGGCCGCCCTGGATGAGGAGCTTGAAACCGCTCATTGGGCGTCTGCCCGTTCGGTACCGCCCATCAGGGTAGCCATGATGGACATGCGGACGGCGATGCCGTTGGTGACCTGCGAAAGGATGGCCGATTGGTGCCCGTCAGCGACGGTCGAGGAAATCTCCAGCCCCCGGTTGATCGGTCCCGGATGCATGACCATGGCGTCAGGTTTGGCGTGCTGCAATTTCTCCTCGGTCAGACCATACCGACTGAAGTATTCCTGTTCACTGGGCACCAGTTGTCCTTCCATCCGCTCACGTTGCAAGCGCAGCATCATGACCACATCGGTATCTCGGATTCCGACTCGAAGATCCGAAAACACCGTCACGCCCATGGCTTCCACTTCGGTAGGAATGAGCGTTCGTGGACCGATGACCCGGACTTCATCCACACCAAGGATCTTGAGGGCATGAATCTGTGACCGGGCCACCCGGGAGTGCAGGATGTCGCCGACAATGGCTACTTTCAGGCCGGCAAATTCTTTCTTCCCCCGTCGGATGGTGAACATATCCAGCATGGCTTGAGTTGGGTGGGCGTGCCGACCGTCGCCGGCATTGATGACTCGAACATGCGGCGGCAGATGCTGTGCAATCAGGTGTGCCGCACCGCTGGCAGAATCCCGGACCACAAACATGTCGGTATGCATCGCCTCCAGAGTCCGCACGGTATCGAGAATGGTCTCTCCCTTGGAGGTGGACATTCGGGTGGCACTCATGTTGATGACGTCTGCAGACAATCGTTTGGCGGCAATTTCAAATGTAGTCCGGGTTCGGGTGCTGGGCTCGAAAAACAGGTTGACCAGAGTCTTGCCACGCAGCAGAGGTACCTTGCGAATTTCCCGCTGGCCAAAACTGATGAACGATTCTGCCGTGTCGAGAATACCAAGCAAAGTACTTCGGGGCATGCCATGAAGGGTGAGGAAATGGCGCAATTTGCCCCGTGCATCAAACTGTACGGCACTGTCCGTTGGAATTGATGCAGGATCGTTCATGGGGCCTTGGTTACGATTTCGAAAACCAGCGCACCGCTTTCACTCTTTGAGAGTTTTGCCTGTTGCCCAGGACCCAGTTGGATGGATTGGCCGACGACTTCGGCCTGTATGGGCAGTTCGCGCCCCGATCGGTCCAGGGCCACGGCAAGGAGTACTCGGGCAGGGCGTCCCCAGGAGAAAATCTCATTGAGTGCGGCCCGGATGGTGCGGCCAGTATGCAGGACATCGTCCACCAGGATTACCTCTCGATCTTCCACGCTCACTGGTAACGACGAGGAACGGACTTTCGGGTTCAGTCCCACTCGACTGAAATCGTCCCGGTAAAAGGAAATATCCAGGGTACCGAGTGGGGACGGGATTGCCAGAGATTGATGCAGGTGTTCCGCGATCCATGCGCCACCGGTATGGATCCCGATCATCAGGGGGTCCTGCATGGCCAGGTCACGGAGATCCTCATCCATGCGGGCAAGTATCGATTCCAGAGTTATGGGTGGCATATCGGGATCGAATTTTCCCTGATGTAGGCTTTGAGAATCAATTCTGCCGCGAGGTTGTCTCGATGCCGCAAGCGTCGTCGGTGTTGGGACCGGCCCGGTATGGAGCCGAGCTCCAGCACCTGTTCAGCCTCTCGGGTGCTCAACCGCTCGTCCATCAGGGCGACGGGCAGCCCGGTACGGGCCGCCAGCTCGTCCCCAAACTGTCTGGCCGCATCGCTGATATCGCTGTCACTGCCGTCCATGTGCAAGGGCAGCCCGACCACCAGTTCATCGGCCCTCCATTCCCGGATCAGCTTTTCCAGTTTGGTCCAGTTCGGCCCGCTCCGGGTCGATATAATGGTCGTGAGTGGTTCCGTCGTACCAGTAGACCGGCTCCCGCTGGCAGTGCCGATTCGTTTCAGGCCGAAGTCGAAGCCGAGTACCCGGCCGTTCACGCGTGACCTACCTGGCCGGTCAGTTTGTTCGGGTCCATGCCGATGAGTCCCGCAGCGAGATACCATTTATTGTCTACCTGGGTGTCAAACAGGAGTTGTTCTTCCACCGGGGTGCTGAACCATGAATTTTGCTGGATTTCCGATTCCAGCTGTCCGGGGCCCCAGCCAGCATAGCCGAGGCTCATCAGCGATTCATTGGGACCTTCGCCCCGTGCCATATCCAGCAGGATGTCACGGGATGATGTCAGGGCAAGGGTATCGCTGATGGCGAGGGTTGATTCCCAGGATTTGTCCTGATCTCTGGAATGGATAATCAAGCCGAATTCGCGGTGTACCGGACCGCCATCAAAGACCGGTTGGGCGGCACTGTGTGGATCCGCTACTTCCAGTTCCAGTTGGTGGTAGATTTCGCCAAGAGTATGGGAGCTGAGCCGATTGATGACAATTCCGATTGCCCCTCCTGCATCATGATGGCAAATCAGGGATACAGTGCGGGCAAAGTTTTCATCCAGCAACTGGGGCATGGAAACCAGAAAGTGGTTGGTGAGATAGCCAGAAGTCATGGGGCTTGCGAGAATCAGGAATGCGGATTGGTCAACGGGTCACATCGATCAGTGAGCTCTGGCTGAATTTCCAGGTTCGAACGATATGCAGAATATCATATTCCCGTCGCAGACGATCTGGAAATGGATCAAAAGGGGCTGCGATCCGAACAATATGTTCCGCACTGTCGTCCAGAATTACGTGGCCGGAAGATCGCAGGACTGTGACGCTGTCGACTGAACCATCCGCCCGAATGGCCGCATCAAGAACCAGGCTTCCCTCCAGGTTCCTTGCTTTGGCCACCCTCGGATAATGCTGGTTGCCGACTCGTTCGACAAACAGGCGCCATTTTTCCAGATAGGGAGCGAGATCCGATGCTCGGGTGTTGGTATGAGCAATGCGTTCCCGGGGTCTTGACTGCGCATGATGCAGCGTGCTCTGGAGGTGGTGAATCAGGGCGCTCCGGTCCATTTGGTGAACCGGACCGGGACGATCGGGCTTTCTTTGCGGTTCGATGAGGGACCGGGAAGAAACGCTGTCTGCATAGAACATATGGTTCTCACGGGTTGGTTTCGGGGCCATGTTCGGCGCACTCATGGCCAACTGGAACCGCTCGGACTCCTCGTCCGGACCGATACTATGATGCTGTGCCAATGCACGCACATGCTCTGGCTCTGCTGCGGAATGCGTGGAAACCAGCATGATCTTCATCGGAGGGGGAGACAGGCTGTGCTCTGCCCGGGTTGGCAGGATAAAGGAGATACCGAAAATGAGCACGCTGTGGATCAGGCATGAAGCTATCATGATACTGCCAAACCGGGCTTGGTATTGCTGTTGGTACAGGGAGGGCAGCGATGGTGTTTGGTTGCTCACTTCGGCTGTGTTTGGATCTCCATGGCAAGGAACCTGAATTATACCCTGCAAACCCCGGCAGATAGTCGGGTATATCTTGCCCCTGAGACGTTTGGCGCATGGCTATCCGGCAACCAAGCTGGTTGATTTGTGTTCGGCTGCATTAAACGCTCATGATCCGGACGACCCTGAGACCTTCGCCAGGGGAGAATTGACCTTGTGGTGGTGGATGCCACTGACGAAGACATGATCGCCCTTCACCAGAGGGAAGATGAAGACGAGGCCATCAGGGATGCGGCGCGTGCCTTGTTGCGAGTGCTTGACAGGAATTCGAAAGCTGCCCTGCGCGTACTGATCTCATGACCGACTGCAATATTTTGAGCTGGATTATTTTCTGTGACGACAATATTGAAGTCTTGCATGGCATCAACTCCGAGTGCATCGACCTGATCTATCTTGATCCGCCGTTCAACAAGAACAGGACATTTACCGCTCCGATTGGATCAAGTGCTGAGGGACGAGTTTCGAGGATATTTTTCGCAAGGAGGACTTGAAGGACGAATGGCTGAAAACAATACCCCTAGCGCTTTTGTCCTATCCGATTTCCTCATAAGTGGTTGCTTAACAAAGGAATTATCAAATTACAAGCTATAAAGCTCCATAATAAAGCACAACCACAGCAATCTCATTCACCTTCAATCAGTCCGCAATGACTCCAGCATTTCGGCTATTTCACAAATCAGATATTGCTTGAACTTTGGCTTGTTCAGTGTTCTTTGCGTTATATCCATTGGAATAAAACGCTCCAGTTCACGCTGAAAGACTTTTCCCTCAATGATCTCCGGCAAGCGTTTCAGCATTTGATCCAGTTTTTGCTGATAGTCGTCTATGCGGTAATCGTAAATCTTTTGCAGCACCCACTCGATTCGAGTTTCAATACCCTTCTGTTTCAGCCAATGCAGGTCCCAGATGTCGCGATTACGCACGTAGCCGGTCGTGTTCACCAGAGACACCAACTTGTCGGCCACTACTTCATCCAGCGTTTCCGCAAGCACCAGAGTGTCGCCATAGCCTTCGGGCAAAAAATCGTAATGTAACCTCACTGCCCTGGCTTCCCTTGTACAGGCATCTATATTTGCGATTTCAATCTTGATGCGTTGTCGGGGAATATGATGCTTCCCCGGATCAGTCGTTACCGAAATTTGCCATTTTTCGATTTTCAAGTCGTTATTCTCTCGGTCGTACTTCAAGCCTGACGGTTCGCTTACGCTTACATTCAGGCCATAGCGATGCCCGATGTAATGTTCGATGCAATGTTTCAGCGTCTCCAGTTGTTGTCTATTGAAATTCCTACCACCGACAAAGTCGAGGTCTTCGCTGTATCGAGGGGCACCATGACATAGCCGCAAGAGAGTGCCACCTTGAAATGTTAGTTGATCCAGCAGCCCTTCTGAATCCAAGCTGTAGAGAATGTCGTAATGCAACAGTTCCTTCTGGATCACGGGCCGCATCCGGGCTAATTCGGTACTCGACATGGCGAGTCCGACTAGTTCCGCGAACTCTGCCTTTTCAACTCGTCTAGTCATCGGCAATCAACTCTGATTCGTCCACGAGATGAGTATTTCTGCCCACTCGTTTCAAATCTCGCCAGGCAGTTGTCGGAGTGGCGATTTTGAGCGGTCGGCCAATGTCGTGAATTCCCTGCAGAATCTTTGCGGGACGTCGTTTGGTGTGAGTAAACTCAATCATGCCGAAAGTCGTGGAGTATTGACCGCTACGACCTGTGGTCATCACGGTCAGGCGGTCGAGTGGAATCTGGGAGATTGCACCATATTCGCTCAATGCCGATTCCAGGCTGACATAGTTATATTCGCCTCGTCGCAATACTCTGGCGATTTGTTCCAGAATATTGCTGTCACTGTTTCGGCTCAATGCGTAAAGATAGACACCGCGTACAGGCCGCAATAGAATCTCGCGACCGACTAATCGCTTCAAACCCGCTTTGAGGGTCCGCGGGCTGTCTTCATGAAAGATTTTGGCCAGGTCAGCGGTGTTGAAGACAAAGCGATTATTATTGTCCCAGTGATTCAGTCGAATGAATGCAGTGAAATGTTTCATGTGTCAAGTATACTCAAAGTACATATAAAAGTGTCTTTACAGAAAACATAAATGACAATCGTCGTACATGAATCAATAGGCTTCGATTTCCATCTGATCTTAAGTCGGGCGACTCAACTTATTGATAATGAAAATGATAAACCGGACTCAGACTCGTACTCCAGTACCAAGGCCTTGAATGCTGGCTATGTTAGAAGGGGAATTAGGAAGTACATTATGCTTGAACGCGAATTTTCCCCACAGGGGCATGTTTTCTCTGTGTTGGGTTATCGTCTTTTTCGAATGAGAGCAAGTTGTCCGACAATTGTGAAAAATCGGTGAAGTCGAAAGGGATGGAGATTTGTTCTGCCCATCAGGTTACTTTATCCGCGGGCCGACTGTGGCAAGCGATCACTGATCCTATAATTCTGCAAGACTGTCTGAATAGTTGCTACGAGGTCAATCAATCTGAAGACGGCGAGTATTTCGCCTTTTTCAACATTATGCTTGGTCCGGTCACAAGACATTATTCTGCACAACTCAAGATTGTCGATAGTGCTGCGACCGACCATTATCGGCTGGAAGTCTCGGTCGAAGGCGATCTCAATGCCAGCGCTGAAGCGGTAGCAGATGTCAGACTTGAATCTATAGATAACCAGAATACGCACATCCATTATTGTGCTGAGGTTGTCGTATATGGTTGGTTGGACCGCTTTCCGTCTGGGTTAATCAGGCATTTTGCGAAAAAGCAGATTGGTCGTTTTTTCGAGCGGGTTTCCGAACAAGCAGCCCCAAATCAACAATGAATTGTAACGCCTTAGGGACGAGGGAAGCCGCTCAGAAAATCGGATAACTGCTGTATTGCTGCTCTCAATCAGATCGCCATCACCTTTCATGGCAACATGACAACATCGCAATTAAATCCGCTGTAGAAACTGGCCGCTGGGAGCTCAAATCTTCCGAGATTCATGACCTTGTCCCAAGCCTCCTGTAACTACTGGCTCCGATCGTTAGTGAGCGGCACCTCCGGTTTTCGGTCGACTTTCCGGATTTCGGTTTTCGCGTCGAGCTAGGCCGGAGGCCGCTGTTTGGCTTTGCTGTTCGGTCGTTGCCGGTGCCGGCCTTTGCCGGGCAGGCGTTCGGCCATTCATTCCGGTCGGTCCGGTTGCAAGAGAGCCTCGTAGAGGGCCAAGATGCGCTCGAAGCAGGTTGTGCCAAGGACTTTGTGGTCGCCGCGAGCCCTGGCATGAACCCGGTGGTTCTTGCCATAGGCGGCTTGACCAGACCATTTTGCAGGTCATCGACCTGCCGTCTACAATGAAGAGCGATTACAATATGGTTTTATTTGCATGATCGTGGATGCCTTGAGCGATACCAACCGCACCCCACTCGAACATTTGTATGCACTCGCCGAGTGCTCACTGGGACCCCAAGCAATCTGCAGTAGCACCGGGGTCGATTCCGGCTGGAAGGGATACACTCTCCGGGTCGGGCGCTGGAATCTGGTATTTCCCCATTCAGAAACTATTGAAATCGTCTCGGATGCAGACATCCAGCCGATCCCTTGGGCGGTTCATTGGGTTCGGGGCGTGACCAATCTTCGAGGGGAAATCCATTCGGTGGTGGACTTGTCTGATTTTCTCGGATTGGGTGCTGTGGCACCTCACCTACGGGGAGTTCTCCTCAAGCTTCCGGACCGACAATTGAAAAGTGCACTGCTATTGGATAAATGGGTTAATTTGCGAACCTTTCCGGGTGATCTCAAGGTGACCGAGGCACCGGAGATCCCCTCGGTACTGCGTCCATCGGTTAAGGAAATACTGGCCGAGAATGAGCAGAAATGGGTGGTGCTGGATCCGGAACGGTTCTGCCACTTACCAGAATTTGTTTCGATCACAAACCGTACGCCAGTGCATTGAAAATCCGAGTGGCATGAAGCATCTGTATCCTTCAGAAAAAGGGGTCGTGGAACTGTCAGCGGATGGTTCCGATGCGACCAATTCCGATCCGCCTCCCACCGATCGTCACCGCCAAACCGAGAGATCCCCGGGAAAAAAGATCCCGAAGGATTCGCAGCATGGGACTGTCAGGCGGACGAATGCGTCATTTCTCCGGCGAAACTGGTTCGCGCTTCTCTTCTGGAGCCTGATTCTGTGTTGCCCTGCGGCACTCTTGTTGTACGGAGTAACCATCGAAATTGGCCATCAACAGCGGATCGCCAGGATCCAGGATACCCTGCAATTTCTGGAGGTTCGGACCCGGGAAATGGCTTATCAGTCCCAACGAGCCCAGGGGGGGAATGAAAAGGCGATCGGACAATTGCAGGTACTCGGCATGGAAGTGGGCCATAGATGGCCCTCAATGGTTTTCGGCATACCCGATGGGTGGGATGATCGCTTGCAGGTCGAACGACGAGAGATGCAGGATGTCTGGGCAAGGCTTCAACCGATGCTGGCCAAACTGAGTCATTTGGAAGCGAATCTCGAACTGGCGGATCCAATCCGAACCCATGTGGATCAGATCCACCGTCAAGCCCCGGCACTGTTGACGAGTATGGATCGTTTGCGGGAAAGGCTGGTACAAATCGGTGCGCCCCTGATCGCCATTGACTTGGGATACCGCTTGCGGGCCCAGATGCAGCAGACGGTAACCGGTGCCAATGTGCTTGCGGCCGGGAATGGGGATTTGGAAGCGATGATCATCGGAATGCACCATGATACCCGGCAGGCGGACGAAATCATGACGGAGATTCTGACAATCGCCGGCAGGGATGTGGCTCCCCAAATTCGGACGATTGCCGCTGCATGGCAGCGTCTGGTGAGGACAATAGAACTTCTTCAGGTGCATGCCGTCGACTACATGACGATCCGTGACACTGCCAGAACTATCGAGAGACTGTCGGCCTCCTTGCTGGAAAATGTGCTGGTCGCCAAGTGGATTGTGGCAGAGAAGGCCGAAGAGCCGGCATGGATGCAGGAACTTTCCCGCTGGGAGTCCTTGCCCGGGAAGCAGGAATTGCCATGGTTACTGGGTGCTCTGGGCGGGGTGGGTTTGATCGGACTGGTCTGGAATCTGATGCATCATGCCAATCGCAGGCAGAAAATGCATATTGCCCAGTGGCACCATGCCCTGGAGACTGTCGATCATCTGGCAAAGGGTGACTGGACTCTGGAGACCATCGGCTTCCCCGACACATCCGACGATGCCTCCGATCTCCTCCGGGATGCGATGGATCAGATCCGCCAAAGAATGAACAACATCCGAATCGCTTCGGGTAAATTGTCCTCCGCACTTGACCAAGTGCAACCACTCCTCTCGGCGGCTCTTCCCCGAAACCAGGCACAGCGGGAGAGCGTTTCGCAGGTATCTGCGGGCATGGACAGAATGGACAACGTTCTGGAACGTATCCAGACAATGGTTCGCCAAGTTGCTGAACAAGCGGAAGGGGTTGGGAAATCCACTGCAGCATATGTGGGTCGAATAGAGCATACGGCATCTACAATGAGCCATATCAATGCCGGGATTCAGGATATGGAAAAGGGCCTTCAGCGGGTGGGGCAATCGTCCCGGCAGGTGGGTCGGGTTGTCCAGCAAGTCCGGGAGATTACCGAGCAGGCTCATATTCTGGGACTCAATGCGTCCATTCAGGCTTCCATGGCCGGTGAAGCCGGAAAAGGATTAGTCCTGGTGGCTGACGATGTCAAGCGTTTGGCTGAGCGCTTTACGGGGGCGGCTGAAGAAATTGCCGAGATTGCCCGAACCATTCGACACGATACGGATGCAGTCATTGAACATCTCCAGTCTGCGATGGGAGTAGTGAGTCAAGGTATCCAGCAGGCCAAGGCGATGGATCCTTCCAGAGATGAAAGCAAGCACATCCAACAGGCGTTGCAGGATCTTGCGGGAGCACTGTCTACTATCACTGCAGAAGGTTCCAGTGAGGTCCACCGTATTTCCGGGGTTCGGCATGCATTGGCCCAGACAGTGGAGCGGGAGCAGCAGGAGATCAAAGAGGTCATGGAGATTCTGCGTAAGACCCACCGCATAATGGAGCGACTGGAGCAGGTGATGGGTGGGTTTCGCCTGTCATAGTAACCCGATTGGATGACCGAAGACATCCGGTGTTGATCTGGATCGGGTCCACGGAATAGTACTGCCCAGCAAGATGAGTCGCACCAGTCCATCCGTCCAGGCTGTGGAGCTCGGAATTGCCATCAGGGCCGGAGACCAGAATGCTATGGCAGTTGGCTTGCGGACACTGGCTTCTCAGCCAGGTTCCCGGAGTGCGAACGAAATCCGCAGGCTGGCTGGATTAGGTGAGCGATTGCTGTCTTTCTATCAGGAATCGGAAAAGGAACTGACGGCAGAGGGAAGAGATTTTCTGACTTTGCTGGTGCGGAAAATATCCGGCCTGCTGGAGGCCGTGGATGACGAACGGGACGATCTGGACTTGGCTGCCTGGCAAGAACGTCTGGCCGAACTCTGTCCTGTACAGTCGCTGGAAGAGAACCCCTGTCCGGTCGATGTGAGAGCAGCCGATCAGTCCGATCAGGGGGCTGATCTCCTGAATCGTGACCTGGTCGAAATCTTCACGGAAGAGTTCCAATCTCAACTCACGGCACTGCAAGAATGGATGAATCTGTTGCAGGAATGCCCACCGGGGGATCCGAAGGTGAACCGGATTCGCGATCAGATTGATGATTGTATCAATACGCTGAGTGACAATTGCCGGAATCTGGAGTTCGATGAACTGGCGAGTTGCGTTGAAGCCTGTCAGTCCCGACTGCATGCGGCCCAAACTGAAACCGAACGGGCATCGGCCTATACCTGGTTCTGTAACAGTTGGGATTGGCTCCGAATGGCCCTGAATGAAATCATCGAACGGGGCCACTATTCGGCAGAGCTTGCTCGCAGGATGCAGGCAGCAGGTGTTGCCAACTCTCTCCCTGGATTGCCATCGGGGCATTCCCCAAAAATCAAACAGGTCATGGCTCGGAGTGGTCCATATGATGAGTGCGATGCAGGAATCCAGCAGACTTTTGTAGCCGAAACCGAAGGCATCCTCGGGCGGCTCGGCCGGACCCTGGCCCACTGGCACGAAGGAGGCCCGGAAGCAGAAGCCCTCGCATCTATTCGACGGGAAATGCATTCCCTGAAGGGAGCCGTGACGGCAGCAGGCCTGGACCCGGTTGCCCACTTGATCCATCAAGTGGAAGCCCTGTTGGCCCCTGCCCGGACGGAGGATGGTCCGGAACGACCGGAATTGCGTGGGTTGCTGCAGGAGATGCATGGAGAACTAGTGCATATGCTGTCGGCAGGAAATGCGCTCCGGGTACCCGGCTTGTCGATACTCCAGCAAAAGGTGAGCCGCTATCTGCTGTTGGCTTCATGGGAGAAGGAGTATCAGTCTGCCTTTGCGGAAGTGGCCGATTCCTGGCAGGGTTGGTTGCCGGACCTGGATACCGGCTGCACAGAAGGAGTTCCGGAAGAGCGACGGCTCGACCCGTCTCACTTGTCGGAACTGATTCATGCATCCGGTGAGTTGGACCTGGTCTGGAGTGAATTGAGCCATGCACTGGATGCCACTCGCATGAATCTGGAATTGCTGCGGGTCAGCCGGCAATCCCTGCAGGCAGGAGTCGAGGAAATTGAGTCCGGTCGCGATATCACGGTCGAAGCCGACCGGAACCGGCAAGAGCAGCCCGGCCGAGTTCTCTCGACTTCGCCCAAATCCGGAGTCCGGTTGGGCGGACGTCTGGAACAACTTCGGCGAGTGGAACAGGAACTGAAACGACATGTATCCACGATCGGGACGGTACTGGAACAGCAGCGGAATCTCAGCGACCGTCTGCGAACTGGCCTGAAGAGTGCCGGGAGGGTGGCTCTGGGAGACTATTTGCCGCATCTGCGATACCTGGTCCGGGAAATTGCCAGAAAATATGACAAGGAAGTGGACCTGGAATGCACCGGCGGAGACATCCAGGTAGACCGATCGGTGATGGAATCCCTCATGTCCGCTTTGGGTCATCTGATTCGAAATGCCATCGTCCATGGCATTGAGTCCAGTGCGACTCGCCAACAGGCCGGTAAAGTGCCCAGAGGGACGATTTCGATCGAAATGTCCGTGCAGGGAGACGACCTGACCATTCATTTCCGCGATGACGGTGCCGGATTGCCGCTGGACAGGATTCGATCCCATGCCGAAGAACTGGGTCTTGGCGATGCCCGGGAGCTGATGGGTGCCGCCGGTTGGTTGCCGGTGATCACGCGGGCAGGGTTCAGTACGGTAGAGACGGCAACCCTGGAATCGGGACGCGGGATGGGCCTGAATGTCGTATCCCATGTGATCCGGGATCTGGGGGGGACCATGCGGCTGGAGCATACGCCCGGGGCAGGGGTGGCTTTCCACTTGCGATTGCCGGTTTCGTTGGCGGTGACTCCCGCTCTGCTGATCCGGGTCGGTCCCTGGAAATTCGCCCTTCGATCATATGGAGTGGACCGACTATGCAGTGTTCGGCGAGAAGAAATCAATCTGGATGGTGAAGAGCCGGTAATTCAGGTGGGCGGCGAGCCGGTACCGGTCGTATGGCTACCGTCTGCAACTGATCACGCAGTCGGAATGGATGGTTCCACCGTGCCAGTCGTCGTGGTACGGCTGGCCCATGGCCGGGCGGCTTTTGGGGTGGATGAATTGGTCGGTTCAGTGGATTTGTTGGGACGTAGCCCGGGTACCCAGTTGCTTTCCATTCCGGAAATCTCGGGGGTCTCGGTACTCCCCGATTCCAGTATCATCCTGATTCTGGAATCCGAAGCGCTTTTGCGACGACTCCGTGCCGATGGACGATTTCCGGAGGGCCGGGATCCCAAGCCCGATCTGGAAGGGCCGGGTCTTGTGCTGGTGGTCGATGATTCGGCGGTTGTGCGCATGGTCATGCAAAGGGATCTGGAGTTGCAAGGGATTGCGGTGGATACGGCGGAAGATGGACTGCGAGCGCTGGAAATGTTGGAGCGAAACGTCTACGATGTGATTTTGACCGACGTGGACATGCCCCGTATGAATGGATTGGAATTGCTGGAACAGGTACGTGCAATGCAGGATATCCCTCAACCGGTCGTAGTCATGGTCACTTCCGACTCCAGTGAAGAAGTGCGCCATCGTGCCCTGCAACTGGGGGCCGATGGATCTATGACCCGGCCTTGCCCGCCAGACGAATTGGATCGGATGATGCGGCAGTGCCTGAAGAAAAAGAGGAGAGGGACCTGATGCAGGTGTTGGCGATTCCCTGCAAGCGATGCGAACTGCTGGTGCCGTTAGGTATGGTAGCGGAGGTTGTCGGACGGGTGCCGGTTGCGCCGGCCGTTCTGGATATCCGGGGATTTGCGGGCGTCATTCACTGGAATGGCTGCCACCTGCCTCTTTTTCGCACGTCGGAATTGATGGGGGGAGCGGCATCGGATGATCAGGGTTACCGGCAAACCGTCGTTCTGTGGCCGATGAAATCCGCCGGCAATCGCTCGTATATGGCCTTGACCAGTCTGGGCACTTCCAAGGTGATCCCGGTGGGAGAACTGGCACCACCGGAAGAGCATGTGATGTTCCCTTGGGCATTGGCTTGCGCTGCCATGCCCGAGGGACTGGGGGTGATCCCGGACCTGGAGGCTCTGGCGTTGCGCGCATGGCATCAGGACAGAGAATTGTGGAGTCATGACTGATCCGGTTTTGGGCCCATGGCCACCACTCACCGAACTCCGGGCCTTGATCGTGCGGGTTGCCGAATGTGTGATGGAGTCTGGAGAGGTCGTGACGGGTGTTTCCGAAAAGTCGGATGGCAGTTATGTCACTTCCATGGACCGGAATTTGCAAAATCGTCTGGTAGAGGCATTGGGCAGCCGCTGGCCAGATTTTGGCGCCATTGGTGAGGAGATGTCTCATGCCGAGCAGGTATTCATTTCGCAGTGTAGCGAGCCAGGTTATTGGGTCATTGATCCACTGGATGGAACGACCAATTTTACTTCCGGGTTCCCCTGTTATGGCATTTCGGTGGCTCTGGTGGTCCAACGGGAACCGGTCTTGGCGGTGGTATATGATCCGGTCAGAAAGGAGTGCTTTTCAGCGGCCCGAGGGCAGGGAGCCCGGCTGAATGGCGAACCCATTCATTGTCCGGATCCAATGACACTGGATGCCTGTATCGCCAATGTGGACTACAAGCGCCTCGTCGGCGAACTCGCGACTCGGCTTGTCCAATCTCCACCGTACCGGTCCCAGCGCAATCTGGGTACGTCGGTTCTCGAATGGTGTTGGCTCGCCGCTGGCCGCATCCAGTTGTACCTGCATGGCGGGCAGAAACTCTGGGATTATGCAGCGGGCTATCTGATTCTCACTGAAGCCGGAGGAGCGGCCATGACATTGACCGGAGCGGAGCTGGACTGCGGCAGCCTGCAGAAGCGGTCTGTTGTGGCGGCCTCAAGTGCGGCATTGTTGACGCAGTGGATGGCGTGGATCCATCTCGACCAGTGCGACTCTGACGAACCGGCATGAACGCTCTATCATACAGCGCGGTTCCGGATCGGAGTCCGGGGGATTCCCTGTCATGCCGATCTTCTGTTATGGTGGCACCGGCTGGCGGCAGCCGACCCTTTCCCGCCTGTGCGAAATCTTCCGAGATGCATGGGAAAACAATCCAGAACTACCGAATTTTGAAGTATGTCTGATGTAAGCCGACGAGACCGGGCGAATGCCATCCGTGTACTCAGCATGGATGCGGTCCAGAGAGCCAACAGTGGTCATCCCGGAGCCCCCATGGGAATGGCCGACATTGCGGAAGTGCTCTGGCATGATTATCTCCGACACAATCCCCTGCATCCGGAATGGGCAGACCGGGACCGGTTCGTCCTCTCCAATGGTCACGGGTCCATGCTGCTGTATTCCCTGTTGCATCTGACCGGCTATGCCCTGCCGATGGAGGAACTGAGACAGTTTCGGCAATTGCACAGCAAGACAGCGGGACATCCGGAATACGGTGAAACTCCCGGGGTGGAGACCACCACTGGACCTCTTGGGCAAGGACTGGCCAACGCGGTCGGGATGGCGGTAGCGGAACGTACACTGGCGGCCCAGTTTAACCGTCCCGGTCATGAGATCATTGATCATCGGACCTGGGTGTTTTTGGGTGATGGGTGCCTGATGGAAGGCATTTCCCATGAAGTTTGCTCCTTGGCGGGCACGCTGGGTCTGGGCAAGCTGGTAGCGTTCTATGATGATAATGGTATTTCCATTGATGGTGAAGTGGAAGGGTGGTTTACTGATGATACAGTCCAGCGATTCAAGGCGTATGGTTGGCAGGTGATTGCTGACGTGGATGGCCATGACCCGGATGCCATCCAGCCCGCCATTGAGCGGGCTCTGGCCGACCATGCCCGCCCGAGTTTAATTGTATGCAAGACCCTGATCGGGTGTGGCGCACCCAACAAGCAGGGCCAGGAATCGTGTCATGGTGCCCCCTTGGGCGACAATGAGATTGCAGCGACCCGGGCAGGGCTGGGATGGAACCATCCGCCATTCGTCATTCCGGAACCGATCCGTCAGGCTTGGGATGCACGGCAGAGAGGAACGAAACTGGAGTCTGTATGGAAAGATCGCATGGATGCCTACACCCAAGCATACCCGGATGAGTCTGCTGAACTGGTTCGTCGGCTTCGCCATGGGATGCCGGCTGGTTGGCCGGCCGGGTCGAAAAAGGTGATCGCCCAAATCCATGAAAAGGCGGAAACCATTGCGTCCCGAAAAGCGTCTCTCAATGCACTCAATGCGTTCGGCCCGATGTTGCCGGAACTGATCGGAGGATCCGCCGACCTGGCCGGTTCCAACTACAGTATCTGGTCCGGCTCCCGGGAGATTCGGAAAAATCCGGATGGGAACTATATCCATTTCGGGGTACGGGAGTTTGGCATGTCTGCCATGGTCAACGGGATTGTGCTGCATGGCGGATTCCGTGGCTATGGAGCGACCTTCCTGGTCTTTTCGGAATACGCCCGGAATGCGCTGAGAATGTCGGCATTGATGCAGATTCCGAGTATCTTTCTCTTTACCCATGATTCCATTGGAGTTGGAGAAGACGGACCCACGCACCAGCCCGTGGAGCAGACTGCGACCTTGCGGATGATTCCGGGTATGTCGGTATGGAGGCCTTGTGACGCAGTAGAGTCTGCGGTGGCCTGGCAACAAGCCATGCAGTCGGAAACGCAGCCATTCAGCCTGATTTTTTCGCGCCAGAACCTGCGACACCAAAACCGCACCGAACTGCAAATTGCGGCGATTGAACGTGGCGGGTATGTGTTGATGGATTGTGAAGGAGACCCTGAGGCGATTGTGATTGCAACCGGGTCAGAAGTGAACATTGCGGTTGAGGCGGCGCAAGCCTTGCCAGCCCGCAGAATCCGGGTAGTTTCGATGCCCAGTACGGATCGGTTTGATGCCCAGACACCGGAGTATCGCGAATCAGTGCTCCCATCCCGCGTCCGTTGTCGTCTCGCTGTAGAGGCAGGGGTGACCGATGGATGGTGGAAGTATGTCGGTACCGACGGAGCGGTGGTCGGCATGGATTCGTTTGGGGCTTCGGGCCCAGCCCAGGAAGTGTTTGCCCACTTCGAACTGACCACAGATCGGGTCTGCACCACTCTTGAAACCCTGTGGTCTGATGGTGGACCGCGCCATGGCGGTTGACTGTATGGCAGACTTTCACCTGTCCGGTCAGCGGACCCTGGTGCGCATGGACCTGAATGTGCCAATATCCTCCGGACGGGTGACTTCGGATCAGCGAATCCACAAATCCATCCCGACCGTCATGTCGGCCCTGGATGCCGGTGCGGCTGTCCTGCTCATGTCCCACTTGGGGAGGCCGGCAGAAGGAGTGTTCGATCCGGAATTTTCCCTGGCTCCGGTAGCGGAACGCCTGTCTGGCCTTCTGGGATGCCCGGTCCCTTTAGTGACCGAATATCTTGATCGGCCAGTGTCGTGCCAGCCAGGCGAAGTGGTGATGCTGGAAAATGTCCGCTTTAATCCGGGTGAAAAATCCGATGACGAGTCCTTGTCACGGCGTTATGCTGCGCTGTGTGATATCTTTGTGATGGATGCGTTTGGTACCGCCCACCGTGCTCAAGCCTCCACGCATGGCTTGGCACGATATGCTGCCAGAGTGTGTGCCGGACCACTGCTGCAAGCAGAACTGGATGCATTGGACAAGGCGCTGGAGACGCCGGCACGACCGGTTGTGGCCATCGTGGGGGGGGCGAAGGTGTCCACCAAATTGACGTTGCTACGCAATCTGTGTGAGAAAGTAGATGTGCTGGTCCCGGGAGGGGGGATTGCCAATACCTTTCTGGCGGCTACCGGAACTTCGGTAGGAGAATCATTATATGACCCGGGTCTGGTTGCGGAAGCCCGCCTCCTGTTGCAAGGAGCACAATCTACCGGCGTCGACATTTTGCTGCCCCGGGATGTTGTGACCGGAACCGGGTATCGTGCCGATGCGATTCCGGTGATTCGGACAATTGGGGATATCCGGGAGGATGAGGCGATCCTAGATGTGGGCCCCAGGACGGCGGAACAATATGCCGGCATCATGCAATCCGCCGGTACGGTGGTCTGGAATGGTCCTGTAGGTCTATTCGAGTTCGAACCGTTCAGCCACGGTACCCGGATACTGGGTGAAGCCATTGCCGCTTCCCACGCCTATTCCATTGCCGGCGGCGGTGACACCTTGACCGCAGTGGAACAGTTCGGCCTTACGGATGGCATCTCCTATCTTTCTACTGGCGGCGGAGCCTTCCTGGAGTGGCTCGAAGGTCGCCCCTTGCCAGCGGTACAGATACTGGAATCCCGGTTTGCTGCCGGACAGGCGGTATAATACCGGCCGAACCCGAATTCGATTGCCTGCCGTTCCGAATGGACGGTTCGGCGCAAAGACATCGGTACAGGTTACGACATACAGGTTTTATGAAATGGCCATTATTTCCTTACGGCAACTGCTGGATCATGCCGCTGAACATCAATATGGGTGTCCGGCTTTCAACGTCAACAACATGGAACAGATGCACGCAATCATGCAGGCTGCGGATGAGACGGATTCGCCGGTGATTGTGCAGGCGTCTGCGGGCGCAAGAAGTTATGCGGGCTCCTCCTTTCTGCGTCATCTGATCCAGGCAGCAGTGGAACAGTATCCTCATATTCCCATTGTGTTGCATCAGGACCATGGTACCTCTCCCGCAGTTTGCCAGCGTTCCATTCAGCTGGGTTTTTCTTCTGTGATGATGGATGGTTCGTTGGAGGAAGACGGAAAGACTCCGGCAAGCTATGAGTACAACGTGGAGGTTACCCGTCTCGCTGTGGATATGGCGCATGCCTGTGGTGTTTCTGTGGAAGGTGAACTCGGATGTCTGGGATCGTTGGAATCCAGAATGGCCGGAGAAGAGGATGGGATCGGGGCCGCGGGCAAGCTGGACCATTCCCAACTACTGACAGATCCGGAAGAAGCGGCTGACTTTGTCCGCAAGACCCGGGTGGATGCTTTGGCCATTGCCATTGGCACATCGCATGGTGCCTACAAGTTTACCCGACCTCCCACCGGAGACATTCTGGCCATCGATCGGATCAAGGCGATCCATGCCCGGATTCCCAATACCCACCTGGTAATGCATGGTTCCTCATCGGTTCCCCAGGAATGGCTGGCGATCATCAATCAGTATGGTGGGGTAATGGGGGAAACCTACGGCGTCCCGGTGGAAGAAATCGTGGAAGGGATCCGTCATGGGGTGCGCAAGGTAAATATTGATACGGATTTGCGGATGGCCTCCACTGGTGCGGTCCGGAAGTACCTCGCCGAACACCCTTCCGTATTTGATCCGAGAAAGTTTTTCCAGGCCGCAACGCAGGCGATGAAAGAGATCTGTGTGGCGCGTTATGAAGCCTTTGGAACCGCGGGTCATGCCGCGAAGATTGTTCCAATACATCTTGAGTCGATGACTCTGCGCTATGAACGCGGTGAGCTGGCCCCGAAAGTCCATTGAGTCGCAGTGGAATCGATCTGGATATTCAGGGGTTGCTGCCCCTGATGAGTGTTCACTTGTTCCTCCAGCACAGCGATCTGTTTTGCATCGTTCCGAAAAGCAGAACGGATATCTCCCTATGGCAAGGCCTGGTACTCCCTCTAAACCCGAATATTCCTTGACAACCCAAGAATAAGGTTGTTACCCTTTACTTTGCACCTAGTCCGATGGCCCGCAAGCCGGGTTATTCGGTGAATACAACAGCCCTTTGACCCGGTACGGGAGTAGCTGCCCACGCCCGGCGAATAACCGAGACTTTCACGTCCATCGTGCTAGGTGCATGGCCCGGCACCCTTTTCGTGTGCCGGTTCCAAAACCGACACGATGGAGTGATCACAATGACGACTCACCAAACGGGCCGGATGCTGGCGGTCCTGATCCTGACCGGTTGCGTTTCCGGCGTGACCATCGCCAGAGCGAACGGTACAGATGCCGACTCCCTTTGGAACTATTCCCTGGACACCGCGCGGCAGTGTCAGGGAGCCATGAATGACGGTATGAAATCCGCCGCCGCCTGTTTCCTCGGCGACGGCATCAACCGCCTGTTCGATCAGGGCATTGGGTTGGCCAACCAACGCGGCAAGGAAGCCTTCGGGGAGCACTTCTCGATCACCGGCGACGTGAACTGGATCCCGGACGTGGGCAGCACCGGCGGGCTGGATATGGTCACCCCGTTTGCATTCGCCACCCCGGCGACTGACGGGACCGGAATCCGTTCCGCGGCCTTCCTGCAGCAGGGGGTCACCCGATGGCGTGATGAATTCGGCACTCTGCGCAACGACCTGCGCCATGGCCTGGTGCACCGGTTCCGCGTGGGCGACAAGCCCGACTCGGATGTGGTGGGGCTTTCGTCGTTCTACCTGCAGAGTGCCGAGCATGGGCACGAAGTGCTGGCCCTGGGGCTGGATTACTTCGGACGGTGGGGGACCGGGGAACTGCGGTACTTCGCCCCGACCACCGGCTGGACGATGGTCCGGCCCGGACATGAGGAAAGGCCCCTGGAGGGCGTGGAGTTGGGAACCCGGCTGCATCTGACCACCACGGTCGACCTGTCGGTGACCGGCTACCAGTGGGAAGCGGAGGACGGATCGGGCGACCGGAACCGGGGTACCCGCCTGGGATTCAACTGGCGGCCCCATCCGTGGTTGTCGTTCGACACCACCTGGGACGGCGGGGGCGGCGATGATACCATGGCCGCCGGGATGCATCTGAACATACCGCTGGGCCCTCGCCTCAAAAAACCCCGTTGGGAATGGTTCGGGGTGGCCGGGGGCGGCCACTCCGGCCCGGCCAATATGTACCAGGCCGTGCCGCAAATCGGCCCGATTCGGGTGGCCTCCCGATCCGTCCCGGTGGTCTCGACTACCGGAGACGGTGAGGTACGCGCCCGATTCGTGGAGCCTTCGGTGGAAAGCGGGAATATTGTGACCGTGGAAGTGTTCGTTACGGAACCGGCCGAGCGGGATCTCACGGTGACGGTGAGGTTGGAACCGGGGGCAACGGCACCCGCCGCCATTCCCGGGGAGGATTACGTGGACCAACCTAGGCAGGCAACGATCACTCAGGGGACTACCCGCATCGTGGTTTCCTTTGAGCTGATCCGGAATGACGGCATGCAGGAACCCCGGAGCCTCGGGGTTTCGGTTGCCGTTGCATCGTGATTCACCGCCCTGACCAGAGAGATTCCAGTATGAACAATATCTACCTGAAACTGGCCGCGTTGTTAGTCGCCTTGCTTGTCCTGACATCCTGCGGCGGCGGGGGCGGTGGTGGAAACAACCCAGATTCCACTCCTCCGGCCGAGACTATGATTACACCGCCCGGGAGTGGTGATGTCAGCGACAACGAGGGACCACCGGCAGGCCATGTGGACGAACCGGACACGATGGCGGGGGCCAAGACCATCGCATCAGGCGAGACGGTAACAGGGTACTTCGACGGACCGGGAGACGTGGACTATCTGCGCCTTCCGCTTTCGCCGGGCTTGAATGAAATCGACTTGGATCTGGACGTTCCCAATGGAACTGAAATCACAGTGCTGGACGGAAACGGAAATGTTGTGTTCATGGAAGTTGTACAGCAAGGTTCGGTAGGGTCCGTTAGTAGTTTTGGCAAACAGGCACTATCTATACAGGGGCAGCCTCTAGAGGTAAAGGCTACCAGAAAGGTGGTGACCTATTGCGGCGATGAAACCTGTGAAGCCATAGTCAAATTGGCAAAAAAAGTCGGTACCGGCGCTGGCAAGGGAGCAAAGTGGCTTCTGAAATGGACATCCGGTGGAAAAACGGTTCAAGCAATTATCAAAATAATAAATCGAACTCCCTTGAAACTCGAATTCGGCTTGACAGTCGAAGCGGTGAATTTCGATTTGAAATCCTTTGCCGAGTGTTCATTCAATGCTGCTGTAAGTCCGGCAACAATTTCCGAGTGTACAAAAGACATTCAGTTTGAGCTCAAGCACGTAATCGGGTCTAGTGTTCAAGTGGCCGGCAAAACGCTTACCGGGTGGAGAGTTGAGAGTGGTATTTTCAAAGGCAGCAGCCCCGGATGCGGCGCAGAACCCGGGGAATATCAAGCTGTTTTTGGAACAAGACTTAGGACCGAACAACTTGGAAAAAAAACCAATGGCCCGGAATTAGTCGTACCCATCACTGCAAAAGACAATTGCAAAGACGGCTCCAGGAGTGGTGATCGGTCGAATAATAATTCCGGGAGTGGTGATCGGTCGGGGGCGAATAACAGTTCTGACTATTTGAACGGTCCAATTCCTAGTCGGTATCGAAATCCCCCCGCTAATGAATGCTACGCAGTAGCGGAACTTGAATTCGACTCACCACGACTTGGAAACGACGGCACAACATACTACAACAAGCATTGGTACAGCGGGAGTGATCGGGCTGGGTGGGAATACATAAACAATGGCTGCTTCACCACAACGCGGACTCTAGCGGAAGCAAAA
Organism: Candidatus Poriferihabitaceae bacterium; assembly: GCA_965221795.1. Lineage (GTDB taxonomy): Bacteria > Pseudomonadota > Gammaproteobacteria > Arenicellales > Poriferihabitantaceae > VYFG01. The sequence continues at coordinate 2,836,528 of OZ244914.1, forward strand.
AAAGGGGCAGAAACCGACGCTTTAGAAACTTGTTCCGGTTTGAATAGGTATTGGAATCCAACAAGAAGTTGCGAGCTAGTATTTTCGGTATGTGGTCCCTTAGAACGTGGTGGAGGGGTCTGCGGACAAAGATAGATTCCGCTTGGACCTTCGAACTCCGGCCCTGAACCCGCCGGGGTATTTTTTCCGCGCCCCGGATTGCGCCCGAGGCGGTGCACGTTACCCGCCCGTACCGTCCGCGCCACCGTTCGCTCGAAGCCCTCCACTCCATGGCGGAGAACCCGGTCCAGGCCGCGGTGCTCCAGGTTATGGATCGCCGACTAGATCGCCGGATGCCTCGAAAGGACTTCGAGGGCATCCCGCGCCCGGCGTACCCGGTGGAACCGGCGCTTGAGCGGCCAGCGACGGGACCTGACTTCGACGGATTCGCTGATATTGGATCTCGCCTTTCTCGAAGCTATACAGAGGAAACCAATGATCCGCTTTTTCAGGATGCTACCGAGATCCGCTTACTCTGCGGATCTCGACGCCAAACGTGACTCGGTTATGACCCATGCAGGGATATAGCGGTTTCGTCTCCTACGCCAAACCCGAACTCTTGATCGGTATTGTTGCATATTATCCCCTACAGCTATCCGGATGATGCCAGTAATGTGATGATCTCCCCACCACCTTCGAGAACGAGCCGGATGCCAACATACAGGATAACCAGCAGTCCCAGATAGCCGATCCAGCGATGCGTTTGCAAAAGTGTGGCGATCCAGGAGGCAAAGAACATCATGAACAGAATCGACAGGGCAAGTCCAATCACCAACAATCCACTGTGACCATCAGCAACGCCTGCGACCGCGAGCACATTATCAAGAGACATCGAAAGGTCCGCCACGATAATCTGGAAAATCGCAGAGCGCATCGGTGGATTTTCCGGCTCGGTTTCGGTATCGGAAGCTGATGGGTTCGACAATTCCGTTGTGACTGGATTCCGCAGGTCTTGCCAGAGTTTCCAGCACACCCACAAAAGCAAGAGCCCTCCAATCAGAGTCAGTCCGGTGATGGCCAGTAGCTGTACGGTTAACAGCGCAAAAACCACCCGCAGAAAAATCGCCGCGCCTACCCCCCAAAGGATAACCTTGCGACGGTATTCCGGTGTGAACCGTGCGGCAACCATGCCGATCACGATAGCGTTGTCTCCTGCGAGTACCAGATCTACGAACAGGATCTGGAGCAGTTTGGAGAGCGAGTCAAGGAGTTCCATGGTATGTTGGTATGTTCCGAAAAAAAGGAGTAGGGCTTTTTACCCGTTTCATCGAATGTAGGCAACCGATAATTTCGATTTCAGCAAAATGATTCCATCACCGGAGGCAAGGACTCGGATCGGAGTTTGAGAGAACGGGGGAAGTACGGGGCGCTCGAACTAGCATGGAGGATGGTCTTTTATCGGCTAGTCGGCAGAAACCTATGCGGCCTTGCCGGTTCCGGTCCGGCGATTTCTGCGGCTCTCATGCTATGGTCATGACTGTATGACTCCCATCCGGGTTCCTGAAGCATTGGCAGATATGCTGGAGTTCGGGAGTCAGTTTGTCGGTGGATCACATCTCTGCAGGAGCTTCTCACCACCATCCCTGCAATCTCGATGCACTACAGAAGTAGCCCGGACAACCCAAGGTTCAATGCGTAGATGGTGTCATGGAGAGGCGGGAACCGGAAGCGATATCATGCCAGGTGCAGCGATCCGAACGGATCAATGACCAGAAAAAACCAAGCCCGAAGGCCGTCCATGAAATCAGGGCGACCAGCAAGCGCAGGAATGCCTGACGTCCGCTGATCGGAGAAAACTCTCCCGGAGGGGAGGTTCTTTTTTCCAGTCGGAATTTCCAGGCTTTCATGCCGATCGTCTGGCCACCATGGCACCAGAACCAGCCAAAGAATGCATAGATCAGAAAGCACAGATAGAGCAAGCGCCCGCTTCGATCTATCCAGATCGGCCAGAGATGATCCGGCAGCAAGGGAACGGGAACCCAAGCCACAAAAATAACACACAAGAGAACCAGGCTATCATAGATCATTGCGGCCAGGCGGCGCCAAAGCGGTACCCCGGGGTGAGAGAGGAGGGCATCAGACATCCAACTTACTTTGATTCAGGAAAAACGAAAGCAGAAAAATAGTGGCAAAAGTTATTCACAATCGTTCCCGATTAAAATATTGCGAATATAGCGGTTATTTTTCAGGTTTTTTGTGGCTAAACCATTCTAGTCAATTGATTATAGATGATAATCAAGTGAATTTTCGATCATTTTTATTCCCAAACAATCCGCGGGAGTACATTCGACTGCTGCGGGGCTCACTTTATCCACAAAGTTATCCACAGTTTGATCCCGGACTGTAGGCAGGTGGCAGCGGACGAAATCCAGTTCCAATTCTTGTCGGCATCGTCATCCTTCAAGATAGAATCGATTCACCGACTCCCATCAATCTGTGCCGATGATTCTATCCGAGACTTCTGCCGTGAATTTTTCTGATCGCTTGCCGGACTCGGTCGCGGTGGTCGTCATTGGCGGTGGGGTGATTGGGGTTGCCACGGCTTGGTACCTTTCCCGAGCAGGTGTTCGTGTGCTTCTTTGCGAGAAGGGACGGATCGCTGGCGAACAGTCAAGTCGCAACTGGGGATGGGTGCGTCAGCAGGGTCGCGACCCTGCGGAACTGCCGATTATGATGGAAAGCAATCGGATCTGGCAAACCCTTGCCAGGGACATCGACTGTGACGTGGGGTTCCGTCAGCAGGGTGCACTGTACATTGCCGAATCAGACGCTGACCTCGCGTACCATGAGGAGTGGGTGCATTTGGCCGCTGACCATGGTCTCCGGTCTGTGTTACTGACCGCAACCGAGGTCCGGGAGAAGGTTCCGGCTCTCCGAGGTCAATGGCTGGGGGGTGTCTTCACTCCGAGTGATGGTCGAGCGGAACCCTTTGATGCCGTCCCGGCCCTGGCACGCGACTGCCAGCGGCGGGGGGTAGCGGTGATTGAGCATTGTGCGGTTCGTGGCCTGGAACAGTCGGCTGGACGGCTATCTGCCGTCATTACCGAACGGGGTGTCGTGCGTTGCGAGAGTGCGGTACTGGCGGGAGGTGCGTGGTCATCCATGCTATTGGGCAGCCTAGGCGTGCGGTTCCCGCAATTGACGATCAAGTCGACCGTTGCGCGCACGATCCCGGTGCCGGACTTTTTCTCCGGTTGCGCTGCATGTCATGGATTTGCCTTCCGGCGTCGTCTGGATGGGGGCTATTCTGTCGCTCCATCCGGGTTGCACGAACATATGCTCACCTGCGACAGTTGGCGTTATCTTCCTTCCTTCCGGAAAGTGCTGGTCAGTGCGATCCCGGGGCTTTGGCTGCGCTGTGGACTGGATGCTCCCGGAGGCCGTTGCTATTCCCGCCAGTGGTCCTTGGATCGACCCACCGCATTCGAACGTCAACGGGTTCTGAACCCGAAGCCGGATTCGGGGGTATTGCGCAAACTCGAACAGCGATTGGCAGAACGTATTCCCTTGCTGGCAGGCCAACCCCTACAGGAAAGCTGGGCCGGCATGATTGATGCGACTCCGGATGTAGTGCCTGTGATGGATCGAATCGAGGCGATCCCGGGCCTGTTTCTCGGCAGCGGTTTCAGTGGTCATGGCTTTGGGATTGGTCCCGCTGCCGGGCGAATTCTGGCAGACCTGGTTCAGGACAATCCGCCGGGACATGATCTCACCCGTTTCCGTTTTTCACGGTTCAGTGACGGCAGCCCGATGGTGATGGGGCCCCGGCTGTAAGATCAAGGGGACGGTGCAGGGGAGGCTGGATCCGGAGGATGGATCAGATGCGTTACCACAAGACCCCGGCAATGACCATTGCGGCGAGCATAATGCTGACCCAAAGCACCATTCCCCCACTTGGCCAGGTTCTGGCTAGGATGCCATGGGGCCCGTGATGGCGATAGAGGCGATGGACCAGGTTTTCGACCCGCGATCGGATTTGCTGTTCCAGCCGCTGGCCGAATTGGGTGGATTTCAGGGCGAATTCGTCTGCGAGCAATCGTCCGAAGCGGCGATAGAACCAGTCGAAATCGAGACTGATCGTCAGGGTCCGCTTCATCATCGGCAACAAGACAAAGAAGGCAAAGCCCGCGAACAGCAATAGCTGGCTTTGGGTCACCAGGTGATCCAGGGTATACGGCTGGTATTCCATGGGGAACGGAAGTATCTGGTATAGCGCCGCAGGCCACAGGCCGATGGCAATACACAGGAAAGAGAAAATCCACATGCTGAGCCTCATGTTCCATGGGGGGTCATCGGGTCGAAGGCCAGAGTCTTTCTGGAAGAAAACAAACCAGGGAAACTTGATGCCGGCATGCAGGAATACGCCGGCCGAAGCGGCCAGAAGCAGAAACCAAACCAGCACCAGGCCCTGGTCGGCTGCGGCCGCGGTTTCGAGCGATTTGGTGACAAAGCCGGAAGTGAAGGGAAAGGCGGAGATGGCCAAGGCACCAATGATTCCATGCACCGTCGTAACCGGCATGGTCTGGAACAGCCCCCCCAATTCGGTACATTTCCGTTTTCCGGTCATGTACAGCACACTTCCGGCGGACATCAGCAACAGGGCTTTGTAAATGATGTGGGCAAAAGCATGAGCGGCGGCACCATTCAGGGCCAATTCAGTCCCGATGCCAATGGCACAAACCATAAAACCGACCTGGTTGACAATACTGTAGGCAAGGATACGGCGCATGTCATTTTCCAGCAAGGCGTAGAGAATGCCATAGAACACCATGTATAGCCCGACCCAAACGAGGATGTCGGCACCGGGAAACCCCACCCATAGGGCAAAGACGGCGGTTTTGGTAGTGAAAGCACTGAGAAAGACCATTCCGCTCGGACTGGCTTCCGGGTAGGCATCCGGTATCCATGCGGACAGTGGAGGGGCACCGGCATTGATCAGAAAACCAATCAGGATCAGAATATTGGCCGGATGATCCAACGCCATCGGACCGAAATCGACCGAGCCGGTGAACTGGACCCGCCAGATTATGCCGACCATCAGCAGCATCCCGCCGAAAAGGTGAACCTGAAGATAGCGAAAGCTGGCTTTCCAGGCCCGTTCGCCGCCCGCAGCCCAGATGATCAGGGTAGAGCCGAGGGCCATGATTTCCCAATAGATGAACAGGGAGATCAGGTCGCCGCTGAATGTGACCCCGACGGCCGAGCCGGCATAGAGATAGGCAGCGACCAGTTCGGTCAGCCGGGCATGGCCCATGGCAAACAGGCCTCCTGCAAAGGCCATGATGCAGAAAATCGTGGCAAACAGCCGTCCGCCGGCAGTGGCTTCGATCGGGTGGACCGAATAGCTCAGAAACGGCAAGGCGATGTGGCTGCCGAGTGGTATGGACCAGACGGCCAACAGCGTGATCAGCGGTAGGACCCAAAGCAGACTTCGACGCAGCGTGCCAGAAACCCAGGGCAGTGCCAATGCACCGAGTATCAAAACCAGCCCGGGGGGGAAGGCAAGGTCAATCATCGTAGTAGGTGTCCTTGCGCTTCAGCATAACCCCCAGTATCTTGGCTGCAATCACCATGCCGGTACAGGCCAGGAATCCGTACCACGAAAAAAAGCCAAACGAGGTGTCTGCCGAAACTCCCTGATCCGGGAAATGGGCATGATGGTGGATAAAAAACTCCGGCACCAGGGTCAAGAGTAAGATCCCCATCAGTATCATCCAGAGAATCGGTCGGTTTCGACGCCGATAGAGCCAGTGCGGGTGCGAGTCGTTGGTCATGTCGGGATTTGGTGGATCAGTTCCAGCGCCGCGCCGGGGAACAGGAATAAGAGCAGTGTGGCTAATGCGGTCAGGCATAGAGCCAGTACGATGGGCCAGGGAGCTTCCCCGTGGGAGGGTATCGATTCTGCCGAATCATGTCGAAAAAACGCAGCGTAGAGGATGGGAATGAAATATGCCGCATTGAGCAGGGTCGAAACGACAATGACGGCGACTGCCATCATTTGCTCTGCGGCAATGGCACCACTCAGGAGGTACCACTTCGAGAGAAACCCTGCCGCGGGTGGCACCCCGATCATGGACAGGGCACCGATAGCAAAAGCAGCCATGGTCACCGGCATCCGATGACCGATACCATTCAGCTGGCTGATTTCGGTTTTCTTGCTGCGGGTATAGATCGATCCGGCTGCAAAAAACAGGGTAATTTTACCGAAAGCATGAGTCAGGATATGCAGGCAAGCCCCGACGATACTGATAGGGGCAAGTAACATGGTGCCGAGCACCACATATGAAAGTTGACTGATGGTTGAGTAGGCGAGCCGTTTTTTCAGGTTGTCCTGACGCAGGGCCACCAGAGACGCGATCAGGATAGTGAGGCCAGCCAGCCAAAGCAGGGCATCGACCCCCGGAGCCTGGGCGACATGGTCGATCCCCAGCACATAGACTGTGACCTTGACCACGCAGAATACGCCTGCTTTCACCACGGCCACCGCATGCAGCAAGGCACTCACAGGGGTGGGGGCGACCATGGCAGCCGGTAACCAGCGGTGAACCGGCATGACGGCTGCTTTCCCAATCCCCAACAGGTACATCAGTGCCAGCACGGTCAGTGCCGGCCCGGTGAGTTTGCCGGCCAGGATGCCACCGGCAGAAAAATCCAAAGTGCCGGCGACCGACCAGGTCCAGACAATGGCCGGTAGTAACAGTCCGATGGAAGTGGCCAGCAGGATTCCAAGATAAGTCCGCCCCCCGATTCTGGCAGCGTCATTGCCCTTGTGCACTACCAAAGGAAAAGTGGATAAGGTCAGGACTTCGTAACATAGGAAAAGAGTGATCAGGTTCCCGGCAAAAGCCACTCCGATAGCCCCGAAAATAGCGATCGCAAAAAAGAAATAGAAGCGGGTCTGATGGGTCTCCGAGTTGCCGCGCATATACCCGATTGAATAGATCGAGTTAATCGGCCACAGGAGTGCGGCAATGGTGGCGAACAGCATTCCCAACGGCTCCACCCGGAAAAAAATCGGCAGGCCTGGCAGCATTTCCAGGAAAATCCATTCGGTGCGTTCCCCTCCCATGGTCCGGGACAAAAGCGTCACAATGGTCAGACAGAGCAGTCCGGTTGTCACTAGTGTCGCGGTTTCCCGGAGAGTTGGATTTCGTCGCAGAGCCAGGATCATGATTCCACCGCAAAGCGGTAGGACCAGGGACAGTATGATCAGGGTGTCCGGGGTCATAGGGTATACCCTCTGAACAACGTTTGGGCCGCGGCCGATGCGAGCTGGGTCACCAAGCCGGGGTGGACGCCGAACCAAAAATTGGCCAGCACCAGCAGCCAGGTCGATAGGAGCAGGGGCAGTGGAGCCTCGGTCGCCCGGGTGGCAGCATCCGGTCTCGGGTGCAGATAGGCTTTTTCCACCACGCGCCAGATGTAGATGACAGCAATCAGCGATGCCATCAGCACGACCGCGACAATGGCCCACCAGCCTCGCTCCACGGCGGCTAGCACCAGGTACCACTTGGAAATGAAACCAGCCGTCAAGGGGACCCCAATCAGGCTGAGACCCCCACCGACAAAGGCGGCCATGGTCCATGGCATCTGCCGGGCGATTCCCTGGATATTTTCGATGCGGGGATTGCCGATGCGGTAGCAGATCGCACCGAGTGCCAGAAACAGGGCTCCTTTCATCAGCGCATGATTGAATACATGCAGCAGGGCTGCCGTGAGCCCGGAGACATTGACCAGACCGAGTCCAATCAGCATGTAACCGATCTGGGCAACGGAAGAATACGCCAGCATGCGTTTGATATCATGCTGGAATAATGCCACGATTGACGTGAACAGGACCGCACAGGTACCGACGCCGAGGAACAGCCAATGCGCATGCATGATGTCGAAGGCAAAGGCCGGACCGAACAGGGTGAACAGATACCGTACCAGCACATAAACTGCCACTTTGGTGGCGGTTGCAGCGATGAATGCGGAGATCGCGGACGGCGCATAGGCGTATGCGTTGGGCAACCAGAGGTGGAGCGGAAACATCGCCAGTTTGAGCCCAATGCCGATAATGAGAAAGCCGTACGCTGTGTGAGCGGCCCGGGAGTGATGCAGGTCCTCCATCCGCAGTGCCAGATCGGCGATATTGAGCGTCCCGGTCAGCATGTAGAGAATGCCCACTCCAATCAGGATAAAAGTCGCCCCGATAGTGCCCATGATCAGGTACTGGAAGGCGGCAGTCAGTGCCCGGCGGTCCTGGCCAAGGCTGATCAGGGCATAGGTGGAGAGTGAGGAAATTTCAAGCAGGACAAACAGGTTGAAAGCGTCATCGGTGATACAGATGCCCAACAGTCCGCCCAGACAAAGCAGCAGGCTTGTATAGAGAAGGGGTTGCCGGGAGGGCGGGATTTCCTGCTGGATACTTTCCCGGCAACCGGGCAGGATTGCAGACGCGATCCCGGACACAATGACGAGAACCAGCACATTCAGTTGGTCCACCAGATACTCGATGCCCCAGGGCGGAGCCCAACCTCCGAAGGCATAGCTGATGATGGTCCCGTCCTGGACCCGTAGCCATAGGCTGATGGAGATGGCCAGGGTCAACCAGGCGACAAGGGTGGTGAAAAGCCAAGTGAATGAAGGCCAGCGACGCAGCAGAAAGCAGATCGGTGCGGCCAGCAGGGGAATGACCACCAGCAGGGCTGGCAGCTGATCCGCAATCATTCCGCGTCGTCCTCCTGGCGGCTTTGTTCCAGGATATCGGCTTCTTCCACGGTGCCGTAGGTTTCCTTAATGCGGATGATCAGGGACAGCCCGAGGGCAGTAGTGGCGACACCCACTACAATTGCCGTCAGGATCAACACATGGGGTAGCGGATTGGAATACAGCGCCTGATTGGCAGCGACAATGGGGATCGCCCCACCCAACACCTTGCCGATGCTGATATACATGAGGAATACGGAGGCCTGGAAGATATTCAGGCCGACCATTTTCTTGACCAGATTGCCACTGGCAATCACGGTATAAAATCCTGCCATCATCAGCAGGATCACTACCCAGTAATTGAACAGGCTGAACCACATGGTCAGGCATCGGGGGGCGCGGCGCGATTGAAAAAGGCGAGGAAGATGGCGACCATCACCATCGCGACCGTAATGCCGACGCCCAGTTCAATCAGCAAGATCCCGTAATGCTGTCCATGCACCGGATCTTCGGCCAGCATGTTGTAATCCAGGAAGTTTCCGCCAAGCAGCAAGGTGACCACTCCCACTCCACCATAAATCAGGACGCCAATGGCAGCCAGGGAGAGAACCCACTGTACTGGTATGAGCGCCATGGCATCGTCCAGGCTGAAGGCCAGTGCATAGAGAATCACTGCGGCCGCGAAAATCACACCAGCCTGGAAACCGCCACCGGGTCCGAAGTCACCATGGAACTGGACATACAGCGCAAATAGAATGACAAACGGAATCAGCAGAAGAGCCATGGTTTGCAGGATTCCGAAAGGCGGGCGGGACCTTTCCCGATGGGGTGAAGGGGAGTCTTTCTGGTGCTCCCGGATGCCGATCAGGGATAAGACCCCCATCAATGCGGCAAAGACAACGATGACTTCGCCCATGGTGTCATAGCCCCGGTAGCTGGCCAGTACGGATGTAACCATGTTGGGGATGCCGACTTCGGTCGGTGACTCCTGTATGTAGCGGTCTGCCACATGTCGGTGAACCGGATTCGAGGGGTCACCAAAGGGGGGCATGTCCAGGGTGCCCCAGACCAGTGCTGCCCCCGTGATCGTGACCACAATGAGTGGCAGCAGGGGAGAGTGTGCCGGGGGTTTTTCGTGTTGTCCGGTACAAGTCAGGGTCAGGAGCATGAATACAGTCGACACCCCGGCACCGACCGCCGCTTCGGTAAAGGCGACATCCACCGCATCCAGTACCACAAAAATCAGCGCACTCAGCAAGCTGTAGATTCCGAACAGCATGACCACACCGAACAAATGACGTAAGTACACCACGACCAGTGCCGTCATGCACAGCATGGTCAACAGGACGACATTGACGAGTAGATCTATGATGTACCTCCCGAACGGTGTCGGGTCAGTGCCTTGAGACCGGCTTGTTGGGCGGCTTTGACCAAGGCATGGCTTGACGTAGGACTGGTCAGCCAGAGCAACAGCAATACCATCAACAGTTTCGCCGACAAGAGTGACCAGCCAGTCTGCAGCATCAGCCCCACGATGAAGCAGGCGGCACACAGAGTATCGGTAATACTGGCGGCATGAACCCGGGTATAAAAATCCGGAAAGCGAAGGATTCCCCAAGCCCCGGTAAAACCGAGCAAGCTGCCGAGCACCAGCAACAGAGTGGACAAGAGGTCAATCACCGTTACGCTACTCCCGGGCCTCGTTGTGATCTTCTGCTCGTTCCACAAACCGGAGTACTGCGATTACTCCGACAAAATTGATCAGGGCGTAGAAGATCGACAGGTCGATCAGGTTGGTGGTTTCGGTGAAGATACCGTAGACCGCAATCATGAGAACGGTTTTGGTCCCGAACATGTTCATTGCCAGAACCCGGTCATACACAGTGGGTCCGGCCAGGGCTCTGGTCAGTGCCAGCAACATAATGACCAGAAGGGCCCCGATGGTCACAGCCAGGACGGTCGTCATGTTGACGCTTCCAGTGCGGCGACCCGATGATTCATTTCTCCATCCATCAATTCGGCGATGGCACCCTCATCAATCGCATGCACGGTGACCTGATTATCCGAGAGGTCGACCGTAACCGTACCGGGGGTCAGGGTAATGGAGTTGGCGTAGATGGTCTGGCAAAGACGGGAACGTGCACGGATGGGAAAACGTTTCAGTGTGGGCGTGATCGGATAGCGACCGGGGAACCAGATATGGCGAAATACAGCGAAATTGGCTTTGACGATTTCATACAGCAGCCAGATCAGGTAAGTCGGCAATCGCCTGGCAATCATCCACGGTGAATGGAGCCGGTATTTGCGCTGCATCCGTGCGGACAGTGCAACGGCAAGGGCACTGGACAGTACACCCAGAGCGATCAGCAATGGATTGTCCCAATATCCGGACAGTAACAACCAGAAAACAAAAAGTCCAGTTCCGAGCACAGCAAAGCGCATAACTCTGAAGATGACAAAGAGAAATTGGAAAAAGTGCGAAACGCAAGCTGGCATATGGTATACCAGCTTGCGTTTCGAATGCACAATCAGGAGCACCGATCGGATTTTCTCCATAATCCCGGTTTTTTTGCAATGGGTGTGAACCATGTTATGCTGATTTCCCCGATGGAGGAGCTGATGAAACCGTCATTGAAAGAGAAGTTGGTGGTCTTTCTGATGCAGGGTACGCGCCCTTTGCGTATTCTGATTTTCGGGGGGATCTTTCTGGCTTGGGCGGTGATGACTCTGCTGGCCAGCTTGCTCGGCATCAAAACTGACATTGGTGGCGATGTGACGTGGATCAATGTCCTGCTCATTGGGATCTCCTTGCTGACCGGTTTTGGGATGGCCTTCTGGATATTCCGGTTTCTTGAAAACGCTCGGTATGAGCGGGAACCGCCCGACCTGCTGTGATGTGGTTTTGACAGGGAAACTGATCGTCGCTGCAGGTTACATATATTCCTTGACGAGGGTTTGGACGCGTTGATGCCCGGACAGTGAGCCCCGGGGTTACTCGAAGGCGGTTTGTGGAATTCCGCGGCAAACGGACTCTCTGTGGTATGACCACACCAGTTGCCAGCTGAGCTGTCCGGGATCATCGGGCCGCACACAATGACCATTGGGCTTGCCGTATCGAATCGAGCGGTGATGGAGGGTGCCCGGTTGGCATTCCTCTTTCTCGCCCGGATCATCCAACTTCTCAAGCCTGGTGGGTGGGCTGCTGTGGTTCTTCCCAGCGGCTCTCTGTTTGGTGAGGATGTAAAGGCCCAGCGGAAGGAGCATCGACTGGAAGAGTGCAATCTCCATACAATCGTGCGACTGTCGAATTCGGCAGTCAATCCGTATGCATCCATCGGTACGAGCCTCCTGTTTTTTGGGAAAGGCGAGGCAGTCAGGGAAACTTGGTACTGGGAGCACTGGGTACTGGAGGGGCAAACGCATTATGCAATGACGCACCCGATCAATTTGGGTCATCTTGCAGACGGCATGGAGTGGTGGAGAGGTAAGAATCGCAAGGGAAGGGTAGAATGCGAGCGGGCCTGGAAGGTCGATACCCATGAAAAAAGTTCCTGACGCAAATTCTACCGCTCGATCCTGCCTCGTCAGTTTGGAACGAGACGTAAGATTGACAATTCAGTCATATAATATTTACAATTAAATTCATTAAGGTTGACAATCCGGAGCAAAGATGGTCGGAGTTCGCAGTCGTGGGGAACAAATCAGGCATTTCATCCTCCATCAGATTCACGAATCGTGTAGGGATGTTGTGAGAGTCACTTCACAAAGGTTCGAGATCACAAGGCAAGCAGTAAACAAACATCTTCAACGTCTTGTGGAAGAGGGCGTCCTTGAAAAGTCGGGGACAACCCGTGCAAGAGTATATCGATTCGCCCCCATGGCAGAACGAGTTTTTCAGTGGGAGATCAGGCATGGATTGGCAGAAGACATCGCCTGGATGCGCGAGGTACGCCCGATTTTAGGGGACATGCCCAACAATGCCCTGGATATCTGGGAATATGGCTTTACGGAAATGTTCAATAATGCGATTGATCACTCCGAAGGTTCAGTGATCAGTGTTTCTGTCAAACAAACCGCTTTCACTACCGAAATGTTGGTCGCCGATGACGGATACGGCATCTTCAGGAAAATTCAACACCATATGAATCTGCTGGATGAGCGCCACTCGATACTGGAACTCTCAAAAGGCAAGCTGACTACCGATCCGCAAAACCACACCGGAGAAGGAATATTCTTCACTTCCAGGATGTTCGACTCCTTTGGCATTATGTCTGGAGGGGTGTGTTTCTCTCATGAGTCTGGAAAAGGGCAAGACTGGATTCTGGAAGTAAGCCGCGGTTCAGGTGGAACGTATGTTTGGATGAATCTCAACCATCACACGGCGAGAACATCGAAGCAGATTTTCGACCAATATACCTCCGGCGATGACTACGGGTTTACGAAAACGGTGATTCCGGTAAAAATGGCTCAATACGGCAATGACAAACTGGTTTCCCGCTCCCAGGCAAAACGATTGCTTGCTCGAGTGGAACTGTTTCAGACCGTTATATTTGAATTTCATGAAGTAGAAATGATAGGGCAGGCTTTTGCTGATGAAATCTTTCGCGTTTTCGCGCTGAAAAATCCGGGGATTGAGCTGATTCCTGTCTCGGCGAACAAAGAAATTCAAAAGATGATCGCCAGGGCAAAAAGTGCACGTTGAAGTCGATAGCATTACATGAGTGAGGACGTTAACCACAATTATTATGCCGTACTCTGGTTGTCGACAATGGTGACTGGCAACTCAACCGTACGAGACAGGGTCGGTATTTCGGCCAAGGCAGTCGCGATACTCGGTACTTATGGCAAGTTCACGGCCTTCTCCGAGTTGATTGCTTGATGGTTCGCGCTGCTACAGCTACTGAAAGAATGAGCGGGGAAGTACGGGAATGTCCTGTGCATGGAGACCCCGGGAAAAATCTTCTGTCGATCGATGGCGTTGCGGGTGCCATTTGGAAGCGATGTCAATGAAGGCAGTGCTCGCGGGGTTCAGATTGCTTCGGTCGCTCCAGATCAGGCTGACCGCATGTTGCGGCAGTTCGGTCTCCAATTGGAAAGAATGCAGACGAGGGTGCCGGTCGATGATGGTTCGGGGGAGGATAGTGATCAGCCTGCTGGATTTGGCCAGTTCCATGATGACACTCAGCGAGTTGGTTTCGACGGCAATATTCAGGGCAAGGGAATGTTTCCGGCAGTGATCATCAATGTGCTGACGCAGGGCAAAATCACGATTGAGCAGAGCCATATCGAGAGAGATTTCAGTACAGGCTGCAGGATCTGCAGTATGGCGACACAGGGGATGCTCGTTGCCGACTGCCAGAAACAGGAATTCCTGAAACATGATGAGACTTTCATAATCTGATGTGGGATAACCATTTCCGTCCGGTTTGGTGAATGCAATCCCGATGTCGATGGTGTTTTCGACGACGGATTGTTCGAGGTATTCCTGGGACATCTCGAGTGTTGAGAGAACAATCCCGGGGTAACGTTGGTGGAACAGGTGAATCAACTCGTAGGTCAACAAATCGGTAATTGGAGTCCAGCCTAGTCTCAAGGTCCCCCGACTGAGGTCGGCCACATCATTGACTGCCCGTACACCTGCTTGCAGTTCAACCCGGGCACGGATGGCATATTGCATGTAGGTTTCTCCGGCACTCGTCAGCCGCACCACGCGTCCGGGTCGGATCAGCAACCGGGTTCCCAATGTATCTTCCAGCAGTTTGATTTGCTGGGAGAGAGAAGGTTGTGATACATGCAAAACCTCAGCAGCACGGGAAAAACTGCCGTATTCGGCGACCTTCAGAAAATACTCCAAGGCACGAGGGTACAATATCTTTCGATACATGGTCGTCAATCTCGATGAATGCTATGGATTGCAATTCCCCCCTGGAATCAAGGAGCATTTCCGGGGAGAAAATTTCATGGAAGTCGAAGAATTCTACCGTTACTTATAAGAATTTCCTATAGATTAGATACGATAATACAGATTGATCCGATGGTTTTCGGGACATAGAATGGCTTGCAGAGTCTACAGATTCCTTTCGCTGGAACGGCTCCTGCTGGCACTGAAACCAGAACAATCGGTTCCATGCCGGCAACCGGACTGCGATTGTGATGCTGTCGACACAACGACAACCTTATCACCGCAGGAGGAAATTATCGGACATGTCTTCTTCTACCCGAGACCGGATCATGCGGCATCTGGAGATTGTCAAGCAATTCCAGCCAGCCCTGCATGTTGAAACGCATGCACCTCCTCCGGACATGGTCGATGACGACCACTACCGTGCCTACACACGCTCTTCGCATGACCTTGGAGGGGAACCCGATATCCCCATCCCTTGGGAGGAAAAGGAGGAAGAGATCTGGGAACACAATACCTTCGTTACCTGCGAAGTGTTGGCATGGAGAGGAGTCTGGAATGCGGAAGAACGCCGCCGGCGCCAGAACGTGGATGTTGGCCAGACGATTTACCTCGGCCTGCCATACTATGGGCGTTGGCTCATGACTGCAGCCTTGGTTTTGGTCGACAAGCAATATGTCACCCTGACCGAACTGCAGGACAAGATACATGAAGTGAGGCAGCGTTATGAGCAATAAGCCAGTATACGACCGCGAACATCACGTTAAGAAAGCCACCGGTATTGGCGATCCGCAGTGTTTTGCCGGGGAAGCGTCGGCAGCCAGATTCAAGGTGGGGGATCGAGTCCGGGTTCGTGATCTTCCGGATCTCTTCTACACCCGGACACAAACCTATCTGCGTGGTACGGAGTGCACGGTTTCCGCTGTCGTTTATGAAAGTCCTGCGGCAGAAAACGAGGCTTGGGACAACACTCACGAAGTGGAATGGTTCTACAGCCTTGTTTTCAAGCAAAGTGCCCTGTGGCCTGATTATCCCGCGGCCTTTGGTGAAGATACGCTGGAAACAGAACTGCCGGAGCGTTGGTTGGAGCCGGCCTGATGGTCAAATGCAGTTGACAGAATAATTGCCTAAATCTCTGGAGGAAAAAAATACGATGTCTGACGATCACAAGCATGCGCCGATGGTCGATGAAGTCAGTGAGTTCGAGATTCTCGAAATTGCCGTTCGTGAACTGGCCATCGAAAAAGGCCTGTTTACCCAAGAAGACCATAATGCCTGGACCGAATACATGCATACCCTCGGCCCGCTGCCTGCCGCGAGACTGGTGGCCAAGGCCTGGCTGGATCCGGATTTCCGCAAACTGGCAGTGGAAGATGGCGTCAAGGCCAGCCTGGAAGTGGGAATCGATTGGGTCAGGTCCATGCCGACCCAATTCGGTACGCCCAGCGATTATTGCAGTTTTCGGGTCATGGAAGACACCCCGACCCTTCATCATGTAGTGGTCTGTACCCTGTGCTCCTGCTATCCGCGCCCGATTCTCGGTCAGTCGCCGGAATGGTATCGGACACCCAACTACCGTCGACGCTTGGTTCGTTGGCCTCGGCAGGTGCTTTCTGAATTTGGCCTGCAATTGCCGGAAGAGGTCGAGGTAAGAGTGGTAGATTCCAACCAGAAGTCTCGCTTTGTCGTCTTGCCGATGCGCCCCGAGGGTACCGAAGGTTGGACCGAAGACCAGTTGACCGAAATCGTAACGCGTGATTGCCTGATTGGCGTCTCCCTGCCCAAACCCGGAAAGACGGCAAATGATCCCCGCCGGGTCCGCAAGGCATTGAAGCCGTATCATCATTAGACTCGCTGTCTGGAAATCACTACGATGACTTCGATCAATCCCGACAAAGTCGTGCTGGATCAGGAGATGCAAGCCCGGGGGCTGGATAATTCTCCGGTCGATCTTCTGGAACAAATCAGGCAAAAAGGTCGGTATTGGGAGGATCTGGCTACCGAATGGGGGGTTGATCATCCGGACCCGCCCTGGAAGGTCTGGCTGGAAGCGACTTGTGAAGTCCTGGCGGAAAAAAACTGTGCCTTGCCGGCACTGGAACGGCGATGGGAAGAAGATGACCTCAGTGAAGACTTATACCGGGATGTGCCGTTTCCGGAAAGACAATTGCTGGCTCTGGCCCACTCGATGATCCGGCGTGGGCTGATTGATGAGAACGAGTTGGCAGCGCGGACCGAGTCCGTTGCAAAACGGCTGAATATGGTGGACTGAATTTTACTTGAGGCAAGTGCCCCCTTATCTGGATTGACAACGTGAATCATCCTACCACTACCAAGGGCGTTGTTATCCGTATTGAAAATCTTTCCCATCAATACTCCAGCAAGTCACCATTGACCTTTGAGGGAGTGAATATCCATGCCAATTCCGGTGAAGCATTGACCATTATTGGCCGGTCCGGATGTGGCAAGTCCACATTGTTGCATGTGGTTGCGGGTCTTCTGCCGTACACGATGGGCCGGGTGCAACTGGATGAAGAGGATGTGGCGGCCCCCTCTTCCCGTTGGGTCATGATGTTCCAGGCTCCTCATTTGTTTCCATGGATGAATGTTCGGCAAAACGTCGGGATCGGACTGCGATTTGCGAAATGGTCCCGAGACCGTATTCGGTCCCGGGTGGATGAGGCACTGGAACTCGTTCATCTGGAAGAGTTCGCGCATAAGAACACCCAGGACCTGTCCGGCGGGCAGCAACAACGGGTTGCACTGGCCCGGTCGTTGGTGATGGAACCGGAAATGTTGCTGCTGGACGAACCTTTCTCGGCACTGGATGCTTTCACCCGAACCGCACTCCAGCGTGATGTGCGCCAGATTTCCAAGCAGTTGGGCATTAATCTTGTGATGGTTACCCATGATATTGATGAAGCCATTCTGATGGGGGATCGTGCACTCGTCATGGCGGGGGCACCGGGAAAAATCGTTCATGACTTCAAGGTGGACTTGCCGGACCCACGTGAACGCAATGATCGCCAGATGCAAGAAATGCGTGCCAACTTGATGCAGGTTTTCCGGGATGCAGCTGATGGGCCGCAGGGAGAAGCCTGGGAAGATGCCGATATTCAATCGGTCGCAGGTGGGAGTAGCAACGATCCTGATCAGGTGGAATTTCTGGATCAAAAATACCATCCAGCCTAGCTGGGAAAGAGCGGAATTTTCCGCTCCATCTACATACTGTGGAGGAATGAGAGAATGGCAGACATGAAAAAAATATACCGCAAGCACGGTGATGGGATCCTCAATGATGATCCCAACTTGTGCATTGAATGCGATCCGACCTTCAAGGGGATTCTGGGTTCCGCCGTGAATCGACGTGAGGTCTTGCAACTGGGTGCGGCAACGGCGGCGGCCGGCATGACGTTGCCGACCCCCAGCCTGGCCCAGCAGAGCAATTGGGACCCGGTCGTCAAGATCGGATATATCCCCATTACGGATTCGGCTGCCTTGTTGATTGCGCATGAACTCGGGTATCTGAAAGACGAGGGTATTGACTCCGACCGACCGACCCTGATTCGGGGCTGGTCACCACTGGTTGAAGCATTTGCTTCATACCGGTTCAACCTGACTCATATGTTGATTCCAATTCCGATCTGGATGCGTTACAACAACCAGTATCCGGTCAAAATCACGGCTTGGGACCATACGAATGGATCCGCGATCGTGGTGGGCAAGAATTCGGGAATCAACTCGCCTGCAGATTTTGGTGGCAAGCAATTTGCGATGCCCTACTGGTACTCGATTCACAATATCGTGTCGCAACGACTGTTACGCGATGCCGGTATCACTCCGGTGATTCGACCACAGGAAGCCGAGTTGGCACCGAATGAATGTAATTTTCTGGTGTTGCCGCCTCCATCCATGCCCCCAGCTCTGGCGGCCGGTACGATTGATGGTTATTGCGTAGCAGAACCTTTCAATGCGTTGGGCGAACTCAAGGCAGGTGGGAAGGTTCTCCGGTTTACCGGTGATGTCTGGAAAGGACATCCCTGCTGTGTGGTCGTCATGCATGAAGAAAACACGATGGATCCGGATCGGGCTGCATGGGCGCAGGGGATTCATAATGCGGTGGTCAGAGCGCAGATCACGTTGGCGGAAAACCGCCAAGCAATGGCCGAGCTGCTGTCGCGCGATGGCAAGAAGTATCTGCCGTTCCCGAAGGAAGTGATTGAACGCGCTATGTTGTTCTATGACCCTGCTTATTACAGCAATCCCCGCGCCATCAAACATCCGGAATGGGGGATGGACCGAATCAATTTTCAGGCTTGGCCCTATCGCTCTGCGACGGAGCTCGTGGTCGAAGATCTGAAAAAGACGGTCATCACGGGCGATGATGCTTTCCTGGCCAACCTGACACCAGAGAAAGTGGCTGACGACCTGGTCAATTATGAGTTCATCCGCAACTCACTGGAAGCGAATCCCAAATGGCGCAACGATGTCAGTGTTCCCAAGGGAGACGATCCCTACAATCGTGTGGAGGTAGTGCAACTGTAGTGGCTGTTCTGGTCGATTCGACGAACCTGGGAATCGGTGATGCCTCAACAATTGGGTGAAACGCAAATTCGCATCCGGAATTTCGGTCGCAAGCTCTTCAACTGGGTGGCCGGCCTCCTGATTCTGTTTGTGCTTTGGTGGTTGGGGGGCTATCTGATCTATCTCAACCCCGATACCACGAACTTTTCGGATTTCGGTCCGATACCGACTTTTCAGGCCTTTCCGGTGTTGTGGGGAGAGGGGACGATTCAAAGTGCGGTCCTTTCCAGCGGATATCGACTCGGCATCGGTTTGTTGATTGCGATTGCCTGTGGAATTCCGATTGGAATTTTGCTGGGCCGCAGTCGCACATTCCGCGAATTGAGCAATTCGCCATTCCAGTTGTTGCGCATGATCAGTCCGTTGTCCTGGGAGCCGATTGCGGTCATCGTTTTTGTGACGTGGAACCAGGCGATCATCTTCCTGATTGCGGTGGCATCGGTCTGGCCCGTGGCGTTTGCCACGGCAGCCGGCTTGGCCAAGGTAGATCCGGCTTGGTTCAAGGTTGCCAGGAATCTCGGGGCCAACTCCTGGCATCGTTTGACCCAAATCATCATCCCGGCGATTACGTTTGATATTTTGACCGGCATCCGTGCTGCCTTGGGAGTGGCTTGGATTGTGCTGGTCCCCGCAGAGTTTCTGGGGGTGACATCCGGCTTGGGTTATTCCATTGAAGACGCTCGTGAAACCCTTTCCTATAACCATCTGACCGCGATGGTACTGGTCATCGGCATCATTGGTTACATTCTTGACAGTTCGTGTGCATTGGCCATCAAACGGTTCAGTTGGCACCGAGGGGATGAAGCCTGATCAATTGCTATAGGTATGAATCGTTACAGCCCATCTTTATCTATGAGGGGAGATGCAAAATGCGTACTATGGCCCGTAAGCAACTGAAGATCAGATTCTGATGAGCGAAGTGGCGAACAAGATCAGCATTATCTGCCTCTCCGGGGTGCATGAAAAGCTACAGATGGCAGCGATGGTCGCTTCTGTGGGAGCGGCATCGGGGGATGATGTGACGGTTTTCTTTTCGATGAATGCTTTGAAGTATTTCGTCAAAGATAACAAGGACCATGCACCTGTGGAAGGCTCATTTGGCACTTCAGCTTTAAGTCGGGAAGGGGTGCCCTCCTTTCGGGAACTGTTTCGGCAGGCCGCAGAGTTGGGTGATGCATCCTTGCTTCCATGCTCCATGGCGATGGACCTGCTCGAACTCAAGGACGGTGACCTGATCGGAGAGTTCGGTCCATCGACCGGGTTGACGAAGTTTCTCAGTGATGCGGAAGGGGCACAGTTACTCACATTTTGATTTATGGCAGAGAATCAGTATCGGGAGGAAGCAGATGAGTGAACATCGAGTCATTGATGCAAAAAATACCTATTGTCCAGGCCCATTGATGGAACTGATCCGATGTGTCAAGCAGGCCGAGGTGGGGGACACGCTGGAACTGTTGTCGACCGATAGCGGCACCGCCAACGATGTCCCGGAATGGGTTGCCAAGATCGGGCATGAACTGGTCAGTTCGGAACAGATTGATGATGTCTGGCATGTAACAGTCCGCAAGGTCAAATAGCGTGTTGCTCCGGGCGGTTATCATGGCATCTGGGAGATTCTTATGAAAATTCTGGTGGTGGGAGGAGGAACCGGTGGTACGATCATCGCCAATAACGTGGCTCGGCGTCTGGCACCGGAAATCAGGGCTGGCAGGGCGAGCATCACGATGCTGTCCGCGACCGACCGGCATATGTATCAGCCAGGCCTGCTGTATGTTGCATTCGGTCAGATGATGCCGGATGAATTGTATCGTGACCAGGCCAGCTTGCTGGAGAGTTCGATTGAGTTTCATGTCGACCCGGCGGAAACATTCGATCTCGACAACAGTCGGATCACTTCTGCGAGTGGAAAAATCCATGACTACGATATCCTGGTCATTGCCACCGGGTCACGGATTATGCCCAAAAATATTCCGGGGCTTTCGGAAGGGTCAGAGACCTTCTATACCGAAGAGGGTGCGATTCGAATGTTTAGGGCGTTGCGGGAATTCCAAGGTGGAAAGGTTGCCATTGTGGTCGGAGTGCCCCACAAATGTCCAATTGCACCCGTCGAGGTCACGTTTTCGTTGCATGACTATTTTGAGTCCAGGGGCATTCGTGACAAGGTCGAAATCAAGTATCACTATCCCATCAACCGTATCCATAGCATTGAAAACGTGGCCAAGTGGGCGGAGCCCGAGTTCCGCCGCATGGGAGTGGAATATGAAACCCTGTTCAATGTGGAAGAGGTCGACGCGGAAAACCGGATCGTAAAGAGTCTGGAGGGTTCCGAGTACCAATACGATCTTCTGATTTCGATCCCCGAACACAACGGAGTCGAGGCGATCATTAATAATGACTTGGGTCCGGATGGCTGGATTCCGACGGACCGACATCAATTGACCATGGTGGGTCATGACAATGTGTATGTGGTCGGTGACACCACCGATTTGCCAGTCAGCAAGACCGGGTCGGCTGCTCATTTTCAAGCAGAAGTCATTGCGGAAAATATTGCTTCAGTCATCAAGATCGGTGCGCCGGTGACTGACTATAACGGCAAGGTGTACTGTTTTATTGAAGCCGGGCATGACAAGGCGACCTATGCAATGTTCAATTATGATTTTCCGCCTGATCTCAAGGCACCAAACAAGTCAATGCACTGGTTCAAGGTCAGTTATAACAAGATGTACTGGACCAGTGTGCGTGGGTTGCTCTAGGACATGATGATGGCCACCGAATTGGAAGAGCACGACCGGTTGGAAAAAAATCTGGAGGGATTGGCTGAAATTGGCACGGTGATTGCAGCGGCCAAGGATGCTTTGACCGATGATATGGTCGCGAGGATGGCTTCCGCTTTTTCGGAAGGGGTGGTCCTGCTGGATCGCCTGACCCGGAATCAGGCTCTGGTCAGTCTGTTGCAGAACCTGGATCGCCCCGAGAATCAGGTTCTGTTGCAAGGGCTGTCGGAGGCTCTCGGCAAGACCAGTATCGACTGTATGGCAGCAGACTCCGGGAAAGGTGGGTTCGGCAACCTGATGCGTCAGTTGCGCGATCCCGATACCCAAGAAGGTTTGCGGATGCTTGCCACCTTTTGCAAGCATTTGGGAGAAAGTGTTCGTCAATAGGTTGCCTTCCGGTGACAGGGCAAGATCAGATAATTTTGCCGGGCTATCTGCGAGAATGGCCTACTTACCCGATGGTCCGGGTCGTTGGACACAGTGAGTGATCGCACTACTGCTACCATGGTTCCTATATACGAATTGTTTGGTGCCAACCCCATCATTGAGGCACTGATGTTGGATCCGGACCGGTCTTCTCCATTGCGGTCTGTGCGAGCCAGCAAGCCCCTGTTGCGTGAGCCTTTTGTCGAGACGACTCATCTGGATGGGGCAATGGGCCTGCACCGGTTTGCCAGGGAAGAGTTTGCAACCTCGTGGGCTGAAGCAAGATTGCTCCTTTCCCTGTTGACGGACATACGTCTTCAATCCGATTTCAATCCGGGAATGCTGGACCGGGAGGAACAGCGAAGGCAAGAAATTGTCCGCATCCGTGATCAGTGCATTGCCGATGCGTTGGCATTGTTCGAGCAGGGGCGCTATGCCGAATGCATCGACTGCTATGGTCCGGATAGTGGAAACCTGCCCCCGGCAGCGGCGCATATCCTCGTGGAAGCACATCGCTTGGGAGACATGGAGTATCGAACACCCGGTGTGGGGGCTGCCCATGAAACTGTATGATTTTGGCCTCTCGGGAAATTGCTACAAAATTCGGCTTTTTTTATCATTGATCGATCTGCCGCATGAAGTGGTGACCGTTGATCTTGCCAGGCGTGAGAATTTTGAACCGTGGTTTCTCGAGATGAATCCGGAAGGTTGCGTTCCGGTAATCGTGGACAGTGAGATGACGGTCTGTGATTCAACGGCCATTTTGGTATATCTGGCTCGCATGTGTGCCCGTAGCAGTTGGTTTCCCCAAGAGGCCCAGGCTGCTGCCATGGTGGTTCGATGGTTGTCTTTCGAGCAGGGAATGATGCGTTATGGGTTGGCCAGGGCGCGATCGATTGTGCTCAACAACCCCACAAGATTGAGCGAAACCGGTGATTTGACAGAGTGCCTGCAGATCGGCACCAGCGCGCTGGATTTGCTTGAGGCACAATTGTCCCGAACGCATTGGCTGGTTGAAGGTGAAAGCCCCACTATTGCCGATATCGCCTGTTATCCATACAGCATGCTGGCTCCGGATGCAGGCCTGTCACTGGATGCCTATCCTGCGATCAGAAGATGGTTCGGGAATATTCAAGCTTTGCCTGGCTACCAGATGATATGAAATTGGCCGTGCTCACCAGACAGGTTGGTCGGCAGCAAAATGTCGACAGATGGCAGGTCTTTCTGCGGATGTCGGGATCCCAAACAGCCGCTGCCTGATTCCGAATGATCAATGAAACAGAAGCGTTGGAAATCGCCACGCAATACCTCTATGAGCAGTATCAGGCGTCCGATGTATCCATCCGTGTCAGGGACCGACAGATTGAACTGACAGAAGATGACCCGGGGCTTGTGATGATGGGATTATTGGGAACATTTTATACCGTGACATTTCATTGCCACTCCCAGCCCCATTCCTTTGATCCAGATTACATTATCTTGTTGGTAAATGCCAAAACGGGTGAGCCCTTATGGTATCCGGGGGAGCATTGAGCGCATGTGCAGGGCCGGAATCAAGTGACACTCCAGACATACATTGTGGATGTATTCGCTTCAGAGCCCTTGAGCGGGAATCCTCTTGCAGTTGTACTGGGAGAGGCTTTTCCAGAAGAACAACGCATGCAGAAAATTGCCGCAGAAATGAATTTCTCAGAAACTGTCTTTGCTATTTTTGCAGAGCAGAGAGGAAAGTATCCCATTCGGATTTTCACGCCGGCTCAGGAGATTCAGTTTGCCGGTCACCCTATCATTGGTACGGCGGCAGTTCTCCGGCAGTTTCATGATGCGGCGGTTACACATTCCATGATGCTTGATACTCGAATCGGTCCTTTGGAGGTGGATTTTGAAAAAGATGGAAAGGATGTCGAGATGATCTGGATGCAAAGCCCGGTTTCACAGTTTGGTCAAACCTTGCCCCACGAATTAGTTTGTGGGTCGGTAGGGCTCCGGGTGGCTGATTTGGATAGTTCGCTGCCAGTTCAGGTGATCTCGGCGGGAACAGCGGCCCTGCTGGTTCCAGTGCGAACGGCCGATGCCCTCTATCGTGCCCATTTGGATCTCGAACAACACCTTTCCTTGGCCAGGAAGGGTGTCCCCAAACTGATCTACCTTTTCTGCCGCGAGACCCGGCAGGCCGAAAATGACTTTCAGGCGCGCTTTTTCTTTGATGCCAATGGAGCACGTGAGGATCCGGCGACAGGCAATGGGGCGGCATTTTTCGGTGCC
Source organism: Candidatus Poriferihabitaceae bacterium (assembly GCA_965221795.1). GTDB lineage: Bacteria > Pseudomonadota > Gammaproteobacteria > Arenicellales > Poriferihabitantaceae > VYFG01. Next base: position 2,861,209 of record OZ244914.1, read on the forward strand.
TATCTGTTGCGATATCTACCCGCATGTATGTCCCGATTCCCTGTCAGGATTGAACAGGGGTATTCTCTTGGCCGCCCGTCGTTGATTCATGTGCGAACTGCTCGCGGCAACGATTCCAGAATTCAGGTTGGCGGCTCGGTATATCCTGTACTGCAAGGAAAAATGCTGGTCTCATGACACAGGTCTACTGCCGATCCGAAACCATCTGCCAGGAGTAAGACAAGCCTAATGACCATGGTTGATCCTCATTGCCGATCCGATTCGCTGGACGATGAAACGGCGGGTCGACTCATCAGTCGATTGGAAAGTCGAGCCAAGGATAGGGTCTTTATGCGGCTGTTTGACCGTTATGCGGATTTGCTCACATTTACCGACCAAACCTCGACTTTGGAAGTAGGGTGTGGGACCGGGGCCATGATACGTTCACTGCTTCGCAAACCGAATTTTCGTGGCAAGATTACCGGGATTGACCAGAGTCCGGCATTCATTGAGGCTGCGAGAGGATTCGCTGAACAGGCCGGGATATCAGATCGTGTGGAGTTTCAGGTCGGTGATGCGCATGCGCTTTCGTGGGAGGCGGGAGTATTTGATCTGGTGATTGCCCATACGGTAGTCAGTCATGTGCGACAACCCCAGTCGGTAATCTGTGAGTTTGCACGTGTTTTGCGTCAGGGAGGCTTGCTGGTGATTTTCGATGGTGACTATTCGTCCCTGACCTATTCGTTTCCCGATGATCCGGAATTGGGTCGAAAAATGGATCGTGCGCTGGCCGAAACGACGTTTCACAATCCTCAAGTAATGCGGGACTTGATCGAACTGCTTCCTGCCAATGGATTTCACATTCAGGAAACACTAGCGGAGGTGGTTGCAGAAATCGGCGAAGCAAGCTATTTCAAGTCCTTTGCGGATACTTATGCTCCCTTGGTGGCGAATACGGGTAGGATGAATTCACAGGAGGTGGAACGCTGGATGGAGGGTCAGAAAACACGGATGATCGCACATCGGTTTTTTGCTTCCTGCAATTATTTTACCTATTTTTCGCAACGGAATGCAGGTAGTGGAAGTATCCCCCCGATCAGTGAATCCGTATAGAAATACAGCGACTACGACGAAATGTACCAATGCTATAAACCGACTGTGGGTGGTACCAAGCAATGGAAGCCTATCTCCGAACCGACGCCCTTGGATCCTTCTGTTCCTGTACCTAACCTTGCGGGTGCCATCAACGCATTCGCAAAACTCCAATTCCGGCCCCCGCTCCGACGTGCCGGTGTGATGCCGAATGGTGGTCTTGACGAACCCGAATCTCGTCAAGCCCAGAGAGACCATGGCAAAAAATGCCAGCTGAAACTGCCGTACGGCCATGGCGGCTCATCATATCCCTCGAACGCGCCGGTCATTCAATCCGGCGGGCTCCTGTTCGGTGTGATGGGTTCTCCCCGGACATTCTGGAACCATGGCATCCAGGGGAAAAATGCAACCGTTTGTATTGGCCCAATCTATCGGGTTGAAAACTTAAATGAAACGTTATAACATTCTATTTATGATCGCTTGCGATGATTCATGGAGTCCCCGGAGGGCTGGTCCGGCCGGTCCCCATACGGCCGGGTCGCGGCGGCGCGAGCGAGGCCGGGTATGACGGAGTCGGCTTTTTTGTCAGTGCGCGATCTGTCCTGCATGGTCGGCAACAGCACCCGACTGGTGGAGGCGGTGTCGTTTGATCTGGAGGAAGGAGCGATTCTGGCGATTGTCGGTCCGAACGGTGCCGGCAAGACCACCCTGCTGCATTTGCTGTGTGGACTCCAGGGAAGCACGGCTGGGGAGGTCTGGCTGCAGGGCGATCGCCTGCGGCGGCTGTCGGCTCGGGAGCGTGCCCGCCGGATGGCGGTGGTCGGTCAGCAGGAGCAGCCGGACGGGCGGTTGACCCTGCGGGACTATGTGGCACTGGGGCAGGTTCCGATTTGGACCGATCACTCGGCGGCGGTACATGCAGCGGCACTGGAGCGGGTTCTGAAGCGAACCGGGCTGCAGTCGAAGGCTCACCAGCTGATGGCCCGGTTGTCCGGGGGCGAGCGCCAGCGGGCGCATATTGCGCGGGCGCTGGCACAGCAGCCGTCGCTGCTGTTTTTGGATGAACCGACGAACCATTTGGATCCTGATGCCAAGGGCCGGGTGCTGTCGCTGGTGGTTGAACTGGACATTACCGTGGTCCTGGTGGTCCATGACCTGGTGATGGTCCCGACCTTTGCCACTCATGTAGCACTGATGAAATCGGCCCGGATGACCGGATTCGGGCCAGTGGACCAGGTATTGACGCCAGCGCGGGTGCGTGAAACCTTTGGCGTCGATTACCTGCGTTTTCACCACGAAGGGAGGGTGATCCCAGCCCTCGATATTCGGAAGACCCGTGGTTCTTTATGACGATGATACGATGAGAAAATCCTTACTAAAGATTTTTTGTTGGTTGTTTTGGATGGTTGGCGGGTGCAGCGTCGCCGCGGCGCAGTCGTTGACAGTGGACAATTGTGGCAAGCCGCTGGTGTTCGAGACGCCGCCGCAGCGGATGGTGGTGCATGACATGAACATGGCTGACATGGTCTTTGCATTGGACCTACAGGATCGGACGGTCGGGCTGACCGGCATTACGGGCTGGTACAAGACCAGTCCGCAATTCGACGCCCTGCGGGGTGAGATTCCCGAGCTGGCACCGAAATATCCCACAGTCGAGAATCTGGTGGCGGTGGATGCCGACCTGTTTTTTGCCGGCTGGTATTATGGCATGAAGCCCGGTGGGGACGTGACCCCGGACACGCTGGCACCGTTTGGCATCCAGACCCTGATCCTGACTGAAAGCTGTATTCATCTGGACAAGGATCGCCCACCCGCCAGCATGGACCTGCTGTTCGATGATGTGCTGCGCTTGGGCCGGGTGATGCAGGTGACGGGCAAGGCCGAAATGTTGGTGGCGGGCTGGCGAGCGGAGTTGGCCGCCTTGGGAGTGCAGACGGCGGAGTTGCCTCGTCCCCGCGTCTTTCTGCTGGACGGTCCGGCGGATGCGCCCTTCACGGCTGGACGGTTTGCCATTCCGGATGCGATGATTTCGGCCGCTGGCGGGGTCAATATCACCCATGACCTGGACACCAGCTGGGGCCGCACTTCATGGGAAGCGGTGGCGGCAGCGAACCCCGAATTTCTGGTGCTGTTGGACTACCAGACCGGCAATGGGGCGGTCGATACGTTCCGTTTTCTACAGGAGCATCCACTGATGTCGGAGATTGATGCGGTGAAGAACGAACGCTGGATTGGCCTGCGGTATGAAGAGCTGACGCCGGGGCCGGCCAACATTGGTGCGATCCGCAAGCTGGCCGAGGCCCTGCATCCCGAGATTCACTGAAGTGATGCGCGGTGGCCCTCCGCTGTGGCTGGTGGGCGCGGTGGTGCTGCCCCTGCTGTGGTTGGGATCAATCGGGTATGGGGCGACCCCGATCCCGGTTTCGGAGGTGCTGGTGGCGATTGCCCGCGGTACTGGTCTGGCCGACGGCGAACTGTCGGCGCTGCATCGGATCGTGTTTGAGCTACGCCTGCCGCGGGCACTGTTTGCTACCATGATCGGGGCCGGCCTGGGCATTGTGGGTGTGATTCTGCAGACCACGACACGCAATGACCTAGCTGATCCGTTCCTGTTCGGCCTGTCTTCCGGGGCGGCGGCGGGGGCGGTGTTTGTGATTACCGTGACGGGTGAAGTTCTGGGCTACTGGACTTTGCCGCTGGCGGCCTTTTGCGGCGGGTTGCTGGCATCGGGGGTGGTGCTGGCATTGGTGCAAGGGTTAGGCACCAGTGCACCGGAGAAACTGATTCTGGCCGGGCTGGCAGTGTCGTTTCTGTTTTCGGCACTGACCAATTATCTGATTTTTGACGGCGACAGTCGGGCCGCGCACTCAATCGTGTTTTGGATGCTGGGCGGTCTGGGACTAGCGCGCTGGGAGACATTCCCGCTGGTTGGGGTTGGGCTTCTGCTGGTGCTGGCCTATGCGGGCTATCGTCATCGTTGGTTGGACACGCTGTTGACCGGTGACCGGACGGCCGCCACCCTGGGGGTTCCGGTGCCGGGTGTGCGGTGGCGGATGTTCCTGGTGGCGGCACTAGCGACGGCGGTGTTTGTCTCGGTCGCGGGGGTGATTGGCTTTGTGGGGCTGATGGTACCGCATATCGCCCGGGGGTTGGTTGGACCACTGCATCGCCACCTGTTGCCGATGGCCGCTGTGGTCGGCGCGGCGCTGCTGACCGGCTCCGACCTGTTGTGCCGGTTTCTGCTGGCACCGCAGGAGTTGCCGGTCGGCATCATCACCACCTCCCTCGGTGCTATTTTCGTGTTCCTGCTACTGATCCGGAATCGCAACCAACCGTAACCATCAGACCTCTTTCCGGCAGATTCCCTGACGGGGCTGCGCTACTCTGGAGAGGGATTGCACTTCAGAGTGTGGCGGGGTCGATGATTTTGGGATTCAGACGGCATTGGGCGCAGTGGAAATACCGATTTCATAGAGACAATCTCCCCGTTCAACCCGAGCAGGTACTCGGGAACTCAATACGGTACCTGCCGCCTTGAATCGCAAGGTTACCGGATCGGTCATGGGGATGTCTGGACAGTGTATCCATCCAGCCACGTCATCAACTTGCACCTGATCTTTCAAGAGGGGAGCGGGCTCGAAAACCCCCTCATTTTGTGCATAGAGATACGAGTTCCCGGAGTGAAGGCAGAAAAATTCTGTCGATGAACAGACCGTCTGGGTATCCCCGTGGTATACCCCGCAAGTGGCAAGGTAACGGGGTAACGCATGATGGAGCAATTTCATTGCCGCCGTATCAACATTCCCTCCACCCGCCATTTCCGCCGTCATGCCGAGTACACTTTGACGCATGGCGGCGGATGTGGAATACCCTGAACCTCGGGACTCCGGGTGCAGTACCGCTCGTGGAAATCCCAGCTCATGTACCAGTATCTTTTGGGCCTCTCTCTTTTCCGGCTCATCAAAGTTGGTCAACAGAAGGGTTGGCTTCCGATATCTCATCGAACTGCCACCGGAGTGGATATCGAGCATGTAATCCGCCTGCGGCATGATCTCATGCTCAATGAAGTGCGCAATCATACCGGTAGGTCCCACCAGTAGATTGGTGCCCGAAAACATTCGATTCAGATTTCCGTCATCCAGCGGTGAAGTCCGCAGACCGGCTCTTGCAGCCGGATAGTTGGCCATCGGCAAAATGATCACCTGACCAGTAATCTGATCCGTGTTCAGGGTTTGAGCCAGCCTTGACAGTGCTACCTGCCCTTCGTATTCGTCGCCGTGAATTCCGCCAAGCAGCAACACCACTGGGCCATCGCCATTTCGGATGGATACGATTGGCACAGGGATCCAGCCATATGCGGATCGATGCACGGAGTGAGGAACTCGGCAGAATCCACTATGCTGCCCATTTTTCTTGAGGTCGACCTCGCAGGTTACTTGCGTCCTGTTTGACACAGTTTCATTGTGAATGCGGAAAATTTCGATGCCTTATAGGAATCTGTCGCACGGACGTGACAGATTGTATATCAGGAATAGAGTTTCAGGCGGAACTTCATGAAGGGTTCAGGCGAAGGATGTGCACAGATCATCAGGATTTGGGGTGTATCTCTTGACTCACCGAACATTGGCATGGCAATTTCCCGGGCAGGATCTATCGGAAGGAACTCGACTGTCCGGCGCTGCCATTCCATGGGGTTTTTTGGGGCTTTGGAGCAGAGCGGTTTCTTGTGACGTTGTCCAGATTATCTATCCGGCGATTCGCTACCGAGGATCCTCTCATCGGCTAGCCAGTTCGGACCTTGCTTATTCACAGACCACTCCGTCGCCATCGCCATCCCGCATGAATCGGTATGCCGGATGGCGGCGTGATACCGGTGCGATGCCATGTCGTCGGGCCTCCTTACAGGTAATCCGCCCATTGCCGTTGTCATCATATCGGGAAAGTACGTCTTCCGGACTGTCCGAATACGTCATCGCTTCCATCGTTTTGGGGGAGGTTGGATGGCATACCACAGGCTCCATCTCCGGGCTGGAGCAATGAGACAAAATCTGTTCCAAAGCGTCTGCCTCACGCTGATCAATGGTCAACCCATAAGCGAGACGAACCTCCACTACGCGGGTTGCGAACCAGCATCGATTGCGTTCGGGAATCCATTGTGCCGCATCCTTGGCTTGTTTCTGGGACCGGTTCAACTGGGGAGAGGCCAGGGTCAGATTCCGGACATCCCGGGAAAAACGCATCCGGGTCTCTCGGTCTCTGCGGCAGAGTCCGGAGTCGTGAGCTTCACTGGTAGCAATGATATGCTCAATGTCGGTTTCCGTAATTGAGGAAAAACAGGTTCCGGTATAAGGGCTATATATGGAACCCAGTCGACGGACGATCTCATGCTCCACGGAAGGCGGATATCGGTAGTCACGCTTACGGTTGTATTCGGAGCACCGCTCTTCGGGGGCCACCGTCAATCCCCGCCACATTCCAGTTTGTGCCTGACAGACATTGCCAACGCTGACTGCAAGAGCCAGACACATCACCATCAGCCCCCCGGGTCGTGATATGGCTCTCAGGACTCGCGGCTGCATATGGGAGGAGCGGGCTTGACCAGCGCAATTTCCGTATAGAGTGGCTCAACATATCGGGCTCTGCTGGAACATGAAAAATAGAAATTTTTGGCAAGTCGGTTCATGCCGATCCATTTAAACTTGAGTTATTTTTCTGAATTTACGAAGGTACCATTCATCAAGGCGTACATCCCCATCGTTTGCGGATATATCTGAGCTATGCTGCGGTGAAATATATGGAATCCGATCTTCTATCTTTCGCATGAATTCTCGATCATCATCTGTGATCGGACTGGATGCCCTAGCCCTCTCTCTCAGCTTGCGTATGTCGATTTTCTTCTTTACCATGGGACTCCTCGTTCGTAGAGTGACTCTGTTGATAATCGCGAAAGTGGCGGTGATTCAAGTCAGCTTGGGAATAGTGTTTTCTATTGATCCAGATAAAGCCATCCTCCTTGGAGATTACGGCGACATCTATTGGCTCACCCACCGTCTCCGCCTCCAGGGATAGTTGTTTATCAAATGAGCTTAGTCGAACCAGTGTTGATGCGACCTCTGCCAGTTCCTTCAATGGAAGTATGCTAACCACATCCAGAATTCCACTGAATCTCCGCCTCATTAACCATTCCATCTTTTGTTCCGCCTGTCTCATCTAGGAATTTGGAACTTACGCCAAATCAATAGTCATAGATGGCCTCGGTCTCAGCGAATGATTCAATATGAAGGATTGATTTCGGAAATCTTGTTTACGGGCAGTTCTCTATACTTCAAGATGTCGCCATACATTCCATACACCTGAAGCGGTAAAAATGCCCCGGTCTTGCCTGTTGACCTCAAGGAGTGGTGGTCAACTACCCGTTGAATTTTACTCGGTGGCTGCTACTGACTGATCACTTTGGAAGGGGCTTCAAACTCACCTGTTCGGGAGCGTTGGAACTTCCTCTGACGCAGTACTTCTTTTCACGGGGCCATGGTCAGCACGGGTGACATTGTGCGCCACCAGCCTCACCCTGAGGCGGTTCCCGATATCCCTGGCAACAATCGTTAGCTTATCGCAACCAGAGTCAAGTAAACTCGGGCATGTGCCGGCACACTGCAGGCAGGATGGTTTCTATCGTCTCCGACCAAGTCAAGCCAGTACGGGCCTGTCAGCAGATGCGCTCATATTGGCATCAGATCGCTGACACCAAAACATCAGTTTTCGGGATTTGATCCATGGGTTCCTGTATGATTCGGCCAACATGGGTTCTGTACCTGTCGCTAACTCCACTTTTGCAGGAAAGTTGCTTTGATGAAATTTTCAAGTGTAACGAAACGAGTTTCCGGCGATAGTGAAGTTTGGGATGTGCATTATCGCGGGATGGCAAGACTGGAAGCGGGGGAAGATATCATACTTCTCAGCGTGGGTCAGGAGACCGGGGAGCGAACGCCGACTCCGATCGTGGATGCGGCAGTTCACAGCCTGCATGCGGGTCGGCACCACTACTCCGAAATAGGAGGCATTGAGCCTCTTCGTGATGCCATTGCCCAACGCCATCAGTGGTTGACCGGACAGCCGGTTTCTGCGGCCAACTGTATTGCCATGGCCGGGGCGCAAAATGCACTATTCGGGGTTTGTCAATGCATCCTTGAACAGGGTGATGAGGTTATTCTGCAGGAGCCCTATTACACGACATATCCGGCGACGGTAACGGCTTCCGGGGCGACCTTGGTCCGTGTACCAGCGGCACTGGACCAGGGGTTTGCCTTGGACGTGGACCGTATTGCGGCAGCGATTTCTCCGAGAACCCAAGCCATTGTAGTTAATTCCCCCAATAATCCAACCGGGGCAGTGTATACCCGAAAGCAACTGGAGGCCGTGGTGGACTTGTGTCTTTCGAATGACATTTGGCTAGTCAGTGATGAGGTCTATCAGGAGATCCTGCCACCAGAGGATCGCTTCAGTCCCGCCTCGCTTGCGCGCGCGGAACCGGTATGCATCACGGTTTCCAGTCTTTCCAAATCCCACAGAATGACAGGCTGGAGACTGGGCTGGGTCGTCGGCCCTGAGGAATTGATTCAGAACCTGTCCAATCTTTCGCTTTGCATGTCATATGGATTGCCTCCTTTTATTCAGGAAGCAGCAGTCGTTGCCCTGCAAGAAGATCACCGCACCCCGGATGTTGTGCGATGTGCTATAGAAGGGCGATATCAATTGCTCGTGGACCGGCTTCGGGATGCGCAGGATATCCGTGTATTCAGTGCCCAAGGCGGAATGTTCGTGGTTCTGGATATCCGAGAATTGCCGATCAGTAGTATGCGGTTTGCGGATGAATTGCTGGATCGGTATCAGGTGTCCATCTTGCCTTGTGATGGATTCGGTCAAATGGGTAGTGGGTTGCTCCGTATCAGTCTTTGTGAACCGGAGGACCGTTTGGTCGTCGCTGCAGAACGGATAGTCGAATATGTTGAAATGGTTCGCAAGAAGGTTTCCGAGAATTGAGAAACCGTACCTCATAAGCAGGTTGTCGGACAATCATTTACAACAGGAGAATCCGTTATGAAAACCCATGCTCGGGTAGTGGTCATCGGCGGCGGTTTGTCGGGTTGCAGTGTCCTATATCACTTGACCAAGCTCGGCTGGAGTGACGTACTGTTGCTGGAGCGTGATGAACTGACCTCCGGTTCTACCTGGCATGCAGCAGCAAACACCCATGGACTTCATGACAATAACAATATCTCCCGTCTGCAGTATTACACTATGAAGGTGTACCAGGAACTGGAAGCGGAAACCGGACAGTCTTGCGGTCTCCATCATCCCGGCTCCATCTACCTGGCTTGCACAAAAGATCGCGCCCATCAACTCCGATTGCAGGCATCCAAGGCACATGCTTTTGATGCAGAGTTCTATGAAGTCTCGCAGGAAGAAGTGCTGGCATTGCATCCACTTTTAAATCTCGACAATGTCATTTGTTCCATGTATGAACCGATGGCAGGCCATGTGGACCCTTCTGGCGTTACTCATGCCTATGCCCAAGGTGCTCGAAAACTAGGGGCGGAAATACATCGGTTCACGCCCGTACTGGAAACCAATCAACGGCCCGACCATACATGGGATGTCGTTACTCCCAATGGCACCATCCATACCGAGCACGTGGTCAATGCAGCGGGACTCTGGGGTCGGGAGGTAGCCGAAATGGCCGGAATTTATCTGCCTCTCATGACAATGGAGCACCAGTACTTGGTCACGGAGACCATTCCCGAAATTGTAGCCATGGACCGCGAGCTGCCCTCTGTGGCCGACCGAGACATGGAATACTACATGCGTCAGGAAGGGAAAGGGTTGTTGTTCGGTGCCTATGAGAAAGATGGCCGATTTTGGGCACAAGAACGAACACCGATGGATTTTGGTCATGATCTGCTTCCAGAGGACTTGGAGCGGATTGCCGATAACTTCATGCGTGCCTGTGACCGCATTCCGGTGCTGGCGAATGCCGGGGTCAAACAGGTGGTCAACGGTCCGATGATCTGGTCACCGGATTCCTCTGCTCTCCTGGGCCCGGTTCGGGATCTCAAAAATTACTGGTGTTGCAATGGCATTATTCCCGGATTCAGCCAAAGTGCCGGTTTGGGCCTGACGTTGGCACAATGGATTGTGGAGGGTGAGCCGGAACTGGATATGTTTCCTTGGGATGTGACCCGTTATGGTCACTGGGCCGATGCAAATTATGCCAAGGCAAAAGCATTGGAAACCTATGGCACACGGTTCAGTATTCACTTTCCGAATGAGGAGCGCCCCGCAGGCCGACCGATCAAAAAACGCCCTGTCTATGACCTGCAAAAATCCATGGGAGCCGTGTTCGGGTTTTCCTTTGGCTATGAACATCCACATTGGTATGCTCCGGAAGGTGTCCTGCAGGAAGATGAGTTCACTTTTGAGCGGCCGCGCTGGTTTGAGGTGATGGGCCAGGAAGCCGCGGCAGTACGCCATGCGGTGGGAGTGGTTGATACGTCGAATTTTGCCAAATACCGGATTACCGGGCCGAAGGCACGGCCATGGCTCGACCGGATCGTTGCCAATTATGTGCCGAAGGAAAATGGGCGAACCTGCCTGACTCCCCTGTTGGGTCTGCGAGGGGGAGTGATGGGCGATTTCACGATCGCCCGATTGGAAGATGAAACGCTGTTCATGATCGGTTCCGGTATTGCCGAAGATTATCATCGACGGCTGTTTTCCCAATACCTGCCCGCTGATGGAGTCCGTTTCGAGTCGGTGACAGACTTGATGTGTGGGTTCAACATTGCGGGTCCACATGCCCGAGCCCTGATGGAACACCTTACTGGCATGTCCTGGAGCAATGATGATTTCGGTTTCATGCGAAATCGCCAGATCACATTGGATGGTTATGATGTCATCGTCATCCGGGTTTCGTTCACCGGCGACTTGGGCTATGAGTTGTATGTCGATGAGGTACACCAACTGGACCTGTACCGCAAGATTCTTGCATATGGAGAACCGATGGGAATCCGCCCGATCGGTTCGCGGGCTTTGGGTTCAATGCGGATTGAGAAGGGGTATGGCAGTTGGGGACGTGAATACTCCCCGGAGTGGTGGCCGACTGAGTCCGGAATGGATTTTTTGATAAAAACCGAAAAGCCGGCATTTCATGGACGGGAGGCATATATGGCTATCCGGGAACTCCCCCCCCGGCAACGGATGTGTTATTTCACTATTGAGACCAAGCCAGGCAAGGAGGGAGCGGACGCGTGGGGAGGAGAAGCCATTTTCTGTCACGGAAAGTATGTCGGTCGTGTCACTTCGGGTTCCTACAGCTTCACGTTCAACACGTCGGTTGCTATCGGCTACGTGGACTGTGACGATGCGATGCCGGGAGATGGTTTTGAGGTCGGGGTTCTGGGTATTCCACTCAAAGCCACGCTTTTGGAAAAACCACTGTTTGATCCCTCAGGCCAAAAGCTGCGTACATAATAGTCCACTCGACGGGCTGGATAAAGTTCCTTGGTCCCTGTGTCCAACGGTTGTCAGGAGCAGGATTCCTTGGTTAATCACACGATTCGTCAGAGCGTAAGACCGACACCGGCATCTGAAAGTGCGTGGTTCGTGAAATGCCGAATAGTCGGCCCGTCCTTGGTCCGATGGCAGTGGTCATTTGATCTCTGATACATGCATATGGCTGCAAGGTGATTGCCACATCGTCCGGCGGACTCCGGGACTCTTTCCTCCATGGCTACCGGCCGCGACACCTTCTGCTCCAAGCCTTCGGAGATCTAGAGAGTGTCGCAACGCCGACTTCTCCAGTATCGTCTGGAGTTCATGCCTTTCGATGAAATGACCGACCAACTCCATCCCCAGATCCAACAACTGCCCACGCAAATACCTCGTTTGCGAAATGTCTGCGGGGTCTTGTAAATCCACTGCAATAGGGGAAAGTTTCTGTCTCACCAAGCGTTGGACTGCACGACAAAATAAAGCCCCGGGACCAGTCCGAAGTGCAACAGTCGCCGCGATCCCGGAATGAGGGCGTAGCCCGAAGGGAGGGATCGCGGCGGCGACCCAAAATCCGCGCTGCGAACGCTGCTTTTTTGGCCTCGGATGGCAGCCATCTCGACTGCCGGCGATTCTGACCGAAGTCATCGGCCAAAGCCAGGGCGAAACCGGCACCATGAGGCCGAGAGAGGCCGCTCCGGTGGGTCACCGGAGTGCCGGGGGGGGGGGGGGGGGCGATCGGGGGACCGCCGGCCGCGTCAGGGGGGAGCTAACCCACGGGCAAAGACCTCCGCCGGGGTGCGGTATCCCAGGACCTTCCGAGGCCGACGGTTGAGTCGGTCCTCTACCGCCCGCACCTGCGCGGCAGTCACTTGGCGGAAGTCGGTCCCGTTCGGGAAGTACGGGCGTACCAGGCCGTTGGTATGCTCGTTCCGGCCCCGTTCCCAGGAAGGGTAGGAGGTAGCGAAGTAACAGCCCGCATCAAGCTTCGGTGCGATCTCGCGATGCCTCGCGAACTCCTTGCCGTGATCTGCCGTGCCGGTGTGAACCCGGTCCCGGATCGGCCCCAGACGCCGGGTGAGCGCCGCGGTCACTGCCGCCGCGGTCTTGCCTTCCACCCACTCCAGGAAGGTAAACTTCGAGCCCCGATCCACGGCCGATACCAGCGCCCCCGGTGTTTCGCGCCCATGATCGTATCCAGTTCCCAATCGCCGATCCGGCTCTTCTCGGCCACCACCGAAGGCCGCTCCGCAAGGTCCACCCGATCAGGAATGTGGCCGCGTCCGGCATGCCGGCCGCCACGCCCGTTCGGCTTCTTGCCCCGACGCCGCAGGCACCGGTACCGCGTCCCTCCCGCCTGTCGGTCAGCCCGCACATACTGGTAGATCCACTCTTTCCCCGCCATCACCTCGCCCTGCTGCCGGTACCGGCCTGCGATCTGCTCCGGGCTCCAGCCTTCCTGCAGCCGGTCCTCGACCACCGCCCAGCGCTCGGGAGTCATCTTCCGGGGCACCGCCGACGCTTCCTGGCGACGGGCCGTCGCCTTGCCGTCAGCCTGTTGGTGCCGGTAGCCGCGTTGCCCACGGTTGCGCGAGGCCTCGCGCGAGATCGTCGCGGGGTCCCGTCCGAGATCGCGGGCCATCTCCCGGTTCGACAACCCCCGATGCAAAAGCGCGTGAATCTGGCATCGTTCGGCATCGGTCAGGGGGTGGTAGCCTACGGGCATGACCATCCTCCGTTGGTGAGAAACAGAGATGGTTGACCATCATCTGGCCCACCGCAAGCGGCTTGTCAGCTCACCAGCCAGCGGCTTAGGGGGTGTTGCACTTCACACTGGAAAGGGGGTTTTACTTTCATTGGGACATCCCCATTTTATCAACTAGGGCGCGTTAACACAATTTCTTCCAGACATGGTATACTCGGTGCCCGTGATTTTCAACCGGAACATTACGGAGGAACCGGCAATGGAACTGACACGGGCACCGTACGAGCGCATTGCCCCGCTGCGGCCGAGGCCGCGGGGCAAGGTCAGCCTCTCGAACCTGCCGGTACTCAACGCCATTCTCGACGTGGCCGAGCACGGCGGCCAGTGGCGCCGCCTGCCGGAGCCCTTCGGCAACGGGCACACCATCGACACGCGCAGGAACCGGTGGTCAAAGAACGGGGTTCTGGACCGCGTGTTCGCGCATCGGCAGCGGCAGCGGATGATCCGGATCCGGGGGGAGGCCATGGGCCTGGACAGCACCCGCATCAAGGGGCATCCCGAGGGCACCGGAGCGCTACAAAAACGGCGCCCAGGGCATCGGAAAGTCCCGGGGCGGGTGGAACACCCAGCTTCCTCTGGTGGCCGCGGATGCCCGCACGGCCGTTGCCTTCGCGCGCTCTCCCGGCAATGCGCACGATGCCCCGGAGGGGCGGAAGCTCCGGCAGCGGCTGCAGAAGCCGTCGCACCGACCGGCACTGGTCATGGATCGGGCCTATGAAGACGATGAAACCCGCCGGCGGGTTGCCGACCTCGGCTTCACGCCCGGGGTCCCGCCGAAAAGCCGTCGCATCAGCCCCTGGGAATACGACCGGAAACGGTACCGGCGGCGCCACGAGGTCGAGCGCCGGTTCCGGCGACTCAAGGGCTTTCGCCGAGTCTTCTCGCGCTTCGACCAGCTTGATGTCATGTATCTCGGATTCGTCGTCTTCGCGCTGGTCATCGATACACTGCGTAGCGTTAACATGCCCTAGTCGGCCCTGAAAAAAACTTGCTTCAGGTAGCCGCAAGCACCCGCGGTGGGACACTGCCCAACTCGGAGGCACAGCAATCCAATATGCCGAGGAGCTGATCGACAACACGGGCATGCTCGATCAAATGCCCGAAAACCTTCGCACCTACTTCGATACCGAAGCCTTCGCCCGCGACATGGTGCTTGGCGGTAGCATCACCGAGGTCGAAATCGACGATCACAGCTATATCGCCGATGGGGTCTGAGCACATGCCGATCATCCGCGAGCGCATGTAAAATACTTTTATCCGTGCTCACGGATATTGCATTTTTATCCGCGATCGCGTATATTGCTTCAAGGAGACCACAATGACGATACGCGATGCAAAACAACTTGGCGCAGCGCTCCAAAGGGAGCGAAAACGCCAAGGATTGACCCAGGCCCAACTGGCTGAAAAAGCAGGCGTGCGTCAGCAGACCATTTCGGCGGTTGAAGGTGGAAAGCCGCGCTCCGAGCTTCAGGTCATTTTTGATATCATAACGGCACTCGGCCTTGAAATGACGCTGGTAGATCGAAGCGGTAAAAAAGCACCGGGCATTGAGGAGCTTTTCTGATGGGCCGGAAACGCAAATCCAGCATCCTGACCGTCGCGCTCAATGGTCGCGTTGTTGGGTATCTTGTACGCGCCGCTGACGGCGCGACGCGCTTCGATTACGCCCATGAATGGTTGGACTGGGAATATGCGATCCCGGTGTCCCGATCCATGCCGCTCTTGGATCGACCCTTCACCGGCCTTGCCGTCAGGGCGGTGTTCGACAACCTGCTTCCCGACGACGACCGCATCCGTGCGCGGCTCGCGGCTCGCGTCGACGCAGAGGGGACAGATGCTTTCTCCATGCTCGCTGCGCTTGGCAGAGACTGTGTCGGCGCGCTCCAGTTCTTGCCTGAAGACATGACTCCCGAGCCGCCTGGTCCGCCGGAAGGCGAGCCGTTAACGGACGATGCCATCGCCGAACGTATACGCTCTTTGAGGGATGCGCCCTTGGGCATGCGCGGCGTCGATGATGCCTTCCGCATATCACTTGCGGGCGCACAGGATAAAACCGCACTTCTCTATCATGATGGTCAGTGGCTGGAACCGTCCGGTACCACGCCAACCACGCGTATCCTGAAGTCTCAGATCGGGAAGGTGCAAACATCGAATGGCGAAGTGGACCTCTCAGACAGCGTGCAGAACGAGCATTTCTGTATGGCGCTTTGCAGTGCACTTGGGCTGACCATCGCGCACACCGAAATCCTTCAGCTTGCAGATGACCTTCTTGTTCTGAGCGTTGAGCGCTTTGATCGCCACCTTGACGGCAAAGGCCGTCTCTTACGGCTGCCCCAGGAAGATATGTGCCAGGTGCTTGGCGTTGTTCCGACCGGGAAATATGAGAACGACGGTGGTCCAGGCATCCCAGCTTGCCTCGACCTCTTGAAATCAAGTGATACACCGGAAGCTGACCGTCGCGATTTTATGAAGGCGCAAATCGTCTTCTGGCTAATAGGCGCGACGGACGGACACGCGAAAAACTTTTCCCTGTATCTGGAGCCACAAGGGTGCTTCAGGTTAACGCCGCTTTACGACATCCTCTCAACACAGTGGCAGCATGACCGCCGCCAAATCCCCCGCAATGCCTTCCGGCTTGCCATGGCGATCGGTGACAGGCAGCGATACAAGGTGTCGGACATCGCACCCCGTCATTTTGAGCAGACGGCAAAGCTGGCGGGCTTCTCATTGGATACGCTGCGCGAAGTGATGGGCGAGATTATAGGCGATCTACCAAAAGCCGCTGAGGTACTCTCCGCGCAACGGAATGAGCATACGCCTGCGGCAATGTCGGAGGCAATCCTGGCCGCCGCAAACACGCGGGCGGAACAGATCGAGTCCTATTTGCATGACTGATTCCAGCCATGCTTATCTCATTGCACTGGTATGAAAAGGCCACAGGTCGGCGGTAATACCAATAAGCTCATATCATCAGTGTACTACCGGAAACCCCGGTTCTATTTAGACCGCAATATGTGTGTGGTACTACCACACATCTTGGCAAGGGGCGCGCTGGGCGGTGGTCGAAGGCCGGCTGCAGGAGGGCTGGAGTCCGGAGCAGATCGCCGGCTGGTGTCGGTTACAGGGCGAAGTGATGGCGGGAAGGAGTGGATCTACCAGCACATACGGGCCGATCGGCAGACCGGAGGGACTCTGTATCGGTGCCTGCGCCGTCGAGGGAAGAAGCCGAACTGGCGCGGAGGGCGCCATGCGGGTCGTGGTCACATTCCCGATCGGGTCGACATTGCGGAGCGGCCGGCAGTGGTCGAGGAGAAGTGCCGGATCGGGGGCTGGGAGCTGGATACAATCCTCGGCGCGAGACACCGGGGTGCGCTGGTGTCGGCAGTCGACCGGGGCTCGAAGTTCCGGTTCCTGGAGTGGGTCGAGGGCAAGACGGCCTCCGCGGTGACCCAAGAATACGCAAAAGTCAGGCTGGCAGGTCTGCCGGCATGATTCCGGCAGAAGGCGCGGGATGAATTTGCCGCTGCAGGGCAGACGATGCGGCGCCCGGAGCGCCCGTCCGGGCGGATTCGGCGGCTGGTTGAGCCGTTCGCGCCCTGGCGCGGGCGTTTGGGCATGCTTCGGGCGCAGCGGTTCCGTACCCGGCCCGGGGCCGGGGCTGCCGGGCGGGTTCGGCTTCGGCCTAGGGCGCCTGCGCCAGCGGGTGGAGGATGGCGTCGCCGGCAGCCTGGACGTCGCGGGCATCATGGCGGTTGGCGGGCGGGAGGTGGCGGAACCTGCCCTCGAACCGGATGATCGCCATGGCGAGGTTGGTGATCGCGGAGAGGTTGCGGGGGGCGTGCCCGGTGCGGACTCGGCACCGGTCCTCGTCGTCGGTGAAGTCCTGGACGTAATGGAGCCGGGTCTCGAGGCCCCCGTGGTTGCGCACCAGGGCGTTCCGGGCCGCGGCGTCGGCGCGCCCCGCCTCCAGCGAGGTCAGGCCATGGGCGAATTCCTCGGTGATCTCCCCGGTCTTGAGGTCGGTGCGCAGGCGGTGATGCGGAAGGCCTGCAGGCGGTGGATGCGGAAGGCCTGCCGGCGGTGGGGGAGGTCGCAGTACCGGTCCCATTCCGGCCCGCCGATATCCACCACGATGCAGTGCCGGGACTCGATCCGGCCCTGCGCCTTGTCCCGGGTGTGGCCGGCGTCGGCGGCCGCGGCCCAGTGGATCGCCTGGAGGTCGTCCAGCAGGGTCTCCGGGTGGTCCTTGACCGCGGTCATCCCGTAGTCCGCCCCGCACTGCTCGACCAGCAGGCTGGCCGTTGCGGTCTGGGGGTGCATCGCCTCCAGGGGGACGGTCCGGCCCTCAAGGTCCAGCTCTCCGAGCAGGCGGCGCACCGCGGTGATCTCGTGGGTGCCGTTCGGCACTTCGGTCTGCCCCAGGGCGATGCCGGTGCCGTGCTCGAAGGCCGTGACCAGGATGAACGGGCTCTGGCCGCTCTGCCTGGCCGCGCCACGGAGGGTCTTGCCGTCCAGGGCCACCGGGGCCTGGCCGCCCCGCTCCCGTTGCCAGCCGCGCACCGCCTGCTCGATCGAGTCGGGCGGCATCGCCGACAGGAAGTAGCGGAACGTCGACTCGGTGGGCACCGTGTAGATGCCCCGGCTCGGGCGGTGGAAGCCTCCGACCGCCCGGCGCTGCTCCTGGGTCAGCGCCGCGGCGAACTCGCCGATGGCCTTGACCCCGCGGTATCCGGGCCGCCGGCCGGGCCGCCACGGCGATCGCCATGTAGCACGCCACCGGATACCGCAGGCCGCGCGCCTTGCGGAAATCCACGGTGCGCGACAGGTGCTCGTACCGGCTCGACAGCCGGGTAGGCCCCGGGGGCTCCGGCCGCCCCGGCCGCCGGCACTCCTCCGGCCGCCGTCCGGCGTTCAGGAGGCCGCCGGCATCGGGGGGTCGCAGGGACACGAACCCCGCCTTCGGTTGCCCATGGTATGGCCAGTCGGGCACCGCGCCGCGCACCCGGGAAAAGCCCGAGGTCGACCCCAGATGCCGCCCGTTCGCGGCCCGGTAGCAGGTGCCGGAAAACCGGGAACCGTCCACGAACATCTCGGCCAGCAGCACCGGACCGCCATGCCGGTTCTGCAGGTCCTGCGACCGCCGGCGCCGGCGCAGGCCCAGCGCCCGCGAGGCCAGATTCGGCCTCCGGGCGGAGTCGAGAACCAGGAACCGGGCATGGTTGGCCACCAGATGCAGACGCCCGCTCCCGCTGCCCGTCGCTCCCGCCGCTCCAGCGGTCACGCGCGCCCACCCGGAACGCCCCCGCCGACCCGCCGACCAGGGCCAGCCACGACTCGCCGCACACCGCGACATGGCGCAAGGCCCGGCCATAGAAGCGCTGGAACGAGAGATCGTGATACGCCGCCATCAGGCGGTCCCAGTGCTGGTGCTCGCGCGGGTCGCGCACCGGACGCACCCGGACCCCATCCAGATTCCATCGGTTCTCTTCCATGACCGCGATCAGGACAGAAATGGTTTTGCGTGTCCACCCCCAAATGAAACAAAACAGCCGCCACCGGCCGGGGCGGGAGGGGCAATGAACCGGACTAAAGTCCAGAAATCAGGACAAGCGACTTTTGCGTAGCCTTGGTACAGGTGCTGTACGAAATGCATAAAGTCCTTTATAATGGGGTAATACCAATCTTTGAAAATCCCATGCTCAGTTTGGCTGAAGAAATCGTGCTGATGTTGCTCGAAGATGAGGAAGGGAAGTTTGTCCATGTGCCTGACCATTATGTCAGATGTGTGCTAGCAGGTGCTGTACTGATGGACCTTGCCTTGGCAGGAAAGGTCGATTCGGATATGGAAAACCTGTTCCTGATTGATTCAGAACCACTGAGCGATGATATTCTGGACCCGATATTAGAGCATTTGGTGAGTGAAGGCGGGACCCATGATGCTTGCTATTGGGTTGAGCATTGTCAGGGCCTTGCCGAAGATGTGCGTGAAAAAGCACTTAACCGCCTGTGTGAAAAAGGGATTCTGCAGAAAGAGGATGATCGATTTCTCTGGGTTTTCAAGACCCGCCGCTATCCTATTGTCGATGAGGATGTCGACCGTGAAGTAAAGCTGCGCATTATGTCAATTCTGTTCAGCGATGAAATTCCAGGGCCACGCGATATTGCGATCATTGCATTGATGGATGCCGGTGATCTGTTCCGGTATCTGCTTTCCGACCGGGAACTGAAGGGGGTCATCAAACGGATTGAGCAGGTCAGGAATATGGACCTGATTGGCCAGGCGGTGACCAAGGCAGTACGGGAAATCGAACGTCAGTTGGCTCAGGTGACCATGGCAGCAGCACGTGTCTGAAACCGGGTTGGCCCTTTGCCGAGTATTGCGACATCAAAGCCCAAAAGAATAGTTGCCAACTATTTCTGGGCTAGCCAAGTAGCGCCTATTCTGCCCATGAATGGCCCCGCCCACGATAGAAATCTCGTCTCGCTGTCAAATCGTCGACAAGGTCCCTCGCGCATCGTCCACCATGTCATGGATAACGCCAAACAAGGCGTGAAATGAATCGGCGAATTGCCTGTCAACTACTCTCCCTCCATAAGCCCCAAAATAATACTGTTCCTCCCATCCACTGAATCCTTGGAGGGCTCAATTCCTCCAGAATCAAGGGCAATAGGTCGTGGAAATCGGCGACTCTGTACTATTTGCCATGTGGCTGATGTTCCGGTCTTGTTTGTGGTGTCCTGATGCCGAGAGTCTGTCCGGCAATGAGATTTCGCAGCATCTGGGCGGTACCGCCTCCGATCGTGAACATGCGGGCATCCCGTACCATCCGCTCCAATGGGAGGTTTCGTGAGTACCCCATAGCCCCATGCAATTGCAATGCATCATTGGTAATTTGTACTGCCGCTTCCGAAATCGATAGCTTCGCTTGGGCTGCCAGAAGAGGATCCGGGAATCCGGTCTTACTGGTTTCGGCACTGGCAGCCGCCTTCCAGAGTAGCAGGCGGCCGCTCTCCAGCCGGGTTGCCATATCGGCAATCATCCATTGCAGTCCCTGAAATTCCGCGAGGGGGCGGCCGAATTGTTCGCGCTGCTTGACATACCGAACCGCTTCTTCCAGGGCCCCTCGGGCAATCCCCAGGGCAACGGCTGCGGCCCCCACTCTCTGGGCATTGTAGGCATCCATCAATTGGGCAAATCCGATCGCTTCACCCTTGGTATTCCGCAACAGCCGGTCTTTAGGGAGCTGAAGATTGTCGAATCGGACCACGGTTTCCGGTATGCCACGCAGTCCCATGGCAGGCTCTCTGGGTCCGATCACAAGCCCGGGGTCGTCGCGAAATGCGATCAGTCCGACGATCCGGTCCGCCCGGCCGACACTGAGTTTGGCAAAGATCAGATGAAGTTTCGATACCCCACCTCCCGTAATCCAATGCTTGGTTCCATTGATGCAATAGTGGCCGTGTTCTTCCACTGCTCGTGTGGTCATTGCGGTCGCTGCACTGCCTGCATCCGGTTCCGTAATACAGATCGCCGGTTTGTCACCATTCAGCACCAGTGAGCAGGCTTGATGTTTCTGTTTTTCGCTGCCATATCGAAGAATGGCACCAATAGCTCCCATGTTGCCTTCCACCATGATTCGGCCCGTGACCCCGCAGCATCGTGCGAACTCCTCAATGACTAGTACCGCCTCCAGGCAGGATGCGCCTTGACCCCCCAATGAACAGGGGATAGTCATGCCCATGAATCTTTCACGGACCATGGCCTGTACGGTTTCCCATGGATAACGTTCGCACTGATCCATGGCGGCTGCCCGGGGAGCAGCAACGGCTTCGGCAAATTCCCGAGCTTGATAGCGAAGAGCTTCCTGCTCTTCGCTCAGCTGGAAGCAGGGGCCGGCCGGCCGCGGTTGCTTCTGGAGCCGGGTGGATGGGATAGCGGCAGGTGACATCGGTCCGGTTTCCTTCCTGTCAGACTGCCAGCACAATCTTGGGACTGGAGCAAAGTCCTTGGTGGAGATCCTGAAAAGCGGCACTACCTTCTGCCAGCGGCCGGGTTTCGACCCATCTCAGGTCTCCCCATGCGCCTTGGTGGATCTTGGACAGTGTGACCTGAAGATCAAGGGGAGAGTAGGTATAGCAGCCGATGAATGTGATCTCCTGCAGCGTCATTCGCCGGACATCCATCCCCCCCAGATTGTCCATGAGTCCGATATGGACGATGGTGCCACCGGGCTTGATCACACGGATGGCCGATTCCCTCGTCACGCTCCCTCCCACTGCATCAAACAACAGGTCATATTGGTCATCAGCTAAGGGGTGGGTGAGTGGGTTCCGCACTAGGATGTCGGTTTGGGAGCGAACCGTCTCACGACGCAATCGATTGGTTTCGGAGATTTCCACGGAGATCGCCCCTTTGTCCTGCAGGATTAAGGCAGTCAGCAGCCCTACTGAGCCGGATCCTATGACCAGAGTGCGGGTTTCGCTGATAGGTCGGGACAGGGTCCGTTCGGCGAGATGAACGGCATGCAATGCGGTAGCACCGGGTTCTGTGAGGGCAGCGAGGGTGCTATCCAGTTCGTCTGGCACCGGGATCAGATTGCGTTCGGGAATTGTAATCTGCTCAGCGAATGCGCCGGGCCGGTACATGCCGATCAGGTCACGCTCCGGGCAGAGATTCTGCCGACCCCCTAGGCAGTACTCACATTTGCCACAGGTGATCAGGGGATTCAGCACTACCCGTTGTCCAGGATTGGAGCCTTGCAGGACCGTGCCGACCGCTTCATGCCCTAAGATCAGTGGTGGTACCCTGCGGGGATCATGTCCCATCCAGGCATGCATGTCGGAGCCACAAATGCCAACTGACTCAATGGCAATCAGGGCATCGCCGGCATCGGGATTGGGTTCCGGCTCCTCCCGGAACATCATTTCGCGCTCAGCAGTATAGACTAGGGCTTTCATGGCGGGTGTGCTGCAGTGATGATAAGGACAGCCGGGACCCAACAGTTTAACGGGCGGTAAACCCGCCATCCACGGGCAGAACCTGACCGGTAACATAACACGAAGCGGGGGAGGCAAGAAAGATAGTCACGCCGGCCAGGTCTTCCATCTCACCGTTGCGGCCGATCGCCGTTTGTGCCGCTGCCCAGGTACGCAAGTCTTCGTGACCGAATACCGGGGCCGTGAGTTCGGTTGGAAAGAAGCCCGGCGCAATGGCATTGCAGGTAATGCCATCAGGCGACCATGCTTCTGCCATGGCACGGGTCAACTGACAGACTCCTGCTTTCGACGCCCCATACGGGAGGCCATTGGGAAAGGCCCGTTCCGACTGCAGGGAAGCAATATTGATGATCCGCCCATATCCCTGCTCACGCATGCTGGGGATAAAACAGCGGGAGAAAAAAAACGGGACCGCCAGATTGAGATGCAATGTCCGATCCCAGGACTCCAAAGTCACCTCTTCCCATGGCTGCCGTAGATTGATCCCGGCAGCGTTGACAATGCCATCCATGCGACCAAACCGCTCGTGACATTTCCGGGCGGTTTCGGGAAGGGTATCCCGGTCGCTGAGGTCGGCCGCAATCGAGTGGCAATGGGCCAGGCCAATTTCGCTGGCGGCTTCTGCCAACATGGATGCACGACGGGCGATCAGCACGACCCGGGCCCCTGCTTCCACCAGGAACCTGGCCATCGACCGACCAATGCCACTACTGGCCCCCGTCACTGTGAACACACGTCCTTCCAGACCAAACTGGCTCTGCAGGAATCGGGTCGCCTTCATCAGTTGTCAGGATGCAACGAATGATTTCCCGGGAGATGGAAGAACCGGATTGGCCAGCAGCACCCTCATCGGCTCAAATCCCCAGGTCAAAGTGCTCGTTCGGAAAATACTTTGCCAAGCGGTCATCCCCGGATCGAGCATGCCCTTCCATCCCTTCCGAGCGGGAAATCCGGGCAGTGACTGCGCCAACATTCCGATTGGCCTCCTCGCTCATGCGCTGCCACGTCAGGACCTTGATGAACTTGCTCACCCCGAGTCCACCCGTGTAGCGGGCGGCACCCTTGGTGGGCAGGATATGGTTTGGCCCTGAGCACTTGTCTCCATAGGCTACCGTGGTTTCTTCCCCCAGGAACAAGGAGCCATAGTTGGAGAGATTGCGCAGCCACCAATCAAGGTCTTCACACTGGACTTCAAGATGCTCAGGGGCATAGGCATCACTGATGCGAACAGCTTCCTCATTACTGTCGACAAGTACAATTTCCCCGTAATCCTGCCATGCCTGGCGGGCGGTACTCCGGTTGGGATCATTCATGCGTTCAATACACTCGGGGATCCGTTCCATCACCCAGTGGGCGAGTTGCCGCGATGTGGTGACCAGCCAGGCAGGAGAATCGGTACCATGTTCGGCTTGGCCGACCAGATCCGATGCTACAATACCAGGGTCGGCACGGTCATCCGCGATGACCAGAATTTCGGTCGGACCGGCAAAGAGATCAATACCGACTCGCCCATACAGGGCTCGCTTGGCCTCGGCGACAAAACGGTTACCCGGTCCGACAATGATATCTGCAGAATGGCCGCTGAAAAGTCCAAATGCCAAGGCCGCCACCCCTTGGACACCACCCAGGTGCAAAATGGTGTTCGCTCCCGCGAGATGGGCAGCGTACAGAATGGCAGGATGAACGCCACGGTCTCCATGGGTGGGAGAGCAGGCGATCACCTGTTTGACACCCGCTACCTTGGCTGTGGTCACACTCATAATGGCGGAAGCGATATGGGCGTAGCGTCCACCAGGGATATAGCAGCCTGCTGTATGCACAGGAATGAGCCGCTGTCCAGCGATCAGCCCTGGAGATAATTCGGTTTCGAACTCGGTCATGCTGGCCAATTGGGCTTTGGCAAAGGACTGGACCTGGGCATGAGAAAACTCAATATCCTGCCGGGTTTGTGCCGGTAAAGAGTCGGTCGCCGCTTGGATTTCATCTGGAGTGACCACGATATCCCGATTCCAGCCATCCAGTTCTCGGGCATACTGTCGTGCCCGGCCCTCCCCTCCGGTTTCGATTGCTTCCAGCATCTGCTGAACAATACGGCGAGTGTCGTCTTCTCCAGTGGCGGGGGTTTTTGTTGCTTTTTTGAGGTATTCCATGCTTATTGGGAAAGATATTGAGGTAGCCACAGGGCAATTTGTGGAAAGATCATGATCAGCACCAGCCCGGTCAGCTGTACCACCATAAACTGCATCATGCCTTTGTAGATATCGCCGAGATCCCATGTCGGCACAACGCCTTTCAGAAAGTAAGCCGATAAAGCCACGGGTGGCGACAGCCATGCCGTCTGAAGGTTGACAGCCACGAGAATGCCGAACCAGATCAGGTCAAATTGAAGGGATTCGACCAAGGGCAACAGGATCGGCACAATGATGAGCACAATGGGAACCCATTCCAGCGGCCAGCCTAAAATGAAGATCAGTGCCATGATGATGACCAGGATCGCCATCGGTGGCAGATCCAGGGTCAGCAGGTAATTGGTCAGCATCGTCGGCGTTCCCAATCGGGAAAAGACGGCACCGAAGAAATTGGACGCAGCTACCAGTACCAGAATGAGAGCAGAAATTTCCAGGGTCTTGATGAGGGCATCCTTGAGCCCATTCCAGGTCAGCTTGCGGTAGGCTGCAGTCAGCAGGAATGCCCCCATCGCGCCCATCCCGGCTGCCTCTGTGGGGGTCGCAAAACCGAGCAGGATGCTGCCGAGGGCGAATCCGACCAGGGCAGCCGGGGGTACCAAACCAAGAATGAACTCCTTGAACACGTCGAGCATCGATTCCGGACGCAGGTCTTCTGGTAGTGGGGGACCCAGGTTTGGGTTGATCTGGCAGCGGATCAGGGCATAGCCGGTATAGAGAGAAGCCAGCATGAATCCAGGCACAATGGCTGCGGCAAACAGGTCTGTTACTGGGACCTCAAGAATAGGTCCCATCACCACCAGCATGATGCTGGGGGGGATCAGTATGCCTAACGTGCCTCCAGCGG
This sequence comes from Candidatus Poriferihabitaceae bacterium, assembly GCA_965221795.1. Classification (GTDB taxonomy): domain Bacteria; phylum Pseudomonadota; class Gammaproteobacteria; order Arenicellales; family Poriferihabitantaceae; genus VYFG01. The sequence goes on from OZ244914.1 coordinate 2,886,620, forward strand.
TGATGCATCCAGCGGAAAGCTGTACATCGTAATTGGACCGATTCATGGTTTTTGCGGCCATGATCCCCAGAATGGTGACCGAAGCCCCGACAATCCCGGTAGCAGCAGCAAAGATGGTGGAAACAAACAATACGGCAATGTAGAGTGCGCCACGGGTTCGGGACAGGGTCAGTTGTACGGCTTGGAACAGCCGTTCCATCAGGCCGGCCTGTTCCATCAGTATGCCCATGAAAATGAACAAGGGGACTGCCGCCAGTGTCTGTTCCAGCATGACCGCAGAGAACTGCAGGGTCATCAGATAAAAGACCAGTTCGCCAAAACCCCATAGCCCGAATGACATGCCGAGAAAGATCAGGGTAAACGAAATCGGAAATCCCACAAAAATGGCGAACAGCATGACACTCACCATGACCAGCCCAATATACTCGGGCGGCAAATTGACCAGGCTTTCCCACATCAGAACGGCCACCTCCCTTTACGCGCAGCGTAAAGACTTTTCAGCAGTTCAGATACTCCCTGAATCAACAGAAAAATGATACCGATTGGGAGAGCAGATTTGATCGGTCCCATGTAAGGCATCCAGGCCGTGTCCATACCCCGTTCGCCGCGGGAGACCGCATCCCACGCATAATCAAGGGACATCCAGAGAAACACGATCAGGCCCGGAAAGTAAAACAGGAGATAGAGTGTGGAATCCACCATCCCCTGGGTTCGGGGATGCCAGTTCCGGTAGAGGAAATCGGCCCGGATATGTACTCCGACCGAGAGGGCATAGGCGGCCCCAATGGTGAACATCGCGCCATACATAAACCGGCTGATATCATAAGCCCACATGGTAGGGGCAATGAAAAATTTGCGCGCAATCACCTCGTATACCATCGCCAGGCACAGCGGCACCAGTAGCCAGCTCACCATCTTGCCGGTCCAGAGATTGAATCGATCAATCCCCTGAATGGTGTGAGCCATCCATCCGGGCATGTCTGGGGGCATTTCGGCATTGATCGATGAACGCCGTTCTGCAATGAGCTCATCCGTAATTTCGAGCTCTTCCGGCTTGATCGGATCCGTCATGAGGGTTTCCTCAAGTCAACGCGACGGCACAAAGGGCCAATCCGCAAGGAAGATGAAAGGGTGCGTGTGTGGGCCCGGGAGTGGGGTGTCCACTCCCGGGCCAGAACGCCAAAAAAAGGGTTTTCAGGTGTCTACTGCTGCATCTTCTGCTTGGCATAGGCTTGTCCCAACGACGCGTTCGACGCTTGCGCACCGGCCCAGAAAGGAACCGCGATATCGGCAAAATCCTTCTGGGATTGCCACACTTTGGCGAAGAACTCGTTCTCTTGTGCGTTTTTCTCCAGACTGGCTTTGGCCGCATTCATATAAGCCGGAAAATAGTCGGCAGGAGTATCATGCAGGATGACGCCATGATTTTCCGTCAGGTCCTTGAGGGCCTTGCCGTTCTCATAGATCCGATAGCTCAGGGAGCGGATCAGGGAAGCGTCCGCAGCGATTTCCATGGCCCGTTGCTGGTCCTCCGTCAGGCTGTCCCAGACATCCCCATTGATATACATATCGGCATTGACCACCACTTGATGCAACCCCTGCAGGTAATAGTGCTTGAGTACTTTCTGGAAACCAAACACACTGTCCGGTTTTGGGCAGCACCACTCTGCGGCATCAATGGTTCCCTTTTCCAGGGCCGGCAGAATGTCTCCACCTCCCATGGCAACAGAGGCTACTCCAATATCCTTGTAGGTTTGCCCTGGAATCCCCGGAGGAGTGCGGAACCGATACTTGCGGAAATCTTCCATGCTGTTGATCGGTTCCTTGAACCAGCCCAACGCTTCCGGGCCAACCGGTTGCAACATCAGGCCGTGTACATTGAGACCCATTTCATCCCATAACTGATGGTACAGTTCCTTGCCGCCGCCGTTCATGTACCACGACAGGAAAGCGATGTTGTCGATGCCCACGCCGGCCCCTGCGACCGGAGAGCCAAAGAGCATCGCGGCAGGATGAATGCCAGACCAATAATGAGTCCAGGCAAAACCGCCTTCGACCAGTCCCTTGTCTACCGCATTCAGAATATCCCGTCCACTGACGATCGCTCCATCCGGCAAGACTTCGATTTGGACTTCGCCATTGGTCAGCTGGGCCACATTGGCCGCAAAATCCTTCAACATGACGATTTCATCGGCTTTGGTGGGCAATACCGACTGCACCCGGATTTTGACTTCCGCGAACACGGCAGAGTGGGCCACCAGGGCCAGGCCTGCCATTACGCAGACCAGAACTTTCTTAATGTGCATCATGAGTAATTTTCCTCGGTTGGTTGGAATAGAAGGGCGATACATGGTCACCCTTCAGGCAAGACTTTCCCGCATCGGATAGGATGGTGCGGGGAAGAAAATCGAACATCCGGTCCGGCGGGCAGCTCACCAGGCCCCTGCCATTCGAACGGCCATCTGGGCCGGGGAAAGTCATGCCCAGTCCTCCCGGATCATATCGGCACACTTCTCACCGATCATAATGGCAGGCGCATTGGTGTTGCCGGACACAATGGCAGGCATGATGGAGGCATCGGCCACGCGCAACCCTTCCAGCCCGTGCACTTTCAGCCTATGATCGACGACCGTCATTGGGTCGTCCATGGGTCCCATGCGACAGGTGCCGGTGGGATGGTAAATGGTGGTTGCCGTATTCCGGGCATGCTCCAGCAACTGATCATCACTTCGGATGTGGCTGCCGGGATCATATTCATCCGTGATCACCGATTGAAGCGCAGGCATGGATGCGATCCGGCGGGATACCTTCATCCCTTGGATGGCTACCTCGCAATCCTGTTCAGTGTGGAGGTAGTTCGGCTGGATCGAAGGATGGGTTTCCGGATTGGGGGATCGAATACGGAGCCGGCCGGTACTGGTTGGGCGCAATTGGCAAACGGAAGAGGTGAATGCGGAAAAGTCATGGGTGCCTTCTCCGGGGCTATCCGAACTCAGGGGTTGAAAATGAAACTGGATATCCGGGCGTTCCACTCGGGTAGATGTGCGGGTGAAAATCGCGATCTGACTGGCTGCCAGGGTCATCGGGCCCGAGCGGAATAGCAGATACTGGAGGCCGATCCATAACCGGCGCAACGGATTCTGAAGCTCGTCATTCAGGGTTGGCCAGCGACACTTGTATACGGCCCGGATTTGCAGGTGGTCCTGGAGGTTGGCGCCCACCCCGGGCAAATCGGCTACGGGCTCGATTTCCATCGTTTGGCTGAGGGAGCCCGGCCCGATTCCTGACAGTTGGAGAATTTGGGGGGATCCAATCGCTCCGGCACTCAGAACGACTTCACGTTGGCTGGAGACACGATGAATCCGGTCGTTTTTGCGATATTGCAGTCCGTGGATACGCTTGCCAGCACAAAGCAGTCCGGTGACATGAGCCGCAGTGACGACATCCAGATTAGTGCGGGATTTGGCCGGTTTGAGAAATGCTTTGGCGGCACTGCAACGTTTGCCTCCCCGGGCGGTCAACTGGAAATAGCCAACTCCTTCCTGGCAAGCACCGTTGAGGTCGTCGTTGCGCGGGATGCCGGCCTCTACTGCCGCTTCCATAAAGGCATCGGATATTCTGCGTCGAATTCGAATGTCCGATACCTCCAGCGGTCCGCCAGTGGCATGATAGTCGTCGGCCCCCCGCTCTTGATCCTCTGACTTCAGGAAATAGGGAAGCACATCCGCCCAGGACCAGCCCGGATTGCCGGTGGCGGCCCAATCATTGTAGTCCTCCGGATGTCCCCGGACATAGAGCAGGCCATTCAGGGAACTGGATCCCCCAAGCACCTTGCCTCGCGGCCACTTGAGACGCCGTCCATTCAGTCCGGGATCCGGTTCCGTCTCATAGCACCAATCCACAGCAGGATTATGCATAGTTTTGAAGTATCCCACAGGAATATGAATCCAGGGATTGGTATCCCGTCTTCCGGCTTCCAGCAGTAAGACCCGATTTGCCGGGTTTTCCGACAATCGGGATGCGATCACGCAACCGGCGGAACCCGCACCGACAATGATAAAATCATAGTAATCGGAGGAAGGGGACATTGATAGAGCTTTTTCGCGGCGAAAATCTCATTAAATGGAACCATAAGTCCCATTATATAGTAAATCAGGTATATTGATAGCCCCTGTGGGCTAGCTTTTCAAGAAATTATTGTTGATGACGAGAGTAAGCGGTTCTCCAATCGAGCGGGTGTTGATGCTGGTACGGTTCATTGCTCGGGCAGAACGTGCGGTGGGGCTGCCGGAAATCGGCCATCACCTGAAACTGCCGAAAGCAACCGTGCATCGCCTGTGTGCTGTACTGGAGAGTCAGGGCTACCTGCAGAAGGACTTTGGGGGTAAGGCCTATGTCCCCGGGGTGGTACTGCGGGAGGTTGCCATGGGCATTCTGGCCGGCGCAACCTTCCGCTTGGAACGTCATGCGATCCTGCAAAGCCTGTCCCAGGACGTGGGAGAAACCTGCAACCTGTCCTATCCTGACGGGGTCAATATGGTGTATGCAGACCGAGTCGAAACCCAATGGCCTCTTCGCCTCCAGTTTCCGGTCGGCTCCAAGGTGCCGCTGCACTGTACAGCCGGTGGCAAAATGTATCTTGCATCTCTGGATGTCCTGCGACAGCGGAAACTGCTGTCCATTCTGTCCCTTGAGCGCTACACCCCACAGACCCTGACCTATATCAAGGAACTGGAGCTTGAGCTTGCGACGGTGCGGGCGGATGATTATTCTGTAGACCGAGGTGAGTTCGTGGCGGGAATGATTGCCGTAGCGGTACCCATTCGGGATCCGAATCATGGGTTGGTTGGAACTGTATCGCTGCAGGCACCGGAAGTCAGAATGCCTCTGGAGACTGCGATTGGTCATGTTCCCCGACTGTGCCAGGCGGCCGTACAGTTTCGTGAAGTCCTGCAGGCAGACGGACCGGGGTGATCTCTCCGCAGGCGATGAATCCCGACACCCCGGGCAGGTTTTTACGCCGATACCGGTTGAAATCGCGCGTCAGGGGAGTATATTCAGGGAACAAATCTACATCTACAGGAAAACCATGCAGGCAGATTTGTCTATCAGTACCGCCGCTGCAGAGCGGGTCAGCCAATTGTTGGTTTTGAAGGGAAACCCGGATCTGATGCTTCGGGTCTATATTCAGGGCGGAGGATGCTCCGGGTTCCAGTACGGGTTCCAGTTCGACGAGACGGTCCAGGAAGATGATATCGAGATTGAGCAGTGCGGTGTACGGGTGCTGGTGGACCTGCTCAGCCTGCAGTATCTCGAAGGAGCCGAGATTGATTTCCGAGACGACCTGATGGGTTCGCGGTTTCTGGTAAACAACCCCAATGCTTCCGCCACTTGTGGCTGTGGTTCTTCTTTTGCCATCTGAATTTCTACGATCTCCCCTGTAGATGCCTTCCGGGGTCAGGCGCAGGGGTGGCGGGTTCATTGCGCCTCCAAATCCATTTGTTCGGTCTCGACAGCCCGTCATAAAGCCGATTGTTGAGCCCATAGGGTGGTACATGTCACTGGTATGAAGCATCTAGGTTCAATGATATAGAGTAAGACGAGAAGTCCGATTCGTGAGTGGATTGGGTCCCGGATTGACCTGCCGGGAAACGGTTCACAGAGTCGGCGTTGGCTCATTGCAACGGGCAATAAAAAGGGCGGATTTTCAAACGGAGCCACTGCCTTGCAATTGGATCTCAGGACAGTGTGTCATGACCACTTTCCCTTCCCTGCGTTTCCATTCACCAGTCACTGGGTTCCTGTCGGCATGACCTTGCCTGGCGGTGCCAGTGACCTCATGACCTCATCACATAGGGGAGTCGGCTGACAAGCATGAAGAGGCAGATTTTGCCAGGGGTTCAAGTCGTTCGGCACTCCGGATTGATGTGCTTCACAAAGTCTGGTGGCAGAAAACCGGATTTTTTTCTTGCGTGCGCTTGAGGCAGTCTGGATATGACCCCACTTTGCGCAGGGAGTGAACTTCATCGAATTGTGTTATGACAACCAACAAAGCAGATGCGGAAGTGCCAGTCAATGATTCGAAAGAATCGCCGTCCAAGAAGAGATCACGCAAGAAGGCAGGATCGGATGAGCCAACCGATACTCCAGTGAACGATGCCTCTGCCGAGCCTCCCCAGAAAATAGGGAACGCCGTAGAGACTGAAATAGACCCGGAAAGAGGAGACCGTGATGAAACCGATGAGGCAGAAGAAGCGGACCGGGAATTGGCCACTGCGTTGCTGGAGGCGAAAGAGCAGATTCAGGTTCTGACAGACCAGTTGCAACGAAAGGATGAACAGGTGTTGCGGTTTCAGGCAGAGATGCAGAATATCAACAAACGTAGCCAGAATGAAATCCAGAAAACCCGGAAATATGCGGTCGAGGGGTTTGCCCAGGAACTGCTGCCAGTGAAGGACAGCCTGGACCAAGCGGCCCATGTGGAACTGGATCAGGCGGCCAGTGAGGCGGTCAGCAAAATGCAGGAAGGTCTCATGCTGACACTGAAGCAAATGGAGTCGGCCCTGGCAAAATTTTCTGTAACGGAAGTGGAAGCCGGTCCGGGGGTGAAGTTCAATCCGGATGTCCATCAGGCGGTCAGTATGATTGCCTCGGACGAGATTCCCTCCGATCACATTATCAGTGTGATGCAGAAAGGCTTTTTGCTCAATGACCGGTTGCTTCGCCCGGCCATGGTTGTCGTGGCCAGTTGATCGGCCGAAGAGAGTTGATAAACCTTGTATTTTGAGGGGTTATCCTCATATTTCTTATCGAACATATTTACTCCAAAGATATTCTGAGAGGACTCAACGGCAATGTCTAAAATCATTGGTATTGACCTGGGTACCACCAATTCCTGTGTGTCGGTAATGGAAGGAGGTACCCCAAAAGTGATCGAAAACAGTGAAGGGGACCGGACGACACCGTCCATCGTCGCATTCACCAAGGACGACGAAATTCTGGTCGGACAATCCGCCAAACGGCAGGCGGTGACCAATCCGGAGAACACGGTTTTTGCAGTCAAGCGGTTGATTGGCCGACGCTTCAATGAATCTGTGGTGCAGCGTGATATTGACCTCATGCCTTACCGGATTATCGAGGCCAAGAATGGAGATGCCTGGGTCGAGGTGGGCGGCAAGCAGATGGCGGCCCCGGAAATTTCGGCCCGCATTCTCCAGAAAATGAAAACGACTGCCGAAGACTATCTTGGTAGTGAGGTGACCGAAGCGGTCATCACGGTCCCGGCGTATTTCAATGATTCCCAGCGCCAGGCAACCAAGGATGCGGGTAAGATCGCGGGGCTGGAAGTGAAACGGATCATCAATGAGCCCACAGCGGCAGCCCTTGCCTATGGCATGGACAAGGCCAAGGGAGACAGCAAGATTGTTGTGTACGATTTGGGAGGGGGGACCTTTGATGTGTCCATCATTGAAATTGCAGAAGTGGAGGGGGAGCACCAGTTCGAGGTACTGTCGACCAATGGGGACACCTTCCTGGGCGGAGAAGATTTTGATCGCCGCCTGATCGATTACCTGGCGGATACCTTTCAGAAAGAGCAGGGTATGGATCTTCGAGGAGATCCATTGGCGATGCAACGCCTGAAAGAAGCGGCAGAGAAAGCGAAGATTGAACTGTCTTCCAGCACCCAGACAGAAATCAACTTGCCCTATGTTTCTGCCGATGCCAGTGGTCCCAAGCATCTTAACCTCAAGCTTTCGAGGGCCAAGCTGGAGTCCCTGGTTGACGATCTGTTGCAAAAGACCTTGGAACCCTGCCGCATTGCACTCAAGGATGCGGGCGTGGGCGCATCAGAAATCAATGATGTGATTCTGGTCGGAGGGCAAACCCGCATGCCCAAAGTCCAGGAGCTGGTTAAAGATTTCTTCGGTAAAGAGCCGCGCAAAGATGTGAACCCGGATGAAGCCGTAGCGGTCGGGGCTGCGATCCAGGGCGGTGTACTGGGAGGAGATGTCAAGGATGTGCTGTTGCTGGATGTGACCCCGCTGTCGCTCGGTATCGAGACCTATGGCGAGGTCATGACCAAGCTGATTGAGAAGAACACCACGATTCCGACCAAGACCAGTCAGGTGTTTTCGACCGCTGCGGACAACCAAAGTGCGGTTACCGTCCATGTGCTCCAGGGAGAAAGAGAAATGGCGAGCGGCAATAAATCCCTGGGACGTTTTGACCTGACGGAAATTCCTCCCGCGCCCCGTGGGGTGCCGCAGATTGAGGTGACTCTGGATATTGATGCCAACGGTATTCTCCATGTTTCCGCCAAGGACAAAGCCACCGGCAAAGAAAACAAGATTGTCATCAAATCCAGTTCCGGGCTTTCAGACGATGAGATCGACCGGATGGTCCGTGATGCGGAACTGCATGCCGATGAAGATCGAAAAGCCCGGGAGTTGGTGGATGCCCGCAATCAAGGGGAGGCCATGATTCATGGGGTGAAAAAATCCATGGATGAACTGGGAGACAAGCTGGACCCGGAGGAAAAGGAAAAGATTGAATCGGCCATCGCTGATCTGGAAGGCGTGATTCAGGGAGATGACAAGGAAGAGATTTCGGCAAAGACCGAAGCTTTGACGCTCGCTAGCCACAAGTTGGCTGAGCAGTTGTATGCCAGCAATGCCCAGACGAACGGCAACCCTCAGGAAGACTTTGATGCCAACAAGGCAGAGACATCGACGGATGATGTGGTCGACGCAGAGTTCGAGGAGGTTGAAGATGACAAGAAGTCCTGATGTCGCTCCCGTGGCCCGGGCGAAGGGTTTCTGCCTGCCGCCTGCGATCCAGCGGTGTGCTTTGTGAAGAGGGGAATGGCATAGCATCCGGTGGGGTTCCGTGGACCCGACCCAACTTCGCTGGTTGAGTGCACAAACAACATGTCCAAAAGAGACTATTACGAAGTACTGGGCGTGAATCGCAATGCCGGAGCGGACGAGTTGAAGAAATCGTACCGCCGGCTTGCGATGAAATACCATCCGGACCGCAACCAGAATGATGCCAGTGCCGAAGCCCGCTTCAAGGAAGCCAAGGAAGCGTACGATGTTTTGTCGGATACGCAGAAGCGGGCGGCGTACGATCAGTTTGGGCATGCCGGGGTCGATCATACCGCCGGGATGGGTGGAGCTGGCTTTGGCGAAGGAGTAGGAGATATTTTCGGAGATATTTTCGGAGATATCTTTGGCAGTAGTGGGGGGCGACGTTCGAGTCGTGGACAGGACCTTCGGTATGAATTGGAGCTGAGTCTGGAGGAGGCCGTCCATGGGACCGAAAAAACCATCCATGTTCCGCGTCTATCGGACTGTCCCACCTGTGGAGGTACCGGCGCTCGCCCGGGTTCAAAACCCATCACCTGTCCCCAATGTCACGGGAAGGGTCAAATTCGGACCCAACAGGGATTCTTTTCGGTTCAACAGACTTGCCCGCAATGCCGTGGGCGAGGTGAGGTGATTGTAGACCCTTGTGGGCGTTGTCATGGGCAGGGCCGGATACGGGATCAAAAGACCCTCTCGGTCAAGATTCCGGCCGGTGTCGACGAGGGGGATCAGGTTCGCCTGTCCGGCGAAGGTGAAAGTGCCGGGGGCGGCATGCGCCCAGGTGACCTGTATGTACAGTTTCGTTTGAAGCCCCATGATATTTTCAAGCGGAACGGAGATCATCTGTATTGCGAAGTCCCCATCAGTTTTGCCGCGATGGTTCTCGGCGGGACTGTTGAAGTGCCGACGTTGTCTGGGCGTGCCACGATCAAGGTGCCTCCGGAAACCCAGTCGGAAAGACAGTTTCGTTTGCGTGGGAAAGGAGTGCGCAATGTCCGTACCGGCCAGCAAGGGGATTTATATTGCAAGATTGCAGTTGAAACGCCGGTCAACTTGACCCGCCATCAAAAGGAACTGTTACAAGAACTGGATCAGTCCATTCAGGAAGGTGGAGAAAAACATTCTCCCCGATGGGGTCGATGGACCAGTCGCATCCGGTCCTTTTTTGATGATCTGGTCACTTGAGTTTCTGCCTGTCTGTATAATGCGGATGCTAGCTTGGGTGGGTCCCTGAATCTGAACCGGGGAATGCCACAGGCTTTGCGTGTGGACAGGGAGTTTTTGAAACGTGATGGTTGGATGTTGCCAGTTCCCCATGGCCGCATCGTCACTTGTGAGTTGACCCAATGACCTGTCGATATTGGTTTGGTCTTCCTGTCAAACCAGCTGATCTTGAGGCTCGTTGCCACCCCCTGTCGTGAATGATCTATCGTTCTCCAGCGAAGTGTTGTTGCCTAACGGCATATTTCATCGCGAACTGCCGGGTTTTGTGCCGCGCTCCTCCCAGCAGGAAATGGCGTGGGAAGTTGGGCGGGTATTGACGCATGGAGGAGTGCTGGTGGCAGAGTCCGCTACCGGTACCGGAAAAACCTATGCCTACCTGGTTCCGGTGATTGAACAGGGAATCCGAGCGGTGATTTCTACCGGGACCCGACATCTGCAGGATCAGATCTTTCATCGGGATATCCCGTCCGTGAGTAAGGTGCTGGGATGCCAGGTCCATGCGGCCATGCTCAAGGGTCGACGTAATTATCTGTGTCGATACCGTCTCCGGCAAGCGATGATGCAAGCCACGTTGTTTTCCCGGGAAGAGGATATCGCTCTGGCTGCCATCGACGAATGGGCCAACCGGACACAATATGGCGATATCTCGGAAATAAAGGGGATCGATGAGCAGTCGGGAGTTTGGGCGAAAGTCACTTCGACGGCAGAAAATTGTCTGGGTGGAAAGTGCCCTGACTACAAGGACTGTTATGTCATGAGCGCGAGGGCGCGGGCGTTCAAGGCCAATATTGTGATCGTCAATCATCATCTCCTGTTGTCCGACATGACACTGAAGGAAGAGCAGCGGGGCGAACTGTTGCCACCGTGCGATGCCGTGGTTCTGGATGAGGCCCATAGCCTACCGGCGGTCGCCGCCGATTTTTTTGGGTTCTTTCTTTCCAGTTTCCATCTGGAGGAACTGGACAAGGATATCAAAGCGGCTGAAATCGAAGAACGTAGTTCTGTAGATTTTTCCGGAGTGTTGCCGGCACTCTCCCGAGCGGTCGCAAAAGCACAGGTCGAACTCAAAAAATGGCAGCAACCGGTTCTGGACCAGATCGTGCTGGATGATCGGAGATGTCGGGATTCCCTGGATCACCTGGAGCGTTGCCTGGGAGAGTTGCGTGATGTACTAACGATTGCTGCTCCTGCTGGAGAGGGACTGGCAAAGTGTTTGGAAAGAGCACAGGAAATGCAAGGACGATTGGGGGAATGGGTACAAGCCGGAGACCCCAATCTGGTACGATGGCTGGTTGGCAGCAATCACCGGTTCCGGTTGCATGCGACACCGCTTAGGATTGATGATCGGTTCCGGTCCCTGGTGAGCACCGTTCGGAGCTGGGTATTCACTTCCGCTACATTGGCAGTGGGCGATGATTTTGCAGCCTATACCTCCCGCCTCGGAATTGCCGGCACGGAGAGACGCTGGGGCAGTCCTTACGACTTTCGCAACCACTCCCTTCTGTATCTTCCTCCATCCCTCCCGGACCCGAGAGACAACAGCTTTGCAGATCAACTGGCCACCCTGATTCCAGAAATTTTGCAGTTGAGCCAAGGCCGGACCTTCTGTCTTTTTACCAGCTATGGGATGATGAATCGAATTCATTCCAAGCTTAAGGAGACCATCTCTTGGCCGTTGCTGTTGCAAGGCGAAGGACCAAGAAGTGAACTGGTAGACCGGTTCCGCCAGTCTGGAAACGCGGTTCTGTTTGGCACTGCGAGTTTCTGGGAAGGAGTCGATGTGCCGGGAGAGGCATTGTCCTGTGTCATTATTGACCGACTGCCTTTCGCGTCCCCTTCGGACCCGGTACTCCAACGCCGAATCGAGGTCTGTCAGGAAGAAGGTGGGAACCCCTTCATGGAAATCCAAGTTCCAGAGGCGATTCAGGCTCTGAAGCAGGGGGCGGGGCGTTTGATTCGCTCCGAAAGGGACCGAGGTGTGCTGGTCATCTGTGATCGGAGAATCCGGACGACTCGATACGGCCACTTGTTCCTGCAAAATCTGCCGCCCATGACGGTCTCCGATCAGTTATACGATGTGGCGCAATTTTTCCGATGAACATCCTGGCCTTTGATACAGCGACCTCCCGTTGTTCAGTAGCCCTTTTCACTGGTAGAGAACTGTTGCAGAGGGTATTGGATACTCCTCGGCAATCAACAATGGAGATCTTGGATATGGCCCGGGAGTTGGTGCGACATCAGGAACTGTCTTTCCGGGACCTGGACCTGATTGCGGTCGATGTCGGTCCAGGCTCTTTCACAGGGTTGCGAGTGGGCATCGGAATCGCCCAGGGGCTTGCCTATACTTCCGAGGTGCCGATGGTAGGGATTGATTCCCTGATGGCGCTGAGCAGCCACTACCCGGAACAAACTGTGGTCGCGGCATTGGATGCGAGAATGAGACAGGTATACTGGGGTGTGTACCATGGTTTGACAGCGATCATGCCTCCTCATGTGGACCACCCACAACAGCTTGGTTCGTCGTTGGCATCGATTTCGTTGTCGGCCCCATTGGTAGGTGTGGGCAATGGGTGGATATCGTATCCGAAAGATATGCCGAGGCAACTGAAGGGAATATCACTGGAAATCCGCTCTGAATTGTATCCTGAGGCATGGCAGGTTGCCCAATTGGCAGCATCGACCCCATCAACAGAATATTTGTCCCCGCTCCACATACGCGCTATCTATGTACGGAATCAAGTCGCGGAGAAAATCCGGTTGGAAGACCGCCGTAATTGAAATACACGATCAGGGGGAGGTATGGAGAGTCATCAGAATGTCTGGTTGGGTCGCCTGTCTCCCAGTTTATAGTGGGAGACATACCATGGCATCCGCCAGTCCGGGGTCGTAAATGGGGTGTCGAGGGCGTTATATGAACTCTCTTTCTGGTCCCAGTCGTGTGAGTGCCATCAACTCATAGGGCTAATTCGGTGCCAAGCGGCAGGCTAAACCGGGGTGATGCGGATGGCGTAGTGATGATGGACATGACCCACCCGCAAACTGCAATGATCAGGGTGACCACGGCGATCATGACAAGCACCATCTTTGACCCGTTCACGGATCAGGATTTCCGGGCTTCCGGTGCCAACCTGGATAGTTCTGGGGGAAAGCTCCTCCACATCAGAGCCATTTATGTGTCGGACCCTTTCATGATTTCCCCCACTTTTCGACGACAGAATGACCGCCTGTGGACTGTCGTTGGGGGCGCAGAGGACTCCTCTCGGCTTATGGAAGAGCCTACGGTTAGGAAGGGGCGTCAGCCGGGTGCCAGTGCGGCGACCAAGCCGTGCAACTCATACGTGGCCCAGCCCAAGGCCGATAGGGCTGCAAGGATTCCGGCTCCCAGGACTCGCATCCATTTGAGGTCCCTCTTGACCTCGGTCTTGAACTCGCCGATTTCGGCCTGGATTTCCCCGAACTTGATAGTCATTCGGGTCTCCAGTCGCGCAACTTCGGCCCGGACTTCGGCGATTTCAGCCTTGACTTCGGCCTTGACCTTGGTGATTTCGGCCCGGACTTCGGCGATTTCGGCCCGGACTTCGGCGATTTCGATCTTGACTTCGGCCTTGACCTTGGTGATTTCACCCTGGACTTCGTGGATGTCGGCCTTAGTAGCCACCCCGCCGATGACGCCATCGCGGACAGTCCGCGTGATCGTCTCGGCCTGTTCGTCGGTGAACTGCACCTCCTTGAGGCGCCGGACGGCAGTCAGGGTATCAAATTCGATCTCGCTCATGGGGTCATGATATCACAGGGGGTTGGCAGTTGTCATCCTCATCAGTCGACTTCAGTCCGATAAGAGACTTGTTTGACATGCACCGACCGAGTGTCAGATGGGAACGCGGGGCGTTATGGAAACATGGGTGCTCGCCGGGTTTCGATGCGACCTTTTTCTCTACCCGATATCGATAGGAAATCAAGATAGTAAAACCGATGTGACGAATCGGGAACCAAAGTAGGCGAGAACCAGAATACCAAAAGCAGACAGGGTCCAACGAGCCGCTACCATGCCACGCCAGCCATATATTCGATGTCCGAAGAGTAATACGGTAAATCCAAACCAAGCGAGGAAGGAGAGCAAGATATGATGATTGAACGCGAGCGGTTGCCCTTCTTGGTGATATCGGTATGCCATACCGATGATCAGATTTGGCGTCAGCAGAATGACTCCCATCACTGTTAGTCGGAACAGATTTTTCTCCATGGTCTGGATGGAAGGAAGGATAGGGAACAGTTTTCCGGGATGATGACTGTGTAGGAATTTGTCCTGAAGATACAACAAGATCGCCTGTGCTGCTGCAATGCAGAGAAATCCGAAGGCAACCAGTGCGATCCCCAGATGCCACCATAGGAGTGGCGATGCCGGGTCCTCCACCAGAACCGGCTCTCCAGTCAGAAACCGACCGATGAGGAGACCGAGAAAGCCTACCGGCATCACAAAAACTCCCAAATTGATCATATTTCGGGATAGTGCCGACAGTAGAAACAGCAAGACAGTCATCCATGTCACCAGGGAAATGACGTAGCCCAAGGAAATATTGAAGACCGAGTTCGCGAACATACCTTGCATCAGCAGCCAAGCATGCAGCAGGACTGCTAGCCAGCCCATGCTCAACGATAACAACGATTTGCGATCTACAGTTCCAGTCGATTGAGGGTTGTCCCCCGCTCGGATTCGAAGCCAAAAGAGGACAGAAGACGTCAGATACAGCGTCAGGGCCAGTGGAACAAGGAGGGTCTGGGACACGGAAAAGACAGGATCATTAACGAGAGCATTCACTGCCACTGGTCATGCACAAAGACTGTGCCGGATTGTCGGCATTATACACACAAGACCATGTGATGAATCAGACCTCGCCAAAGTGCAAAAGCGGCAGGTTCGGAGAAAAGTTGGCACTCAACCCGATAAGAGATGGTTGGACGTGGGGGAGGGGAGATGGTCAGGTATCTGGTCTTTTGAATAGTGCGGTATCCGGAAGAATTCGGGCAAAACTCTCACCCCCGGTCACTTGCAGGATACCATTTCCTGCCATCTTGGTCAGTCAGGGGTTCCCTATCTTACAAAAGAAAGTTTTCGATATCCGCACGTTGAACGACATGGCAGTAAATCATGTTGAGGATCTCCAACTCGTGTCGATGTAGCTCATCTGTAGCTGCCGCACAACAGTCCTCAACGACAAGAACACCAAAACTCTCATCGGCAAGGGACCGAACCGTAGAACTTACACACTGATCGGTGAAAATACCCGCTATGACCACATCCTGGATACCGATGTTATGCAAGATCAACCGCAGATTTGTTCCCGTGAGGGCGCTGTCGGTAGTCTTAAGCACAGTGATCTCGTCGCCGACCGGGGATAGTGGCGAAACGATCTGGCTTTCTTGTTCATCCTTGGGCAGAAGCAGGTAATTGAATCCGGGTTTTTTCTGACTGAGAGAGCGGTCCCTTCCATCCTTGGTAAGACAGGCGATGCGAGCGAAGATGATTTCGACCCCGACTTTTCGCGCCCATTGCATCAGAGTTGCGGTATTCGGAATGACGACCGTCTGCATACGTTGCAGGAATGGCCCCCAGCGTTCGGCCTCATCCGGACCGTCGGGTTGCTGAAGATAGGTATTCTGGATGTCGATCACGAGCAGTGCCGTCGTCGACGCATGAAGACGGATATCTTCCGGCGGATCAGCCTTGGCGTAGTAGAAACTGCGGAACGCCGTTTTCCAGTCGCTCATCCCCGCCCCTTGACTGCTTTCAGAGTATGGGTAATCGCATCGCGCGCCTTGACCATGTTGTCATGGGTACCCGACATGAAGACACGACCCGATGCCCCGATCATTTGCACATCGTTGGTCATGGCGCTCGGTACTGCCCGTTCCGCCTCGTTCGCCGATACGCAGGCAAACAGGGCTGGCGTCATCTCGTAGATCAGCATGGACTGATTCGGTACCAATATGGAGGCTTCTCGAGAACGATTGAGTACCATGGCATGCTGGTCGGACAGGTCATCGATGATGTCACGAAAGAGCACGACTGGCGCGAGCTGATCCTCGGGTTTGGCCTTGATTCCCTTCAGGATTGCTTTGCCGGCCCGGTCCAGTTCACCGGGGTCATCGGAGTGCAACTCCAGGACACCGAACTGTCGTTCGGTATACACGATACCCGGCTCCATCTCTGCCGATGCCTTGAATGCCAGATCTGCAATCCGATGAATAGCAAGTGCTGGAGCGACTTCAATAATCAGGCTATGCTGACCCTTGAACAGCGGGTACCCCCGACCACGTAAAGGGGTAGACATGTAAGCCGCAAATTGCGGTTGTAAATCCTTTATCGGCAGATAGACACGAAGTTCGGTCATGGATCATGTACGGATTGAATCAGCTGGATCCGCTGATATTGAAGTGACTCCCCAGATCAGCGTGTGGACGTGGAATGACATGCACCGAAGTGACCTCTCCCACCCCATTGGCGGCATGGGCACCCGCTTCCGTTGCTGCCTTGACAGCACCGACATCGCCCTTGACGACGACAGAGACATAGCCTCCTCCGACTTCATTGCGGGATACGATCTCCACATTTGCGGCTTTGACCATGGCATCTGCAGCGGTTACAGCAGGCACGTAGCCCTTGGTTTCGAGCAAACCGATAGCTTGTTGGGTGGACATTGTTGAATTTCTCCTGGGAAAGTTCAGTTTTCATCAATAGAACCAATAATCAGTGCATCTACAGGCACTTTGGCTCCGGCAAAATACCCGGCGGCGACGGACCCTTGGGTAATGAGTACTTCCTCATCTACCGCACAGCCAAGTGGATCAAAGGCAATGAGTGTCTGATCTGCAACGGCCACTTCCAGCAATGCGCCTTGTGGCAGGTTGTCAATACGACGGGTTGCCCAGATTTGACCGGTTACTCTTCCACGGATCATAAGTTTTTCCTTTCGAGTGTGATGCCGCGCGAAGTCAATTCATCACGCGCAAGCGGAGTCAGACGAACCGATTTGTCGACCACCAGCGTTCTAGTGCCAGCTGCCAGGTTTGTGATTTCCCGTTCGGTGATCAGTCCTCGGCGAAATTGGGCCTCGGTCGCAGCATGCGGAGGGGGCGTATGCGGCTTATGAGCATGTACTGGCACATGGCCGGTATGTTGCGGGGCCAGCACGAAGCGGTGTCGTCCCGATTTGATTCGGTCACGTAGTTGTTCGAGATGGGAATTTTTCAGCAGTCGCAGCGCGAATGCATTGAGGTCGGCAGATGATCCAATAGAGACCATTTCCTCGGTACTCGGTCCAATGCGGTTGTCCCGGCGTGAGAGCTCCTCCAGCAGAATCTGTCGAATCATGTCGCGCAACTCAGACACTTCCTTTCGCTCCCAGGGTATGCAGGGCATTTTCTGCAGCCTGCCGGGCATTGCGCACTTCCGCTTCATCGCCAGCCAGGTAGAGCCGGCCGTTCGGTCCGATCATGCGGTAGTCAATCACCTTGATGTTCGCGGCTTTCTCCGCTTCATTGCAGGCCAATGCTGCATAGGACGATGACGAGCACTCCAACAGATACAGGCTTTCGTCCGCAAGTACCATGGACCCGATCCGGTTACGATTCATCAGAAATGCATGCTGCCGATCTACCCGGGTGACGATCCTGGAGGCCAAGATCTGCGGTGGAGAGGCGTTGTCGATAGAAAGGCCCAGGGTGGTGAGCACCGCCTCGGCAGCGGCATGTACTTCAGAGGTCGACCGGGAATGAAACTCAAGTGTGCCGAACTGCCTCTCGACGATCAGGATCCCGGCCCTGACCTGTGCGGACTTGACGGCCACATCGGTCAATGCCTCAATGTCCAGCCCGGGAGAGATCTCGATAATCTGTGCTGCCATCCGTGCGCGGGGAAGGGAGCCACGTATCCAAGTGGCGAGATACGCAAGGGTCTGCGGCTGCAACTGATCAATGAATATGCAAGAGCGCAGTTCGGTCATGTTCGTAGTTGCGGAAGACGTTTCAGTTCCTCGACAATCATTCGGCGCAGTTCCTCTCGCATTGCACTGTCCGGGCTGAGCGGGGCGGCCAAGCCTGACAGCGTTTCAGGCTTGGGCACGTCAGAGCCGATTACTCCATCCGCTGGTGCGGCGGGCAGCGGACCATCGAGTTTGCGTCCAATGCCGTAAAAGTTCCCAAATGGCAGATCAGACCCGTAGGCAATACGTGTCCAGTGCACCAGATGATGCGGGCCTATATTTTCTCCAATCGAGGAGCGTCCAAAAAATCCGGTGCCGATAGTGAAGGTGGGTGCGAGGTAGGTACCGAATCCGGCTGCGCCCTGGGAGCAAGGTGCATTGACCACCACCCGGTACGCTTCTACTGCGGCACTGTAGGCCAGAATAGTGGTTTCGTCTGAGGCGTATATCGCCGCCGAATGTCCGGCACCGGCCAATCGTAATACCGCACGAGCCTGGGCAAGAGCCTGCTCTCGGTCCGCGACCACATGCATGGCTAACACCGGGCAAAGTTTTTCCTTTGACAGGGGTTCCTCAAGACCAACCTTCGAGATGGGTGCCACCAATATTCTGGTGTCTGTCGGCACCCTAATACCGCACTCATGGGCAATCCATACAGCATCCCGACCGATGGCCTCAATGTTGAAGCCGTTGAGATGGCACAAGAATTGGCGCAAGGCATGCGTTTCCTCCTGCGAGCATAGATATGCCCCGGCTGAGCGAAGGGCAATCTTCAGTGGAGCCGCAATCTCTGCCAGCGTAATCAGCACACTTTCATTGGTACACAGTACCGAATTATCGAAGCTTTTCGATTCGATGATCATTCGTGCCGCTTGCTGCAGGTCGGCACTGCTATCGACCAGTACCGGTGCATTGCCTGGGCCGACTCCGATGGCAGGATTGCTTGAAGAGTAGGCAGCCCGGACCATTGAGGTGCCGCCGGTGGCGAGAATGACACGGACTTTGTCCGAGGTCATGAAGGCATTCACGATCGGTATGGTAGGCTGCTCGATGACCTGGATGGTACCAGGAGGAGCCCCCGCGCTCTCCGCTGCTGCAGCAAGCACATGGGCCGCCCGGACAGACGTTCTACTGGCGGCTGGATGGGGAGAAATCACCAGTGCGTTACGGGTCATCAGTGACAGGATCGCCTTGTAGTTGATCGTTGCCACCGGGTTGGTCGATGGTGTCAAGGCGAACACTACCCCTGCAGGGCGTGGTACTTCGACCAACTTGTTGCGCTCATCAATTCGAGGGTTGACAAAATCCGCGTCGCGATAATGTGTCGCCAAGGTCCTCGAAGTCAGTTCGTTCTTGATTTTCTTGTGAGCGGCAACCCCGAAACCGGTCTCTTCCACTGCCGCATCCGCCAATTCGGCGGCTTGCTCGAATGCCGCTTCTGCTGCGGTATTCAGGATGTGCATGGTGGTATCCCGGTCATAGCGATCAAAAACGGACGCTGCCCAATGGGCGCGGTCGAGAACCAAGTCGGCCTTGCCCTTGCGCGAGGCATCGGATTGCGATCGATCAACCAGTGAATGAAAGGTAGAGGGTTCCATCACAGAGTCCGGCTGTGGTATGTGAGCAGGTCTTCGCGCGCGAGTTCGACGGCAATCGCTACGCGTCGCAGCACCTCCTCGGCGTCAGCTTGGTTCAGCAGCAGTCCGGGCTTGAATTGCAGCACACTGGGATCAAGGGTCGAAAAAATCGCCCATATTCCGTTCTCATAAAGACGTTTCATCACCGGCTTGGCCCCGGAATTGTGATTGAACTCCAATCCCATGATCAAGCCATGTTGGCGGATGCCGATGAAGAAATCGGAGTATGCGGCCTGGATTTTTTCCAGACCTGCCCGCAGGAAATCCCCGATGTAACGCACCATGGATCGAACCTCAGGGCGTTGCACGATCTCCAGGGTTTTCATTGCGACCACACAACCGAGTTCGGCCCCGCCCATCGTGGAGATATGACCGAAGCCATCCTCCTGCAACCAGCCTGCACAGCGTTCGGAAATGAGTACGCAGGCAATTGGATACATGCCGCCGGAAATGCCCTTGCCGATCACCATAATATCCGGTACGACACCGTAGCGAGTGCATGCCCACATTTCGCCCGTGCGCATCAGTCCTGTTTGCACTTCATCGGCGATATACAGCGAGTCGTATTTCTTGCACAGCATTTTGACCGCAGGCAAATAGCCTTCATGCGGCATCGGAAACCCATAGGTGGCAGGGATGGTTTCCATAATCACGGCGGCCACATCCCTGCTCCGCAGGGCGTCCTCCATGACTCCAAGATCATTGAAAGGCACCTGAACAAATTCGCCGGCGGTATCTTCGGACAGAAACAGTTTGGAAAACCGGCTATCGCCGGTCTTTACGGCAAGCCCCGTATGACCATGATAGGCCTTGACGATGGAAACAATCTTCTTCTTCTGTGTGGTGTGTCGTGCAGTCTTGATCGCGATATCGACCGCTTCCCCACCGCCGGACCCATAGGCAGTGAACGTCAGCTCCGGTCCGGGTGCGCAGGCTTGTAGGGCTTCTGCCAGCGCAGTTCTTGCAAGTGCCGGAAAATGATGGTTTCCCATGTCAAATCTTGCTGAGCCGGCACTCAGCACATCGACCAGCTCCGGGTGGCGGTGACCAAGATTGTAGGTACCACCATTCAGATGTAAGTCAATCAGTCGTTGGCCATCCATGTCATACAGATAATAGCCCTCGCGACGGTCAATCACCAGATCGACTCCCATGTCAATCCAGTCCTGAGTCTTTCCGGGATTCCAGAAAGATTTCGACCGTTCTAAAAATTCGACTTTTGTCTGCGACATGATTTGACTTGGCCCGGATGACCCTGATTCAGGGGCAGAGTACCCGAACCATTATCTCGGAAACTTGACTGTATCGGAGCCGGGTTTGACACCTGGCAATGCCAGCCACTGTTGTCCGAGTCGCGCAGTCGTCGCCGCAAATCCGGGGGCCAGCGCCTGCGGCTCAGGGGCTTCAATGTGGCTGCCAATCCATGCGAGCAGGGCCATGCGTCGGAGCATGATGAAGGTGTCGATTTCGAATTCTTCCATTGGCGACAACGGGCGGGTCGAACGATACCCGCGTACCCAAGCGGCTTTCCAGGCCGGCACTTGCGGATGATCTTCAAGAAACGAAAGGCCCGCGGCAAAATCGTACAGGAACCACCCCAAACCACAGTCATCAAAATCAATCAGCATGGTCCGTGAGCCATCGACCAGCAGATTGGCCAGACGCATGTCGGCATGGATCAGTCCGTAACGGTCGGGGGCGCGGCCGAACGCATCGAGTCGCTCTCGGATGGTGTACTCGACATCATCGAGCACAGTCCGCACGTCCTCTGTGACCTCGGGGGCCTGTCGCCAGTCGCCCCAGGTAGGGCAATCGCCAAAGATCTGTTCCAGGTCCCAGGTGAGTCGTTCGAAGCGCTCCGGGCGCCGCCAGGTGCTGGAGTGGTCATGGGTCCGGGCGGCAAGAGCGCCCAATTGTTCAAACCCATGTACCAGGTCGCCGCGTTCATCCGGGGCGCTGCCCTCTGCAAAGTGGAACAGCACCAGGAACCGGGGCGCGGCCAGCCCCTCGACCTGGCCCTGCTGGATCGCTTTCCCGTTCTTGCCCAGGTAATACCCTGGAACCTGGACAGTCCCTGCGGCGTCCAGGGCAGCGATCCATGCCAGTTCGCATTCAATAGCCTGACGGGAGTGGTAGTTCTCCCGATGTACCCGCAGGATTGCCTTGTACCCCTCGTCTGCTTTGACCAGATAGGTAGCATTTTCCGAGACGTTGAGGAGATGTGCCGAGGCGTTGGCAGGCATTTCCCAGAGATGAAGGGATGCATTCGCGAGTCGATGCAGGTGCCCGAGGAGCACTTCAAGTGGCATGTCACCAGTGACCATCATCGGATCCTTTTCAGATTTCCTCGATCGCTTCCAGGGATTCGGGGATAATCTGTCCTCCGTCAATCACCAGCATCTGACCCGTGATATAAGCGGCTTCAGCGGAGGCGAAAAACAATGCAGCATGACCGATATCCTCGACTGAGCCAAGTCTCTTCAAGGGAATGGATGCGGCCATGGTGTCCAGATATTCCGGGCCAAGATCCTGCAGCCCTTCGGTATAGATGTTACCGGGCATCACAGCATTGATCGTCGTATGGTAACGGGCCAGTTCCATCGCAGCAGTGCGCAAAAAGCCCAACTGGCCGGCTTTGGAGGCCCCATAGTGTGACCAGCCCGGAAATCCGGTGACTGGACCGGTGATGGAGGAAGTCAGCACCACGCGGCCCTGGCCGGCGTCCTGGAAATGCGGAATTGCCGCCTTGACACAGAGAAAAGCGGAGCGCAGATTGGTTCCCATCACTTCATCCCATTCTGCCGGATCCATATCCACAATCTTGGTCTGCGGAAAGGCACCTGCATTCGCGCACAGTACATCAATCCCGCCTTGGGCTTGTGCAGTACGATCCATCATCGCCTGTACGCTATCCCACTGTGATACATCACACACTTCACAACGCACTTCTCCCTCGATTTGTTCCACGGCCCTGCGCAGCGATTCCTGCCCCCTGGCAGCGATGGTCACTTTGGCTCCCTGTCTAGCGAATACGGTTGCAATCCCGCGACCGATCCCCTTGGAACCCCCGGTGACCACCACGCTTTTACCGGAAAGTGAAGTCAGCATATGAACCTCCCATAAAGAGTTTAGATTTTCACACCCGCCTCTCCTCGCGTCTGGCGCGAATCAGCCAAGCGATGGAAAAGGCAGCCAGAATGATAACCAGGGACCCCATCACCGACATCACCCCCAGTGTCGGAACCAGTGGGGAATAGCCCGAGACCATCTTTGCGTAGAGCCATTCCGGCAAGGTTGAGTCGGCACCGGTGGTGAACAGTGACAGAGGGAAATTTCCCCAGCTGAGGAGAAATGCGAAGAGCCCGGCGGTAACCAGGCCAGGCATCAACAGCGGCAGGGTGATGCGCCGCATGACGGTGAGTGTGCTCGCCCCCAAGTCGCTGGCGGCTTCCTCCAGTGCCGGGTCGAAACCATAGGCACGGATTGCCACCAGTAGCGTGGTAATCGGTGCGATCCATACCAGATGGGCGACCACGGCAGTCTTCCATGTCGGGATCACGCCCAGGAAGTTAAACCACATCAACAATGCGAGTCCGAGCACCGTTTGGGGAAAGAAGATCGGCAGCAGAATCAGTTTCTGGAACCACGTACGGTAGCGCCACTGATAGCGAGCGAAAGCGAGTGCGCCAAAAAACGCAACGATTACCGAAATGATCGTGACTAACAAGGAGACCTTCAGCGAGGTGATGACCAAATCCTGTACAGTGTCCGAAATCAACGCCTCGGAATACCATTTATACGAATAGCGCCGGATTGGGAAGGTCAGGTATCGTGCCTTGCTGATAGACGCAAATCCAACCGAGATGAGTGGCAGATAGAGAAAGAAGATCGCCATAATGCCGTAGATCAGTAACACGATACGAGTGGAGCGGGAGGTCGGCATCAGCGTTTCTTGCCCATAATCGTGTCCAGGTCAATCAGCTTGATTCCAGCAATCGTCACGGATCCGATGATGACGATGAGCAGGATTGACAATGCCGAACCCAAGGGCCAATTCTGGCCATAGGTGAAGGCTGTCTCAATGTCGTCGGCAATCACAATGACCGCCTGTCCGCCGAGTAGCTTTGACTCCGCCAGGGCACCGGCGCTCAGCACGAACGTCAGGAGCGAACCGACCATGATTCCGGGAGCAGCCAGTGGTATTTCAATGCGCATCAGCACTTGCCAGCGTGTGGCACCGAGGTCCAGCGCTGCTTGACGGGCATCATCGGAGACCAGGGCAATGCCTTGGGCAAGAGGAAACAACATGAACGGAAAATATGCATAAATCAGGCCAAACACAATGATGCCGGCGTTATACAGGGGGCTTTCGAAACCGATTCCGGTCCATGCCCGGAAATGCCCTTCGACGAGCCCACCCTTCATCAAGGTGAGAACCCAACCGAACAGGCGGATATTTTCCGATACGAACAGGCTCATGACCACTGCAATGGTCAATACCAAGGTGAACTTCGTAAACACTTTTGCCATGCCATAGGCCAGTGGCCAGCAAATCAGAAACAGCACCACAGTGGTCACAAAAGCCATCGCAAGCGACCACAGCAGCGAACGATAATACCCTTGTTCGAAGATGACCTTGTAAGCCGAGAAATCCGGTACGTTCCATAGCGAAAACACTTTCTGCGGCATCATGGAAAAAGCGGCCACCACAATCAGTGGCATGATGAATCCGCCAATGAGTATCAGGCCGAGCGGCAGGGAAGACAGACCGCCGAGTCGCGCATCCAGACGTCGCATTATTGGCTCCGGATCAGGTGGATGTGGTTAGCGTCGAAGCCAAGGATCGCTTCGTGGCCGGGGCGCACATTCAGTTGGCTTTCGCGCAGCTTCTCAACCGTGACTTTCGGGTATGCCGCGGATTGGAATTCATACTGCAGGCGGGAACCGAGCACATATTCGTGCTGGAGTATGCAATGAATGCTGAAGTCCGCATCCTCAGGCTCAGCAAGCACCCGGATTCGCTCCGGTCGTACCATGAGTACGCCCGTCTCTCCGGGTTGCAATAGGATACCGTGGTTGGCCTGCGTAGACTTGGGGTTGACCTGTACGCCGTCGATGTGAAGTTCTCCTGTGGTCGTGCCTTCGGCCTCAAACAGGTTGACCTCGCCCATGAACTCGGCAACAAAGCGGTTCGCTGGTCGGTTGTAAATCTCGTCGACATCGGCGATCTGCTCAAACACGCCGTGGTTGAGAATGGCGATCCGATCCGACATCACCATCGCTTCTTCCAGCGAGTGCGTGATGTAGACGAAAGTCTTCCCGGTGCGTGAGTGCAATTCCTTGAGTTCCTTCTCCAGCACTTTGCGTAGACGATAGTCCAGGGCAGAAAGCGGTTCGTCGAAGAACAGGATCTCGGGTTCGAATGCGAGAGCCCTGGCCAGTGCCACCCTCTGACGCTCGCCACCGGAACACTGTTGGATCCGCTTGTCGTAATGTTCTTCCGGCAACTGCAGTAGTGATAGCAGCGACAATGCACGCTCCCGCCGGTGGGCTTTGTCGATACCTTGTATCGTCAATGGAAACTCAATGTTCTGTCCGACACTCATATGCGGAAACAGTGCCAGAGATTGGAATACCATGCAGGTCGGACGCTGGTTTGCGGGTACCGGGTCAATGCGCTGCTCACGCAGATAAATCTGTCCCTCGGTGACATCATCCATGCCAACCAGAATCCGGATCAGCGTTGACTTGCCACTGCCAGATGGGCCCACGATAGTAAAAAACTCCCCTTCCCGAATCTGTAGGTCGATTCCCTTCAAGGCCTCGAAGGACCCAAAGCGCTTGGCTACCCGGTCAAGGCGCAGAATGGGAGGGGAGCTCATGTGTCGCGAGTGCGAACCAGGTAATGGGGCGCATCAACCATGCGCCCCGATTTTTTCATGGAACTTAACTGCGTCGGGCTTGGGTATAGATCTCGATCAGTGAATCATAGGAGGCGACAACGCTGTAGTCCAATGAACGGGCCAGCTCTTCGGGTAGCGTATCCATCTGGATTGCGTCCAATTCTTCCTCGTTGAAGAGGGCCAGAACCTCCGGGTCGCCCATCTGGCTGACCGGATTGTAGGTGCCCTCGGTAAATGCCACCGCCTTGGAAATTTCCGGTTGCTGGACAAACTCCAGAAAGTCTTCTGCCAGCTTCGAAGGGTCCGGATTGTTGACCGCCGAGGTCAACTCGATCCAGACTACGCCGCCTTTACCGTTGACCGGCCCGGACCTCGGTGTAATACCGCGCACATTGGTCGCCCCATCGTATCGCGCTGGCGAGGCGGTATAGGTGCCGCCCGTGAAATAGGCATCGATTTCGCCGTTGATCAGTGCGGTATTCATTGCAACCAGATCGTCCGTCAGCAGTTTCGCTCCGGAAAAAATCTGCTCTGCTGTCGATTTGAATACCTGTGCATCATTGCCCTCAATCGGTGTAAACGGGTTCAGTCCGGCGGTCAGGGCAATATGTATGATGTTCCAGTTATCATAGGTCAAGACGCCGTAACGGTTCTTGAGTCCCGGATCAAGAAACAGGTTCCAGCCCTGATCTTCGGCCATCTCACGACTGATCTTGTCGGTATTCACCACAAAGCTGAAGGGCCCATAGCGCTGCGGCATGCCAATCAGGTTGCCGTCGTCAGCGAAAGAAAGCGGGTAGGGTGCCGCAAATTCCGGTAGCATTTTCTCAAAAAACGGCATGAATCGGTCCTTGTCCAGTGGCTTGATCAATCCCTCTGGGTACAACTGATCACGAGCCCAGGGCTGGTTGACATTGATCAGGTCCCATACGGAAGTCTCGCCGGCTCGTAATTTGTTGATCATGTCCGGGTCCGAGGTGCCGCTTTCCGCCCGCACTTTGGCTCCTGGGTTGGCTTTGCGAAAGGGCCCCAGCACCTGGTCCGAGTTGTACCCCTCCCAGCACAAAATATTCATTTGATCATTGCGGGCGGCGAATGCCGAAAACGGTCCGGCGGCAACAAGCCCAGCAAATGCGGCTGTGCTGGCATTGAATTGGCGTCGTGTAATTTTCATATCAGATCTCCTCATGGATGATGGCAGGTTGGGTATGGTTGCATCGTCGAATTGCCCTGTATCCAGAATATTCAATCCGTTAGGCTTGATTCTTGACAGCGCCGCCGAGATTCTTGACATTCGAAAGGCATTCGATAATCATTGAATACTTGGGGACCCGATGAAGACATCAAGATGAAACAAGCCCCGGTGAAGTCGATATGGCAACATCAAACCCCATCGATGAACTTGGCGCACCGTCTACGGTGTTGGCGGCTGCAGCCCATGGCATCTATGATGTGATTGCCCGCAATGGCGGCGATGCCGATTCCATTCTGGGCAATGCTGGTTTGCGTCCGGACGATTTGTGCAATCCGCTGAAGGAAATCAACCTCAGGCAGTATTGCGATCTGTTTGAAATCGCCGCGGCACAAACCCGCAACCTCCATCTCGGCTTGCACTTCGGAAAGAACTTCCGTCCGCAGCATCTGGGTATGATTGGTTATGCCGCGATCTCCTCGCCGACATTAGGGGCCGGGCTGAGAAGCATGGAGGCGCTCTTTCCGGCCCATCAGGGATTATCCAGCTTCGGGTTGCTGGAGGAAGATGGATGCCTGTGGTTGTTTTATCATGTGCTGGACCCGCGCGTGGTAGACCGACGACAGGATGCGGAACTGTCGCTGGGCATGTTCTTGAACATCTTCCGTAAGGCACTGGGTCCGGACTGGTGTCCACTCGAAGTGCGCTTTCAGCATGAGTGTCAGGGCGGTTCGGATCCGTATGAGTACGCATTCGGATGCCCAGTGTTGTTTGGACGCCGGACCAATGCGATTGGATTTCGTCGCGTGGAACTCGAGTCCCTGATGCCGACTTGTGATCCCTATTTGCTTTCGATCGTGAGTGCCTATTTGCAATCGCGAATGCGCGGTTCGCAGAATGTCGAAGACTTTGCTGAGATGATTCGAGATCAGGTCAAGATGCAACTCGGTGCGGCAGTTCCGGATATGGAAAGGATCTCGGCGATTATCGGGCTCAGCAGTCATAAGATGCAGAAGCAACTGAAAGACCGTGGTCTGACGTTCAAAGAGGTTGTGCGGGCAGCCCGTGAAGAATTGGCGCTACACTATCTTGCGGACATGGATATGCCACTTACGGAAATTGCCTTCAGTCTTGGGTATTCTGAACTGTCGGCCTTTTCACGGGCCTTTCGGAACTGGAGCGGAATCAGCCCCCAAAAATATCGAACGACATTGAAGGTCAAGGCTGCTATTTCAAGACGCTCCTGATTCCACCTGTCGGTCAGGGCATGCTGGAGTGAGGAGGTCGTCGGTCAAATTGGGTATATAATTGCCGAATGGAGATCTTCGAGACCTTGATTTGTGCTGGTGGGCGGGTCATATATTCGCAACCGCAGGATGCCTTATAAACATTCGATGGGTGCGATCTGTAAACCATGTTTGAACAACTCAGTGAAAAACTTCGTGTAACCTTCCGTGACCTGCGTGGAAAAGGTCGTTTGAGCGAAGACAACATTGCAGAGGCGATGCGTGAAGTCCGCATTGCCCTGCTGGAAGCCGATGTGGCTCTCCCTGTGACCCGGGATTTTGTCAATCGGGTGCGTGAACGGGCGGTGGGACGGGAAGTGATGGGCAGCCTGTCCCCGGGGCAAGCCGTGATCAAAGTCGTTCAGGATGAACTGGTTTCCTTGATGGGGAATGCCAATGATGCCCTGAATCTGAGTGTCCGTCCGCCGGCGGTCATTCTGGTCGCGGGCTTGCAAGGGTCAGGAAAGACCACAACAGTCGGCAAGTTGGCCAAGTATCTGATGGATCGGGAGAAGAAATCAGTCATGGTAGTTAGTGCCGACATCTACCGTCCAGCAGCGATTCGGCAACTGGAAACCGTTGCCAGCCAGGTAGGGGCAGCATTTCATCCCAGCCAGGCTTCCGAATCGGCGGTGGATATTTCCCGGAGAGCATTTGAGCAGGCCCGGCGATCGGGTTCCGATGTATTGATCGTCGACACGGCAGGTCGATTGCATGTGGATGATGATCTGATGCAGGAAGTGCAGGGAATCCATGCCAATGTAGGGCCGGTTGAGACCCTGTTCGTGGTGGATGCGATGACCGGTCAGGATGCGGTGCAGAGTGCGGCGGCTTTTGACCAAGCACTGCCTCTAACTGGAGTGATCCTGACCAAGACCGATGGGGATGCACGCGGTGGAGCAGCGTTGTCCATCCGTGCGGTGACCGGAAAGCCGATCAAGTTTCTGGGAGTCGGTGAGGCAATGGATGCACTGGAAGCATTTCACCCTGACCGGGTTGCCTCGCGAATCCTCGGGATGGGCGATGTGCTGAGCCTTGTGGAAGAGGTCGAGCGGAAGGTCGACCGGCAGAAGGCGGAAAGGCTGGCGAAGAAAATGGTCAAGGGCAAAGAGTTTGATCTGGAAGATATGCGTGAACAGTTGCTTCAGGTTCAGGGGATGGGAGGGCTCCATGCCATGATGGATAAATTCCCGGGCATGGAGCAAATGCGGAATCGAATGCTATTACCTGACAATTCCTCCCAGATGATCGCGATTATCAATTCCATGACCCCACATGAACGCCGTTTCCCGGCCGTACTTCGCGGATCACGCAAAAAACGGATCGCGAGCGGTTCCGGAACCCGGGTGCAGGATGTGAACGCATTGCTGAAACAGCATCTAAAAATGCAGAAAATGATGAAAAAAATCAAGAATCCGGGCAAGATGCGGGCATTGATGCAACAATGGAACCATGGGGGAGGACACCCGGGAATGCCAGTCTGACAGCGAGTTCTTCCGTTCTCTTAATAAGAGAAGGAATCTGCTTTATGCATTGAACCTGTAGACATGAAAGTTTGCGCCCGAGTCGGCGCATGCCGACCAGCAGGCCAAATTATGTCTTCTGAATTTCGGATGGTATCTGTCCCGCAAGATTGCGTTAGGGATGCAGGCCACTACTCTTTGATTATCAATGCCTGGAATGGCTTGACAATGATCTCTACGCCAAAAGCCGAGATCAATGACTCCCTTCGCTTCGTGCCAGCCGCATATAAAATTCGGAATTGTCAAGTCGAAACTGTGACTATTGTATAATTTCTTTGATAAGTCTGTGCTCTGAAGGTCTGAACGTGAAATACATGAATATTTTTCCGAGGTTCCTGATCGGGTTGGCGTTGGCTGGGGGTTTGCCGACGGTGCTCTGGGCACAAACCCTGTCCGATACCGACAAGGAACAACGATGGGCGGAGCAGGTCATTGATACCCTGTTCGATGGAGAAGCAATTTGGCTTGAAGCGGATGGTCACCGATTTCTGGGGATTGACATGGAAAGCCCAGAGGGACAAAGCCAAAGAGCAGCGATTGTCGTCCATGGGATTGGGGTGCACCCGAATTGGGATCAGGTCATTCGTCCACTACGAGTCGGATTGGTGGATTATGGTTGGCATACCCTGTCAATCCAAATGCCGATCCTCCCTAACGAGGCTGAGGGGTTGGAATATGAACCGCTGTTTGATGAGGTTACAGGCCGGATCGAAGCGGCGATTGATGACCTGCAGGAGGGTGGGGCGGACGAGATCGTGATCATCGCCCACAGCATGGGTGCTTCGATGGCGTTGCGCTATCTTGCGGATGTGACCGGAACGCCGGTTCGGGCACTGGTGTTGGTAGGCATGCAGGGAGGGTACGAAAATATGGTACATGATAATGTAGCGGCCTTGCGCACCGTTTCCTTACCTGTCCTGGAAATGTATGGCAGTGATGACTTGCCGGGGGTGGTGAATTTCGCGGCCCGTAAGGCCAGTGCAGCGTACAGCGGCAAGAACCCATCCTATCGTCAGGTCAGAGTCGATGGAGCCAATCATTTTTTCGATGACCGGGACGAGATCCTGGTGAAGACCGTAGGAGAGTGGCTGGAAGAATTGAGCATGCCGTAACCGGGCTCGACCTTTTCATTTGGCTTCCTTTCTGAGAGGAGGATAGACCAAATCCAACTTTCCCGGTTTGGAATCCGATCACGATTATCGTTATACTTCCGTCCCCCATTTTCTTCTGACAGGGCGCTACGGTTTTGCCCTGTATTTCCCTGAGGTGAAACGTGCAACTGACTGGTGCAGATATCATTGTCCGATGTCTTCAGGATGAAGGCATTGAGTATATTTTTGGGTATCCCGGTGGCGCGGCTTTGCATATCTATGACGCGCTGTACAAGCAGGATCGAGTCAAGCATATTCTGGTTCGTCATGAACAGGGAGCCACCCATGCCGCGGATGGATATGCCCGTGCCACGGGCCGGCCCGGTGTGGTCCTGGTGACATCTGGCCCCGGAGTGACCAATACCGTGACAGGGATCGCAACAGCCTATATGGATTCCATTCCGATAGTGGTTCTGACAGCCCAGGTTCCCTCCCATCTGATCGGGGATGATGCTTTTCAGGAGGTGGATACCGTCGGCATTACCCGGCCCTGTGTCAAGCATAACTTTCTCGTCAGTGATGTCAGCAAGCTGGCGGAGGTCATGAAAAAGGCGTTTTACATTGCCGAATCGGGCCGCCCCGGTCCGGTCGTGGTGGACATCCCCAAGGATGTGACCGCACAAACTGCCGAGTACCGCTATCCAGAGATGGTGGACATGCGTTCCTACCAGCCGCGAACCCGGGGGCATGCCAAGCAGATTGCCCGGTGTATCGAACTGCTCCTGAAAGCCAGGAAACCAGTGATTTATACGGGTGGCGGGGTGATTCTCTCGAACGCTTCGGACGTACTGCGCTCTCTGGTCACCCGACTTGGGTTTCCGACGACCACGACCCTGATGGGCCTTGGTTCCATTCCGCATCAGGATCCCAACTTTCTCGGCATGCTGGGCATGCATGGGACGTATGAGGCTAATATGGCGATGCATCATTGTGACGTGATGCTCGCGGTCGGAGTCCGTTTTGATGACCGGGTGACCGGGGACCTGAGCAAGTTTTCTCCGGATGCACGAATTATCCAGATTGATGTAGACCCCTCCTCGATCGGCAAAAATGTGGCGGTCGAGGTGCCGATTGTGGGTGACTGTGGACAGGTCTTGACACAGATACTGGAACAGGCCGGGAGTCGTTTGGAAGAGATTAATCGTTCGTCGATTGATCCATGGTGGGATCAGGTGAACCGATGGCGCACCATGGAATCGCTACATTATCAGACCAAAAAGGATGTGATTGTGCCTCAGTTGGTGGTGGAGCGGTTGATGCAGATTACCGGTGGCGAGGCCTATGTGACATCGGATGTCGGGCAGCACCAGATGTGGGCAGCCCAGTACTATCAGTTTTCCAAGCCACGTCGCTGGATCAATTCCGGTGGTCTTGGCACCATGGGGTTTGGATTGCCGGCTGCGATGGGGGTCCAAATCGCTTTCCCCGACGAAATGGTGGTTTGTATTACCGGGGATGCCAGTATCCAGATGTGCCTTCAGGAACTTTCCACCTGTCTCCAGTACGGCTTGCCGATCAAGGTCGTCAACCTGAACAATCAATACATGGGGATGGTGCGACAGTGGCAGGAGTTTTTTTATGACCGTCGCTACTCCCATTCTTACATGGATGCCTTGCCAGACTTTGTGCAACTGGCTGAGAGCTATGGTCATATCGGTATCCGGGTCGAAGATCCCAGCCAGCTGGACCAGGCATTGGAGCAAACATTTGTCCTCAAGGATCGACTGGTTTTCCTGGATGTTATTACCGACCCGACAGTGAATGTCTACCCGATGATTGCGGCGGGCAAGGGGCACCATGAAATGCAATTGCAACCGGAGCGGGAAAAACATCAGGAGCGAGAGTTGGCTTGATGCGGAGGATTATTTCCCTGTTGCTGGAAAATGAAGCCGGTGCGCTGTCCCGAGTGGCCGGCCTGTTTTCGGCTCGGGGCTACAATATCGAGTCCCTGACGGTGGCGCCAACCGAAGAACCGTCCCTGTCCAGAATGACCATCGTCACCCGTGGGAGCGACAAGATCATTGAACAGATCACCAAGCAACTAAACAAGCTGGTGGATGTCGTGAAACTGACCGATTTGACTGATGGTGGCCACATTGAACGAGAGTTGCTACTGATCAAGGTGGTTGCTTGCGGAAGTGGTCAGCGAGAAGAAGTGAAGCGCTTGGTGGATATTTTCCGGGGGCGGATTATTGATGTCACGGACAGTACCTACACTCTGGAGATGACCGGGAACGGCGATAAAGTCGATGCCTTCATTCAGGCGTTAGGGCAAGTGGATATTCTGGAGGTAGTCCGTTCTGGGGTTTCCGGTATTGGACGCGGAAAACGATCGCTGAAGCTCTGACGTACGCTTGCCCGCCTGTGTATAATCCGGCGTCCGGCCGGAATCGTGACCGCGGTGCGGTCTGCCATGATCTGCATGGCCGGCGTCGTAACCCGGTATTGTCTGGTGAAACATGACAGATCAGTTGAATCGGAGAAATCATTCATGCAAGTCTATTACGATCAAGATGCCGACCTTGCGTTGATCCGCAGTCGGACAGTAGCGGTCATCGGATATGGCTCACAGGGTCATGCCCATGCCAACAATCTCAGGGATTCTGGCATTGATGTGGTGGTTGGGCTGCGGGCGGATTCGCCGAGCCGAGCTAAGGCCGAAGCGGTCGGCCTGGCCGTCGCCGAGGTGGATGAGGCGGTCGCTCAAGCGGACCTCATTATGATGCTGGCACCAGACGAGCGTATGGGCGCTATCTATACCGCTCAGGTTGAGAAGTCTCTCAAGCCCGGAGCCACGCTGGCATTTGCTCATGGATTCAACATTCATTTCGGCTACATTACGCCCAGAGAAGACGTGAATGTCATGATGGTAGCACCGAAAGGCCCCGGGCACCTGGTGCGTTCCACGTATGAAAAAGGAGCCGGCGTGCCGTGTCTTGTGGCCACTCATCAGGATGCTTCAGGAGATGCCGATGCTATTGCAATCGCATATGCAGCGGCCATTGGAGGAGGGCGTGCAGGCATCATCAAGACGACCTTTCGGGAAGAAACCGAAACCGATCTATTCGGTGAGCAGGCGGTACTTTGCGGTGGCGCGACCGCACTGGTGCAAGCCGGTTTTGAGACTTTGGTGGAAGCGGGTTATGCACCCGAAATGGCCTATTTCGAATGTCTCCATGAACTCAAGCTGATTGTGGACCTCATGTATGAAGGGGGGATTGCGGATATGCGCTATTCGATATCCAATACCGCAGAATTTGGCGATATGACCCGGGGGCCGAGGGTGGTCAATGAACAGGTCAAGGCAGAGATGAAGAAAATTCTGTCCGAGATCCAATCAGGTGAGTTTGCCCGGGAATGGATGGAAGAAAATGCCCATGGAGGCAGACGCTTCCCGGAATTGCGCGATCAGGCACGCAAACATCCGATTGAGGAGGTAGGGGAAAAGCTGCGATCCATGATGTCCTGGATCGGGGAATCCAAGATCGTGGATAAGGCTAAAAACTGATGCTGTGACTCTACAATCGGTGGATAGCAGAATCGCATAATCCTGCGGTGCCTACTCTGGCCGTAATATCGTCCTGACACCCCATGCAACGCATCTTCGATGCTAAGATTTTGATATATAATATTTTTTCCTCGTGCTATTTGCAGATGGAGACGGAAATGCCACGGCATTTTTCCCTGCCTGCAACAGATCGCAGGAGGAAACCTCATGCCCAATACCCGTATTACGGAGAGCCGGATCAAGGCTCTCAAGCCCCGCAAGACGCCCTACGACATTCGCGACGGTGAACTGAAAGGCTTCGGCGTCCTCCTCCTGCCTTCGGGGGCCAGTCGCTTTTTTATCCACAGCCAGAATGAAGGTCGTTGCCTCTGGAAGACCATCAGTTCGGAGGTGTCCAAATCCAAGGCAACTTTATGTCAGGCTTGGGGAAAGTGGTGTGAACCAATTCGCCCTGCTCTTGGTTGCGAAAACTCCCGACTTCGACGGTAAAAATTCGGAACACATTGATTCTACCGGATTTCCCTGGTGAATCAGGCACTACATTGTCGATCCTGAAAAACCCCAAATTCAGCGGTCACGATCTGAATATGCTGAAATATATTCCCTGAAAGTATGGATTCCAATGGCCGGATCTGGACTCATGGGGGCTCCCTTCCTTGCCATTTCCGAGGACCACCTGCGTCCCGGACCCTGTGCGGGTACCGAATCCCACGATCGGTTCCGAAATCGCCTGGAAAACCGGCTGGATCGGCGCCATGCGCGGGTTCGCCTGGCCGGGATCCTGAACGGGTCCCGATGCGACGAGACCTTCGGTGTGCGGTACGGCCCCGACCGCGGTAGTCCCGGCCAGCCCACGCGTGGGATGGTCGGGCGGGAGTCTCTCCAGCCGGTGCACCCACTCTCGGACGAGGCGGTGGTCGCCGGTTGGGGGGAGAATCCGTACGGGCAGTCCTTTTGCGGCGAGGACTATTGCCCGCCCCATGCGCCGATCGACCCGAGCCGCCGGACGCGGTGTCGCCCGCGCATCGGGACGGCCGGGGCCGAGTGGGTCCTGCCAGCGACGATCGATGCCGGTCTTACCAGCGGCACCGGGAAGCCGCGGGCGTGGCGGCGGGTGACGGTCGATACGACCGTGCCGGACCAGGCGGTGACCTTTCCGACCGATGGCCAGCGGTGGAACCGTTCCCGGGTGCGGCGGGTGAAACGGTGCCCGCGGTATGAGGGGAAGTGGCGCCAGCGCGACGCCCGCCAGGGGCCGCAGGCGCGGCGGCGGGCGAACCGGGTTGCCCCTGCCCGGCAGTGGCGCCGTATGAACCGTCCGGTCAAGAG
The DNA here is from genome assembly GCA_965221795.1 of Candidatus Poriferihabitaceae bacterium. Taxonomy (GTDB): domain Bacteria; phylum Pseudomonadota; class Gammaproteobacteria; order Arenicellales; family Poriferihabitantaceae; genus VYFG01. Next base: position 2,922,219 of record OZ244914.1, read on the forward strand.
TCTGTGGACCGACCTGGGCCGGGGGGTCCGGGACCGGGAACGAAACACCGCGGGGAGCCCCGATCGGGAGCCGGCGTTTGCGGACGAACGGGCGATGGCCCGGCGGGTACGGGCGCCGGAGCCGAAGGGCCGGAACCCGCGGTCCCGCCGGCAGGCCCCGGAAGTCGAGTGTATCCGCAAGGGCAGGCCCACCGGCGGTACGAATTCGGGGTCCAGGGGAGCATGTCCACCCCCCCACCGCAGCCACTTCCTCTTGGGCGGGATGGCGCGGGCGGGGAATCCTGATGACGGACCACCGCGGAAGCCCGCTCTGGATCCGGTGCGACGCCGGACGGGGCGGTCGATGGATGAGGTATTCGTGGACCGCGGGTACCGGGGGCATGGCGAGGGTGAGGCTGCCGGATCCCGGTCCGGGCCGCGGCGAGGCCTCGTGACCCGACGGCGGAAGAAGTGCCGGCAGCGGCAGGCGATGGAGCCCGTGATCGGGCATCGGAAATCGGATGGCCATCCGGGAAGGAACGGGCTCCCGGGAAGGGAGGGCGACCGGAGGAATGCCCTGCGGTGCGGTGCCGGTCACAACCTGCGGCGGATCCGCCGCCCGCTGCGGTTTTTGGGTCGCGGGATTGGGGGCCTTGGAGGCCGCATTTGCGACGTTTTGAGGGCCCAGGAACGCCCGGGAACGAGGGGGCGATGGAAACTGCCGGCCTCCGAGTTGGGCAGTGTCTCACCGCGGGTGCTTGCGGCCACCTGAAGCAGGTTTTTTTCAGGGCCGACTACATTCCGGGGAGAAACGCGATCGATTCGGGCTATTTCCCGGGCGTTACAGGGGTTCTAGACGGCCCAGCGTTGCGATCCCGGTGGGTCCGCTCCTAGGACACCTGGGACAACGGTAGCTCCATCCCCGGTACATGGCCTCGGCACTGGGCCGGGAGGGGATAGCATCGTGCTGGACGCTGCCGAGGTCTTCGAAGACACTGCACTGGCGATTGAGCAAGGCCTGTCGAACCCGCTGTGGCGACCTCCGAGCGGTGGGCGGGAAGCCAAGACGCCAACGCAGGGGCGGACACCGGCAAAGGTGAGAAAGGAGAGCGCCAGATGGGCGTGGATGCGGAAGCGTTCCTCGACCGGCCACCGGCCGTGGTACGGGTCGAGGAGTTCGGCCAGCGGCATCCCTCGGACGTGGGTGGCGAGACCGCGGAGGCCGTCCCAGCGGGCGGCGGTCGAGGGTGACCCGGGATTCGTCCTCGATGCGCAGGAAGCGGCGACGGGGACGGTTGGAAGCGGCCATTGGCGGTTTGTCCCCTTGCCAGCCGGGGCCCCTTGTTGTGCTGGCCGGCGGCGCGGGAGTGGGCAGCCCTCGGCGGCGTGTCCCGGTCGCGTCACTGGTTACCTCCAAGTAACTCACCCGCCAGACCGACTCTCGCGCAGCCTTTGCCGCCCATGAACAGGAAGTAGGCCGAGCCACTTCGCACCCATTTCGTAAAGTCACGTGGCGCATCAAATCTCTGCATCATGAGCTCGCCGAGTCCTTGATTGGGCTGGTCGGCAAAACGGTTGCTCCAGATGTGGGTACCAGCCTTCGGTCGCACCTCGATGATGTTCTCGCCCAGCTCTCCTCTGGAAAAGGCCACGAGGCTGCCCGGAGGGGTCTCCAGCTAACTAGTGCCCGGCGGAAAACCCCGATTTTCGGCGGTATTCCGACGTGAATTGATTCCGGGGCTGATCAGTCATTGATCGATCCCATGGAATTCACGGAAACAGTAGGGATAGTCGATTTCCGGGGTGTTTCAGCCCGATTTCGGACGTGGGTCTGCGCCCCCTCTGCCAGCAGGCGTTTTCAGCACCGGTCCCCGAGGACTGTTCCGTCAGGCGGCCCGGCGTCTTCGTCGTTCCGCCTCGCGGGCCCGGTCCCGAATCATCCGTCCGATGCGATGAACGTTGTACGCCAGTACCGACAACGTCACCGTCCGCTCGAAGCCTTCCACCCCATGGCTGCGAACCCGGTCCAGACCCTGGTGCTCCAGATTGTGGATCGCCGACTCCATCGCCGGATGCTGCGGCCTCGCCGCCCGGAACACGGCGCCCGTCTCCCGGACCCGGTCGGCCTTCGTCCAGGGGCCCTTGCGGGGCAGGACATGGTCTTCCAGCAACTCCTCCAGCCGCCGCCGGTTCTCCGGACTGTGGAATCCCTGGTCGAAGCGACACAGCTTCCGGTCCGGATACTTCTCCCTGGCTTCCCCGATCATCGGAACCGCGACCTCCATGTCGCCTCCCTTCCACATCACCCGATGGTGCAGCAGCAAGCCGTATGGGTCCTCCAGCACGCAGACCGGAACCCCCAGTTCCACCGGACGGCCCGCCTTCCCCTTCGAGATCCAGCGCGTATGGGGCTCGAAGATCGAGAAGATCTTCTCCTCGTGGGGAATCGTCTCCCCGCGAAGCAGGCGCCGGTCCGCCTGATCCGACAGCCGGTCGGCATACCAAAGGTACTGCGTGATCCGGTTCATCCGCACCCGCCTGGGTTCCGCCCTGCCCATCCTCGAAAGGACTTCGAGGGCACACCGAGCCCGGTCGGCCAGTTACCGGGCCCCATCCAGAAACTCCCTCACCGGTTCTGGCCGGGCCCTGGCATCCCGCGCCCAGCGAACCCGGTGGAACAGTCGCTTGAGCTTCCTGCGATGGTACTTCGCCTAGTGCCAGCCGGGTAGCCCGTCCTCCTCGGACGCCGCCTGCCACAGCCCCCGCAACTGGTGCCGCGAATCCCACAAAAGCCCGATGTCCGTCGGGTAATGGACATCCGTTTCCACTACGAAGGAGTCACACCGACCGCGCAACCCGTCGCCAGGCTTTTTGTTCGACACCCGGTGCCCCGATGACACTACCAAGGCCCCCACTTGCGACAACAGGGACGGCGTCAGCAGACTTACGTTGTCCTTGATCCGCGGCACCGAATAACTCGCGTCCGAGTACACCCCGTGGCCCAGCATCTGGCGGATCACGTCATCGTGGTTCACCCGGCCCTCCAGTCGGTCGAAGTCGCAGTTCAGCCCCTGCTTCCGCACCGCCATCACCCAAATCGACCACAGTGGCATCCCCGGACGGCCGTTGTCCAGATCCACATCCGGCAGCACCTCCCGCTCCAGCAGGTCGAACAGGCGGCTCCGCAACCCTTCGTCCGTGTACAGGTGCTGCAGCCCGATCCGGATCGCCGGAATGTCGTCCCGGGACTTCGGGTCGATCCGGATCTCCGAAATCTGGCAGGCGCCGATTTCCAGTTGGGGGTGGAGCGTGTGTCTTATCAGCGGGGGGCAGGACGAAGTTTCGGGGAAAATAGCGAAATGCTCCCCAATTTTACCCCATTCGACACACGTTCCACCCGAACTTCAGCCCCCGGATTCCACGATTTCCCCTTGCCAATCAGAACTCTATGGGTTTTCCGCCAGACACTAATTAGGAAATATTTTGCTGACAACCGAAAACGCATGGACTATTCAACACTCAGAGCACAGGGGATTTGCGTATCATCCGGGGTGGTTGAAGGTGCCTGCAAAGCGATCGTTGGCAGTCGTCTCAAACAAGGCAGCATGCATTGGAACGTCGATGGGGCGAATGCCGTGATCGCCTTGCCATGCTGTTTGGAAAGCGACCGCTTTGATGATTTCTGAGAGCGACAGGTCGGCGCAATGTAACAACAATGCGAAAATGTGGGCTTTCTCACGAAAATGTCGTACACCCACCTGAAAGCCAACTCTTGCACTGGAAAATGGCATTCACTATAATCAGCTCTATCGACCATCAAGAGGAAAACATCATGACACGCTTGACCCCCCCCCCCCCCCCCCCCCCCCCCTCGCTAAACTAGCGACCTTCCTTTTGCTGGCCGCGCTGCCCGCCGCGCAGGCGCAACTCCCCCCTCCCCCTCCTCAATGCACCACCAGCACCTGCACGATCCGACTCGTACCGGTTTCCGGCAAAACCGTCGTGGACGGCTGCGGCGATCATGCCACGCTGGGCCGCTTCAAGGTCATTTTGTCTTCCAGTAATCCCAACGTAACGCCGCAGAGTTTCACGACTGTCAAATTTCTGAGCACACGTAATACAAACCGTGCCGGTGCCGAGTTCACCGATTGGGAGTGGCGCACGCCGGAAGTGAACTCAAATGCTTGGCAGAATGTGCTTGGCGGGAGAGATTCCCTTACCTTCGCCGGCGGCAGGCTTGGCGAGAACATCGTCGAGGTGCGGCCGAAGGCTGGTGCCCACATCTGGAGCAACCGCAATGCCAACAATCCCATTCAGGGCCCCGGCGAGCTGGTGGTTCAGGTCATCACGCCTAGCCCTGGGCGTGGGTATGCAACGGCAGGCAGCTCCCACTTCCTGTTCATGGGTGGCAAGGGCTGCGCGAGGGTCGGCCCCGGCGGCGAATTGCTCGGCGGCAACCAAGGTTGAACAAAGCCCCTCAACGGGTTGGGGTGCCTTGAAATACAAGCTCAGCTACAAGTCAGCACGCCTCTGAGGTCAACCCAAAGTACACGTCCTAGACGTGTTCACAATGCGGATTTGATGCCGCAAACAGACCCACCCAAGCGAAGTTTAAGTACTTGGCGTGTGGGTATACCAACAATGCTGATATCGATGCAGAATTGAATATTTTGACCTCCGGGTGGGGCGACCGGACGTGAGGTGGTGACAATGACCTATGTCGAAGTCGGCCTGTGAAACGTCAAGAAGTAGCAGAAGGAAGCAGGTCTATTTGACCTGTCAACCTTTGTTTATAAGTCCCTTATTTATTGATGGTGCATCAGGATCGAGTACCTGCCCGCCAGGCTAGGGTACACGTGCCGGAATAGACTTTGTCGATGGGTCCCTGACAAAAAACGCGGTCCAGCTGTCGCCGTTTGAAGTGAGTATTAGGACAGTGCAAGTTATTATACCAGGAGCGAGTGCACTTCAAAGTGCCACTGTGTATCTCAGCGTGCTGGAAAATGGCAGTGAAGAGGTTAACAGGCGGACTCTTGGAACTGCTGTAGCTGGTACGGATACGAAGGCAGCACTTAAAACTTTCAGCAACCTGAAGCAAAACACGCGCTACACCGCAGTCACGCATATTGGGGATGTCACCAAGATCATTTCAAGATTCTGCTTCAAGACGGCGGCCGATCTGGAGATCCGCTTTGGCTCGGGCCGCGCCGTCGCCCCCGGCGATTCGTGGTCGAGCGGGTGCTTCGCCTTCAGCAGCGACCGGAATCAGATCCAAGCTTGCCTAAGCGGAGCCAGGAACTCGTCGGGCAGCTGGGCGCGTACAGATGCCGAAGACGGCTACGATACATTAGGGACGCCACCCGGAGGACCAGTGTGGGCTGCACGACCAACTGACGGGCCCGAGACGGCAGCCGCATGAACGCCCGACTGGCCGCGGCGATCCTCGGACCCGTCCAGAAAACCCGGAACGCGGGAAAGGGGGCGGCCTGCGGGCCGCCTTCTTCCCGGTTCGGATCCTGCAATGTTCAAACTGGACCACTACCAGGAAAACTCTTCCCTTGACTTTACCAGCGAAATCGGGCATGATGTTGCCCGCTCCTAAACCCTATGAGGGAAACCCATGACGCGACGAATGAAATCCATCTCTTTACTGACGACCTTTGCCGCTTCACTGGCAATGGTAGTGCCCGCAGAAGCAGCGTTGATTGGCCCGGGAGCGTGCTTTTCTACGCAGCAAGGGGTGCACACGCGCGACCATCATGAGAAGCGATCCTGCGGATGGGATTGCGTTATGAGTCTCACGGTAAAAAACAACTCCCTGAAGGCCACTGTGTATGACTTTCATATCCGCAATCATGATCTCTGGGAATGGGATGTGTTTGCAGACAGGGACTGGATTGAAAGGCCGCTGACTCTCAGGGCGGGGGTGGTGTCGAATGACACCCGCTTCGTGTCGCCTCTCCCCATTAGCAGTAAGCCTATTGGCGAGCTGAAGCGCAAAGAGGATACTGTTGACAAGGGATATATTCTTCTCGAAGGTCTCCAGCCGAACCATTACTATACGTTCATAATTTATAGCCCTGAACTGGAGGGCGTTAATAGTAGAGGCGGCCATACCGCTCCTTTTGTCCGCACATGCTTCAGGGCATAGCACAAGCCAAGTTCCTAGCCATGGCTCTCAACGATCATGCCCGCGCCCTTCATCGTCGCGCATTTGCAGGTCGGTTTGACCATGCAAAGCCTTGATGTAACTCTTGCCAAGGACGGCGAGTGCGGTTTCTTCCTGCCGTCATGCGCCGCCAAATCGCTTCTCCCGCCACGAAATGCAGAAACGACACACGGAATTTTCCATGCAACACGGGAGTGCCATATCAATGCGTCGAAGTTCATATGCGGCCCAAACGGGTCCCCTCCCCGAAGCTCCAAGTAGTAATCCCCAGGGAGTCCCATACGCACTTCTCGGCGCTTCCACGGAACCCTACAATATTCCCACTACCATGAGCCCACTCTCGATCCAACCCCCCCTACAGAAAAATTGTGACGCACGGGGTTTACATCTGCTCCTCTAAGTCCCCATTATAGTTTTCCTCACGAGGAAAGTCAGCACCTGAGTTAATCAACCAGTGCCTACAGGGCGAATTCTGTCGGTGCTTGGCACACCATGCAACCCACCACATATCCGATATATGCCCGTGAAGGGTGGGTGCATCTGGTGCTTGGGATATTCCTTGCTCTCCTGGCGACTTTGTGGTTGCGGTGGTGGTCGATTCCGGTATGGTTGCTGGTGTTGTTCATTGTCCAGTTTTTCCGTGACCCGGCTCGTCATGTCAGCCGCACTCCCGGTGCGGTGGTTTCTCCCGCGAGTGGCAAAATAGTATGGATTGGGGAAGAAGCCAACCCCTACATCCCGGGAGATCCGAGGATGCAGAAGATCAGCATTTTTATGAATATCTTCTCGGTGCATTCCAACTTGATCCCGATCGGCGGCCAAGTTCGGGTGTGCCAGTATTACCCGGGGCAGTTCATGAATGCTGCCTTGGAAAAGTCTTCGGAAGCCAATGAGCGCAATGCTGTATGGGTTCAGACGGACAAAGGGCAAGATGTGGTGACGGTCCAGATCGCAGGATTCATTGCCCGCCGGATTTTGTGTTATGTCGCTGAAGGGGAACCTGTGATCACCGGGCAGCGATTCGGGTTTATTCGCTTCGGTTCCCGGGTAGACCTCTATTTGCCACCGGAAGCCGATTTGCAGGTCACTCTTCATCAATGGGTAACGTCCGGCAATGATGTGGTCGCCACCCTGCATGCCGGATAGGGTATCATCGGGTCGGGGAGAATCCGGGCAAGAGGGGATTTCAGCATGCAGGTTGACAGCGACAGCGAGAAAGGGCGCAAGGGAATCTACTTTCTTCCCAGCCTGTTCACTACCGCCGGGCTGCTCTTTGCGTTCATTGCAGTCATCCAGGCCACGCATGGACGGTATGATCGTGCCGCGGTATGGATCTTTGTCGCGATGATCATGGACGGCCTGGATGGCCGTGTCGCACGATGGACCCACACTACCAGTGAGTTTGGGAAGGAATATGACAGTCTTGTCGATCTGGTTGCGTTTGGAGTAGCTCCGGCATTGATGGTGTATTTCTGGTCCTTGCAGAGCATCTCCCGGGCGGGTGCCGCCATTTCTTTTCTCTATGTTGCTGCGACGGCACTCCGGTTGGCCCGTTTCAACACGCTCACTGTCAAGGATAGTCGATATTTTTTCGGCTTGCCCTCTCCATCGGGTGCGGCTTTCGTGGTTTTCTGGATCTGGTGCCTGTATGAGTTCGATATCGACGGCGATCGCGTATCCTGGCTGAGTGCTGTCATTACCCTGACATCAGCGGTATTGATGGTGAGCAATCTCAGGTTTCGCAGTTTCAAGGATTTTGATTACAAGGATCGAATTCCATTTGTAGTGCTGATTGTCTTGTTGCTCCTGCTGGTGCTGATTTATTTTGATCCGGCGACGGTCCTGTTTGTTATGGCCTGTACTTATGTGCTCTCTGGTCCGGTGGGGTGGATTTTTCGCTGGCGTCGGGGACATCAGGAAAGTCCGTCTTTCCTGCCAGATGATGAGGACCCCGGCACTGGAAGTGGTGAATCTCCAGATGATCGCTCCGATGTTGCCTGATTTAGTGTCCTGTTTCGATCCTTGCATTTGCTACGATTGACCACTGCATGGATGCCTTGACACCAAGACAGGGGGAGATTCTCGATTTGCTGGGGATTGTGAGATGGCGGTTGCGTCAAGACAACCTGCCGGTCCCCGGGATTTTGGTCGTGAATCCGGCTGAATCCCTTACTCCCGAGAAGAGTGACTCCGCTATGATGGGGCCGGAACCATTATGGTGCCTGATGGATGATGAGAATCCAGAGTGTCACGATACCTGGGTGTTCTGTCAGGCCAGTCATCAAAACCTGGCGACAGGTGCGGCCCACAAGCGGTTGCTGCAAGACATTTTCCTGGCCATGGGATTGCAGCGGGAATCGGTTTCCCTGTTCATTCCCGCTACCGGCGATAGTGCTCGCAACTACCGGATGACGGCATCGCAGATGCTACAAAATCCCGATCAGCCACTGCCGAAGTGTGTGGTTTCGCTGGGCCAGGACGGCCATGCCTGGGTCCGTATGCATTTCATTGGGGATGAGCGGCAGAATCCACTGGCGGACTCTGCTGTAGATGGAAAACCGATCGTATTGTTTTTCGATGACATGGACTCCTTGCTTGCTCAGCCGGCCCGGAAGCAGGTCCTGTGGCAACAGATAGTCGCGTCCGGTTGCCATGCCGCCCATATGGGGCTGAAAAAGTGAGAAGCGGAGCACAGCAGGGTCGGTGAACACTGGTTGGAGTGTCGTATAGGCTTACCGGTATGATGGGGAAGCGCAAGCCCAGTCCGGAAAAAGACCGCCCGATCGGCGCATGGCCCAGAGTCAGGGTCGGGACGATCTATCTATCGTCGGAGCGGTACAGGCTCTATCACCGTTCAAGGGTTGAGGAAAAGAGTCTGTCCCGGATGAATGAGAGGAGCCTTCGGAAGCCGGTTCCACTGGATCAGATCCGACAAGCGGACTCCATACTTTCGGGAAATGCTCCAGAGCGAATCACCGCTCTGGACCGTATGACTGCTCCGCTCGGACGCGCGATACTCCCAAGTGGGCCCCGCATATTGGTTGATCATGTCGATATTGAACGGAATTTTCAATTCCTGATCCGGATAGATCAAGTCAGAATCGAGTTCGTTGGCGTCCTGGATCAAGTCAACTGACGTGCCATATAGTTGTGCAATGTGACCGAGATACTCACCGGGTTTGACCTTGTGGTGGGCCCATTGGATGCGTTGTATCGGACGAAGGCTCGCCAACTTGCTCAACAAGGGGTTGACGCGGTCTGTCGGCACTGCCAGGAGATGGGGGCCATTAGGCGGTGTAACCTGTCGTTTGTATCCCAAGTTGAAATGTTGGAGTTCTCCGAGCGTCATCGAAGCCAATGAGGCGGCGACGGTAATATCCGTTTGGGATTGCAAGTCGACGAACTGCAGGTAGGGTCGGTTTTCCAGTGGTGGAAGCTGGACACCGTATTGTTCCGGGTCGCGCAAGATATTGCGCAATGCCATTAATTTCGGGACGTAGGACCGGGCTTCACTATGCAACTGAAGATAGGCATAAGCTGTGGGAAGGTTCTGGCTTCGGTTCTGGCGAATCTGCCGTATCACCGCACCTTCTCCCGCATTGTAGGCGGCTAGTGCCAGTTCCCAATCTCCATTGAATTCTCGGGACAGGAACTGCAGATAATCCAGTGCAGCCCGAGTGGACAGGAACAGGTCGCGACGTGCATCCAGCCACCAATCCTGGCGTAGGCCAAATCGCTTTCCGGTGGTTTCCATGAATTGCCAGATTCCCGCCGCATTGGCTGGCGAGGTGGAATCCATTTGATACATGCTTTCGATCGCGGGCACCAAGGCGATTTCTGTCGGCATGTTCCGCTTTTCTACTTCCTCCAGAATGTAGTACAAAAACCATTTGGCTCGTTTTGCCAATACCCGGAAATACATCGGATCCTGGGCAAACTCGCGTTCAAACCTTTCCACACGCTCAGGGGATTCCTCCAGGTTGCCCAACCGATATCCGCGTTCCAGCCGGTCCCAAAGACTGGCAGGGGGGGAGGCCGTCTGATTCGATAGACTGGCCTGCTGAGAATCATCCGACGCAACCGAAGCGACGTTCATGCGATCTGTCGTGTTGGTATGGGAGGGTTTTTCGGACACCGCCCATGACCCACCGACAGGTGCTACCGACAGCACGAGAATCAGCAAAGATCGGGAGAGGAAGGCCATCGGAATGTGGTCGGTGGTGTGAATCCGTATACGATGGGGAACGTTGGGTCGGCGGAAAGCTCTTGCATTATGTTCCGCTCGGGCCAACAATGCAACTATACTCCTACTCGGAATATTTTTCAAATAAATTTTAGAAAAATATTTCAACTCATTGAAAAATAAAAATATATTTCGTATTTTCCAGAAAATATATGAAGATCCGATGCTTTCCAGAATGGGATCGACTCGTTATTATGGTGTGCAATCAACGGGCGTGGTGGGATAGGCTTTCATATGGGGGCGGTTTTCCGGATTCAAATCCCGATCGAGTCGGAGTCTACGTAAGAAATCGGACCCAGGTCCCGAATTTTCCGTCAGGGAAAGGCAGGCAGGATTGACTATAATTGGTCAGGTTTTCCCGAATCATTCTTTTTGGCAACATTATGAAATCACCAGTACGAGTTGCGGTCACCGGAGCTGCCGGCAACATTTCCTATGCACTTCTTTTCCGAATTGCCGCCGGCGACATGCTTGGCAAAGACCAGCCTGTGATGCTGCAACTGTTGGAAATCCCTCCCGCCATGGGTACAGTCCAGGGTGTCATGATGGAGTTGATGGACTGTGCCTTCCCTTTGCTCGCCGGCGTGGAAGCGGCCGACGATCCCCATCAGGCGTTTGGCGATGCCGATTATGCCCTGCTGGTCGGTTCCAAACCGCGAACCGCCGATATGCAACGCAGTGACCTTCTTAAGGACAATGGCCGGATTTTTTCGGTACAGGGCAAGGCCCTCAATGACCATGCTTCCCGTGATGTTCGTGTTCTGGTGGTGGGAAACCCGGCCAACACGAATGCTTTGATTGCAGCCAACAATGCGCCGGACCTCGATCCACGCCAGTTTACGGCGATGACCCGGCTCGACCACAATCGCGCCAAATCCCAACTGGCGGACAAGGTCGGGGTACATCATGATGCCGTGCGGAGAATGACGATTTGGGGAAACCATTCTGCGACACAATACCCCGATGTCTTCCAGGTCCGGGTGAATGGAGTATCAGTAGAGGTGCCTGGCGATTGGCTGGAAGATGAATTCATTCCGTCTGTGCAGAATCGCGGCACCGCCATCATCAAGGCTCGGGGTGCATCCAGCGCAGCATCGGCCGCCTCCGCAGCAATCGATCATATGCGGGACTGGGCTCTGGGTACCCGGAATGACGATTGGGTCAGTATGGCAATTCCTTCGGATGGCAGTTATGGCATTACCGAAGGGATCATGTATTCATTTCCCGTGACCTGTGCGCATGGCGACTATCGGATTGTGCCGGATTTGGAGATCAGCGAATTCAGCCGAAAACGGATGTCCCTGACAGAGCAGGAACTGATCGAGGAGCGAGAAGCAGTCCGTGAATTGATGGGATGATCCGCTTGTTTATTCAGTGGGAAGAGTCAAGACTGACTATGAGGTTTTCAGCATTAGTCGATTGCCCCCAATATCTGTCGATGCCGGGGATGCCCGTCGCACGCCTGTCGGAACTCACTGTCGGAGGAGTCTTGGCCTTCTCTGGGTGATTGGGGTCTGAATGGACGTCAGTGTTGTGATCCCGACCCATAATCGGTCAGGCATGGTGGGCCGTGCCATTCGTTCTGTGCTTGGCCAAACCCTGGCCCCTCGGGAAATCATTGTCGTGGATGATGGTTCGGTGGATGGAACCGCCATACAACTTGCGCGGCAGTTTCCGGGTATATCCGTACTTCGGCAAGCCCATGCCGGAGTCAGTGCAGCACGCAATCTTGGAATTCAGGCAGCCCGATGTGAATGGATTGCATTGCTGGATTCAGATGATGAATGGCTGCCTCACAAACTTGAGGCACAGGCCAGACGACTGTCATGGGAATCAGGGTTGCGAGTTTGCCATACGGACGAAATATGGATCCGGAACGGTCGCCGGGTGAATCCTGCGCGAAAACACGCCAAACCCGAAGGGCGGATTTTCCATCACTGCCTGCCGCTTTGCTGTGTATCTCCCTCATCCATTTTGCTGCACCGGCATGTGTTTGCCAACTGTGGTCTTTTCGATCCGGATTTGCCAGCCTGCGAGGATTATGATTTGTGGCTGCGGATTTTTCGCCAGTATGAAGTCGGCCTGGTGGCAGATCCTTGTCTGGTGAAGTATGGAGGCCATGCGGACCAGCTATCCAGACGTTATTGGGGGATGGATCGTTTCCGGGTACAGGCACTACAGAAAATACTCCGGCATGATAATATGGATGTCAAGGACCGTCAGGCTTGTATGGAAACCCTGCAGCAGAAGTGTCGGATTCTGATTCAGGGGATGGAGCGTCGGGGAAAATATGCAGATGCCAGCTATTATCGGGAAATCCTGAACCGGTGGGAGATCGACTGAACCAATGCAAGGAATCACTACGGTTCTATGCGCTCACTTGGCCGAAGGCCAGCCGTTGGTTCGGCATTTTGATCTCAGACGAGAGAGAGGGGATCCTAACCTCTATCGAGGGGATCAGGTCCAGATGGTGGTGACAGGGCAGGGTGCCTTACAGTGCCGGAATACCCTGGCACGTATCTTTGCAACGGCACCAATACGGAAGTCAGACGTGTGGCTGAATTTTGGCATTGCAGGAGTCGGGGGGCAACCGTATGCTCCCAAGGTACCAATCCACTCGGGGTATCTGGTCTGGGTCGATCGAGTGTACTATCATGGGGAAAGTTGGCGGTTGTCGGCGCGGCCCCCGGCCGGGCTGGGAAATATGCGATTGGCCCAGGCGGATCTATGCACCGTGGATACATCGGAAAGACAGTTTCATCAGCCAATGATATACGATATGGAGTGTGCTGCCATTGTGGGTTTTTTGTTGGCGCGGGATCGCCTGCCTTGCCTTGCCGCGATCAAGTTGGTCGCTGATGGTCCCGGATGCTCCGGTCGGGATGCGATCCGTCTGGGAAAGCATCTGCTGATAGACCATCAGGACCGAATCATCCGGTTGACGGAACGTATTTTGGATTCGAACTTGAGGAGGACGAACATCGGATAGGCCTTTTGGATCTGCCGGGTTCTCTTACGCAATCGGCCTGATCCGTAGTGATGCAGCCTTCCCGACCCTGTGGTTCCGGATTTTTGGAGACGATTGTATATTTTTCGACCTTGATGGTCGAAAATGGGAAGAATCCCGTGATCGAAACCTTCATCAACTTTGTGGGAAGATTTCATGGGGAAACAATTGAGTGAACCCAAATAAAAAAGTACAGTCTGAGTTGATAGATGCAGAGCCATCGCGGCTTTACCCGTCTCGGGATGTCTTCAGCACCGTAATCCGGAAATGTCCACCTCTGAGGTATTACATGAAAAATCTTGTCCATTTCATTCGTTTCATTCCTGTCATGGGCCTGGCTTTTGTTGCCATGGTTGCGAGCGCCCAGGAGCAAAGTGCGGAAGATGCGGTCCGGGAAAATCTGCAGAAGATCATCCCGGAAGAACTCGAAATCACCTCGATCACTCAGACTCCCATGGAAGGGGTATATCATGTGCAGCTCGGCAATCAGGACCTGTATGCCTATAGTCGGGGAGAGTTTCTCATGCTCGGAGATGTATATGATGTCGACCGACAGATCAGTTGGTCTGATGAGCGCAAAGAGAAGGCAAGGCAACAGGCCCTGATGGAATTTAACCAGTGGTCGGAAAATGAAATGATCATCATGGGGGACCCGGATGGTACACGGTATATCACTGTATTCACGGATACGGATTGTGGCTGGTGCCAGAAATTCCATCGGGATATTCCGGCATTGAAAGAAGGCGGGCTGAAGGTACGTTACCTGATGTGGCCGCGCGCCGGTATCGGCTCCGACAGTTACGATGAAGCGATCGCAGTCTGGTGTGCGGAGAGTCCTCCGGATGCCATGACGACGGCTAAGGCGGGAGAGGAAATCGAGCGGAAGTTTTGTGAACACCCGGTGAAGGAGCACCTGCAGATGGGATCCAGGCTGGGGGTACAAGGCACTCCGTTCATCCTGCTCGACAATGGCGAGGTCCTGGGGGGATATGTACCTCCGGAGCAGATACTGGCAGAAGCCGGACTGATATCCGCTGAAGGATAGGTCGAGGAAGGGCACCTTTTCGCCCTGAGGGGTCTACAGTCCACTGAATCCCTCTTCGGGAAGCAGCGGGAACCGACTACTCCATGATGGGGTTACCGTATCCGGCACAGCCGCCTCGGCCCCGCGAATCCGGGTGATGCCCGCTGCTGCGTGTGCCAGACGATCACTCTGGGGCAGCGCGGTGCCGGGCGCTCATCAGTCTGTGGCCGAACGGGGTTCCTGGTCTGGCAACAGGTCACTGTCCACCGTGACCAGATTGTCCCCTTCGAACCGAAGAATAATAGACTGTTTGGTTAGGTTCCCGGTCTCCCCGGATCGGAAGGAATAGAAATAGTCCCATCGATTCTTGTTGAACGGGTCGTTGACCAGGGGTTGTCCCAGAATTCTGACCACCTGACGACGGGTCATGCCGGGACGGATTTGGGAGATCATCTCCCAGGTGATTTCATTTCCTTGTTGGACATCCGGTCGGTAGACACAGGCGGCAAGTGCCATGCTCAGAAAAACCGCAAGTAGCCATGGGAGTATGGATCGTAGAGTCGAGTGGGACAGGCTGCAGGTGTTGGGTTTCATTCAGGAGCAGGTAGATGTTTCAGAACGGCGATTTCATCACAGTTACGGAATTTCGGGCAATTGATACACGATCCCCAGACCTTTTCCGGCAGGGTCCGCATCTCGACGACCTGATAACCCAGACGTTGGAAGAAGCGAACCTCGTAGGTCAAAGCCATCAATCGTTTCAGGCCCAATTGGAGTGCATCTTCTTCCAGCGCACGAACCAGACGAGAGCCAAATCGCATACCGGTATGTTCAGGCTGTACCGCCAGACTGCGAACCTCCCCGAGTATCTGGGTAAAGATTTGCAAGGCAGCGCAACCGATGACCTGGCCTTGCCACTCCGCGACCACAAACTCGCGTAATGACTGGTAAATTTCGGTCTCCATACGAGGCAGCAGCCGGTGCTCATTGGCGTACAGAGTCAGCAGTCCATGAATGGCCGTGACGTCACCCAGTCGAGCGGGCCGTATGGTGCCGGATGCCGAGGGCAGTGGTTCGGGTTGCGGCAGGACTCGGGCAGTGTTATTCATTTTGCGGATGATACACCAGCCGCCGGGGAAAGGGCAGTTTATCGAGGGTCCCCCGAGTCCAGCATTTGCTTGGCGTGTTCCCGGGATGCATGGCTGGGTTCCTTGCTTCCGGACATGCGAGCAATTTCCGTGATTCGGCCGGGCCGATCCAGCAGCTCGAATTTCACTACGACTGAATCGGTACTGTCTCGTTTGGCGACGTAGTAGTGTTGATTAGCCCTGGAGGCAACCTGAGGGAGGTGGGTGACACTCACAACCTGGTTTGATTGGCCTAATTGCCGTAGCTGATCGCCAACAATATTCGCTATGGTACCACCGATGCCCACGTCGACTTCGTCAAAAATCATGGTCGGGGTCTTTGCCCCATCTGCAAGAATGACCTGTATCGCAAGTGAAATTCGGGAGAGTTCTCCACCGGATGCAATGCGATGCAAGGGTTGCATTGCCTGCCCGGGATTGGTCGATATCTCAAAGGCGACAGACTCCCAACCGGTGCGGGTCAGCGAACCATGGCCGTTTTTTTCGAGTCGGATTTCAAACTGGCCGTGCGCCATACCTAGCTTCTGGATCGCATTCGTAATGTCGCCGGACAGTCGGCTGACTGCTTGGTGACGGTTGGCACTGATCTGATCTGCCAGATGGTGACAGACTTGCTCGGCTTCTGCTTTCCGGGCGGCCAGAGCGGCCAGTTCCAGCTGAGGATCTTGTAACTGTTGCAGGGTACTTTCCAAGTCGGAACGGTAGTCGGCCAGAGTATTCGGAGGGATGCGATATTTTCGACAAATGGCATGCCAGGCCGACAGCCGTTCCTCGACCCGTTGCAACTCGTCTTCATCTGGATCGGCTTGGTTAAGGTATCCCCGGATTCGGTTGACCGCTTCATTGACATTCACTTCCGCCTCTTCCAGGATCTCGGCGATTTCGCGCAAAGCCGGTTCCAGCGACTCGTACTGTCTCATATTGCCAGCGACCCGACTGATTTGCGTCTGTGCAGACTGCTCACTCTCGTATAACTGCGTAATGGCAGCATCCATGCACTGCATTAACTCCGTTGCATGTGCAAGCCTTCTTTGCCGCTGTGACAGGGATTCCCATTCATCTTCCCCCGGATTGAGTTCCGTGAGCTCACGCAACTGGAACTGCAACAGTTCGATCCGCTCCACTACATTTTGCTGCTCCAGCTGGAGTTGATCCAATTGTCGGTCAATTGCCCGAAGTTCATCCCAGGAAGATGACAGCTTGTGGAGAAAAGTCAGGTTGCTTGCCGCGGCATCCAATAAAAACTGCTGTGTGGACTTCTGTAGCAGGGAGTGGTGTTCATGCTGACCATGAATATCTACCAGTTGGTCTCCCAGTTCCCTGAGCTGGGATAAATTCACTGGATTCCCATTGATGTAATTCCTGCCAGATCGGTCGCGTCGGATAATCCGGCGCAAGATCAGCTCGCTGTCACCTTGCAGGTCCCTCTCAGTGAGCCATTCCATGATGGGGCTGTTTTCCGGCAGGACGAACCCTCCCCGAATCTCAGCTTGTTCCTCTCCTTGCTGGATCAGGCCCTGCTCTGCGCGGTCACCCAGTAAAATGCCCAAAGCGTCTACCAGAAGGGATTTACCGGAACCAGTTTCGCCCGTGATTGCAGTGAACCCCGGGCCAAGCTCCAGTTCCACTTCCGATGCGATTGCGAAGTGGCGGATGGATAGCCAGTTGATCATTAGCCCCAGCCAAGCTTGGTTCTCAAGACCTCAAAGTGGTTATGAGAATCGATCCGAATGATGGAAAACTGCGTGTCTGCCTTGGTCAATCGTATGGTTTCATCCCCCGAGATTTCGTGCACAACCAAGCCATCAAGTGAGAGATGAGCACGGGTTTCCGGGGTATTGATGGCGATAATCTCCACTACCGATTCGTCGGAAATAATGATGGGCCGGTTGCTGAGGGTATGGGGACAAATCGGAGCAATACTCATTACCGAGAGTGTCGGATACATGATGGGGCCGCCGGCAGACAAGGAATAAGCCGTCGATCCGGTCGGCGTTGCGACAATGATGCCATCACTTCGTGTATGGCTGACAAAGCGACCGTCAATTCGGGTTTCGAATTCAATCAACCGACCGGTATTGCCTTTTGAAATCACAGAATCATTCAGACTGATGCCTTCATGAATCACCACATCATTCTGGAGCACCATCGACTTGAGCAATGTGCGTTGTTCGAGACTGAAGCGCCCCTGCAGCAGGGCTTCCAGATTGGATTCCAGGTCTCCTTGTGGGATGTCAGTGAGAAAGCCCAATCGACCCAGATTGACTCCTACCATGGGTACGTTATGGGTACAAAGAGTGCGGGCGGCATTGAGCATGGTACCATCCCCACCAACGACCATGGCAATATCAATGACCTGTCCCAGAGCGAATTTCTGGTCATCAATACGCTCACCGTCAATTTCGGTGGAAGTGGTATTCCCCAGGAGCACTCGGATGTTACGTGCTTCCAGCAAGGATCGCACCCGATCCATGACCGGTGCAACACTCGCATCACGGAACTTGCCAAACAGTCCAATGGTTGATATTTTCAAGATCAGAGCATTCCGTAATGAAAGTTTCTGCGACTCGGGCTCCGCGTCGCGGAAAGTGGTACCTTGCAGGAGCGTTCGGTTGTCGGTTTTCGGGCTTCGGCGGCCGGCCTGATTGCTGGGCACAGATGCGTTCCCTTTTCGGGTAGAGTATATGCGAAAGAATGAAAATACAATCTTTACACCTCGTACACCGATTGATATCTGTTCAACAGACCCGACATGGTAACGTATCCGGGAAAAGAATCAGAGATGCCAGTGCTTGAATCCGACACCAAAGAGGATCAGATCAGTTTGAGCCCCCGAGCGGAGCAGGTTCTCTTGGGTCTGGTTGGACGGTATATCAATGAAGGGGTGCCGGTGGGCTCCCGAACCCTTTCCCGGGAAACGGGGCTTTCGCTGAGCCCGGCCACCATTCGCAATGTGATGTCCGATCTAGAGGAACTGGGCTTGATCCAGGCACCGCATACCTCTGCCGGTCGGATTCCGACACGAAAGGGATATCGGTTGTTCATCAATTGCCTGATGAATACAGGCAACCTCAATCAGGAATCTTTGACTGACCTTCAGGAAGATGTGCAAAATACCTTGCAGGCGGTGTCGGACCCGATGAGTCTCCTGAACAGTGCTGCGGAAATGCTGTCCCAGATCACCTCATTTGCCGGGGTGGTTTCCACTCCCAATAAGTCCGGTAGCAAGCTTCGCCAGATTGAATTCCTGAAACTGTCCCACCAAAGGGTCCTGGCGATCCTGGTGACGGCCGATGGGCAAGTCCAGAATCGGGTGTTCTCTGTCCGACAAGAATACACCGACAGTGAGCTGGTGGAAGCGGCCAATTTTTTCAACGGAACGTATGCGAACTGGATCCTGGATGACGTGCGTCTGGACCTGGTGACACATCTGCATAGTGAACATCGCAGCATGCATCGTGAAATGCGTACTGCAGTTCGCATGGCGGGTGAATTCTTTGGTACCGGTGCTGATTCGGATCAGGATTCAGTTCTGGTGAGCGGGGAACAGAACCTTCTGGCGGTGCCGGACTTTTCCGAGTTGGAGAAAATCCGGCAACTGTTTGAGACTTTCAAGACCAAACAGGTACTCTATGACCTCCTGCAAAAAAGCATGGATACCTCGGGAGTACACATTTTTATCGGCGAAGAATCCGGGTACAAGATACTGGAGGACTGCAGTGTGATTGCGGCACCCTATGAAGTGGATCGTAAGCGTGTAGGCGTGCTGGCGGTAATCGGCCCTACTCGTATGCACTACAACGAAGTAATTTCTGCGGTCGACATCACCGCCCGATTGCTTGGCAGCGCCCTGAGCTATCATGGTACGCATTGAAAGCTACAAAGAGCGTTTATGCCCGGCAGCCGAACCCCGTCCCTGAGCGGCCTGTTTGATGAACTCAAACCGTTCCGGCGACCGTCTGTCGAGAATTGGCATCCGGATCAGACAGTCGACTTTGACCTGAAGATCCGGGCCAATGGAACCTGGGTTCATGACGGGGGTGTGATCACACGCCCTGCTTTGACCCGGCTCTTTGCGACCGTTCTGGCGGTCCGTGGGGGTGAATTTTTCCTGATGACGCCCTCCGTTCGCTATCGCATTCAAGTGGACGACACCCCCTTCCAGGTAGTGGACCTTTCGGTGGCGTTTGAGTCCCAGACCCAATGCATTTGGTTTCGCACCGATATGGACGAGGTGGTTTCGCTGGATCTGGATCATCCGCTCGACCCCAAAGTCAATCCGACCACCGGAGAACCGTCCCCCAGAATTCTTGTGCGAGAAGGATTGCAGGCTCGCCTGAAGCGCCCCGTCTATTATCGATTGGCGGAAATGGCCGAGCCGGAACCAGGGGATGGAGAGAAATATGGGGTGCATAGCCGAGGCCGGTTCTTTCCCCTAATGTGATTGGTGTTCTGTCGGTAGTGGGCCCGTTTGAACCCCCCTGGTCGGTATGGGTTGACTGGCATGCCAAGTGGTGCCATCATTACGCAAGGGGTAGCACCACGTGCATGTGGTCGTGCTGCCTGTCTGGTGGTACCACTCGCATTCACCAGACCCTGCGGGTAACGCTGGCGAGGGAAGCTGGTGTGACGGATCGGCGGGGGAGATGGCCGATCTTATGCGACTGATTGATGAAGCGACGACGCCAGGGCCGTGAGGCCCGTACCGGAAACGGAACCGAAACAGGGATTTTTCAACCTGCTTCACTACCGTTCGGTCTCTCTGATCGGACATCAACGTTTTCTGTAGTCACAGCCCAAGTGTTTCCGGTTGCATCACCCAATCCAGTAATGGTTCAGGGTGAAGGGGATGACTGCACTGATCTGCTTCTGCCCTAGCGGTGCACCGGCCTATGCAAAGGGTTGCGGGACTCAAGATATGATCATCCATACGTGAAGGAGCGTCCAGGGCGCTGATCTTTCCGCTTCGTAATCCCTCCCTTCGGGTTATATGCCTTCATTCCGGGGTCGCGGCACTGTGGCACTTCGGGCTGGCCCCGGGTTGAGATACAAGCCCCTGCGATAAAGCGGTCCAGGCCCCATTTCAGTAGGCCAACCTACCAAAAAAAGAGCTCTAGGCTGGCCGACGAATGGGTGTTTGCATGGTTCTGCGAAATGACGTCATGCATATCCCAAGGAGGATGATCAGTGATATCATGTGAACTTGGCAAGCACCGGAAATCGGTTCGTTGTCATGACGGTCGAACTGCAAACCATTTCATATTGTTTGGATTACCCTGGGGGGATTTTTCATGAGTTGGCAAAAGAACATTCTGCGAGTGGACCTGACTGCCGGAGCCATATCCATTGAACCACTCAACATGGAATGGGCGCAACAGTATTTGGGCAGCCGAGGGCTCGCAACACGGTATCTGTTCGAGGAAATGGCCCCGACTGCCGACCCATTGGGACCCGACAATGTATTGATTTTTGCAACGGGTCCATTGACGGGAACCATGGCTTCGACCAGTGGGCGCTATACGGTGGTGACCAAGGGCCCCTTGACCGGTGCGATTGCTGCATCCAATTCGGGCGGCAAGTTTGGTGCGGAACTGAAGTATGCCGGATATGACTTGCTGATCATTACCGGGTGCTCTCCCCGCCCGGTTTATCTCGATATCCGGGATCAGGATGTTCGTCTCTTGCCGGCAGATCCAATATGGGGAAAAACTGTGTGGGAGGCGGACGAATGGATTCATTGCCAAACACAGGATCCGTTGACCAAGGTAGCTGCCATTGGGGTCTCCGGTGAGCGGGGGGTTCGCTTTGCCTGTGTAGTCAATGATCTGCACCGCGCTGCCGGACGATCGGGTGTCGGTGCGGTCATGGGCAGCAAGAACCTGAAGGCAATCGCCGCACGGGGTACCGTGGGGGTGCAGGAAGACAATGCCAGGGTGTTCATGGAGATTGCGAAGGAAGTCAATACCGAATTGAACCACAGCAGTACCCGCCGGGGGCTGATGCGATATGGGACTCATGCCATGCTGGACAGCATGCAGGAGTTTGGGGGGTTGCCGACAGAGAATTTTCGTAAGGTTTCATTTGCCGGAGCTTCCAAGGTCAACCATGAGTCCGTGACCCTGAAAAACCGAAACGGGCACCGAAACCTGGTACGCAACGCGGCCTGTTTTGGGTGTACGATCGGTTGTGGACGGCTGGCGCACATTGATCCCAACCACTTCAGCGTCCGCGAGAGACCCGAGTATTGGGGCACATCCGGTGGTTTGGAGTATGAAACGGCCTTCGCCTTTGGCCCGGTGGTGGGGGTTGAGGATCTGGATGCCTTGACGTTTGCCGGATTCATGATGAACGAACATGGGATGGACCCGATTTCATTCGGTGTGACATTGGCGGCTGCCATGGAACTATACGAGGTCGGTGCTATCACGACGAAGCAGACGGAGGGAATTGACCTCCGCTTCGGCAGTGCCGAAGCTCTGGTGGTCCTGTCCGAAAAAACCGGGAAATACGAGGGGTTCGGTCGTGACCTTGGCCTGGGTTCCAGGCGCCTGTGCGAAAAATATGGTCATCCCGGTCTCGCTATGGTGGCGAAGGGGCAGGAGTTTGCCGGATACGATGGCCGTGCCATGCAGGGGATGGGCCTCGGCTATGCCACCAGCAACCGGGGTGCCTGTCATTTGCGACATGATACGTTTGAACAGGATATGTCCGATCCAAGCTCTGGTGGCAAGGCCAACGCGGTGCGGACATCCCAGGACTTTGTCTCCATGGTGGATTCCACTGGCCTTTGTCTCTTTACCACCGGTGTGTGGGGATATGGGCATTTTGCCAAAATGGTCAATGCGACTTGCCCCGGAGACTGGGATGAAGACCGGCTCCGAATGACGGGAGAACGGATCTGGAATCTGGAGCGGCTTTTCAATACCCGAGCCGGGTTGACCGCTGCCGATGACACCCTGCCGCCGCGTATGTTGCAGGATCCAGTACCCGGTGGGTTCGGGAACGGCAATGTGGTGGAACTGAACGTCATGCTGCCCCAGTACTATTCCTTGCGCGGATGGGATGCCGAAGGGATCCCCACAGCCACCAAACTGACCGAGCTCGGGATTCGGGTCGACTAGGGGAGGGGGGATCCTGAGCCAGAAATTTTGGCAGAAGCTGCAGAAGCGATAGCCCCGCAGGCGTCTTCGGTTGCGTCGATTGCCTCAAGATTGACAGGTGGACAGTGGATCAACGGACCTGAATCGGACCCCTCGTGGGCAGGGTAGTGTAGCGACCGACGGGATACGCGCCGACGATTGCGCCCTTCACATGTGACTGAAGTTTCTCCGCCCAGATCCCTATGGAGCACGGAAAAAGGTTTTGCGATAGTATTTGAGTTCCTCAATGGACTCTCGAATGTCGTCCAGTGCCCGATGAGTATTGCGTTTGCTGAACCCTTCGGTCAGCTCAGGCCGCCACCGTTTGGCCAATTCCTTGATGCTGCTGACATCCAGGTTGCGGTAGTGCAAATAGGCTTCCAGCTTTGGCATATGGCGGGCCAGGAACCGTCGATCCTGGCAAATCGAGTTCCCGCACAGGGGGGAATGATTGCCACGTACAAAGCCACGGATGAACTTCAGGGTCATTCGTTCCGCTTCGGTGGTGCCAATCGTCGACGCCTTGACCCGATTGACCAGTCCACTTTCCGTATGGGTGCGGGTGTTCCATTCGTTCATCTGGGCGAGACGAACCAGTGGTTGCTTGATCGCAATCACGGGACCTTCATCCAAGATCGTCAGTTCCGAGTCCGTAACAATACTCGCAATTTCAATGATCAGGTCCGTGTCTGGAGAAAGCCCGGTCATTTCCAGGTCAATCCAGACCAGATTGTTATCACGCATAGGGGTTCTTTCGATTGAATGGCTTGTGGATAGGGTCCTCACTGCAATTCGGACAGCCAATGGTTGGCCGCCGCGAGCAGCGCCAATGCCGCCGTTTCCGTGCGCAGAATCAGCGATCCAAGTTGTATCATGGCGACATTATGGGCGGCCAGCAGTTGGGTTTCCGCTTCGTTCAGTCCGCCTTCCGGGCCAATGATGATTACCAGTTTGGCCGGCTTGCGGATTATGCCCTGCATGGCAGCAGAAAGCGAATCCCCCGTTGGTTGTCCGTATATCATGAAGGTGTCTGGCGTTTTCTCTGCCACTAATTCCGGAAGGGATCTGGGGGAATTGATGCAGGGAAAGTAGACCTGCCGACACTGTTTGGCCGCACTGGCAACGATGCGGCGCCAGCGATCCGACATGTCCGGACGGTGCCGGACCGCACTACGGGCAAAATTCAGGGGCTGAAAGGTGCACATGCCCAACTGGGTGGCCATGTCAAGCAGCGTCTTGATCCGCTCTCCCTTGGGAATCGCGGACGCAATTACCAGTTCTGTGTCCGGAGACGGAAGTGTCCGGCACTGTTCCAGCGCGACCCGAAGGCAAAGTGGATGCCGGGTGATTTCCTTGATGGTCCCGGTACCCAAGCCACCGACCCCATTGGTCAGGCAGATCCGGTCTCCTGGGCCGAGGCGCCTGGAGTTTGCGACATGGGATGCTTCCTTCCCTGTCAATATGAGCTCCGGCCTTTCGATCATCAGTTCTTCATGAAAAAACAGAGGGAAACCAGTATCGAAAGTGATCATGATTGGAGAGTCGATGGATCGCAAATCAAGAGCGAGTGAGGCGGTCCGAGTGCTCCCGGATATGGGGCTCTATATGACCCCGGCACCGCATACTGCAGCCCCCCGGTTGCAGGATGGGCAATTGGCGCACCTGCCTTTGGGTGACAGAAATCGGGTTTCTGATCATTAAAAGGACGGCGAATAAATGTCGAATCGCACCAGCTTGCCTTTGGTTTCGCCAGATTTCCCCGACAGGAGCGCATCGGCATGACGAGGTCTTTTCACGACCACTCGACGACGCGCCCGGCGTCTCGCCAAGGCCAGAATGTCACGGTCCCATTCCGGTTGGTATGGGATGAGTTCCTGTAACAGTCGAATACCTTTGCGGGACGCTGCGTGATTTTGTCGCGGTGGATACATGGGGTCCAGATAGATGACATCAACCGGCTGGGTTAATTCGGCGAGCCATTCCAGGGTGTTGGCGTAAACCAGCTGGAGCCTGGCGGCAAATGCTACATCCTGTAGATGCATATGACCATCGGCCAACATGGCATATAACAAAGGGTGTTGCTCAATGGCGATTACCCGGTGGTTCGCGGCAACCAAATGGGCGGCGTCTACCCCAAACCCGGCCGTCCCATCGACAATATCACACGGTTTGGTGCCCACTGCCCGAATCAGTGGGTCGGAGCCGTAATTTCTCTGCCGTGGCGTCAGGTCGACCCGTATCGGCTTGATTGCAGGAGTATGGGCAAACCGGAGTTCCAGTCGACCTCCATGGGTGAAGACGATCTCGAATTTTGCATCATGGGGATGATTGGCGGGAATCAGTGGAGCCCCCAAGGCATCGGACAGCCCTTGGGCCCTTTTCCAAACCTCGGTTTCCGAATCCAGGGCAT
Organism: Candidatus Poriferihabitaceae bacterium; assembly: GCA_965221795.1. Lineage (GTDB taxonomy): Bacteria > Pseudomonadota > Gammaproteobacteria > Arenicellales > Poriferihabitantaceae > VYFG01. Next base: position 2,947,338 of record OZ244914.1, read on the forward strand.
CGGTTTTTCGTGGGGCGATCCGGATGGCAAACAGCGAAGAGGGTTCAGGCATTCAAGGTATATACTCAATTCAAGTCATGGCTATAATAACCGCCCACCCAAACCATTCATAACCATCAGGAGACATTCATGGGCTTTCTGGCCGGCAAGCATGCGTTGATTTCCGGTATTGCCAGCACTCGCTCCATCGCTTGGGGCATTGCGCAAGCCATGCACCGGGAAGGGGCGGTGCTTGCTTTTAGTTATCCGAATGAAAAACTGAAAGGGCGCGTTGAGCAATGCGCCAGGGAGTTAGGGTCTGATCTCGTCCTGCCCTGCGATGTGGCCAGTGATGGGGAGATTGACCATCTTTTCCGTATGCTGGGGGAGTGTTGGGGAGGGCTCGATATCCTGGTCCATTCGATCGCTTATGCACCAGGCCCGGAGTTTGACGGCCCTTATCTTGATGCCGTGACGCGTGAGGGATTCCGGGTGGCCCATGAGATCAGTTCCTATAGCTTTGCGGCGATGGCAAAAGCGGCGGCACCCCTGATGGCGGGACGTCAGGGAGCCATGGTCACATTGACCTATATCGGTTCCGTTCGTGCCATGCCCGCCTACAATGTGATGGGACTGGCCAAGGCCAGCTTGGAAGCTAATGTCCGTTACATGGCCCAATCCCTGGGAGGGCAGGGGATTCGCGTCAATGGGGTATCGGCCGGCCCGATCCGAACCCTGGCCGCTTCCGGTATCAAGAATTTCAGATCCATGCTCGGGCATTTTGAGAAAGTTGCTCCGCTGGGCCGGGCCGTGACCATTGACGAAGTAGGAAATACGGCGGCTTTTCTCTGTTCCGATCTGGCTTCCGGCATTACGGGCGAGATTGTCTATGTCGATGGAGGATTCAACATGGTGGGTATCAGCGATCACTTTGCGTCCGGCGACACCTGAAAAGAGGCCCATGATCGAAAAACGTGCGGTTTCAAAGATGTGTCGGATCCTTGTACTTGTGGATGATCCCGATTCTGCGGCAGACTCTATTCACGGGCCATCATTTTTTGGATGAATCAACAGATTGCGAGGCTGGATCGACTCAAGCCATCCGAACGCCCGTTTTCGGATGATCCTGCCACTTCCTTCACCTTGCCAGCTTCCTGGTACTACGACCCGGAAATTTATGACCGGGAAAAGCATGCCATCTTTTATCGTAGTTGGCATTATGTCTGTCATTTCAGCCAAGTGGCTGACAGGGGCGATTATTTCACTACCCGAGTTCACGACCAGAACCTATTTGTGATTCAGGACGACAAGGGAGATTTGAGTGCGTATTTCAATGTCTGCCAGCATCGGGGCCATGAACTGGTGCGCGGTTCAGGCCGAACACAACTCATTGTCTGTCCTTATCAGGTCTAGTCATACAAAGCAGATGGCACACTAGCCGCTACCCGCAATACCGAGACCAGTCCGGATTTTCAAGCCGAAGACTTTTCGTTGGTGTCGGCGCGAGTGGAAGTGTTTTTGGGTGTGGTGTGCCAGAGCTAGGGAAATTTTTACTACAGGACACTTTGTTAATTGAAGCGCTGCTTTACTCGAAAGAGGAGGCATGGGCAAGTCTTTTATGTCAAAAATATGCTGTAGGATATTGGGACATGATTGGCATTGTAGTAACAGATTGGGGATTCTATAGTGATATTGGATAGTGGTTTGCTGAAACCATAGTGTATAGGGGATAGAGGCAAGCGATAGCATGTGAACTTTGAGGCCTCATTGATAATATGGTGCTCCTGTGTTTCGTGGCAGGAGAGGCGTTTTGGCGGCGCATGAAGGCGGGAAGAAACCGCGCTCGGTGGTAGCGACCGATAGCGACTGGCGCACGATTCGCAGCCGCATCGGTAGGGCGAACATGACGGCGTTCTTGGTATCGTGTGCGCTGGCACCTGTGGAGCCGGCGGTTGCAGAGGACCTGGCGGTGATGCGCTGGGTAGACCGGCATATTCTGGTGCTGGTGGAGCAGATGCGGTTCGAGGTCGAGGGGCGTGTTGGTGCCTGGCAGAGGGTGGTGAAAGAAGCGGAGGCGTCGGTGGCGGCCGACGCGGGGGAGGGCTGAGGTGACGCGTCAATACTGCATCACCTGCCCGCAAGCGGACTGGCTGGAGATTCGGGCCCTGCTGAGGAAGCGGGGATGACGATCTCGGCTTTCATCCTGCGGGAGGTCCTGGGGGAAGACTGCCGGATGGTGTTGACGGGTGAAGAGCAACAGGAGCTGCACGCCCGGACGCTGCGTATGGTCGCTCTCAGTGAGGCGCTGCTGGCTCCGTGCCCGGCAGTGGGGCGACGCTGGCTCTGGCAATGGCTTGGCCGCACCCGTGGCCACGGCCGCCAGACCCCGCCCAAGGAGGTCTTCGTCTGGCCGCTGGTCCCGGACTGCCGGGCCCGACTGCGCGACGGCGACGCGGCGACCCGAACGCCACGCACGCCGAGCCCGCGACTCCCCACCCCCGGCTTCCTCGACCTCTGGGGCACCCTGACCGACGCCCTGGCCACCGTCTGCGAAGACACCGACCGGTGCGCTGGCAGCGGCGACGGCGAGTTCTGGATACGAGGCTAATCGCCCTGTCCGTATTCCGCCTGGTGCTTGCCCGCGGCATCGGCGATGGCACCGTGCTGGAGGAACTGTGGGCGCATTGCCGGAGCCGTGACATGGCCCTGCCGCAACCGCAGTCGGTCACTGCCGCAACCATCCGCAAGTCTCGCGGCAACCTGCCGGCGGATCGACCGCTATCCCGACCGACGGCGATCGTGTCCTGTCACCCCGGACCCATTACCCGCAGGGCCTGCTCCGTTGCCGAGACCGGCTGCACTCGAAGATTCCGGTCGACTTTGACCTGGTAGCGCATGCCGACGAACGCCGGGTAGCCCCTCGCCATCTGCAGGCCCGGTCGCCCGGCGACGGGGTGCTCTATGACCGTGGCGACTTCTCCGCCGCCCTGCTGCGGGGCCATATCGAACGCGGCCTGCATCCGATATTCCGCCTGCGCACCGATGTCAATGCGCAAGTCCAGGCGTTTGCCGACGGCCATCAGGCCGAGGCCGAAATCGAGGTCCGTGACGGCACCCGCCGACTGCCCCTGCGTCTGGTCCGCTATACGATTGGCGACCCGTCCTACTTCCTCGGCACCACCCTGCTCGACCGACACCGCTACCCGGCCCGTCACCTGGCCCGGCTCGATCATCAACGCTGGAAGGTCGAGGAACTGTTCAAGACCGTCAAGCACCGTCTCACCATCGAACTGTTCCATGGTCGCAGTGCCCACAAGGTCCGCCGGGAAGGTTGGCCGGCTTCGTGCTGATTACCCTCGCCCGGCTGTGTACCCGCGAGCCACTGGAAGGGACGGTGGCCTCGGGACCGACGACCCGCGCTCGGCATCCGCAGGCCAACTTCCGCTAGGCCTTGCAGGCCATCGGCCAGCAACTCGAAGGGTTGCTGCTGGCCCAAGCTCAACGGGTGCGCGAGACCGCGCAGCAGATCGTCCAGGCCATCTGCCGGCACCGTCGTCCGGCACGACCGGACCGTTCCTATATCCGCGTCTCCCGCCGACCCATCGGCAAGTGGAAACCATCCAAGCCGGGCAAGTCGGCAACGACCTGATCCGCCCCCGGCACCTTCACCCGCCCGAAAAAACACGCCCGCTGACGGCTTCCTTAAGTTAACAGGTCGGTTTCTTAAGTTAAGGCCATTGGGGGGCCGGCCTCGGTCGGGGTGTCCGGCATGGGATTTTTTCCGGGGTTGGGGGGGGGGCAAGACTACTGCCGAGGGTGGGCGCGGGCGGTGTGGTTGGTGGTCATCATGGGGTCGTGGCCGTCATCACATGACCGTGACTGTGGCGGTCCAGGTGGCACCGTCCTGGCCCGTCACCTGGGCCGGGGCGTGGTTGTCCTTGGGGCAGGTGTCCCCGTCAACGCGGTCATATCGGTACGTGTTCGGATTGTACTGGTAGCGCTGGGGGTAGTTGGTGTTGATGCGGTCGATGGTGGCGTCATCCCAGGCCAGGAAGTCGATGGTCTGGATCGTCAGAGTGAGGGTGTAGGGGCGCGTGAGGCCGGCATAGGGGGCCGTGCCGAGATTGACCCTGGGGATCAGGCCGGCCTCGGTCTCCCCGCAGGGCAGCGTGGTCCGGCGGCGCAGGATGGGGACGGATGGGCAGGGTGTGCCGGCCGGGTCCGCTGTCTCGGTGCAGGCGATCTCATAGGTGATGTACAGGGCCCCACCCGTCACGCGGTCATTCGCCTTGTCGGCAAGGAGGATGCGGTAGACGGCTCCGCCGCCCCAAGGTGTGGGGTGGGCAGTGGCCTCGATGTCGGGGATGGGGGTGGTGGGCCGGTTCTGGGCGATGGCCGTGACGAGGGTCAGCGTGAGGGCCAGGAGGGCGGTGGCAAGAAGGGTCAGGGGGAAGGGCAGGCGGAACATGGCGTGTCTCCTTGGGACTGGGGGGCCGCGCGGCGGGCGTGATCAACGGGGCGAGTATACCGACCCCGTGCGGGGAAGGCAAGGGGTGCGGAATTCCGATAGTGGCTCAATTCAAAAATTACTCATCATTTGGCAGAAAAAGAACCAGTATAATTCCGACAAGTGCAACTACTAAACATAACGACTTAAATAATGCCGCATAATCGTTGCAAGACGCGATTTGGGTTTGCGCCACTGACCAAAACAGGACTCGACGGCGGACAGCAACTCGTCCAGGTTGCCGAAGTAGAGATTGTGGGTGGCGACCCGCCGCGTGAGCTTCCAGACCCGTTCGATGGGAGCGAGTTGCGGGCTATAGGGCGGCAGGAACCGCAGTTCCAGATGCGCCTGGTGTTCTTCCAGCAGGGGGGTGAGCCGTTTGGCGTGGTGGTAGCGGGCGTTGTCGAGCACCGGGGCCATCTTTCTGCCGCGCGAGCGCCGCCGGAGCAAGATCTTCAGAAAGCCTTCGAAGGTGACGGCGTTGAACCCCGGCGAAAAGGCGTGAACGAATTTGCCGCTGCGCAGGCTGACCGCGCCGCCGCGGGGAGGACGACCGGGTCCCGGTTCTCGGGCGGCCCCCACGCGCGGCAACGGGTGCCGTGGAGCTGGAAGTGGCATTCGTCCTGGCTCCACAGTCCAAGATCCTCCCGTTTCGCCAACCGGCGAAGTTTTTTTACCCGCCTCCACGCGCGCCGGGTCGGCCGGCGCCAGCTTCGGACGCGGCTTCCGCCGGCGGAAGCCCATCTGCCGGAACAACCGCTGGCACTGCCGCACGCCCAGTTTCACGCCATAGCCCCGCCGCAGGCGTTCGGACCGCAGCTTGCCGTCCCACAGATGCCCGGCCAAGCCAAAGTCGTCCGGCCGCCGGCGCAGGTCCGCTGCCAGCGACGACCATTGCTCCGGCGTGAGCGAACGCGGGCGGCCGCTCCGGTCACCTTCTCGCAACCCGTCGAATCCCTGCCGTTCGAAGGTCTTGACCCAGCGCTGCACAGTGCGCGGGTTCTCGTCGAACAGACCGGCCACCTGGCGGCAGCTCTGGCCGCCGGCCACCAGCAACAGCCCATGCAGCCGGTGGTCGTAGCGCGACTCGTCCGAGCGCTGGATTGCCTGCTGGATGGCGATGCGCATCCAATGGCATTCTGATTAGCAAAATTCGGTTTTCGGCCATGATTCACGCCGGCAAGTGATTGTAGTGGAACGGTTTTCCGTCGCGCGAAAAAAAATCTGCGAACCCCTTAACAACCGCCTTGCGATGGCCGACAATACCCTGCGCGAACCCCCGTCCGGGCGGCGGGGTCCGATTGACCAGACGAGGATGGGTGATGACGGAACCTGCAGGGGTGGGGAAACCGAGGGTGTTTTTCGGGCGCCGGCTGACGCGCCGCCAGCTGTCGGATTTCCGGCGCACGGTGGAGTGAATGTCCGGGCTGAGCCGACGCGAGCTGGCGCACACGGTGTGCGAGCATCTGGGCTGGCGGACCGCTTCGGGGAAGGACCGCGTCTAGGCGGCGCTGAAGATACTCGAGACGCTGGAGAGGGAGGGAATCATCACCCTGCCGGCGAAGGACGCGAGCCAGGTGCATGGCGCGCGCAAGGCACCAGAGAGAACCGGGGCCGGCGAGCCGGGTGAGCGAATCGAATGCGCCCTTTCGGCGCGGGGCGAAGTGGCGCTGGAGGTGGTCTCCTCCCCGGCCGAGGTCGCGCGGTTCCGCGAACTGCTGGACCGCTACCACGAACTGGGCTATCGCCAGCCGGTGGGCTGCTACCTGCGGTACTTCCTCGTCGACGGGCCGCCCTTTTCTCGGCCCAGCCCGGTGACTTTCAAGCTGACCCACTGCGTGAATTCCCAAGAACCAGCCTTCGTCTCGTCAAAATCCAGTACCCCGATCCGGAATCGCTCGCCCTGCCCGACCGGACTGGCGGGCAACTGTTTCCTTGCTTTCGTGTGTAAGTCCCTTTTTTATACCAGAGTGCTTCAAACCATATCGTTACATCTATAGTCCGCTCGGGCTACTACCGACCGGAGCAACAACTGTTGGGCAGGATTCGCACCTGCTAGAGAAAAGCGCCTTTCCATGGCGCACAATAATGACCGTTTAGCGTGGAAAATAACACACGGCATCTAGCGTCAAACGGAATGTAGGCAGACAGGGCGTTACGGTCGGGAAGACCCTGAACAGTTCCCTACGTTGGGATAGACCCTCCCATCACGAACAGGGCAGTTTCCAGGGATCGATCGTGGTCTCCCACGGTTTCCCAGGGGACAGTGTGAGTGTCAGGGGGTCGTCATCCCTCGCCGTCACGGTGATGGTTCTTGCCGCCATGTCGGTGTTGGCTACAGTGTTGCGGATCTTTGCAGTGAACTGCATTTGCGTCGAAGCACCGGTATCGTGGCAGTTGTTGTCCACGCTTGTGCCGGACACCTTCACTTGTGCGGTGAAGTCCCCTGTCGGATCATTGCCACCGAATGCGGCGGGACCATAGCCGTCCCTATCCCAGACGTCCCCTCTGAATCTTGAGTTCGTGGCGGATGTCCATAAAGGAATGCCATCAGGTGTCAATCCCTCGATTAGAATTGTCGGATCATGGGTGGCCGTGTTCGTTATGCCCGTGCACCGGAAGGTCAGGTCGAGCCACCAGTTCCCGCCCTCGTCCACAGTCAGGACATTATTGCCCATGCTTGAAATGGATCTATCATCCGTACCGTGTACCGCTGATATGTTGCACTGCTGCGCAACAGCCATACCTGCGGTAGTCAGCAACTCGGCACCCAGTGCGATAACTGCAACTAACAGGAACGTTGCTAACCTATTAAGGCGAAGGGGGGGGGGGGGTAATGTCATTAACTTAGTCATTTTTAATCTCCAAATTGTTACCGATTGTGGTAATTATAAAAAGATTGAAGGTATTTTATACGAAAATGATCTCGTTTTTCGGAAAATTTGGGCATTTTTAACGGGACAGTAGTGTAGTACCTATATATTTAGTGTCAGCCAGAAAACCCCTGTTTTCCGGTTACTAATAGGCCGAGTTTAGTAGACGGAGAAGCCGAATGCTGATAAGTTCGCACGGAATCTGCCGTTTTTTCCATCTTGGATTCTGTACCTGCTCCATTTGACCGCCTGCCAAAGTTTGAAGATTAGCGAAGATTTACGGAAATCCTCAGATTTTCCCCAGAATCTCGGCAGAATCGCCCGAAAATCACCATACACCGCAAATCTTCAATTTATGATTTAGAAACCATAGCTCATATTATCAATAGCTTATTTAATCGAAATGGGTTTTCGGGCAAACACTAACTAATACCCTTAACAGCGGTGGGCAGATCAACACTCGAAGCATAACCGCAACTGGCTTGTCTGCGAAGACCCTTTATTATGTGGAAACTGCTGCTGTGGCACGAGATGCAGACAACAACCGGGTCCAGAGTATACCGGATCAGGTGTTTGCCCGACGCTGCTTCATGACCGGCGGCACCTACACCATGAATGTAGCACCCAATACTCAAGGCCAGACGAGCGGGTGCTTCTCGATCAGCCCCTCACCCAACAGGATGTCCGCAACTGCTGGTGCGGGCGCAAGACCACCCTGCCCCTGTTTAGCTCAACATCGGACAACACCAATTTCCTGAACATGTGGGGATGCCGATAGCGGCCCTTGTCTGACACGGGCGTGGCGGCATCCAGACTGTCCCGGTGGTTGCTGACCGCAGAATCCGCCGAAACCTCATCGACAAAAACCTGTAAGAACAATTTCAAACGGAGACACTACCGGATTCCGGGTGGTGTCCCGATTGTCCTGCAGGGGGTTGCCGGTGTGGGTCCGGTGCCTCCACGGAGGCGATGCCTTGGCAGGGGCACCCATGTCTGTCTCGGTCCCCTGTCGGTGGCACCGCTCGGCGTACGCCCTCCTATCGAGGAAACAGCCATGCGGGGACCGGACAGGATTCATGTCCTTCTCCCAGGGCTGGAGGGCCACGGTGAGGGTCCGGGTGGTGTCGTGATCAATGAAAGCCCCGCCTGCCAGCCCGCGTTATGGCAGCCGAACTGGGACAATTGCGGCGCGGTCAGCGGTGTCAGACCAGCGCAGTTGTCGGGATTGCTGGACGAACAGAACCACGCGCCGCCCTGCCCCCGGTGCCATTGCGTCTGGGCATAGATGGGGGCCATGACAACGGTGACGGTTGCGGCGCTTGTCAACTTCATACTTGTCCGGATCGGCGCGGCACTTGTTGTGGGCGCGGGTGGTCATGGGATTAGAACCTGTCGCTCTGTGCTACTCTCTTTCTGGGAACGTAAATCTTCAAGGCTTCAACAGGGAATGAATCCTTGCTTATCTCGTTATTCTTTTCCAGCGCAAGATGCGCTGTCCCATCGTCCCCATTGTCGATTTGCGTGACAGTCATGGGCGAACTGCCAGACTTCAACTCGACGACATCACCGACTTTGATTTCCTGATCTGGCATGTCACAGTCTCCTATTCCCACCCCTTTTCCAGTGTGAGGTGCAACACCCTGTAAGCCGCTGGCTGGTGAGGTGAAAAGCTTGCGGTGGGCCAGATGATGGACAACCATCTCGGTTTCTCACCAACGGAGGATGGTCATGCCCGTAGGTTACCACCCCCTGACCCCTGCCGAACGATGCCAGATTCACGCCCGGTTGTACAGGGGGTTTTCGAAACGGGAGATGGCCCGCGATCTCGGACGGGATCCTGCGACGATCTCGCGCGAGACCTCGCGCAACCGTGGGCAACGCGGCTACCGTCACCAGCAAGCGGACGGCCAGGCGACGGCCCGTCGCCAGGCAGCGTCGGCGGTGCCCCGGAAGAGGACGCCTGAGCGCTGGGCGGTGGTCGAGGACCGGCTGCAGGAAGGCTGGAGCCCGGAGCAGATCGCGGGCCGGTACCGGCAGCCGGGCGAAGGGATGGCGGGCAAGGAGTGGAGCTACCCGCAGGTGCGGGCCGATCGGCCGGCCGGAGGGACGCGATACCGGTGCCTGCGGCGTCGGGGCCAGAAGCCGAACGGGCGCGGCGGTCGTCCTGCCGGACGCGGCCACATTCCTGATCGGGTGGGCATTGCGGAGCGGCCTTCGGTGGTGGCCGAGAAGAGCCGGGTCGGCGATGGGGAGCGGGAACCGATCCTTGGCGCGAGACATCGGGGGGCGCGGGTATCGGCCGTGGATCGGGGCTCGAAGGTTCCCTTCCTGGAGTGGGTGGAGGGCCAGACCGCGGCGGCTCAAGCCGAGCCAGTGCCCATTTCAGAACCAAGCAAGAAGCGATCAATAGAGCACGTGAGATCAGCCGGAATCAGGGGACTGAATTGCGGATCCATAATCTGGACGGAAGGATCAGCCGGAGCGACAGCCACGGGAATGATCTCTTCCCGTCGCTTGGGTAGGACAAGTCTCGCAAATCCGCCCACAACCGGCCCGGACGCACCTCAGGGAGGACGCTGAGTGCGCCCGGGCATTGGGGGGTTCTTGTATATTAGAATCATGGTCTTATCAAACAATTTCGGGCCGGCGGCGATCGCTTGCGGGTGGCCTGGCGTGCGGCCAGCGACAGGGGGATGGCTGTCACAAAGGGCGTGATGCCGGTGATGCGGGCGGTGGCAGCCCTGCACCAGTCCAGCTTCTCCTGATGGATGCCGGAGTGCGGGAAGGGTGGAGAAAGGGGTCGCGCGGGCACTGGTGCCGGGGCAGGCGTGATGCCAGGTGTCGGGGCGGGCGAAAGTCGCGGGTCCGAGAATTTGCCATTCGGGGCAGGCTGCGAAGAGCTGGGCTGTGGGTCGGGTGGTGATATGGAAGTCCTCCGGGCCAGTGGGTGCTCCAGGACCTCCACGATGGCATGGGTCTGGGCATGACAGCGGATGCAGGTCAGGGCAGGCATATTCAAAAGTCCCTGATTTGCCGATCTTGGTGCGGTGCGGGCGAGGTGTCGGGGTGTGTTGAAGGAGGGTCGGGGTGCCGGTGGACGGTCATGGGCGTGCCGACGGGCGGCCGGGAGCGGATTCAGGGCGCACCGCACGCAATGCGCCGGACGGAGCGCAGGGGGACCGACGTTCGGTGCCGGGCGGAGGCTCAGCCGACGGGTGGCGGTCCCGCCGGGGGCGGCTTGAGGACGGCGTCGAGTGCCTCCTGCGGGCGCACGGCACAGTGCCGGTTGGCCGGCGGCAGGTGCGCGAACCGGCCCTCACGGTGTACGATGGAGATGGCCGCATGGGTCCGGCTGGAGAGGTTGCGCGGCCGGTTGCCGACGTGCGCCCGGCAGCGGCCTTCATCGTAAGTGAGGTCGCGCACGTAGTACCGGCGGTTCTCGATCTCCCAGTGGTGCCGGACCTAGGCAGAGGATGGTGGATTCTACAAACTCCTGTCGCGCCTGGATATGCAGAGAGTAGGAGGGCCCATCACGATATGCCATCGACTACACCAACATCCTGTCGGAGATGGAAAATCACGATGATCATGATACATCATGCCGGAATTTTCGCAGGCCCGAAAGCCAGAGGGGTTTGCCCGACATCGATATCGCATGCCCTTGGGCTTGGGAGGATGAAACGGCATTCGATGCTTACCGTCCTGTGGAAATGATTGGTCTTGAAGACAGAAGGGTATTGATTACCGCCAGTGCAAGTGGTATCGGGCTGGCGATTGCCCATGGATTTGCCACCGCCGAGAGCCGGGTATATGTTGTGGATGTGAATCCGATGACAGTGGATACGGTTCGAACGACGGCATCCTGGCGGGATCGGGCGGCTTTTTCCGCGGGCAATGTTTCCGATGAATCGTTCGTCGGCAGATTGATGCAGGACCAGTTCGACACTTTCGGCGGAATGGAGGTGCTGATCAATTGTGCCGGTGTCAAGGGGCCTACCGGCCCGGTGGAAACCCTTGACCTTCAGGACTGCCTGTATCGCGGTCAATCTGGATGCTGCATTTCTGTGTTGCAAGCATGCCATCCCCTATCGTCGGGAAGCGCGAGATGGCTGTATCATCAACCTTTCCTCGACGGCGGGGTGGCATGGGTATCCCTTGCGAACCCCGTATGCGGCATCCAAAGGGGCTGTAATCGGGTTGACGAAGTCCCCGGCGATGGAACTGGGTCCCCACGGTATTCGGGCCAATGTGATCTGTCCCTGGAGTGTGAAGGGGGAGCGAATGGATCAGGTCATAGCCGATGAGGCCGAACAGAAAGGGGTCGGAGAAGAGGGCATTCGTGAAAACTATACCCGCAGTGTGTCGTTGCGCACATTCATTGAGGCGGATGACATTGCGCATGCCGCACGGTTTGTGGCATCCCCATCCGTGCGATGTATTATCGGACCATCCATATCGGTGGATGGGCACCTGGAGGCGTTTGGTGGGATCGACATCTGATTACGTAGGCCATGAACTTTGAATTGAATGAAGAACAGAACTTGCTGGTGAAAACTGCCCGGCGGTTCGTAGAAGAGGAGCTCTACCCCTACGAGATGGAAGTGGAGCAGACTGATGAGGTCAGACCCGACTTGCGACAGCAGATCATGGATCGCTCCCGGGAAGTCGGGCTCTATGCCGCCAACTTGCCGATAGAAGTCGGTGGAGGAGGCCTGGATCCCCTGTCGATGTGTCTACTGGACAGGGAGTTGGGCCGGGCGAGTATGGCACTGCAATACACGGTCGCCCGGCCCAGCAACATCCTGATGGCATGTGAAGGAGAACAGCGGGAGAAGTACTTGCTGCCCTGTATTCGAGGGGAAAAGGTCGATTGCCTGGCCATGACCGAACCGGAGGCTGGGTCGGACCTGCGTTCCATGAACTGTCGTGCGGAAAGAGTGGGCGGCGGGTATGAAATCAATGGCATCAAGCATTTCATCAGTCATGCAGATGTTGCGGATTTTGTCATCCTGTTTGCGGCGACCGGGATCACCGAAACCGACCGGGGGCCGCGTAAGAAGATCACGGCGTTCCTGGTCGACAAGGAGACCCCGGGTTTTACGGTACGTCAGGGGTATCACAATGTATCCCATCGTGGCTATCACAACTGTATTCTGGAGTTCGACCGGTGCTGGATTTCTGCAGGCCAGGTGCTGGGTGAAGTCGACCGGGGGTTCGAAGTGGCCAATGACTGGCTCGGAAATACCCGTTTGCAAGTTGCGGCAATTTGTCTGGGGCGTTGTGATCGTGCCTTTGAACTGGCAGCGGCTTATGCTGGGCAACGTAAGCAGTTCAACCAAACCATCGGGAAATTTCAGGGGGTGGCGTTCAAACTGGCGGATATGGAATTGAGACGGCGTGCTGCCGAACTGATCGTCTATGATGCCGCCTGCAAGTATGAGGCCAACCGTATGACTGACATGGATGCGGCACTGGCCAAGCTGGCAGCGACCGAGGCGTTGGCCTTCATTGCCGATGAAGCCTTGCAGATTCATGGTGGTATGGGGTTGATGTCTGACCTCCCTCTGGAGCGAATCTGGCGGGATGCGCGGGTGGAGCGAATCTGGGAAGGCACCAGTGAAATCCAGCGACTGATCATTTCACGTGCGATTTTGCGCCCGCTGGAACATGTAGCATGACCTCGGCCGGAATTCCCGAAATTGCCCGGCTCTTGCGTTGCCTGAGCCCCAAATCGATTGTCATGGTGGGAGGCAGGGAAGTGGAGCGCGCTCTGTTTCAATGCCACAAGATGGGATATGCCGGAACGATTTGGTTGGTCAACCCCCATCGTCCGGCTCTGGGCGGGTTGCCTTGCTTACCGGATATTGACGCGTTGCCCGACGTGCCTGACGCTGCCTTTGTGGCGATTCCGGCGGAGCCCACCATCCCGGCGGTCCGGCAGTTGTCGTTGATAGGCACCGGAGGAGCCGTCTGTTATGCCTCCGGGTTCAGGGAAGCAGGAGAAGCAGGTCGCCATGATCGGTTACTGGCCGCAGCCGATGGCATGCCTATGATTGGCCCGAATTGTTACGGGTTCATCAATGCCGTTGACGGTGCAGTGCTCTGGCCGGACCAGCACGGCATGCGTCGTTGCCGGGCGGGCGTGGCCATTTTTTCCGCCAGTGGCAACATCAGCATCAACATCACTATGCAAAAGCGAGGGCTTCCGCTGGCATTGATGGTGTCAATTGGAAACCAGGCAATGATTGGTGTGGAAGAATTGGTGCAGGCCGTGTTGGCTGACGAGCGAATACAGGCAGTGGGACTGTTGATTGAAGGATTGAAAGATTTGCCAAAATTCGTTGAAGTGGCTAGGCAGGCCGCGGAAGAGGGCAAGCCAGTAGTGGTGTTGAAAAATGGACATTCTGCCACTGGTGCAAGCATTGCCTTGAGCCATACTGCGACACTGGCAGGAGAATCCAGTTTGTATGATGCGCTTTTTCGGCGTCTGGGAGTCAGTCAGTGCGAGGATCTGGAAACGTTTCTGGAAACCCTGAAACTCCTCGCAGTGTGTGGACCACTGAAAGGCGATCGGATTGCATCCATGAGTTGCTCCGGGGGCGAGGCTTCTATGGTCGCGGATCTGGCGGAGAGGTACAATTTGACGTTCCCTGCATTGCTGCAGGATCATCGGCAGCAAGTTGCGGCGACCCTGAATCCGTATGTCTGTGTCGATAATCCGTTGGATTACCACACGTTTATCTGGGGTGATCCGGTTGCGATGCAAGCCACCTTCACGGCGATGATGCGGGGTGGGTTTGATATGACGATGTTGCTGTTGGATTACCCCAGCACCAATGATTGTGATAACACCGAGTGGGTCGAAGCCGGTCAAGCTTTCGCCCGAGCCGTCAAGACGACGGGGTACCCCGGTACAGTCGTTATCAGCATGGCCGAGAATGTGACCGAAATGATCATGGAAGAACTGGCTGGGCACGGTATTCCGGTCTTGCTCGGCATCCCGCAGGCACTGGGTGCTATCCAGGCGGCGGCTCAGGTGGGTCGATGGGAATATCCGCTCCCCCAGTTGTCTTCGGGGGCTTCCGTAGCCACGGGTCGAGTGCCCCCAAAATCTGCCGAGAGAGTAATGGTCAATGAATGGCAGGCAAAAAGAATGCTGCGAGAATATGGGATCGGAACTCCCCGAAATCAGGTGGTGGAGTCCTTGGAAAGCGCGATTGGTGTGTCAGAATCGATTGGATTCCCCATTGTGCTCAAGATGGCACAAGCAGGCGTGGCTCACAAGTCCGAACAGAAGGGGGTAAGGGTTGGCTTGCAAGATGCACAGGAGGTTCGTAAGGCAGCGACCGATCTGTTTCTGGTTTCGGATCAGGTTCTGGTGGAGGAAATGGTTGGCAACGGCGTACTGGAACTGCATCTGGGAGTCGTGAAGGATGCGCAGTTCGGACACTATTTTGTGCTCAGTGCCGGCGGCACCTGGGTGGAAATGCTCAATGATCGGGCGATTCTCCTGCCGCCACTGTCAGACCCTATGGTCAGGGAGGCACTGAATTCACTGCGGCTGTCGCCGCTGCTCAAGGGATATCGGAACGGCATGCCGGCGGATATTGAAGCGGTTGTTCAAGCCGTGATGGCTCTTGCGAGCTTTCTGGACGCATATATAGACGAACTTGCGGAAGTAGAGATCAATCCTCTCATCGTCAAGCCGCAGGGGGATGGTGCTGTGGCCGCGGATGCCCTGATCGTTTTTGACCGGACAGTCGTCAATCCACAATTTCCGCCCGGTTTGTGAAGTCTGTACAGCCGGGGAGCCCGAAAGGTGTGGCCGGTCGACAGTTTCGGTTCCCATCGGGATTCCCCCCAGCCCCTCTGCCCAGATTCCTGTCCCAGACCGGCCGGATGCGCTACGGGAGGATCCGGTGCAGGGTCGGCGGTCTTTCCTGCGGTTTCGGGACCGGGGTCTGGAGGCCACGACCCGCGGGCGGTTCCGGGAAGAGTCGAATCCGTCTTCCGTTCTCTCCAATCGGAACTCGGTCTGCGCCCGATCTACCATCATCAGGAATACCGCGCCGATGGATACCTGCGGGTCTCGGTGATCGCCTGCCCGGCCATACAGCTCCTCCGCACACGATGTCCCAGACGGGTATGACCGCGAGCCGGACGACAATCCGTAACGCCCTGCTATACTTACCGCGCATCACCACGACCTTCACCCGTCCCGATGGACGCCGAGTGCATGTGCGCAACACGGCACTGCCGAATGCCGACCCGGCCGCGATTGATCACGCGATACAGATTGCCCCCCGGCTCCGAACTTGTGCAAGATCATCGTCTGAGATGGTCTCAGTTGGCGTCGCACAGCAGTCTCGTAAAATCCCCAAAATCAAAGTTTGTAGTGCCACTAGATTTTTCAAGATATTGAATGCCATGACTTTTTTTCATAAAATGTTACAGATGGACTGGGAACGGGGCAGGGGCGAGCATGCCCACGACCGGGTGCGTCAATACTTCCCGGAAGGGACAGACTTCCGCCGGGACCAGCTCAGGTGCGAGCAGTAGAAAACCGACTCAACCGTCGGCCTTGGAAGGTACTGGGGGGGCTTGCACCCCGGCGAAGGTATTTGCCCGAGTGCTGGCTCGCTCTTGCATTGGCCGATGGCTTCTGTCAGGATCCCGGGACATGGAAATGGTTGCCATCCGAGACCGAAAAGGAGCGTCCGAAGCGCGGACTTTGCCGATGTCGCCGCGATCCATCCCTTCGGGCTACGCCCTCATTCCGGGGTCACGGTGCGGTTGCACCTCGGACTGGGGCTGGGGAGACTGACAACAGAGGTTGATTTCGAGAAATAACTGTTGACACTTGCACGCATAAATGATCATTTCAGACAAGGACGCGAAGACGACGCGACCCCTTCGATTAGACGATAAGCCAAGGTTGTCAGATATACCGGCAGGAAGAACTTCTTGATTTCCCCGTGACGGATTGACTGTTGCCGATCTAGGACATTCGACCCGCGGTTCACCAAACCTATAGCAATGTTCTCTAGCAAGAAAACGCCTTCTATATTCTGCGATGTTTCGACAGAGACATTAACGAACGCGCAGAAGAAAGCGATTCGCAAAGCTTATGTCGAGGGGAACATGGGACAGATATTTCCCGCATCATCGGGCGTTGTGCCGCCTCTTTTCGTTGGAAGAGAAACGCAGATGCAGCAGATTGATGCCCTTGTGAAGGATGTCGCTAACCGGAGTGCAGAAGGGATATGCGGCGTGGTGTTACATGGACCACGAGGCACTGGCAAAACGGCCATGATTAGTGTGATTCGGCAAGGGCTTGAAGATGCGTCTGTTGCACAGGCGATTGTTCTGAACGGGAACGACGAACTCGCATCATGGGAAAGTTTTATCGGCGGTCTTTCCGAGTATATGGCTACGCAAACACAAACTACGGCTACAGCAAGTCGGGATGCCAGTGGTGAAGCTAATTTGATGATAGGCAAGGCTCACGTTCGACGTGGGCGAGAAACCTCGGCTACAACGATAGAACCCACACAGAATGAATCGATACAGTCTGTGATTCGATCAGTTCAGCGAGCGAGGAATAAGCCGTTGATAATCCTTGTTGACGAAGGGCATGGTGCGAATCCCGAAGTGCTTGGTCGGGTGATGAATGCCGTTCAAAGTATGACGACAGTACAGCACCAACCGGTTGGTTTCGTGCTTGCCGGAACACCTGACACACTTGATGTGTTGCGGGACCCCGCATGTAAAGCCTCGTGGTTTCGGGACCGAGCACAAGACAAACGGTTCGCACCATTCGCGAATGATTTGTCGGTTGATGTATGCCGAAACACAATTGTTGAAACGCTGAAGGCAGCAGGGGTACGTATCAAAGACCATGCGGATTTCGAAGCGATTCTGTCTCGTTGTAAAAGTAGTCCTTACTTCTTACAAACGCTTGGGCAATCAGCATTGCGTACTGCAAAAGAATGTAATGACATCGCCGACTTTGCTGTCGGGGGTGAAATCGATCTTCGTTTTGAAGAGCAGGTTCTAGAGCGCTACAAGGAAGTGTGGGCGAACCTTGACGGGAAAAATCTGTCAGGGTGTGCTCGACAGTTGGGGTGCCTGTGGCACCGTCAGGCGCAGGTCGATGAAGAGATTGATTTCATGCTTGTAGAGCGGGCGATTCGGTCAGGGCTTCGGAATGCGCCTTATACGGAAAGACAGCCATTGTCTTTTGAAGAAGCGCAAACCCATTTCAAACATCTTGGATTGCTTTGGTCAATGACAGGCTATGACGAAGGCCCATGGTCGTTGGGCCTCCCCTCTTTCTTCGACTATGTTGAATCGCGGTTTCATGAACCGAGGAAACTGGCGCATCAAGATGTGCTTCCAAAACTCGAAGCTGATATGGATGCGTTGTTTCAACGAATTGGGTGGGGTGCCCAGCCGCAGAACGATAATCTTTGAAGTGGTCGGGGAGGTCATGCACGGAGGAAGGGGGGGGGGGGGGGGGGTAAGTATCCACTCATTGAGGTTATTCATAGTGGTTGTTTCATGCGATCTAAGTGGGCAAATGATGCTGGGACATTACATGTCGACTGTAATTGCCATGGGCGATTGACTTCTGATTGGGTTAATTGGATTTGCCGTTTTTCTTTCAGTCAGCAATAACTTGGTGGAAAAATCGAAATTACACTTCGGCTAGGTTGGTGTCATATTCTTTGGGTCCGTCGTCTTTGCACTGATCTTCGATATATTGTGTAGTGTTAGCGTTCTCTAGAAACCTGTATCGAACCGGAAACTCTCATGCTGTCCCCGATCAAAATGCGCCGTGAAGGTGCCGTGTTGGAAGTTACTCTGGACCGTCCCAAAGCCAATGCTATCGATGTGTCCACGAGTCAGCAAATGGGTGAAGTATTTGCTGGGTTCAGGGATGACCCAGAACTGTTGGTTGCGATCATTACGGGCAGTGGGGAAAAGTTTTTCTGTGCAGGTTGGGACCTGAAAGCCGCTGCCGCCGGAGAGTCGGTGGAGTCCGATTACGGTGTTGGTGGATTTGGTGGAATTCAGGAGTTACCCGGACTCAACAAGCCAGTGATTGCAGCGGTCAATGGCATCGCTTGCGGTGGAGGATTCGAGCTGGCGATCTCAGCGGACATCATTGTGGCTACCGAGGCTGCCTCCTTTGCCTTACCGGAAATTCGTGCGGGTACCTTGGCCGATGCAGCGACTATCAAGCTGCCGCGACGGATTCCTTATCATGTTGCGATGGATTTGCTCCTGACCGGGCGGTGGATGGATGCCACGGAAGCTCTCAAATGGGGTCTCATTAATGAAGTGACCCCACCGGACCGGCTACTGGATCGTGCTTGGGAGCTGGCGAAATTACTGGCAAGCGGTCCGCCACTGGTCTTTGCGGCGATCAAAGAGACCATTCGCATGACCGAAAACCAGACCACACAGGAAGCGTTCGAGATGCTACGGGCATCCAGGATCCCGGCAGTACGCACTCTATATGATAGCGATGATCAACTGGAAGGGGCGCGGGCATTTGCGGAGAAACGGGAGCCCATCTGGAAGGGGCGTTAGCCTCAATGTGCGTGAGACTTTCGGCATTGATCTAAATGTTATTACACATTTTGAAATCGATCAGTCAATGGCCCGTGACCCCGGATCCCCGATCAACCATGCCATAGAAAGCCCGGCAGGGGTGCCGGGCCTTTCACTCGTACTGGAAGTCCGACCCGTGGGCGGGATCAGTTGCAGAAAAGTACCCCGTCGTTTAGGGCGTATTAAGATTACGTAGTGCATCGATGATCAGTGCGAAGTCGGCGAATCCAAGGAATATGACATTCAGCTTGTCGAAGCATAAGAATGCCCTGCGGAAGCCTTGGAGCCGCCGGAATCGGCATTCGACCTCGTTACGCCGCCGATGCCGTTTTTGGTCATACTCCCAAGGAGCGACGCGGTGGCTCTTGGGGAGCATCACGGGCTGGCAGCCCATCTTGGCTGCCAGCCCGTGGGTTCCCTCATCTTCATCGGTGCGATCCATGATCCGGCAGAATCGGGAGATGCACTTCTTCGAGGGACGTTCCGATGTCACAAATCCAGATCGCTTTCCAGCCTGTCGATAATCGCAACATGCAGGGCGGCGCGGTCGGTACCGTCAGGGTCGGTGCAGACCGGATCGTCCCCATCCTCTTCCAGGATCGCTGCTCCCTCCGGCTTGCAAAGCGGTAGGGCAGAAAAATGAAATGCGGGCGCGAGACGCAGGATACCGGCATCGGGAAGCAACTTTGCAAAGCCGCTGGCATCGAAATCGGTCGCGGCCGATCGATCGTCCCCTTCCCCCAAACCCACAAGCGTTATGCGACTGATTAGACCAGCGATATGAGACGGTTCTAGCCCCCAGATCAGGCCTGGATCTATGGCCGCGACATGAGTGATCCTTTCGTCTGCATAAGATGCATCCCATGTCTCTGCAGAAAGCGCAAAAAGATCGATACCCGCGACCTCCCGACAATGGGTTGGATGTACCTCACAATGGGCTGCATGGCCGGCAATGTTGCCACGCAGTCCTCCCAAAGAGAGTGCTGTCCAGCCTCCATAGGAGAAACCGGCGGACATAATGCGGTTAGTGTCGACATATGGGCTGATCTTTGGATCGTCAAGGATCCAATCGAGTGCCAAGGTCAGGTCTTGAGCTCGTGTCCAATGATCAAGCGCTGCCTCAATATCGAAATCCTCCCAAGTGGAGTTGGGGTGGTTAACAGCGATCACGATGGCTCCGCGTTCTGCAAGACCGGCGGCCAGCCATGCAAGCGAGAGGAAATGTCCACCGAGCCCGTGGCTCAACAGGACCAGGGGATGTTTTCCTTCAGCCATCGGAGCGTTTCCGGAAACGGTTACCCCATGGAACACTGCATTTTCAGCGATCACTATTTCACGGCCCGGCCCGGAGGTCGGGTACCAGATTGCACCCTGCAAGACTCGCCCGTGATGGGGCGCAGGCAATGAAAGCGTGTCGTATCCGGCCGCATTAGCTGCCACCGCAAGAGCAGGGACAAGTGACCACGCTGTAAGTAAGAACAAGATTCGCATGATAGATATCTCTAGGTTGGGTTTCGGAGCATGTACAATACTGTAATGCTCGCTTGCATGAGTCCTTGAATCGGATTCAGGTCGACTGAAACCGGTTTTAGGACATCTGAAACGACTCTAATGCCCAGCCTTCCCATCCCTCTTGTTGCCGCACTGTTTCTGGGGTTCCTGTTTCTGCGCCT
The DNA here is from genome assembly GCA_965221795.1 of Candidatus Poriferihabitaceae bacterium. Classification (GTDB taxonomy): domain Bacteria; phylum Pseudomonadota; class Gammaproteobacteria; order Arenicellales; family Poriferihabitantaceae; genus VYFG01. The sequence continues at coordinate 2,967,986 of OZ244914.1, forward strand.
ATGGCTCTCGGACCGCAGACATGTTCCGCTCGCCAGTCTCCTTGGACTTTGCGCGGTTCAGTCTCTGATCATTGCACTCAACCAGCATTACGGGCTTCGTGGCATGGAAATGCTTCAGCCCCTGACTGCTGCACTGATCCCCCCTGTCGCATGGCTCGCTTTCCAGATAACGGCAGGCCGACGTCCGGGTCGACGAGCCCTCACTCATCTTGTAATCCCCGGAGCAGTTTTGGTCGCACTTTATGTGTTTCCAGCAGCCATAGACGCTCTGATACCGATGCAGTTTGCAGGTTATGGACTAGCCATCCTATGGCGCAGCGGTGGCAGCTTAGCCCATTCCATCCTTGAAGCCGGCGAGTGGCCCCGGCGCATCTGGCGGATCGTTGGCGTCGCGCTGATCGCATCCGCCATCAGCGAGGTGCTGATCATCCTCGCGATTGTGTCTGGTGTCCCGGACTTGCAACCATGGATAGTCAGCATTTTCTCCATCGGAAACCTCTTTATTGTCGGGCTCCTCAGTCTCTACGGCACGCGTGTGATTGACAGTCCGCAGCCCGCTTCTCAGGTGGAAGACATCTCCATTGATGACGAGATGTTGATGCAGCGGCTTGAGGAATTGATGGGAACCGATCGTCCGTACCTAGATCCCGATCTGACACTGGCAAGGCTGGCGCGCAAGCTGGGTACGCCGGTCAAGCAGGTGTCGGCAGCCGTCAATCGGGCGACTGGCGAAAACGTATCGCGCTACATCAACTCGGCCCGCATCAAGGCGGCCCAGTTGGCCTTGCTGGAGGGTAAGACGGTTACGCAAGCGATGTTCGCATCCGGGTTCCAGACAAGGTCCAATTTCAATCGCGAGTTTCAGCGCATTGTGGGATCAAGTCCAACCGCATGGCTACAGGAGAGCGGTCATCGCTTATGAAACATCTTTGGTTTGAAATCATGATTATTGGTACCCCTTTTCCAGTGTGAGGTGCAACACTCTGTGAGCCGCTGACTGGTGTGTTGAAAAGCCGCTTGCGGCGGGTCAGATGATGGTCAACCATCTCGGTTGATCACCAACGGAGAATGGTCATGCCCGTAGGCTACCGCCCCCGGACCCCTGCCGAACGATGCCAGATTCACGCCCGGTTGCATCGGCGGTGGTCGAAACGGGAGATGGCCCGCGATCTGGGACGGGATCCCGGTACGATCTCGCGGGAGACCTCGCGCCATCGTGGTCAACGCGGCGACCGGCACCCGCAGGCGCGGGCCGACCGGCAGGCCGGAGGGACGCGGTACCGGTGCCGGCGACGTCGGGGCCAGCAGCCGAACGGGCGCGGCGGCCGTCCTGCCGGACGCGGCCACATTCCCGATCGGGTCGACCTTGCGGAGCGACCTTCGGTGGTGGCCGAGAAGAGCCGGATCGTCGATTGGGAGCGGGAACCGATCCTTGGCGCGAGACCCCGGGGCGCCCTGGTGTCGGCGGTGGATCGGGGCTCGAAGTTTCCCTTCCTGGAGTGGGTGGAGGGCCAGACCGCGGCGGCGGGGCACCGCGGCGCTCACCCGGCGCCTGGGACCGGTTCGGGACCGGGTCCACACCGGCACGGCAGACCACGGCAAGGAGTTCGCGAGGCATCGGGAGATCGCACCGAAGCTCGGTGCGGACTTCTACTTCGCCACCCCTTACCACTCCTGAGAACGGGGCCGGAACGAGCACCCCAACGGCCGGGTGCGCGAGTACTTCCCGAAGGGCACCGACTTCCGCCAGGTGACTCCCGCGCCGGTGCGGGCGGTGGCGGACCGGCTCCACCGTCGGCCTCGGAAGGTCCTGGGGTACCGCACCCCGGCGGAGGTCTTTGCCCGTGGGTTGGTTCCCCCCCTGACGCGGCCCGCGGTCGCCCCTCGACCCCGGCACTCCGGGCCCTCTGGTGATCCACCGGAGCGGCTTCGCTCGGCCTCCCGGTCCGGAGCTCGCCCTTGCCTTGGCCGATGGCTTCGGTCAGGATCGCCAGCAGTCGAGATCGCTGCCATCCGGTTGCACTTCGGACTGGCCCCGGGGAATCATGAACATTGGTAATTTTCGCGGAAGAACAAAATGCATATTCCCGTCGCCAGAAATTGTTATACCCGGTATTTCCCGGAAGCAGTTTGGGTTCCGACAAGATGCAATGTTTTCCTGTTTCGGCACTGTCTGTAGAAGGCCTCTTCGCCCCGGCTGATTGATGGGCTTTTATCTGCATGTAGTCATCAGCATATGAGGAGGTTGAAAGTGTCAACCCTTCCAATGGCTTTTGGTGCGTATTCATAGACCGTCTTGGCGATCAATAAAACGCAAGCAGTGGATCAGCCAAGCCATTACGCCGATTGCGGTGAATTGGCTTTTGGCCATCACTGCAATGGGCAGAGGAGGGCGACGGGTTATGGGAAGCAGAAAGAACGAGAGAAGGATTGCTGTGTGGATTTCGATTTGATTACGAGATCAATCGGGCGGTAGAATCACCTTCTATTGCAGGGGGCATGACCATCCACCCGTAGCTTGTCCACAATATGGGTTCAGAGCAAGTGCCAGCGCCCATCCAGGCCAAAATATTCCTTACTATCCTGCCGGTAGAAAGTTGATTCGCCGGCGCGGAGCAGCTTTTCGATGACGGCCGGGACTGGCTGGCCTAGATGTCTTGCCGCATCAGCCATCACTTGGGCACCCAATTCATCAATCAATTCAAAAGGGCCTTTTCGCCAGCCGAACCCCCAGCGCATGGCCCGGTCCACATTGACAATGTCATCTGCAATTTCCGGCAATAGACTTGCACTGTAACAGAGTGTTTCGGTCATAAGACGTTGCACGAAATGACCGTGTGCATTATCGCTTTCGAAAAGGCCGGTGAGCGACTGCTCGTTTTCAGGGAGGTCCACGTGAATCGTCGGCCGCCATTCGTCTTGGATCAGGTCGAAGACGGACATCGATTTGCTGCCATCGTCATGGCGGAGAAGTTTGTAGAAACCGCCACCGGACTTTCTTCCCAATTGGTTCCGGCTATATAGGGCTTGCACCTTTTCAGTAAATTCTACAAACCGCCGTCCGACATCATTTTCTGGCAAGTTGGTTTCCAGGTTGCGCCCTACATGGTACATGACATCCAGTCCGATCAGATCAATGAGACCATACAGCCCGGTGGCTGGCAATCCAATCGGTGCCGACATGAGTGCATCGACCGTTTCAATGTTCAACCCGTCCTTTTTCATGGCATCTTCAGCGATATGGAGTCCGGCCAGCATCCACATACAGCCGATGCGGTTGCCAATGAAATTCACTGTGTCCTTGGCATAGACCACGCCTTTTCCGAGGGTGTTGCCGAGAAAATCGGCCAAGGTGGGAAGAACATCTGGACGGGTTCTTGCTCCGGGAACCAACTCCACCAGTTTCATGATATGCACCGGATTGAAGAAGTGCGTGACTGCAATGTCCTGGCAAAGGCGCTCGGGCATGTCCGCATACAGTTCTCGCAGCGGAATCCCTGAGGTATTGGTAGTGAGTATGGAACCATCCTGACGGACAGTTTCAACCCTGCGCAACAGATCCCGCTTGATGTCGACATCTTCAATTACGGCTTCACAAATCCAGTCTGACTGCACAATTCGATCCAGGCCCTGGTCGAATGAGCCCGTTGTGATGCTTGCAAGAAGAGCCGGGTTCGTTACGACTGGTGAGCGCCCTGTAGAGAGTCTTTCAAGCGCTGCAGTGCAGGTGGACTCCTGCAGGTCCAGCAGCAGAACCTCGCAACCGGCATTGGCGCAAATTCCGGCAATACCGGAGCCCATGGTACCGGAACCGAGCACGGTGACTTTTTGGATTGGATTCATGTCGATATTGGTCACATCAAAACGAAAAGAACAGCATTCACAACTTGTTGGCCCGGACCAGTTCTCGCAGGGGAAATTTTTGGATTTTCCCGGTTGCGGTTTTGGGCAATGCCATGAAGATCACCCGCTTTGGACGTTTGAATCCCGCCATATGTTCGCGACAGAATTCAAGAATCTCGTCTGCCTCGGCATCAGTGTCGGGCTTTAACTCCACAAATGCACAGGGCGTCTCCCCCCATTTTTCATCCGGCATCGCCACCACTGCTACATTGGCGACCTTGGGGTGCTTGTAGAGTACAGATTCTACTTCAATCGAAGAGATATTCTCGCCCCCGGAGATGATCATATCCTTTAGACGATCCTTGACCTCAATATAGCCATCCGGGTGAACTGCGGCGAGGTCGCCGCTATGAAACCATCCATCCCTGAAAGCGTCTTGCGTGGCTTCGGGGTTCTTATAGTATCCTTTCATGACCGGATTGCCGGACATCACGATCTCCCCCAGAGTCACGCCGTCTTGCGGGACCTCCTGGCCAGTATCGGTATGGATTACACGCACCGATTCCATCATCGGAAAGCGTATTCCCTGGCGCGCTTTCAATTCGGATTGTTTGGTCACCGGCAGTTGGTCCCACTCTGGATTCCAGTCACACAAGACAACATGGCCGTAGGTTTCGGTCAGTCCGTATACATGGGTAACATTCAAGCCCAGGGAAGCGGTTCGCTCCAGCACCTTGCTGGGGGGCGGTGCACCGGCTGTCATCACTTCCACCGTGTAATCCGGCCGGAACTGCTGTTCGGGTGATGCTTCCGAAAGCAGGGACAGGATCACCGGAGCTGCGCCAAAATGGCTGACACGATACTCCTGGATAGCACGGAAGATGACTTCGGCGGATATGGTTCGGTTACCAATGAAAGTTCCCCCCATTATCCCCATCGACCAGATGTGACCCCATCCATTGCAATGAAAAAGTGGTACGGTATACAGATAGACCGGATGTTTGGGGATCTGCCAGGCCGCAACGGTTCCCATAGCCATTAGATAGGCCCCGCGGTGATGATAAACCACGCCCTTGGGACGTCCGCTGGTGCCGGAGGTGTAGTTCAGGGCCAGTGCATCCCATTCCGATTCCGGGTAACCCCAGTCACAATTCAGGGTTCCGGACTCAAGTAGGTCATCGTAAGTGATTGATCCAAGGCGCTCCCCACTGCCGGTTGGTGCAACGAACTGGTCGTCAAGAATGTCGATGACCCTTGGTGGTTTCTTGACCATCGACAAGGCTTGTCGGATGGTTGCTGAGTACGCCGTATCGGTGATCAGGACCTGACTGTCCCCATGGTCCAGAATATAGGCAATAGTCTCAGGATCCAGGCGCACATTGATGGTATTCAGCACGCCGCCGGACATGGGAACCCCGTAATGGGCTTCCATCAGTTCCGGTGTGTTGGCCGCAACCATGGAGACGGTATCCCCACGGGTAATTCCCAGGGTGTTCAAGCCAGAGGCGAGGCATTTGGCCCGCTGGGCTAAATCGTTCCAGCGATACCGCCGGTGTCCGTACAGGATGGCATCCCGATCCGGATATGCCTCGCTCGCTCGAGCGAGAATCGAGATCGGACTCAGGACTACATGGTTCAAGCCAGGGACAATAGGTAGGGAATCGTAATGGGAATGCATGAGTCCTGACAACGCCATTGCGTTGAATGATTGATACCGAATGCCCGGAGATTATATACTTGTCGCCGGGCCCGAGCCGAATTTCTGAGCATTAGGACCCATCGCCCATGTGCCCCGGGTTGCCATGATGTTATCGCAAAATCCGTACCTTCCGGGAATGTTGGAGAACTGTATTCGGCCATCTTGCTCACCTTAATCCTGTCTGTCACGGAGCCTTGCCGCATGAATTATCCCAGTCTCGTCCTGTCCCGCCGCGTTCGCACGACCCCATTCGAACCCCGGGTACTGGTGCACGGAGTTCGGTCCATGTCGGTGTACAACCATATGACCCTTCCGGCGGTATTCCGAACGCCTGTGGAAGACTATGAACATTTGTGCCGTTATGTCCAGATCTGGGACGTGTCCTGTGAACGTCAAGTGGAAGTGGAAGGGCCCGATGCCTTGGCATTGGTGGAGTGGATTACTCCCAGGGAGGTGGCTGGTTGTGAAGTGGGCCAATGTCTCTATGCGCCGTTGGTGGATGAGGAGGGCGGAATTATCAATGACCCCATTATTCTGCGTCTCGCAGAAAACCGATTCTGGCTTTCGGTCGCCGATTCGGATGTCTTGTTGTGGATAAAAGGCCTTGCTGCCGGCCGGGGGATGGATGTGAGTGTATTCGAGCCGGATGTCAGCCCCCTTGCTATCCAAGGTCCACGATCAGAAGATCTCATGGAAGCCCTATTGGGGGGGCAAGTACATGATATCGGCTTTTTCCGGTTCATCCATTGCGAACTGGCCGATACTCCGGTGGTGCTTGCCCGCTCGGGCTGGAGTGGCCAAGGAGGATTCGAAATCTATCTGCAGGACTTTTCCCGTGGGCTGGCACTATGGGATCGCATCTGGGACGCAGGACAACCATTCAATATTCGTGCAGGCTGCCCCAATCTAATTGAGCGGATCGAGACTGGATTGCTTTCCTATGGGAGTGATATCTCTCTGGACACCAATCCCCTGGAGTGTGGATTGGATCGTTTTTTTTCTCTGGGAAAGAAGGCGGAATATCTTTCGAGAGATGCGCTGGACCGAATTCGTCATGAAGGAGTGAAGCGTCGCTTGGTGAATTTCCTTATTCCCGGAGAAGAGATTGCCTCCCCACGGTCCTCGTACCGGCTTTCGGATTCTTCGGGGGAGACAGTGGGCAAGGTGACGAGCTTGGCCTGGTCCCCCCGTTTTCAAGGGAATGTATCGCTGGCGATGGTGGCGGTGGCGGTGGCAGAACCCGGGACGGTACTAACGGCCCATGTCGGTGATTGTGAACTCTCAGGTACGGTGAAAAATCGTACTTGGCAAGGGTGAGTCGGGCCTGTTCCCCGGGGTTGGCTCCGTATGGAAGGTTGGCCCCGTGACGGTTACCATATCGCGCGGACTCGACGATGACGAGCGGCGACAGGCGATTGAGCCGGTGATCTGTCACCTGAAGTCGGATGGTCATCTGGGAAGGAACTGGCTCCGGGGATGGAGGGCGATCGGATGAATGTACTGCTGTGCGGTGCCGGTCATAACCTGCGGCTGATCCTTCGTTGGCTGCGGTTTTTGTCGCTGGATTTTGGGGGCTTGGAGGCCACATTTGCGACGTTTTGAGGCCCCAAGGAACGGGGCGATGGAAAATGCCGGCCTCCGTGTCCAGCAGTGCCCCACCGCTGGTGCTTGCGGCTTCTTGAAATAAATTTTCAGGGTCGACGATCTAGTGCTCCTCCTTGGCAGTTCGTTTTTTTTGCATCTGACGCATGCAATGTGACTATATCCAGCATAATTGATTCGACTTCATCTTTTGTCAGGACGCTGAGTTCTCGTGAAGCTTGCACAGCACTCAATGACCGACAGGCACGAACCAACTCCTTTGCATTTCGCAAGGGCGATTTCGGGTCGGATGACAGTTCAACACCCAGTGTCCGGATGAAGTGGCTTCGCACCTCGGATGAACCAAATACCGAGTTTCGTGAAACGACGAATGTAACCAGCCGTTCCCAGTATTCCTGACTGACACGCACTACATCACGCACCACTGTTTCCAGTTCAGCATCACCGGATGCCACTTCTTCCACCAAGCGCTCTCTCCACCATCCCCGGGCCAGTGGACAGTTGACATAAACAGTTCGGTTTCCTCGAGCTTCGGGCAACCCGCTCAAACGCCGAAATACTGCTCGAACGCAATGATCGAGCATTCCCGGAGCCTTGTCGCCGGCAGCATCCAAGGCGGCATCTATACGCTCCGCCCCACCGGGTTGTGACCCCCCGTTTGCCGCCAGGAATGCCGATTCAATACGACCTTCTGCGATATGCCGGAATGTCACACGCGCCCAGAATGTTGCCCTTGATGCGATTCTCGGGGGAATGTCGCGCCAGGCCGAGAAAAGTCGATATTCAGTATCCCAAGGGGGATCCTTGAATTCCGCTTCGGACATTTTTTCGGCCAAGGGTTCAAGGTCGGAATCGCCCCCCAATGAGATGTTTGCCTCAATGTATGCCAGGAAATCCGAGGTGATTCGAACTTTCTCGAGAAACTCCCGCTGGAGATCGGAGCCTTTGGCTGAAGGATGTATCAGGGATTTCCGCAAGCGGGAATATTCGCTGTCGTCGAATTCCAGATAGTTGGTAGAACTCATTCCTGGCTCTCCTCTTCGACGATCTTGTGCGGATACAGTTTTGTAGCAACCAGTTCGGGATTGAAATCGTTTTTTTCCGACCAGTGTGGCAAGTTTTTTGATTCAAGCAGGTCGGCAAGAGCACGCAGTCCCCTAGATGAACGCCATCCACCATCTTCATCATCGTCATCAGCATAGTGAGTCATCAGGTGGCTGAAACATGCGCTCACTATGTGGGTAATGATGTGTGACCTGCTGCGGTGTCTGATTCTATATTGAAGGAACCTATGGAGATTCGGGGCAAGCTCCACCCGAAAGCGAAAGCCCTCCTGAGTCTCTGCCTTCACTTGGAATTCCCCATCTTCCAGATCTTCATTCGTGTAGAATACAAGCAGACTGAGAACCGAGGAGCGCAGTTGCACAACGCTACCGACCGCCAGTCTCATGCCGGTCTGAAAACCGATTTCCTGCCCGTGCCAGAGCCTGTGAATTCCATGACATTCCTGATCCAGGGTCCGTTTGAAGGGCTTGGACACGACCACCATTGGCGTGAATAGCGGCGGTTCTCCAAGATCATCTTCTTTCCAGCAAACAACATGTGAAGCAGATTCCGAGATATGGCATGCACGGTAAGAAGAGGCGGGAGATGACACCATGCAGATGAACTTCGTCAAACCCTCGGTAATGAGATCATTGATCAACTGTGCCTGTTCAATCCGATGCGTAATTTGAAACGATGATTCGTCTGATCCAGGCTCGAAGCTGACTGTATACCTTCCATCCGGGAAAGACAGATTCCCCACTTCCAATACCGGAAATGCATGCATACGTACCGACCCAGAAGCGGACCCGGCTTCCGTAATGATCTCAGGCATTGTTTTTCTCCTGATTCTTTGATTTGGCCGTAGACTCTGGTTTTTCTTTCCGACTGACAATCTCGACTCGCAAGGTGGGAGCATTCCCCGGTATCACGGACAGTATGTCCTCGGGAATCCTGTATCCGGCTTCGACAACAATCTCGGTTTCAGCCTGAAGAGTTCCCAGATCAATCCCGTTATATCCATGTTCGCCCCTGAGCAGATTTTTCGTTGACACCTGTTTCCCGTTTATGGAGACATCCGACAGGAACAGTGGAGATATCTGCGATGGGGACTGTCGGTCACAGGTGGCATCGATATTCTCATCAACAAAAATCCGAAGTTCCGCGTTTTCGCAGTCTTGTTTGCAGTCGACCAAGATTTTCTGCCGATCCGGACCGTCCGGTGTGGATACAACCCGGAAATACGGAACTGCTACCCGGCGGGACTTTTCCTTGTCTCTCCGTTCCTTCCGGTTGCCTGACCCACCATTCCCCTGGCCAGAACCGGGTTCACCCTGCAGGCCAGATTGTGTGCCGGTATTATTGGCTTGTGGAAATCGTTTTTCCGTGGTCACGGGAGATCCCCAGAATGATCGTTGGTTGCCCCTCGGTCCCCCTTTGGCTTCTGCTCCTTCGAACTGGAAGGCCAGGACATCTTCCGGGCTATAGGACTCGGAGATTGCTTCAGGCACATTCTGCCGAATCCAGTCACGTATCTCGCCTAAAGCCTTTCTCAGCGATTTTTGACGCGGGGCCGGCATCAGTTTCAGCGCGAGTTCGTTATGCAGCGGGGTTTCTGCGTCTTGGATTAATCCATAGAACTCGTTTCGCCGCTCTGGACCCAGAAGAATCAGTGCCTGAAACGGCTGCTGATTGTGGAATACATTCTGGAGCATCGGGAGATTTTCAGTGATCCACATTCCATTACGGCACAGACCAACACTCGGCTTGCCCTCGTCGCAAATGCGCAAACTGACCTGAACCTCTTCATGGGATGTCTTCACGATACTGGATGTTCCCTGCACGAGCGTTTGGTAGGCATCATTTGCCTTCCTACCTGAGAGAAATGCACCCCGGCGGCCGATTCTTGTTTCACCTTTGTGCTCATCGAGAATCTCAGGAAGAATTTCCTTGTTCAGTATCTTGGTGTCCCGGGACTCCCCGGATGGCTGGTCTTCCTCGACTTCAACAATCAATTGTCCCGAATGGATAGCCTGAAAAAAATTACACGCTGTGGCTTGAGAGACGATTTTCCATAATGATTCGTCATCCCCGAACTGGTTGAAGGCTGGTATGATTATCGCTGTCCCCCTGCCATGTTCGGTGCGTATGCATTCCAACTCAGTTTGGATGAGGCCCGGAATGGATCGTCCACCCGGAAATGAGTAGTAGACGCCCTCTTCCGAGGAACCCATGGACTCGATGAAGAACCCATGAGCCGATGCCATCTGCGACTCCCCAGGTTTTTTGTGGGATGCGAGCAAAGCATGGCCTGACGCTAAGGTTTCACCTCCGTCAGTCAATCCACCATATAGAATGTAACGAAGGTTGGATGCAGGTATGGCGACGGTATGTCCGTTGCCGTAAGTCCCGGCGGCTTTACCACCTTTTACGCTAATCCCATCACTGAGCAGGGCGGACATCGTCCGCTTGTCCAATCCGACACCGTTGTCAGTGATCGAGAGTACTGCCTGCATCTTTTGCTGCAGTGCACGTCGTATTCGGTCCACCACAAGTTTCGCTTGGGTAGGCATATCCTTTTTCCCGGACTGGGTATGGGTTTCGATGGCCTGTTCGAACGCCTTCCGATAACTGTCGATGCCCGGAATGTCACCCGTATTACAACTGAATTTCCGGAGTCGCACCCTAGCACACTTCTCATTTGCTGCGATCAAGGCGGCATCCAGTGAATTCTGAATCAGTTCTCGAACCACCGCGGTCGCCCGAAGATCCGAAAAAGCGGAAACTCCAGCCGGAGTGAAACCGGACACAGACATATCCGACCCAAACAGTAGATCAGGGGTATTCATAGAAAAGAGTTCAAAGCATTGGTTTAGGTGCAGATTCGTTCGAAAGCGGACAGTGCAAGATCGATATCAGACTCAGTCGTGAATCGCCCCAAGCCCACTCGAACACCTGTTGATGCCTTTTCTCTTGAACATCCCAAGGCTGCCAAGACATGGGATACCTCAGCATCATGAGAAGCACATGCTGATCCGGTCGAGATGGCAATGTCCGAATCCACCATCGCCACTACCTTGTCACCAGAAATGCCAGGAAAGCCGAAACTGAGGCTCCCGGGGGCACGGTGTTCGAGCGACCCGAATCGGCTGAGTTCCGGTGAAATGGACTTCAGGCCGGCCCAGAGTCTGGCCGACAGATCGGCCATTCGTTCCGCGTCAGCAGGCCACTCCTCGGATGCAATGCCCGCGGCTTCACCGAAACCACATGCAAGGGGAGTCGGAACGGTTCCTGATCTCAGGCCCCGTTCCTGGCCGCCGCCTGTCAACACCGGTGCCAGAAGCGCATCATCAGAAACATAAAGTGCACCAATCCCCTTGGGGCCATAGACCTTATGCGACGAGATGGTGAGCAGGTCGACGTTCCATGTATCCACGTCGATTTCAATGCGACCCGGTGCCTGCGTGGCGTCAGAGTGAAACAACGCCCCGTGCTTGTGGCAGATGTCTGCGATTTCACGAATCGGCTGGATGACACCAATCTCGTTATTCACCGCCATAACCGAAACGATAAGAGTGGAGTCATCAACGGCATCTTCCATCCGGCCAAGATCAATGCGCCCATCGAACTCTACAGGCAGGATTACAGGCTCAAATCCGGAATTTCCCAGTACCCGCACGGTCTCAAGGACTGCAGAGTGTTCAGTAGTCACCGTTACTATGCGCTTTCGTACTCCTGAAGAAGAGTTTGCCACTCCGCAAATTGCCAGATTGCAGGATTCCGTGGCTCCAGATGTAAACAGGATACGCTGTGGATATGCACCAACCATGTATGCAACCATGCTACGTGCCTCTTCAATCGCATCCGCAGCAATACGACTATAGAAGTGTTGTCTACCATGGGGATTGCCATAATACTTCTGAAACGACTCGCATACGACTTTCGTCACACGAGGGTCCATCGGGGTTGTCGATTGGCAATCGAGATAGATCGGAAAGTCAGGCATTGCTACTCTGTGCAGTCGCAGGGTAACAACTCATCGTCGTATTGCTTGAGTACAGTGTCGTCCGAATTCGATAGCAGGTCGTAAGTGAACCCGCTGCCCCCACCAAAAAATCCCAGAAAATCAACGGACTCATTGGAAATCTCCCTATTTTCTGCACGAAGATCACGCCTATACATTTTCTCTATTCGTTGCCACCATTGTATGTCGCAAGGGGTCTTTGTAATGGAACCATAGCCTGGCAATGCGCCTTTATTTTTCATCGCCTCCATTTCCCTGTGAATATTTCGCAGATTGGACGCCCCTTTTAGGAAGCAATATACGCAATTCGACAGGCTGCTCTCTTTTGGTAATGTCAGATCCCACTCCTGCCGTTCCCAAAATGCATTTACATCTTCCCGCGACACATGCATTTCGGAAAGTGGCATGTAGACGTGTTCGCCCTCATAACCTGTCGCCCCGGGCCCCGCATTTCTTTCCTTGACGCGCCCGACCCGGATCGGCTCATCTCCCCGAAGGCCAACAAAGGCGACATACTCTACTCCACCCTTTCCGAAAACAGCCTTGTTCCCATACTTCTTGCCATGGAGTGTCTGGAATGGAATGGACTGCCATGCTCGCGAGAAGTCAGTATATTTTTGTTCCGGTCGGAAATGTGGTCGGTTCCAGGCGTATGTCTTTTTCTCTATATATATGTTTTCAGGGACTCCGCCCCTGTTGCGCAAGTGGCGAGCGTGCATTGCCTTTGGGTCAATTCGGGGTTCTGACCCGAAATGTCCGAGATGTGGGATCCTGTCCTCACATGCAAACCAGTCGCGAAGAAAATGCCGGGTCGCTTCCAGCTTCATGTTGATCGTACAGATTCGACTGAACTGATTGGGAACAAATCCGGCCCAGGACATGAGCTCCTCGAAAACCTCCCCCTTCCAATGGAATCCGTCCGGGTTTTCCGCACTCCAAGGCTCGGCATTGACCAGACGATACGAGGGCAACCGAGTCCATTCACCGCCACGCGCATCCTCATAGGTCTGAAATTCAGTCATGAAGAATGGAATGCCGAACTCCTCAGAGGTGATTTTGCATTTCCTGACGAAATCGTAGGTATACGGATGCTCGCATGAGGTATTGTTGAACACGATCACATCCCCACGTTCGGCATGGAGGAGGCTATTTTCCAGAAGAGTGAACAGGAGCATCCCACTCGATCTGCCACCGGAAAACTTCACCACATGCGGCAATTCTGGATGGTGCTTATCAGTATAGTGAAGATGGTACTCGGCTTTAGGATCATGTTCTAGTGGGACACGTCGCAATCGTTTTGACACGACCAGCCTAGGTGCATCGAGAATTTCTCGACGCTGGAGTTTTTGTACGGAAGGCATTAATCTGAGATGTTATTTATCAAACTTAAATATTGGCTCAAATTACTCTGCTTACTCTGCGCCAAAAAAATCTAAGCGGACTTTTTCTTGCAAATCTCCTGCGAACTCGATCGCCTGATCAAGGGCGGTAGTTCGCAAAGCATTTTTCGACAGTTCTTCTAGCACTACAGGACACCCAGAGCCCGCTAATCGGTTTGCAAGCTCAAGGATATTTTTGGGCTCGTTTACTTCAGGATTGTCACACCCGAGTTTGGCAACTGCGATAACAGCAAGTAGTGCACAAAGATCGTTATCCAAGATACCCTGGCTTGTATAAATAAAGCTCTTCCCCCACTTGCTGACAGTACCATCTCGTGGATCAAGCTTTAACGCTAGTGCCGTGGCTATGCTGAACATCCAAAAATCTACCTGCCTGCGAAAAGGTCTACTCTCTATGTTTTCCTTCTCGCCCGAATGCATCGAAACATAACGACTGATTACATCATCGTCCTCTTGAGGAAGCACTAAGCCGTGAGATTTTTCCCTGAAGGCATCCGCAAAACTGTTCACTTTTTGATCCTCTACGACGTACGACAAACCCAGTCTAGAGCTTCTGCTTGCCCTAGACGTTCACACAAATCACAATATTCCCGTGGTCCACAAGGGCAAATTAACGATACTTGTCGCGCGTCTGACTGGTTGACAACGTCACCTCCTTGTCCAATATGCTGCCACTGGCCTGTTAGTGTGTAAGTCGCACCTGCGAATTGAGTTACCAAGTCGACTTCACTCTTAGACTCAAGATCAGAGCTCGTGAGCAGGAGAATGGGCTGACTTGCGATGGTAGCAGTAATCCGAAGCGTGTTTGTTCGTACCGAGCCCGACATGAAATTGAGCAATGAATCCGCAATTAGAGGAGCTCTGGTTCGGCTCACGGCACATAGCCCGAGGACAAATGACAGGGCCAAGATCCTCCTTGAAGCACCATTGATTTCCGTCGGCGGCATGGATCTGCCTCGACTGTTCAGTGCATATATTTCATATGTTTCAGATGTGCCTTCAAGAGGGCGCAGTCCTACCTTTGCAATCATGCGAAGGGTTGCCTTATGACGATCATCTTCTAGCTCCTCATCGTCAGTAACATTTGCTGCCATTTTGGCAAACAAATGATTCATTTCGCTGCTTAATTCGTGAACCTGATCGTCTCGGATTCTGTCGAAAGAAGTCTTAAGGATTTGTATTAGAGCATTCGTAGTCTTCTGATACATTTCAAGGTCCCTCGCCTCCTTCTGTCGACGTTGTTCGTCGCCAATGGTACCTACAAGCCCGTGTATCTGCTTACTAATCTCTTCCAAATTCTCCTCATCGATCACAATTTTTCGCTCGATTGTTTCCGAATTCTTCTCGAGCATATCGATCTCATTTCTAGTGAGTTCTACGTTAGCGTCGTCGATTGTGTCCAACTTCGCATCAATATCTCGATTGGATTGTGTAAGGTGTGAGAGTTCATCATCAAATGCAGCCAAATCTCTTTCTTTTTCAGTACGCCTAGTCCTCCATTTGTCACTGCTCTTATGCACATGCAGCATATTCGCCGCATGCAGCACTTGGGCAAGATAATTTGCCTTTTCCTCTTTTCCACTTGACTGCTTCACCAGATTCCTCACATGGTGTCTATACTCATTTTCTGATGTAATATCCTGCCCGCAGATACAGGTACCTTTATTCAGTAGAGACTTCACGAATTCTAAATGTCGAATAGGGATAGTTCCGTCGTCATACATCGGTTGAAGGAGGTCGCGAACATAAGTGACCTCTCTGTCAGCTAACGATGCAAATAGGTCGATCGCAGAAAGCTCGCCCGAGAGTTCTCGGGTCTTGTCATGCCGCAATTCATCGACTCGCGCACGTCGTAACCGATTTTCCTTAAGCCGCTCCTTGAGTTGGTCATGTGCTCCTAAGTTTCCAATTAGCAATTCAAGCTGCCCCCGGGCTCGATTTAAGCGCTCATCAATGTCAGCCTTGTCATGTTGATTCTGGCTTAGGCTTGCTTGAAGTCTTTTTGCTTTTTGACGTTTCTGGTCCAAGTCATCTTGTTTCTGACTTAACTCTTTACTACCAGCTGCCTTTGTCGCCGCACGACCAAAATCATCAGAAATTTTTCCTATACGATCAGTGGCTTGCTCGAAAACTTCCAGCCCGAGCAATGCCCTAACAGCATATGAAGTCTTGGAAATGACTGAACTACGTTGAATGACTTTGTTCTCGCTTCCACCAACAAAGTCCGCAGCTTCATCTGCATCCATAACGAAAAAATCCCGCAATTCCCAAGGTAATAACTCTCCAATCACCGCATCAACTCCCACGTTGTTCAACTCCCACGATCCATCAGATTGTTGGGCCAGTAGTTGCGTCTCTTCATTGATCCGCTGAAAATCTGGCTCTCCCTGCTCGGTTGATTTCCTTGAAACTGTTGTTACTGACCGATGCAGCTCGTAGGCTGTATTTGTCGGTTTGCCATCTGGATGGTTTCGTGTGGAGCCATCGGACTCGAAGAGGATAGCGACTTTCGTTTCGATTCCATTTTTATCCGGCCGCCACTCAGCCGGGTGCAGAGAAAATTGGCTTGCATTCCCGGGAAGGCCTTTTTCGCCATACATACCCCAGCGAATAGCCCGCAGAAGCGTCGTCTTCCCAGAGCCGTTTTCTGCCCTGATTACTGTGAGTGGCTTTTTAGGATCCGTTGATGGCTCGATTTCAATGTGGTCAAAGCACACGAAATTTATGATCTTGATTTGTTGAATCAGCAACACCGTGATTTCTCCATCGAGCCACTGGACTGTACGGTTTTTTCAATCATTCTCTTTATTTTTTGATTGATTCCAGCAACCGCCCTTATTCGATTCTTATCCTCCATGTCGACAATTTCCATGATCAGCTTCACCACATCTTCAGGATCCAATCCATATGTGCGTGAGGCCCGGTGAGCCTCTTGCCTAATTTCTTGTAGGATTCGGTCGAAGTTGCTTACCATGGCTTGCCTCTCGGTATCGACTCAGCAACTAAATATTCGTTTATGTCGTTCAAAAACGTCGTTGTTTCCATGCCTACCGCCGGCCAATAAGCTGTAGTCAGTCTCTGCAGACAAGCGTGTACACCGTTAGCGCCTGCAACGTTTCTAGCGTACTTCCCAAATTCATATGAGCGATCTAGTTCAGCGACTATAATCTTCTTTGTCCATTTTGAACCATCTCTAAGAGCGAGCCTAACAGGTGGAAGTGCGAGAAAATCATGCACAATTGCCCATGGTTTATCTGGGTGCTTGCGCAAAACACGCCCCCGACGTTGTATCCATTCACGCTCTACAGTCGATGAAGCCACTATGAATGCTTCTCGAATACTAGGGATATCAACACCTTCATCAAGCACTTTCTTCGCAAGGAGCACTTGGTTGGTACCTTTTTCAAATGACTGAAGTATATGCTTCAGTTTTTTCGTATTCTTTGTCGTTTCCTGGGTCACTGGTGCCCACTTGATATTTAGATTTGTCAAGATTTTGCTGATTTGTTCAAATTGCTCTGGATTCTTAGCCGATGCATATATAAGGGCATGTTTTAGGTCGCATGGCCCACGGCAAATGAGTACCTTACGTAACAGATCAATCTTATTCTGTCCAGCTTCGATGATACGTCGACGCGCGATAAGTAGAGCTTGCAGTCGAGTGTCTTCCTCATTTGCTCCAGCATTCATCGCAGCACCTATTTTACCCGTAAGTAGTTCAAACTCTTCTAGCTCGTCTTGGCTAAGGGTACTTGCATGCACGTAGTAGTTGTATGGTACCAAACAGAACCCTATGGCACGCTCGAGTCCAAATTCATATACAGAAGGGCCAAAATATTCGAAAATTTCTTCAGTGCCGTCCGGATCATACTGACGCTCTGGAGTGGCTGAAAGAGCAAGTCTTTTCTCGAAAAATGTTGGCTTATTCTTAATAAATGATTCAGCTCCTAATGTGTGCGCTTCATCTGCGATCAGCATTGTCGCTATCCTGCTACTACGGCTTTGAAGTTTTCTGGAAATGGTGTCTTGAAAGTTTCGAGTGCAGAGAAGGTTATTGGTAACGATAGCAACGTGCGTTCCCCCACCCTGAAGACCCCGGAAGAGGCGGGTTAATGCCTGATTAGTATCCGTTTCCAAACTTGGTGCTATCGGAATCACACCAAATTTCTTTACCTCCTCAAACCACTGCATGATTAGAGGAACCGATGGAGCAGAAATCACAATCAAAAACGAATCACAATTTAGCCGGTTTTGGCTTCGGGTTGCGCAAATTAGGGCAGTGAGGGTCTTTCCCGCTCCCGTCGCCATTGAGATTACACCGACCTCGGGGGTCTCCGCTTCCTCCCAACCCTTGACTGCTTCTCCTTGATGAGCATAAGGGCCTTGAGTCCACTCAAGGTGACTGGGTATTCGAAGCCGCCTTTCGATACGCTGGATAGGACCGGCTGTAGGCCAGCACTGCGGGACGTCTTCGTAGTTTCGTGGTTCAGGTGGATTGTCGGGCGCCGTTCTGATGATCTCACGTTTGAAAGCTTCAGAAAGGTCTACTACTTCGGCAATTCCATTACTTTCCCCTCTTGACCAAGAGTCGAGCATGGCAACTCCTTTGATTACTCTGTCTCGACTTTCTTGGACCCATGACACATCGACATCCATGTGCTCGACACCAGCGGCTATCCCTCGATCGGTTGCATTCCCCGATCCTCTGGCAATGAGCTGATTTTCACCATCTTCAAAGAGCCAAATTTTTGGATGATAGTTAGACTCCATAGTTGGAACAACAATTCTAAGCCGAAGCATGTCTCTGGCAATCATCCATGAAAGGCAGTCAAGAGCATGCCCGGCAAGCTCCGACGCATTGATACGTCCCTTTACGAAAACGTCGACTACCAATTGTGAAGCTTCATCAGCTGTCATGAATACGCCCCGCTCAACTGCTGCTCGCTCTTTTTGAAACAACACTGGTGCGACGGTAAAGTCGATCGGCTCCATTTTCTCTCGATTGAGATAAACGGCGAGCCCAGGACTAAGTCGCTCTATCCAGCCCACTGTGAACCAGCCGAATGCGCCACGGACGAATTTCGCAGCACGGAATCCGGGTATCAGAATCTTGGTGGCTACCGGGTCCTCTGGTAGTTTGAATAACCCTGGTTGTAAGGTGGGTTCATTTCTGAGCACGATTAAAATACCTTCCTTCGTTGTATCATCCGTTCCAAGATCGCATCCGCTTCGCCACTCTGTGCATTCTCAGCGCTGCTTTGGTCTGCATCCAGGGAAACTAGGCAAGGCCCCTTTATTGTCACGCGGGCGCGCCCACCTGCCTTAAGGCCAAGCTGTTTGAGCGGCTCGGTAATATACCCAAACGATGCACCAGTTGTCGAAGCGAGTCGCCAGCTAATTGAAAGTGTGGGCCGTTCCGGAAGATTATCTACGCAGACATGCTCTCTACCATCCGGCTCGCACCCAAGCTCCTTTGCAAACTCAGGTGGAACGTTTGAGACGCTGTATCCATCGAAATACCGACCCTCTATAAGGAAAGTCCAATAGGGAGCACCGGTCTTGTCCCGTCCATCAATTACATCGTCGAGAGGTCTGAGTTGGATCGACGATGTGCTTGCCATGCTTATATATCCCTCCCGGATTATAAATTTTGCTGTCTGCATATATGCGCGTACGCTATTCGGACTGATGTTAAACTTTCTTGGCAGTTCTCTCAACAATCGCTTAACTGTCGTAACTCCTCCGCCTTCTTCGATACGTTGTATGATTTCTGCAGCAATTCCACTGTACTCGTCATCAATCCACTCTCTTAATCCCCATCGCTCCTTGTCGGCACGCACTATACTTGGGATGTTCGATAAATGAGCTCCCACCTGAGCTTCACTGAAGTCACACACCTTACCGATTTCACTGCGAGTCGCTGGACGCCCAATCGACAATAAAGCTGCCTTCGTACGAGCCTTTGCAGAGCATTTTAGACCAAGCGAACCATGTAAATTATGGAGCCCAATTCTGTCAAACACCCATGGAATATGTCGGTCCCACTCTTTGCTTGGAAATCCTGCTAAAAACTCTGTCTGATTTACTAGCCCCACGTCATCAGCGAGTCGATATGCCGTAGCTTTTATGTCGTAGAATTCTTCTTCTGCCAACTCGTCGATGTATATACCCCCTCTCAATGTGAAACCCATTTCAGCAAGTAGGATTTTCTTGTAATAATTTAATGCGAGCCAGTCATTAACTGGCGGCAAATTATCCTTAAACCATCGCTCGACTTCTCCCTTTTCAACGATCTGACCAAACTGCTTTTTGATTTCAGGTGCAATCATTTTTATCGGTGTTCCCACTGCGATGTGAAACTTGCGTTCAAGTTTGGCTTGCACCTGTCGGATTCGTTCTCGCGACACTCCCCTTTGCACTCCCAATTCCCCAAGCGTGGCTGGTGGCGTACGCATCAGTCGATGATGAAAAATGGTCCGCTCGGTATCTGATAACGAATCGATGATAGACTCAATTTGGAATAAGACGGCAGTTACAGGACCAAGCACCCCGTTGGACAAATCATTGATCTTGACTGCACTGATCGCACTTTCGATTCCCATTTGATTTGCTAGGTGCATTACATCTGGACTCAGCACATCAGCAATCGATTTAGCTCCATATAATTCTGCCGCTGTAGCCAGTAGTGGGTTTAGCTGTTGAACAGCGTTTTCCCATGGAGATGGTAGTATTTTCGCTTGAGTTGTGGAATCGTAGGGTTCAACAGGATGATTTAGAGAGCATCCCGGTTCGTGAAAATTGGATCGAGAATCCCCATTTCTATTTTGAATACACTCTTTGAGATAGTTTTCGACTGTATAAAGCAGATCTTTAAGTGATTTTTTCCCGAAGTTGGGAAGGCTTAAGAATTGTTTAACTGTTAGAAGGCTATCCCCTTCCATAAGCTTGGAAAGTAGCAGACTATTTCGAGTTCTCGTTTGGAGTGGTAGTTGTTTAAGGATTGTGCGATCTAATCCCAATGGCCACGCTACGGAATTCATTTCCAATTCCATGCCATTCATCTTGAATGCCCTTAGCGCATTCCCAATATCAAGTAAAAAACGTTGAGCTGCCTCAGTAGAGGGCCGTAAAGCTTGGGTCATTTTCTTTTACAAGCAATCACTGCCGGCATTACTCTGATGAACTGGAGATCAAGTTCTCTCCTGTAGAAACGGATCCTAATGTAGATTGCGTTCGAGTTGGCCGAAGACCAAACCCACCAAGTGAGCGGGTTCAACACGGTCCCAGAAGAGCGAACAGGAGATACCGCTCGGTCTGCCACTGGAAAGCATGACCACATACAGCAGTTCGGCGTAGTGTCTGTCAGTATAGTGAAGAAATACCCCAGCATGTCGAAAAACGCCTTACTGGTAGCCGTGAAAGTGTCCACGGGCTGTTCAGTGGGTTATGTCGTTGGGGTATGCCCATTGTGATGCCTCCGAGAGTGGATTACGTTGCTGTCCTGAAGCAAGATCGTTGCGTGGGGGCGGATCATCCGCTCCCATTGCAAATACGCAAATATACGGTCCAAGACCCCATTTTGCGGCCACCAGTTCATGTGTGTAAATCGTGTGCTAATGGAATGGAGAACTTGCAGATTCGACAGGCGGAGGCTGGGCCGCTGCTTCGGCAGCAGTGGCGAAATGCGCTCGGCACGGGTGTAAGTTCTATCAGTCGGTTCCTTCGCGCAATTTTCAATGATCATGACGAAGGGCCAGTACCATACTTTGGGCAATTTATGTTAACAATTCCTAGTGCCACCTCTACATGGCAGCCGCTTTAGGGGGCTCCGAACCGGGAAGCGGTTCCGATGTATCGGCTGTGGCTGTAGGATCTATGCCTGAAACATGGGGACTGCAAGCGTCGACTTGCATCTCATGGAATCGGGAGGTCGTCCGGGGCCCAAGCATGGGCCGACTGCAATTCTTCTCCTATCTGGGGTCCGCCGGATGAGTGGAATGGCTGGTCAGCGACAGGGTTTCCTGAATCTTGAGCCGTCGGGCCATCTCATTGTATTCAGCCACCATATGTTCACAATCCCGGGCCAGCTTACTCATATACCCGGCCGGATTTCTCAACTCCCAATGCTCCGGAGCAATGACGAGTTTTCCTTCTGCCTGCTTTTTGCGCAAAAACGGGGGAGAACACCAGATTTCCTCACCAGTTTGACTCAGATGGTAGAACCAAAGCCCTTCTTCCTCGGCTTTTTCCATCATGGGTTCCAGACTGGTGGAAATCACTTGTTCCAGGATGTGGATATTTGACACGGTTATTTCCTCATTGCAAAACCGTTATCATAATTGTTTTTTGGTAATTAGTCAAAATCCGACTTAAATTGCTGAAATTGCGACTGATATATTGATGCCAAAAGTCCCCGAATTTCAGGAGGTGATTCGACAACGCTGCGGATCAGGCGGTCGTTTGCAAGGCCGGTTGCTCGAAGATCCGATACCCGGTTTCGCTCATCCCCAGCGCGTGGTAGGTAGATTGCGCCGTATGGTTGTGCTTGTCGACATATAGCCGGAAACCACAGACCCCCGATTCTTGGGCTGCAAGTTCCTGTACTTGGTCATACAGGGACCGGTAGAGTCCGCGTCGTCGGTATTCCGGTACCACATACACACTCTGAATCCACCAGAATGTCGCGTTTCTCCAGTCGCTCCATTCCCGAGTGACCATGAGTGCAGCGACCAGAGCAGGCTTCTCAGCCTGGCCGGTTTCGACCACCAGATAGAACCCCCGCTCCGGGTGCTCGATCAGACCGCGTACACCAGCGGAGACAGTGACCGGATCCAGTGCCATTTTTTCCGTTTCCTGGGCCATATGGACATTGAATGCAGCGATCGCGCGGATATCCCGTGGTTCGCCCCATCGGACTCGGAAATCGGCCGGGTGTGACACGTCAAGGACCGAAAAGGGAGATGACCAGAAATCGGCTGCGATGCACGGTTGGCCCTGATCATCCTAGGAGGTGGAATGGTTAACCATCCTGAATCCGGGCCGCATTTATGGAAGGTCGGAACCGTGCAGAAATCCGGTCAGTTTTGCAATATACCGGGCCACTTCCCGTCCGCTTCTGTGATAAAGTATTCCTTGTCATCCAACCATTTGCGCTTGATTTCTGCATCATAGTTCAGGTAGAGCTTGCCCTCATGCATACTCCAGTGCTTGGGGTCTCCTTTGGCGGTATAGCCTTGGGCAGCAGCCCAGGCACAATAGCCTCCATACTTGGGTGCATAGCGTTCAGGGTCCGAGAGAAACTTGTCCAGATTTTCCTGGCTCGCGAAAATCCAGCGGGCATCCTTGTAGGTAGTGCCGTATTTCTTGTTGCCCTTGACGGCTTTGTTTTCAGTAAAATAGCTGGTGACGTCGTATCCTCCCGCCGCATAATTGGAGAATACGGAAGTATATACTTCCGCTTTGGCTGCAAATGCGGACGGCGTCACTGTCAGAACCAGTGCAATGATGGACAGCCACCGCGAGAAGCCCAAAGCAAGGGGAGTCGTTGATAGGTACATGGAGATTGGTATGATGATGGTAAAGATGGTGTTTCAGACCTTCGGGGAGTGATTTGGTTCCGAGCGCTCGCTCTCTGTGGGGGAAGCTATTCAGAGACCAGGCTGGAGTTACCGGCCAACGGGGAGTGTGACCACCATCATGGAGGCCATGAATCGATATGGCTCGGGTCGTGATTCTGTTAGGATTGCGTTATCAAACCTCGGATGTTCATACACTTCGGCGATGACGGATCAATACGACTTTATTATTGTGGGTGCGGGTTCTGCGGGATGTGTGCTGGCAAACCGTCTCAGTGCGGACCTGAGTCATCAAGTGCTGGTGCTGGAGTCTGGGGGATCGGACCGCAGTCCCTTGATCCAGATGCCCACGGCCCTGTCGATCCCGATGAATACTGAGCGATTTGCCTGGCAATTCCATACCGAGCCCGAAGCCGGCCTTGACCAGCGCGTGCTGCATTGCCCTCGGGGCAAGGTGCTGGGGGGATCCTCTTCGATCAATGGCATGGTCTATGTGCGGGGACATCCGATGGACTTTGAGGAGTGGGAGGAAGCCGGCGCGACTGGGTGGGGGTACCGCCACTGCCTGCCTTATTTCCGCCGGGCCGACGACTGGAAGTATGGTCGGGATGCATACCGTGAACAGGGCGGCCCTCTGGCGGTGTGTAATGGGAACGAAATGCAAAACCCTCTCTACCGTGCTTTCATTGAAGCCGGGGTCCAGGCGGGTTATCCTCCAACCGATGATTACAATGGTCATTGCCAGGAAGGATTCGGAGCTATGCATATGACAGTCAAGGGCGGAACGCGCTGGTCGACAGCCAATGCGTACCTCAAGCCGGTGAGGTCCCGACCGAATCTGCGAGTGGTCCTGGAGGCACGGACACGGCGGGTCATAATGGAAGGCCGTGTCGCCAAGGGTGTGGAGTATGAGGCCGGGAGCAGAGTCATTCGCGCTAAGTCGCGCCGTGAAGTGATCTTGTGTGCTGGTTCCATCGGCTCTCCGCATCTGTTGCAAGTGTCCGGAATTGGCCCTGGAAAAGTGCTTCAGGCCGCCGGCATTGAGGTGCTCCATGATCTGCCGGGAGTGGGCGAAAATCTTCAGGACCATCTGGAGTACTACTTTCAGTTTCGATGTCGTCAACCGATTACCCTGAACTCCCGCTTGGGATGGATGAGCAAGTTCCTGATCGGACTCCGGTGGCAGCTATTTCGCAGTGGACTGGGAGCCACTAATCATTTTGAATCTTGTGGGTTTATTCGCTCAAGACCGGGCCTCAAGGCCCCGGATATCCAGTATCATTTTCTGCCTGCGGCCATGCGCTATGATGGCAAGGTGGCGTTTGATGGACATGGATTCCAGCTGCATGTAGGCCATAACAAACCCATGAGCCGGGGCTGTGTGCGGGCGAAGTCGGCCAATCCATTCGACAAGCCTTCCATTCAATTCAACTATCTGCAGCATGCGGATGATATTCAAGGGTTTCGGCGCAGCCTTGCCTTGTCGCGGGAAATCATCGCCCAAGAGGCGATGGATCCGTTTCGTGGTGAAGAAATCAAGCCGGGAGTGGAAGTGCAATCCGATAATGAAATTGATGCCTGGATTCGACACAATGTCGAAAGTGCATACCACCCGTCCTGCAGTTGTCGCATGGGGACGGATGCGATGGCAGTGGTAGATCCTGAAACTCGGGTTCGGGGGGTCGATCGACTGCGCGTTGTCGACTCTTCGATTTTTCCGGCGATTACCAATGGCAATCTGAATGCCCCGACGATCATGACCGCCGAGCGTGGTGCAGACCTGATCCTCGGTCAAGGGATGTTGCCGCCTTCGGATGCGCCGATAGGGCTGGCAGAAGACTGGGAAAACCGTCAGCGCACTGGATCCCCTACTCGTTGCCTGAATCATGCCGATTGAAACTTCGGTAATTCTTCCGAAAATTCGTCAAAGTCAGCTGGAGCGAGTACTGGAGACCGAGTGGGGTATACAGGGCACATTGGCCCGACTGCCGGGGGAGCGTGACCTGAACTTTTGTGTGCGTATGCCCGGTTTCCGGGAAGAGCCGGTCGGTGTGCTGAAGGTCTGTAACGCAGCGGAAGAGACATCATTGCTTGAGTGTCAGGAGAAAGCCTTCTCTCGCGTAGCGGGCATTGGACATGTGCAGTTTCCAGAACTGATTCCGACACGAGCGGGATTGACCTGGATTTCCCTTCGGGCGGATGACGGAACTGCACACCTATGCCGATTGACCCGTTGGGTGGGGGGGGAGCGATTGGCAGACCTGCCACGCCGTGAATCGAACCTGTGTCACTCCCTTGGTCAGTGTGTGGCATTGGTGGACCGAGCCCTGAGTGGACTGAATGATGAAGTCCTGCAACGGCCTTTCCCCTGGGATCTGTGCCGTGCCCTAGAAGTGCTGGATGCCTACCGGTTGCCGGAGTCCATGACAGCAACGACCCGGGTGGGGTGGATTGACCACTTTTCCGTACTCTACCGGGAACGGGTGCTGTCCGTGCAGGACCACCTTCGCCAGGGAGCCATTCACAACGATGCGAATGATCATAATGTCCTGATACGTGCCCAATCGGATGGCGGGGCTACCGTCTGTGGTTTGATCGATTTTGGTGACCTGCTGCACGGGTGGTTGGTATCCGATTTGGCGATTGCATGTGCATACGCCATTCTGGACCAGGACCATCCGCTGGATGTGGCGGCGGATATCGTCGCCGGCTACCACGAACAGGTTCCGTTATGCCCTGAGGAGATCGGGGCGATCTTTTCCCTGATCGGAATGCGTTTGTGTCTCAGTGTATGTATTGCGGCTGGCCAGCAGGCAATAGTCCCGGAAAATGACTATTTGAGTATCAGTACCGGACCGGCATGGCGCATGCTGGAAATCCTGTATAGCATTCCGCCGGACTATGCGGAGTATCTTTTTCGGGTTCGTTGTGGGCTGGATGCGGTGCCCATCAGTGCGACAGTTCAAGCTTGGTTGTCGGACCAAGAATCTTTTTTCCCGATTGTGGATCCGGACCCGGCGACGGACCGCATATGGGTCATGGATTTGAGTATCCACAGTACCGATTTCTCGTCTGGTCTGCGGCCGTATGATGTACAGGCCCTTACCCGGGAGATATTTCAGCGGATGGAAGAGAATGGTTCGCGTGTAGGGATTGGCCGATATGCCGAATCCCGTCGGCTCTATGACAGCGACGATTTCGTCGATTTTTCCGGCCATCGCCGGACTCTTCATCTGGGGCAAGATCTCTTTCAGCCAGTCGAATCACCGGTTTTTGCCCCACTTATCGGGAGCGTATATGCCATCTCGGACCACCCCGAACCATTCGACTACGGGGGAACCGTCATCCTTTCCCATCAAGCCGAAAACGGAGTCCGGTTCTATACTCTCTATGGGCACCTGAATCCCTCTTCCCTGTCACATCTGGAGCGGGGACAACCTGTAATGCCGGGACAGTTTCTTGGCAAGATGGGAGATCATACCTGCAATGGGGGCTGGCCTCCCCATGTCCACTTCGAAATCATTACCGATCTTCTGGGGTTTGAAGATACATTCATGGGGGTCGGAAGTGATGCTCATCGGGACGTTTGGCTATCCCTGTGTCCCGATCCGAACCTGATCCTGCGACTGGAGCCGGAGCCCTCGATGCTTCCCCTGGTCCCGTCGTGAGTTACCTGGTCCAGCATCCGTCGACACACATGTGCAGTGGAGAGCGGAGCGGTATCCTGGAGGCGTAGCCCGAAGGGAGGGATCGCGGCGGCGACCCAAAAATTCGCGCTGCGAGCGCTTCTTTTCGGCCACCGATGGCAGCCATCTCGACTGCCGGCGATCCTGACCGAAGCCATCGGCCAAGGCAAGGGCGCGCTCCGGACCTGGAGGCCGAGCGAAGCCGCTCCGGTGAATCACCAGAGGGCCCGGAGTGCCGGGTTCGATGGAGGACCGTGGGCCGCGTCCGGGGGGAGCCAACCCACGGGCAAAGACCTCCGCCGGGGTGCGAACCCCCAGGACCTTCCGAGGTCGACGGTGGAGCCGATCCGCCACCGCCCGTACCTGCGCGGGGGTCACCTGGCGGAAGTCCGTTCTTTTCGGGAAGTACGGGCGCACCCGGCCGTTGGGGTGCTCGTTCCGGCCCCGTTCCCAGGAAGGGTAGGGAGTAGCGAAGGAAAAGCCCGCATTGAGCTTCTGCGCGATCGCCCGGTGTCTCGCGAACTCCTGGCCATGGTCGGCGGTACCAGTGTGGACCCGATCCCGAACCGGCCCCAGGCACCGGGTGATCGCCTCGGTGCCCTGCGGCGGGCCGTCTTGCCTTCGACCCACTCCAGGAACCGGAACTTCGAGCCCCGGTCCACTGCCGACACCAAGGCACCCCGGTGCCTCGCTCCCATGATCGGTTCCCGCTCCCAGTCCCCGATCCGGCACTGCTCCTCAACCACTGCCGGCCGCTCCGCAAGGTCCACCCGATCGGGAATGTGACCGCGTCCGGCAGAGCGGCCGCCGCGCCCATTCGGCTTCTGGCCCCGACGTCGCCGGCACCGGTACAGGATCCCTCCGGCCTGCCGATCCGCCCGCACCTGCGGGTAGATCCACTCCTGGCCCGCCATCCCTTCGCCCGGCAACCGAACCCAGCCAGCGATCTGCTCCGGGCTCCATCCTTCCTGCAACCGTTCTTCCGCGACCGCCCAGCGCTCCGGTGTCCTCTTCCAGGGCACCGCCGAAGCCTCCTGACGACGGGCCGTCGCCTTGCCGTCGGCCTGCGGGTGCCGGTAGCCCCACAGGCCGCGGTGGCGTGAGGTCTCCCGCGAGATCGTCCCGGGGTCCCGTCCGAGATCGCGGGCCATCTCCCGTTTCGACCACCCCCCGATGCAACCGGGCGTGAATCGGGCATCGTTCGGCAGGGGTCAGGGGGTGGTAGCCTACGGGCATGGCAATCCTCCGTTGGTGAGAAACAGAGATGGTTAGCCATCATCTGGCCCGCTGCAAGCGGCTTTTCAACTCGCAGGCCAGCGGCTTACAGGGTGTTGCACCTCACACTGGAAAAGGGGATTTCAATATTTTCCAAGAGCAGGAATATTTACCGTCGAAGTCGGGATGAGCATATCGAGCGCATTCCATTGCTGCATTGCGGTGATCTGTTTGGCTAAGGATGAACGATGATCCGCTCTCTCCCATTACCATTCGTCGAATAGTCCCTTCCCTTTCTGCCCACGCTGCAACAAGCGCATGCGGGCTTGGGAAGAGTCCATGCCGTGTGGGATGCACTTACCGGAGGTCTGGATACCCGGCCGTAATGGCAGCCTGCTCCATCTCCAGTATCGGGGCATAGTCGGTACTGTTCACCGGGCTGAATTCGCGGATACGTAGGGTATTTCTGGCTTCGTCTGGGAGATCTGACAGTGCAAGATTCAACGCCAGGATGAGTTCAGAGGCCGAGATCAATGCCCCCTTGGGATGGATGAAGGGCAGCCCAGTGGCGAATTCGGACTGACCGAATATCCGAATCTTTTTCCGCAGGTCCGGTTCCAGCAAGAGGGCGTGATGGAAGCTGACCGCATCAATGGCAGCCAGAGCCACCTCTTTCCGGGCGACCATCCGAATACTTTCCAAATGGGAACCACTGAGGCGCACATTTCGGAAAAACGGTCCCGCATGGCTCAGGTCCTTCAGCGCATAGCGCAACGTATTCATGCCACTGTGGGAATCCGCTTGGTTCAGGGCTATATGCGATTGGCGGAAGGTAGGCAAGGCATTGCGGGTGTCTTCATGGTGGCAAACAAACCAACTGCAGTATCGTTGCTCCTCACATCCCGGCAAGTCGAAAGCCGGTACCGCCACCAGATCGTGTGTTCTTCGCCAGCGTTGGAGATAGGGATAACCGCAGGTATGTGCCAGGAGCAGGGTGGGTGCACGGTAAACCCGGTTCGAACCGTCGAAGGTGATTTCCAGAGGGGGTGGGCAATCGCCCGCTATCGTCTTCAGGTGAACGGGAAGCGTTTCCAGAAGTCTCTTCCACGCCATGCGCAAGGAAGGCGTAAAGGCATACATGCCACAGGCAATCGTCCAGGCATGCTTTTCTGATGAGTCCATGGGGCCTCTCGGATCCGGATCACAACATGCCGGTTGGTAATGTCCCGATCTGCCATTCCCATGGTAGTCTGGTGAGGCCACCGAAGCGGGACCACCGAATCTTGCCAGGGATCAATCGGGATGGAACGGAATCAGAGCAATCCTTGCGGCGACTCAGGCACCGCCGAAGTGAAGTCATCGACAGCAAAGGAGATCAGGGATAAACCGGTGAACCCACGGGGCGAAACAGGTACCGAAGCCATTGGGAATAGCCTGTGAAGAAGAATCCCCCTTTCCGTTCCAGCGTTTGGTCCGGTTCCTTTCGGAGCCTGGCCGGCAGTTGGTACCAGGGCAGTTCAGGATAGCGATGACGGTCCGCTCCAACAGGTTGTCCGCTAGGCGGTATTCGTAAAACGAACGCAGGCTGGTCAGAGCATGTCCGAAGCATACCGAAATCAGATCAGGCCCATGCCGGTAGCGTCAAAAGCGTATGCACTACCCAGAGTACAGCAGTCACTCCCAGCAAGTGGCATAACCACATCAGCCGTTCCTCAAGTGTGCCGGCCCACCGCTGCTGCAGGCACCGTTCTGCCATCCAGTACAGACTTCGGACCGGATGGATGACCATGAATCAGTTCATGCTGCAAGGAGAGACGCAAGGCAAGACATAAGCCCGGCAAACCCGTACTGAGCCATGGGAACAATGGATAGAGGGTTAGCAGCTCCCACCACAGGAGATAGTCCCCGCGCACCAGAAGCAGGGTATGCCATTTCAATTGTCGGAATGTCATTTTGTCCACGAGTCGATAGGGTAGGGGTACGCATTACGGTATTGATGACTGCAGGAACACGAATCGGATACACCAGGCGGGTCACAATATACCTCAAATTGCAGCGTGAAAAATGACCGAAAATCCTATCCAAAATCACACCTGCATTTGCTACATTGCAGGCTGTTATCAAATGGGGCCTCTGCCATGCGACGCCGACAACGTGAAGACCGTAACGCTCCGGCACCTGCATGGGAGCAGTTACCTATCGGGCAGCTACGGAACCCCTTCCCTCCTATTGAAGTGCTGGATGAAGAGGCACTGGAACGGATCCACGATGGCTCCATGAGGATTCTGGAAGAGGTGGGACTGGATATTGTCAATGCCAGGGCGCGGAAGTTGATGGCCCATCATGGAGCTTGTATTGATCGAAAGACCGGGTATGTCCGGATGGACCGGGGACTGGTCTTGGAGAAAATCGCCCAGGTTCCCGCTGAGTTTACTCTCCATGCCCGTAATCCGGTCCACAATGCGGTGTTCGGGGGGAACCATATCCACTTTACCCTGGTAGCCAGCCCGCCCAACTGTGCGGATCTTGATTACGGTCGTCGTACCGGGAACATGGCGGACTTCCGGAAATTTCTCATGCTGGGCCAGCAGTTCAATGTGATCAAGTTGTTTTCGGGATATCCCGTAGAGCCGGTCGATCTTCCCGTACACACCCGACACCTGGATGCAAACCTGGAATTCATCACCCTGACGGACAAGGCTTGGCATTGCTACAGCCTGGGCAACGGGCGGGTCGAGGATGGGTTGGAAATGATACGAATTGCCCGGGGGATCAGTGAAAACCAACTTCGAGAGGAACCGAGTATTACCACGGTCGTCAACACCAACTCCCCGCTTAAAGTAGATGCGCCCATGTTGGAAGGTTTGATGGATATGGCGGAATGGGGTCAGCCGGTGGTGGTGACTCCCTTCACGTTGGCGGGTGCCATGTGTCCGGTGACTCTTGCCGGTGCGCTGGCGCAGCAAAATGCCGAAGCTTTGGGAGTGATCGCGATTTCACAGATGGTTCGACCGGGAGCACCGATGATGTATGGCGGATTTACTTCCAATGTGGACATGAAATCGGGGTCGCCTGCTTTCGGTACGCCGGAATATGCCCGTGCGGTGCTGGCTGGAGGGCAACTGGCTCGGCGTTACCGCATTCCCTACCGCACCTCCAATGTCAATGCTGCCAATACACCGGATGCACAGGCTGCCTGGGAGTCCGAGATGTCCCTGTGGAGTGCGGTTATGTCGCATGGCAATATGATCAAGCATGGTGCCGGCTGGCTGGAAGGAGGATTATGTGCATCTTTTGAAAAGCTGATTCTGGACATTGAGATGATTCAAATGATGCATCGGACCCTGGAGCCGATTGTAGTGACGGAAGAAGAACTGGCGCTTGATGCGATTCGCGAAGTCGGTGCTGGGGGACATCATTTCGGCACCAGCCACACCATGGCTCGCTACCGGAATGCGTTCTACAAGCCCATCATTTCGGACTGGAGCAATTTTGAAACCTGGAGAGACAATGGAGCAATGACCGTGGACCAAAGGGCCAATACGATTTACAAACAGATCCTGGCAGAGTATCAGCCGCCTCCCCTGGCCCCATCGGTGCGCGAAGAACTGGTGGCTTTCGTGGAGCGAAGACGAGCCGAGATCCAGCCGGTTTGGTAATGGCAACCAGAAATCCGACGCTGCGACGAGGGCCTCGCCCTCGGCTTTCGGTTAGCGGTGAATGATCCAGTGACCGGGATGGGAAGAGCGCCGCCCGCCAATGGATTGTGGTCTCCGCAAGCCTGACAAGATCCTTTTCTGACCGGAGGTCCCATGATGAACCGATATACTCGGGTGGTCGTAATCGGCGGTGGTGTGGTGGGGTGCAGTATTCTCTACCACCTCACCCGGTTCGGTTGGACGGATGTGACCCTGATTGAGCGATCGGAACTGACAGCAGGCTCTACCTGGCATGCGGCCGGGGGCTTCCACACGCTCAATGCCGATACCCATATGGCGGCCTTGCAGGGGTACACCATCCAGTTGTATCGCGAACTGGAACAGCGGACCGGACAGAGCTGTGGTCTCCACCATGTCGGCGGAATTACCCTTGCCAGTACGCCGGATCGAATGGACTTTCTCAAGGCAGAACATGGGAAACACCGCCATATGGGATTGGATACCCACTTGATTACGCCGACTGAAATCCGGACCCTGTCCCCGATTACGAATACGGAGGGTATCATCGGTGGCCTGTACGACCCGCTGGATGGTCATTTGGATCCGTCTGGGACGACTCATGCCTATGCGACGGCCGCTCGCAATCAGGGGGCAGAAATCGTGTTGCGAAATCGGGTGACCGCCTTGCGGCCTCAATCCGACGGAGGGTGGGAAGTCATCACGGAAAAGGGGAACCTGTTTGCCGAGCAGGTGGTCAATGCCGCCGGCTTGTGGGCGCGGGAAGTAGGCGCTATGGCAGGGATCGATCTACCTCTCCATCCGATGGAACATCAGTATCTGGTCACGAATACGATTGAAGAGGTGGCCCGTCATGAGATGGAATTACCGCATGTGATGGACCCGGAAGGGGAGAGTTATCTTCGCCAGGAGCGTGACGGATTGGTGATCGGGTTCTATGAGCAGAATTGTGTCCCATGGGGAGTCGGCGGAACCGACTGGGAATTCGGTCGTCAGTTGCTGCCGGAAGATTTGGAGCGAGTCGGGGATGCACTGGTGCTGGCTTGCCGACGGTATCCAGTGTTGGCGAAGGCGGGGATTCGGACAGTAATCAATGGTCCCTTCACCTTTGCACCGGATGGCAATCCCCTGGTAGGCCCAGTGCAGGGATTGCGGAATTTCTGGTCTGCTTGTGGCGTGATGGCTGGATTCAGCCAGGGAGGAGGGGTCGGCTGGATGCTGGCGGAGTGGATGGTAGAAGGAGAGCCTTCCCGGGATGTATTTGCCATGGATGTGGCCCGTTTCGGACATTTTCCGACGCCGGGATACACACGAATGAAAGTGCAGGAAAACTACCAGCGGAGATTTTCCATTGCCTATCCGAATGAAGAGCTCCCGGTGGCGAGACCGTTTCATACCACCTCGATGTATGGGATCTGGCAACAGCAGAATGCGGTCTTCGGCTCCGGTTACGGTCTCGAGCATGTGAACTATTTTGCCAAGGTCGGGGAGGAGCCTTGGGAGATTCCCAGTTTCCGGCGATCCAATGCATTCGATACTGTAGCGGAAGAATGCCATGCCGTGAGGACGGCGGTCGGAATCAATGAAATCCATAATTTCAGCAAATTCGAGGTATCTGGCCCCGCAGCAGCCGACTGGTTGGATCACATGATGGCTGGCCGGATCCCCCGTGAGCAACAAATCCGACTGACGCCCATGTTGAATCCCAAGGGCAAGCTGGTAGGGGATTTTACGATTTCCCGGTTGGAAGCGGACCGGTTCCAGTTGACCGCCGCCTACAATGCCCAGAACTACCATCTGCGCTGGTTTCAACAGCACCTCCCGGGATCCGGTGTCCGCCTGTCGAATCTTTCTCTGCTGCGGGTTGGGTTCCAGATTGCCGGGCCGCATGCGAGAGAGCTGCTGTCACGTGTTGCAAGGGCGGATGTAACGAACGAAGCCTTTCCCTTTCTTGCGGTGCGTCGCATGCCGATTGGGGCCTGTGATGCCATTGTACAGCGTATTTCTTATACAGGGGATCTTGGCTATGAGATCTATGTGCACGCCGCACAACAGGTAGCGCTCTATCAGGAATTGATTTCGGCGGGAGCGGACTTGGGATTGAGGCCGTTCGGCATGCGAGCCATGATGAGCCTGCGGCTGGAAAAGTCCTTTGGTGCCTGGATGCGTGAGTACAGACCGGATTACACCCCCATGGAAACGGGATTGGACCGGTTTGTGGAGTACCGAAAGCAGGCAGACTTTATTGGCAAGGCGGCGGCGAATGAGGAGCGGGTCCATGGCTCCGGGCGCAAGCTATGTGCGTTTGTGGTGGATGCTTTGGATGCGGATGTAGTGGCCGATGAATCAATTTGGGTCAATGACCGGGTGGTGGGATTTGTGACATCCGGCGGGTATGCCCATTTCGTTGGGGTCAGTGTTGCGATGGGTTTTTTGCCGGTGGAACTGATTGATCCGGAGGTTGCCGTGACCGTTGAGATTCTCGGCGAGCGGCGGCCCGCTAAGCTGATCACCGAAGCCTTGTTTGATCCTTCCGGTCAGAGGATGCGAGGTTGACTGGTTGGTGCGTGGAGGATTTGAGGTTACAGAAGACCGCTTTACATCTTCCGGATTGATGATTGGCCAGATCAGGGAGAACTGGGTGCGGGACCGTGGCGGCGAAAATATTCGCATCCCAAGGCACTCATTTTGGCCACTGATGGCAACCATCTCGACGCCGTGGGATATGGATAGAGTCCACCTGCGGACTCCAGGGCTTGTCTGGACCTTCCGGCCGAGCGAATTCGCTCCCTGGGTCACGACAATCTCGGATTGACGAGGTGTGATCCTCCTCAGGGCCGGTGATTGATCCGGTCCTCTACCGCCGTCGCCTGGCGGAGTTCGTCCGTTCCGGGAAGTACTCGTGCACCAGGCCGCGGGCAGGCTCGTTCCGACCCGCACCCAGGAAGGGTAAGGGGTAGCGAAGGTAAGCCCGCGCCCAGCATGGCGGTGGTCTCGCGGTGCGCCGCGAGCTTCTTTTCACCTCGCAAGCCAGCGACTTGGGGGACATTGCACATCACACTGGAACGAGGGCTTCAGTCTAAGAGATAAAGGTCAGATTACGTTGTGGAACTTCACTCGAAACACGCTAGCGGATGCGAGCGGATTTTTGAGGGCCGCATCAGCGGAGCGAAAGCTGAACGCCAAGGTCTTTCGGATGCTTTGGAATTTATCCGTGAAGGCGATACCCTAGTGGTTTGGAGACTGGACCGGTTGGGTCGATCACTTCCCGATTTGATTGAAATAGTGGGTCATCTTGGATCCCGGAAGATCGGCCTGCAAAGGATTCATGAGTCGATTGATACCGCTTCAAGTACCGGCAAGCTGATGTTCCATATCCTTAGTGCCTCAGCTGAATGCGAACGAAGTCTGGTCCGCGAGCGCACCCAGCCCGGACTGAAAGCGGCCCGAGCACGGGGTCTGATGGGTGGTCGACCCAAGGCTCTCGACTCTGACCAGCGAAAACTAGTGGTCAGACTCTACGAAGAGAAACAGTATACCATTCAACAATAATCTACCTCAGATCAAGTCGATACAAATCAAACATAAACGCAAATCATCAAGAATAAGAGTAGAATATGCTACATTATAATAATGTAGAGCAATCTTGAGGCAAACATCATGTCAATGGTCAAAAAGAGTATTTCCGTGACTCACCAGCAGAATATCTGGATCAAGGACTAGGTCGACACGGGTCACTATGGGAATGAAAGTGAGGTCCTGCGTGAATTGATTCGGGAGCGTCAGATGCTGGAACTGGAAACACCTGAAGAAATTAGAGCTATTCGCGGAGCTCTAATTCAGGCTGAAAAAAGTGTACGTCAGCAGGGTTACAGCAAGCGATCCGTCGATGAAATCTGGGAAGAAGCCAAGGATAGGTATAGAACTCGGCATGGGCAAATATGAGTTGGTGCCGGAGGCGGAACGGGATTTACTCGAGATCGCTCTCTATGGATTCGAGAATTTTGGTTTGGTGCAAACCGAGCAATATTATGAAGGCTTGGTGTTTCGGTTTCAGGAGGTTGCAAACTATCCTCTGCAATATCAGAGTGTCGATCATATCCGACCGGGATATCGACGTTCTGTCTATCGCTCGCACTCTCTACTACTACCGTATACAAGGGCAGAGAGTCTCTATCATGCGAATACTTGGCCGACAGGACATGGCCAAGGCTTTATCCCTTATGACGGATTAATTAATGGCCGTAACAAACCGAGACAAGATAGATATTTTGAGATGGTTACCGCCCATCACCGCCCCATCTGGTTGAGTTTGCAAAAAAGAGCCTGCTCAAGTTGTCACATTGGCCGATAGGCTCTATTCTCGACTTGAAAAACCATGTCCTATACCAAGAACCTGCATCAAGCCAAACGTGCCGGCCAGGATGGAGTTCTATACTCAGTTGTCGGATTATCAAAAGCGGTTTTTAATCATTGGCAATAAGAATGCTATCAGCTACAAAGAGATATTTCCCTTGATCAAGTAGAACAAGATGTGGCTTGGTATCAACCCTGAAGGCCAGGACATACTATTTGACGTGCCGACAGACTATGCGGCAGAACTGGTCGAAAACAAAAAGGAGGGCAGTGCCTATAGAGTCGTAGAAGGTGTTGTCAAGGGAAGGCTGGGCAATGCCGCTTGGTATACCAACCTTGACCATCACAAGCACCATGAAGAGCTTATACTATCTCATCGCTACACGCCCGAGAGTTATCCAAGTACGATGATTATCATGCCATCAACGTTGATGAGACCAAGAAGAGTTCTGATGAGAATTTGTGGGATTCGATACATGGTCAGCTTATTCCAAGGTATACGATGGATCCGGAGGCTGACGAGTTCGGAATCTTCCTGGTATTCTGGTTCGGTGCCGAGAGAATCAAGCTGTCGCCCGAAGAACTGATGCCGACAACTCCACAGGAGTTGGTTGAAATGCTATCGATTGAATTGTCAGATCAGGAGAAATGGAAAACAGGGATTTGTGTGATCGATGTTTCGCCACCTGACTGATATGTTCTGACCGAAAAAAGTGTTGCAATATCATATCACATGTAAGGATGGGCGATGGGATTGTCATGATCGGGAGCAGTCAGGATATTGCACTTGGAGCGGATGCAAAAAGACTCCGAAAGCCGCAAGTCGGCACTACTCCACGGTCAAAAGGGTTTCGGCTGCCGGCAATCCATATTTCCCAGGCTGAAAGGAGGTGAGACTTGGCAAAATCTCTTCTGCGCCATTGTAGCGCGAGATGTCCATGTTCGGGTCTGGAACTACGATGACCCGCATATTGGCGGCAATTCCGGCGGCCAGTCCGGACGGGGCATCTTCAAATACCAAGGTGGTCTGCGGGTTCGCGGCAAGTTGTTGGGCAGCAGCCAGAAACAGGTCGGGTGCCGGTTTTGCCTGGCCAATTTCCGGGTCGTCCCCGGTGACCATGACCGGGAATAAATCAAACCAGTGGGCATGTCGGGATATTTTGATCCGAAACAGTTCCCGGGAAGAACTGGTGGCGACCGCGATGGGAATTCCGTGGTGATGCAGGTGCCGAACCAATGCCTCAGCTCCGGGCAGGGCATGGCATTGTGCGAAGCCTTCTCGCAGCAGGCCATTTCGTTCCGTAAGGTATTCTTGCGCCGTCAGTGGCAGTTGGAGGGTTTCGACCAGATAGTGAGCAGAATCGGTTTCCGCCCGACCGATCATATTCGCTTTGATGGACCAATCAAAGGTCTTGCCGAACCGGGAGGCAATGGCTTGGGTCGCTTCCGTGTAAATGGGTTCGGTATCCAGTAAGAGTCCATCGACATCAAAAATGACAGATCGGATGGGTTTCGAAGATCTCATGATCCTGTTGCCATACAGATTTGGGAACTGGTGAAGTATATTGTATCGGATTGCATCCACACCGTCGGGGCATTGTTGCGGCGTTCAGGCGATGCATCCGTAACGGACCCCGCCTGAGTCGGATCTTGCAAACGTTGGAGGCGGGGGAGTTCGCGCCAATCCTTCCAGAAGAAATGTGGGTCAGACCCTGGTCCCGATACCTTGAAATAGGCTGGAGAATCCTTACCTCTTCACGGCATCGGTAGGTCGTGGTACAATCCTGTGCCAGAGCTTCCGTTGGGGTCGAATGCCGGCGTAACTTGCAACCGATCATTTCCAGGAATATGTCCATTACGCTATCAGAGTCTGCGGCAGTACGGGTCCGAAAACACTTGGAAGACCGTGAGGGCTATATTGGCATCAAGCTGGCCGTCAAGAATGCTGGCTGTTCCGGTCTCGCCTATGTGCTGGATTATGCCCGTGAGGCCGATGATGCAGAACAAATGTTCGAAAGTCTCGGCATCAAGATCTTTGTCAGTACCGACGACCTGCCTTTCCTTTCCGGCACCCAGATTGATTATGTGGAAGATGGTCTCTCGGCGGTGTTCCATTTTCGCAACCCCAATGTCACGGAGCAGTGTGGTTGTGGCGAAAGTTTTACCGTAAACTGAAACGGCTCGCTCCCGTACTCATTGATTGGTCATCATGGCGTGGGTATTTTGCATACTTGCCGGAGGACTGGCGTCCAGGTCCGTACCGGTGACTGGGGGGTAGTGGCTGGGCCGGTCGACGAATTCTATTGCCATCGGCAGCGAGTGGGCGATGAGATGCAAGGAGCGAAATGCAGTGACAGTCCAAACCAAACCGCAGCGAGATGGCTCCGCTGGATTGGACGAGACGCTTGTCTTGGATAGCCGAATCGTGGTGCGGAACCGCTACGATGCCAGGGTTTCTCCATGTCCTCGGTAACCGTTCCATCCCCTCGCCTGGAAAACCGGCATGGCACCCCCGAGGTTTCGGTATCTACCATGGGGTGCAAGGTTAATGTGTTTGAATCAGCACTGATTCGGGAAAAACTGGCGAGTGCTGGTTTTGCTGATTCCCACCATTCCGGACCAGTCGATATCCGCATTCTGAATACCTGCACGGTGACTGCGGAAGCCGACCGACAGGCGCGGCAACAGGTGCGTCGAATGATTCGGGAAAATCCGCATGCCTGGGTGGTGGTCACCGGGTGCTATGCGCAGACAGACCCGGAAGCCTGCGCACGGATTCCCGGCGTGGACCTGGTGGTGGGCAATGCCCGCAAACTGGACATCCCATCCTTGCTCGGACCCATGATTCGTGGAGAATTGCCCCCCCTGATCATGGAAGATGTCGACTCGGAGACCCGTTTGCCGGATCAGTTGGTCACGGGATTCGAAGGGAGAACCCGCGCGTTTGTCCAGATACAGCAAGGCTGTGACCGAGGTTGTACGTTCTGCATCATCCACATGGCCCGAGGCGGCAATCGTTCTTTTTCGGCGACCATGATCCAACGTCAGGTGGAAAGGCTGGTATGGAATGGATATCGCGAAGTTGTTCTGTGTGGAGTCGATATCGGATCGTACGGTGAAGATAGCGAAGAAGCCTTGGGCCTTGAAGACCTGATCGAACAGTTGCTGGCAATTCCCCATGATTTCCGGATTCGACTGAGCTCCATTGATCCGGCCCATGTCAGTGATCGACTGATTCGGTTGATGTCCGTTCACCGGGACCGCCTCTGTCCACACCTTCACTTATCCCTGCAAAGTGGCAATACACTGATTCTGAAGCGAATGCGGCGACGTGCGACCCGGGAAATGTTGCTGGAACGGATGCAGGCCCTCCGTCAGGCTTTGCCGGCGGTGGTATTGAGTGCGGATATTCTGGTGGGGTTTCCGACTGAGGAAGAAATCCACTTTCAGGAAACGCTGGATCTGGTGGATCAACTGGAGATCGCCTTTCCCCATGTCTTTTCCTATTCCAGGCGTCCAGGAACCCCGGCCGCGAGGATGCCTCGTCCGGTATCTGCGACAGAAAAAAAGTCCCGTGCCCGAAGGGTGCGGGAACTTGGCTGGGATATCCGGGAGCGTGTGGGCAAGCGGTTGGTTGGGAGCGCACTGCCGGTACTGGTGGAACATCGCGGGAAGCCGTCAAGCACAGCCATCATTGGCCGCGCCGATAACTATTTCAGTGTTCGTCTGCCAGTGAGTTTGACCCATTCCAGGTGTTGGCAGGAGGTAGAGGTCGTCGGTTGGGGGGGCGATGCCCTCATTGCCCGGCCTGCGGACGAAAGGGTACAATAGCGTATTCATACCGGTGTTCCTGTTGCTTATCGCTACCGGAGCAAGGGAGCGGTATTTTTTCCATTGATGACATTCTGGAGGAATGCATGACGATTCAACGCACCTTTTCCATTATCAAGCCGGATGCCGTAGCCAAAGATTTGATCGGCAAACTGTATCAGCGATTCGAAGAGGCGGGGTTGCGTATTGTGGCGGCACGGATGGTGCACCTGACACGGCAGCAGGCAGAGCAATTCTATGCGGTCCACAAGGAACGCCCCTTCTATCAGGATCTGGTGAATTTCATGACGTCCGGGCCGGTGATGGTGCAGGTGCTGGAGGGGGACGATGCGATTCAGCGGAACCGGGAGATTATGGGAGCCACCAATCCGGCAGAAGCTGCTCCGGGAACCATTCGGGCCGATTTTGCGGAAAGCGTAGAGGAGAATGCGGTCCATGGCAGTGATGGGCCGGATACGGCGGCACAGGAAATCGCCTTTTTTTTCGACGATGCGGGCATTTGCCCGCGCACCCGTTAGGGCAAGGCTTCACGACGAATTGGCTATGCAGGCAGTGAC
Source organism: Candidatus Poriferihabitaceae bacterium (assembly GCA_965221795.1). Classification (GTDB taxonomy): domain Bacteria; phylum Pseudomonadota; class Gammaproteobacteria; order Arenicellales; family Poriferihabitantaceae; genus VYFG01. The sequence continues at coordinate 3,008,495 of OZ244914.1, forward strand.
CAATCTTCTTTCGCTGGATCGCAGGGGTCTGGAACATTACTTTGTCGGGCTGGGGGAAAAATCGTTCCGTGGTCGTCAACTGATGCAGTGGGTCTATCAGCGGATGGTCATTGAACCCGAGGAGATGACCGATCTTGGCCAGGGATTGCGGCGTCGACTGTCCCAGCAAGCCTGTTTTCAGATGCCAGCCGTTGCAGACCAGAAGCGGTCTTCGGACGGCACATGCAAATGGCTGCTTCGGCTCCATGACGGCAATTGCATTGAGACCGTGTTTATCCCGGAAAAGGGCCGTGGTACGTTGTGTGTGTCTTCTCAGGTGGGCTGTAGTCTCAATTGCTGTTTTTGCGCCACAGCCCATCAGGGGTTCAGTCGCAATCTGACGGTGGATGAGATCATTGGACAGGTCTGGATTGCCAATCAACGCCTGCTGGCGATGGGGCATCGCCATGAGGGACAGGAATCGGGGCTTGCATGGGACCGTCGTCGCCCGGTGACCAACGTAGTACTGATGGGGATGGGAGAGCCATTGGCCAATTTTGACAATGTCGTAGCAGCCATGAACCTGATGATGGACGATTTCAGTTTCGGCCTTTCAAGACGACGGGTCACCCTGAGTACGGCGGGGATGGTGCCTGGAATTGAACGGTTACGGGAGACCTGCCCGGTCAGCCTGGCCATTTCTCTACATGCTCCACAGGATGACCTGCGCAGCCGCTTGGTACCCTTGAACCGCAAGTATCCGATCCGGGAATTGCTGGATGCCTGTCGCCGTTATGTCGACGGGGCCGGGAGACAGCGAATCACGTTCGAATATGTCATGCTGGAGGGTATCAATGATTCCCTGAGCCATGCACGAAAACTGGCGAAACTGCTTCATGAGATCCCGGCCAAGGTAAATTTGATCCCATTCAACTCGTTTCCCGGTGTCTCCTATCGTCGGAGCCCTCCAGAAGTGATCGAGCAATTCCGGGATGATTTGTTGAAACGGGGGATCTTTACAGTCACTCGCAAAACCCGGGGCCATGACATTGATGCGGCTTGCGGTCAACTCGCGGGTGATTTTGCTGACCGGACCCGACGTTCACAGCGTATACGCAACGTCTCCCGACTGGACCAGGTCTCCGTAATGAGTTGAGTATCCGGCCATGGAAGATTCCGCAAATCCCTTTATGAGAGATCTATCCATGGGGATCCCTTCCCCGGGCACATTACTGGCCAGCCAGCGCAAGGAATATGGTTGGACTCAGCAGGAAGTGGCCCGCGAATTGAATTTGTCGGAAAGACAGATCCGAGCGATTGAAGAAGATGATTACGACAGTTTGCCGGGAAAAACCTATGTTATGGGATATTGGCGTAGCTATGCCAATTTGTTCCGGATCTCCATTGATGAATCGATTCAGGTTCACCGGTCGAACCTGAATCCGGACAAGGATCCACTGCAGCCGCAATCCCCGGATTCCGATGAGACCGAGGGTTCGGAGCAACGTCCACGCAATCGCGGGCTGATGGTCTTTGTTCTGTTGCTGGTCTTTGTGGGTGGCATATGGTGGTATTGGCAAAATACCGGCTGGAATGTGCCCGAATTGATACAGCGAGGTGCGGACGACAGGGTGGATACGATTTCATCGGAGAAGGAAGATAGCCCTGCATTGACCGATGTACCTGTTTCTGTCATTGAAGGGGTGCCTGAACCCAATTTTTCCGAAAACCAGGCAGTGGCTGAAATCGATACCAGAGGGTATGAGGTGTTGGTATTCGAAGCCCCGATTTCACAAGGACTGATATTTTTACAGGCCGAGGATGAGGCTACCGGGCAACCGGAGGATTCTGCAGCAGACATTGCGGCATCATCGCCCGCACCGCCCTCCAATGATTCAGCGGAATCTGAATCGGCCTCGGCCACCAGCCCAGATTCCCCCACGACCCCGGCGGGTCCGGCAGCCGTTACCACAGCGGAGCCCGAGTCTCCCGAGATACCCCCGGATCCGAAACCGGAAAGTGTGGACCATCGGATTGTCTTTGTGGTCGAGGGAGAAACCTGGATTGATGTCCGTGACAGCACCGGCGAGCGTCTTCTGTACCGGACGGTGAATCGAGGAGAAGACATTGAACTCAACGGGACTCCTCCCTACTCCGTTTTTCTTGGCAGCGTGGATGGAGTAGTGGTTCAGTATCAAGGCCAGGAAGTGCCTTTCGAAGCACACGAAAGCGGGCTGTTTGCCCGTTTCGAAGTGGGAGAATAACGGTGTCAATGCAGCCTGCGTTTGGGTCCGGCCTACTCTCTCGATGAATCCGAAGATCCAGTCTGTCAGGGGGATGAACGATCTCCTGCCGGGGCAGATCAATTGCTGGCATCGGGTCGAATCAGTGCTGCGTGAAGTAGCCTGGCGCTATGGGTATGAAGAGATCCGAACGCCAGTACTGGAAAAGACCGAATTGTTCCGTCAGTCGATCGGGGCTCAGACGGATATTGTCGAAAAGGAAATGTATGTTTTCGAAGATGCCGGGGAGGTGAGTTTGGCGTTGCGCCCGGAAGCCACTGCCAGCACTGTGCGGGCCGGTATCCAGCATGGCCTTTTCCACAATCGCCAGCAGCGCCTTTGGTACATGGGACCGATGTTCCGCCGCGAACGACCACAAAAAGGACGTTATCGGCAATTCTACCAGTTTGGCATCGAGGCGTTCGGGTGGAGAGGCCCGGATGTGGATGCGGAGGTTATTCGGTTGGCGGCACATATCTGGCAAGAACTGGGCCTGACCGGCCTGACCCTGGAACTCAATTCCCTGGGATCGGTCGAGACCCGGGGTCGTTATCGAAACCAACTCCGGGATTACTTTATGGACCATGTCGACGACCTGGACGAAGACAGCCGACGCCGACTCGAACGGAATCCTTTGCGAATTCTGGACAGTAAAGTACCTCGAACTCGTGAGATAGTGGAACAGGCTCCTTCCGTCATGGAGTGTTTGGCGTCAGAAGAGCGGCAGCACTTCGACAATCTGGCCGACTCTCTGGTAAATTCTGGAGTCCAACCGGTTCTGAATCACCGCTTGGTACGAGGAATTGATTACTATACCGGGACAGTTTTTGAGTGGGTCACGCAGGCACTCGGTGCGCAGTCTGCTGTCTGCGCCGGGGGGCGTTATGATGGGCTGGTGGAGTCGCGCGGAGGCCGCAGTACCCCAGGGGTCGGCTTCGCCTTGGGGTTGGAACGTCTGGTCGAGTTGATGGTCATACAGAATCTTCCGGATCATCGACGATGGCCGGATGTCTATGTGATTTCCATGGTCGATCAACAGATTGCCGTCGAGATTTGCGAAACCTTGCGAAATGCCCGCTTCGGAGTGATCGAACATTGCGGTGGCGGCAAACTGTCGAATGGAATCAAGCGGGCGAATTCCAGTGGAGCTCGGTTCGTCATCGTGGTGGGCGAAGATGAAATGCGCGATGACAGTGTACAATTGAAGGATTTGCGATCCGACCTAGGGCAAAGGCGAATCCCAAGGGACAATCTCCCGGCATTCCTGCACAGATTGCTGGGCTTGGCATGATGCTCAGCATCCCATTGACCATCCGGCATCGTCCCATCGTGTCGCACTGCTGTTTTGATTGATTCTGTACGCAACTATCGTATCCGATTATGGCAAAAGAACCTGATCTACGCCTGACTGAAGACGAGGACCTGGCGCGTGCCCGCGTCTTCTGGCAAGACCACGGCCGCCCTATTGTGGCCGGGGTGTTGCTGGGTATTCTGGGAATAGGAGGCTGGAATGGTTGGCACTATTGGCAGAAATCTGAAGGGGAAAGTGCTTCCACGTTGTATCAAAACATCAGCCGTGACGGGATCGAGTTGACGACGGCGGCTTCCATTGTAGAAGACCTCTTCCAGGATTATCCAGATTCGCCCTATGCCGTTAATGGAGCACTGGTCATGGCAAAGAAATCCATGGATAAGGCCGATTTTGTGGAGGCAGGACGGTATCTGAAGTGGGCAGTTGAAAATGCCCGCGATGATGTGCTGGTCCATATTGCCCGTCTGCGGCTGGCTCAGGTCGCGTTGGCGAGCGGCAGTCCTGAAGAAGCGCTGGCTATTCTGGCCGAGGGTGGGAGCGCGATAGAAGAGGGCCCATTCGCAGCTCGTTATCAGGAACTGGTCGGCGATGCACAAGTCGGGTTGGGTCATGAGGACGAGGCCCGGAAAGCATGGGAGTCGAGCCTTGCTCTCCTCGAAGGCGGTTCCTCTTCCGCCTTGCTGGTACAGCTCAAGCTGGATAATTTGGGTACGTTATGAAGATACAGCATAGATTCTTGTGGTATATCCTCTGGGCCTCCATTTTTCTGCTGTCGGGTTGCAGTGGCAAAGAGAAAGAAGCGGTATGGGGGGTCTACAACGAGCCGATTCCAAGGACTGAGTTGCCGGAGTCTGCAGGGGTTAGGGAGATGTCTATCCTCTGGCAGACTACGGTAGGGCACGCTGGAGAGGATGGTTATGCCTTGCTGCGCCCTGCTCTGGACTCCGGGGCGATCTATGTGGCGAATCAGGCGGGAGGCATCCGCAAACTGGATCTGCAGTCTGGAGACACGCTGTGGCAAAACAACCTGAAACGGCCTGTTTATGCTGCGGTCGGATGGGGAGAGGGCCTGGTTCTGGTAGGTTTGGAAGACGGCACGCTGGTCGCCCTTTCCGGGATGGACGGTACACTCCGATGGGAGCAGCAGACTGGTCGACAGATTTCTGCGGTGCCGGTCGCCGGGTCAGCGCGAGTCGTTGTGCGTACTGCGGATGGCCGGATCATGGGCTTCGACAGTGTCGACGGGAGTCTGGTTTGGGAGGTGCAACGTACCGTATCCGGGCTGGGTCTGCATGGAGATTCCATGCCGCTGATCGCCGGGGATACAGTAGTGACCGGCCTGTCCAACGGACGCATCCTGGCCAATGCCGTAGTCAATGGCCGGGATTATTGGGAGGCAGATTTGTCGTTTGTGCGTGGCACCAGCGAACTGGAGCAACTTTCGGATATTGACACACCGCCGGTCCTGTCGGGTACGACCCTGTATGCGGCGACTTATCAGGGAGATGTGGTCGCACTGAACAGCCAGAATGCCGCAGTACTATGGCGCTATCCCTTTTCCACCCGTTTACCTATGGAGGTAGATGCTGGACAGTTGTTGGTCACCGGCTCTTTGGGCGACATACTGGTGCTTGATGCGGAAAATGGAGAAGTACTCTGGGAGCAGCGAGCGTTCCGTGGACGGGGGATGACAAACCCCGTGACCGTTGGTAGCCGGGTGATCGTCGGGGATGCCGATGGGGTTCTGCATCTGCTCGACCGGATGGATGGGACTCTCCTTCAGTCCCTGAAAGCCGACCGCAGTGCCATCACCAGTCTGGTCCGACAAGGGGGGAGTGTGATCGCAGTGTCTGCCAACGGAAGGGTATTGGCCATGGCGGTTGACGAGTTCTGAAGAGGATGGCTGGTTTTGGTTAGACAGAGAGCTGTTTTCCATACCGGCTGATCTTTCATGGCGATTTTGCCTGTCATTGCCTTGGTTGGGAGGCCCAATGTCGGCAAGTCAACTCTCTTTAACCGGCTCACCCAAAGCCGGGATGCGATTGTCGACAATCGGCCCGGAGTGACCCGGGATCGCCTCTACGGGAAGGGGCAAGTCGGTGAAAAGCCGTTTCTGGTCGTTGATACCGGTGGACTTCATGGCGACGAGGACCCATTCGGAGAACAGATCCAACGACAGGTCGAACAGGTAATTGAGGAAGCGCAGGTAGTCGTCTTCCTGGTCGACCGTACCGAAGGCCTGGTGTCATATGATCGTGAAATCGCACAACGCTTGCGCCAGTCTGAGCGACAGATTGTGGTTGCGGTCAACAAGGCAGAAGGGGAATCTCCCCCCTTGGTAGTGGCCGAATTTCAGGAACTGGCACTGGGCTCACCAGTCGCCATTTCGGCGTTACGAGGGTCTGGCATCCAGGAATTGGTCCGCCTCGCGCTCTCCGATTTTTCCAAGGTAGAGCCGCAATCGATCAGCCAAGCGCCCCGGATTGCCCTTGTCGGTCGCCCGAATGTGGGCAAATCCACTCTGGCCAACCGAATAGTCGGAGCCGATCGGGTGATGACCAGTCCTGTCCCCGGGACCACTCGGGACAGCGTTCAGATTCCGTTTGACTATGAAGGCACAGCGCATGTGCTGGTCGATACTGCTGGCATTCGACGCCGGGCTCGGGTCGAAGGAGTGCTGGAAAAGTTTTCCGTAATCAAGACACTGCAATCCATTGAAGATGCGGAGGTGGTGGTGATGGTAGTGGATGCCCGCCGTGAGATTGGTGCCCAGGATGCCACCATTGCAGGCATGACCCAGGATTTGGGGCGGTCCTTGGTGTTGGTGGTGAACAAATGGGATGGCCTTTCGAGTCTTCAACGACGGCATATTCGAGAAGAACTGTCACGGAAGCTTCCATTTTTGCCGGATCCGGAACGGGTCTTTATCTCTGCCTTGCATGGCTCCAATCTGGCCGAGATCATGCCAGCCGTAGTGCGTGCACTCCAATCGGCGCAGATCGAGTTCGGCACCGCATCACTCAATCGTACGCTGGAAGCGGCCACTACCCAGACCCCGCCGCCCCTGCATCGGAATCGACCGATCAAACTCAAGTTTGCCCATCAGGCGGGGAAAAACCCTCCTGTGGTGGTCGTTCATGGCAATCAGGCCGAGTCCCTGCCGGTTTCCTATCTTCGTTATCTCGGGCGCTATTTCTGCCGGACATACCGTTTGCGCGGGACCCGCATCCGAGTGATTGCTCGCAATGCAGACAATCCCTTCCTCAAGCGTCAGAATCCATCCCGGTCTGCTCGTACCGCGTCACGGCACCGATAGAAAATGTAATGGATCGATACGGGATCCGTTCAGGGAAACTGCCCAGTCAAGACGTCCGGTAGAGTGCCCCTGAACTGCCGCTACATTCCCGACGACCTGGCCTCGTTTAACGACCCCTCCTACCGTAACCTGCACCGTTGACAGATTCCCCAAGGTCGAGGTGATCACATCGGCATGGGCGATCTGTACCGTGTATTTGGACGAATGGGAGTGGATGCCAGTGACAATACCTCCTGCCGGGGCATAGACTCGTTTGCCGGCTGGCAGCAAAAAGCTCAGATAGTCATGGCAAAACGGTTTCCCGTCCAGTAGTAAAAGGCCATAATCCACTGACAGGGTGGCTTCTGCCGGCGCGTGGAAATCCAGATCCGGCTCCAAGCCGTCCAGCAGGTCTGCAGAAACCTCCCACTTGCGGGACATGTTTCGGTTGATCAGTAATTCCTCGGGAAAGCCATCTGGCGGTGTGACCACGAAACTCCGGTGCGGATGGTGGTGAGCCGAGTCTGGGGAGCCGGGGGCTGACAGTGGCGGCGGGTAGGGGTGGACCACCAACTCGGCAATCGCATCGGTCTGTTCCGCTCCAGTGATCAAGACGATGTATTTTCCCGGCAGGATGTCGCAGGACAGCCCCACGAAGGCACTCCATCCAGCCGCGCTGCGGTTCACATAAACCTTGTGCTCTCCGAACCGAACTTCGGGTTTTTCTGTAAAGGGGACCTTCAGCGGAATCACGGCAATGCCGCCTGGAACCGGATTGTGTCGGGGGAGATCGGCCTGGACAGCAAGGGGTGCCAGCCCTGCCAAGCAGATGACCAAAAACCACGAGACAACCGAGTAGGATACGAAGCGGAATGTCTTGATGTGGGCGAACAGATACCGAGGGTCACTTTTCATGGACCTTCAGCGACAGGGAGCCGTCTGACAGGAGTGCCGACAGTTGCTCTCCCGGCTGAACCCGGGAGACCGAACTGACGACATGTGTTTGCGAATTGCGCAGGATGGCATAACCCCTGGTCAAGGTCTGGTTGGGGCCCAGCAGATCCAATGCCTGAGCCAGGGTGTTCAGGCGATATTGGATATCGGCAAGGTGATGGTTCGTTGCCTGGTGCAGGTGCTGATTCAGGGTCTGGTAGCGCTCCTGCAGCAACCGGAGCCGGTTGACTGGATTATGACGTTGGACCAGGTTTCGTTGGTGGTTCACCTGCTGCCGCAGACTGGCAAGTGTGAGATGGGTATGGTGCAGGGATCGTTGATGGAGCGTTTCCAGTTCCAGGCGGTGCCTTCGCAGCCGCTCTGAGGGATGAACCAGCCGAGCCGTCAAATGATCCACCTGTTGCCCAAGATCTCCCAAGTGACGGGCCATGATGGCCATCAGTCGCGCGCTCTGCTGCGCCACTTGTTGTCGGATCATCGAGGCCAAGGGAGTGACCATTTCGGCCGCTGCCGTCGGGGTGGCGGCACGGTGGTCCGCAACCAGGTCGGCGATAGTGAAATCGGTCTCATGGCCCACTCCACTGACCAATGGGATGGGGCAACGATGGATTGCTCGGGCAACCCGTTCTTCGTTGAATGCCTGCAGGTCTTCCAGTGAGCCGCCGCCACGTGCCAGAATGAGGACATCCAGGTTTGGGGTAGCGGATGCTTGGTCGAGCATGGCGACAATTTCTGCAGGGGCTGCATCCCCTTGTACTGTGACGGGGTACAGAATCAGGCGAGCTGGGGGGAACCGCCGTTGCAGGGTCACCAGAATGTCGCGCCAGGCCGCACCACTTTCGGAAGTGACGATGCCGATGGTTTGGGGGTAGACGGGCAGGGGCTTTTTTTTCGCATCGAACAGGCCTTCGGCTTTCAGTTTTTGTTTGAGCAACTCGAACTGTCGGCGCAAGGCACCCTCTCCAGACAGTTCGAGATGATGCACGATCAGTTGCAAATCACCTCGGCTGGGATAAACGGAGATTTGTCCTCGGGCCAGTACCTGCATGCCATCTTTCGGGATCGTGGCTCCCTGCCGTCGATTACGGAAAAACGCACATCGGATCAGGGCCTGCCCTTCCTTGAGCGAAAAGTACAGATGTCCGGAAGCCGGCGCGGACAGGCTGGAGACCTCTCCCTCGACCCAAATACTCCGATACCCGGCTTCAAGCAGAGACCGCAGTTCCGCCACCAGTGAACCGACCGAATAAACCGATGGCTCTGGCATGGCTATTGGGGGTAGTATGGAGCCACGTTTGGCTGTGATGTAATTTGTTCGATGCCCAAGTTCGACATCCGTGTTACCTTTCGTGCCAGTTCAGAAGCCAGGTTGGCACGGCCGTCTTCCTGCATTTTCTCGGCAAAGCGCAGGATATCGCTGAGGCTGACCGGGAATTCAGAAATACGAGGTTCATGGACGAGCCATTCCGCATGGATCGACCGGGCGGCTACAAGCGCCGCCCGGGCTTGGGTGATATCCGGATTTTCCGCAACGGATGGCGCATCCTCCGTGTCGGCTGTGGGCGTCTCTTCGGTTTCGACAACTGGAATGGTTTCGCAGGCCGAGAGAGCCAGCAACAGAGGCCAGGCAAGCCAAAGGATGTAAGGAGGTCGCACGTGCTCGAGTGGTTGTAGCGCAGGCTGATATTGTAGCGGTTACATGTCTGCAATGGGCGGCTGAAATGGGTTTCGAAGGCCAAAAAACCGGGGAATTATCAGGGGGAGTTTGCGAAATCAGCAACCCTCTTGACATGTGCTTCACCGCATCCGCGAAGCGTGCGACGGCGGGTCGCTGTCGCTTGCCGAGTCATGGCTTGCGGGCAGTCTCGGGTGAGCGGGTCCCCGGGTGGGGTTAACTGCTGTCGCCGCATCCAAGACCTTCCCTTGAGATGGTGTTGGTGATGAACTGGTTGCCGCCCCGCGTGCCCCAGCACAGACATTCCTGCCGGTCTTGCCACGTCCGGGCAATGGCAAAGCATCCGAAGCCGGGACCTCCTTGACTTATATCGGCGGTCCCGTCCGGCTTCAAATTCTGCTCCGCATTCGTGAAAGTCCCCGACGTCTTGAAGCAGCGCCTTGAGATAACCTGACTTTCGAGTAGGGCAGTACTCTCGAGGAGGCCGTTATGAATAACGGCAACATAGCGCGTATTCTTTTTGAGATCGTTAAAACTCTCGGTACTTTCATCTATAGAACTGGTTGAGTCTGCAATTCTTCCGAGCTTTACAGACTTGCTTATTCTTTGCCCGGTACCTTTATTTTCAAGTATTTCCAGATGGAGATCGTATCCCGCCCCCTTCGCAAGAGATGCTGCCGTCATTCCGGCGGTGCGGACAATCACCTGGTTATCCGTGATACTCCCTGTATTCAGAATCAGGCTCTCTTGTTTTGTTGTCAGTCCGCTCTGTGTGCAGGCATCCCCTCCAGCGGTGGCTGGAATGACCAGCTGCGCCGCACTGGGCCCAGCCAGCACCGCCAACAATAGAAAGAGAGCTAGTTTAGCGAGGGGGGGGGGGGGGGGAGTAGAATCGTAGAATCGTTCCTCATTGTGGTTGCCTCAGATAAGAGTTAGAGAGTGGAATCGTAACAAGACAGCAATGATTATACTATGATTTGCACAATTGGTCGAGCTGGTCGGAAAACGCAAGCTCAGCATGGAGAGATGCAAGCGCCGCTGCGAACCATTCGATCTGACTTTGCAAACTCTACTTGATAATTCCCAAAAATCGGCAAATCACATGGCGATAGACGGTTGATTTTATGATAGAATGCTTGGCTTGGTTTTTCTACCCAAGAAATACATCACTGACAGACTCTCATGGTAAAGATTCGACTGGCGCGTGGCGGCTCGAAAAAACGTCCTTTTTATTCCATTGTGGTTGCGGACCAGCGCCGGGCTACTGGGGGACAGTTTATTGAGCGGGTTGGCTTTTTCAATCCCATTGCAACCGGGGGCGAGCAAGCGTTGAACCTGGATACAGAACGCGTGGATCACTGGGTCGCCCGGGGAGCACAACCCAGTGAGCGGGTCAGCCAGCTCTACAAAATGGCGAAGTCTGCCGCGGCCACTCCGGCATCATCCTGAAGCAGAAGATTTTTGGTGTGTCCACCCTCTATTCGGGTATGGCGCACAACCTGGCGGATTCAGCGGTGGGATTGGCGGGCGGGATTTCATCATATTCTGTCTTCTCCATAACATGGCGAATACCGATGCGGAATTGATCGTGATGGGGCAAATTGTCGCCCCTTACGGGATTCAGGGTTGGGTGTGGGCTCGGTCCTTTACCCGTCCGGCTGAAGAGATCGTCGAGTATTCCAGTTGGATCCTGACCACCGGTTCTTGTCGGACGGTCGAAGGATCCCGACCACGGCGTCTGGCGGCGTATCGGTGGCAGAGCAAAGGCCTCGCTGTCTTGCTTGATGGGGTTCATGACCGAACGGATGCGGAGGCTCTGGTCGGGATGCAGGTTTGTGTTTCTTCCCAGGAGTTGTCCCTTCTTCCCGAAGGGGAGTACTACTGGTCTCAACTGCTGGGTCTGCAGGTGTTCAATTTTGCGGGTGAATGGCTGGGAGTTGTGGACCATCTGGTCGAAACCGGTGCCAATGATGTGCTGGTGGTACAATCCAGAGAGAAGGGGATGACGACTGCAGAATACCTGATCCCCTGGACGCCCCGGGTGATCGAATCGGTGGACCTTGGCCTGGGGCGACTGGTGGTCGACTGGGATTCGGATTACTGAGCTATCCGGCATGTGGCGGGCCGAGGTGTGTGGATGCAAATCGATGTCATTACGCTGTTTCCGGACATGTTCGATGTGGTGCGGAAAAACGGTATTAGCCGGATTGCGTTGGAGCGCGAAGCAGCGATCCTGTCATGTTATAATCCGCGTGACTTTGCGCTCGACAGGTATCGATCCGTGGACGACCGGCCCTATGGTGGCGGCCCCGGCATGGTGCTAGGCCCTGAACCCTTGGGCCGCTGTATTGATTCGGTACGACAGGGCAATCATGGACCGTTGGTTTATCTTTCTCCCCAGGGGCAGAGACTGAATCAAGCACGGGTGGAAGAGCTGGCGCAGTTGCCGGCCATCATGCTCTTGTGCGGTCGTTATGAGGGAGTCGATGAACGCATACTGGAATCGCAAGTGGATCGGGAAATCTCGATCGGTGATTACATTCTGGCGGGCGGCGAGTTGGCGGCGATGGTGTTGATGGAAACTGTATTTCGCCTGTTGCCGGGGGTCCTTGGCAGTGCGGAATCAGTCCGGCAGGATTCCTTCAGTGCGGGGCGTTTGGATCATCCTCACTATACCCGACCGGAAACCTATCGTGGCATGCAGGTTCCGGGTATTTTACTTGGTGGCAATCATGCCGAGATCGAACATTGGCGTTTGCGGAAATCCCTTGAAAAGACCCGGGCACAGCGTCCGGACCTGCTCAGACAACGCAAGCTCAGTGCCGAAGAACAACAAATTTTGACAGATTTGGAGCAGCACGATGAACAAGATGATTCAGCAAATTGAATCCGAACAGATGAAAGCGGATGTTCCCGCCTTCACGGCTGGCGATACGGTGCGGGTGAAAGTTCGGGTCAAAGAAGGGGAGCGTGAGCGTCTGCAAACCTATGAGGGAATCGTGATCGCCAAGAAAAATCGTGGGCTCAATTCTTCCTTCACTGTTCGCAAAATCAGTAGTGGGGAAGGAGTCGAGAGAGTCTTTCAGACGCACAGCCCGCTGATTGCTGGAATGGAAGTGATACGTCGTGGAGATGTTCGCCGGGCGAAGCTGTACTACCTACGGGAACGCACGGGAAAGTCGGCTCGCATCAAAGAAAAAATTCGTCGCTGATTCCAATCCGGCATGGGTCACTTCCTGCCGGTAGTAGTACTTCCGATGCGGCTGCGGCGAGCGGCGGGACGGCATATTCCCCTTCCAGGTCCTATGTGGGTGCATTGGTGGCGATGGTTAGGGATATGCACGGTCTTGCTGATGTCTCCAGTGCAGGCAATGGATTCCCTGCCCAATGAGCCGGCCTCGCCGGAGTTGCTCCAAGTTCAGACCCTGGTCCGTGCCCATGTGCTGGAATTGGCGGAAAGCCTGCTGGAACAGCAGGGCCCTCCACAGGTGCCGGATGGTGCCTGGCTGAATTGGGAGCGGCAACTATGGGCCCTGTATCGTGTCCGTGGCCAGTGGCAAGCCTTGCTTGAACGGATACAGACGATTCCTCCGGCGTTTCCGGCCTCAATCGTGAACGAGGCGCAGCGTGAAGCGGTACGCGCTTATCTGGCACTGGGAGAAGGTCATCATGCTCGCCGGATTTTGCGTCAGCAGCTGTTTTCTATTGCGCACTCGGCATGGGAACAAGCGGATCTGCGACAGCAGATCATCCAGAGCTATCTTGTGGATGGGCGTTTTACGGATGCCATGACCGCAGTTCAGGTATTTCAGTTGGATTATCGTCCCCAGGATCGGGCATGGTTGCAACTGGCAGGTAATGCAGCGCTCCAGTCAGGCAATCCGTCGGAAGCCATCCGTTTGCTGGCACCACTGGATGATCCATGGGCGCGGGTTCTCACCTTGCGGGCACGATTGCAGGAAGGGGAAGCCGCATTCGCGGAACTGATGCAACGAGGGGAGCAAATGCTGCAGGATGAAGCTTATCGTCCGTTACAGAAACCATTGCTCGCTGTGATGGTGGAGATTGCTGGTGCTCAGGGTGCCTTGCGGCAGAAGGTGGACTTTCTGGAACAGTACCTTCTTGCGACGGAATCTCCGGATGCGGATGTCGGGTTGGGGATCCCCCGCTTTGGCGTAGACGACCTGGTTCGAAGCTATGCGGATCTGGAGGACCACTGGCCGGAATGGGCAGAGCCGGAGTCGTCCGCCCGTCCACGATGGGAGCAGCAGAAGCTCCGGTTACAAGAAGCGGATGATCTGATAAGACGGAGTCTGTGGACCGGGTTTCTTCTCGACAATCTGGATATGAATTCCCGCCAGCAGGCCATCAGTCAATGGGTGATGGCGGCGATCTCGACAGACCGATGGCAGCTGGTGCCCTTGCTGTTTGGCCCTGGAACTCCTCTGGGGGCACTTCATCTCACCCCCCGTGTTGGTCTGGACCTGTCTTACAAGGCATTGGCAGCGGGAGATTATGGACTGGCGGCCAGGGCCAATGCGCACGTATCCTCGCCGCCGGAATCGGTCAATGTCATCGACTGGTGGCTGTATACTGCCAGGATTTCCATCACGGCAGGGGATTATGAAGATGGGATCAAGCGGCTTCGTGAATCTATCTTGCTGCCCGCGACACTATCCCCCGAGTATATGGACAAGGCGTTGCAGGTGGTATTTATTTTACAAGAGGCCGACCAGCATGCGTCGGCCGTGGCATTGTTGGCACTGATGGAGACCCAATCCCCCGGTGGGAAATATGACCGTGAAATCCCCTTCTGGCAGGCACAGTCCCATGAAGAGATGGGGCAGTATCGTGAGGCCGCCTATCGGTACCTTCTGTCGGCGTTGCAAAAAGACAGCGGCTATGACGAATGGGGGCGCTCGGCCCGGTTCCGGGCGGCAGATGTGTTGCGGGCCGGGCATTTCTTTGGTGATGCCAGAGCCTTGGTCAAGGATCTGCTGATGCGCACGGATGAGCCCATGAGAGTGGCCGGGCTCAACCAGAAACTGGAACAAATCTGGCGGGAAGAAGCCAGTTTAACGGGACTGGGTCATGAAGTCGGGGAACCGTGAACTGGACCGTGCCAGCCAAGACCTGATAGACGGTTTTCTGGATGCGGTCTGGCTTCAGGCCGGATTGAGTCAGAATACCCTGTATGCCTATCGGTCGGATCTTGAGCAGTTTGCTCGATACCTGACTGTCCATCAGCGGACTCTTGCCGAAGTCTCATGTAACGACCTGCGTGATTTTCTGGATTGGCGTGCGGTGCAGAGCAGTCGTCGTACTGCCGTACGCAACTTGTCGGTGCTGAAACGTTTTTATCGCTACCTGCTCTCACAAGCGTTATGCGCCGAAGATCCGACTGCCGAAATAGAGTCACCTGTATTGGGGAGATCCTTGCCGAAGTCTCTCGCGGAGAGTCAGGTTGCCCAATTGCTGGAAGCACCGGATACTCGGACCATTCTGGGTCTGCGTGATCGGGCCATGCTGGAAACGTTGTATGCTACCGGCTTGCGGGTCAGTGAGTTAATTCATCTGCGATCGTCGTTGACCGATCCGGTGGCTGGAGTGTGTCGGGTGGTCGGTAAAGGGAACAAGGAGCGCATGGTGCCTCTGGGTGAACCTGCCTGTAAATGGATTCATCGTTATCTGGAGTCGTCCCGTCCGGAATTGATGGGTGATTTGGTCTGTGAAGCCCTGTTTGTTACCGGGCGAGGCATGGCGATGACTCGGCAGGCCTTTTGGTACCAGATTCGGCGCTATGGCAAGCAGGCTGGGATTGTAGCCGCCCTCTCTCCCCATGTGTTACGCCATGCTTTTGCTACTCATTTGTTGAACCATGGAGCTGACCTGCGCAGTTTGCAGATGATGCTGGGCCATGCCAATCTCTCGACAACGCAAATCTATACCCATGTCGCCCGGTCACGCCTGCATGTGTTGCATGAACAACATCATCCACGAGGCTGAATGATACGCGAACTTGATATTCATACCCATGGCCAGGGCCTCCATGAAATTACCGATGAGGTAATATCATTGGTCCGGGAGCATATCCCGGATCAGGGCCTTTGTACGCTGTTTCTCCGTCATACCTCAGCTTCCCTGCTGATTCAGGAAAATGCCGACCCGTCTGCCAGGCGAGATCTGGAGAACTGGATGAATCGTCTGGTGACAGAGAATGATTCCCTGTACACCCATGTTCTGGAGGGGCCCGATGATATGCCGGCCCATATCAAGTCCATGTTGACGCAAAATTGTCTTTCCATTCCGGTGTCAGCCGGCCGTCTGGTGTTGGGTACTTGGCAGGGAATCTTTCTCTGGGAACACCGAACCGGATCACATCAAAGAGCGCTCTTCTTGCATTTGCAATCGGATCATGATTGCTGAATCCCCGTCCGGGAGGCAGAGATCGGCTGCATCGGGTCTTTTCTGGTGGTTTAGGAAGTCAAATGAGACTTCGCGTCGAAAGGATGATTGCAGGCAGAGGGCAATGTCAATTTCACCAAGCAACATTTGCCTTTATTCCGAGGCTCGTGAGAGCAGCCGAAGCATGAAACGTTCGTCCAGTTCGACTAAACCGGGCTCTGTGCCGTTGTGCTCCTGCATACCCTTAACGATTTTTCGGGGAACCCCCATTCCCATATGTTCCATATACCGATAGTCGCGTATCACGCCTTTCAGTAATTGGTTTCGTGCAGCACGCGTCCCGTATCGCATTCGATCCGGTGTTATACCGTTCGGTAATCTACCCGGGGAGATAATTTCCAGTCGGTCGCTATAAACCGCCAATTCGATATCGGTGCTCGTGAGCAGGTAATCTCGGTGAATCAGGGCATTAACGATTCCCTCGCGCAGCGCATCATAGGGATAGGCCGGACGCTCTACTCTCCTCCCACCGTGCACATCCAAGGTCGCACGTGTGTTTCGTTCCACAAACTCCAAGGCTTGTTCGACCAGTCCATTTTCAACGATATCCCCGGCCTCGTTCAGTAGTGGGGTCATGGAGCCACGAAGCGTCGTACGCTCCAGCGCGTCATAGTCCTGTTCCGTTCCGGGATATGCCACCGCATCTATCCCCGCATAAGGCAGAAACCGATTCGGCGTCGTGCCGAACAATATCATGCCTCCCACGGTTACGCCTTCCTCACTCATGATCTCCGTGTTGGTGAGAAGCGATACCCATCCTTCTGCATCTTCATTGGCAGGTATATCCTGCTGGCGGACATCACCGAAATAGTTTCGCAAGCGCCTATGGTCAAGGTTCGCAAACGTAGCGCCAGATACGGGTCGTAGTTCGGCACGAAAAGAATCTCCTTGCTGGAATAGCCATGCGAGTTCCTCCTGGCTGGCTTCCCGACTCCGTGTGCCAACACGAATCAAATATCTGCTGGTATTGTGGTGCCAAAGCGCATGTATGCCGTATCCTCGGGGCACCCGGACGATGGCAATATCGTTATTATCTTGAACATTACGAACTACTTCGAAGAACGGAATAATTGATGGTCTAATCTTGTCACGGCATACATGCATCACCCACTCTTCGAGATCGTCACGCATCAGCCCCGAGATTGTTCCGTCGTCTTCTACCCCAAGCAGTACCATTCCACCTTCAAGATTCGAGAAAGCGACCAGTTCCTTCGCGAGATCCAGGGTGTCCAAATCATCCCTCTTGAATTCCATCCCGGAATTCTCACCGTTCTCTATGATTTCGACCAATTCGGTGCGTGTTATCATGCTTTAGAACCCATACTTGGAGCGACGCATCTCGAACGCGTCCTTGCCGCCTTCGAGAATCTCTTCAACCAGTTCGCGCACAGGAATAATGTCGATAGAGGCCATATGCTCGGACGCAATCCGCACTTCATCGCCAAGAGGTTCGAGATCAAGTGCATACTGTATGCTTTCGATCATCGTCGATTTGCCTGTACCCCGTCCGCCAACCAAAACATTAAGGTTTTCATTGAAATGTACTGTGGTTTCGCGCAGGAATCCGCCTTCCCATGTTCATTGCGAGGAACTCGGCATGGGCTTCGGCTTCTGGTCGCTGTGTAAACGAATTCGAGAGTCCGGGTCGGGAAACGCCTGTCGGAAATCGTCAACCGAGACAGCGGACATTTTGATGAGGCAGGAGGCACCGTCCCTTCTCAGATCATCCGGGCCGTTCATGTCCGAAGCGTTCAGAATCGCAAGGGGGCGGACACGCTTGTGCTGGGGGTCCTTGTTCTCAAAAATCGGTCTGATTCCACCCGGCACGTTACTGATTGGGCCCGGTATAGCGCAAGCGAGCAGGTCAGGATGGGCCCATGCATTGATCCTCAATTGCCCCAAGAGTGGATTCATCTGGCCGGTGGCCTCTGTGCGGTAATCTTGTTCTGATATGCTGCGACGAACGAAGATATCGACGATACTGTAAATATATCTATTGATACTTGCCCATACATGATTGACCGTTCAGGCCTCGAAGCCTATCTCAGACAGTCGGAGGGAGAAATGCCTCCAGTGTTCAAAGGCCGAGAGGACATTCTCGCAATCCTTCGAGACCGTGGAGAATGGACACGAAAGGTCATTAAAGAATCGGGTCACACAAAACCGCGGGTTTTTTTGCAAGGTATCCCGAAGACCACGCAGATTATTCAAGGAGCCCCCGGTGCTGGCAAAAGTTCACTTCTCGCAAAATTGCAAGAGGACTGCAATGCGTTGGATATCGAACAGTCTCCACGGGTTCTGATTGTATCAAGCCAAGATGTGGCTCAGGACATATCAAAGGTCATCAATCTTATTGGAATAGTTGGAG
This sequence comes from Candidatus Poriferihabitaceae bacterium, assembly GCA_965221795.1. Lineage (GTDB taxonomy): Bacteria > Pseudomonadota > Gammaproteobacteria > Arenicellales > Poriferihabitantaceae > VYFG01. Next base: position 3,026,825 of record OZ244914.1, read on the forward strand.
GGTTATCAACGAAGAAATGGCCGGTACTTCCTCATCGGATCAGCTTGGGGCGGAGTTTGGGCCAGATCATTGACATCACAGGCGAACTGGGATGGGCAAAAGATCTAAAGCCAATGGATACACTTCTTGATCTCATTGATGTCTTTCCCCCGCGAAATGGAAGTCTCCCGTCATTATCGCGGTGGATGAGTCTCAAAGGTTGACAGGAGATAAAGACGCGCCATATGCGCGGTTTTTACAATCGATCCATGATGCGTCATCCGGCCTGCCTCTTGTCCTTGTGCTGGCCGGATTGTCCGATACAAAAGACACAGCCATCCGCATGGGGCTGACACGGGGACTCACAATCCACAACATCCATTGCCTGAGCGAACCCGAGCGCAATGCGTTGATGACCGAATTCTGTCGGAAGTTCGAGGTGGATGCGGATGGATATGAACCGTTCCTTTATGATCTTGCCAAACCAACGGAGGGGTGGCCTCGGCATCTTCACTTTACTCTCAAGGCTCTGGTCGAGGAAGTTCTGCGGGTGAATGGCGAGCTAGGAGGTGTCAACTGGGCCTACGTTCATACCGTATCAGCGCAAGGAAGATTGTCCTACTATCAGCATCAGCAGAGTACGGTCTTGTGCGCTTTGAAACCCCTTGTCGGAGAAGTGATGCATGATTTGAAAACAGGGGATAGTTTCAAGACCATTACCAACCGTATTCGTCGTTACGTAACATCGGACATGCTCTACGATCTCCCCGACGACATGCATGACATACGATTGTTTCCGCGACAGCTGGTTCAAGAAATGAGTCATCAAGGGGCGATTCAGGAATATGAAACAGACATGTTCTTCAGCCCGATTCCATCCTTTCGCAGTCATCTCATTAAGGAAGGGATTATGGATTCAACAAACATGTTCCTGCCGCGAAACCCGTTCAAGCTTTATTACGGGACTATGTTAAATGAGGAGAAAGACGGCTTCGCATCCTATGCGGAGGCGCGAACATGGGCGCTGGAGAAAATTGAGCATATGAGCGATGAGGAAGACATTTCCCTCTGGTATGGAGAGATCCATCTTGAGACCTTGCGGCTCAGGACACCACCGCTGCTGAAAACGGGTGATGGGGATGATATGTCTCTCGGCCCGTGAACGGGAAAAGTTATTGGTTTTCGTAAAGAAAAGGGCGTGAAGATCATGAAAGTGGACCTCAGCGCAACGCTCAATCAATTGATGACTGATGCGGAGAAGCGCGATAAAGAGGCCGCGGCGTGAGAAGGAGACCCAGTGCTGGATTGTCGGTTTTGGCATTACCCAGTTATCCTCACCATCACCGTGCCCGGTACCGGCTTTGTATTCCTCGGTATCCTGATTGGCCTGCGGGATTAAGTGTAGCGACCCGCAATCATCCTGGCTTCAAACTACATTCATTCTTCCTTGCCATGTACAGGGCCGATTCATGCGCCCCCCAGGGGATGGCCGGGGGGAACTTCAAGCCAGCAGGGCCGGAAGGTCATCGCAGGATTTCGGGTTCCGCTCGATGTCCTCGATCCGGACCTCGCCAGATTTCCCCCGGAATACGGGCAGAATCACTCGGAATCCGCCATTTTTCGAAAATTAACACTCACTCGCTCATTTTGTTATGGGGGATTGAATAGATATTTTTGAGTGGGCATTAGGAATGGCTCTAACTGGGTGTATCTATTCCCAATTCGATTTACGGATCACGGTTGTAAGTTGAATTTAGAGGTGATCCATTCATAATTCTCAGAATTTCTCCACCCGAATATCCAATAGGTCTCGCTCTTTCTTGCCAAACACCATTCCAATCAAGTAAATGGGTTCTTTGCGGCTTCGATACTTCTTTGCATAGCCTTTTTCTCGAATCTGTGCGATCGCATTATCAAGACCTGGTTCGGTTCCGGCTTCATTTTCAACCATCTTGAGTTCCAGGACGAATACCTGTCTCTCATGCCACAGGACCAAGTCCGAGCGGCCATGTTTGGTCATTTCCTCTGCCTTCAGATCGACCTCCGTGGTACGAAAACACAGATACAGCAAACTCGTATACCAAGATTCATAATCCCCCAGTTTTGCCTGGTCATACCATGTCTGAGGAAATTCCGAAAGCAAGTGCTGAATCTTTTCCTTGAATAACTTAAAGTTATTCATTCCAAGTGCTTCAATCAGATCCTCTCCAGTGGCTACTACCTCCTTACCAAGTTTGGTCAAGTGTTCGGCTAGCCCAGCATTGAAACTACTCTGTACTTCATGATTTGGATAATCCAGATGGTAAAAAATACGGGAGCCTTTTTGTTCCTGTGTTTGGATGGTTAAATATCCCGATTGGAACAGCAACGCCTCATGACTGAAATCACCGAGTTCGAAATTCGTAACAAAGTCTGCATCGACTACCCGGTTTTCCAGTTGCATGGGACTGACTTTTCTCTCCTGTAACAACCGATACAGATAACTCGGAACCCCTGACTTAAACCAGTGTGCCCGAAATTCCCGTTTCTTGAATAAATGAAGAATGTCGTGAGGATTGTAGAGTTTCTCCTCACCAAGCCAGTTATAACCGTTATACCAAGTTCGGATCTTATCCCGGTCGAGACCTTCCAGTTCCGGGGCAAATACCGTATCCAAATCTAGGTCCGTATAGCCGCAGATCGATGCCAAGGGTGGATACAGACTAATATCATCAAGATTATTCAGACCCGAAGAAAAACTGGTTTTCGAAAACATCGTGATACCGGTCACAAATACAAACCGGATATGTTTCTGGGCATCCTTAAGGATGCTGTAGATATCACGCAAATCGTCCCTGTTTTCACGAGCCCTGTCGAGATCTTCCAGTACGTTCAGAACCGGCCGGTCATACTCATCAATCAAGACCACGACCTGTTTTCCTGTTGCACGATGTGCTCGCCGCAAAATGTTTTGCAATCGATCAGAAGGAGATGTTACAGCAGGCAACGATTCAAGATGTAAATCCTCCTCAATATTGCATAACTGGTTAAGAACATGATTCTTTAAATCTTCAGGCGTGCTGACACTCCCACCGAAACTCAAGCGAACGACCGGATACTCAACCGACCAGTCCCAATGCGAGTGAATATCCAAACCTTGGAAAAGAGCTTCATTCCCTTCAAACAGTTCCTGCATGGTATCGACAAGCAGGCTTTTTCCAAAGCGACGGGGGCGAGCGAGAAAGTAGTACCTTCCCTCATCAATCATTTGCCGAATCAGAGGGGTTTTGTCAACATAGTAACAACCATCTTCACGAAGATCCTTAAATGATTGATAACCGATCGGTAACTTACGGCGTTGTAACTGATTTTCTGCACTCATAATGCAATTATCTTAACATGACTGGTATCTAGTCGTTGCGCCAGGCAAAGTCCTGAAGTGGAGGGAGCGATGACATCGCAGAAACCATTGATCGCAGTCCAGCAGGTTCGACTCCTACCCGGCAAAGGTGCAGCCCACCAGCCGGGAGCGAGAGTTGCGCGGGGTACGGCAACGCCTCTCGTGAAGCGTACCCAGCGGGCGGCGAAGCGGCGTGATTGAGCCCCGATATGACCCCACGACGGTGCCTTCCGTACCGAGTCGCTGGGGGCCGCACCGGCCGTGCCGCCATGGTGAGGCATGGCCGTATCGTCCGGGGTTGTTGGAGCGGCGCAAAGCCATGGGATGGACTGCCGGGAATCCAAAAACCCTCAACCCCCCGGCCATCTCGTCTATCCTACGGAACGAATACCCAAGATTCCAGTGATGCAGTCCCGAATTGAAAAAACAACCTCGACAAAATCCGTGCGTTCAGAAGTTTTACTGTCGAATTCAGGGGCCTTGGTCCGCCTCCCAATCGTGCAGTCGCCACCCCTCCGGCAATTCCGTTACGCACCGTGGTTGTGATTTCCTCGACCTGCAGTTCATCGAGTCCGATATCACGCAGCGGACGGACGGCTGCCATTTTGTCAAAGGGGGCATTCATCATGCCTATTCGGGATTCGTATCTATTGACCAATGATAGGGGTTATATCAGGAATACATTGAGCGAGTTTCGGCGAAGGGTCATCGACCTTGATCATTGATGACGATCTGGTTCTTTCTGGATGGAATCGATTCTGCCAAGATTCGTGACCGTTGTTAGGCAAATCGGTACAATGCGACGTTCACACCATCTCCAAAAGGCATTCGCGTGAGATCGACCCAATCCAGCCCCCATCCCATGCCTTTGGGAGTGGAAGCCTGTGTTCGCTGGCTGGAGAACCGGGAAGACATCCGATCCTCTGGTTTCGAGAAGGGGATATCGACCTTGGAGATTTTACGCGCCTTGGGAATGGATGATCTGGGTTGTCAGGTCGCTTTGGTTCACTGTGCAATTGATGGCGTGCTGCTCAAGGACGATGCCTTGCTTCAGGATTGGGACCCGATATCGGCAGACCAGTTTCATGAACTGTATTCCGGGGTAGCGGACTTGGCAAGGTTGTCCAGTTTTGTCCGTCCTGAGGAGGGCAATGCCGACCCCGAAGCCAGTGAAGAGAATTTGCGCAGGATGCTGATTACCATGGTAGCTGATGTCAGGGTGGTTCTGATCAAGTTGGCAGAGCAATTGTGCTTGCTGCGGGTTGCGAAAGGAGCTACGGTGGAGCAGCAGCAGTCGCTCAGCCGTTCTACTTTCGAACTCTATGCTCCCTTGGCAAACCGTCTCGGGATCTGGCAGATCAAATGGGAAATGGAAGATCTTGCCTTCCGTTTCAGTAATCCGCAGACGTATCACCAGTTGGCAGGCTTGCTAAATGAAAAACGACGGACCCGGGAGCAGTATATCCGGCGGCTGACGCATGAACTGGATCATGCTCTGAAAGATGTCGGCATACGGGCGGAAATTGGCGGCAGGCCAAAGAATATCTACAGCATCTGGAAAAAGATGCAGCGCAAGGGAGTGGCTTTCGAAAATCTATGGGATATCCGCGCGGTCCGCATCATTGTAGATTCGCTGAGTGATTGTTATGTGGTGTTGGGAATTGTCCATACCCGATGGCGGCATCTGCCCGGAGCATTCGATGACTATATTGCCACGCCCAAACCCAATGGATATCGGTCGATCCATACCGTGGTGATCGGGCCCGAAGGTCGAAGCGTGGAAATACAGGTCCGTACCCATGATATGCATGCGGAGAATGAACTCGGAGTCGCAGCCCATTGGCGCTACAAAGAGAGTCGACCACAAGAAGACAATATTGACCTCAAGGTGCTGAGACTACGCCAGCTATTGGAGTGGAAGCAGGAACTGGAGGAGTCGGAATCAGCCGTCGGAGCGTTGCAGGAAGCGGCGGAGAACCGTCGTGTCTATGTATTTACTCCCAAAGGAACGGTATTGGATCTGCCGGAAGGGGCGACGCCGGTTGATTTCGCCTATACCATTCACTCGGAGGTCGGTCACAGTACCCGTGGGGCCCGGATCAACGGTCGCATGGTACCCCTCAGTTATTCACTGAAAACAGGGGATCAGGTCGAAATCCTGAACCAGAAGAATGCGGCTCCGAGTCGGGATTGGCTCCGCCCAGAACTGGGGATGGTCCGTACCCAAAAGGCGCGCTCGCGAATCCAGCAATGGTTCAAGCACAAGAATCATGCACAACATCTTGTGGAAGGCCGTAACTTGCTGGAAAAAGAACTCAGTCGATTGGGGCTGGAAGCGCTGAGCTATGATCGCATCGTCGCCCAAACGCCCTTCCAAAAACCAGATGACCTTTTGGTGGCATTGGGAGCAGGGGATTACAAATTATCCCGAGCCCTGTTGCCGTTTCGCCGGGAACTGGAGCAGGAATCGGACTCCGGGATATCAGTGAAGACGAGGCTACCGCCGTCGCACCCGGGCTCATTCCAAGTCCATGGCGTGGGCAACATCATGACCTCAATGGCCAAGTGCTGCCAGCCGGTACCCGGAGAACCCATTGTGGGATTTATTTCTGCCGGCAGAGGAGTGATCGTTCATAATCGGGGGTGCAGCAATCTCCGTCGCCTGTCAGAAGATCAACGCAATCGATTGATCGATGTGGATTGGGCGTTGGTGGAAACCAATGCCTACCCGGTGGAAGTCGATGTTACTGCCTATCACCGCAGTGGTATTTTGCATGACATTTCCCAGGTTTTGAAAGACGGTTCCATAGAAGTGCGCAAGGTCAACACCGAAACCGATGAGGAAAATGTGATTCGGGTCCGGTTGCAACTGGAAGTCGGTGGCATCAAGATTTTGAGCCAAACCCTGGGACGGTTGTCGGAAATTCCGAATGTGCTGGACGTGAAGCGGGTTCGTCATTGAACCCGGTGAGGTACGATACGGCATCTTCATCACCCTATCCAGATTACCCATATGACTGCAATCCGATTAGCCAGTCGATTGGACCGTGTTCGGACTTCCCCGACCGTCGCTTTTTCTGCCCGTGCCGATGCATTGAGATCCATGGGCAAGGATGTGGTCTCTTTGGCATCCGGGGAGCCCGATTTTGATACTCCGCAAAATATTGTGGAGGCTGGCGTTCGGGCGGCCGGTTCGGGTCGGACACACTACACGCAGGTGGCGGGTATTTTGGAGCTCCGGGAGGCGATCTGTAACAAGTTTGCCAAGGAGAATGGCTTGCCATTTCTGCCGGAACAGGTTTCGGTCGGTAACGGTGGAAAGCAGGTGATTCTGAATGCACTCATGGCGACTCTGGAAATAGGAGATGAAGTGATTATTCCAGCTCCTTATTGGGTCAGCTATCCTGATATGGTGCGGTTGTTCGAGGGGAATCCGGTTATCGTACCGACCCATGAATCAGACGGATTTCGCCTCACTCCAGCCCAGCTGGAGCAGGCTATTACGGCCCGAACCAGATGGCTGGTGCTAAACTCACCTGCCAATCCCACCGGTGCAGTATATGGGGCGGGGGAATTTGCCGCCTTGGGAGAAGTCCTTCGCCGACACCCTCAGGTCTGGGTGCTGACAGATGATATCTATGAGCATATTGTGTACGAACCGGCACAATTCGTCAGTTTTGCCACGGCAGTGCCAGACCTGTTGCCTCGCACCCTGACCGTTAATGGATTGTCGAAAGCCTATGCCATGACCGGGTGGCGTATTGGGTATGGCGCGGGGGATCGTACGTTGATCCAGGCAATGAATAAGATTCAGGGACAATCCACTTTGCATCCCTGTTCCATCGCTCAATGGGCAGGGGTAGAAGCCCTATTGGGACCTCAGGACCCAGTCCGAAAGATGCGGGATCGTTTCCGTGAAAGGCGCGATGCGACGCTTGCCGCTTTGGGAGTGATCCGGGGAATGCATTGTTTCATCCCGGAGGGGGCATTTTATCTTTTTATCTCGGTCACCCAATCCTTGGGCCAAAAGACACCACAAGGTGTGGTCCTTGAAACGGATCATGACTGGGTCATGGCATTGCTGGAAAATGAAGGAGTAGCGCTGGTACCTGGCTCGGCATTCGGCGGGGAAGGATACTGCCGGTTGTCGTTTGCGGCATCCGAGGAAGCGTTGGCCGAGGCCTGCCGGCGTATCGCAAGATTTGTTCATAGGTTGACCCCATAGGCAAGCTATGGACCACTTTCTGGAGAGCCAGTTTCCCCCGGGTAGCATGGTGATGCGATGAGGACAGCAATCATCGAATGCCTTCTCTCCAGATGGATGGATGTCGGATCGGTGACAGGAGCGAAGCCGAGGATTTCCTGCTACCATTCCACATTATGACCAACGAGCAGGGTATTGGCAGACCATTTCGTCTGGAGCGTTCGGTGCTCTCAGTGCCAGCTGCGCAGCCGGCGCTGTTTCCGAAGGCTCTGGCCGGTGCGGCGGACTGCATTATGTTGGATTGTGAGGATTCGGTTCCACCTGAGGCAAAGGAAGCCGCACGAAAACAGGTGATTGAGGGTATCTGCCAACTGGATTGGCCGGGCAGCGGGAAAACCCTGATGGTTCGAATCAACGGGCCCGACACCCACTTCATGTATCGGGACCTGATCGAAATCGTGGAAGCAGCGGGACAGTTTATCCACTGTATCCTGTTGCCGAAAGTCCGTTGTGCAGCCGATATTCATATGTTGGACTGCTTGCTGTCACAGATTGAAAGTGTCAACGGATTCCCGCACCGAATTGGCCTGGAGGCCCTCATTGAAACGGCAGCAGCGGGTTTGCAGGTAGCCGAGATTGCGGCAGCTAGCCCTCGATTGGAGGCGTTGCATTTCGGGGCGGGAGACTTTGCTGCCAGTTGCGGTGCCCGTACCGTACAGATTGGTGGGCCCCATCCGGATTTCCCCGGGGACCCATGGCATCCGATCCTGCAGACTCTGGTGTTGGCCTGTCGGGCCAATGGGTTGCGCCCGATCGACAGTGCCTACGGGGACTATACGGACCGGGAAGGATACCTTGCGGCGGCAAGCCGTGCCGCCGCCTTGGGATTCAGCGGAAAATGGGCGATTCACCCGTCTCAGATCAAGTTGGCGCATCAGGTCATGACGCCGGATCAAGCGGAGATCAAGCGGGCTCAGGAAGTGTTGGATGCCATGCAGAAGGCTTCCCGCGCTGGACACGGCGCGACTTCTATCCACGGACAGATGGTGGATATGGCCTCCATTCGCATGGCCGAAAATGTTGTCGCTCTCGACCGGGCACTGAATGATCGTGCACGAAATGACAGATGAATGTCTTCCACTGAGGAGATGTATGGGGAGTGCGATTCTCGCCCAGGCTTGAAGTGGCAGTCTGAGAATGGCATGCCATCCAATCGGCGATGGGGCAGGAATGGCTTTGGGGTTCCGGAGTAGCGATTGGAGAGAGTCGGTTATACGGATTCGAGGCTCTTCCCGGTATGTTCCAGCAGTCGGTAAATGGCGGAAAAATCCAGATCTCCATGGCCGGCTTCATAAAGACGACGATACAGCATCTCGGCAACGGGTCCCAGTGCCAGAGGCAACTTTGCGGATTCTGCGGCCTGTAAAGCGATCTGCAGATCTTTCAGCATCAAGTTGGTCGTGAATCCGGGCTGGTAGTCGCGATTGGACGGAGAGGACGGGACCACATCAGGTACTGGACAGAAAGCCGTCAGTGAAAAACAATCGCCAGAAGAACAGTGGGCGACTTCGTAGAGCTTGTCATTGCGGAGTCCGACGCGGCGGGCAAGATGGAAGCCTTCTACTACCGATGCCATCTGGATCCCCAGCATGAGGTTGTTGCACATCTTGGCCGCCTGTCCCATGCCAGCACCCCCGCAATGTATGATACGGGAGCCCATCGCCTGGAACATGTCGCTGGCTGTTTCGAGTGTAGCCGACTCGCCACCAATCATGAAAGTCAGGGTCCCATTGGCCGCTCCCCCGGTGCCTCCGGACACGGGGGCATCCAGTATCCGAAATCCCTTTTCGATGGCTCGTCGATGTAATCTTCTTGCGTCCTGAAAGTCGATGGTAGAACAGTCCACGATCAAGGTTCCGGGAGTAGCAAGGGGCACCGTATATTGATCAAATACCTCGCAAACCTCCACCGAAGTAGGCAGCATGCTGAGAATGATGTTTGCATCCCGGATCGCTTCCGCATGGTCGCGACACAGGGTGACCCCGGATCTGGCCAGTGGTGCCATCTTTTCCCGAATGATGTCAAAGACGCGCACATCAAACCCGGCAGAGGCCAGGTTTTGTGCCATAGGGGCACCCATTTTTCCGGTACCAATGACGGCAATGGTTTTCATATGATTGGACAGCGGTTAGAACAGGTTGAGGGAATAAAACTGCGCCTGAAAAATATTATCGTAATATTCTGCATTTTCTGGCTTGTTATCACCGAGGCATGGTCGGATAATACGCACGCATCACATACAGTCACATTGGTATCGGTGGCCTTGAATATGGAACGAATCGATTATGGACGGGTGATTGATCATGCCGAACGCAGCATCGGCTTTTATCTCCCGGATTCATTTAATATGCTTCCTTTGATTTCCGCACTGGAGCCGCTGAGAATCGCCAATCGGTTATCCAAGAAACGGCTCTATCAGTGGCGTATTCTGAGCGATTGTGGCGAATACATCTGTGCATCCAATGGGATGATCATCCGGACCGATCAGCCAGTACCACCGACAGATTCGTTCTCCTTCCTGGTGGTCCTGGGGCCATATTATCCAGCAGAATCCACCAATCCCGTTGTGCTGGATTGGTTACGGGCAGAAGCGGAGAAGGGTACCGTCATTGCCGGCCTGGAAACAGGGTGCTACCTGATGGCGGAAGCCGGATTGCTGGACGGGGTCCATTGCACAACGCATTGGGAGAGTATGGCACATTTCATGGAACGGTGGCCCCAACATCGGGTATCAATGGAAGTCTATGAAGTCGACCAGCGCCGGCTGACCTGCTCCGGGGGGGCTGCTTCGATGGATATGATGCTGTATGTCATTGAACAGCATCATGGGCACGAGCTGGCCGCCGGCGTGTCGGACCGAATGATTCACCCCCAGATCCGTCATGGCTGGGAGCCGCAACGAATGGATGTTCGGTCGAGAACCGGTGTGACGCATCCGGATCTCATCGAATGTATTGAATTGATCGAGGCCAATATTGAACAACCCCTGACCCCGGCGGAACTGTCCGGGTTGATTGGGATCTCCAAGCGACAGCTTGAGCGACTGTTCCGGCGCCACCTCCATACCACGCCTGCACGATATTATCTGGCACTCCGTCTGGAAGCCGCTCGCAGGATGCTGGAAAATAGCTCCATGAAGATTATCGATGTAGCCATCGCATGCGGTTTCAAGTCGGCCGGACATTTCAGCAGCCGTTATTACTCCAGCTTTGGTATGAGACCTCGTGAGTCCCGTAAGGATCGGTAGTTCGGTCAGTGGTCCGGATCATCGAACTTGTGCGCTTTGACGGCAAATCAGGTCGTAATTTCTAACGTCGCCCCATTCGATTTGCGGCACTCTGCGATTTTTTGTATCTGAAACATTCTGATCATGGTCGGACGCAGGGCAGGGGGGAGAGAAGCGCGCAAAGCATTGCGATCAGCGCCCCTTCCGGAAGCTGAAAAACCGGTTCGTCCTGGTTTGTGTGGTGGCCGTTACCAGCCACTCCAGATGGAGGAACTGGATCGGATTCACCATGCGATCCTGGATTTGCTGGAGCAGGTGGGATTTTCCCGCAGTATACCCAGCTGTATTGCAGCCATCACTGCTGCAGGCGGCATTTATGAGAAGGGTCGGCTCAAGCTCCCCCGGGCGCTGGTAGAAGACACCATTGCGAATGCCGCTCGTAATATTACGCTGTATGGTCAGAAGTCTTCCCAGGATCTTTACTTGTCCGGATCCCGAGTCTATTTTGGTACCGCCGGAGCGGCAGTTCATGTGGTCGATGACTGGAAACACGACCAAGCCGAAGCCGGCCAGGGCAAATATCGAGCCTCGACCATACAGGATCTGTATGATGCGTCTCGGTTGGTGGACCGTCTTGATCATCTTCATTTTTTCCAGCGCTGCTTGGTCGCAAGGGATATTGAGGAGCCACGGGCGATGGACCTCAATACGACCTATGCGTCCGTTGCCGGAACCACCAAGCACTGTGGGCTCAGTTACGTGGAGCCGACGCATGCGGAAGAGGGTCTTCGGCTGCTACACGAAGTGGCTGGGGGGGAAGACAAATGGCGGGCTCGTCCTTTCGCCAGCCTTTCCTCTTGTTTTGTTGTTCCGCCGATGCGATTCGCCGAAGATGCCTGTCGGGTGATGGAAGTCTGTATCCGTGGTGGAATGCCTGTCCTTTTGTTAGCGGCCGGCCAAGCAGGGGCAACCAGCCCGGCATCACTGGCTGGTTCGGTCGTGCAGGAATGGGCGGAGGTACTGGGTGCGTTGGTGTATGTCAACGCCATTGTCCCCCAACATCCCTGTATCTGTGGTCCTTGGCCGTTTGTTTCGGACCTCCGTACCGGGGCTATGAGCGGCGGCAGCGGTGAGCAGGCCGTGCTGATGGCAGCCTGTGGGCAGATGGGGCGATACTATGACTTGCCGACCGGTATCGCCGCTGGCATGGCGGATGCCAAGGTTCCGGATGCCCAGTCCGGTTACGAAAAAGGGTATACCCTCACATTGGCCGGACATAGCGGTACCAATATGGTATATGAATCTGCCGGAATGCAGGCCAGTTTGCTGGGATTCAGTTTCGAGGGCTGTACCATTGATAATGACATGTTGGGGGCGATCAATCGCACCATACGGGGGATCGAAATCAGCGATGACAATCTGGCTCTGGATACCATCCGCGACGTTTGCATGGACGGTCCAGAGCATTTTCTGGGTCATCAAGCGACCTTCTCCCGAATGCTGCGGGATTATGTCTATCCAGACTTGGGAGACCGTCTTCCTCCTGCGGAATGGATGAAACAGGGATCCGCATCGATTGAGCAGAAGGCACGCCAACGAACCCGGGAAATTCTGGAGTCCCATTTTCCCACCCATATTCCAGAAGAGGTGGATGAAAGAATTCGTCGGAAATTTGACATCCATCTACCCCGGGAACAAATGAAACCGAGGGACAGTACGCACTAACAGTATGAGCAACATAGAACAAAAACCAGCTGTCCTTCCGTCGCAGGCTCGGGTGGTTATTGTAGGAGGCGGGATGATGGGAACGAGTATGCTCTATCACTTGGCCGAGCAGGGCTGGACAGATAGCCTGTTGATCGAAAAAGGCGAACTTACGTCGGGATCCACCTGGCATGCGGCGGGGCAATGCCCGAGTTTTATTGCCGATTACAACATGGCTAAAATCCATGATCACGGAGTCAAACTGTATCCTCAACTGGAGCAGCTGACCGGGCATTATGTCAGCTGGCATGGGTGTGGTGGCATTCGCTATGCATTGCAGCCTGCGGAAGTGGAATGGTTCCACCGGGTGGCAGCCGTGGGCAAGCTGATTGGGTTCGAATGCGAGATCATTGATCCGGCCAAAATACGACAACTGGTGCCCTATGCCAATCTTGATGGAGTCCTGGCTGGTGCCTGGACCCTGCATGACGGGCATGTGGACCCGGCTGGTGTCTGCAATGCGATGGCTATGGGGGCTCGCCAGTTCGGAGCCCGTATCGTGACCAAAAACCGGGTAATGGATATTGCCTCGCGACCGTCCGGAGACTGGGAAGTGGTCACGGAACAGGGTTCTGTGATCGCCGAACATGTGGTCAATGCTGCAGGCTGTTATGCCAGGCAGGTGTCGCGAATGGTGGGGACGGACATCCCCCTGATCAATATGAAACATACCTATCTGGTTACTGACACGGTACAGGAATTTTTGCAGACGGATGCAGAAATGCCGATCATCCGCGATCCCTACCCGTCTGCCTACTATCGCCAGGAACAGAAATCGGCCCTGATTGGCATCTATGAAATGGAAAATTCCCAGGAATGCTGGACCCATCGGGGGGGATGGCCCGACTGGAGTTCAGAGCATGAGTTGTTGGATCCAGACCTGGATACCCTCCTGCCCTATGTGGAGCGGGTGATGGAGCGGGTCCCGATGTGGGGTGAACTGGGGATCAAACGGGTGGTGTGTGGAGCCATCCCCCATACTCCGGACAGCAATCCATTCCTGGGGCCGGCAGCCGGACTCCGCAATTTTTGGCACTGCAATGGGGCCTCAGTCGGCATTGCGGCCGGAGCCGGCTCCGGGAAGTATCTTGCCCAGTGGATTGTCTACGGGGATGCGGAAATCAATATGGCGGGAGTGGACCCGCGGCGATTCAGTGATTTTGCCCCCGGAAACTATACCAAGGTGAAATCCCATGAAGACTACGAGCATATGTACAAGCTTCATCTGCCGGGTGAAGAACGTCCGGCCGGTCGCAAGGAACGCACTACGCCGCTGTATGAGCCATTGGCTTCCCAGGGTGCCGTTTTTTCAGAACTGAACGGTTGGGAACGTCCGAAGTGGTTTTCCCCGGATGGGCGCGAGGAGGAAGTGGGTTTTCGGCACAACAATGTGTTTGATGTGGTTGCGGGCGAGTGCCAGGCTGTACGGGAACGGGTCGGTGTGCTGGACTTGTCGAGCTTTGCCAAGTACGAGGTGACAGGACGTGATGCCAGCATCCTGTTGAACCGTATCAGTGCCAATCGAATGCCGCGGAAAGTAGGCGGGCTGGTGCTGACTCATTATCTGTCTGCGGAAGGTCGATTGAATGGGGAATCCACCGTTTGTCGTTTGCGTGATGATCTTTTTTATGTCCTCTCCGGGGCGAATTGCGAGGAGCGGGATTTGTCCATCCTCCGACAGGGAGTGAAGCCCGGTGAAGAGGTAGCAATCGCCAATATTACCGACAGTTGGGGCACACTGGTTTTGGCAGGCCCCTGTTCTCGCAACGTGCTCACCCGGTTGACCGATGAGGATTTGCAGAATACTTTCCCCTGGCTGTCCGGGCGTGAAATCGAAGTGGCAGGGGTTCCTGTGCGGGCCTTACGGGTCAATTATGTAGGAGAACTGGGATGGGAGCTGCATTGTCCCATGGACCGGCTGCGGACGCTTTATGATGCGGTTTGGGAAGTTGGCACGGAGTTCGGGATCGCTAATTTCGGTACGTATGCCGTGAATTCCCTGCGCCTTGAAAAGGCTTACAAGGGTTGGGGGGCAGAGCTCACCAATGAGATCAGTCCGGTTGAGGCCGGGCTGGAGAGGTTTTTTTGTGTCGACAAGGAGGAGTTTGTCGGACGGGAGGCCGTGCTGGCGATCCGTGAACGGGGACCGAAAATCCGCATTGTATATTTTGAAGTCAATGCCGGTGACAATGATGTGGCAGGCAATGAACCGATATTGGATCGTGGTCAAGTCATCGGACTCACTACTTCGGGAGGATTTGGGCACGCTACCGGAAAGAGTCTTGGCTTTGGCTATGTGTCTCCTGAACATGCGCAGCCGGGAACTTGTTTTCAGGTTGAATTGCTCGGAGAAGTGCGCGACGCGACCGTACTGGAAGGGCCGGTTTGGGATCCCAGATCCGAACGATTGAGAGGGTGAAACAAGGAAAATTCAATGCGAGAAGCCCCCCAACCACTTGCGAGGGACCGCGCCAGTCTGCTGGGTTGGGGATCTCTCCTGGCCGTATACGTCCACCCTGCGGAACGGAAAAGACGGCGATTCGTTCTCGCGTGAGTGGTCACGCACATCCGCCCCGATCAGGCATGATCAGAGCGGATCGGGCGGTGAAAGATGTCAGGCCGCTACCAACGTGGACAGTTCTGCGATCAAATCCTTTGTGGTGACTTGCCGGCAATAGCCACGAATTGCGGAAAGCGAATGGTCATGCCGGGCTTGACTATAGGTCAGGCAGGCATCGGTGACCTGGGTCACCAGATACCCGAGATCACAGGCGTCGCGAATGGCGCTTTCGACACATTGATCTGTGAGCAAACCGCTGATAGCCAGTTGTTTGATCCCCAGGTTGCGCAGTACATAATCAATGGATGTCGATACGAACACCGAGGACGATGATTTGGGCAGCACGATTTCGTCCTCACCGGGTGCGAGTGCATCAATGACCTTGCCATCCCATGATCCTTTGGGTACATGGAAGCCGGTGATTTTGTAATCCAGGCTACGGTCGCGCCCATCCTGCGTCAGGCTTTCGATGGTGGTATACATCACTTCAACCCCGGCGTTCCGGCACGCGGTCTGCAGCCGTTGCATGTTTGGGATCACGCGACTGTCGAGTTGCTCAAAATACCAGCCATAATTCCCTACCTGCTCTTGTTCACGGAGATTGGCAAATTCTGCTCCGTCCCGATGAGCACTGAAATTCTGCACATCAATGAACAGCAGCGCAGACTGTGCAGGGTCAAGCGGGATGTCCCGGCTTAGGGTCATTGGCATCTCCCCAAAAATTGTACGATTACATCATGGAGTAACTGGGCCCATCGCAACTGACCAGCATCGTCGTCCACTTGGTCATTGCGAAGTTCGATCAGGCTATGTGGCAAGCCGCTGGGTTCTCCATGAACCGGTACAAACCAGTCTGAGTGATCATTGACCTGGTAAGGTTCATTCATCCCGATCTGGAGTGATGGGCACATGCCCTGCAACATTTCACGCAGCGCCATGGACGTACAGGAATCCTGGCGATACAGTAATCCGATATTCCAAGGGCGATTGATACCGCCAAGGACGGGCGTAAAGCTGTGGATCGAAAACACCGCCTGCCGTGCGGGATCGTTCAAAGCCTTGGCCACCGCATTATGGAATGGCGCAAAAATTTCGGTGATGCGCTGATTGCGCCTTTGGGGTGTCAGCTGCTGATTGCCTGGCACGAGGGTGCCATCGCTGATTTCGGGGATTGAATCAGGGGCCGACGGCGGGCGGTTGCAATCGATGACCAGTCGACTGTAATGCTGCAGGATCGCAGGGGCATCGAGCATGCTTGCCAGACGGCATGTCACCGCCCCAGCACCGATGTCCCATCCAATGTGACGGTCCAATTGGCCTGGTTCGAGCCCGAGTCCGGAAAGTTGTGCGGGAATGGCTTGCCCGGCATGTTCACAAACCAGCAGAACGGGATGCACACTATGGCCATTCCGTATGGTCACCGGGGACGGATCGTCCTCGGTGAGAAGCGTCGGTCCGATGCGGTCTTCTGCCATCCAGGTCATACTTTTTCCGCCTTCAATGCCGCAGCGGGGATCAGGCCATATGGCCGGAAGAGCAGGACAATGACGACCAGGCAAAGCCCGATCGGATCACGGAATTCCTGAAAGGATTGTGGCAGGAAAGCGGCCAGGTAGATTTCGATGAATCCGAGTAAAAACCCTCCTGCCACCGCTCCGCGAAGTGAGCCGAGGCCACCCAGAATCGCCGCGATAAAGGCCTTCAGGACAGGCGTGAATCCCATCAAGGGATCTACGGATGCCCGTTGGCTAACCCAGAGTACTGCCGCGACCCCGGCGAGTAATCCCGACAGTGCGAAGGCACCGGCAATCACTGTATTGGCGCGGATCCCCATCAGTCGGGCGATGGCAAAATCTTCGGCCGAAGCACGCATCGCAATACCGGTTTTCTGCCGTCTCATGAAACGGTCGAGAAAGATCAACATCCCTACTGTGGTTACTACGGCAACGATTTTGTTGACGCCAATGACCAAGCCGCCGAACTGTACACTGTCTGACAAAAATGATGGCAACAAGACGGCTTGGGAGCGCGCCGAAATCAGGTTCTGGAACAGTACCTGCAGGATCATGGCGACGGCAAAGCTGGTCACCAGCAGCGTGGCACCCGAGGCATTTCTGACCGGGCGAAAGGCGATGCGTTCCATCAGGACTGCCGCGGCCATGGCGGCAGCGATCGCGAGTGCTACCGAAATCGCAAACGGTACTCCACCCAGTCCGCAATACATCAACACATAACCGGAAATGGTCATCAGTTCGCCATGGGCGAAATTGATCAGTCCCATGATCGAAAACACCACTGCCAGTCCCAGTGCCAACAGGGCATAGGTGCCACCGAGTGCAAAAGCATTCACCGTTTGCTGCAAGATGAGGTCCATATCATTCAGCTCCCATGTAAGCGGACTGGAGCATGCCCGACCGGGCCAACTCTTCTGCGGTGCCTGATGTGACGACTTTGCCTCCAGACATCAGGTAACCACGGTCCGCCAATTCCAGTGCCATAGTGACGTTTTGTTCCACGATCGCAAGGGTCACCCCTTGGTCGCGCAACTTCAGGAGCAGTGCGAACACCTGTTCGACAATTTTTGGCGCGAGACCAAGTGACGGTTCATCCAGCAGCAATAGCCGCGGATTGCTCATCAATGCACGCCCTACTGCCAACATCTGTTGTTGTCCCCCGGACAAGGTTCCGGCAAACTGGTCACGGCGCTCATACAGAATCGGGAACAGCGTATACACCCGATCCCAGGCGGCAGCGATGGTCTCTTTATCACGAATGCCATACGCGCCCATCATCAGGTTTTCGGTCACGTTTAATGTACCAAAGACGCGACGCCCTTCCGGGGAAAGTGTCAATCCCGCTGGCGTCAGCGTTTCAGGTGCTTGGTTGGTAATATTGACACCGTTGAACTGTACCGTTCCGGCAGCGACCGGGATGAGCCCGACAATTGCATTGAGAGTAGACGATTTCCCCGCTCCATTTGCTCCAAGGAGGGCGATTGTCTCGCCCTCCCGGACTTCAAAATCAATCCCGCGTACCGCTTCTACCGCCCCGTATCGAACGTGAAACGAGTGGACGGAAAGAAGGGGGGTCACTGTACCAATCCTTATTGCATGCGTGGCATCGGGATCAGCGCTGAGTTGGGTGACGGTTGGCCCACCAGCTCACGCTCGCCGTCCTTGACCCGGATGAGTGTTACTTGGCGGACGGGCATGCCATCGGTGCCTTTATAGGTAATCATGCTGGTTGCCCCCTGAATGTTTTCCAGATTGGCAATCGCGTCGCGCAATGCGGTCGGCTCCACTGATCCTCCGGTCGCAAGAACGCCCGCTTCCAGCACTTTGATCAGGTCATATCCTACTGCGCTGAAAATGGTTTCGGGAGGATTGCCATTAGCGGCTTCAAAGGCCGCGTTAAATGCCTCCAGCGGGCTGCCGGGAGTGGCATGGCCGGCGGTCGAGAATACCACCCCTTCCGCTACGTCGCCCAAAGAGAAGGTGGTTGGGCTGTCAATGCCGTCCGATCCAACGATCTGACCGGTCACGCCCGCTGCACGCAAGTCCTTGACCAAAGCTGGAAAGTCGGGTTCGTAAGCAGATGTCATGATGACATCGGGCTGCGGCTCAAGAGCTGCGATGCTGGTTGCGATTGCCGAGAAGTCCTGTTGACCAATGGTGTTGGTAGACTGACCCGCCATGGTCCCACCGAGTTTTTCAAACACTTCCGCAAAATAGAGCGGCATGGTCGTATACTGAGTATCCGGAGAATAGATGATATAGGCGCTGCGGTGGCCCTGGTCCCAGGCCCATTGCGCCGATACCGTGGCTTGTACGTTGTCCCCCGGAAAATTCGAGAACATGTAATCGCCACCAATCATCGGCAGGGTTGGCGATGAGGCGCAAGTCGAAATCGCAGGAATTCTGGCCGATGAGATCACCCCAACCGCTGCCAATGCAGGGTCCGAATCGCAAGGCAGGACAATAACCGATACGCCTTGGTCGACAAGTTCTTGTGCGGCAATCGACGTTTGGGCGGCATCGGAACGGACATCTTTTTCAATCAGTTCAATTTTGACACTGCCGCCGATTCCACCTGCCGCATTGATTTCTTCCACGGCCAGGCGCATGCCGGCCGAAACCGGGACATCGGCAAAGGCCAGCCCCCCGGTCTGGGCGGTCGCCACCCCGACACGTAAGGTTTCGGCAGCGGCTGGCATACTGATCAGTGCGGCCGCCAGTGTGGTTGAGAAAATAAGGTTTTTCATGGGTCTTTCTCCGTTGGATGTTGGAATAAGGTTGAATATCAGGCCATTGGATCAGGTTCCAAATGGGCGGTTGAAAAGGATCCATCCTTGGGGGTTGCGCTCGGGTTCCCACGTCCCAGATATGCTTCGATCACGACCGGATCCCGGCGGATCTCGTCTGGACTGCCTTCCGCGATCAAATGCCCTTCGTTCAGCACGGCAATCCGGTCGCAGAGTTGGTTGATGAGGGTGAGGTCATGATCGACCAACAGGATCCCAATGCCCAGTTCACGTGCCAGTTCACGTATGGTCTTCATCAGTTCATCAGTTTCCTGGCGATTCATTCCCGCTGCAGGTTCATCAAGAAACAGCAAAGAGGGTTTGCAGGCCAGCGCCCGGGCGATTTCCACTCGTCGCTGGTCGCCATAGGAAAGGGTTCCGGCATTTTCGGCGGCATGAGGGTCAACGCCCAAGCGTGTCATCGCCGTCTGGGTACGGGCATCCGCCTGCATCCCACCGTGTGTAGACAGCGCAGCGACAAACACATTCTGATATACCGTTAAGTCGGCGAACAGACGGATATTTTGAAAAGTCCGGGCAATCCCATGTTCAGCAATTCTATATGATGATATGCCGTCAACGCGTTTGTCACCCAAGGTTACCTCTCCAACACTCGATCGCAATACGCCCGAAAGGATGTTGAGCAAGGTGGTTTTCCCCGATCCATTCGGTCCAATCAGGCCAACAATTTCTCCGGGCTTCAACGATAGGGAGACATCGTTGACTGCAACCAGTCCACCAAACCGCACCGTGATGTTTTGGGCGCACAGCACAGCGGTGCTGTGGGCGTTCGTCATCTCCTGGGCAGTGGTTTTGGCGGCAATCGGAAACACTCGCTCCTCCCACTCCTTCAATCCGGCAAGCCCTTCTGCCTTGCGGAACATGGCAAACAGGATGATCAGGCCGATACCGATCTGTGTCGTCCCGAATAGCGCTGGAAACTCAAATCCGGCAATGACAAACCCACCCTCGAGGCGCCGTAAGACTTCGGTGACCAGAGTAATGACGACGGCACCTGTGACGGCTCCGGTTACGGTGCTCATGCCACCGACGATCAGCATGGCAAGTAACAGGAAAGTATCATGGAAATAGAACTTCTTTGGGCTGAAGGCACCCAGAAAATGTGCCAGCAAGGCTCCGGCCAATGCCATTACGGCCCCGGCCAGTACAAATGAGATCAGCCGCTCTTTGGGGATATTGACACCCACTGCCGCCGCCGCGATCGCATTTTCCCGTCCGGCTCTGAGGCGCAATCCCGAACGTGAGTCCCGATACAACCGTGCCACCACCAGGGCAATCATGACACCGATGGCTGCAGTCCAGAGATCGGTTTCCCGAGGTACGCCAAAAAAGGATTGTGCGCCACGCGTTACATCCCGCCAGCCAATGATGATGCCATGGACAATGATCAAAAGACCAAGCGTTGAGATAGTCGCGGCAGAACCTTCCAGCCGTCCGATTGCCACGCCGATCAGGAAGGCGGCCAGCCCGGTCACCAGAATCGCAATCAGGGTGGCAGGCAACAGACCTATTTCGACGTGAGCCAACCATTGCGGCAGGTTCGGCAAAGTGGCGAGTTTTAATGGCGCAGGCAGGGTCAGCAGTGCGGAAACATAGGCACCGATTCCCATAAACGCGACATGTCCGAAGCTGAGTATGCCGCTGTTGCCGCTGTAGATTCCGATCCCCAGCACACCGATCAACGAGATGAAAAAGACGGTGACGATGCGTTCGGTTGCTGCACCGAGCAAAGAAGCGATCAACGATGCCGAGACCACGCCTATGATCATTGCACATAGGGCGGCAAGGAGATGAATTCGAGGTGACGTAATGATAGCGGCTCTCATGCAGTTTGTGCCTTCACATCCTTCAGACTCCGATGAATAGTTTACACTGCCCTATATTTTCGCGTTGATCTACTTGCAATACGGTTACGAAACAAACATCATCATTATAGCCCTATTGGCGAATTCTGACTTTGCTCTCATCCAAGCGGTTACCGGCAGTCAGTTTTCAGGCAATCGATGGTATTTCTTGTAATCCGATCAAGAAGAGGAAGAGTGATGCGCAGTACCCCACTGGTTTTTGCGGCAACATCCGATATCGCGGGCAAGCTTCGCGGCAAATGTTTCCCGATGTCAAAAATGCGAACGCGAGCCATGGATGGAGTGGGCTGGACTCCAACGAATGTGCAGATTACCTGTTTTGACCACATCGCCGAAACGCCATTTGGTGCGTTGGGCGATCTGGCATTGATTCCGGACTGCGATACATTGGTTGATATTGACTATGGCTCTGGTCATGACCGGTTTGTGCTTGGCGACATTTTCGAACTGGATGGTACTCCATGGAAGTGTTGTACACGTTCCATTCTGAAACAGGGGCTGTCACGGTTGGAAGAAGTGGCCGGGGTCAGGCTGGTTGCGGCATTCGAGCATGAGTTCCAGCTGGTCACGAAAACGCCGGCTTTGGGTGAAGCATACACGTATACCGGGTTTCAGGCCCGGCGCAGTCTGGGAGAAATCCTGATGGGGGCGCTGTCCGCTGCGGGCCTGTCCGCAGATACGTTCATGAGAGAATATGGGCCCGAGCAGTTTGAAGTGACCGTGGACCCGGCGGATGGGCTGGCGGCAGCGGACGCTGCGGTCAAGTTGCGGGAAATTACTCGCTCGGTGGCTCGATTGGAGGGAGAGTGCGCCAGTTTCAGTCCTATTCGCGACCCCCAAAGTGTCGGTAATGGGGTACATATCCACATGAGTCTCACGGATATGGAAGGGCTCCCGGTTACCTATGATTCGGCAGCACCGACTGGCATGTCGGATGTGACCGGTGCGTTCGTGGCAGGGCTCTTGAAATATCTTGACAGCATGGTCGCGCTGACTGCACCCAGTGATATTTCCTATTTGCGATTGACCCCGCATCGCTGGAGCGCAGCCTATAACAATCTTGGTCTGCAGGACCGGGAAGCTTCGGTACGCATCTGTCCGACATTTTCGCGGGATGAAAAGCGGATTGCCCGCCAGTATAACGTCGAGTTTCGTGCAGGCGATGCGGCTGCTTCACCATATTTGGCCTTGGCCGCAATCGTGCATGCTGGTGCGCAGGGAATCCAGGAAGGCTTGGATCGGCCTGCTACCACCCAGGAAGACCTTTCGCTGCTGTCGGCCGAGGCACTTTCGGCCAGAGGATACATGCGTCTGCCGGAAACCCTTGAGGATGCGCTTGCCAGATTCGAGAATAACGAAACAGTTCGAGGGTGGTTCCCGGATGGATTCGGCGATGTCTACCTTGCCCACAAGCGTGGCGAGCTGGCATTTCTCGACGGCTTGAGCGTCGAAGAGCGCTGCAGGCTCTACGGAAAAGTGTATTGATTCCATCGAGTGGCCCATTAGCCCGAATGTTGCATGAGCGTGTTGATAATGGGGTTGCCTATTTGGCTATCGTGACCTGAACCGGGATTTCCGGGCGGTTTGTAATGCGTGAGAGAGTCAACGGCGGATTTGAGGCAAGCACCTTTTTGGGCCAGGCTCGTCCGGGGTGGTGGTTCCCCGGGAATCGGCCTGATCCGGGCTCGTGTTTACTTTTATCTTGCCAAATTTTTTTCCTCGCTAATGCGCTCTTTTGCGGTTGAATTCCTATGTTGGCAACGCAGGTAACCCAAGTTCCTTGAGAAACGAATTGTGCTTCGCCGTCGATTCCTGAATCTGCGTTTCGATTTCGAGTAGCTCCTTGTGCGTGGCCGATAGGTCAATCTGGACTTCCGGTTTGGCTGTGCTGACGTAGCGGGAGAGGTTGAGGTTGTAGTCGTTGGCCTTGATTTCGTCCATGTCCACGCGGCGGGCATAACGCTCGACCTTCTCCGGGCGCTGCTGGTAAGTGTCGATGATCTTTTGGGGAACTATATACATGGCACACAAAAGGCTAATCCTTGGCAAACTGAACCAAGGAACCGCTTAGTCCAATATCGCCTAGAAAACCGGCTGGATCCGCGTCATGCGCGGGTTCGCCTGGCCGGAATCCTGGACGGGTCCCGATTCGACGAGACCTTCGGTGTGCGGTACGGCCCTGACCGTGGTAGTCCCGGCCAGCCCACGCGTGGGATGGTCGGGCGGGAGTCTCTCCAGCCGGTGTACCCACTCTCGGACGAGGCGGTGGTCGCCGGTTGGGTGGAGAATCCGTACGGGCAGTCCTTTTGCGGCGAGGAATATTGCCCGCCCCATCCGCCGATCGACCCGAGCCGCCGGACGCGGTGTCGCCCGCGCATCGGGACGGCCGGGGCCGAGTGGGTCCTGCCAGCGACGATTGATGCCGGTCTTACGAGCGGCACCGGGAAGCCGCGGGCGTGGCGGCGGGTGACGGTCGATACGACCGTGCCGGACCAGGCCGTGACTTTCCCGACCGACGGCAAGCTGTTGAATCGTTCCCGGGTGCGACGGGTGAAACGGTGCCCGCGGTATGAGGGGAAGTGGTGCCCGCGCGACGCCCGCCAGGGGTCGCAGGCGCGGCGGCGGGCGAACCGGGTTGCCCCTGCCCGGCAGTGGCGCCGTATGAACCGTCCGGTCAAGAGTCTGCGGACCGACCTGGGCCGGGTGGTCCGGGACCGGGAACGAAACACCGCGGGGAGACCCGATCGGGAGCCGGCGTTTGCGGACGAACGGGCGATGGCCCGGCGGGTACGGGCGCCGGAGCCGAAGGGCCGGAACCAGCGGTACCGCCGGCAGGCCCCGGACGTTGAGTGTATCCGCAAGGGCAAGGCCCACCGGCGGTACGAATTCGGTGTCCAGGGGAGTATGGCCACCCCCCACCGCAGCCACTTCCTCCTGGGCGGGATGGCGCGGGCGGGGAATCCTGATGACGGACATACGCTGAGCCCGCTCTGGATCCGGTGCGACGCCGGACGGGGCGGTCGATGGATGAGGTATTCGTGGACCGAGGGTACCGGGGACATGGCGAGGGCGAGGCTGCCGGATCCCGGTCCGGGCCGCGGCGAGGCCTCGTAACCCGGCGGCGGAAGAAGTGCCTGCGGCAGCAGGCGATGGAGCCCGTGATCGGGCATCGGAAATCGGATGGTCATCCGGGAAGGAACGGGCTCCGGGGAAGGGAGGGCGACCGGAGGAATGTCCTGCGGTGCGGTGCCGGTCACCACCGGCGGCGGATCCGCCGTCCGCTGCGGTTTTTGGGTCGCTGGATTGGGGCCTTGGAGGCCGCATTTTCGACGTTTTGAGGGCCCAGGAGCGCCCGGGGACGACGGGGCGATGGAAACTGCCGGCCTCCGAGTTGGGCAGTGTCCCACCGCGGGTGCTTGCGGCCCCCTGAAACAGGTTTTTTTCAGGGCCGACTATTTAGATAGTTACCGCTGAATTTGGGTTTTTCAGGGTCGACCAATTAGGGGGCGTTCGATGAGTTCGTGGTGGTAATGCGCTCGGGCATTTTCGTTGCCGCTCTGTAGCTATTCAGGCCCCGGTCCTTTTCTCGCCAATTATCGTAGACATCCATCACCTCGCGCACGCCCGGACGGGCAAGCGCGCGCTCAAGCAGATTCGCATGCTCCCGCTCACGTCGTGATGGCGAGCATCGCTTTGATTTCCGAGTATTCATTCGGGCCCTCCCAAGGTTATGTGAAGATCGGGTGGCTCGCGCGCAGGCTCGAAAAGATGGATTTCGAGCCAATCAGCGACTCTACAGCCACAGCGGTAACTATGCCCTGCTTGAAAGAACATATCAAGCCAGAAGTCTCATCCCGGTTATCGGTAAATTTAGCCGGACACTATTCAGAACAGGATGTCACCATGATAGACGCCTCTTGAGTCCTGCACTGGCCGCAAAACGAACGTTCAGGCAGCGCAGTGCTTTATACCCGATCTCACAGTCTTCAGCCACAGTGTCGAAAGGCTAGACATCCATCACCTCGCGCCCGGAAGGGCAAGTGTACTCCAGCCGATTCGCGTGTCCCCACTCATGCCATGACGGCGGGCATTGCGCTGATTTTTATGTGTTCATTCGGACTCTCTCCAAGGTCACATAAAGATTGAGTGCTTCGCGCAGGTCAAAGACCAGCGGCTGATCTTGCTATCTTCTGAAAAGCATGGAGAGAGTCGATTTAGACGCGACTGCGGGGCCGACCCCGACTAGTGACTATTCCGTCAAGCTGCCTATAAAAGCGAATCCAACCCGAATTTACGCATTGGTGGCATCATTCGCCGAATCCAGCTAAATCAGATAAGAATCCGAGCGGTCACAAAAGACTCGGTGCTTTCGCAGTATCGACAGGAGGCATGTTACATTGCATCCGGTGGATAGGGTTGGGTATTCTGGTGCCGAGAAGAGGACTTGAACCTCCACGGGGTTTCCCCCACTGGCACCTGAAGCCAGCGCGTCTACCAATTCCGCCACCTCGGCTTGGAATCTGGAGCGAATTTACCGTTTGATTTGGTAGATGTCAAATGCAACAGTAATCCTTGATAAGCAGGATCTTCACTCAGAATTGGGTCGGTTGACACTAGAGTCTGTTAACGCAATTTGTCTTGAATATGGTACGCTCGGTGCCGGTAATTTTCAGCGAAAATCGCGCGAGGGAACCGGTGATCGAAGAATGATGTCTTGGACCGTGTGTTCGAGCCTCCGCGGGAGCAGAGGATTCAGATCCGGATCGCGAGACCATGGGGCTCGATCGTATCCATCTCAAGATCCATCTCGACGGGACGGCTGCGCGAAAAAATAGTATCCAGTGCATCGACCAGTCCCGGGGCGGCTGGAACACCCAACTTCTTCTGGTGCTGCGGAGGTTCGAACTGCAGTCGCCTTCCAGCTCTCCCCCGGCCATGTGCACGACACCCCGGAGGGACGGAAGCTCTGGAAGCCGATGACAAAACCATCGAATCGTCCCGCCCTGCTCATGGACCGTGCCTGTGAAGACGAGGAAACCCGAGAACTGGCGATCCTTCTCGGTTCCCAGCCCGTGGTATCGCCCAGGCGAAACCGCATTACTCCCCGGGAGTACGACCGGACACGCTATCGTCGGCGCAACGAGGTCGAGCGGTTGTTCCGGCGGCTCAAGGACTTCCGTCGGGTGTTCTCATGCTTTGACAAACTGGATATCCTGTATTCTATCGAATATGCCGTTCCTATCACTTTTAGATGATCGAGCGAAACCCAAAGGGTCGAGAGATCCGCTGGGTTTCGAACTGATATGGACGCACTACGGGCGGCAGGTCATCGGTAATCTCACAACCATTACCGGCTCATTGACCAACTTTGCTGTTGCCATTATTGGATTCAAATGGGCAAATGATTGTCATGCCCAACTTCCAGAGGTTGATCGACAGCCCAGGATTCGGGATTCCTTTCTTCGGTATGAACAGTTAGCGGCCTACTTGCGCCATCTCTCCGGCGATACTCAGATTATGGGTATTACGCGGGTGCAACAACGAATGGGCGACAGGAAATCTAAAGTAAGTTTCGGCATAGACCCTGACTCACAGATACTCAGCGATCAAGCCAGTTATGGGCTCTGGGGTTTGTATTCTTCCGCTATGCGTGATGCCGGTCTGGTTCGGGGAGATAACCGACTGCCAACCTCCATAGGCCTGGCTATTGCCGAGAAGATTGAACACAAATTGGACCAGTCGCGCTTTATTGAGGTGTTTTCCGCTGGTAAGTCCATAGCGATAGATGAGTTGGAGCCGCTGGCCCCAACCTTTATACAAGCCATTAATAACAAAGCGGCTCGGAGAGATTTGATGCATGCCTTGATGGGAGGGGCCCATAAACAAATGCAGCAGAAGCTTTGGTCGTTAACCCAGGGAATGGCAGAAGAGAATTCTGACGTTAATGGTATTTCCGACTTTATTACCCAGGTCAAAGCTCGTGGCAATGGCTCTGATCTCATGCAGCGATTGACAGAGATTGAGCGGGTGGAAAGGATACTGGTCGCAGCCAACAATATTTTTAACTATTGCCGCCGGAAGGACGGCGCAAGGGTCGATGAGATAGTCAGTGAGCTGGGGCAGCACTATAGCTATCGCCATTTATCTGATAGGTTTAGTTTTGAAGATTTACGGAATGTTTTGGGTGTCCAGCGTGTAGGTATCCTGCAGCGCCTTTTACAGGCGTTAAGGAATCATAATCAGTATGAGGCGGTAAAGTCCTTGCTTGAGCTTAACCGGATAGTGATGGAACTCAGGGGAGGCTGCCCTTGGATTGAGTTGGAAAATGACCGCACATTACGCGTTAAGGTGCCCAATGAAACTGCGACTTTGCTAGATCAGGGTGAACTGGAGTCACGGTGGGATTATGACTACTTCATCGCTTCATATATCAATATAGCAAGCCAGGGGTTGGGGCTGTCGTGGAAAACGCAGTAGTTTCAGATCGTCTGGAGACGCTTCTCGCTGACCGTCAGATCAAAGCAGCAGTATTCACTACCTATAATTTCGAGCCAGATTTCTTTGAGCTGGAGGTAATTCCGCTTCTGTTACCCGGGAATACCCAGCTATCTTCCCATGCCTCCATCAAGCAGTTTCAAGTGCGAGAAGCCCTGCGTGAGTCAGCGGTAGAGTTGGAAGTATTTTATGACCTCAGGATTTTTCGCGAGAACGCCAACTGTTCTCCTGCTATGGAGTACCCGTTTCACGGGGTTTATCGCGGCAACAATGCTTTCCATCCCAAACTGGCGTTCATCCTGGTTTATGACGAAAAAACCCAGAGCGATTGTCTACTGGTGGGGGCGGGATCCAACAATCTGACACAGGCTGGTTGGTGGGACAATATTGAGGGTGTTCACTGGGAGATGGTTTGGCCCCGGAGTACTGATTCGGGCTTTATTGAGCACTTGCAAGCTGATATGAAATGGCTTCAGAACGAGCGTTATTTGGTTTCCAATGATAGATCATCAGCCCTTGATCTGGTGGCAGAACATCTGAAACTTTGCTTGGAAAACGCAAGAGCCACCTCAACCACGGGAATGAAAGTTCCCTACTACGGCATAGCCGATAGCGATTCACGGAGTTTTCAGGCTTTCCTGGAAAGTGAGGTCAGTCCAAAGCTATCAACCGACAACAACTGGACGTTGGAGATTATTTCCCCCTACTTTGCGGAAGATGCCCACAATAACCTGCATGAGCCCTTTTTTGATCTTGGGGTGCGACAGATTCATCTCCTATTGCCGACTAATCAGGAAGGCGTGCCCGTATGTACGCCCGAGTATTTCAATTACATCGAAGAGCAGCCTAATATCTACTGGGCACAGTGGTTGGACCCAGTGGGTCGCAGCCTGGGTTTGACTGGGCAGCATTTCCGACGTTTGCATGCGAAGCTCTACCACTTCTACAACAAAAAACAGTCCTGGGTATTTGTGGGTTCGGTTAACTTTACCCATAAAGCGTTTTCAGCAAATATTGAGGCGGGATATTTTATTCAATTGCCGAAAGCGGAGCCATTGTTAAACACGATTGAGGATGCTCAGTCATTTGATTCTTTTGCACCCCCATCCGAGCCCGCGCCCGGAAACGCAGAAATAAGCGCGTCGGAATCATTGCCGATAATTGACTTGTTGTATGACTGGCGAACTCGAACCCTAACTGGAGCTACTGAAAAGTGTAAGCGTTACTGCATCAATATACACAGGCCTGAAGGCGACTTAGCAGTTTCTGAATGGACATTAAGGGGCAGGAACCGTTGTGAATACGAAGGAGATTTAGCGGCCTTGGAAATTCTGCTTAAAAATGGTTCGCTGGTAAAGGTGAGCGGGGTTAATCAACGCTCAAATAAAGCCTTTGATGCGCACTGGATCATGATGAAGCAAACTGGCTGGAGTCACAAGCCTTTGGACTTGCCAGAAATGTCTCCAGAACAGATTCTGGCAATTTATGCGGGGATGTCTCCTGACAAGCGCCAAGCCCTGTTGATGAATGCCCATATCCGCAAGCTGGTGTTGTCCGGGCAGGGGGGTGACATGACTTTACCTGACGACTTCGTGGCAAGAGAGTTCTTCAGTGAATACGCAGAACTATTTCATGCTTTTCGACAGCTACAACGGAAATTGCTTGCAGCGCGGGAGGATGATAACAAGGCTCTTGTGGAGTATTACCTGACGGGTGCTGGTTTCGATAGCCTACCAACCTTGCGGGATAGCATCATGGATGATGAGGAGAACCGTAGTGTCAAGGCATATCTTATTCTGCTATGTGCCAAGGAAGTTTATCAAGCAGATCAGCTCAGTGAGTATTTCCATGTGCCTGAATGCCTGCGACAGGTGGAATCTGCCATCAGTGAATTGAAAGAGAATGGTTCGATTGTTCTTGAGAAAAATACCCCGGAAGATCGGACGCGTTTCTTCTCTTGGTTTGAATCACAGTTTTTGAAGGCTTATCGGCAGCAGGAGGTGGCGGAATGAACCCCACGTCAATAGACCTGGATACCGCACGCCGAATTCTGGACTTTTCCGGCGGGGATCCCAGACTCGCCAGTCTCGGGGAACTGCAATTGGAGGGGGCGGTCGCCCTGTACAATATGATTGCAGACCCCAACGTTGGTATTGGCTACCTGGCCGATGAGGTTGGTATGGGTAAGACCTATGTTGCCTTGGGCGTTACTTCGTTAATGCGTTACTTCAATCCCGCGCTACGGGTGCTCTACATCTGCCCCAGCAGGAATGTGCAAGAAAAATGGTACGCACGGGAATATCGTAGCTTCTGTAAGCACAATGTCAGGGTCAATCAGTATCGTGTCCGAACCCCCGACGGTAAGTCTGCAGCACCGGCGATCAGTTGCCGCAGCGTAACAGAATTGATTCGTCATGCAGCCACTGGCTATTACGCCGATTTTTTTGTGGGAATGAATGCCTTTAGCTTGGCATTGAGCAAAGATGACGAGTCTGCCTGGAAGGCCAAGCTTAGAGAGCTCCATCAGTTGCTACCTGCCTTTGAAGTTCCAACTTCTCGAATTACGTCAATGGAGGTCAAGGACAAGTATGCGGAAGCACTGAATTATGTGCTGCCATCTTTTGATCTCGTCCTAATTGATGAAGCACACAACTTCAAACACGACTTTGAAAGTAGTGATCGAAACCGAGTGTTATCGGCGGTGCTGGGGTTTCGGAAAGGAGAAGGGCGTGTTCAACGGGTCAAGAATGCGTTGTTGTTATCGGCAACACCCTACGACCGGAATATCGACCAACTACGGAATCAGTTGCGGTTGGTAGGTCATGGTCCACTTCTTCCGGACGATGTTACCCATGATGAAAAGAATCGTTTGGAAGGTTGTCTTTCCCGGTTTATGGTTCGTCGGCTGAATGTGCTACAGATTGCCGGTAAGGACCACACTCGTAACATGTATCGCAACGAATGGCGTTCTGGCGAGCGTGCCGAGATTCGACTGGCTTCCGATGAGCAAAAATTGGTAACGGCTCTGGTGCAGAAGAAAGTCGGGGAGATGTTGTCGAAAAAGAATGGCTCGCCAAGTTTCCAGACTGGTTTATTGGCATCGTTTGAAAGTTACGCTGAATCTACCCGTTCCGGTCCGGTTGAGTTTGATGGTGAACTGGCGGAGAAAGGTGGTTCGGATGCTCAGGATAAGCACGTCATCGCAGCCATCTCGGATAGTTATATTCACTCTGATCTGGGGCGGACGCTCCCTCACCCCAAAATGGATGCTATCAGCCTACAGTTGGCTGAAGAGCTGTTTCAGCGGGGTCGCAAACAAATCGTCTTTGTACGCCGCATCAAGAGCGTGAAGGAGATCAAACGTAAGCTTGACGATCTCTACAATGAGTGGCTGGCGGTCTATATTCAAGGTCAGTTGGATGCGGCTTCCGAGGCACATCAGTGTATGGACGGTGTGATCCAAGAGTATCTGAAGTGCAGCCGCTTCCAGGATGAAGATATTTCCGGTGGGGATTATGTCAGCGGTGACGCAGACGATGCCGATGATCGTCAGCCACCAAAGAAAGATACCTTGTTTGCTTGGTTCTTCCGGGGGGAGCTGCCGGCAGAAGCAGAGTATCTGTTTGACCGAGGGGAAAGTTCACTGATTGTGCCCGCGGACATGCGGAAAGGGCTGGTGGCCAAAAATCAGAGAGCCTCTATATTGCTGGAGATTAACTGGGCGAATCTTCTTATGCGCGGATTGGGCGAAGACCTCGGTCAACTGCTCGAACAGCATGGGAAAGAAATTTGTCGAATAGCCGCTCAGTACATTGAGGATACCTCAGTGGTTAACTGGCAGTCAGACTTTGTGGCGTGTCAGTGGGGCTTTCTGGTTTGGCTCGCACAGCATCGAAATCTGCCAAGACTGTGGCAGCTTGCAGACCACCTTGAACCAACTGAGTCGGCTAGAAATCCCACATCGTCATCGTTGAAGCGCTGTACCGAGTTACTACAGACCCATACGTTGTATTGTGCACTTTACCAAGTCGGCTTGCTCAAACCGCTTTTCCCGTGTGTCATGCGATTGCTGGCGAAATTAATTGCTGGTCAAGATGTAGACCGAGAACAGTTCCAAGCCCTGGATATACACAATGCATTGTTGTCTTTATGCCTGCGAACTGGACATGGATTGGTTGATTTATACCTGGCACGAATTCGCCGCGGCTCGGGTGATTTAAGCTCAGAGTCAAGAACTGAATGGATGGATGATCTGGCATCGGTATTGTCTCGGCAATCCCGTGAACAAGGATTCAATACTTATTGGGAGTGCCAGCGACTAGCGGATCATCTCGAATTAATTATCAAAACCAACTTTCCGGATATTTACGACAAATCTGCGGATCAGTACCGATTGTATTTGGCTCGCTCATTGAACCCCGTAGCGCCCATCATGGGGGCTACCGGTGATACTTCGTCCACGCGCTCCGCTCAAGCAAGGAAGTTTAGGATGCCGGGTTATCCCTTAGCGTTGATCAGCACGGATGTCTTTCAGGAGGGAGAAGATCTGCATACCTTCTGTGACTCCGTCATGCACTATGGTCTGTCGGGTTCGCCCGTCAGCATCGAGCAGAAGATTGGGCGTGTTGACCGAGTAGGATCACAAGCGCAGCGCCGTCTGTTGAATTTGGGTGAAAATGCCATCCCGTCAGAGGATGATTTTATTCAGGTGACCTATCCCTTTGTGCGAGAGAGTATTGAAGTTTTTCAAGTTCGGCAGCTCTGCCATAACATCAACGACTTTATCGAGTCACTGAATACCCTGGGTGCTGGTTCTCAAGCGGTACGGGATCAAGTGGATGCTGATGCCGCTGTGGCTGATCGATCCGAAATACCTGAGCAAATCCGTAGTTTCCTGGAATCACCGTATTTACCGAAGGTGGTTGAGAGTCATCCTGCTCTCAGTCGAAAGCAGTTTGTGGAAGGGCAGGCACTGCATACTCAAAGCGTGGTCGACAATGTCAGAGAATTGCTATCGAAGAAATTTGACCGAGAAGCTGTGCTTGATACAGAAGGTGTTCATCTGCCGTTGAGGGAAGGAAAGTCAACCCCAGCAATCATCAGCCTGAGAGCTGCACGTGCCAGCAGTGAGATGCTTTTGCATGTTTATTGGGAAGGAGAGGAAGTCTTCTTGCATGACATGGATCGGAGTCAGTTGCGTGACCGGATGCAATACTCCTGGCGCACCTATTACCGAACTTATGCTAAGGAAACGACTAATCGAAGACTTCGTTTAGGTTACGATGCCGAGTTATTGGTGGGTGATGACAAGGCAACAGAGCCCGAGGAGTTGGAAAGCTTCTTTAATCGCTTTCAACAGATGCACGATCCTGAAAACTACCACAAGCCCACTTCGGACCGGATACTTCGCTACTGGTCGAAGGCTTCGAGAGCGGGAAAGGCAGATTTCGGTCAATTCCCTGCTTTATTGGATGCGTCCGAAAAAACAAAAGAGCTTGGGTTCACCTTCAGGTTTGGAACCGGCGACCAAGAGCGAAAACATCATGTACGTATCTACGAGCTGAAGGGCCGCTGCATTTTTCTGGCTCAAGCGGCATCAGCAAAGCGTGTTGAAGCGCTTTCGATAGATCAGGTTATTCAGTTTACATGGCTGTTTAATCACAATATTGATTTGGCCGAATTTATGCTGGATGACAGGATGGCATTAGTGGGCAGAACGGTTCATCCAGTTAAGGGGATCGATTACAAAGAGTTTATCTACTGCGCATATACCTTGGCGGTGGCCACGGACCGCTTGGAGTTTTT
This sequence comes from Candidatus Poriferihabitaceae bacterium, assembly GCA_965221795.1. GTDB lineage: Bacteria > Pseudomonadota > Gammaproteobacteria > Arenicellales > Poriferihabitantaceae > VYFG01. The sequence continues at coordinate 3,060,483 of OZ244914.1, forward strand.
GATTTCACAGCCGGATCGGTATTAATAGGGAGTTATGTATGGAGGAGCATGAGGCAAGGGGTAGTCATAAATATGAGGCTAATTGGTAGATGAAAGGGTTGGTCCACTTTTTACTCGTTCCAGATGGCAGTGCAGCCCGTCGCCTGCGTCGAATAATCGCTACACAAACTCCCTGTATGGGCGTGCAGATAGGCACTTGGCCAGAACTTGTTGGACAGGCCAGAAGCGCTTATTTAATTCCGCAACGATCAAACGACTGGAGCCAGGTTTTTTACCACGCACTTAAAAACATTTCAGATGCATTCTGGTCTCAAAGCCTTGAAGTGGCACCTCAGGAAACGGCTGCGGAAGTGGAGGCCGCGTTATCACTTCTTGTCGGTGCAACCGAGCCTGGTAACAAAGATGGCATTGCAGTAGCCGATTATTCCCGGCTTTCAGAGCGGGCGAGAAAGCACGTTCAGGATATTATTCGATTACTGGCCGAGTTGGATGGCAGGCTGCCGGAGCAGTTAGAGATCATACAACAGCTGTTAACTGCAGAGTCCAGTAACGCAATACGCAACTTGGCGGTAGGCCATGTAGACGAATTCCCAGTGTTAACGCGCTGGCAGGTCGAGCTGATCGATAAGCTCAATAAAGATGCCGATGCCGAACCTGATATGGAACTGCTTGCTGCCTTGGAGTCGCTGCGGCCGACTGTTGCTTCCGAGGCTCCGGGGAGTAGTCTCGAATTTATACAAGAACATCTGTTTTCTGTACCAGACGAAAAAAAGACGTCGCTGGATAGCAGTGTGCAATGGGTAGGCGCTAGAGACTATCTCCAGGAAGCAGAAGTTGCTGCTGGTATGGCTCAACAGATACTGGAAGAAAATCCGGGGGCATTGACTTCTGAAATCGGACTGCTTCTTCCAGACACATTCGAGTATTCATTGGCGGTCAACGATGCGTTTGCTACAGCCGGTGTTTCTCTTTCCGGGCTGCCTTTGGATCATTGGCGGAGGGATTTGGGCAAAGAAGCGTTATTTCATTTCTTGTACTGTCGGAAGAAACCTTCTCCTGCGATGGCCTTGGCAGTTTGTTTGTCGTCTCCTTTGATGCCTTGGACGAAAGAGCAGGGTGCAATGTTAGCGCAAACAGTGATGGACGGTGACTACGGATTACGAGCATTCCGCTCTGCCACTCAGTCTGATAGGAAAATGCTGGATCTGCTGCGAGAGGGCGATGAAAATCCAGAGGCCTTGATAACTGCCATCCGGACGTTTGTGGATCTACTGGATGGCAGCGCGCCATTTGATGCCCATGTGTATCAGGCGAGGTTGATAGCAGAGGAACTGTGCGCAGCCCTTGATGGTGAATTGACCATTGACTGGAGTTCTCTGCGGCGTTTGGCGAGCCCCAAGAATATCAGCACCGGTGAAACGCCGGATTTCAATTTGAATGGTGTCACCGTCTGGCGGGAAGGGCACGAACCATGGCGTCCAGTTCGTTACTTGATGGTACTGGGATTTGTGTCCGGCCATTATCCTTTGGTCAGTAACGACTCTGCAGTCTTTGTCTCTGAAGACTTGGCTGCAATCCAGCAGGCTTTGGGGTTCGGGATAGTGACCCCCGCTGAGCAGATGCGAGACCGCAGAGCGAGGTTTAAACGCCAGTTGGGGGCAGTCAGTGACTCTGTGACGTTTATGATTTCTCGCAGGGATCCCACAGGGACATCGCAATCCCCATCTGAGTCGCTGGTGTTCATGTCTCAGTTGTATAGCGATGTCGATGACGCAGAATCTTTGATCCTGGAGATGGATGTTGGTGCAGACCGAGAGCGTATGCAGTACGTACCGACAGCTGAAGTATGTCATCCAAGCCCGCCAAGAGAAATCGTCGTCGAAGATATCCAGTTTGATTTTGATCTGCTCGCACTTCGTACAGATGAAGAAGGCAACTTAAGGCCAGAATCTCCCAGCAGCTTGGAAACCCTAATGGTGTCTCGCTTCGCTTGGTTGCTGCGTAGGATCCATGCAGAACCATTGGGGTGGGGGCCCGAACGCCTTGATGTGATGTTACAGGGCACATTGATTCACCAGGTTTTTGAGAAGCTTTTTCAGGCATCCAATCCAATCCCTGAGCCAGAGGCGATTTGCTCACAGATTGAGCTGCTTCTGGGTTCTGTTATCAGGATTCATGCGCCGTTCCTTCTCGCTCCGCAATGGCAGGTCGAGCGAAACCACTTGGCGTCCAGCATTCGCAAAGCGGCCTGCGCTTGGCGTAAGGTGTTGGCGACACTGAATGCAGAAGTGCTTGGGACAGAAGAATGGCTACAGGGAACGCTTGATGGTCTCCCCATTCATGGTCAGGCGGATATCTTGTTGGGTCTGCCTGGTGGCCGACTGCTGGTGGTGGATTATAAGAAATCCAGTGCAGCAAGCCGTAGGCCTCGGATGCAGAAAGGCTATGACAGCCAGGCAAATCTGTATCGCACCATGCTGCAAACGGGAGGTCCTAAGAGCGAAGGCAATACCGCGTTGCTGGAGAAGCTGCGATCAGGGGATCCCGCCAGTATTGTGTATTTCATGACGAATGACCAGACCGCTCTGGCTGACGCGTTGGTTGTGGGGTCCGGGTCGATCCCGGGTTGGGAGGCTTTGGAAAATGATGTGTCACAGCTGGCCATGGAGTTGATCAGGGAACGTCTGAAGGAGGTTGGATCAGGCCAGTTGTATTTGAATCGGGAAGGGGACGGTCAGTTTTTCGACAAGCAAGCTGGCATCAAGCCATACGCGCTGGATAACAGTGTGCTGATACCTTTATTCACCGTCCCCGGTGAAGCCAGGGAGGCCGAATGACATTGCCATCATTAACGATAATCCCTGCCGGAGCAGGATCCGGCAAAACGTACACCATCCAACAACGATTGGGCGAATGGGTGATTAAGGGGCTGATTGCCCCCGAGCGAATTGTAGCGGTGACCTTCACTGAGGCTGCGGCTGCCGAATTGCGTGGACGCATACGCGCCAAGCTGCTCAGTCTCGGTCGGTTGGAAGATGCGTTAAAACTGGATCAGGCCTATATTTCGACGATACACGGATTTGGTTTGCGCCTGCTCACCGAGTTTGCCTTCAATGCGGGCCTGTCACCAAAGCCCAGGCTGTTAAATGAGGATGAAGAAAATACGCTGATTCGACTCGCGCTATCGCTTACCGATAAGGCCAATCCCATCACCTCCAACCTCACTGAATTTGGCTACACCTTTGATCCCAATTCCCACAAGAGCGCGGAGGACATTTTTCGCGATGATTTGCTGCGGGTCGTTATGCTACTGCGGTCTGCGGGTTGGACTGAGGAGAGAGATACCTATGCGGAGTTTGCCACCAAATGGATTCGAGATCGATATGGCATTACTGGCGATGGAGACCAGCTAACAGCGAATCTATTCCGTGAGGTCACCCGTCTTCTTGAAGTCTACCCAGAGAGTTTGGCCAGGGAATTTGGGAATAGTGCAACGGCAGAAGGAGAATTTCGTCAGGACTCCAGAAACCTTAAATCGGCATCAGACGACAGTACTCTGAACTCTGACTGGAAACTGTGGAAAGGGTTGCGTGAATTACGGCAATCAAAGCGGGGGTGTGCTTTACCCGAGGACTATGATGAACTGTCTGGCGCTGTTATTGAAGCTGCTAATGCGTTGCCTACACACCCAGGTCCACTTGAGCAGGCGGTGTGGCATATCAGTAAGTTGATTGCCGTCGGGCAAGATGTACTGGTTCACTACGCGGAAGACAAGCGTGAAGCAGGACTGGTCGATTATGGCGATATGATTGCTATGGCAGCAGACATGCTACGTGCCCGCCCTGAGGTGATCAATGCTCTGGTCTCGCGAATCGATTGTCTGATCGTCGATGAATTTCAGGATACTAACCCGCTTCAGTTTGCGCTTCTTTGGCAGCTCAAGGATGCAGGGGTACCGACGGTGATAGTGGGTGACTTGAAACAAGCCATCATGGGGTTTCAGGGCGCAGACCCGCGATTGTTTAATGCACTCATACAGCAGAACCAGGAGGAAGCCAAGCCATTGACCAGCAATTGGCGATCACAGCCGGACCTGATGCATTTTATCAATGCGGTTGGCCCCAGTTTGTTTGGGGAAGACTATGTACCGCTGACACCCCGGGGAGCTAACAGCACACAAGAGCCGGTGGAGTTGATCGATTTTGCGGTAAAGGCGAAAACAGGTCAGCATAGAGTTAGAGCCTTGTCCGTTGGTGAACGGCTACAAGTCCTGTTAGGCGATTCTACACAGCAAGTTGTTGACAGGCGTACAAAGCAGGGCCGTGGCCTTCGCGGCGGTGACATAGCGGTACTTTGTCCTACTCATAACATGCTTTCTGAGTATGCAGCGGTACTGCGCAGTATGGGGTTGCGAGTGCTCCTGCAGGAAGACGGCTGGAATGAATCCCGGATTGTTCAATTGGCCTGTCAGGCACTGGCATATGTTGCGAACCCGGAAGACCGTCATGCTGCGCTGTACCTGTCTGTTACCGAGTTAGGCAGTTTGGAACTAAAAGCCGCTTTGGAGCAGTTAATCGCCAACGGAAAGATAGATGATGCGGTGCTGGACCAGCTGGATGTGTTAGCCAGTCACGTTGAAGACCGAACGATATTTGCGCTAGTCGCCGATATCTTCTCTGCTCTGCGTCTCTTTGATGTTGTGTCGGTGTGGCCGGATGCTGATCAGGCGCGGGCCAACTTGCTGCGCCTGCAAGCCGAAGCCAGTGAATTCATGGATGCAAATCGAGAGGCCCTGGCGAGTGGTGGCTATCATGGATCCGGGATACAGAGCTTTTTAGCCTGGCTAAACGCAAAAGTTGCCCAGCAGCATAAGAACAACCAACCGGATCCTCGAGTTATTGACGAGGACGCTATTCAACTGACCACCTGGCACAGTTCAAAAGGCCGGGAGTGGCCTGTAGTCTTTGTTTGTGGCATGGACAGGCAACTAAGGCCAAGACTACCCAATATGGCGCTTGGGTATAACTCGTTTGATGATTTGTCTGAGCTTATCGAGAAAGCCCGGATCGAGTATTCACCAAAATTCACTGCATCGGAATCAAATGATCAATTCTTAGGTGATCTGGAGATCAAAACCAAACTTGAATCCACAAGATTGGTTTACGTTGCCTTGACCCGAGCCAGAGAAAAGCTGGTTATTGAATGGCCCAGTTTTTTAGCAGGGAAGGATACCCTGACATACTGGTCAATACTGGCTGCAGAGGCCTCTGTATCGAGGCCTGAGAACACCATGACCATCGGTGATGTAACGTTCCCTTGTTCGATCTGGGACGGGAAATCAGAGCTTCCTGAACAGATCGATGAATCCCTGGGTGATATGCAAGCAGAACTGTTGACCATAGGTCGCCGAGCGATCAAGCCAGGACAGTCTCTTGAACCGCAAATACCCGATAGTGTAACCCCTTCCGGAATGGTCGCTTCCACTGATACGGTAGAGGGCTTAGGGGCCGTCTCGGAAACTACCCAATACTCCCAAGAATTGGATCTCGATATCGGACTCTCCGGTATGGTTCTGGGCACCTTCCTTCACCGATGTTTCGAGATTCTTGAGGCTAACCCAAGCCAAGCTAAGAATATTTCGATCATTACAGGCGTTGAATTGAGCGATGATGATCGAACCAGTATTGCCAAAAGTGTGGCTAGTTTCGAGCAATGGATGACCGATCGCTTCTCGGCAACAGCAGTCCATCGGGAATTACCGTTACTGGGTGTTGAGGAGAACGGCTCCGTAGTATCAGGAACCGCCGACTTGGTTCTGGAAACAGAGGATGGTGTGTGGATTATTGATCACAAATCTGATCAGGTCGATGAACCCGAAGAAGCGTTCAACCATTACAGATCGCAGCTTGCATGTTATTCGAGTCTGCTACAAAGCATGGGGCATAACGTATTGGGTATTGGGATTCATTGGATCAGACGGGGAGTGGTGGTATTGCAACATTCTGGGTAACTACTTGCCCCCTTCAGCGGCCAGATTCGTTACCAAAGATCATGTACTCCGGTGCGGTAACCAATGGAACGGAAATGCCCCCATCACCTCCAGAGCCGCGAATTACCGTCCGGGATAGTAAATGACATCATGTGTTCGGCCGTTGCGGAGTTCTTCCGCACCGTCCATCCTCACTGTCCCGTCCAGGCAAGCAGCCTACGGGCCTGACGATGACCCCCACAAGCCTTCCTGGTTCGGGCCAGGACAGGAGAGACGCAACGCCGGGAATGGCTTGCAAGGCGAAGCGGCTTGCTCCGCCACCAGGTCCGGGTAGCGGCAATGATCCAGACGTAGGCAACGGCAAATGCCGGCGGCATCGATCATGACGGCTCCCAGTCCCGCAACGTGCCGAACGGCATCCGAAAGTGCCGGGCCCACTCCTTCCGGGACCCCCAGAGCAGTTCTCGTCTTGCGGGTCAGCCATGAACACGATACGTTCTTTCGACATGGCGACTGCTCCTCCTTGCGGATATGAACCTCGGCACACCTGTCCGCAGGGTAAATACGCGCTGGATGGATTGGAAACAGAATGGCGAATATCCGATTTTCGTCATCATATGGCCTCCGAAATCGTTCATAGGCCGCTGTAAATTTGCGATGTTTTTCGGTATCCTTCGCGCTCCGAAAATTCCTCCCAGGATCTGTATCTGTGGAACCCATGAACGAACTTCGCGATTCTATCCGGTCTGGAACCGAGCGTGTGGCTGCGCTCAGGAGGTTCCTTTGACTACGATCAGCGGAAGGAACGACTGGAAGAGGTAGACCTTCGCTTGGAAGACCCCCAACTGTGGGAACATCCGGAGGAAGCACAGGCATTGGGTCAGGAACGCACCCGGTTGGCCGAAGTGGTCGAGGGAATAGGACAGATTGATCATGATCTGGCGGAGGCAGGTGAATGGCTGGATCTGGCCGAAATGGAAGAAGACGAGGAAACACTGGACGAAGTTGCAGCCGATGTAGGCCGAATCCTGCAACGGATCGAAAAGCTGGAATTTCGCCGGATGTTCGGCGGGGAGGCCGATGCTTCCAATGCCTTTCTGGATATCCAGTCCGGATCAGGGGGCACAGAGGCTCAGGACTGGGCGGACATGTTGCAACGTATGTATCTTCGCTGGGGAGAAGCGGCGGGCTATCAGGTGGAAGTGATTGAGAAGTCGGAGGGTGAAGTTGCCGGGATCAAGAGCGCGACCTTGAAATTCAGTGGGGAATATGCTTATGGATATCTTCGCACAGAGACCGGGGTTCATCGCCTGGTACGGAAAAGTCCTTTCGACTCGGGTAATCGACGCCATACGTCTTTTGCCTCGGTGTACGTATATCCAGAAGTGGATGATCATTTCGAAATCGAGATCAATCCGGTGGATTTGCGTATTGATACCTACCGTGCCAGCGGTGCCGGCGGTCAGCATGTGAACCGAACCGATTCCGCAGTGCGAATTACGCATCAACCTTCCGGCATTGTGGTCCAATGCCAGAATGACCGCTCACAGCACCGAAACAAGGCAGAAGCCATGAATATGTTGCGGGCCAGACTCTATGAAGCCGAATTGCAAAAACGCCGGGAGGTATCCCAGGCAGAAGAGGACTCGAAGGCCGATATTGGCTGGGGGAGTCAGATTCGCTCCTACGTGCTCGACCAATCGCGGATCAAGGACTTGCGTACCGGCGTGGAAGTTGGCAATACCCAGTCGGTACTGGACGGCGACTTGAATCGCTTTATGGAAGCCAGCCTGAAAGCCGGCCTTTGATTTCGGAGTACTGGCCGGCCCACTCAGCAGTCAGAATTCATGTCGGAAGAGAACACACAAATTCATTTGCGGCGCACGAAACTCGCAACCCTCCGGAAAGCAGGGTTCTCTTTTCCCAGCGATTTCCGGCGTAATGCCCTGGCTGCAGACCTGCACAAGGAATATGACCATGTCCTGCCCGATGAGGCGGTCCAGGTCCGAGTTGCCGGCCGTATGATGCTGCAACGGGTCATGGGAAAAGCCAGTTTTGCCACTGTGCAGGATGTCAGTGGTCGCATCCAGCTTTATATCCAGAGGGATGCATTACCGGAGGGGGTATACAACGACCAATTCAAGCAGTTTGATCTGGGGGACATCATTGGAGCTGAGGGAGAATTGTTCCATACCCGTACCGGAGAATTGTCGGTACGGGTGAGTCACATCCGTTTGCTCACCAAATCCTTGCGCCCCCTGCCGGAAAAGTTTCATGGTCTTGCCGATCCGGAAATCCGTTATCGGCAGAGGTATGTGGATCTGATCATGAACGACGTTTCGCGCGAGGTATTCCTTAAGCGTTTTCAGGCTATCCAGGCGATACGGGAATTCATGATCGAGCGAAATTTCCTGGAAGTGGAAACACCCATGATGCATCCCATTCCCGGGGGCGCAGTCGCACGGCCGTTCGAGACCCATCACAATGCGCTGGACATGCCGCTGTATCTTCGGATCGCGCCGGAGCTGTACCTGAAGCGCTTGACCGTCGGTGGACTGGAACGGGTATTTGAGATCAATCGCAGTTTTCGCAACGAAGGAGTGAGTACGCGGCACAATCCTGAATTCACCATGCTGGAGTTCTATTGGGCATTTGCGGACTACAATGACCTGTTGGATTTGACGGAAGACCTGATGCGGTGGACCTGTGAGTCTGTCAATAACAGCTTGTCACTGACATACCAGGGAGAAGAGATTGATTTCGGTCAGTCATTTGCCCGATTGACGATGCGTGAGGCCATACTGCAATACAATCCGGAAATCACGTCCGAAGCACTGGAAAATCTGGAGTCCGTTCGCGCCTTCGCCCATCGCCTTGGGGTCGAGATCAGGGACAGTTTTGGGCAGGGGAAACTGGAAGCCATGATCTTTGAGGAAACGGTGGAGCATCGACTGGTTCAACCGACATTCGTGACCGGATATCCGGTTGAAGTGTCGCCGCTTTCCCGGCGCAATGAGGACCACCCGGAGGTCAGCGACCGGTTTGAATTTTTTGTGGGCGGGAGGGAGATTGCCAATGGGTTTTCCGAGCTCAATGACCCCGAAGACCAGGCCGAGCGATTTCGGTTGCAAGCGGCACAAAAGGATGCGGGCGATCATGAAGCCATGCATTATGACGTGGACTATATCCGGGCCCTCGAATATGGTATGCCACCCACGGCAGGTGAGGGCATTGGAATTGACCGTCTGGTCATGTTGTTGACGGATTGCCCTTCCATTCGGGATGTCATCCTGTTCCCACACATGCGCCACGAGAACAGATGATTCAGCCTCTCGAACTGCTGATTGGTCTTCGCTATACCCGCGCCAAGCGGCGAAACCATTTTATCTCCTTCATCTCGGCCACCTCCATGATTGGGGTGGTGTTGGGAGTGTGGGCTTTGATTTCGGTGATGTCGGTGATGAACGGATTTCATCAGGAGCTGCGAGACCGGATTCTCTTTGTGGTTTCCCACGTGACAATCAGCAGCTTTGAGGGCGGGCTGGGAGAGTGGAAGCACATCGGAGAGACGGTTTCACGACATGAAGAAGTCATGGCAGTGTCGCCTTTTATTCTGGGTCAAGGGATGCTGACTCATGGTGGAAAAGTGACGGGGGCATTGATCCGTGGAGTTTTGCCGGAAGGGGAGAAGCATGTGTCTGAAGTCATGAACCATATTGTGGAAGGGGATCCGAATGCGCTCCAGCCGGGAGAGTTTGGCATTATTCTCGGCGCGACACTGGCTCGTACATTGGGTGTTGGTGTAGGCGAAAAGGTCACGGTAGTGGCTCCCCAAGGACGGGTTTCACCTGCCGGGCTGCTACCCAGGCTGAAACGGTTTACCGTGATAGGGCTGTTCCGGATCAACATGCACGAATACGACAGCGGAATCGCCCTGATTCATATTGGGGATGCTGCCCGATTGCTGAAAATGGAAGGGCAGGTAAGTGGCTTGCGATTGAAACTCCATGATGTGGATCAGGCTCCGTGGGTAGGGACGCAGATCGACCAAGCCTTGGATCATCGGTTCCGTATCCGAGACTGGACCCGGGAACATGCCAGTTTTTTTCGGGCGCTACAAATCGAAAAGCGGGTGGTATCGATCGTTCTGACGCTGATTATTGCCGTGGCGGCGTTCAACATCGTCTCTACCCTGGTCATGATTGTCACCGACAAGCAATCGGATGTGGCAATCCTGAGAACGTTAGGGATGAGTCCTGCCAGTATCATGAAAGTGTTCATGGTTCAGGGCACTGTCATCGGCATTGTCGGCACGTGCATGGGGGCCCTGCTGGGCGTGCTGACAGCGCTCAATCTCCAGACGATCATTCCAGCTCTGGAACGACTGTTCAACACCGAGCTTTTCCCGGTCAATATCTATGTCATCACAGATTTTCCAGCAGACCTTCGATGGCCGGATGTCACTTGGGTGGTCCTGGTTTCACTGGCTCTCAGCTTTCTGGCGACCCTGTATCCGGCGTGGAAAGCATCCCGGGTCCAGCCTGCAGATGCCCTGAGGTACGACTGATGACCGTGGCAGTTCCCATTGTGGAAGCCCATGGGGTCAGCAAGACCTTTCGGGAGGGGTCCTTGGTGGTAGAAGTACTCAAGGAAATCAATTTGCAGGTAGCCCATGGGGAATTGGTAGCAATTGTGGGGGCTTCCGGCTCCGGCAAGACTACGTTGCTGCATATGCTCGGTGGGCTAGCAGAGCCTTCCACCGGGACCATCTGCATTGAACAGAACGATGTCAATCGCCTTTCCCAAAAAGCCCGGGGAGATCTGCGGAATCAGGCGTTGGGGTTCGTCTATCAATTTCATCATCTGCTGGATGAGTTTTCTGCTCAGGAGAATGTCGCCATGCCGTTGTTAATTCGTCGAATGAATCCGGTAGAAGCGATGGCACAGGCAGCCGAGATTCTGGACCGGGTAGGGTTGGGAAAGCGGTTACAGCACCGGCCGGCGGAACTGTCCGGCGGCGAGCGTCAGCGGGCAGCTCTGGCAAGGGCAGTAGTCACCAAGCCACGCTGTATCATGGCGGATGAGCCCACTGGGAATCTGGATGCCCGAACTGCTCGTTCCATTCATGATCTGCTGGTGGCGCTCAATCAGGATACGCACACCAGTCTGGTGGTAGTAACTCACGACATCCGGCTCGCCGAGCGTATGGGTCGGACCGTGTTTTTGCAGGATGGCCGTATTGTGGAACGATAGGACCGGGTCGTTTTCTCGGCCCGTTGCTGCGATGCCCGGTGTTCGGTGAGTGGCCTGCATGACGCCATAGTTCCTATGATAGCGGCAGCACTATGAGGCGGCGACTTCTTGAGATTCCTACTTGTAAATGATTACCGACACACCATAGTTGCCATCATGGTTTTCTCGTGGCTGAAAAATGAATGATTCGGCAAAAACCTCCCCTGAGCCGGACTCTGGAGAAGATGCAGAGCAGCAGGAAGGAGGAGAGGTGGTTATGGACTTGGCGCGTCCGGAAGATGTCTTACCGGGCCAGTTGCTGGTATTACCCCTGGAGAAGAAACCGTTTTTCCCGGGTCAGGTGTTGCCAACGGTCATGGAAGCGAAGAAATGGGGGCCGCCACTCGAAAAAGTGACCGAGCGGGGGAATCCGGTGGTCGGGGTAGCTTATATCGGAGGAGTGGCCCCGGACAAGGTGAGTTGGGCTGATTTTCGCTCCGTGGGCACCGTATGTCGAATTCATCAGATTGAACGGCAGGAGGACCAACTGCATGTCATTATGGCCGGTATACAGAGATTTCGGATTGACACTTGGGTATCCACCCAGCATCCATTTCTCGCCAATGTTACGTACCATCATGAACATGCCTCTCCGGATTCGGTTGAGATCAAGGCGTATACGACCGCCGTCGTTAATATCATCAAGGAGCTTTTGCCTCTGAATCCCATGTATGGTGAGGAACTCAAGATGTTCCTCAGTCATTTTGGGACCGGCGAACCTTCTCGGCTGGCTGATTTTGGTGCCAGCCTCACCACGGCTGCAGCTGATGAACTGCAGGAGGTGCTGGAGACGATGGATCTTGGTCATCGGTTGGAAAAGACGCTGGTGTTGCTGCGAAAGGAACTGGAAGTGGCCAAGGCTCAGACTGAAATACGAGCTCATGTAGAAGGCGAGATGACCAAACGCCAGCGGGAGGCTTTTTTGTGGGAGCAACTGAAGTTTATCCAGAAAGAACTCGGGGTTTCCAAGGATGATCGTGCGGCAGAAGTCGAAGCCTTCCGCGAGAAAATCCAGGACTGTGATGTTCCAGAGCCGGTACAGCAAAGGATCGACGAAGAAATCGATAAGCTGTCCGTGCTGGAACGGGGTTCGCCAGAGTATACGGTGACACGGAATTACCTGGACTGGTTGACGGGGGTCCCTTGGGGAAAGGTCAGTGAGGATAAGTTAGATCCGGCCGGGGCTGCCAAGATCTTGGATCGTGACCATGAGGGACTGGAAGAAGTCAAGGACCGGATTCTCGAATTCATCGGCGTGGGGAAGATGCGAGGCGATATTGCCGGCTCGATTCTCCTGCTGGTTGGACCGCCCGGCGTCGGCAAGACCTCGCTCGGGCGTTCGGTTGCGACCGCATTGGGCAGGAAGTTTTATCGGCTGAGTCTTGGCGGGATGCATGATGAGTCGGAGATTAAAGGGCATCGTCGGACCTATATCGGTTCCATGCCCGGCAAGTTTGTCCAGGCGCTGCGGGAGTGTGAAACCGCCAATCCGGTCATCATGCTCGACGAAATTGACAAGGTGGGGAACAGTTATCGGGGCGACCCGGCGTCTGCCTTGCTGGAAGTGTTGGACCCGGAGCAGAATCGCGATTTTCTGGATCACTACCTGGATGTGCGGGTCGACCTGTCCCGAGTGCTCTTCATCTGTACTGCCAACCAGTTGGATACCATTTCGGGGCCATTGCTGGATCGGATGGAAGTCTTGCGTTTGTCAGGCTATCTGGAGGCGGAAAAGGTTGTCATTGCACGCAAGCATCTGTTGCCCAAGCAGATGGAGCGGGCTGGCCTGAAAAAGCGAGGCGCGCTTCGTGTCCAGACGACCGCCATTCGCAAAATGATCGACCAGTATGCACGGGAAGCGGGGGTGCGGAAGTTGGAGAAACTGTTGGGGACCCTTGCCCGCAAAGCAGTCATGAAACTGCTTTGCGGGGAAACTGCGCCGATTCAGGTCAAACCGACCGACCTGGAGGCTTATCTTGGCAAGCCGGTGTTCAAGGATCAAGGGTCGATCCAAGGGGTGGGTGTGGTCACCGGTCTCGCATGGACCACTCTCGGGGGGGATACGCTGAGCATTGAGGCTACTCGAAGTCATAGCTTTACCCGGGGGTTGCAACTCACCGGCCAACTCGGGGATGTCATGAAAGAATCGGCGGAGATTGCCTATAGCTATGTACTGAGCAATGCCGATCGTTTGCGGCTGGATGCCGGATTTTTCGGCGAATCGACGATCCATCTTCATGTGCCGGCAGGTGCGACTCCCAAAGACGGTCCGAGTGCTGGTATCTCCATGGCAACAGCCCTGATTTCCCTTGCACGCGGAGTCAAGGTCAAGGCTTCCTGGGCTATGACTGGCGAACTGTCTCTTACCGGCAAGGTATTGCCTGTGGGCGGAATCCGGGAGAAAGTTATTGCGGCCCGCCGCATGAAAATCTTCAATTTGGTTCTACCTTCGGCCAACCGGGGAGACTTCGAGTCATTGCCGGAATATATCCGAAAGGGTGTGCAGGTGACTTTTGCTACCGAGTATCCGGAGGTTTGCCGGGTGTTGTTTCCCTGAGTCGGCCGCTGGCCTTGATTGATTGCTGCCACCCGCCATGTCTCTTCAGCATTGCCATCACTGGATCTTCGATATGGACGGGACGCTGACTATGCCAGTGCATGATTTCGATGCCATTCGACGGCACATCGGCATCCCGGACAATATGCCTATTCTGGAGGCGATCGACATGATGGAACCTGCCGTCGCGATACAGGCTCGTCAACGATTGCATGAGATCGAAATGGAACTGGCGGTGTTGGCTACTCCTCAGCCTGGGGCACGAGAGACGCTGGAGAGTTTGGTCGTTCGGGGCTGCGTGTTAGGCATACTGACTCGTAATGATGAGGCAATCGCGTGGGAAACGTTGCGGGCCAGTGGTCTGGATCATCTGTTCGATTTGCCCCATGTGATTGGTCGGGAAACCTGTATGCCCAAGCCCTGCCCGGATGGTGTCCTGCACTTGCTTGATCTGTGGTGTGCCAAACCACAGAATACGGTGATGGTTGGGGATTTCCGATACGATATGGAAGCGGGCAAAAAAGCCGGGACCCACACGATCCATTTCGACTGCCAAGGCCACTTTGCCTGGCCGGAGTATACGGATTTTGGCGTGACCTCAATCACCGAAATCCTTTCCTTGATGGACTGAGCGCAAGATCAGCGAAGAACGCACCGGTCAAGTGGGTCCTCCTTTGGGTGACACGCGTTTTCCGAATAGGACTACATCAATGTTCTTATCGTTTCGTGACAGGCCGTCCGTTCATTCTTGGTGCCTTTCTGTGGCGTTGATCCATGAGAGAACCGGGTCATGAGCCGCTCATTCCTCCATCACGACTTGAAAATCTCGTCAATCTCCTTGGCGTGGGCCAACGCTTTCAGCCATCGATCGACGTTGTCCTGGGAAGCCTGACGCACCGTGGTCGCGATCTCCTGAGGCACTGCACCGTACTTGAAATGTGCCAATTTCAGCAAGGCCTCGGCTTCTCCTTTGATCATGCCCTCAGAAATCCCCTCGGCGCGTCCTTCGGCGCGCCCTTTGGTAAGCACTTCCTCGTAGAATGATCCCATGATGATCTCCACTCGATGGGGTTTGGCGATCCGCAACGCTTCTTCAAGGATCGCATGCGTGGGCTGTATCACCCGCATTATATACCCGAGAATTGCGGTTTCCAAGTCCGAATGATCCGGCAGCGCCGCACAGATGTCCGCGAGCCGTCGGACCGGATCCTGCACGTCGGTCACCCGCGACAGGTACAGACACTGAAAGGCCCCGCGCACCTCCGGGTAGTCGGCCAGTTCCGGCACTCCATCGGGGCCGATGTGATGCAGGATATAGCCGGGAGACCGGGTCCACGCGGAGCCAATGCCATCGTCGATCATCTCGGGGATGGACCGCGGCACGGCCCAGGGCTGCGTGCCATGATAGAGCACCAGCGCGACGATCGGCGGCAGTGGGAACGCAGATTCGGCATGCTCGTCGCGGTAACGTCGCCAGATCTTGAGTTTGTACTCTTCGATCTGAAACGGGGTCATCGGGTCGGGGGTCGATTTGTGTTCCAGCAGGGCATAGATCAAGGCCGGCTTGCCGGTCGTGAGCGTGACTTCGAACAGGCGGTCGGACTGGCTGGCCCGCAGGCGGGGATCGACAAAAGAGCCGTCGATCAGTTTCGGGGGGGCATCTGACAGCCGGTCCACGATCTCGTTTGGCAGGTACGTCTTCAGCACCGCGGCCGCGCGGTCCGGGTTCGCCAATACCAGCTTGAACAGGCGATCGTGCGGCGATGGCATGCGCCCGGGTTCGCGGTCGGTTCCGGCCGGCGGCGCCTCGCCCGGTTGCGATCGGTCGGCGTTGGCGGGGGTCATGTGAGGGTACTGCCGGTCTTCATTGGGGCGGTCTCGACAACACGTTGTGCCGGTTCGACGCCCGGTAGCGACGTTTGGGCAACCCGCAGTCGAAGCCTCGTAGCGCGTACCTTCGGTCATCGATCTCCTGCCTGCCGGTGAGCCAGCATTCTGGCTCACCATCAGTCGCCGGGAGCGCCGTGGGCGGTGCCATCCCGGGCCGGATGGCTACTGGTGATACCGCAGGTCGGAATTCCGGGAGCCGACGAAAGAGGCCGCAACCGTCGAAGTCAGGACCACCCGTGGATTGCTGGTGCCTTTCTGTGGCGTTGATCGATGAGAGAACCGGGTCATGAATCGCTCATTCCTCCATCACGACTTGAAAATCTCGTCAATCTCCTTGGCGTGGAGCAACGCTTCCAGCCATCGATCGACGTTGTCCTGGGAAGCCTGACGCACCGTGGTCGCGATCTCCTGAGGCACTGCACCGTACTTGAAATGTGCCAATTTCAGCAAGGCCTCGGCTTCTCCTTCGGCGCGTCCCTCGGCGCGTCCCTCGGCGCGTCCTTCGGTGCGTCCTTCGGTGCGTCCCTCGGCGCGTCCTTCGGTGCGCCCTTTGGTAAGCACTTCCTCGTAGAATGATCCCATGATGATCTCCACTCGATGGGGTTTGGCGATCCGCAACGCTTCTTCAAGGATCGCATGCGTGGGCTGTATCACCCGCATTATATACCCGAGAATTGCGGTTTCCAAGTCCGAATGATCCGGCAGCGCCGCACAGATGTCCGCGAGCCGTCGGACCGGATCCTGCACGTCGGTCACCCGCGACAGGTACAGACACTGAAAGGCCCCGCGCACCTCCGGGTAGTCGGCCAGTTCCGGCACCCCATCGGGGCCGATGTGATGCAGGATATAGCCGGGAGACCGGGTCCACGCGGAGCCAATGCCATCGTCGATCATCTCGGGGATGGACCGCGGCACGGCCCAGGGCTGCGTGCCATGATAGAGCACCAGCGCGACGACCGGCGGCAGTGGGAACGCAGATTCGGCATGCTCGTCGCGGTAACGTCGCCAGATCTTGAGTTTGTACTCTTCGATCTGAAACGGGGTCATCGGGTCGGGGGTCGATTTGTGTTCCAGCAGGGCATAGATCAAGGCCGGCTTGCCGGTCGTGAGCGTGACTTCGAACAGGCGGTCGGACTGGCTGGCCCGCAGGCGGGGATCGACAAAAGAGCCGTCGATCAGTTTCGGGGGGGCATCTGACAGCCGGTCCACGATCTCGTTTGGCAGGTACGTCTTCAGCACCGCGGCCGCGCGGTCCGGGTTCGCCAATACCAGCTTGAACAGGCGATCGTGTGGCGATGGCATGCGCCCGGGTTCGCGGTCGGTTCCGGCCGACGGCGGCGCCTCGCCCGGTTGCGATCGGTCGGCGTTGGCGGGGGTCATGTGAGGGTACTGCCGGTCTTCATTGGGGCGGTCTCGACAACACGTTGTGCCGGTTCACCGGATGATCTGGAGGTAGTTGTTGGCGGCACACGAGGACGCGGTCATCAAGCGGATCGCTCCTGCGGTCGACTTTCTGCCGCGGGAGGTCGACGCCGCAATGGGTAGAGCGGTCTCGTCCCCTGGCGCGTTGGCTCTGCGGATGGGCAATGCGCCAGGGGCAGATGTGCCAGGCCCGGTTCGACGCCCGGTAGCGACGTTTGGGCACCTCGCAGTCGAAGCCTCGTAGCGCGTACCTTCGGTCATCGATCTCCTGCCTGCCGGTGAGCCAGCATTCTGGCTCACCATCAGTCGCCGGGAGCGCCGTGGGCGGTGCCATCCCGGGCCGGATGGCTACTGGTGATGCCGCAGGTCGGAATTCCGGAAGCCGACGAAAGAGGCCGCAACCGTCGAAGTCAGGACCACCCGTGGATTGCTGGTGCCTTTCTGTGGCGTTGATCGATGAGAGAACCGGGTCATGAATCGCTCATTCCTCCATCACGACTTGAAAATCTCGTCAATCTCCTTGGCGTGGAGCAACGCTTCCAGCCATCGATCGACGTTGTCCTGGGAAGCCTGACGCACCGTGGTCGCGATCTCCTGAGGCACTGTACCGTACTTGAAATGTGCCAATTTCAGCAAGGCCTCGGCTTCTCCCTCGGCGCGTCCTTTGGTAAGCACTTCCTCGTAGAATGATCCCATGATGATCTCCACTCGATGGGGTTTGGCGATCCGCAACGCTTCTTCAAGGATCGCATGCGTGGGCTGTATCACCCGCATTATATACCCGAGAATTGCGGTTTCCAAGTCCGAATGATCCGGCAGCGCCGCACAGATGTCCGCGAGCCGTCGGACCGGATCCTGCACGTCGGTCACCCGCGACAGGTACAGACACTGAAAGGCCCCGCGCACCTCCGGATAGTCGGCCAGTTCCGGCACTCCATCGGGGCCGATGTGATGCAGGATATAGTCGGGAGACCGGGTCCACGCGGAGCCAATGCCATCGTCGATCATCTCGGGGATGGACCGCGGCACGGCCCAGGGCTGCGTGCCATGATAGAGCACCAGCGCGACGACCGGCGGCAGTGGGAACGCAGATTCGGCATGCTCGTCGCGGTAACGTCGCCAGATCTTGAGTTTGTACTCTTCGATCTGAAACGGGGTCATCGGGTCGGGGGTCGATTTGTGTTCCAGCAGGGCATAGATCAAGGCCGGCTTGCCGGTCGTGAGCGTGACCTCGAACAGGCGGTCGGACTGGCTGGCCCGCAGGCGGGGATCGACAAAAGAGCCGTCGATCAGTTTCGGGGGGGCATCTGACAGCCGGTCCACGATCTCGTTTGGCAGGTACGTCTTCAGCACCGCGGCCGCGCGGTCCGGGTTCGCCAATACCAGCTTGAACAGGCGATCGTGTGGCGATGGCATGCGCCCGGGTTCGCGGTCGGTTCCGGCCGGCGGCGGCGCCTCGCCCGGTTGCGATCGGTCGGCGTTGGCGGGGGTCATGTGAGGGTACTGCCGGTCTTCATTGGGGCGGTCTCGACAACACGTTGTGCCGGTTCGACGCCCGGTAGCGACGTTTGGGCACCTCGCAGTCGAAGCCTCGTAGCGCGTACCTTCGGTCATCGATCTCCTGCCTGCCGGTGAGCCAGCATTCTGGCTCACCATCAGTCGCCGGGAGCGCCGTGGGCGGTGCCATCCCGGGCCGGATGGCTACTGGTGATACCGCAGGTCGGAATTCCGGGAGCCGACGAAAGAGGCCGCAACCGTCGAAGTCAGGACCACCCGTGGATTGCTGGTGCCTTTCTGTGGCGTTGATCGATGAGAGAACCGGGTCATGAATCGCTCATTCCTCCATCACGACTTGAAAATCTCGTCAATCTCCTTGGCGTGGAGCAACGCTTCCAGCCATCGATCGACGTTGTCCTGGGAAGCCTGACGCACCGTGGTCGCGATCTCCTGAGGCACTGTACCGTACTTGAAATGTGCCAATTTCAGCAAGGCCTCGGCTTCTCCCTCGGCGCGTCCCTCGGCGCGTCCCTCGGCGCGTCCTTCGGTGCGTCCTTCGGTGCGTCCCTCGGCGCGTCCTTCGGTGCGCCCTTTGGTAAGCACTTCCTCGTAGAATGATCCCATGATGATCTCCACTCGATGGGGTTTGGCGATCCGCAACGCTTCTTCAAGGATCGCATGCGTGGGCTGTATCACCCGCATTATATACCCGAGAATTGCGGTTTCCAAGTCCGAATGATCCGGCAGCGCCGCACAGATGTCCGCGAGCCGTCGGACCGGATCCTGCACGTCGGTCACCCGCGACAGGTACAGACACTGAAAGGCCCCGCGCACCTCCGGGTAGTCGGCCAGTTCCGGCACTCCATCGGGGCCGATGTGATGCAGGATATAGCCGGGAGACCGGGTCCACGCGGAGCCAATGCCATCGTCGATCATCTCGGGGATGGACCGCGGCACGGCCCAGGGCTGCGTGCCATGATAGAGCACCAGCGCGACGATCGGCGGCAGTGGGAACGCAGATTCGGCATGCTCGTCGCGGTAACGTCGCCAGATCTTGAGTTTGTACTCTTCGATCTGAAACGGGGTCATCGGGTCGGGGGTCGATTTGTGTTCCAGCAGGGCATAGATCAAGGCCGGCTTGCCGGTCGTGAGCGTGACTTCGAACAGGCGGTCGGACTGGCTGGCCCGCAGGCGGGGATCGACAAAAGAGCCGTCGATCAGTTTCGGGGGGGCATCTGACAGCCGGTCCACGATCTCGTTTGGCAGGTACGTCTTCAGCACCGCGGCCGCGCGGTCCGGGTTCGCCAATACCAGCTTGAACAGGCGATCGTGCGGCGATGGCATGCGCCCGGGTTCGCGGTCGGTTCCGGCCGGCGGCGCCTCGCCCGGTTGCGATCGGTCGGCGTTGGCGGGGGTCATGTGAGGGTACTGCCGGTCTTCATTGGGGCGGTCTCGACAACACGTTGTGCCGGTTCACCGGATGATCTGGAGGCGGGAAAATCCGTACGCTGCGCACGCCTTTCGCTCCCATGCCATCCCGCTCGATAGCCAGCGATCCTGACAAAAGCCATCCGCCGATGCAAGGGCTGGCTGGCAATTGCGGACCGGGTGAAAAAGCTCCTGTGGCTCACCGGAGTTCCGGGTGGGTGATCGGGGATTACCTTCCGGGTTTGAGGCCAGAGCGCCAGCGAAGTTCTCTGCCGGCATGCGATCCTCCAGCTGTTGGTAGGCTCGTTTCGGCCCTGCTCTGAAGAGGGGCAGGGGATAGTGAAGGAGGAGCCCGCATCCAGCACTTCGGCGGTCTCTTGACGCCCAGTAAACTCTTGGCCGTGATCGGATATGCCGGGGTAGACCCGACCCCGAATCGGACCTCTGCATCGTAGGGCTGCTTTAGTCATCGCAAGGACGGTCTGCCTTTGACCCGCCCCGGGAGCGGGAACCTCGACTCCTGATCCCCCGACGACAGCAACATGCCCAGACACCTTGCGCCAAGGATCGGATCCTGTGTCCGGTGGGATGTCCGTCACGCCCGTTCGGCTTCTTCCTCCCGGCGCGCAAATACCGGCACCGGCGGCCGTTCATGCCGGCAAACCACTATGGTTGTTTGCATAAATCGGATCAGTTCAAGGGTTCTATTGTGATTATCCCGAAATAGCCCGCATGAAGACCGCGAAACTCATTACCCAGCGGTCTGCCGACATTCGGAGACTGGGGAAACCACTTTGTTTGTCAATCCGACCTATACCCTGCGCCTTGAGCATGCAGCGGGGTCGGAAATGGAAGAGGGTTTTCTGGAGCGGCTGTATGCGCATTGCATCCGATAAGAATTTGCCTGCTGTTGGTCCTGGCAGCCCGGAGCTATGGTGATCTGGGATAACCGCAACCCCATGCACTATGCAGTGAACGATTATGACGCCTACCACTGGGAAATGCTGTGTGTTGCCATGCGGGGAGAAGCACCGGTTCCGGCCTAGGGCGGAGGAGAAAAGGAGCACTTCAACTTTCGTGAGCAAAGTCGAAGGAGTCAAAATAAAAATGATCCAACTGCATGCCACGTTGTCTCAGGGTTTTCCGTACGGCATCCACCATAATGGGCGGACCACTGGCGTAGATGTCCATGTCACTAAAATCATTATAGGCCGCGAGGACAGCTTCGTGGACGAATCCGATCGCTCCGGGCCAAGTGGCCGAGTTCGATTCGGATAACACTGGCGTGTACTGCAGGTCGGGCAATTGTGTGTCCCAGACCTTGATCAGGGAGTCAAGATACAGGTCTTTCTGGTCCCGGACTCCCCAAAACAGATGGATGCGATACGGCTCCTTTTTGGCCATGGCACTTTCGATCAGCCCCTTCACCGGGGCAAATCCGGTGCCTCCGGCGATCATGATGATTGGGCGCTCCGGCTCTGTTTGCAAAAAGTAGGTTCCAAACGGGCCCTCCAGTCGTAACAGGTCGCGCTCTTTCATGGATTGAAAGACCCGGGTAGTGAAATGTCCGCCCGGAACCAAGCGGATATGGAGTTCAAGTCCTTCCTCGTCGGTGTGTTCCGGCAAGTTCGCAATGGAGAAGCTCCGTCGCTGCCCATCTTTCAGGATGAGATCAATGTATTGACCGGGAATGAAGTGGAGCTCCTGTGTCTTTGGCAGGGCCAGGTAGAGTCGCATCACATCATCGGTCAGCTGCTCCATCTTGCGGACCCGGCATGGCAGCATCTTGATCTGGATATTTTGTCCGGTCAGGACTTCTTTGGCGTCTATGGTGACATCTTCCAGCGGAATCGCTTGACAGATCAGCACCTTACCTTGTGCCTTTTCTTCATCCGTGAGCGCAAACTCTTCGTGGTTACCATAGTTCACCGTCCCTTGGAGCAGGTTGCACTTGCAAGCACCACAAACCCCATTTCGGCAGCCATAAGGGAAGATGCGGTCTGCTTTGAGCGCTGCATCCAGAATGGTTTCACCGGGCTGGGTCTGGAACTGTTGTTGGCTGTGTTCGATGGTGACGGAATGGGGCATCACACGAAAGAAATAGGTTAAGCTGTCAGGCCGCGATTGTAACGAATCTGATGCGGAATGCCATGCCCGAACTACCCGAAGTTGAAACTACCCGACGCGGAATTGCTCCCTATCTCGAATTTGCCGCGATTCGTCGGCTGACCGTTCGTAACCGAAATCTGCGCTGGCCTGTCCCCATGACACTTGAAGACCGGGTGCAGGGGCAAGTCATCCGCGTCGTCGAAAGACGAGGTAAATATCTGCTGTTGGGTGTCGGGGATGGCGGCATGTTAGTGCATCTGGGGATGTCGGGTTCCTTGCGGGTGCTGTCAGATCCCCTCCCGAGCCCCGGCCCCCATGATCATTTCGACCTGGATCTTGACAAAGGCCAGGTCCTCCGGTTTCGGGACCCTCGGCGGTTTGGCTGTCTGCTATGGCAATCCGGTGACATGTATCAGCATCCGTTGTTGGCACGGTTGGGAATGGAGCCGCTATCCGATGATTTTGCTGGAGAAAAACTGTGGTTGGCAAGCCAAGCTCGCCGGACCACGATCAAGAACCTCCTGATGAATGGTCAGATAGTGGTCGGGATTGGCAACATCTATGCATCAGAGGCCCTGTTTGAAGCGGGCATTCATCCAGGGTGCCGTGGTTATCGGATGTCCCGAAAGCGTTATGATCGCCTGGTGATTGCTGTGCAAAATACGCTGCGAAGAGCCATTGAGCGGGGTGGTACTACCCTGCGAGACTTTACCAGTGCAGAGGGTCAACCCGGTTATTTTCATCAATCTCTGCAAGTGTACGATCGGGAAGGGAAATCCTGCTATCGTTGTGCGGCTAAAATCCGTAAGGTGGTGATGGCGCAGCGTTCAACGTATTATTGCCCACAGTGCCAGCACTAAAACAGGCCGATGGCCGGGAGCGGATTGCGGTGCCGATTCGAACAGCGGAGTTGGGGCGTGTTCAGGCAAAAAAATACGTCAACTGTGATCGCTGGGTTTCCTTTGATCAACGAGAGTGTCTTTTTGTCTGTTTTTGTGGTCAAGGCTTGAGAACAGCCATGAATATTATTTCTGACACTTTGACTCCAACTCAGCCGTCAAAGCGAGAAACGGAGCGTGAATATGGCATGCCCAAAGAGGACTTCTGGGGCAACGCTGACGACGGTGTCGAGCGGTACCTTCAGGGCGGACAACGGACTGCTGCGAGATATGGAAGCTTGCTGGTGTCTGCAGTATAAGCGTTTTTGCGTGAAATTCGGCGAAATTTGCTCTTGCGAGGGCCGCCCGGCTATCGGTTATGCATTCCTGGGATATGTCCCGTTCCAATCCGATCGGGTCGGGGATTCCATTCTTGGAAAACCCCGTCAAACCACCACCCCACAAAGGTGGAAGGGGATTCTCGACCCGAAACTCCCGGTCCAAACGGTGTGAATTCGGTAGATTGCCTGAATTTTCGGTGTTCAAAGCTTGCCAGAATGTATATAATATGTAGTCGACTAGTAGTCGACCTCTCCGCACTGACTGCCCAAAGGCACTTCACGTAGTATGAACTGGCTTCCAGACACTGGGTTGGCAATTCGACGTTCCACATCAAGGTTCCAGGCCGGAGGCCTTTCGGGGCTGAGGTTGTGGGGGTCGTTGTATCCCAGTTCTCGACGGGCGCAGTCGCGGCTTGGACAGCAGAGAGTAGTATGGTGTCCGGAAATTGGGTTCAGTATGTTGCTAGCCGTAGTGTTCCTGATGGCAATGTCCCACGTACATGCTGCGGAGGATGTAAAGGCGTCCAGTGGCTCAGTAGATGGGATACAGCCGCTGGGATTGGACTGTGCAGGCGCTAATGGGCTCTTGCTCAACGCGGCGAGAAGCGGCTCTTCCTGCCGGGTCCAGACGGAAGCCGTTGTGGTCACTGAGTCCCATGCTCCCTTCTCCAATGCTCTTCAGGACTCCCCCGATGACGCGTTGCATGTGACATCGGTTCTGGAATTTGAGGTCCAGGAAGGAGAAGCCGGGCCGTTTGATCATCAGGAAGTGGATCTCGCTTTTTCCGATGACTCGGCGGCTGTGGTGGGGGATGTTTACATCCGAAGGGTCTCCACGACCTTGGCCGGCTCCAAGGGGACCCTGACAGTAGGCAACAACTGGAGCAATTTCCAGGATTTTCTTCCTCTGCAGGGCGGGGCTCCAGCCAGTAAGGGACTGACGGCCGAACAGTTGTCCTGGGCCACACAGAACCGGTTAGGAGAGCTCAAGGTTGCTGTGGAAAGGGACTATGGTTTGGTTGGGGAGCCGCCTCTCTCCGCCGCCGGAGTTTCGCTGATCGATGGCGATAGTGAGCGCATCTCTGCTTCTCCCAGTCTCTCCTTGTCCTGGCATGGTCATACCGAGAACCAGCAAAGCCAGTATGGGATTTCGGCGATGGGACGTGAACTGGAACTGGCGAATTATGAAAACTCTGGCACTTCCACCACCACGACGGGTTGGGGGCTGAATCTGTTTGGCGGCTGGCGCTTCGGCGAATTTTTTGCTGCCCTGAGTGTCACGTTGGGCAATAGTATTGACAGTTTTATTTTGGGCAGGGAAGGAAACCGTGAAGTCGCCAAGGTGGCGACCCGGTACCTCTCTCCTGGAAGCTCGGTCAATATCAATCCGTCTTTGCATTATCGCTTGAGTGACCAGTCGAACCTCCATCTTTCCGTCAATCGGTTTTCGTCGGAACTGGAAGACACTCCTCATGGTGTGGAAACGCTGGACACCATCCATCTAGGCTACTCTTGGTCTCCATGGCCAAGCGCCCGCTTGGGCATTGAGTTTGTCGGTAAGGATGTCGAGGGAGTAGGACCCATGGAAGACTCCAACAAAGTCAATATCCAGGCCAGCAAACGCTTTTAGTCGTTCTTTTTCCGGGTCCTTCGGCAAGGGTTCGGCGTGGGAATGTCCGTTCGTATCGCAATCAAAATCCGTGGGTCATGGTCGTCCGCGTGTCTGATCAGCCGATGGCAGGCAGTTCACCAAATTTACGGCTGAAGCGTGTCGGTGGTAACAGAAATGGCTCATTGTCCATTGGATGGTTTTGTATAACGTCGGTTTCTTTGGCGATTTCCCGGGAGAGGTCGGGGCTCTGTTCCAACTCCGACAGACGGTTTGCATGACTCTTTCGGATCTTTGAGTGGCTCGCTTGGGAGCGGGGTACTTTGGGAGCCAGGGGATCGGTGCTCTTTCGTGATTCCCGGGACTTCTTCTCTCCGGCATTCGCTTTACTGGGCTGCTTCTTGGAGGGGGATCTGGCTGGAATGACGATAGGGTCCAGCAGTTTCGGATCAATCGATAACTTGGGCAGACTGTGGCCGATATACGTTTCGATATCCATGATCGAGTAGGCATATTTCTCACAAATAAAACTGACGGCTTCGCCACTGGCCCCGGCTCTGGCCGTTCTGCCAATCCGATGCACATAATCCTCTGCATCACTGGGCAAATCATAGTTGAACACATGGCTCACGGAAGCAATATGCAGCCCACGGGCGGCAACATCCGTAGCGACCAGAACGCGTCGCTTACCCTCCTTGAATTGTGCCAGGAGCTTTTCCCGCTTTTTCTGCGGTACATCTCCAGATAGGGTGCCGCTGTTCACTCCATTGGCTTCCAGTGTCTTCGACACTGCATCTGCGGCTTGACGGGTATTGACGAATACCAGGATCCGGTCAGAATGAATCTGCTTCAGCATATTCACCAGCAGAGGTAACTTTTCCTCATTTCCGGGGTAATAGCTGCTCTCGGTAACTTTGTCTGCGACCACTTCTTCATCATCAATTCGGATTTCCATGGGGCTGTTCATATGCTCATAGGCGAGCTCCATGACACGATACGACAAGGTGGCGGAAAAAAGCAGGTTGAGTCTCTGCTCAGCGGGTGGCATGCGGCGGAGCAGGAACCGGATATCGCGGATGAACCCGAGATCAAACATTCGGTCTGCTTCGTCCAGGATGGCGACTTCGACATGCGTCAGGGAGTAGAGGCCCTGTCGATGGAAATCAATCAGTCGACCGGGGGTGCCGATCACAATGTCGTTATTTCCAGACAGCATGTGCTTTTGCTGCTCATAGCCTGTGCCGCCGTAGATTAAGCCAATATCCAGTTCCGTGTGCCGGTTAAGCAATATGGCATCTTTATGAATCTGGATCGCCAGTTCGCGGGTGGGAGCGAGGATCAGAGCTCGGGGTTCACCTTCCTGATGCCCGGCCAGGGGTGGTTGAGTCAGTAGTCGATGACAGCAGGCCAAGAGGAATGCGATTGTCTTTCCGGTGCCAGTTTTCGCCTGACCGGCGACATCCGACCCGCTCAGAGCATGGGGAAGGGACTGGGCCTGGATTGGGGTGCAAAACGTAAAACCGGCTTCTTCGAGGCCGCGCAATAATCGTCCATCCAAAGAAAGTTCGTTGAATTTCTGATCCGTAAGATGATTCTCTGCCATGTGTCGGTTGAGCCTTTACTATCGAAGCTTGATGTCCGGTTTCAGGAAATTAGGGGCGGGATTATATATAACCAATGGTGCACCATGGCGTTTGATTCGATCATCCCGGCGGGTCACATCGCCCAGTGTAGGATGGATCTGACTCGCTGGCAGACTCTCGAACTCTCGGTGATACACAGTTTTGACACGGCTCCCTGCGCCAAACCCATCGGATCTTATCGTTTTCAGGGGCTCTGAGGGAGTTTGCAGAGTGCTGACCGATGCTTCGAGTCCCGGTTGGAAAAAGATCGGATGAGCAGAGGTAAGGTATGCTTGTCAGAGGGCGGCAGGGGTTTACAGGGATCTCCATTCGGCCATCTCGGCCCGCTGCCGCTCAAAGGCACTATTCATACACTCGAAAGCCAGCCGGGTTTCCCCAGCCAACTGGGCAATGTCCGTTCAGTATTCCGCTTGCTTGGTAGTTATGGGTTCCTCCAAGGCATGACACTTTTCGGATTAATTCATTACCAGATTCCATGTCACCAGTATAGCACGGCTTCGGAATGCGGACGACCCCTTGTAGCCATGCCATTTCATATGTAATGCAAAAAATGGCTTGATTCGGTTGGCAGGTGACGGCATATTATAATTACAACGACTCGTTCTCTCACGTAGGCAAGCCCCATGTCCAATAAGATTGTGTATACCAGCGATGAATCCTTTGAGCAAGATGTATTGAACTCTACTCTCCCGGTCCTGGTTGATTTCTGGGCAGAATGGTGTGGGCCCTGCAAGATGGTTTCTCCAATCTTGGATGAGATTGCCGACGAATATGGTGACCGACTTAAGATAGCCAAGCTGAATATTGAACCCAATCCGGAAACGCCGAAAAAATACAGGGTCCAAAGCATTCCGACTCTCATGTTGTTCAAAGACGGGAACGTGGAAGATACCAAGATCGGGGCCGTCTCAAAATCCCAACTACGTGACTTCATCATTCGAAGTATTGATTGAGGTTGGGTGTGATCAATCGGAATGATGAGCGAATGACATTCCTGTATTGATCCGACAGGTACGCGAAGTCTGCATAAGGGAGGGAGCAGCGAGAATGAAAGTAGACAAGCCTTTGCATTTCAGAGGATGGGGTCGGGAACTCTTTCTTATCATTGGCTTGGCTTTCTCCGATCAGTGGTCAGCGGCTCCGTTTTGTATACCGATTGGTGTTACTGCAAGCCACTGTCAGCTTGGACGGCTTGCTGCATGACATCTCTGACGGAGAAATAGATGCGGATCAGGAGGGCATTTTCTGGATAATAATCCGCAGGCTTGATGAGTGCAGGGGTGGAGGAAGCCGGTTCTTGTCAGGTCCGCAGGCAGATCATCCAGAATGTTGTCAGCTGCCGTGGTCTATCATATGATGGTTGATCATATCTACGGACTCTGTCATACTCCGCTGGCAAAAGCTGGACATCTCACCACTACGGCATTATCATTCGCTGATATTCACATCCTCCTTGCAGTTGCTCCGACTGCACCAGAATTTTCCCCGGCAGTAATCCGTCTGATTGATGCCGGGTATTGAAACCTCACTTCGAGCGCAAGGTTCCGCGCATTCACTCCAACCACACGATCTTCCCATGTCGATCAGTCCAGAACTCAAACAGAAACCGCATCGGAATCTGCACAGACAACACATCCCCCAGGAATTCCAGGATTTACCTCCCATCAGCCTTACGGACCTCAAAGAAAAGAAACCGGTCGAACTGGCAGAGTTGGCCAGAGAACTGAATCTGGATAACATCACCCGTCTTCGGAAACAGGACCAGATTTTTGCCATTCTGAAGACCCTGACCCGAAAGGGCCAGAGGATCATGGGAGAGGGTGTGGTGGAGATTCTGCAGGATGGATTTGGGTTTTTGCGCTCAGCTACATCTTCCTATTTGGCCGGGCCGGATGATATCTACATGTCCCCAAGCCAGATCCGTCGATTTGGATTGCGTACTGGAGATACCGTATCCGGCCAGATTCGTCCCCCCAAGGAATCCGAGCGTTATTTTGCCTTACTGAAAGTCGAGCAGATCAACTTCCAGACTCCCGAAGAGGCCAAAAAGAAAATCCTGTTCGAGAACCTGACACCACTGCATCCGGAAGAGCGTCTGAAGCTGGAAAGAGAGAATGGATCGAGTGAGGACCTGACCGGACGGGTGATTGACCTGATTGCTCCGATCGGCAAAGGGCAACGAGGATTGATTGTTTCGGCCCCCAAGACCGGAAAGACGGTCATGCTCCAGCAAATGGCACAGTCGATCACGGCGATGAATCCGGAAGTTATGCTGATGGTGCTCCTGATTGACGAACGACCCGAAGAAGTGACAGAGATGCAGCGGACAGTCCGGGGGGAGGTCGTTTCCAGCACCTTCGACGAGCCGGCGGCCCGTCATGTGCAGGTTGCGGAAATGGTCATTGAGAAAGCCAAGAGACTGGTCGAGCACAAACGGGATGTGGTGATTCTGCTGGATTCTATTACCCGTCTTGCCAGAGCGTACAACACTGTGGCTCCGGCATCGGGTAAGGTGCTGACCGGGGGAGTGGATTCCAATGCGTTGCAAAGGCCCAAGCGTTTTTTTGGTGCGGCGAGGAATATCGAAGAGGGAGGCAGTCTGACCATCCTTGCCACGGCCTTGATTGATACTGGCTCCAAGATGGATGACATTATCTATGAAGAGTTCAAAGGGACCGGCAATATGGAGGTTCATCTGGACCGTCGGATTTCGGAGAAGCGGGTGTACCCGGCGATGAATATCAATCGCTCCGGTACCCGTCGTGAAGAATTGCTGACAGACCCGGCCGAACTGCAGAAAATCTGGTTACTTCGCAAACTGCTGCATCCCATGGATGATCTCCAGGCAATTGAATTTCTGATCGACAAATTGAAGGCCACCAAGAACAATGCCGAATTCATCAAGTCGATGAACCGGTGACTCCGCTGCTGTCGATTTCAATCCGGTCCATGGCATTGGTCAAATATGCTGGCAGGGGATTTCCTTGGTTTGCCGCATCAATCATATTTCGCACCAGCCGTGGACAATTGACCTTCTCCGAATCGGCTAAGGAGAAAGAACTCACCGCCCCGTGGGGTGGCTATCCGCAGCTGGTTTCCCCGGCAATGTAACGGCGAATGTTGTTCATCGGAATGAGGTTGCAACGAATTCCTCTTCGACTTCGTCGTCCGGAACATCAAAACGTGAACGGCCGTCGGGGACAGGAAAAAGTTTTACTTGAAATAGTTGATGATTTTCACTACCATCGCGCCTCTTCATTTTATTCACTCAGTCTGCGGTGGCATCCGCGATTCAGGAGTCTGACATGAAACCAGACATTCATCCCGAGTACGGCGAAATCACGATCACCTGTGCCTGTGGCAACAGTTTTCGAACCCGTTCCACCTTGGGGAGAGATTTGCATATCGAAATCTGCTCGGCTTGCCATCCATTTTATACAGGCAAGCAAAAGGTGGTAGATACTGCGGGCCGGGTCGGGCGGTTCCAGGCCCGTTACAAGCGGAACTGACGGAACTTTGAAAAGTCGGAAAAAAGGCGCCATGGCGGCGCCTTTTTCATGCGCTCATCCCGGTCGGCAGTCTCGCGATAGCCACCAGTTCGATTCGGGATTGTGGCAACAAGGGAGGGAAGACGGCATCTTTTATGAGGATGCCTTGGAACTGGTCGCATCCAGTCTGGAAGCTTCTGGCGTCGACTTTGGCCAGGGAACCGGGTCGGCCGCAGTGGAGGCGAACTGGTTGGTCGCGACCGGTTGTAGCTTGCCACCTGCCGATTCTTCCTCTCATGCAGGTTACCAGCTCTCGCCGGATGTGTGGACGTGGATTGTGGAAACTCTCAGGGAGCGGGTTGAAACCCGTCAACCGATGGCGTATCTTCTTGGGCATGCATGGTTTGCCGGCTATCAGTTCTCGGTCGACAATCGGGCTCTCGTTCCCCGCTCATACTTCAGTGAGTGGATCCCGGACCGGTTTGCACCGTTCATCTACCCTGACGGTGTTCATTCCATCCTGGATCTGTGTTGCGGCTGTGGTTGCATTGGCATTACGGCCGCATTGGCATTTCCCCAAGCCAAGGTAGTACTCAGTGATCTTTCTGCAGATGCTCTAGAACTGGCGCACGAGAACATGGAACGACATGATGTGGCCGACCGGGTGTCGGTGCATCTGGGAAATGGATTTGAGGGGATCGACCAGTGCTTTGACCTGATCCTATGTAATCCGCCCTATGTCGCCCGCCATCGCATGGAAGCCTTGCCGCCTGAGTATCAGGCGGAGCCGGAATTGGGCTTGATGGGAGGAGATGACGGACTGGACTTCATTACGCCGTTGCTGGAAAGCGCTGGTCGCCACCTCCACCCGGCGGGATCACTCATTGTGGAAGCAGGGAGTGCTGGTGAAGCAGTGCTGGAACGTTGGCCTGCAGTCCCTTTTTGCTGGCTCTCGACGGAATGTGAGGAACCAGTCTTATTCATGCTCAATGAGGCAGAACTGGCCCAGCACCAATTCTGCATGGAAGACATGCGTTTCCCATGCACATCTGCCACCTCACGCACATGACATACCATGCAAAATCATGAACTTTATCAGCAAGCTTGCCGGGTGATTCCCGGCGGTGTCAATTCCCCAGTCAGGGCATTCCGCTCGGTCGGCGGTGATCCGGTATTTCTCCGCAAAGCGCAAGGAAGTCGACTCCATTCCGAGGATGGAAGGAGCTATCTCGATTATGTGGGCTCCTGGGGACCGATGATTCTTGGCCATGCCCATCCGGATGTCATTGCAGCCGTTCATCGTCAATCTGCCAACGGGCTTAGTTTCGGTGCCCCGACCGTACTGGAAACCGAGATGGCAGAACAAATCTGTCATCGCTTGCCCTGGATTGAAAAGGTCCGCATGGTCAATTCAGGCACTGAAGCGACGATGAGTGCCATTCGGCTGGCCCGAGGGGTCACCGGACGCGACCGGATCATCAAATTTGAAGGCTGCTATCATGGGCATGCGGACAGCCTTCTGGTCAAGGCTGGTTCAGGCGCGTTGACCTTCGGTGTGCCCACATCTCCGGGAGTGCCGGGAGATACTGTCAAGCATACGCTGACGGCCAGTTACAATGATCTGGATTCAGTGCAGTCCATTTTTGACCAAGTGGGGGAGTCCGTCGCCGCCGTCATTCTGGAACCGGTCGCTGGAAACATGAACTGTGTGCCGCCGGTGGAAGGGTTCCTGGAAGGATTGCGGGGTTTGTGTGACCAATACGGCAGCCTGCTGATCATGGACGAAGTGATGACCGGTTTTCGGGTGGGCTCCCAGGGTGCTCAGGGACGTTACGGGGTGCAGGGTGATATCACCGTTTTGGGCAAGATCATCGGTGGAGGTATGCCTGTCGGTGCCTTTGGCGGCCGAGCCGAAATCATGGCGGCTCTGGCACCGGAAGGAGGGGTCTACCAAGCCGGAACACTGTCCGGTAATCCGGTGGCCATGGCAGCGGGTCTTGCGACCCTGCAAGGGACCATGGTGGAAGGATTTTATGAGGCCCTTGAGCAACGGACTGTCCAGTTGGTGCGGGGTATCCAGCAAGCCGCCAAGGAGCAGGATATCCCTCTGGTGGTCAACCATGTAGGGTCGATGTTCGGATTGTTCTTTACTGCAAGCCCCTCGGTCCATAACTTTGCCGATGTCCGTTCTTGTGATGGAGACCGGTTCAACCGGTTCTTTCATGGAATGCTGGAAGAAGGCATCTATCTGGCTCCTTCGGCATTCGAAGCCGGTTTCCTATCCTCCGCCCATACGGAAGAAGATATCGCCGCGACCATTGAGACGGCCCGAAGAGTATTCATGCATTTGACATAGGCTTCCATTGGATCGAAAAAGAGCATTGTGAAATCTCATGCTTGACGTTTCGAGGGCGGTCTCCGTTCTTACTTCGTATCATTATGGGAAGTTTGACAACAGGTACATGCCATCTGGCGGCCCCAATTTGCCGTCCACTTACCGGTCATCAATATTCTGACACATCGCTTCAAGAAGCACAGTGAGATGATCTGTCTGACTTTCCGCAGTTGCGAGTGTCAGCGGGGTGGTTCCAGAGTCATCGGCGAGAGCCGGATCCGCCCCCATATCCAGCAGGGCCGAGATCATCTCTGGAGACCGTGCCAGGTGCAGAGGGGTGTTTCCCTGTGCGTCGCGGATGTTCGCATCCCATGGAGGCATGCCATTGCCATCGTTTTCTCCGACGAAAGCGAATCGCATAAACATGCGCTCGACAGCCGGGACATCATCCGCATGGACGGCGCGGTGGAGTGGGGTGAGCCCATCATCGCCGAGCATCGACCAGTCATTCGATTCTGGAAGATAGGAAAGGTCCTGATCATGGGCTTTCAGAATCAGATAGGCCTGAAAACTCGGGATCGGGCAGGAGAACGAGCCATTCTTGGCCTTCTGAATCGCCCCCTGATGGGTCAGATGCATGACAAAATCTTCGGCACTGGTGATTCCGGATGGGTATTTGAAGCCATCTTTCACAACCCGATCATGCACGAAGTCGAGCAAGTCATCCATCTTGATGTTGTTATGTGTTTCCATTAACTTATGATGGATCTTAGCTACAAAGAGAGACCGGGACTCCATCTCTGGTGATTGCTGGCTGCGATAATAATCCTGCCGTGAAATTGCGGTGACGCGACGGATCTGTGACCAGTCTGCTTGGCGGATATCTCCATCGCTGACCAACGCCTGATCCGCTACTGCCTGAAGTGCGAAATGCAAGTGGCGCGGCCACCCGTCGCATTTGTCAGCCAGCGCATACAACGGCCCTTGCGCCTCTTCAATGCCAGTCAGTCCGAAGTGTTTGCAGAACCTCGTCATCAGAAATCGGGCGGTTTCGCGGTCGAACCGTCCGATATCGTGATCCACTCGCCCGCGGGTCAGTTTCATCTTCATCGCTCTCTCGGCCGTATTGGCAAGTCCCGCAAGCACCAGGATAATGGGTAAACCACAACCGTCATGTACATCCTGAAAGAGTTTGGCCAGCGGATCCTCTTCATCGCGATGGAATCGTTGTGCTTCGTCGATGGCGAGGATCACAGGTCCGCCCAGTTCAACGCTTTCGGTTGCGTCAATCCATTTGCGCATTGCGCCCCAATCAGGCGTCTGTGGCACCAGAGTACGAGTAGTTTCGGCTTTCGCTCCGGCTCTTATGAATGGCACGGTAACCCCGCTCTCGGCACTCATTGTATGTTGATAATTGGCCAGAAATACATCGGCCTGTGCGGGTGAAATCATTTCGGCTAGCGGACGTAAAACATCGACCGGAGACTTGATTCTAGCCGAATTGAGAAGTAGCACCTGTGGCAGATCCTGATTCTCTTCTGAACGCCGCTTCAACTCCTCCAGGATCGAACTCTTCCCGGCTCCCGGGGCACCTTGGATGACACGAGTCAAACCCGGTTCCGACTGCCCGGTTTCACGGCCGAGATCGGCTGCTGAGACGATATCCGACAGGATATCTTCCCGCCCAACAAAGACCGGGGGGGCGAGATTTGTCGCCGATGACACAGAATCTCTGCAGTGCTGTCCGCTGCTCCCGGTTCATGGCTTCTGATATCTGAAGTTAGATATGGTATTGGAAAATAGCATAAGGCGAAATGTTGATCAAACGCCTATGCATCGCGAGGCGGCCAAAACTCGCCAAGAGTATTCGGACTGGAATGTGTGGCTAAGGATATTCGGAAGAACCGATCGCTGGCCTCTTCGGCCATGATGACCCAGAGAAGATGTTGTAAAGGGTTGGGGGCTTTTGTTCGGCGTTGTAATGGCCAGTGCCTGCGGCGTCCCGGTTAGGTTGTTTAGTGTGGCATTTGGTCACAGGACTTCGGCACGCCCCCCGTTTTCGGCTAGCCAGCTCTTCCGGTCAGTGCTGCGTTTCTTGGCCAGCAACATATCCATGGTTTCAAACGGATGGTCGTTATGATCAATGCGGAGTTGAACCAGGCTGCGGGTGTGCGGATTCATCGTCGTTTCCCGGAGTTGCAGCGGATTCATCTCGCCAAGACCTTTAAAGCGTTGTACGTTAATCTTGCCACGCACATTCTCTTCTTGGATCCGGGTCAGGATTTGATCCTTTTGCGCCTCATCCAGCGCATAGTATGCATTCTTTGCTACATCAATCCGGTACAAGGGTGGCATGGCAACACAAACCCGTCCGGATTCCACCAGTCTCGGGAAGTGACGCAGAAATAGGGCACACAACAGGGTGGCAATATGCAACCCATCGGAATCTGCATCCGCCAAAATACAGATGCGGCCATAACGCAGCCCAGACAGGTCCTCGGAGCCGGGGTCTACTCCCAGTGCGACGGCGATGTCATTGACTTCCTGTGACCCCAAGACTTCTTCTGCATGTACCTCCCAGGTATTCAATATCTTGCCACGCAGGGGCATAATGGCCTGGAACACCCGGTCCCGTGCCTGTTTGGCGGACCCACCTGCGGAATCTCCTTCCACCAGGAACAACTCGGTCTGCTCCAGATCATCACTGGTACAATCTGCCAGTTTGCCGGGCAATGCCGGTCCCGAGGTGATTTTCTTGCGTTTGATCCGTTTGCCGGCACGCAACCGGCGTTGAGCGGATTCAATGGCAAACTGGGCAATGGTTTCTGCGTCCTTGACATGCTGGTTCAACCATAGGCTGAATTCGTCCTTGGCCGCAGATTGAGTGAGTGCAGTGGCTTCCCGGGAACTGAGACGATCCTTGGTTTGCCCACTAAATTGAGGTTCCTGCATTCGAAGTGACAGCACATAAGTGCAATTGGACCATACATCCTCAGGAACCAGTCGGACCCCACGAGGCAACAGATCTCGGAACTCACAGAATTCCCGAATGGCTTCGGTGACTCCACTGCGCAGTCCAGACACATGTGTGCCACCCTGGATGGTCGGGATAAGGTTGACGTAGCTCTCGGTGATACTGTCACCACCATCGATCACCCAGGCGATGGCCCAGTCGATTTCTCCATGAGGATGCTGATGATGACTGACACAGGGGATTTTGGGTACCGACTCGACACCGGCGAGTGCATCGGACAGGTATTCCACCAAACCATCGTCGTATTGCCAGCGTTCGTTGTTTTCCGGATGGCTTTCATCGTCAAAAAGAACCTCTAAACCCGGACAGAGTACCGCTTTCGCCCGCAAAACCCGTTTCAGCCGAGGAACGTGAAATTTGGGTGAGTCGAAGTAGGTCGGATTCGGATGAAAGCGTACGGTGGTGCCAGTGTTACGCTGCCCCACTTGGTCGACCATCTCCAATTCCTGGGTTTTTTCTCCATGGGAAAAGGACATATAGTACTCATGACCATTGCGGCGTATCCATACCTCAAACTGGTTCGACAGTGCATTCACCACGGAGACTCCGACCCCATGCAGTCCACCCGAATAATTGTAGGTTTTTCCGGAAAACTTCCCTCCGGCATGAAGGCGGGTGAGAATCAGTTCGACCCCCGTAATCCCGTATTCTTCGTGCTGATCCACCGGCATACCCCGGCCGTCATCCCGTACAGTCATGGAATCGTCCTGGTGTAGTGTGATGCTGATGCGT
Organism: Candidatus Poriferihabitaceae bacterium; assembly: GCA_965221795.1. GTDB lineage: Bacteria > Pseudomonadota > Gammaproteobacteria > Arenicellales > Poriferihabitantaceae > VYFG01. The sequence continues at coordinate 3,096,727 of OZ244914.1, forward strand.
TTGGCAAATCCTGCGATCGCTTCATCCACGGAATTGTCAATCACTTCGTGGGCCAGATGGTTCGGGCGTTCGGTTTCGGTGTACATTCCGGGCCGCTTGCGGACCGGTTCCAGCCCGGTCAGGACTTCAATGGCCGATGCATCGTAACTATTGCTCATGTCAGGATCGCGTTTTGGGGTGGGGGGATGATACCGTAGACTGCTAGTCTACCGCTTCCACAATTTGTGTACTGAACCAAGGGTGCGAGGTCGAATCAGAGATTCCCGAGTATTCCGCAGTATATCTGGCTAATACAATTGGCTTTTATCGACCGGGCTCTTGTGTGCGAGCTGATTCAGGCGCAATCTTGGCCATTCGGCATTGATTCCTCGCACAAGTTTTAGGTCCCTTCCTTATATGAACCAAGTCCGCCCGAAGCCGGGCCCCAAGGGTGGGCAGCCACCGTACGACGAGGGTTGTGGTTCCCGATGCGGACGCGGGTGAGCTGGTATGGCCGGTCGACGAGCCACGGCAGTATCCGGCGAAGAACCGGCGACCTGGCTTGCGGGGCCCGCGGTTCGATGGTCTTCTTCTCAAGGTCGGCTATAAGGCCCGAGGCGGTCAGATCATTGCGACCCGCATGGTGGAGGTGCCGACACTGCAGGGGAAGCCGGAGTCTCAACCGCACCGGACGGAACCATTCCTTGCATGCCAGACCGCTATCCCTCCCTTCGGGCTATGCCCTCATTCCGGGATCGCGGCGGCGACCAAAAATTCGCGCGTCGAACGCCTCATTTTCGGCCCCCGATGCAACCGGGCGTGAATCTGGCATCGTTCGGCATGGGCCAGGTGGTGGTAGCCTACGGGCATGACCATTCTCCGTTGGTGAGAAACCGAGATGGTTGACCATCATCTGACCCACCGCAAGCGGCTTTTCAGCTCACCAGCCAGTGGTTTACAGAGTGTTGCACTTCACACTGGAACGGGGCATAATGGTTACGGTCAAACTGAGACTATTTGGGAGGATATGAACGGAGGGGAAATTGATTTCCTTTTTCATCTATGTTATCGGGTTTCACGATCTACTTCGCATTGATATCTGCAAATTCACTTGGATTAAATAGAAATTGGCCCCACCAGTATTTACATTCGAAGGCGTCTATACGCCGATCATTACCCCATTTCATAAGAGCGGTGAAATCGATTTCGACACTCTGGGTGAGGTTATTGAGTTCCTGATTGAACAAGGGGTACATGGAATAATCACCGGGGGATCAACTGGTGAGAACTATGCCCAGACTGTCGCCGAGAGACTCGACATAGCAAAATTTGCTGTCCATATAATTAAGCAGCGAATACCCCTGGTGGTCGGCACTGGCGCGATGTTGACCCCCGACTCTCTGGCCTTAGCAAAGGGTGCTAGAGATCTCGGGGCAAATGCAATCCTCCTCGCAAGTCCGCCCTATGCATTACCCACCGACCGCGAAAACGCACTCAACGCACTGGCTATTGACCAGGCCGCTAATTTACCCATCATGCTGTATAACTACCCGGGGCGAACGGGCACCATGATGGGTGAGGAGTTTCTTGATCAAATCGGTTGCTCCAGTAATTTTTGTGGAATTAAGGAAAGTTCTGGCGACATTAATCAATTGCATCGTCTCGCTTGTAGTTATCCGTATATCCAACTGGGCTGCGGTATGGATGATCAAATACTTGAGTTCTTTGCCTGGGGTGCTCGATTCTGGGTTTGCGGGGGCTCAAATTTTCTGCCCGCTGAACACATTGCGCTTTACGAAGCTTGCGTGCTGGAGGGGGACTTTAACAAGGGACGCCGTATCATGTCCGCTATGATGCCGTTGATGAACCTGCTTGAGCAGGGAGGAAAGTTTGTCCAAAACATCAAATATGGGGTAAGCCTTTTGGGTATGAATGCAAGTGTTGTACGCGCCCCACTGCAAGATCTAACCAAGCAAGAGCAGATCTCTTTGGAGAAAATTACCCAAGATATTCAACTGACGATTCGCCAGATCACGAACACTGGCTGAGCCTTGGGGCTGTTCAGAAGTGAACAGCGATTGGACAGCCCCTACTAGTATCCTGTCTGGTTAATAGATTGAAGTATACTATCTGCCCACGGTTATATGGCGGCGCGGCCGCAGAAGGGTTCTGGTACGGGTCGGACAGCAAGGCAAATCGTGCGGAGCGAAGCCGAGAGGCAGGAGTTTCAGCGCTGGTGCCGGCGGAGCGCCGGGAGCTCGGGGCTGCCCTTCCGGGCCGAGACCGTGCTGGACTGCACGGCCGGGCCTTCGGCCTGAAGCCGCATCTGTCGCGCGGCTTCCAGCTCTTCCCCGACCCGCACTTCGTGGAGCAGGGGCGCGACGTAGTCGGCCGGTGCCTCGACCCGCCCGAGAAGGTGGGGTGCGGTGCGTGGACGAGAAGCGCCAGAGTCAGGCATTGGACCGGACCCAGCGCTCGCGGCCACGGAACTTCGGTGCGCCGGAGACGCGCACCCACGACTCCACCGCGCCGTCGACTTCATTCGCTTCCTGCAGCAGGTCGATCAGTCCGTCCCCGGCGGGCTGGGGGGCCATCTGATCCTCGACCACTACGGCACGCATCAGCCCGCGGAGGTCCGGCGGTAGCTGCGGCGTCATCCGCGATTCCACGGCCACTTCACGCTAGTGCTTCTTCGCCAGCCTGACGGCGCACCCACTGCGGCGCGGCATGCCCCTCTCGGTGGTCACCCTGGAGAAGGCGATACGAGACTACCTGGCCATTCACAACGAGCCGCCGAGGCTGTTCCGCTAGACGCAGTCCGCGGACCAGATCATCGAGTCCATGAACAGTGTTCTTCAATCTATTAACCAGACAGGGCACTAGCCGGTAATCCATAAAAATAGCCTGTCTGCGTGTTCTATCGGTCGATAGCGCGGCAAAAACACTCAACAAACAAGGTAAGATTATTGATGATGCGCCTTCAAACCAAACGCTTACCAAGCCAAAAAGGGCCAGCTGCCTGGAGCGAAATCCTTGGCCCCCAACCTCAAAAAGGAGTTCTTGAAACGGATGAGACTGCCGATGTGGTTGTGGTGGGTGCCGGGTTCGCAGGTTTGTCTGCAACTCGCCGACTTCTTGAACTCGATAGACATCTACAGATAAGTGTACTAGAGGCAGGACGAGTTGCCGAGGGTGCAGCCGGAAGAAATTCCGGTTTCATGATTGACCTACCACACGATTTAGCTTCAGAGGATTACTCCGGCGATAGTCTTCAGACCGATCGAAACCAGATTGTCCTGAACAGGGTCGCGATCCGTTTTGCTGAAGAGTCCGTGGACGAATATAAAATCGATTGTAACTATTTCGACAAATCTGGAAAAATCAGCGGGGCTGCTAGCAGCCGGGCCCATCAACGCAATCTTACCTATACAGAAAAATTAACCACATTGGATGAGCCGCATGAGTCCCTTGATCGAAAGCAAATGCAAGAATGGACTGGCAGTAGCCACTACCAGTCGGGACTCTACACCCCGGGCACAGTGATGCTACAACCCGCTGGATATATCCGTTCTTTCGCTAACGGACTTGAAAGGAATGGGGTAAAAATCTTCGAGAATTCCCCCGTCCAGATGATTGAGCGCTGCGGCAGTTCGTGGAAGTTGACAACATCCAAAGGGACGATGTCTGCAGAACGCGTGATACTTGCTGTGAACGGTCAGCTTGAGAGTTTCGGGTTGATGCGGCATCGCTTGTTGCATATCTTTCTTTGTGCATCTTTGACCACTGAAATTGATTCGAAAACGCTTCGCTTACTCGGCGGTAGGCCAAGATGGGGATTGACTCCCTCAGACCCGATGGGCACTTCGGTGCGACGGATTGATACTGCTTTGGGAGGAAATCGTATTTTGATTAGAACCTGTGCCTCGCTTCGTTCGAAAATGGTCGTTAACGACAGGGATGTTGTTCGTGCAAAACAAATTCATCTGAAGAAATTTGCCCAGCGATTTCCCGAGTTAGTTGGCATCAAACAGGAATTCACATGGGCGGGTCATCTATGTCTAACACGGAATGCAGTTGCCGTGATGCGTGAGATTGACCAAAACCTATTCACCGCTTGTGTGCAAAATGGCTTAGGTACTGTTCGAGGAACGCTCACCGGAATTGGTGCTGCAGAACTTGCATATGGTATCTCCAGCCCAATCACAGAGCGTTTTACGGCAGAATCGGAACCGACGCGACTTCCGCTAGAGCCATTTTTATCTTGGGGCGCAAACGCTTGGATACGCTTTCGTGAGTGGCAAGCCAGAGCCGAGTAACCGAGTGATTGGCACTTGGCGGTATAGTCTAGTCGTGACCGTGGCTACGTACGATTTGGTATGAACGGCTTTAGTAGAGATTTGGAGTTGCCTGTTATAGGCCGGACTTCTGGCTTTGGCCATCATAAGACTGAAGGGCAGTCCATGGAAACCTTTTTGACCGGATCGCAAAAACCGAGTCGGTCATGGTTGGTTATTTCGGGAGAGTGCATAGCCGGGAACTAGGCCCTGCCGACTGATGGAGAGAGCATATTTCCCGTACATTGAACATCAATCGAAATGCGATGGGAATCTGGACGAAGTTCCCTTAAACGGGAATCTCTGGCGGTTGAACAGAAGGGTCGGTGGCGGGCGAATTTTTGCTAGAATGGGCCCCAAATACAAATCACCAAGGTGTATTGGATCCATGTCGACCATAAATGATACCTCACCGGATCATGCTCCCGCAGACTTCGAGAAACTGCTCTCCGAACTGGAGCGAGTGGTGCAACGTATGGAGCAGGGGGAGCAACCTTTGGAGCAGACCATGCAGGATTTTGAGCGTGGCATGACATTGTCGGAGCAGTGCCAGAAAAGTCTGGATCAAGCCCAACAACGCGTGGACAAGCTGGTCAAAAAACATGGGAGCTACCAGATTGAGCCCGGTGTTACGCCTCCGGGGGAATAATCATAATTAAGGGCTGCATTCGCACCAATTTCCTGCAACCGATACGCATCATCCTGTTTCCCAATGCCTCGTTTTGTTTATGTCCGTAATTGATTTTGGTGCCTACTGGCACCGTTGCCGTACACATACTGAAGAGGTACTGGAGGGCGTTTTCGAATCCAGGGCCGATATCCCCGAAAGGCTTCTGGAAGCCATGCGATATTCCACTCTGGGGGGTGGCAAGCGGCTGCGTGCCATGCTCGTTTACGCCGCAGGCGAACATATGAAAGGGTGCAGCCCGGCATCCAGTATATTTCTTGACCATGCGGCCGCAGCCGTGGAACTGGTGCATGCTTACTCTTTGGTTCATGATGACCTGCCAGCTATGGATAATGATGACCTGCGAAGGGGGCGGCCTACCTGCCACCGTCAGTTCGATGAAGCAACCGCAGTCATTGCGGGGGATGCCTTGCAGACGTTGGCATTTGAGTTGCTGGCGGGCGACAGCCTGAAATCGGAATCCTTGACAGCCGCCAGAAGGCTACGGATGGTGGAATGTTTGGCCGTCGGTGCAGGGGGGGGTGGTATGGCAGGTGGCCAGCAGCTGGACATGGATGCAACCGGGCATGCTCTGCCCATGGAGAAGCTCATGCAAATTCACCACCTGAAAACCGGTGCCCTGATCCGGGCTTCCTGCCTCTTGGGGGGGCTGGCGGCAGAGACATCCACCGAGACTCACTGGAATGCATTGGCAGAGTATGGCCAAGCAATTGGCATGACATTCCAGATCGTGGACGATATTCTGGATGTAACTGCAGACAGCCAAACCCTCGGCAAACCCAGCGGTTCGGATGACCGCATGCAGAAAACCACATTCGTGTCCCTGTTAGGACTTGAAGAGGCTTGCAGCCAAAGAGATCACTGGCGTGCAATTGCCCTGAAGTCCGCCGATGAGTTGGGTGGAGAAAAGAGCATATTCCATCAACTGGTGGATTTTATTGTAACCCGGGAATTTTAGGCAGGCCGTTCGGTACGTACGAACGGTTTCTGGTCTCTCTATCATGCGGCTATGATATGGAGTTGACATTTGGTATAGTCGGAGGCACTGTGGGGAGTCGGGGCTGCGCAGGATGGTGAGGTATTGCTGAGAGCTTCCTTCTTGATTCGAATCTGACTCTACTGCAGTTGTGCCGTCTTCTGTCATGTAAGTAGGTGTTTTTCATTATGCTTGAAACAAGAAATTACCCCCTGCTGTCTTCCATTGACTCACCGCGTCAGCTCAGACTGTTGTCCCGGGAACAATTGCCCTTGGTGGCGGACGAGTTGCGCCGGTTTCTGATAGAAGGAACCTCACAAACTGGTGGGCATTTGGCACCCGGGCTCGGGGCGGTGGAACTGACCCTGGCCTTGCATTACGTCTTCAATACTCCGGAGGACCGGCTGGTCTGGGATATCGGGCATCAAGGCTATCCACACAAAATCCTTACCGGCAGGAGAGACCGTTTTACGACCATTCGGCAATTCGAAGGGCTATCCGGGTTTTTGAAGAGGACAGAAAGCGAGTACGATACCTTCGGTGCCGGTCATGCCAGCACTTCGATCAGTGCGGCTCTTGGGATGGCGGTGGCCGCGAATGCCCGTGGAGAGAAGCGGGAAGTGGTCGCCATTATCGGCGATGGTTCTCTGACCGGTGGAATGGCGTACGAAGCCCTGAACAATGCCGGTGATCTGGATGCCAATCTGCTGGTGATCCTGAATGACAACGAGATGTCGATTTCCCCCAATGTAGGGGCGATCTCCAGTTACCTGGCCCGCATCCTGTCTGGCCGTGCCTATACGACGGTTCGGGAAAGCCAGACGGTGCTCAGCACTCTGCCGCCGACCCTGTTGAACTATGCACGCCGCTGTGAAGAGCATATCAAGGGCATGGTGATGCCCAGCACCCTGTTCGAGGAACTGGGTTTTTACTATATTGGTCCTGTCGATGGTCATGACCTCAGATCCCTACTCGGCACTCTGGAAAACATGCGGGAGATGAAGGGCCCAAGGTTCCTGCATATTGCTACCCAAAAAGGCAAGGGATATGAGCCGGCGGAGGGAGATCCTTGTGTCTATCACGGAGTCTCACCGTTTGATCCCGATACCGGAAAAATTGAAGTCGCGCCGAAAAAAACCCGCACGTTTACCCACGTGTTCAGTGACTGGCTGTGCGACATGGCCAATCTGGACCGACGTCTGATGGGAATTACCCCGGCCATGCGGGAGGGGTCTGGCCTGGTACGGTTCGCGAAAGAGTTTCCAGATCGGTATTTTGATGTCGGCATTGCCGAACAGCATTCCCTGACGTTTGCGGCTGGATTAGCCTGTGAAGGCCTCAAGCCGGTGGTGGCAATCTATTCGACATTTCTTCAGCGGGCCTATGACCAGTTGATCCACGATATTTCGATACAGGATCTGGACGTTTTGCTGGCGATTGACCGTGCAGGTTTTGTGGGTGCCGATGGTGCGACCCACGCAGGTACGTATGACTTTGCCTATCTTCGCTGCGTCCCCAATATCCTGATTATGGCACCCGCGGATGAGGCAGAATGTCGCAATATGCTATACACCGGTTTTATGCATTCGGGACCGGCTGCGGTCCGCTATCCACGTGGAGGGGGACCAGCGGTGGCGGAGGCGGTAGAGATGGAAGCCCTGCCGATTGGCAAGGGACAATTGCGCCGGGAAGGGAAAGACATTGCGATCCTGTCATTCGGCACTATGCTTGCCTCGGCTCTTGAAGTAGCCGAGACGCTGGATGCTACCGTCGCCAATATGCGCTTCGTCAAGCCACTGGATCGTGAACTGGTGCTGGACCTGGCCCAATCGCACCGTTGTCTGGTAACTTTGGAAGATCATGTGGTGGCAGGAGGGGCTGGTTCTGCGGTCAATGAATTGCTGCTTGCTGAAGGACAGCAGGGGATGACGGTGATCAACCTAGGGGCACCGGACCGACATGTCGATCATGGCAGTCAGCAGCAGCAGCTGGCAGCTTGTGGCTTGGATGCTGGTGGTATTACTGCCACGATCCGGGGGCGATTGGATATCGATTGATTGCGTTACCGGAGCTGTCACTCCCATGGTGCCGGGGGGTGATAACCAAAACTCCGACGGAGTCCGGGCCGCTATACGCATGATTAGCCTCGTGCCGCGCGACTTTCAGAGATATGGGAGATTCACTAAGTGGAAACAGCCGTGGACCACGAAAATTGTGAAGTGCTTGGCTCCCGAAATGACCACATCGGGTTGTTCTGATTCCACTGGGGATATGCGCAGTTGTACCATCAATGGATGGGATTGATATAAGGGGGCAAGGCACGCCAGCGAAATGACCACGGCGTCGATTGGATTCGGTTCTGTTGCCTCCTGAACCTGTTTACCAGAGCAGTCGGAGCTTCGGTGAGTGGGTCAAAGGCGGTCAGAATTTCCCGTTCGCTGCCGGCACCTTTTTCCCCGCCAATAAACTGTGCTGTGCCATTCGAGCACAATTGATGGAGTGCGCGGTAGAATCGGTACCGCTGTTTTTCCACAAACTCGGTTGCTTGGCGAAAGAGGCTGTCTTCATCACATGCCAGTGTCACGCGGTTGTGTGGATCTACTCCCCAGGGATTCATGTGACCATAGTTGAGAATCTGCCCCTGAACACCGGGGGTGTCGTGGAAATAAGCAGTCAGTGTGTCGACATATTTCTGGTTGAGGCTCCACAGGCTGTGCATGTCCGGTTCGATATGTTCGGAATGAAGCCGGATTGTGGCATCGGTATGATTCTTGTAGACATGAGACTGATCGGGCATCTGGGTGCGGGCTGCAGAGGGGATGCTTTCACGCACCGAGCGCATTTCTTCCGGATCATGAAAAATAGTGGTGTGCTCCAGAGGCATTCCTGCCAGAGTGGTCGTTTCATGATTCTCGGCATCCAGCAAACTGATTAGGAAGTCATCGGCTGCGCCAGCGGTATAGCCATTGACAAAGACCAATCCGTCGCACCCGGCAGCCTGGCATGTAGTCGCCAGCCGTCTTGCCTGACGGTAAACGGCATGGTTCCCGCCTTTTTTCAGCATTGGCTCCATCGAAGCCAAGGTAACGTATTCAATGCCCAGGATCAAGTCCGAGCCTCCCTGTTGGTTCACCATTTTGCCTTCCTGCTCGGTCAGGAAACACCAAGGGGCGAGATGGGCCAGTAGACGGGAGATGGATACTGCTGATGAATGCACCGGCAAGGCAAAAGCGATTTCATTTGGAGGGACTCGGGTATAGTGGCACCGTACTGCATGGATCAATCCGGTCCAACCATATGTACCGGCATAATCAGGAAGCTCCTCCCTGTCGAGTACCCGGAGACATTCGCCATCAAAAAGCGATGCGGCTACTACGCTGTCGGAAAAATACCGTCGCTGTGGGCCCATGCCTCCCGTCATGAAAGTTGCCCCAGCCTGGGCATAGGAGCAGCTGGTGAGGTCGGCACCCAGTACGCGATAGCCCATATCGAATGTTGCTGCTAAGGCTTCGTTGATCTGGTTCAGTGTGATTGCGGCCCCCACGAGTATTTCGCTGCGTTGCGGGCAGATCACGATCTGATCCAAAGCCAGGTCTGTCAGTTCTGCATCGTCCATAACCGTGCATCGAGGGCAACTCGAGGGTGAAACAGAGAGACCAACTGTCGTACAACCGGAGGGCGGGCTGACCTGAAACACTCCACCTCCGCTGGAACGGGCCGACATGGGTAACAGCAATGTATGAGAGCCGTGCTTATGCATGATCGTGGAGATGGCATGCTCCAGATCGACCGCACCGCTCAATGCATAGGCTACATCCAGCATGACCCGGTTGTTTTCTCCGTCCACAAACTCCGGCTCCAGAGTCTTCAACCGAGAGGTCCGATGAATAGCCGGCAATTCAGTCAATGCAGTCGCCTCAGGTATTATGTGTTGTTACACACCTTGCACCACGGAAAGCCCTGCAGGGCCATCACCCGCATCCCCATTTGCCCCATGGCGGTTTTCGAATGGCTGGGGTGCGCCTGTATGGATGTTCGGCACCCTCGCCGCGTACCCCCTAACTGCATCAAGTAATTGCGAAAGATCCTGTCGCACCCCTTTTGCATGGGATCCCGGGCTTCTCGCCCAATCAGAGTGTCTTGTCGGATCAGAGTCAATCGGAATCGATTTGCGCGAACTGGGCATTGACCGCTGCCCAGGCTGTCATATTGATGATTCGGCGAACCGTTGAGGTAGGAGTCAAGATATGGACCGGCTTGGCAGCACCCAGCAGAATGGGGCCGATGGCCACATTGTTACCGGCTGCAGTTTTCAGCAAATTGTAAGTGATATTGGCGGCATCCAATGTGGGCAATACCAACAGGTTTGCATCTCCGGTGAGTGTTGATCGGGGCATGACACTGTGGCGGATGCTGGGATCCAATGCCGCGTCACCATGCATTTCGCCGTCGATTTCCAGATCAGGAGATCGTTCCCGGATCTGTGCCAGTGCCCGGCGCATCTTTTCCGCATCCGGATGCGAGGAAGTACCAAAACTGGAATGCGAAACCAAAGCTACTTTGGGGAGAATGCCGAATCGACGCAGTTCTTCCACAGCCATCAAGGTGATGTCGGCCAACTGCTCCGCTTCTGGATTTTGGTTTACATGGGTGTCCACCAATGTGATTTGCCGGTCTGGCAGCACCAGGGTGTTCATTGCACCGTATACGGAAGCGTTTGGTTTGAGTCCAATGACTTCATCAATGTATTGCAGGTGCATCGGAAAAGTGCCGAAAGTCCCACACAACAGGGCGTCGGCATGCTGTTGCCTCAGCATCATACACCCGATCAATGACAGTCGGCGTCTCATCTCAATTTTGGCGAGTTGTTCGGTGACTCCTCTTCGTTCAGTCAGGCGGTGATACTCCTGCCAGTAACTGCGGTACCGATCATCCCATTCCGGATTGACAATCTCGAAGTCGATTCCCGGTCGCATTCTCAGGCCATATCGACTGATTCGGGTTTCAACCACCTTAGGGCGGCCAATCAGGATCGGAGAGGCCAGTTTTTCGTCAATTACTACCTGAACCGCTCGCAAGATCCGTTCGGCTTCTCCTTCGGAAAATACGATCCGCATACAGGCATGACGACGGGCCGCCGCAAAGATCGGCTTCATGAAATTCCCGGAGTGATAGACGAATTGCTCCAGTTGATTGCGGTAGCTGTCAAAATCTTCGATAGGACGACTGGCCACACCGCTGTCCATCGCTGCCCGGGCGACGGCTGGCGCAATACGGGCAATCAGTCGGGGGTCAAACGGCTTGGGGATCAGGTATTCCGGCCCGAATTGTTCGCCGCTGGTGCCATAGGCGGCTGAAACGACTTCCGATTGCTCCTCTTTAGCCAGTGCCATCACGGCTTGCACAGCCGCCACTTCCATTTCCCGGGTGATGCTGGTAGCTCCGGCATCCAGTGCGCCACGAAAGATAAATGGAAAACACAGTACGTTATTGACTTGGTTGGGATAATCGGTTCTTCCGGTGGCCATGACAGCATCCTCACGCACCGACCGTACCACCTCCGGGAGAATCTCGGGAGTGGGGTTGGCGAGCGCGAAGATGACCGGTCGCTCTGCCATGGTGGCCACCATGTCCGGTTTCAGGACATCACCCGCCGACAGCCCCAGAAATACATCGGCACCATCAATCACATCCGCAAGGCTTCGTGCATCCGTATGTCGGGCATACTTTTCCTTGACGTCATCCATGAGTTCTGTCCGCCCCGCATAAACCACTCCGGCAATGTCGGTGACCCAGATATTATCCAGCGACAAGCCGAGTTCGATCAGAAGTTCGAGGCAGGCCAAGGCTGCTGCTCCCGCTCCACTGGTCACCACTCGGACCTCGGAAAGTGATTTTCCCACGACTTCCAAAGCATTCATCATGGCCGCAGCCACCACAATGGCTGTACCATGCTGGTCATCGTGAAAAACCGGGATCTTAAGACGCTGTCTCAGTTGTTGTTCAATCCGGTAACAGTCAGGTGCTTTGATATCCTCCAGGTTGATGCCGCCAAACGAGGGTTCGAGGGAAGCGATGATCTCCACTAGACGTTCCGGGTCTGATTCGTTGATTTCCAGGTCAAAGACATCAATCCCGGCAAATTTCTTGAACAGTACGGACTTTCCTTCCATCACAGGTTTGGCAGCGAGTGGTCCGATATCGCCGAGACCCAGCACCGCGCTGCCATTGGTTACGACCGCAACGAGGTTTCCCCGTGCAGTGTATCGGAACGCACTCGTCGGGTCGGCCGCGATCTCTTCGCAGACGGCTGCTACTCCAGGTGAATAAGCCAGGGTCAGATCGCTTTGATTGATAAGGCTCTTGGTCGGAGCGATGGCGACTTTCCCCGGTGTACCAGCTTCGTGGTAGTTCAGGGCCGATTGGCGAAAGTGGGGGTCCATGGAAATCAGTTGGGAGATGGAATGATCATTATCCCTGAAGTGGGAACGCTCGTCACTATGTGGCTGAGATCTATCACCACCAGGCACCGGCATTGACCTGGATATCTTCCATGGTCAGTCCCGCTACGCTGTCGGAGCAGCAGAAAGCCACCAGCCGGCCAATTTCATCCGGTTGTACCAGACGACCCTGAACATTGTTTTCGGCCATCTCCCGTATGATGTCCTGATCCGATTTCCCGGATTCTTTTGCCATGATGCGGGCACTGTCCCGGAGCATATCGGTCTCTACCCAGGTGGGGCTGATCGAAATGCAATTGATTCCGTAAGGACCTCCTTCCATGGCAACGGCACGGGTCAGCCCAACCAGCCCGGCCTTGGATGCGCAATATGCCGCATGGGTGGCTTGTGCGGTCCTTGCGGCCGTCGAGGCAATATTCACAATCCTTCCCCAACCGCGCTGTTTCATGGAGGCAAGGCAAGCCCGGATCATCCGAAAAGGCCCGCTCAAGTTGACGTCCAGAACCTGTTCCCAGTCCTCATCAAGATGCCCTTCCACTGGGTGATGGCATGAAACCCCTGCACAATTGACCAGAATCTCCGGATGACCGAGTGTCATTCGGACCTGATCCAGAAAAGTGTCGATGGAGGCCAAGGACGTAACATCCAGGGGAGCGACCAGGCCATCCTTGCCGACGGTTTCATGCGCTTTTTGACTGTGGTTTGAATGTGCAGCATCACGAGACCCTACGGCAACCCGCATTTGGGACTTTACCAGCGACTGTGTGATGGCAAGCCCAATGCCGCGCATTCCTCCGGTAACAATCGCAATTCGTTGGTTTGGCATGAATAGGATACGCCAGATGGTTGACAACAGAATATCACATCCATACATGGAAGGAACGAGTTGTCGGGACAAGAGGAGAATAGACTTTAGAAGAAGCTGTCATCCATGCCGTTTTGTGGAAGGTCAAATCTGCTCGAGCGGCTGATTCTTGGCATCGGGCGCACTCTTGCCGGATGAGAGTCTACTCTGGCGGCTTGATGATCAAAGCCGCGTCATGTTCTGTGAGCAGCTGGCAAAACCCCGCGGGCGGTTTCCGGTCCGTCACAAAGGAATCGATATCGGCAACATCGCATACCTTGACCAAGGCATGGCGGCTGAACTTGGTATGGTCCGCAGCCACGGTGACAGAAGCTGCCTGAGCAATGACCGCACGGGAAAATTCTGCTTCGTCCAGATCAAAATTCAATAGCTCCTGGTTGCCATTGATCCCGCCAATCGAGAGAATGGCATGACGAACGTTGAACCGGCGTACAAATTCAATCGCTTGTGGACCAAAAGTGGCTAACTGATTTCGGCCGATTTCCCCACCGACCAAGTACACCCGGTTGCTGTCTTGTCGGGCCAGAATTCGCCCGATCTCGGTTGAGTTCGTCACCACACGCAAGCGGTGCTTTCGGGAAAGTGCCAGAGCCACATAGGCGGTGGTGGAACCCGTATCCAGCATGAGTGTGTCTCCATCCTCTACCTGGTTGGCGACCGCCATTGCGATGGCCTGTTTTGCCGCACGATTTTCTCCCATGCGCCGGTCCATGGATGCCTCCCGGAGACGGTCCGGCATGACAATCCCGCCGTGTACTTTCTCGACCTGGCCCCGGTTGACCAGTGGACGGACATGCCGGCGGATGGTTTCATCCGAGACGCCGAGTTGTTCCGCCAGTTCGGTGATGGAGCAGGAACCCTTTAGGGTTACCAGTCGAAAAATTTCGGTTTCATGTCGGGAGAGGGATTTCATGATTGCTCATGGAGAGAATGGCCAATGGAACAGAATTGGTTGCCAGATTTGAGGGATGGGGGAGCGAATCCACTTAATATCAACATAAATCCACAAAAAATCAAATTATTTGTGAATTTATATTGAAAAATGGGGAAAAGGAAAGGTACATTTGTCATACCATGCCTCTTCATTTCGACGAAGAGCACCCAAAATACCAAGTGATTCCCATACACAGGAGAGATCCAATGTCCAAAAATCGATTCCGCCTTCCGGCCGCCATGGTGGTCGGTACCACGATGCTGATGGGCAGTGCGGCCCACTCAGCGGTTGAATCTACCGACCCCATTGTCCTGACCCTGCATGATTGGACAGGCCAATACATCACCACGACCATTATGGGGCGAGTGCTGCAGGAGATGGGCTATAACATCAAGTATCAGCAGGCCGATTATCTGGCCCAGTTTGCGGGGCTGGAAAGCGGGGACCTTCATGTCGCCATGGAGATGTGGGAGACCACGGGAAAAGATGCCATGGAAAAAAGTCTGGCTACCGGCAATACGGTCGACTTGGGGGAGACGGGAATGCAAGCCATTGAGGAATGGTGGTATCCGCTTTATATGAAAGAGCAATGTCCAGGACTGCCGGATTGGAACGCCCTGAATGAGTGCGCTGAGATTTTTTCCACTGCGGAGACCGCCCCCAGTGGGCGATACCTGGGTGGCCCCGTGACCTGGGGTGGGTATGATGATGAGCGAGTGGAGGCGCTCGAGTTGGATTATGAGGTAGTCCACGCTGGTACCGATGCCGCATTGTTTGCCGAGCTGGAATCGGCTTACCAGCGCAAGGCTCCATGGCTTGGCTGGGTCTATACCCCGCATTGGGCTCCGATCAAGTTCGAGGGCGAATTCGTTGAATTTCCGCCTTATAGCGACGCCTGCTACAGTGACAAGTCGGTGGGCGTCAACCCGAATATGGCCTATGATTGTGGCAAGCCACGGGGCTGGATTAAAAAGGTGGGCTGGAAAGGAGGCGAAGAAAAATGGCCTTGCGCCTACCATGCGATTCGACAGTTTACTATTGATAACTATGCCATGGGGACGATGGTTGGTGAAGTCGACCTCGATGGCAAAAAAGTCGAGGAGGTCGTGGAAGCTTGGCTGAACTCCAATACCGATACATGGTCTGCATGGACACAGTGCGGCTGACCGATGGCATGCGGTCGATGGGTGCGGGGTAGTGTCCTGCTTGCCCCTCGACCGGCGGTAAAAAATCCTTCCGTGTCTCCGATGGGTGGAGATGCGGAACCATCCCCCGGAGCGGCCGGAAACGACCGTTTCCGGCCGCTCTTCTGCCGTCTTTTGTTGACCCGATATTCACCGGATTGACCATGGGCGGAACACTGACCATGACCGTCGAGCCTCCTACATTACGGGGGGCATTCCGCATGCCGTGGATCTGGGTGCTGTTCGTTCTATTCTCAGTCCTGATTTACTGGCTGGGTCAATACTGGCCCTGGGCCATTACCTTTCCCCGCAGCTGGGTGCTGCCCTTGCGATACTGGATCAGTGATTTCATGGACTGGCTGGTCAAGGACCTGGATTTCGGCCTGTTTACCTTCAAGGAGCTGACACGATCTTTTGCATGGCTACTGGAGTGGCCTTTGACGTTTGTCAACGGCTTGCTGGTAACCGGTTTTTCCTTTTCGGACAACCCCTCGGCTAAAGCGATCCTGCATCCCTTGCCGTGGGTTGCTGTGATTGCGGTGTTTACCATCCTGGGCCATTGGGTTCGGGATTGGAAACTGGCACTGTTGACCGGAGCCTGCATGACCTACCTGGCCGTTTTCGGCCGTTGGGAAAGTGCCATGGTGACGTTCAGTGCGATTCTGATTGCCGTGCCCCTGGGGGTGATTACGGGTTTGCTGATTGGCATTCTGGCCCATCGTCGTCCATGGTTTGGTCGGTTGATTGAGCCGCTGCTGGACCTGATGCAGACCACACCGGTTTTTGCCTATCTGGTGCCGGTACTGTTCCTGTTTGGATTTGGTCCGGTCGCTGCCATGATTGCAACGATGATCTATGCGACCCCACCCATGGTGAGGGTCACCATGCTGGCATTGTCCCGGGTGCCGAGTGAATCCATTGAGTCCGGCCAGATGTCCGGTTGCACCCCCCGTCAACTGCTTTGGAAAGTCATGATTCCATCCGCGTCTTCAGGAATCATGGTAGGAGTGAACCAGGTCATCATGCTGTCACTCAACATGGTCATCATTGCGTCCATGATCGGGGCCGGAGGGCTGGGATTTGATGTCCTTTCTTCCCTGAAGCGACTCGCGATCGGTTCGGGACTGGAGGCGGGAATCGCCATCACCCTGCTGGCGATTGTGCTCGACCGCCTGAGTCAGGCCTATGCACAGCGGGGACCGAGAATCTCCCGTCGCCAACATGCACACTGGCTCCGGCGTCATCCCCACCTTGCGCTGGCGATGGGAGTCATCAGTTTCTCTTGGGTCCTGGCCGCTATTTTCCCGGCAGCAGGCAGTTATCCAGAGGGGTGGACCATCACCACCAGCGGCTTCTGGGAAAATCTGGTGAAATGGATCAACATTCATTATTTCGACCAGCTGGAGGCGGTCAAGAACTTTCTTCTTCTCAACATCCTGATCCCTGTCAAGCGATTCATGCTGGCGACTCCCTGGGTAGTGATCGTCGCTTTTGTCACCCTGCTCGGCTATCGCTTGGGCGGCTGGAGACTGGCCTTGTTGGCAGCGGCCCTGTCGCTGTTCATTGCGTTCACCGGGGGGTGGAAGAAAGCCATGGTGACTGTATATCTTTGCGGGTTGTCGGTAGTCTTTGCGGCCATGATCGGTATCCCGATCGGCATCTGGTCGGCCCGGAATGATCGGGTTCATCGGGTGGTGCAGGTCTGTATTGATACTCTGCAAACCCTGCCTTCGTTTGTCTATCTGATTCCGGTTGTAATGCTGTTTCGGGTCGGCGATTTTGCGGCGATGCTCGCGATTGTGGCCTATGCTGTGGCCCCGGCCATACGTTATACCGATCATGGGATCCGGCAGATTCCGTCCCACTTGGTGGAGGCTGCCAAGTCGGTGGGATGCACGCATGGGCAGATTTTACGTAAAGTCCAGTTGCCGGTCGCTCTGCCGGAAATCATGCTGGGGATCAATCAGACGATCATGATGGCACTTTCGATGCTGGTTATCACCGCCCTTGTGGGCACGCGGGAACTGGGCCAGGAGGTCTATATTGCTCTAACCAAGGCCGATACGGGAAGGGGCCTGGTGGCCGGAGTGTCGGTGGCAGCCATCGCCATCATTGCGGACCGCCTCATCAAAGCCTGGGTAGCCAAAAAACGAGCGGCTCTCGGACTGGCCGCATCCTGAAATTCGTGTAACCCTTTCTGTTTATTTACTGTTTCATGACTGCTCCCATTGATCGGGTCCGACAACTTTCGTGTTGGGATGGCCCCGTAGACCCCCAGCCGTTATCCGGCGGTATCACCAATGCCAATTTTTTGGTGGAGTCGGGCGGATGCCGTTATTTTGTCCGTGCTGGGGATGATATCCCGGTCCATGGTATCCTGCGTTTTCATGAGTTGGCTACCAGCCTTGCAGCCCAGGCAGCTGGTCTGTCACCGGCCGTCGTCCATCATGAACCCGGTGTGTTGGTACTGGATTTTATCGACGGCAAGACACTTGCGGAAGAAGATGTCCGCGAATCCAGAAATCTCACGCGAATCGTGCCCCTGATCCGGAGGTTCCATCGGGATGTCCAGAAACAGTTTCGGGGCCCGGCCTTGATCTTCTGGGTTTTTCATGTGGTACGGGATTATGCGGCTACTCTCAGGGCAGGTCACAGCCGGATGGTGAAACGTTTGCCGGAATGGATAGCAGTGGCCGAACAACTGGAGCGGGCGGTGGGACCGGTGGAGCTTGTTTTCGGTCACAACGATCTGTTGTCGGCAAATTTTATGGACGACGGAGACCGGCTCTGGCTCATTGACTTTGATTATGCGGGTTTCAACAGCCCATTATTTGATTTGGGCGGGTTGTCTTCGAACAATGGCCTGAGTGAAGCGCAGGAAATCTGGCTGCTTGAGACCTACTTTGGGCGGAAAGTGGACGAGACCCTATGGAAGGCATATACCGCGATGAAATGTGCTTCCTTACTGCGAGAAAGTTTATGGAGCATGGTGTCGGAACTACATTCCACCCTGGATTTCGATTATTCGGCCTATACGGAGGAGAACCTCGTCCGGTTCGAAAGTGCTCTGAAGGCATTTCAGGACCTGTCGGCATGAAGCCGATTCCTGACCGGGCTCATGTGGTCGTCATAGGGGGAGGCATCATGGGTTGTTCGACGGCCTACCACTTGGCTGAACTGGGGGTTCGCGATGTGGTCCTGTTGGAGCGGAATGAGGTATCCAGTGGGAGTACCTGGCATGCGGCAGGATTGGTTGGGCAATTGCGCAATCAGGCCGGGATTACTCAACTGCTGGGTCATTCGATTGCGCTATATCAGAAACTGGAACGGGAAACCGGTCAAGCCACGGGATGGAAGATGAACGGCGGGCTACGTTTGGCCTGTACTCCCGACAGGATGACAGAAATCCGGCGTCAGGCCACTACGGCCCATAGTTTCGGACTGGACATGCAGATTCTGACCCCTGGCGAAGCGCAGGCTTTGTGGCCTGTGATGGAGATTGGTGATGTAATCGGGGCTGCCTACCTGCCGACCGATGGCCAGGCGAATCCGGGGGATATCAATCGAGCCTTGGCGAAAGCGGCTCGCCAGCGCGGGGTCCGTATCGTGGAGCACTGTGCCGTGACCGGTGTCCGGGTGCTGGAAGGCCGAATTGTGGGACTCGACACTACCCAAGGCACGGTCGAAACGGCGGTTGCCGTCAATTGTTGCGGGCAATGGGCCCGCGAAGTGGGGACCTTGGCCCAAGTGAATGTGCCCTTGATTTCAGTGCAGCACCAATACCTGGTGACCGATCGGGTTGAAGGCGTGACTCCGGAACTTCCTACCCTGAGAGATCCAGACCGGTTGACTTACTTCAAGGAAGAAGTCGGGGGATTGGTTATTGGGGGCTATGAGCCGAATCCGATTCCATGGGCGGAGAACGGTTTTCCGGAATACTTCAGTTTTACTCTGCTGGATGCCAACTGGGAGCATTTTGAGCCGATAATGGCGATGGCCCTGCCTCGGGTGCCGGCATTGGAGGTGGCAGGAGTCAAGCAATTGGTTAATGGACCGGAAAGCTTTACTCCGGATGGAAATTTCATCCTGGGAGAAGCTCCAGAGCTAAGAGGATTTTTTGTGGGGGCTGGTTTCAATGCCTTCGGCATCGCCGCAGGTGGTGGCGCAGGCAAGGCATTGGCTGAATGGATTGTTGCGGATGAACCACCCTATGATTTGTGGGCGGTTGACCTTCGTCGGTTTGGTGCCGTACACCAGGACCGCCAGTGGGTTCAGGCCCGGACACTGGAGCTCTATGGAAAACACTACACCATTGCCTGGCCGTTTGAGGAACATCGCCATGCCAGAGGAGCCCGGCTTTCACCGCTCTATCCGGTCCTGAAAGAGAAAGGTGCCTGCTTCGGAGAAAAAATGGGATGGGAGCGGCCGAACTGGTATGCACCTTCCGGAGTGGAGCCAGTGGATCACTATTCCTTTGATCATCCCAATTGGTTTGCATCGGTTGGCGAAGAACACCGAGCGGTTCGTGAACGTGTCGGTATCATGGATCAGTCGTCATTTGCCAAGTTTGAGGTGCATGGGCCGGATGCAGCGAGTGCATTGAACCGCATCTGTGCTGCGGACGTGGATTGCGCCGATTGGCGGGTGCGGTATACGCAAATGCTGAACAGCCGGGGTGGAATTGAGTGCGATCTGACCGTGACCCGAATCGATTCGGATCGTTATTACATCGTGACCGGGACCGGTTTTGTGACTCATGATCGCCACTGGATCGAAAGTCACTTTCTGGCCGGGGAACGGGTCCAGTTGGAAGACCAGAGTGATCGGTATGCAGTCCTGTCGTTAATGGGGCCGTGTGCGCGGGAGGTACTGCAGGCCGTGGCGGACGGGGCATTCGATAATCAACATTTTCCGTTTTCTACTGCCCGCATGATTCGAATTCATGATGCAGACGTATTGGCACTGCGGGTGACCTATGTCGGCGAACTCGGTTGGGAACTGCATTGCCCGTGTGAAGACGCGACCCGTGTCTACCAGGCTCTTACGGAAGCGGGTCAGGCATATGGCATTGCCGATGTGGGGTATCGGGCGATCGAAACACTACGGCTTGAGAAAGGATACCGAGCATGGGGAGCAGATTTGACGCCGGATCATACGCCTTTGGAAGCGGGGTTGGGATTTACCGTAAAATGGAATTCTCCAGTTTCATTTATTGGCCGGGAAGCGTTGGTAGGGCAAGCGGCGGGACGACTTCCCAAAAAGCTGATGGGGTTTTCCGTCGAGGCCCCGGAAGTCGTTCTGATTGGTCGAGAGACCATCTACCGCAATGGTGAGCGAATAGGTTGGTTGACCAGCGCGGGATATGGATATACCGTGGGCTCCGCGATTGGTTTGGGCTACGTGAGAAATCCGGCCGGAGTGGATGACCCTTGGTTGCACAGTGGTCACTACGAATTGGAAGTCGCGACCCGGCGAGTACCCGCCAGGTTGCATTCACAGGCACTCTATGATCCGCAGATGACTCGGGTCCGAAGTTGAAGTACCCGACCTTGTGGCGATAGGTTTTGTGGCAAAGACTAATTTTGATCGAGAATTTATACTTCAACTGATTGAAGGCGTGGTAAGGCCCGAGGTGGCAGCATCGACTGGGATGATCTGGATAGGGCTTATCAAGTCGCCCTCAAGGCATTGTGAGCATAGAAAAAAGCTTATGAATCAATCAAATTCTCCGCTTCCTGCGAGAAGAATCTTGCTGCGTTAGATTTTCGTATGCCTTCCGTCAGGCCCTGAATAGCACTTTTATTTTGAAAGAAAAAGATATACACTTTTCTTTCAAAAATATGAGCAAGCACGTAGATAGTACTGACAGTAAGATCCTCCGCCGGGTTCAGGACCGCAAGCGGGGCTGGGTCTTTACGCCCGACTGTTTTACTGATCTTGGTACCCGTCGGGCTGTTGATCTTACACTGATGCGGCATCGGGACAGCGGCCTTATCCGCCAGCTGGCTCGGGGACTGTACGATTACCCGAAAATTGATCCTCAGTTGGGCCCGTTGCAGCCATCGACGGATGATATTGCAAGCGCACTTGCAGGTCGTGACGCCACCCGGCTTCAACCCTCCGGGGCCTATGCAGCCAATTTGCTTGGCCTCTCCACACAAGTTCCCATGAAAGTCGTTTATTTAACGGATGGTCGCTCGCGGACTGTCCAGATTGGTAAGCGCCAGATCATCCTGAAGCACACGACTCCCCGCAATATGGCCACTGTGGGAAGGATCAGTGGATTGGTGATCCAGGCACTTCGCCACATGAGCCGGAAAAACGTTGACCAGCAAGTCATCGCACAGCTCGATCGTCGGCTTGATGACGATGCACGCAAGCAACTGATAAAAGATATTCGGTATGCCCCAGCTTGGATCGCAGATATCTTTCGTTCTCTGGCCAGTCGGAAAAGCGCAGCGTGAAAGAATTTATTGGGATGTCGGACAAACATCGTCGGCTCGTTTGTACGGAGACAGGCGCACAACTCAATCTGTTCGAGATTGCCGTCGAAAAGGACTTCTGGGTTTGTTGGACACTGGGTAAACTGTCCGATCTGCCCGAATGGGGACAACATCTGACGTTTAAGGGCGGTACGTCGTTATCCAAGTGCTGGAACCTCATCGAACGTTTTTCTGAAGATATCGATATTGTCATTGGCAGGGATGCCTTGGGTTTTGGTGGAGAAAACGCCCCGGAACAAGCACCCAGCAAGAAACAGAGAAGCAAGCGCCTCAAAGCACTGAAAGAAACCTGCCAGCAATGTATCAGTGACCAGATTCAACCGATACTCATCGAATCGATCTCATCAGATCTACCGGATACGCTCGAATGGTCGCTTGAACCTGATCCCGACGATCCCGATGCAGACCTTGCTGTTGTTTTATCCAACGGCCTTTCCGGAGCAGGCCGCCTATCTTCGTCGTGCTGTAAAGATTGAGATGGGTGCCCGGTCAGATACAGAGCCTGTCGCATCCGTCGAGATTACGCCATATATCAGAGAAGCTTTCCCAGAATTACTGGCTGAGCCGGGTTCAGATGTGAGGGCAGTACGGCCAGAGCGAACATTCTTGGAAAAGGCAATGCTGCTGCATGAGGAGATATTTCGTCCAGAAGCCAAGAAAAAGCAGCGACGATCGATGGCTCGCCACTACTACGACCTCTACAAGATGGTTCAGGCCGGAGTGGGTGACGAATCTGTCCGGGATATCGGGCTATTCTACCGGATTGCCACATATCGTCAGGTGTTCTTCCCTTATACTTGGGTCGACTATTCGACGTTAAATCCGCAGGAACTGCAGTTGGTACCCTTAGCCGCTGATCTCCCCGCGTGGCAGGCCGATTATGAAAGTATGCAGCAGGAAATGTTCTATGGTGAGGTGCCGACATTTGAGGACATTCTGAAGGTAGTCGCTGATTTCCAGAACCGGCTAAATACAGGGTAAGCGATATTTGTCTTTCGTTTATCTTTCGGAATAGAAATACTTGGACTGATGGGGCCGTGAGTGCACTTGCATTTCTGTTTGTTCCGCCACCACTGCGATTGGCCGCGGCTGTGGGGAAATCGTACAAACCGGATCAATTAGGAATTGCTCGGAAATGTGGGCTGATAACGAAACTGAAAAGGACTTCCTGAACTTCTCGGGTGTTGCCAATACTCTCGCAGAGATCATCACGCAGGCGGCCGGACGGCCAACCTCGATCGGTATTTCGGGTTCCTGGGGCGCCGGGAAGTCCTCGATGATAAAGCTTGTACGTACAGCACTTGGCGAGAAGGACCAGAAAGATCCTGAGCAGTTTATCTATATCGTCGGCCCTGAAAAAAACCTGTTTCAGGGGGCCGCAAGCCCCCACGGTGGGACACTGCCCAACTCGGAGGCCGGCAGTTTCCATCGCCCCGTCGTCCCCGGGCGCTCCTGGGCCCTCAAAACGTCGAAAATGCGGCCTCCAAGGCCCAAAATCCAGCGACCCCAAAACCGCAGCGGACGGCGGATCCGCCGCCGGTGGTGACCGGCACCGCACCGCCGTACCTTCCTCCGGTCGCCCTCCCTTCCCGGGAGCCCGTTCCTTCCCGGATGACCATCCGATTTCCGATGCCCGATCACGGGCTCCATCGCCTGCCGCTGCCGGCACTGCTTCCGCCGTCGGGTCACGAGTCCTCGCCGCGGCCCGGACCGGGATCCGGAAGCCTCACCCTCGCCATGCCCCCGGTACCCGCGGTCCACGAATACCTCATCCATCGACCGCCCCGACCGGCGTCGCACCGGATCCAGAGCGGGCTTCCGCGGTGGTCCGTCATCAGGATTCCCCGCCCGCGCCATCCCGCCCAGGAGGAAGTGGCTCCGGTGGGGGGTGGCCATGCTCCCCTGGACACCGAATTCGTACCGCCGGTGGGCCTTGCCCTTGCTAATGCACTCGACTTCCGGGGCCTGCCGGCGGGACCGCGGGTTCCGGCCCTTCGGCTCCGGCGCCCGTACCTGCCGGGCCATCGCCCGTTCGTCCGCAAACGCCGGCTCCCGATCGGGGCTCCCCGCGGTGTTTCGTTCCCGGTCCCGGACCACCCGGCCCAGGTCGGTCCGCAGACTCTTGACCGGACGGTTCATACGGCGCAGTTCCGGGCATGGGCAACCCGGTTCGCCCGCCGCCGCGCCTGCGGCCCCTGGCGGGCGTCGCGCGGGCACCACTTCCCCTCATACCGCGGGCACCGTTTCACCCGTCGCACCCGGGAACGGTTCCACCGCTGGCCATCGGTCGGAAAGGTTACCGCCTGGTCCGGCACGGTCGTATCGACCGTCACCCGCCGCCACGCCCGTGGCTTCCCGGTGCCGCTCGTAAGACCGGCATCGATCGTCGCTGGCAGGACCCACTCGGCCCCGGCCGTCCCGATGCGCGGGCGACACCGCGTCCGGCGGCTCGGGTCGATCGGCGGATGGGGCGGGCAATAGTCCTCGCCGCAAAAGGACTGCCCGTAGGGATTCTCCACCCGACCGGCGACTACCGCCTCGTCCGAGAGTGGGTACACCGGCTGGAGAGACTCCCGCCCGACCAGCCCACGCGTGGGCTGGCCGGGACTACCGCGGTCGGGGCCGTACCGCACACCGAAGGTCTGGTCGAATCGGGACCAGTCCAGGATTTCGGCCAGGCGAACCCGCGCATGGCGCGGATCCAGCCGGTTTTCCAGGCGATTTCGGAACCGATCGTGGGATTCGGTACCCGCACAGGGTCCGGGACGCAGGTGGTCCTCGGAAATGGCAAGGAAGGGAGCCCCCATGAGTCCAGATCCGGCCATTTGAATCCATACTTTCAGGGAATATATTTCAGCATATTCAGATCGTGACCGATGAATTTGGGATTTTTCAGGATCGACTAATTTTGATTGAGGAATTGTATCTTCAGTAACGAAATGGGGAGGGCTTTTGACCGCTCATTTCCCCTGATTGCTTAACCCATGTTTAACAGCCTATATGGAAACTCGTTTCCTATCCATGAGAGGTGCATCTTACACTGGAACGGGGGAAAGAACATTACACTTGACTGAATAGTAATAGTCGATATGACAATCCATTCTAACTTTGGAATCTATGATTAACATATTCACTGATCTCACTTATTTTGGCAATCGGTTGAGATGAGTTACCAGAGCGTACATAGAATCTTTCTACTTGGGTACCGTTCTTATCATTAGTGATCAAATACAAAGGATCCCTGCCACGTTTCACGTCTATTACACATATGTCCTCGCCCGAGACTTCTTCAAAGGATATTTTCAAGTTTGCAGAAAATTCAACACCCCATTGTTTGATCACTAGACTACGCAGGTGACGTTCAAAGGTATCCCTACCTCCACCGTCTTTCAGCGTAGAATAGTCTCCCTCTAGCCCCAATACATTATGTTCGTCGTCGACACCAATTATCAATATTCCTCCATCTCCCAAGCCATTGCTAAACGCTGCAATACTTTTCAACACAACTACCTCTAGATCCTTGTTGAATACCCTTTTTTCAATATCCCATCGTAGAGAAGACTTGAACTCTAAAGCATCATGTTCACCCTCGGCAATTGTATCGAGTATATCAACCGTCCCCTCACCTAAAGGAACATCGGTGATTCCATCAAGAAATTCATTTAGTTTCTTAGCTAATATGGACCGGCGCTCGGCTAGGAAGTCTTCATATCGATCCATCTTCCATAATGACGCGTTAGTGGGGATGCACTGAAGTGAAAGTGCACTCGGAAAGTTATTTGTAACATGCTGCAGATAGTCTTCTGCAGACGTATCGGACTTTTTTCGGTTTTCCACTTGGGTCAATATTGCCCTATTAGTAATTTCTTGGGCAAGCGTATACTTAAATCGCCCCCGTTCCAGTGTGAAGTGCAACACCCCCCAAGCTGCTGGCTGGTGAGCTGACAAGCCGCTTGCGGTGGGCCAGATGATGGTCAACCATCTCTGTTTCTCACCAACGGAGGATTGTCATGCCCGTAGGCTACCACCACCTGACCCATGCCGAACGATGCCAGATTCACGCGCTTTTGCATAGGGGGTTGTCGAACCGGGAGATTGCCCGCGATCTCGGACGGGACCCCGCGACGATCTCGCGCGAGGCCTCGCGCCACCGTGGGCAACGCGGCTACCGTCACCAGCAAGCTGATGGCAAGGCCACGGCCCGTCGCCAGGAAGCGTCGGCGGTGCCCCGGAAGATGACGCCCGAGCGCTGGGCGGTGGTCGAGGACCGGCTGCAGGAAGGCTGGAGCCCGGAACAGATCGCCGGCTGGCACCGGCAGCAGGGCGAGGTGATGGCGGGGAAAGAGTGGAGCTACCCGTATGTGCGGGCTGACCGACAGGCGGGAGGGACGCGGTACCGGTGCCTGCGGCGTCGGGGCAAGAAGCCGAACTGGCGTGGCGGCCGGCATGCCGGACGCGGCCACATTCCTGATCGGGTGGACCTTGCGGAGCGGCCTTCGGTGGTGGCCGAGAAGAGCCGGGTCGGCGATTGGGAGCTGGACACGATCATGGGCGCGAAACACCGGGGGGCACTGGTATCGGCCGTGGATCGGGGCTCGAAGTTTACCTTCCTGGAGTGGGTGGAGGGCAAGACCGCGGCGGCGGTGACCGCGGCGCTCATCCGGCGTCTGGGGCCGGTCCGGGACCGGGTCCACACCGGCACGGCGGACCACGGCAAGGAGTTCGCGAGGCATCGGGAGATCGCACAGAAGCTCGATGCGGGCTTTTACTTCGCTACCCCCTACCATTCCTGGGAACGGGGCCGGAACGAGCACACCAACGGCCTGGTGCGCCAGTACTTCCCGAAAGGGACCGACTTCCGCCAGGTGACTGCCGCGCCGGTGCGGGCGGTGGAGGACCGGCTCCACCGTCGGCCTCGGAAGGTCCTGGGATACCGCACCCCGGCGGAGGTCTTTGCCCGTGGGTTAGCTCCCCCCTGACGCGGCCGGCGGTCCCCCGATCGCCCTCCCGGCAGTCCGGTGACCCACCGGAGCGGCCTCGCTCGGCCTCATGGTGCCGGTTTCGCCCTTGCTTTGGCCGATGACTTCGGTCAGGATCGCCGGCCGTCGAGATTACTGCCATCCGAGGCCGAAAAGCAGCGTTCGCAGCGCGGATTTTGGGTCGCCGCCGCGATCCCTTCCTTCGGGCTACGCCCTCATTCCGGGATCGCGGCGACTGTTGCACTTCGGAGTGGAAGTGGGGTCGATTTGCGACAGGGTATCCATTAGCTTTCAAATCAGCGTAGGGGAAAATATGGTCTTTTTCAAGCGCATACTTCACACCCATATTCTGCCGAAGAGCAATACCAGTACCCAAACAAACGGCATTCTTACTTTTGAAATACCAGCACATTAGACTGAAAAGCGGATGACGGACATCTCGACCGACAAATTCATCCTCAGATATCTTTAGATTTCGTTCTTGCTCGATCAATGTAAGGAGTTCCGCAAAAGGCTTTTCCTTATTCTTGATGACGCCAAGGTCTTTGTCCAATTTTTGTGGGGTTTGGCTTACGTAACGATGTCTCAACTGGGAATAGTAAAACCACTTAATCACTCTTTTTATTTCATTCTCAGATAATTTATGGTTTGGTTTCTTAAATACGAAACTAATGATTGGTATTAATGCAAAGTGGGAGTTAATTTCGTCTGAATGATCTACGTAGGCATGTGTTCGCAGTATGTTAACCACATAATCCAATACTTGTTTGTCCAATTTTTCCCATGCAGCCATAATTTTGGACTTATTCTCCTCGCCATGAATTCGCTTCATATCTGACCCCATGTCGTGAGTCACAGCAAGAAGGGCAAATATGATGAAATCAAGCTTGAATATAAATCCATCTTTTTTCAGACTTAATAGCTTCTTTTTGAACAGTTCTCGAGCCTGAGGCCAATAACCGCAAATTTGCGCAAGTGCAAGCTCAGCATCAGTGAGATTCACACCACTGGCGTTTACGGTATAGAAAATATCTATAGCTTCCTTAATCGTTGCTTTGACTGGAATTGTTTGTTCTTCAAAGTTTCGCTCTCTAATTGATTTAATTTTTTCGAAGTTATTATCAATCAGGTCTTCAGTCGCATCATCTAAATTTCCTTGTTCTCTAAGTTTACGACGAATCACAGAACTCTTGACTTTACCATTGAATATGTTCGTTAAATCAACCCAAAAAGGGTTGTTTTCCATCATTAGTCTTTGATAATACTCAAGTTCCAAGGTTTGCAAATTCGCGTAGAGGCCCTGAACATTATTCCTGATTTCTTCAGATTTGTAATAAGGTGGGAGTCGTCCGGTTAGAATCATATAAATAGTTGTTATTCGCTGTTGACCATCCAGTATTAGTTTTACGGCACCCATTTCAGGCGAGTATTTCTTTTTACCTTTTAGTTCTGGGGGAGTGGTTGTCTCCCAAGTCAATAAAGTGCCCGTAGGGTATTTCTTTATCAATGAGGTAAATAGTGCTTTGGCGTGAGCACGCTTCCACACATATTCACGTTGAAATGCAGGCACGAAAAGTTGACTGTCATTAATTTTGTCTATGATTTGATAAATTTGCATTGATGCTCTATTTGGTTGATTTTCAATTACATCTACTGTACGGATTATAGAACCAGTCGCACTCGGGAACGGTTCTGCAGCTTGCCGTCGGTCAGGAAGGTCACTGCCTTGTCCTGCACCGTCGATTCCACCGTCACCTGCCGTAAATTCCGGGGCTTCACGGTACCGCTCTTCAGGCCCGTGTTGATCGTCGCTTTCTGGATCGCTGAGGTTGCACGCTGGGATGGCCTCCGCGGCCTCGTCACCAACGTCCGGGGATGCCACTGGTCGAACTCCTGGAGCAGTGCCACGGCCTGTGGCAGGTCGAGGAAAGTTTCCGTATCCAGAAGCATGATCTCAAAGTGCGACCGATCTTCCACTGAACGGCCACCCGCATCCGTGCCCATCTGGCGCTCTCCTTGCTCGCCTTCGCCTGTATCCGTCACCTGCGTTGGCGTCTCGGCTTCCAGCCCACCGCCCGGAGTCACCAGAGCATGTCCGGCAGGCGCTGCTCGATCGCCAGTGCAGTGTCCTCGAAGACCTTGGCACCGGCAAGCATTATACCATTCCTTCGCGGCCCAGTACCGAGGTCGAGACCATTTGCCGGATGATAGGACTGCCCTTGCCCCAGGTCCCCTATAAGTTGACCCACCGGGATCGCAAGGCCGGCCCGTGCAGACCCCCTGCAACGCCCCGCACATAGCCGGAACGAAATCGCATTGCCCCCGGAATGTAGTGCCTAATTCGCCAAGGAAATCCCGTAGAATCAATGCGTTCTCAATTTTTACCGTCGAAGTCGGGGCAGACAACTTATCGACGCGTTGCGTCGGTCATTGGCGGTTTGCAGGTTGGTATTTGGTCAGCCAAGGCAGGATGATCTGATCGAGTACCTGATAAAGCATGTTCCGAAGGAAAGACTGGACGAACTGGTCGGACGCCTGAAGATTAATTTAGCTCATAGGGAGAGAAATGCTCAGAATCAAATCAACGTTTGATCAAGGGAAAAATCTCAAATCACCCCTTCTGTGGGGCTTCACGGAAGGGAAATGTAACCACGGGTTAACGATCCTACTCGCCAGGCACTTTGATAACAAAACGGCACCAGTTAGTGAATGAGAGTGTGGCCGAGTTAGTCAGGCGGTTATCGCTGACCATGGTGGTCGGATTGGAGATCTGAAAGCCCGCTTCGGTTCTGGCCTCTGATCCTTCCGCAATCCATATAGCCATAGAACCGGAAAGCTCTGCCATCCAGAAAACTATCAAACTCAAGCAAGATTCATGGGCTCCGTCGGAAGGCCCTATGGCTGCCCGAATCGGACCGCCACGGTGCCTTCCTCTTCCTGGATTGCGGAAGTCAGGGTTTGATATATGAATAACCGAGTGCCTGCAGCTTTGCGACTTCGGCTACTCCACTGGGGACAATATCTTCTTTGGCGACATCATACAGATCGGTGGCATAATCTACCTTGCGGCCCCGAAGGGTATTGTTGCATACCTGGAATGCGACCCCCTGGTCCTTGAGTCCGGCAATCTTGGCGGTCATGTCTTCGGTAGCATTGGCATGCTTGAATTTCCCCAGTTTTTCCAGTGCCGACGGCTCCAGTAGCAGTGCCAGACCATTGCCATGCAAGACTACTTTCAGATCCAGATTTTCGGCTCCGACGGCATTGATATGGTTTTGGATATTCCGAAGT
Organism: Candidatus Poriferihabitaceae bacterium; assembly: GCA_965221795.1. GTDB lineage: Bacteria > Pseudomonadota > Gammaproteobacteria > Arenicellales > Poriferihabitantaceae > VYFG01. The sequence continues at coordinate 3,126,921 of OZ244914.1, forward strand.
GCACCCGCATGTGCTTTGGGATTGTCATAATTGATATGATAGACCACTTTCTGCTTTGCATAGGGAGAATCGGCGGCGACTGCGAAAGAGTTCCAGAGCAGGAGGCTCATCGCGGCTCCAAGAATCAGTGTAATCGGTTTCATGAGGGCACTTCATAATGTGATTTACAGGCTCTTCAGTCTATCACGGCCTGCCTGCAAAAACTCCAGAGTGATGGCACCAATTCCGGCGGGTAATTCGGCACATGATTTAGGGCAAATCGTACATCAGGGCCGCCGCGTAATCGGCGGTTGCACTTGGGTTCCCATGGCGCCCGAGAAGCGCAATGGAATGTTCTTGATAAGTCTAAATGAAATCTCAAGCGAGTGTTTTCAATGACTTACCGAATACTTGGACTCATACAGACAGTAAAAATCTAAATAAGAAGGGTGTATATAAGGGTGTATAGAAGCCATACACCCTTTTGGAAACGCAATTATGTCAAACCAAAAAAACCTTACGAATCCCTTGACGGAAAGCTACATCAAAAGCCTTTCCCATGACGGAAAGAAAGGACATTCTTACCGTATCAGAGACCCGCGGCAGGCCGGACTATGTATAAGCATACAGCCGGTAGGCACAAAATCTTTCGTGCAGATATACAACATGCACGGCAAGAGGAAATCCATCGGACTCGGCCCATGGCCTCTTGTCAGCTTGGCGAAAGCGCGTGAGCTAGCGTGGGCGAACAAGCGGCTTCTGAGGGAAGGCAAGTGCCCGAAAAGGGAACGCGACAGCGTGGACAAAGCCCCCTCGTTCAGGGAGATTGCAAAAGCCGTGCATGAACAAAAGAAGAAATCTTTACGCAGCGAGAAAGGCGCAAAGCTCTGGTGGTCAAGGGTTGAGAAGTACGTGCTTCCCAAGATCGGCGATATGCCGGTCACACATATCAACGTGCACGATGTCAAATCCTTTGTTAAGCCTCTCGAGCAGGCAGGTCATAGCGAGACGGCGGTCAAGGTTCGTCAGAATGTTGCGCAGGTGTTCGATTTGGCCGTGGAGAACGAGCACATAATCTCGAACCCTGCACGCAAGCTCAAAACTGAAAGAAAAACTGGCGAGAGTCATGCTTATGTGCATCACTCCCTCGCCCGTGAGGCCCTCGCCAAGGCGCTCGATTCCGATGCGTGGATAGGCTCGAAATTATGTTTCGAGTGGCTGGTGCTGACCGGCGAACGTTCCTCAGAAGCTAGAAATGCGACTTGGGGAAGAGATCGACCTTGAGAAAAAAATGTGGGTGGTGCCTGGGACTCGAATGAAGAACGGTGATGAGTGGCGGGTGCCGCTGTCACCGAGGGCGATGGAGATCCTCGAAGAATCGCGCAGATTGACCGACCGCAAGAATCCTCTTCTAACACTTCTCGCAGGTTGCTCGCTCTTGTTCCCAAGTTCCAGCGCGAAACCGATCAACGATGCCACTCTAGGGAAATTGCTGCGCGTCAAAGGCGTGGTGGATGAGAAGGGCAGGAACGTCGTCCCACACGGTTTCAGATCGACTTTCAATGGGTTCCTGAGTGAATGCACTAACGCGAGTCAGAAGGTCATTGACAACGCTCTTACCCACCGCACCTTATCAAAGACGCAGCGCAGCTACGACAGATCGGATCTGTTCGATCAACGTGTACCGCTGATGGATACGTGGGACCAGTATTTGTACGGATAGTGACCATCCCTATTTGTTGATATATTCAATTTTGGCTGTATAACCTTTTAGCAACAAGCTTACTTCGATAGCTATAGGTGCATCTAGGGAGCAGTAATTTATATTATCGAAAGTGGTTCTGTTTTTTTTCTGTGCCGAATTACGACCTGCTACGGACAATCTGTAGATCGAAATGAAAGCTGACCACGAAGGTCTCAAGTTGAGGAATATCAATTGGCATTTTGCGTTTATGTCTCATGTCAATATGATCACGCTATAGATGGTTCTAAATTTCTCTTATGCTTGAATCACTCACACCTTGGATACCTCTGTTTTCAATTCTGATAGCAGTTCTCGGAACAGGCTTCGCAACCTATATTGCAGGTTCTCGATATGTAGACGCGAAGATAGAAGCTATTCGTATAATTGTTGAAGCCGGTACCGCTGAACACGCCAAATTATGGGAAGCGAATAAGAAGCAGAATGAGAGGATGGATGCCCTCCTGCTGGCCTTTGTTGACCCAGACGCGGTCCGACGGTCTATGAATGTGAAACAGGAATCCTAATCATCAACCAATCTTTAAAAAGGGAATGGGAATTATAACTAATCCTAACCACCATATTTGACAGCCGCCCACAACATCAGCTTCTGTCTTTCTTGAAATCCTTGAGATACTTCCACTCGTCCGACCTTCTCGGCTTCGACGTCATGATCATTCGCGCAACCTGCTCCGACGTCGCGTCCAGTCGCTCCAAGTGCTCGTTGTGCCGCGACTGATTGGCACGCTTCTTCTGGCTGCTCATCCTGTCAACGCCGCGAAAGTCAATGCCTTCCCTTCCATGCTCGCGGCTATTTTCTCCATCTGGCGGATGGGGTCGAAGTCCCGCGCATGGTGCCGACCGGCGAACGCCCTGACGTAGCGGCGCAGGGGCTTCTCGCTCATTTGCTGGTCGGTGTCGTGATCGCCCCTTTTGCGCATCGCCCAGAAGCTCTCGATGCCATTCATGTGCGCCATTCCGTGGACATCCTCCGAGACGGCATGCCTGACTGTCTCGTGGCGGTCGGGAATGCCATGGTAGCCCTGGTGCTCGTCGGTGTAGACCATCGCCTCCGCATCGACGTTCTCCTGGATGAATGGATGCAGGGTCTGCGCGTCTGTGCCGCCGACCACCTTCGCAGTGACTGCGTTCGTCTCCCGGTCCTGGATGCCGACAACGGTGGCCTTGCCGACAGCGCCCCTGCCGGTGTCCTTGCGCGACCTCCTCTTCGTGTTGCTCATGTTCTTCCGCAGCGCATCGGGACGGCCGGGGCCGAGCGGGTCCTGCCAGCGACGATCGATGCCGGTCTTACGAGCGGCACCGGGAAGCCGCGGGCGTGGCGGCGGGTGACGGTCGATACGACCGTGCCGGACCAGGCGGTAACCTTCCCGACCGATGGCCAGCGGTGAAACCGTTCCCGGGTGCGACGGGTGAAACGGTGCCAGCGGTATGAGGTGAAGTGGCACCAGAGCGACGCCCGCAAGGGGCCGCAGGCGCGGCGGCGGGCGAACCGGGTTGCCCATGCCCGGCAGCGGCGCCGTATGAACCGTCCGGTCAAGAGTCTGCGGACCGACCTGGGCCGGGTGGTCCGGGACCGGGAACGAAACACCGCGGGGAGACCCGATCGGGAGCCGGCGTTTGCGGACGAATGGGCGATGGCCCGGCGGGTACGGGCGCCGGAGCCGAAGGGCCGGAACCCGCGGTACCGCCGGCAGCCCCCGGACGTCGAGTGCATTAGCAAGGGCCAGGCCCACCGGCGGTACGAATTCGGGGTCCAGGGGAGCATGGCCACCCCCCACCGGAGCCACTTCCTCCTGGGCGGGATGGCGCGGGCGGGGAATCCTGATGACGGACCACCGCGGAAGCCCGCTCTGGATCCGGTGCGACGCCGGACGGGGCGGTCGATGGATGAGGTATTCGTGGACCGCGGTGACCAGGGGCATGGCGAGGGTGAGACTTTCGGATCCCGGTCCGGGCCGCGGCGAGGCATCGTGACCCGACGGCGGAAGAAGTGCCGGCGGCGGCAGGCGATGGAGCCCGTGATCGGGCACCGGAAATCGGATGGTCCTCTGGGAAGGAACTGGCTCCCGGGAAGGGAAGGCGACCGGAGGAATGTCCTGCGGTGCGGTGCCGGTCACCACCGGCGGCGGATCCGCCGTCCGCTGCGGTTTTTGGGTCGCTGGATTTTGGGTCGCTGGATTGGGGGCCTTGGAGGCCGCATTTGCGACGTTTTGAGGGCCCGGGAGCGCCCGGGGGCGACGGGGCGATGGAAACTGCCGGCCTCCGAGTTGGGCAGTGTCCCACCGTGGGCGCTTGCGGCCCCCTGAAACAGGTTTTTTTCAGGGCCGACTACCTACAAGTGGACGCTCTCCCGCGTCGAACGGACCCGCCGGGCTGCACCTCGAACTGACCGCGGGCACGGACGTGAGCGCCGAGGACGGCGAGGGCAGAACGCCGCTTCAACTAGCGAGACGTGGAGACAATTTACACATTGTGAGGATGCTTCGCGAGGCGGGCGCGGAAGAGTGACGCTATAACGGGCGAAAAAAGCCTAAATCAAAGGGGTTCATAAAAGGATGTATAATCCCCTAAAATTCTAAGAAACCTATATGCATAAGGCTTTTTGGCCGATGGTTTGGCGCCCCAGAGAGGATTTGAACCTCCGACCTGCCGCTTAGGAGGCGGCTGCTCTATCCGACTGAGCTACCGGGGCATGAAAACCAGAGGAGATTCTAACGGATTTTCCCCGTATGATAAGGCTTGGTAGTCGGCAAACGGTAGCCTTCTTCCCGGTCGCAGTGAAAGGGTGGGTCGAAACAGCGCTCAATATGCAATACCCATGACGAATGAAGAGGTTCTGGTCGCACTGATTCGGGGAGACGGAATCGGTCCGGATGTGTGTGAGGCCATGGTGCAGGTGATGACAGCGGTTGGAGAAGCCTGTGGTCATCCTATGGTAACGTTCCGCGAAATTCGGGCAGGGGCAAAGTACTACCAGGAGACGGGAAAAGACATCGAACTCGGAGGAGAGCGAGCTGCAGGGGAGTGCGCGGCGATCTTTCTGGGTGCAATTGGCTTGCCTTCGATTCGATATACCGACGGAACGGAGATTTCCCCCCACCTGCGCTTGCGCAATCGGTATCAGTTGTATGCAGGCGTCAGGCCGGTGAAAGCCTACCCCAATGTCCCCCATCGGCTTGCGGATTCCCGGTCGTCGAAGATTGATCTGGTCATTCTGCGGGAGTCTACCGAAGGGTTGTTCTATTCGGCGGCGGTGCATGGCCGTAGCCGGATCAAAGGCGATGAAATGGTGGAAGACACCTTACGAATTACGCGGCAGACCACGGAAAAGTTGCACCGGTTTGGTTTCCGCCTGGCGGCTCGGCGCAAGCAGGAAGGCTCTCAAGGTCTCCTCACCTGTGTCGATAAAGCCAATGTGTTTGCTTCCATGGCCTTTTTTCGACGTATTTTCGATGAAGTAGCGGAGGAGTTCCCGGACGTGGAGCGAGGGTACCACTATGTCGATGCTCAGGCACTGGATCTGGTGCGCAGGCCATGGGCATTCGATGTGCTGGTCACCGAAAATATGTATGGAGACATTCTGTCGGACCTGGCTGGTGGATTGGTTGGTGGCATGGGCATGGCCCCCTGTGCGGAAATCGGTGATTCTATCGGCTTGTTCCAGCCGGCACATGGCAGTGCTCCCGATATCATGGAGCAAGATAGGGCCAATCCCATTGCCGCGATTTTGAGTGGTGCCATGATGCTGGACTATTTGGCGGAAGAACGATCCTATTGGCACCTGTCGGAAGCGGCTGGCCTGATTCGTCTTGCGGTGCAGCGTGGGTTTGAGTGCCGTCGCCTGCGGCCTGTGGAATTTGGTGGGGACATGGGGACCCGAATGATGACTGCAGAAATCGGGTCCATTCTGAAGACACTGTAATTCCGGATTGAGGGTATTCTGGGGCCCGATACCAAACCCGTCGGATCGTCGGATGGATTCGGAAAGCGACATACTGCTGACCAGGCAAGTCCGGGCACGAGGTGGCTTCGGCCACTGGAAACCGGATCGTGCAGTCCAGACTCCGCAGCGAATCAGAATATTCTGGATCGTCAGGTGTCGTTTTGTCGACGAAAGTAGTCGGTCAGAAACTCCTCAAAAGATAGAGTGTCGCTCGCCTCAATCGCCGCTTGCTGTTCCAGGGACCATGTAGCTTGTTGCTGATAATGTTGCATGGTGTCGGCAGTGATTTGCCAGTCCTTGAAATAGCGTTGATGGGCTTTCGCCTGGTGCATGGCAAACGAGAAAAAACTGTCGTACTCCTTTTCAATAGTGTCCACGGTTCTGGCGGATGGAGTCAGGGTCGGGTCTTCGACCCGGGCGCGTTGGACGGAAAGGGTATGTTGATAAGCGGTTCCGCCACAGACCCCGTCCAGCAAGGCGGACAGATTCATCATTTGGTCGAGTACCGTTATCGCGGCTTTTTGAAAGGGTACTTCGCCATCTTCGAACTGCAGGTGCAGGTCTGGTTTTCGCCCCTCCATAACCACACGCAGCCGATTTTCGGTCGCTTGCTGAAGCTCTGCTTCGTGAATGGGTTGATCGCTGCGGAACAGGCAATACAGCAGAAAGAGATCGAGAAATCGGATCGTTTCCGGGCTGATGCCGATCGGAGTGAACGGATCCAGGTCCAGGCTTCGGATTTCGACGTACTGGACTCCACGGTCTCGCAAGGCACCGGAAGGACTTTCCCCGGAGCGAGCGACTTGTTTGGGTCGGATCACAGAATAGAATTCGTTTTCAATCTGCAGAAGATTCGGATTCAGTTGCTGATAGACTCCGTCCACAGTGACAGGAATCGCCTGATAGGGTGCCCAAGGCGTTTGGATTGCCTTTCGTAATGTAGTCACATACTGTCCCAGACTGTTGTAATTGATGGCCAGTGTAGATTGGGCATCATTGCTGTAGCCCAGGTTGCTGAGCCGCAGAGAGGTGGCATGGGGCGCATAAAAACTGTGTTCCTTGAGTTTTGCCAGTTGGTGTGGTCGGCCTTGCAGAAAGGTTTGGCAGACCGCTGGTGAAGCCCCAAAGAGATAGCATATCAGCCATGCATTTCGCAGGAAATTACGGGTCAGGGCGAAATATCGTGTGGACCGTTCCCGAACCAGATGGGTGGGTTCATCTGTTTTCAGGTATCGTGTCCAGAATTCGTCCGGCAGGGAAAAGTTGTAGTGGATGCCCGCAATGGTCTGCATCAGTCGTCCATAGCGATGACCCAGTCCACGGCGATAGGTTTCCTTCATCTGGGCGATATTGGAACTTCCATACTGGGCAATCGGGATGGCTTGCTCTCCGAGCACGATGCAAGGCATGCTGTTGACCCATAGCATTTCATCGACTATGTTTTGGTACGTATAGCGATGAATATCCGTCAGCTCGCGCAGCAGGCCGTCGATGCTGGTATGGATCGGCGTGACGAATTCCAGAAGTGCTTCGGAGTAATCGGTGGTGATGGACGGGTGGGTCAGGGCAGAGCCCAATGTGTGGGGGTGGGGTTTCTGGGACAAGGTACCATCTGGATTGACTCGGAGACTTTCTTTCTCGATCCCGCGCTGGAGGGTTCGAAAACAGGATTCGAGGCCGCCATTCACGATAGCGTTCAAGGTTTGGTCAAGGTTGATGTTCACAACATTGCGCAGGCTGGGAGAAGAGGCGGAGATTGAACGTTTGGGCAGGAAATTGCAATATCTGCCGAGTAATAAATCCGGGTGTAGATGCTGTCCGATCACAAGCGAAGCATTGCCAGTTCTATTGACCGGGAAAACATGATGCGGTTTGGGTAGGGTCTGCCAACAATGCAAGCGGAATTCTCAGTAGCACCGATGATGGAAGTTACGGACCGTCATTGTCGTGCATTGTGGCGCCTTTTTTCCCGGCGCACTCGTCTGTATACGCAGATGGTAGTCACTGGCTCCATTGTTCATGGAGATCGGGATCACTTCCTCGGTTTTGACGAAAGCGAGCATCCTGTTGCCATTCAACTCGGGGGAGCCGACCCGGAGGAATTGGCATACTGTGCGCAATTGGCGGAAGACCGGGGATATGATGAAGTGAACCTGAATGTTGGCTGCCCCAGCAATCGTGTGCGGAGAGGATTGTTCGGGGCTTGTCTGATGGCAAAGCCGGCATTGGTGGCGAGTTGCGTCGAAACGATGAAAGCAGCCGTAACCATCCCCGTTACTGTCAAGACTCGGACCGGGATTGATAACCGGGATCGCTACGAAGACTTATCCGAATTTGTCCGAGTCAATGCGGAGTCGGGCTGCGAGCACTTCATCATTCATGCCCGGAAAGCCTGGCTTACGGGGCTAAACCCCAAAGAGAACCGAACGATCCCGCCACTCCAATATGATACGGTGTATCGATTGAAATCAGACTATCCGCATCTGCGGTTTACCCTGAATGGAGGAGTCAGGGACTTGGACCAGGCCGAGAGACATCTCGCCCGGGTCGATGGGGTGATGATGGGGCGACAGGTTTCCGTTGATCCTTGGCTATTGACTGAGGTGGATGAGAGACTGTTCGGGGAGAACTGGAGCGAACGGCCCATCTCCCGTTTTGAGATTCTGAATCGATATTTGCCCTATGTCGAACGGCAATTGTCCCAAGGAGTGTATCTGCGACATATGAGTCGACATCTGTTGCCACTGTTTCATGGGCAGCCCGGGGCAAAATCATGGCGTCGCCATCTGTCCGAGTACGGCCCCCGAAAAGGTGCCGGCCTGGAAGTCATCGAGCAGGCGGTACAATATGTCAAAGGAGGATAAGAATGGCACTGAGTCGGGGCATGGTTCCCATAACCGAACGAAAATCATGGGGTGGGTGGATGGTCATATTTGGCAAATGGCCTCCCTTCCTTGCGCCTGATGGGATGTAATGATGTGGCTCGAAGAGTTTTTGGTCGGGTGGCTGGATGTCTCGGAAATCATTCGGCTGGAAGTGTTTTTCGGGATGTTTGCCCTGATCGCGTTCCTGGAGCGACTGATTCCGGCGAGACGTCATGGCTGGCAAGGAAGAGTGCTGGGGAATACTGGCTTGCAATTGGTCAACGTTTCGGTACAAGTGGTCCTGCTGTCGGTCGCCCCGTTGACGCTCTCGGCCATTGCGCTACAGTCATTGTTCAGCCAGTTTGGCATGCTCCACCACTTGCAGATTGGCCTGTGGGAAAAAATATTCATTGCTTGGCTGGTGTTGGATCTGGCATCGTACGGATGGCATCGTGCCTGGCACAGCATTCCTGTGCTCTGGCGGTTTCATCGGATTCATCATCTGGACCCATTCCTGGATGTGCTGACCACATTCCGGACCCATCCCGTAGAAATGGTGATGACGCTGTTCTTCCGGGGAGGGATCGTCTATCTGTTGGGTGTCCCTCTGTTGGGTGTGATCCTGTATGAAATCATCATACTGGTTATGGCGTTATGGATTCATGGCAATCTCAGGGTCCATCCGACCCTGGACCGAATGCTGGCTTGGTTGGTGGTCACTCCCGGTGTGCATCGGATGCATCACCGCGCCCAGAAAACCGAGTGCGATTGCAATTTTGGGCTGATTCTGACGGTATGGGACCGTATGTTCGGGACATACCGCAGAGAAGACGCTTGCATACTCACTGGTCCCGGTCTGATCGCTCCGGATATTCCCTTTGCGCGAACGCTGCCCGGGATGATATGGTTGCCATTTCGGATGTCTGACAAATGAGGACTGTAATGCCTATTGATCGAAAGTTATTGGAAATTCTCGTGTGCCCAGTGACCAAGCAACCGGTTTCGGTATTGGCGGAGGGTAAGCTCGACTCCCTGAATCGTGCGATTGAAGCTGGCCAGGTTCGCAATCATGGGGGAGACATGGTGGCCAGTTCCTTGCGTGAAGCGCTGATTACGAAAAACGGCAGTACGATTTACCCGGTTCAGGAAGGGATTCCGGTGATGTTGGAGAACCAGAGTATCGATACGGTTCAATTGCCGGACTGGTAGGTTCGAACTTCCCTCTAAAGCCAAATCTTTTCCCATTCCGAAAGGAAGTAAGCCACGACAGTATCTGCTCGACAAGCACACTGCCATCAAGAATAAATCATGTCCCTGTGGAACAGGTCGATGGCGTTCTCAATGATCATGCACCGCGCATACCGATCGATCAGCCATACGGCTGGGACATGGTGCTGGTTGGTGATCAACAGAGTCAGTTGGCCATGACCCGGATCCTTCACCACCAACTGGCGAATCGGCTCTGGATAGCCGGCAATACGCACGGACTGCTCCAGGACTTTTGGTGTACAGTAGGCGCAGCCTCTGGAGAGCCCATGATGCCCTCTCTCTGGTGGTCAGCTACCGAAGTACCTCGCAACAAACGATCGGTAAATGGAAACCCAGTAAGGTTTCATCAAAAAAATCAAATCAATTAGTTATCGAAATCTAAGGACAGCTCCTTTGTTAACGCACATACGAGCAATAAGTTAATGACATTGGGGAGGAGCGGGGTGGTAGCCAGAAATCTTATCCAGCCCAGAAATCCCCGCATACTCTTGAGCGAGCGTGAAGCGCACGCTGTTGACATTCGTTACCACCGTAAACTACAATGCAATGCAGTGCAACGGTGCACCCGAAAATAGAAGCGATTTTGCTGAACTGGTATTTTGTCAAATCGCTCGTATTGTTTTCTGCATGAGGTGTTACCGTTGACGGGTGTTCAGTTCAGCTCTTGTCATGAACACAGGGGAATATCTATCATGAAAAAGCTGAACAAGCTACTGAGCACAGTAAGCCTGCTGGTTTCCATTTCATTCATAACTTCAACCGCTTTTGCCGGCACGAAGATTGGTGCGATCTTCGACCTCACTGGTGGGCTCAACATTTACGGTATTCAGCAGAATCAAGCTTTGGAGCTTGCGGTTGAGAAAATCAACGCTGATGGCGGATTGCTCGGAGAGTCGGTCGAAGTCGTCACCTATGACGCGCAATCTGAACTGAGTAAATATACACAGTTTGCAAACACTGCGATTTTGCGCGACAAGATAGACGCGTTGTTTGCTGGCCTAACCAGTTCCTCGCGAGAAGCTATTCGACCGATTATCCGGAAGGCTAAGATACCCTATTTCTACTCTTCGCTCTATGAGGGTGGGGCATGTGACAAATATACGTTTGTTACCGGTTCCTCGGCGTCCCAGCAACTCTCCGTTTTGATCGAATGGGCAATCAAAAAATATGGCCCGAAGATCTATATTATGGCACCAGACTATAATTTTGGAACGATCTCCGGTCACTGGGTTCATGAATATGCTCAACAAAATGGCGGTAAAGTTGTGGGTGAGGATTTTTTGGCCCTGACAGTTACCGACTACGCACCGACGATCCAGAAAATACAAGCATCGAAGCCTGACTTCGTTGTAGCGCTTCCAGTTGGAGCCAATCAAACCGGCTTTCTTGAGCAGTTTGCAGCCGCTGGCCTGAAAGACTCGATTGGCGTTGTTTCCACCAACTACGGCTCGGGTAATCAACAGGTTGTTGTATCGCCAGCCGCTGGTCAAGGCCTTATTGCTAATCAAGGCTATTTTCAGCATGTTGAAGGGGAAGCGAATGTTGCCTTCGTGCAAGCATGGCAAAAAAAGTACGGTAGTGACATTCCGATTGTTTCGGTTGCTGTTGATGTTTGGAATGCTGTCAATCTGTGGGCACTTGCTGTTAAACGGGCTGGCACTGCCGAGACCGATGCTGTCATTGCGGCGTTAGAAAGTGGCCTGAGCTTCGACGCTCCGAATGGTCACGTCAAGCTGGCACCTGCCTCGCACCATCTCGAACAAAACATCTATATCGTCGAAGGCGATAATAATCATGGCTTCAACACTATTCAAACGTTTGAAGCTGTACCGGCGAGTTACGAGAATCAGGTATGCGACCTGATTGCCAACCCTGATCTCGCAGAGCACTTTACTCCCGCAAACTAGTCCGAGAAACCCGCACACCTATAAATAGGTGTGCGCTTGTCGGGAGAAAAATGTATGGAATTCGATTATCTGGCAACGGTTCTGCTGTCTTCACTTTCTAGTGCCTCAATATTATTGATTGCAACTATCGGCCTTGCTGTCGTCTTCGGGCTGATGGGGGTGATCAATCTCGCTCATGGCGAGTTCTTGATGATTGGAGCATATGCGGCACTAACCGCAACACAATTGGGCGTCCCCTATATTTTGGCAATTCCAATTGCGGTTCTCGTCACAATGACTATCGGAGCAATCGTCGAGGTTCTGGTCATCCGCAGGTTGTACGGTCGGATTTTCGATACGATGCTCGCCACCTGGGGCTTGAGCATCGCATTCTATCAGCTCGCGGTTTTCATCTTCGGTACCGTCACGCCTGGTATCGGGATGCCGGATAAAAGCATCAAAATTGGGAGTTACAGCCTGGCAGTCTATCCCTTGCTGATGATCGGTGTGGCAATCCTGATGAGTGTCTTTATCTATTTCCTGATGACTCGCACTGTCTATGGAAGAAAGGCGCGCGCGTCAATCCAGGAACCGGAGATGGCGGAAGCAATTGGTATTGAATCTTCACGCATTAATACTATGACATTCTCCATTGGATGCGGCCTTGCGGGTTTTGCAGGTGCCATTCTGCTTCCGATGACTCCCGCAACGCCATCAATGGGTTTTGCCTTTGTCATCAAGGCATTCCTGACCGTGGTGGTAGCTGGACCGGTGACAATCACTGGAAGCGCTTTGACTGCCATCGGCTTGGGCGGGGGTGCATCAATCACAGCGAGCTTCCTTACCTCTGTCGCAGGTGATGTCTTTTTCTTCGTCATCACAGCAATCTTCCTATGGCTATTTCCACTCGGCATTTCAGCTAAGTGGCGAAAGAAAATATGAGCGGAGCACTCATGAAGCTTTCTCAAACGCTCTATCAATATTCTGGTCTCGTCTTGCCAGCGATCACCATCATATTGGTGCTCACATTTTCTGGGTTGATTGATCCGTATCTATCTTACGTTGCCACATCCTGGGTTATCTTTGGACTTTTGGGACTTAGTCTCGACATCGTCTGGGGCCGCGGTGGTCTTTTGAGCCTCGGTCAGACCGCTTTTTTTGGCCTCGGCGGTTACTTTGGCAGTATTGCTGCCATCAATATGTCGATTATGACAGGCAACACTCTAATCTGGAGCTTGCCCATCGGGGCCTTGTTTGGATGTCTGTTTGCACTCATGATTGGCTGGATTATCTTCTATGCTCGCATGGGTCCACTGCAGAGCACTATTTTATCGTACACCTTTACGCTCTTGCTTTGGGCGATCATGCAGTCATTCAAAGCCGATGTAGGGACGGCTGTAATTGGTGGCGATAATGGTATGTCCAATATTCCCGGCATGGTGCTTGAATTTGGCGAGAAGGCAGAGGCACTGGATCCAACCGATGGGTTCATTGTCACGGTAATTATTGCAGCCTTGATCTATTTCTTCACCCGTTGGCTCCACCAAAGCACCTTTGGGCATGTAATCGATTGTGTACGATTGGATAGCCAGAAAACCGAACTATTGGGCTATGATGTCCGTAAATATCAACTTTTGAATTTTGGCTATGCTGGCGCAGTTGCAGGTATCGCTGGTGCATTGTTCGGTGCTTGGGCCAACTATCTTAATCCGTCTATCTTTTCCGTTCAGGAAGCTCTACTGGTGCCGATTTATGTGCTCGTTGGCGGTGTCGGTACCTTAGCAGGTCCCTTTGTTGGGGCACTCACAGTTGGCGGTCTGTCTTTCTATCTTGGCAGCGGGGTGGTTGGTGGTCAAACGACATTAATTCTCGGTCTTGTCCTCGTCGTCCTTGTAATGTTCTTAAGGAGCGGGATTCTGGGTACTATCGATGTGATCTGGAGCAAGACATTGCCGGATCCAAATGATGCGGCAAGAGACACGAGCAAGGTCAAGATCGACATTGAAGTTCTGGAGAGCATTCTCACTGACGTAGCGCAACAGACCGAAACTGCTAAAAGACTTGAAACACAGGCACTGGTCAAGCAATTTGGCGGTGTAATTCCGGTCGACAAAGTGTCTTTGACCTTTGAGCCCGGACAACCATTTTCTCTTATCGGGCCGAACGGAGCCGGCAAAAGTTCATTTCTAAAGACTTGCGTCGGGGTTTATCCACCCGATGCCGGACAGGTATTGATTGGTCAGCAAGACGTGACAAAAGTACCTATTTGCGACCGAGTGCACCTCGGTATGGGGGTTAAAAACCAGAAACCCCAAGTATTTGGTGACCTGCCTGTAATGCAGAACCTCTGGATCGCCGCCTATTCGCGAACCCAAGATCGATCAAAAGCAAGGGAAATCAGCGAAAAGATTTCGCATATGCTGGGTCTTGACCAGCAGGCACAGGCACAAGCATCTGCTCTATCCCATGGCAAACAACAATGGCTTGATATAGGGATGGTGCTTTGTCTAGCGCCGCGCGTTTTGTTTCTGGATGAACCAGCTGCTGGAATGACCAACGAAGAAACCCGCGAACTTTCGAAACTCTTACGCATTCTTGCCAAGCGTACGACAGTGATCGTGATTGAGCACGATATGGAGTTCGTTCGTACTTTGGAAGGGCATGTCACAGTTCTTCATCAGGGTGAGGTATTCGCTGAAGGCAACATCAGTATGCTTCGAGAAGATGATCGCATTCTCGACATTTATTTGGGGAGGCATGTCCATGTTTAGGATCAAGAATGCCACTGGCGGTTATGGTAAAACAGTTATTATCCGAGATATATCGATTGAGGTAACAGGTGGTGAAATCGTCGCTTTGCTGGGTAGAAATGGCGTCGGAAAATCGACCTTGATCCGTTATGCCACTGGACTCATTCCAGCGATGGAAGGTCAGGTCGAAATTGATGGTAAGCAGGCTCCAGCCAGTTCTGCAAAACGCGCCCGTCTGGGACTTGGCTATGTACCACAGGGCCGGTTCGTGTTCCCACGCATGACGGTATCGGAAAACATTGCCGTTGCAGCGGAGTCAAATGGTCATAACGGCAAGCATGCTATCGAACAAGCCATAGGTGACTTTCCTTTGTTAAAGCCGAAAATCAATGATCTTGCGGGCGGGTTATCGGGTGGTCAGCAGCAGGTTCTCTCTCTCGCACGCGCACTCGCAATTGTGCCACGAATTCTGTTGCTCGATGAACCGACTGAAGGTGTCCAACCATCGATAATCGATGAGATTGCCGGCATTCTGAAGCGTATCAATCAGGAACGCGGCATTGCCATCTTGGTCGCTGAGCAGAATCTTGATTTCTGTCTGTCCCTCGCAGAGCGAGCTTACGTCATGGAAAAGGGGTCCATACGGTTGGAAACCAATCGCGAAAACCTACTGGCGGACAAACCCCTTCAACAGCAATTGCTAGGAGTCTGACATGAATGAAATCACAGTGCGGACCATCAATCAGAAAAATAGAATCAAAAAAACTCTGAAAAGCATCCGTAAGGGCTTAGCGCGTTACCCAGATGGAAAATCATCTGAACCTATTCACATCTTTATGCCGAAAGTGCTTGATGCAAAATCATCCGAGCCTATTCACATCTTTCTGCCGAAGGTTCTTGATGAAAAATCTTGAAAGACTTTCGGATCAGATTGCCGCCTTAACTAGAGGTGAGT
This sequence comes from Candidatus Poriferihabitaceae bacterium, assembly GCA_965221795.1. GTDB lineage: Bacteria > Pseudomonadota > Gammaproteobacteria > Arenicellales > Poriferihabitantaceae > VYFG01. Next base: position 3,142,329 of record OZ244914.1, read on the forward strand.
GGACAGCTTGCTCCTTGGCTGAGGCCGCTTTGGACCTTGCTGAAGACAAGGCGGGCTTGAATGCCTTCGTTGCGCTTGATCGGTCAGTAGTTATGGATCAGGCCAAGGCATCGACACAACGCAGGCGGCAACGGGTGCCGCTTAGTCCAATTGATGGCATTCCAATTGCGGTCAAAGACAATTATCTGACCACGGATTATCCGACAACTGCCTGTTCAAAGGCATTGCCTTCGGAGCCATGTGGTGTTGATGCAACCATAGTTGCACGGCTACGTGACGCCGGAGCCGTTATTTTCGGTAAAACCAATATGCATGAGTGGGCCTATGGGGCGACGAACTCTACATCAACCATTGGCCCCACTTGCAATCCTCATAACGAAAACCATATTTCTGGCGGCAGCTCCGGTGGATCAGGTGTTGCGGTTGCCGCCAGAATAGTTTCAGTTGCTCTTGGAAGCGATACGGGTGGCTCCGTGCGCATCCCATCTTCTGCCTGCGGTATTTATGGCTTCAAGCCAAGCTACGGCCGTGCGTCTCGACACGGTGTGTTGCCTCTCAGTTGGTCTTTGGATGCACCAGGTCCGATTGCCCAATCGCTTGAGGACATCACGCTCCTTCTTCCGTATTTCATTGGGCCTGATCCTCAGGATCCCACGACTGCCGCCGCATTACCAATGGGGGAATTACCTGAAGTAGTCGATCCAAAATTAATAAATTTGGTTGGTGAAGGACTCGAACGCTCAGAAGAAGTCGGTGAAGCAATCAATAATGCTTTGGCAAAATTGGAAGGAAATGTGTTGAACTACGAGATACATGATATCTCCAGTTTTTTTTCGGCTTGGGAGGTAATCCTCCACTGCGAAGCATCCGCATACCATGCCCAACAGTATTGCAAAAACCCTTACCTTTATACTGATGTAACCCGTACGCATCTTGAGGTCGGTATGCAAATCTCTGGCGTGGAGCTACTAAAGGCTCAATGCATCAGGGCCTCTTTCCTCTCCCTGCTGTTGATTGATTTGCCGGAATGGGATGTTCTCGTATTGCCAACACTCCCAGTGACGGCACCACGAATCGATCAAGACTGGCAAGAATTCGGTGGTCGCCGAGTTACCACGCAAGACAGCATGACATGGTTCTGTTGGCTCGGTAACCTTGCTGGACTTCCCTGCATAACGCTTCCGCTGGCGTATTCGCAAACTGGCTTACCCATAGGCATAATGTTGATGGGAAAACCGGGAGAGGACGAACGGTTGTTGTCGATTGCACAGTGGTTTGAAAACAGAGTAAAAGAGAGCGGATCGACATGAGAGAAAATCCCCTAAAAATAGGCGTTCTTTTCTCTCGCACTGGACCAATGTCGGTCTCAGAAATTGCACATATTCAAGGTGTTCTCTTAGCTTGTGAAGAAATCAATTTTGATGGCGGTATATCAGGCCACAAACTGGATCCGATTCTGTTAAATCCAGAAGGTCATGACGCACGTTATTCTGAGCTTGCGGCCGAACTGCTGATCGAACATCGAGTGCTAGCCATATTCGGGTGTTGTCTTTCAAGCAGCCGGAAAGCAGTTCTACCAGTGGTGGAAAGATTTAACGGCATTCTGTTCTACCCCTCTGTCTATGAAGGTTTTGAATACTCACCAAATGTCATCTACGGCGGTGCTGTTCCTAACCAGTCGGTTCTACCGCTTCTGGATTACATTTTCACTCATCATGGAAAGAGAATTGCTCTCGTTGGTTCGGACACTCTCTATGCCCGTGAGGTGAACAGTATCATCAATGAATTTTTACAGGAGAGCGGCGGCCATGTGGAAGAGGAAACCTATTTCCCGTTTGGTACAGACGGAAATCGATTTACGTCATTGCTGAAACATCTTGGAGATACAGATATTGATGTAATCGTATCTACAGTCGTCGGTAATGACAGTGTTACGCTCTACGATAGCTTCCTAGAAGCTGGGCTCTCCAGTAGTGAACTGCCGATAGCGTCGCTGACGACGACGGAATCCGAGCTAGCAAAGATCCAGTTGGAAGCAAGGGCTGGACATTTGTCCGTTTCTGCGTATTTTGGAGGCTTGAGCGGCCCTGCTAATGACCGATTTGTCAAGGCGTTTCAGGCAAAGTTCGGCAAGAAAGTTATACCGGGTGTATATAGTGAAGTGTGCTACACGCAGGTGAAAATGTTTGCAGATGCTTTGCGTCTTTGTAGAGAACCAGATACAGATGCCATACTGAAAGCTTTGTCAGGGCTTGTTTCCAAAACCCCAGGCGGTGATGTTTTCCTAGATACGGAAACCAACCATCTCACATTGCAGCCCTATATCGGACGCACTAATCCTGATGGCAGTTTCAGCATCGTCTGGAGAGGGGCCAACGTCATCGCGCCAGATCCGTATTTAGTTGCTTACGATCGAACTGTGAATAACCGGATGATCGGATGAATGGACAACTTCAGATCGAAGATGAAAACTTACTGCGCCGCTTGAGGCGCATGCGGGTGTTTGTAATTCATCCAGATGATGCTGAACGGGAGATGTTCTTGACACACTTAAAACGGATTGGATGCCGGGTCGACAGCGTATGGCCAGCACCGGTCATTCTCCCTGACTACGTCGATGTTGTACTGTTTCTCGTCAACCGTATTCATGACAAGGGAGCGATCTCATGGATGGCATCCAGCGAAACTATTGCAAAAATCGCCATCATTAATTTTGAGACCCCACAAATCCTCGCTGAACTTGAGCGACTGAATGTTCACGGCGTGCTTTCAAAGCCGATCAGAAGTTTTGGCGTTCTTGCAGCCATGACCACTGCCATTAGTCTGGCTAGGCATGAAACTCGTCTTAGGCACCGCATCAATTCTCTCGACAAGACACTCAAAGCAAGGCGGACGATTGAAAAGGCCGTCGAAATTCTCGCTCAGAATCGTTCGATATCTGAGCAAGAAGCCTACAAGCGGATTCGCGAGAAATCAATGAACTCCAAGAAGAGCATAGCGATCATTGCTGATGCGATCGTATCTTCGGAGGGAGTGTAGATATATTGATTCGATACAATCTTCAATACTCTTCACCCTGAAGATTTCCCGAGTCGACAGGCATTCTCATGTGCCCAGCCAGTCCTGTCCAGACTCATGCAACGAAAAGAGGGAGTGACGGCTCGCCTGTAGCACCATCAACCAATGAATCATTTTTGATTTCGTCCATAACGTTCGCGACGTTGCTGCTTTTGGGTAATTCGATCTTTCTCTGCTAAGGAATGTTCAACACTTTCCAGCCACTTCACACACCAATTCATCATTTCACTGTCAGAAATGCGCGAAACAACTTGACCGAATTCAAGGCAACATTGTTCAACAGGATCCAGAACACTCAAGGAACTGTCATTTGAGTTGTCAAATATTTCCAACTGATCAAACAGATCAACGGTTCGACGCAAATTCGACAATGAATATTTATAGCGTTCAGGAATAATTTTTGGGTCAACATAGTGTCCTGTATTCTCCTGAACGCGACGCACCACCCTTTCAATATTAATCTCGGGTGACTTGGTCCCTATATAGATGCCCTCGATTCGATATTCCGCCTGTTTTGCCTGGGCAACGCGCTCGCGACCTGGACGACCGGAATAGGTACTTTCGATTCCGTAGCTCACCCTGTCAAGCATTGCCTTGGCAACTTCGTTGTTAACAATTTCAGCAGTTCTTTTCCGAGCATCAATGCTGTTCCAATCACCGATTCCGCCTGCCACCGAATCCTGATCAAAGTAACGCTCAGGCAATATGTCGTAATTTGCCCTTTTCCATGCACTTTTTCCAGCGCCATTGCAACCCATCACGATAGTGAATACGGGGCGATTGTCAAGCTGATCAGCCATGAATCTTTGTAGTATCGACCAGGAATGCCTGCTTTGGATTATCACGGACCGTCATTTTGAAGAATTCAGGTCGGTATCTTTGATAGCGTCTTATTTTTCTCAATGCCAAACTTGAAAAAATACAAGGCCACCTTGCATGCAAATTCATATTTCTGCTTCCGGGTTGGCGTTATATAACTCCCCTTTTTTTCTCCATCACTGCAACCGTTTCTTCTTGGCCGGATATTGGCTAACTGCCTGCGCAAGGTTTTTGTCAAACTCCCATGGATAGCTAATCACTACCGCATTGCGCAGGGATATAAAGTCGCGGGCATCAAGCAGGACACCAAACCATGTCTTAGCGCAGTTTTGGTATTTTCGAACCAGACAAGTGTTGGAGAGATAGGTCTGCGCTTTTTCCGGTGGCATCCGGTTGACCTGAAGGGTCAGACCCGCATCGAATGCTGACATGGGAAAGCTCATGCCGTACATGTCTTGTGCATTCGGTTGACTCTGCCAGCCATCAATAATAGCGTCGATTTCCTCAATCATTTCCCCGCCGAATTTGAGCAACATTAATCCGGTTTCGATGGCAGCCGGACAGGGTTGCGCTTCCACCTGTGCAACGATTTTTCCGACAACAGTTTGAGGAAGATGTGTAAGGATGCCCTCCGGCGTGGCGGCTCCCGGCATTCCCGCACGGCGCGTCATCATCGCGATATTTAGCTCGTGTGTGTCTTGATCAAGGATGGCCAGCATATCCACATCATTGTCAATCCACAGATTTTCGCGTAAGTGTACGTTGAGTATGGCGAGTTCGTCTGTTGCGCAAATCTTTTCGTGGTAGTTCACACGACGGTTCACATAGCTCAGAAACCGTAACGGTGTTGCCAGCATCTCTGCGACTACGTCGATCAGGAACACATCCGTGACCAGCGGGGGTTGGATGCACTGCGTCCTTTCATAATGCAAAAACTGATATGCCTGGTAAGTCAGCGCAGGGTAAGAATCCGAAACAACACAGACAACATATACCTCCTTGCACTCAATCCTGAGGGGGATCCGTTCACCACCCTCCAGTGCCAAAACACAATCCTCCGCGAACAAACTGCTTGCGCACTTGAAGCCTTGATCATTTGCGTTTTGAACCGCTTTCGAAAAATCTGCTTTTGCGTGCCGAAGATCACCTTTTCTAGCCTTGACTGTAAGGCGTTTGGACTTGGCCTGCACAATGATCGCCCGGTCGCCGTACAGAACCAGCACATCCACTTCGCCTACGATCTGCTTTCCAGATAATAGGTTAACGTTGGAAAAAACACTGTCTCGGCCGAACACGTCCGACAATCGCCTCTTGCAGAACCTTTCCGCAAAACTTCCTCGGTGAACGCTATGCGCATCTCGGTAGTCTGGATCGTCGGTCATCCAATATGAAGGGGTCGTATAGATCGCCTCCGCTAGCGTGTAGTTCTGAAACAAAAGATAGCGGCTGGCACCCATCATGATTAGTGGTGTGGCCGTCGCGGCGTTGAAATCACTGATGGTGGTGAATCCTGCATTTTTGCCGCGTAGTGCGAAGGCTTCAAGAACCGAAACGACAGTTTCGACGCTGAGCCCACTTTCGCCTACAACCTCACTGACACTGGTGACGAAGTGGGGCAGTAGATTTCGATCACTACGGGCGATGGTTGGGGGATTGGACAGTATCGAATCCAGTCGTCGAGCTCTCACGGCAACGATAGCCTTGGCCACCAGAATCGCGTCTTCAATAACAAACCCGCGTTTGCTTCTCAACCATTCATTATCCGCTGAATATCGCTCTACGGCGAAATCAAAGTATTGGGACTCATAGGCGGCCTCGGGGCCGTAAATAATCGGTTCGCGCAGAGCCTCCCCCAAGTTGGGTGGAACTGCGGAAAGGGACGGTCTGTGAGGTGCGGAAACAGCATCATGCAACTCCTCCATGAGCGTTAATGTCTTTTTCACATACTTTCGAACCAACGCGGGCTTCGGCAAGTCGAGGTCCAAATCACCTTGGACCGCCAGTCCGACCAAGATGTCGACCTCCCTTCTCGTTAGCACGGCAGGCCCCTTGACCAGAAGTTCAGGAGTCAGTTTGTCATCGGCCAAGCCAACCACATTCCCCTCTACCCAACAGGCGGCGATCGCGTGAGCATAGCCCGGCGACTGGCAGAGACTTCGCAAGTTATTTAGTACTGCCGATTCTTTTCGCATGATGTTTTCCTGCGATTTGCTGCAGTGCCACAGAATATGGGGGGTTGCTGAGAATCGTGTAAAAATACACACTACCGGCTTAGCCGAAAAGAAGACAATATGTAATAAAGCGTTCAAAATGCCTTAGCGTAGGAGACCCTACACTCGTCTGGAGTCTATCCGCCTTACAATAATTGGACTAGGGCAATCATGCAAAGCACTGCGGAAAGAATACCAAACACGACTGGAAGAAAAGTTTCAACGTTTGTCATCTCCCAATAACCATTCCATTGTTTTCTGGTTTTAAAATCTCCCACTCCCGTCTGAAAAAAGGAAAGGCTATCTCGTTTTCAAGTTCATCCAATGCCTTGAATTTGCCAGAGTTGAGTTGACGATAAGACCTGATAACAACCCACCACGAAGCAGAGATCACGAATCCAAGTATTCCCACAGACAGGAAAACGAAGTTTAGAGGAGATTCTGCGACGCCAGATTCGATAAAGACGCCCGCGGCCAGGCCCAGCCCGGAAAGAATGCCAATGTATAGCCGGTTTGCCGCTTCGCGCCGTTGGCTGACCCTGTCAGCAAGTTCCGCATGGAGTTTGTAGATTTCCAGCAATTCGGTTTTTGAATGTTCTGTCATTTTGATAACTCCCGAATGGCAGTCACCACTGAGTTAACCTGCCATCTCACAATACAATCGGCGGAATTTTTGACCTTTTTCGAAGCTCTTTCGCTTCCCCAGTATTCAATAGCAATGATGGGTTTGGGAAATCGAAAACCGTTTTTTGCCAAATCAATTTCGATGTTGATCCATTTGCTTTATGAAACATACATCCCCGCCAGTATAAGAACAACTCCGCAGGGTGTCATCTTACCCTTGATCGCTTGTGCAAGTTCTCTGTCTGAATTGGCATGATGGATAGGATCATATTTAGGAACCGAATGATTCTTGTAGCTAAAGTAAGTTCTGTCATCTAGCAGTTCAACAAGACCATCGTAGTGGTCTGAGTAACTCCACGAATGACTAATAAATAGATTGTGTGTTCTCATAACAATGATTCCTACTATCACCGATATGTCAGATATATCCCATCAAGGGTACATTATGTTGCGCAACATAAGATGCAACATGGGATTTACGGATTGTATCCTACTCCCCCACGACGTATGAAACACTACTGGCAAGGGGTTGCCTCCGTTTTATGAAATGAGATGTAATAACGGTTGGACCGCCCTCACCCCACAACCGGGCAAGGTTTGGTATCAGCCACCGCAACCAGATCTGAGAAGACAATGCGCTAAGGCTTGGGACGCGAATTCGGCATCCCGATCCCGCTTCTGCCACTACGTGACACTTACCGTAGTAGAAAGCACTCGGCAATGCCGCGTTACCGCAGCGTGCAGAATACCATGCGCAGACGATGCGCCATAGTGGTGCGGTGTTTGGGGCTACGATATGGCAAGCACAGCCTATCAAGGCAGCCCCGACGAGATACGCAGACTTCATAACTGCGATGGCATTCTACGACTAAACAGGTGCTGAGGCAATTTCGCTAGTGTGGGTCCTCACATAGCGAAAAAAGAGGATTACGATAGGAAAGTTGACAAATTGACAGAACTAGGGCGTGTTAACGCTACGCAGTGTATCAATGACCAGCGCGAAGACGACGAATCCGAGATACATGACATCAAGCTTGTCGAAGCGCGAGAAGACTCGGCGAAAGCCCTTGAGTCGCCGCAACAGGCGCTCGACCTCGTGGCGCCGCCGGTACCGTTTCCGGTCGTATTCCCAGGGGGTGATGCGACGGCTTTTCGGCGGGACCACGGGCGTGAAGCCGAGGTCGGCAACCCGCCGGCGGGTTTCATCGTCTTCACAGGCCCGATCCATGACCAGTGCCGGTCGTGCGACGGCTTCTTCAGCCGCTGCCGGAGCTCCCGCCCCTCCGGGGCATCGTGGGCGTTGCCGGGAGAGCGCGCGAAGGCAACGGCCGTTCGGGCATCCGCGGCCACCAGATGAAGCTGGGTGTTCCACCCGCCCCGGGACTTTCCGATGCCCTGGGCGCCGTTTTTTGTAGCACCCCCGTGCCCTCGGGATGCCCCTTGATGCGGGTGCTGTCCAGGCCCATGGCCTCCCCCCGGATCCGGATCATTCGCTGCCGCTGCCGATGCGCGAACACGCGGTCCAGAACCCCGTTCTTCGACCACCGGTTCCTGCGCGTGTCGATGGTGGGCCCGTTGCCGAAGGGCTCCGGCAGGCCGCGCCCCTTGCCGCCGTGCTCGGCCACGTAGAGAATGGCGTTGAGTACCGGCAGGTTCGAGAGGCTGACCTTGCCCCGCGGCCTCGGCCGCAGCGGGGCCATGCGCTCGTACGGTGCCCGGGTAAGTTCCATTGCCGGTTCCTCCGTACTGTTCCGGTTGACAATCACGGGCACCGAGTATACCATGTCTGGAAGAGATTGTGTTAACACGCCCTAGTCCACATATGTATGATGCTTCTAGATTCCATCCTTTGCGAGAAAGTACAATGATGAAGCTTACCCTCCCTTTCATTAGATTCGCCGCGCTCGCGCTTGCCACGTCACTGGCGAGTACAGCCCAATCTGAATCGATCAGTTGTACCAATTTCAAGAGATGCGGAGGATGTAATATATCCGTACCGAGTTCTGTGTTAAGTGATAAAAGTGCGGAAATCAGTTTATCTTGGGTATTGCTGGGGAATTTGTTGAATTCTGGTTATATTGCAAGCAACATATGGCATAACTGGAGCTACTTCATCTCTGTTCCCATCGTCTTGCAGGTGACAAAAACTCATGAAGGAGTTTCCGAACTGGTCTTCATGGAGAAGATTAGAGATATCACCTTTGACCGCGGACTAGGTTCCCATACCAGCAAAATCAACGATTTGGAACCGAATACTAACTACACTGCAGTCGCTTATACCGGCATTAAAGAAAAAAGCAGCTCGGATCCGTTTGCCAGAATATGCTTTAGAACAAAACCGAATGCCGACTGCCCAGAACTGGAAGGCAAAAGATATAAGGTGGAATCGTCAGACGGCAGTAGCTATTTTATAGTCGGTGGTCAAAAAGAACGGGAGGATTGTCCAGGAACAGGGCTGAGCGGGTATTTCACAGATAATTGATTCACTCCTGACTTCGACGGGGGTTTTTTTTGAAAAAGTATGTCTTTTCAGTCGCTTGACTTTTCCGCTAGTGGATGTTGCGAAACATCTCTTGACATCCTTGCCACTGTCTGCCACTTTTCACCCCGCCCCTGTCATGGGGTACCAACCTATCAAGAACACTACCATCCAGGCCTAAACGGCCCGAAGCTGCATATTCGGACTGGAGGGCACTGAACCGAGTAATACACGGAAAGCGTAAACGTACTGCTTACGCTTATATTTTCTGAAAAGGGGTGATAAGAAAAATATAAGGCATTTCAAGGGGCGTTTTCCCCGGGAGGTTGTGAGGTATTCCCCGTACGCCAAACGCGGACTCATGGGCCCTGCAGGAGACCGTTTTCTGGTCACCAGCATGAAAAATCGCGCCGGGGATCTCCTGCATTTTGCCGATCTCGCCAGCTGATTCCGGTATTTAGGACCACTGAAATCCAGCATTTACAGGAATCACTGTTCCCCAACTCAATTACTCAGAACCTCCTTAGGTCAGAAGCGAGTGATTCTCAGAAAAATACCATACACAAAACCGATGGATGACAAGCTGCAATAATGCCTGCTTTGGCCTTGGGGAACATCCAGGTCTGCAAGTGATAGGGGTGAACGGCATCCTTGATTGCGATCATGCTACTTCGCACGGTAGAATCTTTCTTATCAGAACAGCGCATGCCAGCCGACCAGTAGTGCCAGTCGGTGTGGTGCTTCCGCATCATGGCCGGCGTGATGGGTGGCGACTGTCCCGAGTCGGAACGTACCAAACGAGACAGGACGTTCCCAGCGTACCGACAGGTCAACCTGCCTTCCGGAAGGTGCCAGGTCCGCACGCAATTGTCGTCGCAGGACGATGCCGTCTCGGGTACGTCCCGTAGGAAAAGAGAGCATCGCATCGCCATCTTCCACCCGGAGTGGCTGGGTAAGGGAAACCCGCAGGGATCCGCTTTCTGCCATCGACCGGGAGGCGTGGAGTGCGAAGGCACTAGTGGTAAGTGGGGCAAGAGCCGTGATGATGCCACCCTGTGCATCCGGCCTTACCAGGCCGATCTCAGGTCCTCCCTCCAGTTGCCAGCTACCTGCTTCCGTACTCAGGTCCAAGCCAATAAAAACCGAGTCCGCGGCCAACTTGCCGAATGCCCCTTCTCCAGTACTGGCGAGGATGCTGCTGCGTTCATTGAGCCAGCCTGCTCGCAAGCCAAAAGGGATATGGGATGGATGCCAGAGTATGGATGTCCCTGAGATGGGACGGGAGTCCTCTTGGAAGCCTTCGGTGGTAAAGGCAGTGGTGGAAATATTCCGGGATTGACGCGTCGTGAGTGCGATGGCGTCATATGGGAGAGCGGTATGACCATCTCCCGTTCTCGCCGGGGTTTTTCGCATGTTGAACTGAATCTCGCCCAAGACAACATTCCCGTTCCATTCGGCGAGTTTTTCTTGTCGATTGAGCGGCAATGGTGCCATGAAATCATGCAATTGCGTGTCCAGCAGTGGCAGACCTGGTGTGGTCACCATCCGACCCAGATCGTACCAGAATGGGGCCCCCAGGGTGTCAAAAGCCGCAATTTTCTGACGGGACAATACCGTAGCAGGCCCATCGCCGAATGCTGTACCGAGCTGGAGGCTGGAGCCCTGCAGTGGGATCCCGGCTTCGGTCATGTCGACGCCGGATATGATCGTCGGCTCACCATGGGGGGACAGGGCAGCATCCAGGTCCATCAACCCATTGCCGTAGATGGAGTGATCAGCATAACGTCCCGTGTTGTTGGCAGTCTCGAAGAGTCTGGTTACCAACTCCTCACTCGAGAGTTGATCACGGAAAAACTGTTTGAGCAGGGCCAGCCCCCCCGTAACCATTGGTGCCGAGAACGAGGTGCCGGAACTATTGACGAAGCCTCGTATTCCGATTTCATCTCCATATGACCCAAAATAAGCGACCTCTACACGATCTCCCGGAGCGGCGATACACCAGTCTGCTGCGATTCCGCAACGGTTGGAGAAATCAGTAATTTCTCCTTCCTGGTCCACTGCTACAGTAGCTACGGAATGGCCCCGGAGCTCTTCGATTCTGGCCATCATTCCTGCGAATATATTGGGGGAGGCGGCATCCATCTCACCGGCCGGACGGCCCATATCGTCGGTTTCACTGTCTCCGACACAACTGCCAGTACCTGGTCGGCATAGTTGTCCGTGGGAGTTGCCTGCCGCCCACACGAGAATGGTCTTATCTTCTCGATCAGTCTGCGCTAGGGATCGGATGGTCTGGCCGATGGAGTCGCGAAGCGCCGCTTCATCGGAGTAGTGATTGATCGGGCCGATGTAGCCGAAACTCAGATTCAGCACATCCAGGTCATGGGAGAAAATCTCACGATATTCGGACGCATCCGACTGGTCAAACGAGGCCAGTTCGGAGAGAGTAATCGACGACACCGCAAAATCCGGGGCCGGCGAATCTCCGAGGGCAATCGCAAACATCCGCAATCGGGCGTGGGGAACGATTCCGGTAAACTGGTATGGGTATTCGGGATTCCGTCTGCCGGCAATCACACTGGCCACCGCTGTGCCATGCGAATACTCATCTCCTATTTCATCGATGGAGTCGGGGCGTAAGTGCTCTGTTACATCGCCTGCAGCTACTCCCTCAACAAATACCGGGTGTTCCAGATCAATGCCGGTATCCATTACTCCCACATTAACCCCTTGGCCAGGTTGTTCGGAGCTATCGACGATGCGCAAATGCCCCCAGGCTTCGGCAAGCTTGATGGCTGGTGCCCATTGGTTCCCGAAGCTTGGTCGTATCTCCTCGGCGACATCCTGCACGGCCAAACGGTACGCTTCCGATTCCAGACAACCCTGAACTGTATCAATACAGGTCGGTTGGTTGCCACCACCGCCACCGCATCCCGACAGGAGAGTGAAAACAGCCAGAATGGACAGGCAGGTAGCACAAGGACGGTCACGGTAGGTCAACGGGGAATACATCAGAGAACAGGGACTGGTCGAGAAGCGTTTCGAAGTGCAGTTGATATCACCAGATGGGCATCTGATTGGGTTTCTGTAAAGCGCAAACTATAGCATAGGATGGGAGCGGCACATTCCATGCAAGTCGTCAGGCATGGCTCTCTCCTCTGGATGAGGTGGTGCATTCGATATGAGAGGCTGCAAGCTACGGTCAGGCCGACAGAGAGAATAAAAGGAGTCGAACCATATCCCCAGATGGCTCACCAATTCGGTGCTTGAAAGTGCTAAAAATGATTCGAAGTCACCCGAATGAATCAATACAATCAGTCGAATTTCGACTGCGCAGGAAAACCAGGCACAGATTAATCCAGAACATCGCGAATCTCGGCATATGCACTTGCTCCAGTGTAATTTTCTGGACTATGGAGCAAGGTCGGAGGCGATGAGGTGTCAAGTCATGAATGTTTGAGTCCGGTCTTGCTACATGCCGGCTATGCTTTCAGCAGGGCGAATGGAATCTTCTGAAATTCGAAGTATAGTACGGCCCACTTCCGGGGGCGGTGTGGACCCTGCGACTATCGCCTATATCCGACGATCTGTCCAGGTCCACCTGGGCAGGAGAGTACGCAATAGGGCTGTTAGGAGGCTATCAATTACGTTTTCTGAGCCCCACCCCTCGCATCAGCTTCTGATGACGCTTGCTGGTGAGCCGATCCTGGGCATATTGGGCCAGTTTCAATTGGCATCCGATGTCATCCTCCGATTTGGGTTGGCGCTGTATATAACTGCCATCTGACTGCATATCCCATGCGTTGCGTTGGTCGTCAAGCAGGGTATCGAGTACCAGGCGAAGTTCTTTTTTCAATGGTTTTTGGACGATATCGGTCACCACCTCCACCCGGCTTTGCAGGTTTCGGGTCATCAGGTCCGCTGAGCCAATCAGGTACTCTTCACGACCCCCATTACGGAAATAGAATATACGGCTGTGCTCCAGAAAACGCCCCACAATACTGATCACGCTGATATTTTCAGAAATACCGGGTAATCCGGGACGCAGCCGGCAAGTATCCCGAACAATGAGTTCAACGCGGACCCCGGCGCAGGACGCCTGATACAACGCCCGGACAATATCACGATCTTCCAGGGCGTTAGTTTTCATCTGAATCAGCCCGGGCTTATCTTCACGATGGATATTGATTTCACGATTGATTTTGGACAGAAGGGCTCGTTTCAAATGCTTGGGAGCGGGCAGGATACGGCGATAGTTGCGCTTGGGTGTATAGCCGGTAGTCAGGTAGTTGAAAAATTCGGTCACGTCATGTCCGATATCTTCCTCACAGGTAAGTACACCGATATCCGTATAAATACGTGCGGTCCCGCCATGATAGTTACCGGTGCCGATATGGACATACCGGCGTAGCCCTGAGAAATCCTGTCGGACCACCAGAATCACCTTGCTGTGTGTTTTCAGACCGACCACGCCATAGGTTACATGAATGCCTGCCTGCTCCATCCGCTCCGACCATCGAATGTTGGCCGCCTCATCGAACTTTGCCTTCAACTCCACTACTACGGCGACCTGCTTGCCATTTTGGGCGGCGCTGATCAGTAGGTCTACAATTCGGGTTTCTTCATCGGTTCGATACAGGGTCATCTTGATGGCCCGGACTTTCGGGTCCCGGGAGGCCTCGTAAAGAAACTTCACCACAGACTGGGCAAAGGATTCATAAGGGTGTTGCAGTAGCAAGGACTCAGCTTCCCGGATAGTATAGAAAATACTGCGTTGGCTGTCCTGCAGTCGATAGTGAATCGAAGGATGATGCGGGGGATTGTGCAGTTCCGGTATGCTAAAGGAAGCTAACTCGAACAGGTTTCGCTGTGCCATCAGAGTGGAGGTCTCGAAGACATCGGTATTGGCATCAAGTCCCAACTCTGCCGCAAGTAAGCCTTTTCGGACTTCATTCATCCCTTTACTGACCACCACCCGCACAATCGGAGCAATTCGCCGGTCCCGCAACTCGGATTCAATCAATTCCAACAGATCATTGGCACCGGACTCGGCCCGTTCGCTCGCAGCATTCCGGGCCACAAAAAAGAAATCGTGGGCGATGACTTTGATTTCCGGAAACAGGATATCCAGATTGTTGGCAATCACTTCTTCCAAAGGAACATAGTGGTGACGGTCCGAGATCTGGATAAACCGCGGGACGCCGATACCGACCGGGACTTTGACCCGTGCCAGGCTCAGGTTCTTGCTGCTCTGATCCTTGGTGGCATTGCTCATGAGAGTCACCAGGATGTTCAGTGACAGATTCGAGATGAACGGAAACGGATGGGCCGGGTCCATCACCTGGGGCGTAATCAACGGAAAGATGTTGTGAAGATAATGGGTTCGCACCTGTTCGCGTTCTCCAGAGTCCAGATCCAAGTAAGAGCGAATTCGGATGTCATGGCTTGCCAGTGCATCCAGTAATTTGGGTAGGCTCTGATCGCGAATGGCTTCAATCTCCCGTACCAGCTCCCAGCATTTGGCCAACTGGTCCTGGGGGGTTCGGCCATCCACGGTCAGTTCGCTGACGCCAGCGGCAACCTGCAGTTTGAGGCCGCCGATTCGTTTCATGAAGAATTCGTCCAGATTGGAAGCAAAGATGGCAAAGAACTTGAGCCGTTCAAGCGGCGGAGTTCTTGGGTCGGTTCCTTCATGAAGCACTCGCCGGTTGAACTGGAGCCAGGTAAGTTCACGATTGAGATAGAGAGAAGGGTCTGCCAGATCAGTAGACACAGTACAACGTTCCGTCGACCCCTCCTGCAGGAGAGGCTGGCAAGAGAAGTGGCCCTCGGACAAGGGTGGTGTCAATTGCGTTATGGTAGTCGACGTGTCGTCAAGTTGTATGTCGGGTTCACTGGGCAGGTTCATTGTTTGGAGTTCTGGTCCGATCCGGATGGGTTGTCAATCAATACACCGTATCATAATGATATGACAGAATTGTGTTGGATCACAATGTCAGAACAGAAGTAGTTTAGGTATTGAAATCAACTTGATATTCAGCGATATTAACCATGTTTCAAATTCAGGGGCTCTCGCGTCAGCGATGAATGACAATTCCGGGTCGAGTTACGGCCTGAACCGACTCCATTTTTCATGGCATGCAGCAGATACTGTCACAACTTGGCCAGTACTGGACTACCGTGATCGAATTCTTCCTGTTCGATCCGGCCTTGTTGGCAGAGCCAGACATGATTGTTCGGCTCTGTATACAGCTGTTTCTGCTCGCGGGCTCCGCATTTTTCTCCAGTTCTGAAACCGCGCTCTTTTCCCTGTCCCGACTGGACCTGCAGCAACTCCGAAGAGAAAGAAATCCCCGGGCTGAAACCATCCATGCCTTGTTGGATCAGCCGCGCCGGCTGATTATCTCCATCCTCTCCGGTAACGAACTGGTCAATATCGCGGCGTCGGTCAATATGGCCGGGATCCTGGTGACGCTGTATGGTGGGCAGGATGCCGGATGGATCAACCTCCTGGTCATGGTCCCGCTGTTGTTGCTGGTAGGTGAGGTTACGCCCAAGACGATCGCAGTATCCAATCCGGTGCGGTACAGTGCCCGTATTGTGGCAGTCCCCATGCAGTTATGGGTGCAGCTGATGGCTCCGGTTATCTGGTTGATTCGGGCCGTGGCCGACCGTGTAACCACTTGGGTGGTCGGCGAAGCCAAGACAGCCGACAACATCCTGCAGGTCGATGAATTTTTGACGCTGGTGGAACAGGTCTCCAAGGAGGGGGTGCTGGATGCCACGGAACGGGCACTGATCTATAATCTGTTGGATGCTGGCGAGACCGAAATCGTGGAAGTGATGGCCCCCCGGACCCAAATGGCATTCATTAATTATGACATGCCCTTTACCGAAGTCGTCGAAAAATTCATTGCCTATCGACATCCCCGAGTTCCGGTCTTCAAGACGCATCGGGATAATCTGGTGGGATTCCTGCATGCGGAGGATATTTTGCGCCTGGTGCTGGATGACGCAAATCTGGATCGGATGTCAATCGAAGATGTGATGCATCCTCCGGTTGTGGTGCCGTTGACCAAGAAAGTGGATGAGATGTTTGATTTTTTTCAGCAGCATAAGGTCCGGGCCGCCGCCTGCTTGAATGAATTTGGCGGAGTCGACGGGTTCATCACCATGCGGGGGGTCCTGAGTTATATTTTCGGTGATATCAGTGGCGGAACGCCGGCAACCGCACGGTTATATACGGAAAAGGATATCAACGTGTATGATGTTCCCGGCGAGATGCGGCTGACGGATTTCGATGACCTGACTAATTTTGGCATCTGGGATCCGCGGATGACCACGATTGGCGGGGTCGCATTCCGTCATTTGGATTGCTTGCCTAAAAAGGGCGACCGGGTGGCCTTTGATGATATCCAGATCGAGGTGTTGGAAATGGATGAGCACCGGATTGCCCGAGTTCGGGTTGCTCAAGGTATGGACCTGGATGATTTGACTGACGAAAAGGAGGTCCATGTAACCGACCAGGATGATCTCAAGGACAAGACTCTCAATCGCCCGGATGCGGAAGCCGTGGAAGAGGGAGTGGATGAGGGGGTAGAGGTCGCCAATGAAGAGGATGTGGACCTTTTTGAGGATGACAGCGACGAACCGCGGGAGAGGAAGACGGGGACCGTATCATGATCATGTTCCTGCTGATTTTGCTGGTGGTGTTTCTGTTGCTGCTTAAGGGGTTTTTCTCGGGTTCGGAGATTGCCTTGGTCAATTGCGACAAGGTCAAACTGAGTGCCCGAGCCAATCAGGGAAACAAGGGAGCCCGAAAAGTACTGCAGCTCTTCAAGTCGCCGGAAAATATGCTGGGTACTACGCTGGTGGGTACCAATATTGCAACCGTTGCGCTGACGACCCTGGTGACCGTGCTGTTTATCGATCTGTTTGGGGAGGGCGGTGAGCTTTGGGCATTGGTAATTTTCACCCCCCTGTTGTTGATTTTGGGTGAAATTGTTCCCAAAAGTATCTATCAGCAAAAATCGGATTTGATCGCACCAGTTGCCATTTATCCGCTCAGGGTATTTTCCATTCTGTTTTACCCCGTCATTTTTGTCTTTTCCCGTATCGCTCGCCTGTTGGCAAGAATGTTTGGTGGTGGCAAGGTGGAACAGAATGTTTTCATGACCCGGGAGCAGATTCGCTCCGTGGTGGAAATGACCGAGATGACCTCGGAGTTGGATGCTTTCGACCGTAGTCGTATCAAACGGGTCATACGCTTTGGGGAAACCACGGTGGGAGAGGCCATGATCCCGATCAGTGAGGTAACGGCCATCGAAAAGAACCGGAATATCCTCCGTGCGGTGGCTTCGGTACGACGCTACGGATTCAACCGCCTGCCGGTTTATGATGTCAACATCAGCAACATCATCGGGATTGTCACGTTGACCACTTGGGATCTTATGGACAAGTCTCTGTTGGGGAAGCAACTCTCTGCACTGATCCAACCGGCATACTATGTACTCCCTTTCCAGACCATTGACCAACTATTACCGGTTCTCCGGAAACGGAATGACCACATGGCGGTGGTGGTGGATGAATTTGGTTCCGCAATCGGCATCATCACTATGGAGGATATTGTCGAGGAAGTGGTCGGCGACATTGATGTGGGCTATGATTTTGAGGAATATATGCCCCGGCGGCGGCATGTGTTCGAAAAGCTGGGGGATGGTGCCTATCTGCTGGATTCGCGGATGTCCGTTTCCGATGTCAATGACATCCTGGAGGTGAGCCTGAATACCAAAACCAGCCATACGATCGGTGGACTCGTGATGGCACAACTCGGTCGTATTCCGGTGCAGGGGGAACAGATTGTGGAGCAGGGGTATCGTTTTGTAGTGGAAACCACCACAGACCGTGCTGTGCAGAAGCTGCGTGTAGAACCGGCGGCCTAGAGACCGGGCTGTGCTGGAGCAGGAACTCAAATTTACGGTAGTAGATCGTGCGCTATTGGATGCGATACTGACTTCTGCGTTCATACAGTGTCTGATCGTTGGAGATTGCTGTCCGACGGCTGAGTGCTTTTCCGGCGCTTATCTGGATACCCCGGAACGGGCATTGGAGCATCGGCGTTGTTCTCTACGGGTTCGACAGGAAGGGGCTGGGCTTCGTGCGGCCCTCAAGTTACCTGGCCGCATTGTGGACGGGCTTTCTACCCGGGAAGAATATGAAGTCGATGTCCACCAATGGCCTGAGACGGTGTCCGCACTGCCGGATGGAGACTTTCGGTCACGATTGGCCCGGCTCATTCCGGTGGACCGCCCACTGGTTCCAAGAGTACGGGTGGATATGAAGCGACGCAGGACCCTGCTGCAACGAGGCGATAGTATTCTGGAATTGGTGTTAGATGATGGGACTATCCATTGCTGTGATGCATCCGTTGGCCTCTGTGAAATCGAACTGGAGCTCAAGCAGGGCGACCTACAGGACCTGCTGGACGTGGGAAAACAGATCGAACATCAATATCCATTGACACGCTCCCGGCTCAGCAAACATGAAATCGGTCTCAAGCTATGTGAGCCAACTCATGGAACTTGATTTGTCGACAGGACATATTCCTGGTGCGGTCTGGCAACCTTCCCCCAATCAGGACGCACGGCCGGCCGATGCGGCCATTGACACACTGGTCATCCACAGTATCAGTCTTCCTCCCAATCAGTTTGGTGGTGGGCATATTGTCGAGTTATTCACCAACTGCCTGCGTCCGGATGCTGATCCATATTTTGCCGAAGTCAGTCATCTGCGGGTCTCTGCCCATTTTCTGATTGATCGAAAGGGGATGCTGAGCCAGTTTGTCCCGGTTCACCAGCGGGCATGGCATGCCGGTGAGTCCTGGTTTCGGGGACGAGACGGTGTGAATGACTTTTCGATTGGGATTGAGCTGGAGGGAGGAGAAACCCAGCCCTACTTGCCATGCCAGTATGACACTCTTGTGGACCTGACATGTGCACTGCGGGCCGCGTTCCCGGCGATTACACGGGATCGGATCACCGGGCACAGTGATATCGCTCCGGGGCGAAAAACCGATCCGGGCACACACTTCGACTGGGATGAATACCTGGGTCGGTTGGTCGATTAAATTCCGGGAATATGGCAGGAGTCTGCAAAAGCGATACTGGACGGGTGCGCGATGTGAATACGGTAGTTTCGGATTGAACGCTACCATCTCGTCCCATCCCAGGATATTCGCAGTCCCGGCAGGGGCAAGAAGGGGACAGTAGGTGGAGTGGGTTATCAAGAAATGTTTGGGATAATGGTATTACAAACCGGCTTTCTGGTAACAACCCTATGCCAATGGCGATTTCGAAGACCGTCCGATGGATCGGTTGTTCATTTCTTACTGGCGGACACAGTGTCGTATAGTACGCAGCAGAGGCGTCTCGGATGTTGAGGAAAATCGGCTGCATTCGATATGGGAAAGGATGATGATTCTGGCCGATCGGATCTTGACTAATTACAGTGGCTGTTTTCTAATCGCTCCTCAGAAATTTGACTCTTGGCCAGGTAGCTCAGTCGGTAGAGCAGGGGACTGAAAATCCCCGTGTCGGCAGTTCGATTCTGTCCCTGGCCACCTCCAACCTCCCCTTGGATAGTAGAAAATCGGGTTATGTTCAGGCCAGGTTGGCCGCATTTGCCTTGCATCGTGCAACAGTCCAGTGGGACCGCAGGTCCGTTTTTTAATCCCATGGGGGCAGCCGGCCATGTCGTCATTCCTTGGTCAGCTTGATTGTGGGTGCCAAATGGTCCTTTTCATTCTTCTGCTGATGGAGCCTTGATATGACGGTGACCGGAAATATGTCCCGGCAAGCATTGCGATATCAGGTCGATGAGAAGCCTTCCGCCGCGCTGTCATTGGGTCTGGGTGTCCAACTGGCCATTCTGATTCTCGGTGGCATTGTCCTGACGCCCGCGATCATTGTTCGGGCGGCAGATGGGCCCGAGGATTACCTCTCATGGGCTGTATTTGCTGCGGTGGCGATCAGTGGACTGACGACAGTATTACAAGCCATTCGGGTTGGGCGCATCGGATCCGGTTATGTGCTGGCCATGGGGACGTCGGGAAGCTTTATTGCCATCAGTGTAGCGGCACTCTCCAAAGGCGGACCAGGGATGCTGGCTACATTGGTAGCAGTTTCTGCCCTGTTCCAGTTCATACTCTCGGCCCGGCTTTCGTTGTTGCGCAGGATACTCACACCTACGGTCGCCGGAACGGTGATCATGCTGATCCCAGTCACCGTCATGCCCATTATTTTCGATATGCTGGAGGAGAATCCTGTGGTTGCGGGCGCGGCAGCTCCGATCAGTGCTTCGGTGACCTTGCTGATCATTATGGGCATTACGCTCTTCTCGACCGGCATATTGCGTTTGTGGGCACCGGTTATCGGGGTTGTGATAGGGTCTGCAATTGCCGGCTTCTATGGGATGTTCGATATTGCCCGGGTGGTGGAAGCCCCATGGCTAGGGCTGCCGCATGGAACCTGGCCGGGGCTGGAATTCAGTTTTAGTCCCGTGTTCTGGACACTGCTTCCGGGCTTCATCTTTGTGACTCTGGTAGGAGCAGTGGAGACCGTAGGAGATTCGGTCGCGATTCAACGTGCCTCATGGCGCAAGCCCCGTTCCATTGACTATCGGACGGTACAAGGTGCAGTGACTGCAGATGGCATAGGAAACCTGTTGTCAGGACTTGCCGCGACCGTCCCGAACACAACGTATTCCACCAGTGTAGCAATTACCGAA
The DNA here is from genome assembly GCA_965221795.1 of Candidatus Poriferihabitaceae bacterium. Classification (GTDB taxonomy): domain Bacteria; phylum Pseudomonadota; class Gammaproteobacteria; order Arenicellales; family Poriferihabitantaceae; genus VYFG01. Next base: position 3,163,323 of record OZ244914.1, read on the forward strand.
CTCACCGGAGTGGCGTCCCGTCAAATTGGCGTCATGTTGGGGGGCATTGTGATGCTTATTGCCTTCTTCCCCAAGCTTATTGCATTGGTGGTTGCGATTCCCGGACCGGTTGCGGCGGCTTACCTCACCGCACTCCTGGCGATGCTGTTTGTGTTGGGAATGAAAATCGTGGTCCAGGATGGTTTGATTTATCGCAAGGCATTGATTGTCGGGATATCCTTCTGGCTTGGTGTCGGGTTCCAGAATGGATTGATTTTCGCGGATCATCTGCCGGATTTTGCCCGACACCTGCTCGAAAACGGGATGACCGCAGGCGGCATTGTGGCGATGGTGCTGACCTTGGCGATGGAAGCCCATGCGCCTCACCGAAAACGCCTGCAAGCCCCATTTGATGTATCCGCATTGCCCAAAATCAGTCAGTTTCTTGCCGAGTTTGCCTCCAGTAATGATTTTAGCAAAGAAGTCGCCTACCGTTTGGATGCGGTCGCCGAAGAAACCATGTTGGCTTTACTGGCCCAGTCCGGAAAGTCGGAAACCTTGGCGGTGAGTGAAGTGCGCCGCTCCATGCTTGGCCTGAGACCAGCGGCAGCATATGATTCGGAAGAACGCGCCATGGAAACCCTTCAGCGCCAGAATTTGTTGCTGACTGCACATCGGGAAGCGAGCACGGCCGTGCTGGAGTTCATCGCCGGGCCGGGAGAGGAAAACCTGCAAGATCGCATTACATTGCTTGGAGAGCGGGCTGAAGAATCCTATCCGGAACGTGAGATATCCCTTCGATTATTGCGGCATCTTGCTTCATCTGTTCATCACCAGCAGTATTTTGATACGGATATCGTGACGGTGATTGTGGATTGCCAGGCGAGCAGTAGTGCCGTTTGAATAGGGTATGAGCGGGTACGCCATTTCGATTCATAGAGGGTTTCGGCCGAACCTGCTCCATCATGCCCCATCACCCGGCCCCTTTTTTCCGTACGAATAGGGGGCAGTGGCAGGCATATTCAAAAGTCCCTGATTTGCCGATTTTAGTGCGGTGCGGGCGAGGCGTCGGGGTGTGTTGAAGGAGGGTCGGGTGCTGGCGGACCGTCATGGGCGTACCGACGGGCGGCCGGGAGCGGACTCAGGCCGCACCGGACGCAATGCGCCGGACGGAGCGCAAGGGGACCGACGTTCGATGCCGGGTGGCGGCCTCTCCACCATAGAGGATATATTTATACCTTGCGCCAACATCATCACAGGTTTTGCTGTAGTGTTTCCCGAGTTTGGGCGCAATGCCACACCTGATCTCTATAGCCCAAATTTCAGACGATGGCATTTTGATCACCAAATCAATTTCTGCACCCGCCACTGTTCGGTAAAAATAGGTTTCTGAATGGCTGGGCAGGACAGAATGAATATTTTCAATGACAAACCCTTCCCAGCTTTTACCCAGCACAGGATTGGACAGAAGCGAGTCATACCCATTGATCCCCCGGCTGGCCGTGCTGCCGCCAGCGTGACGGGTCGACGAACGTCTCCGCCAGCAACACCGGATACCCGTGCGCCTTCCGGAAGTCCGCGGACCGCCGCTGCAGGCTCCGCCCAGCGCCCGCGAGGCCAGGTTCGGCACCCGGCCGGCCGTACCGCAAAGCGCACGTGGTTCGCCACCAGGTGCAGCCGCGCAAACGGTCGCTCCCGAGTCCACCCGATCCAGGTCGCGCACCCCCACCTTGAATGCACCGGCCTCCCACCTCACTAGCGCCAGCCACTGCCCGTCACGCACCTCCACCTCGCCCAGCCAGTTCCCCATCTCTCCGCCACCATCTGGCTTCTACCGACTTTGTAACACATCTTTTGAATCGTCAGCGATATCTCTCCTTCATCTCAAATGTTCTTCGTCTGGACTTTTGAATAGCCCTGACCAGCGGGCGGGTCGTCGACCCCCGCAGTGCGCTGATCCAGTCCAGGCTCGCCGCCTTCACCTCCTCGCGGATTCTCGCCTCGGCCAGCATCCCGCGATCCCCCACCAGCACCACCTTCAACCGCCCGAAGCGAGCTCGCAGCTTCTCGATCGGTGGCCCCATGGTCGCCGGGTTGGCGGGGTTGCCAGCAAACACCTCTACCGCCATTGGGCAGCCCCCGGCATCGCACCGCAACCCGAACTCGATCGGCAGCTTGGCCCCGCTTGCCGTCCCGGGAGTAACCGTGCCGGGCCAGCAGGCAGTGACGTCCTTCCCGGTACCCCGAAGTCCGGTCGTACCGCACCGGCTGTCAGATGCCGCCGGGCCAGCGCCCGCTCCAGCCCCTCTTGACGAGACCGCAACCAGTCCATGGCCGCGTGCCGGCGACCGTCGCGGCGCAAGGAGCCGGTCTAGGCGCAGTTGGCGGCGCGTACCGAGGACCGCGGCGACGTGCCCATGGGGGGCGGGAGCGGGCGATGTCAAAGACCTCTTCCCGCCCGACCAGGGGGGCTTCCTTGAGCACCCGGCGCAGGGCCTTGACCTTGGCCGGCGGCCAGTGGGAGAGATTGGCGAAGGTGCGTTTCCGGACCTTGCGGCCCTCGTGCTAGTCTTCGCACAGGAGAATAGCGAGTGGGGAATTCCGGTTCGGGACTGTATCGATATACAGGGGAGCATATAAAAATGCCAGGACGTATTATCCCCCAACGAATCAAGCAGTTGAATCGAAAACTAGCAAGAAATGGGGGGCTTCAGGCTAATAGAGCACTTGGCACGGGGATTCACTGCGAACACGGAAAGACTGGAAGAGCGCGGCTTGCGCAGGGCACATGAAACACTTGACCGGCGTTCCCGGATTCTTCAGAATTCGAAACTGGTAGACGATTCCGGGCAAACCGTATTGGATATCATCACTGGATATGCCGCCACATGGCACTTGCTCAGAAGCTATGACGAAGACCAGTGGGAGTATCCAGCCAGAAGAGGGAACCCTCGCAACCAGGCATTGAATGACTGCCGGACACTCGACGTAATTGCAAGATTCAGGCAGGACCTTGAAGGGTGAGGGATGCTCGCTCTTCGGCAATGGCCGGGGAGATGCTCTGGAAGCCATTCTCGGCAATATTGAACCAACCATGTTTGGCGAACCGCTTTACCCAACCCGGAAACAAAAGCGGCGCATCTTCTCTATTCCCTAATCAAGGATCATCCGTTCACTGATGGCAACAAGCGCATCGGTTCACGCCTGTTTCTTGTGGCCCTGGAACCGGAGAGAGTGACGCATCATATCAACCCGCCAGCACTGACCGCTCTCACCCTGTTGATTGCTGCAAGTATGCCGTCCGGGAGGACTTGGTCATTCGTCTCGTTGCAAATCTGCTGGATCCGCCAGCATGAAGCTATCAACGAATCTGATGTTGCGAATGCTGCGCTTGAGTTGCTGGGTGAATTCGGCTTTACCATCGCACACGGATCAAGCATTGACCCTGACAGCGCATCCGAGGAACGAACCTGCTATGACGAGGCCTTGCTGACAGGACGATTGCGCAGGGCATTCCCCCGACTCAACCCGCACCTCTCGGAAGACATTTGGGAAGAGGTATTACGCCAATTGTTGCAGACAGACGCGCCTTCTCTGGTCAACGAGAATCGTCGGCTTCATCGTTATTCCAGTTCCATCAGTGCAAAGGACGCAAAAGGTGGGGGCGATACAGAGGTTGATTGACCCTGCCGATCCCTATTGTGGGGAGGGCTAGCTGGTGTCAAGCAATGATGTGCAAGCCCCAATATTGTCCGGGACGTTGTTGATCGTCAGCCTGCCCTCTTTGAGAATCTCTGACACGCTAGTCGTTCAGCTGCCTTCAAGCTTGAAGGCAGCCAGGAACTAACCGGCATGAAGCCTGCATTCAAAACCGGCGGTGTCTCGCCTGGAATGCCCAGGGACGGGGCCCGGTCTGAAAATTGCAGAAAGAGGCAACCCTTGAATGCGTGACGCAAGTCACTAGCGCACATCGACCGTGACGTCGCAATATTCGGCATAACTACGACCTCCTCTTTGCCGCCAGGCCTCACTGGGCCAGCGCTCCGGGCCGCAATTGTAGGCGTGCCGAAAGGTGGCCCCATAGCCAACTAAATGTACAACCTCGGGGTTTTGAATCAGGTTGCGGCCTGCGCCATCCTTGAATGATCTACATGAATCGCCGCCCCTAATGCAAACATTGCCCCAGATCCGCACCCGGAAGATGCCGTTGCTCGGGGTCTTGGCGATCGGGGTGGGAGTGGAGCCGGCGGTGTACGTGCCAGGGGTGCCAGGGGTGCCAGGGGTGTACGTGCTGGGAATATCCCCAGCCTGCTGCTGCGGGGTGTTCCCATCGTACTCGCCAGTCAGGGGCGTCGTATCTCCCGTGCATGCCGGGTACCCGCGATTAGCGGTGAAAGTTCTTCCCATGAAAGTAACTCTCCGCGAGCATTTTCTGGCCTTCCAGGTAGGGCAGGCGATGGCGATGGGCCCGCCGCGGGAATAGGTGCCGGTGGCATTGTGGAACTCGACCGGTTGCCCCGAGCCCGGACTGTGGGCGCACTTAAAGCCAGAGCCCACGCCGAAGGTCGTCGTCGAGCCCGCAGGAGCGGGCAGGACCTCGATCTGCAGGTCCCGGACCAAGCCGTGCCAGATCCGGTTTTGAACGGTGGGGGCGGGCCCGGTCAGGTGGCTTGTCAGACTGCTGACGTGAACGGGGGCGGGCTGCAGAACCCGTGAATTTCGGTCCGAGTTCGGGATAAGGCTCTCATACTGTGCCGATGCGGGCAGGGCAAGGGCCGTGCTCAGCAGGATGGCGGCGAAAGCCCTGAGAAAGAGAGGGGGGGGGGGGGGTAAAGCGTATCATGATGGATCCTCCAGGCTGCGTGACTGTCTTTACTTCTACTACTTTTCTGTCTGAGTAGAAGGGGCCTTAAAAAAACTACCCAGCATTATATCAGCTTTCATGTCCCCTTTTCCAGTGTGAAGTGCAACACCCCTTAAGCCGCTAGCTGGTGAGGTGAAAAGCTTGCGGTGGGCCAGAGGATGGTCAACCATCTCGGTTGATCACCAACGGAGGATTGCCATGCCCGTAGGCTACCATCACCTGACCCCTGCCGAACGATGCCAGATTCACGCCCTTTTGCATCGGGGGTGGTCGAAACGGGAGATCGCCCGCGATCTCGGACGGGATCCCGCGACGATCTCGCGGGAGACCTCGCGCAACCGTGGCCAGCGCGGCTACCGGCACCAACCGGCCGACCTCCAGGCCACGGCCCGCCGTCAGGAAGTGTCGGCGGTGCCCCGGAAGATGACACCGGAGCGCTGGGCGGCCGCGGAAGAACGGTTGCAGGAAGGATGGAGCCCGGAACCGATCGCTGGCTGGGTTCGGCTGCCGGGGGAAGGGATGGCGGGCCAGGAGTGGATCTACCCGTAGGTGCGGGCCGACCGGCAGGCGGGAGGAATCCGGTACCGGTGCCTGCGCCGTCGGGGCCAGAAGCCGAACGGGCGCGGCGGCCGCCATGCCGGACGCGGTCACATTCCCGATCGGGTCGGCCTTGCGGAGCGCCCGGCAGTGGTCGAGGAGAAGGGCCGGATCGGAGACTGGGAGCGGGATACGATCATTGGCGCGAGACACCGGGAGGCGCTGGTATCGGCGGTGGACCGGGGCTCGAAGTTCCTCTTCCTGGAGTGGGTGGAGGGCCAGACGGCCACCGCCGTGACCGCGGCGCTCACCCGGCGTCTGGGTCCGGTCCGGGACCGGGTTCACACCTGCACGGCGGACCACGACAAGGAGTTCGCGAGGCATCGGGAGATCGCGGAGAAGCTCGATGCGGGCTTTTACTTCGCCACCCCCTACCATTCCTGGGAACGGGGCCGGAACGAGCACACCAACGGCCTGGTGCGCCAGTACTTCCCGAAAGGGACGGACTTCCGCCAGGTGACTCCTGCGCCGGTGCGGGCAGTGGAGGACCGGCTCCACCGTCGGCCTCGGAAGGTCTTGGGATACCGCACTCCGGCGGAGGTCTTTGCCCGTGGGCCGGCTCCCCCCTGACGCGGTCCGCGGTCGCCCCTCGACCCCGGCACTCCGGGCCCTCTGGTGATCCACCGGAGCGGCTTCGCTCGGCCTCCCGGTCCTGGGTGCGCCCTTGCCTTGGCCGATGGCTTCGATCAGGATCGACAGCAGTCGAGATGGCTGCCATCCGGGACCGAAAAGAAGCGCTCGCAGCGCGATTTTTTGGGTCGCCGCCGCGATCCCTCCCTTCGGGCTACGCCCTCATTCCGGGATCGCGGCACGGTTGCACTTCGGACTGGTCCCGGGGCCTTCATCTCGGATATTCTCCGTCTGGACTTTTGAATAGCCCTGGGGGCAGTGGGGCAGGGACTACGGCCTGGGGTGATCTCTCCCAAACATGGTATCGGCGCATGATCTCATGGCTGGACAACCGATGCGCCGACAGATCTGCATCGAGCATTCGGGTACACGCGATATACAGAGAGACGACTCCTACTGTTGGTATTTTCTTCTGGCAAATTTGATGGGCTCATCGCAGCTTGACCTGGTGGTCAGTCAGTTCCAGTAGGGAAGTGGGGTTTGTGCATGTGCGATACACATAATGGTTGCGTGACATCCTATTGGGCGACAATGCGGTTGGTCGGTTCCAATTGTGCGAAAGTTTTGTCGGTCTTCCTGCAGTCGAGTCAGTGATTCTCATGCCGGATTACTGCAGGAGACGCCTTTCACGCCAAAAGATGAGCAAGCCACCTCCGACGATGAGGAATACGCCCGGAAGAAGGCGGTCGAATGGGGCTTCACCGAATACCAGCCAACCAATGAGGAAGGAAAAGGGAATGCCAAAGTATTCAAACGGAGACAGGTTGCTTGGTAAGGTAAGGCGATAGGCGGTAATCAGCGAGAAAACGGCGATACTTCCGACGAACCCCATCAGCAGCATCCACATCCAATCCCCGAAACTGGAAATGGGTATATAGGAATCGGTAAGCAGCATCAGCAGGAAGGTGAAAATCAGTGTATAGAAGTTGGTATGCAGGTTGATTACGGAAGTGGGAGTATGATCATCAAACAAACGGACCAGTACACTCGACAGGGCATAACCAAAAGCTGCACAGATGGGCAACAGGGAAACCGGCTGAAACACGTCGCTCTGGGGTTGCGTCACGAGAATGATGCCGATAAACCCAATGAGAACCGCCAGCCATCGTACCGCCCCGACCCGATGATGCAAAATCGGTACGGATAGTGCGGTGATGAAAAGAGGCCCCGCATATGCCAGTGTGGAAGCGGTAGCAAACTCCATCTGGGTCAGGGAAAGATAGAAACAATATTGTGCTCCGGCAACGGAAGCTCCTCGCATGATCGCCAGCGGCCATTGACGTAATCGAATACTGGTCCTGACATGGAAGCGACGCTGGGTCAGGTGCACCAGCAGAAAAGATGGAATGAGTCCAAAAATATTGCGGAACGTCGCAATTTGGGGAATCGAGTAGGAATCGCCCAGGAACTTGATGATTGCACCTTGAATATCGAACAGGAGAATGGCCAGCAGAATGATCCCGATGGCACGCAGGAAGCCGGAATCACGCATGGTCAGGTAAACCGGTCCAGCACTTCCCGGATGGCGGGTATCCAACCCGGACCGAACAGGTTCAAATGGTTCAATAGGTGGTAGAGGTTATAGATCGGGGCCCTGTCATCAAACCCGTCGGCCAGAGGGCGAGTTTCCATATAAGCGGAATAGAATCGTGGATCCATGGGGCCAAACAAGCGAGTCATGGACAGGTCGGTTTCTCCCCAACCGTAATGGGTGGCCGGATCTACCAAGGCCGGTCCGGTGGTCGTGAACAGTACATTGCCACCCCACAAATCCCCATGCACCAGGGAAGGCGGCTGTTCAGGAATCCAGCGAGGCAGATTGGCAGCCAGGGTCTCTAGGCGTGCATAGTCGGACACATCCAGCAAGTGGGCCTGAAGAGCCCGTTCCCCCTGGTCCAGCAGTCTGGAATGGGCAAAAAAGCCATACCCGTCCGAATGACGGGTATTTGCCTGCGGCGTCAGTCCGATAAAATTGTCCCGGGAATGACCGAAATCAGGTGCGCTACAAGCATGGAGTTTGGCAAGCTGTCGGCCAAGACGTTCGACATCCGCAACTTGTTCGGATGCCGGCTGCAACCACTCCATCAGAATGAATGAAGGGTCATGGTGAATCACATTCGGGACCCGTACGGTCTTGCTGGCTGCCAGTTGCTGGATGCCATCCCGTTCGGCATGGAAAAAATCGGGTGGTGCATGCACGAGCCTCTTGAAGCACCAGTGGCACGTTCCATGACGGATTCGAAATACCTGACAGGTATGGCCTCCGGCAATCGGTGTGATCCGGTCAATGGGATGGCCCAGTATCTCGCCGATGATTTGTGCGATTTCATCCATCGATTTTCCGGATGGCAAAATTGGCAGCCTGATAACCCGCATAATCTACCGTGAAATGCAGCCGGAAAATAGCCCGGTCTATCGATATGGCCCGACCGGTGACCGACCAAAGAGAGTGGTATGGTGCGAAACCAATCTCTGGAAGGGTACCGGTCCTTTTGCCGTGGCATGTTCGGCCATGAGTGCGGGTACCGCAGCGAAGCCATTTTGGGCCCGGGGACTGTGGGATTTTCGGAAAACGCAGCCATATACACCCGGTTACGTTGTGGCATAATACGCCGCTTGCTCGAAAGTGATCAGATAAAGAGCCGATTTCTCAAACATCAACCTGTATTTTCAGGGAAAAATCGTGAACCTATTAATTCAAGATGCATGGGCTCAGTCCGCGGGGGGTGGTTCTGGCGGCCTGCTTGGGCTGTTACCCCTCGTCCTCATGTTCGTGATCTTCTATTTTCTTCTGATTCGACCCCAGCAGAAAAAATCCAAGGATCATCGGGCGATGGTAGAAGACCTCTCGAAAGGGGACGAGGTCGTGACTGTAGGGGGTGTGCTCGGACAGATTACCGATCTGGATGAAAATTTCATCATGTTGGAGGTGGCGGATGGATTGCAGCTTCGGGTGCAACGATTTTCGGTTGCACAGATGATGCCCAAAGGGACTTTCAAGTCAAACAAGAAAACCAAAGCCGCCAAACCTGCCAAGTCCAACAAGACCAGCGATGTCGAATCATCCTGAGGCTTCGGGACGCCGCATCGCGACCCATTGGACTTGGTCGGTTACTCTGGTAGGACTCTTTTCTTTTCTCGATGGACCTTTTCGTAGCCCGGGCCGGTTAAACCAAAGGGTAATTTTGGAATTTCCATGATAAACCAAACCGCTTGGTGGAGATATGTCCTGGTAGTGCTGGTCTTGCTATTGGGAGGCTACTATGCCTCGCCCAATCTGTTCGGCAATGACCCCGGTATGACCATTCGGGGGGTGCGTGGACTGTCCCTCGACCCAGGAGCTCTCGAAAGGGTGCAGGAAGTCCTGAACTCTGTGGCGATTCAACCATTGTCGGTCGTACAGGATGATCGTGGAATCCGGATCCGGTTCGAAACCAGTGAACAGCAACTGGTGGCGCGAGATGTCATGGCCCGCCGTCTTGGCGATCAGTACAGCACCGCCCTGACGCTGGTTTCCGGAGCGCCGGATTGGCTACTGAACTCGGGCGCGTATCCAATGTACCTTGGGCTGGACCTTCGGGGGGGAGTCCATTTTCTGCTGCAAGTCGATATGGAGACGGCAGTCGAAAACGCTCGGCAGCGATATGAAAGTGATGTCCGCCTGGTGCTTCGCGAGGACAAGTTGCGCTATCGCGGGGTGCGCGTGACGGCAGATGGTTCTGTCGAAGTCACCATGCGAAATCCCGGAGACCGTGCGCCAGCGATGGCAGTGGTCGAGAGGGAGTTGCCTGAGTTGGATCTGGAAGCGGATGAAGAGCGTCCCGATGTATTCCGTGCCACACTCGGCGAGACGCAGGTGGAGGAAATATACCGCTTTTCCCTGGAACAGAACATGACGGCGTTGCGGAATCGGATTGATCAATTGGGTGTGGCTGAGCCCGTTGTGCAACAACAGGGCGACAACCGAATCGTGATCCAGTTACCCGGTGTCCAGGATACGGAACGGGCTAAGCGTATTCTGGGCCGTGCCGCGACCCTGGAAATGCGCATGGTGGATGAACAGAATACGGTAGAAGCCGAACAGAGCGGGCAGTCACCTGCTGGCGCCCGGTTGTACAAGTTTCGTGACGGGCGCCGGATTTTACTGAAGCGGAGCATCATCTATTCTGGCGATAATATTGTCGATGCGGCGGCCAGCATTGATACCCAATCCGGCTCCCCCATCGTCAGCATTACCCTGGACGCCGAGGGAGCCCGGAAAAACAGCCGGATTACCGGTGACAACATTGGCAACCGTATGGCCGTGGTATATGTTGAAAATATCTCCGAAACAGAGCGGGATGTGGATGGCAATCTGGTATTGGACGAAAATGGACAACCGAAACGTATCAGTCGCAAGCTGGAAGAGGTCATCACCGCACCGGTGATTCGCGATCAGCTCGGCAAACGCTTTCAGATTGAAGGGATTGACAGTGTCGATGAAGCACGGGACCTGGCACTGATGCTTCGTTCCGGTTCTCTGGCGGCACCGGTAGAAATTATTGAAGAGCGTACGGTCGGGCCTAGTCTGGGAAGAGCCAATATTAACCAGGGATTTCGGTCGGTAGTGGTAGGGCTGGCAGTAGTACTGGTCTTCATGCTGGTCTATTACCGTCTCTTCGGCGTGGCTGCGAACATCGCCCTGACCACGAACCTGATCCTGATTGTAGCTGTCCTTTCGTTCTTTCAGGCCACGCTGACATTGCCCGGAGTGGCGGGAATCGTACTGACGGTGGGCATGGCGGTGGATGCCAACGTATTGATCTTTGAACGGATCCGTGAAGAGATCCGGAATGGCAATTCCCCTCAAGCGAGCATTCACCTCGGTTATGACAAGGCGCTGTCCACGATTCTGGATGCCAATGTTACCACCCTGATCGCGGCACTGGTCCTGTTCAATTTCGGGACTGGTCCGATCAAGGGATTTGCGGTCACGTTGAGCATCGGCATCCTGACCTCCATGTTCACGGCCATCCTGCTGACCCGGGTGCTGGTGAATTGGTATTACGGCGGCAAGAATGTCAAGGAGCTGATGATCTAGTGACGATGCCTGGATCCCGATCATGAAATTTCAACTCGTCAAAAAAACCAATATCAACTTTCTGGGCCAGCGTCGGTTGGCGTTGGTGTGTTCCATAGTGGCGATTGTGATCAGTATTGGGGCCATCGCGATCAGGGGATTGAATTTTGGAATCGACTTCACTGGCGGCACTTTGGTAGAGGTAGGCTATAACGATGCGGTGGAAATCCAGAACGTCCGTTCTGCCCTGGCGAGCGGGGGATTCGACGATGCGGTGGTGCAGCACTTTGGTACCTCAAGGGATGTCTTGATCCGCCTGCCGGTGACAGTCGAACGGGAACAGTTCAAAGCAGCGGAACTGAGTACTGCGGTGATGCAGTCCTTACGCAAGCCGACCGGGGAGTCGCTGGTGGAGCAGGCAGGTGCCGGGAGTCAACTCTGCAGTGTCAGCGGCGTGGAGCAGGAATGTGTCGTGCAGATGCGCCGGGTAGAATTTGTCGGTCCCCAGGTTGGCGATGAACTGAAAGAAAAAGGCGGACTGGCGATGCTCTATGCGTTGGTGGGCATCCTGATTTATGTCACCTTCCGGTTTGAGTGGCGGTTTGCCCTGGGGTCGGTGGTGGCGCTGGTCCATGATGTATTGATTACCACCGGGGTCTTTGCCCTGTTCCAGTTTGACTTCTCCCTGGCGGTACTGGCTGCCATACTGGCCGTGATTGGCTATTCGCTGAATGATACCATTGTTGTGTTTGACCGCGTCCGGGAAAACTTCCGCAAGTTGCGAAAGTCCGAGCCAGTGTCGGTCATCAACCAGTCGGTCAACGAAACCCTTCCGCGTACTTTGTTGACTTCACTGACCACCTTGTTTGTGGTCCTGTCCCTATTGTTTTTGGGTGGTGAGGTTATTCATGGGTTTGCGGTGGCCTTGTTCGTCGGAGTGTTGGTGGGGACCTATTCTTCCATCTTTGTCGCGAGCCCTACGGTTCTGGCACTGGGTATCACTCGGGAAGATCTGATGCCGGTAGTCAAGGAGGGAGCAGAGGCGGATTCCGGTACGTGATGTCCTGGACACCCAGCCATGCGTTGTCCCTACTGTTCCACTGAAGATACCCGGGTTGTCGACTCCCGTCTGGCAGACCATGGGGATACGGTTCGCCGACGCCGGGAATGTCAGGCTTGCAATGAGCGATTTACTACTCAGGAGCAGGTCGTATTGCAGTTGCCCAGGGTGATCAAAGCAGATGGACGTCGGGAACGGTTTGAGGAGGACAAGCTGCGTCGAGGCATCACGCGTGCGCTGGAGAAGCGTCCGCTTGGCAACGAAGCCATTACCGCACTCATCAATCGATTGACGAGACGGCTGACCCGAAGTGGGGAGCGTGAAATCCCGTCCCAGCAGATTGGGCATCAAGTCATGGAAGAACTGAAAGAGCTGGATGAAGTGGCTTATGTGCGTTTCGCATCCGTGTACCGGAATTTCCAGGATTTGGAAGCATTTAGCGATGAAGTGGAGCGTCTGCGTGAAGACTTGATTGAAAGCAGCCAAAACAAGTTCCAGCTCTCCCTCTTTGCCGGCACCCGAGACTGACCGGAAACCAAGCCATGGCGGCCTTTCCCGGTATCCATGAATGGGCGCAGACGATGATTTCTCCTTTGTCCCCACAACCAGGAATTTCATCCTTCAGTGAAGATCAGGCTGGAGAGGATCATCAGTTTATGGGACGGGCCTTGAGGTTAGCCCAAAACGGGTGTTTTACCTCTCACCCCAATCCCCGAGTGGGCTGTGTGATCACAAAGGATGGGATGGTGGTCGGGGAAGGGTGGCATCAGTTTGCGGGAGAGGCTCATGCTGAAGTCCATGCCCTCCGGCAGGCAGGAAAGCGTGCCCAAGGAGGGACATTGTATGTCAACCTGGAGCCTTGCAGTATTCATGGACGTACCCCCCCTTGCACGGATGCAATTATTCAATCCGGGATCCGTCGGGTCGTTTGCGCCATGGCTGATCCCAATCCCCGTGTGAACGGAACGGGCATTTCCGCCTTGCGGCAGGCGGGAATTCTGGTGCAGACGGGTCCGAACCATCAACAGGCACTCCGGCTCAATCGGGGATTTGTCCGCAGAATGACGCAGGGGATTCCCTGGGTGACCTTGAAGGTCGCCGCCAGCCTTGATGGCATGTCGGCGATGAAGAATGGGGAAAGCCAATGGATCACTAGCCAGGATGCCCGCCGTGACGCCCATCGCCTGCGCGCTTCCAGTGCAGCGATTATTACCGGCATTGGTACGGTGCTCCGGGACAATCCGAGGATGACCGCACGAATTGAGGGGCTCAAACGCCACCCCTTGCGCGTGATCATGGACAGTCGACTGAGTACCCCACTGGATGCGGCCATTTTGTCAGGGCCGGGAAGGGTGCTGATCCTGACTGCTCCGGGGATGATGCAGGATGCCAGCTCCTATCCGCATGAAAACGTTGAGGTGCATGCTTGCCCGATGCAGGGCGATAGCATGGACCTTCAAGAAGCCCTACGGGAGTTGGGAAGGCGTGAGATCAATGAAGTGATGCTGGAAGCCGGGCCCCGATTGGGCGGTGCCATGTTAGCGCAGGGATTGGTCGATGAACTGGTGATTTACATGGCGCCAGACTTGTTGGGATGCCATGCGAAAAGTATGTTCCAGATTCCCGGTCTCGAAAGCCTGACGAGTCGATTGCGCCTCACCTTTCAGGATATTCGCCGAATTGGCCGCGATGTCCGCCTGATTCTTGCGGTGGGGCCAGAAAACACCTGAGGCTCATGTTTACCGGGATCATTGAGGCTCAGGGCCACATTACCTGCGTCCAATCCATAGCGGAGGGGCGGCAACTGTGGGTGCATTTGGGTACAATGGAAACTGGTCTTATTCATCCCGGGGATAGTATTGCGGTCAACGGCGTTTGTCTGACTGTAACTGAAATTCGTGATGGGATCGGATGCTTCGATATTTCCGATGAAACGCTGAGCAAGTGCCTGGTGGGAAGCTGGAAAGTCAATGATCCCGTCAACCTGGAAACGGCCCTGACCCTGTCGAAGCCTCTGGGAGGACATTTGATTTCTGGCCATGTGGATGGTACCGGCTTGGTCGAGACCGTGCTTGTGGGAGCGCATTCGACTTGGATGAGAATTCGGGTGCCGGAGACACTGGGACGGTACTTGGCGATCAAGGGTTCGGTCGCCGTGGATGGAATCAGCCTGACCACTAACCGGGTTTATGACGAGCAAGAAGAGACAGTTTTTGAACTGACGCTGGTGCCGCATACAATGTCCATAACAAATCTGGGACAACGGGTATCTGGCGACCGGGTTCATATCGAAGTAGACCTGCTGGCGCGTTACCTGGAACGTTTGTTGCAATCTCAGAAGGACAGTACCGATTGAGCGATGACGGCACTGATGATCCATCCGATTGAAGAAGTTCTGGCGGATTTCCGTCAGGGAAAAATGGTGGTCCTTGTGGATGAAGAGGATCGGGAAAATGAAGGAGACCTGTTGATGGCAGCGGAGTGCGTGACTGCGGATCATATCAACTTCATGGCCTCCCATGCCCGGGGGTTGATCTGCCTGACGTTAACCGAAGAGCGTTGTCGACAATTGGACCTGGCCTTGATGGTGAGTCGGAACAATGCTCGTTTTTCGACCAATTTCACTGTTTCCATTGAAGCTGCCGAGGGCGTCACTACCGGGATTTCCGCTCAGGACCGGGCGATCACAGTGCGTGCGGCAGTCAAACGCAATGCCCGTCCCGAGGATTTGGTGACACCGGGTCATATCTTTCCGGTCAAGGCGCAACCGGGAGGAGTGCTGACACGGGCAGGACATACGGAAGCCGGTGTGGATCTGGCACGCTTGAGCGGCTTTGAGCCGGCCAGCGTGATCTGTGAAATCCTGCGAAAGGATGGCACCATGGCCCGGTTGCCGGATTTGTTGGAGTTTGCCAGGGAACACGGTCTCAAGGTAGGAACCATCGCCGATTTGATCAAGTTTCGGCTTCGTTATGACCCCACCTTGTCACGCGTTCGTTCCGAATCCCTGGAACTGGAACAGGGGCCATTTGAGGCATTGGTGTATCATGACATGGCTGAAGGCGGTACTCATCTGGCATTAATCCATGGCCCGGTCGACCCGAAGCAGCCTGTGCCGGTACGGATCCAGGTGCACCGCGGATTGCTGGATACGGTGCTGGAAGCCAGCATGCCGCCTCGGTCCTGGGGCGTCCGCTCGGTGTTAGAGGCGATCGTGGACCATGGCTCTGGCGTGCTGATCCTGTTAGCGTACTCTGAAGGAGTCGATGAGTTAGCCTCCCGAATCCGCATGCGAACCCCGCGAAGCCCCGAAAGCCGCCGCCCTCTGGAGGAGACCCACCGACATGTTCCCGAAGACCTCCGAATGATCGGTGCCGGCAGCCAGATTCTTGCCGATCTGGGACTGCACCGGGTACTTTCCTTGGGAAGGGAATGGCGCACATTCGGGTTGTCCGGTTTTGATCTGGAAGTTGTAGAATATCTACCGGATCGCCCAGCCCTTGATTCCTGGAAATCGTCCCATGCATGAAATAAACGGAGATTTTGTCACCGGTACCGGTCAGTATGCGATCGTGGCAAGCCGATTCAATGCCTTTGTCACCGAGCGTCTGGTCGCAGGCGCCCGCGATGCCTGGCTGCGGCATGGGGTCGCCGAAGAGGATATCGCACTGATTTGGGTGCCGGGGGCGTTCGAAATGCCTTATGCCGTACGGCGGGTTGTGGACCTTGGTCGCTATGATGCGGTGGTGGCACTGGGTGCGGTGATCCGGGGGGCAACACCTCATTTTGAGTATGTGGCGGGGGAATGTTGCGCTGGCATTGCCCGGATTAACGCCGAAGCAAAAGTGCCGGTGATCCTGGGGGTGCTGACCACGGAGACCATTGAGCAAGCGGTAGAAAGAGCCGGAGCCAAGGCAGGAAACAAGGGCACGGAAGCAGCGTTGGCGGCCATGGAAATGGTCAGCCTGACTCGCAAGTTGCGTGCTTGAGGTTTATCCTCGTGGCCAAGATCGGACGCCATCTGGCGCGAAGATGTGTCGTGCAGGCACTGTATCAATGGCAGATCACTGGGCAGGATGCAGCCCAGATCCTGCCGAGCTTCATTGACCATGATGGCCTTGCCGGTAAGTACCGGGAGTATTTTCTGATGCTGGTCGCAGAAATCACCCGATGCTGCAAAGAGATCGATCATGTGATAGCCCCCCATCTGGACCGCTCGCTGGACCGCGTGGATCCGGTGGAAGAAGCGATCTTGCGCTTGGGTACCTACGAATTGTGTTTTGACAAAACCATCCCCACCCGTGTAGTGATTGACGAAGCCATCGAGTTGGCGAAAACCTTTGGTTCCGAACATGGATACCGATACGTCAATGGGGTTCTGGATAAGGTTGCCAAGGGTGTCCGCCAATAAACCGGCGACTCGAACTGACCTGTTCTCCGGCGTGGTTCCGTTTCTGGGAATGGGATTCGGCAGCGGGTTGTTGCCGAAAGCCCCGGGAACGTTTGGGACGGTAGTAGCGGTCCCCTTGGCCGCGTGGGCCGCTCTGGCCGGGCCAGAAATTTACGGACTCCTGACGGTAGGCGTTGTGATTTTGGGAGTGCCGATTTGTGGGGAGACGGCCCGGCGGTTAGGTACTCCCGATCATCAGGCGATTGTCTGGGATGAAATGGCCGGGTTCATGGTGACCATGTGGTTTGTGCCGATGACCTGGGAGCATGTGTTGGTGGGTTTTGTCCTGTTTCGGCTATTTGATATCCTGAAGCCTTGGCCTATACGTTGGATTGACCAACATCTCCAGGGAGGCTTTGGTATCATGATGGATGACGTGCTGGCTGGATTGTTGGCTGCGTTATGCCTCTATCTGATGACTATCGCCATTGGCCTTGATCTTTTTTCCCGTGCCCTTTGAAACCAACCGAGTTTTGTATCATGACTTCTTTCCGCGCCTATCGCATCGACCAGACCGAAGATAAGAAAATCATTGCGGGTTATCGGGATATGACCGTAGAGGAACTGACGTCTGGGGAGGTGGTCATTCGGGTCCAATGGTCTGGCGTTAACTTCAAGGACGTCCTCGCGGCAACGGGAAAAGGCAAAATACTCAGGCGCTATCCCCTGAACGGAGGGATTGATCTTGCTGGGATTGTGGAACATTCCGCAGATGATCGTTTCCACGCAGGGGATGAGGTTCTGGTAGCTGGTTGCGGCTTGTCAGAAACTGCTGATGGGGGATATGCGGAAGTCGCCAGAGTCTGTGCCAACTGCGTGGTGCCCGTACCAAAGGGTCTCTCCATGAAGGATTGCATGGCACTGGGCACCGCTGGCTTCACGGCAGCAATGGCGGTCATGCGCATGGAGCAGAATGGTCAAACGCCGGACCACGGAGTCGTGGTGGTGACGGGGGCCACTGGTGGAGTCGGCAGCATCGCGATCGACCTGTTGGCATCCCGCGGCTATCCGGTGGCGGCTTTTACCGGAAAAAAAGAGCAATATACATACCTTCGTGCATTGGGGGCCATGGAGTTCATTGACCGGCATCACGAAGAAATGGGACAACGCCCACTGGAAAGTGCTCGATGGGGTGGGGCGGTAGACAACGCAGGGGGGCAAACCTTGGCTTGGTTGACCCGTACCGTCAAACCCTGGGGCAATATTGCCAGCATTGGCTTAGTAGATGATATTCGGCTCGACACCACCGTCATGCCGTTTATCCTGCGGGGCGTGTCCCTGCTTGGCATTAACTCGATTGAGATGCCCAGTTCGGTTCGAAACGAACTCTGGGAACGGTTGGGTGGTGACATGAAACCCCGTCATCTCGACCGGATCGTGACCCGGGAAGTAGGGTTTGATGAATTGCCGCAAATTTTTGCCAGTTACCTGGAAGGTCGCAATGTGGGCCGCACACTGGTTCGATTCAATTGAGTGATGCGGAAGGCGTCGGTATTCCGTCGTATCATCCGCGTCGCCAATGATGGAATTTCTCCAGCAAGGCCAGCACCCATGAGGGTGCATGGGCTTTTTTCCAGTTACCGGCTACAAGTTTGTTTGCTTCCATCCAGGTAGGGTAGGCATGGATAGTACCCAGTAGCGCATTTAGTCCGATATTCTGTTTCATGGCAAGGACAAATTCGGCAATCATGTCTCCGGCATGGCTGCCAACAATCGTGACACCGAGAATCCGGTCTTTACCAGGAACCGTGAGTACCTTGACAAAGCCCTCGGCATGGCCTTCTGCCAAGGCCCGGTCGAGGTGGGCTAAATCATATTGGGTCACTTCGTAGGGGATGTTTTTTTCCATGGCATCCTGCTCATTGAGGCCCACTCGCGCCACTTCTGGATCGGTGTAGGTGGACCAGGGAATGACCCGATAGTCCACCCGGAATTTCCAGAATGGTCGAAACAGGGCATTGACGGTGGCATACCAGGCCTGATGGGAAGCAACATGGGTAAATTGGTAGGGCCCTACTACATCGCCACAAGCATAGATACACGGATATCCGGCCTGCAGGTATTCATTGGTTTCGATGGTCTTGCGTTCGGTCAGGGGGATGGAGACCGCATCAAAACCTGCCCCCAAAGACCGAGGTGCCCGTCCCACCGCCACGAGAATTCGATCGAAAGGGATCGGGAGAGTTTCCCCGTCGCACTCACAGTGGATCACCGGTTCTGTGCCATCCATGGTGATACCGGTCGCCTTGTGACCCGTGAGCAGGCGAATCCCCTCGGACCGGAAACGTTCTGCCACGAACGTTGAGACCTCATGATCTTCTCGGATCAGGATCTGCGGCAACATCTCGACAACGGTCACTGCGCTGCCTAGGCGGGCAAAGCATTGGGCCAGTTCACATCCAATGGGGCCACCACCCAGGACCACCAGTTTTTCGGGGAGTTGTTCCAATTCCCAGAGGTTGTCGGAAGTCAGGTAATCGACTTGGTCCAGGCCGGGTATCGGTGGGACGAATGGTTCTGCGCCCGTGGCGAGGATAATGTTTCGCGTGCGGATCAGACGACCGTCCACCTCGACTTCTGTAGGGGAGCGCACGACCGCTTCTCCCTCGATCACTTCGACCCCAAGACGGGTATACCGCTCCACTGAGTCATGGGGCTCGATCGCCGAAATGACTGATCGCACACGGGCCATGATGTCTGCAAAGTCAAAATCGGCATGGGCCGTATGAATCCCCCATTGATCCGCATGACGGATGTGGTGCAGCAGTTTGGTGGAAGCGATCAGTGACTTCGAAGGCACGCAGCCGGTGTTCAGGCAGTCACCTCCCATCCGCGACTTTTCGATCAAAATGACTTTGGCCCGAATCGCCGAAGCAATATAGGCGCTGACCAGACCGGCACTACCCGCACCGATTACGACCAGGTTGGCATCAAATTTACTCATCGGAATGCCCCGGAGTGACGGATATACTGTTCGCGCTTCGGATCCGTTTTAACAGGAATTTGGCCACATAAGGGAAGAGGGCCAGCAGCAGAAAAGAGACAATCATCGTCGGTGACAACAGTCCTTGCAGGGATTGCAGTTGCCCCAGTTGGGCTCCGGCATTGACAAAGACCATACTGCCGGGAGCCATGCCAATGAACGACGCGATCGCAAAAGTGGAGACGCGGATCGGGGTCAGGCCCATCAACAGGTTAATGACAAAGAAGGGAAAGACCGGAACCAGTCGCATGGAAAAAAGATACAATGCCCCTTCCTTGCGGAAATTTTCCTGGATGGCACTCAAGCGCTCTCCCATTCGGTTTTCGACCAGGTCGCGAAACAGATAGCGAGCCAACAGGAACGCAATGGTAGCACCGATGGTGGCGGCAATGAGCGCCGACAGGGTGCCCAGGGCAAACCCAAAGATCGCTCCCCCCAACAGGGTCAACACCAGTGCCCCGGGCAACATGGATGCGGTGACTCCGATATAAATGGCAATAAAAGCCAGCACTGAACCGAACGGGTACAACTCGTGATAGCCCCGAATGGTGTCCAACTGGGACTGGATGTATTCCAGGGTGAGGAAATGTTTTGGACCAAACAGGAAAAAACCGCCGATGATGGCGACGATTACGGCCAGTAGCAGGAGTTTGGTTCTGGACATGGAATCAGGAGTATGAGGGTGTCATGAAGGTTCGAGAACGACCCCTTGCCACCACAATTTTGACCCCACTCGGGTACTGGGGTATTCGGCGGTTCCTTCCGTGACCGGGGCATTGATATGGTGTGCTGGTTCAGAAGCAGACACTCACGACTGTCCGACGTTATGACATCTTTGCGATCAGTGCATCTGCAAAGCCACTGGTCGACACTTCATGGGCTCCGGTCATCAGTCGGGCAAAGTCATAGGTCACGGTCTTTTCGGCCAGCACCTTGACGAAGGCCTTATGAACCAGGTCGGCGGCTTCCTGCCAACCCATATGCTCGAACATCATCACTCCGGAAAACATCAGCGAGGAAGGGTTGACCTTATCTTGATTGGCATATTTTGGTGCGGTGCCATGGGTGGCTTCGAACACTGCAACCTCATCTGAGATATTGGCTCCGGGAGCAATCCCGATGCCTCCCACTTCGGCAGCCACCGCATCAGACAGATAGTCTCCATTGAGGTTCATGGTGGCCAGTACATCAAATTCAGCAGGCCGTGTCTGCAGCAACTGGAATGTAATGTCGGCAATTCGATCCTTGAGGATGATTTTCCCGGCAGGAGCGATCCCATTATGTTCTTCCCAGAGTTCTTCCTCGGTTACGATGTGATCATGAAATTCTTCCTTGGCGAGCGCATATCCCCAGTTTCGGAAACCGCCTTCGGTAAATTTCATGATGTTGCCCTTGTGCACCAGAGTCACACTGGCACGCTGGTGGTCAATGGCATACTGGATGGCCTTGCGAATGAGTCGCCGTGAGCCGAATGGGCTGATCGGTTTGATGCCCAAAGCCGCCCCTTCGAAAAATTCGGCTCCCATTTCATCGCGCAGGAACCGTGCCAGCTTTTCATTTTCCGGCGTGCCGCTGGCGTACTCAATGCCACAGTAGACATCTTCAGTGTTTTCGCGAAAAATCACCACGTCGACCTCTTCCGGATGACGCAGGGGGGAAGGTACGCCCGGATAGTATCGCAAGGGGCGAATGCAGGCGAAAAGATCCATCTCCTGTCGCAGCGACACATTCAGGGATCGGAAGCCGCCGCCGACAGGAGTTGTCAAAGGACCCTTGATCGCGACTTTCAGTTCGCGGATGGCATCCAGGGTTTCCGCAGGAAAATAGTCACTGCCATAGAGCCCGGCGGCCTTTTCCCCAAGATATAGTTCACACCAGGAAACCCGTCGCTTGCTACCATAGGCTTTTTCGACTGCTGCATCCCAGACCCGTAACGAGGCGGCGGTGATATCGGGTCCAATCCCATCTCCCTCGACAAAGCCAAGAATGGGATGATCCGGTATAACAAGCTTGCCATCGACAATCGAAATCTTGGTGCCAGACTCCGGTAACTTAATATGCTGATAGGTCATTTGATGTATTGAGATAGTTGGTCGGGACAGGATTCGGGTCCGTGATCCGTGGAAGCAATCCACTCTACAGGCAGAGAGGCGTATTCCCTCCCAACGCACATTTCCTATCACAATGCCCAACTGGTTCATTGTAGCAGATTGCATGCCGGTTGTTGGCAGCTTACATATCAAATCAAGCTACCATTCTGCTCCGGTGACGAAGACTCTGACGGCATATTCGAGACGACCATCAACACCCAACAGTTCTGCTACCTCATTGCCAACGACCACATCCGGGCAAGGCTCCGCAAAAGTCGCACTTCGCGGATCATAGTTGACTTGAGGGGGCAACCCTTTTTCCTTCGATGTTTTTTTCGGTTCGGGGGCGTCTGATCCGCGACACGCGGGAACAGAGGCGCTGGGACCGGTTGATAGCAGCGCATCATGATCTCTCATTCCGGCGCTTCTACCGTCGTGCGATTCGTCATGTGGCGGTCTGCGACGAGCGGTGGCTGGCGCTGGTCGGCGAGCGCATTCCGGGTGGGCGTCCGGGACCGCTGGATCGGCTGGACATCGGGGCAGCGGGAACTGGTCCGCGGGCTCCGATGGCGCAGGACGACCAGACCATCCGGGCGCGGCAGCATGACCGGAGCCCATTCATCCTGGTCTCGGCTTTCGAGCACAGTACCTGCATCGCTCTGGGATCGGCCGAAGTCGCGAACGGCACCCACGAGATCACGGCCGTGCGGGCCCTGCTGCAGGAACTGGACCTGCGGGATCGGATCATCACCCTGGCTACCCTGCATACCCAAGGGGAGACGGCTTGCCCGCGGGCCTAGAAGTGCGGGGCGGACTATGGGATGACCGCGGTCAAGGAGAACCAGGAAACCCTGCGGGAAGACCTCCGGGCGATCGACTGGGAGGCGTCGGCAACCGTCCACCAGACCCTCGACAAGGGGCATGGGCGGGTCGAGTCCCGGCGCTGCACCGTGGTCGACGCCAGTGGCCCGCAGTGGGACGGGGTCTGCAATACCTCGCTGGCGGCAGAGCGGGCCGATGCCGGGACCTCAATGCTTGGTCCACCACCACGGGAGCATCGAGACGAGGCTGCACTACGTCCAGGACTTCACCGATGGCGAAGACCGGTGCCGGGTCTCGATCGGACACACCACCCGCAACCTCTCCGCGATCACCAACCTGGCGACCGCCATCATCCGGCATCAAGGAACATTTCGCTTTATACGGAGAGTACCCATTAAAATCGGAATGTCCGTCTAGCGACTATCCGACGGTTGGGGTTGTTCTACCCAGTTTTCGCGATGATGGCGGACCCGCAACACGAACACGGTCTCGTCATCGTCCAGTGGCGTGTAGACAATCAGGTGCCGTTGTGTCGGGACGATGCGGACCGGAGGGTGATCTCGTATCGCAACCGGACCATGCGGGGATGGTCGGACAAGAGACGCAAGCTCTTGTCCAGCTCGCGCTTGTAGCGTTCCGCCCGGGCCAACCCATAATGCTTGATGCCATAACGGAAGATATCGAGTAGATCGTTCTCGGCTGCACGAGAAAACTCAATCGCCACGTAACGCTGGTCGCGATGCCGTTTTCCAGATCTCGTCCAGACTCTGCCGACCGACACCGCTGGCGAAGGCTTCGTCAACCCGCTTCTGCATGGTCTCGATCTTCCTGGCCCGGGCCTGATCATGACGGATCAGGTCGCGCACATACTCATCGGTGTTGTCATAACGCCCGGTTTCGGTCTGCCCCTCAACCCAGTCCTTCAGTGCACTGGGCAGGGAAATGCTCAGGGTTGCCATGTCCAATAAAATCTCTGAAACTGCGTTGGTAGCACCGTAGACTCCGCTAAAGGGTCGGGGACGAACCTCGCTGCCCCCACAGTTTGTACAAGAGTTCGAAAGAGAGCGGGATGCACTGGCTCGGACTCTACCCAAAAAAATAAAAGGGTTCTCGCCTGGTTTCCGTGATTTCGACTCGATGGTCCGCGATCACACTCGCTGTGCCGGAGGTTGTTGCCAGCGGGGCCGGTCTCCCCCTATCCACTCCCCTGAATGGTCTCGAACTGACAGCATGACTGTCCACGATCGGCGTGGATCCGTGAGGAAGATCATTCCTTTGCAGCGTAGGTGCTGCCGCCTATATGCCCCAATTATGCCGCTTTTTTGGTGCTTGTTTGGCTTATATCGCTAGCGTCCTTCCCAACCTCGCAGATTTTCCAATTGAATCCGCCAAAAAGGATAAGTCGGATCAAATAACGATACTGGAGATTTCGCGCCAGCGGAGATAGTGTGCAATCACGCGGTCGGGATCCGAATACCTAGCCCAAGTTTAACAACCGTCAAGCTGCGGGAGGTGAATTTCCGGTTCGGATCGGGCGGCCGCACGGGAAGCCGCTCTGTCCGCGGGTCGGGTAGTTCATGGGCGCGCAGGAATCCCGGTTCTCCGGCCCCTTGGATTCCGATGTCGAGGCCGAGGCGCAGCGCCTTGCCCGGATCCTGCTGGGACGGCAGGGCGAGTCGGAGTGCTGCCAGCGCTTCGAGGCAGGACTGGCTCACATCAACGCCCAGTTGGCGAAGCCCCGGGCCGCCCGCAAGCTCGCGGTCATCGAACGCCTACAGAAGACCAATGCCCGCGTCGTCCGCCACTTCCGGGGCGAAGTCGAGGTCGATCCGGACGGTGCCCGGGCCACCAGCGTCTGCTAGCACTACGAGCCGGTCGAGGGCAGCCTGGCCACGCATCACGGCGGGTACTGCCTGCGCAGCAACATCCCCGACTGGGACGCCGAGCGGAAGGTGGTGGACCGACCTGACCTGGACCGAGGTCAAGGCGGTTTTCCGCTGCCTCCAGTCGGCGTGGGGACTGCGCCCCGCCTGCCACCAGCAAGTCGAGCGCCACTGGTTCCTCTCAGTGCTGGCCTACCAGGCGGTCTGCGTGCTGCGCACCAGGCTCAAGGCCGGTGGCTGCCATGATCGCTGGCAGACCGTTCGCGATACGCTGGGCACCCTGATTCGCACCACTACCTCCGA
Source organism: Candidatus Poriferihabitaceae bacterium (assembly GCA_965221795.1). Taxonomy (GTDB): domain Bacteria; phylum Pseudomonadota; class Gammaproteobacteria; order Arenicellales; family Poriferihabitantaceae; genus VYFG01. Next base: position 3,188,043 of record OZ244914.1, read on the forward strand.
ATGCGACGACCGGCGCACCCTGCACCAGCGCAAGACCGCCGCTCCAGACACCGACATGGCCGCGCTCTACGATGCCATGAGCATCTCGACCCCGGCAGCATCAGGAACCGCGTGTGGTTGCCGATCAGGTGGAGCCGACGGCACGGCACAGAGCGGTGCCAGCCCAGTCAGCGGTCACGCGGGCGGCATTGGAACGCCCCCGACTGCCAGTCCAACAGCGTCAGCCAATGACCCCGCCAAACTGATGATGGGACAAAATTCTCTGTCATGACCAGCATAATAGACTATTGCGGCTAAAAAAGCCAACCCCATCACACGCAGTCGACCATTCAACCGTTCCTGGCTAGCGTGAAATAGTCCTGCGGTGACGATATGAGCGTCTGTTATTATGTCAATCTTTGGGATATAGTGATGACATCGGATGCGTAGATGCCCCAAACAAGTGACCGTACAGAACCATCGGGAAGATTGGCATCAGATTGCCTCACGGGAACTCCAAGGCGGTGATCCCGCGCAGCTCGATTGGCTTACCCCGGAAGGTATTCAGGTAAAACCGGTCTATACCGCTGCGGACCTGGAAGGTCTGGAAACCCTGAACAATCTGCCCGGATTGCCACCCTATACCCGAGGTCCACGGGCCACCATGTATGCTGGCAGGCCTTGGACGATTCGCCAATACGCCGGATTTTCTACAGCGGAGGAATCGAATGCCTTCTATCGCAAGAATCTGGCTGCTGGCCAGGCGGGGCTGTCGGTTGCATTTGATCTGGCAACCCATCGGGGGTACGATTCAGATCACCCGCGCGTCAAAGGAGATGTCGGCAAGGCCGGCGTTGCGATTGATTCTGTAGAGGACATGAAGGTTCTGTTCGACCAGATCCCTCTGGATCGAATATCGGTTTCGATGACCATGAACGGTGCGGTCTTGCCCGTGATGGCCATGTACATTGTGGCAGCTGAAGAGCAGGGAGTTGCTCCCAAGGATCTGACTGGTACTTTGCAGAACGATATCCTGAAGGAATTTATGGTACGGAACACCTACATCTATCCGCCGCAACCATCCATGCGGATTGTTTCCGATATCATTGCCTTTGCGGCTGCGGAAATGCCCCGGTTCAACCCGATTTCGATCTCAGGCTATCACATGCAGGAGGCAGGTGCGACTTGTGTTCAGGAACTGGCCTATACCTTGGCCGATGGGCTCGAATATGTTCAGTCGGCTATTGATGCGGGTCTGTCGATTGATCAGTTTGCTCCACGGCTGTCTTTCTTTTTTGGAATCGGGATGAATTTTTTCATGGAAGTGGCCAAGCTGCGGGCGGCCCGTACACTATGGGCCGAATTGATCCAGTCCCGTTTTACCCCCCAAGATCAGCGTTCTCTCATGCTGAGAACGCACTGCCAGACCTCTGGGGTCAGCCTGACCAGCCTGGATCCCTATAACAACGTGGTCCGCACTACCATTGAAGCCATGGCCGCAATCCTCGGAGGGACTCAATCGCTGCACACCAATGCATTTGACGAGGCGATGGCGCTGCCTACCGAAAATTCCGCCCGCATTGCCCGCAATACCCAGTTGATTTTGCAACACGAAGCGGAATTGACCCGGGTTGTCGACCCGATGGCTGGTTCCTACTATCTGGAAAGTCTGACCGCCAGTCTGGTTGCAGAAGCTCGCAAGCTGATCCATGAGGTGGATGAACTGGGCGGGATGACCCGTGCGGTGGAAGCCGGGCTGCCCAAACTCCGGATTGAAGAGGCAGCGGCAAGGCGCCAGGCACGCATTGACCGGGGAGTGGAAGTCATTGTCGGCGTGAATCGTTTTGTGCGCGATGAGGAAGAAAATGTAGAGATTCTGGTGGTGGACAATCATGCAGTATTGAACAATCAGGTGGCACGACTGGAAGCGGTACGTACCCATCGGGACGAAGATGCTTGCCAGCATGCCTTGTCTGGCCTGGCGCAGGCTATCGAAAACGGCAATCTGCTATCGGCTGCCGTGGAAGCAGCGCGGGCTCGTGCTACAGTTGGTGAAATTTCTACTATGCTGGAGAAGAAATATGGCCGTCATCGGGCCGAAATCCGGTCAGTGACTGGCGTATACAGTTCCCTGTTTGAGGGAGATGAGGAGTTTGCATGTCTCAAGGCTCGTATCGAACGCTTTGCAGAGCGAGAAGGCCGTCGTCCTCGAATGCTGGTGGTGAAATTGGGACAAGATGGTCATGATCGGGGAGCCAAGGTGATTGCCACATCGTTTGCCGATATGGGGTTTGATGTGGATCTCGGCCCGCTGTTCCAGACCCCCGAAGAAGCAGCCCGCCAGGCGATCGAGAACGATGTGCACCTGATTGGAGTCTCCTCCCAAGCAGCGGGCCATCGGACCTTGGTGCCCGCGGTATTGCAAGCCTTGAAAGAGCAGGGGGCGGACGAAATCCGGGTGATCTGCGGTGGTGTGATTCCAGCGGCGGACTATGATATGTTGATGCAAGCCGGAGTGGTGGCCATATTCGGGCCAGGAACCCATATTCCGGGTGCCGCCGGAAAAATTATCGATATACTGGAAGCGTCCTGAATTCTGGCTGGTTCCGGTAGCCCAATAGGACTGTTCAATACCGTTTGTCGATGCAAGAAATCATTCACCAACTGGAACAGAAACGCGCCGAGGCAAAGCTGGGGGGAGGGCAAGACCGGATCCGGGCGCAACATGACCGGGGGAAGCTGACGGCTCGGGAACGCCTGGACATATTACTGGATGAAGGTAGCTTTGAGGAATGGGATATCTTCGTGGAGCATCGTTGTACGGACTTTGGGATGCAGGACAAAACGATCCCGGGCGATGGGGTGGTGATCGGTTATGGCACCATCAACGGCCGGCTGGTCTTTGTCTACAGCCAGGATTTCACTGTGTTTGGGGGCTCGCTGTCCGAAGCCCATGCGGAAAAAATTTGCAAGGTGATGGATCAGGCGATGAAGGTCGGTGCGCCAATCGTGGGGATTTCCGATTCGGGAGGAGCCAGGATTCAGGAAGGAGTGGCGTCGCTCGGGGGCTATGCGGAGGTGTTCCAGCGTAATGTCCTCTCGTCAGGAGTGGTTCCGCAAGTATCTCTCATTATGGGTCCTTGTGCCGGCGGTGCTGTCTATTCTCCGGCCATGACCGATTTCATATTGATGGTGGAAGACAGTTCCTACATGTTTGTGACCGGGCCGGACGTGGTGAAGACCGTCACCCATGAAAATGTGACAGCGGAGGATCTAGGTGGAGCAATGACCCATACTTCCCGTTCCGGGGTGGCCGACCTGGCCGTTGAAAATGATGTCGATGCGCTGCTGATGACCCGGGACCTGATGGGGTTTCTTCCCTCTCACAACCGGGAAAAACCGCCCAGACGCCTTCCCCAGGACCCGCCGGATCGGATGGTGCATTCCCTTGATACCCTGGTTCCCGACCACCCGAACCAGCCTTATGAGATGAAAGAACTGATCATCAAAATAGTGGACGAAGGGGATTTCTTCGAACTGAAGCCGGAGTATGCCAAAAACATCATCACTGGATTTGCCCGTATGAATGGCTGCCCGGTAGGGATTGTGGCTAACCAACCCATGGTATTGGCCGGTTGTCTGGATATCAATGCGTCGGTCAAGGCCGGTCGGTTTGTCCGTTTCTGCGATGCGTTCAACATCCCGATCATTACTCTGGTCGATGTGCCCGGATTCTTGCCCGGTACCGCACAGGAATACGGGGGCATTATCCGCCATGGTGCCAAGCTGCTGTATGCCTATGCAGAGTGCACGGTTCCGAAAATTACCGTGATTACCCGCAAGGCCTATGGCGGTGCCTATGATGTGATGGCCTCCAAGCATTTGCGCGGGGATGTCAACTTGGCTTGGCCCAGCGCCGAAATTGCGGTGATGGGTCCCAAGGGAGCAGTAGAAATCATCTTCCGTGAAGAAGCCGGGGATCCAGAAAAATTGGCCCGGCGCACAGAGCAGTACCGGTTGAAATTTGCCAATCCTTTTGTGGCAGGCCATCGTGGCTACATTGATGACGTGATTTTTCCCCGTGATACCCGCAAGAGGGTTTGCCGATCTCTGGCCATGCTGGACGGTAAGGATCTTCGGAACCCGTGGAAGAAACACGGCAATATTCCCCTTTGATCCGGCACCGGAAATGTTCAAGAAAATCCTGATCGCGAATCGGGGAGAGATTGCCTGTCGGGTGATTCGGACTGCGCACAGGATGGGCATTGCTACGGTTGCCGTCTACTCGGATGCAGACCGCCATGCACGTCATGTGGAGGAAGCGGGAGAAGCCGTACACATCGGCGCTGCACCTGCGACGGAAAGCTATCTGGCTGCGGAACGGATTGTCCAGGCCTGTCGCGATACTGGTGCCGAGGCCGTCCATCCCGGCTATGGCTTCCTGTCCGAAAATGCCGGATTCGTGACCATGGTCGAAGCCGCAGACGTGGTCTTCATCGGTCCCGGTGTGCATGCGATCCAGTCCATGGGGGACAAAATTACCTCCAAGCGGATTGCGGAACAGGCTGGTGTCCATACCATCCCGGGTCATAATGAGGTGATCCAAAGTGCCGATGAAGCGGCCAGCATCGCCGCAGACATCGGTTATCCGGTCATGCTTAAAGCCAGTGCCGGAGGTGGGGGCAAAGGCATGCGGGTCGCGCAAGATGAAGCGGAATGCCGGGATGGGTTCGAACGTGCCACCAGTGAGGCGATCTCGAGTTTCGGGGATGGCCGGATCTTCATCGAGAAATTCATTGCGGAACCCCGGCATATCGAAATTCAGCTGATTGCCGATGCTCATGGGAATGTCGTGACCCTGAATGAGCGGGAATGTTCGATCCAGCGCCGTCATCAGAAAGTGGTGGAAGAAGCCCCTTCCCCCTATATTGATCCGGATACCCGTCACGCCATGAGTGAACAGGCGAAGGCGCTGGCTCGGGCGGTACAGTACCGCTCCGCAGGTACGGTGGAATTGGTTGTAGATGCCCAGCGGAATTTCTATTTCCTGGAAATGAATACCCGCTTGCAGGTGGAACATCCAGTGAGTGAACTGATCACCGGATATGACCTGGTAGAGCTGATGATTCGAGTGGCAGCCGGGGAATCGTTACCCATTGCCCAGACGGATGTGACGATCAACGGCTGGTCCATTGAGTCCAGGATCTATGCCGAAAATCCTTTCCGCGATTTCCTGCCATCCACAGGCCGACTGGTACAGTATCGGCCGCCGGAGGAAAACCAGCATGTGCGGGTCGACACGGGGGTCCGAGAAGGATCGGAGATTTCCATGTTCTATGATCCCATGATCGCAAAATTGATTACCTGGGCACCGACTCGGGCAGGGGCGGTTGATCGCATGCAGGAGGCACTGGATCGCTATTACATCCGTGGCGTGGAAACCAATCTCCCTTTTGTCCGGGCCATCATGGGTCACTCTCGCTTTCGGCAGGGCCACCTGACGACCCATTTCATTGCGGAGGAATATCCGGATGGATTCCGGGCGGAATGCGTGAATATCGACCCGGAAATCCCCGCGGCGGTGATGGCTTCGGTGCATTTCCGCCTGATGCGGCGTGCTATGATTGTGCCTTCGTCCGTGTCGGGCACCGCACATCATCCCGGCCATGGTTGGGTTGTTTTCATTCGGGAGAAGGCATACCGGATGCAGGTATCCAGGGAGCAAGGAACCTGGCGTATGGAGACTGGTGATCGTACGTTTCAATTGGAAGATGACTGGCGGTTGATGGACCCGATCTATACCGGAACGCTGAATGGTGAGCCGATCAGTATGCAAATCGAGCGTTCCGGAAAATCCATGGTATATGATGTGGTTTATGCTGGATTGCCAATGAAAGTACGGATTCTCAGCGAGTCCAGTGCCACCCATTTTGCCAAGATGCCGTCCAAGAGCCCCCTGGATCTGTCGGGATATCTGCTCTCGCCGATGCCAGGGCTGTTGATATCGGTTGCCGTCACACCGGGACAATCTGTCAAGGCTGGGGAGGTGCTGGTCGTAATGGAGGCCATGAAAATGGAGAATGTGCTGCGGTCGGAGCGCGATGCGGTCGTGAAAGAAGTGCTGGTCGAACCGGGCAATACCTTGCAGGTGGACCAACCCATCATCGAATTCGAAGCGGCAGACCGAAACGTTGGTTGACCTGGAGAGACTGCATGCGGGCGACCGCCGTACCCTGGCCAAAGCTATTACGCTGATTGAATCGACCCGGCCGGATCATCGCCTCCTGTCGGAACAGCTGCTGGAGCAGATCATGCCTGATACGGGGAACTCCCTTCGGCTGGGCATTTCCGGGGTTCCCGGTGTCGGCAAGTCCACATTGATTGATGCGCTGGGGCGGCTACTGATCTCACATGAGTTGAGCGTGGCGGTACTCACTGTGGATCCCACTTCGTCTTTGAGTGGGGGTGCTATCCTGGGTGACAAGACCCGTATGAACTGGCTGTCATCGCAACCGTCCGCTTTCATTCGGCCGTCGCCTGCCGGCATGATGCTGGGTGGTGTCTCACGGCGGACGCGGGAGGCCATTCTGCTTTGCGAGTTTGCCGGGTTTGAGATTGTGATCGTGGAAACGGTGGGAGTAGGCCAATCAGAGTCCCTGGTATCGGACATGACAGATCTGTTCATTCTGTTGCTTTTGCCCGGTGCCGGGGATGAACTGCAAGGTATCAAGCGCGGTATCATGGAACTGGCGGACCTGGTGGTGGTGAACAAAGCCGATGGAGACATGTGCACCCAGGCACAGGCTGCGGTGGCAGACCTGCACTCCGCCCTCCAGTTGTTGCGTCCACGGCTTGCCAATTGGGTGCCCCCGGTGTTGGCCGTGTCTAGCCTGGAGCAGCGCGGAATAGATCAGGTTTGGCAGAAGATCACCGAGTACGAGCAGGTCCTCCGCCGGGAAGACGAGTTTCAGGCCCGCAGGAGAAAGCAGTCGCTGGACTGGCTTTGGCGTGAAACCGGTGAGACATTACTGGATACCCTGCGCCAAGACCCGGCTCTTCATCAGCAGTTGTCGACATTGCAAAAGCAGGTGCTGGATGGAACAATACCCCCTTCTGTGGCTGCCGCACGGCTGACTCGAGAGTATCTCACGGTCCTCCGCACACGATCTGAAAACCGATTTGACGAGTGATCCCATGATCGGAAAATTGAATCATATCGCGATCGTCGTACCGGATCTGAAAGCTGCTTCGGATCAGTATCGCGAGGTCTTCGGCACTCAGGTGTCGCCCCCCGTCGACTTGCTGGAGCATGGTGTAACGACGGTGTTTGTGACCTTGCCGAATACTCGGATCGAATTGTTGCATCCATTGGGCGATCAATCGCCGGTGACCCGATTCCTGGAAAAGAACCCTACTGGTGGAGTTCATCATGTATGCTATGAAGTGGTTGATATCGGCCTCGCTGCAGAGCGGCTGAAGGGAGCCGGCATGCGCATTCTTGGCGATGGCAAACCTCGGCTCGGGGCACATGGCAAGCCGGTTCTCTTCCTGCATCCCAAGGATGCGCAGGGTACCCTGATCGAACTCGAGCAGGTCTGATCTGCCGGCCGTTCATGGAAGAAGACTTCGGGGCCTTGATCTGAGGTACTGACCGCTTGGTTCCGAAGGCATGGTCTGCGTGTTGAAGATTTTGATGGATGCCGGGGAAGATCCCATGCTCACTGGCTGTAGTAAGGCAAAGATCTCTGGCGCGGATGAGATGGACGCTCGTTTCCGTAGACGTATGGGTAGGAATAAGGTTGTACGGGCCATTTGCGAGAGCCCGGTTAACAATCTCATAGGATAGGGCGCAGAGAATACCGACCAAGAATTGAAGAAGCAGTTTGAGAAACCGGCAGATCACCGAGTTGGAAAAACAGCACGTTGTGCTGGAGGAGCGAATGAAGACATTGCAATCTGACCTTCAAGGAACGCTTGAGCGTTTACGGGCCGATACGGCCGACTGGAAACCCGACATGGTCAAGCGAGATAATCGTCTCATCATTTCGGTGCTGGGTATTATGGTGGCAGGCATCACGATTCTCGGCTTTACCCTGCCCTCGATCCCGGCACCCTGATTTCAGGGCATTCCGTCGTCGCCCACGAAACTGGCGGTGCAACCGACCGCCGGGTTCCCCGCGTCCGTAAATTCCTGTCCGCCTGCATCCTTCTCCTGACTCCGACGGTAAAAATTCCGAACGGGTTGATTTTGCAGGATTTCCCTGCCCTATTAGGCACTACATTTCGGGGACTCAAGCGATTTCATTCAGGCTATGTGCGGGTGGTTGAGGGGGTGCTGGGCGCGGGCGGACGCGCGGTAACAAGCCCATCATCAAACCGGGGACTACCGCAGGCTGGAATTCCGGAACCCGGCGAAATCAAGGGGTTGGCGAGACTGACGCCGGCGAAAAGAGGCCGCAACCGCCGAAGTCAGGAAGGGGGGCTTTTACGGGACTTGAAAACCCGGTTAACAATCGCATAGGATAGGGCAATGACAGAAAATACCGACCAAGAGCTAAGCTGAAGAAGCAGTTTGAGAAACTGGCAGATCAGACATCGAGTTGGAAAAACAGCACGCTGTGCTGGAGGGGCGCATGAAGACATTGCAATCTGACCTTCAGGGGACGCTTGAGCGTTTTCGGGTCGACACGGCCGACTGGAAAACTGACATGGCCAAGTGAGATAACCGTCTCATCATTTCGGTGCTGGGTATTATGGTGGCGGGCATCACGATTCTCGGCTTTATCCTGACTTCGACCCCGGCACCCTGATTTCAGGGCATCCCGCCGTCGCCGACGAAACTGGCGGCGCAACCAGTCGCCGGATTCCCCGCATCTGTAAATGCCTGTCCGCCTGCATCCGTCTGCAACGGCATTCTCGTTTTCAGTTGCGCCTATCGATGTAGATTGCGGTGATGTTCAGGTGGCCTTGGTCATGCCCGAGTGCCCGATTGACGATGATTGCGGCCCGGTCTTCAGCTCATGGTTCCCCCAAAGAGCCATCGCGCCACTCGCAGCGAGTGTGCCCGGAAACGGTTCCGACGGCTTAAGGGCTTCCGTCGGATGTTCTCACGCTTTGACAAACTCGATATCATCTTCTTCGGATTCGCGGTCTTCGCACTGATCGTAGAAGCACTGCGTAATGTTAACGCGCCTTAGTCGAAGCGATTCGTTATTGTCATCAATACCATGAACCGAGTTGATCGGCTTTATGCCGAATACAGATCCCATCTGGTGGATTTCACATTCGATGAAACAGTGGCGGATGTCTTTCCGGACATGATCCGTCGCTCCGTGCCGGGATACGATACCGTCATTTCTGCCCTTGGAGTTCTGGCGGAATCCTACTACCAGCCTAACACCCGCATCTTTGATCTGGGCTGCTCCCTGGGAGCGGCGACCTGGTCGGTACACCACTGCCTGGGCAATGTCAGTGCCCGTTATGTCCTTGTAGACAATGCGCCCGCTATGTTGGCGCGATGTCGTCAGTCACTTAACCGCCTCATGCCGGATGCAGACATTGACTACCGTGAAGCGGACATTCGGGGCGTGAACATCGAGGTCGCCAGTATGGTGATGTTGAATTTCACCCTGCAGTTCCTGCCCAGAACGGACCGTCAGACATTGTTGCAACGGATCCATGCCGGGTTGGTGCCCGGGGGCATTCTGGTTCTGTCAGAGAAAATACACGGTGAGACGCCGGACGAAGAGCAGTGTTTCCGGGACCTGCACCGTCAGTTCAAGACGGCGAATGGGTACAGCGCTCTGGAAATCAGCCAGAAACGAACCGCTCTCGAAAATGTGCTGGATCCAGAAACACTCTTGCAGCACCAGAAACGGCTTGCCCGGGCTGGTTTCCGCCACATCCGGATCTGGTTCCGCTGTTTCAACTTCGTTTCTCTGTTGGCGATCAAATGAGCTCGACCATGTGGGTGTTCGACCATTTGCATGAGGTGTTGGCGGGTACACCACTGGCGGTCATGGCCGAACCCTGGGCCCGTCTGTCGAACGCGCTCATGTTGGATCATCCCCATGGTGATCGAGCCCATTGGGAAGTCGCGATCAGGGGATTACCATCGATTTCGATATCATCAGTTGGATGGGACCGGGCAGCGGTCTCTGCTCAGTCCCTGTCCGCTCCTGGAGTCCGGGCCATGGCACAATTGCAAGGTTCCCTACAGGCACTGCATCCTTGGCGCAAGGGACCGTTCAATCTGTTTGGCCTGGAGATTGATGCGGAATGGCAATCCCATCTAAAGTGGTCACGGATCGTCCCTCACGTATCATCCCTCAAGGGTAAGATGGTGCTGGATGTCGGGTGTGGGAATGGATACTATCTGTACCGCATGCTCGGGGCGGGAGCTGAGGTGGCGGTTGGGATTGATCCAACACAATTGTTTCTGGCCCAGTTTCGGGCTCTCGACCAGTACTTGGGTGCCGCACGGGCTGTGGTATTGCCCCTCTGCAGTGCGGATTTGGCGAATGTGGGCTGGAAGAGTGGGTTGCTTGGTTTTGATACCGTATTTTCGATGGGGGTGTATTATCATTGTCGTGATCCGGCACGACATCTTCGTGAGTTGGCAGGGTTCTTGCGACCGGGAGGGGAACTGGTGCTGGAAACCTTGATTCTCCGGGAGGAAGATGATACCACCTTGGTGCCGCAGGGTCGCTATGCCCGCATGCGCAATGTCTGGTCTGTGCCGACGATCCGCCGGGTGGCAACGCAGTTGGTGGATGCAGGGTTCACGTCCGTCCAGACGGTGAATGTTGCCCCTACTACGGTCACCGAACAACGCAGTACCGACTGGATGACGTTCGAGTCCTTGGCGGAGTGCCTGGATCCGGCAGATCCCTCCCGGACTGTGGAGGGATATCCGGCCCCGGTACGAGCCTGTCTTATTGCGACCCGTTAGCTGGCCCCATCTGGTTCCATGCGCCCTGATACCGACAACTATCGACATCTGTTTCTGCACGATATTCCCCTGATCGATACCCGGGCTCCGGTAGAGTTCGCCAAGGGGGCGTTTGATCGTGCGGTCAACTTGCCATTGATGACGAATGAAGAGCGCCGTCAGGTGGGCATTTGCTACAAGGAGCAAGGACAGGAAGCGGCGATCGAATTGGGGCGGGAATTGGTGAGTCCGCAGCATCAGGAAGAACGCACACAGCACTGGCTTTCCTTTGCAAAGCAACATCCAGAGGGGTATCTGTATTGTTTTCGGGGTGGTTTGCGTTCACGCATCACACAACGCTGGATGGCAAGTGCAGGGGTGACCTATCCTCTTATTCAGGGAGGATACAAGGCCATGCGCCGTTATCTGCTGTCGGAACTCGAACGATTGGGCCGTGAGCAGTCCCTGATCCTGATTACCGGACGGACCGGTACTGGCAAGACGCGCCTGCTGAATCGTGTCCCTCACTCGCTGGATCTGGAGGGGATGGCGAATCATCGCGGTTCCAGTTTTGGGTCAATGGCCTCCCCCCAACCCACTCCCATTCATTTTGAAAATCGTGTAGCCGTCGCGATGCTCAAATTGGAGCATGCGGATGCGACCGCCCCTGTTTTGGTAGAAGGGGAGGGACGGCTGGTGGGAAACCTTACGGTCCCGGAAGCCCTATGGTCGAATATGCAGCGCTCCCCGGTCTTGGTGCTTGAAGCCGATATGGAATGGCGTGTGGAAATCGGGGTCTCGGACTATGTAGTCGAACTGTTGGCCCGGATTCAGCGGTCCCGACCGGAGGTGGATGCATTCGAGTATTTTGCCGAGCGCCATCGCGACAGCCTCTACCGGATCCGTAAAAGGCTCGGTTTGGCAAGATATCAGGAAGCGCTCATGCTGCTGGAAGATGCGCTGGTCGTCCATCGGAGCGAAGGTGACCTGACAGGGTACCGGCCCTTTATCCGCATGTTACTTGAGCGATATTATGACCCCATGTATGACTACCAACTCGCCAGAAGGCAAGGTGCAGTATTGGCACGGGGGGACCGTGATGAACTCTTGCAGTGGCTGCAGTGCAGGAGAATCCGGATTATCGAAGAATGAAGTCTTCTGGCCTGTCGGCAGTGGATCTGGTTCTGCTGGGCGGCGGACATAGTCATGCTGTTTTCTTGCGGAAGTGGGGAATGAACCCATTGCCTGGGGTGAGGATTACGCTGATTTCTCCGGATTCCTTCACCGCTTATTCGGGTATGTTGCCAGGCTGGGTGGCCGGGCATTATAGCGAAGAGGAGATTCATATTGACCTGATGCGTCTTTGTCGTTGGGCCGGGGTCCGTTTTGTACATGGTGCGGCCAGTGGACTGGACAGCAACAATCGGCAAGTCGTGTTTGATGACCGGCCATGCATTGAATATGACTTCCTATCGGTCAATACCGGCGGTGCTCCATGTCTGGACCCCATTCCCGGTGCGGCAGAGTTTGTGGTTCCAATCAAACCAGTGCGTGAATTCCATACCTGCTGGTCAGACTTCCAGGTGCGTGCCGGACAAAGCCATCAGCCACTGCAGGTCGGTGTCGTGGGTGCGGGTGCTGGAGGCTTCGAAATCCTTCTGGCCTTGAATCACGCTCTGAACGGTACGAGTCATCGCTCGGTGCGACATCAGCTACACTGGTTGATTCGGGACTTCGCCTTGTCCGGCTATCCTGCAAAGGTACAGCAGGTCGCCCTCCAGACCTGTGCATGGCATGGCATCCGCTTACATCAGAATTTTGAGGTGGCAGAAGTCCGCCCCGGCACACTGCTCTCGGCCAATGGTGTGGAAATCCGGCAGGACTTTACGGTATGGTGTACCGAGGCCAAAGTAGCCAAGTGGCTTTCGCAGTCCGGTCTGGATTGTACGCAGGACGGGTATATCCGTGTATCGGATACACTGCAAAGCCTTTCCCACCCCGAAGTCTTCGCGGTCGGGGATGTATCGGTTCAGGTGCACCACTCACGGCCGAGGGCTGGAGTATTCGCCGTTCGGCAGGGCCCGGCGCTGTTCACGAATCTGCGACGCATGCTGACCGGCAAGCGTCTCCGCCGCCATATTCCACAATCACGCTTTCTGACCTTGCTTTCCATGGGGGAGCGTGTGGCGATCGGCAGCCGGGGATGGATGACGGTCCAGGGAAAATGGGTTTGGCATTGGAAGCACCGGATTGATACCCGATTCATGGCCGCTTTTCGGGAATTTCCCGATACAAAAACCATGAAATCGACTCCAATGCCGATGAAACTGGCCCACAAGCTTGCATTGGAAAATCTACAGGACGAATTTCGCTGTGGAGGTTGCGGTGCCAAGATAGCAGCCGATGTACTGGACTCTGTCTTGGCAGAGCTTGTGGTTCCCGGCCGGGATGACCTGATTGTAGGTCTTGCCGATCGGAGGGATGTGGCCGTAATTCAGGGCGACGGTCGGGCACTGGCCCAATCTGTGGATCAAATCCGCTCTGTGGTGGACGATCCCTGGTTGTTTGGTCGGATTGCCGCGCTCCATGCGCTAAGTGATCTGTATGCGACGCAGAGCATTCCCCAATCCGCCATGGCGCTGGTGACCCTTCCCTTGTCCACGCAACGGATCATGTACCGGGACCTACGGCAAATCATGCAGGGCGTTGTGCAGGAACTGTCCCGATCAGGCTGTGCCCTGTCCGGTGGTCATACTGCAGAAGGTGCAGAAACCGCTGTGGGCCTCGTGGTGAACGGATATGCCGTACTCCCCATGAGGAATCACTTTTGTGAAGGGGATTGTCTGGTACTGACCAAGCCACTGGGCGTCGGGGTGATCATGGCGGCGCATATGCGAACCCAAGCCACGGGGAGGATGGTGGACGCGGCCCAGTCCTCCATGCTCCAGTCGAATGAAGCAGCGGCCAGCATTATCGGGAAGCATGGCGTGCGAAGGTTGACCGATGTCACGGGGTTTGGCCTGTTGGGACATCTGTGCCGGTTGCTGGGAGGGTCTGGTATGTCCGGTGCGCTGCAGTTGTCCTCGATCCCGGCCCTTCCCGGAGCTTTGGCATTGTTGGCGCAGGGGATTCGCAGTTCGTTGCATGATGCCAATGTCCGAAGTCATCAATGTGACGTGGAAGGAATGGATTGGGAGACGGATATGAGAAGAGCTCTTTTGGTCGATCCACAAACCAGTGGTGGCTTACTCGCCATCTTGCCCGCTCACACAACTGGCCGGTGTCTGCAGAAATTGCGAGAGGTTGGCTATCCGTTCGCTACCTGCATCGGAGTGTTGCGGCCGCGTGTCGACACCGATTGCCGGGTCATCTTTGTTGATTGACTGGAGAATTCAATAGGGAAGCCGATCTCAGGCCTCATCCGACCGTTTCGTTTTGCTCTCTGCTGACTCTAAAAGTACTTTGTATGGATATTCATCACAGCTTGACATGGGAGATAGGCACCTTTGGATCGTGTATACTGTGCCCCAAGATCTGCCCAGAATACCGTCCCGTCCCATCCCATCAGCTCCTACATGCAGACCCGCTGCGGAAACAATACGGTGAAACAGCAGGCCGCTTGTACTGTCATGCAACCCTTGCAGAGTATTCGGCTTCGGTAACATTTTGCCAGAATCAAATTCTGCGATCCTTCAATGACGAGAATCATTGGATAGCCTCACTACCTGAGGCAGATAATTGGTTTTCAGAGACTCCCTCCCATTTTTGATAGGGCCGCTTTTGCACCATGCGACGACCTGAGCTATGTCGGGCAGGCTACTCACTGATCCTTGATCGGATACCAGACCGCTATGGCCTGAAATCTGGAGAGGGTACCGTGCTTATACTCCATAGAGCAGGTGGCCATGAGCTGCAGCATATACATGCCGTGCCTTGTGCGGTTGAGCTGTTTGGTGATGCCACCGGTTCTCATAAAAGAAGAACATTATCCGGGTTCTGGAAGCAACGGGCGGATTCCGGTCTTGCTTGTGTCGGGAGTCTTCGATGACTGAAAAGTGCTCCATTGCCTTGTTTCCACTCCGTACGGTGCTGATTCCCGGCGGATTGATATCACTCAAGGTGTTTGAACCCCGCTATCTGTCGATGGTAGCAAAATGCATGCGAAGCCAGCAGGGTTTTGGTGTGGTGTTGATCAGGGAGGGTTCGACTGCGAGCAAGGTGGTTACTTTGCATGAAGTGGGAACCCTGGCGCATATTATCGATTTTGACCAGCTTGAAGACGGGAATCTGGGCATTTTGTGCAGTGCCGAAGCTCGGTTTCGGATCATTCGATACTGGCTTCAGGCAGATCAGTTACTCATGGCGGATGTAGAACTGCTCCCCGAGACCGTACCGGCGGTATTGCCGAAGAAATACCCGGAGATGAAAGTGGTGTTGCAGCGATTTCTCCGGAACCAGAAATACGAGGGCCATTTTTCCGACCGTGGCCCGGAAACGGAAGACACCCGTTGGGTCTCTTATCGATTGATGGAATATTTGGCATTGTCGCACGAGGTTGCGCAGGAATTGTTGGAGATGAATATGGCAGATCGATTGCAGCGCTTGGAATGGATGCTCAGGGATTACTTCGAATGACTCATCTATCAGCAGATTCTCTGAATCTGGAGCGGATTATTCAATCCCCAGATCGCCCATCACTTTTTTGGCAACCCGAAAGCACTCCAGAGATTGTGGCACGCCACAGTAAATGCCGATGACATGGATGATGGCGCGTAATTCTTCCTTTGATATGCCGTTGTTGAACGCCCCTCGACAATGTAATTCCCATTCATGCATTTTGCCGAGGGCACCGATCATGCTGAGGTTCATCATGGAACGAGTTTTGGGGTCGATGCAGTCATCTCCCCAACCAAACCCCCAGCACCACTCGGTCATCATTTCCTGGAACGGGCGAGTGAAATCATCCGCATTGTCGAGTACTTGCTCCACATATTCTGTACCCAAGGTGGACTTGCGTTGGGCCAGGCCGGTTTCAAAAAGTTTTTTGTCCATTGCTTTCGGTAGGTTACAGTTGAAAAAATCGTTGGAAGGAGGGGCCAGTGGACTCAGGCCTCCGCTCGAGGTCGCTGATTGTCCGGGTCATAAACCGCCCCCGGGATAATTTGGGCTCTGTGGTGGCGACCTTGGACCAGTACCGTTAATTCGGTGCCAGGCTCACAAACCGTGGGTGTCAGATACGCGAATCCGAGCCAGGCACCGATTGCATACCCGTATCCCCCGGAAGAGATCCGTCCCACGAATCGATGGTCTTTCCATACCGATTCGGAACCGAGCGGGTCGGCCAGTATGGTGCCAGCAACAGGTTCGTCCAGTTGCAACAGGGCGAGTTTCCAGCGGGTAGGCGGGGCCAATGAACATGCGGCTCCCTGAAATCCGGGTTGGCGTGCGAATCGGGTCACCGCGGCCTCCGCCAGCGTGATTTCGGGTGTGATTTCGTGACCGGAACGATAGGCTTTTTCCATGCGCATTGCGTTCAGTGCGGCGGAACCGATATGGACCAGTGCCGCTGAATGTGGCGTAGCAGTGAGTGCATGATATACCGATGGCATATCCGCTATGGGAATATGAAGCTCCCAGCCGAGTTCACCAGTATAGGTCACCCGCATGGCGCGGATGTTCTGGATACCTGCAACTGTGATCTTCCGAGTGGATAGCCAAGGGAATGCGGTATTGTCTAACGGATCGTCGGTAGTGTCTGCCAAGAGACGACGAGAAGCGGGGCCAGCGAGCAGGATCACGCCGACCTGTGAGGAAACATTGTGGAAGATGACTTCTTCCCCCGGTCGGACCTGGGTCTGCATCCAATGCAGCAATGCAGCTTCCCGTACGGCGGCATAGACCAGATAGAACTGTTCAGCATCCAGACGTGCCAGAGTGGCTTCCCCTTCGATTCGTCCATTCTGTTGGATGAAGTAGGTCAGCACGATACGGCCAGGCGTTTCGGGTATATGATTGCTGGAAATCCGCTGCAGAAAATGTTCGGCATCTGTTCCGTCAACTTCGACTTTAGCAAAAGCGGTGAGGTCCGCGATTCCAGCATGGGCACGAAGGCCGTGTACCTCACGGCCGATGATGTCCCATAATTCGGAACGTCGGAAGCTATGGATATGCTGGCAATCCATGCCCTCGGTTGCATACCAACGGGGCCTCTCCCATCCGTAGACATCTTCATAGACAGCTCCCTGTGTTCGTAAAACTTCATATAAGGGTGAAACCTTGGAATGGGAGGGGCGGCATTCGGGGCGATTTTGGTCCGGAAAAGGAATTTCATGCCGGAGAAGATAATCTTCGTATGCCTTGCGCTGATGATACTCTCGATCCATCCGGGCACCGAATCGCAATGGGTCGAAGCTTCGCAGGGAAATATCCGCGGATCCATAAATCATCCATTGCGCCAGGTAGCGGCCTGCGCCCGGCCCCCAGGCAATCCCGACTTGGGAGCCACAACAGAGCCAGAAATTGGGTAGTCCGGACGGTCCAAGAAGCATGTTGCCATCCGGTGGATGGGAAATGGCACCATGTACTACTCGTTTGATGCCAAGATCCGCCAGAATAGGCATACGTTGCATGGCGTTTTCCAACCAAGGCATGATGCGTTCGTAGTCTGGATTAAACAGCTCGTGTTCTGCTTCCCATGGGGTGCCATGATCCCAAACAGATTTCGGGTTGGCCTTTTCATAAATGCCAATCAGCCCCGATTTCTGTTCCATACGGATGTAGCCGGATACCTGCCTATCATCGCGGACGACCGGTAGCTCATGTTCCAGTTTCAGAAAAGCGGGCACAGTATCCGTGACCAGATAATGGTGGAGCATGTTGACCAGAGGAAGATCAAGCCCGACCCAAGCCCCAATCTGGCGGGCATAGGTACCGCCCGCATTCACGATTTTCTCTGCCCGAACATCTCCTTTTTCGGTATGCACCAGAAATTCACGCCCGGGTTGCAAGGTGATTCCAGTCACCCGATTATGACGTATGATTTCTGCCCCCATGAGCTGGGCTCCTTTTGCCAGGGCAAAGGTTACACCGGCGGGGTCCACATGACCGTCTCCGGGAGTATGAAGTGCAACTTGGATGCCATCCAGGTTGTAAAATGGATGAAGTTCCCGAATGCGGTCTGTATGGATGACTTCCATTTCGTAACCAATCCCCATGCCGATAGACAGGGTGTATTGGAGCCAGTCTATTTCCGCTTGCTCATAAGCCATGCGGAGGCTGCCACAGCCATGCCAAGTACACGATTGTCCGGTCTCTGCTTCCAGTTTTGGGTACAGTTCAGTGCCGTAAGCAGCCATTCTGGCGAGCCCATAATGGCTGACGGAATGAGTGATTTGTCCGGCCGCATGCCAAGTGGAGCCGGAGGTAAGTTCTCCCTTTTCGATCAGTAGTACATCTTTTTCCCCCTCCTTACAGAGGTGATATGCCAAGGAGCATCCCATGATGCCGCCCCCAATGATGACCACACAAGCTTCAGTTTTCATGGACATGGATCGAAGAATGGGCCGAAGAGAAGTACGATATCTCTGGACCGATCGAGAGATCAATCGCCCCCACTCTCAATTCGGCATGGGATATGCAGGTAGTTACCAGGATTTTTTTCGGTTACTCCACGGTGACGCTTTTGGCTAGATTCCGGGGCTGGTCGACATCCCGGCCCAATAGAACTGCGGTATGATACGCATATAATTGCAGGCCGATATTCAGGATTAGCGGATGGAGGAGAGGGTGACAGGGGGGAGACCAGATGACTTCATTGGCTAATTTTCCGATCTCATCCCGGTCGCAATTGGTGACCGCGATGACCGGACCCTTGCGGGCGCGGATTTCCTGCAGAGACGAAAGGGTTTTATCCAGCAAGTCGTTATCTGGCAGGATGGCCACAGTCGGTATTTCCGGACTGATGAGAGCCAAGGGCCCATGCTTCAGTTCGGAAGCGGGATATGCTTCTGCATGTACATAGGAGATTTCCTTGAGTTTCTGGGCACCTTCGAGAGCCACCGGATAGGCAACGGTTCGGCCAATAAAAAAAGCATGATTCATATGGTGATATTTTCGGGCTACATCATGGATTCTTGTGCTTTCTGCAAGCGCTTGCTTGATCAATGCCGGAAGATTTGTGATGGCGTTCACCAATTCATTTCCATGCTGCGGTGAGAGATCCCGAATTCGTCCAAGTTTCAGTGCCAATAGCATGAAACACACCAGCATGCCTGAAAAAGCCTTGGTGGAAGCGACAGAAATTTCTGGACCAACATGCATGTACACTCCGCCATCAACTTCCCGGGAAATGCTGCTGCCGACCACATTGCAGATGCCAAGTACACGCCCTCCCTTATTCTGGATTTCCCGGATTGCAGCCAGGGTATCGTAGGTTTCTCCTGACTGGCTTACTGCCAGATAGAGAGTATCGTTTTCAATGATTGGGTTTCGATAGCGGAATTCGGCTGCGGGTTCAGAAGTAGCCGGCAGCCTAGCCAATGCTTCGATCATATGCCCACCTGCAAGACCAGCATAATGTGCGGAGCCGCAGCCCAGAATTCGAACCCGGCGAATATCCCGGAGTTCCCCGGCGGTCAGGTTGAGTCCACCGAGATGGGCAGTGCTGAACTGTCGGTCCAGACGGCCGCCAAGGGTTTGTGAGATTGATTCAGGTTGCTCTTCAATTTCCTTGAGCATATAGTGATCGTAACCACCGCGCGACAGTGTTTCGGGGTCATGAAGGAGTGTGACTGGAGGACGTGAAACCGTCAGTTTCTCCATCGTAGTGATCGCAAACGCACGGGCATTGACGCTTGCCAGTTCACCGTCTTCCAGATGTACTACCTCTCGGGTGTGATTCAGTATGGCATTGGCATCGGAGGTAACAAACATTTCCCGTTCCCCTTCACCAATAATCACTGGACTGCCCTTGCGCACGACTACCAGTTCCCCTGGTAAGCGGGCATCCATGACGACCAAGCCATAGGTTCCTTGCACCTGCTGCAAGGCTTGACGGACCGAGTCCGTCAGACTGTCGGCTGGTTGGAGAGCGATCAAGTGTGCCAGGATTTCGCTGTCCGTCTCGGAAGAAAACTGTACGCCATCTTCTTCCATTGCATTCCGCAATCGGGCAGCATTTTCGATGATTCCGTTGTGGATAATGGCAATTTTGCCGTCAAATGACAGATGGGGATGGGCGTTGCGGTCGATAGGCTCACCATGTGTTGCCCATCGGGTATGGCCCATTCCACATGTCGCCATAGAATGGGCCGGTAGACGACCTTGTAATTGTACCAGCTTGCCGGAAGCTCGCCAGGTGGTCAGCTTGCCACGTTGATGCAGGGTAATGCCCGCGGAATCGTATCCGCGATATTCCAGTCGCCGTAGTCCGGCGGTCAGGATGGGTAATGCTTTTCGGTTGCCACTATAGGCAATGATGCCGCACAATTGAGGATCCTCGGTTACCCATAAATCATTCGACGTATCTGTCGTAGGCTCACTGATCCGGCAGGAAATCGTCTGCCGTCGATTTCAGTACGAATTCGGCTAAAAATTTCCGCATTGGCTAGCCCGGCACCTTGTAATTCCTGATGACGGCGCCGGGTAAACTCTTCGGGGCTTTCCCGAAAGTAATGAACCACTTCCAACACCAATTGCCGAGCATCGTCGATAGGCAAATCATAACTTGCACAAAGATGGTGAATCAATGAATCGCATGTGGTGTTTTGATACATGACCGGGAAGTATGAGAAATATTTCGAATAAAATCCAGATTTTTACCCGAAATCAGGCAAAAATAATTGCCAAACAGCAAGAGTGATAAGGAGTATGGTGATCGAACTACATCCATCAGATTCCTGGATGCTTTATCCCCTGCGGCCCTTGCTGTCTGGAGTGTCATCAGTGCGAAATGAAGACCGATCCCGTGGTAGGCAATCCATCACAGTTCAGCAAGGGAAAATGAGACAGATGGCTCTCGGATATCTCACTGTCAATCATTCTATTGTGTCCATGCCGACAGTATGAGCGTTATCCTATCGTCGGGCTTGAGCCTTAAAGCGCACTTGGGCATGTCAATTGTCCTGTGACAGACTGTGCCATCACCCAGCATGGCAGGATCGGATCGTGCGGGAGAAAAATCTGCCTTCGGTCATGGCAGATCATAAGTCGATGAAGTGGTCAGAACTTCCGGCTCAAGGGTCGGGTACATCCTCCATGCGGAGATTCAATCTCTGGCGGCTATGGATTCGTACTTCACATCAAATCACGCTTGCAAACTGACCGCGGACCATCGATCGATATTGCGTCTGGTTCCACCAAGGATAAGGGGGGAATATGAAGGTTTCATCAATCCCCGGGGCCGAGGAAGAAAACCGCTGTACGTGACGCTCACGAAGCGATGCCGGGGAGCAATTTGACGATCGCGGCAAACAGCCCGGTCATAGCGAACATCGTTCCGGTCATCCATTTCATGAGGCTGTACTTGGCCGACAGAATACTGGCTTGGGTTTCCTGGCGCAGGGTGTCAATGCTGGCCTTGGTTTCCAGGCGCAGGGATTCGACACTGGCTTCCACTCGAGCAATATCGGCTTGGGTTTCCTGGCGCAGGGTGTCAATGCTGGCCTTGGTTTCCAGGCGCAGGGTGTCAATGCTGGCCTTGGTTTCCAGGCGCAGGGATTCGACACTAGCTTCCACTCGAGCAATATCGGCCTGGGTTTCCTGGCGCAGGGTGTCAATGCTGGCCTTGGTTTCCAGGCGCAGGGTGTCAATGCTGGCCTTGGTGGCCAGGTTTTCGTTGAGAAACGTGATCTGGGCCTCAGCCAGGGCTTCGGCCTGGCGTTCGGTAAAGCCGCTTTCGGTCAGGTTCTTGACAAAGCGGTGAGTGTCAAAGTGGAGCACTTCCATCATGCGGCGATTGTACCGTCAGGCATCGCGGAACTGCAAGCCCGGAGCGTCGCGGGCACGATCCAGGCAGAGCTCGGTGACCAGAACTTCGATGGGTAATATCAATTGATAAGTCAAGGAGCGATTGTATTTATGCTAGATTCCCAAATATTGATAGATTAGATCAATGTCTCGGGGTCGGATTGTGCCATGACTATATCTGCAGAAATCCCTTCCAGAGGATTGCCAGCCATCTATTTCTATGATGAGGCCATCTTCAATACGGTAAAAGAAAAGATATTCTTCCAGACTTGGCAATATGCAGGTCATGTCAGCCAGTTGCCGAATCCCGGTGATTTTCTGACCTTCACGCTGTTTGATCAAGATATCCTACTGTTGCGTGATCAGACCAGAAATTTGCGTGCATTTTATAATGTATGTCAACATCGCGGACATCGGTTGCTGGACGGTCACGGGAACCGGCGCCTTTTAGTCTGTCCCTATCATGCTTGGAGCTATGACCTGAAGGGACGTCTGAAATCCGCTCCTTACAGTGAGTGGGTCGAGGGATTCAATGCCGAAACAATCTGCCTGTCGGCGATTCGTTTGGAAGAGTTTCTTGGCTTTGTCTTCATTAATCTGGATGAAACAGCTCCAG
The DNA here is from genome assembly GCA_965221795.1 of Candidatus Poriferihabitaceae bacterium. Lineage (GTDB taxonomy): Bacteria > Pseudomonadota > Gammaproteobacteria > Arenicellales > Poriferihabitantaceae > VYFG01. Next base: position 3,210,533 of record OZ244914.1, read on the forward strand.
CAATGAATCAATTTTATCCGGGTGTGAGAAAGGCCATTTTTGATTTGTGTCCAGATATTGAGGCTTCTCGCCTTGTCGAAGAATACAGTGTCGAAGAAGGCTGCAACTGGTTGATTGCAGTTGAAAACTACAATGAGTGCTATCACTGCAAAGTCGCACACCCAGACTTTGCCAAGGGGGTTATTGATCCCGAATCTTACAGTATATTGCCATTTGGAGAAAGCCATGTGTTGATGCATCGTTCTTCACCGACTCAAGACAAGAATGCTTGGTATGATGTCAGCGGATCAGATTACGGCAGCTTCTATCTTTGGCCGGCTACCGCAATCCAAATTTACCCCGGTGGTGTTGTCAATCATTATTACTGGCGTCCTTTGGCAGTGGATGATACCCGTGTGCATCGAAGCTGGTTTTCCCCTACGGGGCAAGTCGACGAAGTGCTGGGCCATGTGATTGAACGAGACCGAAATACTACCTTTGCCGAGGATCTGGGGTTGGTGCGAAATGTTCAGAGAGGGATTCGCTCCAGAGGGTACCGCCCCGGACCCCTGATTATCCATCCGGATGGGGGGATTGATAACGAAAGGCCGATCGCCTGCCTGCATAATTGGTTGCGTCAAGCACTGGATTGAACCGGATTGAGTTTAGGTCAAAAAAGATTTCTGCCATGAAGGTTTCCTGGGAAAGCCCGAACTCGGTGGCGTCCGAACTATTCCAGATTGCGGAAAATGCTTTACCGGATGCGGGCTTGGGTAGTTATTCCCTGGCGAATGACATTCGCTTGATCTACTCCCATGGGCAGGGTTCGCGTATGTGGGATGTGGAGGGGAGAGAATATATTGACTATGTCGGAGGGGCTGGAGCGCTGATACTAGGGCATTCGCACCCGGCCGTGGTCGAGGCAATGCAAGCACAAGTCAGTCGCGGTGCCCACATGTTCGGCTCTCTGAGTGATGTGTCAGTTGTGCTTGCGGAGCGGCTGGTTAAGGACATTCCCTGTGCAGAAAAGATTGCCTATGCCACGACGGGCTCTGAAGCGACTGCCTATGCCATGCGGCTGGCAAGGGCGTTTACTGGAAGGGAAAAGATTGTCAAGTTTGAAGGGGCTTATCATGGCAATCATGATTATGCCATTGTATCGACTTTTCCGCGGGAAACCGGGCATTATCCGGAAGGAGTGGCGGACTCCGATGGTCAACCCCAGTCAACGGTCGCAACCATATTGGTCTGCCCTTATAATGACCTTGAAATCCTGCAGAGAATTGTTGCAGAACAGGGTCGAGACATTGCGGCAATTATCGCCGAAGGAGTGCAACGCATTATCCCTGCCACACCGGAATTCCTGGAAGGTATTCGTCGCATCTGCAGCGAAAACGATATCCTGTTCATATTGGATGAGGTGGTGACCGGGTTTCGATTGAGATATGGGGGGGTTCAGGAGTGGTATGGTGTCAAGCCGGACCTCGCTACTTACGGAAAAGTGGTTGGTGGCGGTAACTCCATGTCATGTGTTGCGGGTCCGGCTGAAATCATCGACCTGACCAGCCCCAGAAGGAAGGGGCAACCGGGGTTCACCTATCTGAATGGCACCCACCACGGCAATCCGGTGGCCGCCACCGCTACTCTGGCGATGCTGGATGAATTGTCAATACCGGGTACTTATGATCAACTCAACACAATGACAAAGGAATTGTGTCGGGAATCTCAGCAGGTGCTCGATCACTATGGAATCGGTGCCTTGGCCTGTCATGCCGGCTCTCTTTGGCAAATTCTGTTCCTGGATCAGGAACCGAAAAATCAATCCGACATACTCGTCAGCGATCAGGCTGCGATGCGAAGATTGGATGCTGCCTTGATAAAACAGGGTCAGTATGTGTTGCCCGGTGTGCGCAGGTTCGTTTCTGCTGTGCATACGGTTCAGGATATACAGGACAGCTTGCGGGGGCTGGAGCAAGCCTGCCGGGAATTTAGTAAGACGGGGTGAGGTTGGCCCGGTATGATGCAACCTGCGATTCTGCACTTATCTCCAATCGTATGATTGATAGTTGGATGATATCGCCAAGGTTCCATGATGTGTAAGATCGTTGTTTGTCGGATTGATCATATTGTCATCAATGTTCTCTGGAGAGTGTTCAGCGCTTGTACACACCGGTCGAAGTGCCCAATGTCCCTGCCGGCAAATCCGGTACTCATCCTGAAGAGATTCATCCTATCCAACAAGCCATGGATTTTCTTCGCGATGGCGGGGAGCAATGCACATTGGCTCCACTTGCTGAACTGCGACAATGGGCCCGTAGCACCATTATGTAATTTGGATTTAATTTGACGGATTACCCTTCATATACATCCGGCGATAGCTCTTTCGCAGTTCCCTTTTCAGGATTTTTCCGGCAACATTGCGTGGAAATTCAGCCAGCAACCATGCGTCAGTAATTTTCTGGAACCTTGCATCCACTCGCCTGTTCACCCAGTCCACAAGTGAAGCCGCAGTAACTTCACCCGTTACTGTGACAGCGGCCACCGGCACCTCGCCCCACTTGGGATCCGGAACACCAAACACTGCCACTTCATCAACCTTGGGATGCTGGACGACAATTTCCTCAATATCACGTGGGTAGATGTTAACCCCGCCACTGATGATCATGTCCTTCGCCCGGTCGGCCAGAAACAGGTATCCATCCTCGTCGAGATACCCGAGGTCTCCAGAACGAAGCCAGCGGCCATGAAATGCCTGTTCTGTCAGATCCGGGCGATTGAAGTATCCCGGCATCACCATCGGCCCTGTACCACAGATTTCTCCCACTTCACCGTTTGCAACCGGTTTGCCGCAATCATCCAGAATACAGATTTCCGTAAAAAAAGCCGGTTTCCCTACTGAACCTATCTTACGTACGGATTCGGTATGGTCCAGTATAGTCATAAAGCCTTCGGTGACACCATAGAGTTCGTAAAAACGACCGGGCAGTTGTTCATTGATGGTGTGTTTGTAGCGCAAGTGCAAAGGGGCACCGACATTGTGGAGCATTTGCAGTGAGGCAAGCCGATCAGGATGATACTCCGGGCTGTTCAAAAGGGCGATGATCTGAGCCGGAACCATCACTACATGGGTGACTGCATGACGCTCGATATCGTGAATGACCGCATCCGCATCAAAATGTCGATGCAGGATGTACCGGCAGCCGAGCAACATCCAGGGCATGAGGTCCAGCATCGCCCCATTGAAAACAATGGCTCCGGCATGAAGACAGACACTTTCCGGGGTCATGCGCCAGGCATTCGCAAACAGGGTGCAGTACATGCTGCGGATGAAATGGGTGTGGATGATCCCCTTTGGCAGGCCCGTGGTGCCGCTCGTATACATAATGTTGTAGATGTCATCTGGAGCGACTGAAATATCCGGTTCATCGGTGGGTGATGAAGAGACAAAATCCGGGTACTGGACGAATTCCGGGACCGCATGCCCTCCCACTACAATGATGCCGCCTGTCATCAGTTTCGGTAAGTCCTTCCGGATCATGGCAAGATTGTCTAGTTGGTCCGGGGAAATCAGTACCGCTTTAACCCCGGCATCTGCCAGCAGAGCACGGAGTCCTCCAGAGTGCAGCAGGACACTACAGGGCACAATCACAAGCCCGCTGGCAGCTGCTGCCCAGTACGCTGTCATCAGTTCAAAACAGTTCGGCAGCACCGTCGCAAAACGGTCTCCTTTTTGCAGTCCCAGATTCAATAGCGCATTTGCCAGTCGATTTGCGTTTTCGTTCAGGGCAGCAAAACTCCAGGATTGGCTTTCATACTCCAGCGCGGTCGCGTTACCGCGAAATCTGGCATGATGAGGCAGAAGACGGGAAATGGTCAGCATGGCAGCATAGGAAATTTCAAGCCAAAAAATGCTGTTTCAGGCGAATTGAAGGGCGTTTATTCTGGGGTTTTTGGTATTGATTGAAATTCACAAAGGCCCAGTTTCTCATTTTTGAAATAGGATTATCCCCGTGATTATTATACGCCGCTTGACACTGGATGCTGGTTATATGCCGAATTCCGATTCCATTGCCGTTGACTTGTCGGCGGATGGTTCCTGTCTGGATGAGTCCACGAAACGATTGTTTTCCTTACCGCGCCTGAAGAGCAGAGCAGAAACCGACCTTGAGAGTGGACCCTGCAGTAACGAAACCAGGTTCGGAATTCTGTGTTAAACCTATTGACTAGTACAGACGGTTTCTGAACGGGACTTGAAAATCCGGCCAGCAATCGTATAGGATAGGGTAATGGTAGAAACCAGCGATCAGGATCAGCGGATTCATGAATTGACGACGCAGGTTGCCGTTCTGGAGAAAGAAATCAAAGTGAAGTACGCGGAAACCGAGTCGGCCATTGAGCGCATGAATGCCGCTTTTGAACGGCTGAGAACCGACATGGCCGACTGGAAAACCGACATGGCCAACTGGAAAACCGACATGGCCAAGCGGGATACCGACATGGCCAAACGAGATAATCGTCTCATCATTTCGGTGCTGGGTATTATGGTCGCGGGCATCACGATTCTCGGTTTTATCCTGACCTCGACCCCCACGCCCTGATTCCAGGGAAACTTCAACCCGGCCTCAATGAGCGACACCAGCCTCGACCCCCACGCCCTGATTCCAGGGTATCGTTGGCACCCCAGCACTTCCTCCTATCGCCTGATGAATCAAGCGGCGCAAGTGGGCTGATTGTTCCGGGATGGTACCTTATCCGCTCTGCACGGCGTTTCCCGGCGATTAGCGGGCGAGAATATGAATGATCCCCCTGATCACTGCATTGGGGCAACGAGGGAGGGATTGTTAAATCCTGTCAAGGGCGATCAGCCAAAAAGGATTGCTATCGCCTTCATTCGTCAGTTCGTTGAGTGCTTGCAGAACTTTCCCGTCATCATGATCGCTCCCGATTGAGGCGAACTGGCAAGTCAACCGGCAAGGAACGAACCCTGGTTCGGAATTCTGTGTCAAACCTATTGGCTAGCACAGACGGGTTTCTGAACGGGACTTGAAAATCCGGCCAGCAATCGTATAGGATGGTAGAAACCAGCGATCAGGATCAGCGGATTCATGAATTGACGACGCAGGTTGCCGTTCTGGAGAAAGAAATCAAAGTGAAGTACGCGGAAACCGAGTCGGCCATTGAGCGCATGAATGCCGCTTTTGAACGACTGAGAACCGACATGGCCAAGCGGGATATCGACATGGCCAAACGAGATAATCGTCTCATCATTTCGGTGCTGGGTATTATGGTCGCGGGCATCACGATTCTCGGTTTTATCCTGACCTCGACCCCCACGCCCTGATTCCAGGGTATCGTTGGCACCCCAGAACTTCCTCCTACCGCCTGATGAATCAAGCGGCGCAAGTGGGCTGATTGTTCCGGGATGGTACCTTATCCGCTCTGCACGGCGTTTCCCGGCGATTAGCGGGCGAGAATATGAATGATCCCCCTGATCACTGCATTGGGGCAACGAGGGAGGGATTGTTAAATCCTGTCAAGGGCGATCAGCCAAAAAAGGATTGCTATCGCCTTCATTCGTCAGTTCGTTGAGCGCTTGCAGAACTTTCCCGTCATCATGATCGCCTCCGATTGAGGCGAACTGGCAAGTCAACCGGCAAGGAGCGAGGTCGTGTCCCCGCGTTAACCCAAGCCGCCCACCCCCTTGAACTTGTCCACGCATGCAGAAATTTGCTGGAAAACGCGTTGCTTTATTGTCAGGTTTCGAGCGTTTCGTGCGAGGACCAGTACCCTCTGCAGACGGTCATAGACCATCGCGACCGGTTGCTCCATAAAATTTGAACTGCTGAGCAGATGAGGCGTGGCAATACTCTCAAAAACGTTAAAGCGCTTCAACACGCATATCGATCAGATTACGTTTTCTTCGGCTAAACACCATGCCGATCAGGTGGACCGGCTCCCCGCGATCCCGATACTGCTCAGCATAGCGCCTTTCCCGTATCTGGATAATGGCACTGTCTAGTGCTTCCTGCACTCCTTTGTCGTCTTCCACCATCTTGAATTCCAGCACGAACACCTGACCTTGATGCAGCAGCACCATGTCCGAGCGCCCATGGCTTGACGAATCCTCTGCCTTGAGATCAACCCGGGTCGTTCTGAAACTCATGTACAACAAACCGGCATACCAGGATTCATAACGGCCAAGCTTGCCACTGGCATGCCATTCATAGGGAATTTCCTCAAGCAGTCGCTGAATCTTCTTCCTGAACGCCTCAAAGTCACAGTTTCCGAGTGCTTCAATAAGACTTTCCCCTGCCTCTGCTACCGCTTCGCCACACGCTGTCAAGTGTTCCGCCAGACCTAGGTTGAAGCTGCTCTGCACCTCAAAGTTCGGATAGTCCAGATGGTACAGAATACGACTGCCTTGTTCCCTTTCCTTCGTAATGGTCAGATAGCCAGACTGGAATAACAATGCTTCATTACTGAATTTATCAAGCTCAAAATTCGAAACCAAGTCGGCATCGACTACGCGGTTTTCGATTTGCATGGGGCTGACCTTTCTCTCCTCCAATAAACGATAGATATAGCCTGGCTGCCCGGTCTTGAACCAGTACGACTGAAATTTACGCTTCCTGAACAGGTGAAGAATGTCGTGTGGATTGTAGAGTTTTTCCTCGCCAAGCCAGTTATAGCCGTTGTACCAGGTGCGGATCTTGTCCCGGTCAAGCCCATCAAGCTCCGAGGCGAAAACGGTGTCTATATCATGATCCGTATATCCACAGATGGTCGCAAGGGGTGGGTAGAGACTGATATCGTCAAGATTGTTGAGACCCGACGAAAAACTGGTCTTGGAAAACATCGTGATGCCGGTCATGAACACAAAACGGATATGTTTTTCTGCATCCTTCAGTATGCTGTATAAATTGCGCAGCTTATCTCTATTTACTCGGGCTTTCTCTTTATCTTCCAAAACGTTCAAGACTGGACGGTCATATTCATCGATCAGTACCACTACCTGTTGATCAGTTGTTTTATGCAGTCGACTCAGCACGCTTCGAAGTCGTTCGGACGATGTCGTTACCGGGGGCAGGGATTCCAGCTCATGTTCCACCTCAATGTCGTACAACTGGTTTAACACAGAATTTTCTATTTGCTCTGGCGTATCGACATCTCCACCGAAATGTAAGCATATAACTGGATACTTGACCGACCAGTCCCAGTGCGGATGGATGTCCAGACCTTGGAACAGGGACTCGTTTCCTTCAAACATTTCCTGCAGGGTATCAACCAGGAGGCTCTTGCCAAAGCGACGGGGGCGGGAGAGAAAATAGAACCGTCCCTGCCGGATCATCTCTCGAATCAGGGGGGTCTTGTCAACGTAATAACAACCCTCATTCCGGAGATTGGCAAACGACTGATATCCGATCGGTAGCAGCCGACGCTCTGTCTGGATTTTCGTATTTATCATGTCACCATCATAGCACAGGAGTTAACCCTGGAATTGCTTGAGGGCGATATCGAAGACCGCAGATAACTCGGCAATTACTCTTTATCGGATGTGAGGATGGTTGGAGTTGGATCAAGAGCGCAGGACATGGACCTAAGCGGTCGAATCCATGATCTCGCTGACTCCACATACTTGTACAATATGGGCTTCGAGATGTTCATCATCTCACAGATCAGCCGCACGGTATGCTCTTTCTCTTCATAGAGCCTGACCGCCAGTTTTCGCTTGTCGGAATTCAGCGCCTTGGGCCGACCCTCAACCCGTCCCCGCGCCCGTGCGGCTTTCAGGCCCGCCTGGGTCGGCTCGCGGATCAGGTTCCGCTCGAACTCGGCCAGGGCTCCGAAGATATGAAAAACCAGCCTTCCGGTGCTTGAGGAGGTGTCGGTCGATTCGTGAATGCCCATAAGACCAACCCCCCGAGATTCGAGCTGACCCACCATTTGAGTCAAGTCGGTCAGCGACTGCCCCAGCCAGTTCAGCCTCCAGACCAGGCATGAACACATCCTACGAGCGGCTACTGGCCGAAATATCCCGACGCGACAACCGACTGATATACGCAATACTCGGAATCGTCGGTTTGGCGACTGCAGTCCTGGGCATTCTGATCGCCGGAATACCCGCGGCATAAAACCATTACTCTGCCCGTTTCGCAGGTAGTGCAACCAGACTTGCGGGTTCGAGTCCTGTACATGGCGGAAGAGTTGGCTGATCATGCCAATACTCGGCTGCAATCCTCGCCAAAGGTATGACCAACATGGATTTCATAGCCGGCAACCGGAAAGCCAGTACTCAAGCAATGGCCTTCCACCGGCCGTACGGCCTTGGAACCTGTCATCTCAGTACAGACATTCAGTGGACCACGCTTCAGGTGGCCCACCGCCTGACCACACTCTCGCGCTTCTCGTCCACCAGTCCACAGGACCTACGACCAGTTGCGATCAGAAAAACCCCACCGCGTGAAAGCCGCGGAAAATGCCCGACCGTCCCGGTTGAAAACCACCCTTCAGTCGGGGTACTATTCATCTACTTGTCGAGACCGGAAACCACCAAAAAGAGTGGCTTCATTAAGTGATCAGGATGTGATCCTATTAGCTGCAAATTGACCGCATAGAAAATTTCAAGCCAAAAAATGCTGTTTCAGGCGAAATGCTATTTCAGGCGATTTGAAGGGCGTTTATTCGGGGGCTTTGGGTATTGATTGCAATTCACAAGGCCCCGTTTCTCATTTCTGAAATAGGATGATCCCCGTGATGATTATACGCCGCTTGACACTGGATGCTGGCCCTGTTCTGGATTCCGATTCCATTGCCGTTGACCTGTCGGCGGGCGGCTCCTGTCTGGATGAGTCCACGAAACGATCGTTTTCCTTACCGCGCCTGAAGAGCAGAGCAGAAACCGACCTTGAGAGCGGACCCTGCAGTAACGAACCCGGGTTCGGAATTCTGTGTCAAACCTATTGGCTAGCACAGACGGGTTTTCTGAGCGGGACTTGAAAATCCGGCCAGCAATCGTATAGGATAGGGTAATGGTAGAAACCAGCGATCAGGATCAGCGGATTCATGAATTGACGACACTGGTTGCCGTTCTGGAGAAAGAAATCAAAGTGAAGTACGCGGAAACCGAGTCGGCCATTGAGCGCATGAATGCCGCTTTTGAACGGCTGAGAACCGACATGGCCGACTGGAAAACCGACATGGCCAAGCGGGATACCGACATGGCCAAACGAGATAATCGTCTCATCATTTCGGTGCTGGGTATTATGGTCGCGGGCATCACGATTCTCGGTTTTATCCTGACCTCGACCCCCATGCCCTGATTCCAGGGTATCGTTGGCACCCCAGCACTTCCTCCTACCGCCTGATGAATCAAGCGGCGCAAGTGGGCTGATTGTTCCGGGATGGTACCTTATCCGCTCTGCACGGCGTTTCCCGGCGATTAGCGGGCGAGAATATGAATGATCCCCCTGATCACTGCATTGGGGCAGCGAGGGAGGGATTGTCAAATCCTGTCAAGGGCGATCAGCCAAAAAGGATTGCTATCGCCTTCATTCGTCAGTTCGTTGAGTGCTTGCAGAACTTTCCCGTCATCATGATCGCTCCCGATTGAGGCGAACTGGCAAGTCAACCGGCAAGGAGCGAGGCCGTGTCCCCGCGTTAACCCAAGCCGCCCACCCCCTTGAACTTGTCCACGCATGCAGAAATTTGCTGGAAAACGCGTTGCTTTATTGTCAGGTATTGCGGATTCAGCGGACTCATTTTTGGCAGGATCGCGTTCAATTCCGTGCCATGTTGGCTGGCAAATTCCCGTTTGATCGACGTTTCAATATAGCGTCTGGCGGCGTCTGCGTTGAGATTTTCGGTGCGGATCAGTTGCTCGACTGCCCGCTGCCGCTCGGCTTGGGCGAATGTGAAAAAGGCCTCGATGACATCGGCTTTGGTACCCATTGTGTCAAGGTCCGTTTGCTGGATGAACTCGACCAGCAGACTTTCTTTCGCCCGGTTGCCCACACTGGCCCGGATCAGGCGCCGCACCTCCTCCACGATCGTGATTTTGTCTTGGGTTTTTTTGTTCTTCTCAAAAAGCTGTTCCAGGATATAGTCCAGATTGATTTCCTGCGATTTGAGCAGATCCACCTCGAACACGACATCGTCCCAGTCAACCGTGCTTTCGGTTTGTTCTGATACCCCTTTCTGCTGACGCAACCAATCCCGAATGTCGTTGTAGGTTGACCGGTAGTCTTGTACCTCGCGCTGGCTTGGCATCGGTATGCCCCGGAGAGCCGCCAGTTCTTCGTCACGGAGAGAGTGTTTCTGCTGAAAGGCCTCCAGCGCTGCCTTATCCGTGATGTTTTGCAGATCTTGCAAGCTCGTGAACTCATCGTAGTTGCGCAGGATATTCTCGAGGCGCAGATATTCTCCAAACAAGGTGACGAAATCCTTTTTATCCCCCTCCTTCTCAATGCGGGTCGGATCGGGAAATCGTCTTTCCAATTCTGCCAGGACATCGACAAAGCCCCGCCTCGCCTCACCAGTCACCGCATCGGTATAGCCTTCCATATACTCCCGGTAGCTTTTTTCCAGAACCACGTTTCGAGTGTTCGCGTCACCAAACAGGGTAATCGCCTCAATCGTCGCCTGCTCAAGATCACGGAAGGTAACGATGTTGCCAAATGTCTTCGTGGCGTCATAGATACGATTGGTCCGCGAGTAGGCCTGTATGAGGCCATGAAAGCGCAAATTCTTGTCCACAAAAAGCGTGTTCAACGTCGGTGCATCAAAGCCGGTCAGAAACATACCCACCACGATCAGCAAACCCACTTCCTTGGATTGAACCCGTTGGGCCAGATCGCGATAGTAGTTTTGAAAGCTCGCACCATCGACTTTGAAGCTGGTTTGAAAGTGCCGGTTATAGTCGTTGATGGCCGCGTCCAGAAACTCCTTGGCACTGCGATCCATTGCTGTTTCGGTGATATCCAGACTTTCGTCCGGGATATCACCCATGGCATCCTGCTTTTCATTGGGCGCGAACGAAAAGATTGTGGCAATCTTCAGTGGATGCGCACTCTCGGACTGCAATTCATTCAGGGTTTGGTAATACCGCTTGGCGGCGTCCACGCTACTGACCGCAAACATGGCGTTGAAGCCGCGGTTTCCACCTTGGAGTCGATGAGTCTTGTGGCGGAAGTTATCCAGGATATACCGTGAGATTTCGCGTATGCGTTCCGGGTGTTGCAGCGCCTGTCTTGTCTCGGCGGCGTTCAGTTTCTCTTCGTCCTGCTCGCGTTCGATGGTTCTGAATTGCGGCCGAACGTCGTTGTAATCGACCTTGAACTTGAGCACCTTGTCATCCCGAATGGCGTCCGTGATAACATAGGAATGTAATTCGTGGCCAAAGACACTGGCGGTGGTGTCCGCGCCGGCAGCGTTTTCCGGAAAGATCGGTGTGCCCGTGAAACCAAACTGACAGAATCGCTTGAATCTCCTCTTCAGGTTCTTCTGGGCTTCGCCAAACTGACCACGATGGCATTCGTCAAAGATGAAGACCACCCGCTGGCTGTACACGTCCAGCACACTCTCGCTTTTCATGAGATTGTTCAGTTTCTGGATCGTGGTGACAATGATCCGGTTGCCGTTTTTGGCGAGGTTCTCCTTCAACGCGGCCGTGTTGATGGATCCGTTTACGCTGTCGGGTGAGAATCGCTGGTACTCCTTCATCGTCTGATAGTCGAGGTCTTTGCGGTCGACGACAAAAAACACCTTGTCGATGAACGCAAGCTCGGTGGCCAGACGCGCCGCCTTGAAACTGGTCAATGTCTTTCCCGACCCTGTGGTATGCCAGACAAATCCGCCACTCTCCGGTTTGTTCAGGCTTTTTGCTGTGAAGGAACTGTTGATTTTCCACAGGATCCGCTCGGTAGCGGCAATCTGGTAGGGGCGCATGATCAGCAGGGTATCACTCGTATCAAGCACCGAATATTTCAGCAGCACATTCAGCAGGGCGTTCTTCTGAAAGAAGGTGGCAGTGAAGTCCTTCAGATCCTTGATTGGGCTGTTGTCCGCCTTCGCCCAGTTCATAGTAAAGTCGAAACTGTGCTTGTTACGCTTGGTGGTGTTGGCAAAATACCGGGTGTTGGTACCGTTCGAGATCACGAATATCTGAAGGAACTTGTAGAGTGAGTTTTCACTGTTGAAGCTCTCTTTGCTGTAGCGATGTATCTGGTAGAAGGCCTCCCGAATGGCGACGCCGCGCTTTTTCAGTTCAATATGTACCAGCGGCAAGCCGTTGACCAAAATGGTCACGTCATAGCGGTTGGCATGGGTGCCGGTTTGTTCGAACTGTCGGATCACCTGCAGCCTGTTGCGGGCCAGGTTTTGTTTGTCCAGCAAGAAGATATTCTGTACCCGGCCATCATCGAATACAAAGTCGTGCATCCAGTCATCATGGATTTTGCGGGTTTTCTCGATGATGCCGTCACTGGGCTTGTCGAGCCAGTTTTGCACAAAGCGTTGCCATTCATAATCAGAAAACGGCACATTGTTCAGGGTTTGTAACTGCTCCCGTACATTGGCAAGCATTGCGTCTGGCGTGGTGACTTCGGGCAGGTACTGATATCCCTGATGCGTCAAATCCCGGATAAGTTCCCGTTCCAGGTCGGCTTCGCTTTGGTAGGTGTCCGCGACCTCCCACTTGCTACTGTATTGGTTGAGGACAATGAAATTCCTCGACTCGGCGATGGGTTTGGTGTGTTCAGTCATCTGGCATCTCTTTTTTGCAGTCCATCTGGCATCCTCCGGAAAACTTGTACTTTCTGGTTACCGCAGTGCTCACAGAGAACCCTGGGAGTCACTGGTCATCTTGCGGCAGTGCCAGCATCCATCGCCATCAAGCGGGGACTGTTGGGCTGATAGCGATATCCACAAGGATCTGGCATATCCTACGCCGCATCCTTTTCTGGCCTGGGAAAGTTCAGCAGCAGATCCCGGTAATATTCATATTGCTTTTGCCGCAGTTCGATTTCTCGTGGCAAGCCTTCGGTCAGGGAGGTGGTTAGCGCATCGAATTTGTCCAGTATGGAGACGATGCGTTGTTGCTCGGCTAATGATTTTTTTGGATCGTTGGGGTAAGGGATGGGAATGGGGAATTTACGAAACCCAGTCATATCCACAGATGCGAAACTCGACATTTTTGTATTGTTCTTGCACCATTCGGCAAGCCGGAAGCCATAATAAAATAGAAATTTAGTAACAAAAGTTCTGCAATATTTTTTCTTCAGAGAAAGATTGGTGAATCTTTGGTTAGCCAAATAGGGCACGGAAATTAACGCATGTTCTCCTACGGTAGCGGAAGTCGCAAAAATCAGTGAATTCGCAGGAAATGACTTACCGCCTTTGACGGCGCTTTTTGAAATCTTTTGCAAAGAATCCTGCAGTATGCGGCCATTTTGACGAATATCGTCCATTCTGAACCAGGGAACGGAACCCTGTTTCCAAAACTCGTGATTTGACTTTGAAGGCGTATACCCGTTTTTCAGGTCGAAAACCTCGCCCAACGGTACCCATTCCACGTCATCGTCGTCGAAAGCGAGCAGTTTCTCCCGATAGTATTCGTACTGCTTTTGGCGAGCGGTCAACTCGGCGGTCAACTCGGCGGTCAACTCGGTAAAAGTATCCAGAATGCGAACAATCTCGCCCTGAATGGCCAAGGATTTCTCTGGTTTGTCTGGGCAGGGGATGGGAATTTTTTTATGGGAAAAATTACTGATCCAGTGCCGCTTGTGGTCTGTATCCGTCAAATCACTGGGTAGGGTGTCCAGATAATAGTAAATGAATTTCAGAAGATATCGCCTTTCGTCGCTAGAAGTAATCATCTTCATAGCTGATGATTTTGCTTTAAAATCGAAATCAACCCATTGGCTTGATGTAGTAAAGTCATCAAAAATAATCACGGGGAAACGGGCTGCTGGATAAATTCCGTCCGTTTCGTTGGTATAGCCCAACAGAAACGTTTTGCCGGCCGTCAAAACCGGAGTCGGGTACTCTTTGTGATATTCCTTACTTTGTACCAAATATCTTGTTGGCTGTTCATATTTTGTAACCTCACCAATGGGCACCCATTGTACAGATTGCCCATCCAACAGCTTTTCCAAAAAGCCAAGGTCTTTCACTTCTCAATCTCCGCCACAATTACATCAATATCAGCACGCAGTTGGTTGATCCTGACAACGGTCGCATTCAATTTGGCATTCAATACGGTGATATCGATGACTTCGCGAGTATCCTTCGGTTCGACGTAAGAACTAACCGACAAGTTGTAGTCGTTTTCAACGACCCGATCATAGGGCACAGTATCGGCCACATGCGGGACCTTGGCCTTGCTGCCAAACAGCTCCATAATCTGGGCGATATGATCATCGTCCATAACATTGTTGTTGGTTTCCTTTTTGAAAAAATCCTCACCACTGGCGTCGATAAATTGAACATCGGTGCTCATCTTGTTCTTGGCCAGCACCAGAATGTTTACCGCGATGCTGGTTCCGTAAAACAGATTCGGGGCGAGTGAGATTACCGTTTCGACAAAGTTGTTTTCGATCAGGTATTTACGAATTTTCTGCTCAGCACCGCCGCGGTAGAAAATACCCGGAAAACACACAATCGCCGCCCGGCCCTTGCTCGACAGATAGCTGAGCGCATGCAGCACAAAGGCAAAATCCGCCTTGGATTTCGGGGCGAGTACGCCAGCGGGGGCAAAGCGGTCGTCATTGATCAGCGTCGGGTCGTCAGATCCAATCCATTTCACCGAATAAGGCGGGTTGGACACAATAGCATCAAAGGGTTTGATGTCGTCAAAGTGCGGCTCTGTCAGGGTGTTGCCCAACCGGATGCTGAACTTGTCGTAATTGATGTTGTGCAGGAACATGTTCATCCGAGCAAGGTTGTAGGTGGTGTGATTCAGCTCCTGGCCGAAAAACCCCTCCTCGACGATATGGTCGTCGAACTGCTTCTTCGCCTGCAGCAACAGCGAACCGGACCCACAAGCCGGGTCGTATATCCTGTTCACGCTGGTTTGCCCGTGCATGGCAATTTGGGCAATCAGTTTGGATACATTTTGTGGGGTGAAGAATTCGCCACCGGATTTACCCGCATTGGCTGCGTAGTTGGCGATCAGGAATTCATAGGCATCGCCAAACAGGTCGATTTTGTTCTCTTGAAAATCTCCAAAATCGAGTTCCGCTACTCCCTTCAGAACTTTCGTCAGGCGGTCGTTCTTGGCTCTCACTGTATGCCCAAGGCGGTTGCTGGTGGTGTCGAAATCCGCAAACAAGCCACGGATGTCATCTTCGGACGGAGAGTTGCTGGCAGAGGCCTCAATCGTCGAGAAGATGTCGGCCAGATCATTGTTCAGACAATCGTTGCTGGCAGCATTGGCAACCATGTTGGAAAAGAGTTGGCTGGGATAGATGAAATAGCCAGTAGTCTTGATGGCGTCATCCCTGATTTCCGGAGTGATCACATCGTCGGGCAGATTGACGTAATGGATGCTGTCGTCACCAGCTTCAATGTAGCTGGCGAAGTTTTCACTGATGAAGCGGTAGAAGAGGGAACCCAGTACATATTGCTTGAAATCCCAGCCATCGACAGTACCACGTACGTCATTGGCGATCTGCCAGATCCGGCGATGCAGTTCTGCACGTTGCTCAAGGCTGGTCATCGTGATTTTCCTTTAATTTTGTAATTGATTGATTATAGGCAAGTGAACACCCCCTGCTCAACTTTCCGAGTTCGTTTCGCCCAGAATCCTATGCCAATTCTGATACCCATTTGGTGGTTTGACCGTTTTTCCCAGCCCTTACTTTTTACCCCTCCAAAAAGCCAAGTAAAAGGTAGTGTCTCAGTTTGAAAATATAATTTGCCTTCGAACCGCATATCCGATACCATGGGGCTACCCTACAGTTGAAGGATCCAAACCATGACCATCACTTTATCCCCCCCCCCCCCCCCCCCCCCCCCGTCAATTAACCGCACTGATCGCCATTGCGCTGGCGGCTTTGACTCTGGCCGCCGGAACGGCGGAGGCTCGTT
This sequence comes from Candidatus Poriferihabitaceae bacterium, assembly GCA_965221795.1. Classification (GTDB taxonomy): domain Bacteria; phylum Pseudomonadota; class Gammaproteobacteria; order Arenicellales; family Poriferihabitantaceae; genus VYFG01. The sequence goes on from OZ244914.1 coordinate 3,226,595, forward strand.
GCACGCTCAGCGATGTCAAGATGACCAAGTCCTTCCCCACTGGGAATCCGGGTCGACTCACCCCCAATGACCAAGTCATCATCACTTTCGCACTGCCCGCCGACTGCCCGGTCGCCAATCCCCCGCTGGAAGTTTGCGTCGTGGTCTGGGACAACAGCCCATGCGATCGGGACGTTGACCTCTCTAATCAATGCGATGGGAATTATGTGGGGGCCGCCGGAGTCAACACGACAGGAGGGTGGAGCAAGAACAGACGGACCGAATTCTGCCGTTCGGATCTGCTTGTCGAACCAGTTCCTGGAGTCGTGAACAACGTTGTTAGTATGCTGATCTCGACTACTTACGGGGACGTTGTGGAATCAAGAAACCAAAATCGGCAGAGCCATCTCTCCTTGATCATGTACGAGCCGGCCCGAGCCCTGGTCATCCCGATCACAAATGATTGACCCTGAACACATGACCGGATGACGAAAACAGGGGACGCGGACCGCGGCCCGACCGATACATTCGAGGGACGGTCCTCAGGCCGCTTTTCCCAGTCGCATTCGATGATTTGCAAACTGACCCACTGCCAAGTAAAAGCGCCTCTTGCATTTGGATCTGAAAGGCTAGGCTGTATCATTCTGGGATGGAAACGGGTCAGTGCGGTACGCGAGTCAGGAAGATTGTGAAGGGCAGGCCTGTTCGTTCGCTAGGTGAACAGCGGTTTCGCCGCACAGGCCAGCAGTGCATCCACATCGACAGCCTGAGCGACCCCGTCGGCCCAGGCATCCAATGCCGACTCAATAGAGGCCTCATAGTGCAAGGTCGAATTCGGGATCACCCCGGCCCGTTTCAGCCAGGCACGTCGAAATCCATCTTCACTGAAGATGCCATGAACATAACTGCCTTCCACTCGCCCATCGGCAGAACGCGCTCCATCCACCCGCCCCCGGAGATCAAACAAGGGTCGCCTGCAGTCCTCGCCAAAGGTATGGCCAACATGGATTTCATAGCCGGTAACCGGAAAGCCAGTACTCAAGCAATGGCCTTCCACCGGCCGCACGGCCTTGGAACCTGTCATCTCAGTACAGACATTCAGCAGCCCCAGTGCCGAGGTCTCACCCGGGCGGCCATCGAAACCTTCCGGATCCCTGATGTGATTCCCGAGCATCTGGAAACCGCCACACAATCCCAATACCCGCCCCCCAGTACGCACATGTGCCCGAAGGTCATGATTCCAGCCCTGTGCACAGAGAAATTCAAGATCCCCCAGAGTGGATTTGGTGCCGAACAGAATGACGATATCCGCATCGCGGGGCAGGGGGCGGCCGGGGGGAATCCAGCGAAAGTCCACTTCCTGTTCCATACGCAATGGGTCGGCATCATCAAAATTAGCCAGCCGGGACAGCAGGGGAGCAACGATACGAAGCTTTTCACCGACTTCATGCTGTTTGTGGTCCAGTACGACGGCGTCCTCCGCAGGCAGGTTCGTGGCACAAGAAAGCCAGGGAATAACGCCGAAACAGGGCAGTCCGGTCTGTTCCTTGATGACCGTCACGCCTCCATGGAACAACGTTGGATCCCCCCGGAACTTGTTGATCACAAATCCCCGGACCAACGCGGCATCCGCTGGTGACAGTACAGCCTGTGTGCCCACCAGGCTAGCGATTACCCCACCTTTGTCAATATCACCAACCAGGCACACTGGTGCTCCCACTCGCAGTGCGAATCCCATGTTGGCGATGTCACCATCGCGCAGGTTGACTTCAGCCGGACTGCCAGCACCTTCCACGATCACCAGATCATATGTCTGTATCAGTCGTTGAAAACTTTCGAGCACTGCATCCATCCGGTCACTGCGTCGTGTCGTCATGTAGTCGGCCGCTTCCATACTGTCCATCGCTTTGCCATGCACCACCACCTGGGCTCGACGATCGGTTTCCGGTTTGAGCAGGATTGGATTGAAGTCCACTTGGGGTTCAAGGCCTGCAGCCCGAGCTTGCAGCGCCTGGGCACGACCGATTTCACCGCCTGTGCAAGCGGCGGCGTTGTTGGACATATTCTGGGGTTTGAACGGAGCGACTCGAATCCCACGCCGACGGGCAATGCGACACAGTGCCGCTACGATCAGTGACTTGCCGACATCAGATCCGGTGCCCTGAATCATCAGAACCTTGGCGATGTTGGCATGGATATCTTGTTCCGGTACAGGCATCTGGATGCTCTCAAGTTCGAATCGAGTAGCGGACATGGAAGATTCCCGGGCAGGACCGGCAATCCAAAACGGATGCAAGCATCCCTTACATTGCCCAACTCCTGGAAGCGGTTCTGCCCATACTCCGGTTAGCCAGAACCATGATGGGTCCGGGAGGTTTCAGGAATTGCCAGATGGCCTCAGCGGGAGACAAAGCTCCGTCAGTAAGGCTTCTGGCGGTGTGTCCTGGGGACTGTTCAGGTACACTTCCCGGCAGGGGGCGTGATCCATTTCTTCGTCATGCATTGGGAGCCAATTCCGGTACAGTGTCTGATATGCATCCGGAATTCCCTCATAGGAACCCAAGTGGGTATAGACGGCGAATCGGCCTGCAGGGAGTATGTCCAGCTCGATTTCCGTAGGTGGAACGGCATCCGTGTCCAATTCAAGACAGGCATCGGAGCGAAGGTTTTCCGCTGGGATCACTGCCGGGTCATCATGGGACAGGCTGATGCATCGACCTGGAGAAGCGTGTACAGCGGCCGCCCACTGGAAGAGGCGCATGAAACAGGGCCCGATTTCCTGATAGGGGCCGATATGGCGAATGCGTGCGACACGAATCGCCGGCATTTTTTCGATTCGTACCTTCATGGCAAGCGGCTGGGCATGGAAGTGTGAAGGGACTCGACAGATATCATTTTTTTGGGATTGGCTCTGCAGAGCCGTGATTGCGGATGGAGTCCGGGATCAGGCAAACCGGGATCGGCTCCATTTTGTGTCGGTTCGTCGTATGATACTGCCGGTAAGTCTCCAGCACTTCCTGTTGCCGATGAGTCAGGTCAGCGGCAGTGGCTCCGCTTTCATACGTCATGGCCCATTCCAACTCGGGATATGAGGCACCGATTTGATCTTCATCCGAACGGTCGTCTCCCCAAAGACCATCCGTGGGAGCAGCATCCATAATTTTTTGGTTTACGCCAAGAGCCTCTCCCAATGCATAGACTTCGGTCTTCACGAGGTCTGCGATTGGGCTGAGATCGACTCCACCATCCCCATATTTGGTAAAGAATCCAACACCAAAGTCTTCCACTTTATTCCCAGTGCCAGCCACTAAATACCTATGTAGTCCGGCAAAATAGTACAGCGTTGTCATTCGGATTCGGGCCCGGGCATTGGCCAGTGTAAGATCGCGGTCTGCCGCTTCTGCGACTGCTGGCAAAGCGGCAACCCAGGTATCAAATACGGGTGTGAGTTCGATGTGAACAGAGGATACATTCGCATGATTCCGTTCCAGAGAGGTGATATGCTCTCGGCTCCGGGAGAGATGAGAAACCGGTTGGTGAATCGGCATTTCACAGCAGAGTGTGGACAATCCGGTTTTTGCGACCAGGGAAGCCGTCACGGCCGAGTCGATTCCGCCGGATACGCCGACAACGAAGCCTTCGGTGCGAGTGGTTTCACTTCGCTGCTTGAGCCATTGGACAATGTGTGAAATGACGGCTTGGGTGTTCATGTAAAAATTGCTTGAATACGGGAAAATGGTTCTCCCCAGAAGGTCAACTGCAGTTTGCATTATATCGTTATTCCCTAGTGGATGGGGTGGGGTGCATATTTCGAAGCGCACCCGATTGAAGTCATGAACGAGCGGGGAAATGAAACATAATATGGGTTCCGATTTTCTTGTGTGTGCATTGCGGTGACTATCGAAAATAGCCGGGCTCATCTGGCAGCCTATACCAAAGACCAGAACCTCGCTGAACTGATGATTCCTGCAGTCGGTCGTCTGTACCGTGAGAAAGGGATCGTTGTATTTGTCTTTGGGCGCAAGCTGATGAATGCATCTGTGATTGACATCATCAAAGCCCACCGCTTTGGAAGACAAATTGTCGGTACCGCGCTGTCGCTGGAACAGACCAGCGAAATACTCAAGGCGTTGTCCCGGAAAAACCTCGGTCAGTCGCGAGTAGATATCGGCAAACTGGCGCAACGCTACTATTACGAGAACGTCATGGATGAGAGTCTGGATGAGTTTCTGGCCCGGGAACTGGCATCCATTACGACGGTGTCGGACATTGAGTCTGTGCTGCCACGGGATGTGGTCCTGTATGGCTTTGGACGGATTGGGCGGGTGCTGGCCAGACAGTTGATTGAACGAAGTACGGCCAAGCATAACAAACTGCGCCTGCGGGCGATCGTGGTCCGGGGAGGTCGGAAAGGAGATTTGGAGAAACGTGCCAGTCTCCTGCGACGTGACTCAATCCATGGACCGTTTAACGGCTCGGTTACGGTAGACCAGGAAAATAATGCCATTATCGCCAATGGCAACTACATTAAGGTCATCTATGCCAGCCAACCAGAAGATGTGGACTATACGGCATATGGAATTGAGGATGCTCTCATTGTCGACAATGTAGGCCTGTTCAAGGATGACGCTTCCTTATCCCGCCATCTGGTCCCGCGTGGTGTGAGTAAGGTACTGCTAACCGCACCGGCTAAGGGGGACGTCAAGAACATCGTATATGGAGTCAACCAGAACATGCTGGAAAATGACACCATTGTCTGTGCGGCCTCGTGTACGACCAATGCCATTACCCCAGTGCTGAAAGTCCTGAATGACCGCTATACCATCATGAATGGTCATGTAGAAACCGTCCATTCTTACACCAATGACCAAAACCTGATCGACAATTACCATCCGGCAGAACGTCGAGGTCGTAGCGCACCACTGAATATGGTGCTGACCACAACCGGAGCCGCGAAAGCAGTCTCCAAAGCCTTGCCGGAGTTGGCAGGAAAGCTGACCAGCAATGCCATTCGAGTTCCCACACCGAATGTTTCCTTGGCAGTCATGAACCTGAATTTATCGGAAGCTCCCAGCCGGCATGAACTGAACTCACATATGCGGGATATTGCCTTCAACTCCCCCTTGAGTGATCAGATTGCCTATTCTTCTTCCCGGGAAGCGGTGTCCAGTGACATGGTGGGTACGCCGAAGCCGGCGATATTCGACTCGGTTGCTACCATTGTACAGGGGAACAATTGTGTCGTTTATGTTTGGTACGATAATGAATATGGATATTCGGTTCAGGTGTTACGGGTGATGCGCCATATGGTAGGCATGGAGATCCCGCAGATTCCAGCCTGACCCTGTTGGGGTATTGCGCTATTTTGGCCTTGGCGAAGTGGCGGTGCATCCTGAGATGGCAAACGTGTCCGGTTCACAAGCTCCCATGGTCGGTTGATCACCCATTACCCATGAGGCATATGTACTGTAGCGAGCCAGGGTGGGCGTAATGCTGTTTTCTCTATTTTTCAGTTCCATTTTGGCTTCTACCCTGATCCCCGGTGGAGTCGAAGGCCTGTTGGTGGCCATGGTGTATCAACAGACCTATCATTGGATCACATTGTTTCTGGTCGCTACCGCGGGCAATACCCTGGGTGGGGTGCTGACATTTGGGGTTGGTGCATGGCTGCAGCGGGCAATCCGGCATGGCCGGCCAAGACCTGCATTTCTCCGTTGGTTCCGTCTCAAAAATACCGCACTGAGCCGGGCCCGACGATATGGTTATCCAGCGCTATTATTCTCTTGGTTGCCGGTGGTAGGAGACCCCTTATGTCTGGCTGCCGGGGTGCTTGGGTTGCGAATGGGATACAGTGCCTTGATGATTTTGGTCGGCAAAGCTGCCCGATATGGGGTGCTTTTGTGGGTTGTGTACAAAATTGTGTAAAGGGGGGTGTGATCCTGGTGTCAGGGCTATACCGGTTGCCCATGATCGTAATAGTGGAAGCCATGAACAAGCGGTGGGGAAGGGTGGTCATCTTGCCCATCACCCGCTTCGCTGCCGGTACCTGATTCGAAGATCTATCGGTGGTCGTGCGTCTCTGGTCATACGGGATGACACAGCTTGGCAGGGATTATCCGGACAGGTGGGTCTGTTGGTTCAGTGCCCACTGGACATGTTCGCGAACCAATGCCGAAGAATGGGTTTGACGTTTTTGCAAGGCGTATATCACCGATTCGCTGCGAGGAGCATTGCCGAGTGCTACGGCCACATTGCGCAGCCAGCGCAAGTATCCGATACGGCGGATAGCAGATCCTTCGGTATGGCGAAGAAATGTCGATAAATCCCATAAAAAAAACGTGACAAGAGATTGGTTATGAAGTGGATTACGAGCCAAAAAATCTGGCTCTGCAGTCATCTTCGCATATCGATTCCAAGGGCAGACGAGTTGGCAATCGTCACAACCGTAAATGCGATTGCCGATCGCCGGACGATAGGTTTCTGGGATGGACCCATGCAGTTCGATCGTCAGATAGGAAATACATTTCCGGGCATCCAGGACCCAAGGCGCGACAATTGCCCGGGTTGGGCAGATGTCGATGCAAGCGGTGCAGCTTCCGCAATGGGCGGTAGCCGGTTGATCCACGGGCAAGGGTAGGCTGACGTACAATTCCCCCAGAAAAAACCAGGAGCCTGCATCGGTGCTCAGAAGGTTGGTATGTTTCCCAATCCAGCCCAATCCTGATTTCTCGGCCAGAGGTTTTTCCATGACGGGTGCACTGTCACAGAACGGCCGATATCCGAATTCTTCCCCGGCTTGGCGAATGTGGGCTGCCAGCCTGGACAGCCTTTTGCGGATCACCTTGTGATAATCCCTACCCAGCGCATACCGTGATATGTATCCGACTTCGGTCCGGGTCAGTGCTCGTTCAGCATCCCGTTGGGATTCCGGGAGATAATCGATCGCCACCGAAATCACCCGAACCGTCCCTGGAAAAAGGTCAGCTGGACGAGAACGACGAGTGCCATGGGCACTCATCCAGCGCATCTCACCAGCATAACCCAGATGGAGCCATTTTTGCAGTCGGAATTCGGCAACCGAAAGATCAGTATCGGTAATGCCCACTCGGGAAAATCCCAGTTCCTTCGCCCAAAGCCGAATATTGTCTGCCAATTTTTTAAGTGCCTGAGGTGCCATGTTCATAGCGATCTGTCTTCCGGGATGAGGTCGGGGCGGACCGTAGTCGCGAACTGGATTGGGGAGGCTCGCCGGAGAATGGTAATATTGCTTTGCAGGCAATGCGCATGGTGCGGGTGATTTGTAATAGGCATACTATAAACTCTTGTTCGATTGATGCGTACAATACTTGTAGGTGACGAGATGACCATGGTAGAACTCGGCGAGCAGATTGCCTCTCGCTTGCCCTTGGGGGCGATGGTTTTTCTGGTTGGCGAACTTGGGACCGGCAAGACCACTCTTGCCCGGGGCATCCTGCAGGGGTACGGCCATGTTGGTATGGTAACGAGCCCGACCTATACGCTGTTGGAGACCTATACTCTTCCTTCTCATACGGTGCACCATTTTGACCTGTATCGTATGGATACTCCCGCAGAACTGGAAAATATTGGGATCCGTGACCTGCTCGACGGTGAGGCGGTGGCACTCGTGGAGTGGCCAGTCCGAGGGCAGGGAGTATTGCCGCCCCCCGACATTCAAATTGATATCGGCTTCCGATTGCCCGGCAGGTGTGTCACGTTGCCACCATCGCTGTTACCGGATCCATGCGACCTGTCTGGATGAACAAGATCCCCCCTCTGCTCCGGTTGCTGACGGTACTGGCAGGACTGCTCTCATCGGGGCTGTATGGAGCGGAGATCAGGGATATTCGTGTGTGGCACGCTCCTGATCGGAGTCGAATTGTATTCGATATGAACCAGACGGTTGAGTTCCAGGTGTTTTCGCTGGAGGCTCCTGCCAGAGTGGTGATTGATCTCAACCATTCCAGTTTGCATGCCGATATCCCTGCTACCGAGAATACAGGACAGTTTATCCAGCAAATTCGCCAAGGGTCACCAGACGGGGAAAAGGTGCGTCTTGTATTTGATATGGCGAAGCCAGTGCGTTACTTTGTCCGCTTGCTGAAACCCTCCAGTGGGTATCAATACCGGTTGGTAGTCGATTTTCATCCATCTTCCTATGACCCGGATAAACCAGAGCAGTCAATTGAACGAGCAAAACAGAAATCAAAACGTGAATTTGTGGTGGTTGTTGATGCCGGTCACGGGGGGGAGGATCCGGGTGCCTTGGGAAAAAACAGTCAGGAAAAAAATCTGGTTCTGCAGATTTCCCAAAAATTAGCAAAGATGATCAATGCCCGGCCCAATATGCGTGCGATCATGACTCGTACAGGAGACTATTATGTCAACCTCCGAAATCGTTCGGCCATTGCCAGACGCTACAAGGCTGACATGTTTATTTCAGTGCATGCGGATGCTTTTACCAGCCCGAAGGCCAGAGGCGCTTCGGTGTATGCATTATCCCTTCGTGGGGCCACCAGTGAGGCAGCACGCCTACTCGCTAACCAGCAAAACCTGTCGGATCTTGCCGGGGGAGTCAATCTTGCCGGCAAGGATCCCCAAACCGCACAGACTTTGCTGGGGCTTTCCATGGACAAGACCATTGACCAGAGTCTGCTGTTTGGTCGGGAGGTACTTGCCGAACTGGAAAAAATCGGGCGGATACACAGTAGCCGTGTGGAGCAGGCGGGATTTATGGTTCTGAAATCCCCGGATGTCCCCTCGATTCTGGTAGAAACCGGCTATATCACCAATCCCACGGAAGAGAAACTGTTACGGAGTAAGGAACATCAGCAACGTGTTGCGACCGCGATCCTGAAAGGGATTGATCGATATCTTGCCAAAAACCCCGGATATTTTGCGTTGAACTGATAGCGATGGCCGCCCACCGTACTCCCATTCGTCCGTTGGATGAACGCTTGATCAATCAGATCGCCGCCGGCGAAGTGATCGAGCGCCCTGCTTCTCTGCTGAAGGAATTGATGGAGAACAGCCTGGACGCCGGAGCCGCCAGTATTCGCATTGACGTCGAGCGCGGCGGTGTGAAGCGGGTTCGAGTGAGTGATGATGGGTGCGGAATTCCGATGGAGGAATTGACTCTGGCAATGTGCCGGCATGCAACCAGCAAGCTGGCCGAATTAGCAGACCTTTCCCATGTCGACACTTTGGGTTTTCGGGGAGAGGCCTTGCCCAGTATTGGTGCGGTATCGCGGTTGCAAATTGTTTCCAGGGTTCCCGGGGCTGACAATGGGTTTGCATTGGATTGTCATGGCGGAACCGTCGACGCCCGCCCCAGACCGGCGGCTTGTAGCCCCGGTACCACCATCGATGTACAGGACCTGTTTTTCAATACGCCGGCCAGAAGAAAGTTCCTCAAAACCGAAAAAACCGAATGGCGACATATAGACGATGTGCTTCGCCGAATCGCACTCCATCGGTTTGATGTCGCGATTGAATGCTCGCATAATGGACGACGGATTTTCGCCGTATCTGCGGCCACTACACCGATTGAACGGGAAAAGCGCCTGGAGTCCTTGCTCGGCAAGCCATTTGCATCCGGTAATTTGTGGTTCTGCAAAGACAATGGTCCCTTGCAATTGGAGGGCTGGGTCGGTTTGCCTACGGTATCGCGAAGCCAGCGGGACATGCAGTATTTTTTTGTGAACGGGCGTCCGGTCAAGGATCATCTGGTCGCCCATGCCGTGAAACGGGCATACAGCGATGTGATGTATCATGGCCGGCATCCGGCCTTTGTACTGAGCCTGCAGCTACAACCGGAATGGGTCGACGTCAATGTGCATCCGGCGAAGAACGAGGTGAGATTCCGCGATAGCCGATCAGTGTATGATTTTATTTTTCAAACCATTTATCATGTGATTGCTGGTGCCAACCCGGATGAGGTTGCCATAGACCTGCCCGGACCGGCACCAAATTTGGGGCTATCTGGCGAGAGAGTACGAACAGGGCCAGATACGATGGGCAGCCGTCCTGTCCGTGGCTATGGAAACCATCCGCTTCAATCGCAACTCCGCTTTGGGATTCGCCAGCAGATAGAGGCTTTGGAGCACATGGATGAAGAGGCTCGGGAGCCGGGTCAGACACTGGAGATGACAGGAAAGACCGAGAGGGACGTGAATCTTCCCCCTCTGGGCTATGCGGTTGCCCAGCTGAAGGGAGTCTATATCCTTGCGGAAAATGCCGAAGGCCTGGTCATGGTCGACATGCATGCCGCACATGAGCGCATTACCTATGAAAACCTGAAATGGCAGGTGGATCAAAAAGCCGTGGAAACACAGCCATTGCTCGTGCCATTGGTCGTCCATGTCAGTGTCAAGGAACAGTCACTGGTCTCCGACCATCGCGACATGTTTGCTCGTTTTGGCTTTGATATCGAAGCGCTATCCGCAGAGCAGTTGGTGATTCGGTCCATCCCTTCATTGTTGTCCAGAATCGATCAGGAGCAGTTGTTGCGGGATGTCATTTCGGATCTCATGGAATTCGGTACAAGTGATCGGCTTGAGGAAACAGGAAACGAAATACTGTCGAGCATGGCCTGTCATGGTTCCATACGAGCGAACCGAAAACTCACCCTTGCAGAGATGAATGCACTACTTCGACAGATTGAAGTGGTGGAGCGTTCTGGACAATGCAACCATGGGCGGCCGACCTGGATGAAGATAGGCCTTGGTGAAATCGACAAATGGTTTATGCGTGGCCGATAAATCGGAAGGGGCGATCCTCTTCCGTGTCCCAGAGAACTCCCTTTACCTTCCGACACTCGAGATCGAATACACTGCTACCGGTTGGGTAGTGTGGTCAGTCGTGTTCATTTCATCCTGCCGCTGATGGAGAAGTACTCCTCGAAGGATGCCTTGCCCCAAGTCGGCAAGTCCGATGCCTCTTTCGAACCGACTGTTGATGCCATCTTCAGGGAAACCTTCGGCAGAAGGCTCCATGCCGTCGTTCATGGCTCTCTGACACCGTGCGGCGGAATACAGGGAATATTCCCAAAGAGCATCGGCACCCGTCCGCGATAGCGATAGATGAGGCGGACATGTAGGCGGACAGGCTTCGGGTCGCTGGAAATCCGGTGGGTCCGGCAAGGGTGGCTTTCATGGGGCCTTCCTCGACTCTTGTTGGGCTTTCTACGGCAGTCGCCCGGACGGGCATCTTAAAATCGTTCTGACTGGGATCGTACGCCAGTTTGGGAGGAACTCCAGCGCGGTTTCCCGGCAAAGACCAGGATCGAATATACGAATGGCCCGTGCCGTCGAAAACCAAGGGAGAAGCTTGAGAAGGAATTGTCAACAGCGCCCCAGGGGGGTGTATAATGTCCCTGATACGGCTGGCGCTGTCTACGGAATGGTCCGAGACCGTGCTGAAGACTATCGGATATCGACCTTATTCCTGGAGAGAGCATTTGCCCATGTTTGAACAACTTTTCCTGTCAGTCGATTCCGAGCGCATGGCGCATGAGATCTCCCTTGCCGAGCAAACTGTCTGTTACGCGGCTCCGGGCATACTGGAAAAACCTGCCGAGGCGCTCGCTGAACTCGCCCGGAAAATCGGACCGGAAATGATCAGCGTCTGCCTCGACTTTGATGAGCACGTCATGCGGATGGGATTCGGAACTATCGAGGCTGTAGAGAAATTAAAGAATGCGGATATTGAGGTTCGCACCATGTCGGGTCTGCGCATAGGACTGATTGTCATTGATGATAGTGGATATATTTTCACCCCCACGGCCCTGTATCTTGAGGCGGATAAACGATCTGACTCGGCGCCAAATGCGGTGAGACTGTCTGAAGATCAGGTCAAGATGACCCTTGCTCGGTTATCACCCAGCACAAAGATCATTGCTGTTGAGGGGGCCAAGTCAGACAAAGAGCGAGAGTGGGTATCAGAGCAGCCTGTAGATATGCCATCCAAAAAGGTTGGAGATGAGAATTTCAAAAAGGTTCGGAAAAAACTTGCGGAAGTACCACCTGTCAAATTCGATATCGCCAGACAGGTGCGTGTATACAATGCATACATTCAATATATCGAACTGAAGCTGACCGGTGCGGCCATTCAGCGCCGCCGTCTGACAATTCCTAAGAGCATCCAGGGATTAGGCGGCGCAGAGGAACTGGCAGACCGGTTGAAGACGACGTTCGATCTGCTCGAAAAGGACGAGAAACTTTCGTCCCAAAAACTTGAAAACAAACTGAACGGGATACGGAAGAATTTTACGCGTTCTCTGGGAAAGGATCATGGGCGGGTCATATTGAAGAAGGCGAAGCCGTATTTTCAGAAAAGGATTGAGAGCCTTCAGGGCGAGTTGAAGATCCATCAGGAAACTGTAGAAAATGAATTGCAAAAAAATCTCGATAAGTCACGAAAGCAGGTTGTGGACTATTACGTACCGAAAGTGGTCACAACTCCTCCCGATCCGATGCGTGGACAGTTTCCGGAAATCGGAGAAAAGGAAGCGAGGGACTGGCTGAACGATGAGCTTGAACAGGTTTTCCCAAAAGCCCGGGATATGGCCAGGAAAATGCAGCTTGACGTGCGTTACAAGGACGTAACCTTCGAGACATTGAACCGGAAGGACTTTTTCAACGCGCTAAAGAAAGAGTTTCGGCACATTGATTGGGACAAGGCTTACAACGATTTTCTTGCAGCTGGTGAAAATGAAGGGCAAGAAAACCCTGATCACCGATCATGAGATGAAGATCGCAACAGGTTCTATATGTTCGAATTCGGAATGAGATAAAAAGCACAGGTTATTACGGCAAGAGTCCTTACGGACATTCATGATCGGGCCACCCGGGTCTCGTCACCCGCCGGACGAAGGGGCCGCTCGAAGCGCTGGAACCATGGGCCAGCGCCCCTTTTTTCTTGCCCAATTCTTCCCGAAACCGCCAGAGGGTCATGACCTTCGGAACCCAGCCCGGAAGATCCCGACTCCGTAGCGGACGGAAGTCCTTCCCGCCCATCATCGGATGGATGCGTTCCCGTGGGTCGCCTTGGCGGGAGCGTGGTTCCTGGCAGTCGGAAAAATGAAACAAGCCAGTCTGGGACATGGGGGTTGGCAGAGGGAATAGGGGAATCCCGATGGGATTCAAGCATCCGTGTGCTTCCTAGCGAAACCCAAGGCACCATTGACATCCTCATACTCTCCGACAGCATTGACGAGGGGAGTGAGCAATTCTTCCTCACCATCAGCCACCCCACAGATGGCGCATCACTCGGCACCCACCAAACGGTCATCACTATCAACAACGACGGTACCATTCCCCGCGCTTGGTTGAAGTGCTTCGGGTGCAACCTCCCGATTCACCGTAATACGCTCGGATACCCCGTGCGCTGGCGGATTGGTGTCAACTTCAAATTTGATTCTGAAATTCTGACTTTGATGGGGAGAAAGCCCTGCGTGATACATCAAACCCGGGAATTGAATTTCTACTTTCTTCACTTCTGCCTAGCTCTTGCGCGGTTTGATCCGACATTCGTAGCCTTCTTGCGGCAACCCGTTGTAGGGTTTCTTGCGAAGGGCTTCTAAATCAAACGAATCATGGTTGTGCAGTGGGAAGTCAAGATCTTCAAAGAAACGATCAATTTCATACGCCATGCGCAGACATGTTCCACCGAGAAACTAAAGTTGTGGGGCATCCCATGCGCCTTGTCGGATGACATCATGAGATCCCGCACAGCAAAGCACGGTTGATCTCCAACCAACTCAAGCGGTTCTTGAAATTTCACATAAATAGTATGCGCAAATGTATACTTTATTTCAATGATCCTTGCGCAGACGCACAAGCGATAAGCATTCCATCGAATCCATGACTTTGCAATGCAACGGAATCAGTCGGATCGGGTACATCCCCTATGTGAACATCCCCGTCACATTCAATTACTCGGAGAGCGGAATGGAGTTTTCTGTGCAGTTCAGTTTGAAAGGAGTTTGAGATTCGGCGAGACTGAGCACATCCCTTCTTGCTGAGTATTCCAGGGAGAAACTCGGGAATCACACGAGAAAGACGCATGAGCCCCGACAGAAATCTACGCAAAGCAAAGAAGGCGAAGAACGACGATCTCCCATAATGGGAACCACAGGATTGCTTGCTTAGTTGAGATTCTCTTTTGACACTGGAGTTGACGAAAGTCGGTTTGACACCAAAAATACCCGATTTCTTCTTTCTGGTGATTCACTTATGGTGCCAATTCCGAAAAGCGACCGCAGTGACTTGCCGGTCATTTTTCTTATGGGATCCACCGCTTCCGGCAAGACGGAATTGGCGGCAGGGCTTTGTGACCGGTTTCCTGTAGAGGTGGTCAGTGTCGATGCAGTCCAGGTATATCGGGGTCTGGATATCGGTACTGCCAAACCGCCTCAGTCTTTTCTCGATCAGTATCCACACTCCCTGATCGACATTCGAAACCCGGAGGATCCATATTCAGCAGCAGATTTTGTTCGGGATGCGAAGCAATGTATTGCGGAAATTCATCAACGGCGGCGTATTCCATTACTGGTAGGTGGAACGATGTTCTATTTCTCTGCCTTGGAATATGGGCTATCTGTTTTGCCATCGACTGATCTGGCGGTTCGCGACCGGCTCCGGGAAGAGATGGATGCACAAGGGGTGCCGGAGATGTATCGCCAACTGCAAGCGGTGGACCCGTTGACTGCAGCACGAATCGATATGCACGATGGGCAGCGGATATTGCGTGCTTTGGAAATCTACCAAATCACGGGAACTCCTCCCAATGAATTGATGCAGGCTCCTTGTGGACTGACAAAGCCACCCGTGAAGTTTGCGTTGTTTCGTGCCTTTCGGAACCAGTTACATGCATTGATTCAGGCCCGATTTAACAACATGTTGAAAAGCGGACTGGTGGATGAAGTGATACAAATTGCCGCTACGCTGAACAAGCCCGACCATTTACCCTCCATGCGTAGTGTGGGCTATCGGCAGGTATTGGAAATGTTGCAGGGGGAGACGAAACTGGAAGAAATGACCGAGAAAGCGATAGCAGCCACCCGACAGCTTGCCAAACGCCAGCTCACCTGGCTCAGGCAGCAAAGAGGATTGGTTTGGGTTCAGAAAGAACGGGATGCATTGGATGCTGTGTCGAAGTATTGGTTTGCCCATCCATGGATTGCCGAGTTTTGTGCCTGATTTTCCCATTCTGCCGGGCTGGACACGGATCACTTTGACGATCTATTATCAGGGTGTGGCAAGTCCTGCCGACATTCGGTCGGGTTCGGAGAGATTTTCCGGTACGATCCCGTCTCATAGAGGAACATTTTGGCAAGGTAGATGTCATAATGCTGTACATGATGTTTGTTCACTCCTCGGGAAACCGTTGTGCGGGTGAAATTGTATATGACCGAAATTGCGGTTTGCGGTGGCAAGCCTGCATTGTGAGGGAATTTCTTCTGGTATGCTTGCAATCGGAAAAATGTACTAGAATCGTAATTTGATGGGTGGTCATTGAATCATCATGACCTGATCTTTAAGACCAAAAAATAGACATAGGGTATACCAACATGGCACAAAATAGAGGGACAGCACTGCAGGACCCATTTCTCAATGTTCTGCGAAAAGAAAGAATTTCCGTTTCCATTTTTCTGGTCAATGGAATCAAGTTGCAGGGGCAAATCGAATCGTTTGACCAGTTCGTGGTTTTACTTCGCAACAGTGTCAATCAGATGATTTACAAACATGCGATTTCAACCATTGTTCCTGCTCGTCCGGTAAGGATCCCGCATGATCATTCCATGGAGAGTGGTTATGATCCCAATTCCTCCCATCAGGATATGCGGCCCTATTGATGAATGCGTGCGGCGGGCTGGTACTCCTACTATCTGGTCAATGTGCGAGCGGGTAGGGGTGCAACCCGTGAATGTCTTCTGAAGCCGGCCTGTCCTCTAGCGAGCGAGTGTCCGGCTTTCTCGGATACCGGGAAAACTCCCGAGTGATGGGTGATGAAGGCCACCATCCAAGTATGGATGGGGTGATTCTGGTGAAGCAACTGGGAGCCGACAGGGAAGTCGAATCCGGTCCGTTGCGTGAACTCACCGAATTGGCCATATCCGCCGGTGCCATGGTGTTGGCTACTTTCGTGACCCAGCGATCTCGCCCGGTTTCGCCGACCTATATTGGCAAGGGCAAGGTCGAAGAGCTGGCTGTCATGGTGTCTCAGTTGGAGGCCAGTCTGGTCATTTTTGATCATGCGCTGACTCCGGTTCAGGAGCGCAACCTTGAGCAACAATTATGCTGCCGGGTATTGGATCGTGTGGGACTGATTCTGGATATCTTTGCCTTGCGGGCGACCACCAGTGAAGGCAAACTGCAAGTGGAGTTGGCTCAACTGAAGCATCTTTCTACCAGACTGGTCAGGGGGTGGACTCATCTTGAGCGCCAAAAAGGAGGGATTGGTCTACGGGGGCCTGGCGAGACCCAGCTTGAGGTTGACCGAAGGTTGATCGGAAAACGAATCAAAACCCTGATCGGTCGATTGCAGAAAGTGGAAGCCCAGCGCCGTCTGCGAAGACGCTCGCGCCATCGCACTCCAATCCCAACGGTATCATTGGTAGGCTACACCAACGCTGGAAAATCTTCCCTGTTTAACCGGCTTACCGGTGCCGGAGTTTATGCGGCGGACCAGATGTTCGCTACTCTGGACCCGGTGATGCATCGGTTGGATGTGCCCGGATTTGGCCCAGTGGTTCTGTCCGATACGGTAGGATTCGTCAGAGATCTTCCGCACCATCTGGTAGCAGCCTTTCACAGTACGTTGGAAGAAGTTACCAGTGCGTCTTGCCTATTATTGGTCAATGATGCATCCGACCCCGATTGTCAGGATCTGGAAGATGCCGTGATTGCGGTGCTGGATGAGATCGGTGCGACGGATGTGCCGAGAATTGTGGTCCATAACAAGACAGACTTGCTGGATAGCGGTTTGTGTGTAGGGCCCGGTCGGTGGGAGAAAAGAGGGTCGGTGCGTGTTTCTGCAAGAACTGGTGACGGTATGGATGACCTTCTTGCTTCCCTGGCAGAATTGTTGGGCGTGCATCATCGGTATTATGAAATTCGTATTGAAGCCAATGGCGGTGCGCTGCGCTCCTGCCTATATCGCCGTTGTGAGGTTGTGGAAGAGACATTTGATGAATCTGGTGCCAGCCTACTTCAACTCTGGATGTCGCCCGCAGACCATGGTTGGCTGCAAGCAAAAGGCGAGCTTCATGGACAATGGCATTATGTAACCTGTCCCGGGGCTGACAATCCATCATTGGATGAGGATCCGGGCCACGGTATATGCAGCCTTAATCCGATCTTTGCTCCCTAGATTGCGTTAACATTATTTAATGCATCGACGAATCTGAAGAATATGATATCAAACTGGTCGAAGCGCGAGATAACTCGCCATTCGATGGACCGGCTGAGACAGGCATTCCTCGTCGCTATCCAGTCAATGTTCGATCTCTTGCTGGGCGGAGATCATTCATCATCGTTCGTAACAGATCGTTGAACAACCGCTTGAGCACTTCCAGATCCTGTCCATTGCAGGAATCTGTCGGGCGATGATTCAGCCAGAATCGCCAAAGGCATTTGTCAACGTCCAGATGGTTTTCCGTCGTGATTCGCGTCAGCAGATGAGTTCCCTGGAAATCCTTCAGTAGCAACGTAAACCGGACCGAGATTTCGGATACGATCTCTGGCACTTCGGTCAGGTCCCGGCTTTGAATCGACTCGACACTGAATATATTCCCTTGGGTGTCCTTTCCGGTCGTTGTCCACTCCACTTTGCCGATTGACGAAAACTGTCCAGAAAATAACTCTAATTTGCTTTGGCAATAGTCTCCGAACGGAAACACGAGACTGTCAAGGTGGGCTCTTGCCACGATCTGTTTCTTCTTGGTTCTATTATCGTCAAGCGACTGCGTGAACAAAGCGATTTCCCGGTCGATATCCTCCACATCCTCGACAGATTCACCTCGTCCGGCCTTGAGATGCAACTCAAGGGCATATTCGCAACACGATGCGATGTAGTCGATAAACCATACCAGATTGTTGGTCTGGCCGGCTCTTTCCAGTTCCTGAATATAACGGTCGCGATCCTCCCGTCTGACGATTGCCACGGTATATCCGTGCCGGATAAGAATCAGGTTCATCAACAAGCGAGCCATTCGGCCGTTGCCGTCATCGAAAGGGTGGATCCGGACAAAGCGATAGTGAAATGTCGCGGCGAGAACCACAGGGTGCTCGCCTGCGGACTCGTGCGACACATACCAGGCCATGAGATCGCTCATCGCGGGCTTCGTCTGTTCCGGGGGTGTGAAATAGTAGATTTCGCCTGTCGAGGTCCTGACATTATTCGGGGCGCTCTTGTATTTACCGATTTCGATACGGCGTCGGGCAGTTTGACCGTCTGGAGTCCGGGCTGGGGCTTCATATGGTTCTTTCAACAAAATCACATGGAGGTTACGAATGAAGGTCTCCGTCAGCTCTTCGGATCCCCTTAAGACTGCATCTTCGACCGCTTTGACAGCTTGATTATGCCCTTCGATGTCAAGATGATCTCTCATGGGTTTGCCATGTGCGGTAAGCCCATGGAGGATCAAGCTTCGCGTTTCGCCCAGCGTGAGAGAATTGCCTTCGATGGCGTTGGAATGGTAGTTTGCCTCAATGCGGAGCTTCTGACCTATGTGCGAGACGGCTTCAGGCGGGAGGGGACGCAGTGAGTCGAGTTCTCTCTTGAGTCGGTCGACCCTTCGGAGAACATCACTCATGGCCTACCTCGGCATTCCATAGGCTACATATCCAACCCCGTAGTATCATTCCCATTATCATTTCATGTTGAGCGAATCATGGTTCCAATCAAGCTTCAGGCTGCCGCAGGCATGCCTATGTCAGGTAGTAGGCAGCCTTGCAATATCCAGTATTCCGCGTTGCCCCATCCCGTACCTTCTAGTGCAGAGGACATTTCCGGAGAAACGCCTTATTAGCATTGACAAGACGGGACAGCGTGTTGTGCACAACCCCAGTCGGGCAGGGCCTGGCTGACCGTGCCTCCCGGTCAGTCAGTGGTAGTCAGTTCATTCGATATTTTCCGCTTCGCCGCCCACAAAACGGAAAATGATCCGCCAGTTCCTATTGACCAGCACGCTCCAGTATCGCTGAGAGAGCCAGCCAAAGACGAAGATCAAGCATATCATGTCCCAGCCAATTTATACTAATGCGCCCTGGGCAAATGCCACTGGGTGATCTGGCCTCACTATTCTGTGATCTTCTTCCCCGTCGACTGGCTCTGGGTCGCTTGATGAATGGACCATATGAGTGGTCTCGGCGGTAGTCTGAAAACCTCCGGTTGGCCCAGGCCATATGGTAAAATCAGGCTCTACTAGCCTCCGTTGTATTGCGATCCGAACGGGCCGTGCGGTCGTGGTCAGGGACTGAGTGGGTATCGAATCGGGACGTCTGTATGGAATGTTCCCGGTGCTGGCCCAATTCTGACGATTACCTATTCATACCGTAAAGGGGATTGGTTCCCCATTGCCTGCTGATTTCCATGACTGAGTTACCTTTTGCACGTGAGATGCTACCTGCCAATCTGGAGCAGGAAATGCGTCATTCTTACCTGGATTATGCGATGAGCGTCATCGTTGGGCGGGCTTTGCCGGACATCCGGGATGGATTGAAGCCCGTACATCGTCGGGTTCTTTATGCGATGACGGAATTGGGAAATGACTGGAACCGGCCTTATAAGAAATCCGCCCGTATCGTGGGGGATGTCATCGGAAAATACCATCCCCATGGCGATACGGCAGTATATGACACGATTGTTCGTATGGCCCAGGATTTTTCCATGCGCTATATGCTGGTCGACGGCCAGGGAAACTTCGGTTCCGTAGACGGAGATGCTCCGGCGGCCATGCGATATACGGAAATTCGATTGAGTCGGATTGCGCATGAGTTGCTTTCGGACCTCGACGAAGAGACGGTCGACTTTGGTCCGAACTATGATGAAACCGAAACCCAGCCCCTGGTTTTGCCGACCCGAGTGCCGAATTTGCTGGTCAATGGCTCTACGGGGATTGCGGTGGGGATGGCGACCAACATCCCCCCTCACAATCTCGGCGAGACAATAGCCGGTTGTCTGGCATTGATTGACAATCCGGATATTACAACTGCGGAATTGATGGAGCGGATTCCCGGACCGGACTTTCCCACGGCTGGAATAATTCTTGGCCGCAGTGGGATTTATTCTGCGTATGCAACCGGCCGGGGGCGCATCTATGTGCGTGCTCGAACAGAGACTGAAACATCGGAAAAAGGGCGTGAGTCCATCATCGTCACCCAACTGCCTTACATGGTGAACAAGGCTCGCCTGATGGAAAAAATAGCAGAACTGGTGAAGCAAAAACGGATAGAAGGCATTGCCGCACTGCGGGATGAGTCAGATAAGGCGGGCATGCGTATGGTGATTGAGGTCAAGCAGGGAGATCAGGCCGAGGTAGTGTTGAACAACCTGTTCAAGCAGACACGCCTGCAGTCGGTATATGGAATCAATATGGTGGCCTTGAGCAGTAATCAACCCAGAATCTTCACTCTCCGGGAGATGCTGGAAGAATTTTTATATCACCGACGGGAAGTGGTGACCCGCCGTACGGTATTCCGATTGCGCAAGGCGCGCGCTCGTGCGCATATTCTGGAAGGGTTGGCGGTAGCATTGGCGAATTTGGATCCGGTGATTGAATTGATTCGGGGGGCTTCGAATCCGGCGGAAGCACGAGAGAAACTGCTTGCTATCCAATGGGAATCCGGGTTGCTGGCGACCAAGTTGTCGCGCAGGGATGCGGATATCTCACGCCCGGAGGGGCTGTCTCCCGAGCTGGGTATGCAACCGAATGGTTATCAGCTTTCTTCCGAGCAGGCGCAAGCGATCCTGGACCTCAGGCTACACAGGCTGACGGGGTTGGAGCAGGAAAAGATCTGGGAAGAGTATGCAAAAATTATTGATGCAATCCGCTCTCTCCTGACCATCTTGCAAGACCCGGACCGCCTGGTCTCGACGATCCGGGAAGAACTGGAGGAAATCCGCAAACGTTTCGGGGATGAGCGACGCACGGAGATTCGGGAGGGTAGCATTGATCTGGAGGATGAAGACCTGATCCCCGAAGAAGAACTGGTGGTGACCCTGTCTCATGCCGGATATGCCAAGTCGCAGCCGGTCAGCGACTACACGTCCCAGCATCGAGGGGGTAAGGGGAAAACAGCGACCAAGACCCGGGAAGAGGATTTTGTCGAGCGCATGTTCGTCGCCAATTCCCACGATACCATCCTGTGTTTTTCGGATCGCGGAAAGGTGTATTGGCTCCGCGTGTTCCAGTTACCAAGGGCGGGACGACAGGCCCGTGGGAAACCATTGGTCAATCTGTTGCCATTGGAATCCGGTGAGCAAGTGACCGCGATTTTACCGATCAAAAGCTACGCCGATAATCGGTATATTGTCATGGTAACGGCCAGGGGTACAATTAAGAAATGTGATCTCTCAGTCTTTTCCAATCCCCGAAGCACTGGGATCATTGCGGTTCGTTTGGACGAAGATGACTACCTGATTGACGTGGCCCTGATTCGGGAAGGGGAGGATATTTTGCTGGTCAGTAACCAGGGCAAGGCGATACGGTTTAGGGAGGGATTGGTCCGCAGTATGGGACGAACTGCCCGGGGCATGCGGGGAATCAAGTTGACTGATGAAGGGCGAGTAATCTCGTTGTTGGTGTTGCCCGAAACGGACCCGGATCGCCCGGAACAGGACTTGTCTGTATTGGTCTGTACGGCCAATGGGTATGGCAAACGAACCTTGATCAAGGAATTTCCGAGGCGGGGTCGTGGCGGCATGGGGGTTATTGCGATCAAATTGTCGGAACGAAATGGGGATGTAGTCAGTGCGCTGATGGTCTCACCACAAGATGAAGTCATGCTCATTACCGATGGTGGCATTTTAATTCGAACCTCGGCATATGGAATATCTTGTATCGGGAGAAATACGCAGGGAGTCCGGGTCATTGCGGTCGGTCCGGAAGAACAGTTGGCGAGTGTCAGTCGTATCGACGAATCAACCCGTGGAGATGACGACACTGCCTCCGACGATACACGGACGGAATCGGAGTCACAGACCCTTCACTGAACGACAGGCAGACCGTGTCGGATAGCTCCGAAAAGCAGCTTCGTCAATGTCGTGAACGGATCGACTCGATTGACAACCGCATTCTCGAGTTGATGGAAGATCGGCTCAAGGTGGCCGAAGGAATTGGACAAATCAAACAGGGGCTTTCGGAACCAGCGTACTACCGTCCGGAAAGGGAGGCCCAAGTGCTTGACCGGCTTCGACAGCGAAAGCCGGCTCATATGACGATGCAGGATCTTGAATCCCTGTTTCGTGTGATCATGTCGATCACGCGCAATTCGGAGACTGGCCTGTCCGTTGCCTTGGTCGGTCTGGAAGGGTCACGATCGGAAGTAGCGGCCCGGCAACATTTCGGGGAGTCGATTCAAGTGGTCCGTAGTCCGACCATTCCAGCAGCGATTCAATGTGCCCAAAATGGACAGGCGAATTTTGTCCTGATTGCGGTAGACGATTTTCTCCATGCCTGCAATCCTCGCCTTATGGCGCAATGGTCCATAACCCCACTGTTCATCTGCGCGGAAATCCTGTTACCCGTCTCGTATCATCTGGCGACGGCGGCCACTTCCCTGCAGGATGTATGCGGAGTAACGGCGTTGCCCCAAATGATCGATGCCTGCTGGCACTGGTTGGACCAGCATCTTGCCGGTGTAGAACGGATTTCCTGTGAAAGCCGATCGAAGGCCCTGGAGATGGCGGTGCAATCATCCCGGATCGCGGCGATCGTGGAAACCGATCGGCTGGAGCCGTCACAATTACCGATTCTGGTTGAAAATATTCAGGATCAGACTACGGATTTTTCGCGGTTTTGGGCATTTTCGACTCGGGATACGCCGCCGAGTGGAGACGACAAGACGAACTTCCTGATCATGACACGCGACTATCCCGGAACGTTGCTGGGCATACTGAAAGCGCTGGATCGATTCGGGGTGGAAGTGGCCCAGATCGCATCCCAAGATTCATCCTTCGGCACAGAAGAACATTGGGTCCTTATGGAAGTGAGAGGGCATCAAAAAGATGATCGCGTCTCTGCCGCGATGGACGAGATACAGGCCGAATCCGGGCAGTATTGTCGGCTTGGCTCGTATCCGGCCACCTGCTGAAATTTTTGGTTTCATCCGCGGCATTGGAACACGGTGAGTACTGACTCTGCCAAGCCATTCCATATTCCGGTGCTGGGCATCATTGGCGTTGGGATGATTGGCGGTTCTCTTGCGTTGGGGCTGAAGAAAAAACGCTTGATAGACCGGGTAATCGGGTATGGACGGGATCACCGGAATCTGGAAAAGGCCAAGGGTCTGGGGGTAATTGATGAGGCAGCCACCTCCGCTGCCAGCCTGGCAATGCAAAGTGATCTGGTGTTACTGGCCACCCCTGTCGGCGCCATGGGAAACATCATGGCCGAAATCCAACCGGTATTGCCGACGAACACGATTCTGACGGATGTGGGAAGTGTGAAGCAGAGTGTGGTAGACCAGGCTCGGAAGTATCTGGGGACTGCTTTAGCACGGTTTGTACCGGCCCATCCGGTAGCAGGCAAGGAAAAAAGTGGTGTGGATGTGGCCACTAGCCATTTGTATGAGCGGCACAAGGTTGTGATTGTACCGTTGTGCGAGTCTGATCCGGATGCCGTATGGGTCGTCGAAGAAATGTGGCGTCAGTTAGGGGCCAATATTGTGAGAATGGAGGTGGAAGAGCACGATCGTATACTGGCGATGACCAGTCACCTGCCGCATCTGCTGGCGTATGCCATGGTGCATTACTTTGCAGCAGGAGCGGACCGGGAAAAATGTTGTGAAATGGTTGCCGGTGGATTTTACGACTTTACCCGAATTGCCAGTAGCGACCCGGTAATGTGGCGGGATATTTGCACGATGAATCGGGAGTCGATTCTGACTCATATTCATGGATATCGGGAGCATCTATCGCGCTTGGAATCAATGGTGATGGAGGGAAAGGGCCCGGAACTGGAAGCACTGTTTTCTGCAGCCCGGAAAGCCCGTGCTGAAGTCCATGAAAAAAGGCAGCAGCACCCGAGTGCACCCCGGATGTCTGCAGTGACTCGGGTACGACAACAGACCAACCGGTAAATCCATATGAACTCGGTCATTGATGTGACTCGCAAGGGGCCATTGGAAGGGAGGATTCGGGTAGATGGCGACAAGTCCATTTCGCACCGATCCATCATGATGGGAGCTATTGCCGACGGGGTGACCAACGTCCAGAACCTGTTGGAAGGAGACGATGTATTGGCAACCATAGCGGCATTCCGTGCCATGGGAGTCGATATTCGCCCACAGGATGCCGGTGCATACCGGATACAAGGGGTTGGCATGGCTGGCTTATGCCAACCTCCGGGCCCCCTTGACATGGGGAATTCCGGGACTGCGTTCAGACTCCTGGCGGGTTTGTTGTGTGGACAGAAGTGGTCCAGCTGCTTGACGGGAGATGCGTCCCTGAGTCATCGTCCGATGGAACGGATTATCAAACCTCTTTCCCGCATGGGCGCACAATTCGATTCCTTACATGGTCGGCCTCCTATGACGATTCATCCTCCCGATGAACTGGTACCGATCCGTTATGCACTGCCCATGGCCAGTGCCCAGGTCAAATCATCCATTCTTTTGGCCGGATTGTATGCCCGAGGTGAGACTGCTGTTCAGGAACCTGCACCAACCCGGGATCATACCGAACGCATGCTTAAGGCGTTTGGAGTGCCGGTCCGCAAAAAGGGCGACTGGTTGATGCTGGAAGGCGGGAGGCACCTTGTGAGCTCGGACATACATGTCCCGGCGGACTTGTCGTCGGCCACCTTTTTTCTGTTGGGTGCTCTTATCACACCGGGATCGGAATTGATTCTGCATCGGGTTGGAGTCAATCCGACCCGGAATGGGGTACTGCAGATCCTTTCTCGAATGTCGGCCGATATTCAGTGGGAAAATCACCACGAAGAGGGAGGGGAGCCAGTAGCAGATTTGCGGGTACGGCATTCTCGCCTGCAAGCGGTAGAATTGGATGCCGGAGACATTGCGCTTGCGGTCGACGAAGTTCCGGCATTGGCAGTGGCTGCTGCATTTGCCGATGGGGTGACACGAATCCGGGGGGCCGAAGAACTGCGGGTGAAAGAAAGTGACCGTATCCAGACAACTGTGGAAGGGCTTGCGGCTTTGGGAGTACAGGTGACAGAACATCCCGACGGCATGACCATTACCGGTGGCAAGGTATCGGGAGGTGTGGTCAAAAGCCATGGCGACCATCGGATCGCGATGGCCTTCGCGATGGCGGCTGGCGGGGCGGGGGGCAGGATTCGAGTGCAGGATACCGCGTGTATCAATACATCCTTTCCGGGATTTGTCAGATTGGCGCGGTCAGTGGGACTGTCGATCTGCGAAGGCCCGGAAAGCGAATGATGCATCCGGCAACGGTTCCGGTGATCACCTTTGATGGGCCGGTTGGCTCTGGCAAGGGGACTGTGGCCTTGCGAGTGGCGCGTACACTCGGTTGGCATTATCTGGATAGTGGTTCAATCTATCGGGCTCTGGCGCTTTATGCGATGCAAAGTGGGATTTTGTTGGCGGATGGAAGTGCGCTGGCCGCACTGGCCCATTCCATGCCGCTGGAATTCCGGGAGGGGCGTGCTGAATTGGATGGAAAAGCGGTGGAAGAGGAGATTCGCACCGAAGAGATGGGCACCCACGCCTCACAAATTGCGGCATTGCCAAATGTACGGAAAGCGCTACTGGCTTGGCAAAGGGAGTATGCTGTGCTACCTGGGTTGGTTGCGGACGGAAGGGATATGGGGACTGTAGTGTTTCCTCATGCCGACTGCAAGATTTATTTGACCGCCAGTATGAAACAACGAGTAAAGAGACGTTTTAACCAGTTGAGAGTAAAGGGTTTTGCTGGTACAATCGATCAGGTTGCCGAAGATATCCATGAACGCGACCAGAGAGATCGTGAGCGATCGCTTTCGCCATTGCGGCCTGCGGACGATGCATGTTGGCTGGATACTTCTACAATGAGCATTGAGCAGTCTGTCGAAGCTGCGCTGGAGTGGGTGGCCCGCTGTCGGAAGCAGGCGGCCAATTCGGATGCGTAATGTTCATGTGATGACCGTCCTTGGGGAACGTGATCCCTGGGCAAGTTTTTCTTCGGCAATGACACATGACTGGCTGTGATTATATGCTGGCTGTGGGTAGATTGGGTGGACTGGGTCTGTGATGTCGGCTTGCGCCTTGGCGGTCGCCGTTGCATACTGGTCTGAAATATAACTTCTTTGGATCACTACAGGCTGCCACTGTAATTTTCCGGTTTTGGCTGCTGTTTTCCCTTGGGGACAGTGGCGGAGTGGAAGAGGCAGGGTCGGAAAGGCAGCAAGTATTCGATAAAACTATGACTGAGAATTTTGCGACACTGCTTGAGGAAAGCCTTGAGGGTGTCATCATGAAGCCCGGGTCCGTGATCATGGGCAAAGTGCTGGAAATCAACAATGATTTTGTCATCGTCGGAGCGGGCTTGAAATCCGATGCCGAAATCCATGCTGCTGAATTTAGAAATCCTGCCGGGGAGATCACGGTCCAGTTGGGAGATATGGTGGAAGTTTCCCTGGAAGCGGTCGAGGATGGGACCGGGGCTACACGGATGTCGCGGGAAAAGGCCATGCGAGTCAGGGCGTGGGAGGACCTGGCCAAAGCCCTGGAAAATGGGGATATTGTCAGTGGGGTGATTACCGGTAAGGTCAAAGGGGGATTTACAGTGGATATCTGGAATCTCAGGGCGTTCCTGCCAGGTTCACTGGTCGATGTTCGTCCTATCAAGGACTCCGCCTATATTGAAGGACGAGAACTCGATTTCAAAGTCATCAAGTTGGACCAGACCCGCAATAACATTGTCGTATCCCGACGAGCGATCGTGGAAAACGAACTGAATGAAGAGCGGGACAAACTGCTGGATACCCTGGAAGAGGGACAGATCGTCAAGGGAATTGTCAAGAATCTGACGGATTATGGTGCTTTTGTCAATCTGGGTGGATTGGACGGGCTCTTGCATATTACCGATTTGGCCTGGAAACGAGTTAAACACCCGTCTGAAGTGCTGAATGTAGGAGATGAAATTGAAGCCCGGGTATTGAAATTTGACCGGGAGCAATGCCGGGTTTCCCTGGGCATCAAGCAACTGGGGCAAGATCCGTGGCTGGATTTGCCGCGCCGGTATCCCGTGGGAACCCGACTGTTTGGGAAAGTCACCAATCTGACCGACTATGGGGCCTTTGTGGAACTGGAAGAGGGCGTGGAAGGGTTGGTTCATTTGTCCGAGATGGATTGGACCAATAAAAACGTCCACCCTGCAAAGTTCTGCCATGTGGCCGATGAAGTTGAGGTGATGGTGCTGGACATAGATTCGGACCGCCGGCGGATCTCATTGGGAATGAAGCAGTGCACCCCCAATCCTTGGGAAGAGTTTGCGGCTTTGCACAAGAAAGGCGATATGATGACCGGAAAAATCCGTTCCATCACCGATTTTGGCGTATTCATCGGCGTGGAAGGTGGAATTGATGGCTTGGTACACCTGTCCGAGTTATCCTGGGACCGATCCGGGGAAGAAGTCGTCACCGAATTGAAAAAAGGGGATGAATTGACGGTCGTGGTCCTGGCTGTGGATGCCGAACGGGAGCGGATTTCCCTGGGGCTCAAACAGGCTGTTGAGGATCCATTTACGGCGTACGTATCCGAGCACGGAAAAGGCAGTGCAGTTCAGGGCACGGTCAAGGAAGTGACCGCCAAAGGGGCGGTGATCCAGCTGACCCCGAGTGTGACGGGCTACCTACGTGCATCGGAGATTTCCCAGGAGCGGGTCGCAGATGCCCGCAATGTGCTGAATGTGGGAGATACGGTAGAAGCGAAGATTACCAGTATTGAGCGCAAGGATCGTAAGATTTCGCTTTCGATCAAGGTGCGGGAAATGGAGATTGAGGATGAAGCCGTGCAGGAGTATTCCCGTGAGTCAACGATCGGCAGTGCGACCTTGGGAGACAAGTTCAAGGAACAGTTGAATCGACAAAATTCCTAACTAAAGGAGGTATCCAGATGGCATCCGATGATGACAATGTCGTGCGCTCGCCGACGCTCGCTAAGTCTGAGTTGATCGATTTTATGGCCGAGGAAGTGTCGCAACATCTTTCCTATCAGGATGTGGAAGTGTCGGTGAACCGCATTCTTGAATGCATGGCGCAGGCACTAGAGACCGGGGAGAGGATCGAAATTCGTGGTTTTGGCAGTCTCACGCTTCGCTATCGGCCCTCGCGAGTCGGCAGGAATCCCAAAAGCGGGGCCCGTGTTAATGTGCCGGAAAAGTATTTGCCACACTTCAAACCCGGGGCCAATTTGCGGGATCGGGTCAATCACGGCTCTGGGGGCTGATGCGTTGAAAAAGTTACTCTACGTCCTGGTCATGGTGATATTTTTCCTGCTGGCCCTCTCATTCTATCTGAACAATTCGCAATCCGTGACTGTTCGGTATTATATGGACGTGGAGTATGAGATGTCGTTGTCTTTCCTGTTGTGGATTACGCTGTGCTTGGGCATCATCGTGGGTTGGGTAGCCGGGATGGCACATCATCTGAAACGGCGCCGTCAGCTTACCCGGACTTGGCGGCACCAACAGCAGATACGCAACTCTCCGCATGGTGTCGTGATCGACAGCATACAGAAAGCGTCCTGAATGCTCTCTGAGCCGGAATCAGTGAACTGATCATGGTCGACCCGGTTTGGTTATTGCTCCTGCTTCCCATGGCTGCCGCCAGTGGGTGGTGGATGGCACTGCGAGACCGTGAAAGCCGAGTGAACCCGGCACACACCAACGATCGGTCTGCATTGCCGGATGCCTATTTCAAGGGCTTGAACCTGCTCCTCAACGAACAGTCCGACAAGGCTTTGCAGGTTTTTCTGAAAGCCATGGTCATCGACGAGAATATGGTGGAGATGCATATTGCCTTGGGCAATCTGTTTCGCCGACGGGGGGAGATTGAACGAGCCACGCAAATTCACCAGAACCTGATCGCGAGGTCGGACCTGGAAGAGCCAGTGCGCTCTCTGGCCTTGTTTGAATTGGCGCAGGATTATTTGAAGGCAGGTCTTCTGGATCGTTCTGAAAGCCTGTTTCAGGAACTGCGACAATTGCCGGAATATCAGGAAAAGGCGTGCCATTTTCTGTTGCAGATCTATGATCAGGAAAAGGAGTGGCACAGTGCCATTGTGATCGGTGAAGAGCTTTCCACGATTTCCCAGCAGGATTATTCTTCCCGACTGTCGCATTATTGCTGTGAACTGGTTGACAGCGCCCTGAAAGAAGGGAAACCCAGTAAGGCCGAATATTATCTGGAATCAGCTTATCGGTATGATTCCCAGTGTATCCGTGCCGCTATTTTGTCGGGTGAAATCCAGGCCGCCCGAGGCAATCACAGTCGAGCGATTGCGATCTGGAAAGATTTGGGTGAATGGGCCCCGGAAGCGTTGGGGGAAGTCGTACAAATGGTGTCCCAAAGCTATGCAATACTGCAGGACAAAGAAGGGTATCGTACCTTTCTGGAGTCGGCACTGGAGAAAAACCCGGATTCCCGGATCATGGCGGCATTGGTCGAGATGTACCAGCATCAGCGCACGAATTTGTCCCCAACCCGGATCCAGTTGGAAATTATCCACCGGCATCCTTCTCTGGAGGGCCTCTATCAATTATTGCGTAATAGTCCGGGGCCGGAAATGTTTCGGGGGGAATCCATTGATCTGGAAATGATCGCCAAGTTGCTTTCAAAAGCGATAGGAAATGCCCGTGAATACCATTGCCGTCAATGCGGCTTTAGCAGTACAACATTGCACTGGCAATGTCTGGGTTGCAAGTCTTGGGGCACCGTGGAAAAAACGTTCTATCTTCAGGAGCGCGACGAATCGCTTGCATAAGGCCGATGGTGTGTAGGGAGTGTCGCTGGCACCGGTTCCGCACCCGCCCATGGATATGATTTGGGTGGATATGTCGGACGAGGAGCAATGAATATCGCTGTGATAGGAGCCGGTTATGTCGGTTTGGTGGCCAGTGCTTGCTTCGCTGATGTCGGTCACCAAGTGATTTGTGTGGATACGGACCAGGCCAAGATAGATGATCTGAACCGAGGCATCGTACCGATTCACGAACCGGGCCTGGATCAGTTGGTTGAGGAAAATCAGGCCTCCGGACGGCTGGCCTTCACCACCCAGACTGTCCAGGGAGTCTCCCATGGAGATGTCATCTTTATCGCGGTCGGGACGCCGCCCGACGAGGATGGGTCGGCGGACCTGGCCCATGTGTTGAAAGTCGCACAGTCCATCGGTAATCATATGAATGGATATCGGGTGATTGCCACCAAATCCACTGTTCCAGTGGGCACCTCGGAAAAAGTCCGGAATGTGATTCGCCAGACACTGAACGACCGGGGACAGACGGCAGGGTTTGGCATGGTTTCCAATCCGGAGTTTTTGAAGGAGGGGGCTGCAGTCGATGACTTCATGAAACCAGACCGAATTATCCTGGGCGTGGATGAGGAGCATGCGCTGGAAATCATGCGCACGATCTATGCTCCTTTCAACCGCAATCATGAACGAATTATCGTGATGGATCTTCCGTCTGCGGAACTGACCAAATACACCGCCAATGCCATGCTCGCAACCAAAATCTCATTCATGAATGAGATGGCCAATCTGGCAGAGCGGTTGGGTGCAGATATCGAGGCGGTTCGAATCGGCATCGGTGCTGACCCTCGTATTGGATATGATTTCATCTACCCTGGTTGCGGGTATGGGGGTTCCTGTTTTCCCAAGGATGTGAAGGCTCTCCACCATACTGCCAACGAGGTGAACTATGATGCCCGGATTTTGTCTGCTGTAGAAGCCGTGAACTCGGACCAGAAGCGGGTGTTAGTGGAGAAGTTGAAACAACACTTCCCCGGGAGCTTGCGGGGGCTGAAGTTTGCATTATGGGGGCTTTCGTTCAAGCCCGATACCAGTGATATGCGCGAGGCACCGAGTCGAGTGATCATGGAAGCGCTATGGGCCGAGGGTGCATCGGTGCAGGCGTTTGACCCGTTGGCAACAGAGGAAGCAAGAAGAATTTATGGTAAACGAGATGATTTGGTACTGGATGGCAAGGACCCTTACCGGGTACTTGAAAAGGCGGCTGCCTTGATTGTGGTCACGGAATGGCGCACATTCCGGGCTTCCGATGTGTTTCGGATACGTGACACGCTGGCCGGTGATGCGGTGTTTGATGGTCGAAATGTGTTCTCACCGGAAGCTATACGAGCGGCAGGACTCCATTATTTTGGGGTCGGACGCTGATTGCTCGTGGCTGCTTTGCTAATCTGGTTTCCACGTGCATGACATTCAACGACAAGAACCCATCTGCGGAGGGGAGTTTTGAGAGGAATTCTGCTCATGGATGGTTCCGGGGCCCCGTTTGTCCCGATAACCTCGGTGGTGCCGAGAGCATTGTTTCCGCTGTACAACAAACCGATCGTCTATTACCCGTTGTCGGTGCTGCTGTTGGCGGGAATCCGTGAGATTCTGTTGATTTCGACTCCGGAGGACGCCCCTGGATTACAGCAGTTGTTAGGCGATGGAAGCCAGTGGGGTATTCATTTGTCCTATGCCATACGATCTTCTCCGGATGGCGCAGGCGAGGCGTTCGTTCTTGGGTCGGAATTTATCGGTGCACACTCGGTTGCACTGGTTTTGGGTAACATGATTTTCGATACGTTACTCCTGGAGGAAAGGCTAAAGAAAGCTACTGTGCTGGAAAAAGGAGCCTGTGGATTCGTGTATTCGAGTCAAGGCCGAGAAACACATGAGAAGGTCATGGAAGACCCGGTGCTGGAAGCACTTGCCAGCGACGGGAGATCGCAATCCATTGATTCACGGTACCTGGCTGCCGGACTGTATTGCTATGACCATAGCGTCGTTGAAAAAGCCCGTGAACTGGCCTCATCCACCCGCAGTCCTTGGCACATTGCCGATCTCAATCGGATCTATTTTGCCGAGGGGCGACTCGGTCTTGAGATCCTGGATCGAGATATTTTTTGGTCCGATTTGTGCTCGATTGATGCAGTGCTCAAAGCCGCAAATTGGGTCTATGCCATGGAAAGCCAACAATCGCAATTGGTTGGCTCTCCAGAAGAAATTTGCTGGCGAAAAGGATATATCGATGATGCCCAATTGGAAAAGCTGGGGACAGCAATGGGGGAAGCTTCATATGGTCAATTCCTGCTCCGAATTCTGGGAACCCTCAAATAAACATTGAGTATCGACAGGATGGAATACACCGCAGTGATTGGTGGCACCGGATTTGACCGACTGGACGGATTTCATACTCTTTCGCGTCATCGCATTGATACACCATATGGGGCCCCATCCGATGCCTTGCAGATTGGTATGCTATACGGGAGGGAGATCTTGTTTCTGCCGCGGCATGGGGCCGATCACACCCTCCCACCGCATCGGATCAACTATCGGGCCAACATCCGTGCGTTGCAAACCATGGGAGCCACTCGAATCATTGCATTCGCCGCTGTGGGTGCCATTGAAGCCACGATGCGTCCCGGTGATATTGTCATTCCTCACCAGATTCTTGACTACACATGGGGACGGAAACATACGTTTTTTGATGGGGCCAGCCAGCAGCTGGAACATGTGGATTTTTCCTTTCCATATTCTGAACCACTACGACAGAAGATTCTGCAAGCAGCCGGGCAGCGTGGGATACAGGCTCACAAGGCGGGAGTTTATGCCGTGACCCAGGGCCCCCGACTGGAATCTGCTGCAGAAATTGATCGATTGGAGCGGGATGGGGGGCATATCGTGGGGATGACCGGTATGCCCGAAGCAGCACTGGCACGGGAAGCCGGGATGGAATATGCCACCATCGCGATGGTCGTGAATCCTGCTGCAGGCAGAACCGATTCCCCGATTACTCTGGAGATGATTCAAGAGAATCTGATTCGCGGAGTGCGGGATGCGGCGTCGGTCCTGCAATATGTCCAGGATGCTGCTCCTTGATCGACGAGATTGGAATCAAAGGGGACATCCGCACGGTCTCCCGTGTGTGTTATGTGGAATGGGTCAACTTGTGCGCCAGACTTCGACGGTAAAAATTCGAAAAGAATTGATTCTAAAGGATTTTACTGGAGAACTAGGCACTACATTCCGGGGGAATCGCGATTTCGTTCGCGCTATTTGCGGGGTGCTGCAAGGGGGGCTGGACGGGCCGGCCTTGCGGTCCCAATCGGTCAGCTCATAGGGGACCTGGGACAAGGGCAGCCCCATCATCCGGTAAATGGCCTCGGCCTTGGCACTGGGCCGGGAGGGAATGGCATAATGCTTGCCCGTACTGTGGTCTTCGAGGGCACAGCACTGACGATCCAGCAGGGCCTGCCGGCCCCGCTCTGGCGACATCCGGGCGGTGGGCTGGAAGCCGAGACGCCAACGCAGGTGACGGATACCGGTAAAGGTGAGAAACGAGAGTGCCAGATGGGCGCGGATGCGCCGTGGAAGATCGATCTCACCTGGAGATCGTGCTTGTGGATGCGGAAGCTTTCCTCGACTTGCCACCGGCCATGGTACGGGTCGAGGAGTTTCGCCAAGGGCATCCCGCGGACGTTGGTGACGAAGCCGTGGAGGCCATCCCAGCGAGCGGCGTCAGCGGTCCGCTCGGGGTCGAGCTCGACCCGGGGACTCGCCTTCGATCCGCAGGATATCCTCTTCCACGGGCTCGAAGTACCGGGTGGCACCGTCAAAGAACAGAACCTTGAGCGGCGGGGCCAGGAGCGATGTTGCCGCACGGGCCCCCGGTTGTTTGCGGCACATGAGGACGCGGTCATCAAGCGGATCGCTCCTGCGGTCGACTTTCTGCCGCGGGAGGTCGACGCCGCAATGGGTAGAGCGGTCTCGTCCCCTGGCGCGTTGGCTCTGCGGATGGGCAATGCGCCAGGGGCAGATGTGCCAGGCCCGGTTCGACGCCCGGTAGCGACGTTTGGGCACCTCGCAGTCGAAGCCTCGTAGCGCGTACCTTCGGTCATCGATCTCCTGCCTGCCGGTGAGCCAGCATTCTGGCTCACCATCAGTCGCCGGGAGCACCGTGGGCGGTGCCATCCCGGGCCGGATGGCTACTGGTGATACCGCAGGTCGGAATTCCGGAAGCCGACGAAAGAGGCCGCAACCGTCGAAGTCAGGACCACCCGTGGATTGCTGGTGCCTTTCTGTGGCGTTGATCGATGAGAGAACCGGGTCATGAATCGCTCATTCCTCCATCACGACTTGAAAATCTCGTCAATCTCCTTGGCGTGGAGCAACGCTTCCAGCCATCGATCGACGTTGTCCTGGGAAGCCTGACGCACCGTGGTCGCGATCTCCTGAGGCACTGTACCGTACTTGAAATGTGCCAATTTCAGCAAGGCCTCGGCTTCTCCTTCGGCGCGTCCCTCGGTGCGTCCCTCGGCGCGTCCTTCGGCGCGCCCTTTGGTAAGCACTTCCTCGTAGAATGATCCCATGATGATCTCCACTCGATGGGGTTTGGCGATCCGCAACGCTTCTTCAAGGATCGCATGCGTGGGCTGTATCACCCGCATTATATACCCGAGAATTGCGGTTTCCAAGTCCGAATGATCCGGCAGCGCCGCACAGATGTCCGCGAGCCGTCGGACCGGGTCCTGCACGTCGGTCACCCGCGACAGGTACAGACACTGAAAGGCCCCGCGCACCTCTGGATAGTCGGCCAGTTCCGGCACTCCATCGGGGCCGATGTGATGCAGGATATAGCCGGGAGATCGGGTCCACGCGGAGCCAATGCCATCGTCGATCATCTCGGGGATGGACCGCGGCACGGCCCAGGGCTGCGTGCCATGATAGAGCACCAGCGCGACGACCGGCGGCAGTGGGAACGCAGATTCGGCATGCTCGTCGCGGTAACGTCGCCAGATCTTGAGTTTGTACTCTTCGATCTGAAACGGGGTCATCGGGTCGGGGGTCGATTTGTGTTCCAGCAGGGCATAGATCAAGGCCGGCTTGCCGGTCGTGAGCGTGACCTCGAACAGGCGGTCGGACTGGCTGGCCCGCAGGCGGGGATCGACAAAAGAGCCGTCGATCAGTTTCGGGGGGTCATCTGACAGCCGGTCCACGATCTCGTTTGGCAGGTACGTCTTCAGCACCGCGGCCGCGCGGTCCGGGTTCGCCAATACCAGCTTGAACAGGCGATCGTGTGGCGATGGCATGCGCCCGGGTTCGCGGTCGGTTCCGGCCGGCGGCGCCTCGCCCGGTTGCGATCGGTCGGCGTTGGCGGGGGTCATGTGAGGGTACTGCCGGTCTTCATTGGGGCGGTCTCGACAACACGTTGTGCCGGTTCGACGCCCGGTAGCGACGTTTGGGCACCTCGCAGTCGAAGCCTCGTAGCGCGTACCTTCGGTCATCGATCTCCTGCCTGCCGGTGAGCCAGCATTCTGGCTCACCATCAGTCGCCGGGAGCGCCGTGGGCGGTGCCATCCCGGGCCGGATGGCTACTGGTGATACCGCAGGTCGGAATTCCGGGAGCCGACGAAAGAGGCCGCAACCGTCGAAGTCAGGACCACCCGTGGATTGCTGGTGCCTTTCTGTGGCGTTGATCGATGAGAGAACCGGGTCATGAATCGCTCATTCCTCCATCACGACTTGAAAATCTCGTCAATCTCCTTGGCGTGGAGCAACGCTTCCAGCCATCGATCGACGTTGTCCTGGGAAGCCTGACGCACCGTGGTCGCGATCTCCTGAGGCACTGCACCGTACTTGAAATGTGCCAATTTCAGCAAGGCCTCGGCTTCTCCCTCGGCGCGTCCCTCGGCGCGTCCTTCGGTGCGCCCTTTGGTAAGCACTTCCTCGTAGAATGATCCCATGATGATCTCCACTCGATGGGGTTTGGCGATCCGCAACGCTTCTTCAAGGATCGCATGCGTGGGCTGTATCACCCGCATTATATACCCGAGAATTGCGGTTTCCAAGTCCGAATGATCCGGCAGCGCCGCACAGATGTCCGCGAGCCGTCGGACCGGATCCTGCACGTCGGTCACCCGCGACAGGTACAGACACTGAAAGGCCCCGCGCACCTCCGGGTAGTCGGCCAGTTCCGGCACTCCATCGGGGCCGATGTGATGCAGGATATAGCCGGGAGACCGGGTCCACGCGGAGCCAATGCCATCGTCGATCATCTCGGGGATGGACCGCGGCACGGCCCAGGGCTGCGTGCCATGATAGAGCACCAGCGCGACGATCGGCGGCAGTGGGAACGCAGATTCGGCATGCTCGTCGCGGTAACGTCGCCAGATCTTGAGTTTGTACTCTTCGATCTGAAACGGGGTCATCGGATCGGGGGTCGATTTGTGTTCCAGCAGGGCATAGATCAAGGCCGGCTTGCCGGTCGTGAGCGTGACCTCGAACAGGCGGTCGGATTGGCTGGCCCGCAGGCGGGGATCGACAAAAGAGCCGTCGATCAGTTTCGGGGGGGCATCTGACAGCCGGTCCACGATCTCGTTTGGCAGGTACGTCTTCAGCACCGCGGCCGCGCGGTCCGGGTTCGCCAATACCAGCTTGAACAGGCGATCGTGTGGCGATGGCATGCGCCCGGGTTCGCGGTCGGTTCCGGCCGGCGGCGGCGCCTCGCCCGGTTGCGATCGGTCGGCGTTGGCGGGGGTCATGTGAGGGTACTGCCGGTCTTCATTGGGGCGGTCTCGACAACACGTTGTGCCGGTTCACCGGATGATCTGGAGGTAGTTGTTGGCGGCACACGAGGACGCGGTCATCAAGCGGATCGCTCCTGCGGTCGACTTTCTGCCGCGGGAGGTCGACGCCGCAATGGGTAGAGCGGTCTCGTCCCCTGGCGCGTTGGCTCTGCGGATGGGCAATGCGCCAGGGGCAGATGTGCCAGGCCCGGTTCGACGCCCGGTAGCGACGTTTGGGCACCTCGCAGTCGAAGCCTCGTAGCGCGTACCTTCGGTCATCGATCTCCTGCCTGCCGGTGAGCCAGCATTCTGGCTCACCATCAGTCGCCGGGAGCGCCGTGGGCGGTGCCATCCCGGGCCGGATGGCTACTGGTGATGCCGCAGGTCGGAATTCCGGAAGCCGACGAAAGAGGCCGCAACCGTCGAAGTCAGGACCACCCGTGGATTGCTGGTGCCTTTCTGTGGCGTTGATCGATGAGAGAACCGGGTCATGAATCGCTCATTCCTCCATCACGACTTGAAAATCTCGTCAATCTCCTTGGCGTGGAGCAACGCTTCCAGCCATTGATCGACGTTGTCCTGGGAAGCCTGACGCACCGTGGTCGCGATCTCCTGAGGCACTGCACCGTACTTGAAATGTGCCAATTTCAGCAAGGCCTCGGCTTCTCCCTCGGCGCGTCCCTCGGCGCGTCCCTCGGCGCGTCCTTCGGTGCGTCCTTCGGTGCGCCCTTTGGTAAGCACTTCCTCGTAGAATGATCCCATGATGATCTCCACTCGATGGGGTTTGGCGATCCGCAACGCTTCTTCAAGGATCGCATGCGTGGGCTGTATCAC
Source organism: Candidatus Poriferihabitaceae bacterium (assembly GCA_965221795.1). Classification (GTDB taxonomy): domain Bacteria; phylum Pseudomonadota; class Gammaproteobacteria; order Arenicellales; family Poriferihabitantaceae; genus VYFG01. The sequence goes on from OZ244914.1 coordinate 3,264,405, forward strand.
CCGCATTATATACCCGAGAATTGCGGTTTCCAAGTCCGAATGATCCGGCAGCGCCGCACAGATGTCCGCGAGCCGTCGGACCGGATCCTGCACGTCGGTCACCCGCGACAGGTACAGACACTGAAAGGCCCCGCGCACCTCCGGATAGTCGGCCAGTTCCGGCACTCCATCGGGGCCGATGTGATGCAGGATATAGCCGGGAGACCGGGTCCACGCGGAGCCAATGCCATCGTCGATCATCTCGGGGATGGACCGCGGCACGGCCCAGGGCTGCGTGCCATGATAGAGCACCAGCGCGACGACCGGCGGCAGTGGGAACGCAGATTCGGCATGCTCGTCGCGGTAACGTCGCCAGATCTTGAGTTTGTACTCTTCGATCTGAAACGGGGTCATCGGGTCGGGGGTCGATTTGTGTTCCAGCAGGGCATAGATCAAGGCCGGCTTGCCGGTCGTGAGCGTGACTTCGAACAGGCGGTCGGACTGGCTGGCCCGCAGGCGGGGATCGACAAAAGAGCCGTCGATCAGTTTCGGGGGGTCATCTGACAGCCGGTCCACGATCTCGTTTGGCAGGTACGTCTTCAGCACCGCGGCCGCGCGGTCCGGGTTCGCCAATACCAGCTTGAACAGGCGATCGTGCGGCGATGGCATGCGCCCGGGTTCGCGGTCGGTTCCGGCCGGCGGCGCCTCGCCCGGTTGCGATCGGTCGGCGTTGGCGGGGGTCATGTGAGGGTACTGCCGGTCTTCATTGGGGCGGTCTCGACAACACGTTGCGCCGGTTCGACGCCCGGTAGCGACGTTTGGGCAACCCGCAGTCGAAGCCTCGTAGCGCGTACCTTCGGTCATCGATCTCCTGCCTGCCGGTGAGCCAGCATTCTGGCTCACCATCAGTCGCCGGGAGCGCCGTGGGCGGTGCCATCCCGGGCCGGATGGCTACTGGTGATACCGCAGGTCGGAATTCCGGAAGCCGACGAAAGAGGCCGCAACCGTCGAAGTCAGGACCACCCGTGGATTGCTGGTGCCTTTCTGTGGCGTTGATCGATGAGAGAACCGGGTCATGAATCGCTCATTCCTCCATCACGACTTGAAAATCTCGTCAATCTCCTTGGCGTGGAGCAACGCTTCCAGCCATTGATCGACGTTGTCCTGGGAAGCCTGACGCACCGTGGTCGCGATCTCCTGAGGCACTGCACCGTACTTGAAATGTGCCAATTTCAGCAAGGCTTCGGCTTCTCCCTCGGCGCGTCCCTCGGCGCGTCCCTCGGCGCGTCCCTCGGCGCGTCCCTCGGTGCGTCCTTCGGTGCGCCCTTTGGTAAGCACTTCCTCGTAGAATGATCCCATGATGATCTCCACTCGATGGGGTTTGGCGATCCGCAACGCTTCTTCAAGGATCGCATGCGTGGGCTGTATCACCCGCATTATATACCCGAGAATTGCGGTTTCCAAGTCCGAATGATCCGGCAGCGCCGCACAGATGTCCGCGAGCCGTCGGACCGGGTCCTGCACGTCGGTCACCCGCGACAGATACAGACACTGAAAGGCCCCGCGCACCTCCGGATAGTCGGCCAGTTCCGGCACTCCATCGGGGCCGATGTGATGCAGGATATAGCCGGGAGACCGGGTCCACGCGGAGCCAATGCCATCGTCGATCATCTCGGGGATGGACCGCGGCACGGCCCAGGGCTGCGTGCCATGATAGAGCACCAGCGCGACGATCGGCGGCAGTGGGAACGCAGATTCGGCATGCTCGTCGCGGTAACGTCGCCAGATCTTGAGTTTGTACTCTTCGATCTGAAACGGGGTCATCGGGTCGGGGGTCGATTTGTGTTCCAGCAGGGCATAGATCAAGGCCGGCTTGCCGGTCGTGAGCGTGACTTCGAACAGGCGGTCGGACTGGCTGGCCCGCAGGCGGGGATCGACAAAAGAGCCGTCGATCAGTTTCGGGGGGGCATCTGACAGCCGGTCCACGATCTCGTTTGGCAGGTACGTCTTCAGCACCGCGGCCGCGCGGTCCGGGTTCGCCAATACCAGCTTGAACAGGCGATCGTGCGGCGATGGCATGCGCCCGGGTTCGCGGTCGGTTCCGGCCGGCGGCGCCTCGCCCGGTTGCGATCGGTCGGCGTTGGCGGGGGTCATGTGAGGGTACTGCCGGTCTTCATTGGGGCGGTCTCGACAACACGTTGCGCCGGTTCACCGGATGATCTGGAGGTGGAAAAATCCGCACGTTGCACATGCTGGTGCCAGAAAGAGCTGCGCCCGGGAATCATGTGGGGATCGGCCATACGGTCAGAATGGCACCGAATCTAGGGTGATCAAAGTAATGAACTTCCTTGAACTTGACCCGTCGTTTTTCATGAATGAAATAGAGCGGGGATGAAGGGTCCAATGTCCGGTCAGCGAGCCCTAATGAAAGGTCAACGAAAATCAGTGAAGCATTGTAAACCCGAATTCCGCCCTGAAGCACGGAGCCAGTGGTTTGTACCGGCACGACCGGTGCATTGTGGAAATAGGCGGGAGGTTGCTGCCATCGGCCCGTGTAGAGTATCCGATAGCCGGAGCGTTGCAATTCTTGCACTACATGCTGCAAGTGATCTACTGAACGTGTAACCGGATAATCCCGGGTCAGTTCGATGAACGCATCCATTTGGTCTTTGCCGGATAATTGGCTGTTGGAGCCGAGCTCCCATTGTTCCTTGGTTGCTTGGGTGCTGGAGGGATTTTCAAAGACCAGTACTTCCACCAGGTAGTCCCGTGCATGGGCAGGGAATGCCGTCAGGATGCCCACCAACAGGAGGAGGAATATCGACTTCAGGCGGTAATCTGAATGGGCGTTCTGTAGAAATTGCATATCAACGAAGGCAGTCAATGTTCAGTCGGATAAAAGCAACCGATTGTTCAGCCAGTATACTTCGAATCGGCAATGTAAAAAGTCAGCCGGTAAGTTGGTATTAGTCTCGTTCGTATCGGTCATATGAAGGAAGCCAGGCTCATGAGTTAGAATCCGGGGCCAGGGTATCCAGTATCTTTTCGCAGAGATTCATTCGGGTTTCCGGGTCTGCCAATTCTCCTTTCAAGCATAATCCATAAGGACCCGAAAGCTGAAATTGGTTCGGATTTTCACGCACCAGAGACAGTATTCTTGATGGATCCACGTTCGGTTGTTCCTGAAATTCAATCGACCCACCCTCTTCACTGACATCAAGTTTGCGTATTCCGATCCGTTCGGCCTGCAAGCGCATTGCCGTCAAGCGAAAGAGATTTTTTCCTGATACCGGCAATAGGCCAAAGCGATCAATCACTTCAATTTGTAACTCTTCCAATTCCGGCAACGACAGGGCACTGGCGATACGCTTGTACAACACCAGCCTGATATGGGCACTGCCGAGATAGCTTTCCGGCAACAGTGCCGGTACATGCAACTCGATGACGCTATAAAGAGGCGGTGATCCGAGGGAATTGGGTGTCGAATGATTACGAATATCAGAGACGGCTTGGCGGAGGTATTCACTGTACAGGGTAAAGCCTACGTCATTCATACTCCCGGATTGGCTTTCTCCCAGCAATTCTCCCGCTCCCCGAATTTCGAGGTCATGGGACGCGAGTGCGAACCCCGCTCCAAGATCATCCATCATACTGATCGCATCCAATCGTTTTCTGGCGTCGCCAGAAATATACTGCATGTCCGGTACCAGCAGATAGGCATAGGCTTGGTGGTGGGATCGCCCCACACGACCGCGGAGCTGATGCAATTGGGCCAAACCAAATCGATCTGCCCGATTGATGATGATGGTATTGGCACTGGGAATGTCAATACCACTTTCAATAATGGCACTTGCGACCAGAATGTTGAAACGCTGGTGATAAAAGTCCTGCATAATCCGCTCCAGCTGCGTTTCTCCCATCTGGCCGTGACCAAAATGGATCTCAGCTTCTGGCAGCAGGTCCCTGAGCTCATTGATGATGCGATGCATCGTGCGGACTTGGTTATGCACAAAATATACCTGACCCCCTCGGCGGATTTCGCGTAGGCAGGCTTCCCGAATCAACCCCAAACTCCATTCCCGCACAAACGTTTTGATCGACAGGCGCGATACGGGAGGAGTGGCAATGATGGAAATTTTTCGCAAACTGGATAAAGCGATATTGAGCGTTCGTGGAATCGGTGTCGCGGTGAGAGTCAGGATATCGACTTGACTTCTCAGTTGCTTGATCTTTTCTTTCTGCCGCACACCGAATCGGTGTTCCTCATCAATAATCAACAGCCCCAGGTCTTGAAATGTAATTTTTTCCTGTAACAGGATGTGGGTGCCAATGACAATATCCGCAGTGCCGGATTTCATCGAATCCACTACTTGTTTCAGATCCTTTGCAGTACGAAAGCGTGATAGTAGCCCAACGGTTATCGGGAGATCGGCATAACGGTCCAGAAAAGTTTGGTAGTGCTGCTGTGCAAGCAGTGTAGTAGGTACCAGAATGGCGACCTGTTTCTGGTTCTGTACAGCGATATAGGCCGCTCTGAGCGCGACTTCTGTTTTGCCGAATCCCACATCCCCACAAACCAGTCGGTCCATGGGCTCGGGAGAGACCATGTCACCAATGACCTCCTCAATGGCCTGTGCCTGATCAGGAGTTTCTTCAAAGGGAAATCGACTAGTGAAAGTGGTATAGCTCTCTTGGTCCCATTCCATAGCATGCCCCTTGCGAGCTTGTCGCAGTGCCTCTACCTCAAGCAATTCGGTTGCCACATCGTACGCCTTCTCCTGCGCCTTCTTTTTGATTTTTTCCCACTTGTTGCTGCCAAGCTGATGCAGTGGGGCGGTATCGGGGTCTCCGCCCACATAGCGTGAAATCAGATGAAGGGAGATCACCGGAACGTAGAGGCGATCCTGATTTTGGTACTCAATCAAGAGAAACTCCGTGGCTTCTCCGGCGACTTCCAGTGTCTTTAATCCTCGATATCGTCCCACCCCATGTTCTTCATGAACGACCGGATTACCTTCCACGAGTTCCGACAGGGAGCGGAAGATGGTCGCAGGGTCCTGATTTCTCCCACGGCTTCTGCGCCGGCGCTGATATACCCGTTCTCCATATAGCTGGTTTTCGGTAATGATTTGAATACCATGGCCCGGCAAGTTCAGACCTCGCTCCAAGTCTGTAACACAGAGAAAAGGGCTCCTGCCATCGTCCATGAATGCCCTGAAGTCATGACAGGAGAAAAAACCGATGTCATTCATTCGCAGCATTCCTTCCATTGCCTCCCGACGGCCGGGAGTTTCCACTGCAATTAAGATACGATCTTCAGAGGTTTTCAGCAAGTCCAGAAACAGCCGATAGGGTGAGGCGAGTTTCGGATTCACCGGAAGTTCTTTGCAGGGCTGCGAAGGAGATTGCCAGTCTGTATCCATCACCTCAGTGGGATGGTAGATGATCCGGGGGTATGCTTGCAGGCAGGCATCCAGTTCGGTCGGATTCAGATAGAGCATCTCCGGCGGTAAGGTCTGCCGCCGGGGGTTATGGTTGGCAGTTTCCTGCCGATCGCAGATTTCAGCCCAGTGTGATTCGATATGGTCCGATAGGGAATGCGCATGAATGCACATACAGCTGCCTGGCAGGTAGTCAAACAAGGTGGCAGTAGTGTGGAAAAAGAGGGGAAAAAAGAATTCCGTGCCGGGCGTAACATTCCCATCACTGACTTCCTTATATACAACCTGCTGCCGAGGATCTCCTGCAAATATACGGCGAAAGGCCTGACGAAAGGTTTGTCGCCCTTCGTCGGTCATGGGGAATTCGCGGGCCGGCAATATCTCGGTTCGATCAGTCTTTTCCGTGGAGCGTTGGGTATCCGGGTCAAAAAAGCGGATCGTATCCACTTCGTCATCAAACAGCTCAATTCGGATGGGAGATTCGGAACCGGTCGGAAAGATATCAATGATTCCGCCCCGAACACTATATTCTCCTGGCGAAAGAACTTGACTGACTGCATGATAATGCGCATTCGTCAGATTGGTTCGAAATGCCGACAGGGAGAACGGATCGCCTACATGTATGGAGAAGCTGTGGGCAAGTACATAGGGTATGGGAGGCAGACGCTGGACCAGGTTTTCACTACTGGTGAGAAGCACTCCACGATGCATGTCGGGCAGTTTGGCCAGCAGTCGTAATCGTTCGGAAATGAGACCTTGATGGGGTGAAAACACGTCATAAGGCAAGCACTCCCAGCCCGGAAATTCAGCGACCGGAATGTCTTTCGCCTCTTTATTCAGAAAAAATCGGACTTCCTGTTCAAGGAGATGCAGTTGCCGGGGATCATCCACGATCACCAAAAGGAGGCCATCATACGTGACAGAGCATTCAGCAATCGCAAACCCGAGAGCTGCACCATGCAAATTGCCCCAATGGACCAATTTCTTTTTTTCGGGAACGACAGGGTGCAGGAGGGATTTCAGCATACTATGAGGGACCGGGATCGCGTAAAATGAGGCGATTGTACCCGTCGAACTGATGTCCCACAAATCGGAAAAGATCTGGTGTATTATCCCGGCGGCCGGACTCGGTCGTCGTCTGGGCAGCGACACCCCCAAACAATATCTTGAACTGGGAAGGGAGCCTGTGCTGGCCCATTCCATCCGGGTCTTTGGTCAAATTGATGCCATTGAGGCGACTGCCGTCGGTGTAGCTCCGGGTGATCCCTACTGGCGGTCGTCCGGAATCGGTGCACAGCCGAATGTTTACTCTTTTAACGGAGGAGAGACCAGGGCCGAGACGGTCATTCATGGCTTGTATTTTCTGCAGTCTGTACTCGGGGCCGGTGATTCGGACTGGACCATGGTTCATGATGCAGCCAGGCCATTGGTAGAATCTGAGGATATCATTCGGTTGTTGCAGGCATGCCAGTCCCGGGGGTGTGGTGGGATTCTGGCAACTGGGGTTGCCGATACCCTCAAACGTGGCGATGAAAATAACATGATTACCCAAACCGAAGAGCGCGAGTCCTTATGGCGTGCTCTGACACCACAATGCTTTCCCTTGGGCATCCTGCGATCGGCCATGGAACAGGGTTTGAAGGAGCAAATCCGTATCACGGATGAATCCTCGGCTATGGAACATGCCGGATACCCGGTTCAGTTGATCCCGGGTTCGTCGAGAAACTTCAAGATTACAGTGCGCTCGGACCTTGAATTGGCCCGCCTTCTGTTGCCATCATGATATTCCGAATCGGCAATGGATTTGATGTGCACTGTTTGGTGGAAGGAAGACCATTAATCATTGGTGGGGTCGAAATTCCCTATCACAGGGGATTGGATGGTCATTCGGACGCCGATGTGTTGCTGCATGCGATTTGTGATGCGCTTTTGGGGGCTGCGGCCATGGGAGATATTGGACTTCATTTCCCCACTTCGGATGAGGCTTGGCGGGCGGCCAACAGTCGAGTGTTTTTGACGCATACAGTTGGACTGTTGCATCAGGCAAGCTGGAAAATTGAGAATGTGGATGCCACCATTGTGGCAGAAAAACCCACAATGAAACCGTATATCATGGGCATGAGGGAGATCATTGCAAACGACATCAAGATTGACTTGGATGCGGTCAGTGTGAAAGCAACAACCACAGATGGAGCGGGATTTTGTGGGCGGGAGGAAGGCATTGCGGTGTGGGCCTCTACGCTGATCTCCAAGCTGGCCTGACGCATCAGGGAAAGTTCTCCTCTATCTGCTGACCGAGCAGCGGTGGTTAGACAGCAGTAGGATAGTCAATACATAACGGTTGGCCTGGTTCAGTCCCAGTGCCGGCTCAAGGCCTTGAAAGCTGGCATCATCTGAAAATCCAGGGGTTCGTTCAAGGGAAGAGTCTGGGATGAGAGCCGGACAATGACCACTTGTGTAACTGGGTTGATAAATAGCCACTGACCATGGATGCCCAGCCCAAGAAAACATTGGTCCTCATCGCGCATCTGGTACCATTGATTACGATAACATCCATCCGGGAGTAATGGTTTGAAGTTGCCCCGCTGCCAAGCAGATACATCTCCCTGGTGTCGGGTATCCATGACCCAGGATTCCGGGATCACCTGTTTGGTGCCCACCGCTCCCCGGTCCAGCACCATTTGTCCGAATCGCGCGAGGTCTTCGAGGGTGGCACAGATCCCGCCGGCACTTCGTGCTACCAATGCCCTGTCCAGGGTCACGTAGGCATCCTGTTTTGCCTTCATGGGTTGCCAGAGCAGAGTCGAAACCAATTTGGAATAGGGCAGGCCCGCGGTACGTTCAAGGATCAGCCCCAAAAGATCAGTGTTGGGTGATTTGTAGTTGAACATTTCCCCATGCCCAAAATCGGCCTTGCCCAACCCATAGAGAAACGGTTCCAAGGTCATCCCGTTCGTGGTTTGGTCAATTGGGTTCCAGCCGGTTGCGTTGCGATAGCGGACATAATCTCCATCCGGCTGCAGATAGTCTTCGGTAAAGTTCAGTGCCACGCTCATGTCGAGCAGGTGCTGGATGGTGGCATCCTCGTAAGCACTGCCGCGACAGCCTGGCAAGTAGTGACTAGCGCGATCCTCCACCCGAATCATGCCCTGTTTCACCAGTATCCCGGTCAACATTGCGGTAATGGACTTGCTGATGGAAAACAGGATATGGGGCTGACGGATATCTGTATGTGGAGCCGACCAGACATGCTTGATCTTGCCCTGATGTAGGATGAGCATGCTGTCGGTTTCCGAATCGACCAGCAGTTCAGTCAGGTTGATCTGGGTATCTTCATCCAGTGGCAACTGCTCAGGCAAGGATTCAATGTCCTTTGGCAAAGCTTGTGCTTTTTCCGGGCCAGCAATAGGGGCGGTCGGGATCAATTCACGGATGTGCTGGAATGCCCATCGACTGTGAGGGGAGACGCGCCAGTTTGCTAAGTCGGTTTCCGGCGGACGTGATAATGGGTTCGGTATGTTCATAGTCGGGATCTAATAGGTTGCGAAGTATGATGTACGATTAGGCATTCAAACATCAAGCCAAGAGAATGAAAAATCGAAGTAATGGTAATGGACTTAAGAAATGGGCCCGTTCACTTAAGGAAGTGGTCAGCAGGCGTGTTTTTCGGTGGACTCGCCGGAGTCGGGGGCGGATCCGGATCAGGTGGTGGCCGGCCTGGTCGACTTGGGTGGGTTCCACTTGCCGATGGGGTGGTGAAGAACGCGGCCATCGGAGCGGTTCGATGGTGCCGGCGGATGGACTGGTAGATCTGCTGCGCGGCTTCGTGCACCCACTGGGCTGGTGCCAGCGATTTCGAGATGCTGGCTGAAGGACTGCAGGGGCCGGCGGAAGTTGGCTTGCGGTCGTCGGGTGCGGGACGGCGGCGGATTCTCTGTCGGTTGAGGTTTTTTGTCAGTGGATTCTGGACCTTGGGGACCGCGTTTGCGACGCCCTAGGACCTAGGAACACCCGGGAAAGACGGGGCAATGCGCAACAACGGCCTCCGAGCAGGGCGGGTCTCATTATTGGTGCTTGCGGCCCCCTGAAACGGATTTTTCAGGGCCGACTCTAGTTACAAGGAGAGCTTGCAAACTTACTCATGGCCGTTGACGGAATTCCGATCAAAATCAACGAGCATGGATTTCCAACGTCCTGTTTTAATGCGGGGTTGCTATCTTCCCCAATGGCTAGCTGAGGTTCCGAGCGAGTCGGATAGGTACTTTCTGGCCCCTGCTGACACCAAATCCACGCCTTCTCCCAGCCCCATTCCCCTGTAGTGTATTGGGCATATTTGGGGACGCTTCTGGTTCTTCTCCAGGCCGCCTACTCATTTGCCTTGCTGAATGACGAGGCTTCCCTCGACGGCATTACCCAAAGGATCTGGGGCCTTCGGCCGAAGCGGTACCACCAGACAAGCAAGGTGCCCACATGCGCATGGTGCTGTCCCTTTCATGATGGCCAGATCACTCATCGTCCTGAATGGGGATCCGCGGGTATCTAACCGGGTTGTACATGGTGACGATGAGATAGTTCTGCCGATCTGCCTTGATGTCGTCGTTGGAAATTTGGAACAAAAACTGTAAGGCATTGTAGACCGAATCGTTAGTGCCATCGCTGTCGCTGTCATATCTCTTGCTAAAGTCCCGGTGGCAGACCGTCGAACTGCCGCTCGCCTCCCATCCACCAGTGTAGGCACCAAGGTTGTTGTAATTGCCGCGGATACTGCCCCGGCACTCACTTTCTCCTGCGTCTGGGGGGCAGGCGGCCGTCTCCCACAGGTCGAGACAGACCGTCATAGGCTGTTCACGGGCGGGGCAGTTTGCCATGGGGGCAACCGACGCGGATGATGGCCCGGTCCATACCTACCACGCCCTCAATAAGTGGCTGCCCTCTCTAAAAGAGCTCTTCGAATTCGAGGTCGCTGGGAGTGCGTTGGGCCTGGGCGGCCGCGAGCAGAGCCACCATCAGGGTTGCCAGCGCGGCAGTCAGGAGTGTTACCGGTCGTTTCATGATCGCTGGTGCCCGCGAAGTCCAGAATCTCGGGGGAGGGGCAAGGATATGCTCATGATCTATCAGTTGGTATTCCGACCAAGGCCAGAAACGCAAAGCCTGCGCCCAGTACGGCTATTGTTACCGAGATCTGGGCAATCCCGAATCCGACCCGTCCACTGCAGGTTTGACTTGTCGCGCTTGATCATGTCGGTATCCCGCTGGGTCATGTCGATTCTCAGCCGCTCGAAAGTCGCGTGCATACGTTCGATCGCGGTTTCTGTTTCAGCCTGTTTCGTGTTCACCTTTTCCTCCAGCACGGCGTGCTGCTTGTTCAACTCGGCGATCTCTTTCTCCAGTTCATGATTTGCAGTTCCTGCCGTTGTCCTATCCTATACGATTGCCGCCCGGGTTTTCAAGTCCAGCAGCAGGGCATCGCAAAAGTCGTATTTTGCAGATTATGGTTGAACTTGAGGGGGCGGGCACTTTTTTCGTCGATTGTTCCCCGTTCGGGTATGAGCAAGCAAATCTTTCCCGGTTCTGATCGTGGCCATGGCAGAGGATCGAGGGAATCTGGGTGAGGTCCGGGTAGGCGTCCGAGACTGCTGGATCGGCTGGACCGATGCGCAGTGGCAGCAGCGCTGTGCCATTGGCTGCTTCCATCGTCCGAGCCAGGGACGCCATCCCATGCCCACCGAGTTGACGTTCCGCTACTGCCGGTCGGCGATGCTGCCCGAAGCGATCGAGAACGCAGTGCGCGGGTGACAACGGGAACAGGGCCGACAAGCCCCAGTGGCACTGGGCGGCAAGATCATCCACGGCGCGGCGACCAAATCGGAGCCCGTGCCTCCGGGTCCCGGCCTTCGAGCACAGCACCGGCATTGCGCGGGGACTGACCGAAGTCGCGAACGGCACCCACGAGATCACGGCGGTACGGACCCGGCTCGGAGAACTCGACCTGCAGGGCCGGATCGTCTCCCTGGATACCCGGCACACCCGGACGGAGACGGTCCGACGGCAGCCCGTGCCGCTCCGGACAGGCCCCGAATGGCCTGACGGAACCAGGAAAACTCAACCATATTCCGACTTTTGCGTATTCTTGGCGATGTCGGTCTTGTATTCTGGCTGGTGGGGTTCCATCGGCTGCTCCCGAACGGCAAGCGGTTCCGGTCGGGCATGAGTGGTTTGTTTCGCCATGTTTGTATCCTATCCGACTGCCGACAGGGTTTTCGGTGATTCCAGACAATGCGATCAAATAATGGAATGTTCGGGAGAGTGCTGTACTATCCTCTCCAGAGTGCCGTGCGCACGTCCGGGGGACGAGGATCAGCACATGGCGGATCTCCGCGGTCACCAGCGGAAGTCGGGGGCACCACCCCAGGATTTCCCGATTGATCGGACGCTTTTTTCGCGTCCCATGTCTCTTGGGAGGGGCTGGGGGTCCGGACACGGTCCGGGCTCAGGGTTATACGGTGGATTCGGATGTGCTGCTGTGGACACGAGCCCTCCATTGATGATGGCATGGTATCTTCGCCCCGGTTGCGGCTGGCCCGGGGTTGGCCTTGCTACCGGGAGCTTGCCGCGGTTGCCCGGACCCTCTCCGGCCCGTCCCCGACCATCGCGGCCGGGTCAGCTGGCGCGAACCTGGCCGGTTATGCCAAAGCGGGGTGCGGGCGATCAGGTCGGCGATCAGAATCGTACCCGGTAGGTCGCCAGGGCTGCATAATGCGTCTCGCCATCGGCCTCCAGCCCGGCAAAGCCGAACTGCCACGTCGTCCGGTCATTGCCGCCCGGCTGCACCCGGGCACCCAGACTCAGGGAATGTACCACCGCGGGCAAGTCCCGAATGCTGGCCCGGGACGGGAAGCTTACCGCTCCCAGCGTGTCGGACTGATGCAACTGCAACGTCTCGCTCCCCCTGGCATGGGTGCGAATCGTGTCCCACCGCAGTTGGGGCTGCCACCGGCCGCCGGACCCATCCAGCCACCGGTCCGGGGTCATCTGCAGCCCGAACTGATAGCTGGTGTAGTCCTGGGTAACCGCCGGCACCCGGGCCCGCAGCACCGGGCTTTGGGCCACATGTTCCCGTTGTGCAAAGGTGCCCATCCGAATGGCTGCCGAGGGCGTGAATCGCAGGGCCCCGGCATGGAAGTGCCCACCCACCTGCAGCTGTGCCTGGGTGTTGCGCAAGCGGGCCTGGCTGCGCAAGGCACCGTTCACCATCGGGTTGGCGATCCGGGAATGGACTTCGAAATCCCCGTGCGAGAGCCGCAAGCCGGCAAAGTAGCGGTCACTGCGCCAGCCACTGTTCCAGGCATACACGGCCCCTTCCGCGGTGAGGTGCAGCGAGTCGACCTGGGCGGTCACCGTCGGGGCCACCGAGAACCCGGTATGGAACTGACCTGCGCCCTCGAGGCGGAGGCCCACTTCGGTGCCATCGACCCCGGCCTTGGCGGCACCGGTCATGGCCAGCGACGGTCCCCCGGTACGGGTGCGAAGCCACAGCCGGTAGGGGGCCTGGCCGGATTCCTGCAGGCTCAGGACGCCGCGTTCATTGACCGTCGCCAGAGACGCCGAGGACGGCGGGCGGGCGGTGTCATGGGCGGCGCTGGCGGTGGCCTCATCGCCGCCACTGAAGGCGGCCAGCAGCGCCGCCAGCAAGCCCACCCCGATCACGCCACCGGCACTGGAACTGCCGCCGGAACCGCCGCTGGAGGCAGTGGCCGTACCGCTGCCGGGGTCCGACCCGGGGCGGTCCTCCGGCGCGGAGTCGGGGCCGTCATTCTGGTCACCAGGATCCGGAGTAGAGTCGGTACCCCCCATCTGCCCGTCACCGTCTGACGGCCCTGGATCGGGCGGCGGGGTCGATGGCGCAGGGCTGCCCGGCGGGGTGGGGGTCGACGGCGTAGCGGGAGCCGGCGGACTGCCCGGCAGGGTCGGTGAAGTCGGGGTCGGCGCCGTCGGGGTGGTGGTCGCGGTGGGCAACACCAGTTGCGCCACCATGGCGGACTCGGTGACGGTCAACAGTCCGACCCGGCTGTCATCAACGGCGAGGTGGCCAACCGTCTGGTCAGTGCCGTCGGCCTGTCGTGATTGCACCGTCAGCTGCCCATCGACCACCTCCGTCGGCTCGTCCCCGTCCCCCCGGGTGACCGCGGCATAGATCAGCGGCAAGCCCGCCAACTGTCCTCGTACCGCGGTCTGTTCGGTAGCCGTCAGGTCGGCGCCGAGTTGCAGAAACACCACGGGGGAGTCCTCCTCGTCGGTCTGGCTCACATGGTTCGCCAGCCGCAGGCGTCCGCTTCGGAAGAGGCGCCCGGACGGCACCTCCGACACCTCCTCGGGGGCGTCGGCAAAGTGCACGCTCTCAGCAAAGATCCGCCCATGCTGGAAAGTCCGCACGCCCGACTCCGAGCCGTAGCCCACCTCAAACACCAGCCGGCCCGGCTGGTGGACGGTCAACGTGCCCTCATCCCCCAGATCCAACGTCCCGGCCAGCACCAGGGTGCCGTCCTGGACCGTCAATGCGCTGTCGGTAAAGGCCGCCGATTCCGCGAAGCGTACCAGCCCACCGCCGGTCTGGGTCAGGGTCTCCAGTCCACTGATAACCGTCCGGTCGAAAACAAAATGCTGATCTTCGGCCAGGTCGATCGTCATCGTATCCGTACCGCCAAAGAAATCAATGTCGCCGGTGAGCCGACCAGGACCCGTAATCTGCAATTCATCATTGTGGCGGCCGTCGGCAAACCGGACGTTGCCGACCACATGGCTGTCCGCCAGGGTGAGCCGTCCCGGACGGTTCTCGAACTCTACGGCCTGGGGGCCTTCTACCCGCGCCCCGCCGCGGATTGTCAGCAGATTTCGACCCCAAGGGGGCTGGGTTTTCTCAGGGCCGTCGAGGCGGATTGCCGCCGCGGAGCCGACCACCCGGCCGCCGTCGATGTCGATGTCGATGGTACCACTGATGGGGGCGAAGGCGTTGATTCCGTCACCTCTCATGCTCCGGACATCGGTATCCATCAGATTAATATCCACATCCCCTGAATTCAATTCTCCATAGGTTACAGAAATCCCTTTAGCGTTCTCTCCCTTCGCCACAAGCATGCCGCGAACCACCTTCAGGTCAGTGTCAGCTTGAATTCGGTTTGTGCTATCTGGGTCGTCACGCCAATGCGCTATATTGATCGGGCTTGAAAATCGTCCTGCGGTTTCGATGGTGCTGTCCTGCACATCCATAACGACCTCACCGCTGCGTTGTACCCACGCGAGAATACCATCCGCGCCCTCACTAAAGCCATCACGGGCCTCACGTTGCCCGTACCCGCCATCGCCGTCAGTCATAATAGTGCTGTTCGCAACACGGATATTCATGGACCCATCACCGGGAACGCGTTGCAATACTGTTGTGCCTCTGCGGGCGGCCGATTGAGTCGCGGCAAAGATGCCGGGGTTGACACCGTTCCGGGTAACGATTCTGCTGTCTTCGACATCAATGCTGGTCATTCCGGGGTTAAAGTTGCTCGCCAGGACGCCGGCAGATGTGTTCGAGACTGTATTGCCCCCGGCGTCGCCCTGGGTCTCAATGTGAAAGTTCCTGAGCATCACTTCCACCTTCGTGGTTGGGCCAGGTGCCGTGAACCGCTCGCCCCAGGAATAGGCGAAAATGCCATCAGAATTCGTGCCGGTCGTCTTGATATCGGGAGTATTGACATCAAGAAATTCCTTCCTGGCGACAACCCGGACATCACCGCCTCCTTGATGCAATGCCCGTAGACCGTTTCCTCTATTACCGGTTGTGCGAACGAAACCGCCGGTCATTTCAAGGTGAATATCCCCGGTGTGCTCCTGATCATCAACCAAGCTGAGGGAGCTGCGGGGTTGATTATCCTCAACCGAGTTGAGGGGGCCACTGTCAATCTCGGCTTCCACACCGTGTCCGATGCTGGTGAGGCCCCCCCCGTTGACCAGGATGTGAATGTCCCCGGCTTTGCCGTGATGGTGCACCACGATGCCGCGTGGATTGTCGAAGTCAAAATCCGCATCGCCACGGCCGCGCCAACCCACCTCGATGTCGGCTTCTGATCGGACCGCGATATCGCCTTCGTAATTGGGTCCGGATTCCACAAACAAGCCACCGTAATCCGCCCATGGTCGCGGAAGATGCCGACTGTGGTCATCTTGCTCATTTGCTGCCGTAACATTCGTCCCGTCGCGCTGGCCGACAATCTTGACATCGGGTTCCAGTTCGAAACGATAGTCCACATCTGGCGGCTCATCCGGTAGCCGGTAGAACACGTTCTGGTCGTCCCTTGCATCGTAATTGTCGGTCGTGCATACGATCGACCGCCCCGCCTCGGTGGCGGGATCCAGAGTGCCACATTCCGAAGCCGCCTGCACCGGGGATGGGCCCGATAGGCCCAGTATGAAACCCAGGGTGCCCAGCAGAAGGGCCAGTGTCGTGATCCGTCTCCCGCCCGATCGGGACCGCGACCATCGAAATAAATGAGTTAGGGTATTATTAACTGGTCGGCGTCGAAATGATTGTCGAGGGGGGGGGGGGGGGGGGTAGATTGCATGGTCTCATGAGTATCGAGCGTCTTTAGTCGGTGATACCGGACAGGCGGGAAACGGCCAATTCGAAGGCGCAACCCTACCTGATCCGAGGCAATTTGTCAATGCGAGTAAGCGTGATCTGGTTACCGCTGACAGTAGCGGCGCAACCCTACCTGATCCGAGGCAATTTGTCAATGGGAGAACTAAGCCCGGATGTTTTATCAATCCCCGCTTCCACTCCGAAGTGCAACAGTCGCCGCGATCCCGGAATGAGGGCGTAGCCCGAAGGGAGGGATCGCGGCGGCGACCCAAAAATCCGCGCTGCGAACGCTGCTTTTTCGGCCTCGGATGGCAGCCATCTCGACGGCCGGCGATCCTGACAGAAGTCATCGGCCAAAGCCAGGGCGAAACCGGCACCATGAGGCCGAGCGAGGCCGCTCCGGTGGGTCACCGGACTGCCAGGAGGGCGATCGGGGGACCGCCGGCCGTGTCAGGGGGGAGCTAACCCACGGGCAAAGACCTCCGCCGGGGTGCGGTATCCCAGGACCTTCCGAGGCCGACGGTTGAGTCGGTCCTCTACCGCCCGCACCGGCGCGGCAGTCACTTGGCGGAAGTCGGTCCCTTTCGGAAAGTACTGGCGTACCAGGCCGTTGGTATGCTCGTTCCGGCCCCGTTCCCAGGAATGGTAGGGGGTAGCGAAGTAACAGCCCGCATCGAGCTTCGGTGCGATCTCGCGATGCCTCGCGAACTCCTTGCCGTGGTCTGCCGTGCTGGTGTGAACCCGGTCCCGGACCGGACCCAGACGCCGGGTGAACGCTGCGGTCACCGCCGCCGCGGTCTGGCCCTCCACCCACTCCAGGACGGTGAACTTCGAGCCCCGATCCACGGCCGATACCCGCGCCCCCCGGTGTCTCGTGCCAAGGATCGGTTCCCGTTCCCAATCGCCGACCCGGCTCTTCTCGGCCACCACCGAAGGCCGCTCCGCAAGGTCGATCCGATCGGGAATGTGGCCGCGTCCGGCATGACGACCGCCGCGCCCGTTCGGCTTCTTGCCCCGACGTCGCCGGCACCGGTACCGCGCCCCTCCGGCCTGCCGGTCGGCCCGCACCTGCGGGTAGATCCACTCCTTGCCCGCCATCACCTCGCCCTGCTGCCGGTACCGGCCCGCGATCTGCTCCGGGCTCCAGCCTTCCTGCAGCCGGTCCTCGACCACCGCCCAGCGCTCGGGTGTCCTCTTCCGGGGCACCGCCGACGCTTCCTGGCGACGGGCCGTCGCCTGGCCGTCAGCTTGCGGGTGACGGTCGCCGCGTTGCCCACGGTGGCGCGAGGTCTCGCGCGAGATCGTCGCGGGAGCCCGTCCGAGGTCGCGGGCCATCTCCCGTTTCGACCACCCCCGATGCAAAAGGGCATGAATCTGGCATCGTTCGGCATGGGTCAGGGGGTGGTAACCTACGGGCATGACAATCCTCCGTTCGTGATCAACCGAGATGGTTGGCCATCCTCTGGCCCACCGCAAGCAACTTTTCAGCTCACCAGCCAGCGGCTTACAGGGTGTTGCACTTCACACTGGAAAGGGGGAATGGAAATTACATACGAAAGTAACGAAACAGCTATCCGCCAGTCCGGTTGGACAGGGCGAGCCATTCTGGATCGAGGTACTGGATCTTGACGGGCTGAATGATGACCCCCGCGAAATTCCGGCAGTGAGTCAGTTAGAACATGGCCGAGCGGGGCCGGGAAAAGGGCGGCCCGCAGACCGCCCTTGGCATGTGTCCGTTCGGGACGCGGTCAGCGGATGCGCACCCCGTTCTCGTCATCCTGTCATTGGTTCAGAGTCAATCATTACTGATCGGGATAACCAGGGATCGGACCGGGTTGTACATGATGAGAGAGAGATGGCCCTGCAGGCCCTCACTTCGTGCCTTCTGAATGTTACCCAAACTAGTGCTGATCAGCAGAGTGTCTAGGGTAACCGGCACACCGGGAATGACACTTTCGGAAAGCAGCGTGGCGCTGCAGAATTGTGCACGGCCCTTCGTTTTCCACACCGCCCCGGTCATGACGCCGGCACCCCCCACATACTCCCCATCGCACTGATTGGTGCTGTCAGCATCATGATCACATGGACTGTTGTCCCAGATAACGACGCAAACCTCCAGAGGTGGATCGGTGATCGGGCAATTGCTGGGCAGGGGCAGAGCGAAACGGATGATGGCCTGGTTATTGGGGACGAATCTGCCTAGATTCCCAGCGGGGAAGACCTTGGTCATCGTGACATCGCCGGCCGTACACCGAGCCTCCGCCGTTCCGGCGGCCAGGGCGAGGGCCACCAGGGCGGCGGCCAGTGCCGTCAGGCGCTTAAGTTGTGCGATGCCGCATGGGGAGGGGGGGGGGGGGGGGGGGGTAATCTGTTTCATGATCATGTCTCCAGGGTTGAAGTTATTCGTTCAGCGATTGTGCCGGTTTCACCCGTAAAAATGCAAGCGAAATTTCAAGCCAGCCACTACCGGAACTCTCCATCTTCTTATTTAACGGCCGGGCATGTCAATCTTGATCCTTTCCTTCCTCTCGGCCCCGGTTGGCTGGCAGCCGATCCGGCTGTTTCGTTACTTTCGTATGTAATTCCCTTATCAATAGACGGCAAGGCCTCCAATAATTCGATATCATTGAGTTACCTAATGTCCGGCAGAAAACCCCATAGAGTACTGATTAGAAATGGAAAATTTCCAAATTTTGGGCATGAATTTCAGGCAAAAACGACGGCAAACCGGTATCATCAGAGCATATTGGGTCATTGCCCCCAAAACTTCGCCCTGGCTCCCACTGAGGAGACACACCCTTCCACTCCCAACGGGAGATCGGCACCAGCCAGATTGCGGCGATCCCAATCGACCCGAAGTTCCGGGATGACCTCCCGGCGATCCGGATCGGGCTACCGCATCGGTACCCGGATCAGGAGTTGCGGGGGCGCTGGTTTGACCTGCAGGAGTGGGAGGTGCTGCCGGGAGTCGGTCGGGACCATGGCCGTCCGGGGATGTCTCGGTAGTCGATCCGGGTGATGGCGGTGCGGAAGCCAGATCTGAACGGTGAGTTTGACCGTCTGGAGGGCCTGGTGAATCACGAGCGTGATCTGCCCGATGCGGAGCCTCAACCGGTACTCGGACCCGAGTGAGTTGGTGCCGCAGAGCAAGGACAACGTGAGTCGGCTGACGCCATCCCGGCGGTCGAAGGGGAGTGATCTGGTGATAGGATCGGGGCACCGGGTGTCGAAAAAAGCCTGGAGACCGATGGCGCGAGCGGGGTGACTCTTTCGTAGTGGAAACGGAGGTCCATTACCCGACGGATTTCGGGCTGTTATGGGACTCGCTGCGCCCGTTGTGGCACCTGCTGGAGGTTAGCGTCCAAGGTTGATGGGATCTCCGGCTGACGTCCGGTGAAGTCCCGTCGCCGTCCGCCGCTACCGAAGCACGCCTGCTGGCCGGGAGGCGAACGTCCAGAATCTACCCCAGAGCCGCTGATCATCGACGATCCCTGCGAGGTCAGTGAATTCTATCGGATCCGACCCATGACAGAGCCGTTCTGGAATTGATTCACGCCCCATTTTCCAGTGTGAAGTGCAACACCCCCTAAGCCGCTGGCTGGTGAGGTGAAAAGCTTGCGGTGGGCCAGAGGATGGTCAACCATCTCGGTTTCTCACCAACGGAGGATTGCCATGCCCGTAGGCTACCATCACCTGACCCATGCCGAACGATGCCCGATTTACGCCCGGTTGCATCGGGGGGGGGGGGGGGGGGGGATCGAAACGGGAGATGGCCCGCGATCCGGGACGGGATCCCGAGACGATCTCGCGCGAGACCTCGCGCCACCGTGGCCTGCGAGGCTACCGGCATCAACCGGCCGACCGCCAGGCCGTGGCCCGGCACCAGGAAGCGTCGGCGGTGCCCCGGCAGAGGTCTTTGCCCGTGGGTTGGCTCCCCCCGGACGCGGCCCACGGTCCTCCATCGAACCCGGCACTCCGGGCCCTCTGGTGATTCACCGGAGCGGCTTCGCTCGGCCTCCCGGTCCTGAGCGCACCCTTGCCTTGGCCGATGGCTTCGGTCAGGATCGCCAGCAGTCGAGATGGCTGCCATCCGGGACCGAAGAGAGGTGCTTGACGCGCGAATTTTTTGGTTGCCGCCACGATCCCTCCCTTCGGGCTACGCCTTCATTCCGGGATCGCGGCGCGGTTGCACTTCGGACTGGTCCTGGGACGCCGGAATGTCGCCGAAAAAACGGGGGGGGGGGGGCTGGCAGATACGAACTAAGCCCCTTCCCACACACATATGGCCTTTCGCGTCATGGGTAGTATGACTCCATGTCGACAAAGAGTGGGGCAGATGATCGCTATATGCTCTGCCCCGGCCCTGTTCGGGGGTAGCAGGGCCGGGCATAGGCATCCATGCAGGGCGAAACTATTTTTGCAGTTCCGTCCAGATGGCAGTATAGATTTTTGTGGCTTCAGGCGAGCAGGTCGGCAGAAAAACTCCGGCACTGGCCAATTCTGTCGGGATATCAATTTCCGGTGCGCCGATCATGTCTTTCGGCATGAAGGCTTCGGCTCCTTCAATTCCGTTGGCGTAACGGGCAAAGGCAGAGATCAGGGCGGCATTTTCCGGTTCCATGATGAAGTTCAGGAACAGCTTCGCATTTTCCACATTCTTGGCATCCGCCAGAATACCGACGCTATCCATCCACAAGGCAAAACCTTCCTGGGGATAGCCATAACGCACATCCGAATTTTTTTCTCGCGCACGGAATGCAGCACCATTCCAATAGAGAGAGGCCGCGACATCCCGGCCTGCGAATTTTTCAATCATGCCATAATCCATTGACAACCATTTGGCTTTGGCTTCCACAAGTTTTTCGCGTACATTTTTCAGCAGCTCCTTGTCCGTGGTACAGGGCTCCCCTCCGAGGTACATGATCGCCGCACTGATGACATCATTCATTTCTGGCGCAACATTGATCTTTCCGACCAGTTCTTCCGGCGGGTCCAGAAAAATCGCGGAAGTATTGATATTGCCCTGATATACCGAAGTATCAACGATCATACCGACACTCCCCCATTGCCAAGGGACCGTATAATGCCTTCCCGGATCCCAACTCGGATTACGGAATTCGTCCTTTACATGTTGGAAGTTGTCCATTTGATCCGGGCGAGCTTCCAGTAACAAGCCCTCACTGATCCAGATAGGGACGTAATTGGCCGAAGGCACCACGAGGTCAAAGCCATGCCCCCCGGCCTGGACCTTCGCCAATGCGGTATCGTTGGAATCGTAGTCGGTAATGGTGACCTGGACATCATACTGGGCTTCAAACTTTTCGATGAGTTCTGGACTGGTGTAGTTGCCCCAGTTGAACAAATTCAGTTCGCCCCCCGCATGACCGACTGCAGGAAGTATCAGGGCGAAGGACGTCGCGATAGTCGCGGCGGTTTTAAGGAAAGCTGGCTTCATGGGTCTGGCCTCAGGTCACGATTCAATCTTGGAGTGCATCAAGAAATACTTTCAGCGTTTTTTCGACTGAGCAAGAATGTCAGAGTGATCAATATAACAGATATTAGCAGTAACGCCGAGGAAATCGCATTCATTTCCGGGGTCACCACTCGACGCAATTGGCCCAACATATAGGTGGGCAGTGTATCCTGTCCGGGTGCCTTGACGAATTCCGTGATAACCACATCGTCCAGGGAAATGACAAAAGCCAGCATGGCTCCGGCGAGGATTCCTGGCCACAACAGGGGGAGGGTGATTTTCCGGAAGCAGCGCAGGGGAGTGGCATAGAGATCAAACGCTGCCAGTTCCAGCGTTCGGTCCATGTCTTCCAGGCGAGCCCGGATCGGAAGATAGGCGAAGGGGATGCAAAATGCAGTATGAGACAGGACGAGGTACACCAGCCCTCGATAGTCGGTCAGTTCCTTGACGACGGCAAAACAGATCAGGAGTGCTACTGCCGTAACAATTTCTGGCACCATCAGTGGCTGGTTCACGGTTGCATAGATGATATTCTGACCTCGATACGGCCGGGTCCGGGTAGTACCGAGTGCCGCCATGGTCGCTAGCAGGGTTGCATAGAGAGAGGCCTGGGTCGCGACTACGACCGACAGGATGGTGGCGCGCTTGACCTGTTCGTTTTGCCAGGCGGCTGCATACCATTGCAATGAAAACCCCTCCCAGACTGCGATCGATGAGCCCGAATTGAACGAATATCCAACCAGGATGAGGATAGGGATGTAAAGAGCCAAAAAACAGAGAAGGGCAGTGAGGGTAAATCCCGGTATGTGGGAGATCGAAAAACTCCGGGACTGCTTTCCCCAAGCATCGACAGTAGATTGCATCAGTGGTCTCTCCGCATATGATTCTGGGTAGACCGGACATATACCAGCAAGGCCAGCATCACCACTCCAAGCAGGAAGATCGAAAGTGCCGCCCCCAGCGGCCAGTTGCGACCTTGACCAAACTGTAACTCGATCAGATTCCCGATCATCAGGTTTTTCCCTCCACCGAGTACCCTGGGGGTCACATAGGCACCGAGGGAGGGAATGAAGACAAGAATCGAGCCGGCCACAATACCGGGTTTCACCAATGGAATGATGATCCGCCACAGCACTCGAAGGCGAGTGGCATACAGGTCATAACCGGCTTCGATCAGGCCAAAATCCAGTTTTTCCATAGAGGCGTACAATGGCAGGATCATCAACGGAAGGTAGACATAGGCCATCCCAAGCATGATCGCAAGGTCCGTATAGAGGATTTGCACCGGTTCCGTGATTACATTGGCCGCCAGGAGCAGGGTGTTCAAAAGCCCTTGGTTCTTGATCACTTCCATGATCGCAAAAGTTCGGATCAGCAAATTGGTCCAGAAGGGGATGGTGATCAGGAATAGCCAGGTATTGCGAGTGTTTCTCGGTCGTGTCGCGATGAAGTATGCAGTCGGAAAGCCCAACAAAAGGCACATTGCCGTAGTCAGGAAAGAGAGTCGGAATGATCGCCAAAAGATAGATAAGTGGGCATCCGCAATCGAAATGCTTTCGTCGAATATATCGCGGCTGAAGAATACCTGGAACCATCCTTCGGCCGAGAAGCGATAAACAACCCCGCCGTAATCGCCAGGCTCCAGAAAAGAGTACAGCAGCATCACCAGCAGTGGACCGGAAGCCGCCAGTGACAGTACGATCAGGGCCGGTGTACATAATAGCCAGTTGAGACGCACATCGGCCCGCCGGATCGAGCGTTCTCCGGCAGAGATTGTCCGATGTAGGTGGTCTGCTTGTTGTGTCATGTGCCTTCAGTCAATCAGGACCTGAACGGCACCGGGATTGATGAGGATCCCTGCCTGTTGTCCTTCCTGCCAATCTTCATCTGACGCCGCATGATTTTGCATCCGGACGACAAAAACACTCTGGTCTGACAGGGCAAGGTGATAGTGGGTATCGGTCCCGGAGTAGACAACATCCACCACTTTGCCGGACAGATGGGCCTGGTCGCAATCCCGAGTCAAGCGGGTCTGTTCAGGACGGATGGCAATCTGGACTTTTTCTCTGGTCTCTTGTGGGACGGCCCCGGCTCTGATTTTCTTGCCAGAGGGCAGTACCAACAGGGAGGATTGATCTTGACATTCCGCAAGAGTGACAGGGAGGAAGTTGGTATCGCCGATGAAGTTGGCGACAAACCGAACGGCTGGACGGGCATAGATTTCCCGGGGAGCACCGATTTGCAGGATGCGGCCCTCGTTCATCACCGCGATCCGGTCTGACATGGTCAAGGCTTCTTCTTGATCATGGGTTACAAAGACAAAGGTAATGCGGGTCTCATGCTGCAGACGCTTGAGTTCCAGTTGCATCCCCTTGCGTAGCTTGTAGTCGAGTGCCGACAATGGCTCATCCAGTAGCAATACGCTGGGTTTGGGTGCCAGCGCACGGGCAAGGGCCACCCGTTGTTGTTGTCCGCCGGAGATTTGATCTGTGCGCCGCTCTGCCAGGCTTGCCATCTGTACCAGAGACAGCATGCTGGCGACTGTCTCTCGGATCTCCGCCTTGGACTTGCCCTGCATTTCGAGACCAAACCCAATGTTTTCTGCCACGGTCATGTGCGGAAACAGGGCATAACTCTGGAACACCGTGTTTACTGGCCGCCGGAAAGGAGGCAGGTGGGAGATTTCCTCGCCATGTAATTCAATCTGCCCCCGGGTGGGATGTTCGAATCCAGCGATCAAGCGTAGCAGGGTGGTTTTGCCACAACCGGAAGGGCCGAGCAAGGTAAAAAATTCCCCATCCCGGATTTCGATGCTGACATCATTCAACGCCCTTACGGTCTGGGGATCCTGACCGAATATCTTGCTGACGCGATGGATCTTGATACTATTCGAATCACTCATGATATATGGGAATCGATAGGTTTCTTCTGGCGATCAAGGCAACGCACCGAATGGTTGCCTTATCTCCCTCGCATGATGCCCGGATCGTAATGGGATGACCCGATAGCAGGGGTGGTGGGTCGCCAGCCAGAAAGTCCGCCCTCACCGCTGTGCGTGATGTTGAGTGAATTCCGTATGGCATATTGGATCTGGAGAAGGGGATGTCAGATAAGGTTGGGCTAGGGAGAAAACGGATCCACCGGTATGGGATCCCACGCAATTCGTTGCTCGATCCAGTAAGCCAACTGCAACAGACGCCGGTCAGCCCCGGGCTTGCCAATCAATTGTACCGCGATGGGCATTCCCTGTGGACTGTGGCCAATCGGCAAGGTCACAATTGGCAAAGCCATCAGGGTGGGGGCATAGGCGATCGCCAGCCATCGATAATATTCCTGTACTGGGATGTCGGCTTCAAAGCCCGGATAGCGGTTGTTCGCGAGTACCGCCGTCGTACTGGTTGCCGGACAGATGAATAGGTCAAAGTCCTGCATGAATCGGGCGGCTGATGCGACAATTCGACCTTGTTGTCGTTGCGCTTGACGTATCTGTTCAGAAGACAGGTCGATGCCTTTACGGATATTCCACTCGATTTCCGGTTTCATGGTTCCGGGATATTCTGCCAGTGTCCCTTCCAGGGATATCGCATACGTATGAGCACGCAATACGTCAAACGTGTCATGCACACCTTCCAGGGGAGGCTGATCGGTGACCACATGGCATCCGTTCCGGGTGAGTATCCGAACAAAATGTTCGAGGGCGGAGAGAATCTCATCGTCAATCCGGGTCACGCCCAAATCTTCACTGTAAGCCACTCGTTCCGGCTGGATGGCCAGTAGGCTATGATCGTCCCAATCCGGGCACGGTTGGTCAAAGAGAGCCTCCGCGAACAGGGCAAGGTCCGCGATCTCTCTTGCCATGGGACCCTCCTGGGAAAGGGAGTCAAACGGCAGCAAGGGTGCATCCGCGCGGATTCGCCCGGGAGAGGGTCGCAGGCTGGTTACACCACAAAACGCTGCGGGGGTGCGGAGGGACCCAGCCATATCCGAACCATGGGAGAGCCAAGCGCAGCCCGAGGCAAGAGAAGCGGCGGCACCGCCGGAAGAACCGCCAGCCGCATAAGTAGTATTGCGGGGGTTCAGAGTCGGCCCGAAGACGCTGTTGAAGGTAATGCCCCCGGCACCAAATTCCGGGGTATTGGACTTGGCATATACAATGCCGCCTTGCGATTCGATGTGCTGCACCAGCCGATCGGACCGGGTCGGTATGTAATCGCGGTACAAAGTACTGCCGTAGGTGGTGCGCACTCCCGACACCTCCAGCAAATCCTTGATGGTGACTGGCAGGCCATGCAGACGCGTGGGTTGGGTGTTACGGCATCTCTCCAACTGATGGGCACACTCCCGTGCCCGCTCGAAACATAAGGTCGGCAGCGCATTGATCGCTGGGTTGATCGCACGACATCGGGACTCGATCTCATCCAGCAGTTCGAGCGAATTGAGTTCGCCACGCCTAAGTAACGACAGGGTATTCCATGCGCTGTACTGCCAGACTTCCGACATGGTTTAGGTGTGGGGTCGAGCCAGCATGGGGCCCAGCCGGCGTCCTCCCAGTAGATGCATATGCAGATGAAAGATCTCTTGGTTGGCATGGCGGCCGCAATTTACCAGGAGTCGGTAGCCATCGTCTGCGATGCCAACCTCAGCGGCCAACCGCTTGGCGACCAGGAACAGGCGTCCAAGAGTAATTTCGTCTTCTTCACTCACATCATTCACCGTGGGAATAATCTTGTTGGGAACAATGAGAATGTGAGTGGGTGCTTGGGGATGGATATCCCGGAAAGCCGTTACGCGATCATCTTGATACAAAATCTCTGCCGGAATCTCGCCTTTGACAATACTGCTGAATAAAGTCTCTTCGTTCATATGGGTTTCGTCCAGAAGTGCGTTGGAATGGTCAGATGGTTTCGAGATGTCGGACCAGATGATGCAGTTCGGTATGGTTGATCCCGATCCGGTTCATATGGCGGACCGTATTGATAATATAGGATAGATTGCACCCCCTTGTGCCTTTTGCTTGCCGGACGACATGGAGGATCTGCTCCAGGGACATGCGCGGGGCAAAATGCGGGTGGTGCGGCTTGGCAATGAAGGTAAGCGCCGAGATTTTTCGGCCGTCATGCAGCGAAACCGAAACCAGTTTCGGTTTGTAGGCACCGGTCACGAGTTCCCGTTCGCAAAGATACTCGACCACCGAGTCGGCGTGTGTATCATCGACCAGGTAGGTGTAACCGCGACAGGAACCGCCCCGGTCCAGTCCGAGTACCAGGCCCGGACACTCGCTGGACCCACGGTAGCGGGCTGACCACAAGCACAACCGACGATGATAGCCATACACCATTCCGGGCAGTGATTGCAGAAAGTCAAACCCGGGATCCCACATCAAAGAGCCATAGGCAAAAACCCAAAAAGGTCCATCGGGTAGAGGGATCGACTCTGGTGTGCCGGGTTTCAGTCGCGAAAGATCAAGCCTGGGTATTTCGATCCGGGCTGGGGGTTGGGTTCCATGCATTGCGTGGTGTCCGGTACTGCCGGTTGTCAGGGTCACCGGTCAGATCGCGTACCGGTCCAAACCGGCTTCCAGATCCTGCAACAGGTCTTGCATATCTTCCAGTCCGGCATGCAGGCGGATGATCTGCCCGTTCTCAGTCCAGGGTCGAGCACTACGGTAGGAGGGCGGATCCTGTGGCACGATCAGGCTTTCATATCCCCCCCAACTGAACCCCATGGAAAAGATGCGCATATCGTCGAACATAGACCGGAGTGCGTCCCGTGAGCCCGGTTTGAGCAAGACTGAAAAAAGACCGGTCGACCCGCTGAAGTCACGTTTCCATTCATCGTGCCCGGGGCAGTTCGGGAACGCCGGGTGCAGCACCGCCATCACTTTGGGATGTTGGTCCAGATAGGTCGCCAGTTCCAGGGCTTGTTGTTGATGTTTTTCTACCCGGATGCCCAAAGTACGCAGTCCACGCAGGCCGAGATAGATATCGTCCGGTGCCAGGCTCTGCCCCAACAGATCCCGGGTTTTTTTGATCCGGTAGAAATTTTCTTCGGTATCACAGACCGCCAGACCCATCAAGGCATCCGAATGGCCCACAATATACTTGGTGGCGGAAATGACGGAAACGTTTACGCCGTGTTCAATAGGGCGGAAATACAATGGGGTGGCCCAACTGTTATCCAGAACGGTCAGGATTCCGCGGGAACGGGCAGCCTGGACGATGGCGGGTGTATCCTGTACTTCGAATGTGATCGAACCGGGGGATTCGAGAAACACCAGCGTGGTATCGGCGCGGAACAGGGTCTCGATTTCACTCCCAATCAACGGATCATAGTATTGAACGCTCACCCCCATTCGGGAAAGGATGCCATCACAGAACTTGCGGGTAGGCCCATAAACCGTATCTGCAACGAGGATATGATCGCCGGCATGGGCGAATGCAAGCATCGTGGTACTGACGGCAGCGAGGCCGGAAGAAACGGAAAGCGCACCGTATCCTCCCTCAAGGTCTGCCACTGCATTTTCCAGGGCAAAAGTGGATTGGTTGCCAATCCGCCCGTACACCAACTGGTCTTTGCGATCATGATCAATCCGGGATTGTTCCAGTGCTGACAACGTGGAAAATACGACCGTCGAGCCATGATAGACGGGGGGGTTGATCATGCCACATTGTGCCGCCCCGTCCTGGCCATTATGGACGATACGGGTATGGATATGATTACGGCCCCGATCGGCTACAGAAGATTTCATGCCGAGTTCCTAGAGGATTGCCAATTCGCTGACGAGTACGGAGAGCATGGCAAAGTCGACCTTGGGCTCGTGCTGTAGTCTCCGCATCATATCTTGGATCAGTTGGAGGGGGTGGCTGCGTTGGGTGATCCAGGTGTCAATCCGGCAGGCAGGGGATGGGTCTTCTGAGGCCCGGAGAACATCCCGTACCAGACGGGTATGCGCCATCCGCAGATTTTCCGTCAAGCTGAACCGGGCACGCAAGTTCCAGTCACTGCTTGTTGGCAGGCTGTCGACTGCATCGCGGATCCAATGGAGTTCCAGTGTTTGCATGCAATGCAGGTAGACGGCACTGACCAGAGCAATCGGTTGGCCCAATGTGGTTGCGATGTCAATGATGTCCAGAGTGCGGGATTGGGCAGGAATCAACAACAATGCCCGAACCGATTCCTGCCCTGAGCCATTCGCAGTGATCGCAGCACGAATTTCTTCATCGTAACAAGGGGTCTCGTCGGTTTCAGAGGATGCCAACACCATTTCCAGGGTTTCCATCCCGGCACGAAACTCCTTGATCGTCGTCTCAATGTCCTTGCAGCCATCCCGATGGCGCAGTAACCAGACAATCGCTGCTTCACAATTGTAGGCCGTATCCCGGAATAGTCGATACTGGATTTCAGTAGAAATCCGGTTATCCATTTCCTGAATCCATTCCTGTAATTGGTCCAGCCCGAGCACGCTGCGGGCTACCACATACGCCTTGGCCACATCGGGCACCGACGCCCCGGTCAATTCGGCGATGCGATGATGAAATCCGGCACCTAGCTTGCCGATCAGACTATTGGTCAACTGAGTGGCGATAATCTCGCGTTTGAGGGGGTGCGTTTCAATGTATGGACCGAACTGGCGTACCAGTATGGCGGGGAAATAGGCAGTGATTTCGCCATGCAGGTACGGTTCGTCCGGCACACGGGAAGACAGTAGTGTCTGATACAAGTCCATCTTGCCATAGGAAAGAATAACCGCGAGTTCGGCCCGCGTCAGATTCTGTCCGGTCTCCTGTCGTACGCGCAGCTCTTCTTGGTTTGGCAAGAACTCCAGTGTGCGATTGAGTACTCCCTGGCTCTCCAGAAACTGGATCAGCCGGGCCTGCTGTGGGATTTGATTTCCCTCATAACTGCACTCGACACTGAGGATCTGGGTTTGCAGATAGTTGTTCTTGAGCACCAGAGTAGCCACTTCCGATTCCATCTGTGCCAGCAACTGATTGCGATCCTCCATTCGGAGTTCGCCCGCCTGTACGGCCGCATTCAGTAATACCTTGATATTGACTTCATGGTCCGAGGTATCGACTCCCCCCGAATTGTCAATGGCATCGGTATAGCAGAGTCCGCCATGTTGGTTGTATTCGATACGGGCGCTTTGGGTCATCCCCAGATTTCCGCCTTCCCCGATCACTCTGGCACGCAATTCATTTGCATTGACCCGGACGGAATCATTGGATCGGTCCTGGGCATCCTGGTGGGATTCTGTCGACGCTTTCACATAGGTGCCGATCCCCCCGTTCCACAACAGGTCCACTTCCGCTTGAAGAATGGTGTGAATCAGTTCATTTGGAGTAAACGTTTCCTGTTCCGTGGAGAGAGCTTTTCTGGCTTCGGGTGACAGTTGGATGGATTTGACTGAACGGGAATAGACCCCCCCACCCGGTGAAATCTGCTCGCTGCAGTAGTCGCTCCAGCTGGAGCGAGGCAGTTCGAACAGGCGTTTCCGTTCCTCATAGCTGCGAGCGGCATCAGGTTCCGGATCCACAAAA
Source organism: Candidatus Poriferihabitaceae bacterium (assembly GCA_965221795.1). GTDB lineage: Bacteria > Pseudomonadota > Gammaproteobacteria > Arenicellales > Poriferihabitantaceae > VYFG01. The sequence goes on from OZ244914.1 coordinate 3,294,462, forward strand.
ATATGCAGGTGATTAAAAGCTGCGATCAGGCGAGTATGGGGAGACAGCAACATCCCGTTGCCAAACACATCCCCACCCATGTCTCCGATCCCCACAGCCGTAAAGTCGTCGTTCTGGATATCCTTGCCCAGTTCCCGAAAGTGTCTCTTGACCGATTCCCAGGCTCCTCTGGCCGTAATGCCCATTTTTTTGTGATCATATCCATCAGAACCGCCCGAGGCAAAGGCGTCACCCAGCCAAAAACCGTGTTCAATGGCAATACCGTTGGCGATATCGGAAAAAGTCGCGGTTCCCTTGTCTGCGGCGACGACCAGATACGGATCATCCCGGTCATGGCGCACCACGTTCTCCGGTGGCACGATCTTGCCGTCGACCAGGTTATCCGTAATATCCAGCAGGCCATGGATAAAGTCCCGATAGCAGGCGATCACTTCAGACTGGATCTGTTCCCTTTGGCCCCCCGCCGGGAGTTGTTTGGCGACAAACCCGCCCTTGGAACCGACTGGTACGATGACGGCATTCTTTACCCGCTGTGCTTTGACTAATCCCAGCACTTCGGTACGGAAGTCTTCCGGCCTCTCGGACCACCTCAGTCCGCCACGGGCTACCTCTCCTCCACGAAGGTGAACGCCTTCGACTCTGGGGGAATAGAGAAAGATTTCGAACATTGGTGCTGGTTCCGGAATCCGCGGGATTGACTGGGAATCCAGTTTGAATGCCAGATAAGGATTGGCGATCTTCCCAGTGGACTGAAAATAGTTCGTTCGCAAGGTGGCTTGCAATACATCTAATAGTGCCCGAATGATCCTCTCCTCGTCCAGCGTCTGCACCATCTCCAACTGTTGTGCGACCTGCTGATAGAGGAATTGGGCAGAGCGCTCGTCGCGACTTGGGTCGAATCGATCAAAAAACAGCTCACCGATTTCCCGGATCAGGGTCGTATTTCGCAAGAGTGCTTCGATGCAGTAGCTTTCGCTGTAGCGTAACTTGATCTGTCGTAAATAGCGGAAGTAGGCACGGAAAACACTGACCAATTTCCAGTCAAACCCCGCACTCAATACCAGTTGGTTAAAGCCATCATTCTCGGCGCATCCATGCCAGACCGCGGCAAAGGCTTCTTCGAAAAGAGGAGTGGTCGTCTCCTCAAACGGAAGGCCATCCCGATGTGTGATTTCAAAATCCTGAATCCAGAAGATGTCGTGATTTTGGTTCTGAATACGATAGGGATGCTCGCCCAACACTCGTATTCCCATATTCTCCAGAATGGGAAGGGCGTCCGAAATGGAAAGGGGACTGCCGGCAGAATATGTCTTGAAATGGGCGGAAGACGGGGTTTCTGCTGAGCGCAGGAGTTTCTGGCTGACCAGAGGCTCTCCATCGGGTGATTGGGATGAGAGGAGAGCAATATCAATGAGCGCGATATTCGTATTGAAATTGTCCCGATAGCTTGCCGGAAATGCATCCCGCCAGAGATTGGTCAGGGCTCGTGCTTCGTCCAGTACGTAGTAGTCTTGGGCCGTGATGAAAAGGTTTTCATTCCAATCCCGCACCATGGCCTGTACATGACGTTCCAATTCTTCCTGGGTGATGTCCGGTTGGTACTGTGCATCACAGTGAATGATATAGTGGACCCGAACCAGGATGGACTCCGAAAAAAATACATTGAACGTGATTTCCTGAGCCTTCAGTTGCTGTTGAAGATAATCCAGGATCCGCTTTCGCACTGCCGTGTTGAACAGATCCCTGGGGATGTACACGAGACAGGTGAAATAGTGTTGGCATATGTTTCGGTGCAGATGCAACCGGGTACGATAGCGCTCCTGCTGGTTGAGCAATGTCATGCACAGGCTATAAAGAGCGCGGGTTTCTGTCTGAAATAGGATTTCTCTTGGCAAGGTTTCCAGAATGGTACGAAGCTCCTTATAGGCAAAACTACCTTTACGTAATCCGCTCTCTGACAGAATATAGGAAGCCTTGTTTCGCAGATGAGGGATCATTGCCACGGCCATGGTGGAAGTGGTGCCGGCCAGGAATCCGAGAATGCAACTGATGGTGCGCTTGGGGGGAAGCGGTACTTCCGGGTTGAAATCGTGATCGATCAGAATACAATCAAGATAATTAGCGCGATGGATATACAATCGGCGACGTGACTTGGTGAAAATGACCGGGGAATTGGGGCTTTGTGCGATCGGAGGGAGAATATCAATGACATCTTCGCCCGCATGGTGTGCCGCGCGCAGTATCCCGGTCAAGGAGTCTTCGTTGATCCGGCAGGGTTCATTTTCGATGGTGGCTTCCAATTCACAGTAGCCGATGAAAGCAAAATGGTCTTCTGCCATCCAGCGAAAGAGAGCACCGTAATCGGCGAATTCAGGCCCCAGACGGGACTGTTCCACCATGTCGGCGAGGGAGAGTGTGGCGTCACGCATATAATGCCAATCACTGGTGACGATATTGATATTGGCCACCGTTTTCTGCAAGGTGGCAATAAGCTCGAAGTGGGCGGCTTCCTCAATCGGGTCAACGTCAAACTGGATAAAGGATTCCAGGATGGTGCGATCGCTTTGACTGCGGGAAAACAAACCGCTACGATAACTTTCGATGGAATCAATCCGGTGTTCCGGCGTACGTTGTACTCGAAATAACGGATGCAGTGTCCGTTCAATCCGGTGTCCCAATTGGTTCAGCGTGACAGACAGTGAATTGATCAGAAACGGCTGGTCATCAGTCACAATACTAATGAGCGTGCGGACTCCGGACCCGAGGCCCAGCAGGTTGTTCACCCCGATCAGGGTTTGTCCGTTTTCTCTGACTTGGGCCAGGGTATGATGCTCCAGAGCGGCTTTGAAGAAAAAGGGGACTTTTTCCTCATGGAAGTCCTGGGTCGATATTCTTTGGTAATAGTCCTGGATAAAAGTCAGTTTCTGTTCGTCTGGTTGGGGATTGACCATGTCCCGGATTGCCGCCATCAGCTTGTCATTAATTGGATTTTTCATGGTTTTCTGCGAATGTCGGAAAAGTGGGCGATACCAGACAGGAGCCCGGAGAAAGATGTCTGCAAGCCGTTATGAATATCTCATGAACCGCCAATTCGGGCTGGATGTAATGCGATGGCTTGATCAACCGTCCCCTTCAGGCTCGAATCCCAATTATAGCGCCAAGCGGACCAACATCCATGTGTGGCGACGTACGGAATGCCTCTTGCGCAAGCGGGATAGACAGACGGCTCATGGCAGTCTGCAGCGTAGTCCGTCCTGGTTTGGTTTTGGTCGAGAGAACTGATGGTGTCTCTGGTTGCCGAAGTACAGGATCTGACCCATACCGGGGAAGGAGTGGTGAAGTACGAAGGACAAGTCTATTTTGTCCCGAAGGCCTTGCCCGGGGAAACGATTCGGTTTGTGCCTGGCAAAAAGCGTCGGGGGAAATACCCGGGACGACTGGAAGAGGTCCTGTCCCTATCGCCTGATCGGGTTACGCCTGTCTGTCGTTACTTTGGAGTGTGTGGTGGTTGTAAATTGCAACATCTGAATGTGAAAAGCCAGCGTCAGATGAAGCAGAAAATGCTCTTGGATAACCTGGAGCGCATTGGTGGTGTGCAACCCCGGACTATTTTGCCACTGCTTCATGGAGAAGAATGGCATTATCGGCGTAAGGCCCGTCCGGGTTGTAAATTGGTTCCGGCCAAAGGGGGTATTCTGGTCGGATTTCGGGAGCCGGGCACTTCCTACCTGACGTCACTCCGTCACTGTCATACCCTCGACAAGCGACTTTCCGATTTACTGGATCCGTGCCATGAATTGATCAGCCGTCTCCACTGTCCACGTCAGGTACCACAACTGGAGTTTGCCGCTGGCGACAATGCGGTCGCAGTCGTACTGCGCCATCTGGTTCCGCTGGACTCATCAGACGAAAATTTGCTCATCAGATTTGCCAGGGAGCACTCCCTGCAATGCTATGTCCAGCCATCCGGTCTGGACAGTATCCGTCCGCTGTGGCCATCGAAACCTATCCCACTCCAATATACATTGCCGGATTTTGATGTAACCCTGGAATTTTCCCCCTCAGACTTCATTCAGGTGAACGGCAAGGTCAATGAGGCTTTGATCCACCAGGTCGTGGGACTACTGGAACCGGAATCAGGCGACCATATCCTGGATCTTTTTTGTGGCCTCGGCAATTTTACCTTACCGGTGGCACGTAAGGGTGCCAGGGTCAGTGGAGTGGAAGTGCAAGATGGATTGGTGACCAAGGGCATTGCCAACGCACGGGCGAACGGCCTGGATCAGGTTGATTTTATCCAAATGGATCTGTTCACATCGAAGACCCAGCCATTACAGGCACTGGGATGCCGCAAGTGGTTGCTGGACCCTCCCCGTTCCGGTGCCCTGGCACTTGTAGAAAACCTGAAAGGTCTTGGCATGCCAGATCGAATTGTCTATGTGTCCTGCAATCCGGCCACATTGGCGAGGGATGCCAGCCTCCTGGTACATCGACATGGGTATCACCTGACTCATGCTGGTGTCATCGACATGTTTCCCCATACGGCTCATGTAGAGTCTCTGGCCATGTTTGAGCGGTCCATCCCCTGAGGCACCCCCTTTCGGCTGGATTCCTGACGGAAGGGGGGATCGGCCTGCAGCGGATTACTCAGGGTTCGGGTTGCGATGATCTGGCGTCTGGGAGGACCGGAGTGGAATGTCCAGATCGGGTGATTGGATCGCTGGGCGGGACCTGATCGGTTCATCAGCCGGTGGCGTGGAATCTGTTGGGCGGGATTGAACGGGGGATTCCTTGACGTTCTTTCCGGAACCCGCCGGTTTCGGATTGGCCAGTACGGTTCCCGGGCCCGGAGACGAAAGGGTGGATTCCGTTTTGCTCGATGAGGAAGAGGGCGGCTGTTTCCGACCAGAGGGAGAAGTGGGGGGACGAGAGCTTTGCCGGCCTGATGGAGAATCCTGCTTGTTCATCGCCGGTTCTTTGTTTTGACGATGATTGGATTTTGCGACTCGACTAGGGGCTCTTTTGACACCTGACTCGCTCGGATTCTCTGTGGTGGGTTGGGTTGCCGCTGGTTGCTGCTTTCGGGGTGGCCGTGGCTTTTCGCTGATGGGAGGCTGCTGCTTTGCAGGTGCAACTTCTTTCCCCCGATTGCCACTTCCTCCCGCTGAGCGTTTTTTCGGGGGAGCCGCGTTCGGTTTGGTATCTCCATTGATCGCCGCTGCACTGCGACGACGTCCACCACCCCGCTCGGCTCCCGGAGTGCGGGATGGCTTTTGGCCCGGTGACTTGCGTTCATTTTTGTCGGAGTCCCTCCGGGGAGCTTGTGCTCGGGGATGATCCGTATTTCTGCCATGCTGGCTTCGTTCTCCCCGGCTATCGGTTTTGCCAGTCTGACGACGCCTGCCCCCAACCGACTTTTCGGTGTCACGCCTCCCTGTTGCATTCCCCTTTCGTCGGCCGCTGGCCGACTTCCTGGAGGGGGTGTCGTGATCCGGCCCGCTGGTCCCGGTTTCGGTGGGAACAGTACCAAACAGGGATTGGGTAATCCGGCGCAGGAAGCTGATCGGTTTTGCCGGATTGGCTGGCTCAGGGACGCGCTTCCGACGGGAAGGGTGGGCAGACTCCGGGGTGGCGGGAGCAGAAGGGAGAGGCGGTGGCGTATGCTGGATACTGTCGAGTTCCACGCTGGCCTTGGGGGGAGTCGGGGATTTCAGATTTTCCTTTGGGTCGGGTTCGTTTTTCTGCTGGTCAATTTTCTGCTCGTAACTGGGGGCTTGACCGAGGTTCTCCAATTCTGCCCCTCGCAGCTTGCGCAACGTAAAATCGGGACTGTCCAGGCGTTCATTGGGAATCACGATGATTCGGGATGCCAGTCGCGCTTCTAACTGATGGAGTTCATGCCGTTTCTCGTTCATCAGATATGTGGCCATGTCCAGCGGAAGGTCCACTTGAAGGGCTTCGGTATTCTCTTTTTTGGCCGCGTCTTCAATGAGGCGAAGCACATTCAGGGAAGAAGAGACGACGCTTCGAATGCTGCCAGTGCCTTGACATCTGGGACATGGAATGTAGTTGGCATCACTGATTGAAGCCCGGAGTCTTTGACGGGACATCTCCAGCAGGCCAAAACGGGAAATCTTGCCAATTTGGACTCTGGCACGATCCGATTTCAGGGCTTCCTTGAGTCGATTTTCGACCAGTCGTTGATTCTCCCCCGACGACATATCGATCAGGTCGATCACGATCAATCCGCCGAGGTCTCGCAGGCGCAATTGCCGCGCCACCTCCCCGACGGCCTCGAAATTGGTCTGGAATGCGGTTTCCTCAATATCCCCGCCTTTGGTGGACCGTCCGGAGTTTACATCCACCGCAATCAACGCTTCGGTATGATCAATCACAATGGAACCCCCGGAAGGGAGTTTCACTTCGCGAGTAAAGGCGGACTCAATCTGTCGCTCGATGTGGAACCGGGAAAACAACGGGACCTGGCTTTGATAGAGTTTCAGCCGGGCCAGATTCTGTGGCATCACCTGACTCATGAAGCGTTCGGCACGTTCATAAATCTCTTCATCATCAATGATGATTTCGGCGATATCGGCACTCAAATGATCCCGGATTGAGCGGACAATCAAATTACTTTCCTGGTAAATCAGGAAAGGAGCCTTGGCGGCTTTGGATGCGTTTTCGATCGATTGCCACAACTTTCCCAGGAAGTCGAGGTCCCATTGGAGTTCTTCCCGGCTACGGCCAATCCCTGCGGTTCTGGCAATGAGGGCATGCTCGGATGGAATATCCAGATTGGCCAGTGTATCGCGCAGGTCCGTGCGGTCTCCCCCCGAGATTCTGCGCGAAATGCCCCCGCCTTTGGGGTTGTTGGGCATCAGGACGAGGAAGCGGCCCGCCAGACTGATGAAAGTGGTCAGGGACGCTCCTTTTGTTCCCCGTTCATCCTTTTCGACCTGAACAATCATTTCCTGACCAGCCTTGATTGCATCTTCAATGCGAATCTGACTGATCGACTGGTGTCCATCGTAGTTTCGAAAATAGTTTCGGCAAATTTCTTTCAGGGAGAGAAAGCCATGTTTCCCTGCACCGTAATCCACAAAGGCAGCCTCCAGGCTTGGTTCGACTTTCGTCACCACTGCCTTATAGATGTTGCCTTTCCTTTCGCTGCGAATTGCCGATTCGATATCCAGGTCCAGAAGCTTTTGACCATTTACGATTGCAACCCGGAGTTCTTCTGGATGGGTCGCATTAAATAATAAGCGTTTCATAAATTTTCTTATGTGGCCTGCCTCGTTGTGCGATGCAGGTATAACCGAATGTGTTTGCCGAAGGCCCCGGACGACCAAGACTCGGCAGATTTATGAGAACGCGGGGGGAGGGTTTACTCAGATCAAACGGCATGCAGAGCTGCTGTGCACTGTATCCGGTTTCGGGAAAGCAGTGCAGTGCCTGGAACGAGGGGTGCTGGAAGACAAGTCCTTCGGAGATGGGAGTGCCGGGTACCGGCATGTCCCGAACATGATGGCATCCGCCGGACGGATGACAAGAACTGTCTTGGAAGTGGTCCCGTGCGGTTGGGCAATCGGGAAAGGGTCCATAGTGCAGATGCAACCGATGCCAAGCTTCCGGTCCAATAGGAACGGGCTGCCATATACGGCACGTTAGCACGATGCTGCATCTAAAAATACCTGTTCAACCGTTGTTACCCTATCTCTTCACAGTCCATAGCCGGGTACTGGAAGTGGGTCACAACCGGCACTCTTCATTCTTTGTCAGGACCTGGCCTGGAAATTCATTCAGTGATTTCAGGCGCGGTACGGATATGAGCATGCTGCACTATTCCGTCTGCGTTACGCAATCCTGGCGCTTAATCAATCTGGGAAAACTTTACCCTTGGCGTTCTCCGCCTTTTTTCTGGCAACCGCATCACCATAGTTCAGAAATCGTTCCTGAAAATGAGTATATCGCGAATGCCGGAAGAAATCCTTCCCGTCGTGGCTTTCTATGGCTCCATCTGGACCAACGCACCACGCCGTACCATTGAATATACCAAGCAATGGAAGACGATACAACCCTAATTTCAGGGCCATTTCACGCTAGCCGGAAGCGATTCAATGGTAGACTACGTGTGATCGGGCTGACTTTTTTTGCTGCGATGGTCTATCATGCAAGCTGACCCATCGGCGGTGCAGGTCCGGGAGGTGGAAGTGCGTCCGGTACCTGCGCAAATCAGTCCCGTAACGAGCGCAGGTCGGCACGCGCGTACCGCACCGGCACCGTCCGGCACGCCCATTCGTCGCGGCCCTCCGGGTTCGCGAGCCGAGCGTACGCCTCCGCCCGCAGCGGTCGCACGAACCTCTCCTTGCGGACGCCATGCGGGTCGGGGTAGCGACCGTGGTGCCGCGCGAACCCCCGGGTCAGCCCCACCGGGATCCTGTTCGATACCCGGTAGTTTGCCTTAAAATAGACGCACACCCCTTCCAGGTCAAGACCTAAGGTCATCGGCCAAGGGTGCCACTCATTGCATGCTGGTGCTTGTTGCCTGTCTGTCGATTCGTCCATCCTGGAAAACCAAGTGAACTCCCGCAGCATGAAATCATCCGGCAGACCCGGAGCCGGGCAAGGCACCCCTGCGCTAACTGCACGTTACCCTAGCCAACGCAGAACAGTGATTTCCCACACTATTTGAAAGAAAGTAGTGTAGGAAATAACAGCCGCTAACTGGCCGCGGCTGCCGTCTCAAAGCAGATTTACGCAAACACGGGCTTACTGCTAACGGTCACGGCGGTATTAGTCACAACTCTTCTACGGCTGTCCCTCAACTCACCTACAAGAATCTGCGCCATATACCTACTACTTGGAGTTAGGGTAATAAATGTTCCTAATTACCACCAATCATAAATGGGCTTTTGGTATGATGGAATGGTCCTAACCAATTGATTGAAAAAGAGTATACCAGGAAGCGCAATCCGATCCCGTTCCAGAAAGGTCTCCGCCTCAACGAATTTTTTGAGCAATATGGAGATGAAGACCCATGTGACGAGGCGCGGTTCCGGCTGCGCGGGCCCCACGGCTTCGTGTGCCCACACTGCGGCCACGACCAGAGTGGTCACCGGAACACCCGAAAACTGCGTCCGTGCGATCGGTGCCATCGGCAGACCTCGATCATCGCCGGCACGATCTTCGAGTCCAGCAAGTTGCCACTGACCAGTTGGTTCCAGGCCATCTACCCGCGGACCCAGACCCAGAAGGGGGTCTCGGCGATGCAGCGGCACCGCCAGCTGGGGGGGTTCCTATCATGCCGCCTGTCGGATTCAGCATAAACGGATGCAGGGGATGGTGGAGCGGACGGCAAGACCCCATTCGCAGCGGCCGTGCAGACCACCGCAGAGGGTCACCCCCAACGCATCAAACGGAATGTGGTCAAAGGGTTTCGCAAGTCGCACCTCGCCGACTTGGCCAGTCGGCACCTAGTGGCCGGCAGCGAGGTCGTTTCCGACGGTCTGCAAGGCTTCGACGGCGTCACTGAGGCCGGATGCCGGCATCCGGTTGTAGTCAGTGGCGGCGGACGGGCCGCGGTAGAGAAGCCGGAGTTCTACGGGGTCAATACCGTGCTCGGCAACCGGCCTTGCGTAGCCGCTATACATTCCTTCCGGCCAAAATACGCGCAACGCTGCCTTGCCGAATTCGAATACCGCTTCCATCGCCGGTATCACTTACCCGACCTCATTCCCAGACTCGCCGATGTCGCCTTGCGAACCCCGCCGATGCCGGAAACACTCCTGAAGCATGGCTTATGATTCATGGTAATTAGGTAAATGTTTGTAGTCGGCGGATAAGTTCTTCACCCACAACCCCGCCGACTGTCCCCGCATAAACATAAATTATGGACGAGGTTGTTATCGCTGTCTCTCATTGCGAAATACATATCGGCGTAACCGTACGCGACCGGCCACCTTCCGGTGACTAATGGGTCTATTTCAGGTATAGCTATTTGGACAAGCCCAGCAAGCGTTGCCTCCGTTGCTTTTACATAGACACGCGTTTGATCGTAATCCCGACCAGATTCAATCACCTGAGCCGAGTCGGAGATTACGGCATTACCGGACACTTCCTTGCCAGTAACTCGCGCCTGATCGGTCACCCTCGCTGATCTCATGACGTAAGCATTGCCCGCCACCACCGTCTGCATATCGTTGCGTTGGTTCTGTCATTTAAATGCAATGATCACGCCTCGGGGTCCTGAAAGCCCGCGAGGCATTTTCTGTTTTGGATTCCGATACTATACGGGTAGTACCGGCGGGCATAATCAACCTGAAAAACCAGTCAAAAATCGTATAGGATAGGAGCATGGCAGAAGACACCGATCGGGAGCTGGAGAGACAGTTCCGGCGACTGCATGAACAGAATCACGAACGGGCGAAAGAGATCGCCGTGCTGAGGGCAGACATGAAGACACTGCAATCCGACCTCCAGGGAACGCTTGAGCGGTTCCGGACCGACATAGCCGACTGGAAAACCGAGATGGCCAAGCGGGATACTGAGATGACCAACCTGAAAACCGACATGGCCAGGCGGGAGAACCGGCAGCTGCTGGCGATCCTCGGCGGTATCGCGGCGGCCACCACGATCTTGGGTGTGCTGATCGCCGGGATACCTGTAGCGTAAGACTACTGCTACTACCGCCGCCTGCAGGCGGCGCAAACAGCCTGATATTGCATCACGGTCATTTTCGGTGCCGGCCAGTGCGCCATGTGCGCTCCAGTGCGCATGGAACGGCTTGGCCGGGCACGTCAATCTTGATCTTTTCCTTCATCTCGGCCTTGGTCGGCCGGTAGCCGATCCGGTTATTTCGTTACTTTCGTATGTAATTCGTGTCTGCCAAAAAACCCGAAATACGGGCATAACACATTGATATTATGTGCTATAATCGCATCTTTCTGAACGGAAGATTGGCCTGAAACGGCGGGTTTCGAGTGATACTGCCCGCATTCCGGCGAGGTCCGCAGATCTTCACCCATCTGCGACCCGTTGCGAAGCGGTCCCATGAGGCCAGTGCCGCATCCCCAGATGACAATCGGCGAGGTCCGGACCGAGGACATGGAGCGGAATCCGAAATCCCGTGATGACCTTCCGGCACTGCTGGCGGGACGGCAGCACCGGTACGGTGACCGGGACCTGCGGAGCCGCCTGTTCGGGCTGCTGGAGGCGCACCTAGTGCTGGACCGCGACCACGGGACGGGCGTTCGGGCATGGCGAGGTGGCGGATGCGGGTGATGGGGGTGGTGAAGCCGGGTCTCGGGTGCGACAATGACCGGCGGCACGAGCGGGTGAACGAGCACCGGATGCTGCGCCGGTTCCTGGGGCATGCGAGCGTTTCGTGCGAGGACCCGTACCCTCTGCAGAGGGTCATGGACAACGTGGAGCGGCTGGCCGGGGTCGGTCGGCGGGTGGTGGAGAGCGGCCACAAGGTGGCCGGAAAAAGCCTGGCGCGCCGCGGATCCGCCTGCCCGCTCCCGTCAAGCCTGGAACGGGATGCCATGACCCGGGCCCCGGAATTCCTTCCTGATGCAGCGCACCAAACATGGGAAAACGGCAGATTCGGTGCGGGACTGCGCGGCATTCCGCTTCGCCGTCTTCTACCCTCGGCCTGCCAGCAACTGAATCCGGGAGTTTTCTGGCAGACACTAATTCCCTAAATTTAGTAACTACTTGTTGCGCCAGGCAAAGTCCTGAAGTGGAGGGAGCGATGACATCGCAGAACCCATTGATCGCAGTCCAGCAGATTCGACTCCTGTCCGGCAAAGGCGCAGCCCACCAGCCGGGAGCGAGGGTTGCGTGGGGACGGCAACGCCTCTCGTGAAGCGTACCCAGCGGGCGGCGAAGCGGCGTTATGAAGCCCCGATATTCCCCAACGACGGTGCCTTCAGTATCGAGTAGCTGGGACCGCACCGGCCATGCCGCCAGGGCGAGGCACGGCCGGACCGTCCAGGGTCGCTGGAGCGGCGCAAAGCCATGGGATGGACGGTCGGGAAACCGGGGAGAAACGGTATTCTCCCCCTGGAGAGTATGGTTGAGGGGTACCCGTACGAAGCCCCGGTCCGGCGATCGGTCTGCGGTCGCCGGGAGCGCGAAGGCGAACACGGTGAGACCGGCGACAGAAGGGGTATCGGCGAACGAATCAATCAGACGAAGGGAGGGGATGCCGGTGGTCTTAGTGCTCTGATCGTACCGTTGAAGGCGGGGAACCGTGTCCATCGGGACCCGCGGGAGGGAGCGGGCATCATGCCTACAGACCCACTGGTGGGCAACGAGGAGAGAAACCCGGAGTGCTACCGACACGGACACGAAACCACAGGGGATCGCCGGACCGGCGAGGCAGCCCCCGGACCGGGTGTTCCCGTCCCAGCCCCATCGGATCGACATCGAATGGAGGCACGAGGCGTACCGCCGGACGCGGAAGGACGGTGCGGCGGGCATGGACGGCGTGACGGAGGCGGACGATGAGAAGGAACGGGAATCCCATCGTTCGGATCTCCGGAACCGGATCTAGTCGGGCCGCTACGATATTCCGCTGGTGCGTCGGCAGGGGATCCCGAAAGCGGACGGTAGGAGGCGACCCTGAGGCATCCCGGCGTTTGAGTACCAGGGGGGGGCGTAGCGGGCGATACGGAGGTTGCTGGAGCCGATCGACGAGCAAGAGTTTCTACCCGGTTCGTACGGCTTCCGGACCGATCGGTCCGGTCATGATGCGCGGGACGCACGGCGTGCCGGCATCATGGATAAGGGCCAGCGGTGAGTGATCGAGGTGGACCTGAAATCCTATTTCGACAGGATCCCACACGACCGCCTCCGGGAGGCGCTCGACCGGCGGATCAGGGATGGCGTGGTGAGCAAGAGGGTCGACCAACGGCTCCAGGCGGGCCTACGGGAAGAAGGAGTCCGGAAGCGAACGGATGCCGGAGCCCCCCCCCCCCCCCCCCCCAAGGTGGGGTACGGTCCCCGCTGCGATCGCTTCCTGGCCGCGTTGGCGATGCCCGCACTTCACGACCAGATGGCCGGCGGCATCGCGGTGCTTCCAGTGGTGCTTGCGGAGCGAGGTCTCGTCGGCAGGCAGGAGCGGCATCTGCAGTCGCGACTGGATGGTCGCCGGTTGCCATTCCTCCCGGGCTCGGTATCGACGCATCCCCCACTCGATCCGGGTCGCTTCGGACACCCGTCTGCCTATCATCGACTGGAGCCGCGGTGCGCTCCTGCGCCGCAGGACCCTCGGCGAGAGGAGCCGGTTGACCGTGCGCGCGATCCCGCCCGCACCGTCCGGCAAGGGTCCGTGCAGAGATTCCGGAAAGACTCTGCGGGGAGTCTGCCCGCCCGCCGGACCGCACTTGATTACGGCATCAACAGGAGGCGCTTCAGTCACCAATTCCACCTCAACCAAGGGGTGCCGCCTAGGACTCCATACCCGCACCCGGGTCCAGTGTCTCCGGCGCGGGCCAGATGGCCGGGCCGCAGTTGGTGCCGCCGCCCTTGAAGGTGGCGAAATACCCATCTTAATTGATATTGTCCACGCCGTTGGAGGGTATGGGCTCCCTCGCCGGGAAGCATGCATTGTTCGCGCTGTAGCACACCTTGTCCCAGATGTGGACGGTGAACATGCCGGTGTGGAGGTGGTGGCGGTTTGTACCTATCCCCCGGGATGGTGCTATAGAAGGTGCAGCGGCGGGCGATAGGACATGGAAAAGTTGAGCAATGAGAGCATTATTGGGTGATGCTCAATAATGCTCCTATCAATAACCTGAATTAGCGGCTTCCGTAGATGGGGACTCTAAAATCTGAGCAACATGCTCCGCAACTTGAAATGCCATCACAATTTTCACGTCTTTGCGGGTATGTGGCATATTACCCCCATAAACAAGTAGTTTCCCTCCAGGCATGGAGAACATCTCGTCCAGGTGTCGAAATCCCTTGAAATATTCCTGATTGACAGTCTTTCCGGCCTTGATTTCTATGGGTAGCCAGCCAGTGCCGGTTCGTAGCATCAAGTCCACTTCGTTGCCGTTGCTGTCACGGTAAAAACACACCTCTGTGCGGCGGTCATGATTGAAGACAGTTTTGAGGACTTCGGTAACAACCAGGTTTTCAAACAATACGCCACGCAAGGGATGAGTGCGCAGATGTTCGGGTGAAGAGATGCCAAGCAGGAATGCGGCGATGCCAACATCGTGAAAAAAAATCTTCGGGCTCTTGACCAGACGTTTGCGGGTGTTTGCATGGAAAGGACGCAGGCGGAACACAATATAACTGACCTCAAGCAGGTTCAGCCATTCTCGTGCTGTAGCCTGACTGATGCCGCAGTCCGAACCTAATCGATTCAGGTTCAGTAGCTGGCCGGTATTACTGGCGCAAAGCTGCATGAAGACCTGAAATTGATCCAGGTTTCTGATCATGCTGAATTGCCGGAGGTCCCGTTCCAAGTAGGTAGCAACATAGTCCCGATAGAATGAGGTGGGCCTGAGTTTCCGGTCATGAACACGTGGGTATCCGCCATGTAAAAGCATCCTGTCGAGATCAGGGTTCTCAACGCCACCAGAAGACAATTCGGCCAGGCTGAGTGGCAACAGCGTAAACAAGGCGGTACGGCCGGCAAGGGACTGGCTGGTAGCGCGTATGCTGAAGTCGCTGCTGCCGGTCAATACGTATTGGCCAGCACTTCCGCTCTCGTCCACCAACACCTGAAGATACGATGTCAATTCCGGAACGCGCTGCACTTCGTCGATGACGGCGCCATCTGGAAAGCCGGACAGAAAGTCGCGCGGGTCCTGCTGTGCGAACTGACGCTGGTCGGGTGCTTCCAGATTCACGTACGGTAAATCAAAGACATGCCTGCACAATGTGGTTTTGCCGGACTGACGAGGCCCGGTCACTGTCACGACCGGATAATTGCGGAAAGCATCTACCAACGAGTCGGCAATTTGTCTTGGAATCATAACGGGTAGTTTAATGCATGAATTATGTAAAAGTAAAATTAAACTATCAAAATACATAATTATTGTATATTCTTTCGAACTCGACATTGGATTACCCTTATTCATCCATATTCCCGATTAATCCTCCGCGAAATATGGGGCTCATCGAAGCCCCCCGGATACGCCTATATTTTGACGGGAATAGCTTTATCTCGCTTTCTGTCATCGGCTCGGTCGCACACGTGACCGCGAGCCGACGGGGCGGCGGGTCGGAGCACTCACCATACTGGTTGAAAGCCCCTCCTCCTGGAGCGCGACCGTAGAACTCACCCCAAACCGGCCCTTCAAATTTCTGGATATTCTGCTTGGCATGTCATCCTCTAAAGGCAAGGAACATCAACGGGATCATGAAAAAGGACAAGACCGCAGCGGCTGCAATCGGCAACAGGATAATGAAGATCAAAACCTTGATGCGCCGGTTCATCTTATCCGGTTCGCGGTCTCGGCTTGCCATCACCATTTCTCACCCATCGCCACCGCAATCTCGGCCATTTCCTTGGCATCTTCCAAATCCTCAATTTCCCCTTCCGATAATTCCAAGAGCCCCCCCCATTGATCCCGAGGCCTCCCTGTCGCGCCGCAGTAAGATGCTCTCGGTCTTGGCCGCCGCTTGAGGGTCGTGTACTTGCTGATGACACGGCAGTGGTCCAGGTATGCCGAACAGCTTACTATGGCGTATCGGCCTTTTGGGTCATGTCATTCCGCGGTTTTGTCAATAGATGTAACGCTTGCGCGATCGCCGGTCAACCGTGACTTGGCCCGATCCTCATCCGCCTGCGTAATCCAAGATCGGCCCTCCTGCTTCACCAGGTGCGTAAACAAGACCTCCGGATTTCCCCCCGCTCGCCGCGGCCTATCGCGTGCTCCAACAGCCGGTGAAGCAGACCATTATCCTGCAAATCGTCCCGGCTTAAATCTCAGGACCCAACCGGATTTTTCCTGAAAATCGCGGATTTCCCCCGGCCTTCGGATGGCGTTTCGGGGATGCTTTTGGAGCGCCCTCGGACCTGAACAATGAGGGTTTAGGACGTCCGGTGATTAGGCTGTTTCCTTTGCAAGCGGGCACTTCGAATAACCAAAATTTCGATAACTTCAACTATGGTATCTGTTTGATTATAAGAGAAATTAAAATTGACCGATCAAGTTATTCGAGGTACTCAAGCTATGAACAATACCCGCGTCAAGGTTGGTCCCGACGACTCCAGAGCCTTCCCGGAAAGAGGGAGTTGACTCTCCGATGGTGGATACTGCTACCGAAGATATGGTCGCCCTTCATCAGAAAGTAAAGTGAAGACGAGGCTATCCGGCAAACGCTCGGGTCGGAACCGGTCTTTATCTATCAGGATTGATGTAATATGATTGCATATATTGCAATCATATTAGCTGTGTAGTGAACAATAAGCAAAGAAAAACGCTATCCGCAGTCTTTCGCAAACCTGCCCCTGCAAATATTGAGTGGGCAGCGATTGAGGGATTGTTGCTCGCTGCCGGGGCAAATTTGATTGAGGGAAGGGGTCCAGAGTGCGCTTTGAGAAAAAAGGCAGGATCGTTGCGTTCCATCGCCCGCACCCATCCAGGGAAGCAAAGCGCTATCAGGTTATCGATGCCCGGAATTTTCTAGATGAAATCGGAATAAAGCCATGAAGAATACTATGAAATTCAAGGGTTATACGGCCCGCATTGATTATGATGACGTTGATCAGCTGTTTTTGGGACACATTTCCGGAATCGACGATACTGTCGGTTTTCACTCCAATACCGTTGAAGGACTCAGACATGCCTTTCAGGAGGCAGTAGACGACTATCTCGAAGCCTGTGCCAAGATTGGGAAAAGTCCCCAAAAAGCCTACTCTGGGCAAGTCGTATTTCGAATCAGTCCAGAAATCCATCGCAAGATAGCGTTGGCGGCTGCGCAGGAAGGCAAAAGTATGAACCAGTGGGCGGAGGATGTCCTTGGGCAAGCAACAGGGATTTGATCGCTGCTGGACACAGGAAACTGGCCGATTATGAAATGACTATCAGACGCATGCGGATCAACATGGTCCACTAATGGGAGAACCGGCTACTTCTGGCTATATTCGGAGCCACCGGGCTGGTAGTCACTATCCTGAGTATTGCATTTATCGCTAAGACGTTTCGATGATGCATAGAACACCGAATCTATCCCGGCATAATCCTCAAGGATGAACTGAACGAAATCGGCATCAGTACCGTAGAGTTTGCGCGATAGTTGAAAATGTCCGAAAACCGCATGTCTGGCTTATGCGCCGCCGTCGCAGTATTACGGCAGCATGCCCTTCCTCACCCAGCGGGTCCGCCAGGACAGTAACCTCATTTTCATCATTCCCCGCGGACAGTGCTCACGATCAGGCCTGCAGCTGGGTCCAACGTATATGCACGCAGGGGCAGTTAAAAGCCACTTCCGGGGCCAAGACGATGGCATTACCAGGATGATTTTACACTTATGGAAGGCAGCGGTGCGATCCAGGGTACCCTGATCCAGAACGAGGTCCCGAGTTTCCGCAAGTTGCACCTCGCCGACTGGGCCCGTCGGCACCGGGTGGTCGGGAGCGAGGTGGGTTCGGACGACCTGCAAGGCTTCGACGGCGTCACCGAGGCCGGATGCCGGCATCCGGTCGTAGTCAGTGGGGGTGGGACGTGCCGCGGTGGCGAAGCCGGAGTTCTACTGGGTCAATACCGTGCTCGGCAATCGGAAGTCGGCCTTGCGTAGCCGTGACCATTCCTTCCGTCCGAAATACGCATAACGCGACCTCGCCGAATTCGAATATCGGTTCCATCGCTGGTATCACCTGTCCGATCTCATCCCCAGACTCGCCGATGTCGCCTTGCGACCCCCGCTGATGCCGGAAAAACTCCTGAAACTCGGCTTGTGATTCATGGTAATTAGGAATTCTTTTGACCATGCCAATGGACCCCAATCACCATGACGCAAACGGCCTGGCCTTGACTACGAGAAATAAGCTCATGCTTCCGTGCATGGGACAGCTCGATAGCAGTGTGACTTCCAGCTGTATTGGCTTAACCGTGTCCAGGCATTGGTCCTGATGCTCATATTTTTTCCAGAGGTCTTCCCAGACAAAACGCGGGGCCTAGTCATCAGAACCTTGTGCAGGTCTGACAAACCAGCAGGCTGGAGCTCTTTCCGGCTTGGATTTCATAACCGTTTCTTCTCCACTCACGTTTTGTGTTGTGCTGGCAAAGCCCTGGAATTTGGTCATGAATCGGCTTTGACTGATCGATCAGCCTGCTATTTTTCAGACAGGTTATTCATGAATTTCTCGACTTCTTCTGCTACTTCCTCTGCCAACTTCTGAACTGCTTCTCTTCTTCTCCGCTTATTGAGCAGAAATAAAAATTCTTTGTCTGATGACAAATATTTACGAGGAAATTTTAGATCGTTTATCGGGGATTTCCAACCAATAAGCCATTTATCGGATTTGTAATTTTTGTCAGGCAACTTTTCTCTAAGTGAATCGTAGTCTTCACTGTTACAGTAGTCTATCCTTTCGTTTTTTTCATCAAGAAGGGAAAAGCCATAATAAACCCAGCCATTGCCTTGAATTTCTATCGACAGCAAAATTTGTGACTTTCCCCAATCGCGAATTTTGAAGCTCCGGCTAAAAGTACCATTTTTACAAAGATTTTCACGAACAAGTTCCTCCAACTTTTTATCTTCCTCAATGCTGCGGATAACGTCAATTCTCTCAGTCAGATTTTCGGCAAGCTCTTGCCAGAATCTAATTCGAGACTGAATCTTTGATTCCAGAAGTGCCTGTTCCAGTTGAGGTATAAGTTCGTAGTTTTCGTCTTCCGTCAAGAGGTTTGATAATTCCATAGCGATATTTGTGTTTGTGGGTTGACCAGTCAAGTCTTTCAAAAGATTCCGGTACTGAAACAGGATTTCTCGAATCGGAGCAATACATTGAACTGCTTGTAGCTTCGAACATTCTTCCAGCCAAGGAATTATTTCATCTCTGTATGATATGCATTGAAATTCATCTTGATTAAGGCTAACGTCATCTTGATCAGGGCTTTTAAGAGAGTCTTCGCCAGGCTGTG
The DNA here is from genome assembly GCA_965221795.1 of Candidatus Poriferihabitaceae bacterium. GTDB lineage: Bacteria > Pseudomonadota > Gammaproteobacteria > Arenicellales > Poriferihabitantaceae > VYFG01. Next base: position 3,313,571 of record OZ244914.1, read on the forward strand.
AACCGTCCAAAGTCAGATAAATTAGCTTGACTTGACCACCAAAATTCTTCCTTGCACCCTGATAAAGCCTGAAGAGTTGGTTATTCTGATCCCCGGCCAATATCTTGTTCTCGATTACGATTCTGGCTTCGTCTTTTTTCTCCAACATAATGTCGAACTGGGTTTGATCGATGCGTTTTTCACTCCTCACTCGATAAGATTCAGGATTGCTGTAGAAAGCGGTTTCCTTTGACTTAACGCATATCTTTTCCAGAAACAATTTCAAGAAGTCGGCCTTTTGATAATGTAATCCATGAGGATTTAGCAACTCCGCCAGAATTGGCGTGTGGGTTTTGACTTCCCTGTGCCTTATACGAAGTATGGAGAAGATATTGAAATTTTCGCCAGTCGCAGCGACTAATTCATCGTGCTTGTTTTTCAGAAGCCGAATTTGTTTCAGTATCTCGGTTATTTTGCCCGTATTCCTGTTCATTGATTAGCGTTGGGCTACCAGAAAGTCAGCGACATTTGCCGCCTTCCATTCCTCTTTGAGGCAATGTGAAGCGGGCTTCGCTCATTAGAGCTAGGTCGGTCAGTAACAATCCGACACAGTATACGACTGAGGTGTCGAAAGCAAGCATTAACAATGGCTCATTCCAGTGCCATTCCACGCTAGCCGGAAGCGATTCAATGGTCGACTGCATGTGATCGGACTGACTTTTTTGCTGCGATGGTTTATCGTGCCGGCCATGACCGAAGATTTTGACCCATCCGCAGTACCAGTCCGGGAGGTAGAAGTGCGTCCGGTACGGGCGGACAAGCGCCGGCGTTGGGATGCGTGGATGGACCAACACCATTACCTCGGATTCAAGCAATTCGCAGGCCGCGGTCTGCGGCAGGTCGCGATTGGGCAGGGCTATTGGCTGGCACTGCTGGGCGGGCACCGCTCGGTGTCGTTCCGGCGGCTGCATCGGACCGGCAACCACACACGGTTCCTGATGCTGCCGGAGGCGTCGGGGATTGCGAATCGGGCGTCGCGGATCCTGAGGCAGAGCCGGCAACGATTGTCCGGGGGCTGGTTGGCACGGCACGGGCACCCGCTGGGGTTGGCAGAGACGTTCGTGGATCCATCGCGATTCCGGGGCACCTGCTACCGGGCGTCGAACTGGATTCCGGTGGGACTCACCTAGGGGTTCGCACGGCACAACGGTCGCTACCCCGACCCGCACGGCGTCCGCAAGGAGAGGTTCATGCGGCCGCTGCGGGACTTGTTTGCGCAGGTGCCGGACGCCCGCCGCAGCCAAGGGCGCAAGCCCCGTATGGAGACCGTGTTGTCGGGGCCGATGACGATGGCCCGCTACGCGGCGCCCTGAAGCAGAAAGAGTTGCGGGCACTGGCCGGTCGAGAATGCCAACCATCATCGCCGCGATGCCACCATGGGTGAGGACGCCAGCCGCATCCACGCCCGCCATGCCCCGGCCAATCACGCCGCCCTGAACCGCATCGCCCTCGCGGTCGCCTTCCGCCACGACTTCCGCTGGCTCCCGGATGCCAACCTGCACTTTCTGATGCGACGGCAGGACGCCTTCGACGCCCTCCTCTCGACTCGCTGAGGGCGCGGCACCAGCCGCCGCCCCCGCCCTCGGACCGGTGCCGAGCCGCGCCCCGACCGGGCCAGAACCCGCCGACACGCTCGCCAACGCCCGCCGACCGGGGCGGAATCCCGCCCGTCACCGCGCCCGGACCCCGTTTCGGATCAGGCCGACTCGGATCGCACCGCGCCTTCTATCAGCGTGAAATCATCCTGATGGCATTGCTATTGGCAATTGTTTTCTGGCCCGTGAATCGGTACACTTCGCCGCCTGATCCAGGCGCGTAGCTCAGTTGGTTAGAGCACTACCTTGACATGGTAGGGGTCGTTGGTTCGAATCCAATCGCGCCTACCAGTTTCATTCCCGGTATGATGACAGGGCAGGGGCGTCGGGTAGATATCCGCTTCCTGGGCCTGCTGTCCGGTATTTCTTTTCCATGCGTCCTTTGGTATGGGACGCCACTGATTGCAATTTTATGCCTCGAATCACCCTCCCTGATGGCTCTGTTCGCAATTATCATCATTCCACATCCATTGCTGAAATTGCCGTGGACATTGGTCCCGGATTGGCAGCTGCTACGGTAGCAGGTAAGGTCGATGGCGAACTGGTGGATACCGTCGACCCGATTACAGACGATGCGAATGTGACGATGATCACGACGCGCGACCCGGAAGGGGTAGAGATTATCCGGCACTCTTGCGCACACCTTCTTGGTCATGCCCTGAAGCAGCTTTGGCCGGAGAGTCAAATGGCGATCGGACCGGTGATTGAAAATGGTTTCTATTATGATGTGGACTTGGACCATCGGATTACCGAGGAAGATTTGACCCAACTTGCACAACGCATGAAAGCACTTGCAGGGTCGAAGTATCCGGTGATCAAGGAGAAGGTGCCCTGGGATACCGCCTATGAGACGTTCCAGCGCCGGGATGAACCCTACAAACTGGAGATTCTGGAGCATGACATCCCTCGTAACGCGCACCCTGGACTGTATCATCATCAGGAATATACCGATATGTGTCGTGGCCCTCATGTGCCGCATATGGGGTTTTGTCGACACTTCCATCTGATGCGTGTCTCTGGTGCGTACTGGAGAGGTGATTCGACCCACAAGATGTTGCAGCGGATATATGGCACAGCCTGGCCTGATGCCAAGGCGTTGAAATCCTATCTGAAACAATTGGCCGAGGCGGAGAAGCGAGATCACCGGCGCCTCGGCAAGCAGCTTGGACTGTTTCATCTGCAAGAAGAGGCTCCGGGCATGGTGTTCTGGCATGACCGGGGATGGGCCCTGTACCAAGTTCTGGAGCAGTTTATGCGCAAGGAGCAAACCCGTCGGGGATATTGCGAAATCCGAACCCCGCAAGTGGTGGATTATTCCCTTTGGGAGCGCTCTGGTCATGCAGACAAGTTTGGGGAGGATATGTTTTCGGTGGAGTCGGAAGGACGGGCATTTGCTCTGAAGCCGATGAACTGCCCCTGTCATGTCCAGATTTTTAACCAGGGACTGAAAAGCTACCGCGACTTACCCCTTCGTTTTTCCGAGTTCGGCTCTTGTCACCGCAATGAACTTTCCGGTGCATTGCATGGGTTGATGCGAGTCAGGGGCTTTGTGCAGGATGATGGGCATGTCTTCTGTACTGAGGAGCAGATTCAAAGCGAGGTATCGGAATTCATTGATTTTCTGCATGCCGTCTATGAAGCGTTTGGTTTTCACGATGTGATTTATCGCTTGTCGACCCGTCCACCCAATCGAGTTGGGAAAGACGAGGACTGGGACCGTGCGGAAGAGGCTCTGGCGAATGCCCTGAACAATCAGGGATTGCCTTGGGAAACGCTCCCCGGTGAGGGGGCGTTCTATGGTCCGAAAATTGAATTTTCCTTGCGCGATAGTATTGGCAGGGTTTGGCAATGTGGTACCATGCAGGTTGATTTTTCCATGCCCGGTCGTTTGGGTGCGGAGTATGTTGCGGAGGACGGCATACGAAGAGTGCCAGTGATGCTGCACCGGGCAATTCTGGGATCTTTTGAGCGCTTTATCGGAATTCTGATTGAACATTATGAGGGTCGCTTCCCGGTCTGGTTGGCACCGGTGCAGGCAGTGGTGATGAATATCACCGACCGGCAGCAACGTTATGCCCAGGAATTGCAGGAAACCTTGGAAAAACAGGAATTCCGCGTGATCTCTGACTTGAGAAACGAGAAAATCGGCTTTAAAATCCGCGAACATACCCTGCAGCGAGTTCCTTATCTGTTGGTTGTGGGGGATCGGGAAATGGAAAACGGAACGGTCGCGGTACGGTCAAGGGAAGGGGACGATCTTGGGAGCGTGTCACCGGAGGAGGTGATGCGTCTGTTGTCCGGGGTTCGGAATTGAACGCCAAACGCGGCTTTGGTGTCTGTAGTACTGGCGATCTGTTGCTACAACCTTCTTGGCTGCAGGTAGTATGCAGGATGGTACAGGATTTCGATTCCATGACATTCGATTCACTTTTCATGCAACGAGGTAAATTGCCATAGTTAGAGAAAAACAACACCGCATCAATGAGCAGATCGACAGCGATCCGGTTCGTGTCATCAACTCGGACGGTGTACAGGTCGGAGTGGTTTCTCTGGAGGAGGCGAACCGACTGGCAGATGCTGAAGAGCTTGATCTGGTGGAAATTTCACCCAATGCCAGTCCGGTGGTTTGCAAAATACTGGACTATGGCAAGTTTCGCTACAAGGAGAGCAAGCAGCGGCATGAGGCCAAGAGGAAGCAGAAACAGATCACGGTCAAAGAGATCAAATTTCGTCCCGGCACCGGTGTTGGTGACTACGGGGTGAAATTGCGGAAACTGAAAACCTTTCTGGAGGCGGGGAACAAAGCCAAAGTGACCATGAAGTTTCGCGGGCGCGAAATGGCACATAAGGAATTGGGCCTGGAAATGTTGCAGCAAGTGGAGAAAGATCTGGAAGAAGTGGCCGTGGTGGAAAATGCGCCCACGTTGGAAGGTCGTCAGATGGTGATGGTGATGGGGCCCCGTCGGTAATGACCGGAGTTGGATGACGCAATCTGGGGTTGCCGAAGGGGCAAGCAGTAGGGTTCGCTCGCGCCTGGCGTTCATCCGTCCGAGTTGGCTGCGACCGTGAGATCGCAGCGGCTTGGCGTGGGCAAGGTCGGCAAACAGCAGTCTGATCCAGAACTGCCTTTGCCTTGGTTAATCTGCCGCCGGATGGTTCGGCGGTCAAATACTGGAATCAAAATGCCAAAAATGAAAACCAATCGGGGCGCGGCCAAGCGCTTCCAACGAACTTCTTCGGGTAAGTTCAAACGCTCGCAGTCGCATATGCGGCATATTCTGACCAAGAAGTCTGCCAAGCGTAAACGCCATCTCCGGAGTTCGGACCTGATCCATGCCGCAGACCGAGCGGCGGTCCGGCAGATGCTCCCGTACAGTCGATAGAGAGGTTATCATGCCAAGAGCCAAAAACAGTGTGCAGGCGAGGGCGCGCCATCGTAAGGTCTTGAAACAGGCCAAGGGGTATAGCGGTGCTCGCAGCAAGTTGTTCAAGACTGCCAAACAAGCAGTTGATAAGGCAGGGCAGTATGCTTACCGTGATCGCCGACAGCGGAAGCGGCAATTCCGTGCGTTATGGATCGCGCGTATCAATGCGTCCGCACGGGAAAATGGTCTCAACTACAGCCGGATGATGAGTGGTTTGAAACGGGCTAATATCGCGCTGGACCGTAAGGTGCTTGCGGACATGGCGGTTCATGATAAGGCCTCTTTCGCCCTGTTGGCAGACAAAGCCAAACTGGCTCTGGAAGCCGAATGATCTTGCTGGTTATGGTCTGCGATATGGTCGGCTGATGCAGCATGTCGGATGGTTTCGGTCAGGTTGGACGCCGGATCAATCGCCTAATTGTTCCTATGATCTGAAAGGTTCGTGAAGCAGGAAATTGCCGCTCTTGATTCGTTGGCGCAGGACGCTGCAAGTGCAATCTCGCAGGCCATGGTCCTGACAGACCTGGAAGCGATTCGAGTGCACTATCTCGGAAAAAAAGGGATTGTCACCGGGAAGCTGAAACAGGTTTCTGCCCTTTCGGGAGAGGAACGCAAGGGATTCGGGCAGGCGATCAATAGGTTGAAGATGCAAATTCAGCAAGCATGGGAGGAGCGTCGGTCGTTTCTGGAATCCGAAATGATCCGCCGGCAACTCGAGTCGGAGAGGATTGATGTCACTCAGCCGGCACGAGGACAGGCAGAAGGGACCATACATCTGATTTCCCGTACGGTAGAGCGGATGGAGAAAATTTTCTCCAGATTGGGTTTTGAAGTAGCCACCGGGCCGGAGATTGAGGATGACTACCATAACTTCGAAGCGCTCAATATGCCTCCCGACCATCCTGCCAGGGCGATGCATGATACCTTCTATGTGGACAAGCATACCGTACTGCGTACACATACCTCTCCGGTGCAAATCCGTTATATGCAGCAGAACCAGCCGCCCATTCGGGTCATCGCCCCCGGCAAGGTATATCGATGTGATTCCGATATGACTCATACCCCGATGTTTCATCAGGTCGAAGGCTTGGCCATTGATGTTGATATCACGTTTGCTGATCTGAAGGGGTTACTCATCCATTTTGTACAAGAGTACTTTGAAGAGGATCTGGAACTGCGCTTCCGACCCTCCTACTTCCCCTTTACCGAACCTTCGGCAGAAGTCGATATCTCCTGTGTATTTTGCGGGGGTAAGGGGTGTCGAGTCTGTAGTGAAACCGGCTGGATTGAGGTGTTGGGCAGTGGCATGGTCCACCCAGAGGTTTTGCGACATGGTGGAATAGATGCACGTCGTTATTCAGGCTATGCATTCGGGATGGGAGTGGAGCGGCTGTCGATGTTGCGGTATGGGGTTAATGATCTACGTCTGTATTTTGAAAATGATCTTGATTTTCTGCGCCAGTTTTAAGCCCGGGCGACTATCAATACGAGGTCGTTTTTTCGGAATCGGGTCACGCGATGCAATTCAATGAACAGTGGTTGCGGGAATGGGTCGACCCTCGCTTGGATAGCCATGCGTTGTCGGAACTTCTGACTCTGGCCGGGTTGGAGGTGGAGTCACGGACACCGGTGACCTCACTGAATCTCTCTGCAGCCAATCGCAGACGATTGCTGGTGGGGCGTATTGAGGAAGTCAAGCCGCATCCCAAGGCGGACAAGCTGAAACTTTGTAAAGTCCAGATTGGTCCACGGAAATGGTTGTCCGTAGTCTGTGGTGCGCCCAATGCTTCGGTGGGGCTCGTCGTCCCCATCGCCAGGATAGGTGCCGAGTTACCGGGCATGAAAATCGAAAAAACGACCATCCGCGGGGTAGTATCAGAAGGAATGCTCTGCTCGGCCCGTGAATTGGGCTTGGCCGAACAATCTGCCAGCCTGATGGAGCTGGATGCGGATGCCATCCCCGGCACGGCTTTGTCCACACATCTGGCATTGGATGACCAGGTGTTTGAGCTGGGACTGACACCGAATCGTGGAGATTGTCTCAGCGTACGTGGCATTGCTCGGGAAGTAGCTGTTTTGTCCGGCTCAGGCCTGAAAATCCGACCCATCAAACCGATCCGGGCCCGTCATTCGGAAAAGTGGGAGATACAGCTGCAGGCTCCGGAGCAATGTGCCCGTTTTGTCGGCAGAGTGATCCGTGGTATCGACATGCATGCCCGCTCACCGGATTGGATGCAAGAACGAATTCGCCGAGCGGGATTGCGTCCGATCAACCCGGTAGTCGATATAACCAATCTGGTGATGTTGGAAATTGGGCAACCGATGCATGCATATGACCTCGACAAGCTATCGGGTATGGTGATGGCACGACTGGCTAACAACGGAGAGAGATTACGACTTCTGGATGGTTCGATGGTGCGATTGAGAGCAGATGATTTGGTCATTGCCGATCAGAAAAAGGCGGTCGGATTGGCCGGTATCATGGGAGGGGAACAGACCGCGATTTCTGCTACTACCACCAATATTTTTCTGGAAGCCGCCTTTTTCTGCCCACAATCAATGCAGGGCAAAGCTCGCCGGCTCGGCATGCATACGGACGCTTCGCACCGGTTCGAACGAGGGGTGGATCCAACTGGTCAGGTAGCGGCCATCGAAATAGCCACCCGGTTGCTGCTGGCCGTATCGGGGGGGGAGCCCGGCAAAGTCTGTCATGCGGTTTCCCGGCGACATTTGCCCATCAGGCGGCCCATTTCGCTGGAGCGTAGCGAACCCCCTCGCATTTTGGGCATGAAGGTACCCGATGCCAAGATTGAACGCATCCTGACCCATTTGGGGATGTCCGTTTCTTCCATGACCACGGGCTGGAAGGTGACTCCACCTCCATGGCGCTTTGATCTCACCGGCTCGCATGATCTGGTGGAAGAAATTGGCCGCTGTCATGGATTCGGAAAAGTGCCTGCTCGAATGCCGGTTGTAGCCGCACGTGTGGGGGGGGATCGCGAATCGATCGTTGGGATGTCCCGGTTGCGGCAGACATTGACCGCACGGGGCTATCATGAAGCAATCAACTACAGTTTTGTCGACCCGAAAACACAACAGAAATTGTGTGCGCCCGGTCAGGCCATTGCACTTACCAATCCTCTTGCCGAAAATATGTCCGAAATGCGTCTGAGCCTCTTGCCCGGATTACTGGCCAACGTACAGCGAATTCTCAACCGCCAGGAGTCTCGTGTGCGCCTGTTTGAAACCGGGAATGTATTTCGCAAACAGGGGCACCAACGGCTTGAATCCCCGAAAATCGGAGCAGTCATTACGGGATCAGCCCTGCCGTGTCATTGGAGTGCAAAACCTCGAATGGTCGACTTTTTTGACCTGAAAGGGGATCTGATGGCCTTGTTATCGCTGACCGGAACTGCGCGGTCCTTGGACTTCCAGTCGACAGATCATCCCTTGCTGCATCCGGGACAGTGCGCCCAAGTTATCCAGCAGGGACGTCTCATTGGTCACTTGGGAAAGTTGCATCCTCGTCAGCAGAACATGCTGGACATTCACCCGCCCGTTTTCCTGTTCGAACTGGAACTATCTGTATTAACGGAAACCGAACTGCCAAAATTCAAGTCGATTTCCCGGTTTCCCATTGTCCAGCGGGACCTCTCCGTGGTCGTGCCGCAAACAATTCCCATGGGAGACATCATTCCACTGGTCAGGAAAGCTGCAGGAGAAAATCTGAAATCGATCGAGCTGTTTGATATATACACGGGTGAAAAGATCGAAAAAAACAAGAAAAGTCTCACATTCCGTTTGGTATTTCAGTCAGAATCCCGTAATCTTACGTCTGATGAAACCGATTTCAGGATTGGTGAGATCATGGCGGCGTTAAATCGGGCAATTGGTGGCAAATTGCGTACATGAACTGATGTTGATTCTGTTGGCTGACCTTATCTCGGGGGAACTTGTGGAGGACTTGAATGACCATTACGAAAGCTGATCTGTGTAACGTACTGTATGATCAAGTAGGCCTTAACAAACGAGAAGCGAAAGAGTTCGTGGATCTGTTCTTTGAAAAGATTTGTCATACCTTGGAGCAGGGGGTTCCAGTCAAGCTGTCAGGATTTGGTAGTTTTACCATTCGTGACAAGCCCCTCAGGCCCGGGCGTAACCCCAAAACCGGGGAGGAGGTAGATATCTCTGCCAGGCGTGTGGTCACTTTCCGTTCGAGTCAGAAACTGCGGCGCAGGGTAGCGGAAAATTCGTTTGAACTGACTCGGAAGCTGGGCAGAAGACGCTGATCACCATGCTTGAAATCGCAGGTGTTGACCTCCCTCCCATTCCCAGCAAACGATACTTCACCATAGGCGAAGTCAGCAAACTGTGCCAGGTCAGACCCCATGTGCTTCGCTATTGGGAACAGGAATTTCCGCAACTCAATCCGGTCAAGCGTCGTGGAAACCGGCGCTATTATCAACGTCATGAAGTCAAACTGATCCGCCGGATTCGGCAATTACTATATGGCGATGGGTTTACAATCAATGGTGCCCGAACCCAGTTGGAACAAGCAGAGGCGGAGGCCTCCGGGGGAGATCAATCGTTACCGGAAAGCAGGAATGCCAATCATCAACTGATTGCCCAACTGATTACCGAATTGACGGAAGTGAGCGAAATCTTGCAGTAAGATCCACGCCTGTGGTTCTGGGCTTAGTTGAAATTTGTAGTGGCAGGAATAATTCGATCAATCGGGGTGTAGCGCAGCCTGGTAGCGCACCGCAATGGGGTTGCGGTGGTCGGAGGTTCAAATCCTCTCACCCCGACCATCTTTAGGCACCTTTGCCAATTGAATCGCAGTGAATTTCCCCCACCTGATAGTCCCATCCCTCATCCTGCATGAGTACCTTTCCACTTCCCTGATGGTTCTCCAAAAACCAAGAAGTGCCACTTGGCAGTGGTGGGCTGGATTGTGCCTTTAACGAATACGCAAGACCCAATATAGCCATGATGTCTGTTGTGACCCGGTTCCCTCCCAGTCCCACGGGTCTTCTGCATATTGGTGGTGCCCGGACCGCTCTGTTCAACTGGCTTTATGCTCGTCGGTGGGGCGGGGAAATGGTGTTGCGAATTGAGGATACCGATATCGAACGATCGACTCCAGAAGCGGTGGATGTGATTTTACAGGGGATGGAGTGGCTGGGTCTGAGATGGAATCGGGGGCCCTACTTTCAGACTCATCGAATGGATCGCTATCGCCAGATCATTGATCAGTTGCTGAGCAATCAACAGGCATATTACTGCTTCTGCTCTCGCGAGCGACTGGACCGGGTCCGGCAAGAGCAAATCGACCATGGTGAGAAGCCGAGATATGATCATCACTGCCGTGACCTGAATCGTATCCCCGAAACGGGGGAATCGGCGACCATTCGTTTCCGGAACCCTCTGGAAGGAATCGTGGTTTTTGAAGATGTAGTGCGAGGCCGGGTCGAGGTTGACAATCGCGAACTGGATGACTTGGTGATTGTACGCAGTGATGGTTCTCCGACCTATAACCTGACCGTCGTGGTCGATGATGCAGATATGGGGATCACCCATGTCATTCGTGGTGATGACCATACCAGTAACACTCCGCGCCAGATTAATATTTTTCATGCCCTGAACTCACCCTTGCCGATGTTTGCCCATGTTCCCTTGATCCTGGGTCCGGATGGACAACGATTGTCGAAACGCCATGGGGCGGTCAGTGTCCTGGAGTATCGTGAGATGGGCATCTTGCCGGAAGCCTTGTTGAACTACTTGGTCAGGCTGGGATGGTCCCATGGGGATCAGGAAATTTTTGATGTGGAGGAAATGATCGACAAGTTCGACATCAAGGACATCAACCGATCTGCAGCCAGTTTTGACTTGGACAAACTCCTCTGGATCAATCGACATTACATTCGTCAGGCGGAAACCACTCGACTGGGTGCCGAACTCACCCGCAGGCTGCAGGCTCATGGATTACATTTGCAGGGATTTCCCCGGGTAAACGACGTAGCAGAAGTGATGAAAGCACGCGTGTCGACCCTGAAGCAGATGGCAGAAGAATCGATTTTCTTTTTCCGGGAACCCGATTCGTATGATTCCAAGGCGGCCAAACATTTAACCGGCAACACACTGCCTCGATTGCTGGCGGTTGCCGAAAAGATACAGGGACTGGAAGACTGGACAGCTGAGAATGTAAGCGTCCTTCTCAAATCGGTCGTGGCCGAAACTTCAGTAAAGTTCCCGGAAGTTGCCGTTCCCCTGCGAGTGGCCCTGTCGGGTAACACCGCTACCCCCTCGATTGAGGTGACCGTTCATTTGGTTGGTAAAGAAGGAACTTTGAAGCGAATTCGCCGAGCGGTTCAGTATATCGAGAAGGGCGATTGATGGTCGGGCAGGTTCGGGCGTGACATGCGCGGTTGCGGGAAGGCAGACCGCTCACCGATCAGCGGTTGGCTTGGCAGCAATATGTGTTGCTCCGGTACGGCTTTCATTCTGTTGTGCTATGCCACAAAGGAAACAGCTTCGATTGTTGATTGCATTCGTACCGTTTGGTAAGATTCGGTTATCAAAAAGTATTATGTTGGGTAAGTGATTTACGAAGATGCGACAGACGGTTTGGACAAAGTATTTTTTCCGGTTAGGGAGGTTTCGGTCTTTGTCAAAACTGAGCCAGGAAGACTAGATATCATTCCTGGCAAAAAGGCTTTGGTAAACGAGCACACACGGCGGGTATTGTCCGTGGTGAGTAATGAGTATAGGCTGCTGAGAAATGAGGACGCATATGAATTTGGCAAAAAGTTTTGCATCGCTGCGTTTCCGAATACGGCTCCAGCGAACTGGAAGGTGTACAGCGTTGAGGCTGCGAAAACCGGCGGGCACTGTCGCATTGACCTCCATTACACTGGCCAGATCGCAGGCTATGATTGGTCTTTCTCCGAAGACTCGCAGGATGCTTACCGGCCGTTCGTCCGCATAAGCAACAGCTACAACAGAACCTGCGCTTTTGGTTGTCGTTTTGGGCTGATTCGCTGGGCTTGTCGGAACGGTATGGTGGACTGGGAATCCGCAATCGACATCAAACTCACCCATGACAAGAACATCGAGAAGGAAATCGAGGTCCAAGTCGACCAAGCAAAGTTTCGAAAGGTGTTCGAAAATTTTCGCAACGTACTAATGGTGCTGAGGGAAGTGTCTGTGCCCAAATGCAAGTTCTTGCCGATCATGTTATGTGTGTTGGATATCCGAAAACCAGAGAACCTGCCGGCTGACCGTGAAGAGGATTGGTCGAACTTGGAGAAGTGCATGAATGAGATCGCGCTCAAGTACATTAAGGAACATGGGGAAACTGGCAACGCATTGGTGAACACGCTCACAGATTTCGCCACGCGTCCAGATTTCGCCATGCGCCCGCGCTATAATTTTATCCGCAAGGAAAGGCATCAACTGCAACGACTGGTTGGCATCTGGATGAGGGACTTCAGCAAGATTGCGACCAATCCTTCGAAATTGGAGGAGTATTTTAAGAATATTGGATCAACTCGCCACGATCCTAAAACTTAATTTGAAAATTTCGATCATGGACGGATAGGATAGGAATAATAACCGAACTCACAAATAAGGAACTTGGGCATAAAGTGACAATAACAGACTTTACAGAGAGGAGTTGGTGCCATACCAGTAGTTGTAGTTATTGTGGATATCCCGTTCGGTTCGTCTTGAATCCTCCTGAAAAATTTGTGCGGAAAACTTGAACACTGGGAATGCTGCCCGTACAATATGCGCCCTTTGGGGCCATAGCTCAGCTGGGAGAGCGCAACACTGGCAGTGTTGAGGTCGGCGGTTCGATCCCGCCTGGCTCCACCAATTCCATGTAATTGAATTTTCCGGCAGGATTTCAACTCACCAAAGCCCTGTCCCCATCGTCTAGTTGGCCTAGGACACCGCCCTTTCACGGCGGCAACAGGGGTTCGAATCCCCTTGGGGACGCCATCTTCCTCATGGAAACCAGAGAAAGAAGGAAGAGGTTTGCACAACGCTCCTGAAAGCAATATCAGCCGTCCGTCAGTCTAGGCACTTGACCGGTATGTGAGAGGCTGTGAATCGCGTGTGTCGGGCGGTTATTCCACCGACTGCATGCTTTGGATCCAAGTCGACTCTTTCCCGATGATCAGGAACAAGTCAAGAGAAGATTCAGGAATCGTTCGTGGCTAGAATATTACCCACGGCAGACCGCTCCACTTCGTTATGTCACTGGAATTTTCATATTCTTCTGAGGAACAATCGCCGTAACGAAAAGTCAATAAGTCAATAACGTGACCTCCCTTGCCGTACCTTGAACGCGAGCTGTTGACCTCGATATCTGCAACAGAATGCTAGCGGACTATCGCGGCTACAGGCCGATGATCCCGGGTACATACCGATCCCTGCTGCATCCAGTTACTATAGGCATGAATATGCGTAAGCTTTTGGCCATTCCGGTTTTGTTGTTATGGGTTGTTCCTTGTTTGCTGACAGCGCAGGAAACACCCCAGTATAACCTTCCGATTCGCAGTGATTTGGATACCCGGGATTATCGGGGCTTTGTACTGGAAAATGGCCTTAAGGTCTTACTGGTTTCCGACCCCAAAACCGATCGCGCCGGTGCCTCAATGGATGTGAATGTGGGCAGTGGAAGTGATCCGGCAGAGTGGAATGGGTTGGCGCACTTTCTGGAACACATGCTTTTTTTAGGGACTGAAAAGTATCCTAATCCGGCGGAGTATGCCGCTTTCATTAAGGATCATGGAGGGAGTCACAATGCCTATACTTCGTATGAGCATACGAATTATTTTTTCACGATCAATCATGATAGCCTGGAACCCGCACTGGACCGCTTGTCGCGGTTTTTCATCGATCCCATTCTCGATGCCGAGCATGTCGACAGCGAGCGTGCGATTGTACATTCTGAGTACCAGGCATTGCGAAAGGAAGAGGGGCGACGAATCTGGGAGACCCAGAAGACTATTCTCAATCCCGGACACCCTGCCTCCCGGTTTACAGTGGGCTCTCAGGAGACATTGCGGGACCGGGAAGGGATATCCGCCCGGGAACGGTTGATTGCATTCTATGAACAATGGTATTCCGCCGAAATCATGGCTCTGGCGGTGGTGGGACGGGAATCTCTTGATGTCCTGGAGACGTGGGTTCGGGAGAAATTCTCGCAGATACCGGGGCGTGCCGTGGTCGAGCCTGCCTACATTCAATCTTATCTGAACCGGGATTTGCCCCCGGTACGTTTGGACATTGTGCCGAAAAAAGAGATCTATCAAGTATCGTTTCAATGGGGCATTCCGTCGGTTTATGAAGATTATCTGAACAAGCCGATGGCCTATGTCAGCAATCTGCTGGGACATGAAGGAAAAGGCTCTTTGCTCGCTGCCTTGAAGCAACGGGGTTGGGCGGAATCACTCAGTGCGGGTGCCGGCTTCATGGACCGTCAACAGGGAACATTGATGGTATCCATTGGCCTGACGGAAATAGGCCTCGACCATCTCGTCGAAATCGGCGAAATGTTGTTTCAGACCATTGCGCAGATTCGTGAAGAAGGGATTGAAAACTGGCGATTCGAAGAACAGCAACGGTTGGGGGAGATCGCGTTTCAGTTTGCTGAACCGAGGACGGGAGGGGCGTTGGCCCGGTCATTGTCAGCCAGCATGCAGCGATATCCATTCGAAGATGTATTACGCGGACCGTATGTCATGCAGACATTCGAACCCGATGCCATCCGGATACTATTAGAGGATTTACGACCGGAAACCGTCTATATGCAGGTGGTGTCCCCTACCCATAAGGTACGTCAGGTGACAGAATGGTATGATGTCAATTACGGAATCTCACCCATCCATGAACAGTGGATTGAGCGCTGGCAAGCAGCGGATACGATGTCTGACCCGGCTCTTCATCTTCCGATGCCGAATCCTTTTATTCCCGAGAGACTTGAACTGGTTTCCCTGTCAGGCAGCGATTCCCAACCGATCGAACTGACCGAGGTCGACTCCATTTCTGCGTGGTATCGGGGAGATCAGGAATTTCGTGCCCCCAAAGCCAGCTTTTTTGTCAACCTGAAATCGCCGGTTGCCAATGAGTCGGCACGGCATACTATCAAAACCGAATTGCTGGTCCGGTTATTGACGGATCGGCTGAATGCTTTCAGCTATCCAGCCCAACTGGCAGAGGTATCCTACAGCCTGTATCATCATTCCAGAGGGTTGTCGATACGGCTCAATGGATTCCAGGACAAGCAACCGAAATTGCTAGAGACATTGCTGGATGCAATTCAAAACGCCACATTCGATAAAGAACGTCTTGCGTTGGTCCGGGATGATCTGATGCGCGAGTTGAACAACCGCAAACTGAACCGGCCAGTGGATCAAACGATTCATGAGATCTATCGCTTGGTCATGAGCCCTTACTGGACTGATAACGAACGATTGGCCGCGATGGCTGACATTTCCGTTGAGGATATCCAGCGTCATGCCCAAAGCATCCTTGATTCAGCTTCCCTTGTGACATTGGCCCATGGGGACCTGACAAAAGTTCAGGCGATCCATTTGAACCAACAACTACGGGCCATCTTGCCAGACATTGCGTCCGAAAATGTCACGCCCCGGCCGCAGATCCGACGTCTCGGGAATTCAAGTCCTTACTTGCGTACGATGGATGTGGATCACGGAGATACGGCCCTGTCGTATTATTTTCAAGGCGGTGAAAAATCCTACCACACCCGAGCCAGTTCTCAACTGCTGGGGAAAATGATCGAGTCTCGCTTTTACCATCAGTTTCGGGTTGAAAATCAAGTAGGATATTTGGTCTTTGCCACTGCAATGGACCTGATGGAAGTCCCTGGAACTTTGCTTGCGGTGCAAAGCTCAACCCATACGGCCCAGGAGATTGATGCCTTGGTACAGGGGTTCCTCGTGGATTTTTCTGAGGAACTTGCCGCCATGGACGAAGAAGAGTTCCGGCGTGTACAATCTTCTCTGGTGGCAAAAATCGTCCGGCGGGATACGAACCTGTCGGATCGTTCGGATCGATACTGGCGTGAAATCGATCTGGAAAAATATGCGTTCGACTCCCGGGAAAGACTTGCAAAGGCGGTTGGCTCCCTTTCACAGGCCGATCTGGTCGACTATGTGCGTTCATTATTCACCCTGACACCAAGAGTGATCAAGATACAGTCTTCGGGTCGCCGAGCGGGTGCTTCGCAGGGTGCCTTGGGGTTAGAAGGGTCTATTCAGACCGGGACTCCAGAGTTGTTCCGTCAGGTTGTGCATGACTATTTTCCTTCTCGATAGAAGAAGACTTCTTCATTTGCTGACCGTTGGACCCGACTATTTTTGACCTTTGCCAACGAATCGGAACCAGATTATGTGAGTCTGGGGGTCGATTGGTTACCATCGAGTCTTGTTCCGGGGGGGGAATTGCCTGGTGTATGACCTCATTGTCAGGCAGTTCGGATTGGTTTGACCGTGCACTGGTAACATACAGCAATACAGCCAAGACGGAGCTGGTAGGTGTACCAGCAGAATTGATCCAAATGCATGGAGCGGTCAGTCTGGAAACGGCAGCGGCGATGGCCGATGGCGGCCTGCAAGGCTCCAATGCAACTTGGGCGTTGTCCGTGACCGGGGTTGCTGGCCCCGGTGGCGGTAGTGAGGCAAAACCGGTCGGTACGGTTTGTTTTGGTTGGGCGAACCGAAACCCCGGCCAACCGCCTACTCTCATGACAGAACAGTGTCATTTCTCCGGAGAACGGCAGGAAATTCGAATTGCTACAATCCGACATGCTCTCCGAGGGCTGCTGTGCCGAATGGGTAAAGGAAGTGCTTGAAGTTTGTGCTCCAGGGCAACGATGCCGGGTTCATCCTGCAAGCGGCCGGTGAACTAACAGATCAATTCATCGCATCATGCGCTCTCTATTTGCCTCTATATCTTTCGAAGCCACAATTGAAGGCGCAGAATTCCCCTTCGGTCGTTGAATGAAAATCATCGGTTTCTTCAGGATGGCAGGATATTAGGCTTGGTGGCGAGAGAAATATCAGGCTAGATCAAACTTAATGGAGTCACCGAGATTTACGTCCGCGCTAAGGTCGGAGCCATAATCAAAGGCGAGATCCTGCTTCTGAATCAGGAGGGTATCGGTACCGGCATGTGGGTAATGAAAATCAAGCCCAAAAAAAAGTTTCCCTAACCGTGGGGACGATTCAAAGCCGGATAATGAAACCGAGAATGACAATCGCGGCTACCCACAACCCAATCTGCAATCGCAGATTGTCCTTATCTCGCCTATGAGTTTCGGCATCGCGTTCAATATCCCGTTTAGCCATATCGGTTCTCAGACCCTCAATGGCCGCTCGTGTTTCCCCGGTCAATTTTTCGGCGGCTGTTGCATACTTTGCCTGTTTCGTATTTATTTTCTCCTCCAGAACGGCGATTTCTTTCGCCCGTTCTTGATTCTGTTTTTTCAGTTTCTCAAGCTGTTTCTTTAGTCCCTGATCAATATTATCTGGCATGGTTGTATCCTATACGATTGTTCACCGGGGTTTCAAGTCCAGTCATGAAACTCGTCCCTGCTCTAGCCGTAAGGGAGTAATCCTACCCTCTAATCCCTGAAAATCGCTTGCAGGGACTACATAATGCCTCTCCACCGTGAATCTTTGGGTAGTGTGCCCACAAACTGCTTGAAGATTCACAGTGGGGGCTACTCGGTTTCTCAACGATACTGGGCAACTGCGCCCTTTTGATCTTTCGCGCCAGCGGAGTCGTGAGCAATCATGCCAGTGATCTTCCGGGCGCTGGCTAATGTGCTCGGATTGCAGATCGATCACGCGCTTGGCCGGACCCACGTCAACCGGGGAGAGGTGCGGACGACTACGGCAAAGTCGTTTTTGCGCGGTCGAATATCCCGACCTTCACCGGCTTGGTTGGCTTTGGACATGCGAACCTGAATGAGTAAAGTATCGTGTTCCGACTCTTCCAGATCGCCCCACGTTAAGGCAGCCATCTCGGAGCGGCGCAGCCCGGCCATGAAGGCGAGGGCTGCTATGTCGAATGGGTAAAGGAAGTGCTTGAAATTTGCGTCCCATGGCGATATCGTGACGGCATCCCAAACCACTCCGAAGGATTCACCCTTGCCAATGGACTCTAGGATGGTTGCCAGCGGACCTGATGAGTAAAGCTTCCGGTTGAAATAATGAAAGCTCTTGATTTTGAGGAACCAATCGCAGAATTGGAGGAAAAGATTGTCGAACTGCAACGGGTCGGGGCAGATCGATTGCTGGACCTGGATGAGGAAATTACCCGTATGAAGGAAAAAAGTCGGGAGTTGACTCGGGAAATCTTCTCTAAATTAAGCCCATGGCAGGTTACCCAAATTGCCCGACATCCGCTGCGTCCCTACACATTGGACTATATTGAACGGATTGCAGTCGATTTTCAGGAGCTCCATGGGGACCGCATGTATGCGGATGATGCTGCCATCGTAACCGGCTTATGTCGGATCAAAGACTGTAGTGTGGCGATTATTGGACACCAGAAGGGGCGGGACACCCGTGAACGGACCCGACGTAATTTCGGGATGCCGCGTCCCGAAGGATATCGCAAGGCTCAGCGCATTATGCAACTTGCAGAGCGGTTTCATTTGCCGGTAATTACGCTGATTGATACGACCGGTGCTTATCCGGGGGTAGGTGCAGAAGAGAGAGGGCAGAGTGAAGCGATTGCAAAATCGCTGGAGATCATGGCATCGTTGCGGGTTCCAGTAGTCTCGGTGGTGATTGGAGAAGGGGGGTCTGGAGGAGCGCTTGCGATCGGGGTTTGTGATCGTCTCCTGATGATGGAGTATGCGGTGTATTCGGTTATTTCACCGGAAGGTTGTGCATCGATTCTTTGGAAAAGTGCGGAAAAAGCAGCCGATGCTGCCGAGGCCATGAAGATGACTACCTGGGAGTTGCAATCACATGGATTAGTGGATGAAGTGATCCCAGAGCCTCTTGGAGGAGCTCATCGGGACTATGATGAGGCTGCCAATCGTCTGCAGGATGCCATCTTGGCGTCTCTGGATACACTGAATTCCTTGCCGATGCCCGGGTTGCTCGAACAGCGTTATGAGCGCCTTATGAAACTGGGGCGATTCGAGGATAAGAACCATTAGTTTGCTGCAGACGGGCTGGATACCACTATTCACAGCCAGAGCTTCGGCCATTGCGCCAGTTCTTCTTTGATGGGCTCAAGAGGTCAGCCTGCTGGAATATGTCCCAGATTGGATCGACCTTGGCATTCGATTGCCACCGCGACATGGATAATCTGACAGGAGATGGGGTCTACATTGTGTGCGAATCAAGAAAGTTGGCCAGCATATGCGGTGGATTGAAGATGCACACAATGCATATGCATACCGCGAAACTGGGGGCTGCGCCGTATATAATGGATAAGGTAAACAGCTCGTCAATCTGCTTACTTTTCACTTATTTTCCAGTTTGTTATCAACTTTTGGATGCATATCACCTGAGGAAAAATAGCAAGATACTTGTGGTGAGGTAAATCCATGCCCGAAGAATATAAACGCCAAAAAAACCGGAGAAGGGTAATCTTCGCTATCTTGCTGTGTAGTATGGATGGGTAGTTTGAAGTACTTGGCAGATAGCCCTGCAGTGCCATCATTTGACTCGAACCGGGAGTTTACCCATTACGTTCTGGCCAGGCGGCTTTACGATTCTTTGGGGCTTCCACACAATGCCCGGTTTGCCATTGGATACAGCGGCGGGCTGGATTCCACTGCATTGCTATTCGGGTTGTCCCGATTGATGGCCGAGCAGCCCCATCGGGAACTGTTGGCATTGCATTTCAACCATGCGATGCATCCGGCCGCCGATGAGTGGCAACGACACTGTGTTCAAACCTGTCAGGCACTTGATGTACCGATCATTTGCGGGAAATGGTCACGGAGTTCCGGCACAAAATCAGATGAAGGGTCGGCAAGGGCTGCTCGGTACGAGTGGTTTTGCCAGTCTGTACCGCTTTCCTATCGGTTGCTTTTGGCCCACCATCGTGACGATCAGATCGAAACGGTTCTGATGAACCTGTATGAAGCCCGGGGCAGCCATCGTGTTGCCGGCATGTTATGCCGCCGTCCACTGGCCTTTGGTGATCGGCGTGAAATCATTCGCCCTTTGTTGAGTATCCCACGTACTGCATTGCTCTCTTATGTGGGATCCAATGGATTGCAATGGATGGAAGACCCGTCCAATGCTGACCCCAGGCATCTCCGGTCCAGATTACGATCCGGCATTCTGCCAGCACTCCGCCAATCCTGTCCCAACATTGATGCGCATGTGCTCCAGGTGGCATCCGATTTGCAACGGGTAAATGGCTTGTGGAATGAGCGGATTCAGCGGCGTCTGGAGCAGGCCATGGATCGCGGCAGAAACAGGATATTCTGTGGATCGCCCCCCTTGCAAATGGGTTACCTGATGAAACTGAAACGCATGGATCTTGAGGGAGTGTTGCGTCAATGGATGCATGCCGGGGCTCAGGGTTCGCCCGGCACTCGGGGGATGGCGGTACTGTTGGATGAACTGGATGCTCGCTTCCGGACCAGAAACGAATTGCAAAAAAGGAAAGACTTGCGGTTTGACTGGCGAGGTGCGTCTATTCGTGAATACCGGGGACGACTTTATTTGCTGGGGCCTTTACCGTCGGCATGCACAGCGATTCCTTGGAAAGAAACGCATCTGGAACTGGTGCCGGGACTGCATATGTATACCGAATCTGTTGCTGACCCACGAGGAGGTCGGGTCGAGGAATTGACCTGGCGTTGGAGAACGGGGGGCGAAAAAATTCGACTTCCTGGTCGGTCACACTCGACGTCTCTCAAAAAAGCCTGCCAGGCATTTGGAATCCCGGAATGGGAGAGAGACTGCTTGCCGTACCTGGTCAGCAAGGAAGAGTTGGTCTGGTTCTACGGAATCGGATGGTGTGGATCGCTCAGCGGAGTTTCTTCGTATCCGACCACGATTGATTGCAGTCGTATGCCTCGGATTCGATTGGTTTGGAAACCTAAAAAGCCAGATCGCGCAGGGCCGGTCAAAGGAATTCTTGAGGAAAGCCTGTGAATTTGGTATCCTGCCATTCCGTCTGAAGTGTCTGTCACGGAATGTCTTTTTGTCGCTTGACGAGAGGGTCAGGTCATGCTTGGTGACGGTCATGATTCAGCGTATTGAAGTAGTGAGGTTGCTGGCTGCTGCAGGCATCGGATCAAAATGACCAAATACGTATTCATAACAGGCGGGGTGGTATCTTCTTTGGGCAAAGGAATTGCTGCAGCATCTCTCGGGAGCATCCTCGAGTGTCGGGGCATTCGCGTGACCATGATGAAGCTGGATCCTTACATCAATGTAGACCCCGGCACCATGAGTCCCTTTCAGCATGGTGAAGTCTTTGTGACGGAAGATGGTGCCGAGACCGATCTGGATTTGGGGCATTATGAGCGCTTCGTTAATACCACCATGAGCAGGCGCAACAATTTCACTACGGGGCAGATTTATGAAAGGGTGATCCGTAAGGAACGCAAAGGGGAATATTTGGGTGGTACAGTACAGGTCATTCCTCACATTACGGATGAAATCAAACAATGCATTCATGATGGGGCCCTGGAAGCAGAACTGGCACTTGTCGAAATCGGGGGTACGGTGGGTGACATTGAGTCCTTGCCATTTCTGGAAGCCATACGGCAGTTACGGATTGAGCTCGGCCGTACCAACACTCTATTCATGCATCTGACGCTGGTTCCGGAAATCAGTGTTGCCGGAGAAATCAAGACCAAACCGACCCAGCATTCTGTCAAGGAGTTGCGATCGATTGGCATACAACCGGATATCCTGCTTTGTCGGGCGAACAAGCCATTATCGGATTCTGCGCGGCAGAAGATTGCCTTGTTTACCAATGTCGAGAAGTGCTCCGTGATTTCTGGAGCCAATGTCGACAACATCTATCAAATTCCCCAACTCTATGTGGAACAGAACGTAGACCGTATTGTGACAGAACAGCTTCAGATAGTTGCCGGCAC
The DNA here is from genome assembly GCA_965221795.1 of Candidatus Poriferihabitaceae bacterium. Lineage (GTDB taxonomy): Bacteria > Pseudomonadota > Gammaproteobacteria > Arenicellales > Poriferihabitantaceae > VYFG01. The sequence continues at coordinate 3,335,746 of OZ244914.1, forward strand.
ACCCAACATGAAAGAATGGAATCGAGTGGTGAAAAACAGTACGGATACCTTGCATCAGGTCAAAATTGCGATGGTGGGGAAATATGTTGATTTGACCGAATCGTACAAATCGCTTTCGGAAGCCTTGAGCCATGCGGGAATTCAAACCCTGACTCGGGTGGACATTACCTATATTGATTCATCCATTTTGGAAACCGGAGATACGGAGGCATTGACCAGTGTGGATGCGATTCTGATTCCTGGCGGATTCGGTGAGAGAGGAGTGGAAGGAATGATCATCGCTGCCGGGGTTGCCCGTACATGCCAAGTTCCCTATTTGGGGATTTGTCTTGGTATGCAGGTCGCCACGATTGAATTTGCACGGAATGTGTTGGGACTGGCTGGTGCGCATAGCACCGAATTTGATTCCCACACTCTCCATCCGGTGATTGCGCTGATTACCGAGTGGGTGGACGATGAGGGCGTCCGGGAGTTGCGGGATGAAGCCTCGGATCTTGGTGGCACCATGCGTCTGGGGGCACAGGATATTCATCTTAAAGCGGGAACGCGGTACCATGAAATATACTGCAGGGAAGTGATACGGGAGCGTCATCGTCATCGCTACGAGTTCAACAACCACTACCTGAAGTCATTTGAGGAAGCGGGTATGGTTTTTTCCGGGTTTTCAGGTAGTGGGCTTGTGGAGGTGATTGAACTGCCGGACCATCCCTGGTTCGTCGCGTGCCAATTTCATCCGGAATTTACTTCGACCCCCCGGGGAGGCCATGCCATGTTCAGCCGTTTCATCCGTGCGGCTTTAGCCCATAAATCTTCCCGAAAAGCTGCCTGAATCGCACTTGACAATGCAATCGGTTCATTTTGAAGCGGGTGGTGAGCGGCCTTTTTTCCTGATTGCCGGTCCCTGTGTCATTGAGTCCGAAGAAATGTCCTTGTCGGTGGCTGCGAAGTTAAAGGAAATCACCGATCGTCGTTCGATTCCTTTTGTGTTCAAGTCCTCTTTTGATAAGGCGAATCGAACATCCGGCACTTCTCCTCGCGGACCTGGCCGGAGAGAGGGGTTGGAAATCCTGGCCCGGGTACGAGAAAAAATTGATGTCCCGGTGTTGACCGACGTGCATTCGGTGGAAGATGTTGCATATGCCGCTGACATGGTGGATGTATTGCAAACCCCGGCTTTTTTGTGCCGTCAGACAGACCTGATCGAGGCCGTGGCACATACCGGAAAACCCTGTAACATCAAGAAAGGTCAGTTTCTTTCTCCGGCAGAGATGCGCCATGTGGTCGACAAGGCACTCCAGGTAAATCCGCAAGCTCCCATCTGGGTATGTGAACGCGGAACGTCGTTTGGTTATCATAACCTGGTCGTCGATATGCGAGGATTGATGATTATGAAAGAGACCGGAAGGCCCATTGTGTTTGATGCCACTCACTCTGTTCAATTGCCCGGTGGAGCAGGGGGAAAGTCGGGCGGACAACGGGAATTCGTTCCAGCTTTGGCGAGCGCAGCGGTTGCCGTTGGCGTAGATGGCCTCTTTGTGGAGACCCATCCCGATCCGAACCGGGCTCTCAGCGATGGCCCCAATGCCTGGCCTCTGAATCAGATGGAAGGACTGCTGGATCGGTTGCTGCTGTTGGATCAGGCCGCCAATGCGCACCCTTTGGTTTTGGAATGATCGTGCTTCAATGTGGCCATGGTGATTGGGATAGATAATGTGATCTTGTAGGGGAAGAAATGAGTGAGTTTTCGATTGATTCGGTGCACGCGAGGGAAATACTGGATTCCCGCGGCAACCCGACAGTACAGGTAGAGGTTTCTCTTGAAGGTGGGGCGATTGGTGCCGCATCAGTCCCCTCAGGGGCATCGACCGGCATTCTGGAAGCACATGAGCTGCGCGATGGAAACCCGAAGCGTTATGGGGGGAAAGGCACCATGGCCGCCGTGAGCCACATCAACGGGGAAATCGCCGAAGCACTTCGGGGCACGGATTGTCGGGAACAGTCTGTCATTGATGACCGGATGATCAAGATGGATGGCACTGACCACAAGGCTCGCCTGGGTGCCAATGCCATACTGGGGGTGTCACTGGCTTCGGCCCATGCAGCGGCTGCTGGCGGAAACATGCCGCTTTTTCGGTATATCGGGCAACTGTCGGATAATGATCGGTTTATGTTGCCCGTGCCGCAGATGAACATTCTCAATGGCGGGGCGCACGCGGATAATGCGATTGACTTCCAGGAATTCATGGTACTGCCGGTGGGCCCGGAGAATTTTCCGGAAGCGTTGCGCTGCGGTGCCGAAATTTTTCACTTGCTCAAACAGGTGCTGAAATCTAGAGGATACGCTACCAATGTAGGAGACGAGGGCGGCTTCGCACCGGCTTGCACCTCGAATGAGGAAGGTGTTGAATTGATTATGAAGGCCATTGATGCCAGCAGTTACACTGCAGGAACTGATGTGGTTTTGGGGATCGATTCGGCGAGTTCCGAATTCTACCGGGATGGCCAGTATCACCTTGGGGCTGAAGCAACCTCCCTCGATTCTTCACAGTTCGTGAGCTATCTGGAGGGGTGGGTGAACCGGTATCCTATTCTCAGTATTGAAGATGGTATGGCAGAGAATGATTGGGAAGGTTGGGATCTATTGACCCGTCGGCTGGGGGGTCGGGTGCAATTGACCGGCGATGACCTGTTTGTGACCAATCCAACTCTGCTCCGAAAGGGGATTGAATTAGGGGTTGGTAATTCCATTTTGATCAAGGTCAATCAGATTGGGACATTGACCGAGACTTTGGAGGCGATTGCCATTGCACAGGAAGCGGGATATTGTGCCACGATCTCACATCGTTCCGGGGAAACGGAAGACACAACGATTGCCGATTTGGCGGTCGCGGTGGCGGCTGGACAAATCAAAACCGGTTCTTTGTCCCGGTCAGAGCGAGTAGCGAAATACAACCGGTTACTGAAGATTCACGAAATACTGGGGGAGGAGTCACAATATCCGGGAAGAACCGTATTTACCAATCTATCTCCTTGATGTTGCTTGTAGAATCCTTCTGATTTTCCTGCAATGAATACACAATTCGGTGCGAATGAGAGAATCTGGACACGGCTGTTGACGGTGTTCCTTCTCCTTGTGTTGGCCGGGTTGCAATATGCGCTATGGCAGGGCGACAAGAATGTCCACGATCTCCGCAGTTTGGAAGCTGCGGTGGAAAATACCCGTGAGGAAAATGTCCAGCAAGAGCAAACCAATCAGCGCATGATGGCGGAAATACTGGATCTGAAACAGGGAGGAGAAACGGTCGAAACCTTGGCCCGCTATAATCTGGGACTGATCAAACCACAAGAGATTTTCTACCAGATCATCGAATAAATTGCCCTAGACAGCTCCGGCCCCTTTCTGGTCTAAGGAATAGGATAGTTGGGAAAAGCTGGACCTGATTACACATGGCGTGGCGCATTGAAGAACAGAGCAAAGACGACGAACCCGAGAAGCAGGACATTTGAGTTGGTCGAGGCGAGAGAAGACCCGGCGGAAGCTGTTGAGTCGCCGGGCGGTTCGATGGCTTCTCCATTGGCTTCCGAGGCTTCGTGTGCGTGGTCGAACCGCTCCAGCAGGCCAAGCAGGCCGCGCCGCTTGCCGCCATGCGCTTGTGTGGTACTGGTGTGAGTTCCATGGGTCGGTTCCCGCCGAAAATCACCAGCGCCAAGTAGGGCATGTTTATAGCAAATTGCGTTCACAATATCCTGACGGTTCGCCTTAAAATCTCAAGGTCAACGCCTTGCAAGCGATGGTTGAATTACCATTCAACTTGAAAATTTCGATTCAGATAGAATAGAATGATGGCAGGAAATGACAATCACAATCAACCAATCCATGAACTGGCGAAAGAGGTCGCCGTATTGCAGCAAACCATGGAAACCCATAAGCAAGAGTACAAAACTGACATCGCCAGACTGGCGGAACAGATGGCTAACTGGAAAACCGATATGGCCAACTGGAAAACCGATATGGCCAACTGGAAGACCGACATGGCCAAGCAGGACAAGTCAAACCTGCAGTGGATGGTCGGTTTTGTCTTGGGGTCCGCTGTCTTGGTGATCACCGTACTGGGGTTTATCCTGACCTAAACCTCGAACAGGCCCAATCTCGTCAAGGATCATTGGGGTGTACGGAATAGGGGAGTGTCAGGAAAGTCAATCGCTGGGTTTTTTGGGTGTCAAGGCAGGGTGCACTCGTGTCCGGGATTTCCGTCGGCGTAATGGCCGAGAGCCACAGGGTTTTTTGTAACCTGACGGCATCCACTACCGTGCCGATTTTCTGACTCTCTCCGGTGCCAGAATACAGGGAATCGCCGGGAGCTACGGTTATCTCGGCATTTTCTATCTGGGCGATCCTCATCCGTTGCTTGATTTTGCCGAGATATCGCACGCGGGCGATGATTTCCTGTCCCGGGTAGCATCCCTTTCGGAAACTGACTCCTCCAATCAAGTCGAGATTGACCTGTTGTGGTATAAACTGCTCGGTGGTCTGGGTGTACACCTGTGGGTCTCCTGACAGAATGGCAGCCAATTTCCAGAACTCCTCGGGCAAGATGGGTGACTCATCGTCCAAGGCGTCATACTCTGAATATCCCTCACTCCGGATTTCCAGGTAACGCTGGCCGTCCAATTTCCAGACATTGGGACATTCTGGGGATTCACCGATATGGCCAACCAGACAATTTTTGTCTTCCACCCGGATATCGACCTGGGTTAAGTTTAACAATCGATGCGGTAAGTCATTGACTGCCAATAAAATAAAAACCGTATGACACCACGAACTTCGATTTTGGGAGGTTTGCATGACCGCTTATCAGCGAGTTCAAGCGGGGTCAGACGATGATCTTGCGCAGATTAGGGGCCGGGGGTTGCGATCTGCATCGCGTGATAGATCGCGGCCTGATCGGCGTTCGGGCAGCACCGTGTTGCGCACATGCACCCAGCGGCCATCGGGGCGCGAAAGTGGTGGTGATGCGCGGGAGGGTCCGCAAGGCGTTGCGGATGGTTGTCCAGCTTGCCGTCATACCCGTCTGGGTCATGCGGGTGCGAAGGACCTGAATGGCCTGACCAGCGATCACCGAGATTCACAGGTGCCCATAGGCTCGGTGTTCCTGCTGGCGCAGAGGTCTTGACTTGTAGGGAAAAAGTGCTGTTTTTTTGGATCTTCAGGTATTTTTTGTCCCCCCTGGGACCAGTCCGAAGTGCAACCGCGCCGCGATCCCGGAATGAGGGCGTAGCCCGAAGGGAGGGATCGCGGCGGCGACCCAAAAATTCGCGCTGCGAGCGCTTCTTTTCGGCCTCGGATGGCAGCCATCTCGACGGCTGGCGATCCTGACCGAAGCCATTGACCAATGCAAGGGCGAAACCGGCACCATGAGGCCGAACGAGGCCGCTCCGGCGGGTCACCGGAGTGCCGGGGGGGGCGATAGGAGGACCGCCGGCCGCGTCAGGGGGGAGCCAACCCACGGGCAAAGACCTCCGCCGGGGTGCGATACCCCAGGACCTTCCGAGGTCGACGGTTGAGCCGGTCCTCCACTGCCTGCACTTGGGCTGGAGTCACCTAGCGGAAGTCGGTGCCCTTCGGGAAGTACTGGTGCACCAGACCATTGGTATGCTCGTTCAGGCCTCGTTCCCAGGAATGGTAGGGAGTGGCAAAGTAGCAGCCCGCATCGAGCTTCTGTGCGATCTCCCGATGCCGAGCAAACTCTTTGCCGTTATCTGCCGTGCAGGTGTGGACCCGGTCCCGGACCGGCCCCAGGCACCGGGTGATCGCCTCGGTCACTGCGGCGGCCGTCTTGCCCTCGACCCACTCCAGGAACAGGAACTTCGAGCTCCGGTCCACTGCCGACACCAGAGCGCCCCGGTGCCTCGCGCCGATCATCGTATCGAGCTCCCAGCCCCCGATCCGACTCTTCTCCGCCACCACCGCCGGACGTTCCGCAATGTCCACCCGTTCGGGGATGTGGCCGCGTCCGGCGTGGCGGCCACCGCGCCCGTTCGGCTTCTTGCCCCGACGTCGCAGGCACCGGTACAGGGCCCTCCCGCCTGCCGATCGGCCCGCACGTGCGGGTAGATCCACTCCTTCCCCGCCATGACTTCGCCCTGCAACCGAACCCAGCCGGCGATCGGTTCCGGGCTCCACCCTTCCTGTAGCCGGTCCCCGACCACCGCCCAGCGCCCAGCGCTCCGGCGTCATCTTCCGGGGCACGGCAGAGGCTTCCTGGCGCCGGGTCGTCGCCTTGCGGTCGGCCTGCTGGTGCCGGTAGCCCCGCAGGCCACGGTGGCGCGACGTCTCCCGCGAGATCGTCCCGGGGTCGCGTCCCAGATCGCGGGCGATCTCCCGTTTTGACAACCCCCTATGCAAAAGGGCGTGAATCTGGCATCGTTCGGCATGGGTCAGGTGGTGGTAGCCAGTTAGCATGACAACAATCCTCCGTGGGTGATAAACAGAGATTGTTGACCATCGTCTGGCCCACCGCAAGCTTTTCACCTCACCAGCCAGCGGCTTAGGGGGTGTTGCACTTCACACTGGAAAGGGGGTCCATATAAGTCTGGGCTATCCGGTAACCAAACAAATCCTAAAAGCCAAGCGTTTAGATGCCGAGCTTCTCTCGACTCGCTGCAACGATAATCAGCGATTTCTACAATGATGCATTTGATCTCTCGCATAGAGAGCCAACCGCTGATACAACATAGTCGCTCATGCCTGAATAACGCTATATGTTAATTGATTTTGCTAAATTATACGAAGACCGGCTTGGGACGGTAAGGCCAATATTCAGTTAAGATCACTCATGGGAGAGGTCAGTGATGCCAATTAAAACAAATGACACTTCTTATCGATCCCAAGGTGCAAATATAGTGATAGCCGCATCTGGTCAAGAATCAGCAAACCGTCATCAAATTCGGTTTGGTGACATTCAATCACGAAGCGGAGCAAATTTAGGGAATTATGTAGCAAAATCTGCAAAGCCGGCGAAGGTCACCCCCGCCGTTCCAGCCGGTAGAGGCGCTTCAACTCTTCCCGCGGCGGCGGGGTGTCAAGCCGCGACTCGGCGGGGTAGTGTCTCAGTTTGAAAATGATTTCTTGCAGGGTTGGGCGATGGGGTCTCGGCGCGTCCACGAATACGCCCGCCGTCGTCATACGCACGGCCGCCCCTTGCGATGTCAATCATTGTCGATGATGGGGATGCGTAGAGTCTGAAACGGGTCGTACAGCACGACAATGAGGTAATTCTGCCGATCGGCCCGGACGCTATCGTCTTGAATACTGAAAAGTAAGTTGTCAAGCTTTATAGCCTCTCCGGGGACGTTACTTTCCGCAAGAAATTGTGTACTACAGACCGTATTACCACATCCCCGGACCCATCCGCCGGACAAACTAGTGCCGATTATCCCACGAATATTGCCTTCGCAATTCGAACGGGGCGCGCCCGGAGCCAGCGAGTTGGTGCCGCCTGCAGCCGGCAGTAGCAGCCTGTTCTACGCCGCAGGGATGCCGGCGATCAGCGCACCCAGGATTGCGGTGGCCACTGCGACCTCGCCGAGAATCGCGATAAGTGATCGATTTTCCCGCTTCCCGGCCTCAATATCCCGTCTGGCCATGTCGGTTTTCATGTCGGTATCCCGCCTGGTCATGTCGGCCCGCAGTCGTTCATACGATGTATTCATACGTTCCTCCAGCACGGCGTGCTGCTTTTTCAACTCGGCAATATCTTTTGCCAGTTCGTGACTTGTGGATTCTTCCATGCCGCCATTCTATGCGATCATCAGCCGGTTTTTCAATGCGGACTGTGCAGACCTTGTTGGGAGCAGGTAGCGGGCCGGCTTGAAAATCACCGAGTGGGGCCGGGGAAAGGGCGGCCCGCAGACCGCCCCCGCCCTGGGGCGAATCTTGATGTTGGCATCGGCATTGCCAAACGACCGGGGCGCAAAACCCCAGCCGCCGCTCAGATCACCCCATCTCATATTGTCGTTTTGGCTGATTTCAAATTTTAGCCTCTCTCTGTCTCCAGGTGGGTCGAAGTCTATTCTACTGAAATAGGTTGTTGAAGGACCAAAGTCGTCGATAGTATAGCCATCGGGGATCGTGGGTGTGATCGCAATCCGGGCGGGCGTGGCGCTCGAACCGATCCTCGGCGCGAAGCACCGGTGTCAGCGGTGGACCGAGGCTCGAAGTTCCTCTTCCTGGAGTGTGTCAAGGGAAAGACGGCCTCCGCGGTCACGGCGGCGGTCTTGCGTCGCATGGGGCCGGTTCGGGACCAGGTCCACACCGGCACCGCCGACCACGGCAAGGAGTTCGCGGAGAAGCTCGATGCGGGCTTTTGCCACTCCGTACCCTTCCTGGGAACGGGGCCGATGGCTTCTGTCAGGATCGCCGGCAGTCGAGATGGCTGCCATCCGAGGCCGAAAAGAAGCGCTCGAAGCGCGGATTTTTCGGTCGCTGCCGCGATCCCTCCCTTCGGGTTACGCCCTCATTCCGGGGGCGCGGCGCTGTTGCACTTCGGACTGGCCCCCGGGGCCTTATGAGGCGCATGATCGCCCAGCTTTGCGGTAGCAAAGCTGCCCGGGGCAATCACGCCAGACAAGATAGGAAGTGCGTTTTCCATCAGGGATAAATATCTAATATTAACATAAGGATACAAACGAAAGCGACCACAAAAACAGTATAATCTAGCTTAGTCACTTCTGTTCCTTTAGCTGGTCCAAAAGAATGGTTGGCATATGTTGAGGGGTTGGGTATTAACAATTCAACTACGGAATTTGAAAAAACCTCAGTAGAAACACCTATTCCAGGTGAAGTCGTCTTACAGCCACCCAATCATCGCAAACAATTTCACAGATTTCACCGTGACCAAGTATCAAACGATACCATGAATTTTTTGTGCTGACGTTTTCAATACGAACGAATTACTCACACCTTGTTGTATCATCGTCGATGATCTCGAAAAACGCATAGCCAAAAGGGTTGGACATCGAGGCGATGATCTTGTTTATATATCTACTGTCTTTGCATTCGTTGTTCTTGGGCTGAACATATACCTTGACCTTCTGAGTCTTGGCCTGCAGTTTGTCGAATTTGGCGCAGACTGGCTGTTCATTTTCAATTATTCTTGGTACCGGATTGGCAGACGTATTGGTCATTACAAGCATTTCGCCAACGGTCTGATCCACTTGAAAGCAGAATTCAAGGTCGTAAAAGACCGGCGTGAATATCGTATCTCTCACAATGCCGAATACCGTTTCTCTTTCCGGGCCTAAACTTGTTGGTTTCTCTCTCTTTTCTGGAAATGCGCAAGTTCCCTTCAGCTCAAATTGAAACCATTGATCCATCAAGTCCGCGCCTTCGTTTATCGTCTGCCTGAACGATCCAGTGGGGTTAGCGGTGGTAGCCGCCGACATCTTGATGTTTTGCCATCCGCAATAGTTCTCTGCGGTTGCCGGCAACGCCACTACTGCAAGCAGTAACAGGGTTGCGAATTTAATGATGAGAGGCGAGTTATGTAATTTGTTCATTTTCTTTTAAAAATCATACTTTCGACCATTATACCCAATTTTGTTGATTTTTTCAATGAAGTGTGCGGGTTCACCACCTATGAGACTGAGGGTTTCGGTTATACGCATTGCTGAAGGGACTCCATCGAGGTCATCATTTCCAGGGCACAGTGCGGCCTCGTACAGTTGTAGAAGCGCTGATAGTCGGCCAGCGCCTCCCGGACCTTGAACTCGCTGCAATACGGGCTCCAGAACTCGACCCTGGAGCGGTCGTTCGCCCGTTCCACGACCCCGTTCAGCCGGGGGCTTTTCGGGGGCCGGACGAACCGCGGGATGCCGAGAGCCTCGCCGGCGTCCTCGAACCCGGCGCGGCATTCGCTGCCGCCGTCGACCTGGATCGACTGGAGCGGGGACGGCAGGTCCTCGATGACGGCCTCCCGGAACCGCTTCGCATGGCCGGCGGTAGCCCGCGAGTATCCCCGTGCCGTCATCAACTTGCCGGTCGGGCCGGCGGCCCTGAACTCCTTGTGCGTCCTGCCGTCGCCACAGACCGTCATGTGGTCGATCGGCACCATCCGGCCGAGTCCGGCCTCTCGGCCGCCGCCGGTCCAGCGCTGCGCATGGCCGGTGCGGAAGTCCCGGCGCTGGCAGGGCTTGACGCGGCCGCGGCAGAACCGGCAGGGCTTGACCCGGTTGCGGTTCAGCCGCTTTTTCCGGCTGCGGCCGATGGGGGATGCCGATCGGTGCCGGCCGTCACGCTCCAGCATGCCCCTCAGCCGCCGCTTGCCGAAGAAGGGGGACTTCTCGCGCCTCCTGCGCACGGCCGCCTCGTCGGCGGGGGTCCAGCGGGCGGTCGAGAGGCGATGCGGGCGCCGGCTTTTCGACTCCCGTCCCCGCCCGCCTCGCTGCCGATAGCGCTTGCGCCATCGATGGCAGGTGGCCCGGGACCAGCCGATCACGGAGCGGGCGGTGTCCGGGCGGCAGCCTTCTGCCCGGAGCTGCTCCAAGCTCTCCAGCTTCCGGAGGCGTTCAGTGGCCTCCTTCGACCGGCCTTCAGCGACTTTCCAGCTGCGGAATGACCGGGTTCTTGGGGATATCATCTGCATTGGTTCGTCTCCATAGGTTTTTGGGTAAACCACAAGGATCACCGAACCCGCCCCCCGGCGCATGCCGGGGGGCATATTCGCAAGGCAGCCTCCTGCCGCCGGATCTCCCCCTCTCTGCGGAAGTCGCTACGCTCCCTCCGCAGAGAGGGGCATCATCCCGTTTTCATGCCTCGGATCCGTCTCGCCTTCTTGGCTGGAAAAGTCTCACATGTCTCTGATCCTATACATGAAGTCAATTGAATAGCAATAGATCTGATTAAAGACTATTTGTGAGTGCTCGCACACGACCACCGGGTCCGCCATGCCAAATATACAAAAAGTGTGATCACTCCCTGTGCGATAACCATCGGTAACGTGTTTTTCAATTCGTCGTGGGTTCGCCCCCGCATCCTTGGACAAAAGCGCATATTGAAACGACAGGTGAAGACCCATCAGGAGATGGCGAAGCCCGAAACCAGAGCACCCACCAAGCGGTTCCTTGCGTTGTGCAGGCAATACCATCGAATCCTGATATCCGGGGTAGGGAATTGCCAGACTTGCCGAAACGAAAAAGCAACCGGGGAAAAAGCATCCGAAGACCGGCGCACACAATCACCATGCTGCATCTCGGAACTACAACAACGAGCTCCTGTGACTGGTTCGTTCGGTCCCGACACCCATAGGGCGGCACAACGATTCCATCGGATGAGTAAAGTCAAGCCCGAAGGGTCTGCTCTTTCAGGATGGCACAAGCCTGTTGTCGGGTAACCAGTTACCTACAAACGATGCACATGCTCGGATACCCCTCACTGATCACGTGAGCCAATACTGAAAGGTGGTGCAGAGTCAGCATACTCAAAGAAAACCTGTAGAATACAGCGACGCTCGCAATCGTGGTCGGCATGATTATGTGGTTTGGTAGAATGAAGCAAGCAATCGAATATTTTCCCTGCTTTGCATGCTGCTTGATTTGATTATTGTTCAGCAATCAGTTTATCCATGAGTTTTGACAAAGGAATCATCCAAATATCATCACCGATCGGAAATTCCCTTTCGCCGCCATAGACGATAAATTTATGCGTCGCACCGATATCCTCAAATGTTCGCTTTACATGCTTGCCGAGTCTGGGTGCGGCGCCATATTTGATCTCGATTCCCCAAACTTGCGCATTCGGCATTTTCACCACTAGATCTATTTCCGCTCCTGCTGCGGTGCGGTAAAAGTATGTTTGCGATAGACGCGGTATCACAGAATGGATATTCTCAACAACAAATCCCTCCCAACTTTTGCCGAGAATTGGATTGGTCAATAGTGCGCGGTGATTTTCGATACCGAGCAGGCGGTGCAGAATGCCGCTGTCTCGCACATAGTGGCGTGGAGATTTTACTATTCTCTTTTTGACGTTGGCATACCATGGTTCAATGCGGCGTATTAGCAACAGGTTAGTGAGTATCTCTATGTAGCGATTGACTGTAGTTCGACTCAATTCGAGATTAGAGGCCAGATTGCTCGTGTTTATTGTTTCTCCCTGAAGGTGGGCCAGCATTGTCCAAAGAATGCGCAATTTCCTTGCAGATATGTCGAATCCAGTTTGCGGAACATCACGTTCGAGATAGGTGCGTATAAGATCTTCAAGCCACTCCATGGCACTCTCGTCGTCCGGGGCTAGATAACTTCTTGGATATCCTCCTCGGAACCAGAGGTCATTTACGCCTTGTTGATCGGATTCAAGTTCCAGTATATTCAGACCAGTCATTTCAATATAGCTAATGCGGCCTGCCAGACTCTCGGAGGACTGCTTAAGCAGGCTCATTGACGCCGATCCTAAAATGAGAAATTGCCCTGCATCACGACCTTCTTGACGATTGGAATCGATTAATCCGCGCAATATCGGAAATAAATCAGGCGCTCGCTGAATTTCGTCAAGTATGACCAGCTTATCTCTCTCGGACCTCAGATAGGTTTTTGGATCCTGCAGCAGAAGAACTTCCTCTGAGTCTTCCAAATCCAGATAAGTTGAGTTCATGTCTTTTGCGATGACCTTGGAAAGCGTGGTCTTGCCGACCTGTCGGGCACCAAGTAATGCCACAGCCGAGTTTCGGCTGATACTCTTTCGTAACCTTTGCATAATCCATCGATTCAACATACCTTGCATTATGCCTAAATAGAAAGCATAATGCAAGGTATATCAGGTTATTGTCAATCTGAGACGCAACTGTCATGGACGGTGGCTTCGTCGCCCTCAATACGCAAGTCCTGCATCGAAGGCAGGAAACGAAAACGGAACAGCCAAACACTGCCGCCTCATTCGCGACTTGACCACGAGTCGCCCCCAAGTTTGCCATGAATGAGGAGATGGCAGTGCGAGATGGAAACAATTGGTCGAGGGGTTGAGACGGGGGATATGATATGTCGGAGACGGATATGATTACGTTAAAGCATGTTTTTCAGCAATCCAAGGAGCAGAAGTGGCAAGAGGGGAATATTACTTTTCGATATAATTCCCGTGGTCAAGGATCCGATGCGAGCCCAAGATTGATCGTGCAAACTGTTGATGCGAGTAATCACCAAAACATCACCGCGTCTATCATGCTGAAGACATTCTTCAGCATCGGTTGGTTCGCGGTTCGACCGGCTCTTTGTTTCCGGGAATATTCCATCGCAGCCATATTTCTGGGATTTGTCGGATTGTGGGTCTAGCCTGAATATTGCATCAAGAGGCAGTAAGGTCTTGATGGAGTATCCGAACTCCAGTTAAGATTGATGCATTTCCTGACATTTACCCAACCATCGGGCAACCCTAATTTCATCAAAAATCCTTGGAGTGTCAGGAAAGTCAATCGCTGGGTTTTTGGGGTGTCAAGGCAGGATGCACTCGTGTCCGGGATTTCCGTCGGTGTAATGGCCGAGAGCCACAGGGTGTTTTGTAACCTGATGGCATCCCTTTCTGAAACTGACTCCTCCAATCAAGTCGAGATTGACCTGTCGTGGTATGAGCAGTTCGTCTTAAAATCTCAAGGTCAACGACTTGCAAGCGGTGTTTGAATTACCGGTAGTGGGTAGTGGCTCGGTTTGAAAATCAGGTTTGCATGGGAAAAGGGCGGCTCGCAGGCCGCCCCTCGAATGCATGTTGCCGGACGCAAGTCACTAGCGCACATCGACCGTGACGTCGCACCATTCGGCATAGGCCGGACCGCCCGCCCTCTGCATCTCCGGCGAGGGCCAGCGCTCCGGGCCGCAATTTTGGCCCGGACGAAAGGTGGCCGCATAGCCGTATCGATTCACAAGACCGTCAGTCAATATCGATGTGTCGATAGTCTTCAATGAGCGACAGATCCCACCTGACGCAAAGCAAAAGTTGCCCCAGATCCGCACCCGGAAGATGCCGTTGCTCGGGGTCTTGGCGATCGGGGTGGGAGTGGGGTGGGCGTTGTACGTGCCAGGGGTGCCAGGGGTGCCAGGGGTGTACGTGCTGGGAGTATCCGCAGCCTGCTGCTGCGGGGTGTTCCCATCGTACTCGCCAGTCAGGGGCGTCGTATCTCCCGTGCATGCCGGGTACCCGCGATTAGCGGTGAAAGTTCTTCCCATGAAAGTAACTCTCCGCGAGCATTTTCGGGCCATCCAGGTGGGGCAGGCGATGGCGATGGGCTGGCCGCGGGAATAGGTGCCGGTGGCATTGTGGAACTCGACCGGTTGCCCCGAGCCCGGACTGTGGGCGCACTTAAAGCCAGAGCCCACGCCGAAGGTCGTCGTCGAGCCCGCAGGACCGGGCAGGACCTCGATCACCAGGTACCGGACCACGCCGGTCCAGACCCTTCCGTGAATTGTTGGGGCCGGATCGGTCAGGAGATTGTTCAGTTGGGTGACGTAAGAGGGGATGGGCGACAGAACCCGTGAATCTCTGACTGCATCCGAATGTACCTGTGCCGATGCCGGCAGGGCAAGAACCGTCAGCAGGACGGCCGCGAAAGCCTTGAGAAAGAGCGGGGGGGGGGGGGGGGGGGGGGGGTAAACGAAAGTTTCATGACGGGCCTCTTTGAATGGGACGACAACTCTCTATTAATAACAGTTTTTTGATTCGAAGGCAAGCAGGACGAATAAATGGTAGTGTCTCAGTTTGAAAATAATCCCAGCATCTACTATAATGGGATGACAATAACGGTCATGAGGGTATCATTATGAGTATCCCCCCCCCCCCCCTATTCAAAAGACTGCCAACCATCATCGCCGCGTTAGTGGCCCTGACCGCGCCGGTGGCAGTCTAGTCCCAGACCGAATGCACACTCAAGGATGCCACGCTGAAAATGCATTTTCCAACAACACTCACTCTTCATGAAGGCGGCGGTGGCGGAACCAATCAGGCCATTATCGGCGTGTCTTCCCCGCCCACATACCCCGCCCGTGCCAAGCGGCTGATGGCCTGCGTCGACCTGTGGGATGCGACCGCCTGCCCCCAGACGCGCCGGCAGGCAGTTGTGACGGGTCCATCCGTGGCAGCGCGGGGTTTCTGGCATCCGGCGGGTGGGGGCGAGTCGGCGGCCCGACGGTCTGCAATACGAGATTCCTTACAGACCCTGGAACAATCCAACGCGAACTCAATTTCCTGTTCAGCGTTCAGGATGACAGCGTCAAGGCGGATCGAGAGAACTATCTCATCATACACATGCACAACCCGTACCAAGTCTTGCGGATTCCCATCCTGGATAATGACTGACCCGCGTCGGGCGGTCTCTGGGCTGCCTTGTCCACACTGGGTATTTCGGCAATTTTCAAACTGAGGCACTACCGAATTACTATTCAACTTGAAAGTTTCGATTCAGATAGAATAGAATGATGGCAGGAAATGACAATCACAATCAACCAATCCATGAACTGGCGAAAGAGGTCGCCGTGCTGCAGCAAACCATGGAAACCCATAAGCAAGAGTACAAAACTGACATCGCCAGACTGGCGGAACAGATGGCTAACTGGAAAACCGATATGGCCAACTGGAAGACCGACATGGCCAAGCAGGACAAGTCAAACCTGCAGTGGATGGTCGGTTTTGTCTTGGGGTCCGCTGTCTTGGTGATCACCGTACTGGGGTTTATCCTGACCTAAACCTCGAACAGGCCCAATCTCGTCAAGGATCATTGGGGTGTACGGAATAGGGGAGTGTCAGGAAAGTCAATCGCTGGGTTTTTTGGGTGTCAAGGCAGGGTGCACTCGTGTCCGGGATTTCCGTCGGCGTAATGGCCGAGAGCCACAGGGTTTTTTGTAACCTGACGGCATCCACTACCGTGCCGATTTTCTGACTCTCTCCGGTGCCAGAATACAGGGAATCGCCGGGAGCTACGGTTATCTCGGCATTTTCTATCTGGGCGATCCTCATCCGTTGCTTGATTTTGCCGAGATATCGCACGCGGGCGATGATTTCCTGTCCCGGGTAGCATCCCTTTCGGAAACTGACTCCTCCAATCAAGTCGAGATTGACCTGTTGTGGTATAAACTGCTCGGTGGTCTGGGTGTACACCTGTGGGTCTCCTGACAGAATGGCAGCCAATTTCCAGAACTCCTCGGGCAAGATGGGTGACTCATCGTCCAAGGCGTCATACTCTGAATATCCCTCACTCCGGATTTCCAGGTAACGCTGGCCGTCCAATTTCCAGACATTGGGACATTCTGGGGATTCACCGATATGGCCAACCAGACAATTTTTGTCTTCCACCCGGATATCGACCTGGGCACGCATGCGATACAGTTGCAATCGTTTGGCAATGGCTTCTATGAGGTCATCCGGCAGCACCATATGGAATCCGGTAGCGTCTCGCAGTAGTCGGTAGATAGCGAGCGCACGACCTTTGGGGTTGCAATAGGCTCCGAGCTGCTGTTCTCCCGCTGAGAGGGAGACTACATCGCTACTGAATTGGCTCTGCAGAAAACTTTCGGCGTCTTCTCCTGCGATCCGGATGCATTTGAGGTGCCTGAGCAAGACGATCCCGGACGGCAGGTCAGATCGACTGCATATGTCCGAAAGAGGGTAAATAGGCAAGGTGTCAGAGGCTGTTTTCATCCGGTCTATGATGGCGGGAAGAATAGAAAATCTCAAGCCTCAATTGCAGTTGCCATGGTACCTAACGATGATGCTCGGGAAAACTTCCCCAAGTCTGAGAAGGCCTCTCCATTGTAGACTGCTCGTGATCATCGGTAGCATGGGTCCGAGGAAACGTGGGTGACCGAAGCGGTGGAAAGCATTGCTCTGATGTGGAACACACCCAAAAATTGTACCTTTCCGTTGTGGCGGAAGGATTGGTCAACGCACCGGAACTACAACATATCGCAGCAGAGGCTGCGGCTATGGAACGATCGCTCCAATCGGGCCGTAAATACTTGATTGGAGTCCGAACTTGACTTCGCTGGACTCAGCCAACAGCATCCTGGAAGAGCAGTGCAGGGCGATGAGAGCTGCCGAAGGAGAGAATGATTGGCAGGTTTCACTACATCTGACCCTACCGTTACACCAGAATGGCCGTCGCAAATCGGAGATTGCGCGGGGGAGCTATCCCCTTCATCGGTTGCAATTGCAAAAGTAGGCCGATGAGGCTCGTATTGAACAAGAGATCCGATTGAGCCCGGATACTGCATAAAGAGACGGCAAGGTCTCCATTAATTCGATCTAACGGAGCCAAAACGATGAACTCCGTGGTTTCGCCGGAGGGGCACCTTGTCGGTTGCGCCGCCACACGGCCATCTACGCCGGACCGTGAAGCCGCACTATATTGGCCGCCGGGAACGATGTCAAGTGCGCTGGAGGAGCCACCGGGAACGCGGGAAACGGTTGTCTCTGCTGGTTGATCGGATTACCCATAGAGGAGCCGTGGCGGCGGGTTTGGTTCTGTTAGATCGAAATATCAGAACCCATGGGAGATGAGATGATGAAACACCCGTATGGTCCAATGAATATCCTCAGGCTGGTCCTGGTTCCCTTGACTCTCGGTTTGCTGCTGGCTGCCTGTGGCGGGGGCGGAGGCGGCGGCAGCAGTGGCAATGGCGACGACAACAAAAGCGGAATGCCCCCAGCCGACGAACCAGTTCCCACGCTCGCCGACATCTATTCTTCTGCCACCGCCGTGGAACATTCCTTCGATGCAATCTCCGCATCCGTCCAGAGGAATATCACTGCCAACAACACATCAATACCGGATAGTGATGATACGGAGTTATCGGTTTCCTCCATCCGTAGGAATGCCGGTGGCGGTTACGACATCACCTATCACATCGACGAAGCCATGAGAACCGTCTCGTTCCTGCCGGAGCACTGCGGCGAGGATAGCTGTGAACGGACTATCGGTGAAGGGGAAGAGGCGATTGATTATGAATTCTGGACGATGTTCAGCCCGGCAGAGGGCGGCGGCCCCCTGGACCTCACCACTGACAGGGAATATTCCAGTGTGGGACATTTTACTACAGGAGGAACCATTACCGAGGAACAGAACATCAGTCACCGGCAAATGTTCGTGTTCGGCATAGAAACGCCGGCGGCTGCCATGCCTTCCCGGGGAGAAGCGATTTACAATGGATGGTTCCGGGCGGATACATACCGGCAGAATTCCGCTTCGAGCGACCACCGCCAGCGATTTATTGCTTCGATGCAGATTGTAGCGAATTTCGACATGAGTTCGCTGGACGGGGAGATAGTCTCGGTCCGGGGCACCCAACCCGGTCAGGGGAACAGCGACCGTGTGCCATGGCCGACCAGCCGTTTTCGCATCACCGACGGAGAGATCAACAAAGAGGGCCAGTTCACCGCAACCCTGATCGGTATGGACAGCGACTCTTCGGTCCCGGACAATGAAAGCATTCGCGGTCTGGTGGGCGAGGTCGTCGGCCGATTCTTCGGCCCGAACGCCGAGGAACTCGGCGGCGCGGTCAGCGCCTCCCGGAATCTGGATGGTGACGACAATGACCTCAACCTGTATGGCTATGTATCGGCATCGCGGTTCGGCCCCTCCCGCCCTTTGGGCAGCGCCGCCATGGCTTACGGTATTTCCCGGAACTATGAGACCAACACCACGGAACTTCTGGAGGAAGCCAGCATGACGACGGTGGAGCGGACCGACGGCGGCTGGCGTATCCATGTGGACGGCAGGACGGTGGAACTGCGCGACCGGGAGGATTATGGGTCGATGAGCGACGGATACTATACCCGGGACATGGATAACGATCGGGCCTGGTTCTGGTCAGCTACGCACTGGCGTTTCGCGGGCGATCCCGAATTCGACCATTTCGATGTCAAGGGCTGGGCTTTCGAGGACAGGGAAAATCCAGAAGACAGCGCGATGGTCATAGCCAATCGGCACCTTGTCCATGGCAACCGGACGCTGGCGTCCGCCATCCCGTCTTCCGGCACCGCGATCTATGAGGGCCGCCTGTTTGCCTGGGAGTTACGATCTGATCAGGCACTGGAATCCCTTGTGCAATCCGGCATATATGGCGACGTAAGGCTGAACGCAGACTTCGGCGCGTCGACGCTGACCGGTTCATTTGATGGTCTGGAGAGGCGGACAGGTTCTTCCGGGACCCGTACGCCGGCGATGGGCGGTGCCAGCTTCAGCGCCGCGGTCAATGCGGCGGGTGGCTTCACGGCCAGCGATCTTACCGGCACCGGGTATCTGACAGGATACCGTAGCGGTAACGTCACCGGAGCATTCTTCGGCCCCTCTGCCGAAGAGGCCGCCGGGGTATTCAATGCCGCCAATCCTTCGTCCAACCGGATCATGAGCGGCTGGTTCGGGACCGGCAGAGAGGACCAGTAGCAGCCCCGGACTTTCCGTAAATCCCTGCCAGGATGGCGCGTCTACGGACCCGGACCGCGACGACCCCCATCAGGCCGTCGCGGTTCTTCCGGGCTTGCTGCCTCATACTGACGCTATTTCCGGTTTCCGTTGCCATGACGGATGGCCCCCCCGATGCATCCGGGTTGCCGCAGGTTTTTCGGCTCCCGGCGGTCCAAGTCGCTAAGGCATTTATGCAAGCCCGTCAATGGAACGAGGCCAGGGAGATTCTCATGGGACTGAAACCCGGCGGTGAAGAGGAAAAAATCCAACAGCTTTTCCTGCTCGGGATTGCCGAATTCCAACTGGGGGTATATGAATCCGCGGCACAACGGTTCGAGGCCATCCTGGCTCGCCAGCCGGGCCTGACCCGGGTCCGGTTGGAATTGGCTCGGGCCTATCACGCCATGGGACGAGACGGGAAAGCCAGGTTACATTTCCGGGCTTCCCTCGCCGACCGTCTCCCCACCTCGGTCCAGGATGCAGTGGAGTCGTGGCTCGACCATATCGATGCCCGCAAACGCTGGTCGGCCTCGCTGTCGTTTTCCGTTCTTCCGGAGAGCAACCCGGCAAAGCGCACGAGCAGTAGGGATATCCGCATCGGCGGCGTTCCTTTTCGGCTCGGTGAAGATGCACGGGCGGCTTCCGGTACCGGCCTGTTGATCAACACCGGGGTTCAGTATTCCCCTGTGATCGGAGAGGACCTGCGCGGAGTAGTAGCGGGTTCCGCTGCCGGGAAGTTCTTCCGCAACGACGATTGGAACGACATTGCGGTGTGGGGAGATTTCGGAGTCACACGGCTGTTCGATCATGGTAATGTGTCAGGCGGTATCCGCTACCGTCAGCGGTGGCTTGGCGGCGAACGCTACAGTCTCGGACTCGGTCCATGGACCCGCGGACGTAAGGCGCTCTCGCCGAAGATCGGAGCGGACTTTTCGATCAGTGCCGAACACCTGAAACATACGTCGCAGGTAGGTTTGGATGGCTGGACTCTGCGTCTGCGCACCGGTCTGGATTATGCGTTCAGCACCAGCACGAGTTCCCGGCTGGAAATTGACCTGACAGAGAATGATGCCCAGAATCCGCATCAGCAACATCGAATCGCCGGCTTTGTCCTGTCCGTTTCGCATGCGTTCGAAGGCGGTCTTTCGGTCTCACCCGGGATTTCCTTTCAACGGCGCCGCCACGCCGCGGCAGATCCACTGTTTCGAAAGGTGCGCCGTGATCGGCTGGTGCAGTGGTCCGTGAACCTCTTTCACCGCCGGCTGCAATACCGTGGATTCGCTCCCTATATCGGTTTTTCCCGGGAGGAGAACCGTTCCAACATTCTGGTCAATGAATACATCAATGACAGTGTCATGATTGGAATGTCTCGGACCTTCTGAACCGGGCTGCTGATTCGATCAGGGAGAAACGATCGGGGCGGGCGATCTATGAGATCAAGATGGTGAAGGTGTCTCCCGAATAATCTCTATGCAGTGGTCCATCTTTCAGTCGGCATTTGATCTGATTCCGATTGGCTAAGGTCATCCAGAGCGTATTGCCCTTGGTTCGCGTCTCGACACTCAGCCAACTGGGAAGCGTATGTTCCATTCGGGTGACTTCCCATACGCGTAGATCGCACGAAGTTCCCCTGCTCGACTCCCGACCTCCAGCCAATAGCGAAGAATGCCGTTACATTTCGTTTCACCCCAGATGATGCAGAAGTCCGAACCCTTGCAGGGATATAGCAACCTTCCGGCAGAAAGTCTTCATAAGGTGCCTGCGCAATAGTAGGGTGGGCGAACCAGTCTGACGCCAACATGGCCGCGGCGACTGTCATTATTCACTCCATTTTCACTTGGAACTGCTTTGCAACAATGCCTGCGCTGGCTATCACATGCCTGCAGACATGAGAATCCCAATGATTCCGTCCTATATGCCCCAGTCCTCGCGTAAAGGTAAACCATGCTGTAAAGCGGCATTCTTCGCGGGAGCCTAGCCCCGGAAGTTGTCCGATTCAGTATGGAAAACAGGGGGGGGGGGGGGGGGGGGGATTCGGCTAGGTGCTATCGTAGGTGGTGTACTTGCCCAGATCACATTGTGAGAAATAATCGGGCATGGCAGTACAATGGAAATTCCCCGGGAAACTGTCCCCGCGGACCTGGAGTATTTGATATCAGCAACCCAAGGATTCCGGCGCGGCATGCGTCAAACAGGCAAATTGCCGCTGGAAAATCGATAATGTGTCCACATGGATGACAGCGCCGACCGTTCATTAGCCCGCAAGGCCGCCGCGGGCGATTCGGATGCGTTCGCGGCGCTGCTTGAACGCCACTATGACCGCATCTACCGGATCGGCATCCGCATGCTCGGGGAAGGGGACAAGGCGGCAGACCTCGCCCAGGAAATCTGTGTAGCGTTGCCGGC
The DNA here is from genome assembly GCA_965221795.1 of Candidatus Poriferihabitaceae bacterium. GTDB lineage: Bacteria > Pseudomonadota > Gammaproteobacteria > Arenicellales > Poriferihabitantaceae > VYFG01. The sequence continues at coordinate 3,357,591 of OZ244914.1, forward strand.
CAAGCTTGCCTCCTACCGTGGAGAGAGCCGGTTCACCACGTGGCTCTACCGGGTAGTGGTCAATGCCGCCCGGGATGCCTTGCGTCATGAAACCGCGCGGCAACGAGGTGAGCGGAACTATGCCGAACATGACTCCCTCGCTTGGGTCGACTGGGGTGCCAGTCCGTTCGAGTCGGTCTGGCTGCGCCAGGCCTTGGGCCGATTGTCGGAAGAGCAGCGGACTACCGTGTTCCTGGTACTCGGGGAAGGACTGCGCCACTCAGAGGCAGGCGAGGTACTCGGCATCTCGGAGTCTACGGTGTCATGGCGGATGCATGAGGTACGCAAGCGGCTTCACGCCCTGGTCAAAGAGGAGGAAACAGCTTGATGAGTGATGAACTTGAGAAACTTGAGTCAGCGCTTCGGGCGAAGGCCCCGCAGGCCCCGGTGCCGGTGCGCGAGCGGACAATCTCCGCGGCGAAGGCCGCGTTCAGCCGTCACCTCCAAGGAATCGGCGACGAAGAGCGTCATAGGAGTAGAGCGCCGAAGTCTGGCGCATTCACTCAACAGATACGGAGACTTGTCATGCCCATGTCATGCCCATCACTCGCATTTGCCGGCAGTGCTGCCGCTCTGGCGGTTACTGGACTGATCATCTATCAGGTCCTGGTGACTCAGAACCTGCCGTACCGATCTTCCCCACCTCCGCTAGCGGCTGTAACTCAGGAACGACAGGCCGGGGGTGAAACTGGGACTGCAGTGGAGCCCATTGTAGCGATGCAGATGAAGGAGAGTGCCATTCAGGCGTCATCCATGGCGGACGGGCGACTTCGACAAATACTTCTGACGGAGAGTCGGTCGGCCGAAACCTACTATTCCCATGATCGGGAGGGGGATCGCTTCACGGAGTTCTCCCCCAACCCCGTGAAGGTAGTCGCTGATGAGCCGGTATCGACCTTCTCAATCGACGTGGATACCGCCTCATACGCTTTCCTCAGGGCCTCGCTGAATTATGGCGGTCTGCCTTGGGACCGGGATGCAGTACGGACTGAGGAACTTATCAACTACTTCGCTTACGATTATGCTCCGCCCGAGACGAGGGACCCGCCGTTCGCGACGCAGGTCTCCCTGGTGCCGGCACCGTGGAACGAATCGGCTCGGCTGATACACATCGGGATCAAGGGATACGAGCTTGACCGGAGTACCGCGCCCCGCACGAATCTGGTATTCCTGATCGACACTTCAGGGTCCATGGACGAGCCGGACAAGCTTCCCTTGCTAATCCGTTCTTTCAAACTCTTGCTGACTGCGCTGGCCCCGGACGACCGGGTCGCGATCGTGACATATGCCGGGTCGGCCGGTGTGGTGCTGGAGCCGACCCTGGTCTCGGACCGGGAAACGATTCTGGCCAGCTTGGAGCGTCTCGGTGCCGGCGGCTCCACCGCAGGAGAAGAGGGCATCCGCCTGGCCTATCGCCTGGCTGGGCAGCACCTGATCAAGGATGGCATCAACCGAGTGATTCTCGCTACCGATGGAGATTTCAACGTGGGCATGACCGACGTCGGGGAATTGGAGGACTTTATCTCGCGCCAGCGCACAAGTGGAGTCTCCCTGTCGGTGCTCGGCTTTGGGATGGGCAACTACAACGACGACCTGATGCAACACCTTGCCCAGAACGGCAACGGCAATGCCGCCTATATCGATTCACTGTCCGAGGCCCGCAAGGTGCTGCTTGAGGAAGTGACCTCGACACTCGTGACCATCGCGAAGGACGTGAAGATCCAAGTGGAGTTCAACCCTGCGGTGGTTCGGGAGTATCGACTGATCGGCTACGAGACCCGCATGCTCGCACGGGAGGATTTCCGTAACGACAAGGTCGATGCCGGAGAAATCGGTGCGGGGCATACAGTCACCGCCATTTACGAAGTGATCCTGACGGATGTGGACGGGGGTCTGATTCCACCCCTTCGTTATCAGCATCAAAGGGCAGAGCCGGGTATCGACTTCAATGACGAGCTCGCTTCCCTGAAAATCCGCTACAAGCAGCCCGATGCCCAAAAGAGTACTCCGATCACACGATCGGTGACCTTCGCCGATGAGTTCGGAACTCTGGACGATGCTCCCCACGATGTGCGTTTCGCCGTTGCCGTTGCCGCCTTCGGCGAACTCCTGCGTGGGGGACGGTACACCGGCGAATACAGTTACGACGATATCATCGCACTGGCGCAGGGCGCACGTGGGGACGATCCCTTCGGCTACCGGAACGAGTTCGTCCGACTCGTACGTCTGGCTCAGTCAGCCCTCGTCACGGATCATTAGTATCATTTGCGAACTGTCCAAAATTAACCAACCATTCGGGAGAAGACAATTCAGTGGGAGAGCCACGGGGAACCTCTGGAGCATGCGATGGGAATTCGAGATCACCGCATGCTGGCGAGGAAGAGATGGGAGAGTGGGGAAGGGTTTATCCCATCGCTCTACCTTGCCTGGTTAGGCGGCATGGAGCAGTGAATGCCCATGCTCCGAAGTCAGCAATTCTAATTTTGGATTTCCGATTCTACATTCATTTCAATTCGGAGGTTTCAGGAGCATGCGTTGCTGGCCGCTTCCTGGCGGCGCGTCGGCAGGGGTTCAGGGTCCTTGGGCGTTGCGCAGGTGCGGGCAGACGATCTGGGTGAGCAGGGAATGCCAGCGATTGAAGAACTGCCAGGCGGTGAGGGTGTCGAGGGTGAGGAAGAAGCGGATTCTCCGGCCGAACCGGTTGCGGGCTCGCTGCCAGTGTTCGCAAACCTGATCGTAGGCATTGTGGAAGGTGATGAGGTTGAGGGCCAGCAGCACATTGGACCGGCCGTTCTGGTCGTGTCCGAAGTGGTGCTCGACATGGTAGCCTTGGTTCTTGAGCCGGTTGCAGGTCTCGTTCTTGATCTGCCAGCGGGTGCGTCTGCACCGCACCAGTTCCTCAATGTGATCGGCGTCGGGCTTCAGCGAGGTGAGGAAGCGGAAGTAGGCGATGGGTCCCGGTCCGCGGTAGCGGTGGCGCTGGTTGGGATGGTGCGGCCCGGGGGGGGGGGGGGGGGGGGCTACGGTGACGGTCCGGGTCGGGCATTTCTGCCCGTGGAGGTAGTCGAACCGGGTCGCGTGAAATGGCCCTGCATCAAGGGCAGTGGCTATTCAGGCGATGATCCGTGGCCGAGTGATCAAGTCTGCCACGATACCTGACTTCTGCGAATGGGGCACATCGGTCGGGTTAGGTAGCAACAGCGGCTGGTATGGGAGACGTAAGATGGACACAAAATGGGTTGGTGGCAATGTAAAGGGATATAATCCCCGGTAATATGATCGCTAGATAATCGGGCCGATACCCGCAGGACTGAGTTGACCAAGCGCAAAAACAACGTACCGAAAACGGTTCCAGTAGATCCGACACAGGGAACCCACCAAGGCAACGACCCTGAGTCCGTATCGGGTGTGGTTGCAAATGACATCCCAAAAGATGACCATTGTCCAGATAGTTCGGTGTCGTCGGACCATACCGGATCTACAACATGTATCGAACCCGGGTTGAGCCCCACTCGTTATGGGGATTGGGAAAAGAACGGTCGGTGTATTGATTTTTAGTACGGATGCAACGATTTTATTCCAGGTGGGTACCTAGTGCAGTGGTGCCAGAGATGATGTTGAACATGGTGAAAGTTGGCGGTTATCATTTGAGCAATAATTGTTGCGATGGGGTATAACGGTACGATAATCGGAGAAGCATTTTGACTTCTCATCCGCGACCATTGTCGCCTCATCTGCAGGTCTATCGACCCCAGATGACCAGTATATTGTCCATCATGCACCGAGGGAGTGGACTCATTCTTTCGGTCGGAGTTCTACTGGTGATTTGGTGGTTTTGGGCCGTGATGTCAGGACCGGAAAGCTATGCCACTGCCCAAACCTTCTTCAACAGTTTTTGGGGCAAGATGTTGTTGTTCATCTGGTCCCTATGCATGTTCTATCATTTGAGCAATGGTATTCGTCACCTGGTTTGGGATGCCGGAATTGCCTTGGAAATCCGTCAAGCTTATCTAGCGGGAAAGCTGGTGATCGGTGCGACCTTGGTGCTCACTGCCCTGGCGTGGCTGTTATGAGTTTGCGCCATCCACTCGCCCGGGTAAAAGGCCTGGGGGCTTCCGGCGAGGGCTCTCATCACTGGAAAGCCCAGCGTTTGAGTGCCATTGCATTGATTCCCCTGACGATTTGGTTTGTCTTTTCCATCATCGGACATGTGGGTGGCAGTTACCCCGAAGTAGTGAACTGGATTTCCAATCCTTTTGTGGCACTGATGTTGGTTCTGTTGCTCGGTTTTATGGTGTACCATGCTCAGTTGGGTGTGCAAGTGGTGATTGAAGACTATATCCATATGGAGTCGCTGAAACTGATTTTGGTGATTGCCGTCAAGGGGATGGCTCTATTGCTGGGTCTGGCTGGGGTGTTTGCGATCTTGCGTGTGGCCCTGTAGTGGTTGCCATGGATGCATTCCAAATGCTCTGAATCCCTCTCCGACCCAATCCCGGTTCAATCGTGTCAGAAGCATATCCCATAACAGATCACCAGTATGATGTGGTGGTGGTGGGCGCTGGCGGGGCTGGCTTGCGTGCGACTTTCGGCATGGCTATGGAAGGTTTGAGTACAGCTTGCATCACGAAACTGTTTCCGACGCGTAGCCATACAGTGGCCGCTCAGGGAGGAATGAGTGCGGCTTTGAGCAACAATGGAGAAGACGACTGGCGGTGGCACATGTACGATACCGTCAAGGGTTCGGATTGGCTTGGAGATCAGGATGCGATTGAATACATGTGTCGCGAGGCCCCGGATGCGGTAATTGAGTTGGAGCATTACGGGGTGCCTTTCTCACGCACCCCCAATGGCAAAATCTATCAACGCGCATTCGGTGGAATGACCACGCATTTTGGCGAAGGCCAGGCACAAAGAACCTGTGCGGCGGCAGACCGAACCGGCCATGCCATTCTGCATACGCTGTATCAACAGTCCCTGAAGCACAAGGCAGAATTTTTTGTGGAATATTTTGCGATTGACCTGATCATGGAGGATGGGGAATGTCGAGGGGTGCTGGCCTGGGATCTGGAACAGGGAGAATTGCATCGGTTTGCCGCCAAGCTGGTCGTGCTGGCAACCGGCGGATATGGCCGGGCGTATTTTTCCGCGACATCTGCCCATAGCTGCACCGGAGATGGTGGAGGAATGGTCTTGCGTGCGGGATTGCCCTTGCAGGATATGGAGTTTACACAGTTCCATCCTACCGGGATTTATGGCTCCGGCTGTCTGATTACCGAAGGAGCGAGAGGAGAAGGAGGTTACTTGACCAACTCCCAAGGTGAGCGTTTTATGGAGCGATATGCCCCAAATGCAAAAGACCTGGCCTCAAGGGATGTTGTGAGTCGTTCCATGACGTTGGAAATACGGTCTGGATTGGGTGTGGGGGCCGAAGCAGATCATATCCATCTTCATTTGGAACATCTGGGCCCGGAGGTATTGGCCGAGCGCTTGCCGGGGATTTCCGAATCGGCCCGCATCTTTGCGGGCGTGGATGTAACCCGAGAACCGATACCCGTTATCCCTACTGTACACTACAACATGGGCGGAATTCAGACCAATATCCACGGTGAGGTGGTCACTTTACAGGATGGCGACCCGGAACACACCATCCCCGGGCTGATGGCTATTGGGGAGGCGGCCTGCGTATCGGTACATGGTGCCAATCGCCTAGGGTCGAATTCGTTACTGGACATCGTGGTGTTCGGCCGTGCAGCGGCCCATCGGGCGCGGGATGTCATCGCGCCGGGCTCGGGTCGGGTGCGCCTCAAGCCCGGAGCAGGTGAGGAAATCTTGAGTCGGTTTGATCGTATTCGGCATTCCAGTGGGGACGTCCCAACTGCGGAAATTCGACTTGAGATGCAAAAGTTGATGCAAAACTATTGCGCAGTATTTCGGACCGGTGAGGTGATGCGGGAGGGCATCGAACACCTGGACACCCTCTGCAAGCAGTTTGATGCGGTTACGGTCCAGGATCGATCACTGATATGGAACACGGACTTGGTGGAAACCCTGGAATTAGAAAACCTGTTATTGCAATCGAAAGTGTCCATTTATGCGGCGGAAAATCGTACCGAGAGTCGCGGTGCCCATGCCCGTGAAGATTATCCGGAACGAGATGATGAGCATTGGATGAAACATACCTTGACTTGGCTGGAAGAACTTCGAGGGCAGCCGATGATTGATTATCGGCCAGTGCACAATTGGACGCTCACCGACGAGGTCGAGTACATCGAACCGAAGAAAAGGGTATATTGACCCATAGGACCAACCCGGTACATGCAGACGATCTGATGGCTGAATTCTCCTTACCAGCAAACTCGAAAATCAAGAAGGGCAAACATCAGCGGGATGCGACTGCAGTTCGTTTGCGCACGGTCAAAGTCTATCGTTGGGATCCGGACAGCGGCGAAAATCCCCGCGTTGACACTTTCGAGGTAGATATGGATTCCTGTGGTCCGATGGTGTTGGATGTCCTGTTCCGCATCAAGAACCATATGGATTCCACGCTGACCTTCCGCCGGTCCTGTCGAGAGGGGATCTGTGGGTCGTGTGCGATGAATATTGACGGAGTCAATACCTTGGCCTGCACCCGCGCTTGCGAGGAAATCCAGGGCGATATTCGAATATATCCCTTGCCACATATGTCAGTGATCAAGGACCTGGTTCCCGATCTCAGCAATTTTTATGCGCAGTATGCCTCTATCAAGCCGTGGTTGCAGGCAGACAGTGCGGCACCGGATCGGGAAAGATTGCAATCGGAAGAAGAACGAGCCCGGCTGGATGGTTTATACGAATGTATTTTGTGTGCGAGTTGCTCCACCAGCTGCCCCAGTTACTGGTGGAACAGCGACCGATATCTGGGCCCGGCAGCATTGCTACAGGCGTACCGCTGGATCGCCGACAGTCGGGATGATGCAACTGGTGAGCGCCTGGACGAGTTGGATGATTCGTTCAAGCTCTACCGCTGTCATACCATCATGAATTGTACCAATACCTGTCCCAAGGGACTGAACCCCGCCAAGGCCATTGCAGAAATCAAGAAAACGATCGTGAGCAGGAAGTAACGCCTTCTGGGGCTCTTTGAACCGACGGACCCGATAAGCGCTTGGTCAAGGAGGGTTTTCATGTGATCAGGGACAAGCACATCCTGTGGCGCTGCCGTCGGGGGACCAAGGAGCTGGATCTGGTGTTGCATGCGTACGCGGAGCGAGTCTATCCATATCTGGAGTCCGGGGGGCGAAAGCGGTTTGTCGAATTCCTGGAGTCGGAAGATACCCAGTTGATAGAGTGGTTGGTATATGGTCAGCCATCCGATCCACGATTCCGGCAGATTGTGGAAGCCATGTTGCAACTGATGGCCAGTGATCAGGCCTGCGGACAAGAAATGCACAGGAGATCCGAGTAAAGAGAACGGAGGGTCAGTTTGCAAATCATCGAATGCGACTGGGAAAAGCGGCCTGAGGACCGTCCCTCGAATGTATCGGTCGGGCCGCGGTCCGCGTCCCCTGTTTTCGTCATCCGGTCATGCGTTCAGGGTCAATCATTTGTGATCGGGATGACCAGGGCTCGGGCCGGCTCGTACATGATCAAGGAGAGATGGCTCTGCCGATTTTGGTTTCTTGATTTCACAACGTCCCCGTAAGCAGTCGAGATCAGCATACTAACAAAGTTGTTCACGACTCCAGGAACTGGTTCGACAAGCAGATCCGAACGGCAGAATTCGGTCCGTCTGTTCTTGCTCCACCCTCCTGTCGTGTTGACTCCGGCGGCCCCCACATAATTCCCATCGCATTGATTAGAGAGGTCAACGTCCCGATCGCATGGGCTGTTGTCCCAGACCACGACGCAAACTTCCAGCGGGGGATTGGCGACCGGGCAGTCGGCGGGCAGTGTGAAACGGATGATGACTTGGTCATTGGGGGTGAATCGACCTGGATTCCCACTGGGGAAGGACTTGGTCATCTTGACATCGCTGAGCGTGCAACGGGCTTCCGCCGTTCCGGCGGCCAGAGTCAAAGCCGCCAGCGCAATGGCGATCAGTGCGATTAATTGACGGGGGGGGGGGGGGGGGGGGATAAAGTGATGGTCATGGTTTGGATCCTCCAACTGTAGGGTAGCCCCATGGTATCGGATATGCGGTTCGAAGGCAAATTATATTTTCAAACTGAGGCACTACCGAGAAGCGATAAATCCCCATTTGTCGATTCGTGTAGTAAAATCATCTTTATTTTGGATTTCGCATGCCTCGAAAGGAAAAAATCACACTGGATCTGGTCGATCGAAAGATCCTTCATTACCTGCAACACGATGCCAGCATCACCATCAAGGAGCTGGCGGAAAAGATCCACCTTTCTTCTACACCCTGTTGGAAGCGCATCCAGCGCATGGAAGAAATCGGCGTTATCCGGTCCCGGGTGGCTTTGCTGGACCCCAGCAAGGTAGACCGGGGAATCACGGTCTTCCTGGCGATCAAGACGGACAAGCATAATGCCGAGTGGAGCCAACGGTTCGCTGAGGTGATGTCCTCATTCCCGGAAATCGTAGAGATTTACCGCATGAGTGGTGAGGTAGATTACCTGCTCCGGATCGTGGTACCCGATATCCCTGCCTATGATGCACTGTACAAAAGCATTATCGGGAAAATCGACCTCACGGATATGACCTCCATGTTTGCCATGGAACAAATGAAGTACACCACGGCGCTTCCTGTTCTGGAAATCGAATGAGAGATGGCATTCGCATGGTCATTATCGGATTTGGTATCGGCGGATATTCCGGTCCAGCAGGTCCCGGGTCAGATTGAAGAGAAAGGGTGGTCGCCTACTCGCCGGTGTCGGATTTCTTCGGCCCGGAAAGATGCTTTGTGATTAACTTACCGTAATATTCCTTGAATTGTCTCGAACTGGACAGGAAAATCAGGAATTGTCATAATCCGGTTTTATTGCAACCGGGTTCCTTTCGATGTCTGCTGATCCCTGCATCCTTGTTCTGCATGGTCCCAACCTGAATCTTCTCGGGACCCGGGAGCCCCATTATTATGGCCATCATACCCTGGAAGAACTCAATGCCGGATTGATGTCGTTGGGCCGTACACTGTTCGCCCAGGCGGCGTCAGGGTCGGAGATGGATGCGATGCGAATCGAATGCCGGCAAACCAATGCGGAGCATGAGCTGGTGAATTGGGTCCAGCAGGCACCGGAAGAGGGGGTTCGGTTTATTGTCCTCAACCCAGCTGCGTTTACCCATACCAGCGTTGCCGTACGCGATGCGCTGACAGCCGTAGGAATCCCTTTTATTGAGGTGCATTTGTCGAATGTGTACGGCCGCGAATCGTTTCGCCGGCATTCCTACTTTTCGGATATGGCAATTGGTGTCATTTCGGGATTGGGGGTTCGCGGATACGAGTATGCACTGCGAGAAGCGGCTGCATACCTGCATGCCCAAGCTGCATCTTCCCCTCAACAGGAAAAAAGAGAATGGATCTGAGAAAGATAAAGAAACTCATTGAATTATTGGAAGAGTCTGAACTCATCGAACTCGAAATCACGGAAGGAGAGAACACCATTCGGTTGAGCCGTGCTGGCCGGATGGTTTCCATGGAGGAAAAGCCGGTCGGGCATACGATGCCCCCCGTATCTTTCCCCCCGGAAGCACCCCAGGAAGACGGGCAGATTCAGGAAGTAGACAAGGACAGCGAGGAAACCACTCCGGGGACCCTTATTGAATCGCCCATGGTAGGCACTTACTACAACTCACCTTCGCCGGAAGCAGAGCCGTTTGTGACCGTCGGCAGCTTGGTACAGATGGGGCAAACGCTGTGCATTGTAGAAGCCATGAAGACCTTTAACCAGGTGGATTCCGAAGTGAGCGGTGTCGTTCGGCATATCTACAAACATAACGGTGATCCGGTGGAATATGGCGAGCCACTCTTTTTGATCGAATGAGTGCGGATCGCAAATGAACAAAATCAAGAAGCTGGTGATCGCCAATCGGGGCGAAATCGCACTGCGGATTTTGCGGGCCTGTCGACAACTCGGTATTCAGACCGTTGCCCTGCACTCAGTAGCTGACAGTGAAGCGAAGTATGTGCGACTGGCCGATGAATCCGTATGTATCGGTCCATCACCCGCTTCGTCCAGTTACCTGGACATTGCGTCGGTGATTGCAGCGGCCGAAGTGACGGAGGCCAATGCCATTCATCCCGGGTATGGATTTCTGTCGGAAAATGCTGATTTTGCCGAAAGAGTAGAACAAAGTGGTTTTATCTTTGTCGGCCCCGATGCCCAAACGATTCGCACACTGGGCGACAAGATCGCCGCGATTCAGGCTATGGCCGAAACCGGAATCCCGATTGTCCCGGGCTCCAATGGACCGATTCCCGACGATCTGGACCAGGTGCTGGAAATGGCGCATGACATCGGGTTTCCGCTGATGGTAAAAGCAACGGGTGGTGGGGGTGGCAAGGGCTTGCGCATCTGCCAGGATGCAGCATCCCTGATCGAAGCGGTTCAAGTGACCCGTCAGGAAGCCCAGGCGGCTTTCGGGAATGATACGCTCTACCTGGAGTCTTTTCTGCAACGCCCCCGTCATGTCGAGTTCCAGGTTCTGGCCGATACCCATGGTAATGTCATTCACTTGGGGGAGCGGGACTGCTCCATGCAGCGACGGCACCAGAAGATTATCGAAGAGGCTCCGGCACCGGGGATTACGGATGCCCAACGCGAACGGATCGGTAAGCTTTGCACCGAGGCCTGTCGACGGCTGAATTACCGGGGAGCGGGTACATTTGAGTTTCTGTATGAAGAGGGCGAGTTTTATTTCATTGAGGTCAATACCCGGATTCAAGTGGAGCACCCGATCACCGAAATGATCACTGGTATTGATCTCCTGCAAGAACAACTGCGGATTGCAGACGGGCAACCACTACGCTATCGGCAAGAAGAGATCCGCTGGACCGGGCATGCGGTGGAATGCCGTATCAATGCCGAAGACCCATATAGCTTTCGGCCTTCACCTGGTCAAATCACAAATTATCATATTGCCGGCGGTCCCGGGGTTCGGGTGGATTCACACGTTTACAACAACTACATTGTGCCTCCTTATTATGACTCCATGATTGGCAAGCTGATTACCCATGGTTTGAATCGACGGGATGCGCTGATCCGAATGGGAGGAGCCTTGCAGGAAATGGTAGTGGACGGGATTTCCACCAATATCCCTCTCCATCGTGAGCTTCTTTCCGATCCTGCTTTCCTGTCTGATGCACAAGATATCCATTACCTCACCAAAAAACTCGCCCAGTGACTGAATTGTGCTGTTCACCTCCTGTCCCACAATCGGCCATGCGATATCTGCAGGTCATGCTGGAGACTTCCCGGGAGGAGTCGGCATCCGTGATGGACATACTGGAACGATTGGGAGCGATGTCGGTCAGCATCTGCGGCACGGGTGACGAAGTGATTCTGGAAGGGGATTTTTCTGAAGACCCCTATTGGAAAAACCAGAATCTGGTCGCCCTGTTCGGACCCGACCCGGATCGCCAGCCGCTGGAACAACAGCTCGCCTTGGCACTCCCTCATCATGAGGTTGCGTTTTTTCCTCTGGAAGACCAGGATTGGGAAAGGGCATGGCTGGAGCATTTTGCCCCACAACGGATTGCGGACGGATTCTGGGTAGTGCCAAGTTCAATACCTCCACCCGATCCACAAGCTGTCAATGTTGTTATCGATCCGGGATTGGCTTTTGGTTCCGGCACCCATCCCACGACACAGTTATGCCTGAAATATCTGACCGAAATATCGGTTGTAGGGAAGCGGGTTCTTGACTATGGTTGTGGTTCAGGGATCCTGTCGATTGCGATGGTAAAACTGGGTGCATCCCATGCTGTAGCGACGGATATTGATCCTCGTGCACTAGACACATGTGTTGCTAATGCCAGGCAAAATGCATGCATCGAGAAGTTACGGGCAGTTGCACCGGAGGAACTGGAAACGATGAAAGAGCGACACTCATACGATATCGTGGTTGCCAATATTCTTGCCGCTCCGTTGCTGGCACTCCGGGATCGCCTCTGCAAGGCCCTTTCACTTCATGGGATGCTGTTGCTTTCCGGGATCCTGGAAGACCAGGCAGATACCGTGGAAGATGCATACCGGGGACCTTTCGAGTGGATTCGCAGATACCAGTCCGGCTGGGTGCTCCTGGCAGGTCAATTCGCGCATGCGACTGACTCTGATGGCATCTGAAAATCCATTACAACGCCGCTGCTTACAGTTTACCTGAACACGAAACGTTGGAAAAGCAATTCACAAGATGCCCGCACTGCATGGCGGTGTTCAGCTTTCTTCGCACTGATCCGGAAGGAGATGACAGCGACGACAGCGATGTGAAATGCGGATATTGCCGTAAACCATTTCCGGTAATGGAGAATTTGGTAGTACAGGATCAGTATGGCTGGTGGAAACGAGACACTGGCCAAACGGATGCAACGGCATCAATCCCATCCCCTGCAGCACATACCGACTCGCCTGCCGGAATTGCAGGGGAACCACCGGAGCAAGAAGTCCCGCGGCCAGAAGAAGAGCGCCAGGACACTCAATCTCCGCATCCGTCGGACCTGGAGCCGGCGGGGAAGCTTTCCCGGGCGGATTCGAGAATCTATTCGGAGGATTCCGATGACAATTCTCATGTCCAGCCACGCTCCCGCCTTTTCGAGGAAAGTAATGTTGACGATGTGCCTTTGTCCGGGCCATTCGAATCGACTCGTCCGGATTCCCTCAGGAGCAAAATCTTTCAGCCCCCAGAGGAAGGGGTGACAGAAACGGAATCTTCCGCACCGATCAGTCAGGAATCAACCCGTGACTCTTCCGCTGATCGCTCATGGCCTGAGCTGCAAATCACGGATTCACCATTCGAGTCCCGTTTCGTGAATTCGCCGAATGAGTCCAGGGATCCTCCATCGCCGACTCCCCATGAACCGAAAGGTACCGCATTTCCCGGCTCGGGCAAGGCAGCACCTGTAGTTCAGGAAGATTTGGATTCGTACATAAAGAGGTACGAAGAATCAAATCGTCGGTCAGTGAAAAGCGACCCTGCCAGCAATTCCCCGGATGAGGGCGAGTCGGTTGAACCAGCCCGTCGAAAAGAGTGGGTAGAAGAGCGCCCGCTGCATGTTGGGTCCGGCCAGTCTGAGCCTGAGTCGCAAAACCCTTCTCGAAATGGCACTGGCACCATTTCCATGAGCGGGGTCGATGAATACATTGCGGACCGTCCGAATCCTCTGGTGGGGTGCATGTGGTTTCTGATCGTGTTGGGCTTTGTGTTTCTGTTGGGCCTTCAGATTCGGACCTCTTTCGTCGACCAGTTTGCCCAAAATGGGCAACTGCGTCCCTATCTGTCCCTTTTTTGCAAGATTGCTTCGTGTGAGTTGCCGCCACGCCTGGACCGGCATCGCCTCTTTCACATTTACAGCGGAGTCAATCTGCACCCGAGTTATCCGGGAGCCGTAACGATCACCATAAAATTTGCCAATAAGGCGGAATTTGCGCAGCCTTATCCCGACCTTCGACTGACCTTGAATGACAAGGCGGGCAGAGTCATTGGGCGGCGGACGTTTTCACCGGAAACCTACCTTAAAGACCGCCCCCCGGAATTGATAGAGTCGGGTGAGCAGGTTACCGTGGATTTCAACCTGGCCCATCTCCATGAAGAAGTGGTAGGCTACATTGTGGATATCGTACACGAATCGTGAATCTGGCCTGAAAATAAAGGAAAGTTGTATGCGTGGCCGTTGAATCTTTCCGGCTGCAACTCCCCAAGGTGGAAATTTGGTTGGAAATGAGAAATTTCAGGCTGATTGCTTCCAGATCCAAGAGCCTCATCCTTTCCGGGCATTCAGTTGGAGTCATCTTCTGCGTCTCCTCTTTTTGCGGCTGGCTGCCAACGGAGCACTCATCTTCTCGTAGAGGCCGAACAGGTGTTCCACTCTCTCGCGCTCCGAACGGAACTCGGAACGCTTGTACAGACGATCCACAGTGCGGTCCAATGCCTGATGCGCTTGTCGGAGGTTCGGTGGCATCAGATCGGGATCGTACAGATTAGCCAGGGTTGCGCCCGGATGCATGGCACGGGCATCCAGCACCGCTTGGGCCGGTGGTGACAGCTTGGACATGTCCGTATCGTTGGAGGGGAGTGGGAAAGTGTTGTAGACGACGCCTACGGAATACATATAATCGCTCTTCATCCTTCCGGTTATTGCTCGCATCCAAGCCATGTGCATGGCCGATGTCAGCAACGCGAAGTCGGTAAGAGTCGCATTGGAAAGGATTCTGAGTTTGTCACTCGGGATTGTTGGCGGCTCCAACCATCCAATCGGCACATATTCACGGCGTTCTGAACTAACTTGGGAATCACCAGATACGGCGCGGCGGGAATAACGTTGACGTGATAGAGCGTCGGTGTTTTCGCGAGCTTGCGTGTCGGTACGCTCTTGCTGTCTTCTCTGTAAGTGCGTACAGCGGCAATTCGTTCACGCACTCGCGGCAACTTGGCCAATATGTTGGGCGATACATCGTGCAGCACCAGTATCCAGCGCTTTCTGCCCTGCAGGTATTCCCGCGCCCCGATGAATGGACGAAGAAATGGTTCAGCACTCGGCTCCACCTCAAGAAATGCGGTGCGTTCTCCTTCATCGAAAATATAACGGCCGCCATCGATTGGCTTGGAACCGGTAATCAGACGCTCCATCCCATTGATGGGAGCGCTTTCCTCCTGGATCATAAGATGGGGGTCGGTGAGACCACCACCGTCGAACAGATACGGTGACAACACTTTATGAGTGCTTTCCTCTGGTTTGCTGTTGATATCGGGATAGTTGAAAAGACGTTTCGCAGACCGCGCACTCTCCCGCCGGTCCAGACCAAGAATCACCACATGCACATGTGCCTTGCCTCTTGCGTCAGATCCCCATGCGAACGTTCGGTGGGCAAAGGCGATCTCCAGGGCGCAACGTCCGAACAGCAGTGGCCAGAGTTGTGCGACCTGTTCACCCTGTGTGATCGAGTTCGTCGCCACAAAGCCGATCCGAACATCACCGCCCTGGATGTACTCCCCCGCCTTGATAAACCATGCACCGACATAGTCGAGCGTCCCGCCGTTATTGCTGAGTGCTGCGATTCGGCGCACCTGCGACCGCTGTTCGAAGGTCTGGTACTTTGCGCCCACGAACGGCGGATTGCCCAGCACGAACGAGCAATCTTTGGGTGGAAGAATGTCGCGCCAGTCCATTTCCAGCGCGTCGCCGTGGACGATGTGCGGCGACTTCTTCAGCGGAATGCGGGCAAAGTGCCAGCCGAACTCCAGGCTCAGTCGGTTGTTCATGATGTGATCCATCATCCATAGCGCAGTCTCTGCAATCCGAGCCGGAAACTCGCCAAGTTCAATTCCATAAAACTGATCGACATCGACGCAGGACAAGTCGGTCAGGAATACTTTCGCCTGCCGACTGTAGTCATCGCCCCGACCATACCAATCTTCTTTTTGGTAGATCTCCCTCAGAACCGCCGTCTCCAGTTCTCTCAGTTCCCGATAAGTGATGATCAGGAAGTTGCCACACCCGCAGGCGGGATCGAAGAATGTAAGATTGCCCAGCTTCGCCTGAAACTGGGTAAGGGCCTTCTTGCGGCCGCTACGCCGCGCCTTGACCTTCTCGAACTCCGCCCGCAGGTCGTCCATGAACAGGGGATCAATCACCTTGAGAATGTTCTGTTCTGTTGTGTAGTGCCCGCCTTGCTTTCGACGCAAATCCGGGTCCATCACCGACTGGAACAGAGAGCCGAAGATCGCGGGCGAAATGTTCGACCAGTCAAACTGGCAAGCATCAAGCAAAAGTTGACGCATTGACGAATCGAATGAGAAAGTCCGGCTCAAGCGACCCTGAAACAGTTCACCGTTAACATAGGGGAACCGTGCCATGTCTTCGTCCAGCGTTGTCGGGCGTTCGGATTCTGGAGTGTCGAGAACCTCGAACAGTTGCGCAAGCCACAGT
This sequence comes from Candidatus Poriferihabitaceae bacterium, assembly GCA_965221795.1. GTDB lineage: Bacteria > Pseudomonadota > Gammaproteobacteria > Arenicellales > Poriferihabitantaceae > VYFG01. The sequence continues at coordinate 3,373,717 of OZ244914.1, forward strand.
CCCAGATCGGCACCATCCGGGCTGGTTCGTCCTTCGATGAAATCCAGGAAGATGTCTCGCGACTCGAAAATTCCAGTATCATCTGCGAACATGCAGAATACCAAGCGTACGAGGAAACGTTCCAGATCATGGCCTGGGTGTCCGGCTTCGTTCAGCGCGTCATGCAGCTTGCCGACCAATTCTGACGCCTGGATGTTCGCGGGATTCTGGTCCCGAAAAGTCCGCTTCTGAACGCCAAGGATGAAGCCAAACGATTCCACATGCGAGGGAAGGTCCGCGAGTGAAAACTCGACGACCTCCGATTCGTCCAGATCGTGCAGCTCGAAGGTCTGGAAATCGCTCACCAGGATGAAGCGTGGGCGTTCATGTTCTGGCAACGCATCAAAATACTTGCCGGCTTGGTCGTATGCTTCAAGGAGATCACGCCCGGCACTTTTCTGCTCGACGATCAGCACTCCTGGCCAGAACAGGTCAATGAAGCCCGAACGGTTGTCCAGCTTGGCGACATGTTGCTCGTAGCGGGCGACATTTCGTCGTCGCACCCCGAACACCTCGAAGAAGTCATTGTAGAAGCTCTGTGTCTCGCCCTTCTCATAGGCCGCGTCTTTCCAGTCCTCCGCGAAGGCAGCCGCACGGATGCGAACTTCGTTCCACGACAGGCGCATCAATGCTCCTCTCTTGACAAACCGCGGTGATTCTCGGGTGGTTTGGACATAATGGACTGGATCAGAAAAAAGGATCGGGCACGATCATACTGAAATTCATTCTGTTGCGCGAGTCAGGTATATAATCCAAACGAAGAAATCGGATAGACATCCTTGGCGCCTGCATTTTTAAGGAGACTGGGTCAATCACCAATCACTCAAAGACGCATGTTGCCGCTCGGCCAGTTGGAGCGGGCGTACTAACGGACGGGCAAGGCGATATATGGGGCTCTGGGGGGATTTCCCCTCAAAGCTTGGGGCTGGGCCGGACCTTGGGTCGCTGGATGGCTTCTGCCAGTATCCTCTCAACGTCGAGTGGCCGAAATTAGCGCCTGAAGTGCTGGTTTGCCTGTTGTCGCCGCGAGCCTTTCATTCGAGCCATGCCCTCACTCCGGGATCACGAGAGATTGGATTGACACCAACAAGATATCATTCCCGATGCATCGCGTCACACCACGACAGAAACTGAGTTCTTGTAATCCGGTAGATTTTCCAAAGCAACCCTAACCCTGATGAACATGGAGCACCCGATCAAGACGGCCCTTATCAGTGTGTCCAATAAGGATCACATCGTAGAATTTGCCCGATCCTTACACCAGCGCTCCATTACGATCCTGTCCACTGGCGGCAGTGCCCGATTGCTGAGAGAAGCGAGCATCCCGGTTGAGGAGGTAAGCGATCATACCGGCTTCCCGGAAATCATGGATGGCCGGGTCAAGACGTTGCATCCCAGAATTCATGGCGGGATATTGGGACGAAGGGGGCAAGATGATGCGGTGATGGCATCGAATGGGATCGTGCCGATTGGTCTGGTGGTCGTGAATTTGTATCCATTTGAATCCACGGTCGCAGATCCGGGTTGCGCATTGACTGAAGCGATCGAGCATATTGACATTGGAGGCCCTGCGATGCTCCGGGCCGCCGCAAAAAATCATACTCATGTCACGGTTGTGGTGGATCATGCGGATTATCACCGGGTGTTGGCGTCCATGAGCGCTAATGGCGGGGCCGTGGACGATGACATGCGTTTTTCCCTTGCTATCAAGGCGTTTGAACACACGGCTCAATACGATGATGCCATCGCGAATTATCTCGGGCGTAGATCAGATTCCAAGGGCATGATGGATCTTTTCCCCCGCACATTGAATCGTCAGTGGCATCTGCGACAAAGAATGCGGTATGGGGAAAATCCACATCAACAGGCGGCTTTCTATGTCGAGTCCGAGGTGCAGCAGGGCTGTGTGTCAAGTGCCCGTCAACTACAAGGAAAAGCTCTTTCCTATAATAATATCGCCGACCTGGACGCCGCGCTGACGTGCGTACGCCAATTTGATGAATCCCCAACTTGTGTGATCGTCAAGCATACCAATCCCTGTGGGGTGGCGGCGGCGGAAAGCTTGCATCTGTCGTATCAGAGGGCATATTCAACGGATCCAGAATCGGCTTTCGGTGGCGTCATTGCCTGCAATCGGGAGTTGGACGCGGCTACCGCAACCGAGATTGTTACCCAACAGTTTGTGGAAGCGATCATAGCCCCTTCGATCTCCGAACAGGCCCTGCAGGTTTGCAGTGCAAAAGAAAACATTCGACTTCTCGCATGTGGACAGTGGTCCGGGGAGCATCAGTCCCTGGAATATAAGCAGGTTCAGGGTGGGGTATTGGTACAACAATCCGACGGGAAACTCTTGGATGCCATGCAAGTGGTCACCAAAAGGGCTCCCACGCAGCAGGAAAATGTGGATCTTGGTTTTGCCTTGAGGATCGCAAAAATTGTCAAATCCAACGCCATTGTCTATGCCCGGGATGAGCGGACGATCGGTGTGGGTGCCGGGCAAATGAGCCGGGTCAATTCGGCACGAATCGCTGCGATCAAGGCAGAACAGGCTGGTCTGGATATGGCCGGTTCGGTTATGGCATCTGATGCTTTTTTTCCGTTTCGGGATAGCCTGGAGAACGCGGCGGCAGCGGGAATCACAGCGGTGATCCAACCCGGCGGGTCAAAGCGTGATGATGAAGTCATTGCGGCTGCGGATGAATACGGTATCGCCATGGTGTTTTCCGGCTTGCGACACTTCAAACATTGAACCATTATTTCAAAACACATACTGCAAGTCATGTCTGAACAGGAACGGTACAAGGTGATATTGGATGGCAACCTCTTGCCCGACGCGGAGCGGGATCAGGTGATCCGTGAGCTGTGCGAACTGTTTCATGCGTCCGTATCGACGATTGAACGGCTGTTGTCGGGCAATGAAGTGGCACTGAAGAAAGAATACCCCAAGGAAGAGGCCGAGGAAATTTGCAGTGCCATCCTGTCGATCGGGGCGGGCTGCCGAATTATGTCTGTCAGGGAACCGGAGCCGGCTGTTTCACAGGATGGAGAAACCAACCGTCCCATAAAAGACGACATGGATGATGATATGCAAATTGATGCCGCCTTGGACAGGGAGGATTCCCAGGATGAAGAAGTCAACGAGCTGGAAGAGCCGACGGTCGTCTTCGAGCGGGAAAGGTCTGGCCAGGCCAGAAATCGGTCGAATGGGTTTTCACGCCAGGAGTTCACCTGTTTTGTCGGTCCCAATGCAGAGTATTATGCTCGTAAGTTTGCCCGCATGGGTACTCTCCGGGAACCTAGGCTGCGTCTGGGTTGGCACTGGCCGGCTTTTTTTGCTTTTTTTCTCTGGGCCGTTTACCGGAAGATGTGGTTTTGGGCGGGCTGGCATCTGGCCGGTGCCATGCTCGTCATGTCATTAGCTCCTCCTTTCATCGTCTGGATTCTCTATTCCATCGCCTGGCCTCTGGTTGCGAACTCCCTGTACTTTCGTCATTTTTGTCATCATGTTCGTCAGGCACGTAACAACAGTAGTGGCGATCAGGGCGTGTCGTACCTCTCGAACAAGGGTGGGGTGAGCAGATCCGCTCTTCTGGTTGCCATGGCAATCAGTATTCTATTTTCGATGTATTCCAGTAATCAAATGATGGATGAGTTCGTGCGTCAATATGAGAATCTTTACGGGCCCATTGCAGGGGAGAACGCAGTCATCGAACAGATGCGAGGAGACGGAACACTCTTGGAAAATCCGGGATCGGCCGATTCACCGTTATTTCGCACTTCCCAGGTTCTGGCCAGTCTGGCGACCAGTCTCAAGGTAATGATCACGGCAGCGAATGCCCGCTTATCGCCGGAAAGCCTTGAGCAGATTGTGACTGGCATCCGCGACCAGGATCTCAAGGATGGTTGGGGATATGCTATTCTAGCAGAACGTGAGTTGGAGCATATTGTGCTTTTTTCTCTTGGCCCCGACGGTCTGCCGAGAACCGATGACGATGTGATCCATCGGATCGCGTACTGACCCCATTTTCTTATCAAACACTAATCCGGAGAGGAACAAATGAATCTCAGCAGTCATTTTGGATATCAACTCATGCCGCTCGACCAGATATTCGGGGGGGGGGGGGGGGGGGGGGGCATGAAAAACGCATTTTTCAAATCCCCGAGTACCAGCGTGGCTATTCATGGGAGGAGGAGCAGAGAACCGATCTTTTCGGAGATATCGAAGGTCTCATTAAGGCAGGATGCAAGTATATGCATTATGCCGGCACTATCGTAGTTACCCCTAATACGCAAGACAAGCGCGGACACAAGGTATTTGATCTTGTCGATGGACAGCAAAGGATAACAACCTTGATACTGCTTCTATCCGTGATATGTCGGGAACTGAGGAAGTCTGGCAGAGAGATTGAATCTGAGATCTACCGCAAATTCATTAAGGCTGGAGACATTGGGAATGCCGTATTCAAGTTGCAACTGGGAAAAGACCTCAGCCAGTATTTTGGATCTCTGGTAGAAAAGGGCCTGGCTGGTGCTTCGAATGAATCCGCTCCTTACAAATCCAAATCCCACCAGAATCTCCGGGATGCAGTTGAAGAATGCCAGAACTGGCTCAAAGATCAGGATGTTGATGCCGTATTACAGTGCGTTTGCGAGAAACTCGGATTCCTAGTTTATGCTCCTGAGAAAACCAACGAAATTGGTATTATGTTCGAGGTCATCAACAACCGCGGCAAGCCTCTGAGCGAGCTGGAAAAAATCAAGAATTACCTGATTTACTTCAGCGAAAAGAATGAAAAGGAAGAAATAATGAAAAAAGTGGAAGACTCATGGTCGGAGATACTGAGGAATCTGAGTAAGGCGAATTGCACCAGCAATGAAGAGGAAAATTCATTCCTGCGGAATTGCTGGATCGTATTTTGGGATCCTGACAAGGCCAGAAGCCATCATGTATATGACAACCTCAAACAAGAATGTCCGCCAGACAAGCCTACCAATGAAAATGTAGGATACATGCTCAAATTCATCGACTTTCTCAAGGATGCCTCCACCGACTATGCAAGATATCAGACAAGGACAGGCGTGCCAGACGAAGACGAGATATCTTGGCTGGAGCGTATCAGCTGCCATCCGGCAGACGCTTCCATCACGCCGCTGATTCTGGCCATTTCAGCTAGGGCCAATGGTCAAAAGGATAGAAACGACCTGCTCGAATTGCTGGAAAAACTGAATTTTCGCTACTATGGAACAGGTATTGCGAAGAAGTCGGATGCTGGGCAGGGACATCTGTTTAAGCTTGCCTACCGGTTTTTCAACGATTTTGAATGGGATTCTGAAGGAGAGAGAATTGACGTTCGATGGCTAAAAGGGAAACTGGAAAAGTTTATCCATGAACATGCTGATGACAGGAAGTTTATTGAATGTCTCACCCTCGACAAGGATGGGGACCAAGATTATTACCACTGGAAAGGCTTGAAATATTTCCTTGCAAGCTATGAAAGGGAACTACAAAAGGAGCAGGGGAAAAGCATTAATTTTCCCAAGATCATGGCCTCCCGAAACCCGGAGACGCCGAATGACTTCTTTCATAAAGAGCATATTTTGGCTCAGGCTTATAACCAACTTGACGATGTCAAAAATAGTAAGGATGCCAATAAGTTGAGCTTAAATAAGCGCCGACTTGGAAATTTCATGCTGTTGAACGAAGGCTTGAACATTAAAGTGGGAAATGAGCCTCCTGAAAAAAAGATCAAGTCGTATTTCAATGTTGAAGAAAATACTCCCAATACCCTGATGATTCACGAATTACCAAAATTTTTCGATAAAGCGCAAGTAAATGAAGATGAAACTGGATGGACAAACAAAACCAAGAAGTACTGGATAAATGTCTATACACGTTTCTTCGACATAAGAGAGGAAAAAATGATTAATTTCGCTTTGAAAAGATGGAGAGTACCGAAGCTTGATGACAATATCGCGAAAGTAAGCCTGGACAGCCTGGGTGACGATGACAATAACAAGATTTATACCCCACTGCCATTCAATATGGCATCAACAGAAGAATGAACAGCCTCGGAACATTGACAAAAGTGGGCTTGCGCGAAGTCTGGTAGCCCGGCTTTGAAGATTTCACCCCATGGCTTGTTAATAAGGAAAATATGAACGTCCTGGTGATTGGCAGTGGGGGGAGAGAGCATGCCTTGGCCTGGAAGCTGGCCAACTCGCCTTCCGTTAGCCAGGTCTTTGTAGCGCCGGGCAATGCCGGTACCGCAGCAGAGACCAGGGTAAAAAATGTGCCACTGGATCCATGGGCTTTTGAAGACCTGGTCAATTTTGCCAAGGAAAGCCGGGTCGCGTTGACGGTAGTTGGCCCCGAAGCGCCTCTGGTAGCAGGCATCATGGATCATTTTCACGATAGGGGACAAAACTGCCTCGGCCCCAGCAGGGCGGCAGCGCAACTGGAAAGCTCCAAGGAGTTTGCCAAGCGATTCATGTCAAACCATGGGATTCCCACTGCCAGATATCTCGCATTTGATGATTCGCTGCGTGCGGTTTCGTATGTCCGATCGGCCGAACTACCCCTGGTGATCAAGGCAGATGGCCTGGCCGCTGGCAAAGGAGTAGTGCTTGCGCACGACCGGCATACAGCGGTTGAAACCGTACAGGGAATGTTATCGGGTGATTGGTTTGGGGATGCTGGCCGTCGGGTGGTCATTGAAGAATTTTTGCCAGGTGAAGAGGCCAGTTTTATCTGTTTGGTGGATGGTCACAACTTTTTACCGATGGCTAGTAGTCAGGACCATAAAGCCGCATTCGATGGGGATGAGGGACCGAATACGGGAGGGATGGGAGCCTATTCCCCCGCCCCTTTGCTGGACCCGGAACTGACTCAACGAGTGATCCGGGAGGTGATTCGCCCGACTGTCCAAGGTTTGGCCTCCGAAGGGACCCCCTACGTTGGTTTTCTGTATGCCGGGCTTATGATCGGCGAAGACCAGAAATTGAATGTGGTGGAATTCAATTGTCGGTTCGGAGACCCGGAAGCTCAATCGGTACTGGCACGACTTCGTTCCGACTTGGGACAGCATTGTCTGGCGGCCACCCGGGGAGAACTGGACCAGGAGCAGGCGGAGTGGGATCCAAGACCTGGTCTGGGTGTCGTAATGGCCTGTGCGGGATATCCAGGAAAAACCACCAGCGGAGCCGAAATCCGGGGCCTGGACGCCTTGCCGGAAGGAGTCAAGATATTCCATGCCAGTACCGAAATCCGGAACGGCCAGGTGATTGCGAAGGGGGGGCGTGCACTTTGTGTGACAGCGCTTGGCGAGACGGTACAGAAAGCGCAGGCACTTGCATATCAGGGAGTACGAGCAATCGAATGGCCGGATGCCGGCTTCCGAACCGATATTGGCTATCGTGCCATTGGACGGCAGCAACCAAGCCTATCTGGAAGCGGAGGATGAACCTAGGGATCGACATGATGCAGGCAGCGGCCAACATCCTCTGGGAAGGTGGCGTCGTTGCATACCCGACAGAAGCCTGTTATGGACTCGGCTGCGACCCGAAAAACCATGTCGCCGTAGAGCGCATCCTGGCCATGAAAAAACGGCCCTCGGCCAAAGGGTTGATTCTGGTGGCAGATCGGCTGGAGCCGATCTTGCCTTATCTGGCACCTTGTGATACCCGACTGTTGGAAAAGATGCAAGAAGCCGGACCAATTCCCGTCAGTTGGGTATGTCCAGCAGCTTCCGACACCCCTCACTGGCTCAAAGGCACGCATCATTCGATCGCGGTGCGAATCATACGTCATCCGCCAGCGGCCGAATTGTGTCGGACTGCTGCCATGGCACTGGTTTCCACCAGTGCCAATGTGGCTGGTCAGTCCCCGCTGAAATCGGCCCATGCTGTTGCCACGGAGTTTGGCCCACAAGTCGATCTGGTCATTGATGCCCCGATTGGAGAGGCATCTCGTCCTTCCACCGTAATGGACCTGCTTTCCGGGGAGGTCTTCCGGGCATGAATCATCCCGGGCAGAGGATGGAAGCACCCGATATGGAAAGAATGGTGACGTATCTGCGATTGCTGCAGGATCGGATTTGCCAACGACTGGAAGCGATGGATGGCCGGGAGAATTTTCGTGAAGACCCCTGGCAGCATGCTCATGGTGGCGGTGGCAATGCCCGTACTCTGGAAGGTGGGGATCTCATCGAAAAAGGCGGGGTGAATTTTTCCCATGTGCGGGGGGCGACGCTGCCCCGTTCAGCTTCCATGAGCCGTCCGGACATTGGGGGCAAGTCATTCGAGGCCGCCGGCATTTCACTGGTGATTCATCCCCAAAACCCCTACGTGCCTACATCGCATATGAATGTCCGGCTTTTCATTGCAGGACTCGAAGAAAAACAGCCAATCTGGTGGTTTGGGGGCGGATACGACCTGACACCCTATTATGGGTTTGAGGAAGATTGTATTCATTGGCATCGGGTTGCCCGGCAAGCATGCTCGTCATTCGGGGCGGATTACTATACCCGGTTCAAGAAATGGTGCGACGACTATTTTTTTCTGCCACATCGGAATGAACCGAGAGGAATTGGCGGGTTGTTTTTTGATGATTTTTGTGAGGGCGATTTTGAACAGGCGTTCGCCTTTGTTCAGTCTGTCGGCGACAGTTATCTGGATGCCTACATTCCGATCATCGAAAGACGACGCGACCATCCTTACACGGAGGAGCATGTGGCTTTTCAGCATTATCGACGAGGCCGCTACGTCGAATTCAACCTGGTGTATGACCGCGGGACCCTGTTCGGACTGCAGTCTGGAGGCCGCACGGAATCTATTCTGATGTCACTGCCGCCCCAAGTGGCATGGCGCTATGACTGGCATCCCCAGCCGGGTACCGAAGAGGAGCGGTTGTATCGGGATTTTCTCCGTCCACGAGAATGGGTCGAAGTATAAATCCATGTTGATTGGATACCGGCTGCTTCTGTATCTGGTTTTCCCCTGGATTCTTCTGCGGTTGATCCTCAAAGGGATTCGCAGCCCGGGGTATCGAAAGCGCATTGGCGAACGCTTTGGCTGGTCCAGTCTCGAATGTCCATCCGGGAGCATCTGGATTCATGCCGTTTCGGTGGGTGAAGTCAATGCCGCCGCACCTCTGGTCCACCGTTTGCGCAAGCGATGGCCTGACCGTACGGTCATTGTCACGACCATGACAGTGACCGGATCCGAACGCGTCCAGACCCTCTTGGGAAGCAGTGTCCGGCATTGCTATCTTCCTTATGATTATCCTGGGGCAATCCGCCGGTTCCTGAAACGTTGTCAGCCTACTTTGGGACTGGTAATGGAAACCGAAATATAGCCCGAACTGATCGCCTCTTGCCACCGAAAAGGGATTCCATTGCTCTACGCCAATGTGCGCATGTCAGAAAAATCGCGAAAAGGATACCAAAAATTCCAGCCGTTGGTTGCTCATACCTTGTCCCGGATTACCCGGTTTGCAGTACAGTCCGAGTCCGATGCCAGTCGTCTGCATGCTCTGGGTGCCCCTACAAATCGGATCCGGATCACGGGAAGCATGAAATTTGATGCGGAGATGGCAGCCAGTATTTCGGAAGCTGGGGAGTCGATTCGCCGTAGTCTTGGCTGGAACCGCCCGATATTCCTCGGGGCCAGCACTCATGATGGAGAAGAAGTCATCCTGTTGCGGGTTTTCCGGGAATTGCTGCATCGGATCCCCGACTTGTTACTGATTCTGGTTCCCCGACATTCAGAGCGTTGCAAGACGGTCGACAGGCTATGCCGGACAGAATCCTTTTCGACCATGTTGGCAAGCCATGGTACTGGAGAACTGGATCCGTCCGTGGAGGTCATGATCGTAGACCGAATGGGAGAATTGCCCCGGTACATGGCCGCTTGTGACATTGTCTTTATGGGGGGTAGCCTGGTCCCTGTCGGCGGACATAACCTGCTGGAAGCGGCGGTGTTAAACCGGCCGGTGGTGTTCGGCCCGGAAATGTTCAATTTTGCGGAAATTGCCGCGATGTTCTTATCTCAGGGAGCCGGGATTCAGGTGAATGATGAAAGGGAACTGAAGGAAGTGGTCGGTCGATTATTCGGAGATGTGGGAATGCGAGTTCAATATGGCATGCAAGGGAAACGGCTGGTGGAGCAGAACAAGGGGGCTTTGGCGCAGGTCGAATCCATGGTAGCCCAGATGCTCACGCACTGACCGCGCCCTGGCCAGATGTCAAGCCACGAGTTACTATCTCGGACACATCCGGAGACAGGGCCTGAACTTGCTGGATCCGTGTGAGGCAGGCTTTCATTTGCTCTCCCAGTGCAGGTACCATATCCTGCCATGGAGTCAATTTGCTGACCAGTCGTGCCGCAACCATCGGGTTTTTTGCATCCAGCTGAATGATCCAGTCCGTCAGGAAACGATAACCCTCTCCATTGGCCATATGGAATCCGATCGGGTTCCGCGCTGCAAATACCAGCAGCAGAGAGTACACTTTGTTGGGGTTGCGGGCGTCGAAGGCGGGATGGTGTGTCAGTTCGTTCATTCGGGACAGGATATTCGCTTGCCGTGCGGCGGCCTGAATTCCCAGCCAGCGATTCACCACCAACACTTCGTGTTTCCAATCGTCATAGAACCTATCCAGAAGTTCGACACGGTCGGGCATACTGGACTGGGTAATGGCCTGGAGCGCAGAACTGCGATCCGTCAGGATCCGGGCATTGGCAAGTTGCGTTCTGGCGAGATCATGGACTTCCTTCGTATCGATAGTCGATAGAAAACGCAGACAGGTGTCGCGCAGGGCTCGAATACCGGATTGCATCTTTCCTGGCCCGCCATGGTTTTCGGCTTCGAGAGACCGGTAGCGGTCCATCAACGCCCCGAAATAAACGGTCGCCACTTGTTGCATAAGAGAGTGCCGGGATTGTGCAATGGAGATCGGATCTATTGGTTTTGACAACTGCCCCAGCCATGATTCGTCCGGCAAGGTGAGCAATTTTGCCCCAAGACTCAGGTCGTCCCCAGAGGATTGGATCAGGTTGCCCATCAGCCCCACAATCGTATCGTCAAACTGGCATGGCTCTCCGGATTGAACTCGTGCCAGGTTGTGCAAGATTTCGTTCTGCAGCAGTTGTTGTCCCGCATCCCAACGAACAAAGGGGTCCGTGTCGTGTTGGAACAGGAGCACCAGTTCGGATGGGTCCCGGTCTATCTCCAGCTTGACCGGGGCCGAGAATCGTCGCAGTAGGGAAGGGATAGGGGGTTTTTGTATTCCGTTGAATACAAACTGTTGCTCGGGTGTTGACAGGATCAGCCGCTTTTCATCGGTTCCATCAGCAAAACGCTGGATCTGACCGTCTGAATCCAGCAGCGCGATGACAATCGGGATGACAAACGCGAGGGCATTGGATTGGTTGGGGATCTCGGGGCAGGTTTGGCGCAGTGTGAGCGTGTACTGTGATGCTTTTGCGTCATATGTGCCTTCCGCATGGACGACCGGGGTGCCCGCTTGGGAATACCAACGCTTGAAAGCAGAAAAATCGAATGGAGCCTCTTCGCTGAGGCTTTCTTGGATCGCAGCGACGAAATCATCCGTCGTCACGGCTTGGCCATCGTGACGATCAAAATAAAGATCGGTGCCTTTGCGGAACGCCTGCTCCCCGACCAGGGTTTGTAACATACGAACGACTTCTGCCCCTTTTTCGTAGACGGTCGAGGTGTAAAAGTTATTGATTTCGAGGTAGCTTTCCGGGCGTACCGGGTGGGCCATTGGGCCAGCATCTTCCGGGAATTGATGACTGCGCAGGAGATCAACATCTTCAATCCGTTGCAACCCGGCAGAACCCATGGCCGCACTGAATTCCTGGTCACGAAAGACGGTAAAGCCTTCTTTCAGGCTCAGTTGAAACCAATCCCGGCAGGTAACACGGTTGCCGGACCAATTATGAAAATACTCGTGGCCGATAACGCTCTCAATCTGGTCATAGTCAGAGTCAGTAGAAACCTCTGGACTCGCCAGTACCAGTTTGATGTTGAAGACATTCAGACTCTTGTTCTCCATCGCCCCCATATTGAAGTCTTCTACGGCGACGATATTGAACAAATCCAGATCGTATTCCCGGCCAAACGCCTGCTCATCCCATTCCATTGCCCGTTGCAGGGCCTGCATGGGGAATTCGCACTTGTCGAGGTCCGCTTCGGCGGCATAGATATGCAGGGAAACTTCGCGGCCACTGCGGGTCAGGAACCGATCTTTCCGGCAGGCAAGGTTGCCCGCCACAATGGCAAACAGATACGTCGGTTTGGGAAATGGATCTGACCATTCGGTTTCATGAATCCCGTGCTGGATTTCCTGCCGAACCAGATTGCCATTGGACAAGAGGACGGGATACCGTTTCGCTGGTCCACGTAACAGGACCTGGTAAGTGGCGAGGTTATCCGGACGGTCGATCGAAGGAGTAATTCGGCGAAATCCTTCGGCTTCACATTGCGTACACAACAGATTACGCGATTGGTAGAGTCCCTCCAGTTTGGAGTTGGTGGATGGGTTCAGGGTATTCACGATCTCCAACTGGCAAGAGACGGGAAGCCCTGCAATCCGGATCTGGTGGTCGGTATAAGAGATGGCTTCCTGTTGCGGGGATTCGCCATCGATTCGAATCGACTCAATTGTGATTTCTTCATGATCCAGTACCAACGGGTCTGTACTTTCTGAACATCTTTCAACCGTATGAAGGGTTCGCACTCTTGTGCAGACCGGGTCCAGGTCCAGTTCCATCCGGGTGTTCAGAATCCGATGGGAAGGGGGACGATAATCTTTCAGGTATGTGAGGGTTCTGGCAGATTTCATGTGAAGAGTCTCTGGCTCAGGTTTGTGATGCGCATGGGGGAGCATGGATTGACGATCGTTCGGCAAGTGTATGAAAGAGGCTCGCACTGCCAAGTCCGCCGGCAGGTTTGAGAAAAACAGAATGTGCAGACCGTAGGCAAGAGAATCAATAGCATCTGCCGCAGCGAAGCAGCACTTCGGCAAGGTTCTTTGCGCAGAAAATGCATCTACCTCACCCTCAAGGCAGTCAAGTCGACAATAAGCGCAGGGGATGGCGGATGGGAATCAGATCGCCAACAGGGTGATCAGTAAGCGGAGTCGTATTCCCCTGATCGGCTGGAATAGACACCGCCGGCAGTCAAGATGAAAGGGCCTGAGGCCATGATTTACCACCACCGCTTTTCACCTCCCACTGACAGCGGTCCGTATAACTGGAAAGCGATGATATGGCACGCAGGAGTAGGTTATCGTTGCAGGTACTGCAGCTTTTCCTTCACATCTTTCCATTCGTCAGCATCTTCGGGTGCCGGCTTCATTTCTGTAATGACAGGCCAGATCTGGCTGAGTTCGGTATTGAGTTGCAGGAAGTGCTTTTGATCTTCGGGTAGTTCATCTTCCGGCACAATCGCATCCACAGGACATTCGGGCTCACACAGGCTACAGTCGATACATTCTTCCGGATCAATCACAAGACAATTGGGGCCTTCGTGAAAGCAATCAACCGGACAGACTTCAACGCAATCAGTGTACTTGCATCGGATGCAGGACTCGATAACAACGTAAGTCATGGGGGAAAGACAGGAAAAAGGAATCAGTATCCGATTATACAATTGATTCATGCACAGCGATACGGCTTGCAACGGCTATGGCTTGAGCAGATGGGCGCATGCATACAGAATTTCAAGTGCTTCCCGGGCAGATATCGCATTCGGGTCGATGCCCTTGAGCTTGGCGATCGCCGCCTGTTCTCCTACGGGTATCGAGGCGAACAGATTCGACTGGGATGGAGTGTTTTTACACATTTCCTGACTATGAACCTCATGGTATTGTTGTTCCAGCTCTGCAAGCTTTTTCTTCGCTTCTGCAATGAGGTGTTCTGGCAGGCCAGCCAGTCGGGCCACCTGTAATCCATAGCTTTGGTTTGCCGGACCATCTTTGACACGGTACAGGAAGACAATCCGATCACCGTGCTCCACTGCATCCAGATGGACATTGGCGATTCGATCCCATTGATCCGCAAGGGACGTCAGTTCAAAGTAGTGTGTGGAAAACAGGGTGAATGCGTGAATTCGGCGCACCAGGTCGCTGGCGCAAGCCCAGGCCAGGGACAGGCCGTCAAAAGTGCTCGTGCCCCGCCCAATCTCATCCACCAGAACCAGGCTGTGTTCCGTGGCATTGTGCAAAATTTGGGCCATTTCTGTCATTTCCACCATAAAGGTGGAGCGTCCCCCGGACAGGTCATCTGAAGCACCAATACGACTGAAAATCCGGTCCAGCGGGCCGAATGTTGCGCTTTCTGCCGGCACGAAACTGCCAATATGGGCGAGCAGAGCAATGATGGCTACCTGTCGCATGTAAGTGCTTTTGCCTCCCATGTTGGGGCCAGTAATCAGTTGCATCCGAACGCGGTCCCCCAGCATGGTATGGTTGGGGATAAAGTCCGTACCAGGGATCGATTCGACCACAGGATGGCGACCTGCTGTAATCTCCAGGATCGGCAAGTCACTGTAGTAGGGTCGATTCCAATGCAGGCGGGCCGACAACTCGGCCAGATTTTGCAGACAGTCGAGTTCGGCCAAAGCGACTGCACAGGACATCAAATCCCCAATCAATTCGCCCAATTTTTCCAGCAACTGTTCATACAACCATTTTTCCCGAGCCAATGCCTTGCTTTGCGCACTCAGTATGCGATCTTCAAATTCTTTCAGGTCGGCGGTGATATAACGCTCGGCATTTTTGATGGTCTGTCTACGGATATAGTGATCTGGAACCTGGTGGGATTGCGTCCGCGACAACTCGATGTAATAGCCGTGTACCTTGTTATAGCGAACCTTCAGGCTGGAGAGCCCTGACTCCTTCTTCTCTCTGGCTTCCATTTCCAGCAGATGAGCTCCAGAATCCCGTTGTAGCTGCCGATACTCCCCAAGCTCCGGATCAAATTCATCATGGATCACTCCCCCATCCCGGATGGTCATCGGCGGTTCATCAATGATAGCTTTTTCCAGCAGATGCTGGATGGTGGGCCGGGGATGAAGAGCCGACTGCAAGTGGTCCAGTGCTGGTGAAGAGTGGGTATGCAGCAACTGGCTGATTGCCGGCAGTACGGCTAATCCGGTACGGAGCCGAATCAAATCCCGAGGACGGGCAGTTTTCATTGCGACTCGTGCGAGGATTCGCTCCATATCGCCGGCCTCTTTCAGCAAGGGAGCCAAGTCATCGAACTGTCGGTCCCGCACAATGGATTCAATCGCATCATGACGACTGGTCAGTATGCTGCGATCCCTGATGGGGTTACGAATCCATCGCCGGAGCCAGCGGGATCCCATGGGGGTGGCGCAATAGTCCATCAATGTGATGAGCGCATGCAGGGGAGAGCCATCCTGACCGACCTCAATTTCAAGATTCGCGCGAGTAGCAGAGTCGACGAACAGCACATCGTCCCTGCGAACCAGGCGGATCCCTGTGATGTGTGGGACATGATGACCTCGCAAGTCCTGGATATACTGGATCAGGGCTCCGGCAGCACGGGTCGCCAGAGGGAACGCATGGCATTCGAAAGCTCGAAGGTCGTGAACGCCAAACTGCTCTTTGAGTTTGGACTCGGCCCGGACGGATTCAAAATACCAGTCCGGTACCGTGCTGACTCGGCAAAGATCCAGGATCTTTTCCTGCTGCTCGCCTAGCAGGATTTCCGCCGCCTTGACTCTGGCAAGTTCGTCCCGGGCATGGGTGCAAGAATCTAATTCAAACCCTTCAAAGTTGCCACTTGAGATTTCGAGTACCGCGAATCCCACACGATCTTCCTGAACGAGAATCGACGCGATCAGATTTTCCTGTCGATCCTGCAGCAGGTTTTCTTCAGTCAGGGTCCCCGGTGTGATGACTCGGACCACCTTGCGTTCTACCGGGCCTTTGCTCGTGTTGGGGTCGCCGATCTGTTCGCAGATTGCAACGGTGATGTCGGCTGCAACCAGCTTTACCAGATATTGATCGATGCTGTGATGTGGGACACCTGCCATGGGAATCGATTCGCCGCATGACTGGCCTCTGGCGGTCAGGGTAATGCCCAGGATGTCGGCTGCTATTCTGGCATCTTCATAGAACAGTTCATAAAAATCTCCCATGCGATAAAACAAGAGCATGTTCGGATATTCCGCCTTGATCGTCAAATACTGACGCATCAGTGGCGTATGGCCTTCCAAACTGCTCACTGGTTGCAATCAAAGCCGGTTTTGACCATCGTGAGGAGTTCGTGGAACAAATGTGGATTCGCAGCCACGACATTGCCTCGTTGGAGGAAATCCTGTTCACCATGAAAATCGGCAACCAGTCCACCGGCTTCACGTACCAGAAGACTGCCAGCCGCCATATCCCAAGGGCGGATCCCCGGTTCCCAATAGCCATCCAGCCGCGCACAAGCTACATAGGCGAGGTCCAGCACCGCAGAACCACTAACTTTCAGATTGCTGACTTTGGGAATCAGACTTCGCATGACCTGGATCACCGGATCGCTGTTTTTCGGGCTTCGGATTGAAAAACCAGAACCGATCAGAGATTCGTCCAGAATGGTCTTGCCACTGACTCGAATGCGACGCGTATTCAGTTGTGCGCCCTGACCACGACTGCCGGTAAAAAGCTCATCCCGCAAAGGATCATAAATCACCGCATGTTCCAGGTTCTTGCTTTTGCGGACCGCGATCGAAACCGCAAAGTGAGGGTCGCCATGAAGAAAATTGATCGTTCCATCCAGCGGGTCGATAATCCACTCCATGTCCGTGTCATGCGTGCTATCCCGACTATGTGTGGTGCCGCTTTCTTCGGCAAGAATGTGATGATGAGGATATTTTTCATGAATGGTGGTGATAATTTCCCCTTCCGCCATGCGATCGATTTCGCTGACAAAATCCCTTCGTCCTTTTTTTTGTACGCGAACCTGGTCGAGACGATCCAGATAACGGATCATCAGGCTCCCGGCCCGTCGTGCTGCTTTAATGCCGATGTGAAGTAGTGGGTCCATGGAGTAGGATGCCATTTGCGTGGCATCGTGGAATCTAGTTTTTGTATGCCGAGAGATTCAAATTGTTATTTTCTTGATGCAGAATCACACCAATGAATGCACTAGATTATATCCGAGTTGTTCTGATTGAACCTACCCACCCGGGTAATATTGGTGCCACCGCCAGGGCTATGGGGAATATGGGGGCTTCTGATCTGGTACTGGTGAACCCGGTCGACTTTCCCAGCCCATCCGCAGAAGCCAGAGCTGCCGCAGCGAGTCATCTACTGAATGCCGCCAAAGTGGTCAGTAATCTGGACTCCGCCATTGCGGATTGTGGTCTTGTGATTGGGTCGACGGCTCGCACCCGTTCGATTCGCTGGCCCGAGCAGACTCCGGAACAGGCTGCGGACTCGATTGCGGCCGAGTGTTCCCGGATGGGCGGTCAATCTCCTATTGCGCTGTTATTTGGACGGGAGAGCAGCGGCATGACCAATACCGAACTGGAGCGTTGTAACTTTCTGGTCTGTATTCCGACGGCAGAGAACTTTTCTTCTCTGAACCTGGCCTCAGCCGTTCTGGTTGTGTTATATGAAGTTCGCAAGAAGCTGGGGCTGATGAGCATGGAACGCCCGGAAATTTCGGACCAGTTGGCCAGCGCCGAAGAGATGAGGCATTTTTATGCGCATCTGCAACACTTTGTCGAGCAGATTGAATTCCATGATGGACGTTCTGCAAAGCTCCATCGCAAGATGGCCCGGTTGTTCAATCGGGTGCGAATGTTTACCCAGGAAGTAAAGATGTTGCGAGGGATGTTCCGTGCGGTGGAGGATCGATTGAGTGCGAAGTGCTCGATCGACACCCCCCTGCAGGAATCCTCATGCGGTTCAGACGAGTCGCAGAAGCCCGAGACGATGGTTAAGCCCAGCAACAAATCATCTTCTTTGTCGTAGCCGAAAATCGGTCTGATAAACTTGATAATGAACGCTCAGGTCATCTGCCGCTGCGGCCTCTACTCGGATGTCAAAGGAGACCGAAGAAGTTCCGGATGTAAATGCATGACCGGTATGGTGGACCGCCAGGGTCGAAAGATCCTCTTCATCCTGGAACCAGGTCGGAGCCTCCAGTTCCCCAGCACCAGAGCCGTGACCAGGATCTGAGTCAGTGTCGCTTTACACCATATGGAGGATTTACCCCGGATTCGTTACTCATCTCCCTGATGCGATATTTCCCGGTGCCGCCACCCGAATCTGGTCTCGCCAGAATGCAGGGCCAGTCTTATGCACGGATTCCCCGTGGCTGTCGACCGCCACCGTGACCGGCATTTCATCCACTTCAAATTCATAGATCGCTTCCATCCCCAAGTCCTCAAAAGCGATTACCCGAGCAGATCGAATCGCCTTGGATACCAGATAGGCCGCTCCGCCCACTGCGATCAGGTAAACCGAGCGATGCTTGCGGATGCTCTCCACGGTGCGGTCACCGCGCTCGGCTTTGCCAATCATGCCCAAAATGCCGGTTTTTTCCAGCATCATGTCGGTGAATTGATCCATTCGCGTTGCGGTGGTCGGGCCAGCGGGTCCGACTGCTTCATCCCGAACCGGATCGACCGGCCCCACGTAATAAATGAATCGATTGGTAAAGTCGACTCCATCAGGCAATGGCTGGTTACGTTCCATATAGTCCGCAATCCGCTTGTGAGCTGCGTCCCGGCCAGTCAGCATTTTGCCACTCAGAAGCAGTGTCTGGCCCGGCTTCCATTGCCGGACCTGTTCCGCAGTAACCTGATCCAGGTCTACCCGTTGCGAATCCGCTCCCGGGTCCCAGGTCAGTTCAGGCCAGTCAGCCAATCTGGGAGGATCCAGTTTGGCCGGACCAGAGCCATTCAGCGTGAAGTGCACATGTCGGGTGGCAGCGCAATTGGGAATCATGGCGACGGGCAATGAGGCAGCATGCGTTGGGTATTCCCGGACCTTCACATCCAGTACGGTGGTCACTCCCCCCAGTCCCTGTGCTCCGATGCCCAGTTCATTGACCTTCTGGTACAGTTCCAGGCGTAATTCTTCGATCGCGGAATGGGCTCCGCGACTCAGCAATTCCTGATATCGACAGGCTCCATGAGAGCTTCCTTGGCAAGAACCATCGCCTTTTCCGAACTGCCACCAATGCCAATGCCCAAAATGCCCGGAGGGCACCATCCAGCGCCCATGGTCGGTACCGTCTTCAATACCCAGTCGACAATGCGGTCACTGGGGTTGAGCATGACGAACTTGCTTTTGTTTTCAGATCCACCGCCTTTGGCTGAGACTGTGATATCCACATGATCTCCCGGAACCAGTTCAATATGTGTCACAGCAGGGGTATTGTCCCGAGTGTTGAGTCGTTTTCCGACCGGAGGAGCGACCATGGATGCCCGGAGCGGGTTGTCAGGATCCAGATAAGCCCGGCGCACCCCCTCATCCACCATGGCGTGCAGCGGCAGATCAGTGGCCCATTGGACATTCATCCCCACTTTGACAAAAACCACCACAATTCCGGTGTCTTGGCAGATCGGTCGTTTCCCTTCCGCAGCCATACGGGAATTGACCAGAATTTGGGCAATCGCATTTCGGGCAGATTCCGATTCCTCTTTTTGCCATGCCTGGTACATGGCATGTACAAAGTCTGGACTGTGAAAATAGGAAATGTACTGCAAGCTGTCTGCGATGCTTTGGATCACATCTTCCTTTTGAATGGTAGTCATTGGGCTGGATCTACGGAGTGTGTGGCGGCGATGAGTGCCTGGTAACTGGTTTGAAACCGCTGGGCAAGATCCTGCTGTTGGGATTCCGGGACCGGGCCGGTCGTGTGAATTCGCTCAATCAGTGCCTGATTGTCAAGCACTTCATGATCCGTGGTTTTTCCGAGTGCAGCGGACAGGCGGCCAATCTGAAGTGCCATCCGTTGCTTCGCATAGATGGCAGGAGACTCCACGCCGGCATTGATTTCCAACTGCAGCAGGTCGCTGTTAATGCGGTCGTAATTGGTATCCAGAGATGCCATGAATTGCTGGCGAGCCATATCGTGTTGAACTGCGCCAACTGCGGTATGAAACCGGCCCTCCAGAGCTGCCTGTAATGCGGTATCCAACGAGGGCACGGCTTCAAAAGTCGATTGCAGGGCAGGGATATCAGGCATGATTCCCTGCAAAATCGCCGTTTCCAGTTGTATACAAATCGCCGCTTTCTGAAACAGGTGATCGTTCAGGGCCAATCGCCGGGCTTGCCGGAGACCGGACAGGTATTGGCGTGCAGCCGCCATCGCATGGCGGAATCGTTTTTCAATTTCCGGTTCCCGGCGCTTGGACACCGACCCCAGTTGATCCCACATGGTTTTCCAGCGGCGAAGGCAGGCGGCTCCCTCATCCGGATCCTGTGAAGACTGCGCAATCCAGGACTCAATTTCGGCACACAGGGTTTGCTTCTGTTCGAGCTGCAGGGCCAGTTGATTGCGGAGGGACTTTTTCGACTCCTGGTCACGGTGGTAGATGGCATCACAAGCCTTCGTGAACTGTTTCCATACCTCCTGTTCGATTCCACGCTTGCTGGAGACCGTGACCCGCCATTCTTTTTTTAACGGTTGCAGCTCAGAAACGGCCTTTCGGGAGTCCTCATAGGTACAAAGAGTTTCTATTTTTTTAATGAGATCTTTACGAAATCGCAGATTGATTCTGCGCTCTCGATCCAGAGGCTCGTCGAATTGCCGGATGATCGTTTCAAATCGCTTGGCCAAAATTTTACGATCACGATAATCGGCGGCTCGGAGCGCATGCCACTGGCCGGTCTGTTCCCGGACCAGTTTCTGTACGGACTTCCAATCCGGTTGATTCCAGTCGATTTGGGCAAACGCTGTTTCGAGCCTTTCACAAATTCGGACGCGTTTCTGACCGGCTTCCTGGCGCTGCTCTCGCTGGTGGTCGAAGTGAACTTGGCAGGGTGCATAGGCGGCGGTACATGCAGCATCAAACACGGTATAGAGCCGATGATTCCCCCGATCACAGGACAAATCCCACTTTTTCCATTCTTCCCGGGCTTGCTGGATACGTTTGGCGATCGTGGGGAGATCGGTTTCTTTTTCATGAATCTGTTTGATTTCCTCGATCATTTGTTCCCTGGCCTGGTCCGTTCCCCAATTCCGCCATGAATCCAGTTGTTTGATTTTGGGCTGCAGGGATTCCAGCACATCCAGAATCTGCTGCCGGCGTTGAAAGGAAAGCCCCGGAATATGATTCAACCCCCGAATAATCTGCTGTTCCAATACCTGTGAGGCTTGGAGATCATTTCCTGCAACGCTTTTTTGCAGTGATTCGAGATGTTGTTCCAGCTTTGCGAACTCCGCATGTCGGGTTTCGACTTGCTGATGAATGCGATTCTTCAGTTCCTCGAATCCTTTTTCGAGTTTCGGACGCAGGGTACTGTCTTCCCCCAATGTCGGTGACAAGACACCCCAGGATTTGCGCAGGCGCTTGGCCGAATGTTCGTCCAGGCTTTTCTGTCGACCCAGAAGCGCATACAGTTGGCGGTATAGCTCAATAGCATCCTCTTCCCGAGTCTCTACCGCAAGGGAAGGAGCCGGAGGGCAGCCACGGTCTGCCGGGGGAGGCGTGAAAGGGGGATCGTCGACTACAGAAAGTTTGTTCGAATCCATGCAAGACAACGAGGTTTGACGTACAATAAATAAAGTGGCACACAGTAAGGGAATTATACCCTTTGGCCGTGGATTCATACGCCTTCAAGACATCAATTCGCCACCAAAACCGCACATTGATTGATTTTACTGTGATCTTGCAACGGGCGATGGCATTGCTGTTGGGGTTGAGTGTATTCCTCTGGGGAGGAACTACGGAGAATGCATGGGCAGATCACCAACTTCCTCGGCACCAGCTTTCCTGCAGCCCGGATTTTCCTTGCCCGGAGGAAATGCATCGTCGAATCGATTTCTGGATTGAGGTATTCAAGGGTTGGGGCAAGGAAATCGCTGTTTTTCATGACTCCAATGTTCCCGAGCGGGTCTATCTCGTATTGGATACCGGGAGTGGTTGTGGAGGCAAAGCACGTAAAAGAGTGAGAGCCAATATCAGGGCGATCCGGCAGTCCCTGGGAACGTTAGCCGCAGATCTCGGAGCCGGACGCAAGATTGCTGACCGACAACAGCATATGGCGGCATTTTTCTCATCCCGCGACCCCAAGGAGATACGGCGTGCGGCCAAGCATGTTCGATGCCAAAGTGGGGTGCGAGACAATTTTGCTGCCGGTCTCCAGCGGTATCAGCGTTATGTCAGTATGGTCGATCAGCTGCTGGCAGAGAGTAATTTGCCGAAAGATATCCGATATCTGCCATTTGTGGAATCGTCCTACAACCCTGCCGCCCATTCCCGCTCCGGGGCGGCAGGTATGTGGCAGATTATGCCAGCCACCGCACGTTCCCTGGGATTGGAGTTGGATGCGGCCATCGACGAACGTTTGGACCCGGAAGCAGCCACCCGTGCTGCGATCAAATACCTTTTGGAGGCAACGGAAAAAATCCTGTCCACTTCACGCGTGATTCAGCCTAATGTCCGAAGTGAGGAACTCAATCCGTTTGTGATCACGTCTTACAATTATGGGGTCAATGGAATGCGACGGGCCATCCGGCGACATGGTCCGGATTACATGACAGTTTTGAATCATTACAAATCTCCCGCATTCCAGGTGGCGGTGAAAAATTTCTATGCCAGTTTTCTGGCAGCTCGGCATGTAGCCCGAAATGCGAATCGATACTTTCCGGAAATCCAACCAGAACCCTTTCGCCCGGACACGCAGTTAGTACTCGACCGGGCGACATCCATGGATCGCATCAAGACCGTTCTCGGTCTCACCGAAGCGGAACTGAAACCGCTCAATCTGCCATTGACCCGATTTGTCTGGAATGGGTGGCGCCTGATTCCGGCTGGCTACCGGCTGATATTGCCCCCACGGGAAGATGGTTGGGAAAAGCCTATTGCCCAGCTTCGGGCATTATCGCCTGAAAAAAACATCCCCGGTGCGGGCACATATGTGGTACGCAAAGGCGATACTGCTTGTGGAATTGCGCGGGCATTAAGAGTGAGCTGCAAAGAGTTGATCCAGGCCAATCGCTTGGGGAAACGGGCCATCATCCGAATCGGGCAAAAACTGACCATCCCGCGCAAACCAGTCGCCCTCGCGTCCACGAACTCCTCTTCAAAGTCCGGGCAATCGTCGGTGTGGACAGTTCGCAGGGGACAAACTGCCTGTGGAATCTCACAGCAAGCGGGGGTCGACTGTAAAGAATTGATTCGAGTCAATCAGCTCGGACGCAAAGCAAAAATCCTGGTGGGCCAGAAACTCATTATCCCGGGGGATGATTATCTGGTCCGTAACCCAACACTGACTGCGAACAACCAGTATATCGTGCAGAAAGGAGACTTTGCCTGCCGTGTGGCCGACAAGTTCAAGGTGTCTTGTCCACAACTGATTCGGCTCAATCAATTGGGTCCGCAAGCGATGATTTATCCTGGACAAAAATTGTCGATCCCAGGATATGAGACTCCCCCGACTACGGAAACGGCCGCATTGCTGGCCGCGGGGACTGCATCCGCTTCCTCGGGTCATGCCCAACGCCAGGGTCCGGCGGTAGCATCGAGTAACCAATTGAGCCATTTGCTGGATACGCTGCCTGATCTGAGCGTGCGCGTAGGAAGCCGCAACAGCGCACCGGTCTATTATGTATTTGTGGAAGCGGATGAAACGTTGGGCCACTACGCCGATTGGCTCGGCGTTGGCAAGCCTCAACAACTCCGAATGTTGAACAACCTCCGCAGGGGAGCGGTTCTGCGAATCGGCCAGCGTCTTTTATTACCGGAAATCTCCGCTGATATCGTTTCACGTTTTGAACGGATGAGAACTGACTATCACCAAGTGCTCAGTGAGAAGGTAAAAGAGAATTACGAACTTGAGGGGATCATTACCTATACTCTCAAAAGTGGTGATTCCCTTTGGGAACTGTCCCGTAGCCAGGGATTCCCGTTATGGCTTTTGTATCGCCTGAATCCGGAATTGCGGGCAACCGGGCTATCACCGGGCCAAACCATCAAGCTGCCCCGTTTTCGTGAATCCTGATCCGGTAATCCGAAACCACCGAATGGATGGCTACCGATATGCGACCATCCCCAGAACACCAGTCGAGATTGCCTGCCCCTTCATGCCCACCATGACGGAAGTATTGAAGAGCAACACAGCAGGAAAAAATGTTCTCTGGATATCTGGTGTCGCTTGCATTGACCGCTTGTCGGTCAGGCGGCTTTGCGCGAGGTTTTTCTGCTAAAATCCAAGTCATGATACATTGGGGTTGCCCATGTCATATTTCGGGAAGTCCAAGGAAGAAACCCTGAGCGGCGTGGATGTGTTGTTTTCCGAGAGCGCAACGCCCGAAGAACTTCCCCTTGATGTAATGCAAAGCGCGGTTAATTTCACGAAATCCTATCTCAACGGAGTTGATCCGGAATACAGGGATTTCGTTTCCTATGCAAGATACATGATTGCAGAGATAGGGGAAGGAATCCGTCCGTATGTGGCCATGTTTTACACGATGGCAAGTTATCTTCCCACTGTGGACCGTGCCAGCATGTCTCCGGTTGCGGAGGTGGAAGAAATTTACCGCCGGAATGAAGAAGCACGAAAACGAGCAAGAGAGGCGAAAGCAAATGAACAACAGTGGCAAAGATGTACCTGATGGACCGTCTGGAGATGAAACAGAATTGAAGGATGACAGCGAGGATTTGGATGCGCCCGATTTGCTGTTTTCGGAAGTGAGCACGGATGGTGATGTGAAACTTGATATGGAATTGTTGCTTATCGCCGCTAACTTTGCCACGGAATTTATCAACAACGACGCAAAGGATTTTGTCAGTTATGCCCGCTTCATGGTGAAACATTTGGGGGACGGCGTCCGTCCATATTTGCATGCGGTTTATTCTGCATTACGCGCATTTCCCAGCATTGACAGCGAGGGCATGAATTCGGATGAGGAAGTACAGGAACTTATCCGCCAGAATGAAGCAGCACGACAACGAGCAAGAGAGGCAAAAGCAAATGAACAACCCGGCAACGATGTACATGATGGACCGCCTGGAAATGGAACAGATTCTCCGGGACACGATCGACCAGGAGAGACCGGGGTATCTGGACCAAATCTGGCGGGAGGAGGGCAGGGAGGGAGTGGAGGCCCTGCTGTCAATGAGCCTGGACTCGGCACTGGAACTTCAGGATCAACTGGCCCGGGGGAGGATGGGACGGGAGAACCCGGCGGGAATGTGGGAGTTCGTGATGGAACGACTCCTGGATTATCTGGGGAAACCGATCCCGATGGGATGGGACAGCCGGGTCGACCGGGAGGAGATCAACAGCCTGTTCAACGAAACATAAGTTATGTTGGCCAACCCGATGCGTTGCAGGAAGGCCGTACCCTGATCAAAAAGGCGCAGGACAACCTGGCCGCTGTGGAACTGATCAAGAAGTTGAGTCAGGAGCAACGCCCGGCGACGGCAGAAGAACAGCAACTGCTGTCGCTCTATGTGGGTTGGGGCGGCCTGCCCGGCGTATTCCCGGACGCCAATGGCAAATATTCGAACCCGACTTTTACCAACAAGCTGCGTCAAGCCTGGGCGACTCAAAACTCCTTGCTTTGTGTGGGCCTTGATCCGGATCCGTCCCGGTTTTCTTCCAGTTTGCGAAGTACAGATCCCATTCTGGATTTTTGTCATACTATCATTGACGCAACGGCTCCCTATGTATGTGCATTCAAGATTCAGATCGCGTTTTTTGCAGCCCAGCGTGCGGAGAAAGTACTGGAACAGGTGGTGAAGTATATACGGGAGCGTCATCCTCAAATTCCGGTAATCCTGGATGCGAAGCGTGGGGATATTGGGACAACAGCCCGCATGTATGCCCAAGAAGCCTTTGAACGGTATGAGGCCGATGCCGTCACGGTGAACCCTTTTCTGGGTGGCGATACCCTGGAACCTTTCCTGGAATATCGTGACCGCGGAGTGATCATACTGTGTCGTACCTCCAATCCGGGTAGTGGAGAAATTCAGGGCATTCAAACCCAAGAGCAGACGGTATCTCTCAAGATTGCTCACAGGGCTATGGAAGACTGGAATCGTCATGGCAATGTCTCTCTTGTTGTGGGGGCAACATGGACAGAAGAACTGCGTGCTATCCGATCAGTGGTAGGGAGCATGCCATTGCTGGTGCCAGGTATTGGTGCTCAGGGAGGGGACCTGCAAAAAGTCCTTGCGGCAGGTATGGACCCTAATGGGCAGGGGCTCGTCATCAATGCATCCCGTTCGATCCTTTATGCCAGTGCAGGGCCCGATTATGCGATGGCGGCAGCCGCAGAGGCCGACGCTTTGTGTAGACAAATCAATCATTTTCGTGAGACGATGCTCCGGGACCGAGGGGTTCCCTAGCGGTCGCGAAGGGGATTGTATTTGTCTTGACAGGGAATCATATGACGGTGAGTGAGTCGAACCAAGAGTATGTTTGTCACCGTTCCAAAGAGATAAATCGATTCTTGTCCTCAACAGTTGGGTTCGATCGTTTGGATGGCATTTTCCTGTGCAGCATTGGCACTCTCGTGCTTCCATTCTGGCCGGACTTTTCCGCCCGCTTTCCTTTGGTCAAAGGCCGCAACCCCAAGACCCGTATCGATGTAGCGATCAAAAGGTCGACGAATCGGGAGCTGGACCGGTGAGAGAAGCTCGTGTGATTTGAATACCGGACGGATGAATTCGAATGAAACTGAACTACAACACCCGATACCCATCCATTGCAGATCTCAAGGCACGAGCGAAGAGCCGTATTCCAAGGTTTGCCTACGATTATGTGGATGGCGGTATTGATGAAGAACATGGCAAACGACGAAACCGCGAAGCCTGGCATCAGGTTGAGATGATTCCCCGGTATCTCCGGGATGTAACCGAAGCGGATCAGTCGGCCGAAGTATTTGGTCATCGGTACCACATGCCGATCGGAGTGCCACCGGTCGGGCTTGGCAACATGATGTGGCCCGGCGCGGAACTGGCGTTGGCAGCAGCCTGTCAGAAGGAAAATATTCCTTATATATCGAGTACATATAGCACAACTTTGCTGGAGGATATCGCACGGGCGGCACCGGATATCGGTTGGTTTCAGTTATATGTCCCCAAGGATGTAGGGGTCATGAAAGAGTTAATTCATCGTGCGAAATCCGCTGGTTTTCATGTGTTGGTGGTGACGCTGGATATTGCGGTCGGTGCCAAACGCAATCGAGAACTCAAGAACGACCTGAAGCTGCCTTTTCGTATGAGCCCCGGAATCATTTGGGATGCTCTTCGGCATCCTGTCTGGTCCTTGCGCACCCTGGCCCATGGCACACCGGATTTTGTCAACCTGAATCCCTATCGAACCCGTTCCGATGAAGGCTTGTCCGTTTTCCTGACTCGCTTCAACATGAATGGAGTGACTCGTGAGCGGGTCGAGTTGATTCGGGATTTGTGGGAGGGGCCCTTGGTACTGAAGGGAGTGCAATACGAGGGCGATGTACGTGCCAGTCTCGATATCGGAATTGACGGCATTATCGTCTCGAATCATGGGGGACGCCAACTCGACGCCGCCCCATCGAGTGTTCATAGCCTTCGGACACTTTTCACTGAAGCCAAGGCGTGTATGAGTGTGATGGTCGACAGCGGGATTCGCTCGGGGATGGATGTGGTACGTGCTCGGGCACTCGGCGCGGAAATGGTATTTTCCGGACGTTCCTTTTTCTGGGGTATGGGCGCACTGGGGACGAACGGGGCACAGCAGGTTATTGAAATTTTCCGCGATGAAATTGATCGCACGCTGAAGCAACTGGGATGCCCATCCTGGGATAGGATGGACAGTTCCTGGTTAGCAGAGAAGCACTGACCGACATTTTTCTATCGTTCACCAAGCGGAAAGCCTTCGGTACGGAAACGGTTGTTACGCTGTGTCGGCTCGGGTCGTACCGATGTTTGGTTTCTTCCCGGTGACTTTCTCGCTCATGATCGCTCAAAATGGGATGAACAAGGTACGCCCAGGATGAGGGCGCGGGCTGGCATTGCGAAAGGAGTCTGAGTTGGACCGTAGTATATCGATAAATTATGTAATGAATCCGTTGTACTAAATTGAAAATCATCGAAATACTCTTTCCTGTTTTTTCTCTGGTTCTGGTGGGGTACCTCTATGGACGTCGGTATCAGCCGAATCTTCAAGCGGTCAACCAGCTGATGTTGTTCGTGTTTGTGCCAGCCTTGGTATTTGATGTCATGTCCCGTAAGGACTTCCAGCTTTTTGAATACCAATGGTTGGCCCTGGCGGGGTTGGTGGTGATTCTGGGCTCCGGCCTTATTGCGTTTCCGGTCGGTCGTTTCATGCGGTATCCGCCCCGGGCGTTTTTGCCAACAATGATGTTTAATAATTGTGGCAACCTGGGCCTGCCTCTGGCAGCACTGGCTTTTGGCGAGCGGGGGCTGGAAGGGGCTGTGATTCTGTTTTTGGTAAGTAATCTGTTGCATTTTTCTTTGGGAACATGGATCTTTGGCGGCAGCATTTCCTGGAAAAGCCTGCTCTTTAATCCGGTCAACATTGCGACAGCAGCTGGCGTCCTGGTCAGCGTACTGCAGGTCCAGTTGCCCACATTCATCCTACTGCCGATTTCCATGCTGGGTCAGATTGTCATACCATTCATGCTGGTCTCATTGGGAGTCCGCATGTTGAGTGTCAAACGGTCCCATCTCAGTCACGGGATGGTCGGTGCACTCACCTGTCCGCTCAGCGGCATGATCCCCGCTCTGTTCATGGTCTCGCTCTTGCCACTCGATGCTTTCCAGGTCAGTTTGCTGATTCTGTTTGCCACTTTACCGCCTGCTGTACTCAATTTCCTGTTTGCGGAACAATATCAACAGACCCCTGAATTGGTAGCGTCACTGGTATTGGTCGGGAACGCCATGGCGATCTTGACGACAGCACTGGTGCTTTGGTGGCTAGTTTGATCGTAACCGGGCAGTCAGACGAAGCAGTCTGGCGTGCGAGCGCTTCTGCTCTGCGAATAGTCGCTACCTGTGTGAAATCCGATGTGATTTGCCCTGGAGTGCCATCCGCCTACTGACCATGTGTTCCTAGGACACATGAACCATTCCAATCCGATACGGTAGCGAGATTCGATTCTTGACTCTTGATCGGCGATTCCCTCCAAAGTCGGTGGCAATTCGCTGATGCGACAGCGATCTGACCCTGGTGGACTGGAGCCTTGTCGCAGTGCAATCGGACATGATGAATTTCCTGTTGCGCCTATCCACTGTTCTCGGAGATTCATATCGCTAACAACCTGATCATGCAGATGATGACCTATGGGCAGGGGAGCACTCGACCTGGCCCCATGCGATGCAGACAGCCGTGATCAAGCATGATCACAGCCATCTCTGCTGGAGAGCCTGTTGCCGGGAGCTCGGGTCCAACCCAGGCTGCATTACTGTAGCGGGAACCGCGGGTCATCGCATTCTGCGCTTGTAAATTCATTCAGGTATCACCAAATACCGGTATAGTATATGCCAGCTTCCCGGGGTTAAAAGCCCCGGGCCTGGTGTCGATCCATTCCGTATTCTCACTCACTCCACAGAAAACAAGATGACTATTCAAGTAGGTGAAAGACTGCCCAATGTGGAAGTCGGCATCATGGGATCAAGCGGTCCCGAATCGACGACCGTAGACAAGGTTTTTGGCGGCCGCAAGGTGGTTTTGTTCGGTGTCCCGGGAGCGTTTACGCCGATCTGCAGCGCAGCCCATCTTCCAGGCTATGTTGTCCATCATGAAGCCATCAAAGCCAAGGGAGTGGATACGATTGCCTGTATATCGGTGAACGATCCATTTGTAATGGACGCTTGGGGAAAATCCCAGAACGTCGACGGCAATATCCTGATGCTCGGAGATGGGAGTGCGACATTCACGGAAGCCGTTGGCTTGACCTTGGATCGTACGGCTGTACATCTCGGAATACGATCTCGGCGGTATGCAATGGTTGTTGACGATTGTGTAGTCACTCACCTGAATTTGGAAGAGGCAACCGATTTGACAGTCAGCGATGCGGAGACGGTGTTGGCGCTGCTCGGATGAGCCGGACGGCCGACTGCTCTGAGGCCTCGCATGCGAGTTCCGATGCCTGATTTTTTCTGATCCATGACGGACGAAATCCGACAGGACTTCTTTGACTATCCATGATTAGCCGAATTGCTCTTTTTCTGGGCACCAATCTGGCTGTCCTGGTGGTACTCGGCATCGTCAGCCGCCTTTTTGGTATTGACCAGCAGGTCGCAGGAGGAGTCATTCCGTTGCTGGTCTTTGCTTTTGTTTTCGGAATGGCGGGTTCGTTCATTTCGCTTGCGATGTCAAAGTTCATGGCCAAGAGAGCCACTGGTGCTCGGGTCATTGAAGCTCCTGGGAATGCCACTGAACAATGGCTGGTTGAAACCGTCGGACGGCAAGCGGAAAAGGCGGGAATCGGAATGCCGGAAGTGGCGATTTTCGACACGCCTCAGGTCAATGCTTTCGCTACAGGCATGAGCCGGAACAATGCGCTGGTAGCGGTCAGTACAGGGCTGCTCCGGGCCATGACTCGAGAGGAAACCGAAGCCGTCATGGCCCATGAAGTTTCCCATGTCGCCAACGGTGACATGATTACATTGAGTTTAATCCAGGGCATCGTCAATACATTTGTCATTTTCCTGTCACGTCTGATCGGTGGATTTATTGATCGGGTTGTCTTTCGAAATGAACGTGGGTATGGCCTCGGCTATTTCATTTCAGTCATTGTGGCAGAAATCGTACTGGGCTTTCTGGCATCAATCATCGTGATGTATTTCAGCCGGGTCCGGGAGTATCGTGCTGATGAAGGCGGTGCGAAACTGGCAGGTCGTCAGAATATGATTGCGGCATTGCGCCGGCTGCAGCAACAAAAAGGGGATGAGGCACTGCCCGATCAACTGGCAGCCTTCGGTATCTGTGGAGGCAAAGGCGGTGGGGTGGAACGCCTGTTTCGCAGCCACCCGGACCTGGATGAACGAATTGAGGCCTTGCAGCGACTAGACACGGCTGTAGCCGGATAGTCGATGGCGGCCTCTGATGTGAGCTTTCCGCTTCATGGTGGTTCCTGTCTCCGCACCGACCAGTGCCAGGGCAATTGGAATGCGTGGCCTAACCGCTTCGAGCCATGAAGTTGCGGGATATTGAAAGTTGGGTGACAGTTCCTCCTACGGGCATCGGAGGGTCTTTTTGGGTCATTGTTCGGGTGACGGCTGACAATGGCATTCAGGGAATTGGCGAGTGCTACGGCATCCCGGTGTCTGGTGATATTGCCTGTCAAATGGTAGAGGATACTTTCCAGCGATTTGTGGAAGGTACCGATCCCCATCACATGGAGACGTTGTTTCGTCGGGTCTACTCGGCCGGTTTTACCCAAAGGCCTGATCTTTCCATGATGGGAGTGTTCAGCGGCATCGAAATGGCGATATGGGACATCCTCGGCAAGGCACAAGATCAGCCGGTTTATAACCTGATCGGTGGGCGTTTTCATGATCGGTTGCGAACGTATACGTATCTGTATCCAAAGCCGGGTTCTGGGATGGATGTATACCATGACGGCGATGCGGCCGCCGAGAGGGCACTGGATTATATCGAACAGGGTTTCACGGCCATCAAACAGGATCCGACAGGCCCATACAGCTTTCAGGGGGGCAGAGAGCTTTCTCTGCATGAACTGGCCCGAAGCGAATACAGTATACGGAAAATCCGCGAAGCCGTCGGGAATCGGGCGGACATCCTGCTGGGAACGCATGGGCAGATGACAACATCGTCTGCAATCCGACTGGCCAAACGGCTCGAACCCTATGACCCACTTTGGTTTGAAGAACCCTGCCCACCGGACCAAGTTGTGGCGTTATCCAAGGTTGTGGATGCGACCAGTATTCCGATTGCTACCGGAGAGCGCCTGACGACCCGTTTTGAATTTCATCGGGTACTTCAGGCAGGAGCCAGGATTCTTCAACCGGATGTCGGTCGCAGTGGCGGGATTTGGGAAACGCGAAAAATTGCAGCACTTGCAGAGCTGTTCAATGTACAAATAGCCCCCCATATCTATTGCGGCCCGATCGCACATGCGGCCGCTGCCCATGTCGGCTTCAGTAGTCCCAACTTCCTGATCCTGGAGACCATCCAAAGTGACTTTCATGATGCCATCCTGATTGAGCCACTCCAGTGGGAAGATGGAGATTTGCTGGCTCCTGAAACGCCAGGCTTGGGCATTGAGTTGAACGACGCTACCGTGACCGCTCATCCCTATACCAGCGGGGGGCGATTGCATCTGGAAATGTGTCAGACTCCGTTGCTATCCGACAACGAAAGAATCATTACCGAGATCGAAGCGAGCGAGGAATCCACCGGGCAGTCATAAACCGGAAATTCAATGCTTGACTGGTTGTAGTGTGGACACAGTATCCGGTCATTGCGTGCGGATATCCCGATACAGATGCTATCGTCGGAAACCGTACTCCAGCACGTAAAACTCAGGATTTAAATCTGCGAGTGGCTGTCGGAGTTTCGCCAATTCGGATTCTGGGCCATGGACTTCCAAGCGGGAAATTTTTGCAATTTTGAGCGCTTCACCAAGCAGTTCGCCCACATTTTCCAAATGTGCAAGCAGCCCTTCCGCATCCACATATCCTTCTCGACAATGCGCAGCGTTGCCATGAAATGAGAACCCATAGTACAGCACCTTCTCCTCCTGCTGGGTCTTCTCCACGAACTGCTCGCACAGCAATCGGAACTGGTTCATATTCTCCTCAGGAATCTGGAAGTAGGGTACAATGGTGCAACAGGTATCGGTGATAGTCATTGGGGATTCCTCGTTCTTTTGAGGTTGTTGGGATACATTCTGCCGAATAGACATGTATGGTCTGCCTATTGGTATATAGCCGATTGTATCTCCCATCAGTGAAATTATGGGAATTATATTCCCAGGGCCTGTTGACGCAACTTGCCTTCCATATGGCACACTTGGCACCGGCAATTGTCAGCCAACCCCGCGTGGAGGAACCGACCCGGGCAACTCACCCAGGTACAGTACGAACGCATTGCGCCACTGCTGCCAAGACCGCGGGGGCATGTCCGCCTGCCGAATCTGCAGGTACTGCATGCTATTCTCTATGTGGCCGAGCATGGCGGCAAGTGGTGTGGACTGCCGGAGCGATTCGGCAACTGGCACACCATCTACCTGCGGAGGAACCGGTGGTCGCAGAATGGAGTTCTGGACCGCGGGTTCGAGCAGTTGCA
This sequence comes from Candidatus Poriferihabitaceae bacterium, assembly GCA_965221795.1. Taxonomy (GTDB): domain Bacteria; phylum Pseudomonadota; class Gammaproteobacteria; order Arenicellales; family Poriferihabitantaceae; genus VYFG01. The sequence continues at coordinate 3,407,232 of OZ244914.1, forward strand.
GCGGGTGCAAGAGGATTTGGGCTCAGATCAAGGTCATGAGGCTCGACCGTACCCACATCAAGGCCCATCTCGACGGTACCTGTGCGCGAAAAAACGGGGCCCAGTGCATCGACCAATTCCGGGGCGGCGGGAACCCTCCACTTCCTCTGGTGGCCGCGGAGGCTCGAACTGTGGTCGCTTCCCGGCTCTCCATTGGTCACGCGCACGACGCCCCGGAGGGGCGGTTGAAGGATGGTCTGTTAAAGTAATCCTGAAAGCACTGTACAATGGTTTTTGGTCACTGCTTGCTCCGCTAGTGATCCTCGGTGGCATTTATTCCGGTTTTTTTACACCCACCGAGGCGGCAATTGTAGCTATTTTCTATACGGTGATCATCGGAGCTTTCGTCTACCGTGAATTGACATGGAAATCCTTGTTTTCCTCACTGGAAACGACCACTTGGCTGACCGGACGTGTTCTGATGATACTTTTCACGGCTACGGTTTTTGGCCGGTTGCTTGTGGAAAACCAGATTCCGGCGATTATTGCCGATAGCATGCTTGAGCTGACAGACAGCATCTATGTTATCTGGCTGCTTATTATTCTCTTCCTGCTTTTTGTCGGCATGTTCATGGAAACACTGGCGACAATACTTATTCTGGTGCCTGTGATGTTGCCGGTCGCTTACAGTGTCGGCATTGATCCGATTCATTTTGGCGTGGTGATGGTCTGTACGCTTGGAATTGGATTCCAAACACCGCCGCTGGGCGAAAACCTGTTCATTGCCTCTGGCATATCGAACCCCACTTCCACTCCGAAGTGCAACAGCGCCGCGATCCCGGAATGAGGGCGTAGCCCGAAGGGAGGGATCGCGGCGGCGACCCAAAAATCCGCGCTGCGAACGCTGCTTTTCGGCCTCGGATGGCAGCCATCTCGACGGCCGGCGATCCTGACAGAAGTTATCGGCCAAAGCAAGGGCGAAACCGGCACCATGAGGCCGAGCGAGGCCGCTCCGGTGGGTCACCGGAGTGCCGGGAGGGCGATCGGGGGACCGCCGGCCGCGTCAGGGGGGAGCTAACCCACGGGCAAAGACCTCCGCCGGGGTGCGGTATCCCAGGACCTTCCGAGGCCGACGGTGGAGCCGGTCCTCCACCGCCCGCACCGGCGCGGCAGTCACCTGGCGGAAGTCGGTCCCTTTCGGGAAGTACTGGCGCACCAGGCCGTTGGTGTGCTCGTTCCGGCCCCGTTCCCAGGAATGGTAGGGGGTAGCGAAGTAAAAGCCCGCATCGAGCTTCTGTGCGATCTCCCGATGCCTCGCGAACTCCTTGCCGTGGTCCGCCGTGCCGGTGTGGACCCGGTCCCGGACCGGCCCCAGACGCCGGATGAGCGCCGCGGTCACCGCCGCCGCGGTCTTGCCCTCCACCCACTCCAGGAAGGGAAACTTCGAGCCCCGATCCACGGCCGATACCAGTGCCCCCCGGTGTTTCGCGCCCATGATCGTGTCCAGCTCCCAATCGCCGACCCGGCTCTTCTCGGCCACCACCGAAGGCCGCTCCGCAAGGTCCACCCGATCAGGAATGTGGCCGCGTCCGGCATGCCGGCCGCCACGCCCGTTCGGCTTCTTGCCCCGACGCCGCAGGCACCGGTACCGCGTCCCTCCCGCCTGTCGGTCAGCCCGCACATACTGGTAGCTCCACTCTTTCCCCGCCATCACCTCGCCCTGCTGCCGGTGCCAGCCGGCGATCTGTTCCGGGCTCCAGCCTTCCTGCAGCCGGTCCTCGACCACCGCCCAGCGCTCGGGCGTCCTCTTCCGGGGCACCGCCGACGCTTCCTGGCGACGGGCCGTGGCCTGGCCATCAGCTTGCTGGTGACGGTCGCCGCGTTGCCCACGGTGGCGCGAGGCCTCGCGCGAGATCGTCGCGGGGTCCCGTCCGAGATCGCGGGCCATCTCCCGGTTCGACAACCCCCGATGCAAAAGCGCGTGAATCTGGCATCGTTCGGCATCGGTCAGGGGGTGGTAGCCTACGGGCATGACCATCCTCCGTTGGTGAGAAACAGAGATGGTTGACCATCATCTGGCCCACCGCAAGCGGCTTGTCAGCTCACCAGCCAGCAGCTTGGGGGGTGTTGCACTTCACACTGGAACGGGGGGAATATAACGATTGAGAAAATATCTGTCAGCGCCTTGCCGTTTGCTTTTGTCAATACAATAGCCATCTTCGTCATTGCTTTCTTCCCGGAGCTATCGCTGTGGTTGCCCAGGCTGCTTGGCTATTGATCTGCAAAACGACATTAGTAAGAACATGCTTCCTAAAATCACCAATATCCTGTTAGCGACCGATTTATCGACTAACTCGGATAATGCAATGCGCTTTGCCTTGTCCATGGCAAAGGCTCATGACGCCAAAGTGCATGTGCTGCATGTACTGGAGCCCTTGTCGCATGACGCGGTCGTGACCTTGCAGTCGTTCATGCTGGATGAAAAATCAAGACAGAAGGCAATCAATGAACGCCATGCGTTCGTGAAAAACCTGCTCAAGGAAAATCAGCAGAAGTTTGCCGGGACACTCGTGGATGACGAGAAATCACAGTACAGAAGAGTCGAATCTGTGGAACTGGTTGAAGGACATTTAGCCGAGGAAATTCTTGCACGGGCAAGAAACCTTGAATGCGAGCTGATCGTAATGGGTACCCACGGGCAAGAAACCGGCCATACCTTTATCGGTACAATAGTCAAGCGTGTAATCCGCCGATCATCCATCCCAACAGTGATCGTACCGCCAACCGGTTAATTTGCTGGTCCAGATTGATCCGTATCGTCTGGTCATATGATGATGTGGCAAATGACGAATGCGCATCTGGCTCAGAGACGGGTTTCCCTCGTTACAAGGCGATCACTCTGGGAGTGAAGGAAGGCATCCAGCCAGCGATCACTCAAGACCCGCTTCAGGAATGCCAGGATGTGGGTTGGGAAGGTGACGTGATACCGGATCTTCGGGCGGCGACTTTCCATGGCATGAATCGTTGCTTTTAGGACTGCTTCCGGCGGGAGGGTGAAGCGGATTTCTTCTGTGGACTGCAGGCGTTTTTCCAATTCCTCATAAGTAGCCTTGAACAGACTACCGGAACCATCAATATTGTCCTGATATTTTTTCAGCGCATTGGAGCGGAATCGACTGGTAATTGGTCCGGGTTCCACCAAGCTGAAATACACGCCGCTGTTTCGATGCTCCAATCGCATCGTATCCGTCATGGCCTCCAGAGCATACTTGCTGGCATTATAGGGTCCCCGAAATCGCAAGCACACAAAACCGAGAACGGAACTGATTTGGATGACACGTCCTGTTCCTTGCTGCAGCATCAAGGGTAATAGCCCATTGGTCAGTTGCTGGGTGCCGAACACATTGGTTTCGAACTGATCCCGCAGTACCTCTCTACGCATATCGATCATGGCACCAGGTTGACCAAACGCGCCATTATTGATCAATCCATACACATTGTTGCCGCTGATCTCCTGGATTAATCCCACCGCCTCATTGATATTGTCTTCATCGGTCAGATCAATCCGGATCGAGCCTATCAAGCCCTCCTGTATCAATCGATCGACATCTTTCTGGTGTCGGCAGGAAGCAATGACCTGATAGCCCCGCTCCTTGAGCCCTTTGGCGAGACAATAGCCGATACCCGATGAGCAACCCGTAATGACGACATGGCGATTATCAGTCTTCATGCTTGCTCTCATAAAATTGGAAAATTCCCGATTATTATATTGTCGATACTCGCAAAAGCACACTCTTCCTGTTCACATTCGCAAAGAATGTCGGCTCATGGATCCAATGTCTATTGGCATACGATAGGGGTTATGGGAGTCATCCTATCAAGTGCCGTCACAAGAGTCTGCCATCGCCATTTCATGATAGGCTGGAATTACAGTCCCCGAGTAAGCTACCTGCCTGACCAGCTGAGTTTTGACTTAAGGCCATCCTGTGCTCAGTAAGTCGGGAAAAAATGGCCATATTCAAACCTGGCGCTCTGGGCCATCAGTTCCCCCACGAATCACACTCCATCAATTATTGCAACTTGCCATCTCCCGTCTCATTTCCAATCTACCTCATTCGAACCACATGTGTGATAGATCTCGGCCAGCCGCTCTGTCTCTTGCCGGAATTCCTGCCGTAGATTTTCCGGTTTAAGAATCTCCACCTGGCTTCCGAATCCCTTGAGCCACCAGCGAATTTCTTCCGTATCTTCCACTGTAGCCTCCACTAGAACCCGGCCATCCTCCCAGACAACTGCCCGGTGATCGGCCGATAGACGGTTTTCGGTAAGGTGAACCCCAACCTCCTTAGCAAACAGTGCCTTCATTCTGATCCTCCCCACTCCTGAGGGATAGGAAAACACTTCCCCTTTCAGATATTCTGTCAGGTTGAAACCGTCCGGTTCCTCCGATCTCTCCAACAGCGCCTCGGCGGTTTCGATTCGGTGTAGCGCATAATGACGGACATCTGCATAGTTCCAAGCAGTAGCCACGATGTAAGAGAGCCCACCACGGACCACCATGCCCAAAGGGTGTAGCTCCATCTCCCGAGATGAATCCTCTCCCCGACTTCGATAAACCACATGAAGACGCCTTCGCTGGATTAGTGCCTCGCAGACCGTCTCTCGGATATCGTCTGGGACCGGTGCCGGCTCCAGAACCGGACCGCGTTCGATCAGGGCCACCCGCTCCGACCACACCCCGAGGTTCGTACCTCGAAGTATGTCTTCCGCCTTTCTGAAATACGGTCCAAGAACACGAAGACTCTCTGGAGGAAAAACTGATCCAAGGTGCTCCTCTGCCAGCCGCAACATGAAAGCCGCTGACTCACTCATACCCGGCACCTGAAACCACATGTCCGGGTTCAGCCAGTACCAGTACTGCCGACTACCCCTCTGATCTGCCGTGATCGGAAATTGACGTGACAGTTCGTCGAGGCTACGCTGGATCGAACGAATGGTTACCGCAAAATCTGGATTTTCCTGGCAGAGTTTTTCGTAAATATCCCGAGTGCTGCGACTTTTGGGATAAACCGGTATGGCCATTAGCGTCGCCAAATGACGTAATGTCGTGTCTACCGATTTTGGCATCTTTTCCTTTTTCTGGGTGGAGGATTTTGAATCAGCCAACCGTTTTCGACATCTCGACCCGTGTTTCAACCGAGCCCACCACTGTAGCTAATTGCGATTTCGATTCTATCATTTGCAGGGGCGCAACCCTAGCAGGTACTCCAACTCATGCATGCGAGTAGCTAATTGCGATTTCGATTCTATCATTTGCAGGCCCGGCATACCGATTCTGTTCTGCCCAGCTTTCTTCCATTGTTTTTCGCTTGGTAATCATGCGATCGCCCTTTACAACATACAGGAGAGGTTGCTATTTGCCAAGCATAACTACTCAGCCGTCAGATTCGACTTATACAGACGTTATATTGACATCCCATGGCCTGGTATTTGCCATATGTAGTCCACTTCATTTCCTTCGAAAATGTCCTTGCACCATGCACACTGATGTGGTGCACGGGATCAGAAAATCTCTCAGGATGCTCGGATCTACGTCTCTATCAAGTTATAACCCCAGATCGCCAAGTATGCAGAAACTACTACAGTTCCGGGAAATAACACTACTGTGGATCATGTGCTGGGGCTGCCATGTCCAAGAAAACCCATTGGTGTCCGTCGTTTGCCTGGCCGAGCTTCCACCTCAGCTTTTAGAAGGGACACCATTTCCTCTCCGTCATACTGCTTACTCATCAATCTGGTCTTGCGCCGAACCACCTCGAAATCGCCCGGTGTCAATTCCTGCACCCTGTCCAGCGTCGGTGGGGCCTCCTGCCCGAACCATTTACCAAACGCCAGCCGAGACTGATCTTGATTCAAATAGTCCAAGGAGATCTTAAACAGGAACCTCCTCGTCGATGCCGCATCCAGCGAACTTCCAAAATTTGTCGTGCAGGCAAAAGGCAAAGGATGACTCTCCATCCATGTCAGCATCTCATTAACCTGGCTCACTTCCCAAGAGTAATGGGCGTTCTGCCGATCTCTTAATAGCGAATCCGCCTCGTCGAACACTAGAAACGCCCCAGTATCTCGCGCCATGTCAAAGGCCAAGGCGATCCTTTGCTCGGTCATGCCTACGTATGGGCTAAGTAAGTCCGACGCTCTACGGAACAATACCTCCATCCCTAATCGATCAGCCAAATAGCGAACATAGGCACTCTTGCCTGTGCCCGGAGGTCCCTGCAAACACATGGAAAACTTCCGCTCACTGCCTGAAACCAACTGCTCCGCCAGTTCCACCGGATCCAGGTCAGCATGTAGTAGAGTTGGATCGTACTCCACGACCCCTCGAACACTCGGACGCCTGCAGCCAATCAACCTAGACAACTTATCTACACTGCGGCCGACTAGAGCAATGTCGCCACCACCAAGTCGGCCCGCTCGAATCGCCCCTTCCACCACGCCGGGCGGTACTTCGAATCCCTCCGCCAACGACTGAACTTCCTCCTCATTCCCTTCAATTCCATGGCGGGCCAATTGTCTGGACCAGATGTCCGCGCGTACCCTGACAGGTGGAAGCCTGAGTTCTAAAGCATACGTCATCCGTCGAAGTATCGCCCGGTCAATAGTATCGGCATTATTGGTGATCCAAATCGTTGGCACCGGTGTGTTTTCAAGCAGGTGATGAAGCCATATTCGCGATCGCCCATTTCGTTCTGTTCGCCTTTTCCTTCCTACAAATATCCATCTATCATCAAGGACATCATCCATCTCATCGAGTAGGAGCACACTACTACCGTCACCATCTAGCAGATTCTGAGCCAAGTGTAGATCTTGAAGCCGTTCCCCAGCAGTCGGCTCCCAACCCTGTTTGTCTGTTTCTCCAACATTCAGCAGGCGTAGTCCCGCCTGTTGGGCGGCCGCCTTGGCGAGGGAGGTTTTACCCGTACCCGGCGGGCCATACAAGAGCACGTTTACTCCACTCGATCGTTCCCCAACCACTGAGCCTCGAAGGACAGTAACGATATCCTCTCTGTCCTGTCCCAAGTGAGCGAAATCGGACCACTCCAGATCCGTATCCGAAGGCACCTGCCCAAGAAGCAAGGATCGGACGTCCGCTTGCCTGTCGATATTCGTGTAAAGGCGACGTAACGTGTCCGGTCCTGCGATATCGAGGTCTTCGTCCACCTTCACCAGCCCTCTCCGACCCAGGCAGGACTGTGAACCAATGCGCCGTCGGAATTCCGCTCCGGACATGCCGAGTAACCGAGGCAAATCTCGGTCGGCCGCATTGAGAACCCGATATCGAGAAAGGTTTCGGGATCTACCCAAGTGCCGGCCGTTCATCCAGAATTCTAGAAATACCTCCGCCGGACCTGGAGTCTGACCGAAAAGCAGAACTTCCAGAATAGGAATATCCTTGCCGTCCAGCCCCAGCATCTGACTAAGCTCTCTGATCCGGTATGCTGGCAGACTAGGCGGAATTTTTCCAGTTATTTTCTGCAAATGATCGAGCACCTCCTTAAACCGTTGCAACGATACCTCCCCGTTCTTGAAAAACAATTCGAGCAGGGGCGCGGTGTTCTTTGCTGCACGGAAGTCCGCAAAGGAATCTCCCTTTTCGACCGCCTCAAGTAAATCCCGGGCTTCCTCCGAGGGATATCGCATACCGCAAACGATGTTGGAAACCCAGTTCACTATCAGGCAGTGGTCGTACTCTAACTCAATGTCGGCAGCGCATGGAATCGATTTTTTCTTCATAAAGCTACTCCGTTTGCAATTCATTACATCAGTTACGGAGGGAATGCTGCGGGATTGGGGCGACATAAGGCGTCGCGCAAAAAACGACTTATGAAGATTTCTGTGAACCAATGGAAAGTCCAGTCGCATGGATTTCACACAAATCACACCAACAGATGTTGCGGCTTATACAATACGACTGAATTTCAGAAACAGCATCGAACAAAGCACAACGTCTCTGGGTGGGCACCCAATCTCCGTTCGCACCTGTTCGTGATCGTAAAAGACGATTGTTCGATGACTGATACCGACGCTACATATCAGTCCCGTGATGATTGAAACATTCGTGCAAATTCCAACCTATTCAGAGTTTGGTATGCCATTCTTCTGGATGAGACTATCTGGGCGTTTGCCCAGGGAAGAGGACGCTATACCTCGTTAAGGATTATTGCTGGAAAAGGCAGTATTTCCATGATGTCTATCCCTGTTTGCCGGATTTGGTTTATGCCACATAAGGCGATATAGAGCCTGTTTTACCTGACGAATTTCCCGAATCTATGAATGGAACACTCTAGCGTTAAGCGCAAAACTGTATCGTAACCTTCAACTTGAAATTAACTATTGGGTGCTAAACCAGATATTTCGACAAATCATGGCATACAAGGTGCTAAATGCATTTTGATATTTTCTATCAAAACGTTTGCATTCTCAAAGAATGTCGGCTCATGGATTCAATTTCTATTGGAATATCAACGAAGCTATCAAGATCATCCTATCAAGTGTCGTTACATAGAGTCTGTCACTGCCGGTTCACAATAGATTCAAGTTACAGTCTCCAAGGATGCCACCTGCATGGCCGACTGGACCTTGCTTCCATATGAGGCAATTCAGGACTTAGCAAATCAGTAAATTGAATAAGCATCGCTCGGGTGATCTATACAAATCGAACCTGAACGGGTACAATCTGATAATGCAAGACCCCGAAATGCAAGAACTGGAAAAACAGGTCCACGAACAGGCAAAACAGCTTGCTGTGCAGGAGGAACGCATGAAAACATTGCAAACCGAGTTTAAGGCAACCCAATCAGACCTCCAGGGAACGCTTGAACGATTTCGTGCGGATACGGCCAACTTGAAAGTCGATATGGCCAACTGGAAAACCGATATGGCCAACTGGAAAACCGATATGGCCAAACGGAATAAATCCGACATGCAGTGGATTGCCGGTTTCATACTCGGTTCTGCAGTGCTGGTGATTACGGTTCTCGGTTTTATCGTGACTTTAGCTCCCCGTCTACTGTGACCCATTAACTCATTCAGGAACACGACTATGAGTGTCATTGCCTCTTTCCTTCGTTGAGACTGTTTCTGGCTCTTGCATCTACAGTTGCTTTGACTGCTTGCGGTGGCGGTTTGGAGCAAACGAGTCATCTACTTGACAGAAATGCCGCGGTCTCACTGACAAACTCCTTGGTACCGGTTGAAACGGTCGCTGATCAAGTAGCACGGTCGGCCGGAATTATTGCAAGGAGCGATACCTCTGCCGCATCCACGGCTTACGTTGAAGTCGATGGACAGAATTTTCCTTTTGAACCCGATTGCAGGCAAGTGACACGATGTACCTTCACGAACTCATCCAGAGATTTTTCCTTTTTGCTGGATTTTTCTGAGGGGCTGGATCTTGAGTTATTCGAGAAGAAACAAACCGTTCTAACGAAAAACGGCATTACCCTTCTGGAAGCACGAGGCACCACCTTTTTGGATAGTCTGGAGGATATTGGCGGGCCGCATTTCGGTATGTATGGTGCGTGGACGAGGCATGCCGCATTTGGGGTGTTGGTTGGTGCAGAAGGAGAAATAAACCGGCGGACAAATTTTACTCTTAGAGGGGCATTCGCGTACGGTGATTCAACCGGTTCGAATCCATCAGCACGCGCCCAATGGCGCGGTTTGATGGTTGGTACTCCTGCGCGAGGAAGCAGTCGTGATCATCTCCTGCAAGGAGATGCGACGCTGATTTATGATTCAGGGAAACTGTCTGCCAGATTCACAAACATCATGAACCTGGATCGAGGTGCCATTCACATAGTGCCGTCAGTGCGCTTCGATGAAATCCCTGTCAACGCTAATGGAACCTATGATGCAGGCGGTGTCGGCAACAAGATACAGGGCGCATTCGTAGGGTCAAACCATCAGGAAACTGGTGGTACTTTTGAACAACGAGGGATCATCGGTGCTTTTGGTGCAAAGCGACAAGCGACCAATTAAATCGGCCGGAGTCGCTGCCAGGAAAGGGATTGGGATCTGATCCCACTCGCAATGCCTCTCTAGCTCTCATGGCTTTGGGAACCGACGAAGTCGGTGAACACTTCCATCTTTCGATCTGGTCCACTACATCCAGAGTGGTGGAAAACGTATAGTGCGTCTTCGGGGGATTGTTTGATATCGGTTTCCCTGCAATCCTCAACCCGAGACTGGCCCCATGCACATTCGAGTGCATAGCGGAGGCACCGACCAATGGAGTGGCAGGAAGAAGTAGACTCAAACAACCACCATGAAAGCAATGTTCGAGTCGAACGTTGCTCGCACCCATACTCAGTATTCGCCCTGGCTGCCTTGGAAAAAGTGGTTATGGAACCCTGTTGCCTCCTGAGAAATTCCACAGTTCTCCGTATTGATGCCCATTTTTCTCGGCAGATTCAATTTTCTGAGTGGGCTTATATTCCAACTGATTTATCCCATTATCTTTCTTCTTGATTCTCTATGACTCACGTCCATCTACAAAACAGCCCCAACCCTAAAATAGAGCGCCTTGCATCAGGTGCAAAGCCGGTTGTGCCGTGGATTCCGGCTCCGGACCCGGAATCACCCATTGGGTGAAATGTCAGATCCCTCGCAAGCCATTGAAGGTACTCTGATGCTTCCTATTTATGGATTGGGGTGATTGCGCTATCAAAGTATTCCGGTAATTTCGTGTATATTCTAATAGGTATTTCACAATATTCCTATCAGTAATACAGTGAATTTTATAATAGTAATTTGACATCAGGAATGAGAGGTTTGATTTTATGCATTTATTGGTGAGTTGGCACGGACTTCCGCATAATGCATTGTGCAAAAGATGGAGTAAGAATGGTGGAGAACACAAACTCGGTTGAGAGCAACTTCCCCAGGCATTTGCTGGAGGAACTGGAAACGGCGCTGAAATCCTACAGGATCGTCTACATTGTTGGCCCCCGTCAGGTTGGGAAAACAACCTTGGTCAAAAACCTCTTGAAGAAAGGGAAATATGTAAATCTGGATAACGATGTCATGCTGCAATCCATAGAGTTTGACCCTGATGGGGTAATGCAGCGTTTCAAAGTCGAGGCCGGTATCGAACCGGTCATCATTGATGAGGTTCAGCGATCCTCGGATCTGTCCCTGACAATCAAGCAGATTGTGGACAGTGACAAACGCAAGGGACAATTCCTGCTCACTGGATCATCAAATGTTTTTACCAGCACGAAGGTTGCCGACTCGCTTCCAGGCCGAGTTGTCCCAATCAAGCTCTGGCCGTTAACGATTTCAGAGATCAAACGAAGCAATCCCCCGCAGATTCTGGATTGGGCATTGCAGAAAAAACCGTTGCTTTCTCAGATACAGAACATCAAGCCTATGACCCGTGATGAATACATTCAGTTGATTCTGAAAGGGGGATTTCCGGAGCCAAGAAGTCTGGATATTGGCCCAAGACAGAAACAATATCGAAGTTATGTTGACAACATTGTCGATCGCGATCTGGCGGATGTAATGCCACTGCGAAAACCTGGCAGTTTTCGCAAATTGATTGACCAAATGGCTATTCGAACAGCCAAGGAGATCAACCATAATGAGCTATCCAGCATCCTTGACATGAAATGGGAAACGGTACAACGCTATCTGGACATAATGCGGCGTCTTTCATTGGTGGTTAAAGCACCGGCATGGAGATCAAGAGAAGCCAAACGTGACATTAAAAACCCGAAATACCACTTTGTGGATTCTGGAATGGCATGTGCCTTGTGTCGATTCGATGCCAGAATGTTTGAGCCTGGACATGTCTATAGCGCCAAGTTGGGCGGGTTGGTGGAAAGCTTCGTGTTTAATGAAATCTTGCGTGTCCTCCCATTCCAGAGCAAGGATTTTATTCTGTATCATTGGCGAAGTGCAAATCGCCGTGAAATCGATATCCTTGCAGAGGGTGACGGACAATTGGTGGGAATAGAAGTCAAATCCGCGGTCTCAATCCGAACGGATGACTTCAGACATCTAAAATGGTTTGCAGCCAATCACTCCGTTAAGTATCAGTTTACCGGCATTTTGCTCTATTTTGGTGAGCATATATTAAGTTTTGGCCATCGCTTTTATGCTCTTCCGATTAGCGCATTATGGTCTTCATTCGATCTGTAGTTCCTTTTGTATTGGAGCACGCATTATGGGGAGTATTGCGTGATGGCGGGATGCTCGGCACCGACAATGCGCATCGCGATAAACCCGATCTTTCAAACTTTTCTGGCAACTACTCGCCCCCATGAAAATGATGTGGTGGGCAATTGGGTGTTCCGGCACTCGCTGGTGGTCGTTGCCTGGTTCTGCCGGTTTTCCCCGAGTATTCCGACTGCATCGCCTTTCCGGACGAGTTCGACTGCGGTCAGCGGGTTGTATCCGAGCCTGTTCATGGTCTGGAGGTAGCTCGAGACCCGGCAATAGGCCTGCGCCATCCTGAGGGAGCGGAAGGTTCCGGACCCTTTCTGCTTGACCTTGCGCATGCGGTGGAACCTTTTGGCCGCATGGTTGGTGTGGGGACCGAACGGGTAGCGGGCAAAGCGCATGATCTGATCCTCGTATCCCCGGCATGCCTCGTGCCGGCCGAGGAGGCAGTTCCTTGACCCCCGGCGTCAAGAGGGTCCGGTACCGCTCCGGAGCCTTGTGGGTGCTCCTGAGGTACGGCGGATCGGCAACCACCCGCTCCCGCCCCCGAACGGATACCCCTTCAGGAACTCGTGGCAGCCGCCGTGCACCCGCTCGACCGGATCGTCGCAGGAACAGTCCCCGATTGCCGCCCCACCCAAGTGGCTCTCTAGGTAGACGTCGCGGGGCAGCATCATGCCAATCAGGGGTTGGCACAGCCCCGCCGTTGCCTGGGGACCCAGAGAGGACTGGCCCATGAAGAAACACCGGGATCACGATTCAGTACCGACCCCATCGGCAAAAAACGGGGAACTGTCAAGTACCCACCGACATGCCGCTATTTCCGGTAAAATCGACGGGGCGAGTAGTTACCTTTTCTGGCCCCTTTTTTCCGATCGATTGACCGAATCCCGACCCGTAACGGATAAAATTCGTTCTATTTAAGGATTAGGAAACAGAGTCTGGAAAGAAAGTGATATTCGCTTTGAAATTTTAGGGCGATCGTCCTGAATAGCATTGCAGGAACTCCTTCCATAAGGTTGTTGGGGTAAAAGTCATTTTCATCACAGTTCTTTGGCGGGCACTTTGGAAAGTGGACTACATACATCCCGGTCCAAACGGCAATTCTGGCCTGTAGGAACCCGAATAGATTTGCAAACACCATCATCAAACTCGCGGGTCTCAAGGAGAGTAATGGGTTTTCCCCTTTGCATTCGCCGGAATGCTGGGTGGAAGGACTGATTCTGGTTCTCACCATGAAAAAGAATTGACGAAGAGGTATGGATGATGGCCGATATGACAAATGTGGTAGTGGTCGGAGTCGGTTACCTCGGTCGGATCCATGCCAGGATTTATCACGAGATGTCCAATGTGAACCTCGTAGCGGTGGTGGATACGGACCCGGAAGCGGCAAACCAGACCGCCGAGCAATATGATTGCCGTCCGTTCTATGAAATCAAAGATCTGTTCCAAGCGGCTTTGTCAATTGATGCCGTCAGTATTGTAGTGCCGACCACTGAGCATTTGTCGGTGGCGGAACCTTTTCTGAGACGGAAGATTCACATGATGCTGGAAAAACCCATCGCCACGACAGCTCATGAAAGCGAGACAATCGTTGCACTGGCCAGGCAGCAGGAAGTGATGCTTCAGATTGGACACTTGGAACGGTTTAATGCCGGCGTCATGAAATTGGCGGAAATACTTGAAAATCCTCGATTCATTGAGGTGCACCGACTCAGTGTATTCAACGGGCGTGCGGCCGATGTTGATGTCGTGACGGACCTGATGATTCATGACATTGATATCATATTGTCTTTGGTGCCTTCGACTCTGGCCACGGTATCTGCGATTGGCACTCCGGTGTTGACACCCCACGTAGATATCGCCAATGCCAGACTGGAGTTTGCCAATGGGGCAGTAGCGAATGTCACCGCCAGTCGCATTTCCCGCAATCCGTTTCGACGTATCCGGGTTTTCGCCGAAAAACATTATTTTGGGCTGAACTTCACTGATCAGCAACTGGAAGAGATTGCGATGGGAGAATGGACCCCGGAAAGTGGAGTGCCACAACTCATGGAGCGCCAGATTCCGGTCGACCCCCAGTTGCCACTCAATGCAGAACTGGCTCATTTCATCCATTGTGTACAGCAGGGTACCTGCCCACTTGTGAGCGGCGAAGATGCACTGGTGGCTGTAAAAGTGGCAGAGAGAATCAAAGAGAAAATTTCCTTATCAATGGAGAACAGAACATGACAGAAGAACTGTTCCGTACCGACAGCTATCTCCGAGACTGCCAGGCGGTAGTGACAGCGGTAACAGAACGGGCATTTGCCGTAAACCGCACCGTGTTTTATGCTATGGGCGGCGGGCAACCAGGGGATACCGGGGCTTTTTCCGGTTCAGCGGGAGAGGGGCGGATTGTCGATTGCTACCGGGACCGGAGTCGTGGCCTGCATCTCCATGTCGTCGAGGACGGGGTGGAATTGCCATCAATCGGGGAAGCGGTTGATCTCAGAATTGATTGGGACCGTCGTTATCGTTTGATGCGTATGCACAGCAGCTTGCATATACTCTGTGCGGCGGTTCCGGCGCCGGTTACAGGCGGCTCCATCGGCGATGGCGTGGGACGCCTGGATTTCGACCTGCCCAATCCGCCGGACCGCCAAGCGATTGAAGATCGGGTCAATGAATGGATTCGTGCGGATGTGCCGATGACGCTCCGATGGATCACGGATGAGGAGATGGAAGCACAACCAGAACTGATACGCACGATGTCGGTGCAACCACCCAAGGGAACGGGTCGGGTCCGTTTGGTGCACTTTCAAGGCGTGGATCTTCAGCCTTGCGGTGGTACGCATGTGGCTCGTACTGGTGAGATTGGACCAGTCCGCGTACAAAGTATCAAGAGCAAGGGTAAGCAGAACCGACGGATCACTATCGAGTTTGCGTGACGATGTCCGGCGGTCACGGTATGAGGAGTCGGGAGATCGTTGGTCGATTTCCCGTTATATACTTCCTATCCCCGCCGTCTGGGTCCAGCCGATTTCAATCCGCCATTCTTCTTGTGTGCCCTTCGCAGGTGCTCAAGTTCTTCTGGTGTGTTTACATTGGTAAACATATTCGGGCTGTCAGCAAACAACACGGTGGAATACGAATGTTGTGCAAACCATCGGTCAATTTTACGATCGTCAGACAACAGGAATTGCTGCAGACTTTCTTCCAGTGTGCGGTGGATCAGTGCATAGACGGGTTGCAGACGGGTTCCGTCCGAGGCGACCGCCAGCTTGTTCCCGTCCTCCATGGCCGTGGTGAACATTCGGTGTGCATAGTTTGCCGAGAGAAAAGGCCCGTCGCAGGGCAGGGTAATCAGCCACGGCGTCTTCATTGTCCGTAGTCCGGCCCACATTCCGGCCAAGGGCCCCTGAAAGGTTTCGGATGCATCCTGGACAATGTCATACCCCATTTCCCGGTACCGGTCATGATTGCGGTTGGCATTGACCAGGACCGTATGGACTTGCCGGGCAATCTGATCTGACAGGTGCCCCACAAAGGTCTGCTCCCCCAGTAGCAGCAATCCCTTGTCGTTGCCTCCCATTCGGGTTGCTCGTCCACCCGCGAGGATCAGTGCAGTGATTTGATCGGTCCGATTGGTCATTCTGGTCGTTCCCTGGCCGGATTAGCCAGTATTGCGCATTCCGGCCGCAATCCCATTGATGGCAACTAAGAGGGCATCCAGAGCATCGTCGTCATCGCCTGCACGGACACGTGCAAGGAGTTCGACTTGCAGCAGATTCAGTGGATCGACATATGTATTCCGGACTTCGACGGAGCGCAATACCACCGGCTGGGTTTCGAGAGGAATGTGATGACCAGTCACCGACAGGACCAATGACATGGTCTTTTGGTAGAGCACTCTCAGTTCTTCACCCAAGGATATCTGTGATGGGGCAACCAGTCGAGCATCATACATCGCGGCGACATTCACATCTGCTTTGGAAAAAACCATTTCGATCGAATCCATGGTGGCACGAAAAAACGGCCAGTTTTTCTGCATATCGTCCAGTAGGAGTTGATCCCCACGCTCCATGGCGGTCTCCAATGCTTTGCCAACGCCTAACCAGGCCGGAAGCATAAGGCGAGTTTGGGTCCAGGCAAAGATCCAGGGAATTGCGCGCAGCGTTTCGATCCCTCCTCCAGGACGACGTCTGGATGGGCGCGACCCAATCTTGAGATTACCCAACTCCTGTTCGGGGGTGGCGGCCCGGAAATAGTGAACAAATTGCGGGTGCTGACGCACGATACGATGAAACTCTGCCAGAGAATCATTGGCAAGCCTTTGCATTCCGTCACGCCATTTCTTTCGGGGAGCAGGCGGCGGGCATAATGTCGCTTCCAGAACCGAACCGAGATACACTTCCAGCGTTTCCATCGCCATCCCTGGGAGTCCAAACTTGGCCTGGATCACTTCGCCTTGTTCGGTCACGCGCATGGTTCCGTTGACCGAGCCCGGAGGCTGTGACAGGATGGCTTCATATGCAGGCCCCCCTCCTCGTGCCACGGTACCGCCGCGGCCATGGAACAGTGTCAGGGCAATGCCATGGCTCTCGCTGACCCGGACCAATTCTTCCTGTGCCTGGTAAAGCCCCCAGGCCGCCGCCAGCTTACCGGCATCCTTGGCAGAGTCGGAATAACCGATCATCACTTCCTGTTTGCCCTGTATGTGTTCGTGATACCACGGGATGGCGAACAGCTGCTCCATGCAGGATGCCGCACTTTGCAAATCATTCAGGCGTTCGAACAAAGGAGCAATCGGGAGTATCTTCGGCAATCGACACTCCTTTTGCAAGAGAGCCACTTCAAGTACATCCGAGGGTTCAGATGCCATGGAAATCACATAAGTGCCGATCGATTCCGGATTTTGTACCGCGAGCATGCGAAACGTATCCAGCACCTCCTTTACCTCGGCATGCACCGGGTTGTCATCCGGAAAGGTAGACATAATCAGGGGGCGTCGGCTCTCCAACTCGCGGATCAGGAATGCCTGCTTTTCGGTTTCCGTCCACTCCAGATAATGCCCCATACCAAGATATGACGTAATGGCTTCAAGGACGGCACCATGGCGATCCGCCTCCTGGCGAATATCAAGCTTGAGCAGGACCAGTCCGAACGTATCCAGTCTGCGGAGAATATCCGATAGCCGGCCATTGGCAATCAAGGCATTACCATTTTGCACCAACGAACGATGGCAAATCATCAAAGGCTCCCTGAGCTTCTCTGCTTGCAGGTAGAGCTCGCCTTTGATCGGGGGCAGGCGGGAGAGTTCGCCGGATTGAACGGCTTCCAGGGTGCGGTGGAGATGGCGCAATGTTGCCCGTAATTTTTTCAGTACCCGATTCAGAAATGCGCGGTAGGGCTCAGTCTCCTGATCGCCAACCATCTCCCGCAGTTCCATACTGGCATGCTTCATCGTGAGATCTCGGCTCAGGGCATCGATTTCAGACAAATACAGTTCCGCAGCACGAATCCGTGAAATCAGGCAGACTTCTCGGGTAACTTGTGGGGTAGCATTGGGATTGCCATCACGGTCGCCTCCCATCCAGGATCCAAACCGGATCGGTGTGATCCCCAAAGGCAAGCTCCGCCCGGTCGAGTTGGTCAATGCCAGATCCAATTGGCGATAGAAGTCCGGAATCACATCCCACAGGGTTTGTTCAACTGCCAGCAATCCATTACGGGCTTCATCGACCGGAGTCAGCCGGATGCGGCGAATTTCATCCGTTTCCCAGACTTCCGTCACGACCCGATGGAGTGCTTCATGGGTTTGCTGTCGTTCCAGGCGAGACAGATCTACTCGGTCATTTTGGGCGAGCAAGGACTGGATTCGATGAAATTTGTCGGAAACACTCCGGCGTACAATTTCAGTAGGGTGGGCAGTCAATACCAGTTCGATCTGCAGCCCGAGCGCACATTGATGCAATCGCATCGGCGAGACGCCGGCATCGAGTAGTTTGTAAAACGCTGCCTCCAGAAAACTCCTGGCATCATGCTCCGATTCTGCTTCCGCAAAGGTCGTCGCGGCAATCTGGCGTCGACGCCGGATTTGATGATGTTGTTCGGCAATATTCGCGAGATTCAGAAATTGGGCAAATGCCCGGGCCAACAGGACTAATCGTTCGCTGGTTTGGGCGGACAGGATGGTGA
Organism: Candidatus Poriferihabitaceae bacterium; assembly: GCA_965221795.1. Lineage (GTDB taxonomy): Bacteria > Pseudomonadota > Gammaproteobacteria > Arenicellales > Poriferihabitantaceae > VYFG01. Next base: position 3,425,619 of record OZ244914.1, read on the forward strand.
CCAGCCGCTCCACACAGGCCTTGTCTCCAAGCCGTGCATCCTTGGACAGCTGCCGCACTTGCTCCACCAGTTCATAAAGTTCTTCGCCTTCTTGTTGGCGGATCGTTTCACCGAGCAAGGTGCCGAGAAGACGGACATCGTCACGTAGTTTGGCGTCGTTGACATACAACGAATAGTAGGCGTCTACCTGTGTGATTGCGGACCCCGGCATGACGATAGGAGCAGTGGATATGTGGTATGGAGGAGAGGGCGATTCTAACCGGATGAACTGCGCCTCACCAACTCGAATGATTTGTTCCGGCAGGAAGTCGGGTATCGATTCTCGATGATTGTGAACAGCAACAGAGTTTCCTCAACCGCTATTCCATGTCCAGCAAATTGCGAGCACATGGATCGAAGATTGTCCGATTGAAATGCGCGGAGTGTGCGCAGGCGTTGATGAGTCCCCATGATGGAGCTACCTTGGAAATCCTCTCCCAAAAAAGGAATTTCGGTCGTAAAACAGGTACAATCCATCATGCCTCGCCTGCTTGGCTCGCTTCGTAATGGGTATGGACATTTGGATTGGCATAGAGCAGTGCTTCCAATTCGAATAGGGTCTGTGTCCCCCTCCCTGACTGCTTCCGTTTATGCACAGGATTGATCAATCCCGAATCCGTAATTTTGCCATTATTGCTCATGTGGACCACGGTAAGTCCACTCTGGCGGATCGCTTTATCGAGATCTGCGGAGGATTGGATGAGCGCGAAATGAAAGAGCAGGTCCTGGATTCCATGGAAATCGAACGCGAGCGGGGGATTACGATCAAGGCCCAGAGCGTGACACTGAATTTTCGCGCTGGCAGTGGGCAAGAGTATCAACTGAACCTGATTGATACTCCGGGACATGTGGATTTCTCTTATGAAGTGTCACGATCATTGCAGGCTTGCGAAGGTGCATTGCTGGTAGTGGATGCGGTGCAGGGAGTAGAAGCCCAAACCGTGGCCAACTGCTATACTGCGGTCGATCTTGGCCTGACGGTAATTCCCGTGCTGAACAAGATTGATCTGCCGGCAGCGGAACCGAAACGTGTATTGTCCGAGATCGAAGACGTAGTCGGTATCGACAGTACCGGGGCACTGGCCGTGAGTGCAAAAACAGGTCAGGGGGTGATCCAGGTGCTTGAGCAGGTGGTCGAACTGATGCCAGCCCCTTCCGGGTTGCCGGAAGTGCCATTACGGGCCTTGGTGCTGGACTCCTGGTTTGATAATTATCTGGGAGTCATCTCCTTGATTCGTGTTTTTGACGGCACTTTGATTCAGAGCCGCAACCGCATCCGCATGATGTCCACGGGCCTGGACCACCCGGTAGAGCAGATTGGTGTTTTCAGGCCCAAGCCTCTTGTAGTCAGTGAATTGTCGACGGGCATGGTCGGTTTTCTGATTGCGGGCCTCAAGGATGTAAAGGCCGCCAGGGTAGGGGATACCGTGACCCTGAGCCATCCACAAGCACCGGATCCATTACCGGGATTCAAAGAAGTGAAACCCACAGTCTTTGCCGGACTGTATCCGGTCAACAGTGCCGATTTCGAGGCCTTCCGCGTGGCGTTGGAAAAGTTGAGTCTCAATGATGCGGCACTGTCCTATCAGCCGGAATCATCTCATGCACTGGGCTTCGGCTTTCGTTGTGGCTTTCTGGGCATGCTGCATATGGAGATTGTGCAGGAACGCCTGGAACGTGAGTATAAGCTGGAACTGATCTCGACCGCCCCAACCGTCGTATATGAAATCCGATTTAAGGATGGCAGCACCGTTTATATTGATGACCCATCCGAGTTGCCGGACCCATCCCGGATCGAAGAAATCCTCGAACCCTTTATCCTGGCCCGCATCCTGGTCCCGCACGATCATATCGGTGCGGTACTGTCCCTATGTGTAGAGAAGCGCGGTATCCAGCGAAATCTCCACTATCATGGTCGGCAGGTGATGGTGGAATTCGAGATGCCGCTCAACGAAGTCGTGCTGGACTTTTTCGATCATTTGAAGTCTGATACGCGCGGATATGCATCCTTGGATTATGAACTGATTGGAAATCGTCCGGCGGATATGGTGAAAGTGGATGTGATGATCAATGGCGACCCGGTCGGACCGTTGGCGATATTGGTTCACCGTACCCAGAGTCAACATCGGGCTCGTGCGTTGGTCAAGCGGATGCGGGCATTGATTCCACGACAGATGTTTGATGTGGCAATTCAGGCAGCGATCGGATCCAAAATAATCGCCAGAGAAACCGTCAAGGCACTGCGGAAAAACGTCACCGCCAAATGCTATGGCGGAGATATCACCCGCAAGCGCAAGTTATTGGAAAAACAGAAAGCCGGAAAAAAACGTATGAAACAGATCGGTTCTGTGGAAATTCCACAGGAAGCGTTCCTTTCGGTGCTCAAGGTGGAACGGGGCTAATACCCCGGTTGTCATATCTCATCAGCTCTCTTATATAAATCAGTCGGACAGTTTTCGTGGATTTTTCTCTCATATTGCTTATTGCGCTGGTTGTGACCGGCCTGATCTCCTATGGATACCGGCTGTTTTTTCAACGTCGTTCCGGAAAAGTGCGCGCAGCCGCGGATTCGCAGCCCATCGCCCCGGAAACCCCCAAGCTCCCTGTTTTGGTGGAGTATGCACGGGCACTCTTTCCAGTGATTCTCATTGTGTTCGTTTTGCGTTCCTTTCTGGTGGAACCGTTCCGAATTCCATCGGGCTCGATGTTGCCCGGCCTACAAAACGGTGATTTCATCCTGGTGAACAAATTCACATACGGCATCCGTCTACCAGTGGTCCACGAAAAGATCCTCGACTGGGGGATGCCTGAAAGAGGGGATATTATGGTATTTCGTTTCCCACAAAATCCTTCCCTGGCCTTTATCAAAAGGGTAATCGGCCTTCCCGGTGATACGATCTCCTACATTGACAAACGACTGTCGATCAATGGCAAGCCGGTACATACGGAACCAGTAGGAGAGTATGAATTCCAGCAACTCAATATGCGAGGGCATAAGGCACGTCGTTTGCAGGAAACCATTGATGGCGAAAAGCATATGATCCTGATTGACGATCGTATGAGTCGATCTCTGGATATGGAAATACAAGTGCCGGAAGGGCATTATTTTGTCTTGGGAGATAACCGCGACCATAGCAATGACAGCCGATATTGGCGTTTCGTGCCGGAAGAGAATATTGTCGGCAAGGCATTTTTTATCTGGTTCAGCTGGAAAGGAGATACCGGAGGGGGGATCAGTTGGGAGCGAATTGGAAATCGCCTGCATTAGGAAATTGTGAACACTACTGCATGGACTGGTATTAGGTTTCGACTGCTCCCATCTACTAGCAATCATTGGGAGGATCATTCATGGAACTGACTCAAGCCCAGTACGAACGAATCGCCCCACTGCTCCCGACACAGCGAGGTAATGTTCGTATTGGTAACCGGCAAGTGTTGAATGCAATTCTCTATGTCGCTGAGCACGGTTGCCAATGGAGGAACTTGCCACCTCGTTTCGGCCATTGGCACACGATCTATACTCGGATGAATCGATGGGCGAAGAAGGGGGTGTTGGACCGCGTCTTTGTGCAGTTGCAGCGTGAACGGATCCTTCGCATCCGACTTGCGACCACCGATTATCCCGATCGCATGGGGACGGATGGAATACCCAACTTCATCTGGTTACCACAACTGCCCGAGCAGCCCTTACCGATGCGCCCGAAAAAGAATGTGGTGAAATCGAATGCATCGACCTGAAAACTGTCCAGTGTGGATTCTGGTTCGGACGCCTGAACATCACTCCATTTCACCGACCGCCCCTTGGAGCATGCTGTTATGTCGCTACCAACGGCGTCAGGGACCCCAGAGGCTTTTCTGTTGGTGGACCGGCTTCAGTCACAGGGTGACAGCATTTCGAAAACCGATATTGTGGTCTCGCGGATGCTTCAGGTTGGTGACTTGCAGAATGTTTGAGTTCGTTTTGCGCGGGTCCAGTACATGAGGAGTCATGATCGGCATATGATCTCGAGTACTGTCCGAGGATGAATATTGCCGTTGCCATTTTTCCATTGGCAGGACGATTTTCCTTCAGAAAACAGGGCTGATGAAGAATCTGGACCGGCTTGAGGATTGCCTGATTTATCGATTTCGTGACCGTGCGTTACTCAAACGTGCCCTGACACATCGCAGTGTCAGGCGGGAGCATAACGAACGCCTTGAATTCCTGGGAGACAGCATTCTGGGATTCATCATCGCCGATTCCCTGTACCATCAGTTTCCCTATCTGTCAGAAGGAGACCTGACCAGAATGAGGGCCACACTGGTGCGACGCCCAACTCTCGCTTCCCTGGCCCGAACACTGGAATTGGGGAGTTATCTGAAATTTGGGCCGGGGGTTCTGAAATCCGGCGGGTTTGACCAGGACTCTATCCTGTCGGATGCATTGGAAGCAATCCTGGGGGCCGTTTACCTGGATGGAGGGGTTGCGGAGGTGAAGTCCGTAATCCAGATACTCTATTCGGATCTTTTGTCTACCATTGCCGACAATGCGCGCCGGGACAACAAAACCCAGCTGCAGGAGTGGTTGCAAAAACATGCGCAACCGTTACCCGTTTATGAACTGGTTGAACAGCAGGGCAAGGCTCACCAACCGACGTTTCATGTCCAATGCCATATTGAACACCCAGAAAGCCCATTTCTGGCATCTGGACACAGTCGACGGGTAGCAGAACAGGAAGCGGCAGGGATCGCCATTCTTGCGCTACAGTCCACCAAACATGCCGGAAATATCGGATAGGGACGGCCCAATGGATCCCCACCGTTTTGGATTCGTGACCGTAGTGGGTCCACCGAATGCGGGAAAGTCTACACTGGTGAATCGCCTCACGGGTACGAAAGTGTCGATCGTATCGCGCAAACCGCAGACTACTCGACATCGAATCCTGGGGATTCGTACCCTGCCGCAGGCCCAAGTGGTCTTTGTGGATACGCCTGGATTGCATTTTGACCAACGAAACCACCTGAATCGTCAGATGAATCGAACAGCCAGAGCCAGCCTTGACGGTGTGGATCTGATCGCATTCATGATGGACCATGGCGGCTGGACATCAGTGGTGGAACACGCCTTCCAACCGATTCAGAATCTCAATACTCCGGTTCTGCTCCTGATCAACAAAATTGATCGGCTGACGGAAAAGGCAACACTGTTGCCGCTCATTGAAAAGACCCGTCACCGGCACAATTTCCTGGAAATTGTGCCCATCAGTGCATTGAATGAAAATCTGGACCAGGTCCTTTTACCTCTTCTGGTTGATCTCCTGCCTGTCGGAGCAGCCGGATTTCCTGCCGGACAGATCAGCGATCGGGGTTCGGGGTTTTATGCCGCCGAGCTATTGCGAGAACAGATGTTTACGGCACTTGGGGATGAGTTGCCGTACCAATCCGCCATTGAGCTTACCGAGTTTGACCAATCCAATGCCGAACATTGGCGGTTGGAGATGACCATTTGGGTAGAGCGGGAATCACAAAAAAAAATGGTGATCGGGAAAAATGGACAAACCCTGAAGAAGATGGGACAGCGTGCGCGGGTGGCCATGGAACATCGATTTGGAGTCCGGATTCGTCTCAATGTGTGGGTCAAGATCGAACAGGGATGGGGAAACCGTCTTTCCATGTTACGCTCTCTCGGGTATGCCGGGGAATAGCCGGAATCAGGTCATGAAAGTCCCTCGGCACCCCTCCTACATACTGCATACAAGACCATACCGGGAAACGAGCCTGCTGATTGACCTTTTCAGCCAACACCATGGCCGTTGCCGGGTACTGGCCAAGGGTGTCCGGTCTCGGAAAAGTGGACGACGGGGTATCCTGATGCCGTTCAAACCCATACTGGTCAGCTGGTCTGGAAAGGGGGCTTTGCCAGTACTGACCGCTGCGGAATCCACCGCACATCTTGCCGATATGAGAGGAATCTATTTACATGCAGGGCTCTATGCAAACGAACTTTTGCTGAAACTGCTGGCTCCATTTGATCCGCACCCCGATTTGTATGGAGCATACGGCCTTGCCATCCATCGACTGGCATCCGGTGGCCATCCTGGAGAGATACTCCGGATTTTTGAAAAACAATTATTGGGAGAGATTGGGTACGGTTTGATTCTGAACTGCGACGTGGACACTGGCGAAGAGATTGATCCGGCAGTTGAATACCGGTATGTACCAGAATCCGGGCCCGTGATATCTACCCAATCCGTGCCGTCCAGTCTGGGCATTCGGGGTGCCACGCTTCGAGACCTGGACCGGGAGTCGCTTCCGTCTTCGCGTTCCAGGTCCGAAGCCCGTTCACTGATTCGGGATTTGATTGAACGCCAGCTTGGTGATCGAGCCCTACGCAGCCGACGGGTATTTCATCAAATGGTCCATTATTCCCATCAAGCGAAAAATACAAATGCGGATAACGAGAGATGACCCGGTCGATAGGATGCCAAAGGGCTGCGAATCAGGTAGTCAGATTCCTCCATCCCACATTCGCCAGAAACAGGCTTCCCAGCGTTTGCAGGCATGGTGCCTCCAGAGCGAGAGAATTCGGATTGGACCGAATCCGGTCTGGATGACGGGAGGAGCGATCATTTCCGCTTCGGCAAGTACAAATCCGTGATCGTACCCTCAAAAGCTTCGGCAGCAAAACCGATGGTTTCGGCCAGAGTGGGGTGAGGATGTATGGTCAGGCCAATATCACTGGCATCGGCGTGCATCTCAATGGCCAGGGTCGCTTCCGCAATCAGGTCACCGGCATTGGTTCCCGTAACCGCTGCCCCCAGCACCCGGCCGCTGGCCGGGTCCAGGAGCAATTTGGTGATGCCTTCCTTGCGCCCCATGGAGAGTGAACGGCCACTGGCGGCCCACGGAAAAACCCCCTTTTCATAGGGAATTTGGGCCTCTTTGGCCGCTGTTTCTGTAAGGCCGACCCAAGCCACTTCCGGATCGGTATAAGCGACCGACGGAATGACCCGGGCGTCAAAACCACTCTTCATGCCCGCAGCAACTTCGGCCGCCACCTTACCCTCATGGACCGCTTTGTGGGCCAGCATCGGCTGTCCCACCACATCGCCAATCGCAAAAATATGCGGTACATTGGTCTGCATCTGCGAATTGACAGCGATGAATCCTCGCTCATCGACCACCACCCCAGCCGCCTCCGCATGGATTTTGTCGCCATTGGGAGATCGCCCCACTGCCACCAGAACCTTGTCGAAAACTTCCTCGAACGACTCGTTTGGCCCTTGAAACGAGACCCGGATTCCTTCCCTTACGGATTCCATAGCCGTCAGCCGAGTATGAGTCCAGATATTTTCATATTGCCCTTCGAGCTTCTTGAGCAGCGGTCGGACCATATCCGGGTCTGCACCCGCCATCATCTGATCCAGCATTTCCACAATGCTGATCCGGCTACCCAGAGCATGATAGACCGTAGCCATTTCCAGTCCAATGATCCCTCCGCCCACAACCAGCAATCGCTTTGGAATCTCTTCCAGTTTCAGCGCTCCTGTCGAGTCGACTACCCGGGGGTCATCGTTGGGAAAGCCGAATATCTTGATCGGTTCGCTGCCCACCGCAATGATCGCTTGTTTGAAACCGACTGTCTGATCGCCGTCCGCATTGCGAACGCAGAGCTGTTGTGGACCAGTGAAAGTGCCCGTACCCTGCAATACCGTTACGGCTCTCTTCTTGGCCAACCCGGTTAGTCCCTGAGTCAGTTGGCCGACCACACGATTCTTCCACGTGCGCATGGCATCCAGGTCCAGGTCCGGCTTGCCAAAGGACAAGCCGACAGCAGTTGCTTGCTCGGCCTCTTCGATCACTTTGGCGACATGCAGTAATGCTTTGGAGGGTATGCAGCCAACATTCAGGCACACCCCCCCAATTACTTCATACCGTTCAATTAAAATCACCTTGAGCCCAAGATCAGCCGCACGAAATGCAGCGGTGTAGCCACCGGGTCCTGAGCCAAGGACCACCAGGTCAGCTTGATGGTCGCTGTCTGGCATGGCACCCGGTGGATCAGGTCGGGTAACCGGGGGCAAGTCGACGGGCGGACTCTCTGTGGTGGTTACGGTGTTCGGCTCTGCGCTGGGGGTGTTGTCTTCACCGGGAGCCTCTTCCCCCGCAGACAAGGGCTCCAGGATCAGGCAAATGTCGCCTTCGGAGACTGTATCCCCCACACTTACCCGAAGTTCCCGGATTACTCCCGACTGGGGAGATGGCACTTCCATGGTGGCTTTGTCACTCTCCAATGCCAGCAGAGGGTCTTCCGGTGCGACGTGGTCTCCGGGGTGAACGAAAATCTCGATAATCGGGACATCCTGGAAATCGCCGATATCCGGGATCTTGATTTCAACGGGTTGCATGGGTATTCCGAAGGGTGATTACAGGGAAATCCGGCGCATATCTGCCAATGCCCGGGTAAGATAGGCGCAGAATCGGGCAGCTTCGGCCCCATCAATCACCCGATGGTCATAGGACAGGCTGAGGGGCAGCATCAGTCGGGGGGCAAACGTTTCCCCGTCCCATACCGGAGTGGTGCGGGCACGGGAGAGGCCAAGAATAGCGACCTCCGGCGCATTCACAATCGGGGTAAAAGCAGTGCCCCCAATGCCTCCCAGGCTGGAAATGCTGATACATCCACCTTGCATGTCCGTTGGAGTCAGTTTGCCGATACGAGCCTTTTCGCTGACGGTTGCCAGTTCCCGGGCCAGGTCAAAAATTGACTTCCGTTCCACGTCACGAATAACCGGCACAACCAGTCCATTCGGAGTATCGACCGCCACTCCAATATGGAAGTATTTTTTTCGAATCAGATTTTCGCCGTTGGGATGAAGAGAAGCATTGAAACTGGGGAATTTCCGCAGTGCACTGACCATGATCTTGAGAACAAATCCCAATAGAGTGATGCGAATTCCTTCCTGCGCCGCTTCCTCCTTGAGGGATTTGCGAAATTCTTCCAACTCCGTAATATCCGCCTCATCATGATGGGTCACATGAGGCACGTTCAGCCAAGACTTTTGCAGATGGAGGCCAGAAATCTTCTTGATTCGACTGAGAGAAACGGTCTCGATCTCCCCGAACTTGGAAAAATCCACGGCGGGAATGACCGGAATCCCCACACCGCTGGCCGGGCTCTCACCGGTTGCCATGGCAGACAAACGGTGCTTGATCCAAAGCTTGACGTCTTCTTGCAGGATGCGTCCTTTGGGTCCGGAACCATTGATCTGGGTCAGGTCCGCACCCAGCTCCCGAGCCAGGCGGCGGATTCCGGGGCTTGCATGGGGAACCGCACTCCCGGACTTCTGGGCAGGCGGCGGGAGAGTGGTGGGCGGGGCATCGGGAACCGGCTCGGGTGTCAGAGGCTCCGGTGGCGGCGGAGGCATTGCCGGGTCGGTGTTCGCCGTTTCTTTTTCTTCAGCCGGTTTGACCGCTGCTTCACCGGCCGGCTCCACCTCCGAGTCGGATGAGTCGTCCGCTGATTCCAGTATCGCCACCAAAGTGCCCTCCGACACCTGATCTCCGGTGGCAACCTTAAGTTCCCGGACAATGCCAGCCGCCGGAGAGGGCACTTCCATGGTCGCCTTGTCACTTTCCAGGGTCAGGATGGGGTCTTCTTCATTGATCCGGTCGCCGGGAGCGACCAGAATCTCAATGACTTCGACTTCAGAAAAGTCGCCGATATCGGGTATTTTGATGGCAATCTCGGACGGCATGGTTATGTCAGGCGTGTCTGGGGTTGGTCGTATCCGGGTCAATCTCGAATGTATTGATGGCGTCATTTACGACAGAAGGGGAAATCTGCTCCTGCAAGGCAAGCGCATGCAAAGCCGTGATGACGACATGCTGTCGATCGACTTCAAAGAAACGACGCAATTTTTCACGGACATCACTGCGGCCAAACCCGTCGGTTCCGAGCACATGGTATTGACCCGGCACCCATGCCCGGATCTGATCCGCATAGGCTTTCATGTAGTCGGTGGCCGCAATCACCGGGCCTTCACCGTTTTCCAAGCATATCTGAATGTGACTCTTGTCCGGTTCGGCATCCGGATGCAACCGATTCTTTCGATCCACATCATGGCCATTTCGCGCTAGTTCATTGAAACTGGTGACGCTCCAGATTTCGCTGTCCACACCGAATTCTTCCGCTAGCATCTCGGCTGCCGATTCGACTTCGCGAAGAATCGTACCACTACCCAGCAGGCGTACTTTAAGTTGGTTGCCTGACCTGGACGTATTACGCAGGAGATACATACCCCGCAGAATTCCTTCCTCTGCGCCCTTGGGCATGGGAGGGTGGACATAATTTTCGTTCATGACCGTGATGTAAAAATATACATCTTCCTGTTCTTCATACATGCGTCTCAACCCGTCCCGGATGATGACGGCCAGTTCATAGCCATAGGTAGGGTCATAGGAGATACAGTTCGGTACGGTACCGGATAGAATCAGGCTGTGGCCGTCTTGATGCTGCAGTCCTTCCCCCGCCAACGTCGTTCGACCGGCGGTTCCACCAATGATGAAACCCCGTGCACGCATGTCGCCTGCAGCCCAGCAAAGATCCCCAATGCGCTGGAATCCGAACATGGAATAGAAAATATAGAACGGGATGGTATGGAGGGCATGGTTGCTGTAGGAGGTGGCGGCGGCAATCCAGGAGCACATGGCCCCGGCTTCATTGATGCCTTCCTGCAGAACCTGTCCGCTCTTGTCTTCCCGGTAAAACATCAGTTGGTCCGCATCCTCGGGCTCGTACAATTGGCCTTGGGGCGCATAGATTCCCAGTTGGCGGAACATCCCCTCCATCCCGAATGTGCGGGACTCATCGGGAATGATGGGAATCACATACTGTTTCATTTCCTTGTCTCGAACCATGGCGGAAAGCAGACGGACAAAGACCATGGTGGTGGAAATTTCCCGATCTCCACTGCCGTCCAGTTGGCTCTTGAAGAGATCCAGTTCGGGAACGGGAAAAACCGGTTTGGTGCCGGGATTCCGGGTTGGCAGAAACCCTCCCAGAGCACGTCTGCGCTCCAGGATATATTCGGTTTCGGGTGAGTTTTCATCCGGACGGTAAAAGGGCGCTTCTGCCACTTCCTGATCCGACAGGGGAATACTGAAACGGTCACGAAAGGCCATCAAGGCGTCCTCGCCCATTTTTTTCTGCTGATGTGTAGTATTTTGCCCTTCACCGGCTTCGCCCATCCCATACCCCTTGACGGTTTTCGCTAAAATCACCGTCGGCTGACCCTTGTGTTGCACAGCCGCCGCATAGGCGGCATAGATTTTATGGGGATCATGGCCACCACGATTCAACCGCCAGACATCGTCATCGGTCATGTTGGAAACCATTTCCCGCAATTCGGCATATTTTCCGAAAAAGTGTTCCCGGACATAGGCTCCATCGCGGGCCTTTAGTACCTGGTATTCCCCATCGACGATCTCTTCCATACGCTGTCGCAACAGCCCCTTTTCATCCCTGGCCAAAAGTGGGTCCCAATAGGACCCCCAAATCAGCTTGATTACATTCCAGCCGGCCCCTCGAAAATCACTCTCCAGTTCCTGGATAATCTTGCCGTTGCCGCGAACGGGTCCGTCGAGTCGTTGCAAATTGCAGTTCACCACAAAAATGAGATTGTCCAGATTTTCCCGTCCTGCCACCGACAGGGCTCCCCCGGATTCCGGTTCATCCATCTCCCCATCTCCGAGAAATACCCAGATTTTTCGATCACTGGCATCAATCAATCCCCGGTTTTCCAGGTATTTCATGTAACGGGCCTGATAAATGGCCATGATCGGCCCAAGTCCCATGGAAACTGTGGGGAATTGCCAGAAATCCGGCATCAGCCAGGGATGGGGGTAGGAGGGCAGTCCATCGCTGCCTACTTCCTGCCGGAATTGTCGTAATTTGTCGGCATCAATGCGTCGCTCCATATAGGCACGCGCATAAATTCCGGGGGCCGAGTGGCCTTGAATAAAGAGCATATCCCCCGGTGTGCCTTCCTGACTGCCCCGCCAGAAATGATTGAAACCAACATCATAAAGCGTGGCTGCTGACGCGAAGCTGGCGATATGACCTCCGAGTTCGGTCGAAATTCGGTTGGCCCGCACCACCATGGCCAGCGCATTCCAGCGAATAAAGGCGCGAATACGGCGCTCCAATGCATGATCGCCCGGACTGCGTGCTTCCATGTGCACCGGAATTGTATTCAGGTAGGCGGTATTGGCACGATAGGGGATATGAACACCGGACCGTCGTGCACTGTCGATCATGGACTCAATCAGGAAATGTGCCCGTTCATGGCCTTCATGGGCAATGACCGCACCGAGGGCATCCAGCCATTCAGCAGTTTCCAGCGGATCAATGTCGATGGAAGAATCGTTTTTCATCAGGAATTCTGGCGTGATTTTGGGAGAATTGTATCACTTGGGAGAAGCATTTCCTCTGGAATGGAGGCAGAGATCCATTCCGGTCAAGTCAATCCCATTCTAACCCTTGCCAGTGCATCAGGTATAGGGTGATTTTGAAGCCGTAAGGGAACAGTTTCTCGCTTGTTTGTTGATAAAGATGCGCCAAGAAACCGTCATGGTTTGTCATGAGGGCCAACGGGTTCCCAAATCCACAATGCCCTGAAGTCAGGGACAGCATGACCAAATCAAGGAGGTCAGGGCCGTTTGGCCCGAGGAAGGGCCATTTGAAAGCCGTCTTTTCCTGCCGCAAAGCGAACAGTCAGCCGATTCGGTGCGGGTCTTGCGGGCCAGTCAGCCCAGTAAGAACCGCCGCACCATCATCCCGGGCCATACCACAGGAAGAAAACTCCCGAACGAGCCGCTTGCAACCAGTGATCCGGCCGGTCCTGCCCTGGTTCGGGGCTGGCCGGGGTCGACTCAATGGCCCTAACCCCACCGTCCGGAAAAACCACGGGAGTGTCCCGCATTGGCATGCTCATTGGCAAATTGACGCGCCGTCCGCATGGGGCGATGAGTAACAGCGACACGCGGGAGAGTAACCAAAGCGCTTGCACGTGACCACAGCCACAAGAACCGGTCCGCCCTGCGACAGGATCCCAACCGGAAGGTTTGGATGGGCAGGGCTGGAGAGATCCAGTGACCGGGATTCCGTCAGAACGAGTCCCGTTCACAACCCAGACTATCGATCGCGGGGGTGACTGCAACCACTGCCGACGGAGAGGGTCTGTCCACAGGGAAATCCCCCATGGGAAAGACCATGATGATCAACAAAACGGATACCCAATTCGCGAAATAATGAAAGCCAATCGGGACGGTTCGCCGAACCGGCAACCCTCCCCCCGCCGCCATCTGAAGATGGTGACCGCGGACCGGCTTTGGGTGCGGCTCTGGGGCAAGTAGCGAATGGGGCACTGCACAAAGATTGAAACAAGCCGACCACTAGGATCAAGACTGAAGCATCTGCATCTGCTCGCAGACAGACGCTCTGTCACGCTGAATGTTCGGGTAGCTGTCTGCGTGAACGGTCAGGGCCCGGCTGACTTGTCACCGCATTGTGGCGTTGCGGTGGCGGCAACTTCAATCGGCTTGCGGTCATAGATCTACGATGGCTGTGGCTTTCCATTCAAGATCGGGCACGGAGCTTCTCGTCAATCCGTGCCCGAATCCCATTCATCACCCGGGCATGGGGCCTAGCCGGGCGCTGATCATCCAGCACCTCCTGCACTTTGGCCCGAAACCAAGCGCCGTAGACGTCCGGGTCGGAAGCCAGGCCTGCGGGCAACCCGCCTTCTGTCGTTATGCGGATCAACAGGATGCGTACAGCATCCGAGAGTGTCAGACCAACGCCAGCAGGTGTTTCCGAGGCTTGAGCCTTTAGCCGATCATCAACACGAATATGGAGCATGGCAGTTCTCTTGATTCGGAACCATAATTGCATCTCATTTGAGATACGAGTTCAAACCAATGTATGTAGAATCGGTTGTGCCGCCATCGCGGTCGGCGGTAGTAGTAGTTTCCGATGTGCGCGGGGTGTCCTGGAATCAGGGAATGGGAGTCGAGATCAGGATAAAGCCCGGTACGGTGATGACCGATATTTTGACCCGAAATTCCTGACCGGGTTTTTCACGATCATTGACAACGACTGACACGCCAGAATATTGTGAGTAGTCGTTTCATGTAAATACCTCTGTACATGGAGGAGGGGGTGTCCCTGCACTCGGGACGCAATCCACTGTCACTACTGGCATTCTCACGGCATTGATGCCACCGTTGTTACATTTCCGACCGAACGCTTGCGATAAGTCTAATTGTTAAGCATTGCTTCAATCCGGTTATCGAATACGCCGCCCGTCCTCGTCATACATATGCCCGTCGGCTCGTTAATAGCCTCTGGGCAGACTGTGCCCGCAGCCCTCGCCGCCCATGAATAAGAAAGGGTGCAGGTCTGTTTCAAAGGGGAATCATATAGGAAAGTTGACAGCCTTCCTTTTATCAATCCCATCTTTTCTGTTGGCGGTACAACCGGTTGACATGTCGCCCAAGCCGTCTTATATTCCTCGATGCAACATCTACTCCGCGGATCAACAATGTACAGCATGACCATATTCCCCCCCCCCCCCCCTCCGCTAGACTGACGGCCCTCGCGGCCGCAATGGCGTTCTTCCTGCTGCTCGCAGGACCGGCACAGGCGCAAACGCCGCCTGACTGCAACAATTCCATCTGCACCGCCCGGGTTGCAGGCGTCTACGGCAGCAGGGTCGTGAACGGCTGCGGCGATCATGCCACGCCGGGCCGCTTCAAGGTGATCCTATCGAGCACCAACCCCAACGTGGAACGGTCAAGCTTCAAGAGCGGTATCAGCCTGAATCTGGAAAAAGACTCCTCGCACGGGAGTGCCGACATGTTCCGCGACTTTGAGTGGCGCGGCGGGGCTAGAAACAGTTGGAATGATGTGACGCCAGGAACTTTCGGACAAATCGCATTTTATGGCGGCGATCTTGGCGAGAACCTCGTGGAAGTGCGGCCCAAGGCCGGTGCCCACATCTGGAGCAACACGGGCGAGCTGGTGATTCCGGTCATCAAGGTGCAGCGCAGCACCGGCAACAGAGCCTACGCGCACACAGGCGAAACCTACTTCCTGTTCACCGGCGGCAAGGGCTGCGCACGGGTCGGCCCTGGCGGCGACTTGCTCGGCGGCAACCAGTAGCCGAACTTAAAACCCGCCGCGGCGCGGCGAAAAACGAGAGTACACGCTTGTCGTGCGTCTCGCCTGGACGAAACCCCCGTATCTGGCCAGTTTGACGGCTATCTGAATGGGACCGCCGCGTTTCGGCTGAACACGCAAGAGAATTTGTAGGTGCTGATCATTGATCGTGATGCCTGTCAACTTTCCTATGTAATTCCCTTTCAAAGGTGATAGAACAGAGCAAAGGCAGTGTTATTAATCTGATATTGGCAAACATGCCATAACCTTCAAACACCCTTCCAGTGAAAGGATGATCCTTCAAGATTGCCTCAGCCTTCACTAAAGACGCCACTGCCTTATCATAATCAAGTTCGGGTTTTGATGGTAGTAGGAGTGCATCCATCGCAAGCCCGGCTCTGACGTTTCAAGATATGCAATCTCCAGCATGTCCGATAATATTAATCGCCGGACTTCGGAAACTCTGCTTGAGGTCTGTATCAAGTCGGGTGGTGAAACTGGTGGTCTTCATGGATTTTCCTGGTGTTTGTCTCATATACAGATAGCGTAAGACAAAGTATGCGAAATTTTAAGTTATTGATGAATCTCTGCGATAACCGCATCTGGTCTCGATTGCGCACTGAAATCCTTTGTTTGATTCCTGCGGATCATAATCCTGGTGAACATTCGATAGTTGGGCAGATTGATGAGGCTCTCTGGATCTAATGTTCCCAAGTTGCTTTGCAAAAACTGGGACATCCGTTGCACCAATACGAAAGATACCTAGATTGCCAACATTGCCAAAGGTGGCATTATGGATTGGGGGCTTAATAGCCGATAGATACTGTCCGGCCAACACAAGGTCTACACGGTACTTTCTAAGTTCACTGGGCATCTTGACCATGGTTGCGGTAGTGAAGCAGAAGAAGCAGCGAATACCAGAGGAAAATCTAAAATAGCGTGGGAATGTCTTGGCATAGTGAATTTGGCCTTGTTTCCGGTTGTTGGCTTGGATAGAATCCGCAGCCCTTTCTCCTTTCTTCATCGACGACCGGGCTGAGGTCGCGTTCGAGAAGATATAATTACCCATGAGGAGCAGTGTAATGCGACATTATGAAATTGTTTTTCTGGTTCATCCGGATCAGAGTGAACAGGTGCCGGCAATGATTGAGCGATATCAGGAAATAGTCGGTTCAGGAGGGGGTCAGATTCATCGCAGCGAGGATTGGGGCCGTCGTCGGTTGGCCTATGGCATCAATGACGTCCATAAAGCTCACTACGTACTGTTCAATATTGAGTGCTCCCTGGAGGTGATTGCGGAAATCAAGCGCAACTTCAAGTTTAACGATTCTATCCTGCGGCACCTTGTTATTCGTCGTAAGAATGTGATCACAGAAGAATCGCCTTTTGTGAAGGCAAAAATGGAAGAAGAAAGTCTGGAAGAGGAAAAGCGGTTAGCGGCGGAAGCAGAGGCGAAAGAAAAAGCACAAGCTCAGGAAGCACTTCCTGAAAAGGAGTCTGAAGAGACAGAAGCCACAGCCGAAGTAGCGGAAGCCGTAGACGATGCGGCTCCAGAAGGTTCCGAGGAGGCAGATGACACAAAGACATCAGAACTCCCAACTGATGTAACTGCCGAAAACGAATCTACCCATCCCGACACTGAGGAGAAAGAATAATGGCTTTCCGACGCAAAAGGGGGAACGCACCACGCAGATCATTCAACCGTCGCCCCAGATTCTGCAAATTTACTGCAGAAGGGATCAAATCCATTGACTACAAGGATCTTGAGATTCTCAAGGCAAATACCAGCGAAACAGGCAAAATTCTCCCTCGTCGTTCCACTGGCACCAAGGCCCATTTTCAACGACAACTTTCCATTGCGGTGAAGCGTGCCCGTTATCTGGCCTTGCTCCCATACACAGATCAACACGATAACTGAGAGAGGATATGATGGAAATCATTTTGTTGGAGAAAATCCAAAATCTCGGTGATTTGGGTGATCTGGTCAAAGTAAAGAATGGCTTCGCACGCAATTACCTCATCCCACAGAAAAAAGCAGTCCGCGCCAGTAACGATGCCAAGACATTGGTGGCTGAACGGCGTCGTCTTCTGGCGGCAGAGAATAGCAAGCGCATTGAGAACGCAAAAGCCCGTGCCGAACTGGCTATCCGGGAGATTGTGGTATACCGGTTATGCAGTGAAGAAGGCAAACTCTATGGGTCCGTGACCGAGGCAGATATTGCGGAAACCATGAGCGAAGCCGGCACTATGGTTGAAAAAGCAGAAATTTCCTTGCCGGATGGCTCTATCAAGAGTACAGGAGAATTTGCGGCGGATGTCACCTTGCATCCCGAGGTCACATTTTCTGTCAAGATCACGGTGGCGAGCCAAGAGGATTCAGGGTCCTCATCAGCCAATGACGAAATCCCTCAGGAATCAGCCCAAAATACATGATCAGAAAAGAGCCTCGCTTTGGGAGCATGTAACGTTCTAAAAATAGGGAATTACATACGAAAGTAACGAAACAGCCGGATCGACTGCCAGCGATCCAGACCGAAGCCATCGGCCAAGGCCAGGGCGAAACCGGCACCATGAGGCCGAGCGAAGCCGCTCCGGCGAGTCACCGGAGTGCCGGGGGCGATCGGGGGACCGCCAGCCGCGTCCGGGGGAAGCCAGCCCACGGGCAAAGACCGCCGCCGGGGTGCGGTATCCCAGGACCTTCCGAGGCCGACGGTGGAGCCGATGCTCCACCGTCCGCACCTGCGCCGGTGTCACCCGGCGGCAGTCGGTGCCCTTCGGGAAGTACGGGCGCACCAGGCCGTTGGTGTGCTCGTTCCGGCCCCGTTCCCAGGAAGGGTAGGGGGTAGCGAAGGAAAAGCCCGCATCAAGCTTCTGCGCGATCTCCCGAGGCCTCGCGAACTCCTGGCCGTTATCTGCCGTGCCGGTGTGGACCCGGTCCCGAACCGGACCCAGGCGCCGGGTAATCGCCTCGGTCACCGCCGACGCGGTCTTCCCGTCCCCCACTCCAGGAACCGGAACTTCGAGCTCCGGTCCACGGCCGACACCAGAGTGCCCCGGTGCCTCGCTCCCATGATCGGTTCGAGCTCCCAGTCGCCGACCCGGCTCTTCGCCGCCACCACCGCCGGACGCTCCGCAATGTCCACCCGATCGGGAATGTGGCCGCGCCCGTTCGGCTTCTTGCCCCGACGTCGCAGGCACCGGTACCGGGCTCCTCCGGCCTGCCGATCGGCCCGCACATGCTCGTAGATCCACTCCTTCCCCGCCATGACTTCGCCCGGCAACCGAACCCAGCCGGCAATCTGCTCCGGGCTCCACCCTTCCTGCAAGCGTCCTTCCGCTACCGCCCAGCGCTCGGGCGTCCTCTGCCGGGGCACGGCAGAGGCTTCCTGACGGCGGGCCGTGGCCTGGCGGTCGGCCTGCTGATGCCGGTCGCCGCGTTGGCCACGGTGGCGCGAGATCTCCCGCGCGATCGTCCCGGGGTCGCGTCCGAGATCGCGGGCGATCTCCCGTTTCGACCACCCCCGATGCAACAGCGCGTGAATCGGGCATCGTTCGGCAGGGGTTCAGGTGATGGGAGCCTACGGGCATGGCAATCCTCCGTTGGTGAGAAACCGAGATGGTTGGCCATCCTCTGGCCCACTGCAAGCGGCTTGTCAGCTCGCCAGCCAGCGGCTTACAGGGTGTTGCACTTCACACTGGAAAGGGGGGGGGGGTTCAATAAGGAGTTCAAGGACATCGCTTTTCCCCTGCCATCTCTGCGAAGTCGTCCGGACTCATAATCACCATCAATGGCGTACGCTCAAGAACAAGCCAGCTTTGTGCGACGATCCAGGATTTTCCGTGACCCTCACCACCGAGGACGAAAATTACTGCATCGTCCGGGGCGGTGGCGAGATAAGGACGCAGTAGGTCGATAAGGGTCTTACGCTGCCGAACATCCGCTGTATCCGTGTCACTGGGTGACAGCGGTTGCCCAAACCTGTTTTTTGCCCGTTTCCTGTTAGAGAATGCATCACACAGCCAGTCACAGCTCGCTCTTTGCGCGAGCCCCAGCCCACTGCGGGCTCATTGCACTGTTTCCTTATCCTATCTGCATGAGTAGCGAAGTCGCGAGATGTTCTGATGGCCTTGATGGCTGCTAATGCTTTCTGAATCTTCTCATTGTCACTGATATTGCTTTCCAGGAATTCTTGTGCCCGTGTTCCACCCATCGCCAAGGCGACCACAAAATGGTGGCAGGTCTGTTTCAGACCAGTCGAGGATTAAAACGACGACTCCGTTCTTGACCCCGAGTGCACGCGCATCATCTGCGAGTTGACTCCTGATCTGGGAAGTCGCACCAAGAACCCAAATGTCTGTTTCAATGTCGTTGATCGAAAGCTCAGCAATTTTTGAGAGTACTTCAGTCCCGGGGAACCTTACTGTCATAACGCTTGCCTTCAAAGCAGATAGCATCCCCTTCGTAAACCGGTTTGCCGTCCACACCGAACTGCGATCCGCCACCTGCAAGCCTGAAAGGCACACCAGAAATCTCATGAAGTGCCGCTCCAATAAGCCCCTCGAATCCTCTCTCACCAAGTGGCCGGCAGAGAAAACAGGACCGTCTTGAGGTGTTCAACATGCTTACGTAACAGGGTCATCTGGTTAGTGGGAGTCCTCTATGCTCCCTGACATGCTTAACTTTCCATAGCAACTGCGGATGTTGCCTGATGCGCGCTGCCAGTTCATCATCTCCAGTCAGAAGCTCCGGGGGGTAATTTCGCCTTGTTCATTCACTCGCACAAGGAATTCGCGCTCGTGGTCTTCGAACGGTAATACCTGCCCTACTCGCTCGCGGCACTCTTGGACCAATTTTTCAATCCATGCATTCATATCATCCCCTGCCGGAACAACATCTCTGCGTAAGACAGGCACGAGCTATTGTCGGAGCTCCTTATGGTCACAGCGAATATCTTCCGGTGATACCGTCTGCCAGTCCCTCCGGCTGCAGGCGCCATATACGACAAAGCCTAATCTCAACTTTTCCCGATCGAGATTGTCCTGGCCAAGTAGTGCATGCGCATCGAAGAGGTCACGGCTGGCATGCCTGGTAAATAGCGCTCCGAGTTTTCCTGCTGCAAGTTCATGGATATCGAGTACCGGTATGTCTCGCGCCATGAATGATCCCACGGGATGAGAATCTCGCATCTGAATCGGCCACAGGGGTACACGCAAAGTGAAGACCACATCAATCTCAAGATTGGCATTCCGATCCAGTGCATTCGTATAACCCAATCGCCATTTGCCGCCGGCATGTGCATCCGGTACGCGTCGGATCGTAAATCCTTCGCGTCCGCAGATCGCTGTAATTGCCTGCTCGACTTTCTCTCTTTCTGCGAGCATCACTTCACGATCCGCGGACCCCACGTAATTTAGATCGATATCGACGGAGAGCCGCGGCAACTCGAACACAAACAGATTCAGCGCCGTACCGCCTTTCAAGACAATTCGGTTCTTAAGAAAAGGGTGACTTCGAAATGCGTTCAGCAATTCGATAAGGCGGATCACCTTATCCAGGGTTTCCAACGGAAATCCGGTAGCTGTCGCTTCGGCCTGGAGTTCCTGCAACGACAGATTCACCCGGCCTCCTCCCATGCGGGTTCCAGGACCGCGGGCGGTACGACCAGATTCCAGTTTGGCACCAGTTTGCCGGACGTTCGGCGACCGCGCTCCAGGTAACAAGGCTGTTTGGGCACGTGCTTTCGCAGCGGCGCCAAGTACGATTCATCCACCATCAGTGCCTCACGGTGTTGTTCAAGAAAGAATCCGACCTTGGCTACCGCCGTCGCACTTCGCAGTTTCAACGTATAGTCGGTCACCTGATTCAGGTCGAAATATTCCACGGACTCGAGAGAGCGCCAGACCTCCTCCCAGCCACCTCCCAGATCCGGGCGTACCAGCACATCGACCAGGGTGCGCTCCAGACTGGTCACACGAACCTTGCCGCCGGCATGTCGTTCGGTCGTGACCCCGTACAGTTCAGCCTGCTGGGCTTGCAGCACCTTGGGGAAAGGAACCGCGACGAATTCCTGTCCGCGGAACACGAAGGGCCGACGGGCACTCCGAGTGAAATAGGTGAACCGATGATGCACGGAATAAGCCTTGCCGTGGAACTGCAACGCACTGTGATGGGACAGCACCGCGTCCGCTGTGAGATGCCCTGCCAAAAGGTAGGAATCGACCGGGTAATCCATGGGGTCGAGCCCCCGGGGAACGACGGCGTACAGGCCACGTCTGAGCCGTAGCAGGTGCCCTGCCTTGACGTGATAGGCAAGCAGCGCCTCCCGCGTCTTCGTCCGGGACGAGCCGGTGCGTTCCAGGAAGCCAACGAAGGCCTCATGCCGGAATACAGGATGCTCGTTGAAGAATTCCTGGGCTTTCATGGTCATCGCGCATAGTTGACAATAGTTATCGCTACCCCTAAATAAATTAGGTGTATTGTCGAGCTTTGTCAACTGGCTTGGAGGCTTGTCAATTCGTGCTGTTACCCCTGATAAATTCCGGGGTTTCTACAGAAATTGTCCAGCTGTCCCTCGCCACTCTGACCAACCTTGCGCAGATTGGATGCGGGTCCAGACTATATGGGTAGTCGAGATATTCATCTATTTCGCGAAATGTTTGCATTTTTATATAGCGCTATATTGGACTTCGTGTTATTCTCTTTTTCAGTGAATAAAGTGATATTTTATATAGTCGATCCTGAAAAATCCTAAATTCATCGGTCACGATCTGAATATGCGGGAATATATTCCCTGAAAGTATGGATTCCAATGGCCGGATCTGGACTCATGGACGCTCCCTTCCTTGCCATTTCCGATGACCACCTGCGCCCCAGACCCTGTGCGGGTACCGAATCCCACGATCGGTTCCGAAATCGCCTGCAAAACCGGCTGGATCCGCGCCATGCGCGGGTTCGCCTGGCCGGAACCCGGAACGGGTCCCGATGCGACGAGACCTTCAGTGTGCGGTACGGCCCCGACCGTGGTAGTCCCGGCCAGCCCACGCGTGGGATGGTCGGGCGGGAGTCTCTCCAGCCGGTGTACCCACTCTCGGACGAGGCGGTGGTCGCCGGTTGGGGGGAGAATCCCTACGGGCAGTCCTTTTGCGGCGAGGACTATTGCCCGCCCCATCCGCCGATCGACCCGAGTAGCCGGACGCGGTTTCGCCCGCGCATCGGGACGGCCGGGGCCGAGCGGGTCCTGCCAGCGACGATCGATGCCGGTCTTACGAGCGGCACCGGGAAGCCGCGGGCGTGGCGGCGGGTGACGGTCGATACGACCGTGCCGGACCAGGCGGTGACCTTTCCGACCGATGGCCAGCGGTGGAACCGTTCCCGGGTGCAGCGGGTGAAACGGTGCCCGCGGTATGAGGGGAAGTGGCACCAGAGCTACGCCCGCAAGGGCAAGGCCCACTGGCGGTCCGAATTCGGTGTCCAGGGGAGCATGGCCACCCTCCACCGGAGCCACTTCCTCCTGGGCGGGATGGCGCGGGCGGGGAATCCTGATGACGGACCACCACTGAAGCCCGCTCTGGATCCGGTGCGACGCCGGACGGGGCGGTCGATGGATGAGGTATTCGTGGACCGCGGGTACCGGGGACATGGCGAAGACGAGGCTTCCGGATCCCGGTCCGGACAGCGGCGAGGCCTCGTGACCCGACGGCGGAAGAAGTGCCGGCGACGGCGGCAGGCGATGGAGCCCGTGATCGGTCATCGAAAATCGGATGGCCATCCGGGAAGGAACGGGCTCCCGGGAAGGGAGGGCGACCGGAGGAATATCCTGCGGTGCAGTGCCGGTCACCACCGGCGGCGGATCCTCCGTCCGCTGCGGTTTTTGGGTCGCTGGTTTGGGGGCCTTGGAGGCCGCATTTGCGACGTTTTGAGGGCCCGGGAGCGCCCGGGGACGACGGGGCGATGGAAACTGCCGGCCTCCGAGTTGGGCAGTGTCTCACCGCGGGTGCTTGCGGCCACCTGAAACAGGTTTTTTCAGGGCCGACTATGTAGCTTCTGGTCATTTTGGCCTGCTTCGACATACGTGCATTTTCCAAGCCTGGCCACCACAGGCATGTCGAGGGGATAATCGCGTAATGCAGTTTGTCAATGTGGTGAACCTGCACAGTTGTTACCTTGCAAGATCATTATTGATTGATACAATATAACCATCTGAATGACCAATTAGAGATAAATCATGCTTTCGGTAAATCTGGCTCAAGCCAAGGCACGTCTCAGCGAGATACTGGACAAGGTAGAAGCGGGTCAGGAGGTGGTAATTACCCGTCGCGGCAAAGCCGTGGCCCAGGTTTCAGCAATTAGTCGTCCGAAAAAACCTGTTCCCCTCAAGAAACTTGCTGTCTTTCGAGACAAAATATCCCCGCAAAGTCGTCCTTCTGGCGAGGCCTTGAGAGAGATACGGGACGAAAGCTGGTAAACCACGGCGAGCCGGGTATATGCATGCGGTATTTTGATACTAGCTTTCTCGCACCTCTCGTTATACCAGAGGCCATGAGCATGTCAGTTTCCAATTTCGTCATGAAATTGCCGCAGAAAGATCTTGCAGTCAGTCACTGGACTCTGGTCGAGTTCGTCTCGTTGCTGGCCCGCAAGGTCAGAACTCATGAGTTTGGCATGGCGAAAGCGCACGAAGTCAGAATCCAGTTCGAGTCACTGGTTGAGACCTCCTTCTTGGTCCTGCGGCCCAATGCAGATGACTACTATCTGGCCAGGAATTGGTTGGGGCAATTTAATACCAGCTTGAAATCTGCAGATGCCTTGCATCTGGCTATTGCCATGAATCACGGCGCAACGGTGGTCTATAGCTTGAACAAGTTGATGATCAAGGCAGGAAGATCATTAGGTTTGCCTGTTACAGACTTAACGGTGAGAATATGACGCATTAGGGCATTATTTCTGGTGTCATTGCAGACCAGAGCGTGATTTGGCCTAAACGGGGAAATCCGGGCAGCAGTTCGTGGTGTCCGAATACCACTTCCGTTGCGACCTGCCATAAGGCTTATTGTAACCACCTATGCCGAGGGGAAATCGAGTCGGCTACTATTCCTGCCGGCGGCTGAGTGAACCGGCGACCGAGATCGCCCTGTTCTTGTCCGATAAGTCGCCATTGACCATCGTACATCCCAACAGTACGTAAGGCATAACGAACGCTCCGCAGCACTCCGCACTTGGGAAACCTCGACGTCACGCTGCAAAAGCTCCCCGGCGAAGGCGTCCGGCATGTCCAAGACACCTTCTAAATTTACTCACGATTGAATCACCAGATCAAAGGTGATGTTCAGGGGCAAAATCAAGGACGAGGACTTTGGAAAGTCCTGTCTGCATACGCATTGTCGATTCCGTTCCGGGGCATAGACGGTATAATCGTCACTGCATTACCTTGAAGAGCGATGAGCACTGACGAACGTATCTCTGGAACTCCAAAACTCCCGCCACAGGCACTGGAAGCGGAGCAATCCCTTCTGGGAGGATTACTGCTCGACAACCAAAGGTGGGATGTTATTGCAGATGAAATCAGCACTGACGATTTTTACAGCAAAAATCATCGTCTGATTTTTAATGCGGTGTGCGCACTTCAGTTGCAAAATGAACCGGCTGATGTGATCACGGTTTCTGATTGGTTAGGGCAGAGCGGTCAGTTGGAGGAAGTTGGAGGGTTGGTGTATGTGGGGGAACTGGCAAACCAGGCACCGGGTACCGCCAATCTCTTGAATTATGCACGTATTGTACGGGAACGCTCCATTTTGCGATCGCTGATTACTGCAGCAAATGAAATTGTGAGAACTGCGTACACTCCGGACGGAAGGGCAACACGTGCAGTACTGGATCATGCCGAGAAACTGGTATTTGATATTTCGGAGCGGGATGGCCGTCGGCGGCAGGGATTCCGCACAATCCAGGCCTTGGTGGCCACTGCGGTGGACCGAATGGAAGAACTCTTCGAATCGAAGGAAACGATTACTGGGATGCCGACGGGCTTTGTCGACCTGGATGAAATGACCGCAGGGTTGCAACGGGGAGACTTGATCGTAGTAGCGGGTCGTCCCTCCATGGGGAAGACTTCGTTTGCCATGAATGTGGCCGAATATGTGGCATTGAATAAAAAGCTGCCCGTCATGATTTTCAGCATGGAAATGCCGGGTGAGCAGTTGGCGATGCGCATGCTGTCTTCCATCGGCGGACTTGATTCCACGAAAGTTCGGACCGGCAGGTTGAATGATGACGAGTGGCCCCGAGTAACCAATGCCGTGAAGCTCTTACAGGATGCCCCGATTTTTATTGACGATACGGCTGGTCTCAATCCGCTGGACCTGAGTTCCCGGGCCCGGCGCCTCTATCGGGAACAGAATAATATTGGGTTGATCGTGATTGACTATTTGCAGTTGATGCAATCCCTGGAAAAGGAGAGCAACGAAAATCGGGCTACGGAAATCTCGAACATTACCCGCGGACTCAAGATGCTGGCCAAGGAGCTGGATGTGCCAATCGTCGTGCTCTCTCAACTCAACCGAAGCCTGGAAACCCGTTCGGACAAACGGCCGATCATGTCTGACCTGCGGGAGTCTGGTGCGATTGAGCAGGATGCGGATGTCATTTTTTTTGTATATCGAGAGGAAATCTACAATTCCGATTCGGAGCATAAAGGAAAAGCGGAAATCATTATCGGTAAGCAACGAAATGGGCCAATAGGTACAGTCGATTTGACCTTCCAGGGGAAATTCACTCGCTTCCAGAACTATTTGCCAGAGAAGGTCATTGCATCGTATAACGGGGATTGATCAGGTCAACGTGGCGCATACCATTCACGCCGATACGGACAATTCTTCCCGCACAACGGCCTGGATTGACCTTTCTGCCTTACGCCATAATGGCCGTTGTGCCCGGCAGTTGAGTGGGAATGCGAAACTGTGTGCGGTAGTCAAAGCAAATGCATATGGCCATGGCATTGAAGCCGTCGTGCCGACCCTGATGCCGTTGGTAGACAGTTTCGCAGTGGCAACCGTACAGGAAGGAATCGAAATCCGGCGAATTGCCCGCGAGCATCCTATCATGGTGCTTTCGGAATTCAATCACCCTTCCCAAGTCACTACATTCAATACTTATCAACTGCAACCCATCATTCATCAACCGAGCCAGCTATCCTGGTTACGAGCCCATGGCGGTGTAACTGCAGGCTGTTGGCTCAAGGTGGATACTGGCATGCACCGACTCGGATTTGCTGCAGAGAAGGTGGGGGAAGCATATCATGCACTGACGAATTACTGCGGTCGGGCACCCGGTCTGATGTCTCATTTCGCGACTGCAGATGAATCGGATCATCCATTGACTACAGAACAGTTCCGGCGGTTTTGCTCGGTTTCCCAGCAGTTTGACACCATATGCAGTATCGCGAATTCAGCAGCCTTGCTCCATCAGCCACATAGTCGATTAGACCTGGTCCGGGCCGGTCTCATGTTATATGGGATTTCTCCAATGGACCGCCAACTGGACCATTCGACCACGCTGGACCCCGTCATGCGTTTTACAAGCACGATTATCGCGATCAAACACCTATCGCCGGGGTGCCATGTGGGGTATGGCGCGACCTGGTGCAGTCAAACCCCATGTACAATGGCCATTGTCGGGGTGGGGTACGCTGATGGATATCCCCGGATCATCGGCAACCGGGGCCATACGCTGGTGGCAGGCAAGGTGACGCCTGTGATCGGCCGGGTATCAATGGATACTTTGGCACTGGATGTGACCGCATGCGGAAAGGTAGCGGTTGGGGATGAGGTGGAGCTTTGGGGCGATCAGCTCAATGTGCGCACCGTAGCGGCCTGGGCCGACACCATCCCCTATGAACTCCTTTGTCGTGTCTCTCCGAGAGTGCCTCGAGCGCATATCGAGAATCACCCGGGAGTATCCTGATGACAAAAGCCTCGGTCAAGCAGCGATTCATTTGCAATGAATGCGGTGCCGAGTCCGCTAAATGGACCGGGCAATGTATGAATTGTGGGGCCTGGAACTCGCTGACCGAGGTTGTGATACAAGACAGTCGGCAAGTATCCCGGTTCGCTAGCCCGGCATCAAAATCTGCAGTGCAACGTCTGGACCAGATAGAAAATGCGGATTTTTCCCGCTTATCCAGTGGTAGCAGTGAACTCGACCGGGTGCTCGGGGGTGGGTTGGTTCCGGGTTCTGTCGTGCTGATTGGAGGAGATCCGGGAATTGGCAAATCCACCTTGCTGTTGCAATATCTCTCCGCGATTGGTCAAGGACAGGCAGTGTTTTACGCCAGTGGAGAAGAATCAGCTGAACAGATTGCCTCCCGTGCCAAACGCCTCCAGGTCGATGGCAGTAACCTGCTGCTGTTGGCAGAGAATCGCCTGGAGGAACTGTTGGATGCGCTGATCAAAGAGCAGCCTTCAGTCGTGGTGGTCGATTCCATACAGACTTTCTTCAGTGACGCCATTAGCTCCGCTCCGGGCAGTGTCTCGCAGGTGCGAGAGTGTGCCGCTCGTCTGGTCCGGTATGCCAAACAGACTGGAGCCACTGTCATTCTGGTTGGGCATGTGACCAAGGAAGGGTCTTTGGCTGGTCCCCGGATTCTGGAGCATATGGTGGATAGCGTGTTGTACTTCGAGGGGGAAGGAGGGAGCATTTTCCGCCTGATCCGAGCCGTGAAGAATCGTTTTGGTATGGTGAACGAGATTGGGGTTTTTGCCATGAGTGAAAAGGGGTTGCGTGATGTGCACAATCCGTCCGCAATGTTCGTCAGCCGATATGGGGCCGATAGTCCCGGGACTGTGGTACTGGCGACTCAGGAAGGAACCCGGCCGTTACTCGTCGAAGTACAGGCATTGGTCGACGACAGTGGGCTGGCCAATCCCAGAAGACTATGCGTAGGCCTTGAGCAAAATCGTTTGGCTATGCTGTTGGCGATTATTCACCGCCATACCGGCATTTCACTCAACAATCAGGATGTGTTTGCCAATGTGGCTGGCGGAGTTCGCGTAGGAGAGACTGGCTCAGACCTTGCCCTGATGATGGCCATCCTCTCCAGCATCAAGAACCAAGCGACAGGAAGCAACCTGGTGGTTTTCGGGGAGGTTGGACTGGCCGGGGAATTGCGGCCAGTACAGCGTGGAGCAGACCGACTGCGTGAGGCCCGGAAGTTGGGTTTTGAACGTGCCTTGATTCCTGCCGCAAACATGCCCGAGGGACATGCGGCAGAAGGGCTGCATGAACTGGAAATCATTCCGGCGCGAAGAATTGAAGATGCGCTCACACTGTTTGATGTATGATTGGGCCTTCTATCGGGTTTAATATTTGGAGTCCCCACATGTATTCACGCCTTCGCCTCTCTTTTTCTCTACTGGCCTGTCTGGGGCTGATATCTGTCAGTCCGGTTTGGGGGCTTGATCTGGAAACCGATGAACAAAAATATAGTTATGCGGTCGGGATTCAAATCGGAACCCAATTGATGAACCAATTCAGCCCAGAAGAGTCCGGGGTGGATGTCCAGGCATTGCTCGCCGGAATTCGGGATGTCATTCATGATCATGAACGACTGCTGACGGAAGAGGACATCACCCGTGTGATTGAAGAGCGGCAATTGGCCATGCAAGCGCAGGCACAGGCACGTGCAGTAGCGGCGGCACAAGCCGGCGCAGAATGGCGCACAGAAAACCGCAATCAGGCCGGGGTGACCGAGACCGCATCCGGGTTGCAGTACTCCGTCATTCATAGCGCGGAGGAGACATCCTCTGACAGTCCGGGTATCAATGACACGGTAGTGGTCCATTATCGTGGTACATTCATCGATGGTCGCGAATTTGACAGTTCCATTGCACGCGGTGTACCCGTACGCTTTTCATTGAATGGCATCATTCCCGGCTGGCAAGAGGCGTTGCAACTGATGCGGACCGGAGATAAATGGAACGTAGTGATTCCTCCAGAACTGGCCTATGGAGAAAGCGGCTCCGGATCAATTGGCCCGAATGAAACGTTGATTTTTGAAATTGAGTTGCTCGAAGTAAAGCGCGGAAGTGAATAACCTCACCAGTATGATCCCGCTAATCCATTCAGTTTAGCTTCAGCTATAGAGGTTACTCTTTTCGCATCCTTGTTCATATTCATGGAAACCAAAATGAAGAAATTGCAATTTTTGGCTGCCATTTGTGGTGTCCTGCCTGCTTTCGTGGCTGTCGCCGAAGGCAGCCGGGTCCTTGATGAGGCACGTGTGCTGAATAGCGAAGCGATTTACCAAACGGTTCAGGTGAATAAACCGGTGCAGCGATGTTGGGAGGAGCAGGTCAGGGTTTCCAGTGGTAGCGGGTATGAATCCGCGACTCCCAAAATTGTGGGGGCTTTGGTGGGAGCGGCAGTCGGCAACGAGTTCGGCAAGGGCCGGGGCAATGATTTGGCAACGGTCGCAGGGGCCATTCTGGGTGGCTCCATTGGGCGCGATGTGCAAGCCAACTCGACCGCGAATCGCCAGAGTGATCAGGTGGTTTATGAGGAGCGTTGCGAAACCGTCGACCGGTATCTCCCTGAAGAACGGCTAGTGGGTTATGATGTGACCTATCGATATAATGGAATTGTCTATTCTGCGGTCACGGACTATGAGCCGGGAGAAGTGATTGCGGTCAGCGTCAGTGTGGTGCCGGCACAAGCACCCTAATCGGACAAAACCCTATCCGCTTCCTCAAAACCTTTTCGTAGATTGGTCAGGGTTCCCCGTGCCCGCATTGCCTGGTTTGTGGTGCCAGCAGCATTCGGCCGTCACCAACACGATGACGGCGAATCGCGTCGACCATCACGATGTGCCAAGCAGGCTGACTACCACTCGTTGCGGATACTGGAGAGGAGTATTTTGTGCGTTGCTGATGGGGTTATCCGGTGCCGTGCCCGCCACAGATTCGACATTCACGGTGACCGGACCTGCCATGAACGGCAGCGGCCAAGCCGACCGAGTGTATTCGGTGGACGAGATTGCCTTTCAGATTCGAAACCATTCGGTGTGGGATATTCTGGGTGTCTCCACCATCCAGCAGGGTAAGGGATTCCTTTATCGTTTCAAACTGATCAACCCGTCGGGGCGGGTCATGATTCTGAATGTCAATCCCAGGCGACCGAATCTGACCAAAATCAGATAAGCCTGAAGCCCATGCGTATACTGATTGTTGAAGACGAACAAACGTTACGGGCACAACTGGTCCACAAGTTTCGCCACCGGGGCTATGCTGTTGATGAAGCATCGGATGGAGAAGAAGCCTTGTACTATGGCAGGGAATATCCAGTGGATATGGTCATTGTCGATATCGGATTACCGAAAATGTCTGGCATACAAGTCATCCAGAAACTGCGGAGCGAAGGCTTTCGTTACCCGATCCTCGTTCTCACTGCTCGGTCCCGATGGCAAGACAAGGTCGAAGGGCTGGATGCCGGTGCGGATGACTATCTGGCAAAACCATTCCATTTCGAGGAACTGTGGGCTCGAGTTTCCGCGCTGATTCGTCGATCTGTCGGCCAACCGAGCCCCGTCATTCAGGCCGGGCCAATCCAAATGGATACCCGATCGCAAAGTGTCTCAGTCAATGATCGAAATCTGAATCTGACAGCATTTGAATATCGGTTACTACATTACTTGATGATGAATCAGGGCAAGGTCATTTCCAAGATGGAATTGACTGAGCATCTCTATGATGAAGACGCGGACCGCGACAGCAATGTCATTGAAGTGTTGATTGGGCGGTTGCGAAAAAAACTGGATCTTGAACATTCGTTGCATCCCATTGAAACCCTGAGGGGTAGGGGGTACCGGTTTTCTCCTCTGACCTGAATACCCTGTCTCTTCGAAAGCGGTCACTACTTACTACCGCAACAGTCCTGATTGTGTTCCTTGGATTGGCCGGCATTTCCCTCGACCGTGCCTTTGTCAAAAGCGCGGAAGAGACTCTGGAAAATCGAATGAAAAGCCAGGTATTTGGTTTTTTATCCGTTCTGGAAGTCAGCCCAACCGGTCGCTATATCATTCCTGAGCTGTTGCCAGAAGCTCGTCTGATGCAGTTGTCTTCCGGGCTGCATGCGTTCATTCTGGAACCCACCGGGGAAGTGGCTTGGCACTCCCAATCCTTTACAGATCAAGATTATCCCCCAGAGATATTCGGCCTTGCCTCTTCGGTACGCTTTTCGCGCACCAGTGAATCCTTTTATGGCCCGTTTCAGTACAACCTCCCCATAAACTGGGAAACAGAGGAGGGTAGCGAACACTATTTCACATTCGTGTTGCATGAAAAGGGAGATCAATTTGCGTCTTCCATTCATCAGCACCGAAAGAACATTATGCTTTGGCTGGGCCTGGTAGGTGCCTTGATGTTGGTATCCCTAATGCTGATTCTGCTTTGGAGTTTGGCTCCACTCAATCGTGTACGCCAGGAAATCGACCTGGTAGAGCGTGGTCAGCAGGACGGAATCAGCGGTCGCTATCCAGCAGAAATTCACCAATTGAGTGAGCGGATCAACCTTTTTATCCGGAATGAACGAGCCAACCTGATTCGCTACAAAAATACCCTGACCGATCTGGCGCATAGTCTGAAAACCCCGCTATCGGTGATCCAGGGCATGGCGGAAAGTGACCAATCAATCCGCTCCAAGGATCTTGCGGAATATGTAGGGCAAATGCGGGATATCGTCAATTATCAATTGAACCGGGCCGCGACTACACGAGTGTCATTGATGTACCGTCAAATTGAAGTCGAACCTCTGATCACACGGGTTTTTCGCTCCCTGAAAAAAGTATATGTCGACCGGAACTTATGGCTGCAATATCGGGTTGTACCGGACGCTTGTTTTTACGGGGAAGAATCCGATTTGATGGAAATACTGGGTAACCTGCTGGATAACGCCTGCAAGTGGGCCATCTCTTCAGTACGCTGCGTCGTAACGGAACTGGAAGCGGAGAATTCGAAAAGTCGGGGGGTTCGCATTATCATTGAAGATGACGGGCCGGGCATCGCCTTGGCGGATCGGGAAGGCGTACTCAAACGAGGTGTCAGAGCGGACCAGAGAGTGGAAGGGCAGGGTATTGGCCTGGCAGTTTGCCAAGAAATTGTCGAGACTTATGATGGGAGACTTCTGATCGATGATAGTTCCCTTGGCGGTACCGCCATCACGGTAGAACTTATGCATCCATTGAAGCAATAATTGGATTGTATATTTCTTCTGGGATAGCCCCAAAGCTCTGTTGTCAATGGAAGCGGAAATTTATAACACTCGGAAGTCCGTATAAAAAACAAGCTGAGATTGAAATCAGTATCGAATGGTATGCCTTCCCTCTGAGTTCTAGCCATGGCTGCTACTGCCGCTTTTCTGGCTAGCCACAAAACCTCCAGTCTCTCATGCGATAGTTCGGTAACTTGCTCTCTTGCATATGCCTGTTTCGTGATTGCTGCTTTTCGTCCAGATGCCATAATTAGTCGATCCTGAAAAACCCCAAATTCAGAGGTAACTATCTGAATATACTGAAATATATTCCCTGAAAGTATGGATTCAAATGGCCGGATCTGGACTCATGGGGGCTCCCTTCCTTGCCATTTCCGAGGACCACCTGCGCCCCAGACCCTGTGCGGGTACCGAATCCCACGATCGGTTCCGAAATCGCCTGCAAAACCGGCTGGATCCGCGCCATGCGCGGGTTCGCCTGGCTGGGACCCTGGACGGGTCCCGATTCGACGAGACCTTCGGTGTGCGGTACGGCCCCGACCGTGGTAGTCCCGGCCAGCTTACGCGTGGGATGGTCGGGCGGGAGTCTCTGCAGCCGGTGTACCCACTCTCGGACGAGGCGGTGGTCGCTGGTGGGGTGGAGAATCCCTACGGGCAGTCCTGTTGCGGCGAGGACTATTGCCCGCCTCATCCGCCGATCGACCCGAGCCGCCGGACGCGGTGTCGCCCGCGCATCGGGACGGCCGGGGCCGAGTGGGTCCTGCCAGCGACGATCGATGCCGGTCTTACGAGCGGCACCGGGAAGCCACGGGCGTGGCGGCGGGTGACGGTCGATACGACCGTGCCGGACCAGGCGGTAACCTTTCCGACCGATGGCCAGCGGTGGAACCGTTCCCGGGTGCGACGGGTGAAACGGTGCCCGCGGTATGAGGGGAAGTGGCGCCAGAGCGACGCCCGCCAGGGGCCGCAGGCGCGGCTGCAGGCGAACCGGGTTGCCCATGCCCGGAACTGCGCCGTATGAACCGTCCGGTCAAGAGTTTGCGGACCGACCTGGGCCGGGTGGTCCGGGACCGGGAACGAAACACCGCGGGGAGACCCGATCGGGAGCCGGCGTTTGCGGACGAACGGGCGATGGCCCGGCGGGTACGGGCGCCGGAGCCGAAAGGCCGGAACCCGCGGTCCCGCCGGCAGGCCCCGGACGTCGAGTGTATCCGCAAGGGCCAGGCCCACCAGCGGTCCGAATTCGGGGTCCAGGGGAGCATGGCCACCCCCCACCGGAGCCACTTCCTCCTGGGCGGGATGGCGCGGGCGGGGAATCCTGATGACGGACCACCGCGGAAGCCCGCTCTGGATCCGGTACGACGCCGGACGGGGCGGTCGATGGATGAGGTATTCGTGGATCGCGGGTACCGGGGGCATGGCGAGGGTGAGACTTTCGGATCCCGGTCCGGGCCGCGGCGAGGCCTCGTGACCCGACGGCGGAAGCAGTGCCGGCGACGGCGGCAGGTGATGGAGCCCGTGATCGGGCATCGGAAATCGGATGGCCATCCGGGAAGGAACAGGCTCCCGGGAAGGGAGGGCGACCGGAGGAAGGTACGGCGGTGCGATACCGGTCACCACCGGCGGCGGATCCGCCGTCCGCTGCGGTTTTTGGGTCGCTGGATTGGGGGCCTTGGAGGCCGCATTTTCGACGTTTTGAGGGCCTAGGAACGCCCGGGAACGACGGGGCGATGGAAACTGCCGGCCTCCGAGTTGGGCAGTGTCCCACCGTGGGCGCTTGCGGCCCCCTGAAACAGGTTTTTTCAGGGCCGACTAATTAACACTTTGACACCTCACCATCTAAGAATTCGAAAAGAGGTGCTTGCCCTTTTGGGTTGGTTTTTTCGCCACCTTTTTGAAAATGGAATTGAATTCCACTTCATTCTCAGAACAGCTTAATTGCCGAGCCTTTTCCACAAAACGCCGGTGCTGTTCCCGGTTTGATTGCCTTGGTTTCATAAGCGTTTCCCTCAGCTGCTTAGAATAACCTAATTACCACGAATCACAAGTAGGTTTTGTGATCGATAGAGAGCATCAGCAATGGACTCCGAAGGAGTATACCAGGAAGCGCCATCCGGTTCCTTTCCAGCAAGGTCTCCGTCTCAACGCATTTCGTGCACAATCCGGAGACGAGGATCGAGGTGACGAGGAGCGGTTCCGGCGGTGCTGGCCCGACGGCTTCGTGTGCCCGCACTGCGGTCATGACCAGAGTTGCCATCGGAACCCTCGCAAGTTGCGTCGGTGCGACCGGTGCCATCGGCAGATCTTGATCATCCCCGCTACCCTCTTCGAGTGCCACCAGCGGCCGCTGACCACCGGGTTTCCGGTGATCGACCAGCGGACCCGGTACCGGAAAGGGATGTCGGCGATGCAGCGGCACCGCCTGCCGGGGGGTTCCGATCATGCTGCCTGGCGGATCCAGCACCAACGGATGCCGGGGATGGGGGGCGGAGCAGACGCCAGCGTCTGCCAAGTCGAGGGCAACGGGACGACGCCGGTCCGGGTGGGGGGCGAAGCGGCGGCAACCGGGGCCGCAGGGCGGCGGGCGGGCCGCCCCGGCCGCATGAAAACCCGCCAGGACCAAGCGCTGATTCGCCAGCGCCAGCGGGAAAATCCTATGCCCGGCAAGGCGCGTTCCTTGCCCGCCCTGCCGAACCCCGGGCCGGACTGCTCAAAATGGAAGGAGAGTCAACGCAGGGTCCGCACCTTGACCATGCCCGCGCATGACGGCCTGCACATTCACCATACGCTTCCGGACGCGCGGCCCGCTGGCGGCCGGGGCTTACTGGATGCTGCCGTCGGTCTCGCCCCCCTGGTTGACCCGTGCGCAGCCCTTGCCGCCGGTGAACAGGAAGTAGGCCGAGCCTCTTTTCGTCCATTGATTGTTGTTCTCGGGCGGGCTGAAAACCGGGATCACCAACTCGCCGGGGCCCTGATTGGGATTGCGGGGGTTGCGGTTGGTCCAGACATGGGCCCCAGCCTTGGGGCGCACTTCGATGATGTTCTCGCCAAGCACACCGCCGGAGAAATTTATTTTGTTTGTCGAATCCGGGTTGCGCCACCGGTTGCCGCCTATTGCCGCTGTCCGCCACTCCCAGTCGGCGAAAGTGGAGCCGAAATCATTTTCTGAGCTAATCAAACCTATGTTGATATTGAAGCTCTGCCGCGTCACGTTGGGGTTGGTGCTTGACAGGATCAGCTTCATGCGGCCGGGCGTGGACTGGTCGCCGCAGCCGTCGACGACGATCCTGCCGTGGTCCGGTGCAAGCGTGAGGGTGCAGATACTCGAGTTGCAGCTAGGGGGCGTTTGCGCCTGTGCCGGTCCTGCAGGCAGCAGGAAGCACATCATCGCGGCCGCGAGGGCCGTCAGTCTAGCGAGGGGGGGGGGGTAGGAATCGGGTCATGCGGCTCATGTTCGGCCTCCGGATCATATACAGATTGCCGCACCGTACAGCGGTTTGTGCGCAATGTCAACCGGCGGGGCAGCTTCCCGCCGTAGCCATTCCCGGCCCAGCCCGAAGGCCTGGCCCCGGCTAGCCCGGGCGGCAGGCCGGGTGATTGCCATGCATCCTCAGGATCGTTTCTACCAAGACGATGGAGGCGGCTTGATACTGCGGACCTTGATAGCCACATGAAAACCAAGAAAATCGATGGCAGAAGCCGAGCGGTGCTGTTCCACATCATCCCTTTCGGCGAGGGAGAAGACCGCCGCCTCGCTGGTCAGTACGACGAGTCGGCGGCGTTGCTTTACGCCGTGACCCCGGGTTCTTCCGGATTGCACCCATCATGAGTGGGCTTGTGGGATCATGGAATGGTCCTGACCCATGGATGGCACAGGAGGGTGCCCGGAAGCGCCATCCGCTCCCGTTCCAGAACGGTCTCCGTCTCCACGCATTGTTCGAGCATTACGGAGACGAGGACCGAGGTGACGAGGCCTGGTTCCGGTTGCGCTGGCCCGATGGCTTCGTATGTCCACACGGCGGCCACGACCAGCGTTGCCATCGGAACCCCTGCCAGTTGCGCCCGTGTGATCGGTGCCATCGACCGACCTCGATCATCGCCGGCACGATCTTCGAATCCAGCAAGTTGCCACTGACCACCGAAGAGGGCCACCCCCAACGCATCCCGCTCCACGTGGTCCCGGGTGTCCGCAGTCGCCCCTCGCCGACGGGGCCCGTTGGCACCGGGTGGCGGCGGGCAGCGAGGTCGTTTCGAATGGATTGCAAGGCTTCGGTCGCGTCACCGAGGCCGGATGCCGGCATCCGGTCGTAGTCAGCGGGGGCAGATGGACCGCGGGGGCGAAACTGGAGTTCTACTGAAGCAATACCGTACTCGGCGATCGGAAGTCGGCCTTGCGTAGCCGTGATCATTCCTTCCGGCCGAAATACGCGCAACGCGACCTGACCGAATTCGAATACCGCTGCCCTCGCCGGTATCACCTGCCGGATCTTATCCCCAGACTTGCCGATGTCGCCTTGCGAACCCCGTCGATGCCGGAAACACTCCTGAAATGCAGCTTATGATTCGTGGTAATTAGATCCAGATAAGTCGTTGAACTACGACCTCTAGTCTATAGCCCGGCATCACTCATTACTTGATATGGAAATCTGAGCCAACAAAGAAATCAATGTATATCACTGGTATCTCATGCGAACACTCAGATGCTTCGCAGGAGTTGGTTGATCCCCACTTTGGCGCGGGTTTTTTCATCCACCATTTTGACAATTACCGCGCAGTAAAGGCTGTGACTGCCATCGGGGGCGGGTAGCGACCCGGAAACGACGACGGACCCTGGTGGAACTTTCCCGAAACTGACTTCGCCGGTTTCTCGGTTGTAAATCCGCGTGCTTTGTCCGATATAGACTCCCATTGAAATGACCGAACCGGCACCGACTATCACACCTTCCACAATTTCACTGCGGGCACCAATAAAACAGTTGTCTTCGATGATCGTGGGAGATGCCTGTAAGGGTTCCAGGACTCCCCCAATGCCGACACCTCCAGAAAGATGCACATTCGCACCGATCTGGGCACAGGAACCAACCGTAGCCCAGGTGTCTACCATCGTACCTGGCCCCACCCAAGCGCCGATATTGACATAACTGGGCATCAAAACTACTCCTGGTGCAATGTAACAACCCCATCGGACTAAGGCTTGGGGCACTACCCGGTAATCACCCGCTGCAAAATCTTCAGGGCAAAATTCGGCAAACTTGAGTGGCACTTTGTCGTAATAGCTGGTAAAGCCATTAGGTATCAATCGATTCTCCTCAATACGGAAAGAGAGTAGTACCGCTTTTTTTAACCACTCATTCACTTTCCACTGATTCCCATCCGGTTCTGCGACCCGGGCTTCTCCCTGATCTAGAAGCCGTATTGCAGCCCGTATGGCTGAACCGACTTCGGGCGTTACATTGTTGGGCAGAAGATTCGTTCGATCTTCCCAAGATTGTTCGATTATCTGTTGGATGTCATTCACAAAATCAATATTTTTCATCAGTTTCATTATTCCCCACTTCCACTCCGAAGTGCAACAGCGCCGCGATCCCGGAATGAGGGCGTAGCCCGAAGGGAGGGATCGCGGCGGCGACCCAAAAATCCGCGCTGCGAACGCTTCTTTTCGGCCTCGGATGGCAGTAATCTCGACGGCCGGCGATCCTGACAGAAGTCATCGGCCAAAGCAAGGGCGAAACCGGCACCATGAGGCCGAGCGAGGCCGCTCCGGTGGGTCACCGGAGTGCCGGGAGGGCGATCGGGGGACCGCCGGCCGCGTCCGGGGGGAGCTAACCCACGGGCAAAGACCTCCGCCGGGGTGCGGTATCCCAGGACCTTCCGAGGCCGACGGTTGAGCCGGTCCTCTACCGCCCGCACCTGCGCTGCAGTCACTTGGCGGAAGTCGGTCCCGTTCGGGAAGTACGGGCGTACCAGGCCGTTGGTATGCTCGTTCCGGCCCCGTTCCCAGGAATGGTAGGGGGTAGCGAAGGTAAAGCCCGCATCGAGCTTCTGTGCGATCTCGCGATGCCTCGCGAACTCCTTGCCGTTATCTGCCGTGCCGGTGTGGACCCGGTCCCGGATCGGCCCCAGACGCCGGGTGAGCGCCGCGGTCACCGCCGCCGCGGTCTTGCCTTCCACCCACTCCAGAAAGGTAAACTTCGAGCCCCGATCCACGGCCGATACCAGTGCCCCCCGGTGTTTCGCGCCCATGATCGTGTCCAGCTCCCAATCGCCGACCCGGCTCTTCTCGGCCACCACCGAAGGCCGCTCCGCAAGGTCCACCCGATCAGGAATGTGGCCGCGTCCGGCATGCCGGCCGCCACGCCAGTTCGGCTTCTTGCCCCGACGCCGCCGGCACCGGTACCGCGTCCCTCCCGCCTGTCGGTCAGCCCGCACATACGGGTAGATCCACTCTTTCCCCGCCATCACTTCGCCCTGCTGCCGGTACCGACCGGCGATCTGTTCCGGGCTCCAGCCTGCCCGCAGCCGGTCCTCGACTGCTGCCCAGCGCTCGGGCGTCCTCTTCCGGGGCACCGCCGACGCTTCCTGGCGACGGGCCGTGGCCTTGCCATCAGCTTGCTGGTGACGGTCGCCGCGTTGCCCACGGTGGCGCGAGGCCTCGCGCGAGATCGTCGCGGGGTCCCGTCCGAGATCGCGGGCCATCTCCCGGTTCGACAACCCCCGATGCAAAAGCGCGTGAATCTGGCATCGTTCGGCATGGGTCAGGTGGTGGTAGCCTACGGGCATGACAATCCTCCGTTGGTGAGAAACAGAGATTGTTGACCATCATCTGGCCCACCGCAAGCGGCTTGTCAGCTCACCAGCCAGCGGCTTAGGGGGTGTTGCACTTCACACTGGAACGGGGGATTTAAGAAACGATTCTAGAGGTCTTCTTGCGGAGAATATCTGGCTGGATAGAGGCCGAATGTATCGTTTGGATTTCGGGGCACAATTCGGATGACCCATAAGAGATGGGCATGTTCGATGTGCAGTGTCTCGAACGTTGTCATATCCTCGTTGCAGTTACAGTATCCCACGGCGAAGTATCCGTTAGGAAACTCGGGCATTCCTCCAAGACCTGCAAGTTGCTCACCAATGAGAGTTGCTGCCTGATCGGAATTTTACGGTCGACGTTTTGTGACCACATTATAAACAGCCTGCCAGTGGCTACTGGCTACTTGCCTCTTCCCAATTCTCGCCCAGTTTCTCAAACAGATTTCTGAACATATTTCGTCATTGAGAATATCGATATCGACGATTCTGGAGATGGGCACGGGCAGTGACCGTAGCGTATCGGCCAGTTTCGCCATTCGCTGTTTGCCAGAGGCGTAAATGAACAACACGCCTGAGCGGTGCTCACCGGAAAAAGACCGAAGTTGCAATAGCGACTATTAGAATATGCAGTCGGCATCAGATTTGCTTATGACGACATGCTCGAAAAAGACTCCATCAAATACATGTGAGAAACGAGCAAGCGTGTCTTCTGTTACGGATTTGGTCTGTTGATTGTTCAGTTCCTTGATGTGACTCACATCTCTCTCACCTGATGCATACAATGCGAACTTTGTCGGCAGTTCGCTCGATCAGCCTCTCCAGCATATCAGTACTGTAAGATATGAACAGATGAGGCATTTTTGTTTTGCCCTCTGCGAAGGTTGCGGCCGTGAAGTCTCGCTTGGGGCGGATGCAAGAAAGATTCTGTGGCTCATCCAAAAATTAAATCGAGTGAGTGTGGCACTGCCAAGACGTCGACCATGACCGCAGCAAAACTGCGCATGTCATCTCCTTGTGCCTCGAGTCCCGGGCCCAGTCCGAGGTTCGATAAACCAGCACTACTCGTCAAGAAAGGGTGTCGGTGTAACGTAAGGGTAGCGCGCCTTGGCTTTGGTTTCAATCGCACTGGAATTGCGGACGTAGCGTTTATCATCATTGCTGTGTACCGAATGAACCCATTCAGGATAGCCGCCTGTCGATTCATGTATCAATCTTCTTTCTAGCTGGCTTTGAAGACAAGACTCGTTGATTGTGCATGGGTCCCAGTCCCTCAGCAGAAGTTCAAGCAGGGATAGCTGCAAGGATTCTTGCCCAGGTTGGTTAATTAAATTCGTCAATTCATTTGGGTCATTGGACAGATCGTACAGTAACGACGGATAACCATGAGTGTAAATCAACTTATGCTGATTGTTTCGTATCATGCGGCAAGGTGCATTGACGCCTTCACCTGTATATTCTGAAATGACCTGATTGTTCCACTCCGAGATCCCGGAAAGCAACGGCATCAAGCTATGACCATCCAGTCCAGAGACTGTATCTTCAGGCTTGCCGCCAGCAACATCAATCAGTGTTGGAAGCAAGTCGACCAGCGATACAATCTCTTGGACGAGTGGCGCACTTTTCATTCCCGGAATCCTGATCAGCAAAGGAACTCTAGTCGACCATTCAAAGAAGGCTTGCTTGAACCACATGCCTCTTTCGCCAAGCATCTCGCCATGGTCGGAAGTGAGAATGACAACGGTGTTCGAGTCAAGTTGGAGCTGTTCGAGCGTGTCAAGCAACCTGCCGATTTTATCATCCAGATAGGAACACATGCCAAAATATGCATGTCGTGCGCTCAAAACATGCTCTTCTGTCACTTCATGCAAATCGGTCGCATGAGCATAATATAGCCAGCGGCTCATAACATCCATTTCATCAATATGAAGTCCGCGCACGGTTGGCATGCTGATTTGATCTTGCTGATAGCGGTTCCAGTACTCAGGAGTTGTAATGTAAGGCGAATGAGGATGGGTGAACGATACCCACAGCAAAAAGGGAGAGTCGGTGCCATAGCGCGCGAGATCGTATAGCTTTTGCGTACTTGCAAATTCGACTTCCTCGTCATAGTCAATCTGTAGACTTCGGGTGCATACCCCGGAATCAACGACAGCCCGCATGTTGATTCCCGTGGGTCGATAACGCTCCCCTGCAATCCAGTCAGGAGTCCAGGCAAAATTTGATGGATAGATGTCAGTGGTGATGCGCTCATTGAAGCCGTGCAATTGATCCGGTCCGATGAAATGCATTTTCCCGGCCAGAACCGTGTGATATCCCTCACGGCGCAAGTAGTGCGCTAATGTCGGCACTGAAGCAGGCAGTTCGCTCGCATTGTCCCATACACCAATGGAATTCGCATAACGTCCGGTCAGCATTGATGCTCGTGATGGCACGCATAGCGGAAAATTACAGTACGCGTTCTCAAACACGGTTCCCGACTCGGCTAACCGGTCAATATGAGGTGTCTTGGTCAGGTCATGTCCATATGCAGCGAGTGCTTTTGCACTCATCTGGTCGGTCTGGATTACAAGGATGTTGAGACGTTCAGGCACAGCAAGCCCTCGTCAGCCAGATCAAATATCGTCAGAACGGGGCATACAGTTGAGCGCCTGTACACCCCCATTTGAGTGGTCAATGGAAATGATCTATTGAATAGTCATACCAAGTTTCTCAGTCAGCACTTTAAACGCAGTATACTGGTTCTCGACGAAAGTCTTGGTTTCAGCTGGTGGCAATACATGGGGTACTGAACCCAAGCCTCGGGTTAGCTTCAGCCATGCCTTGTCCTGCGAAATATTCTGAAGTACTTCAATCCATTTTGCAGTGACTTCATCCGGCAGATCAGGAGGCCCCTTCACGCCGCTCCAGCCAATCACGGCCTCAAGTCCAGGATAACCGGCTTCTTTGGCAGTCGGAACGTCCTTGATGCTCGCTATTCGTTCCGGTGTTGTAACCACCAGTGCACGAAGCTTTCCAGCCTGGATGTTACCAATCACACCGGATAGATTTTGAAACAGCATATCGACGTGTCCGCCGACTACCGCAGCCGCAGCTTTGCCGCCGCCTTTGTACGGTACATGTTTCATAGCATCAGCGCCCATTCCGAATTGATCAAGCACCATGACCATGGCAACATGAAGAAGTGTTCCAACTCCGGCAGATGAATAACTCAAGTCTGCTCCGCCTTCAATTGCCACCTTGATGTCATCCAGAGACTGATAGGGGGAGTCTGCTGCTACCGTTAACACAAAAGGGTTCAGTTCCAGTAGCCCCAGAAAGGTGAATTCATCCCATTTGTAAGGAATCGTCCGATTCATGGCTGGAACAGTAGCGTGGGAACCGACTCTTGAGAGCAAAAGTGTATAACCATCATTCTCGCCTTTGGCAACACTTGTGGTTCCGGATACTCCAGCCGCCCCCGTTCGATTGACGACAAGAATGCTCTCTCCAAGATAAGTTGGAGCAGTTGCCGAAAGCGTACGGGCCGCCAAGTCTGCCGCACCCCCGGGCCCGTATGCGGATACGAGGGTCACCGGCTTGGTCGGATAATCAGCTGCCGATATTCCAGAAATGCTCAATGCCACGGTAGCCGCCAGCATACCGTAAGCAATTCTCATCAGTTTTTTCATGGTACAACCTCCAATGATTGCTGATCAACGGTAGACATTGCTCTTGTTTAGGCAAACCCGATATGCTTCCGCACAATCAACATGTGGTATCTAAAGAGTTCTCTGTGTTATTATACATTAGTTAATTACATTATGTAACTAAAATTATCTCTTGGAACAGGAGGCAATTTTCCGTTGACTTTCAGACCGCCGGATACCGCAAAAGATAGTTCAGGTCGTGGCAGACAGTTTGTAATGTCGGAAATCATGAGGCACGGCCCGCTTTCCCGCTCAGAAATTGCACGAAGAATTGATATTACCGAAGCGTCTGTTTCGAGGATTACGCGCGAGTTTATTGAAGCAGGCCTTATTGAAGAAACTGGGTTTATCAATGGTCCAAGTCAACCCGGACGTAAGCGCATTGGCGTTCAAGTCCGTGCTGAGGGTGGTTATGTCGCTGCCATTGCTCTCAATGCATTTAGTCAAGATATTGTCA
The DNA here is from genome assembly GCA_965221795.1 of Candidatus Poriferihabitaceae bacterium. Classification (GTDB taxonomy): domain Bacteria; phylum Pseudomonadota; class Gammaproteobacteria; order Arenicellales; family Poriferihabitantaceae; genus VYFG01. The sequence continues at coordinate 3,469,064 of OZ244914.1, forward strand.
TAGGTAATCTCGCCAGTAAGATAGTTGCAAAGCGAAGGTTGCACTTCACGGATATGAGCTCAGCTTCAGAAGTATTAAAAATCTGCGCGGCGAAATCGTTTGATTTGATCGAAGAATCGGGACTTGCAAAACATCAGGTGTTAAGTTGTGCCACAATATTGAGCGGGTCGATCGACCCACTTCGCATGAAGGTTTTCAACGCTTTCCCCATTGATTGGCAAGATATTGATATAAAAGAAATCCTGAATGGAGAATTGGGATTGCCATTGGTGCTTGAAAACATCCCAAACGCAAAGAATCTGGCCGAGCGTCACAATGGTTCAACGCGCAAGTTGGATAACGTTGTTCTTTTCAATTGCACTTTAACCATCGGCTGTAGCATTCTATCGGAAGGTAGGCTACTTCGAGGTCATGAAGCCAAAGTGGGCATGATCGACTCATTGAGAGTGCCTTGCGCGAGTGGTGAATTCAAACCAATAAATTTAGCCGCTGGTGGAATAGCATTGATTAACGAACCTGATTCCTTGAGGAGTAGCAGGGGCAAGGATCTGGACCGCTTATCAACACTATTGAGCAAGGTCATCGAAGGCAATTCGAAAGAACCTCTAGTTTCTGGGGCTTGTACTCTCTACCAGGCCGGGTATTCCTTAGGCTATGCAATTATGAATTGTCATTCAATTTTGCATCCCCAGCGCATCTTGGTTTCCGGACCGCTCATTGCTAGTTCGCAATACCTTGACGGTATTCGTAATGCAGTGGATACATATATCGAACCTGATTTTTCTAAGAACCGAATTGAGTTTATTGACATGCAGAGTTATCAGGCTGCGTTGTCGCTCGCTGTTCAGCATTTTCTATTACTTTCGGGCGAGATATTGGAATCAACTCGCGTCACACCTGTTGCGTATGCGTGAGTCCCGACTGGTCGGTTTGGTGATTGTAGTACTTGGACTGCTTGCACTTTTTGTCCTGATCCCTGTTGGGATAGTCACGCCGTCAAATGTGCAAAGTCTCGCATTGGCCCCGGATTTTTGGCCGAGCATCATAGCATCCGTATTTCTGATGATGGGCGTCATTCTACTTGTCGCTCCTGCAAGATATGAGTTGCCATCGTCAGGGAAAAATTTTTCCTATGTTGTGCGCATTACAAGACTGATTTTGCTGCTTGGCATCTTGTTCGGAGCTTATGTCGCAATCCCTCGACTTGGATTGATCTTGCCGGCCATGCTAATGGTGTTTGGATTGAGCTGGCTTGCCGGCGAGCGACGTTGGAAACTCTTGATCATCCTGTCGTTCTTCAGTCCTGTCGCATTGGCCGCATTTTTCACCTACATTGCAAACATTCCGATACCGCTGGGTGTTTTCGAGTTCATTTATGGTTGATATCCGGTGTACGAAAATCTAATACAAGCCGTCGGATTGTTTTTCACCTTCCAGAACATATTGATCGTTTTGCTTGGGGTATTGATCGGTGCTTTCGTCGGCGCAGTCCCCGGCATGTCTACACCGATGGGAGTAGCATTGGTTCTTCCGTTTACCTTTACGATGGACCCCGTCACCGGCATTATGCTGTTGCTCGGAGTATACAAGGGTGGCTTGTATGGTGGTTCGATTACCGCAATTTTAATCAAGGCGCCGGGCACCCCGGCGGCTTCCTGTACGGTATTGGACGGCTATCCTCTGACTCAGAAGGGACAAGCCAGAAAAGCGCTTGACATGGCACTTTATGCTTCCTGCTTCGCTGACTTTGTATCCAACTTGTCATTGATTCTGCTGGCTGGAGTCTTGGCTGGTTTCGCATTGAAATTTGGTCCGCCTGAATTTTTTACGCTGATATTGTTTTCCTTGACAATCATAGCCGGTGTTTCTGGAGATAATCTTATCAAAGGCATTGCCTCGGCTTGCCTTGGATTGATGCTTGCTGTCATCGGGTTGGATATGGTTTATGCTACGAATCGATTTTTGTTCGGTAACTGGAACCTGATGGGTGGCTTGTCCTTCATTCCAGTACTGATCGGGCTTTTTGCACTCCCCGAAATTATTCACTTCTTCGTAAATGGTGCTGTTGATCGGGTCAGGTCGGCAGCCATGAGAGGCGATGGTGCCGGTCTCGCGGATTTCAATCGCTGCTTCAAGTCCATCTTGCGCGGTAGTTTGATTGGTGTTGGCCTTGGAGCGATTCCAGGTATTGGAGGGGCACCGTCAGCATTTCTCTCATACAGCGAAGCACGCCGAACATCCAAGAATCGGGACAATTTTGGCAAGGGTGAGCTAGAGGGCGTTGCTGCGGCGGAAGCCGGAAACAATGGCGTTGCAGGAGCAACAATGATCCCACTTCTGGCACTCGGGGTGCCGGGAGATGTTATCACTGCGATCATCCTAGGCGCATTCATGATACATGGACTTCGTCCCGGACCATTGTTATTTGTCGAGAACATATCCTTGATATACGCATTATTCATAGGAATTATGCTGAGCAGCTTTTACTTGTTTTTCGTCGGCAAATTTACAATCCGTTTGATCAGCCGTATTGCCGAAGTGCCTAACCGAATCCTGTATCCAACTGTCCTGTTGCTGTGCCTGTTCGGAACATTTGCGATTAATAATAATATGTTTGACGTCCTGGTCATGCTTTTGATGGGATGCGTCGGCTATATTATGATGATTTGCCGATTTCCAGCACCGCCATTTTTGATTGCTTTCATACTTGGCCCCATGCTGGAAGATAATTTTCGCCAGTCCTTGATCCTTTCGGATGGTGGGATGGGCATTTTGTTCAGAAGCCCTATCTGCATCATGTTCTGGATTCTAACGTTGCTGTCTGTAGTGTTTCTGGTGAATAGCAGACGGAAAAACATTCCATTAAGCCCATAATTCAGGAGATTCATTGTCTATGTACGGCAAACCCACCAGTGGGAGTAGGCTTTTTTCGATCGCGGTTATTTCCGATACGCACCTGAACAGTGTTGAAGACGATACCAGCACAGTGTTTCCGGTTAACCGTTATGCAAACCCAAGATTGCGCATGGTTATTGAAGATTTAAATCTGCGCAATATTGAAAGGGTGTTCCATCTTGGCGATGTGGTACATCCAGTCCCGTCTATGCGAGAATTATATGAACAAGCCTCAAAGTGCTTTTTTGAGCAAATCGAGCGTTTGAACCACCCCATTCATATCATACCGGGCAATCACGATGTTGGAGACAAGCCATTGCCATTGGCACCAGCACCGTCAGGAACCATTCGTCAATCGTTTGCTGATGCCTACTCAAAGTATTTTGGAGAGCACTATTTCGCGTTAAAACAGCAGGGTATTGTCTTTATCGGTGTCAATGCACAACTGTTTGGCTCAGGGCTTGAACTGGAGGCAGAGCAGATGCAGTGGTTGAGAGAAAAGCTTGCCGAATATGCCGAAGCCCGGATTTTTCTATTTTCGCATTACCCGCCATATCTGATGGATGTCGATGAGCCGGAACATTACGACAATCTCTCACTTCAGAGTCGTCAAGCCTTTCTGGATCTTGTTGATACTTTTCAAGTTGAGGCCCTGTTTGCCGGACATGTGCACCACTTCTGGTATAACCGCCACAACCAATGCAATATTTACTTGTTGCCTTCAACGGCTTTCACCCGACAGGATTACAGCGAAATGTTTCGCATATCCCCCGGTGAACAGTTTGGGCGCGATGATCAGCCGAAACTGGGGTATTTTTTGATCCATATTTTCGAACATGGGCACGAATTCGAGTTTGTTCGTTGCGTGAATGCCAAAGTGAATGAGGGCCATACAGACCGACGGGGATCGCAGGCAATCAATCGATATCGTTCCAGATCAGAGACTCATCCTGTGCTGGGAATTGAATTGCGGGATGACTGGCAGGAACTGGTATGTATTCCTCCTTCTGGAGCACTGGATGAATTTGATCGCAAAACTGTCCGTAACGACTATGCCTTGCTTGCGTTATGGGATATGGGCATTCAGCGTCTCAAAATCACTGTATCAGATCTAATCGACGAAAAGCGTCGAAAACGACTGGAAGAGCTGGCTCATCTGGGATTTCGATTCACCCTGTACTCGTTTGAACCATCTGACCGGAAAATTCTTGAGATGGTTGTTTCGAACGCGCATCTGATTGAGTCATGGGAACTGGCAGGAGATCTGGAAATTTGCTGTGCGGGGAGCAATGAACTGAAATCGATTGGGATACCTAGCCATATTTGTCTATCTTTCTCTCCACTAAAGCGCAGAATGGATGCAGTGCGCCAAGGAAAGAAGTACTATCATGTCATCAACCATGGGTTCAGTATTGAAGACTTCCAAGAAGATGTCGACGGTGATCTTGCAAGAATCGCGAGTTGCTTTGATGGAATTGCAGTGCAATGCAGACTGGACCACTCAGTCGAGAAGGTGATCAATCTGGCAAGTAATATCAAGAGCCGTGCAGGAATCAGTACTTCTATACAATTGCGATTGCGGGCCGAAGACCCATCCCAACACCCACAAAATGAGAAAAGGCTGAGCAACCGGATTGCTGAGTCGATGATTCTTGCCTGGCCACTGGATTATTGCCGTGTATTTTGCGATACGCTGGCAGATGTTGATCGAGGATACTTTCCCCGGATAGGACTAGTCGATCGCCTGTACAACCCGCGAAACCCTGCCCGGATTATCCGCCATCTTCATCGGCTGCAAAATATTTTGGGCACTCCTCTTAAGCTGAATATCGAAAATGTTTCCAGGGAATGTCGTCGCATTACATGCAAAGCGCAATTCGGTACGCTTGCTGTGCAGGTCAATTCAAGCAACACGGAGTTTTCACCTACTGAAAGCGATGATGCTGACAAATCGAGACTTTGGTTGAACTGGAGTGACGGTACGCTTGCTTCTGACAAACCGAACTATGAAGGGCTGCCGACTGCCTGGGTTTTCGGCTATGATGCCAGGAAAATGTTGTGCTCGGAATAGGAATTGTGAACTGCCGCCCTAGCGAGGTGCACCGGGTGGAAATCATTGGAAACTTCGAGTTCGATCTATTGAATGGTGTTCCTTCCGTTCGGGCGCTTATTTAGTCGGCCCTGAAAAGCTCCAATTCAGCGATAGCTATCTGAATCTAATCGAATAGTTTCTCTGAAGGGCTGGACTCAAATTGCCGGATATGGACTCATGGACGCTCCATTCCTTGCCATTTCAGACGAAAAAATGCGCCCCAGCCCACGGCGTTCACCGCATCCCACGATGGGTTCCGAAACCGCCTGGAAAACTTGCTGGACCTGCGCCATGCGCTCGTCTACCTGGCCGGGGCCCTGGATTGGCCACGATTCGACGAGACTTTCGGTGAGCGGTACTCGGACCGCGGTTGCCCTGGCCAGCCCACCCGTCTGATGGTCGGGCGGGAGGATCTCCAGCAGATCTACCCACGGTCGGACAAGGCCGTGATGGCGCGTGGGGTGGAGAATCCGTACGGGCCGTATTTTGGTGGCGAGGAATAGTTCCCGCCCCATCCGCCGATCGACCCGAGCCGTCTGACGCGATGCCGCCCGCGCCTCGGGGCATCCGGTGCCGAGTGGGTCCGCAAGGCAACGATGGATGCGGGTCTGGAGAGCGGGACCGTGAAGCCGCGGACGTGGCGGCGGGTCACCGTGGAGACGACGGTGCCGGACCAAGCCGTGACTTTCCCGACGGACCGCAAGCGGCTGAACCGTTCCCAGGTGCGGCGGGTGAGGCGGTGCCGACAGCATGGGGTGGGATGGCGGCAGCGCGACGCCCGCCAGTTCCGCCGTCTGAACCGTCCGACCCGGTGTCTGCGGACGTACCTGGGTCGGGTGGTTGCGGACGAGCTGGCGATGGCTCGGCCGTTGCGGGCGCAGGAGAAGAAGGGCCGCAACAAGCGGTACCGCTTGCCTGCACCGGAAGTGGCGTGCATCCGTCAGGGCAAAGCCCACCGGCGGGATGAGTTCGGCGTGCAGGTGAGCATGGTCACGACGAACCGGAGCCACTTCATTCTGGCTGGCGAGGAATCCCGATGACGGGCAACCGCGGAAGTCAGCGCGGGACCCGGTCCGGCGCCGGACGGGACGGTCGGTCGACGAGGGGTTCGTCGACCGCGGCGACCGGGGCATGGCGAGAGCGAGGCTTCCGTATCCGGGCGGCGGCGAGGCCTCGTGACCCGGCGGCGGAAGAAGTGTCTCCAGTGGCGGCCGGCCATCGAGCCGGTGATCGGGCATCGGAAGTCGGATGGTCATCCGGGGCGGAACGGGCTCCAGGGGAGGGCAGGAGATCGGATCAATGTACTGCTGTGTGGTGCCGGTCACCACTGGCGGCGCGATGGAAAATGCCGGCCGCCAGCGCCCGTAATGGAACACCACCCGCAGGAATACGCAAAAGTCAGGACATGGTGGAGTGTTCATGGTTCCGTCAGGCCATTTAGCGGTTGTCCGTCATCGGGATTCCCTGCCAGCGCTATCCCGCCCAGGATGAATCCGCTCCGGTTCATAGTGGCAATGCTCGCCTTGACGCTGAACTCGTACCGCTGGTGGGCCTTGCCTTTACGGATAAATCCCACTTCCGGTGCATGTAAACTGTAGCGCTGGTTCCGGCCCTTCTTCTCCTGTGCCAGTAACCGCCGGACCATGGCCAAACTTGTCCGAGAACACTTGTCTAAGGGCCTCTCGGCCACCAGTTTTTCGTTCAATGTCCCGGACCACCCGGCCCAGGTACGCCCGCAGACGCCGTACCTAGCGGTTCCTGCGGCGCAACTGTCGGGCATGAGCATATCGGTTCGCACGCAGCAGGGCCTGCCGACCCTTGCGGGCGGTGCTCTGCCGCAATCTCACCCCATGTCGCCGGCACCGCTTGACCAGTCGCACCCGGGAACGGTTCAGCAACTTGCCGTTGGTCGGGAAGGTCACTGCCTGGTCTTGCACCGTCGTGTCCACGGTTACCCGCCGTAACTCCTGCGGCTTCACGGTGCCACTCTCTAGGGCGTGTTAACGCTACGCAGTGTATCAATGACCAGCGCGAAGACGACGAATCCGAGACACATGACATCAAGCTGGTCGAAGCGCGAGAAGACTCGGCGAAAGCCCTTGAGTCGCTGGAACCGGCGCTCGACCTCGTGGCGCCGTCGGTACCGTTTCCGGTCGTATTCCCAGGGGGTGACGCGACGGCTTTTCGGCGGGACCACGGGCGTGAAGCCGAGGTCGGCAACCAGCCGGCGGGGTTCATCGTCTTCATCGGCCCGATCCATGACGAGTGCCGGTCGGTGCGACGGCTTCTTCAGCCGCTGCCGGAGCTTCCGCCCCTCCGGGGCATCATGCGCGTTGCCGGGAGAGCGCGCGAAGGCAACGGCCGTTCGGGCATCCGCGGCAACCAGAGGAAGCCTGGTGTTCCACCCGCCCCGGGACTTGCCGATGCACGGGGCGTCGTTTTTTTCAGCGCCCCCGTGCCCTCGGGATGCCCCTTGCTGCGGGTGCTGTCCAGGCCCATGGCCTCCACCCGGACCCGGATCATCCGCGCCCGCTGCCGATGCGCGAACACGCGGTCCAGAACCCCGTTCTTCGACCACCGGTTCCTGCGCGTGTAGATGGTGTGCCCGTTGCCGAAGTGCTCCGGCAGGCCGCGCCACTTGCCGCCATGCTCGGCCACGTAGAGAATGGCGTTGAGTACCGGCAGGTTCGAGAGGCTGACATGGCCCCGCTGCCTCGGCCGCAGCGGGGCAATGCGCTCGTACTGTGCCCGTGTAAGTTCCCTTGCCTGTTCCTCCGTACTGTTCCGGTTGACAATCACGGGCACCGAGTATACCATGTCTGGAAGAAATTGTGTTAACACGCCCTAGTCCGGCGTCGATCGTCGCTTTCCCGACCAGTTCGCCGCCCGCCGCCTTGATGCGCTGGCGACACCGCGTCAGGCTGCTCGGATCAATGGGCGCATGGTATTGGAAATACTCCTCGCCGCAACAGGACTGCCCATAGGGGTTATCCGCCTAACGCGCGACCATGGCCTCGTCCGACCGTCGGCACCCCTGCTGGAGAGACCCCAGCGCCACCATCCGACGCATGGGCTTGCCGGAACCACCACGGTCGGGGTAATACGCGCACCGAAGGTCTCGTCAAATCGGGACCCGACCAGGCGGACCCACTATGGCGCGGATCAAACCGATTTTCCAAGCGGTTTCGAAACAGATCGTGGGATTCGGTAACTGCAGCGGGTCTGGGCGCATGTTGTCGTCTGAAATGGTAAGGAATAGAGCATCAATAAAGCCATATTCGGCAATTCGAGCTCATACCTTCAGGCAATATCTCCCATTCTATTCAGATAGTTATGACGTCCTATTCAGATAGTTATGACGTCATTTTGAGGTTTTCAGGGGTGACTGGTTAGATAGAGACCGAGTGTATCGTTTTAGCTTCGGGGAGTAGTTCGGATGACCAGGAAGAAACGGAGTGCGTGCGAAGTACGATGTCTCGAACGTAGTCATATCTCTGTTGCGATCGTAATGGAATTGTTTCCGTAAATGAGTTGATCTAGTCCAAAATACCAAGACATGGCCTGCCACCTCAGCACCACTGAAGAGATACTTGGCCCATCACGATAGAAGTATTCGTTGGTGGGGCTCGGTTCCCAGAGTTAGGTACGAACGATGGGGAATGATAATCGAGAAACCCCCATCATCTGGTTCTGACCAAGCTCACTGTACAGCAGCGATGGATTCCGATACTTTTATGGCACAACGCCCCGTATACCGTGAAAAACACAGTCTGGCAAACCATGCAAGAACAGCTTATTTCACTTGGCGTTCAGTGAAAATGGTGATCAGGCAGTGAAGCTAGCGGCACCCGGAACAAATCTTGTACGCCCTCAGCGGAGCATTTCGTATGGGTTCATGCAACAGTAGTCCGAGGTTGATGCGAGCATTGGAAGTCTCGATCTTTCTGGTGGGGTCGACGGGGCTTCGTGTCTTTACTATGGCGTTGATCAATGAGAAAAAACGGTTGATGAACCGGTCATTCTTCCATCAAGACCTGAAAATATCATCAATCTCCTTGGCGTGGACCAACGCTTCCAGCCATCGGTCAACGTTGTCCTGGGAAGCCTGACGCACCGTGGTCGCAATCTCCTGAGGAATTGCACCATACTTGAAGTGTGCCAATTTCAGCAAGGCCTCGGCTTTTCCTTTGATCATGCCCTCGGAAATCCCCTCGGAAATCCCCTCGGAAATCCCCTCGGCGCGTCCTTCGGCGCGTCCTTCGGCGCGTCCTTCTTCCCGACCCTGTGTAAGCGCTTCCTCGTAGAATGATCCCATGATGACCTCCACTTGATGGGGTTTGGCGATCCGGAGCGCTTCCTCAAGGATCGCATGCGTTGGCTGTATCACCCGGATTATATACCCGAGAATTGCGCTTTCCAAGTCGGAGTGATCCGGAAGGGCTGCACAGATGTCCGCGAACCGTCGGACCGGGTCCGGGATCTCGTGCAACCGTGACAGATACAGACACTGAAAGGCACCGCGCACTTCCGGATAGTCGGCCAGTTCCGGCACGCCATCGGGCCCGATGTGATGCAGGATATAGCCCGGAGATCGGGTCAACGCGGGGGCCATGCCGTCGTCGTCGATCATCTCGGGGATGGAGCGTGGCACGGCCCAAGGCTGGGTGCCATGATAGAGGACCAGGGCGACGATCGGCGGCAGTTGGCCTGTGCGTTCGGCATGCTCGTCACGGTAGCGTCGCCAGATCTTGAGCTTGTACTCTTCGATCTGCAACGGGGTCATCGGGTCCGGGGTCGATTTGTGTTCCAGCAGGGCATAAATCAAGGCGGGCTTGCCGGTCGTGAGCGTGACCTCGAACAGGCGATCGGATTGGCTTGTCCGCAGGCTGGGATCGACAAAGGAGCCGTCCAGCAGCTTCGGTGGCTCATCCGACAGCCGCTCGACGATCTCGGTTGGCAGGTATGTCTTCAAGACGGCCGCGGCGCGTTCCGGGTTCGCCAATACCAGCTTGAACAGGCGATCGTGCGGCGATGGCATGCGCCCGTGTTCGCGGTCGGCTCCGGCTTTCTGCGGACCGTCGTCCGGTTGCGGTCGATCGGCGTTGGTTGGAGTCATGTGAGGTTACTTTCCGGTCTTCATGGGGTCGTTCTCAAACACATATCGCGCAAGTTCACAGATTTTTTCTTACCTCCACCCTTTTCCATGCTCGCAGTCCGAAGGCCAACCCCTATGCCATCTCTCTTGACATCCAAGGATCCTGACAGAAGCTATCCGCCAATACAAGAGCTGCCCCCACACTTGCGGGCCGAGTGAAACCACCCCCGTGGATCACTGGAGTTCTGAGTGGGCGATCAAGAGTCACTAGCTCGGTGTGCCTTCCCACCTGTCAAAGTTGCTTCTGCTGATCGTAACTAGCATCCCCAGCGCACCCGCAAGAACGCCCATGGCCGCAACAGAGCGGTCTAAAAATTGCAAAAGAAACGGAACCAGAAACAGCCCCTCATCCGTTTTGATCCGCCCATCGCGACGGCCGCTTTTGGTGCCTTGCAGGCAAATTCCAGGTTTCTCACTTGATGACGACCGCATCGCCGAGTCACCCATCTGGATGGTCGACATGGCGTTGTCACCAATGTGCGCGGCATATCCCTGGCCGATCTCTTTGGTCAGTACCCCGACCAGTGACAGCGGAAGGAAAGCGTCCTTAATCCACCCAACACGCTCGCAGAGCGCCTCAATCTTTCCACTGGACTGCGTCCCGCATCCACGCTCTCCTCACACTCTCCTTCCCGGGCGTTGCCGATATCCGTCTTTTCCGTGATCGCAGGTGCCCTATGAACGGACCGACGGGAATCTTAAAGTTCGCAACTCCCGACCATCTGGTCCATCCTCCAGAACAAATATCCGGGATTCCAGGGATGATGGAGTGCCGGATTCCAAAACAATCCCGGCAGAATCCATGCGTTCAGAAGTTGTATCGTCAAGATCAGGAATGATGGGCATAGGCTTCTTTTTAGCTACCGAATCCCGCACTACCGCATAGTATAGTGTCTGGCAGAAAATTCCTGTTTTTCAGTTGCTGGCAGGCCGAGTGTAGCAGACGACGGAGCGGAATGCCGGCAGTCCTGCACAGAATCTGCCGTTCTCCCATGTCTGGTGCGCTGTATCATGAAGGAATTTCGGAGTCCGGGCCGGATGCCCGGGACCCGGACCATGGCATCCCATTCCCGGCTTGCCGGGAGCGGGCAGGCGGATCAGTGGCGAGCCGGTGGAGGTTTCGGGCCCGCACCGCCAGGGCTACGGTGTGTGCACCCGGTCCAGGCCGCGGTGCTTCAGGTGGTTGATCGCGGATTCCACCGCCGGATGCGCAGGGCGGCAAACCTCGGCCCCGGCGGCCCTCTTTCGGCATTGCGCCACCGTCCAGCAATGCCCTTGATCCAGACCTCGCTGATTTCCATCTGGGGATGCGGCACCGGCCTCATGGGGCCGCCTCGCAAAGTGTCGAAGATTGGCGAAGATCTGCGGATATGCCTGATTTCCCCGGAATTCGGGCAGAATCATTCGAAAATCGCCATTTCATGCAAATTTTCCGTTCATTAAGACGCTATTATAACACATTATATCAGTATGTTACAACGGAATTCAGAGTTTGGTAGTGACTCAGCTTGAAAGTTTGTCTATTTTCAGAAAGGGAAGTACTATATAATGCAGGAAGATATTAACCATGAGAAACAAAATCATGATCCAGAAAAACCTTAATTTACCCCCCCCCCCCCCCCCCTCGCTAGACTAATAACCTTGCTATTGCTGGCATTGCTGGCCAGTCCCAGTGTGGCCCAACTCACTATTCCAGCCAGCACCGGAGCGGATGCTTGCACACAAGGCGGCTTGTCAGAAGTAAATGCATTAGGTTTAAATTTAACCTCTTTTCCATCTCTACCCACAGCTAACAGCGCAACAATTAGCATAACTGGTGCTCGGCTTAGTAGAGCGCGAAACCTCAAGTCAGCAATACGAAAAAACCCCGGTGGGCCCCTGATTGGAGAGACCACCCTCAGCACGACTCAATCCATCCCGGCAGGGAACCGTACATTTTCCGATCTTGAGGAAAACACGCGTTATGTCTTCGTCATTTACGAAAATGAGAATGACCAGTTGCGCCGCTGCTTCAAGACCCGCGGCGAGTTCACGAATGCGGAGCAGAACCTGCCTGGGGGCATACTCGATCTAACGAAATTCAGCCGTACCGGGTGCTTTGCGGTGGCCCGCACGCGGCAGGACATTACGGACTGCATGTGCAACAGCACGCGCGGCGGAACCCCGATCCTCGCCGGCCAGACTCCGCAGAGCCAGGCGAGAAGGCTGGCCTGGGGGTGCAGTGACACCGACAGCTGATCCATCCGGTTCTCGGGAGTGCGGGCCACGTGAGGGCGTCAATCTGGAACCGGATATCGTTGGAGGATCGCGGAACATCCCGAACACAGGGCGGCCTCCTGGCCGCCTTTTCCCCACGCAGGCCTTGCAATGTTCAAACTGAGCCACTACCGGACTTCGAGCTAGCTATGGCACGACCACGATATAGTCCCAAGTTGCGAGCAATACTGTAGAGAGCGAGGACACCGAATACCAAGTAAGAGCGATACCGGGCCCTCTCGTCTACCGGAAGACCGAGAAAAGGTAAGTAGCCGGCTACTCAGCGAATCCGTCTCCAACACTACATTTGATCGATTGATCAAAAAACATCCCCCTAACTGTATATAGGAGTACTGCCGCACATTCTACCGGCATCCCCGACAAAAGATCCTGAGTGGAAATAGTAAAAATACCGGCAGAACATTTCTCGACTGCATTATAATGCTATCCCCGCTTCACCCAATACGTCATGTGATTTTTTAGGTAATCATGACAGACCTTCATCTATGTCAGATATTTTTCTGGCAAGACGGTCGGGCAGAGAGCGATTTGATCGCTACTATCAGGGATAATAGATGCTAAATTCATTTCATCAGGTTTTCCAGTTGAATGCGTATCTTGGTATCATCTTTATCAAATCCATACCTTCCAGAATCAGGTAAAAAAATGGCTATTTTTGATAAGTCCGAACGGGCTCCACTTCCGAAAGCCTCCACTGGCAACACGACCACGATTGCAGCGGGCACCAGTATTATCGGTAAGATCGATACCAAATCTGACCTGCAAATCAATGGGGAATTCGAGGGTGAAATCCATTCCGATGGCACCATTACGGTTGGCGATACGGGTCTGATCAAAAGTACTCTGACAGCGCAAAGACTGGTAGTCTGTGGTCACTTCATGGGGACAGCTGACTGCGATCAAATTGAAATTGTTTCGGGCGGTGTGGTGGAAGGGAAACTCATTTCTACCGGGCTGCTCATTGATGCGAACAGTTCTTTCCAGGGCGAAAGTATCCGTCGCAAACAAGACGATGCCACCAAGTTACTGGATTTTGCCGATTCGGCATCACGCAATACGGTGAACGTGGATCAGGCCGAGGAGGGTATCGGCAACAAGGTAACTTCCTGAAGCGTCCGGCCTCGCTTGACTTGGAGACTGGGTCAGAGAGGCTTGATGCAAAATTGAGGAATTATAAAGATAGCTTGACACAGGGCAATCCTCCCCACAATAGGGGGCGTCATGGGCAATCAACCCGGCATCGTCCCCACTTTATTCGTCCTTCTCTTTGGTTAAGGCGGTTTGGCGACCCGATTTCATCTTTGTCAAGCAATGTTTATAAGCCCCCAAAATTGATTACGGAACGCGGCGATCAATTACCAATGGCACCGCAGTGCCATCCCGAGTGTTGACTTCCATGGATTGGCTGGTCAGATCACCGCTTTGGGCATATGGAGTGTCGGAAAGGGAGACTCTGGCAGTTACCACGACGCGATCATGGCCGGATAAGGAGTGTCCTTCCACCATTGCGTCACCGGATTGCAGAGAGATGGTTTGCGGGAGGTCTTCGACAAATATCTTTCGAGCGACCAGAGGCATACCGGAATCACCAACAGGCCTGGCAAACACAAAAACCGTGGCATCAGGAGGCAGGCCCGGCAGTTGTTCGGGCGCAATGGAAACCTCTAGCGAAATCGAAACCGACTCCAAGGATCTGGAGTTGGTCGCCGGATTGGTGTCCGAGAAAGTCGACTCGGTCCTCTCACTTGATCCCGAAAAGGAAAAATCCCCAAGCTGTTCCTCTAGCTGAGACCGGGCCTCGGGATTGTCTGCCAGCAACGGCCGAAGACGCTCCAGATATTCTTCGGCGGCGGCCTGATCACTTGTTGAGACAGAGCCGATGGACCCAATCCACAACGCATTGATCTGCAAGGGATCCAACTCCAATGCACGTTCGATCCGGGCCGCAATGGACGGAGTATATCGACCCCCGTTGTTCATCAGGCTGGCATCTGCCCAGACAGTCAGGATATCTGGATCATCTCCCACCAGGGCATGCAACTTGGCATAAGCGGCTTCCGCTTTCGCAAACTGGCTCATCACCATATAGGTTCGCCCTGCAATCGCCCAGCCATCTGCATTATCGGGATTTTCTGCCAAGCTCTGCTCTAACCGCATCAGCAAGGCCGGAATGTCCACATCCTCTGGAAGACGTTCACCGAACGAACCATCGGGGAGGGTTGCAGACCAGCGGGTATCCCCGATCTGGGTGTATATCAGTGCCGCGGTCAGCGGAACCAGCAATAACACGAACATCGCGCTCCAGCGCCCACGCTCGGAGGATTCTGGCAGGTTGTAATCCGGACCAGAAAGATCCGACAGCAAGGCCGCTTCAAGTTCGGCTGAGTCCGTATGGTCTGGATGCTGGTCATGGTCAACCTCAGACCATCGTTCCCTTGCAATCGCCAGATTTTCCCGGTCCATGTCCACATGAACCATTGGCTTGGGTCGAAAGAGTCCGGGGGCCAGGATCAGGACACACAGAATAATCAACCCCACGCTGGCCAGCAGAAACCAGATCATTCGGTCGACTCGGGGAGGTAGGAATCTCGGTGATCGTCGGTTTTCCGCAACAAATTGCGTGCGTGTGCCAGATCATGTGCACTGTAGGCGGTGGGCGCGGCAACCATACGACGGCGCCAACGCAGCACCCACCAGGTCAGAAACAGAAACAGAATCAATGGCGAAATCCAGAGGAATGCGGTTTTGGCGTTAAACCGAGGATGGTACAGCACAAAATCTCCATAGCGGGACACCATATAGTCCACGATGGCTTCCCGGTCCTTGCCTGCTTTGACCAGTTCTACCGTTTTCCGCCGGAGATCTTGGGCCAATTCGGCATTGGAATCGGCAAGATTCTGGTTTTGGCACACCAGGCAGCGCAATTCACGAATCATCTCCTGGTACAGGGCTTCTTGTCCAGGATCGTCAAACGCAACGACATCCACTCCAGCAGAAGAAGGCAGATAGAAACCAAACCCTAAAATCATGCAGAGGATCGAAGCGCGGAATATAGTCAGATTGCTCACACTTCTTCGTTTTCCAACTGCTGGATAATGGGCAGCAAAATTTCGTCTGCGACCGACTGGCTGACTGGTCCGATGTGCTTGTATCGGATCCAGCCCTCGGCGTCAATGATAAACGTTTCCGGTACTCCATACACCCCATAATCAATGCCGACATTGCCCTCACGGTCAAAGGCGCTGGTTTGGTAAGGGTCTCCCCACATGGCCAGCCAAGCCGTAGCATCATCACGACGATCCTTGTAGTTCAGGCCAATAATATCGACCACTTCGGCCAGTGCAGTAATCACCGGATGTTCTTCCCGGCAGGCAACACACCAGGAAGCCCAGACATTCAGCACCCAAACCTTGCCGATCATATCTGCTGGACGGAATATGGCTTCCGGGTCATGCAACTCACTCAATGCAAACCCCGGAGCCGGTCGATCAATAAGTGTGGATGGAATGCTCTGTGGGTCCAGTGCCAGACCTCGCCACAACAGGACAACCAACCCCACAAACAGGATCAGTGGTAGAACGAACCGGTTCATGAGGTGGAAGCATGCCTGTGAACGGCATGGGTTTCCCGTCGTCGTTTGTATCGCGCATCGGTAGCGGCAACGAGCCCCCCGATACCCATCAGGAACGCGCCGAGCCAGATCCAGCGAATGTAGGGTTTGAAGTAAATTCGCACGGCCCAGGCACCCTGATCATCCAGAGGCTCTCCCAGTGCGACATAAAGATCGCGAGTGAACCCGGGATCAATAGCGGCCTCGGTCATGGGACTTTGCTGAACCAGATAGGTTCTTTTCTCGGGGTATAACTGTCCGATCATGCGTCCCCCCGAATAGACTTCAAACCGCCCCATGAGAGAGCGGTAATTCGGACCCTCGGCGTCGTGTACGCCCTGGAACCGGAAAGTGTAATCGGATAGGGTAAATTCTCCTCCTGGAACCATCCGGATATCCTTCTCGATACTGAACCCGTTGACCATAGTCACCCCAACAATGAAGACGCCGACCCCAAGATGGGCCATATACATCCCTTTCAGGCCTCTGGGTAATTTGCGCAGATCTGGAATCCGCTGCCCCGACCGCGTGCGCGACCATAAACCGGCCAAAGACTCCAGAATGACCCAGGCACCAAGGGCAATGCCAAGGGCGGCAGGAATGGAATAATGTGTCATTGCGAATGGCGTTCCCACTCCAATCAGCAACGCAAGACCTCCGGGTATCCAGTGTCCATGGAGCGTACGGGCAATCTGGTCCCGTTTCCAACGTAGCACGGATCCGGTGACCAGGAGCACAATCAGGGGAACCCCTAGGATAGTGAACAATAAGTCAAAATATGGAGGGCCGACTGAAATCTTGGTGCCACTGACGGCATCAAGAAATAACGGGTAGAGCGTGCCCAGCAGTACGGCAAAGCAAAGTACCGCCAGCAAAATATTGTTCAGTAGTATGGCGGTTTCGCGAGAGACGGTTTCAAAGCGGACAAAACTTCGGATCTCTGGTGCCCGCCAGGCATAGAGCAGGAGCGAGCAACCCACAACGATACAAAGAAAAAGAAGAATGTAGAGTCCCCGGGCGGGGTCGTTGGCGAAAGCATGAACCGAAGTCAATACTCCCGAGCGGACAAGGAAAGTGCCCAGCAGGGAAAGGGAGAAAGCCATGATCGCCAACAAGACGCTCCAGGCCTTGAACGCCCCTCGCTTCTCGGTTGCGGCAAGAGAGTGAATCAATGCAGTACCCACCAGCCAAGGCATGAAGGACGCATTCTCCACAGGATCCCAGAACCACCACCCCCCCCAGCCCAGTTCATAATAGGCCCACCAGGAGCCCAGGGCGATCCCGATGGTCAGGAACATCCAGGCCACATTGGTCCAGGGACGTGACCATCTGGACCATGCAGCATCCAGTCGGCCCCCTATCATCGCGGCAATGGCAAAGGCAAATGCCACCGAAAAACCGACATATCCCATATACAGCATGGGGGGATGAATGGCGAGCCCAATGTCTTGCAGCAAGGGATTGAGATCGCGGCCTTCGACCGGGACCGGGAAAAGTCGCTCAAATGGATTCGATGTGAATAACAGGAACAGCAGGATTCCCACCGAGATCAATCCCATCACCGCAAGAACCCGCGCACTCATCAGGTCCGGCAACCCCCGAGTGCCCAACGCTACAGCTCCGGTCCAGCCAGCAAGGATCAGGACCCACAGGAGCAGTGATCCCTCATGCCCCCCCCAGACCCCGGATATTCGATAAATCAATGGCAGTTGGGAATTGGAATGATGGGCAATGTAGGCCACCGAAAAATCACTCACGATACTGGACCAGGTCAGGCATGCATATGAGACCGCCACCATGACCAGCAGGTTGAGAGCAAGTGGCCGGGCCAGCAGTATCCAACTGGTGATTCCCCGAAGCGAACCGACCAGAGGCAGTATGCCCAGACACAGGGAAAGTACCAGGGCCAGGATCAAGGCAAAATGGCCGATTTCGGGAATCATGGTTCAGCGGCTTCCCGGGAGGTTGCCGGATAGCCCCCGGCATTGGCCTCTTGCAAGGCCTGATGGACTTCCGGCGGCATGTAGGTTTCATCATGTTTGGCCAGCACCTGCTGGGCGACAAACACCCCGTTGGCCAGTGTTCCCTGCGTGACAATGCCCTGGCCTTCACGGAACAAATCCGGCAGTATCCCTTCATATTGTACGCTCACGACTGCGGCCATATCGGTCAGGTCAAACTGAACTTCCAGACCTTCCGGGTCGCGCTGCACACTGCCATCCATGACCATGCCGCCGAGACGGAAATTCACCCCCTTGGGGACTTCGCCGGCAACCACCTGACTGGGACTATAAAAAAGGTTAATGTTCTGGTTTAATGCGGTCAATGCCAATCCGACAGCACCACTGATCCCGATCAATACCAGGACCACCAATATCAGGCGTTGTCGACGTTTGGGAGTCATTTCCTGCCCTTTTCGGCATTGCGCTGTCGGTGCTGGTTACCGGCAAGCATCTTGAGCAAGGAGCGGGTACGGAACCATGGTAAAAAAAAGTGCCACAGCAACAGTAGCAGCACAATCGCATAGCTGGTCCAAACATAAAAGGCATAGCCGCCCATATGAAGAAACTCAACCATGGAAGAGATCCTGCACCCATTGGGTGCGACGTTCATAGACCAGCAGTTCGGCCCGTAGTCGGTTACATACAGTCGCAGCAAAATAGAAGTTGAATGCGACAAACATCACCAACAGTGGAATCAGCATTTGCGTGTCGATGGTGGGACGTCCCAGCCGGGTCAGTGTGGCACCCTGATGGAGCGTGTTCCACCATTCGACCGAAAAGTGAATAATGGGCAAATTGATAATCCCTACCACGGCGAGCACTGCTGCCGCCCGATCAGACATACGTCGGTCTTCGATGGCAGCCGATAAGGTAATGAACCCCAGAAACAGAAACAGAAGGACCAATTCTGAAGTCAGGCGAGCGTCCCAGACCCAATAGGTCCCCCACGTCGGCTTGCCCCAGAGAGAACCGGTTACCAGGGCGCAAACGGTGAATGTAGCCCCCAGCGGAGCAATGCAACGGGCCACGAGACTGGCGACCTTGATATGCCAGATCAAACCGATACCCGCCATGAGGGCCATTGCTGCATAACTGAACATCGATAACCAAGCCGAAGGAACATGAATGAAAATGATCCGATAACTGTCGCCCATCTGGTAATCCGGCGGCGCAATCACCAACCCCAGATACAGGCCGACGGAAAAAAAGAGCAGGGCAGTCCAGCCAAATATGGGGGCCCAGCGGGTAGCCACACGATAAACCCATGCAGGAGAACCGAACCGATGGAACCAGGCCCAACGACGGGAGCGGGGGCGGCAATCGGTTTTTTCAGTTGGCATCGTCAATCAATGGTAACCGGACGGTGCAGAGCGGGGAATCTTCGGTTTGGGCGCAATAATGAACATACGGGTGCCCGAGTCATGCCCCATCTCCTTGCAATCGGCTCTGTATTTTCGATGATTTGCGAATTCAGTTCAAACTGACCCGAATGGAAACCGCAGCCGCCAGTGGGCCAACGGCCAGCGAAAACAGCGAAAATGCAGCCAACAAAAGTAAGTGTGGCGTCGAATCCTGTCCTGTCATCGCAGCCAGAACTGCACCCGCACCGAATATGAGGGTCGGAACGTATAATGGCAAGACGATCAGGCTTAGCAAGACCCCATTTCTGCGAATTCCCAGTGTAAGACCTACACCAACTGCACCAATCAGGCTGAGTGCTGGCGTCCCCAGAACCAGGCCCAGAACCAGGATCAGGATCGCATGGGCAGGGCATTGCATCAATAGCGCTAGCAAAGGAGAAACCAGGATCAGCGGCAGGGAACTGACCAGCCAGTGTGCGATCGCCTTGGCCAATACCATCAAGCTGAGAGGGTGCGGACTGAGTACGATTTGCTCCAGGCTGCCATCCTCATAGTCGGGGCGGAAGATACTGTCCAATGCGAGCAATGAGGCCAGTAAGGCGGCTACCCAGATAATTCCCGGTCCCACGCTCCGTATCAACTCCAAGTCAGAAGATAACGATAAGGGAAACAGGCTGACGACGACCATAAAGAACAATACAGGTTGTGCCATATCACTGCGCTCCCGTAGTGCGATGCGCAAGTCCCGGGCCAGCAAAGCCCGGAATCCGGACCATACCGACCACTCTTCCCCGGGTTGCCGCCTCTCAGTCATCGCAACCAGACATCTCAATGGTCTGCAAGGCCAAGGAGGGCAAAAGGGGCTGATGGCTGGTGAAGACCAGCAATCCGCCCCGATTCAGATGTTCCTGCAGGATGCCATTCAGGTAATGGATCCCGGATTCATCCAGTGCTGTCGCTGGTTCATCAAGAATCCAAAGGGGGGCATCGCTTAACCGTACCCGTGCTAATGCGGTTCTTTGCTGCTGGCCGGCCGACAGTTTCCGGCAAGGATGTTCATGACATGGCAGGATACCCAGAGTCTCCAGGGATTTCGCAATAATCCGCCGGTCCAGGGATCGCCCTTGCAATGCCATCAGTGCTATCAGGTTTTCCATTGGCGTGAGTTCCCCTTTCAGGCCAGGCTTGTGTCCGAGATAGCAAATCTGCGAGTGGTATTCGGTACGAATGCGGCGAATGTCGGCCCCGTTCCAAAATACTGCCCCCGACTCGGCCACCGACAGCCCACAAAGGATGCGAAGCAGTGAAGTCTTGCCGCTGCCATTGATTCCCTTGGCGTGCAGTCCGATGCCACTTTGCATGGTCAATGAGACATCACGGAAGAGACTCCGAAGCCCCCGTACACACTCGATCGCACGGGCTTCAAGCCGGTTGTCCATAGAAAATGAGGCAGGAGAGTGCACAATCGCTAGACCGTTGGGAAAAGTCCAGAGTGTAGGCAGACAATGCGCTACACTCAATACCCAACTTTTTCTCTGAGAGTATACGTTCGGTTCAGCATGATCCTGCACGTTGATATGGATGCCTTTTTTGCCTCGGTGGAAGAAAGGGATAATCCCAGGCTCAAAGGGCAACCTCTGGTCGTGGGTGGTAACCCGCGATTCAGGGGAGTTGTGGCTTCTGCCAATTATCCGGCCAGGGCACTTGGCATTCACAGTGCGATGCCAATGGCCAGTGCATTCAGACAATGCCCCGATGTGATCATTGTCCCCCCCAGAGGCAACCTCTACCGACAGGTCTCGGGACAGATTCACGCCATCTTCCAGCGCTATACTCCCCTGGTAGAACCGCTCTCCCTGGACGAGGCTTTTCTGGATGTTCGGGCATCCCAACGATTGTTCGGGTCCACGGAGACCATCGCTCGGCGAATCAAACAGGAAATTCAGGAAGAGCTGGGACTGGTCGCCTCCCTTGGCGTCGGACCGAACAAGTTTCTGGCCAAACTGGCCAGTGACCACGAAAAACCCGATGGATTTACGATCATATCGCCGGATGAGGTACAGGCGTTTCTGGATCCTTTGCCAGTGGAGCGGATATGGGGGGTAGGTAAGGTAGCCCGGAGTCAGTTGCTGGCAAAAGGCGTTCGTACGGTTCATGATCTTCGGCAGACATCCCCAGAATGGCTCAAAAGCCGATTAGGGCAATCTGGCCTCAAACTCTGGAAGCTCTGTCATGGGGTGGATCACCGTCCAGTGGTCACCGATTCAGAGACTCGATCCATTTCCCATGAAACTACGTTCCACACCGATATTCATGACCTGGCGGCTTTGGAATCAGTCGCCTTGTCACTGACCGAGGGGGTGTGCTACCGGATGCGAAGTGCCAGACTGAAAGCCCGCTGCGTGCGTCTGAAAGTACGGTTCCATGATTTCCCCACCATCACCCGGTCTCATCGCTTCCCGGTCGGGACCAGTGGAACGCTGGACATCTGGCAACAGGTTCATCATCTTCTCAAACATCTTTTGGCCAGAAAGCGGTTTTGCGTGCGCTTGATAGGAGTCGGTGTCAGTCATTTCACTGCCATGCCGTGGTCCTCTCACAGTAACCAGGCGGACCTGTTTGCCATAGAGCAGCAGCCGGGAAATACCTCGTTAGTGGTCGGAAAACGCCAAGAAATCCTGGACCAATTGACCGATGAAGTGCGTCATCGGTTTGGTAAGAACTTGCTGAGAAGAGGGCGGGGACTGTGAGAGCTTCGGTTTTATCGCCCTGGATCGTCTTCGGCTAGCCGAATGACTCCGGGCATAGCGTCAGGATGCCGATTCCAGCGACAGGGAGTGGAGAATCACCCGAAAGGAAGAGCCAGTATTATCTCCATCTGCACTAAGCCAGATCGCAACGACCTCCGAATCGGTTGGGATGCGAAGAACCTGATTGACTGCTCCCCTGGGGCTGGTCGATAAAACAAAATTTTCACGCCAGAGCTTCGTGGTCGGATGCGGGCGTTTTTGCCCCGCCAATTGCGGGCTTTGCCATGTATTGTAAAATTCCACTCGGCTGATGCCCGCACCTTCCGGTGCCAGATCATACAGTGTACGGATCCATTGGGGGGCAAGGGAGCGCTGAATGAAATTCAGTGTTTTGTCACCAGCATAGACCAATCCGACGCGCAATCGAAAATCGTCTCCTTCCTTGCTTCCCTGAAGCAAATCGCCCAAGTTGACCTGGCCATCAATGGTTGCCTTGACATGCAATGTTGTGAACCGGCCCGGTTCCGGTATCGGATACACAATCGCACTGGCAGAGCCGTCGATACGGATTTCCATGCCTGCCTTGGAAGACATGACTTCGTTGACCGGAATATTCCGATATCCCAGTACTTTCCATTGATCCGACTCCAGCGGAATGTCCAAGGCAAAAAGGGGCCATGCCACAAGTGCCAGCAGGATACCGCACATCTTGCCACGGTCAAGCCATTTTCCGGGGCAAAAGAGTACCATTGTCCGGTTGCAGTGAGCAAACCTGCGACGAACATCACGGAATGGGCGTATGGTTTGGGATCGTCTCATGAGTTTGGGAATCAGTTTGGGGTCATTGCATGAGGAGCATATCAGGCGATTTGAGAAGGGAAAACTGCAACAGGCCCGGCTGCAGACATTGTAGCTCGCGTCGAAATGCCAACTGCTTGTCGGTCGGACCGGGATCGTTGACGAGACAAGATGCGGTCGCGAAAACCTGGTTCCGAATACCCTCTCCATGATACAACTTCAGCACTTTCGCCAAATCAGATTCGGCAATCAGCGGCCATGCTGGAAGCCATTCGGTGGTGATCTCGGGGTTCATTTCCTGATTCTGTGCGAGTTGCCGGGACTTTTTCAGAGGCAGGTCGAGGAAGATGCATTGGATGCTGTTTTTTCGCGCACCGATGCCGTCGGAACGGATCTTGAGACTGGTACTGTCGAGGCCTATGGCCTCGGCCCAGATCCGGATCTCCTGCCTCGCTACAGATGCTGGAACATGCGATGAGGACACCATTCCTCGATCACCGATTCATCCGCACGTAGATGGTGTGCCAGTTGCCGAATCACTCCGGCAAGCCTCGCCATTTGCCGCTGCACTCAGCCACGTAGAGACATGGTGTTGGACACTTGGTGATTCGGGAGACTGATATTGCCCCGTGGCTTCGGCAGCAACGGCGCAATGCACTCGTATGGGTACTGGGGTGAGTTCCCCGGATCGGTTCCTCCACGCAGTTTTCGCTGATCATGACGAAACCCCAGTATACCATATCCCAGTCAATTTATGTTAACAAGCCCTGGAGTAGTCGGCAACAACATACAGGTCAAACTGGTCTCGATTATCAGGATGGGAGCATGCACTCTTTCAAGGCCAAATTGTCAATCAGCCGCACACTGCCAACCCATGCGGCGACCAATGCTCTTGCCTGCTGCAGTGATCCTTGGGGAGGGGATGCCGTCCAGTGTTCGGGATCTCGGACTGCTGTATATTCCACGCGGATCCCAGGGACAGTCAGGGTCTGCCACATAATGGCCTCCAACTCCTTGGCAACTGTCACCCCACGGTACCATGCCGCTGCTGCGCTCTGTAAGGCACGAAACAAGGTCTGTGCCAATGCTCGCTCCGTCTGATTCAATCGACGGTTTCGGGTGGACAGGGCCAGTCCATCCGGCTCCCGGATGGTAGGGCAGACAATGACATCAATGCCTTCGAAACTGGCTGCAATCTGATGTACCAACAAGACCTGCTGAAAGTCTTTTTCGCCAAAATAAGCCCGTGAAGCTCCGACAATCCAGAACAATTGTTCCACAATTGCCTGTACCCCTTCCAAATGCCCGGGTCGAAACTCAGCTTCCAATCCGCAGATCGCTGGCAACGGCGAAATCGAATCCGCCGTTGGTGAGTCCTTCGCGGCAGGAAAAAACTCTTCCAGGGTTCCGGTGAAAGCCATCTCGCATCCGGACTCTGCCAAAATCTCCAGATCGGCATCAAGCATGTGAGGATATTGTCTGTAATCCTCTGCGGAGTTGAACTGTAATGGATTCACAAAGATACTGACACACGCGGTATCATTCTCGGCTACCGCTTTGTCGACCAATGACCGGTGTCCATTGTGGAGGCCGCCCATCGTGGGTACATAACCAATGGTATATCCTTGCCGTCTCTGTGATTGACACCACTGATGGGCTTTCTCGGGGGTGTCGAGCAGCGTGGTCATGAACTGGAATGGCCGGCATCCCTGCCAACCCATTGCTTGAGTTGGCCTGGATGGGTCAAGACAGCAGAGGCACCCCAGCTTGCCGGATCATCGTCCGGTCGGATATATCCCCATGCTGCCGCAACCGCATCCGCCCCCGCACTTTTTGCCGCCATAATATCCCGTTTGTCATCTCCGACCATCAAAGTTCGTTCCGGCGGTACTCCCATAATTTGACAAGCCATATGGACTGGCTCAGGGAACGGTTTGCTTCGACTGGCCGAATCGCCACACACCACACAGGCAGGCCGTGTTTGCATGCCCATTTCTTGCAGCAATTTGTGCGTGAGATAAGTTGGCTTGTTCGTGACAATCCCCCAAGGTCGCGATTCCGATTCCAGTTCGTACAGGATTTCGTCCCATCCGGGGAAAAGGACCGTATGCTGGCTGATATTGGATTCGTAAGCGACCAGATAACGTTGCCATAATATGGCAATCTGATCGCTGTCAGTAGGCAGGCCATAGGCTCTGCTGACGAGTTTCAAACCGCCCTGTGAAACCCATGGGCGCAGAGTCGAGAACAGAATCGGCTCATAGCCATCTTCATGACGTATCCGATTAACGGCCGCAATCAAGTCGCCGGCAGTATCGAACAGGGTGCCATCCAGGTCAAACAGGACCGCATTCGACGACGATTGATCGGCAGGATACATTTTTAATTCAATCGAATACAGTGTGAACCAGATAATTCACATCAATCCCTGGAGCTAACCAGTATTTTTGGGGAAGGGGGTTGTAATGCAGACCAATCATTTGCTCGGTCCTCAACCCAGCGGATTCACACCATCCATGCAGTTCCGAGGGGCGGATCAGTTTCTCATATTGGTGTGTGCCTTTGGGAAGCAATCGCAAAATATATTCTGCGCCGACGATCGCAAACAGGAAGGCTTTCGGGTTCCGGTTAATAGTAGAGAAATATACCGAGCCGCCAGGCTTGGTCAGAGCCGCACAAGCTGCGACCACACTGGCTGGATCCGGTACATGTTCCAACAACTCCAGGCAGGTAACGATATCGTATGTGCCGGCTTCGGATTCACTGATTGCTTCGGCTGTGGTCTTTCGGTAGTCCACTACCATACCACGTTCCATGGCATGTAACCGAGCCACATTCAGTGGCGCATCGCCCATGTCGATGCCGGTAACGACAGCACCCTGCACCGCCATTGCTTCGCTGAGAATGCCTCCACCACAACCCACATCCAGAACCCGTTTACCTTTCAGGGGAGTGTATTTCTCAATGAAATCCAACCGTAAGGGATTGATTTGATGCAGAGGTCGAAATTCACTTTCCGGATCCCACCAACGATTGGCCAGTTCGGCAAATTTTTTGATCTCGGCCGCATCTACGTTGGTCGATGCTGCGGAACTGGATTGTGGCGGAACCGTCATGATTCTGGAAGAGGATGTTTTGCAGCAATCATCAGACCCCATTGCCTGGCGTCCGACAGGATTTTCTCTGGATCCAGGCGGGTAGGCTGTCGTTCCTTCAGCACCTGACATCCATCAATCCACACATCACTGACCTGATGGCTGTGGCATGCATAAATAACCTGGCTGAGAGGATGGTAAAGAGGTTGGGTATGGGAATGCGAAAGATCAATCGCAACCAAATCTGCTTGTTTCCCGACTTCGATGGAACCAACCTGCGAATCGACCCCAAGAGCCTTGGCACCTCCCATGGTAGCGGCCCACAGTGACTGGGACATGCTCATCGCAGACGGGTTGCCGGAGACCCCCTTCGCCAGCAGGGAGGCTGTCTGTGTTTCCGATAGCATATCCAGATCATTATTGCTGGCCGCGCCATCCGTACCAATGGCAACATTGACACCTGCCTGCAGCAATGCATCCACCCGACACATCCCACTGGCAAGTTTCAAATTGGATTGGGGGCAATGAATGACATGGACCCCTTGAGTGGCAATGTGCTCAATTTCCAAATCCAGCAATTGGGTCATATGGACCGCTTCCAGGCGGGGGCTGACCAGCCCCAGTCTGCCCAGCCTTTCCAGAGGACGAATGCCAAAGCGAGCAAGGGATTCGTTGATTTCATGCTCCGTTTCGTGCACATGCATGTGAATCTGGCAGTCCAACTCTTCTGACAGAGCAGCAATCCGTTCCAGGGTATTGTCCTGTACTGTATACGGAGCATGCGGGGCAAACGCGACCGTAACCAGATCGGAATGACGTACAGCATCTCTCAGGTCCAACCCCTTCTGGAGATATTCATCCGCGGAATTGGCCCACGCAGTGGGAAATTCAATGACAATCATTCCAACGTTTGCCCGCATACCGGCAGACTCCGCCCGCGCGGCCACCACATTCGGGTAAAAATACATGTCCTGGAAACAGGTCGTTCCGGTTCGAATCATTTCCAGCAGAGCCAGGTCAGTGCCAGCCGAAATAGAGTCTGGTTTGGTCCACTCTGCTTCTGCCGGCCAGATGTACTCTGTCAACCACTGCATCAATGGCAAATCATCCGCATACCCTCGATACAAGGTCATCGCGGCGTGGGTGTGTGCATTGATCAGGCCCGGAATCAGTACGTGTTGATCCAGTTCTATCGACTCCCTGGTAGTCCATTTCTCCCGTATTTCCGAACGCATGCCCAGATCCACAATTTGGCTTCCGAGGAGCACAATCGCATAGTTCTCATGTACGACCATGGAATGTTGACTGCTTTCACCGGCTACTGGAATGGTCCAGCGGGGCAACAGGATTTGATCCGCTTCATTCATGGGTTACAGCACCAAAAAGAAGAAAAAAGGAGGAAGGGCTGAAGATGAAACGAGTGTGCAGATCAGTGGGCTGCATTGGACGACCGGCGATTGTGTCGAATCGGGGAAATGGCCAGCATTCATATCGAGACAGTATCGTTCTACTCCAGTTTGCACCATCCCAACGGATATTCATGAATGCGCTCGGATATGCCGGGCCAGCGCATGTCGGACACCGTCCGGGCTCTCCGACATCAAATTGTGACCGCACTCCGATAGCAGAATGATGTCTGCACCGGCTTGAGTATCTGCAGTTTTCTGCGCTAATTTGCAGGGTGCCATGCGATCCTGCAGCCCACTGACAAATAGCATTGGGCAAGTAATCTGATCCAAGGCATCCGGTGCTCCTTGATAGGCATTGCAAGCCGTGAGATCGCGGAAAATGGCACCGGAAGGACTATTCTCCATCAGTCGAAACTGGTTGCCAACCGACCAGAATCCGGGATTCGGCTCTCCACCGATGGGGGAGGCATGACTCCACTGGGTCATCATGGAGTACGCTGCCGCAGGATGATCCCGAGCTGCGTCCAGCAGCATGGGGGTGACCGCCATGGGAAAGCTGAATCCCACCAGGGAAATGGAAGCCAATACCGGGGCATCCGCCATGCCCGCCGCTTCCAGGCAAATCAACGAGCCCATACTATGGCCAACCAAATGATATGATTGCCCATGCCCTTGATGCAGAAATGCATTGAGCCATGTTGCGTAATCTTCGATCCGGTCCATGGCCGTCCCTTCACTTTGCCCATGACCCGGCAGGTCCAGCGCCAGAACGTTATATCCATGATAGGCAAAATAACGGCTCTGATGGATCCAGACAGAATGGTCCATCGCAGCCCCATGCACGAACACGACCGTGTCGCGGCGAGGGTCGATCGACTTGGCCGCAGTGTAGGCAAAAACCTGCTGCTGGTGTAACGATACTTTCATTTCTGCCGAAGTCGCTCAGGAAATCATCTTCTGTGATCGATGAATGGCCCGGGACAGGTCTTCCAGCAAATCATCCACATCTTCCAACCCGATAGACAGCCGGATGGTGCCGGGGTTGATTCCAGCGTTCAGGAGGTCCGTCTCGGTCATTCGATAATGCGTCGTACTGGCCGGGTGAATGACCAGGCTTTTGGCATCCCCGACGTTGGCAAGGTGAGAAAAAATACGAAGGCTTTCCACGAAAACCCTGCCTGCTTCCCGTCCACCTTTGAGAGTAAAACTGAATACAGCCCCAGCTCCCTTCGGTAGCAAAGACTTGGCGAGGGAATAATCCGGATGTTCCGGCAGTTCCGGATAACTGACTGCTTCTACTGCATCCTGCTCCAGGAGAAACTCAATCACCTTGCGGGTGTTGTTCACATGCCGATCCATGCGGATCGACAAGGTTTCCAGTCCCTGGAGTACATAGAAAGCCGTTGTGGGACTCATACAGGCACCAAAGTCCCGCAACCCTTCCCGCCGAGCCCGTAACAGAAATGCGCCGGTCGAAGATTCTTCGTCAAATGACATCTGATGAAATCCTTCATATGGTTCACTCAAGGTCGGAAATTTGCCACTCTGCTGCCAATTGAACCGGCCCTGATCGACGACGACTCCACCGATTACGGTTCCGTGTCCGCAGAGAAATTTGGTGGCCGAATGCATAATGAGATCGGCCCCGTAATCAAAAGGCCGAATCAGATATGGGGTTGTAAAAGTCGAGTCAATCACCATTGGGATGCCATGTTCGTGCGCCAATTCGGCCACGACCGGCAAGTTCAGTACATCGTTGCCGGGATTGCCGAGCACTTCACCAAAGATCATTCGCGTTTCCGGACGAATCGCGGCGCGAATGGCCTCAATATCCCGGGGGGAAACGAATGTGGTGTGGATGCCGAAGCGGGGCAGGGTGTACTGTAGAAGATTGTGGCTTCCTCCATAGATAGCACTGGAAGACACAATATGAGAGCCGGCGTCCATTAGTGTCGCAATCGTCAGATGGAGTGCCGCCTGGCCACTGGCAGTTGCGACCCCGCCAACCCCGCCCTCCAGTGCTGCCATCCGCTCTTCGAGGACGGAAACGGTGGGATTGGACAAACGGGAGTATGCATGCCCCGGGCGTTCCATATTAAACAGGGAAGCGGCATGCTCACTGTCCTGCAAGACATAGCTGGCGGTCTGATAGATAGGGACCGCACGGGCACCGGTTTGGGGATCAGGTACCTGTCCTGCATGCAGGGCAAGCGTATCGAATCGTGTGCGTATAGGGTCGGGCATTAAAGCGGGGTGAAAGTAACAACCGGAGCGTGCATTCTAACCCGAATTGACTCGGCCCTTGTGAGTTACTAATGACGGATTTCTTTCAGGCCCTGTTCTGATCTGGCTTCTCAATATCATTCAACGACTTGTGGTTGTTGCATCCCTGCACAGCGACTGAATGCGCCATTCCTTCCCCGAACTGAGGCCGGGCATCGCCCTGCGAAGGGGAGAGTGGATGGCTTCCCGCTGTCCATACGGCATCAACCGTGTATACCATATCGGCAGGGACACGGAATCCACTGTAATTGTCCATAAAGGTGGGCATCCGCTCTTCCTCCATATTGGCCAGGTTTCCACCTTGGCGCACGAGAAAGGCCTTCCTTAAGAGGGCCAAATCATGGCTGTCGATCCATTCCCTTCCCATACAAGGTATCACCGTTGCAAACCAAGAGGCCAACCATTATATAAGCATGAGTCTGGCAAGAACATTGGCCCGCAATGGAGTTCTAAAGATGTATGTGCCCGAACACTTTTCTTTCGAGGATGATGGTGAAATACTGGATTTTGCCAAGCAGCACTCGTTCGCCATTCTCGTCAGTATGGCTGGCAAAATTCCCTATGCGACCCACCTTCCACTCATCATGGATGACTCGGCACAAGGTATCTGTCTCGAAGGGCACATCGCTTCTGCCAATCCACACGGTGACCTGCTGTCTACCGGACAGCATATGGCCATTTTTCATGGGCCTCATGCGTACATATCACCGACTTGGTATCATGGTCCTGGAGTGCCAACCTGGAATTATGTCGCAGTTCATATGTCCGGCACCGTTCATTTGATCCATGATCCCACGGAACTGTCCGGGATCGTGGAAAGGCTGGCAGCAATCTACGAATCCAGCAATCCCAATCCATGGTCTCGGCAATATACACCCACCATGTTACGGGCCATAACCGGTTTTCGACTCCAAGTGCAGCAGATCTCCGCCAAGAGAAAACTCAGTCAAGATCGAAGTGCCCATGATCAGCGGAACGTGATTGCAGCGCTGGCAAATCCCTTCGGGCGTGACCCGGATACTCTGGAACTGGAAACCCGACAGCAAATGCTCACGACATTGAGAAAATGAATAGGCCCAAAGAACACCCGGCGGTCTTTGTCGCCCGGAAACTTCCCTCATCCGTGGAAGCTCGGATTTGTCGGGATTACCAATGTGTACTGAATTCGGACGATCGGCTGTATCATCCAGAGGAGTTGATCGAACAAGCGACGGGGATGGATGCCATCGTCTGTTGCCATACCGAAAAATTCAGCAAACCCCTGATTGAACGCCTCCCCGATTCGGTGAAAATCATTGCCAATTTTTCGGTTGGAGTGGATCATTGTGATCTGGATGCGGCCAAAGAAAAAGGAATTCTTGTAACCAATACGCCGGATGTCCTGTCGGATGCGACGGCAGAAATTGCTATTTTGTGCATGCTGGGAGCGGCGCGACGGGCAGGAGAGGGATACCACATGGTGCGAAACCACCAATGGAAGGACTGGAGTCCGACATTCATGCTGGGGAGTCAGCTAACCGGCAAACGTTTGGGGATTGTGGGGATGGGGCGAGTCGGTCAGGTAGTGGCACGAAGAGCTCGCGGGTTTGATATGGAAATTCATTACCATAACCGCCAACAGTTGCCTACAGATATTGAGCAGGGAGCGATCTATCACCCGACCTGGGAAGGCCTGTTTTCTGTCAGCGACTGTTTGTCATTGCACTGCCCGAGCAATCCCGAGTCCAGAAACTTACTGAATGCAGAACGGATTGCCAAGTTGCCAGAAGGGGCCATCGTCGTCAATACGGCAAGAGGGGCTCTAGTGGACGATGAGGCTCTGGTGGCGGCCTTGAAAAACGGCCATATCCGCGCTGCAGGACTGGATGTCTTTAACGGAGAGCCAAATGCCATTCATTCCGCATATCGCGAACTCGATAATGTATTTGTGTTACCGCATCTGGGGAGCGCGACAGTCGATACGCGTGACGCGATGGGTTTCCGGGCGATTGATAATCTTGATGCGTATTTTGCCGGAAAGCATCCAATGGACCGGGTGGCATAATCCAATTCAATCGCACATCACTTCCATCACGAATCCAAGGGTACCTACTTTGAGGGTTTGCCAAAACCAATGACTGAACATCCGGGAGACTCGACAAGACGTAAGACATATCGATCCGTCTTGTCGCGGTCTCAGTAAGGGCATGGGATCATGTTCTCCTGCCGATGGTGTATGATCCCCATGGTTTTTGTCAGCCCAGGCGATTTCTGGCCGCGTTCATTACACAATTACTATTCTCCACTGAACCATAGGGCAACAGTATACATGGGTATTGATGATATGCTGACCTAGGCTCAGAATCAGCCCATACTATACCCTATCATTCTACTCTGGGGTCGTTGATTGATTCAGTCCACATCGACAATGGTCATGGCAACTCCTCCTCCCGCTAGCACGGCACGAACAGCAACTTGTCCGTTCTTTGGCTTCGGAAATGGCTCGCTTTCATAGCCGAAGATTGCATTGATAACCGTTTCGTCGGTGTCTTTGTCGAGAATGTCCCGCAGAAACTTCTTTGTGTACACGGTGTCGTTATTTTTGGGTTTCGGTATATGAATTCGGCAAGCATGGAACTGCAACCCATCGTAATCGGTGTCCAGCATCCAAAGCCGAATATCATCTGTTTTTCTGAAATTGGCACTTCCAGTCGCGGGATTAAACTCGTTTAATCCCCACAAAACCAACCTGCATTGGTTGTCTCCAACAATTTTCAGCTCCACTGCAAGTTCGGCCACGATAAACAGCCTTGGGGCATCATCAGACCCTCCACTCGCGACGCCTTTGATATGCAGGTCTGTCCCGGCATTGATCCTGATCACTTTGGCACTCATGAGCCCTTCGGTTCCATCCTTGAATTCTACTCCAATGACGACAAGGATCTCATTCTTCAGTCTCTTGGTCACGGTACTAACCATTCTTTGGATCATTGGCAGGTCCACCCTGGCATCATGTGGTGCTACAGCTACTACAGCATCAAATGATTTTCCCGAGCTTCGGTTGTGAACAGATGCGCCCCAGCGAAGCCCATGCTTGGCTGCCGATTGACCACCTTCCCCCTCGTCACCTATCAGGGATTGTAGATTATCGACATCATAACGCTCTCCGCTTTCGGTTCCGAACCCACCTGATTCAAGAGCCGATTTGACCTTTGCCTGCCATTGCTCGTCCCGTCTGACTTGCGAAGGCCGGCGAACATCATCAGGCGACACCATCTCTTCAAGATGCTCCGTTTCTACCGTAAACGAGCCACATACCCGTCCGTTTTTCTTGCCACCAATCGGGCGGTCAACCAACCAGGTATAGTCACGAAACTGCTTGTTTTTATCCGTGCGGTTTTCGTATGCAAGCACCGCGACACTGACATAGGGCATGCGCTCGACCACAATCCCAGTAGCAGGGTCGTTCTGACTTCGACCCATCAGTTTTTTCTCAAGAATTGACTGACCAGCCTTCAGGCGAAGCTCGTTTTCCTTCTCAAAACCTTCATCAGAGCCAATGAGCAGATGCGCTGGATAATTCTGGATTAGCAACCGCTCACGGGTGATCGCTAAGCTCTCCCTTGAACTATCAATTGTAATCCATCGTCGGCCCCAGCTTTCCGCGACCGATGCAGTGGATCCACCACCATTAGTTGGGTCCAGAACCAGATCACCGGGACGTGTAGTCATCAAAATACAACGCTGAATCGCTAAATCTCCGGTCTGCACTGGGTAGAATTTCTTCTTGGGCGCAATGGTACGATCCCACAAATTAGTAATCCGCCGTGCCGGTCTTTCTGACCGATATATCTTCAGACGCAGTTGTGTCGCCTTTGCCTGCTGGGTACCTTCGGGAACATTGGTCCACAGCCTGCCAATTTCGGCAAGATGGTCTAGACCTTTCTTATCTACCGACCACTGGTTTTGTTCTAGACCTCGGGGTCCGAATTGCGTTCCATTATATGTATAAGGTTTGCCTTGCTCACCTTTGGAACGACCTTGTGAGTAAAGGGGATTCATTCCCCAAAGTTTTGTACCTTCTGGAAGACGCCTTTGGGGATCTCGTCTTTCTTCTAGCCGTAATGGACGACTGGTCCCATCAGGAAAGTCCCCCCCCCCCCCCCCCCCCGCAAATGTTTGAGTGTCACACCATTCTTCAATCGTTTGATGCTCATACAGTTCTTGAAAATACATCTGCTCTCTGTCCTTGGCATACCAGAGAAGATAATCAACGCTTTTTGAAAGCCCTTTTTTGGAACTTCCACCACCCGTGGTTTTAAAAGTGATGGTACTGACGCGGTTTTCGGGGCCAAACACCTCATCCAGAACCAACGCAGCTCGATGTACATTAATGTCGCCGATCTGCATGAACAGACTACCCGCTTCTGACAGTAACTCCCTTGCCAACGTTAATGTTTCGCGAAGGCGGGATAGATATGTGTGGATGCCGTTCTCATAGGTGTCACGAAACGCAGTCACCACAAGGGCATCATCGGGCCGCATAATTTTGGCATCAAAATCCATTCCATACGGCGGATCAAAATAGATACACTGAACCGAGCCGGCCATGTGTTCATGTTCCAGTAACGAGGCCATAGCGCGAGTTGAGTCAGCGTGAATCAATCGATTGTGCCAGTGCCCCGAATGTTCATACCACTCAAAATGGGCTCTTTCTGGATTATCAAATCCATCGTATATCGGACCAAACATATCGACTGTATCACGGCTTTGTAAACTGGCCAGCCAGGATTTGGGCTCGAATTTTTCGGCGATAGTTAGGATAGGCGCAAACGTGGTTTTTTCATTTGTATCACGCTCCCATTCCAGAGACGGAATCCTTGACCTATCCCTTTCACGAATGTCTAGCCGATGTCGCTTCCCTTTGGCTAAAGACGAACTGGCTGTTTGAACTGTTTCAGCGGTCGGGGTGTTTTTGCGTTTCGCGCTGCTATGTTCGAATGATTTCATACCAGTTTCTCATCTTCCAGAATTTTAACAATTTGACTCTCGACATTGTCATCTGCCCCGATCTCCAGATAGAACCAGGCTTGGTCGTTTTCTCGCCCAAGGTGATTGGCTGCAGGAATCCACCACGCTTGAGTCCAGGCGCGCTTCAATTCACTGGCCTCGTCTTTTATACCCTTGACCTCAAGGACAATATGGGCGACTGGTCTATCCTCTCGGGATTTCAATCGTAGAAAAAAGTCAGGCACATAGCGATGCTCTACACCTTGGTCCCGATAGGGGATTTCAATCCGCTCTGGGCCGTGATTTCGAGTGATCGCTGCAACGCATGTCATTTTGTCAATTTTGGCAGCAATGACACTTTCCAATTTTGAATGACAGGCTGCAATATTCAATTCTGAATGTTCCAGTTCAACAATATTGCTGAGACGTGTGCTGAATGGCTTCCAGTAGGAGGCACTCTGCCATGGCTTCCTCGGGTCCACCACGCCCCGCCGTTGAATTTCCGGGGCTTTTTCAGAGCAAACTGCAGGTATAAGTGCTTCAACGATCTTGGCCCGAGCTTCGGGAAT
Source organism: Candidatus Poriferihabitaceae bacterium (assembly GCA_965221795.1). GTDB lineage: Bacteria > Pseudomonadota > Gammaproteobacteria > Arenicellales > Poriferihabitantaceae > VYFG01. The sequence goes on from OZ244914.1 coordinate 3,504,350, forward strand.
GTTCAATACTTCATCGCACCAACCCTCTGCGGAATATTCAGACAACCACTTTTTGATGATCCGGAGACACTCGGCGAATTGAACTGCGGGTCGCAAATGTCCCACTGACTCCGCCATTGTAGAACTCCCATCAATTTGACGAGCCAGTTCTGCTGCCGTGAGCCAAAGTCCGTGGTCGGGCTTGATGTCGATAGGAGAGTCCAGTGTAGTGTCATGGCCGAACGGGCCACTAACGACTGGCGGGCGGTCTTGTTGCACAAATACTTGTGGGAACCCGAGAATCTCGCGGGATATCTTTTCTAAGTCCAATCGGAGTTTGTCAGGCTCAATGTCTAATCGGTAGTCTTCGATTACTGGCACCCAGATTTGGCACTGATCAATGCGTTCATGAATCGGATAGACATCAACAATCGGGGCTGGTGGCCGCGGTGGCGGTTCCGAACCGCCTGTATCAGCCCAGGTCTGGAACGGGACTCCGATAACTGTCGCATACTCAGCTGGATAGCGTGTTTCGACATCAGTATCCTTGCGCTCGCATCGAATGCGATTGTCATAATCCTGGCGACGCAAAGCACGGCCGAGAACTTGCTCACATAACAACTGCGACCCGAACTTTCGATAGCCGAGAATATGAGTAACACGCTGACAATCCCAGCCCTCGGTCAACATGCCGACACTCACCACACAACGAACTGTAGACCCCGGTTTGCCTGGCTGGGCTACAGTTCGCAGAATTTCGTGAACCTCGTCTTCTGTTGGTGCTGGTTGGTCAGCCCTGTGGATGCCGATTTGACTACCACGCTTGCTACCCTTGCCAATCTCGACAGCCACTCCGCCTTCCGTTTTTTCTGGATCAGTCGACTTGCTTACGACCAGGATCGTACGTATTTCACACTGATCATCTGAACAGCCAGTGAATGGCACATTTCTAAGCAGATCAAATCCATCGGGAGCATACAACTGTCCGTCGGCACCACGATGCCCTCCCAGCATCTGATATACAATTTCTGCATTCTTCTTGTTGTTCACCACAACGATCAGGACCGGGTCGCCGAGACGTGGATCATTTCTCTCCTTCCATTGTTCATACGTCTTCCGGTAATCCTCATAGAGAAGCTGTGCGACTTCCCGAAACCGTCCCTTCGCCTGCGGATTGGATAAAGGCTTACCATTGCATGCATCATAGAGATTTCGAAGCTCTGAATTGACTAGCCCTTGTCTTTCGGTCGGCAGTTTGGTAGTGGCTCAGTTTGAACATTGCAAAGCTTGCGTGGGGAAAAGGCGGCCAGGAGGCCGCCCTGTGTTCGGGATGTTCCGCGATCCTCCAGCGATATCCGGTTCCGGATTGACGCCCTCACGTGGCCCGCACTCCCGAGAACCGGATGGCTCAGCTGTCGAGGTCCGGACAATTGAGATACCGCCTTTGCTCCTGGCTCTGCGTAGTCTGGCCGGCGAGGATGTGTGTTCCGTTGCGCGTGCCGTTGCAATAGCAGTCCCGAATGTCCTGCCTCGTGCTGGCCACCGCATAGCACCCGGTCCGGTTATATCGGGTTAGGTTGGGTTGCCACTCAAAGCCATCGAAAAACAGGTTCTGCTCCGCATTCGTGAACTCGCCGCGGGTCTTGAAGCAGCGGCGGATCAGGGGGTTGTCCATTGCTGCTTGCTCGTAAATGATGAACACATAGCGCGTGTTCTTTTTCAGGCCAGTAAATGGACGTTGGTTGGCTGATATGCGCGAACTCGGTTCTGTGGTGACGATGCCTAAACTCTGACTCGTCAGGATGGAGCCGGAACTGCCAACCCCATTTTCCCGTATAGCCATAGATAGACTGTAGCTCTGTTTTGTCGTTCCGGCCAACATTCTCACATCAGCAAGGTTAATCCCCGGTGTAGATATTGTTACAGTTTTGTCTGTAAGATCCGCCACTCCCGTATCAATGGCATTGATTTGAGATGAGCCGCCTTGCGTGCAGGCGTCTGGCCCTTCGGTCTCTGGAATGACCAGCTTCATCTGGGCGGCGGCGGGCAGGGCGAGGGTGAGGGCCACCAGGGCGGCGGCCAGTGCCGTCAGGCACTTAAGTTGTGCGATACCGCATGGGAGGGGGGGGGGGGTAAATTAAGGTAATCTTTCATTTTCTTCTCCAGAGTGAAATAAAATTTCGTTGATTATACCCATTTCAGCCGGCAAACGGGCGGATTTTCAAACTGGGCCACTACCGGCAGTTTGGGAATCTTGACAAGGCCCGACTCCATCGACTCAATCAGCGCATACTCACTAACAATCCATGGAAATAGTGGATCATTGCTATTTTGAACTTTGTAATTGAGGCTTTGACTCGGATTGATGAATATCGGTGTCGCTGTCAGATCAATCACCTGATCAAACTCAATACGTGGATGAGACCGTAGGGCTTTCAACGCACCCATCCAGACACCCTGGCCTGTAGTTCTGCTCCAGCAATGATGTCCTTCATCATTCAGGACTACTGTACGCTCTTTCTGAGTACCAAGCTCAAGTTTCAGTACGCGCGTCCACATGTCATCGTAACTCTCGCGCCCATGTCCAGATTCTATTCCAAGAATCTCATTCATTTTCTTGGACGACGTGTTGGAAGGCATATCAGCTAAATGGGCACCATCGCGTAGCTGGCATTTTTCAAAATTGACGATATCCACCTTGACTCCGTTCAGACGTGGGCGCAGACTCTCAGGAAGAAGCTGCCATTCGTCATAGATATTGTCTTCCCGGCGGGGGTTCAAAACCTGCAGACGTGATCGGACAGTTTTTCCGGGACACATCACCACAATTCGGCTTACATTCTCAGATAGCCCATTGTTCTTTTTCCGCGTTCGGCCACGGTTGATTGCATACCATGCAATCATGCAGGCCATCACTGCTGTCTTCCCGGTTCCGGTTGCCATCCGCAATGCCAATCGCATCAGGCCTTCATTGAATTCCCGAGCTGCTGCCTGCAATTGGATACGCATGCGATGTTCAGGGGAACAACATTCAGTCAAATAAATGATGGTTTCCACTGCTTCCCGCTGAGCAAAGAAGAGGATCCTGCGAGCCTCCCGCTCTTGTCCCGAAGCCAGATGCTCAAGGAAATTGCGGGTAACTTGATGTGCGCCGGGATACCGACTGTCCCGCCAATCCCGAAGTTCCGCACGTAAATCTTCGAGTGGGTTAGGCCCTTGTTCCGTGTCATCATCGCTAGGGTCGTTCCCAAATACATTGCGATTGTAACCCTCTGCCTTGTCGGTCGGAAGCAGTTCATTTGCTTTACGGCGGCGAGGGACAATTTCGTTGACCGTACCCGAATCTACGGTCTTCCAGTGCCTGTCTGGCTCATTGCCTGGTGGATGCAACGTTGGCTGACGAATCAAGTCATCAAGACAGATATCCTGCATGTCTTCCGTTATTTGTATTGTTTGGTTCTCCACCATCACTCATGTTTCTTTCGGATAGTTCTGACGTTTACCATGGGCTACGCTATTCGACCTTCGGATTTTGGATTGCATCCTGATACCAGGCAATCCAGGCACCAATCAGGACGAGTACCACGATGAACCAAAAGGGTGTCTTTCCGATCGAGTTCGCGAGACCCAAGAGAAATGCACTCACCAGAAGCATTCCCAGGAAACCAGCGATTACATTAATTTTCATGTCAATGATTACAGTGTGATTGGGCCATCATGGTCGTTTCGTGGCCAAAAAGTATCTTTCATTCGCCAATGGCCAAAGTCTGTTCCAGCCATCTGGCTGTACGAAGGAACCGGGCATCGTCCAAATACTGCCCGACCAATTGCACCCCGATGGGCAAGCCAGACTTCCCCTGCAACAGGGGCAGGGTCAATGCCGGCACCCCACAAAAAGTCCAGGGTGTTGAAAACGTGGGATCACCGGTTTTTTCCAGTCCCTGCGGTGCTTCGCCCGGTGCCGACGGCGTGATAATCGCATCGTAATGATCGAAATACTCATCCAGCAGGCGGTTCAGCAGTTTTCGGGATTCCATCGCATGGATGTAGTCACATGCCGAAATGGATTCTCCCTTGGTCATCATGTCATCCAGAACCGGTTCAAAATATTGTCTTCCCTGATCCCGAATGGGGCGATACCATGTGGCGATCTCAGCGGCATTCACGATATCCAATGCCTTCCAGACGGTATCAAACGATGGCCCCATGGTAATTTCGTCCACGCGGTCTCCTAACTGTTCGGTTACTGCTTCCATTCCCAGTCGGGCACCTTCCTCCAGCTGCTCCCACCGGCTGGTACGCAAAAACGCAAACCTTGGCGGTACTGGGGGATCACTTCGACATATCTTGAGTAGGGGAGGTGGTGGTGTGTCTTTCGTCGTGGACAGATCCAAAGGGTCATATCCCATCATCACTTCTGCCAGTAGGGCTGCATCTTCCACACTGCGGCAAAAAACACCCACCTGATCCAAAAATGGAGATTGGCGCAAGACCCCCGTCCTTGGAATCAACCCATAGCTGGGCTTGAACCCGACGGTACCACAAAACGAAGCGGGACGAATAACGGAACCATTGGTCTGTGTGCCGAGTGCACCCGGGATCATGTATGCAGCCACCGCGGCTGCGCTGCCACTACTGGAGCCTCCAGGTGTATGATGGACATTATGCGGATTGGTCGTTTTGCCCGGCATCAACGTGGCCAATGCAGCTGTGACCGTTTTCCCCATTATCACCGCGCCTTGTTCCTGAAGTCGCTCCACAAGCGTCGCATTCGTACGAGGCACTCTCCCTGCAAACAAGGGAAACCCATGTTCTGTCGGGATATGAGCGGTATCAATAATGTCTTTGATGCCCAGGGGAATACCATGCAAGCGGCCGGGCGGGGTTCCCTTTCGACGCTGTGCATCCCGCTGGTCGGCCTGTTTGCGGACATATTCTGGATCCAGCCAAGCCCATGCCTGGATTTCGGGATCAAATGTTTCAATGCGTTGAAGACAATCGTCCGCCAGTTCCCTGGCCGTGATATTACCGGCCGTGAGAAGATCAATCGCCTGACAGAGACCCAGTGAATGAAGGGACATAACCGGTACCGGGGCAAACCGTCAGGAAGGAGGGATCGCACCAAAGAAATAGTCAGGCAACCAAAGCGCAATACCTGGAAAAATGTACACCAGCATCATGGTAAAGATCACAATGGCAAGGTAGGGCATAATGCCGCGGAAGATCTCGACCAATTGAATATGGGGCGGTGCCACTCCCTTCAGATAGTATGCCGACATGGCCATGGGCGGGGTGAGAAAGGAGGTCTGCAGGTTGAGTGCAATCAGCATGGCAAACATATAAGGATTCACACCAAACGTGTCCAGCATGGGTAGAAAGATCGGCACAAAAATGATCAGGATCTCGGTCCACTCAAGAGGCCAGCCCAGCAGAAAAATCACGAGCTGGGCCAAGATCAGGAAACCCACTGTACCCAAACTCAGGCCCAGGATCCAATGTTCGATCAGGGCATGCCCTCCCAAGTAGGAAAAAACCGAAGCGAAAGTCCACGAGCCGACGAAAAGCCAACAAACCATGGCGGAAGTTTTCGCAGTCAGGAAGATGGACTCCTTGAGACGTTCCCAAGTCAGCGAACGATAGAGAATGGCCAGCAACAAGCCGCCCATTGCTCCCACCCCTGCCGCTTCCGCAGGAGTGGCCAGCCCCATCAGAATGCAGCCGAGCACCGCCATGATCAGCACCGCCAATGGCACGACAGAGGTCAAGACCTGCAAGATGATCATGCCGGCCGACGGCACATCTTCATTGCGAGGCTTGGGTGCGAGGGATGGATTCAGCGCCGCTCGGATGACGACATATAAAATGTACAATCCGGCCAGAATCAGGCCCGGAAACATGGCGGCAGCATAGAGTCGCAGCGGCGACAATTCGGCGATGGCCGCATACACGATGAGCATAATGCTCGGAGGAATCAGAATACCGAGACAGCCACCGGAGCAGATGACCCCGGATGCAAAACTGTTGTTGTAACCGGCTTTCAACATCGCCGGGAAAGCAAGCATTCCCATCAGCGTTACCACGGCTCCCACGATCCCGGTAGCCGTGGCAAAAATCGCACAGGTCAACAAGGCGGCAACCGCCATCGAACCCGGCAAGTGGCGAGCGGCCATCTGCAGTGAAAAGAACAATCGATTCACGATGTTGGCACGTTCCACCACGTATCCCATAAAGAGAAACAGGGGAATGGCAACCAGAACATCATTCGACATCACAGAAAAGGTGTTTTGTACCGTGAGGTCGAAAATACGATTATCAAAAATCGTATCCATCCGCAGGGCGTCATAGTACGCATAGTACCCAAAGGCCAGGCCCATGGCCAAGAGAGTAAAAGCGATGGGGAAGCCAAGCAAGACCATGAAAATAAAAAGGCCCAGCATCAGAATGGCGATTTGTGGATCAGTCATTTTGTGTTGAATCGGTGGTCTTGGATGAATCTGGTCGTCGAGCCTGGAACGATTGATCGCGGACAAAAACACCGCGGGCTCCAGAGCAAGGTCAAGAGAAGAGACATGAGGGTTTTTCGGGCAACCGGCAAATTGTTCTGCAGTTATCCCTGTACAGACGAATCCATATTCTTCTCATACTGTTGCATGAGAATGTCTTCCGTCTCTGCAACATCATGAATACGCTTCGGCCAATAGCCATCACGAATACATATGACACATCGGATGGATTCAGCTAATCCCTGCAAAAAAATCAGAACCCCGGACACTGGAATCAGGGTCTTGAAAAAATAGATCTGTATGCGCGCCGGACTGCTCCAGCTGACTTCTTTATAAAACCAGGAATCCGCGGCAAACCCGTATCCATACCAGGTCAAGGCAAATACTGCCGGCAAAAGGAACAACACATACAGTGTCAAGTCGATCGCAGCCTGTTTTCTGGGAGTCAACAAACGATACAGCACATCCCCTCGAACATGTGCATCCTGGGCAAGTGCATAGGCTCCCGCCATGATAAATAGTGCGCCATACATCTGCACACTCATATCAAACGCCCACACCGTTGGCGCGTTCAGGCCATAACGAACGAAAACTTCGTAGCATGTAGCAAAGGTCAGCACCAGAATGCACCAGGCAAAACACTTGCCGACCCACACATTCAAACTATCGACAAAACGGAGAAAATAATTCATCGTAACGGAAAGTCAGCCAAGGAAGAACCGGCGGTTTCGATTGTGACCGATGGGGCAGGGAACGAAAGGGTCCGGGCCGCAGAGCCGGCCCGGACAGAAATACGCTGGTTTTCGTCCTGATCAGGCCAGGCTGCCGAAATAGTGCTCATAAGCACCGGCATAGTTTGGTGCGTTGAGAAGTTCGTACCGAACCACGCGCTTGGCCCAAGCCTTTTGGGACTCCAGTACTCTGGCAAAGAAAGGGTCTTCTTCCGAGATGCGCGCCGCAACCGTATCCCAAGCCGTCAATTGTTCTGACATGACGGAGTCCGGGGTCTTGTAGACATTCACCCCAAAATCATCTTGCAGGGCAATCAGGTCATTGGAATAACGATCCTGGTATTTCCAGGTGAAGTCGCTGGAAGCGGCTTCGGAAGCATATTCAAGAATCTTCTGATGTTCAGCGGGAAGCTTGTCGAACAAGGATTTGTTGAAAATGATCTCGAACGCTTCCTGACTTTGATGGAAACTGCCAAGGTGATAATGTTTGGACACATCCTGCATGCCGAAATCCTTGTCCGACGTTGGATTGTTGAACTCGGCAGCGTCAATCAGGCCACTTTTCATGGCGGGCTGTATTTCACCACCGGGCAGTTGAACCACCGACATTCCCATTTCCTGCAACACATCTGCAGCCAGTCCTACCGTACGATACTTCAAACCCTGCATTTGGCTCGAATCGGTAATCTGTTCCTTGAACCACCCAAGTGGTTGCGCCGGCATCGGGCTGTTGAAGAAGCCTACAATATCCAGCTTCAAGGTATCCATCAGTTCATAATACAGTTCCGTGCCGCCCCCGTACTTAATCCATCCCAGCAGTTGGTTGGCATTCCAGCCAAAACACGGGCCCGTGCCGAAGAGGGATGCCACCGGGCTTTTGGAATACCAATAGGCGCTGACCAAATGGGCACCATCCAGCACGCCTTTGTGGACCGCCGTTTGCATCTCGGCAGTTTTCACCACTGCATTCACCGACAGCAACTCGATTTTCAGGGAACCGCCGGACATTTCATTGACTTTGTTGACATAATCCTGGGCAAACTCCAGGAAAATGCCCCCCCCCCAGCTGGCTTGTACTTTGAGTACTGTCTGCGCTTGTGCCAGATAGGGAACAGCGGCGACCGCCGCGGTGCCGCCTACGGCAGCTGTTTTCAGGAATTTGCGTCGTGCGGATTGCTTGACGTCATTACTCATGTTGTTTTCCTCCAAATCTTTGGGTTCAGGATCATGCTCCGGATCAGCCCAGCCACTATTCATATGGTTTTTCAGAAAATGTGATGGAACGGTCCAGTAGCATGAATCAAGGTATTCTGCCGTTGACAGAGTTCTTAAATGTCATGACATTATAACCAGATTTTATTGACGAACCGAAAATAGATACTAAATTTTGTAATCAATCATAAAACGGTATCATATCCTGTCAGAAGAGAACCTGTGATCTCCTGCCGCACTGGGTTCTCGGTATGTACCGTACCCATACACTATCGAACCGAACACTTGCTGCTTGCTGCCCATAGCCCTGTACTCAGCCGTTCCCCGGAATCTCTTCCACTTCCACCGGGCCTGGAACAGCAATCTTGAAGGATGTAGTCCCTACGCCGGGCCATCAAATCACCCGTTCACTGATGCAACCTTGGCGACGAGTCAACCCAATCACTTTGGCAACAATGATAGACATTCTATTTTCCAGTTTTTCAGGTAAATTTTTCTTATAATGGCTGGCGAATAAAAGCGTATCACCTGTTTTCACACGATTTCATGACCGAGCCGACCCAAGCATCTGAGGAGTTGCTAAAAGCACTGGAGACCCGGTTGCCAGTCTCCAGTATCCTCTCAAAGTCCTCAGAAATGATCCCCTATGAGTGTGACGGACTCAGTGCCTATCGCCAGTGCCCGATGGTCGTAGTGCTCCCGGACACATTGGAGCAAGTCATTCATGTACTGAAAACCTGTCATCAGTTCGCAGTCCCCGTAGTCGCCCGAGGGGCAGGAACCGGTCTTTCGGGAGGGGCTTTGCCGCTTGCGGATGGTATCTTGCTGAGTCTGGCGAAATTCAACCGGATCCTTGAGATTGATCCAGAGAAACGCATTGCCAGAGTGCAACCGGGGGTCCGAAATCTCGCGATTTCCGAAGCCGCGGCACCATATGGACTGTATTATGCTCCGGATCCAAGTTCGCAAATTGCCTGTACGATTGGAGGGAACGTGGCCGAGAATTCGGGGGGGGTCCACTGCCTGAAATACGGTCTGACCGTTCACAATATCCTGCGCCTTCAGGTGGCAACCATTGAGGGAGAACTGCTCAACATCGGTTCGGATGCTCTGGACACCCCCGGATATGACCTCCTGGCGGTGATGACCGGCTCTGAGGGGTTGTTGGGTATTATTTTGGAAGTAACCGTGAAGTTGCTGCCCCAGCCAAGTTATACCAGCCTGTTATTGGCGGCATTTGACAAGGTCGAGTCGGCCGGTGCCGCAGTGGGTAGTGTGATTGCAGAAGGCATCATCCCGGCTGGGCTGGAAATGATGGACAATTTTGCCATCCGGGCCACGGAAGATTTTGCCCATTGCGGCTACCCGGTGGATGCGGAAGCGATTCTGCTGTGCGAACTGGATGGACTGGAAGCTGATGTGAAGGCACAGGTCGAGTGCGTGGAAGCGGTCATGCGAAAGCATGATGCAACGGAAATCCGAATTGCCAAGGACGAAGCGGAACGGTTGCTTTTCTGGAAAGGCCGGAAATCGGCATTCCCCGCCATGGGCCGAATCTCGCCCGATTACTATTGTATTGATGGCACCATTCCCCGCAAGAGTCTTCCGGATGTACTGCGCAAGATGTATGACTGGTCCCGGGAATACGACTTGAGGGTAGCAAATGTCTTTCATGCCGGAGACGGCAACCTGCATCCACTCATCCTGTATGACGCCAATGTGCCGGGAGCACTGGAACGAACCGAAGAGTTCGCTGGAAAAATTCTTGATCTGTGTGTACAAGTCGGAGGCACAATCACCGGAGAGCATGGCGTCGGCGTCGAGAAAATCAATCAGATGTGCACCCAGTTCCAATCCGATGAACTGGAGCAGTTTCATGCCCTCAAAGCAGCATTTGACCCGAATGGATTGCTGAATCCTGGGAAAGCGGTCCCGACGTTGCAACGCTGTGCCGAGATCGGTGGAATGCATGTCCATCATGGCGAACTGCCTTTTCCGGAACTGGAACGATTCTGATGGTCGGCGTCGACAAGACGGAAGAACTGAAAGCGCAGGTCGATGCCGCGCTTACCCAGAAAAAACCGCTGGAGATTCGGGGTGGGGATAGCAAGCGATTTTATGGCCGGCAACCCGAATTGGAGCTCACTCCACTTGAAATCCATTCCCATCAGGGGATCGTGAACTTTGCTCCTACCGAATTGATCATGACCGCACGGGCCGGCACGCGGATTCGCGAGATCAACCAGGCCCTGCATGAACAAGGCCAGCATCTGGCATTTGAACCTCCGGAGTTTCATGGCACCGCCACCCTGGGCGGTACCCTGGCCACTGGATTCTCCGGACCGGCGCGACCATGGGGCGGAGGTGCCCGGGATCACATGCTCGGCGTGCGCCTCCTCAATGGTCGAGGTCAGGTACTTCGCTTCGGTGGAGAGGTCATCAAGAACGTCGCGGGATATGATGTCTCTCGGCTCATGGTGGGTGCGATGGGTACGCTTGGCGTAATTCTGGAAGCTTCCTTCAAGGTCATGCCCAAACCAACAACCGAAAAGACGGTAGTGCGCCCCATGGACCGGCAGCAGGGTCTCGAATTCATGGAAGGTCTGGGGGCAAAACCTTCCCCCCTCCGCGGTGCAGTGCACCTGGATGGCAATGTCTATTTGCGATTGTGTGGCAGTGAAACCAATGTCCAGACGGCAATCCAGGAACTTGGCGGTGACGTACTTCCACCAGAGAGTTCGTTCTGGCATGACCTCCGGGAGTTCTCCCATCCATTCTTTGAAACCCCCTTGCCGATTTGGCGCATCGTGCTACCGACAGGCGCACGCCCCTCCCTGCCCGGAGAAATAATGGCAGATTGGAGCGGGGGACAATGGTGGGTATGTTCTGATGCACCGCCCGAAAAAATTCGGGGACCGGTTTCGGAGGTCAGCGGCCACGCCATTATGTTTCGGGGCGGGGATCGGACCGGTGATGTTTTCCCCCCTTTGCCGCCTCCAATGGCCTCGCTGCAGGCGAGGATTCGTGCTGCTTTTGACCCCGAAGAAATTTTCAACCCCGGAAAAATCTCTCCGACCAGGAACGGGATCTGAAAAATGGAAACCCGGCTTGCCGATTTCATCAAGGATACGCCCCAGGGGAAGGCCGCTGATTCGATTCTGCGCACCTGCGTTCACTGTGGCTTCTGTAACGCCACTTGTCCAACCTATCAACTTTTGGGCGATGAACTGGATGGCCCTCGAGGCAGGATTTATCAAATCAAGCAGGTGCTCGAAGGCGCAACTCCTGACCGATCTGTACAGAAGCATCTGGACCGATGCCTGACTTGCCGCAGTTGCGAAACCACCTGCCCATCTGGAGTCCAGTATGGCAAGTTAGTGGATATCGGGCGATCGGTCATGACCCAACAGCTTCCTCGCTCCCGCCCGCAACAGTTGATCCGCTGGCTTCTTCGCAAAAGCATGACATTGCCTGGAATTTTTCCACTGATGTTGACCCTAGGCCGACTGGTGCGTCCTGTCTTGCCCGCTATATTGCGTGAAAAAATTCCCCCAAAGCAGCCTGCACCCCCCATTCCAGCACCGACGCACGCTCGCAAAGTGATTCTGGTGGAAGGATGTGTGCAACCGGCTTATAAACCGGCCACCAATGCATCCCTGGCCCGCCTTTTGCATCGGGCCGGAATTGATGCGGTTCGGGTTGCCGGGGAACGCTGTTGCGGCGCGGTCAGCTTTCATCTGGATGCGGAAGCGGAAGCATTGAATTTCATGCGGAACAATATTGACGCATGGTGGCCTCATTTGGAAGCAGGGGCAGAAGCGATCATCAGCAGTGCCAGCGGATGCGGTGTCATGATCAAGGACTATGCACATGCCCTGCAGGAAGATGCACAGTATGCCCAAAAAGCGGCCCGGGCCAGTGCGCTTTGTATGGATGCGGTAGAATTTCTGGAGAAGTTGTCATTGGAACCGATCAATCCCCAAAAGCGTTGCAGAGTCGCGTTCCAGTCACCTTGCACCTTGCAGCATGGGCAGCAACTTTCGAGACGTGTCGAAGCCTTGTTGACGGCAAGCGGGCATCAGGTGCTACCGGTGGCGGATGCTCATCTCTGCTGTGGCTCTGCTGGCACCTATTCCATTTTGCAGAAAGGCCTTTCTGTCCAGTTGCGAGACCGGAAAGTCAGTCGATTGATGCAAGGGCATCCAGACGTGATTGCAACCGCCAATATCGGTTGTCAGTTACATATTGAGGGTGTGGCGAAAGTGCCGGTCCGGCATTGGGTCGAATTGCTGGATGACGCAGGCTGATTCTGCCTTGGTACCAAGGGAGTGCCATCCCGAAATGCTTTTACAATCGGCAGTTCGGCAAGCTTCCCCACGCAGTGAGAATCGGGAGACCGTTTTCCTGACTATTGATCGTATCGTACCTTGATGAAATACCAGGATGCTACTTCATCTGTTTGTGAACCCGAATCGTCGAAAAACACATTCCACCTTGACCATATCCTGACCATCATCAATCGACCCATTAACCCAGTGAGGAAGAGTATGTCCGAAGTCAAAACATATCCGGTCCTGAAAGCGGCCGCATCCCATGCTCATATTGACCAGGATACATACCACAAAATGTACCAACGTTCCGTGGATAACCCGGCCGCATTTTGGGCCGAACAAGCCGAGAGCTTCTTGGACTGGTCCAAGCCATGGGAAAGCGTGATGGATGTGGACTACCATCAGGCCCATATTAAGTGGTTTGAGGGGGGGAAGCTGAACGCTTGTTACAACTGTATTGACCGGCATCTGGCAAACCGGGCAAATCAGGTCGCCATTATTTGGGAAGGAGACGAGATTAGTGATGACAGATCAATCACTTATCAGGAACTGTTTGAGTTGGTCAGTAAGTTGGGAAACATCCTGAAAGACCGAGGGGTTCAGAAGGGCGATCGGGTGTCAATTTATATGCCCATGATCCCGGAAGCTGCAGTCGCAATGCTGGCTTGCGCACGCATTGGTGCAGTCCACTCGATTGTGTTTGGGGGATTTTCTCCAGATGCACTGAAAGACCGCATTCTGGATTCGGATTGTCGGGTAGTCATTACGGCGGATGAAGGCCCGCGTGGTGGTCGGAATGTGCCGCTCAAGTCCAATGTGGAGAAGGCGCTGGAGAGTTGTCCCGATGTCCATACGGTCGTTTGTGTACAGCGCACTGGCAATTCGGTCCCTGGCAATGCGGAACGGGATGTATGGTATGAAGAAGCGATGGCAGGGGCATCCGCCGACTGCCCACCGGAAGAGATGGACGCAGAGGATCCCTTATTCATTCTCTATACCTCCGGTTCAACCGGAAAGCCCAAAGGGGTACTCCATACCACCGGCGGCTATATGCTGTATACAGCAATCACACACAAATATGTCTTTGATTACCATGATGGCGATGTGTACTGGTGTACCGCGGATGTGGGATGGGTAACCGGGCATTCCTACATCGTATATGGGCCACTGGCAAACGGTGCCATTACCCTGATGTTCGAAGGTGTGCCAACCTATCCGGATGCTGGCCGATTCTGGCAAGTGGTGGACAAACATCAAGTCAACATTTTCTACACCGCGCCCACGGCGATCCGTGCATTGATGGGAGCCGGTAATGAGTTGGTAACAAAATGTAGTCGCAAAAGCCTGCGCTTGCTCGGCTCAGTCGGCGAGCCCATCAATCCAGAAGCGTGGGAGTGGTATTACCATGTAGTCGGAGACAGCCGCTGCCCCATCGTGGACACTTGGTGGCAAACCGAGACAGGTGGGATCTGCATCACCCCTCTCGCGGGGGCCACTGCCCTGAAACCCGGCTCGGCCACTCGCCCATTTTTCGGCATTCGGCCGGCATTGCTAGATGCAGATGCGAATGAACTGGAGGGAGCCGCATCGGGCAATTTGGTGATCAAGCAGTCCTGGCCGGGCCAAATGCGGACCGTATATGGGGATCATCAACGATTTTATGACACCTACTTTTCAACCTATCGAGGCTATTACACCACAGGCGATGGGGCTCGTCGGGATGAAGATGGATACTACTGGATTACAGGACGAGTGGACGATGTGATCAATGTCTCCGGTCATCGCATGGGAACGGCCGAAGTCGAAAGTGCGTTGGTTCTGCATGCCAAGGTCTCAGAGGCAGCCGTAGTGGGCTATCCTCATGAGATCAAGGGACAAGGTATCTATGCCTACGTAACCTTGATGGTCAATGAAAGACCAAGTGATGAACTGAAGACCGAACTGATTGATCTGGTACGAAAGGAAATTGGTCCCATTGCCAAGCCCGATATTATTCAATGGGCCCCCGGGCTGCCAAAAACCCGATCCGGAAAAATCATGCGACGAATCCTGCGCAAGATTGCTGAAAATGACATTGGTTCATTAGGCGACACCAGTACCCTTGCCGATCCATCGGTAGTGGAAGATCTGGTAGCGAATCGTGGTGGATAAAGTGAACCATCATCCTGCGCCATAACCACGGGCAAGCCAAAAAAAGGGGGAGTAAATATCCAATAGACCGGATTCCGGTCTTGCACCAATATCCGGGACCGGCCGAAGGCCCCGCCCACTTCACAGCGGCGGTAGCAGTTGCTAACTCGTGACAGCGGGGGCGCTTGAAAACCGGATGACAAAACCAAGAATGACAATCGCCGCCACCCACAATCCGATCTGCCAGCGCAGATTGTCTTTGTCACGCCGGTGGCGTTCGGCATCGCGTTCGGCATCCCGCTTGACCATGTCGGTTCTCAGCCGTTCGAACGTCGCATTCATGCGCTCAAGTGCCGATCCCGTTTCCCCGGCCAGCCGGGCGATGTCGGTCTTGTATTCCTGTTGTTTCGTATTCATCCGCTCCTCCAGCACAGTGATCTCTTTCGCCCGTACCTGATTCTGTTCCTGCAGTTGTCGGACCTGCTTTTCCAGTTCCTGTCCAGTATTTTCTGCCGCCATGCTTCTATCCTATACGATGTCGAACCGGGTTTTCAAGGTCCCGTTTCACCCGGCCTGCGCTGAAACTTCGCCCGCATCGCTATGAACGCTCGGTCGTTTTCGTCAGGTTCGTTCTCGTCCAGAAGCAGTCGATCCAGCTCGCCATCTCTCGGACCAGTTCACCGATCCGATCTTTCCGGCGGTCAGGTATCCGGCTCTTGAACTGCCGAGTCCGGCTCCTGACTTCGACGGTTGAGGCCTCTTTTCAAGTGAACCATCATCCTGCGCCATAACCACGGGCAAACCAAAAAAGGAGAGTAAATAACCAATAGACCGGATTCCGGTCTGGCATCAATATCCGGGATCGGCCGAAGGCCCCGCCCACTTCACAGCGGCGGTAGCAGTTGCTAACTCGTGACAGCGGGGGCGCTTGAAAACCGGATGACAAAACCAAGAATGACAATCGCCGCCACCCACAATCCGATCTGCCAGCGCAGATTGTCTTTGTCGCGCCGATGGCTTTCGGCATCGCGCTCGGCATCCCGCTTGACCATGTCGGCATCCCGCTTGGCCATGTCGGCATCGCGTTCGGCATCCCGCTTGGCCATGTCGGTTCTCAGCCGCTCGAACGTCGCATTCATGCGCTCAAGTGCCGATCCCGTTTCCCCGGCCAGCCGGGCGATGTCGGTCTTGTATTCCTGTTGTTTCGTATTCATCCGCTCCTCCAGCACAGTGATCTCTTTCGCTCGTACCTGATTCTGTTCCTGCAGTTGTCGGACCTGCTTTTCCAGTTCCTGTCCAGTATTTTCTGCCACCATGCTTCTATCCTATACGATGTCGAACCGGGTTTTCAAGGTCCCGTTTCACCCGGCCTGCGCTGAACCTTCGCCCGCATCGCTATGAACGCTCGGTCGTCTTCGCCAGGTTCGTTCTCGTCCAGAAGCAGTCGATCCAGCTCGCCATCTCTCGGATCAGTTCGCCGACCCGATCCTTCCGGCGGTCAGGTATCCGGCTCTTGAACTGCCGAGTCCGGCTCTCTCTTTCGATTAAGGATAGGGGAGATTATTATGGATAAATTATGTGTTGGGTCAACATGCAGTGTGATCATTTTGTGCGAGAGCAAACTGAAGAAACGCGGATGTGATGTGAAGGAACTGGTTCGGCTTTTCAATATGTAACCAGTGACTTGCATCCGGAATGGGTTGGAATTCGGCATTCGGGAAATATCGTATGGCAGCAATCCGACCTGACTCGTCCATGTAGGTTGAGTTGGTGCCGTAGATAAATAGGGTACGAACCGGGACAGTCGTATCGAATTGCCAATCCAGCAGGGCGGGCAGATTGCATTTGATTGCCGGTAAATTGATTCGCCACTGATAGCCGTCCGTCTTTCGGATCAGGTTCTGCAGCAAAAAATGGCGAACGCCCGCATGATCGATATCATGCGACAATTGTTGTTCTGCATCGGCTCTGCGGGTGATAGAACCGAGATCAACCCTTTCCATGGCCGTGATAAAATGGTCATGGTCATGAAAGTATGGGATGGGTGCGATATCTGCAACGATCAGGGCTTGGATCGGGAATAATTGTTCTTGGGCAATCGCCATGGCTACTTTTCCTCCCATACTATGCCCCAACAAGATTGGATGTGCGAGGCGATTTTGTTGCATGGTGTCGACCACATCCTGTGCCAATGCCCGGTAGTCCATGGTGTCTGACCAGGGTGAATTGCCGTGATTTCTCAGATCCATGCATGTCACCGAATAATCTGCTGCCAGGGCCTGGGCAATACGCCGCCAATTGGTGGACGAACCAAATAGTCCGTGCAGGATTACCAATGATGGGCTTTCCGTTTTCTCTTCATGAGTAGAGTGCAGGTACATGGGGAAGGGCATACCTCTTGGGACCGGGACATTGTATCCTATATGGAATCAGCCATTTACCTGACGGTCACAAAAGGATCCGACAGGGCAAATGACAGCAGTCTTGATGAGAACTTGTCATACGGATGTAACAATACCGAAGTTCAATATACGATATGAAGAAAGATATCGTCCTGATTGTTGAAGATGATAGTGCCCTGAACGAAATGTTACGTTTCGTATTGGACCGTAATGGCTGTAAGGTCATGCAGGCCAAGGACACTCTCTCTGCCGATGAATGCATATCAGGGCAGTTTCCCGATTTGGTGATCCTCGACTGGATGTTGCCCGGATGCAGTGGAATTGACTATGCCAGGAAGCTCAAGTCACACCCACTGACTTCGGATATTCCCATTATCATGGTCACCGCTCGGGGTGAGGAAGAAGACAAGATCAAGGGGCTGGACTGCGGTGCGGATGATTACATCACCAAACCATTTTCGAATAATGAATTGATGGCAAGAATTCGTGCCGCTATTCGGCGCAGTAAACCGCAAAACTCAGGCGAAATCGTCAGCTTCGACAACATTCGGATCGACCCGGATAGCCATACCCTGCACATTAATGGGCAGTTGGTGAATATCGGCACCAAGGAATTTCTGTTGTTGTATCTCTTTTTGCGGAAGCCTGGTCGGGTATACAACCGAGTAAAACTTCTCGACCAGGTTTGGGGAAAAGACTGTTATATCGACGAACGCACCGTGGATGTCTATATCCGTCGGCTACGTACCGTGCTGGTAAAGTATGATCACTCTAATTTGATTGAGACGGTCCGGGGTGTGGGTTATCGGGCATCAACGAATTAAAATCAGCAAGTCGATTCGTTACTGATCAGTCAAGGTCATTTGGACTTGGGATATTCTCTTTATAGCTTCCTGGTATTGCCGGCAGCATTGGCTGCGGTGTTTCTTGTCATTTGGGCTCGAAAAAAAACGTCGACAAACCACTTCCCATCTCATGCGGCAGGTCGAGGGTCTGATCTGGCCGCAGGAGAGGACAGCGATGTCTCGAGCTTGAAAAGCAGTCTGTCCGCTTCTCCGGATGCAGTGATGCTAACCGGAGAGCAGTGGCAACTTCGATGGGCCAATGAGATTGCCTGCCAATGGTTCGGCCTTAGTGCAAACCGTGACCTGGAACAGCCACTTACTCAAATCCTTCCTATTTCCGGCTTTGCGGAGTTCCTCAGACAACAGGATTTTGGGCAGTCTTTTGAATGTATGGCACCAGCAGAAGAGGGCATTCGCCTCGGAATTCGGGTGATGCCATATCGTAACGGGCAATATCTTATGCAAGGCAGGGACATCACCAAGGTATACCAGTTGGAGAAAGTGCGACGGGATTTTGTGTCAAATGCCTCTCATGAATTACGGACACCACTCAGCATCTTGTACGGTTATCTCGAAATGATGCGGGATGAACCCGATGATGTGATCAGTTCACAATGGAAAGCAGCCGTCCAACAAATGTATGAACAGACATCTCGTATCAAGCAAATTATTGATGACATGATGGTGCTATCGCGATTGGAGGAAGTCGATACTCCATTGGAGCAGCAGTTTATCCCTATGGGGCCGATTATGTATAGTGCCTGTCAGGATGCAGAAGCCCTGGCATCTCAGAAGAAGCAGGTCGTCATTTGCAAAATTGATGAAAACTATTCCTTGTTTTGTAACTTTAATGAAATACAAAGCCTGCTCGACAATCTGATCTCGAACGCTGTCCGGTATACCGATGAAGGGGGGCAAGTAACGATTCAATGGCAAGTTACCCTTATGGGAGGAAAACTGATGGTTGAGGATACCGGGATAGGAATCCAAGAAGAGGAGATTCCGCGAATTACGGAACGTTTCTACCGAATCGATTCCGCCCGTTCGCGCACGGTGGGTGGGACTGGACTCGGTCTTGCGATTGTGAATCATATCGTCAACCGACACAGTGCCGAGCTGTCGGTCTGCAGCAAGGTCGGGGAGGGCAGTGTCTTCACCGTTTCCTTTCCTAAAGAGTCTATTCGTGCAGACCACAAGCAAGTCGATCTGTTGCTGCACTGAATCGCCATGATTTGACCTTCGGCGCCGCCCTGTCATCAACTTGTCATAATCCGTTTCTATACTTGGGAATGTTGCGAGAAAGTCCGCCCCCGGAGGTGATGTTTTTCGGGGGAGTGGTATCGATATGTCGGACTTTTTCCGTCTCTACTGGTCTTTTTTCAATCTTCACTTAGGGGAGCATCCCAATGCATAAAAGCATTTCTTTGTTAGTGGCAACAGGCCTACTGATGACCACAGTTGCCGCCCAAGCTCGTGACAATATTATGATCGTGGGCTCGTCGACTGTGTATCCATTCGCGACAGTGGTTGCCGAGAACTTCGGTAAAACCAGTGGATTCAAGACGCCAATTATCGAGTCCACTGGATCCGGTGGTGGGATGAAGCTGTTTTGCACCGGAGTGGGTCTTGAACACCCTGACATCACCAATGCGTCTCGCCGTATCAAGAAATCCGAGTTCGAAAAGTGCCAGGCGAATGGGGTCAAGGATATTATTGAGGTGAAAGTCGGGTATGATGGTATTGTTCTTGGCAGTTCCAAAAAAGCCGAGCGCTTGAGTCTGACCCGTCGTGACCTTTTCCTGGCCTTGGCCAAGGACATTCCCAACCCCGATGGAAGCGAAACATTGGTACCGAACCCAAACCAAACCTGGGCGGATGTGAACGCCGACCTGCCTGCCATCAAAATCGAAGTTCTCGGGCCTCCCCCCACTTCTGGAACTCGTGATGCATTCGCTGAACTGGCTCTTGAAGGAGGCTGCAAATCATTTGACTGGCTGAAGGCCATGCGAAAAGCTAATAAGAATGCCTATAAAGCGGCATGTCATACTGTTCGCGAGGACGGGGCCTATATTGAAGCCGGTGAGAATGACAACCTGATTATCCAGAAACTGCAGGAAAACCCCCGCGCATTGGGGGTTTTCGGGTTTAGCTTTCTGGATCAGAATGCGGACGTGATCCAGGGTGCCACAATTGATGGAGTTGCTCCGGAATTTGAACTGATTGCGGATGGTTCCTACCCGGTCTCTCGTCCACTATACTTCTATGCGAAGACCGGTCACATTGGTGTTGTACCCGGCATTCAGGAGTTCATGGATGCATTTACCGATGAAGCGGCTTTCGGCAGTGAAGGCTATCTGACAGATAAGGGCCTGATTCCGATGTCCATGGAAGAACGCAAGCAGTTCCGGAGTGCTGTGATGGATCAAATGGCTTTGTCAATGTAACCGGATCTCAAAATATTTTTGTATCTGGCTTTGGGGGGTTGTCGGGTCGGTTGGACAACCCCCTTTTCTGGTCCATTCGCTTCTGGCGATCCTGAATTTCTGATCTCTCCAAATCGAGATGGCTTCTATCGGACAATGAATATCCTGCCCCTGCTATTCGTGTTCTTCATTCTTGGACCAGTTTCCTTGATTTTGGCCTTGAATCTGTCCCGAAACAACAGGGTTCTGCGGAAGCAGGTGGAGAGACTGATCAAGGTCTTTTTGCTTACTTGTTCCTGCATCGCTATTTTTACGACCGTTGGGATCGTCTTGTCGGTCCTGTTCGAGTCCATCCGTTTTTTTCAGGCCGTTCCGATTACGGAATTCCTGTTCGGATTGGAATGGTCTCCCCAGACCGCGATCCGTGCAGACCAAGTCGGCTCATCTGGATCCTTTGGGGCCGTACCCTTGTTCGCGGGGACCTTCCTGATCACAATCGTTGCCATGGTAATTGCCGTTCCCCTGGGGTTGATGTCGGCGATTTATCTGTCGGAATATGCCAGTTCAACGGTTCGTACTTTTGCTAAGCCACTGCTGGAGATCCTGGCTGGTATCCCTACCGTGGTATACGGATTTTTCGCCGCTTTGACTGTCGCACCGATGATTCGGCGAACCGCCGAGTCTCTGGGGTTTGCGGTATCGAGTGAAAGTGCGTTGGCTGCCGGCGTGGTCATGGGCATCATGATCCTGCCTTTTGTTTCTTCCTTATCCGATGATGTGATCAATGCAGTGCCCCAAGCGATGCGCGACGGATCCTATGGCTTAGGGGCGACTCGTTCGGAAACCATTCGGAAAGTGATTTTGCCAGCCGCATTGCCAGGGATCGTTGGGAGTTTCTTGTTAGCAGTATCCCGCGCCATTGGTGAAACCATGATTGTTGTCATGGCCGCAGGATTGGCGGCCAACCTGACAGCCAATCCTTTCGAATCAGTAACCACGGTCACGGTACAGATTGTCACATTGCTGATAGGAGATCAGGAATTTGACAGCCCCAAAACGCTCGCTGCATTCGCTCTGGGTTTGGTGCTGTTCGTAATCACTTTATTACTGAATATTATTGCCTTGCATGTAGTGCGCAAATACAAGGAGCAATACGAATGAGCACTCAACGCGAGAGGGTCGAAGCAACGCTGGCCAAGCGCTACGCCCGGGAGGCTCGATTCCAGTGGTATGGTCGTCTGTCCATCCTGATCGGCGTACTGTTTCTCGGATTTTTGTTAGTGACCACCTTCGTGAATGGATACCGAGTCGTTACCCAAGCCTATATTCAGCTCAACGTGGATTTAACACCAGCACAATTCGGCGGTGAAATCACGCCCGAATCGATTGCCAACACCAACTTCGACGGCATTATCAAAGCCAGCCTGCGCGCCGAATTCCCAGAAGTCACCGGACGGAAGGAAAAACGTACTCTCTATGGATTAATCAGCAATGGAGCACAATACGAACTGCGGGAAGTGTTGCTGGAGAATCCCCAAATGGCTGGCCATGTCACGCCGATTTGGCTATTGGCAGACGACGAGGTCGATGTCTTTATGAAAGGCCGGATCGATCGCAATCTGCCAGAAGACAACCGACGGTTGAAAGACAATGCAATCGGCTGGATTGATCAGTGGGTAGGGCAGGGCCGAGTGGAGTTGCGTTTCAACAATCCGTTTTTCACCCATGGCGATTCTCGAGAACCGGAACAGGCGGGAATTTTTGGGGCCATTATGGGATCATTTTTCACCATTATGGTCTGTATGTTGCTGGCATTTCCGGTCGGAGTAGCAGCTGCTATATACCTACAGGAATTTGCTCCCCAAAACCGGGTTACCGATTTGATCGAAGTCAATATCAATAACCTTGCCGCGGTCCCCTCGATCATTTTCGGATTGCTGGGCTTGGCCATTTTCCTGAATACATTTGGTTTGCCGAGGTCCGTACCACTGGTTGGCGGCATGGTGCTCTCATTGATGACCCTACCGACTATCATTATTTCCAGTCGCGCTGCCTTGGCGGCCGTACCACCGAGTATCCGGGAGGCGGCTTTGGGAATTGGCGCTTCTCCTATTCAGACTGTCCTGCACCATGTGCTTCCCCTGGCAATGCCGGGCATGCTAACGGGTTCCATCATTGGTCTTGCGCAGGCACTGGGTGAAACCGCTCCACTCCTGGTCATTGGAATGGTTGCGTTCATCGTCGATATTCCCGGCGGACCCATGGATCCGGGGACAGCATTGCCGGTACAAATTTATCTATGGTCCGATAGTCCGGAAAGAGCCTTCGTGGAGCGAACGTCGGCGGCCATTCTGGTACTGCTGGGCTTCCTGATCGCATTGAATGGATTTATTGTCTTGTTACGGAGAAAGCTCGAACAACGCTGGTAATGCAAACTCTCATCACGTGGAATCCATGAACCAAGAGGTAACAAGCGACGCATCCAAACTGTTAGAAAAAGACGTTGTAAGTAACCCTGACTTCGTCACAGTAGGTTATGCAACCGTTGATAATCCAACCATGACATGCCGGAACGTGGATGTCCATTACGGTGATAAACAGGCCATTTTCAACGTTTCGGTGGACATCGGACGCAATGAAGTGATTGCCATGATCGGACCATCCGGTTGTGGGAAATCCACGTTTCTCCGATGCTTGAATCGAATGAACGACACGATTGATATTTGCCGTGTGAGTGGAAACATTGCACTGGAGGGGGAAGACATCTATGCACGCGCCATGGATGTCGTATTGCTGCGAGCCCGGGTTGGCATGGTATTCCAGAAACCCAATCCATTCCCCAAATCCGTATATGACAATGTAGCCTACGGAGTGAAATTACATGGCCTTGCAAGAACGAAGTCAGAATTGGATCACGTCGTCGAAGAAAGCCTGAAAAGGGCGGGTCTCTGGAATGAAGTGAATGATCGGCTGGACAAACCGGGCACCGGGCTCTCCGGAGGGCAACAGCAGCGTTTGTGCATTGCACGGGCGATCGCGATCAGCCCCGAACTCATATTAATGGATGAACCATGTTCGGCCCTGGACCCGATTGCAACGGCAAAAATCGAAGATCTGATTGATGAGTTAAAACAACAGTATTCCATTGCCATTGTTACCCACTCCATGCAGCAGGCGGCGAGAGTTTCGCAGAGAACCGCCTATTTCCACCTTGGTAAATTAGTTGAAGTCGGACCGACCAATGATATCTTTACCAAACCGGTACACGGTTTGACGGAAGGATATATTACGGGTCGTTTTGGCTGATGATATTGACGAATCCACCGAAATACGATCATGACTACGATACAAGGCGAAGGGCATATCTTTACCCGTTTCGACGATGAAATGAAGCAATTGCATCGCATCGTCGTGGAGATGGGTACGCTTGCTATCTCTCAGTTGCTGGATGCAGTCGATACCCTACGAACGGAAGATACCGAAGGGGCCTATGCCGTGATTAACAATGATTCCAAGCTGAACAGGCTGGATGTTGATGCGGATGACCAGATTATTACCATCATCGCCAAGCGTGCACCGGTTGCCAAGGACCTGCGTGAATTGATTGCGGTTGGTAAAATTGTCGGTGAGTTGGAACGAGCCGGCGATGAAGCACGTAAAATCGCAGGACTCACCATACGGTTTTATGAGGGCTCGCACCGTCCTCCGACGGATGACATCCTCCGCGATATCTACAGGTTAGCCGATTATGTATCTACAATGCTTGAGCAAAGCATGATCGTGTTTGATGATTTGGATCTCAACGGTGCCGTGGAAGTGCTCAATATGGGTCTTCGACTGGATGACCAACTACAGTCGATATTGAGACACTTAAGCACGTTTATCCTGGAAGATTCCCGAAACGTTGGCAATTTCGTAGATATTGTGCTCGGCATCCGAGCCTTGGAGCGATTCGGCGGCCACGCCAAGAATATTGCTGGTCATCTGGTATTTATCAAACTCGGCGTGGATGTGCGTCATGCCGGTATCGATGCAATCATGAAGTCGATCCAGGAACTCTAATCGAAAGGTCCTCCACAGCATTCTGCCCGAACTCCTGGGGAGTCCGGTTGTCTGATGGCACATTCCCATCGAATGGTCCCACTTTCTTTCCATGTCTTCATTCTACGGAGAATCGACTGCCCGACTCTGGTGGCTGTTCCAGTTTCTGTTTTGTTGGTTGCTGCAAGGAGTAGCTCTTTATTATCAATATGTTCTGGACCAACTTCCATGCGTTCTCTGCATCCATGTCCGGATGCTCTTGTTTGCTCTGGCGATGGTCAGCCTGTTCGGGGTGTTTCTTTTCCGTACGCGAACAAATGGAATTTTCCTGTTTACCTCGGCTTTGATCTGGTTATGGCTAGCGGAAAGATCCTACCAACTCTTGGGTACCGAGCGTGGCTGGATACTGGGCGAATGCCAAATGCAATCGGGATTGCCTGCATGGCTCGCACTGGAAGAATGGCTGCCTTGGCTGTTCAGAATTCATGAACCTTGCGGATATACACCGCTCCTCATTCCCGGGGTAACCATGGCCGAAGCATTGATCGTAATTTGCCCGGCTATGTTCCTGGTCAGTGGGATATGGTTGACCGCATATTTCCGGGCCCGACCCCCACGATATGGATAGACATCCGGTCACACCATACTGGGAACCGAGGCTCCCGGTTTTCTTGGCAAGAAAACCGATATCACTGTGGTCAGTCCGATCAGTATCGTAGAAGCCAGTAAACAAGCTTCCATCCCGTGAACCTGAAAAAGCCAGCCAGACAAGACGGTTCCGAACAATCTTCCTGCGGCATTGGCCATATAATAGAACCCGATGTCCAGCGATACGCCATCATGGGTTGCATAGTGGACAATGAGGTAGCTGTCTCAAGACGAATTCAGGGCAAAGCAAACCCCAAAGATCAGCAGCCCTCCCAGCAGCCCCAACATTGGGTAGAAATCCAGTGCCAACGACCCATAGATCGCCAGTGGAAACAGTGTCAGTATGGCCGCCCAAATAGACGCATGAAAGCCGTGTGGTGGGGCACCGTCCCGGCTACGCACCATAGCGGGTGCAACTGATTGGACAATGCCGTAACCCATAATCCAAAAAGCCTCCGAACTGCCAATGGTCTCAGTTGCCAATGGCGACAAGGTATACCGGCAGGGCTACGACGAACCAGACATCTCTTGCACAAACAGAAAAAGCCGGGCACCGGACAGGAGATTGATATGCCGGCTTTCGGAGAAGATTTCTGTAAATTTCGGCTATCCACTGGACTTGCCAAGATTTTTTTGGGCCCCTTTTCCAGTGTGAGGTGCAACACCCTGTAAGCCGCTGGCTGGTGAGCTGACAAGCCGATTGCGGCGGGTCAGAGGATGGTCAACCATCTCTGTTTACCACCAACGGAGAATGGTCATGCCCGTAGGCTACCACCACCGGACCCCTGCCGAACGATGCCAGATTCACGCCCGGTTGCATCGGGGGTGGTCGAAACGGGAGATGGCCCGCGATCTGGGACGGGATCTCGCGGGAGACCTCGCGCCACCGTGGTCAGCGAGGCGACCGTCACCCGCAGGCCGACCTCCAGGCCACGGCCCGGCGTCAGGAAGCGTCGGCGGTGCCCCGGCAGAGGACGCCCGAGCGCTGGGCGGTCGCGGAAGAACGGTTGCAGGAAGGATGGAGCTCGGAGCAGGTCGCCCGCCATTCCCCGGAGCCAATTCCTTCCCGGATGGTCAGCCGATTGCCGATGCCCGATCACGGGCTCCATCGCCTGCCGCCGTCGCCGGCACTGCTTCCGCCGTCGGCTCACGAGGCCTCGCCGCTGCCCGGACCGGGATACAGTAGCCTCGCCCGCGCCATCCCGCCCAGGAGGAAGTGGCTCCGGTGCAGAAGGGCCGGGGCCTGCAGGCGGTACCGCGGGTTCCGGCCCTTCTGCTCCGGCGCCAGTAACCGCCGGGCCATCGCCCGTTCGTCCGCAAACCCCCGCTCCCGATGACGCTTGACCGGACGGTTCATCCGGTGCCGTGGCCGGGCAGGGGCAACCCGGTTCGCCCGCCTCGTCCGAGGGTGGGGGCACCGGCTGCAGAGACTCCCGCTCGACCATCCAACGCATGGGCTGGCCGGGACTACCACGGTCGGGGCCGTACCGCACACCGAAGGTCTCGTCGAATCGGGACCCGTTCCGGGTCCCGGCCCGGCGAACCCGCGCATGGCGCGGATCCAGCCGATTTTCCAGGCGATTTCGGAACCGATCGTGGGATTCGGTACCCGCACAGGGTCTGGGGCGCAGGTGGTCATCGGAAATGGCAAGGAAGGGAGCGTCCATGAGTCCAGATCCGGCCATTGGAATCCATACTTTCAGGGAATATATTCCCGCATATTCAGATCGTGACCGATGAATTTGGGATTTTTCAAGGTCGATTATATACTTGAATAACCAAAAATGAAATTAGTCCCCGGATCCAGTCCGAAGTGCAACCGCGCTGCGATCCCGGAATGAGGGCGTAGCCCGAAGGGAGGGATATCGCGGCGGCGACCGAAAAATTCGCGCTTCGAACGCTGTTTTTCGGCCCCGGATGGCACCAATCTCGACTGCCGGCGATCCTGACCGAAGCCATTGACCCATGCAAGGGCGAACTCGGGACCTGGAGGCCGAGCGAAGCCGCTCCGGTGAATCACCAGAGGGCCCATAGTGCCGGGTTCGACGGGGAACCGCGGGCCGCGTCAGGGGGGAGCCAACCCACGGGCAAAGACCTCTGCCGGGGTGCGGTATCCCAGGACCTTCCGAGGCCGACGGTGGAGCCGGTCCTCCACCGCCCGTACCGGCGCTGCCGTCACCGGGCGGCAGTCGGTCCCCTTCGGGAAGGATTGGTGCACCCGGCCGTTGGGATGCTCGTTGAGGCCCCGTTCCCGGGAAGGGTACGGGGTAGCGAAGGTAAAGCCCGCAGGGCGCTTCGCCGCGATGTCTCGCGAACTCCTGGCCGTGGTCGGCGGTGCTGGGGTGGACCCGATCCCGAACCGGCCTCATGCGCCGGGTAATGGCTTCGGTCACGGCGGAGGCCGTCTTGCCTTCGATCCACTCCAGGAACCGAAACTTCGAGCCCCGATCGACGGCCGACACCCGCGCCCCCCGGTGCCGGGCACCGATGATCGGGTCGAGCTCCCCGTCTCCCATCCGGCTCTTCTCCTCGACCACGGCCGGACGTTCCGCCAGGTCGACCCGATCGGGAAGGTGACCCCGACCCGCATGGCGGCCGCCGCGCCCGTTCGGCTTCTGGCCCCGATGGCGCCGGTGCCGATACCGGGTCCCTCCGGCCGGCCGATCGGCCCGCACCTGCGGATCGATCCACTCTGTCCCCGCCATCCCTTCCCCCGGCAACCGAACCCGGCCCGCGATCGGCTCCGGGCTCCAGCCTTCCGGCCGCCGGTCCTCGACCACCGCCCAGCGCTCCGGGGTCCTCTGCCGGGGCACCGCCGACGCGTCCTGGTGCCGGGCCACGGCCTGGCGGTCGGCCGGTGGGTGCCGGTCGCCTCGCAGGCCACCGTGGCCCGAGGTCTCGCGCGAGATCGTCCCGAGATCCCGGTCCGAGGTCACGGGCCATCTCGCGTTTCGACCACCCCCGATGCAACCGGGCGTGAATCTGGCATCGTTCGGCATCGGTCCGAGGGTGGTAACCTACGGGCATGGCAATCCTCCGTTCGGGATCAACCGAGATGGTTGGCCATCCTCTGGCCCACTGCAAGTGGCTTGTCAGCTCAAAAGCCAGCGGCTTACGGGGGGTTGCACCTCAAACTGGAAAAGGGGAGTTGATAAGAATCAGATTTTTATGCTTCAAACGCTATCCATGGGTGCAGATATATTATATCATTGATTATATGAGATAAATTAAGAAAATGGTCACTTAGATATCCCCTGAAAAAGCCGTCACGAAGGGTAAACGGAGTGGGAACTTAGTCGGCAAACGGTCTTGTGCAAGACGAGTTGCGGGCCGGCCCGACCGCGGCCGCACGGGGGCGGTCCGATAGTCGGCCGTGTGCGTGTGTCTGAATCTGACCCTGTCAGAAACTCATGACCAAGCCAACGCTGGCCTTGGTCGGGTCCTTGCCGAAGCCCGCTTGCACGGTGGCCCCACCGCCAAGGTCAGGCGTGGCACCGGCACCAGACCTTTCACCATCGGCGTGGGCGGGCCATGAACCCGGCGAGTCAGGACGCCGTCTGGACGCAGTTTCTGACGATGGGACGCTTGGCAACAACCGGGAGGCGAGTTGGGTCAGTTTCCCCCTCGACGTCATCGACAAACACCGTTGCGGCGTAACGGGTGTTCGCTTGCAGGCTCTGAAAGGTGACCGTTTGGGCCGGCACGGTCTGAGTGTTGTAACCCAGGACACTGTAGAAGCTATGGGCCAAATTACCTTCACCATCGACCAGTCCGAGAAGGTACGAGGCACTGGTGGCGGTGCCGAACGCCAAGACGGTCTGGCCATCAGCCTTCACGTAGCCTGCGTTCACCTGATCCAGGCCCAATTCGCTTACGCTCACTGTGACTGCGTTGCTTGTCGTCGCTGGTGTCGCGCGAGTGAACCAACTGGGGTAGGTTTTCGTGTCACCAGGTGTGATGGTCATGCGGTTGGCATTGATGGTGCCTCTATTTGGCGGGCAGACACCACTTCCAACCATCTGCGCATGCGTTGTCATCGGCAAGGCGATCAGTGCCGCCAGTGTGGCGACGAGGGCCGTCAGGCGTTTATGGGGGGGGGGGGGGGGGAATCTTCCGCATGGTCATGCCTCCAAGGTTAAAGTTGTTCGCGCAGCGATTAAACCAGCTTCACCCGCAAAATGCAAGGGAAATTTCAAGCCGGCCGCTACCGAAACTCTCCATCTTCTTTCTAACGGCCGGGCCGGGCACGTCAACCTTGATCCTTTCCTTCATCTCGGCCCTGGTCGGCTGGCAGCCGATCCGGCTGTTTCGTTACTTTCGTATGTAATTCCCTTTTTTTTGCATCAGGATCAGGTTCGAAAGCTAGACTAGGGAAAGTGCAATAGTCATGATCAGGATAGCCCCCCGAAACCCAAACCCACCGAGTAGGATCGCTCCAAGAAACCCCAGTTCCAGTCCGAAGTGCAACAGCGCCGCGATCCCTCCCTTCGGGCTACGCCCTCATTCCGGGATCGCGGCGGCGACCAAAAAATTCGCGCTGCGAGCACTTCTTTTCGGTCCCGGATGGCAGCCATCTCGACTTCTGGCGATCCTGACCGAAGCCATCGGCCAATACAAGGGCGAGCTCCGGAGCTGGAGGCCGAGCGAAGCCGCTCCGGTGGATCACCAGAGGGCCCGGAGTGCCGGGGTCGAGGGGCGACCGTGGGCCGCGTCAGGGGGGAGCCAACCCACGGGCAAAGACCTCCGCCGGAGTGCGGTACCCCAGGACCTTCCGAAGCCGACGGTGGAGTCGGTCCGCCACCGCCCGCACCTGCGCAGGGGTCACCTGGCGGAAGTCCGTCCCGTTCGGGAAGTACTGGCGTACCAGGCCGTTGGTATGCTCGTTCCGGCCCCGTTCCCAGGAGTGGTAGGGGGTGGCAAAGGTTGAAGCCCGCATCGAGCTTCGGTGCGATCTCCCGATGCCTCGCGAACTCCTTGCCGTGATCCGCCGTGCAGATGTGGACCTGGTCCCGGATCGGCCCCAGACGCCGGGTGAGCGCCGCGGTCACTGCCGCCGCGGTCTTGCCTTCCACCCACTCCAGAAAGGGAAACTTCGAGCCCCGATCCACGGCCGATACCAGGGCGCCCCGGGGTCTCGCGCCAAGGATCGGTTCCCGCTCCCAATCGCCGATCCGGCTCTTCTCCGCCACCACCGAAGGTCGCTCCGCAAGGTCGACCCGATCGGGAATGTGGCCGCGTCCGGCAGGACGGCCGCCGCGCCCGTTCGGCTGCTGGCCCCGACGTCGCCGGCACCGGTACCGCGTCCCTCCGGCCTGCCGGTCGGCCCGCACCTGCGGGTAGATCCACTCCTTGCCCGCCATCCCTTCACCCTGCTGCCGGTACCGGCCCGAGATCTGCTCCGGGCTCCAGCCTTCCTGCAGCCGGTCCTCGACCACCGCCCAGCGCTCGGGGGTCCTCTTCCGGGGCACCGCCGACGCTTCCTGACGCCGAGCCGTGGCCTGGCGGTCGCCTCGCTGACCACGGTGGCGCGAGGTCTCGCGCGAGATCGTCGCGGGAGCCCGTCCGAGGTCGCGGGCCATCTCCCGTTTCGACCACCCCCGATGCAAAAGGGCATGAATCTGGCATCGTTCGGCATGGGTCAGGGGGTGGTAACCTACGGGCATGACAATCCTCCGTTCGTGATCAACCGAGATGGTTGGCCATCATCTGGCCCACCGCAAGCAACTTTTCAGCTCACCAGCCAGCGGCTTACAGGATGTTGCACCTCACACTGGAAAAGGGGGAAAAAGCCCACTCCTCTGAGTGCATTTTTTGAGCCGGTCAGAATGGTCCCCCAATGGTACAGCTTGTCAGACGCATTTTCCGGCACAAACATTTTGACCGAACTCTTTGCGCTCATCTTATTGAGGTCTTTGGCAATTCCGGACAATGCCTGTGCAGCCATTACCCATAGAACTGTCAGGGAAGGGGCGGGGAGTAGGAGGCCAATGTTCATCGTCCGGTTGAGACCAATCCTTGCTCCTATCCATCTACCTACCAAATTGGTCACCATGCCGAAAAATTCGTAGAACAGGAAAAGTAGTGCGATTTCCAATGGCGCATAACCAAGTTGGTGAAAATACAATACGACCAACATCCAGAGTGCTCCATCCGTGAGAGTAAAGGCCCAACAGTTCCCGGTTATGACCAGATACTGTCGAGTTTGCATGTTGGGTATGGAAGCACTCATAACCCTTTATTTCATACGAAACTCTGGCCGGCCAGCCACCAACCGAGCGAGTTAGACGATTCGATTGGCATAGCTCCACTCATTATTGGCATAGCTCCACTCATTGTCGTATCAGGCATACAGTTTGACCTGGGTATGGTCAATCACCATGGTGGAGAGCGCATCAATGATACTCGACCGTGGGTCCGTTTGATAATCAACCGAAACAAGGGGACGCTCTTCATATCCCAGTATGCTCAGCTGGGGGCCTTCCGCCGCTGACCGGAGTAGGGCATTCACTTCTTCCACAGCGGTCGGTGGTTGCGACCTCCAGCACAAAATCGACCAACGAAGCGTTTGCCAGTGGGACCCGAACTGCATGACCATTCCGTTTCCCTTGCAACTCCGGAAAAATCTGGGCAATCACCTTGCAGAACCGGTCGTGGTCGGAATAAGGCTCATTCCACAGGCTCGAGCTCTGCGCAAATCAGAGTGGGGAGCATCCAATATCCGTTGTTTGTTGGTGAGATCGTAAATCGTAGTCATACTTCCATGGAGAATTCCCAAATTATCATAAATCACTTTTATAATTAGTTATAAATAATTGTTAATAAAATAATATAAAGTCAAAATATCATGGCGCTCAGGACAGTACCATTCCTGATTCACGCCCATCACCACGTTCAGCACCTCGTGGTCCGCAACCGGGACGGAAACGACCACCTAGGCACTTCCTGGTCACGATAGGGTTGCAGGGCGGCAACAGATCGGAATTGGCCAGAGGCTTCAATTACCACATCACAAGGAGACCAGTCGATCTCTTGGAGGTGCCATTTTCGGGAAGGTTTTCGTGTTGCTGGCCGGATCATTGAGCAGAATGACATGAAGGCCCTCGCTTTCCATGGCGATGCGAAAAACGAGTCTGCCAATACGGCCGAAGCCATTGATACCAAGATTCAGGGGCACTGTACTGTTGTCAATGCAATGTGGTTGATTCCGCAATTATCAGGGAACTGTATGACATACAGTTGAAATCCGCCACAGGCGTAATTCGTCTTATACGGTAATCCGGATATGGCTTCGATTTCCGACCTCCATGACGTCATGGAAAAAGCTTGGGTCGTTCAGCCCGTCCCGGACATATATCACTTTGAAATCGACGGGTTGGACACGGTCTCCAAAAAACAGATAGGCCGTAGCAGGATCACATTGATGGGATGTCCATTCCAGCCCTTCCGCATTCGTGAACTGGAGATGGATGGCCGCAGCCCATTTGGCAGTATCTGCGTAGTGTTTTGGAGTTGTAGCAATGAGTTGGCTACGCTTGATGTGCCAGCACTTGAGGTCTGGCTCACGTAAAGAGACGAGCGTCAGGTCACGAACCACCTCAAGCCGTCCCTGTGCGCTGTCTTCTACCTTGTTCCCGGGGACTCGTTTTCGTTTGGCTTTGGCGGGGACGTCATGGAAGATCGTTTCGAAGACAGCGGCTTCGAAAGTTTCACCTGCATAGAGCGAGGGAACGCATTGTCCGTTCCCGTCCTTGATCGGCGCAAAGCGGGTCGGACTGCCCTGACATGGGTTAAAGCTGTTCGCTACAAAATTACGGCTATGGATACGTTCCAATACTGTGCCCTTTTTCAAGACTACAGTATTGGGCATGCTGAGCATATTGCCCGGCTTTCTTATGGGCATCTGCACTTTAGCCGATAGTCGGTTTGGCAAAGCGCTTTGCCGCCGTGGCCACTTCTTCGATTCGATGGAGGCAGTTTTGCGGCTCTTCTCCGTCCAACCAGCCATTCCCGCTTTGAAACCAGAACGCGATCTGCCATGGAGTAAACCTATCGGCGATTTCAGCAAGAATTTTGCGGATGACGGGTCGAGGCTCGCCGTTTTCAAACTGAAAGGCCGGATAGAGATAGGTCACTCCTTTGCGGACACCGAATATTTTCTTTTCCCGTTTCCAGCGCGAAGCCGGTTCACTTTTGTTATGAGGATTGAGACCAGACTGTTCACGCACCTGAGCAGCCGTCAGGAGAGTGACTTCCGCCAAATATGCCGCCCTCATTTGTGCGTTTTGGGTTTCGAGATCAATTTCGGCTTCAGTAGTCGCGGACGGTATATCATCAGCAACGATTTCGAGAAGCTGGTCAATATGGCGTTCCCTGATAGCACCGGGCCGAGCCTCGACCACTGCGGGTAACCGGCCCAACGTACGCTCGACGAGCCGGGCCACAGGTGCTGACGGTACACCGACAAGGATCCAAACCCCGTTCGGTTTATCGGCGGGCATGAAGGCGGCACCGATTTTTTGGCGCAATGCGACTGGGAAATCGGCAATTTCCTCCGGGGTCAGGGCAATTCGCTGCAAGGTTTTTGGCATAGTTATCTCCGATTTATAAGCATGATATTCATGATCAAGCAAAATATAACCAAGATCACTATATTTTTGCAAGCATATCAGTCTACGCCTCCATCTGCCATCTCCCTTGTTATGACCCCGTAAACCTGCTCGGTGAATGCGATTTCTCCGATGAAACGCTCCAGGACAGCATTGGAATTCCCCTGAAACCCAGGATCTGAAAGAGTTTCGATCCCAGGTGACTCAAAATAAGGTCAAACCCTTTGTGCATAAGAGCGAAACTCAAAATCCTATCTTTGTCGGGATATACCCACCATGAATAGAACCCGATCTCTCGCGATATGCCATACCACATTGGTTTTAACGGGTATATGCCATTGCAAGGAGCACATGACTGGGCTACGACATGGAAAAGGGAATGGTTATGGAAGCCTGGCAGGGAACGCAAGCCTGTCATAGTGAGCGGCATGTATGTCTCTTGGGATGGCACATCATGCAGCAACACAGCGACAGGGGCGATTTTTTCAGCTGCGAATATTTGCACATCAACGGATATGCTTACCCCGCAAAACTGAGATCGGTGGAATGACTTGACCCAAAAACGTCGCTTTTGGCCTCCTGGAGTCGGAGCTCTTTCAAGGGGTGAATTTCAGGGAGGGAAAGAATTCCAAATACGACCGAAATCATTAAGCGGAGATTAGGGCCACTGTACTGTTGTCAATGAAATGTCGTTGGTTCCGTAATTACCGGGGAACTGTATGACATACTGCTGAAATTCACCACAGGCGTGGTTCGCCTAGCCATTAAATTTAACATAATATTCATTATGCGAAGTTAAAATATCCGAATCAGGGACCACATGTAGAGAACACCACGTTCGGGGCTTCAGTCGAATTTGATACAATGCTCGCAAGTATCCATGCCTGAAATTCACTCGGTTACGCAAGCCCCTCCAGTCATGGCAAAAATGTCATCCTCTGCTTCATTGAAATAGGCCTAATTGATGATCAGGATTTTTCAATTTCGGGATATCTTTGGAGGTCGATCCCAAAAACTTCACAGTGCGCAATGGGTACTGCTCGCGCTGGGATTTTTTCTGGTTGGCTTGTCCGGTGGGTTTCTTGCCAAGGGCGGAGGCCAGTGGGTCATTGATGCTTTTCGTCTGGCCTATCTCAATCAGTACAATGTCCGTGCGAACTGGACTACCGGGGATACTTCGTATTATGTTTCAACAACCAATACGGATGCGTTATCCCGAATCCTGGAATCAGAGGATGGCATCGTCTCGATTACGCCGACCTTCATTGATGGACTGCTAATTATTGTCATTTCCAAAGATCACCCAAACCTCCATAACCGGTTGAAACAGAATGACCTGGTACGCGTGATCACTACCCTGCCCCTGCTATGCCACTAATCCCACTCCACACAGAATCAAAGAATCAATATGACCACCTTGGCGTTCGATGTGTACGGTACACTGATTGACACTGCCGGAGTGCAGACCCGGTTGTCCGAGTGGGTCGGCGACCGAGCAGAAGAATTCTCCACCCGATGGCGCGCCAAGCAACTGGAATATACCTGGCGCTATGGATTAATGGAGGAATACCGTAATTTTCGAGTGTGCACTCGTCAGGCACTCGACTGGACTTGTAGCGAATTACAGTGCGGCCTCAGCACCCCTGAAAAAGACAGCCTCATGGCACTTTACCTGGAATTGCCCCCTTTTGATGATGTGCGGGACGGGCTTGCATCGTTACAAAGGCCCCAAATCAGAATGTTTGCCTTTTCGAACGGGCTATCCTCGGATGTGGAGACATTGTTAAAAAATGCCGGTCTCATGGATTACCTGGATGGTATCGTCAGTGTCGACGACAAGCAGTCGTTCAAGCCAAATCCTCTTCTCTACCACTATATGGTGGAGAGAGGTGACTCGGCTGCCTCTGACACATGGCTGGTTTCCAGCAATGGTTTTGATGTCTGTGGAGCGATTGCCGCCGGCCTGAAAGCGTTCTGGATACAGCGACACCCCGCTACCCATTTTGATCCTTGGGAATTCCTTCCGACTCAAACAGTTTCCGAATTGGGGGAAATTGCCGAGCACCTGGAATACACATAAAGGATTGGATTGCAATCTTGCATAGTCACAAACCGATCTCATATCGTTTACAAATGACAGATTCCATTGTGATTGTCTCCTCCGCCCGAACTCCGATCGGAAGCTTTCAGGGTATTCTGTCGAATACCGCTGCCGCGGAATTGGGTGCCGTAGCGATTCGTGAAGCCGTGCAACGTGCCGGTCTGGATAGAAAAGAAGTCGATGAGGTTATTATGGGGAATGTACTCTCGGCTGGACAGGGACAAGCCCCCGCCCGTCAAGCGGCCCTCGGGGCCGGACTCCCCCTTTCTATCGGTTGCACCACCATCAATAAGATGTGTGGTTCTGGGATGAAATCGGTCATGCTAGCGCATGACCTGTTGAGAGCAGGCAATGGGTCGATTCTTGTGGCGGGAGGCATGGAAAGTATGTCAAATGCCCCCTATTTACTTCCTAAAGCCAGGCAAGGCTTACGGATGGGGCATAAAGTCATGGTAGACCACATGTTTCTTGATGGTCTCGAAGATGCCTATGACCAAGGGCGCTTGATGGGCTTGTTCGCAGAGGACTGCGCGGACAAATTCCAGTTCAGTCGTGAAGCACAAGACGACTTCGCCATCCAATCCCTACAACGAGCACAAGCTGCCTGCAACGAGGGACATTTTGAAGCCGAACTTGCCGCAGTCGAAGTGTCCCAACGCAGTCATAGTTGCATGGTCACAAAAGATGAAACTCCTTTTCAGGTGACAATCGAAAAGATTCCCAAACTGAAAGCGGCATTTCGTGCAGAGGGGACCGTTACGGCCGCCAATTCCAGTTCCATTTCCGACGGTGCTGCGGCTCTTGTCCTGATGAGAGAGTCGGAAGCGGACCGACGGAACATTACCCCAATCGCGCGTATCTTGTCACATGCTACATACGCGCAAGAACCGAACTGGTTTACAACAGCACCGGTGCATGCGATTCGAAAATGCCTCAGAAATATTGAGAAAACTACTGAAGATATTGATTTATATGAAATCAATGAAGCCTTCGCAGTTGTGACAATGGCAGCCATTCATGAACTGGAGCTACAACCCACCCAAGTCAATGTCTTTGGCGGTGCGTGTGCGTTAGGTCATCCCATTGGAGCCTCAGGAGCACGTATACTAGTCACGCTGCTCAATGCTATGAAAGCCAAGGATAGCAGATTCGGGATGGCCGGTATATGTATCGGTGGCGGGGAAGCAACCGCCCTGGCAGTCGAACGATTCCATTGATTATCCGTCCTGAAGACTGAGGGTTCATAACGGCCCCGCATAAACTCTGAATGGAGTTTTCGGACCGGTTGGATTTTTTTGGGGGGAACTCATCACCGGGAATCATTTATGCCTCTACCCGATTCATCCAGTCGTACGCTTCACCACACACGACAGCTGGTTCTGCAGGGCTATGAGCGTTCTGACGGACTATGGGAAGTGGAAGCTCATTTGCTTGATACGAAACCGTACTGGTTTCCCAATCACGAAAAAAATGGCATTCCTGCCAATGAACCCATCCATCAGTTCAGCTTGCGCATCACCCTGGACCTTGATTTCCTGATTCATCGGGTGGATGTGTCCATGGATACAACTCCTTTCAAAATCTGCCGAGAGGTGGAAAGTAACATGAAACGACTGGAAGGACTGCGTATCGGTCCCGGTTGGCAAAAGGAGGCCCGACAGAAAATTGCCATGAGTGACAGCTGTACACATTTGATGGAACTGCTTAGTCCTATCGCCACTACTGCATATCAAAGTATGCATGCCACTCTGGAGAAGCATCGTCAAAGCTTGTCCACACCCCCTCCCCCACCCATTCTCAATCAGTGTCATTCCCTGTCCAGTCATCAGGAAGTGGTGAGGGTAAAGTGGCCAGATTTCTACACGGGAGATCCCTGATCGCTGGATAAGCCATTGGATGATCGATTTTATGCAGAGGTCCGGGAATCACTGGCCTTGAACCGAAACTGCCCCAAGTGCTCTTGATCACTTCCGATGCAAATGAAGATCCTACAAAATTCTGGGTAGGAGAATGGGAAAGTCCAGTTATTGCCTGCTTCCTGCCCAGTGCTGATGAGAGAGTGAT
Source organism: Candidatus Poriferihabitaceae bacterium (assembly GCA_965221795.1). Lineage (GTDB taxonomy): Bacteria > Pseudomonadota > Gammaproteobacteria > Arenicellales > Poriferihabitantaceae > VYFG01. The sequence goes on from OZ244914.1 coordinate 3,542,366, forward strand.
CAGGTACAGTCCCGATTTGACCTGATGCTGCCAATTGGAAAGGTGCAGGTTGCCAGTGTGTGGACGAAAGTACAGGTACAACTCGGAAAATCAAAGAAAAAACTCCCATGGGTCGCCCGGGAGAAACCCGTAACCACACTGGCGAAGGACCGCACTGTCGAATTGTCGCCCTTAATCTTCTCGCCGCAATTATTTACTGCTGGAATACCGATCAACTCAATCGTGCTGTAAGAAAGCACCGGCATGCTGGTTTAGAGGTTCCTGACCATCATCTGCAACATGCCTCTCCACTGGGGTGGAATGGTACTCTTCTCGCCGGAGAGTATCGATGCAAAGAAACGCTTCACAGCACTGATCATACTTGTCGGATATTGCCCTTTCTTTCCCACATGACATCGAATCATCGAAACTTGATCGCTGCCTGCGCGGCAATAGCCGTATTTGGTTTGTCGTTTGGGATGACGTTCCCTCTGTTGTCCTTGCTGCTCGAATCCCGTGGTACTTCCTCTACTATGATTGGGCTTAATACCTCCATGGGCACCCTTGGAATTATTGCATTTTCTCCCTTTATTCCCGCTCTTTCCAAGCGCTTCGGTAGTCGACAGGTGGCGATCACCGCAGCTGTCCTAACGACCCTTTGCTTACCAGCATTGAAGATTTTTTCTAGTCTGGAATCTTGGTTCATCTTGCGATTTATCCAGGGTGCGTCTACTGCTGTACTGTGGTCGCTCAGTGAAGCGTGGATTGTTCGATATTCTTCTGATAATGCTCGTGGCCGAGTCGTGGCGATTTACAGTAGCATTCTTTCCGCGAGCTTTGGGGTGGGACCATTAATCATAGGTGTTGTCGGGGTCACCGGATGGGTGCCGTTCCTGATCGGTACCGCAGCGTTGCTCATCGGCATGATTCCGCTCTGCCTCATTCGAGATGAGGCCATCACGAAGCCGGATGAAAGCGTCCCATCGGGCCTATTGGAGTTTGCTCCCAAGGCACCTTTGCTCTTGTTCTGCGTCCTTGTGTTCGCTATTTTTGATGCCGCCACATTGGCACTGCTGCCGGTGTATGGGATCTATAATGGCCTTGCACTCAGTGAATCGGCTTACTTGCTCAGTACGATGATCGTCGGGAACATTGTCATGCAATTTCCAATTGGCTGGCTGGCAGACCGCATTCCCAAACGAATGGTTATGATGGGTTGTGCCATCATGGCGGCACTATTCATGTCCCTTCTGCCCTTCGTCATTGGTACTCCATGGAGGTGGGGAACCGTCATTTTGATTGGTGCTTTTGGCTACGGGGTATACACCGTTGCATTGGCCGACCTGGGTGATCGATTCAGTGGGACGCAACTGGTGAATGGTGCTGCATCCTTTGCTGCCGTATGGGGAATGGGAGCTTTTCTCGGTTCCGTTTCTGGAGGCTGGGCTATGGCCTTTTCCTCCTTATGGGGATTACCGGGGTATCTGGCCGTTTGCTATCTCCTCTTGGGAGCTGGACTATATTTTCGTCAACATCGCTCCCAGAACATCCAGCCGCCGTCGTTTTCATAAGTGTATCTGGTGTCGATATTACGGATTGAAAACGAGGTTACGTTTGACTGGAACAATGAGGGCTTTCCTGTTTGTTATGATTGCGATTTCTCCTGACCCCAAATTATCTATTTCTGGTTTTACCGTGACGAGCAGCATGAGGAAAAAGCAGACGAAACCATTTGGAAGGTAGCTTCGATTGTCAGGGCTAGGCAAGTCCCACCCTGCCCCACTCAACGATCACCGACCGCCTATAAAGACGGGTATTACCAAATGGTTGTGACCATCGCAGATATCCTCCAGATGAAGACAAGTAGGAAGGTCAGGACAATTCAAGGGAATTCCCTAAAATCAGGACTGCTGATGCACAATCAAATCCTCGAGGCAAGCGAAGCTTGGAATCGTTTCATAATATATGAAATGATTTTGAGAAATCATATTAATTATGATTAATATCAGATATATAATCGTCTCACTTTTTAAAAAAATCGTTTCATGACACCCTTTGATCAAGCTGTGCTTGGCTATATCGCATCCCATCCGGGTGCCGGAAAAGAGGATATACGTCGTAATGTGACACCAAAGTCCAGTTCATCAACGATCTGGCGTGCTCTCAAGCGGCTGATCAATGAAGACCGCCTCGAAGTGTCGGGCAAAGGGCGGGCTACGGCATATCGTCTGGCCGGCGCAAGCGTAGTGCGGGAACATCTGAAAACACCTTACATTCAGCGACCGTCTATCGTCTACCGGAAGGGCTTTATCGACCACTACATCCCTAATGAAAATTCCTATCTCAACAAGGAAGACAAACAACGTCTTTATGAAGTAGGAAGACTGGTACCACCTATACAAGCTGGAACATATGCGCGGCGCATCCTGGAACGGCTCCTTGTTGATCTGTCCTGGGCTTCTTCACGCATGGAAGGAAACACCTACAATATCCTAGAGACCAAACAACTGGTCCACTTTGGACAGGAAGCTCCAGGCAAGACGCGCAAAGAAGCGATCATGATTCTCAACCATAAGAAAGCAATTGAATATGTTGTCGATCATCTCATAGGCATTGCGATCAATCGGTTAGATATCTGCAGTATCCATGCCCTGTTGTCGGAGGGTCTTCTCATTGATCCGGCCATGTCTGGCAGATTGAGGCGCATGCCAGTTGGCATTTCTCATTCAAGCTATAGTCCTCTGGATGATCCCATTGCTGTGGAGGAAGAATTCAACATTCTTATCGAGAAGGCAGCGGCGATTATTGATCCTTTCGAACAATCCTTCTTCCTGCTTGTCCACATTCCTTATTTGCAGGCCTTTGATGACATCAACAAGCGAACTTCGCGCATTGCTTCCAACATTCCGCTCTTGAAAGCAGGCCTTGCGCCTATGTCATTTCTCACTATGGATGACGCAACTTATCTCGATGGCTTGATTGGCATTTACGAACTGAATAATGTCTCTTTGTTTCGCGAAGCTTATATTGACGCCTACATTGCCTCGTCTGCCAACTACAAAGTATTGCGTGCTGAAGTGGAATCTCCTGATAAGGCGGCTCTCGTCTATCGTAATTTCGTACACAGGGCTATACGGTATAGTGTGCTCGAATGTCGGGGGTTACACAGAGACGTAATCAGGACTATGGCGATTGAAGCAGGCATTCTCGAATCAGACTTTGAGCAGGTGCTTGACTATGTGGGCAAAGAGTTTCGAGGGTTGCATGAGGGAAACGTAATCCGCTACCGGTTGAGAGCGGAGGACCTTGCTGGTATCAAACTGGATGAGGGTTACCAGTGCACTTGATTCAAAAATGCAATGCATGCGTAGCATATACAGTCGGCTCTGGAAAACCCAAAATGCAGTCATAACTATCTGAATATAGTAGAAGATATTTCCTGAAGGTATGGGCCCGAATGGCCGGATCTGGTCTCATTCACGCTCCGTTCCTTGCCAGTTCTGCCAGTAACGTGCGCCCCTGACTGCCTGCCTTTACGGATCCTCAAGATCGTTCGCCTAGAAAACCTGCTCGATCCACACCATGAACGGGGCCGCCTGGCTGGGGCCCTGGACTGTCCACGATTCAACGAGACCTTCGGCGCACTGTACTGCCCCAGCCGTGATCGCGGGTTGGCAAGGCCATTGGCTGGCGGTGCGGCACCGCTCGGTGCAGTGCCGCCAGCAGCGTCGGGAATTGCGAATCGGGCGTCGCGGATACTGGGGCAGAGCCGGCAACGATTGTCCTGGGGCTGATGGGCACGGCACGGGCACCCGCTGGAGTGGTCCTTTACTGTGCGGTGATCAGCAAGCCCAGAACCGCAGTGGCCACTGCAAGGCCGCCGAGTATCGCGAGAAGCAGCCGGTTTTCCCGCTTCCCGGCTTCGATATCCCGCTGGGCCATGTCCGCCCGCAGCCGGTTTTCCCGCTTCCCGGCTTCGATCTCCCGCTGGGCCATGTCAGTTTTCCAGCCGGCCATGTCCGCCCGCAACCGATCCAGGGCGGATTCGCTTTCGGCAGCTTTGGTATTCATGCGTTCCTCCAGAACGGCCAGCCGTTCCGACAGTTCGTGATGGGTAGGTTCAGCCATCTCGATAGTATAGCAGTTTGCCCGGGTCGTCGGGGGTGCCGCAGTTGCTGGTTTGTACCATTCATGCTGAAACCATATCCTTCTGTCTTCTGTGGTGTACTTCCCGCGACGGCCCCGAAAGCCCGGATTGGGGTGTCTCCCAAGTCGTCCTATAATGGCGGTCTCGATAACCCAAGACGTTTTGAGACATGGCAACCGTGGGATATGCCCGGGTCAGTTCCATCGGGCAGAACCTGGATGTGCAGCTTGACCGGCTGCAGGAATACGGCTGTGACGAGATCTTCCGCGAGCAGTCCTCCGGCCGGAGCGCGACCAGACCGGCACTGAAGGAATGTCTCCGCTATGTCCGCCGCGGCGGCATCCTGGTAATCACCCGTCTCGACCGGCTGGCTCGATCCACCCTGGATCTGCACCGGATCCTGGCCGAGTTGCAGGAGAACCAGGTCGGTTTCGTCGTGCTGGATCAGGCCATCGACACCACGACTTCGGCTGGCAAGCTGGTGTTCGGGATTCTGGCCGCGGTCGCGGAGTTCGAGATTCATCTCCGGAAAGAGCGCCAAGCGGAAGGAATCGCACGGGCCCGGGCCGAAGGGGTGCGCTTCGGTCCGCCCCTCAAGCTGACGGCAGACCAGGTCGATGAGTTGCGCCGCGAGTGGGCCGCCGGCGTCCGGATTCGGGACCTGATGGAGAAATACGGGATGAGCCGGGCAAGTATCTATCGGCTGCTGCAACCGGGAACACCTTGAGGATCACTGTCGAATAAGTCCTGACCTCTAGCAGGACAAGCAAGATATGGTACCATATGATAAAAATATCATGCATTCATACATCATATGATATTAACAATCGGCAGTATCAAGGGCGGGGTCGGGAAAACCACCCTGGCCGTAAACATGGCAGCGTACATCAGCAAGGTGCTGCACCGTCATGTTGGATCCAGCGCGGGTGAACCCGCCGAGCGACCATATTGTCTCGTCGAACCCGTTCTGTGACGACCTTGTTGACCCAGAGCGGTTGAAGACTTAGATTAAAACAACAGACGACAATCATGAGATCCCACCATGGCAGAAGCCGTCTTTGATACTTTTGATCGTGACCCGCCAACTTGAGGCCAAGGGTGGTTTCAGTTCCGATCAAGCTGAAGCGATCACGGAAGCAGTACGGTCTGGTATAACGGGCGGTGTTGCGACGAAAGCCGATTTCTCGCAACTTAAGGCTGATTTCTCGGAACTCAAGGCCGAGTTCTCGAAACATGAAACGCGGTTGATCCTGACGTTCGCCGGGATGATGACGCTCGCTGTCGCCGTTCTCGGGATACTGATCCGCTGGCCGGTGCCACCGGTCTGATCCGAAGCCAATCACCGAGCGCCGGGGAGGAGTAGCCTGTAGGGTTACAGTTTTTCTCGGAGGCTTTTCGATTGTCATCTCTCCTACCTGTCCTGTCCGCGGCACCCGCGCCTCTTCCTTAGAGGAGAGGGCAAATAATTTGACCGGGGGCTGCAAATCGCCGGCTTCCGGCTTCCATAGAGGCCCTGCACGGCATTTTTGAGGGTAGGCAAGAGAGCGAGAGGTATAGCCCCGGTGCCGTGATACCGTGTGTGTCAGTCTTCGTGGGTTCCTCATCCGCCATCCCCTGTTCGTCCAGCAGTCGCAGATTCCGCTCCTGATGCTCAATCTCCGCGGCTACAAGGTGCGGGAGCCGCCCGGGGTTGGAGGGCGAAAAGTGAATGGGAGTGACAGCCGGGGCCATTTCACGCTAGCCAGAAGCGATTCAATGGTCGACTGCATGTGATCAGACTGATTTTTTTGCTGCGATGGTCTATCATGCCGACCATGACCGAAGATTTTGACCCATCCGCAGTGCAAACTCGGGAGATGGAAGTGCGTCCGGTACGGGCAGACGAGCGCCGGCGTTGGGATGCGTTGATGGACCGTCACCACTACTTGGGATTCAAGCAGTTCGCAGGCCGTGGCCTGCGGCAGGTCGCGGTTTGGCGAGGCCATCGGCTGGCGCTGCTTTGGCAGCAGCGGCGCAATGCGCTCATATGGTACTGGGGTGAGTTCCTTGGGTTGGTTACTCCACAAGGTTTTCGCTGAAAATTATCGGCATCAAGTATACCCTATCGGCAGAAACAGCCTTGCGGACGAAGGCTACCCAATCGACGGTGGCGCATCTGAAAAGAGTGGCTCAAGCGTCTGGCATATGGTCAGTCCGAGTCCACATGATCGGTTTGATGATACACACGAAATCATCATTGAGCAGCACGCGCTGGCGACTGATGAAGGTACTTGCAGCGGTATAGTTTGAGCGAGAAATTCCCGAAATCGCTGACTTGACTGTTCTCTATTTCTGCGAGCTGCTGGGTTGCAATGGTTTGTGCGCCCAGGGTGATGGTTTTCGATCAAAAAAATTAGCGATTGCGACCTGAGCTTCTTCACTTTCCCAACAATCAGCAAGCAGGGTTGCCGCAAACTGGCGGTTGGATTCGGCATCATGACAGTGGACATGCGCAATCAGTTTCTTGGTCATCGCAACTGCACCAGGAGCACAATCCAAAAGTTCCACGACTTCGGACTCGACTGCCTCATCCAACTCGGATTCAGGCACTATTTTGTCAAGCAAGCCAAATTGAACGGCTTCCGGTCCGCAGAAGAAATGAGCATTCAAAAACAATCGCCGAGCATTGCGGACACCCATTCGACCGATAAGGTAAGTGCAAATATTAGCCGGCGAAAGGCCCAGTCGAACTTCGGTCACGGAAAATCTTGCTTCCGGCACACCAATAGCAATGTCACAAACCGCAATCAATCCGATACCACCAGCATACGCTTGTCCATGCACTTTCGCGATCAATGGTTTGGACAGCGTATCCATCGCCAATAACATTTCACTCAGCATCTCGCTTTCCTTAATGCGCTCTTTACGGCAACGTGCAAAATTTGAGCGCATCCAGTCGAGGTCGGCACCAGCGCAAAAACTCTTCCCGCTACCGGCCAAAATCACGGCTCGCACACCAGAGTCTGTATCGAGTTGACGGACTGCTTCACGGATTTCCACCATCATTCGTGAACTCATGGCATTATGCTTTTCAGGCCGATTGAGTGTCAGAGTGACAATCCCACGTTGATCAGATTCCACTAGAATGGTTTCGAATGACAGCTTCTGTAGTTTCATGAAAAATGTGTCCACTGTGGCAGAACACCGACCGGAAGGTCCTGCATAGGATATCCTGATACGAGTTGATGGCCGTCGATTTTTGCCGGGTAGGCCAGCTTGTCTACGGCAAACAGTTCGCGGAATTGAGTTTGACGATGTGCATAGATTTCTTCCGGTCGGGAAACGGGCTCGAAACAGCAGTCCACTCCATCAAGCACTGTCGACAACTGTCGAAAGGTCAAGTTACCGATTGCTTCCCGGACTTCCTTGATCAAGTCAGTTTGCGGTAACGGATCATATTGTCGATTCACCCATTCGGGTTTTTCCATGGCATGGCAGAAGTTCTGCCAAAAACCCGGCTCCAGCGCACCCAATGTCACGACCCGGCGATCCCTTGTCCGAAAGAAATTGTAACAAGCAGCCTCTCCGGTGAGCAATCTGAGTTCCGGGTTTTGCTTGTCGGTCACGGCGGTAGCAGGATACTGATAGGACAGTACGGACTCATACAGGGAAACATCCAATCGGGCACCCTTGCCACGCAATGTGCGACGGTATAAGGCGGCGAGGATGACGCTGACCGCATTCAACGCACCGCCATGATCAGCCACCAAGGGAAAGGGTGGACTCTCATCATTGCCATAACTGTACATGCCAGCCGCAGCGCAATAATTGATGTCATGCCCGGCCATAGAACGCATAGGCCCATCCTGCCCATAACCGGATAGAGAACAATACACCAGTTTGTCATGGAATTGACTCACACCGGAATATCCCAATCCCAACCGTTCCATTACACCCGGCCGGAAAGATTCCAGCATGACATCAGCATCCGTGATCAGTGGCTGCAGTCGTTCCATGATGCCATCCTCTTTCAGGTTCAAACGCGCTATCGTTTTGCTCCGATTCAACAGGCAGTATGCCGGCGAATCCGTGCCGGGCGACGCACCGAACATCTTGCGAAGAGGATCCCCTTGCGGGGGTTCAATCTTGATCACTTCTGCGCCCAGGTCACAAAGCAGTCGGGTTGCATATGGGCCTGGCAAGTATTGACTCAAGTCCAGTACGCGCAAGCCGTCCAGGGGCGGTTGATCAGAAGGTGTAGCCATCCAAAATCACCCTATGGTGTTGTATGGCCGCCATGGTCCATCCGAATGCCAATCGCATCAGCATTCCAGGGGAAGGAAATTTCCTGTCATCCCGAGCCAATCGGCTGCGATTTCGACCTCAATAGCTGCGTTTGTCCTCAATGACAATCCCATCATGTGGCAGTGAATTCAATGGAACCAGTTCCACCTCCCCTCGGAGTTTGCAAATATCGCGTATGGTCGTCTCGACCGCTTTGGCAAGCTCTTTGGCCAGTTCCTCGCATTCACAATGCAATGTCATTTTATCGGCCTGATTCTCGGACTCCACGACCAATCGATAATGCCGGATTTCCGGATGGCGTCTCGTAACCCGATTGACTTGAGACGGATGCACAAACATTCCACGAACCTTGACTGTTTGATCGGCCCGCCCCATCCACCCTTTGATACGGCGGTTGGTTCTACCACAAGGGCTTTTGCCTGGCAGAATTGTTGAAAGATCTCCGGTCGCAAAACGAATCAATGGATAATCCGGATTCAGTGCAGTGACCACCACCTCTCCCACTTCCCCATCCGGTAACACATCCCCTGTTCCCGGAAGCACGATCTCAAGATACACATCTTCGTCGATGATCAGGCCCGACTCTTCTGAAGATTCATAAGCAATCAAGCCCACATCAGCAGTCGCATAACACTGCAATCCGAAGATACCGCAATCCGCAAACCTTTGCCGCAATGAGGGCAGATAGGCCTCACCACCGACCAGTGCCTTGTTCAAGGACGGTATCTGCATGCCGGTCTCCTCGGCTCGTTCCAACAAAATTCGCAAGAAAGAGGGGGTGCCGCAATATGCGTCTGGTTTCAACCGGCAGATGGATTCCAGTTGTTGTTCGGTATTGCCCACTCCTCCCGGGAGCACGACCGCTTCCAGTTCCCGACAACCAGAATCCAGCATCATGCCGGCTGGTGTGAGATGATAAGAAAATCCGTTATGCACCCGACTACCTCTTCGGACTCCCGCTGCATAAAGGGCTCTGGCCATACGCCAGTAATTGGGACGGGCGGTCTGGGGTTCGAAAATCGGCCCCGGAGAGGTAAAGATATGAGTCAGGGGCTCGCCGACCAAGGCATCCAGTCCACCGAACGGTGGCTGCTGTTGCTGTCGCTCCATCAGTTCGGATTTTCTCGTCAAAGGCAGGGCTGCGAGGTCCGCAAGCTCCTCCAGATCCCCGACGTCCACGTCTTTCAGAATTTCGCGAAACGCCGGGGCATTGGCTTTTGCATGGGCAATCTGTGCGAGCACATCCCGGGTCAGGATCGCCATGCGTTCATCCCTGGTGCGAGTCTCCCGATCGTCAAAATAGGCCGACATCGATTCTGTTGATGGGATTCGATACTTTGAAAGCAATGGCTTTTGTTGATGCGGCAGATATCATTCGCGTCCAGGAACCCGGTTCAGGCCAGCCAGCGCTTCCGACGGCGATAATGCTTGACGTCACGAAAGCTCCGGCGACCATTGCCACTCATGCCGAGATAGAATTCCTTCACGTCTTCATTTTGTGCCAGGGAACTGGCATCCCCATCCATCACCACGCGACCATTTTCCAGGATGTAGCCATAGGTAGCATAACGGAGCGCAACCGTCGTGTTCTGTTCTGCCAACAGGAAAGTCACCCTTTCCCTTTCGTTCAGCGCACGGACAATTTCGAAGATTTCCTCCACCAATTGAGGCGCTAATCCCATCGAGGGTTCATCCAGCAGGATCACGCTCGGCTTGGCCATTAATGCCCGGCCCACGGCAATCATCTGTTGCTCCCCTCCCGAGGTATATCCAGCCTGGCTCCGGTACCGCTCCTTGAGACGGGGAAAGTAACTGTAAACGAGCTCCAGGTCATTTTGCAGTCCTTTCCGACCGACCTTGCGGGTATAGGCACCAGTCAACAGGTTCTCTTCCACCGTCAGATGTTCGAAACAATGACGCCCCTCCATGACCTGAACCACCCCACGCTTGACTAATTCATTGGGAGAAAGCGAATCCACTTTTTCGCCAAGAAATTCGATGGATCCTTTCGTCACTTCCCCTCGCTCCGTTCCCAGAATGTTGGATATCGACTTGATGGTAGTGGTTTTTCCGGCACCATTCGCCCCCAGCAATGCCACCACTCCGCCTTTCGGTACTTCCAGCGACACTCCCTTCAACACCAGAATGACATGGTCATAAATAACCTCGATATTGTTGACACGAAGGACAATATCGGCACTATTCATTGCGGTGGTGCAATCTCAGGGATATATCGGAAGTTCGGGCGACCCGGAGAAATGGGTCGCCCGATCAAGCCGTCAATTGGTGATCAACAATCACGTGGAGTGATGTTATTTTCCTGCGCATAGGCAGCGGAATCCGCTTCGATCAGCGTATCCACCACATCACGGTCTGCGCCGGTGAAGCCCGTAATGAGAGACCAGGACTGGGTATCGGCATCCCATTGCTGGATCGCCGCTTCTCCAGGTCCTCCATGATTGGCGCAAGTCACACTGATACTGGGACCGAAGTTGGGCAAGCCAAGCTCCGCCATTCGGTCCTGATTGATCTGCAAGGCTTCCAGCCCATCGCGCATTTGAACTGGTGTGATATCTGCTACCCCATGGATCGTCTGGGCAGTACGTGCCGCTTCCGACGCCAGAACGGCCGCATAGAGCCCCCGGTTATAGAGTACGGTACCGAGATTGCTGCCGTCCCCAGCAGCCTTGCCCGCATCCACCACGTATTTCTTCAGGTCCGCATAGATGGGAAAATCACTGCCCACATTGTGAAAATTGATCGCCTTGTATCCATCGGCTCCTGGACCTGCCGGAATCACATCGTTCTCCGAAGCCGACCACCATACTCCAATGAAGTGATCCATGGGATAGCGAATGTTGGCCGCTTCCTGAATCGCTACCTGATTCATCACGCCCCATCCCCACATCAACACATAATCCGGTCGTTCGCGACGAATCTGCAGCCACTGGGACTTTTGCTCCTGCCCCGGATGGTCCACGGGCAATAATGTCAGGCTGAAGCCATGCTTCTTCGACAGTTCTTCCAGCGTACGGATGGGCTCTTTGCCATAGGCAGAATTATGGTATACCAATGCCAGTGTTTTCCCACTAAGGTCTCCATTTTCTTCATCCAGGATATGCTTGACAATGATGGATGCGGCATCCCAGTACGTGCCGGGGAAATTGAAAATATAACTGAATACTCTGCCATTTGCGGCTGAAGTGCGCCCATAGCCCATGGACAGGACGGGAATCCCATCGGCCGTCGCTTTGGGAATCAACTGGTAGGTAATCCCGGTCGATAGCGGCTGGTAGACCAGAGACCCCCGCCCTTTGGTGGACTCATAGCATTCCACACCCTTCTCGGTGTTATATCCGGTTTCACATTCGATCAGATTCACAGGTACGCCGCCGATCCCCCCGTCACGCTCATTCAACAAGGTAAAATAATCCGCATACCCGTCCGCATATGGGATGCCATTGGGTGCATATGGCCCCGTCCGGTAACTAAGTGATGGGAACGTCAGGTCCGCGTACGCGACCCCGCTGCCCCACACCACGGTAGCTGCCAATATGGCAGCAGTGATTGGGTTGAATTTCATTGCAATTCTCCAGTTGGTTATGTGGTTAACGTTCAATGCGGAAAGGGCCATAGCCGCAGTTTCTCCTTGGCAACTCGCCACAACTGCGCAAGACCATGGGGTTCCACGATCAGGAAAAACATGATCAGGCCGCCGACCAGCATCAAAATAAAGTGCTGCACCATATCCGTAGGCCAGCCAAAACTGCCGACCATGATATTTTTGAATAGTACCGGTAAAAGCACCATAAACGCAGCGCCAATGAATGAACCGGCCACGGAGCCCAGCCCACCAATAATGATCATAAACAGGACCAGAAAAGATTTATCAATGCCAAACGCTTCCGTGGGTTCGATCGCGCCCAGGTACACGCCAAAAAACAATGCGCCGGCCAGACCAATGTAAAATGAACTGATCGCAAACGCCAGAAGTTTGGTCTTCAATGGAGGCACGCCAATGATCTCGGCCGCAATGTCCATATCCCGAATCGCCATCCAGGAACGTCCCAGCCGTCCACGGGTCAAATTTCGTGCGATCATAGCAAAGACCAGCACGAACAGAAGGGTGAACAAATAGGTGGACCAAGGCTCGGCTTGAGGACCGGAAACAATCATGCCGAACAATTCGCGTTCTGGCATATTGATCTGTCCCGAGGCGGAATAGTTATAAAACCAGGGAACCTTGTTGAACAGCCACACCAGAAAAAATTGGGCGGCCAGGGTCGCCACAGCCAAATAAAAACCCTTGATGCGCAAACTCGGCAAACCGAACAGGATCCCGACAATGGCCGTCACCCCTCCAGAGAACAAGATCACAAACAGGATATTGAGGTCGGGGAAAGCGGTGGTGATTTTGTAGCAGGCGTATGCGCCCACAGCCATGAATCCCCCCGTACCCAGACTGAGTTGACCACAATATCCGGTCAGGATGTTCAACCCCAGGGCTGCCAAGGACCAGATCAGGAATGGCAACAGGATCGACTTTTCCCAATAGTCATTAATGAGAAACGGGACCACCAGGAAAGCAACCAATACCAATGCCCGTACGGACCAGCGATCAAAGGCGATGGGGAACGTCTGCTGATCTGCAGCATAACTGGTCTTGAAATCCCCTGCTTCCCGGTAAAACATCTATACCTATACCCTCTCAATGATGCGTTCACCAAACAGTCCCTGGGGGCGGAACATCAGGAAGAACAGTGCCAACACATAGGCAAACCAATTTTCCGTTGCTCCCCCAATCAGAGGGCCGACCGTAAACTCAAACAGTTTTTCTCCCACACCGATCAGCAACCCCCCGACAATCGCTCCCGGAATGGAAGTAAATCCTCCCAGAATCAGGACCGGCAAGGCCTTGAGCGCAATCAGGGAAAGCGAGAACTGAACACCGGACTTGGCCCCCCACATGATTCCGGCGACGAGAGCGACGAATCCCGCGATCGACCACACTACCACCCAAATGGTCCGGAGTGAAATACCCACCGTCAGGGCTGCCTGATGATCATCTGCAACCGCTCGCAGTGCGCGACCGGTCTTGGTAACCTGGGAAAATACGGTCAACACGATCACCAGGACTACCGCAATGGCAGCCGCCCATACATCCAGGACGTCAATATACATTCCATAATATTCGGTTCCTTCCGCGGCCCAAGTCCGGGTGACATCTTCCCACCAGAAGGAGCCACCGGACGGGAGTCCCACATCCAGCACCTTGATGTTGGCACCCCACATCAGGTCTCCCAACCCTTCCAGGAAGAATGCTAGTCCGATGGTGGCCATGAACAGGATGATGGGTTCCTGGTTGACGAGGAATCGGAGCACCGCTTTTTCCACCAACCAGGCGAGCAAGATCATCACCAGGATGGTGAGAACAATCGCCAAAGCGGTATTCATGCCATTCCCCCAATGGTGATAATCCGTCCCGAAAATGACATTGATCAGATGTGCGAATGGGATCTGGCCCGTCTGGAAACCGACCAGGGTCAGGGCAGCAAACAGGCACATCACACCCTGGGCATAATTGAAAATGGCAGACGCCTTGAAAATCAACACGAAGCCCAGCGCGACCAGGGAATACATCACACCGGCCATCAGTCCGTTCAGAATGACCTCAATGGTATACAGTGTGGTCGGGTTCATGTTTCAGTCGTGGGCGACCCCAAGGTAGGCATCAATGACGTTCTGATCATTGCGAATTTTATCCGGCAAGCCGTCACCGATTTTTCTTCCATAGTCAAGAACCACCACGCGGTCTGCAATATCCATGACCACACCCATATCATGCTCGATCAGGGCAATAGTCGTGCCGAAATGCTCGTGCACGTCCAATACAAAGCGGCACATATCTTCCTTTTCCTCCAGGTTCATGCCAGCCATCGGCTCATCCAGCAACAAAAGCTTGGATTCTGCGGCCAGCGCACGGCCCAATTCCACCCGCTTTTGCAACCCATAGGGCAATTTTCCGACCGGGGTCTTTCGAATCGATTGGATTTCCAGAAAATCGATAATCTGCTCTACTCGCTCCCGATGGGCAAGCTCTTCCTTCTCGGCCTTGCCTTTCCAAATTGCCTGCCAAAAGACGTTCTCATGCATGTGAATGATACGCCCAGTCATCAAATTATCGAGCGTACTCATGCCTTTGAACAGGGCAATATTCTGAAATGTACGCGCAATCCCCTGACGCGCAATCTGATGGGGTTTGAGAGAACGACGCAAGGTGCCATCAAACCATACTTCCCCTTTTTGCGGATGGTAAAACCCATTGATCACATTGAGCATGGAGCTTTTGCCTGCACCATTGGGCCCAATGATCGCCCGGATCTCTCCATGGAGAATGTCAAAACTGATGTCCACCAGTGCCTTGACCCCGCCAAAGGATAACGAAATCTCCCGCAAGTCCAACAAGACTCCGTTCGACTGGCTGGCTTGACTCATCCGTCTCTCCTCTTGATTCAGGCAAACTTTTGGATAGGCGGGTAGATTTCCACTTCCCGAATGGCAATGTCTGCCTCAATCTGTCCTTTGCGGCCGTCCTCAAACGTGACTTCGGTACTGACATGGCAGGACTTCACATCACTATACAAGGCTTGCACAAGGGTTTGGTATTTTTCCTGGATGATGTTCCTTCGCACCTTGCGAGTTCGGGTCATTTCCCCATCATCCGGGTCGAGTTCCTTGTGCAGTACCAGAAAGCGGCGGATCTGCGCCCCACTCATTTGCGTGTCTGTGGCCAGGCTAGCGTTGGTCTGCAAGATATTTTGCTCAATCAAGTCATATACCTCGCTACGCCCGGCCAATTCCTGATAGCTTGCATAGGGAATATTATGCCGCTCTGCCCAATTACTGACGGCATCCAAGTCAATATTGACAAACGCGGTCACAAAATCGCATTGATGACCGAATGTGACCACTTCCTTGATTTGTGGAAAGAACTTCAGCTTGTTTTCCAGATACTTGGGGGCGAACATCGAACCATCGTTCAAACGGCCAACATCCTTGGCCCGATCAATGATGTGCAAATGACCACGATCATCCATATAGCCAGCATCCCCGGTATGCACCCATCCATCCACATCCTTGGTCTCGCGTGTTGCTGCCTCATTCCGGTAGTACTGCTGAAACACCCCCGGACTGCGGTACTTTACTTCCCCGGCATCGGTGATTTCGATTTCCACTCCGGGAGCAGGTACACCAACGGTGTCCGCATACACTTCCCCGTTGGGTTGAATGGTCACGAATACGGTCCCTTCAGTCTGCCCATAGAGTTGTTTGATATTGATCCCAAGAGATCGGTAAAAATCAAAAATCTCCGGGCCAATCGCTTCCCCGGCAGTATAGGCCAGTTTGATATGGCTGAATCCCATCGTATTTTTCAATGGGGCATATACCAGAAGATTGCCTATCAGGTATTTCATCCGGTCACGGAATGAAACCGGTTCGCCATTCAGAATACGGCCACCCGTTTCCCGAGCCACCTGCAGGAAATAATGGAAAAGCTTCTGCTTCCAGCGGCTGGCGTCTTCCATACGAATCATCACATGGGTCAGAATGCCTTCAAATACCCTGGGTGGCGCGAAATAATAGGTTGGGCCAATCTCGCGCAGGTCCGTAGCTACGGTTTCTTCATTTTCCGGGCAATTGATGCAATATCCTGCCACATACGCCTGACCATGCGAAAAGACATGGTCTCCGACCCAGGCTATCGGCAGATAACTGAGAGTTTCCTCCATTTCTGTCAACTGTTCGAATTCGACACTGCTACGGGATGAGAGAATGATATTGTCATGGGTCAGTACGACGCCCTTCGGCTTGCCGGTGGTCCCTGAGGTATACAAAAAGATTCCCACATCACTCCCCTTTCCACCCTCAATGGCTTCTGTCAGGCAGCGCGGATCTTTTTCCAGCTGTGTCCTTCCGATATCCTGTACAACCGAGAAATCGTGCAGCTTGGTCTGGTTATATCCCTGGAGTCCCCGAGAATCGTCATAGACAATTTGCTCCAACCCTTCGATCCGGTCGCTCACCTCCAGCACCTTGTCCACCTGTTCCTGGTCCTCCGCCAACACAAAGCGTACACCCGCATGGTTGAGGACATATTCCATTTCCTCTGCAACGGAATCGGCATATACCGGCACCGGGATGCCACCCAGACACTGAACAGCCGTAATGCTCCAATATAACCGTGGGCGATTGCGGCCAATAATCGCCATCTTATCTCCTTGAACAAAGCCAAGCTCACGTAATCCAGCCGCAAAGGCGAATACCTCTGCCCTGACTTCTTCCCAAGTCCAGGTTTGCCAGATACCGTACTCCTTTTCCCGGATGGCCGGACGGTCAGCAAACCGACGGGCATTCTGAATCAGTAACTTGGGGAAAGTATCCGGAAGATTGGACATGGATTCAGGTCGCATTGCTGGCAGTGCTCCCGCGTACGAGAAAAGGCATCCCGCCGACCGACGAGGCATTGCCAAAGTGTATCATTTCTTCCATCACATATTCCGGCGATACTGTCCGCCTACCTGATACATTGTCTCAGATATTTGACCCAGGGAACAATATCGGACGGCATCCATCAATTCCGCAAAAATATTCCGATTTTCCAGTACGGCCAGGCGAATTCTCTGCAGTGCTGCTGCCGAATGTGCTTTGCGGCACTGGTGAAAATCCTGCAACCGCTCGATTTGGCTCTGCTTTTCCTCATGGCTGGAACGTGCCAAGGGCACATTTTGCCTTGGGGCTGCCTCGTCTCGCTGAAAGGTATTGACTCCGATGATCGGCAGCGATTTATCGTGCTTCCGATGTTCGTACTCCATCGACTCATCCTGGATTTTGCCGCGCTGATAACCGCTTTCCATAGCCCCTAGCACACCTCCGCGCTCACAAATCCGTTCAAACTCCATCAGCACCGCCTCTTCCACTAATTCAGTCAACTCCTCCATGATGAAACTGCCCTGATTCGGGTTTTCATTACCGGCAAGTCCCCACTCCTGATTAATGATCAATTGAATCGCCAATGCCCGCCGCACCGACTCTTCGGTAGGGGTAGTGACCGCTTCATCATACGCATTGGTATGTAGGCTATTGCAGTGGTCGTACACCGCAATCAATGCTTGGAGGGTAGTCCGAATGTCGTTGAAATCCATTTCCTGAGCATGCAAGGACCGCCCGGAAGTCTGGATATGATACTTGAGTTTCTGGGATCGTTCATCGGCACCATACCGTTCCCGCATAGCGATTGCCCAAATGCGGCGGGCGACGCGACCCATCACGGTATACTCCGGATCCATGCCATTACTGAAGAAAAAGGAAAAATTCGGGGCGAACGCATTCACCTGCATACCGCGAGCCAGATAGCTCTCGACAAAAGTGAATCCGTTCGACAGGGTGAAAGCCAATTGTGAGATCGGATTGGCACCGGCCTCAGCGATGTGGTACCCGGAGATCGACACCGAGTAAAAGTTCCGGATGCGATGCTCGACAAAATACTCCTGGATATCGCCCATCAACTTGAGGGCAAATTCCGTAGAAAAAATGCAGGTATTCTGACCCTGATCCTCTTTCAGGATATCGGCTTGGACAGTGCCTCGAACATTCTCCAAAGTCCACTGGCGCAGCAGTTCGGTTTCGCCTTCATTCGGCGTCCTGCCCTCGCGCACCTGGAAGTGGTGTAACTGCTGATCAATGGCAGCATTCAAAAACATTGCCAAAATGATCGGGGCGGGCCCATTGATGGTCATCGAGACCGAGGTCTGGGGGTCGCACAGGTCAAAGCCATCATAAAGGGCCTTCATATCTTCCAGCGTCGCAATCGAGACCCCCGAATTGCCCACCTTGCCATAGATATCGGGACGTTCATTGGGATCACATCCATACAACGTGACCGAGTCAAATGCGGTGGAGAGGCGTTTGGCTGCTGAATGGGAAGACAGATGATGGAAGCGGCGATTGGTGCGAAACGCATCGCCTTCGCCGGCAAACATGCGGGTAGGAGCCTCGCTTTCCCGCTTGAGAGGAAAGACTCCGGCTGTAAAAGGGAAACTGCCGGGCAGATTTTCCAGCATCAACCATTGCAGGAGATCCCCTTGATCGGCATAGGATGGTAAGGCGACCCGTGCAAGACGGATGCCTGACAATGTGATACGTGCCAGCGAATGTCGTGTTTCGCGGTCCCGTACCTGCACCATGAGTTCATTCTGCCGGTATCTTTCCCGGCGCTCAGGCCATGCGGCCAGCAGTTCCCCGGCCTCTTTTCCCATGGCTTTTTTGCGCACGGCAGCCAGAGATTCCAGTGCATCCGGGGCCGCTTCACCTGCCGCCTCCAAAAGGGCTTTCGCGGCCAGGAGCTGCTGACATTCCCGCGCTTGGGCCGCTTTTTCCTGCACCCTGGCCTTGTACTCCCGAACCGTTGCTGCGATTTCGCTCAGGTATCGGGTCCGGCCCGGTGCGATGAGGGGAATATTGTCCGTCGAATACCGATTGGCCGCGCAGTGCAATGTGCCCGGTTGGGTCTCCAGACCACAGTCGGACAACCGCCCCACAAGATCGTGATACAACGCGGTCACCCCATCGTCATTGAATCGTGCGGCCAATGTGCCGAATACCGGCATCTGATCCCGGGGGTTGCCATACGCCTTGCGATTGCGCTGGACCTGTTTGCACACATCCCGGTATGCATCCCGAGCTCCCTTGCGATCAAATTTGTTGATGGCGACGACATCTGCAAAGTCGAGCATATCAATTTTTTCCAATTGGCTCTGTGCGCCATATTCAGGAGTCATGACATATAGGGATACATCCACCAGATCGCTGATCGCGGTGCTTCCCTGGCCAATTCCGGGAGTTTCTACCACGATCAAATCGAAGCCGGCGACCCGGCAAGCGGCAATCATATCCGGTATCGCGGCGGGCAGGTCGGTCGTCGAACTCCGCGTTGCGATGGAACGCATATAAATATTCGGGTGATGGATCGCATTCATTCGGATCCGGTCCCCAAGCAAGGCTCCTCCGGTTCGTCTTCGAGACGGGTCGACCGCAATCAGGGCGATCTTGAGTCGATCTTGCTGGTCCAGACGGAACCGGAGAATGAGTTCGTCGGTCAGGGAGGATTTTCCCGCCCCTCCTGTGCCAGTAATGCCGAGTACCGGAGCCATGCGGTCCATAGACGCTGCCCGTGCATGCAGTGTATCCTGAACGGCAGTCCCCAATGTATCATTTTCCAATGCCGTCAGGAAGTGTGCCAACGATTTCCAATCTACCGCCGACAGTTTTTCCATATCCAGCGTTGGTTTGGTGTCCGGAACCACCGCACTGCGTTCAATCATTTCACGGATCATGCCTTCAAGTCCCATGGCTTGACCATCTTCGGGAGAATAGACTCGGGTGACACCGTAGTCCTGCAACTCCCGAATTTCTTCCGGTACGATAACCCCTCCGCCCCCGGCAAAAACCCGAATCGCTTCTCCTCCCCGGGCCCGCAGCATATCCACCATGTACTTGAAAAACTCCATGTGGCCGCCCTGATAAGAACTGACCGCGATGGCTTGGCTGTCTTCCTGTAAAGCCGCGGTCACGATCTCTTCTACGGACCGGTTATGTCCCAAGTGGATTACCTCGGCGCCTTGATCCTGGAGAATACGACGCATCAGATTGATCGCCGCATCATGGCCATCAAACAGGCTGGCAGCCGTAATGAATCGACTCGGACGAACGGTTCCCGAAGCTGAATCAGGGAGAGTCGAAGGCTTCAGTTTCTCAAGCATGAACGGGCGGGTGGAGAAGGCAGAGCGAGGGGGCGAAGGTTTCTATCTGCGACAATCGGATCTGAGACCATACTATGACAAGATATCACTTCGCAATCAATCCAGGAATAGCTGCTTAGAGGGACCTTTGTCAACGCAAATCTCTGCGGTGGCATTGACAATTCATGCCTTAAATGGTGGTTCAGTGCGTCTATTCGGGCACTAAAGAGATATTTCTATTTGTCTTGCCATTAATCAGGATCAGGGGGAGGGGTTACTCCAGATGCTGATGTAGTAACATAGCTACATCTCAATCTGAAGATTCATTATGCCCATTACGATCCTTACCAGCCGTGAATTCAATCAAAACCCTTCCGAGGCAAAAAGAGCCACTGCCTCCGGCCCCGTAATCATTACTGACCGGTAACTACTCGTCCCCGGAATGCGGGCAGAATCACTCGAAACCCGCCATTTCAGGCCCATCTTCCGTTCAGGAAGATGCGATGATAGCACATGATATCAATGTGTTATAACCGTATTTCGGGTTTTCTGGCAGACACTAACTACTCACCCCCTTGATGATACCCCGCATAGCGGAGGGTCGATTGCGGCTTGCCATTGGCCGGTGCCAGCTGTTGATGGTCATGTTGCGCATTTTCTGGTCCACGGGCAGCACATCACTGCCAACGTGATCCAACATTCCGAGATTGTCAGTGACACCCTCTGTTGGGTGATCGATTCATGGACATCGGACGGTATAACGGATCATCCGACCAACATGAATTGATCACAAGAGATCGAAAAGACGGTTTTCGGGTTTCTGGTGCAGGCGGGTATTTTCAGTTGTTGTACAATCGACGGGGCAATCATTTAATGCTTGCCACAGTAACATGATGCCGGTTTCAACTGACGGTTCAGCGCTGGCATCGACTTTGGTCTTGTGCCCGGATCGGCAGCTGGTCCCTGCACGCATGATTTCGGGAAAGCATAAAAGCGGCGAGCCGTATCGATGAACCCTGACCAGAAAAGAAGGCTGGAGTCTTTCCTCAAGCAGACGGAAGGGGCACCGCCGCCGGTGTTTGTTGGACGGACCGAAGTGCTGGACGACATTGCTCTGGCAGCGGAACAGGTATGGGAAGGTACGGGATCGGGTCAGCAGGGTGCAGAGAAAACGACGCGCATTGTCCAGGGAGCACCGGGGGCTGGCAAGAGCTCGATCGTGAATGAAATTGCGCAGAATCCGGCGAGGCTGTATGCGGAGAGTGTTGGCAAGGCCCCGTTGGTGGTGACACTCAGGTCTGGCGATATTGCGGGGCCAATCGATATTCTCAAGCCGCTAGCCGAGAAGATCAATCCGTCGAAAGTCCAGGAGTTCATGGCCAGGATTCGCAAAAACACTGAGGGCGAGGCTGGTTTTGGATTTGGGCTGTTCCGATTCGCCCGCAAACAGGAAACCAGTGTCGAACATGCCGAGCCCGCTGCAACCTGGGACACTTTCGGAATCTGGGTCGAGCAGCACGGTGGATTTGACCGCCCGATCGTGCTGGCGATCGACGAGGCCCAAAGGCTTGACTATGACCGAAAACACCCGCTTTCAAAGCTGTTTCAAAGTCTCCATGATGGTTGCGGTCTGCCGATTGCATTGGTGTTGGCTGGTCTCAGCGATACCGAATACTCGGCCGGCCGGATGGATCTGACCCGGATACCGCCCGATCAGAAACACCATATCGGCCGCTTTCCGGATCCTGAGGCTAGGGAGTTCATGACCAGATCCTGTGCGCATTTCGGGATTGATGTTGCCGGATTCGAGGATCAAGTGAAGCGACTGGCCCGGCCCTGCGATGGCTGGCCCCGCCACCTGCATATCGTTCTCAAGGCATTTGGCAGAGAGGCCCTGAGAACCGGGGGGGTTCTCAGTCAGGCAGAATGGGAAAGAATAGGCCTTGAGATCAAGGCGGGAAGAGACGCTTATTACGACAATCAATATTCAGATGAGATGCAAATCTCCATCAACCTGACCGCCAAAGTGATGGCAGAGCTGGACTCCGGTCACAGTCGTGCCAAAATTGAATATTTGATGAAAGAACTACATAAGACGGATTCCCTAACCTATTGCTTTCCTGCCGATATGGATGCGAACTCCTTCTTCGTTCACCTGGTACATCAGGGGGCTTTACACAAAGAATCCGTTGATCGGTTCGTGTGCCCGATCCCGTCTTTCCGGACCTATCTGCTGGATCGGGGCGGGGTCGTAGAGAACTCTACTCAACTTCCAGACACCGCTATGAGCAACGACTCTTCATCACCTGACTGACCTCTTCAGGCTTTTCCACTCGTTTCGTTTCCAGAATGAGTCCGCATCTCTGGATGGATTCATACCCCGATTGGAAAACGCGGAAAACTTGACTACTGCAGCAGATTATTTCAAAGCAAGTCCGTACTGATAGGGAGTTTCCCCACGCTAATGTAATGCCTTAGATTATCATCTTGAGTTACAAAATATGTATCTGTTCGCCCCAATAAGAGGCGAGCAGATACATTATCAGAATGAATATACTGAATTATGAATCAGTTTAACGTGAAAGCCATTCGATCTTTTATAGATGGTAGTGATCGTAAAGAGCCGCTATTCTTCATGGGCAGGTTCGATGAAAAAGATATTGCTCAGGCGGTATTCAATCAATTGGAAGATGGAAGGACTGAGGGTAATACGGTCATCTTTCAGGGTGCGCCGGGCGCGGGAAAAACAGCGCTACTTAATCATCTCAAAGACACCGTTTCTTCAACAACTTTTGATACTGCGCGACTGTCATCTCATTTGCTTCATCAACCAAGTGAAGCGTTATTTGAAGTATTTGAGCAAGTTGAACCGAAACTTGCAGAAGATGTGTTACGCCAAAAACAAACGGAATGGGGCATTAAAATCTTTGGGGTTAATCGTCAATCTACATCGAAGACTGCGCCAATAGAGATTCCGACAGTTCGCCAGTTGATGAATCTTCGCCAAAGTAGAAAACCACTGATCTTATTTCTTGATGAAGCTCAGAACAGTAATGGCGATCTGCCTGATGGGAAGAGTTCGATTCTACAAGAACTCCATTCAGATCACAGCGGGAGCGTGTGTCTCATTATCGGCGGGTTGGGTAATACACGAAAACGAATTAAGAGCCTTGGTATTTCAAGGGTGTCTTCTGATTACACGATGACACTTCAATTCCTGCATGAAAAAGAAGTCATTGATGCGCTTGAAGCGTTCTTGAATTACAAAACTTTCAAAATTGATCCGCGCGGTTGTGATCTAGAACCGCTTAAGGAACTTGTGGTTGATGAGTCGATGGGTTGGCCGCAACATCTGACCAACACGCTTCGTTCTTTAGGTGAAGAATTGATCCGTGTCGAAGGAAAACTTTCAGGGTGTGATATGGATCGCATTCAGAATCGTTCACAAGCTCGCCGTGAAGACTATTATGCGGATAGGCTAGAAGGCATTCCCGATACGCTTTTATCAGCAGTTGTTCTTGTTACACCGAGAAGTGGTAGCGCGATGAGGCGTGAAATACGAAAAGCAGTTCGAGTCGCATATGAAAATGACCCTGATATATCGGAAGATGTACCAAAGGGAGAGGCATTCAACACACTTATCCATCATGGTGTGCTTCAAGAAGATGTGGGAGGCAACCTCACAATACCGATCCCATCAATGCATGACTATGTTATGAACCAAACAAAGGCGCATAGAAAAACAGTAGAAACTGAAGTACTGTCTCATTAAGCTCCTAATACAAACTTCACGTCCGCATGAAAAACGTGCTCTCATCAATCGCCCGTGCCGCGTTCGTAGGGCCCTGTCACTTCGTAGGCCACATAATCGCCTGCTTGACCTGATGGATCAGACCCACTCCAATCGATTTCGTTGAATCTTCGGCATATCCGCTGGCTCTGGCATCGCCCCAGTCATATTGGTGATCCGAAATGACAACAGGTCGTGCCGGAAATCTGACATACCCGCGTCCGAATTCATCCTGCATTGCACGGATGTTCCGGAAGATTGCCGCGAAGTCATAGCCGAAACGGGCTGCATGCGAGTCGCGTACAGCTATAACCTCAGAGATAATCGGATCAGTCGGTTGATTGGGCATGGTTCGCCTCCATAAGTTCGTTTGGTGTGCAGATGACCAGGTGGCTCATAGCCCGCCTGTCGGCATATGTGCTCGATTCTTGTGCGCATCGCTGTATTGGCAGTATCCCACGTTACCAGAAAATCCACGCCGTTGGTCACGGCAATGGCGATGTGCCGCATCTTCTGCAGCCTGGCGTGGAAACGCTTCCAGGTCGACAAGGGCTTGTGCCAGATTTTCCGCTTCCGGGATCGCATCCAGCAACGAGATTGCTTTGAGCATCTTCAGCCGGACTTCCGCAGCCTCCGGAACACTCGAACCGGCTTCGGCAACGACCAGTTGGGAGGCGACGAGGTCAAACCTCGCGAGCGCATGTCTCCACCATTCATGGGTGACCTCCTGGTACGCAGCGACCACCATATCCCGTGATGGTCTTGCCTTCAAGTAGCTGATAACCGAAGTTTCAATGTATGGGGTTCGTTTCATTGTGGGATGTTCTGCCCCATTCGACTGTTTAGAAGCGATCAGTTTTTCAGCAAGTCTTGCACAGTCGACTTGGCACTCACCAACTCATAGCGTGTGGACCTGCCTCCACCTGACAACGGAACAAGAATTCCCTTGACCACCAGATCAGAAAGATCACGGCTGGCGGTTCTATTGGGGCATTTGGTAATGATTTCATATTTCCTGGTCGTGACTCCTCCTTCAAACCCCTTTCGGCCTTCCGCAAACACCCGAAATACCATCCTGGCTTGCCGGTCATTCAACTGATCGCCATACGCTTCGTAGAAGCGCGTCTTGGCCAATACGAAATCCACCTCATCCTTCGCAATTTCCTGCGCCCGTATGACCTGATCGGCAAAATAATCCAGCCAATGATCAACATCAAGGCTCCCATGGCTCGCTTTTTTCAGTTCCAGATAGTAGGATTTTTTATCTCCCTCAATCGCCGTCGCAAGGCAGGCGGTAGTTGGATAGTTCAGGCTTTGAGAAAGCGCATGATCGGAGATGGCTCTGCCAACTCGTCCATTTCCATCAGCAAAGGGATGAATCACTTCGAACCAGAGATGCGCAATCCCTGCTCGGACCAACCCTGATAACTTCTGGTCGCCAGTCAGGGGACTGGTCCGGTTATACCAGTCGAGAAACGTTGCCATTTCTACGGGCACTTGAGTTGCTGACGGCGCTTCATAGTGGACCTTTCCCCGTCCGTAAGGTCCGCTGACGATTTGCATTGGAGACGGGTCGTTTCGGTATGCTCCACGCAGAATGAACGAGTAACGCTGCTCCGGGACGATCATGGACTGCCACTTACCCAATAAATCATGCGTTAGAACATCCTGCCAATTCTTTCGTACATCCACCAGTAACGAAGCAGCCCCTGCCGATTGCGGGTCTGCGTTGTCCGACAGGGTATCCGATGTGATCAAGGACAGTAGCGACGACCGAACCGAATCTCTATCCAGGTTCTCGCCCTCGATAGCACTGGTCTTGATGGCTTCCGACAGCATCAGGTGAACCAGAGCGTCCTTTTGAGATGTCATCGAGAGTGCATCAAACCGGCCCGCTAAACGCTCTGAACCGATCCGGAACTCCAACTCCCGATCATTGAGCTTGCGACAATCATAGCGAAAGTTCGGCCAGTCGGAATGTTGCCATATCCATCTCATGGCACGATTTTAACATTTATTCACGCGATAAACTTTCTTATTATGGCGTGATTATGGAGTGCAATCACGCCAAGTTTCTCTGAACACATGGTTCTCTGCTTTCTCATACTCTAGAGCCTGTTCATACAATCTGACTTGGATAGGGTATGCTCGGTGCTGATTTTCAGCGGCAACCGCGCGGCGGAACCGATTCATGGAGCTCACCCCAGTGCCATACGAGCGCATTACGCCGCTGCTGTCAAGGTAGCGGGACCATAGTCCGCCTGTCGAATCTGCAGGTGCTCCATGCCATTCTCTAGGTGGCCGAGCATGAGTGCAAATGGCGTGTTCTGCCGGACCGATTCGGCTACGGCCATACGGACCGACATGCGGATGAACCGGTGGTCGAAGAGCGGCGTCCTGGGCCGCGCGTTCGGTCCTCTGCAGCGGGCGCAGAGGGTCCGGGGCGAGACCTTGGGTCCCGGCCACGCCCACATCAAGGCCCATCCCGATGGCACGTGCGCTCGAAAAAAATGTTGCCCAGCGCATCAGTTAAGTCCCGAAGCGGCGGGAACAAACCGCTTCCTCTGGTGGCCGCAAATGCGCAAACCACCGTGGCTTTCCGGTTCTCCCACGAGCGTGACGCCCCGGCGGGCCGGAAGCCCTGAAAGCCGATGGCAAAGCCGTCGAATCGTCTCGCCCGGGTCATGGACGATGCCGATGGAGATAAAAAACTCGCGGATGGGCGGCGCAATGAGGTCGAGCGCCGATTCCAGAGACTGAAGGGTTTTGCAGGGCCTTCTCGCACTTCGACAAGCTGTCCTATTCCTTGGATTCGTCGTTTTCTCGTTGACCATTGATGCACACGTAGTATTAACAATATCCAGTGATTTAGAATCTGGCCAGCTGGCCGATCCCTGACCCACTTAATTGAAGTGGTGGATCAACTCAAATCCCGGAAGTTGGCTTACAAAGTATCCATGAGTCGATTGATACCTCTTCAAGTACCGGCAAGTCGGTTTTCCATATCTTTGAAGCCTCTTAGCCGAGTTCGAACGAAGTCTGATCCACGAGCGTACTCAGGCTGGTCTGAAAGCCGCCCGAGCACGAGGACGAAGATGAGTTGGGGGTAAGCCCAAAGTGCTTAATTCCGACAAACGAAAACTGATGGTCAAGCTCTACCAAGAGAAACAGCATACGGTTCAACAGATCTGTGAAATGATGAACATCTCTAAGCCCACATTATGTAGGTATGTTGAATCAGCGCGACCATGAAATACGCTTGACGTATAGAGGACCATTCACTACCCCCGGGAGTCATGATCAAGAGTTATCGGAACAAACGAACCGAAGCAATCGCAAATGGTGAATTTGTCCGGGCTTTTCAAGGTTTCAGCCAGCCGGCTGAAAAGCGTCTGGAAATTTTGGATGCGGTGGTATCGATTCACGATCTGATTCAGTTACCGAGCAATTGTTTTGAAGCACTAAAGTGGTGATAGAAAAGGCCAGTTTAGCATCCGTATCAATCGGCAATGGCGTATCTGCTTCACATGGCCTGATGACGGTTCCGAACTAGAGAATGCCTGAATGATGAATAGAACACCGATCCACCCTGGCACCATCCTGAAAGACGAACTGGACGAAATGGGTATCAGTGCTGCAGAGTTTGCGCGACAGTTGAAAGTGCCCGAAAACCGCATGTCCGAGGTTATGCGTGGCCATCGTAGTATTACGGCAGACACAGCTCTACGGCTCGGCCGCTGGTTCGGTACATCGCCCAACTTCTTGATAAATCTCCAGAAAAGTTATGAATTGCGCAAGGCAGAGCAGGAACTTGGCTCAGAGATTGAGAAGATACAGCCACGTTCCATCGTAGCTCGATAGAGCAACTGCATTATTTCGGGAATCATATGCCTATCAGATACTCATACATAACACAGTGTCCTAACCGCTCCGGCCGATGAGGTTTTCCGGGGAGGTTTTATAGACCCTGATGGCCCGTATTGCGACTATCAGTTCGGCCGTGGCGATCCATAGTAGCTTGGTGCCGGGGAGGGGCTGATTCCTGCAGGCTGGAAGCCGGCCAGTCTGGCAGGCCGATCACGCATTCCCGGACCGTTAGTTCGGGTGGGGACTGCGATGGCAAGTGCGGATACAGCCAGTGCAGCAGGATCTGGCAAGCTTCCAGTTCTTCGGGTTCGACCGTCTGCCGGGCCGGGGTGTCAGGTTCGCGCTTGGCATGTCGTTGCAACCCCAGCAAGGCCGTCAGAAAAACCCACAAGCACATAACCAGCTTGTATTGCTCGCAGCGCCACCCCGCATAAGAGGTTATTTCCGGTTGTGATGACTGTATCCTCCCCCATGTGCCAAAAACCGTGACTGCGGCCAAAACTGCGACCATTGGACGGGCCAGGTTCTCATCGTTTTGTTTCGGAGTGATGAAGACTTCAGATTTACCACAGGGACCCCTGCGTTTTACCTCCCTATCTGTTGTGGGATAACCTGATGGACAAATCTGTTCCACGCTCTCGAAAGCGGATAGATTAAGTCATTCCGTTCCTCGATCATGATAGAGTATGGCGTCATGTCATGGAAATCGTCAAAGTGCGGTTTCTCGCCGAAGACGGCTATTCTGGTGGCATTCCTGATATTGTGAATCCGACGGAACGGATCAAATATGACACTCGGAATCCGATCAATGAACTGATTGCTTGGCCTTACAAGGTTTTTTTCTGCCATGCCCTGTCAATATTTTACGCCTTGCGAACACGGCGCGGAGACTTTCACGGTGATGATGCCCAAACTCACTTTTGGGCGGGGTTGTCTGGCTGAATTGGGGTCACGGGCCAAAAACCGACATTTCTCCCGGGTCGCCCTGTTCACCGACCCCTTTCTGGGCGATGGACCTTATGTGGACCGCTCCGTTGCCGCATTGCGGCAGCAGGGGATTGACGTCGTCGTATACTCAGACATCCGAATTGAACCGGATGATCGAACGGTCATTGCGGCGGCGGATTTTCTGCGGGAGGGGCACTTCGACAGCGTCATTTCAGTCGGTGGGGGATCATCCATGGACACGGCCAAAGCCGCGATGGTGTATGCCCGATATCCGGCCATGTTCACGGATTATTTTGCACCTCCCGTCGGCGAAGGGCGTATGGTCCCCGGGCCCCTACTCCCTCACATTGCCTGCCCAACGACATCGGGAACTGGTTCTGAATGCACATCCGTAGCGGTCATACGACTAAGCCATCTCAACACCAAATTTGTGCTCGGCTCGCCATACCTCCTGCCTGAGGAAGCACTGGTTGATCCAGCCTGCACCGACACCTTACCCGCCAATGCGATTGCGTCCACCGGCTACGATCTGATGTGCCATGCTATCGAATGCTACACCGCCAAGGCGTATACCCGCTGGGACAAGGTCTCGGATCCCGATCGCCGCACATTGCTACAGGGAGCCAACCCATGGAGCGATATGTCGGCCCAACGCGCACTCGAAATCGTTGGAAAGTATCTCGTGCGAGGTTTCCATGACTCGGAAGACCGTGAAGCCCGTGATCAACTTATGTGGGGAGCGACCTTGGCTGGCATGGCTTTCGGCAACAGCGGCACCCATCTGCCGCATGCCATGTCCTATGGAATAACTCACCTTATGCAAAACATTACAACAGATGGATATCCCGTTGAATCTCCTTTTATTCCTCATGGAGTCAGTGTAATGGTAAGCGCCCCTGCGATCTTCCGGTTTTTGGCCGAATCGGCACCGGATCGTCATCTGGCAGCCGCCTCCTTTCTCGGCGCGGAGACAGGCGGTGCCATACCGGAAGAAGCCGGAGAGATTGTCGCCAATCGACTGATACAGATTCTCCGGGATACCCATGGACCAAACGGCCTTACCGACTTGGGTTTCGGCGCGGAAAATGCCAAGGCTCTTGCCGTATCCTCCATCCGCCAGACCCGCGCAATTCACAACGCGCCTCGCATTGCAGACCAGACCGAAATGGAGAACATCTACACCAACGCTGTTCGTTACTGGACCGAATAAACGATATCCGCCGCCCTGCCATGCCATGCCGGGCGACTGGGATCGTCTCCTGCCGAACTCCAGAAGCCGCATCATCGGGCTCTCGGTGATTTGCTACTCTTGCTTGATGCATCATCTGAAGATAGCATTCAAGGTTTCTTCTACTCTGGAGATTGGCAGTGCAACAGTACCGGGTTGTCGTGATCGGTGGTGGTGTAGTGGGCACATCTGTCCTGTATCATTTGGCCAAATTTGGCTGGGCCGATGTCTGTCTCATCGAACGTTCGGTACTGACGGCAGGTTCTTCATGGCATGCAGCGGGCGGAGTCCATGCACTCAATGCAGACCCCAACATGGCCGCTTTGCAGGCCTATACCATTGATCTTCTGTCGGAGATTGAAAGAGAGTCCTGTCAAGACATCGGTTTGCATATGACCGGCGGGATTACGGTCGCATCCGCTCCGGCACGTTGGGAGTGGCTTCAGTCTGCCTATCGCGTATTTCAAACCATTGGAATTCAGGATTGCCACTTGATGACACCGGCAGAAATCAAAGAGAAATGCCCGATCATGGATACCGATGGAATCATTGGAGGACTGTGGGCGGACCGGGAAGGATATGTCGACACCACCGGCACCGTACACGCCTATGCCGGTGCTGCCAGGAAATACGGTGCCACTATCGTGGAACACAATCGGGTGGTGGAATTGAAACAACGCTCGGATCACACCTGGGATCTGCATACAGAGCAAGGCCTCGTGCATGCCGAACATGTGGTGAACGCGGGCGGTCTCTGGGCCAAACAGATCGGACATATGGTTGGCCTGGATTTGCCGCTGTCTCCCCTGAGCCACCACTACCTGCTGACCGAAACCATTCCGGAACTGGCCACATTGGACTTTGAAGTTCCCATGACCGTCGATCTGGAAGGGTTTACTTACATGCGCCAAGACCAAAAAGGGATTCTGATCGGGATTTATGAGCAGAACCATCAGCACTGGCAGATTGATGGAGCTCCCTGGGACTATGGGGTCGAGCTGCTGCAAGAAGATATCGATCGAATCTCCGATGAACTCGAAATGGCATTCCATCGCTATCCCGTACTACAGACAGTCGGGATTCGCAACTGGGTCAATGGGGCCTTCACCTTCTCCCCCGATGGCAATCCTCTGGTGGGACCAGTCTCCGAAGTCAAAAACTACTGGCTCGCCTGTGCCGTGATGGCCGGTTTTCTTCAGGGAGGCGGAGTGGGCAAAACCCTGGCCGAATGGATGATGTACGGCGAAACCGAAGCTGATGCCTGGCCCATGGATATTGCCCGTTATGGAGCCTTTGCTTCGAATCGAGAATACATCCGGCAAACCACTGGCCAGTTCTACTCTCGCCGCTTCGTGATGACCTACCCTAATGAACAGTTGCCAGCGGGCCGGAGCCTGAAAAAATCCCCGGCATATACTGCCATGAGCCATGCTGGTGCCCTTTGGGGAGAATCCTGGGGACTCGAAATTCCGCTGGTATTTGGGCCCGAAGGATTCAAGGAAACCCCCACCCTGAAACGTTCCAATGCGTTTCCGATCGTAGCAGAGGAATGTCGCAGTGTGCGGGAAACCGTGGGAATGCTAGACATTACCGGCTTTTCCCGATACGAAATTTCCGGCGAGGATGCCGAGTCCTGGCTTGATCATCTGATTGCCAGCCGACTCCCGGGGCCCGGGAAGGCCCGATTGGCACCTATTCTAGCCCCGAGCGGCCGGCTGAAAGGTGATTTGACTCTGATCAACTGGGGGGATGGCCGCTGGTGGCTCATGGGCTCCTACTATCTTCGCCAATGGCATATGCGCTGGTTCCACGATCATCTTGATGATCACAACCAAGTAGTGGTGCGGGATATTTCCGATCACTGGTGCGGTTTCTCACTCTCTGGCCCCAGATCGCGTGATGTACTGTGTAGCCTGACCCATGCAGACCTGTCCAGCCTCCCTTTCATGGGCTGTACTGTGATGGATGTCGGCTTAGTACGAGCCCGGGTCGTTCGCATGTCGGTCATGGGAGAACTGGGATATGAAATCAACTGTGAAGCCATAGATCACATCACACTGCGTGAGTCCTTATTATCGGCCGGGACCCAACAGGGAATCCGGGAAATTGGGTACTATGCCCTGAATTCCCTGCGACTGGAAAAGAGCTTCGGAATCTGGTCCCGAGAATATACTCAGAGCTACACCCCCGGGGAAACGGGTCTTGATCGCTGGATTGCTTTTGACAAGGAGAGTAATTTTATCGGTCGGGAGGCAGCCCGGAAAGAGAAGGAAAACGACAGTGCCTGCAGGCGGCTGGTCACTTTGGAGGTAGATTCCGGCGAGGCGGATGCGAGTGGGTATGAACCCATCTGGTTCGAGGGGACCAATGTGGGATTCATTACGTCCGGAGGGTACGGACATACACTGCAAAAAAGCCTGGCCATGGCATTGATCGAAACCGAGT
This sequence comes from Candidatus Poriferihabitaceae bacterium, assembly GCA_965221795.1. Taxonomy (GTDB): domain Bacteria; phylum Pseudomonadota; class Gammaproteobacteria; order Arenicellales; family Poriferihabitantaceae; genus VYFG01. The sequence continues at coordinate 3,574,852 of OZ244914.1, forward strand.
TTGCTACACCCGGCATCCGACTCAAGACGCATATCGTCGGTGTCGAATCCGATGTGACAGTCGTCTCTTCATCCCCCTATGACCCGACGGGTAAGCGCCTGCGAAACTAGCCGGAGAAACTGCGATCATGCCTCCTCCATCCAGACAGCGGAATGATCGGCGCAGCATGCGTCGAGTCCCGGCCCGCAAGGACCCCATCCGCTCAATCGATTACCATAATCTGACCAACCCTTTCACTCCGCAGACAGTTTTTTCCGATGACGAGGTCGAATCTCTCCATCAGAACGCCCTGCGGGTGTTACAGGAATTGGGGATTCGCATTCTTTTGTCGGAGGCCAGGGATCGACTGAGAGCTGCCGGTGCTCTGGTCAACGATGACACATGGGTGGTACGTATCGGCTCCGACATTGTGGAACATTGCCTGCAAACGGCCCCCGGCTCTTTCACCCTGAAAGCCGCCATTCCACAGAAAGATCTTCTGGTGGCTCCGGGTCAGTTGATGTTCAAAGCCGGTGCCGGATGTCCCAATGTGTATGACCGAGCCCGTGGGCGACGTCCGGGTAACCTGGAGTCGTTTATTGAAGTGATGAAGCTCACCCAATGTTTTGATGTGCTGCAACTGCAGGGAGCTTCACTGGAACCCCAGGACATTCCAGTTCATCTGCGCCACTACCAGACCATGCGGGTTCAACTGACGGTTGGGAACAAGACTCCATGGATTTTCTGCCGGGGCCGGAGCCAGGTTAAGGATGCCTTCCGGATGATCCAGATCCTGCATGACCTCAGTGAAACCGAATTCATGGCCCATCCCCGGTCCACCACAGTGGTGAACACCAATTCCCCCCGTCAGATTGACAACCCCATGGCACAAGGCATCATTGATTTCGCCTTGCACAATCAACTCTGTATTATCACCCCCTTCTGCCTCTTGGGTGCCATGGCACCGATCACCGTAGCCGGCGCACTGTGCCTGCAACATGCCGAATCGCTTGCCGGTATTGCACTCAGCCAGGTGTCCAACCCTGGGGCCCCGGTTCTCTATGGTAATTTTGCCTCGAATGTGGACATGAAGTCCGGTGCGCCGACTTTCGGCACTCCGGAGCATGTCAAAGCGACACTGGGCTCAGGTCAATTGGCACGACATATTGGCCTGCCTTGGCGCTCTTCTGCCGGCAGTGGCGCGAATATCGCCGATGCACAGGGAGCACATGAAACGGAGCTCAGTGGCTGGGGAGCGATCCTGGCCGGTGCGACCACGGTCATGCACTCTGCCGGCTGGCTGGAAGGAGGGCTCACTTTTGGCTATGAGAAAATGATCACCGACCTGGAAATGATCCAGATCTTTGCCGAACTGTGCCATCCAACACCGGTGAATGATGCGGAAATGGCCTTCGAGGCCATTCAGGATGTGGCCCCGGGTGGGCATTTCTTCGCGACCGATCACACCATGGAACGGTATCGCAATGCCTTCTACGAACCCCTGGTGGCAGATCATTCCAATTATGGTCAATGGCAGGAAAAGGGTAGCCAGACCGCAGACCAGCGAGCCACCACTATCTGGCAGGGACTTCTGGAGAGCTTCGAAGCACCCGAGCGGGATGAATCCCGACTGGAGGCATTGGATGCGTTTATCGAAAAACGTACCGCAGACGGTGGTGCCCCCCCATTGAGTTGAATCAAGGATCTATCCCGGGGCCGGCCCCATGACCCGATTGGTCGAAAAGAAACAGGATTGAAGAAATGAATGCGCTCTTACTGCTCATCGCATTTTTTGCAGGCATGGGCTTTCGTCGTCTTGGATACCCGCCTTTATTGGGATTCCTTCTGGCGGGCTTTGTGGCCCATGAACTGGGAGTGGGCAATACCGAGACCATTCAACCCCTTGCCGATCTGGGGATTACCCTGTTGCTCTTTACCATCGGCCTTAAGTTGAATCTGCGGGAGCTGGCTGCCATACAGGTCTGGGGGACGGCAAGCGCTCATATGGTCATCGCCGTGGTCCTGACCGTCCCCGTGATTCTACTCGCCGGACACCTGTTTCCTCTCTTGCGTCTGGAAAATACGTATGCAGCATGGGCGCTGGCCTTCGCCCTGTCATTCTCCAGCACCGTATTTGCGGTCAAGATCATTGAGGAGCGCGGTGAAAGTGCGGCTCTTCATGCCGAAATTGCGATCGGCATTCTGGTCATCCAGGATATTTTTGCGGTCGGCTTCCTGGTGATGACTGCAGAAAAGACGCCTAGTCTTTGGGCATTGGGGCTTCTGGCCCTGCCGTTATTACGACCGATGATGATCTCGCTTCTCAATCGTGCCGGGCATGGAGAGCTACTGGTCCTGTTTGGCGTGGCGATGGCGATTGCCGCCTATGAGCTGTTCGAGCTCGTAGATTTCAAGGGCGATCTGGGGGCATTGCTGTTCGGTATCCTTCTTGGACGTGCGGATAAGGCATCGGAACTGTACAAGAGCCTGATTTCGCTCAAGGACCTGTTCCTGATCGGTTTTTTCCTGCAAATCGGATTCTATGGGCTTCCTTCCCTGGAAATGGTTCTGGTAGCGTTGGCGTTATCGATACTGATTTTCCTGCGGCCGTTGATCTACTACTTTTTGTTGGTCGGTTTTGGGCTTCGAGCCCGAACGGCTTTCGTTGCCGGCTTCAGCCTCTTCAACTATTCGGAGTTTGGCCTGATCGTAGGTGCTATTGCCGTCAGTGTCGGCATGTTGTCACCAGAATGGCTCACCACCCTGGCGCTGGTGATGGCCATGTCACTGTTCATCGCCACACCCTTCAATACCAAAGTCCACAAACTATACAGCCGATGGGCCGGAACCCTGCATCGATTCGAGCGTAAGAAGCGACTGGAACGGGAGAAGATGGTGAGTCTGGGCGGGGCCGAAATTGTAGTACTGGGTATGGGCCGCGTCGGTGTCGGTGCATATGAAACGCTTCATGAAAAATTTGGGAATATCGTGGTCGGCATTGAGGAAAACCTGGAAAAAGCCAACCAGTTGGCGGCCGCTGGGTACCGTTGTGTGCCAGGGGATGCCAGCGACTATGACTTCTGGTTGGATGCAGATCTGGCCAAGCGGCGGGTGCTATTGATCAGCCTGTCCAACCATCGGGAAAATCTGTATGCGGTTGACATCGCAAAAAGACTGCATTATTCGGGGATTCTTGCCGTCATTTCCCGCTATCCCGACCACAAAGCCGAACTGGAAGAACTGGGCTGCGTGACATTCAACCTGTATGCCGGAGCGGGACATGGATTTGCCGAACATGTCCTGAGACAAATGGATTTCGTCCCAGCCACTACTGGTAATACTGACTGAAAAAGGAAACTCGGGACACTCCGTGATGGCTCCGGCTCTGCCAGAATGATTTTGGTTAGACGACTGGACCCATGAGGTATCGCCTTGCTACGTCGACATGTGGTGCGAGCGAATGGAGTGAATCCTCCCCCTCCCCTTATTTAAGACGCTATGTATGATACAGCAGACTACCATCATCGAGAATCCCTGCAGGCTAAGCTGAAAGTATACAATAACTACGGGAAACCAGTATAATTGGGTCATGGACTAAATGTTTGATTCCGCAAAGGATGCCATCAACTTGCGAAAGCACGGGCTGTCTCTTGCTTTCGGAAGCAAAATCTTCGAGGATCCCGAACACCTGATGGTTTCGACAATCCGCAAGCAGGACGGAGAGGAGCGCTACAAGGTCATCGGAATCGTGGGAGGGAAGTTGTATACGGGCGTATTTGCCTGGCGGGCAGATTCGCCAAGGTTCATATCCGTAAGGAGGAGCAATAGCAATGAAAAAAGAGCCTATCGCGTTGCCGGCTGATCCTGATGACCCGGAGGATTTCGACGCAACGCATGAAGATCTGGACCGGGCATGGAAATCCCGTCTGATCCGCAAGACGAGAACCGGATTGGGGCTGTCCCAGAAGGAGTTCGCCCGCCGCTTCCGCGTGCCGCTCGGTACGCTGCGGGACTGGGAACAGTCACGGTCAATGCCGCCGGAATTTGCCGTTGCCTACGTCAAGGTCATTGCCCGCTACCCGGACCTTGTGGCGGAAGAAGCTGCTTAAACTGGAATCAGGGCTAGGAGGTCGAGGTCAGGATAAAGCCCAGTAAGACGATGGCCAAAACGACAGAGCCTAGGACAAAACCGGCGATCCAATGTGCGCTTGACTTGTTGCTTCTGGTCATGGTCGCCACCCGGTCTATCCAGAAACCAAGTCACATCAATCTGGGTTGCCGGAAATTATTCAGCTGATTGTTGAAGAACAGCAAGCCAACATTTTTAGGGAACATCGCTTTGGACGGCCCACCGATAATGTTCATCCTCTGCCTGAGAGTATTCATCGGAAGGTCAGCCGCCTCTGGAGTGAGGGTGCTACCAATGTTGCGGAGAAACTACTGCGCCACTCCATACGACAGGTCGTCGAGAGAAGCCATCTGGCAATAGTGATCGTCAAACGGTACGATCGCCACCAAACTCCGCAACTCGTACTCATCCGCACCCTTGGTACGCACGGTACTACTGTGTTTGTGGATGAAGTAAGCCCATCTTGCATAAGCTTTTGCAAGGTTGATGGATGCCTTGTACGGCCGAGTCTCACTATCAGGCACCCGAGGACTATCTGACCATCAATATCGTAAGTGCAGTGAGTGGATAACAGTGCGGCGGCATACTGGGGTTGCCAAGATTCAGCAGTTCTTTCTGAATCGAATCGATCGAATTCGGGAGGGTTCCTTTCAACAGCACTGGCCGCCCATGATTTTCCTGCATACCTAATACGATATAGCCGCCACCCAGATTACTGAGGTCATTGGTGAACGCGCAGATATAGTGCAGCAAATCCTTCAGATTCCAACCAACCTTAAACTCAATACGCTAACTTTCGATTGTATGCTGCCGTAACAGGCTGTCGATATTAATGGGTAGATTACGCTCATGACGGATTGCGCTTCATTATGACAACTTTCGAGAAGCGGTCGTAATTTCGTGTCAGTCGCGCCGGCGCAGGTTCACCTGTGAGGACCTGGTCAACAAGCTTTCTAGCGAATACATCCTTGAGGGTCGACTATTGCGGGACGCCTCATTCTACATAATTCTCTTCGCATGACCGATTCATTCGAATAGATGCACTGCCTCCAATCCCATAAACACGCTCTGCTGCCAGAAAATCGGTTCTGGCTTCCCCATTTTTTGGGCTCTCCAGATGATGTGTACCGGCCATCCCTGAGTGGTTAATCTGGTTTATGTAGATTTCGCGTTTCCAGTTCCATGTGACCTCCCCCTTCGTCGTTCGCTGCGATTTATCATCTTCTCCGAACTCTACCGGATTCCATACCCAGCCAGGCTGAGGGCGGACCACATCACTTGGCGACCTGGATGATCTCTATACTGGAACACTTGTAGTCGACATCACGAATTGTTCATAGAGCTTGATCTCACTCCTTATCATGCATGCCCCGATCATGTGACCGACCCAGAGATCATCGCCAATTTCCTTTGGGATATATGACCAGATACTTCTATAATGCCGTCCATCTTTTCCGCCCCACTTGCCCCAACAAACTCGTGAGGACACAGAACATGACATGCGTGGGATTCATTGGTCTAGGGAATGTCGGTGGAAAGCTAGCCGATAGCCTGCTTCGCAATGATATCCCGCTCATAGTACGAGACCTAAATCAGAAAGCAGCAGAGTCTTTACTCAAGCGGGGTGCCAAATGGGGGGAAAGTCCGAAAGTGATGGCGCAAAGAGCCGACATTCTGATTACCTGTCTGCCCTCCCCGGTAGCTAGCGCAGAAGTGCTGGAGGCAGAAAATGGGATTCTGGCCGGACTCGAAAATGGCAAGATATGGGCGGAAATGAGTACGACAGACCATGCCGAGGTATTACGACTCGGTGAAAAAGTCCGTGCGGTGGGGGCTGATCCCGTGGACTGTCCGGTATCCGGTGGGTGTCATCGGGCGGCAACGGGAAATATCGCCATTTTTGCTGGATGTGAGCGGACCGTGTTTGAGCGCATGCTACCGATTCTCACCATCATGGGGCGACGTATTCTCCATACTGGTGAATTGGGCTCAGCATCCATTCTCAAAGTAGTTACCAACTACCTTGCTACAGCAAATCTGGTCAGCTTATGTGAAGCGCTGGTCGTATCAAAAATGACCGGTATGGACCTGAACACCACGTATGATGCCATCCGGATTTCCTCGGGCAATTCCTTCGTTCATGAGACCGAAAGCCAGGTCATTCTGAACGGCAGTCGCGATATCAATTTCACCATGGATTTGGTCAGAAAGGACATCGGCCTATTTCATAATTTGGCCAAATCCGCAGGCATCGAACTGGAATTGGCTCCACTGTTGGTGTCGATCTTCAACGATGGGGAAAATCGTTATGGGGCACGGGAACTGTCTCCCAACATCATCCGCCGTCTTGAAGAACAAACGGGAATCAAGATCCTTGCTCCCGGATTTCCGGCGGAAATCGTGGATCATGAACCGGAGGTGTCCGGCTATGAAATTACGTCCGGGGTGGCCAAGTGATCCGCTCCCGGAAAGAAGCCGATCGGTTAGCCGCACGGGATGCCTTTGGATTTCCCGCTATCATGTTGCTGGCCAGCATGGCAGGGTTCGGTTCCCTGGCCAAGGAGAGCGGACTGAGTCTTGGCATGGCTCTCGGTATTACGACCGGGGTCTGGGGGCTGCCGGGTCAGTTGGCATTAGCAGAAATGCATGCCGCCGGAGTGCCAGCATTGCTGATCATTCTCGCTTCCTCACTTGCCAATGCCCGCTTTTTTCCAATGGCCGTCTCCTTCATTCCACTTATGCGGACTGGAATGCGGCATTATGGTTGGATGTATGTCCTGGTCCAATTTCTTTCGATCAATACCTGGGCAGCGGGCTTGCGACGTTTTCCCGAAATGACCCTATCCCTGAGGCCTCGATATTACCTGGGCTTTGCTGTCATCTGCATGACCGCCGGACTCTTGGGCACAGCATTGGGATTTTATGGAGTCAATGCCATGCCCTATCCGGCAGCTCTGGGGTTGATCTTTCTCAATCCACTGTTTTTTGCAGTGCTGCTGGCTGGCACTACGCCAGGACCCGCCACCAGTGCGATGCTTATCGGTGTTCCACTGGGACCTGTTTTTCACTGGCTGTCTCCTGATTGGGGATTGCTTGCCACAGGGTTGATTGGCGGTACACTGGCATTCTGGTTCCAATCGCATCGTACTAACAGATGAGCGAAGATGGTGCGCTCTGGTTGGTGGTGCTGGGTGCCATTCTGGCCACTTATTTCTGGCGTTTTCTGGGCACATTACTTGCACGTAAAATTTCTTCGGAAAGTATTTTTTTTCAATGGATTACTTGTGTTTCTTACGCTATGTTAGCAGGTCTGATCGCGCGTATGATCTTCTTGCCGGTGGGACCACTGATTGATGTCTCTCTTTGGATTCGTTTGGCTGGCACTGTCATTGGCCTGGCCGTTTTCTTTTTTCTGGGACGACAAGTGTTGACCAGCGTCGGAGCCGGGCTAGTAGTGTTCATGACTTTAGTGGCCTACACCTGATTACCCAAAGAATATCCAGAAAGCAATTGGCAACGAATGGTATAGGAGCCTCGTATCAGGACTTGAGTGCACGGCGACGAGTGTTTCATTAACCCATTGACCGAACCGGTAGTCGACCTAAATCTCTTATTACGGTCCTTTCGGATATATTGCTCCGGGCATTGAGAAGAACATGATGAACCAGCAAATCGCATATTATGGAAGTTGATTGCTCAGGCACTATGGCGAGAAAGGGTCACGTACCGAGAGACATGACCACACGAATATGTGGTCATCAACTGCGATGTCCAAAAGGCACCCCCGACCGCTTTTTGCGAATGGATACAAGGCAGTAAGCGTGGTTTAAAAATCGCCGAGGTAGTGTCAGCAGGATTCAAGGATCAAAGTAGATGTTATGTCCCTTAAATGTCATTTAATGGTTGATATTGTCTCTAAACCGTACTATTGTGGGTTAAGAGATGATTTTAAAGACTCTTATGGGACAAAACAGAACGAAGCAAATGGCGGAGATTGTGGATCTTCTGGGCAAGAACCGAGCGGGGCTTTCGCGCAGTCAGATTTCCAAAAACCTATCGTTTTCTATAAATAACAAAACGTTACAAAGAAGGCTATCCGCACTTGCAGAAGAAGAAAAGATAGTAAAGACCGGTAGCAGAAAGGCGACGAAATACTCTCCTGCCGGGATTTTTCAGCAGGAAATTAAAGGACAGAGAAGCCAGGAAGAAGGTCAGATATTTAGCCCGGAAAGCAGGAGTATTCTTAAATTCCTGGAATCGCCACTTCATACTCGTGAAAAAGTGTCCTATAAAAGGGGGTTTGTCGAAGATTACGTTCCTAATGAGACAACGTATGTCCCTAAGGAACGACGAGAGGCATTATTCAAAGAAGGGAGGCGGTTTGACGAAGCTTTAGCTGCAGGAACCTACGCACGGCAAATCTGTCAGCACCTGCTGATTGATCTTTCCTACAACTCCAGTCGATTGGAAGGCAATACCTATTCAAAACTGGATACTCAAAAACTGGTAGAGGAAGGCATCAGTGCGGAAGGCAAAGTTCACGAAGACACCGTCATGATCATGAATCATAAGGAAGCCATATTATTCCTTGTGGAGAACGCGCAGGAAATCGCGCTGAATGGCTTCACAGTATTCAATCTCCACAATTTACTGTCACAAGACCTGCTCCCGAACCCGGATGCCTGCGGCAACATTCGCACGATAGAAGTTGCGGTTGGGAAGTCCACCTACAAGCCTATGGGCAATCCACATGCGCTGAAAGAACTATTCGAACTCATTTTGCTGAAAGCCAGAAAGGTCGAAGACCCATTTGAACAAAGCTTCTTTTTATTGATTCACCTGTCTTATCTACAGGCGTTCGAGGACGCCAACAAGCGCACTTCGAGGTTGAGTTGCAATATTCCGTTTATCCAGCAGAATTTGTGCCCTCTGAGTTTTACTGACGTGCCACGTGATGATTACACCGCTGCGTTACTGGCAATCTATGAGAAGAATGCCATTCAGCCCATGCTGGATCTATTTTGCTGGGCTCATGTTCGCTCATGCAAACAATATGGCGTCGTAAAACAATCGCTGGGGGAAATCGATGCCTTCCATATTCAGTACCGCCAGCAACGAAAAGAAGTGATGGGTCTTGTGATTCGAGACGGATTACACGGCGAAGCCATCGAAAAGCATATCACAGAATATTGCGCCGAGAGGGATATAACAGATGTCGATAAATTTACGGCAATGACCCTCGCTGACCTAAGCAGCCTACATGCAGGAGCGATAGTCGGACTCGGTATTTCCACAGCACAATTCAATGCCTGGTCAGACGCCAGGCCAAAGTAATCCAACGCATTGAACCCACAATTCGCGCTAAAACCTGCCTGCCCAGTGATTGAGAGTACTTTTCGGCCCACCGCCATGGGCTCTTCCTTCGATTTCATGATGTCTTCGGGGGATTGAAAGTTATGGCCACATTTCTTCTCAATCGCGACTTGGCCCAATACTTCATATGGTTGATTTCCCGACGCTATTTCCACCAATTATTTCTGTGTGATGAGAAAAGAGAATTTTACTTCCGAATAGAAACACGATTGCAATACCAACTATCTGGGATGAATTCAGGGGCTTTAGAGATCATTCCGCAGGACCTTCAGATCTCAAAATCTCAATCGGGTCTGACAATCGTACATGTTCCTGATCTTCGGCAAGAATTCGGCAAATATCTGCCGATTGGATTTCGCCAGGCAAGGCGGCAGCGACTTTTCGAAAGACGGATATCGGGTCAACAGGTGGCAATATTGAGGCAAGTTCCTTGCCGAGGCGAGTGAGACCAATGACCGATAGTTTCACCTCATTACCGAGGCGTATCCGGAGACAGAGGTGGCCTTCGAACAGTGCGGCAAATCCATCCGGATCCGGTTTGAAAATATAAGCAATCCCCCCAACTGGTTCGATATGGTGAAGCAACCCGACTTCCTGAAGAAAATTCAGTCTTACCAACTGGCTCCCTCTGAAATTCTCCGGCGGAAGGATGTACTTCCCTGAAAACCGGAATTCAACTGCTTCCTGAAACCAGGAAGCCATTTGCTGATCCAGTTCTGCCAGAACCCGAAGCGTCATGAGCGAAAAGGATTTGGGGTGTCGAATCTCACCAGCAAGGACCCTGGCCCAGAGATCACGAACCGCATCGGAACTGGCTTTTTTCGCATATCCATCGAAGTAATTCAGCCAATCCGGGTCTACCTCGTCCGGACCAGACTCGGATTCCGGTTCGCTTTCCGAGTCCGGGGAGATCAGGTGGTCAATCGCACGTTGGACGACGTACTGCTTATTTGCGAGAGCCTGAATTTTCGGTGCCAGTAGCCCATTTACCAACTTCGCGGTACTTTCAGTGCTGCCAATGATGGTTTCGATTTCGGCTGAAAAATGGTCAATGAGATGAGTTTCCAGTCGACCCTGGGCACGGATTCGACTGGCGCAAGCTTCCAACTTTGCCGCTGGCACATCCATTACAGAACCCATCAACCGATCGACAGCAGCGATTGCCCGGGACTTCGTTTTAATCGTGAGGCCAGTTTCCGTTATTCGCCCCTCAAGGCGTACCTCGTTGGAGAGAGAATCTCTTTCATTCATGGATATACGGGTTCTCTGACCGGGGCCGCTTTTCGTTCTGTCTCCATCAGACAACCCACTCCGCAGACAACGCCTCGGCCTGTTCCAGCACAGTGCGGGTCGCTTGCTCCTGCTTGTCCGGTGGATAGCCATACTGACGCAGGATGCGTTTGACCAGGCGACGGAGATGGGCGCGGACATTTTCCCGCAGGGTCCAGTCGATGGTGACATTGTTCCGTACGGTGATGACAAGTGCCCGGGCAATCTCCCGGAGTGTGTCGTCGCCCAGCACCTCGACCGCACTGTCGCTGGTTTCCAGAGCATCATAGAAGGCCAGTTCATCCTCGTTCAGCCCGAGGGCCTCACCGCGGGCATCGGCCTCCCGGAGTTCCCGGGCAAGCTGGATAAGTTCTTCAATCACCTGAACAGCCTCGACGGCACGGTTCTGATAGCGTCGCAGGGACTGTTCCAGCATCTCGGCAAATGACCGCGCCTGCATCACATTTCTGCGCCGACGAACAGCAACCTCACCCTTGAGCAGCTTCTGTAGCAAATCCACCGCCAGGTTACGATGCTTCATGCCCTGGACCTGTTCCAGAAACGGCTCCGACAGAATGGAAAGGTCGGGTTTCTGCAGTCCCGCCGCCGTGAAAATGTCCACGATCTCCTCGGAAGCCACCGCCCGGGACACCAATTGCCGCAGGGCAAAATCCAGTTCCTCATCCGACCGAGTCTCCCCGGCGGCTCGCTTGGCCAGCACCGACTGGACCGCTTGATAGAACGCCACATCATCACGGATGCGGATCGCCTCTTCGTGGGGTACGGCCAGGGCAAAGGCCCGAGTCAGCTCCCGTACCGCCTGTATGACGCGTTCCTTGCCGTTTTCCTGAGACAAAATGTGTTCCTGGGCGGCTGGCAGCAGGCTGACGCGCGCCGAAGCCGTACCGTGCGTCCAGGCCGAATGGTCAAAGCCATGAAACAGCCCCTGGCAGATGTCATACTTTTCCTGCATCAGCGTTACCGCCTTCGACTGGTCCAGCGCGGTGTCTCCACTGCCGCCGCTCCGGGTATAGGTCGAAAGAGCCTGCTCCAGTTCGTTGGACAGGCCGAGATGGTCCACCACCAACCCGCCGGGCTTGTCCCGGAACACCCGATTGACCCGGGCGATGGCCTGCATGAGACCATGACCTCGCATCGGTTTGTCGACATACATGGTGTGCAGGCTGGGGGCATCGAAACCGGTGAGCCACATGTCCCGCACCAATACGATCCGGAATGGATCGTCCGCATCCCGAAAACGCTTCGCCAGTGCTTCCCGCCGTGACTTGCTTCGAATGTGGGGCTGCCATTCCGGAGGGTCGGATGCACTGCCAGTCATCACCACCTTCATCTGGATCCTGGTATCTTCTCCATTGGCTTCCTCTTCCGGATGAACCCAGCCCGGGCGGAGCCGGGCCAACTCCCGGTACAGATCAATACAGATGCGCCGACTCATGCAAACGACCATGGCCTTACCGTCCATGGCTTCCCGGCGGCATTCGTAATGCGTCACAATATCTGCCGCCACGAGGGCCAGCCGCCGGGCCGAGCCCACAATGGCTTCCAGCTGTGCCCATCGGCTCTTGAGCTTTTCCTTGCGGCCCGGCTCCTCGCCTTCGGTGACCTCTTCAAAACCCAGATCGATATCCGGCCTCTCGTCCTGGTCCAGCGACAATCTAGCGAGCCGACTCTCATAGTAGATCGGGACCGTGGCCCCATCCTCCACGGCACGCTGGATGTCATAGATGCTGATGTAGTCGCCGAACACGGCGCGGGTATTCGCGTCCTCCAGTTCGATCGGCGTACCGGTAAAGCCGATGAACGAAGCATTGGGCAAGGCATCCCGCATATGACGGGCGTATCCATCGAGGAAGTCGTATTGGCTACGGTGGGCTTCATCGGCAATGACCACAAGGTTGCGCCGGTCCGACAGCTGCGGGTGCCGGTCCCCTTTCTCCTCGGGAAAGAACTTCTGGATGGTGGTGAAGATCACCCCCCCTTGCCGGACCCGGAGCCGGTCTCGCAGATCTGCCCGGCTGGTCGCCTGTACCGGCGGTTGCCGGAGCAGGTCCTGGCACCGGGAGAAGGTCGTGAACAGCTGGTCATCGAGATCGTTGCGGTCCGTGAGCACCACCACCGTCGGATTGTCCATCGCGGGCTCCCGAATGATCCGCCCGGCATAAAAGGCCATGGTGAGGCTTTTCCCGGAACCCTGGGTATGCCATACCACTCCGATGCGCCGGTCTCCCAACTTCCCTCCAGGTCGGTGGTGGGCATGGTCCTCAGGATGGCGAGAGGCATCTTCCCCGGGTTGCCCGCGACCCCCGGAGTTCTGCAACCATTCGGCGGCACGGGCCGTTTCGGCCACGGCGGTCCGAACGGCATGGAACTGGTGATACCCGGCTATCTTCTTGACCAGCACTCCACTGCCGTCTTCCTCGAATACCAGGAAATCCCGCAGCAGATCCAGCAAGCGGCCCGGGTTGCATACGCCTTCCAGCATGACCTGCAATTCGGGCAGGGACGGGTCCGCCAGAGATTCGCCGTCGATGGTTCGCCAGCGCCTGAACCACTCCCAGCCGGCGGTCAGGGTACCGATCTTCGCCTCGGTACCATCGGATGCGATCAGAAACCCGTTCCTTGAGAACAGTGTCGGCAGTTCCGTTCGGTAGGTCTGGAACTGTTGCCAGGCAGACCGGACGGTCGCATCCTCGTCGGCTGGATTCTTGAGTTCGATCAACCCCAGGGGCAGGCCGTTGACGAACAGGACAATATCCGGACGACGCTCATCCCGATTCTCGACCACAGTGAACTGGTTGACCGCCAGCCAGTCATTGCAGACAGGGTCTTCGAAGTCGACCACCTCGACCTGTCTGCCGCGAATGGTGCCCTCGGCATCCCGGTATTCCACCGTCACCCCGTTGACCAGCATCCGGTGAAAGGCCCGATTGCGGATTTCCAGCGTGGTGCCTTCGAGTCGGGTCAGCTTGCGCCAGGCACTCTCCAGGGCATCGTCAGAGAGGGTGGGGTTGAGCTTGGCCAGTGCATCCCGGAGACGCTCTTCCAGAATGACTGACCCGTAATCGCTCCGCTCCACCCTGGGACTGCCGGGCCCGATAGCGGGGCCATAAGCGACGGTCCAGCCGAGGTTTTCCAGCCATTCGAGAGCCGCGTCTTCTACCTCGCTTTCGGTGATTCGGGCTGTCACGCTGCAGACCTTCGCACTCCCAGGACGAATCTTGCGCGTTCTCGGCGAAGCATCTCGTATGGCGTTATGCAGCGCAAACCGAGGCCGATACAGGCGTTCGGAATTTTGATCTTGCTGGCCGTGTCAGCGGGCACTTCGTGCGTAACGATGATGCACCCGTGAGCCAGAGCGTGCGCGACCAGCCAATAGTCCGCAACCTGCAAAACAGTAGCCACGGCAACAGGCTGATATCCATGACCGTTTGCCCAATCTCCCACAGTATGGAGCACTGACAACACCCGATTATCCGGTGTCAGGAAGAATCCGTCGTCTCGTGCCGCCACCCAATCTGCCAACTCGTCGTCTCCAGCTTGTAGTTCGTCCGGCGACTTTCTCAATACTCGCAACCTTGTCGGCATGATTTTGCTCAACCAGCCAGTCCCAGAAGGCAGGACAGAAATCGAAACCGTAGTGCAGATTCCTGGCCTGGATGAAGACGTTTGAATCGATGAGATAGGCCGTCATCATATTACCCCGGCTTCGTGCCCGAGATTATTGAAGGTCTCGGGTTTCTTGATTCCCAGCATCCGAAATGCATCCCGATAGAGCGTCTGACCTTCAAGCGTACTCACGACCAATGCACGGGCAAATCGACGTCCGACCCGCAGGATCGTTGTGCGATAGAAATCACCACCGTCGCTGCCCGCTTGGGTCGGCTCTTGCAGACGGTTACTCTCTTGCGCCCATGCGGTGTCAAATCTCGCACGAGTCAGCCAATCTGCATCAAGCAAGCGGCGCAGGATGACCCATGTGCTGACCTTGAAAATCCGTGCCAGTCGCAATAGGGCATCGGCGAGAGGCTCGGTTGGGTGTAAATATGTGCGCAAGGCATCCAACGGTACCAGCAGCTCGGCGGCCACCGCGTTGCACCACACTTCCTCCTGGCAAAATCCCGAATTCGGCGCGGGCCCAGGATTCGACAAGGAGGAGGTGCCGAGCCAGATATGCGCCAACTCATGCGCCAGCGTGAACATCTGTGCCGCCTTCGTGTCCTTGCCGTTGACGAAGATCAGCGGCGCGAGTGGATCGCACAGTGCGAAACCGCGAAACTCGGCGGGGTCGAGACCACGTTTGGTGTTGCTCATTACGATACCGCTCACCATGACGAGAACGCCGGCCTCGTCGACCCGGCGAATGAATAGCCGCAGGGCCTCGGTCCAGGTAGAACATCCCCGGCGGGCAGCTACATCGAACCCCAGGGTATCCCGTATCCTTGAGGCGATGAATTCCGGGGGCCTGTGGACGGAGGCGCTGCCGACGAACCCAAGATCCGAATCGCCAGCGACACGGGCAAAACCCCGATACCAGCTTTGCCACTCCTGACAAGCATAGATTGTGTCCAGCAGATTCGGGCTGGGTCGCATCACCTTATTCCCGGAGAAAGTCCGAAAGTCAGGAATCGGGACAGTTTCATCTGGGGGTTCCGAGAGAAACAGGTAACCGACCGGTGCATGGACAGCACGGGCGAATGCTTCCGCTTGCTTCAGGGTGGGGGTCGCTTTCCCGTCTTCCCATTCAGCCAGTTTCTTGAACTTTTTCACCAGATCTTCCTGAGAGACCCCTGCGCGTTCGCGGGCCCAGCGGAGAAGGTCTGGATTGACGGGGGCTTCGATCATGCTACGGCCTCGACCATTTTTCCGGCATCTCGCAGGCGGATTTCGCCGGACATGAGTTTCGGTAAAAGAAGGTCACGGGTCCGAGCGAGGGTGCGAGACTCAAAAATATTCTTTCTGATATGTTCATCAAGAGGCGCGGCTTGGTTCTCGAAGAGAGCAACAAACTCTTGTGCCGGCTCCAGGATACTCAGGGCTTCGAACTGCTTTTTGTTGATTGCTCCAAATACCGTTCCGGTATGTTCGTACTGCTTCAACTTTTGTTGTACTGCCCACGCTGAGTAGTAGGTGAACGACCGTGACCCGGAAACATGACGGAGAACGGCAACACCTCGTCCAATACAGCATTTGTCCCACGCCATGTTAATGTCACCAACCGGTGCCCGAACGCTCACAAGCGTATCATCGCGCTCTGCAATTCTGGTCGGGACGGTACAGTATTTGCGATTCTTTGGATATCGAAACCCGAAATCTGTCCGTCCCTGGAAAAAAGGCAACCCTTCTCCGTTCTCGTTATAAGTTCTCCCTGGAGGCGACTGCCCCATGGTTAAACGGAAACAATCACCAACCGTTCCAACTCGCCACCCAACTGGCTTGTCTTCGTCGTCCAGCCTATCGGGGAACCGCTCCCAAAGTTCCGGGGCCAAATATGGAGCTCGGCCTTCTACCTTGGCCCGCACCGGCCCGAACTCCACAAACCAGTCCCGGAAAATCGCCCGGGCCATCGCCTCCAGCGTCTCGTTCATCCGGCGGTTGCCTTCGATCTTGTCGTCCAACGTGCCCAGAATGTGGGCGATCGCACGTTGCTCCGGTATCGGGGGGAGAGGTATATTGATATGGTTGAAAGATTCAGTTGGAACTCGTTGACGCCCAGAAGTACCGGTCATCTGACCGACTGCATATTCCCGTATTAAATCCCATTGGGTCAGATAGTAGGAAAAATTATTATCCGTAACATTAGGGCGTCCACGAATAACGATGAATTCTGTAGAGCCATGTGCGAGTAGCACCCGCTGTGAGGCATGGTAGCGTGCGATTTTCCCATTCTCTAGGCAAGGTGTTATTCTCGCCATGAGAGTGTCACCGTCATGGAATCGAGATCCTCCACCCTTGAATTCACGCTCTGTATCGGCATAAGCGAATTTTGAATTTGGGTTAACAGCCACCATATCAACATAGGGATAATTTTGGCCTTGATTAAGCTCTACTTTCGGGTTGATCTGAATAGCTTGACTGAACGGAATTTCTTGCCAGTTTTCTTGTATCGAAATCTTTTCTGTGAAAAAAAGCACATGACTCTCTACGATTTCATCCCGAAATGATTCAGGCACTTCATCCCAAACAAATAAATCCACCCTGAAAGGGAGGTCACTTTCCTCCAGCGCTTCACGAAGGTTGCCAACTTGGTAGGCTTGTTTGGGCTTAGCAAATACCACTAAATCAAGGTCGGATTGTGGCCGTGATGTCCACTTCGCCCTAGATCCATACACCCAGACTGTAATTCCCGGAAGATGCCGGTGAAGCAGCGTCAGAATCATTTCATGCTGCTCGGGAGTTACGTCGATGGGACTGACTACTCCCATGTTGAAGCAGTCATTGTCTGATAGAGACCGATAGCATCATCAATAAAGCCGGGCATCAACTCCAGGCAAACTGTAGCTTTTTCTCCATCGTAGTCGTGAGACGTGTTAGTCCGTGCATTCGCATACTCCATCCATTGCTTCAGTGGTGACGCGAGCAAGCCATTTTCATGAGCCAGTCGGAATATGGGCTTAGGGCTATTTGGCGGCTCGGCAATCCCCAGCCCCTCAGACAGATATCTCTTGAGAGCTTTCCACAAGCAGTCATAGCAGGTCTCGAAGCGCTGTATGACGGACTCGGAAACCCCCTCACGAGTCAGGACCGAAAGGTCATCTTCTAGGCTCTGGTGGTTTTCGTGCTGTTCCTCCAAGCGTTTGAGGGATAACTGGAATTTGCTGTAGTCGATCATGCTTCCTATAGAACGGATTGCTGTCAGTTGGATGTTCGATGAAGTGCCAGAACTTCCGTGATTGTCTCTGCCTCCTCCCGGGATGCTGATGGAAAATCATGTAGGTTCCTATGCCAACCCTCCCATTGGTTTATGCCGGTATTCAATGTCACGGGAACGACGGAAATCTGTTCTGGTGACAGGTTGTCATAGCCTTGTTCATATCCACTGACAACTACCCGCATATCTTCAGGATAGGTTCTCAAGAGATCAATTATCGCTCGAATAGTCATCATTTTTCCTGTACTCCAAATCCCAGTTGTTGCAAGTTTTCTGTAATCGCCGCATCCAGTCGGGCACTTTCCGCTTGATGCCGATAAAACTCCTTAGTCAGATGCTTCATCTTCTCATCGAACGGTTCGTCGTCTTTCTCCTGCGGCGGAGCTCCCACAAAGCGACCGGGAGTCAACCCATGCCCATGCTGGCGCACTTCATCCAGTGGAGCACTCCGGCAAAATCCGGGCACATCAGTATAGTCACTGCCAGCATCGCTTGATCGCCAGGCATGGTACGTGCCGGCAATCCGCGAAATCTCCTCATCCGTCAGTTCCCGGTGGGTCCGGTCGACCATCCGGCCCAATCCACGAGCGTCAATGAAAAGGATTTCATCCTGCCGGTTGCGGAACTTGCCATTTCTACGATCCCGGGCCAGAAACCACAGGCAGGCGGGAATCTGGGTGGAGTAGAACAGTTGACCGGGCAAGGCGACCAGGCAGTCCACAAGCCTTGCCTCTATCAGGTTCTGCCGAATCTCTCCCTCTCCCGACTGGGCCGAGGACATGGAGCCGTTGGCCAGCACAAATCCCGCCGTTCCGGATGGCGCGAGATGATGCACCATGTGCTGCACCCAGGCGAAGTTGGCATTGCCCTTGGGCGGAATGCCGTACTTCCAGCGCTGGTCTTCCGCGAGTCGCTCCCCACCCCAGTCCTTCACGTTGAAAGGCGGATTGGCGAGAATAAAATCGGCCCGCAGATCGGGATGACGATCGTTATGGAAGCTGTCCCCGTGCTCGATCCGACCCTCAATCCCGCGAATCGCCAGATTCATCTTCGCCAGACGCCAGGTCGTATAGTTCGACTCCTGCCCCCAGATCGAAATGTCGCCTCGGGCCTTTCCCCCGTTGCCGTTGCCGGTAGCATGAGCATGGAGAAATTCGGCAGACTGCACGAACATGCCGGAAGAGCCGCAACAGGGGTCATAGACCCGCCCCCGGTATGGCTCTAACATCTCCACCAGCAGCCGGACGACACAATGCGGCGTATAGAACTCCCCCCCCTTCTTACCCTCCGCACTCGCGAACTGCGACAGAAAATATTCGTAGACGCGGCCCAGGACATCCTGGGAGCGGGCTTCCTCGTCGCCCACGCGGAGATTGCCGATCAGATCGATCAGCTGACCGAGGCGCTGCTGATCCAGGGCCGGACGGGCATATTCTTTCGGCAACACCTCCCGCAGCGAGGGGTTCTCACGCTCGACGGCCGTCATCGCGTCATCCACGACCTGGCCGATGTCCGGCTGTCTGGCGCGTCCTTTCAGATGACTCCAGCGTGCCTCCGGTGGGACCCAGAAGATATTGTCGGCGAGATACTCATCTCGATCTTCGGCGGCTTCCGCTCCCCATTCGGCGAGCACCGAAGCCTGTCGCTCCTCGAACGCATCGGAAACGTACTTGAGAAAGATCAGGCCGAGCACTACATGCTTGTATTCAGCGGCGTCCGTCGAGCCCCGCAGGGTATCGGCCATTGCCCATAACTCGGCTTCATAACCGGTAATGGCTCCGCTCTGTGATGAACCATCGGTCGGATTCGAGTTTTTTCGGTTCATGAATGATGCTTTCCTGATTGAGAGGAAAATTATCGACGATTTCTATGACGCATCCCCAAGGGGTTTCTTATAACAGTACGCCTATTGCATCGCAACAGGTTCCGGTCCATAAAGCTCACGATGAGCACCAGAAGGCCAGTCGTTGGCAAGCATGTTGTGACACGATGCCGCGCATTCTATGCAAGATGCCACAAAGCTGGAGACTAAAGCCGCCAAGCATTTTCTACTATAGCCAATTCTGGTATGTACAGGCGATACTTACAGGTGACCTCACATGGAGAAGTGCTGCTGCTTGGAATGCCGCGGATCAACCCTTCATGCAGCCACCAGAATGGGGAATTTCTTCCGGATCCTTTCATCCACAGCAGATTCGATAAAACAAGGCAGGTACTCGGTCAGGATTTCATTCGTGATTGTGCGGCTTCGTTCAAACAGATCGATCGACCCTTGTTGCTCCCAGGCATCAGGAGGGTCACGTGAAACCAGAACAGGCTCGGGATACAGGTATTCTGATTCCATGAACTCCATCGTCTGGGAATGGCCGAGAAAGTGCCCCGGATGAATCACCGATTCACGGATCACTTCCACCGACAGTGTCTCGTCACTGACTTCGATGCCACGGGTTGCCCGAAGAACCATACCCAGAATTTCATTATCGATCACCAGGGATTCGAAACTGCAACCCATCAGGCTTCCCATCATGCCCGCTGCCTCACAAACGCGATTGGCCCCGGCCATAGCCGCCAATACGAGAGTAATCCCCTTCTCGAAACCATGCTGGGCATCGGGTACTTTGGAGTCCGTCATCCCGGCCGCCACGGAATTGGGTAAATCATAATACGAACCCATCTGCACAGCGGCTGCAGAAAGCAAAGCTTCCTCACCACTGCCGCCGGAAAAAGATCCGGTTCGCAAGTCTGTAACAAAAGGCCATGCCGCAAAGGTCATCGGACAAC
Organism: Candidatus Poriferihabitaceae bacterium; assembly: GCA_965221795.1. Taxonomy (GTDB): domain Bacteria; phylum Pseudomonadota; class Gammaproteobacteria; order Arenicellales; family Poriferihabitantaceae; genus VYFG01. Next base: position 3,595,272 of record OZ244914.1, read on the forward strand.
CAGGCCGAATCAAATTCACCACTGCCAAACAAGCCAGGGTTTCAGCAATGACCTGGGCCAATATGCCGGCCAGCGGAGCAGGTGCGGTGGCACCACTCTGGGGAGCGACTGCCAAATCACTGGTGAGACCCAATCGGCTGGCTTCCATCATGACTTCCAGGTTCGACCGGCCGAAACGCAAGGGCGAAACAATTGGACAACCCCCAAAAATAGCAAATGGTTCCTTGGCAAATCGCCCTTCCCCACCGAGTACCATATCGAACATTTCCAGAGCTGGGCGAACACTGGTCGCCCGACGAAAAGCGAAGCAAAGCGGCTTTTCCGTACCCCGAATCATGGCATAAGGCACATTGATGTCATGTTCGAAGTCATCGGTAACATCGGTCGGTACGACCGTTGCCCCGATCATATGGATATTGTCCAGTTTGTCACTCAGGCGGGTGAAGTCATAGATGTCCTGCAAAGTCGACGCACGATAGCGCCGAGTGGCAGGGTCAAAAGTAGTCACCGCAGACCCCGAAGTCGCGAAGTAGACCCGGGAACCGCTACACTCCATATCGTCCCGGCCCCTCCGGGCACCCCGGGCATGCACCACAAAATCACGTGCTGCATTGGCGATGAGATCGTCTACCATTCCTTTCGGAAAACATAATCGCCCATGCTCATTCAGGAAGCAGCCCTGATGCAGTACTTCCTTGAGTAATTCCGGGATCGGGTCACCGATCCCAATGGTCTCCAGAATCTCGAGGGCGGCTTGATGGATCCGACCCATATCAGAATCGCTCAGCGGCTGGTAGCGGCCACTGTGCATGCCCGGCCAAATGGCAGGTGACTGGGAGTCCGCCTGGCGCTTGGCACGTCGAACCTGGCGCCCTCCTGCACGACCGGTAGCCCGCTTTGCCTTGGCAGTTTTCATATGAATCAGGAATGGAAGCTACAGAATGGGGAGTTCCCTTTGGTACATTTCGGATTCGACTTCTTCGGGGGCACGTCGAAAATTGCGAGCGGCCAGATGCCCATCAAAAACCGCATCGGCGATGAGTCCGGGAGCCAGCATATCACCAACCCGCTGCAGGGTATGCAGTTCGAGGCGATCATTTTCTATTTGCGCAAGTAGAGCAGAAAAGAGTGCATCGCACGGGGACCGTTCCGTGACCAAAACCAATGTCCCACATGCATGATGCCGTCCTTGACCACCATACAGACAGGCAGAAAAGACACTACCATTGGCTCCATGGACCAGTCGTCGACTGGTCTCGATATGGACTCCAAGGGAAACCAGCCGACTTTGTATCCGGGCCTGTTCAAGAGTGTAGTGGGTCCAGGGCGATACCACGCTGGCTGGCGTAATCAAGGCTACTTCATCCGCCACTTCCACGAGAAACTCTGCCAGCACACCAGCCAGATAGCATTGGTCATCATCATAGACAATGACCGGTTTTTGGATTGGATGCCGACCTGCAAAAAGATCGTCTGGGGTCAGAATATCAATCGAGTCATCAATGGGAAGAGGATGACGGGAAGTGCGCCCGACTCCATCTCTTCTCCACTGCGCTCCGGTAGCCAGAAAGATATCGGGAATTTCCAGTTCCGATATGGTGTCCACCGTCATCTCACTGTTCCGGTAAATCTCAACATTTGTCATCCGTTCCAGTTGACCGACCCGATAGTCCCGAACCCGTTTCCAGGCCGAAAGCCCCGGCAAAGTCGATTCTGCCTGCACCCGACCTCCCAGGTCGTTACGGGCCTCGGCCAGAATCACTTCACACCCCCGGTTCCCCAGTTGCAGTGCGCACTCCAGCCCTGCCGGACCAGCACCCACTACCAGCACCGGTGTGGGTGCCTGTACCGGAGCAATCGACTCTGGATGCCAATTTCTCCTCCACTCCTCGCCCATGGTGGGATTTTGGGTACAACGAATGGGGACACCATGGCTGTCACTGGAGACACAGATGTTGCAACCAATGCATTCCCGGATCTCCTCAATACGTTGCTCCTTGATCTTGTTGGGCAAGAATGGGTCGGAGATGGATGGCCTGGCCGCACCGATAAAATCCAGCACCCCCCGGCGAACCAGGGAAACCATATGATCCGGTGAAGTATAGCGCCCTACTCCTACTACTGGCTTGGACGTGACCTGCTTCACGAATGCTGTATACACTTCCTGTGCTCCCTCATTGGGTTCGAACCGGGATGTAATCGAGTCATTTTCCCAACCAGCCACGTTCACATCCCAAAGATCAGGCAACTCCGCCAGCATCTCCACGATCGCACGGCCCTCCTCCTGCGCCTGCAGGCCATCCGTACCGGCCATGTCATCCACTGCAAAACGAAACGCAATGGCACACTCTCCAGCTGCTTCTTCCTGTGCGTCCAGAAGCAATTCACGGGTCAAGCGTACCCGATTTTCGAGGCATCCACCGTATTCGTCACTGCGCTGGTTGAAATAGGGGTTGATAAAATGATGTGCCATAGACATGTGATGTCCGGCGTAGACATACACGATGTCGAAATCGGCCTGCTTCGCCAGGCGGACCGCCTGACGGTGCCAGGATCGCAAATTGGCAAGATCGCGCTTGTCCATGCCCTTGGCCTGTTTAGGATACAGTGTACTGACACTCATCGAAACGGGTGCCAGGGATGGCATGCGGGTATACAGATTGGGCGCGTGGAACCCATTGTGAACCAATTCGATAGCCGCCAGGGAACCATACTGATGCACCCCGTCCGCCATCAGATGTAGAGCTGGCAGATCTCGCTGGTCCCAGATGCGTTGTTCCGCGAACGGAGAAAGATCCGACGTAGGGTGAATCTCGGCTTCTTCCGTACTGACCACGGCCCAACCACCCGCCGCCTTCATTGCTCTCATGGCAGCTTGTCCTCGAGGTTTGATATGACCAAAGCCACAACAATGAGGTACCTGATAAAACCGATTTCTGGCTGTTACCGGTCCGATGCTGACCGACTCGAACAAAATCTCATATGCGTGGGAGGCAGTCATTGAATCCGAACTCTGTGTGAAACAGCCACAATCGTATCATGCCAGATCATGACTACTCTGCCCATTCCGCATCCGGTGGGAGATGACAATTTAGTCAACCCTGAAAATCTGTTTCAAGAGGTCGCAAGAGACAATGATGGAACACCGCCCGGCTCGGTCCCAGTATTTTCCATTATCCCGTCTTTCCCGGACGTTCCCGGACGTTCCCGGACTCTCAGGGCGTCGCAAACACGGCCACCCAGACCCAGAATCCAGCGACAAAAACCGCAGCCGAGGGAGGGTCAGCCGCCAGTGGTGACCGGCACCGGACAGCAGTGCATTCACCCGATCCCTCTCCCTTCCCTGACGCCAGTTCCGCCCCAGATGACCATCCGACTTCAAGTGGCCGATCACCACCTCAATCGCCTGCCGCCGCAGGCACTTCTTCAGCCGCCGGGTCACGATACCTCGCCGCTGCCCGGACAAGCACACCGAAGCCTCGCCTTCCAGGCTCCGGTCACCGCGGTCTACGAACACCTCCTCAATCGACTGACCAGTCAGGCACCGCGCCTGGTCCAACGCCCGCTTTAACGGTTGCCCGTCATCAGGATTCCCTGCCAGCACCATTCTACCCAAGACGAATCCGCTCTGATTTGTGGCGGCCATGATTTGCTGCAATATGCCAAGTAGGCTGATGATACGGTGCCCTGCAGCTGGGACATATGGGAAATGAGCTATGGTTTTATCGCAATTGGGCCCGATGTGGAGCAAATCGAAACGTCTACGGCAAACTTCAAGAAGTTCCGTCCATTTTTTGGGAACGGGGAACAGGTCGACAAGCTTCTCGACCAGACGAGTTATGTCAGTGTGATTGGGGACCTGAATTTGGGCAACGGGGTCTTCGCGCAATCCCTGTATAACGTTAAGTTCATCGCCCACAAAGCGGCTGGTTAGGATGCTGATCGGGCTCCAGGTTGCAGCGTTATTTTTGACCTCAATGCGTCTCGCTGCTTCACCGATACCCAGTTCTGTAACATCGTCGTCTTCGAAGTAAAAAAGGTCATCGCCGATGAATTCTCGACCATCTCGAAAAAAGGACCGTGTTTGCTTATCCAACTGAAAAGCTGAACTCGCATGTTACGTGGCAAATCCTGTGCCGCATGAGACAGGGGCTCCCGGAGGAAACTGGAACTGAAGCCATTCTTTGAGTGCAATAGAGGGCATCACGGAGCATTGAATGCTGGTGGCGTGCACAGAGAATATCCGCCAAAATCCGGCACGCTGATGAAACGCATGTCCAGGCTTCTGCAAGGGCCAATTTGTTCAGAAATACTCGCATGGAGCGGGTCAGCGCCAACCGGAAAGTGCAGCAAGGTCTCGCTCTGTCTGATCGAAGAATCCTTCAGGCCAGTCACTGATTGCACCGTTCCCATCTACCGATACAGTGGTCACAGAAGAGCTTTGGGCAGGTTGGTCGAAGAAGTGGATAGTAGCATCATTGGGCGCGAGCAGACCATCACGAACTGCAAGTCGTATGCCGTTCAGTAGGTGGTCACTGTGAGATTCAACCAGGATTTGCAAGCCGGAACCAGCCACTCTGGCAATAAAATAACCGACAGCAGACTGGGCTTGTGGATGAAGATGGAATTCCGCACTATCAATCACTACAGCAGAACCGGCTTTGGCTGTCAGTAGTGTAACCAGCATCGGAAATGTATAACTTAAGCCATAGCCGACATTGTCTGGTTTCGACCATGGACTAGTCGGCCCAAGACTGAAAGAGAGACGTATGGGAGCGTCTGCCGATAGTCGCTCTGCGTTAGCGCGCGCACCTGGGAAAAATTCGCCGAGCCAGGTATCAACCTGAGCCCGGACGGTCTCTCGTTCATCTTTTGGATGTCGACGCCTGGGGATGACCTCTTCATCCGCAAACTCGAGATACCAATACGGAGCATACTCCCCTGAACGACCGACGTCTCCACGCACATGAGCGGGTGACTGGGGAACAGGATAGGGCTCGAGTTGCATTTCCCGCCCCGCGCTAATAAAGATGGTGTCGCGAAGTGAATGTATCAGGTCGGAAGTTTCCATCTCCGAAGGGTGGATTTGGTGGTTGGAGATGTCGACTAAATCATCGTCTCTGGAGTATTCAATGTCATCAAGAGTCATAAGGCCACGCATTGAGAATCTCTTGTCTACCCTGAAATTCCAGGTTGCCTGTTCCGCAGAATTTGATACACCCAAACGCAGTTTTTGGGGAGAAGCTGAATGGTAGATAACATCGCCCCCGGTGCCAAGTCTGACAAGTGCTCCGTTAAGCGGCAAGAGGTTATTGTTCGGGGCTTCCCGGAGGCCTTGGACGAGCAGAAGGAGTGCTTGAAGTGCGGTCGATTTGCCACCAGCGTTCCGCCCGGTAAGAAGCGTAAGGGGCGCACATGGCAAGTCCAGTGCCTCGAAGCATTTAAAGTTTCGCAGAGAAATTTGCCGAATAGTCACTTGAGGAACCCCAATTCCTGAAACCCTCCGAGAGCCTCCATGGTCAAGTTGAAGCGGGATTTCACCTGATTGGTGCTGTTTGTGGAGTATGTGATGGTGGATGCCTAGTCTTCGTCGTTTACGAGTTCTACAACACGGTCGAAAATTTCCCCCGGGGCCAGTCCGAAGTGCAACCGCGTCGCGGCCCCGGAATGAGGGCGTAGCCCGAATGGAGGAATCGCGGCGGCGACCAAAAAATTCGCGCTTCGAGCACTTCTTTTCGGTCCCGGATAGTAGCAATCTCGACTACCAGCGATCCTGACAGAAGCGATCGGCCAAGGCAAGGGCGAGCTCAGGACCGGGAGGCCGACGGTTGAGCCGGTCCTCCACCGCCCGCACCTGCGCTGGAGTCACCTGGCGGAAGTCCGTCCCGTTCGGGAAGTACTGGCGCACCAAGCCGTTGGTGTGCTCGTTCCGGCCCCTTTCCCAGGAGTGGCAGGGGGTGGCAAAGTAGAAGCCCGCATCGAGCTTCTGTGCGATCTCCCGATGCCTCGCGAACTCCTTGCCGTGGTCTGCCGTACAGGTGTGAACCCGGTCCCGAACCGGTCCCAGGCACCGGGTGAGCGCCGCGTTCACCGCGGCCGCGGTCTTGCCCTCCACCCACTCCAGGAAGGGAAACTTCGAGCCCCGACCCACTGCCGATACCAGCGCCCCAGCCCTCGGACTCGTCCCGAGCCGCGCCCCGACCCCGTTCCGGATCAGGCCGACCTGGATCGCACCGCGTCTTCCATCAGCGTGAAATCACCCTGTTGCAAACTGAGACACTCCCCATTATCGGTATTGTTTGCGAATCTCTTCTTTTCGGACCGCAATATACGCTTCCATCTCTTCCCGCCGTTCCGGTTCCAGAACAGGCTCCTGATATTCGTCAAGACGTTGCTGCCACAATGCAGTAGCCCGTTCGGTCCCGGTCCTGGCTCCATCAGATTGCCATACTTCATAATTTCGCCAATCTGCTAATGTGGAGTCATAGAACGCATTCCGGTAACGCTGCAGTGTATGGGGGTGATCAAAAAACTGGCCTCCCGTGGGCACTTGAGAGATCGCTTCCCAAGCGAGTTCATCCACATCCAGTGACAGCGGTTGCACCACTTCTGCCATCATCTGCAACAGTTCCACATCCAGGACAAACTTTTCAAAGGATGCCGTGAGACCTCCTTCCATCCATCCTGCCGCATGGTAGAGCAGATTGGTATGGGCGAGAAAGCATGCCCATACGGACATTTCCGACTCCCAAGCCGCCTGTACATCGACCGTGTTGGACGTCGCCGAGTTACTGCATCGGAATGGCAGCCGGTATTTTCGTGCCAACTGGCCCGAAGCGAGAACCGCTCGGGCATATTCCGGAGTGCCGAATGCCGGAGCCCCGGTGCGCATATCGACATTGGAAGTATAGCTCCCATACATAACCGGTGCCCCGGGCATGGCCAGTTGTGTGAGTACAATTCCCGATAATGCTTCGGCATTCTGTTGGGACAACGCCCCCGCCAATGTAACGGGGGTCATTGCGCCCATGAGTGTAAACGGAGTGATTACGCAACACTGTCCTGATCGGGCGGTAGTAATCAGGCCATCGGACATTTCGCCATCAAATCGGCGGGGGGAGTTCACCGAAATAATGGTCAGGCAAGACGGTGATACCTGCATTTCTTCCCGGGAAATTCCCCGGGAAATTCGGGAAATCTCTATTCCATCCCGAGCGCGATCAGTGCCGATGCTGGTATTCAACCAACACTTATCGGTCAAGGTAGCGGCGGCGAAATAACAATCCAGGTGACGGCTGAAGGCCGGCAGCTCCAGTGGAGGAGCCGGCTGGTTACCCGTGGCATGAACCACCTCATGAACCTGAACCAGCTTGAGCAAGCGACAGTAATCCACATAATTTCCATTGCGCTTTCCATGGATGCAATCGTGGACACTGGGAGGGCCGCCTACCGAGGTCGTGCAAATGGCGTTGCCTCCAATCTCCAGGCGATGATCCGGGTTTCGTGGGGTCAGGGTAAAGTGAGCAGGTGCACTGTGCAATGTCTGCTCGACCAATGCACGATGAATGCGGACACGGCCGGTTTCATCATCGACTTCAGCACCGGCCTGACGGAACAACTCCCGAGCCTGGCTTCCCATGAACTCAATACCGACCTCCTCCAGAATCCTGGTCGAAGCCTGGTGAATAGACTCCAGTTGATCCTCGTTCAACACCGGTACTGGCGGGAGAGAGGAGCGAATCTGTCGATAATCCGTCTTGCGGGTGACAGTCGAATTATCCGATGATGTCAGTACCCGAGATCTTCTACGTTGGGACATGACAACCAGAACAACAGTGGTTTGCGATGAGCCCAATCCGATGCAGGGGATGGCGCATCGGGTCTTTTCGGTCGGTTTCCAGCATAGGTTGCAGCCTCGAAGACCGGGCCGACCTACTCCGATGGACTCTGGCTGATGGTTCGTTCTTCACGGGGGGTCCGGCCGTACATGTCCCGATATACCTTGATGAAGTGGGAGTGGGAGGAAAACCCGGCAGCAAGGGCCACTTCCAATCCAGACCGTGACGTATGAAGCAGCAACTGTCGGGCAGTGTCCAGTCGCAACTCCAGGTAATACCGTTGTGGAGTCGTGTTTTGATACTTGCGGAAAAGCCTTTCCAGTTGACGCAAGGATACATCGACATATTTCGCGACTTCGGGAGGAGACAGAGGATCTTCGATATTATTCTGCATCAGTTCAATCGCCCCCGCCAGTTTGGACGACAACCGGGCCCAATGAAAATTGTTTTCCATCCGTTGCCGGTCGTCGGGAGTCCGCAACCGATCATGCTGGTAGATTTGTGAAATTTTTCGGGCCAGGTCCGAACCATGATCCTGCTCTACAAACCGGAGCATCATATCCAGGGCAGCGGTTCCTCCAGAGCAGGTTCCCCGGCCACGGTCAATCTCATATAGATTACTGGTGATCTGCAAATGTGGATAGAGCTCCCGGAATACGGGCAGGTTTTCCCAGTGGATAGTACAACGGTATCCGTCCAGCAACCCTGCCTTTGCCAGCACAAAACTACCCGAACTGGCACTCCCGAGTAACACCCCTTGCTGGTGCAAGGAACGTAATCGATCAAATGTGCGGATATCCTCAAACGACTGTGCTTCGTTGGTCGCAATCAGAAAAACCCGTTCGCATGCCGACACTTCATGAATGGATCCTTCCACATGAATCGAGATCCCGCTGCTGGAATCCACATCGTTCCCATCAATAGAGACCAGATGCCATCGATAGGACGGATGGAACGTGAACCGATTGGCCGTACGCATACAGTCCACCAGGCAACTGAACGGGATCAGTGGAAACCGATCAAAGAGCAGCAGGACAACCTTCTGTGTCATGGTGGGAACGGTATACTGCCGGAAATCATGATATGGTGGACGATCGGATCAAACCCGGTAACGAAAACCGCATTAAAGTATGGTCTGACATATTTCAACAATCAAACGGTGAATACTTCAGGGCAGGCGGGGTGACTGGAACGCTCAATAATGACCGTTCATGCCAGAATACAGGACAAGTCATACTGGCCCCGGGGCCAGTCCGAAGTGCAACCGCGCCGCGATCCCGGAATGAGGGCGTAGCCCGAATGGAGGGATCGCGGCGGCGACCAAAAAATCCGCACTCCGAGCGCTTCTTTTCGGTCCCGGATGACAACCATCTAGACTTCTGGCGATCCTGACAGAAGCCATCGGCCAAGGCAAGGGCGAGCTCAGGACCTGGAGGTCGAGCGAGGCCGTCCTCTGGCACGTCCGCACCGGTTCGCCCTGGCGCGACCTGCCCGCCCGTTTCAGCAACATGCCAAGGCCGCCGGCGCAAAAGGGGGACCCAAAACCAGGCCATCGGTCGCTCCCGCGGTGGTCTGACCACCAAGATCGTGGCTGTCACAGATTCCCTGGGCTATCTTGCCCACTTTGTCATCCTCCCCGGTCAGGCCCATGACCTCAAGGGGGCAGAAGAGATCCTGGCGGGCCTCGATTGCGACGCCCTTATTGCCGACAAGGCTTTCGATGCCGACAGTCTCCTTGCCGATCTCGAATCACGCAGGATCAAGGCCGTGATCCCGGCCAAACGCAACCGTATGGCGATTCGGGAGTACGACCGGCATATGTATGCCTAGCGGCACCAGGTCGAGAACTTCTTCTCGAAGATCAAGGAATTTCGGGGCATTGCGATGCGTTTTGACAAGACGGTGGTGAGCTTCTCGGCTCTCATTTACCTCGCTGCCGGGGTGATTGCGGCTCGATAGTCAACAGGCCCTAGTATCTCAGTTTGAAATTTCGGTAGTGGTTCAGCTGGAAGATCATGCCTGTCTGCATAAGAAAGGGCAGACTGGGGCCGCCGCCCCGGAGACACGGCCAAGCCGGTCAGCGCAGACCATTCTCCCCGAGATCACAAACATAGCGCGTTCCGACAAGCCGCATATCTTTCTCCCAGTGCTGGAGGTTCATGGTGATGAGCTCACTGTTCTCCGGGATTGACGCAACAAGACCCTCCACCCAGGCGTCCTCCGCGGGATCGCAGCCACGATTACTCACCTCCGCATCAGTCTGAGGCCCCTGACATTCAGAGTTGGACGAACAATACACAGGTCTGGGGATGGCATCCGACCACTTGAACCATGTGAGTTGCGGGCAGACTTGTCCCGGGACCGGGGTGACGTAATGGCAGAGGCGTGCGCAGGGTGTGTGCGGATAGGTCGGGTTGACGATATACCGCGCGATGCCCACCAGACGAAACTCGCTCTCGGCTAGGGACTGCTGATTCGATTGACCCTTGTGTTGACCGGGTGCCGTGCAAGTTGATGTCGCCCCCGCGGTTCCGACCAGCCCCAGCAACAGGGCCAGCGTAGCGAGGAGGGCTGTTAATCGAGCGAGGGGGGGGGGGGGGGGGGGGGGGGGTATTCATCTTCATTGTTAATCTGCCACCAAAGCCATACTCAAGGAAACAATTATTCCTAAAGTTAACGGCATTAGGGGAGGACGAATTACGGTGGTCTTTCATGGTATTCTCCAAAGTTGGATGATTGTGAAGAAGTATACCACTTTATTTCCATCCCCTTATCACACTGGAAACTCATGGCCAAGCACCCTCCGCCTGACGGCTGTCAGGAGACGGTCCCCTCTGTGTTGATCACCGGAGGCACAGGATTGATCGGCCAAGCCCTGATTCCGGTCTTGGTTCGGGAAGGACATCCAGTCAATGTGCTGACCCGCCAGCCCGCAAAATACCCGGCGCATTCGGCTCGCCCCTCCCTGTTTTCGACCCTGGACCAAATACCGGATGCGCATCCCATTAATGCAGTGATCAACCTGGCCGGTGCGCGGATCGTCGGCCAGCGCTGGACCAATAAGCGCAAGCAGGTGTTGCGGAACAGTCGAATTGACCTGACCCGCAAACTGGTCGAGTGGATGTCCCGACGTCCAACCCCGCCCACCATCCTGATCAGCGGTTCGGCATCAGGATATTATGGCAATCGCCTCCAGGATCCCTTGACCGAAGAAGAAGCCCATGGCAGCGATTTCGGTGCCCAGCTGTGCTGGGAGTGGGAGCAGGAAAGCCAGCGGGCCTCGGCGTTGGGAACCCGGGTGGTCATCCTCCGTACCGGTCTGGTACTCAGTGATCAAGGGGGCATGTTGCCACCTTTGTTGCAATCGTTTGGCCTTGGAATGGGTTGCCGGGTTGGTGATGGCACCCAATGGATGAGTTGGGTTCATATCGAAGACCAGGTCCAAGCCATCATTCACTTATTGAAACATCCAGAATCCAGAGGAGCTTACAATTTGTCATCCCCAGAGCCAGTTACCAACACCGACTTCAGCCGATGCCTCGCCAAGGTATTGCGGCGGCCCTGCCTGTTCTCTCTCCCCGCCCCGATTCTCCGAATCGCTTTGGGAGAAGCCGCGGGACTCTTGCTCGGGGGGCAACGCATGCAACCGAAAAAGCTGCTCCACGAAGGATACACCTTCCGACATCCCAACCTGGAAAATACCCTGCGCATCTTGAGCAACCGCTGAAAAGGTCGGCGGACCCAGCGCAGCCCTCATTCGGTTGGCATCGAATCCCGCATACTTCCTGGCGAAATGATCTCACTCCAGGGCCGATACGATTTGATGGTGTAGAGGCTTATCCTGAAACCGGCTCAACTCCTGCAATCCGGTTGGGCTGGTGACGTTCACCTCAATGAGGTACTGACCGATAATATCGGCTCCCGCAAAGAAAATCCCTCGGGACACCAGCTCCGGCTGTAATGCCCGGCAAATCTCCTGGTCTTTCTCGGTCAGTTCTACCGGATGAGCACTGCCGCCCTGATCCAAATTATTCAGTTCTTCCCCTTGGGCATGCACACGGAGAATTGCCCCCAGCGGCTTGCCTGCCAGAAACAGGACTCGCTTGTCCCCTTCCCTCGCGGCCGGTAGGTAAGCCTGTGCAATCACCCAGTACCGACCGTCACCAGTGGCAGCATGCAAGGTCTTCGGATCATCCTCTGGAGAATAAAAGACAATTCCCTGACCGCCATGACCATCGATCGGTTTGACGGTAATTCGTCCGACCTGCTCCGCGAAGGACTGGATTGTTCCGATTTCGTTGCTGACCAGTGTATGCGGCGTATGTTGGGGAAACGACAATGCCGCCAATTTTTCATTCCAGTCGCGGACTCCCTGGGGGGCATTGACCACGCGGGTTGATTCCGGCAGAAAATCCAGCAGCAGTGTGGTATAGAAATAGCGTCGGTCGAACGGGGGATCGGTCCGAAGCCAAACCACATCGGTCTGCGCCAACGGGATCATTTCGTCCTGCAAAATCGAAAACGGCATGGAGTGGTCGTCCCGCACCTCCAGCCACTGTACCCGGGCGGTTACGACATTATGCTGCAGTTCAAGCCATACGGGATCGATATACCCCACCGAATGCCCACGCTCTACACACGCCTGCATGAGGAAGTACGTCGTATCCTTCCACGGTTTGACGGTACCCAGAGGGTCCATAAGAAAGACATGCTTCATGGGCAAAAGACATTTCGCATTCAGTTCGCATACCCCAGGGTCTTCAGGGCTGCTCCAATCTCATCCAGAATGGCGGGGTCGTCAATAGTGGCCGGCATCTTCCATTCCTCCCCGTCCGCAATCTTTTTCATGGTCGCACGCAGAACCTTTCCGGAACGTGTCTTGGGAAGTCGCGATACGACTGCTGCCTGCTTGAAGGCTGCGACGGGTCCGATTTTTTCACGCACCAGAGTCACGCATTCGTTGACAATTTCGACGTGATCTCTGGAGACACCACTACTGAGCACCAAGCATCCGATCGGCAACTCCCCCTTGAGTGCATCCTGCACACCAATAACCGCACATTCGGCTACATCGGGATGGGACGCCAGCACTTCTTCCAGTGCCCCTGTAGACAGTCGATGCCCGGCCACATTGATGACATCGTCGGTTCGGGACATCACAAATACATACCCATCGGCATCAATAAAGCCCGCATCACCGGTTTCATAATATCCCGGATATCGACGGAAATAGGCATCAAACATTCGCTGGCGGGCATTCCAGAGGGTCGGGAAAGTGCCCGGTGGAAGTGGCAACTTGACCACCAGAGAGCCAATTTTCCCGGGAGGAACCGGCTTTCCTTCATCGTCCAGCACCTCCATCTTCCAACCGGGTACCGGCCGGGTCGCCGAACCTTGCTTGACGGGCAGCGGTTCAATTCCCAGGCAATTCGCACAGATGGACCAACCAGTTTCCGTTTGCCACCAGTGATCAATGACCGGAACCTGCAGTTTGTCGGCAGCCCAGTTGAGCGTATCCGGATCCGTTCGTTCCCCGGCCAGAAACAGGGACCGGAGTCCGGACGTATCATACTGTTTCAGATATGTGCCTTGGGGGTCTTCTTTCTTGATTGCACGGAATGCCGTGGGTGCGGTGAATAATACCTTGACACCATGCTCTTCGATCACTCGCCAGAATACACCGGGGTCAGGGGTACCGACAGGCTTGCCTTCAAACATTACCGTGGTATTTCGGCCCAACAAGGGGCCGTACACAATATAGGAATGTCCCACAACCCAGCCCACATCCGAAGCGGCCCAGAATACTTCTCCCGGAACCACATCATAGATATTCTTCATACTCCAGTGCAGGGCCACCATACTGCTTCCGGTATCCCGCACTACCCCCTTGGGCTGCCCGGTGGTGCCAGAGGTATATAAAATATAGAGGGGTTCCAGTGCATCCATGGGAATGCAATCCACCGGAGTCGACTGGACTACCGCCTCAGCCCAATCGAGATCGCGCCCGGCATCCATAGCGGCCAATGCCTGGGGGCGCTGAAAAATAATGCAACGCGCGGGCTTGTACTCCGCCAGCTCGATCGCCTGATCGAGCAAGGGCTTGTATTCGACGATCCGGCCGGGTTCCAATCCACAAGAGGCCGCGACGATCACTTTGGGCTCGCAGTCATTGATCCGGACCGCTAATTCATGGGCAGCAAAGCCACCGAAAACGACCGAGTGCACCGCCCCGATTCGGGCGCAGGCCAACATAGCCACCACAGCTTCCGGAATCATGGGCATATAGACGATTACCCGGTCGCCACTACCCACCCCATTTCCTCTCAGTGCCCCGGCAAACGCCGCGACCCGTTCCTGCAGCTCATGGAACGTGATTTTCTGCTGGGACCGGGTCATAGCACTGTCATAAATCACAGCCACCTGACTCCCATGCCCGGATTCAACATGTCGGTCCACCGCATTGTAACAAACATTGGTTTGCCCTCCGGCAAACCACCGGTAAAAGGGAGCATCCTGAGCATCCAGCACCTGATTCCATTTGCGATACCAGTGCACTGATTCCGCGGCTTCTCCCCAGAAGCTTTCCGGGTCATCAATGGAACGACGGTAGATGGACTCAAACGTATCGGTCATGATCGTGATCGCAATGTGAATAACGGTGCAACAGACCGGCTGGCTTGAGCGATTGCCGGCGTCGAAACAACGATTCCAGCGCTTCGCAGTAGCCGTAAAAGCCGGCAACTTTGGGGTATAGTCTAGAGTAATCTCTTATCTGATTCTACCAATGACCTATCAGCAGATTCTTGTCGAAACCCGAAACCGAACCGGACTCATTCAACTCAACCGACCCAAGGTGCTGAATGCCCTTTCCTCGGCAGTCATGCAAGAGATTGGGCAGGCTCTGCAACGTTTCGAAGAGGATGACTCCATTGGTGTAATCGTGATCACCGGTAACGAAAAGGCGTTCGCTGCCGGAGCAGACATCAAGGAGATGAAAGAGAAATCGTACATGGAAGTCTACCGACAGAATTTTGTAACCGATCACTGGGAAGAAGTAACCCGCTGCCGAAAGCCAGTGATTGCCGCTGTGGCCGGTTATGCGCTTGGCGGCGGCTGTGAGTTGGCGATGATGTGCGATGTGATCATTGCCGCAGACAACGCCCGCTTCGGACAGCCGGAAATCAATCTTGGCATCATCCCGGGTGCGGGAGGCACGCAGCGCCTGACCCGGGCTATCGGTAAAGCCAAGGCCATGGACCTGTGCCTGACCGGCCGTCTCATGGATGCCGAGGAAGCCGAACGCTCCGGTCTGGTGGCACGGGTTGTCCCGGCGGAAAGATTACTGGACGAAGTACTGGACATGGCTGAAGCGATCGCAGATAAGTCCCTGCCGGCGGTCATGGTGTGCAAGGAAGCGGTCAACCGCTCCTTTGAGTCCACCCTTGCCGAAGGAGTGTTATTTGAACGGCGGCAGTTCCATGCCCTTTTTGCCACAGAGGACCAGAAAGAGGGGATGTCCGCCTTTGCGGAAAAACGCAAGGCGCAGTGGCGTCATTGCTGATCCATCCGCGTACCCTATACTGATGATGTTCCACTCACGCTGGCAGACTCCATTTCTCGTCATTCTTGCCGGATGCCTGATCTCCCTGATCGGCTTTGGCATTCGGTCCGGTTTCGGCTTGTTCCTGGAACCGATGACCGCCGCAAATGACTGGAACCGGGAGATCTTTGGCTTGGCCATGGCACTGCAGAACCTGTTCTGGGGTCTGGGCCTGCCGGTTGCCGGCGCCTTGGCAGACCGATACGGACCGGCCTGGGTCATCATTGCCGGAGCCTTGATGTATGGCTTGGCGGTGTATGGCATGTCCATTGCTGACACTCCGCTCCTCTTCCATCTCACCGGAGGCATATTGGCCGGAACCGGGATTGCCTTTTCGGCTTTTACTATCGCCATGGCTTCCATGGCCCGGGTGGTAGGACCAGATAAGCGCAGTATGGTGCTGGGAATCGGCACGGCTGCCGGATCACTAGGCCAATTCCTGTTCTCTCCCATTACCCAAGGGTTTATCAACGCGTGGGGCTGGATTACGGCGCTGGGATTGCTGGCATCGATTGCCCTGGTCATGGTTCCTCTTGCGATCGCCCTGCCGAATGATCCTGGCATAGCAAAGGGAAGAACTCTTGAACAAACCATGACCGCAGCTCTGTATGAAGCGGGAACCCACCGCGGTTTCCTGTTGTTGACGGCTGGTTTTTTTGTTTGCGGATTTCAGGTCGCCTTTATCACGGTACACTTTCCCGCCTATCTCTCTGATCTGGGCATGGCTCCCATTGTGGGGGCTTGGTCGATAGCCCTCATTGGGCTGATGAATATCGTAGGTTCCTTTCTTGCCGGATTGGCCGGTCAACGGTACAGTAAGAAGAAAGGGCTTGCCCTGATCTATTTCCTGCGCTCGGTCGTAGTATTGGCTTTGCTATTGCTACCGAAGGTTCCGCTGCTGATGCTCGCCTTTGCTGCAATCATGGGCATTTTGTGGCTGTCCACGGTGCCACTGACGACTGGTATTGTGGCTCAGGTATTTGGAGTACGCTATATGGGAATGCTGTTCGGTATCGTCTTTCTGGGGCACCAGATCGGCAGTTTCCTGGGCGTATGGTGGGGAGGACGAATCTACGACCAGACCGGTTCGTATGATGGCGTGTGGTACATGAGTATCGTGTTGGGCTTGCTGGCCACCTTGGTGCATTTGCCCATCAACGAAAAGCCCCTGCCCCGATTACAAACCGCTTGATCAGCACGACCTTGACTGCTCTTCCGACATGTCGATCTTGAGCCAGCGAGAATCATTGGAACGCTTCTTACACGTATCAATTATGCGACGATAAGCACCCCTCATTGCGGCATGTGCGAGTTCCACGACCTACCTTCCCGCAGCCGGTCCTCGACCACCGCCCAGTGCTCGGGCGTTCTCTTTCGGGGCGTGGCAGAGGCTTGCTGGCACCGGGTCGTGGCCTTGCCGTCGGCCTGCTGGTGCCGGTAGTCGCGTTGGCCACAATTGCGCGACGTCTTCCGCGAGACCGTGCCGGGATCCCGTCCGAGGTCACGGGCCATCTCCCGTTTCGACCACCCCCGATGCAATCGGGCGTGAATCAGGCAGCGTTCGGCATGGGCCAGGTGATGGTAGCCTACGGGCATGGCCATTCTCCATTGGTGATCAACAGAGATGGTTGGTCATTATCTGGCCCGCCACAAGCGGCTTTTCAGCTCGCCAGCCAGCGGCTTACAGGGTGTTGCGCCTCACACTGGAAAGGGGGTAAAATAATTTCGTAATTGCTAATTTCCATTGCTCCGGCTGGTTACCTTCACTCCGACGGATAACCTGAACATGGCCAATTAACCGGAAAGATATAATAAAACATCTGACGAAATTTACCCCCCCCCCCCCCCTTAACAAATTCGCGGCATTCCTGTTGCTTGCAGTTATCGAACTGCCAACGACCGCTCCCGGGATGACAACGGTCCCTGACATTCGAAATGAAAACCCCGAAAAGGTATGACATGAAAAGACTGAGTTTCGCCCTGGCCGCTACGCTGCTGCTTGCCTTCGATGCGGCTGTGGCGCAGCCGCAGTGTTCCATATCAACGGCACACGGTACGCAGGATAAATCCATCTCAAGCATGGCCGGTAACGCTCTGACTGTGGACGAGGGCGGGAACTGGTTCCTTGAGCTGACCTTCAGGTGCGTAGGCATAACGAACACGTCTGCCCATGATCCGACAATTGAAATTACCGGCATAAGCTCAGGAGGCGATAATGACTGGACATACAGCATGAACTCAAGATTCAGCGGGCACGTCTGGAATCAGGACGGCCTCGGTCCCACCGTATTCGGTGGCAATGACCCGACAGGGAACTTCTCTGCACGAGTGTCGGTGTTCGGCACGAGCGTGGACAACAACTGCCACGATACCGGTGCTTCGACACAAATGCAGGTCATTGCAAAGATCGGCAACAGCGTAACTCCCGGCACCGACATGGCGGCAAGAACCATCACCGTGACGGCGAGGGATGACGACCCCCTGACATACACAGCGTTCCCTGGCGAACCGTATGAGATCACGATCAATAACTGGAAACTGCCCTGTTCGTGATGGGAAGGTCTATCCCAATGTAGGGAAACTGTTCAGGTTCTTCCCAACCGCCGTGCTCTTTCCGACGGCATTCCGTTTGACACTGGGTGCCGCATCAATTTCCTTGCATCGCCACCACCCTCCACTTGACTCGGAGTTACCTCAAAACCGGTCGCAAGCCGGGGCGATTGTTCCATCCTTGTTTTCCGTCAAGGCAAAAATACTGGCAATCAGCATTTTTCGGGACGCTCGGCAATGTTCACCCGCCCCGGAATGTGCCCCGCCCGGCATGCCGGACTCTTCCAGTTCGGCTTCCGGCCCCACCGCCTCAGGCATGAGTACAGGTCTCCGCCCTCCCCGCGGTCCGCCCGGACCGGCCGGTAGATCCATTCCCGGCCCACCGCCTCCTCGCCCAAGCGCTTCAGGCACCCTCGACCTGCTCCGGGGACTCCAGCCCTGCCGAACCCGGCTCTTGATGCGACTCCACAGCCCGGCGGCCAGCTTGCGGGGCACGCCCGATGCCTCGCTGCGGCGGGCGCCGTTCCTGGCCTGGGCCTGCCCGTGCCGGTAGCCGCACCCTCCCCGGTTGCGGGCGACCTCGCGGCTGATCGTGACCGGACTCCGGTTCAGGTCATCGGCGATGCTGCGAATCGACAATCCCTTTGACAGCAGGGCCTTGATCTAGCATCGTTCGTGATAGGCCAGCTGGCTGCAGCTCTTGCACATGACAGTTCTCTATGGTTTGTTGAAGACATGGGGATTGCCCCCGCCTGCCGGCCGTTTGCAACACGCCACCGACCCCCAAGGTGTTGCACTTCATAGTGGAATGGGAGAAATTTAAACTTCATGTACTGTCACTCCAATAATCACAATATTCTTGGGGCATGGATGCCAGATCATGGTACGAAACAGCAAATACTCTTTACTGTATCGAGGTGAAGATGCAATCTGAGCCTATACGCTGAATCGCTATCAATTTATGGAACAGGAATCTCTCACTAAGCCGCCACCAGAAGAATTCAGCAAGGCTGGATTATCAGGGCATACGCCCATGATGAAGCAGTATCTGGCGATCAAGAATGAATATCCCGATACGATCCTGTTCTATCAGATGGGTGACTTTTACGAGATGTTTTACGAAGATGCCCGAAAAGTCTCAAAACTGCTTGAAATAACTCTCACATCACGCAGTCAATCCCGGGGATCAGATGTTTCAATGGCCGGTGTGCCTGTTCACTCTGTCGAACAATGTATTGAGCGCCTGTTAAGACTGAACCTGTCTGTCGCAATTTGCGACCAGGTGGGTAATCCGGCAAACCCCAAAGGTCCGGTTGAACGCAAGGTTGTCAGGGTCGTGACTCCCGGCACCCTGATTGAGGAGACCATGCTTCACTTCATGATGCGATGTGACGCTGACTCGGAAAGCACCCGCTATTCTATCCCATCGTAGATACAAGCAGGTCGATGGGGTCGAATGTATCAGATCTCTGGCCTTCGACGGACCTCTGGCTGATCAGAGGAGTAATCTCCAATATCCCCTGCTTCACTTGTACTCTTTCATAATCGACGAAGCATCACCAACCCTTATGAACTCTTCGGGCAGAACAGACACAGGCCGATGATCGAATCGTCTTAATCATGCTGTGACGCATCTGCGGAGCGAATGCCCGCAATGCTCACCAAGATGAAATAGTAAGAACTGATATCGCGGTTACCATCGACGCCACTGAGAAAGCCGTCACCGACCGGCATAGAGGGAACTGAACAAACTACAGAACCTTGTGTCGGGCCTCTCGCTGATGAGGACGCAGTAATAAGCAGTCTCTCGGATCGGTTGAAGAAAAAATGCCTATCGGAACGAACAATGACAAAACCAGATGCCGGGAGAGTTAATCTCGGGGATGGGTCTCAAAAACCAGCCCTTCCTCACCATCGTCATTGCAAAGGACAGAAACCACGATACGTCCGCCCTTGGCAAGTTTTCCAAAGAGCAACTCATCGGCCAGAGGACGCTTGATCTCTTCCCGGATCACCCGAGCCATGGGTCTTGCCCCCATGGTTGGGTCATAGCCCTTCTTGGCCAGCCAATCAACGACGGCATCATCCCATTCAACAGTTACCTGTCGGTCCACGAGTTGGTGTTCGAGTTCCAGCAGAAATTTCTTCACAACATGCTGGATAACAACGGGATCCAAGGCCTTGAAGCGAATAATGGCATCCAAGCGGTTGCGAAACTCGGGGGTGAAGGTTTTCCGGATCGCACCCATATCATCCAGGGCATTGTTTTGGGTCAGGAACCCCATGGATTCCCTGGCTGCCTGCTCAGCACCGGCATTGGTCGTCATCACGATGATGACATTACGGAAGTCGGACTTGCGACCATTGTTGTCCGTAAGACTACCGTAATCCATCACCTGCAACAGGATATTGAACACATCAGGATGAGCCTTTTCCATTTCATCAAAAAGCAATACGGAATGCGGGTGCTTGTTGATGGCCTCGGTCAACAGCCCTCCCTGGTCGAATCCGACATATCCCGGTGGCGCACCAATCAGCCGCGATACGGTATGTCTCTCCATATATTCGGACATGTCAAACCGAACAAACTCGATTCCCAACGTATGGGCGAGTTGTTTGGTGACCTCGGTCTTGCCGACGCCGGTGGGCCCGGAAAACAGCAACGACGCAATCGGCCGCTCGACGGCACCCAGGCCGGAACGAGCCATCTTGATGGCCGTAGACAGGGTCTCAATGGCATGATCCTGTCCAAACACCACCATTTTCAAATCACGTTCCAGGTTTTTCAGTGCCTGCACATCCGAAGAAGAGACATGTTTGGGAGGAATGCGGGCAATATCGGCCACCATTTTTTCGATTTCCTTTACTCCCACGGTTTTTTTCCGCCGGTGCACCGGGGCAAGACGGGTACGGGCTCCCGCTTCATCAATCACATCAATCGCTGTATCCGGCAACTTGCGGTCCCCCAGGTATCGGGCCGACATCTCCACCGCAGTGCGCAACGCCGGTGCGGTATAGCGTACTTCATGGTGTTCTTCGAAACGGGACCGGAGACCCCGCAGGATTTCCACCGCTTCCTCAATGGTGGGTTCCAGAACATCAATCTTCTGAAATCGCCTGGATAACGCGCGATCCTTTTCGAAAATGGAACGATACTCCTGATAGGTCGTCGACCCGATGCACTTCAGGTCACCGGAGGACAGCATCGGTTTGAGCAGGTTGGAGGCATCCAGAGCGCCTCCAGACACCGCCCCGGCACCAATGATGGTATGGATCTCGTCAATAAAAAGGATGGCACCTTCTTCCTGTTCCAGCGCTTTCAGCACCGCCTTGAGTCGTTGCTCGAAATCCCCCCGATACCTCGTTCCGGCCAGCAATGCGCCCATGTCCAAAGCGTAGATGGTCGCTTCGGCCAGTACTTCCGGCACCTCCCCCAGAACAATATTCCTCGCCAACCCTTCCGCCAGCGCCGTTTTGCCTACCCCGGCTTCGCCGACATACAAGGGATTATTCTTGCGCCGTCGGCAGAGAATCTGAATGGTGCGTTCAATCTCCTTGCTTCTGCCGACCAGAGGGTCAATCCGTTCCTGTTCCGCAAGCCGGTTCAGATTGATCGTGAAGCTTTCCAGCGCCCCTGAGCTCTGATCATCCTCTTCCCCGGTATCATCTTGCTCCGGCTCCGGCCCGGGCAAGTGTTCTCCTTCCGAAACCTTGGCAATCCCATGGGAAATGTAATTCACGATGTCGAAGCGGCTGATGTCCTGTTGACTGAGAAAGTACACGGCATAGGACTCCCGCTCACTGAATACGGCCACTAGCACATTGGGGCCACTCACCTCTTTGTTGCCGGAACTTTGCACATGCAGGATGGCGCGCTGCAATACTCGCTGAAACCCCAATCCCGGCTCCGGGTCCACCTTGCTGTCCTCATCCAGGAGGGGTATCTGGGTGTGCAAATAGTTTTCCAGTTCGACTTTCAGGATCGCGATATCGCCGCCGCAAAGCCGGATGGCCTTATTGGACTCCTTGTCGTGCAGCAACGCATAGAGGAGATGCTCCACCGTCACGATCTCATGGCGATGGGTACGAGCATAATACACAGCCTTGCCCAAGGCCTTTTCAAGTCCTTCAGAAAGCATTTATCCCTCCGGTCGGATCATGAACTTTCAATGCCAAGGTCAATTCCAGAACACAGTCGAAACCATATCATTACGCCTGATCCATGGTGCATTGTAGTGGATGCTGGTACTCCTTGGCATAACCCATGACCTGCGCGACCTTGGTTTCTGCGATTTCGCGTGGAAAGATACCGCATACCCCGATCCCCCGGGTGTGCACATGAATCATAACCTGCTCCGCTTTCGGCTGCGGCATGCGAAAAAACTTCATCAGCAACTCGACCACGAATTCCATAGGGGTGTAGTCATCATTGTGCAACAACACCTTGTATAGGGGAGGTTTCTTGAGCTTTGGCCGACTCTCCTGGACAACAATCGACAATCCATGATCGTGGTCATGATCGGCTCCCTGGGGTTTTGACATGGGCGTTCCGTTGAGAGGGTGCAAGGTTACAATCGCAGTTTTGCCAGAGTGCGTTACATCGCGCCTCCACAACCGCCGCAGGCCCCGCTACCGCCTACCGCCTGGAAGACATTGTTAAAGACAAACGAGGCATTGAGTCCATCATCCACATAATCCACCTCTGCCCCTTCCAGAAAGCCCAATGCCACCGGGTCCACCACCAGTTTGAAACCAGTGCTGTCAGACAGGATACTGTCCGTGGATTCTTCTTTTTCGGCAAAAGTCATGCCGTAATTCATCCCGGAACAACCGCCGCCCGAGACATAGATTCTCACTGCCGACATCTCGCCGTTGGTGTCGTTCACCAAGTTGGCAATCTTGTCGCGAGCACATTGCGTGACCGCCAGGTCGGCGTCAGACAGGGTATGGTTGTATTCGCTCATGGTAGATCTTGTCCACAAAAATTGATTCGGATGGAGCCTTATCGGCCATACAGTTTCATTGTATTGAAAATTGACGATGGATCAAGACACACCACCGCCACTCGGTCGCACCCCACGTGCTTGTTTCCCTGAAATACCATCAATTCCCCTTCCCCGGTTGACTCTGAAATCATTGTACCCCATTATCAAAGGAGTAGAAAAGTCTCCTCTGCTGTCGGCCCCGGGGCCTACGAAGCATAGGCGGCAAATGAGGTGCATTCATCACACTATTGGACATCATAGAACATCATGACCAGAACCGTGCAGTGCAGCGTGTTGGGAATTGAATCAACGGGGCTCCAGAAACCACCGTATCCTGGAGAACTTGGACAGCGAGTGTATGAAAATGTTTCCGAAGAAGGCTGGAAACAATGGCTGCAGCGTTTGGTGATGATTATCAATGAGGAACAACTGAACTCCGCTGACCCTGCCTGTCTGGAGCGAATCGAGAAGCACATGATCGGCTTTCTTTTTCGGGAAGGCGATTGGGGAGGAACTCCGGCGGGATATCAACCGAAATGATTCCACCCTACTGAATCAGGGAGACATCCGAATATAAAATGCGGGGGTTCCCGCATCCCAGTCAGGTGGCGGCTGGCTTTGCAGTTGCAAACAGTCGGAAAAAATTGTCGGTGGTGGCTAACGCAATGTCCTCCAAAGGGCAGCCTCGAAGTTCGGCAACACATTCGGCAGTATGACGGACATAGGAAGGTTCGTTGATCTTGCCGCGTTTGGGTACCGGTGCCAGGTAAGGGGCATCCGTTTCCACCAACATCCGGTCCAGAGGCACCCTGCGCGCCACATCCCGTAGCGACTCGGCATTGCGAAAGGTGACGATACCGGAAAAGGAAATGTAAAAGCCGATTTCCAGCGCTTCCTGTGCCATCGCCCAGTCTCCCGAGAAGCAATGCATCACCCCACCGGCTTTCCCGGCAGCGAAATCCCGCAGTAGAGCCATGGTGTCCTTGGCGGCGTCCCTGGTATGCACAATCAGGGGCTTGCCGCAAATCTTGGCGGCTTCAATGTGGCGAACGAATCGGTCCCGCTGCCACGGGGGAGCATCCGGGTGATGAAAATAATCCAGCCCGGTTTCCCCGATCGCCACGACCCGGGGATCGTCCGCCAACTCCAACAGCCGCTCGACACTGGGGTCTTCCCCTTCGGTCGTGCAGGGGTGGACCCCCACTGACGCAAAAATATGATCGTCTTCCCTGGCCAGCCCCAATACCTGATGCAGATCTTCCAGATTCACGCCCACACAGAGCATATGGCGGACCCCGTTTCCTGCCGCCCGGTCCAGTACTCCTGACAAGTCCTGGCGTAGTGGATCGAAGTTGATGTGACAGTGTGAGTCAACCAGTTGCATCATATCATTGTCGTGTTTTCAGGCCAGGGCCCGGTCCGCTGACGACCCGAGAGATGCCGCGGCGGCCAATCTGCCCCTCAACGGCTACGGTGGACCGCATTATCCAACAAGATCAGGACTTCTTCCAGCGCATACCGCAGGTTCAATTGAGTCTGGGCAAGATGTCGATAATGTCCTATATGGTCATACAGGATGAACAGTTTTCGGTCAGGAATATGTGGCAGAGGACCCTGATGGCGGGTGCCCCATGGGCTGCCTGCTTCGGCCACTTGACAACGAATCCACTGCGCCATAACCCGCTGCAGCCAGCCCAGCAGCTGCATCGGATCCTGTTTGGCAAAGGATTCGGCCAATGTAATGGGGTCGCTTTTCCCAGCACAAAGTGCGCGGAGTGCCTCGAGTTGATCCGCCTGCCATGCCAGTATTCCATTTTTCTGATCCGCCAGGATGTCCAATGGGCCCATGCCAGCCAGCATACTGCGGCCCGTCATTGAATCGTCCACCGACATCTGTGTTCGCAGCCAATCCCGGGAAGCGGTATCGGTAGGACCCGTAATCATTTCCACGATGCACCGACTCCGGATGGTAGGGAGCAATGTTCCCGGCTGATCCGTAATGAGGAGAAAGTGATTGCCCGGCGGGGGTTCTTCCAGCAGCTTCAGGAGGGCATTTGCTGCGTTCACATTCAATCGGTCTGCGGGGAGCAACAGGGCAATTTTTCGGGCAGCAGAGTAGGAAGACTGGTAAAACCGCTCCATCAACGATCGGATTTTATCGATCGGGATGATTTTCGACGGGTTGGCACGCGGCTCCCTGGAGGATTTTTCCGCATAACGCTCCGAGTAAGCGGAGAGCAATTCCAGACGGCCAGTTTCTTTTTCCTTCTCGGTCAGAATGACATGTATATCGGGATGGGAACCGGCGAGGAAAATGTGACAGTTCCGACATTGACCGCAGGGAAATTCTCCCTGTTCCTCACAGACCAGCTGTTGCGCCAACAAGGTCGCCAATTCGCGTTTGCCGATGCCAGAGGGCCCAGCCAGAATCAACGCATGGTGCGGACGATCACCCGTGGTAATGGCTACTAACCTGGACCATTGCTCTTCCAGCCAGGGATACAGTTGAGTCATCTCAATGCTTCCACGAACCGAAAAATTCCCCTAACAGGCTGGCGATCTTCTCCCACACCTCTTCTTCACCTTTTGCTGCATCCACCACCCGGAATCGCTTGGGATCTGCTTCCGCCCGCTGCAGGTAGCAGTCCCGTACTTTTTGCTTGAACTCCAACGCCTGGCCCTCAAACCGATCTGGGGATGGGGTCCGTTCTCCACTCCGGAAGATGCCGACATCGACCGGCACGTCCAGCAGAATGGTCAAATCCGGTACCCAACCTTCCTGGACCCAATGCTCCAGAATCTGAATATGTGCCGGATCGATTCCTCTCCCGGCTCCCTGATAGGCATAGGTCGCATCCGTGAATCGATCCGACAAAACCCATGTCCCCCGATGCAATGCAGGTAGTATCAAGTCTTGCAGATGCTGTCGACGGGCGGCAAAGACCAATAGCAGTTCACTGAGATCGCAAATGGATAAATCCGGTTGGTGCAGCAGCAACCCCCGTAGCTGATCCCCCAGAGGAGTCCCTCCCGGTTCACGCGTTTGCAATACGTCAATCCTCCGCCCCTCCAGCCATTGTTTCATATAGTGAATCTGCGTACTCTTGCCCGCCCCGTCTCCCCCTTCCAAGGTAACGAACGCACCCCGCCTGATCGATTTTTCTGCTATCACTGTTTGCTGAGAATATACTTGCGGACAGCCCGGTTGTGCTCTTCCAGGGTACGTGAGAAATGATGTTGGCCGTCTCCCCGCGAGACAAAGTACAATGCTTCGGTTTCCATCGGTTGCACGACCGCCATAAGGGAACTCATGCCCGGCAGACTGATCGGGGTCGGCGTCAACCCCTTTCGGGTATACGTATTGTATGGGGTATCGGTGCGGAGATGTTTGCGGGTAATATTGCCGTCATAGGCTTCACCCAGACCGTAAATTACCGTTGGATCGGTTTGCAGACGCATGCCCTTTCGCAGGCGATTGTAGAACACGCCGGCGATGGTCGGCTGCTCCCGGTGGTCCTGCGTTTCCTTCTCGACAATGGAAGCCAGTATCAGTACTTCGTATGGATCTTTCAGCGGCAAGTCCGGCGATCGGTTGCCCCATGCTTCTTGCAGTCGATCCTGCATCAGCCGAAACGCTTTTCGGTAAATCGTGAAATCCGAATCTCCCCGGCGATAATGATAGGTATCTGGAAAGAACTGGCCTTCTGGATGCAATTCCGGATGCCCTAGTTCGGCCATGATCCGGTCGTGATGCCAATCCCCGGTGTCCCGCCGTAGTCCGTCCGCCATGCCCAGGGTAGTTCGCATCTGCTGAAAGGTCCAGCCTTCGATCACCGTCACTCTCATATCGACCTGGCCCACGCCGGTGACAATATGATCCAGAAAATCTACCAGGGTCATGGACTGTGGCAGGTCATACTCACCGGCAATAATGGGCCGGTCACCTTCCATCCGGGCCAGAATACGGAGGCTCCATGGTTCCGGCAATATCCCCGATTCCATCAGACGGCGGGCAAGGGCGGTCAGGGTTTCTCCCGACCGGATATGCAAAATATCATTCCCAAAAACCAATGGCGTGTTGATCGCCTTACCGTAATAATACCAGAGGCCGGAAGACAAGACCGCCAAGGTCAAGGTCAGCGGGGCCAATAGCCGAATCAGGAGGTTTCGGAACATAGGCTAGCCTTCTCCCGGGATTGGTTCAGACTCGCCGGAAAATCAGGGTTCCATTCGTGCCACCAAAACCAAACGAGTTCGACAAAGCCGCTGAGACCGCCACCTGACGCGCTTCTCCGGGGACATAATCGAGGTCACATTCCGGGTCCGGTTCTTCCAGATTAATGGTGGGTGGAATCATCTGATGAAAAAGACTGAGAACCGTCATCACGGCTTCGACCCCCCCTGCTGCCCCCAGCAGGTGGCCGATCATGGATTTGTTGGAACTGACCAAAAGATGTTTCGCATGCTCTCCAAAGCTGCGCTTGAGGGCCAGGGTCTCCGCGATATCACCCAAAGGCGTAGAAGTGCCATGGGCATTGATATAATCGATCTGCTCTGGATTCAGCCCCGCATTGCGCATCGCATGGTTCATGCAGTTGGCTGCTCCTTCCCCTCCGGGAGAGGGTCCGGTCATATGATAGGCATCTCCACTGAGACCAAAACCGGCCAATTCAGCATAGATCCGGGCACTGCGTTGATGCGCATGCTCATATTCTTCGAGGCATACTACGCCTGCCCCTTCGCCGATCACAAAACCATCCCGGTTGATATCAAATGGTCGACTGGCTCCATCCGGATCATGATTTCTTCGACTCAACGCTCTGGCTTGGCCAAAGCCGGCCAGTGAAGTGGGAGAGATAGGCGCTTCTGCGCCCCCTGCCACCATCACATCCGCATCGCCATATTCAATCAACCGGCCCGCTTCACCAATCGCATGGGTTCCGGTACTGCAGGCAGTGACCGTCGATAGGTTGGGGCCTTTGAGGCCAAACATGATCGAGAAATTCCCCGAAATCATATTGATGATGGTCATCGGGATATAGAATGGGGAAACCCGACGATATCCTTTCTCGAAATACAGCGATGTGGTGGACTCAATGGTATTGATGCCACCAATTCCTGAGCCCAGATAGACCCCAATGCGGTCCGCATTGTGCTCGGACACTTCCAGCCCGGAATCCCGAAGGGCCTGAATTCCCGCGCAAATTCCCAGTTGCATGAAGCGATCCATTTTACGGGCTTCCCGGTCGGACATGGAGTTTTCAGGGGAAAAATCCTTGACTTCTCCTGCAATGGTACTGGGCAATCCGGTGGTGTCAAATGTGGAAATGGGCCTGATTCCATTGGCTCCCTGCAGCATGGCATGCCAACTCGACTCCACATCCAACCCTACGGGTGTGATCGCGCCCAGCCCGGTCACCACAACGCGTCTTTTGTTCATGCTTTACCGGTCGTACTTGAAGAATGTCCCGGATCTGGACTGACTCATCTGTAGAGTCCCTGATGGGCAATACCCACTCCTGGAAGAAAGGTCTTCCCGGACCCAATGCCAGCCATTTTCCAGAAGCCGGTCACGCGAATGAAAACGCCGTCATTTCGACGGCGTTTCACAAGCATACGAAGATTGGCTCCATACCGACCGGATGCCCATCATATCACCATGATCCGGCACTTCGTCACCACATACACAGTATTACGGTGCACAGGAATGCATGGAAATGAATTCAGAAGCATCTCGCAGCCGAAACAGCCGGTTCCAATGCCTCATACTTCGACATTGTTCTCAATGTATTCGATGACGTCTTTGACTTTGACAATTTTTTCTGCCTTATCATCGGGAATTTCGGTATCAAACTCCTCTTCCAGTGCCATGACCAATTCCACGGTATCGAGTGAATCTGCTCCCAGGTCGTCCACAAAGGATGCTTCCAGAGTGACCTGATCTTCGCTGACACCGAGTTGGTCAACGACCACTTTGGTTACGCGCTCTTGTATTGTGCTCATTCGGGTAATACTCTCCAATGAATGATGGTTTGAAAAAATCCAGTAGTGCAGAAAATCGGGTCACTGCCACCGTTGGCTTCATGCCAAAGATCTGCAGGAACGGAAAAATCCGACAACCGTATACAATTGATGGAACTGCCAAGTCTGTCTCTGTGGAACCTTAAGCTTGAACACCGAAGTATATATTTCCATAATCGATCAATCAATCCAGTCGACCAGAAATCAACAGATCTGGCGGAATAAAAAATTCATAAATCACTTTATGAGCAAATTACATTCCATTGATATTTATACATTTTTATTGTTTGATTGATGATCAGGCCATATGCATGCCACCATTGACATGGAGGGTAGTGCCGGTAATGTAATCAGCCATGGGGGAGGCAAGGAAAACGGCTGCCATCGCAACGTCTTCGGGTGATCCGAGCCTGCCCGCCGGTACACGATCGAGAATCCGGTTTTTCTGGGTTTCAGTCAGTTCACGAGTCATGTCTGTGGCAATAAACCCCGGTGCAATCACGTTGACGGCAATCCGACGACTGGCCAGTTCCTGTGCCAGGGATTTGGTAAACCCGATCAATCCAGCCTTCGCTGCACAATAATTCACCTGTCCCGGGTTTCCGGTCACCCCCACCACAGAGGCAATATTGATAATTCGCCCCCCTCCAGCCCGGATCATACCACGAATGCATGCCCGCGACATTCGGTAAGCAGATTTGAGATTGGTGTCCAACACTTCGTCCCAGTCCGTTTCCCGCATGCGAAGCATCAGGTGATCCCGCGTGATACCGGCATTATTGACCAGTACAGTGAGAGAGCCAAACTCGGCATGGACACGGTGGGCGGTTTCTTCCACAGTTTCAGTTTGGGTCACATCCAACACCATTCCCCGACCTGCAATACCGGATTCGGCGAGGAATGCGCTGATTGCCGAAGCCCCTTCTTCACTGGTCGATGTGCCCACGATGATCCCTCCCCGAATCCCCAATTCCTTGGCGATCGCCTGTCCAATGCCACGAGTAGCCCCCGTAACCAGACAGACCTGGCCCTGCATCATCTGATTCAAATCCACTTTCATACGGCTCATACCCATCATTTTGTCATCATCAGCAATTTCGATGCACTGATCAGACGGTCAACAGGGCTGAACCCCAAGCAAACCCCCCGCCAAACCCTTCCATCAGTATGGTATCACCGGTTCTGATTCGACCACTGCGAATCGACTCATCCAATGCTAATGGTACGGATGCTGATGAGGTATTGCCATGGTGATCGACCGTAATGATGACACGATCCAGAGGAAACCCCGATTTCTTGGCGACCGCATTGATGATACGCACATTCGCCTGGTGGGGGATTAACCAATCCACGTCTTGCTTGGTCATTTCATTTGCCTGCAGGGTTTCTTCCACCAAGGCACTCATGGCGTTCACTGCCCACCGGAACACATCATTCCCTGCCATGGTGGTGTAGGCGGAACCATTTTTTACCGCATCATAATTTCTCGATATTCCGGTGGGAACACAAAGCAGGTCCTTATAGCGTCCATCACTGTGCAGATGGGTGGAATGAATGCCGGGCTGTTCAGCAGCCTGCAGTACGACCGCCCCTCCACCATCGCCAAACAGGATACAGGTACTCCGGTCCGACCAGTCAATGATGCGGGAAAAGGTTTCCGCACCCACCACCAGGGCACAGTGTGCGCCTTGCGTGCGAATAAACCGATTGGCTACATCCAAGGCAAACATGAACCCGGCACAGACAGCTTGCACATCAAAAGCCGGACATCCTCGAATCCCCAATCGTTCCTGCAAAAGACAGGCGGTACTGGGAAAAACCTGATCGGCCGTAGTGGTCGCAACCACAATCAAATCGATTTGATCTGCCGCAATGCCAGCATGGTGCAAGGCTTCTCTGGCCGATTTTTCTGCCAAGTCGCAAGTGAACTCATCGGTTGCCGCGATTCGTCGTTCTGCAATTCCCGTCCTGGCCATGATCCATTCATCATTGGTCTCCACCAGAGCGGACAGTTCATGATTGGTCAGCACTTTCTCCGGCAGATAGCTTCCAGTGCCAATCAGGCGCGCATAGATCATGGAAAACAGTTCTCTCCGTACTGGATTTCGGTAAGGGATTCGGTAATCTGTGCGATCAGGCCCTTGCGCACTTCCTCGACTGCCACGTCAATGGCATGACGAAATCCCACTTCATCCGTATTGCCATGGGATTTCACCACAGTGCCACGCAAACCGACCAAGCTGGCACCGTTGTAATAGCGCGGGTCCAGACGATGTTTCACGCGATTCAGTGTCGAGCGGGCGGCTACCGCGACCACCTTGTCTGCCACACTGCGACGGAACTCCTCCCGTAGTGTCCCCATAATCATTCTGGCAACTCCTTCACTGGCCTTGAGAGCAATATTGCCCATAAACCCATCGCATACGATGAGGTCAGTGGTTCCCATGTAGATTTCATTCGCTTCGACAAAGCCACAATAGTTCAACGAACTGCTTTTGAACCGTTCTGCCGCTTCTTTGAGGATTTCATTTCCCTTGCCTTCTTCCACGCCAATGTTCAGCAATCCAACAGAAGGCCTTGCGGGTCCGCCCCGACAGGGAATCAGGCGACTGCCCATGAGTCCAAACTGGAACAACAGTTCGGACCGGCTATCGATATTCGCGCCCAGATCAAGCATATACGTGTACCCATGCAATCTGGGTAATGCAGCACAAATGGCGGGGCGCTCAATACCAGGGATGGTTTTCAGCACAAACTTGGCAGTCGCCATCAATGCGCCGGTATTACCCGAACTGACGCAGGCATCCGCTCGACCCTCAGCGACCAGGTCAATGGCCACCCGCATCGATGAGTCCTTTTTCTTGCGCAAGGCAACCGCTGGCGACTCATCCATATCCACCACCTCGCTGGCAGGATGGACATCAATCCGGGGAGAAGGAAAATGGCTCAGCCGGGAGCGAATCTGGTCTGGATCACCAACCAGAATGACCTGCAGGTCCGGAATATCCCGAATCGCCCGGGCACAGGCGGGAACGGTCGAGCCGAGGCCATGGTCCCCGCCCAAGGCATCTACGGACAGGGTGATCATGAGCGACGACCGCTACAACTACCGGCCCCTCGCACGAAACGCAACAGATGGGGAAAAGGCAGGATCAGGTCCGCACTTTGGCCATTCTGCGGCCACGGTAATACCCGTCCGCGGAGAGATGGTGACGACGGTGAATCTCACCGGTCAATTCATCAACAGACAGAGTGGGCATGGAGAGGCGATGATGAGAGCGTCGCATGCCACGCTTGGATGGAGTTTTCCGATTTTGCTGTACAGCCATGAGAGCCTCGAACGGCAAATGATTTGTTGGGTCGAATTGAGCCGAAGGAGACAGAACCAGATTAACCTCGGCACCACCCGGAGCAATGCCGAGGGAACTCGGATTATAGACGCTTTCGGCAGCCGAGGTCAAAATCGGTGCAATGGCTCAGATCTCTTTTTGCATTTCCCCTCGCGGGAATTGAACTCATCGCTTGCCGATCACGAATAAGGAATCCCAGGTGTTCCGGGCTTGCCTGCCGGAACGATCTGCGACATACTACCGAAGAGGAGCTCCATATGCTCTTCCCTACAACTTGGCAGATCTTTCTGGCCGCTCTCCGTGATCTGATGAGACTGCTGATGGTCTTGCAGAATCGGTGTAAATGATTGACCCGGGGCTTTCGTTCGGCACCTTGATCTGATGAGGCGAA
Source organism: Candidatus Poriferihabitaceae bacterium (assembly GCA_965221795.1). Lineage (GTDB taxonomy): Bacteria > Pseudomonadota > Gammaproteobacteria > Arenicellales > Poriferihabitantaceae > VYFG01. The sequence continues at coordinate 3,628,007 of OZ244914.1, forward strand.
CAAGCCGACATGCCGAACGATGACAGAAACAGTGGATGGTGAAAAAGTCCCTGAAGAAGTGCTTACGGGGTGGGAAATCGATTCTGGTCAATGCGGATGGACCGCTGATCATGGCACTCATGCCAATTGGACCGTTCATAATCATGAAGGGAAAGCGGTGGGTATGCCTAAGATCGGACCGCCAGAATCACCGAGTGCTTTGCACCCTCGGAGGGAGCCCTTCCCAAAGAGCTCGCCGCAAGGCTACAGAAGCACCTTTCAACCTGGTCCATCTGGGCCAGCATCCCATTTCCATATCATCCAAACATTGATCGCTGATGAGTTGCCGGCAATATCGACTGATCGCCGAAACAATCCTCATGGAGATTAAGTGGTTTTCGCATCATCCGGCACCGAGAGATCGATTTTGCGATCAGGTGCCAGGATGGAAAATCCGGAACTCCATATGGTGGAGTTGTCGATGGTTGCACAACACTCTGCGCCAGCGACTCCGATATTCCGACCAGTGAACTTCGAAAAAGGGGCGCACAAAGTGGACTACGTCAAAGCCGACGATCTTCGCATCGCGGATATCTCGCCTGTCATCAATCCCCATATGTTGATGGAACAGATTCCTGCCTCTCAGGAAGCCATTTCCACCACCTTGACCTGTCGAAGTCAAATTCAGCAAATCCTGGACGGTAAAGATCATCGGATTCTGGTCGTTGTCGGTCCCTGCTCCATTCATGACACCATCGCCGCCATGGAATATGCCCAACGATTACAAGTGCAGAAACAACGCCTTGAAAACGACCTTCTGATTGTGATGAGGGTCTATTTTGAAAAGCCGCGGACCACAATCGGGTGGAAAGGCCTGATCAATGATCCCGACCTGGATGAAAGTTTTGATATTAACAAGGGATTGCACCTGGCCAGGCAGTTGTTGTTGGATCTGAACGAAATGGGCATGCCAACAGGAACGGAATATCTTGACCTGATCACTCCTCAATATCTCGCCGACTTGGTGTCATGGGGGGCGATTGGTGCTCGTACCACGGAAAGCCAGGTACATCGCGAAATGGCTTCCGGTCTCTCTTGCCCGGTTGGACTAAAGAACGGAACCAACGGCAATCTCGACATCGCAGTGGATGCTATCCGGGCTGCTGCCCATCCTCATCGATTCCTGACCCTGACAAAATATGGCCAGTCCTCTATCTACACGACCACCGGGAATCCCTACTGTCATATCATTTTGCGTGGCGGGCGGGAGCCGAACTTTCACGCCGAGCAGGTGCAACAGGCTTGTGAAAAGCTGATGCAGTCGGGTTTGTCCCCCCAGGTCATGGTTGACTGCAGCCATGCCAACAGCCGCAAGATCCCGGAAAACCAGATCAGCGTTGCAACCGATATCTGCAGCCAGATCAATGCAGGCGAAGACCGGATTATGGGCGTGATGGTCGAAAGTCATCTGGTCGCTGGTCGCCAGGATGTTGTTCCGGGCAAAAGCCTTACCTATGGGAAAAGCATCACCGATGCCTGCATCTCTTTTGAGGACACGGTATCGATTTTGGAAAAGCTCGCCTCGGCCGTGCACATTCGCCGGCTGGCTTAATTCCATAGTCTACGGTTTCTTTATCCACTCCTTTATCAAGCCAGATTATGATCAAGCCCCATGGTGCGGATGCCCTGATGCCCTTGTTCGTCCGCAATCCCGAAGAGCGCCAGCGGTTGGCGAGAGACGCGAACCATATGCCTTCGGTGGTCTTGAGTTCTGCCGGTGTAGCCAATGCCGTCATGCTGGGCGGTGGATATTTTACGCCACTCACTGGATACATGGACCGTGAAGATGCCCTCCAGGTAGCACGGGACATGCGAACCACCAGTGGACTGTTTTGGCCTACACCCGTGCTTTGCCTTGTCGACCATGCCGATCATCTGCACATAGGCGATCAGGTTGCCCTGCAAGATCCTGACCGGGCCGATTGCCCGGTGGCGATCTTGCAACTCACTGCCATGGATACCCTGTCCGATCAGGATATGCAACGGATCTGCGAGCAAGTCTATCGTACCACCGACCTTGATCATCCTGGCGTGGCTGACTTCATGCGCCAAGGACGTACCTTGTTATCCGGACCTGTCCAGGTATTGCATTACAGCTATTTTGAAACCGACTTTCCCGATACATTCCGTACGGCAGTACAGATCCGTGAGTCCATCCATCGGCTGGGCTGGAATCGAGTGGTGGCATTCCAGACCCGGAATCCGATGCATCTGGCACATGAAGAGCTTTGTCGAATGGCCATGGAACGTCTGGGTGCGGATGGTTGTGTGATTCATATGCTGCTTGGAAAGCTAAAGCCCGGCGATATTCCCGCCGATGTCCGGGATGCCGCGATTCGTAAAATGGTGGAGTTATATTTCCCAACGAACAGCGTCATGATCACTGGCTACGGCTTTGACATGCTGTATGCGGGTCCCCGCGAAGCGATTCTGCATGCCATCTTTCGGCAAAATATGGGAGCCACGCACTTTATCATTGGCCGCGACCATGCCGGAGTGGGAGCGTATTACGGTGCCTTTGACGCACAAGTCATTTTTGATGAGGAAGTACCCCGGGATGCACTGGAAATCGAGATTTTCCGTGCAGATCATACCGCTTGGTCGAAAAAACTCGGACAAGTGGTGATGATGCGAGAAGCACCGGATCATACCGAGGAGGATTTCATCCTGCTTTCCGGTACCCGGGTCAGGGAGATGCTTGCCAGCGGCATTGCTCCGCCCCCTGAATTTTCACGCCCGGAAGTGGCCAAGATTCTTATTGATTATTACCGATCATTGTCCTAGTGGTTCTGTAATGCCCTTCGTAAGCGTCTGACGCTGCCTTAATCTTTGGTATAGCAAGGACATGAGGTTAAACCGATTACAGGGCGGATATTGTCAGGTTGCAGGGTTGGGAAGCGGCCCAAGTGTCCAGCCAGCACGAAGGGCCGGATCCTGTGCCGGACTCGATACTCATGTTGGGTTAAGATAAATACTCCAACTCACATAGTATTCGATTCATCATTGGTTGTTACTTCTCTAGCCGGACGAATAGCTGGACCCAACTCATAGAGGTATGGCATGCTGTTTTTTCCAGTTCCGAAGTCTATTTCGCCACCCCGAGGCCAGTCCGAACCGATCGCGGCTGCCCTCGAAATGCAGGGGAATTACCTACTTGACTGGCAGGGGGAAACGATGCGCAGAACGTGTCTGGGGGAAAGCAGGGCGGCCAGTCGGTCGCCCCTCGGGGTGATCCATCCGGTTGGGGCTGTTCACTTCCGGGCAGCACCTGTTGCCGTCAGGCATGGTGCCGTCAGTTCGCCGTCACCGCCGGCATTGATGCTGCCGACAGCGACCTGAAAATCCGCACGACGGGGTTCGAAACTGAGGCAGCTGGTCGTGGGAATGGACTGCGCCATATGATGAATATCTGCGCCTGATTATACCATTTTCGCTTGCCGGTGGAAGGGGGTGACTGGCAGGCGAATCGTAGCACCCGCAAGGCAGACGGCGGTAGTGGTCAGTCCCTACTGCGCGGTAATCAGCACGCCCAGCATCGCGGTGGCCACGCCGACCACGACGATGATGGCCAGCAGCAGCCGGTTCTCCCGCCGGGCCATGTCGGTTTTCCAGTCGGCCATGTCGGTCCGGAAACGCTCAAGCGTTCCCTGAAGGTCGGATTGCAGTGTCTTCATTCGCTCTCCAGAACGGAGATCCGTTCCGATAGCTCGTGGTTTGTGGCTTCTGCCATGTTTCCATCCTATCCGATTCCAGGTGCGTTCACAAGGCCTGTGCGGCAGAACACCGCAAAATTCGTATTTTGCAGATTATGGTTGAACTGGAGGGAGGCGGGCACTTTTTCCGTCGATTTTTCCCCGTCGGGTCCGGGGCCCCTGCGACCGGGCGTCGAACTGGATTCCGGTGGGACTGACCCGGGGGTTTGCATGGCACCACGGTCGCTACACCGACCCGCATGGCGTCCGCAAGGAGAGGTTCGTGTGGCCGCTGCAGGCGGCGGCACGCGCTCGCTACGGGACTTATTTGCGCAAGTGCCAGACGCCCGCCGCGGCCCTGAAGAAAACAGAGTTGCGAGCACTGGGGCCTGACGCAACTCGGACGCGGGCTACCTATTAGCCACAAGTTTTGTCTGGACGTAAATTCGGATCTAGGGATTCAGGCGCTTGAACAATTCATAAGCTCGGCCGTAGGCACCGAATTCGATCTAGCCGGTCCAGATCACTTTGTGTCTGGGCGGTGGGTCGTTTTTCCGAGCCAGATAGCCGCCGAGCATGGCCATGGTCCATACCGCGCTGCCCAAATTCGCAGGCGGAGGGCGTTTGCGGTCGAGGGCAACGAGTTCCAGCATGCGGAGTTCCAGACTGGAGAACCGCACCTCGGCCGGCAACTCCGGCGTGTCCCGTCCCAACCGCACCATCACATGCAGGCGCCAGGCAATCACCGCCTTGATCGCAATCGCACGTTCCAGTCGATCGGCCGTTTGCGGATTTCAGGATCCGATGCCAGTCCTCAATCCGCCAGCGCCAGCGGTAGTAATCCAGCAGCTGCTCGGCAGCGTCGGCATGCTCGACCAGCAGCGAGGTCAGCAGAAACCATTCTAGCGGATCACTGCCATCACGGGGAACCGAGGTTTCCTGCACATGCATCAGGTTCAAGGGCACGCTGGTCGAACGAGAGGATGAAGGGTTGGCCAGGATCGTCACTTCCTGCCAATACAGTTCGCGCTCTGCCAGTCGGGCTTCCCGGAACGCGCTCTTCCGCGGTCCCCGGGCCGACCGGCGGGCCGAACTCCGCATCACCGCAATTTCCACCCGAGCCTGGGCTGGAGCCTGACGGATCTGGTCAAACAGACGGAACCCTGCGCACCCAATACTCGATGATGTTTGGCCCGAACAATCCAATCCAAAGGCTCCAACTGCCGGCAGTGTTGGATGATCTCGAATGCAGGACACCTCCGGCACCATTTGCGCCGCTTGAGCACTGTCCTGCAAGCCTCGAATCCAGCGCTGGGCATTGAAGCGTGCCGTTTCTGATAGGATTCCCAACCTTCCGTACACGAGAAACCAATGAAACTTAGTTCGCGTCACGAATGGGTTAGGCGCTCAGAGTTGCGCTCGATGAGCGTTGAGTGTGAGCGGGTGGGCGGCGTCAACCTGTCACAAGGCGTTTGCGATCTGACGATTCCGGCGCCGGTTAGGGCGGCCGCCCACGCAGCCATCGATAGCGGTCCCAATAGCTACTCGAGGCACGATGGCACCGCCGCAATGCGGCGGGCCGTCGCAGACTACTATCGAGTCCGTTTAGACAGAGACGTTGATGCAGAGCGCAACGTGGTCGTGACCGCCGGCGCTACCGGCGCGTTGTACTGTGCTTGCCTTGCGCTGTTGGAACCCGGGGACGAAGTCATCTTGTTCGAGCCGTACTACAGCTACCACCAGAGCACGCTGCTGGCGACCGGAGCGGTTCCCGTGTTTGTGGCGACCGATGCGCCGGAGTGGGATATTCCGTTCGAACGCGTGGCGGCGGCACGAACGTCCCGCACGAAAGCCATCATTGTGAACACGCCCGGCAATCCCAGCGGCAAAGTTTGGCGCCAGGACGAGCTCGAGCAGTTGGCCGCTTTTTGTGAAGAGCACGATCTGATCGTCTTCACCGATGAGATCTACGAGCATTTCGTCTACGACGACCGCCGTCATATAAGTCCCGCCCGTCTTCCGAATATGTGGGATCGTACGGTGACGATTTCAGGCCTCTCCAAAACGTTCAGCATCACGGGGTGGCGCATAGGCTATAGCGTGAGCCCACAGCGCACGGCGGAGGCGATCGGTAACTTCAGCGATCTGATATACGTGTGCGCGCCGACGCCACTGCAGATGGGTGCGGCCGCCGGACTGGTGGAATTGGACGATGCCTATTTTCGGGGACTCGCCGAAGAATACTGCAGGAAGCGCGATCGTCTGTGCGAGGTCTTGACCGATATCGGCTTGCGACCGTACACGCCCGAGGGCGCCTACTACGTGCTCGCCGACGTGTCGAAGCTGCCGGGTCGGAACGGTAGCGACCGGGCAATGCATCTCCTGCACGAAACCGGCGTTGCGACGGTCCCGGGAGAGTCATTCTTTACCGGCGATGCGGGCGCGTCGCTCGTTCGTTTTTGCTTTGCCAAGGAAGACGACGTGTTGGATGATGCCTGTCGTCGGCTGCACCGACTTGGCCGCTGCACGTCGTCTGCCGCTCTGCCGTAGGAGAAAATGATGCCGGCGCAAGGGCCGGCATCATCCACGTGCTGTGTAACCAGCAGAATCTAGCTAGCGTGTATTAACTGCAGCGGCTCGCTGCCAATTTTCTCGACCGCTACGTTGAGCGCACGTTCATAGCAGCGCCTGGCATCGGCCGCAGCCTGCACCGACGTGATGCCAGGGGCTCTCAGGTCACAGGCCTTCCTGCTTGCTCGCTGCAGTCTGGAATAAAGCTCCTTGGCTCCGTCGAGAGTCTCGACATCGAGATCGTAGAACGTAACGTTTACTGAGACAGTCTGAGATTGACCGGGGCCCGCCGCCATCGCAGGCAGTCCGATCGCTAGCGATGCAGCCAGCAGAACGCTTTTAGCTTTCGTATGCAGATTCATTACTTTTTCTCCACGTTTTCACGCCAGGTTGGTCGCTTCTGCCGGAGACCTTGCTCGCGTTGACCCCTTCTTCACACGCCCCATGTTGCGTTGTCTCGGTTCATATATTTGGATGACGCACAGCGACAGAAAGTTGCCTTCCCGGTCGAACGATTAGTAATAAGAAAGGGCCGCCTTGCCATGTAGTTAGCCAACACACGTTCTGATATGGTCTTTTGGAATGAAGAGGAACGGTAAGCGACAGCGACTGACGACGCGGGCGATTTGCGTTGTGTTGGCGGCGTTCGGATTCGCGTCGACGGCGGCGTCAGCTGAACTTTCCGTTGCCGTAGCGAGCAACTTTGCCGTGACGTTGACAGAGCTTGCCGACCTTTTCAGTGCTCGGAGCGGGCACCGACTGCGAGTCAGTGCCGCATCGACGGGTAAGCTGTATGCGCAGGTCATCAACGGCGCGCCCTTTGATGTCCTGCTTGCCGCCGACAGGCGCCGTCCGGCGCTGCTGGAGCAATCCGGCCACACGGTCGCGGGCAGCCGCTTCACGTACGCATCGGGGCGGCTCGTTCTTTGGTCGCGGGATGCAGGCTTATCGCAAGGCGAGTGTCGAGATGCGCTAAGGGACGGACGAGGCAAGATCGCAATCGCAAATCCACGGACCGCCCCTTACGGTGAGGCCGCGCGTTCGGTGCTGCAATCGCTGCAACTGTGGAACGATGTGCAGGATCAATTGGTGTTCGGCGAAAACATTGGGCAGGTGTTGCACTTCGTTGCGACGGGAAATGCCCGTCTGGGTTTCGTGGCCGATGGGCAGCTTGCCGCCCATGACTTGCCCGTCGTGCGCTGTGTATGGCGGGTGCCTACCTCGCACCACCCTGCCATCGAACAACAGGCAGTTCTGCTGAGTCGCGCTCGGCAGCCCGAGGCTGCCAGGGCGTTTCTCGACTTTTTGCGAAGTGAAGAAGCCAAGCGCATCGTGCGCGGCAACGGCTACCACGTTCCAGCCTCTGTGACATTGCAGCGTGAGTGAGTCTCTTACCCTCGGCCCGCTGTGGCTGTCAGCTCAGCTCGCTGGCGTCACGACAGTCATATTGATCGCATTGAGCACACCGCTCGCCTGGTGGCTTGCGCGAACGCGCTCGCGCGCAAAACCGTTCCTGGAAGCGACGGTAGCGCTGCCGATCGTGCTGCCACCCACGGTCATGGGCTTTTATTTGCTCATTCTGCTTGGGCCGTACGGCGCCATCGGCGGCTGGTGGGTGGAGGCCACCGGCAGCAGCCTCACCTTTTCGTTCCTGGGGTTGGTGATCGCTTCGTGCTTCTATAGTCTCCCGTTTGCGGTGCAGCCACTGCAGAACGCCTTTGAGGCATTGGATCAACGAGATCTGGAGGCGGCTGCCACACTGGGTGCACGACCCACCGACGCATTCTTCTCGGTCGCCGTTCCGCAAGCACGCCGCGGTTTTTTGAATGCCGCGGTGCTGAGTTTTGCACACACGCTCGGAGAGTTTGGCGTTGTACTGATGGTCGGCGGCAACATACCCGGAGAGACGCGCACGCTGTCCATCGCCATTTACGATCACGTAGAAACGCTCGACTACACGAGTGCTCATGTTCTGTCAGGTCTGCTGCTAGCGTTCGCGTTCATTGCCTTAGTCAGCCTGTACCTTGCAAATCGAAGGGCAGCTCGTGACTGAAAGCATACAGATCGCCTATCGATTGCAGCATGAGGAGTTTTCGTTTTCCGTCGATTTCACCGTGCCGGCAAAAGGCATAACGGGCGTCTACGGACCTTCGGGAGCGGGAAAGACGACGTTGCTGCGGTGCATCGCCGGATTGGAACCCGCCGCCCGTGGTCGACTCGTCGTGGCCGAGGACGTCTGGCAGGACGATCAACTCAATCTGTGCCGTCCGGCGCACGCTCGTGAAGTGGCCTACGTGTTTCAAGAGCCACGGCTATTCGCTCATCTGGATGTGCGTCGCAACTTGGACTTCGGGGCCGGGCGACGCACATCAGGTACCGCCAAAATCGCGCGCGCCGAGGTGGTCGATCTGCTGGGCATTGGGCATCTGCTCAACCGGTCTCCGCGCGCGCTTTCGGGTGGAGAAGCACAACGAGTTGCCATTGCGCGGGCGCTGTTGCGCGGTCCGAAGTTGATGTTGATGGACGAGCCGCTGGCTGCTCTCGATCGGGCGAGAAAGGATGAAGTGCTGCCGTTCTTCGATCGCCTGCACGCGGAGCTGTCGCTTCCCATCTTCTACGTGAGTCACGACCTCGATGAGATCTGCCGACTCTGCGATCGTCTCATCGTCTTGGACGAGGGCCGTTTGCAGGCTCATGGCGACCTGCAGACCGTCTTAGTCGATGCAGCACCGCCCGTGCTTGCCGGCACGGAATGTTCGTCCGTTGTCGAAGGCGAGGTGATTGGGCACGACGCTGATGAGGACATTACGAGCCTGCGGTTCTCCGGTGGGGAGTTTTTTGTCGCGGGCTACGTGGGAGATCCTGGTCGTGTCTTGCGCCTGCGCATTCGCGCCAACGATGTGAGCCTCTGCCGCGAGCGCCCGACGTCGTCCTCCATCCTCAACGTGCTGCCGGTTGAGATTGAGGAACTCAATGAAGTGATCGGTGATGGCGGTGCCCGCATGGTGTTGGCGAAGCTTTCGCTCGGTAGCGACAGGCTCGTCGCGCGAGTGACGCGGCGTTCGCGCAATGCGATGCAATTGCGGGTCGGTGAGACGCTCTACGCGCAGATTAAATCGGCATCGATCCGCAGCGCCCCTGCCGGGGGCACGGCGCATCGCGATGGGCTTGATCCCTAAAAAGCACTTTGGTAAAAAATGCAGCCGCTTTCGCTTCGGACTTCCCGAGGCTGACAGAAAAATCGTTTCCGATGATAGAAATTGACGGCTTAACAAAGACTTACGGCCGCCATACGGTTGTCGACAACCTGTCGTTTCGCTGCGAAGCAGGCGAAGTGCTGGGCTTTCTCGGACCCAATGGCGCCGGTAAGTCGACCACCATGAAAATGCTGACCGGCTTTGTCTCGCCCAGCGAGGGCCGCGCTTCGATCTGCGGGCACGATATCGAGTCCGATGCGCTCGCCGCGCGCAAGCGGGTCGGCTACCTGCCGGAAGGGGCGCCCAGCTACGCTGAGATGACGCCGCGTTCGTTCTTGGAATTCATCGCCGATATCCGCGAGCTAGACGGTCCGCGGCGAACGGAGCGCCTCGATGAAGTCATCGAACGACTTCACTTGGGACCGGTGTTGAATCAGTCTATCGACACGCTATCGAAAGGCTTCAATCGTCGCGTTGGTTTGGCGCAAGCCATACTGCACGATCCGGAGGTATTGATTCTTGACGAACCCACCGATGGCCTCGATCCGAATCAAAAGTACGAAGTCCGTGAGCTGATTCGGTCCATGTCGGCCGACAAGCTGATCATCATCTCGACACATATTCTCGAAGAAGTCGAGGCGGTGTGCAGTCGAGCCATCATTATCGCCGACGGGAAGATCCTGGCCGATGACACGCCCGTCAATCTGGCTTCACGATCGCGCTATCACAACGCGATTCGCGTTAAGTTGGAGGACGAAACCGCTATTGACGAGGTCGCCGCGGCGTTCGCGAAGCTACCAGCGGTATCTGCTACAGAAATCGATCGAGCGCAGTCGGATCTCGTGGCCTTGCTGGCCGACGGTCACACGGGTGCCGGGATTTGGCAGCAAGCAAACTCGCTGCTCAGTGAGCACAACTGGAGGATCCGTGGAATCCATCAGGAAAGCGGGCACCTTGACGAAGTGTTCCGCGACATCACTCAGGGGGCGCTCGCATGAACATCGTGGGTGCACTGTTTCGGCGTGAGTTGCGCAGCTACTTCGCAACGCCCGTCGCGTACGTGTTCATCGTGATTTTCCTCGTTCTGATGGGAACGTTTACTTTCTACCTCGGCGGCTTTTACGAGCGCGGTCAAGCAGACCTGCGACCGTTTTTCAATTTTCATCCGTGGCTCTATCTGTTTCTCGTTCCGGCACTGTCAATGCGGCTGTGGGCGGAGGAGCGAAAGACCGGCACGGTCGAGCTATTGATGACGCTGCCGGTTACTCCTTGGCAGGCTGTTCTGGGCAAATATTTCGCCGCCTGGGCGTTCACCGGCATTGCGCTGGCGTTGACGTTCCCCATTTGGATCACCGTCAACTATCTGGGCGAACCGGACAATGGAGCGATTTTCACTGCGTACGTCGGCAGTTTCTTGATGGCCGGCGGGTTCTTGGCGATCGGCGCATGCCTCTCCGCGGCCACGCGCAATCAGGTGATTGCGTTCGTGTTTTCCGTCGTGGTTTGTTTCGGTTTCTTGCTGTCCGGCTTCCCCATGGTGCTCGATGTCTTTGCGGGCTGGTTGCCGCAGGTGCTCATCGACGGCATTGCTTCGCTGAGTTTTCTGACCCACTTTACGAACATCTCGCGCGGCGTAATCGATTTGCGTGATCTGGTGTATTTTGGGTTGCTCATCTATGTCTTTCTCTATGCCAACACCATCGTGTTGGGATGGAAGCAGGCCGACTAGGACCGTGTAATGACGACCCGCACGCGCCAGCGCTTGAGTGTCACCAGTTTGGTCATACTGGCCTTGGCGTTCGTTGTGGCCGTCATCGTGTCGAACAAAGTGTTTCAAGGTTGGCGCGTCGATTTGACCGAAAACAACCTGTATACCTTGTCGGATGGCACCAAACGCATCCTTGAGGGCATTGACGAGCCCATCAATCTGTACTTCTACTACTCCGATCAGGCGACGAGTTCGATACCGTCGTTGCGCAGTTACGCTGGTCGTGTACGCGAGATGTTGCAGGAGTTCGAGGCCGCTGCGGACGGTGGCATTCGTTTGAGCGTCATCGACCCGCTGCCATTTTCGGAGGATGAGGATCGCGCATCGCAGTTTGGACTGCAGGGCGTTCAGCTCGCCGCAACACCCGATCCCGTCTACTTTGGACTCGCGGCGACGGACAGCGTCGACAATGAGGAGATCATTGCTTTCTTCCAGCCCGACAAGGAAGCGTTTCTGGAATACGACATCGCTAAGCTCGTGTCGACACTGGCGAATCCCGAACGCAGCGTAATCGGACTGATTTCCGGCGTTGAGATGAGCGGCGGCTTTGATCCGCAAACGCAAAACCTGCGCAGTCCCTGGGTGGTTTACGAGCAGGCTCAGCAGTTGTTTGAGATTCGCGATCTGGGCGACAGCGTCGAGGAGATCGCCGAAGACATCAGTTTGCTGTGGATCGTGCAGCCGAAAAGTCTCGCCAACGACACGCTGTACGCGATCGATCAGTTCGTCATGCGCGGCGGCAGGGCTCTGATATTTGTAGATCCTCTGGCGGATGCCGATCCGGCGCAGGCGCAAGGGATGCCGCAGGGCATGCCGCCGTTGGGGCAGGGCTCCGATTTGCCGCTGCTGTTCGAGGCGTGGGGCGTGAGTTTCTCGTCGGACCAGGTCGTCGCCGACGCTCAACTCGCGCTACCCATTAGTGTTGGAGGCGCGGCGCGTCCGACCCGACACTACGGCTACGTGGGCGTAACGCCGGATTGGCTGAACCGCGATGACGTGGTGACGGCGGACCTCAGTGTGATCAACGTAGCGACGAGCGGCCACATAACGCTGACTGAAAACGCGGCGGCGGACATGGAACCGCTGCTGACGTCGAGCACGCTTGCCGCCGAAATTCCTGCAACACGCTTTAGCTTCTTGCCGGATCCATCGACGCTGCAGGACGGATTCGTACCAGCGGGACAAACCTACGTGATCGGTGCCCGAATCAGCGGCACATTGCCGAGCGCGTTCCCCAATGGCCGCCCGTCGTCAAGCGTCTCGTCTTCGGCTGATGACAGTGACTCGATCGATGGCCAGACCGACGACGACCATCTTGCGCAATCGGTTGCGTCCGCCAATTTCATCGTCGTGGCCGATGTCGACATGCTGAGCAACCCGATGTGGGTGCAGGTTCAGAACTTTTTCGGTCAGCAGTTGGCAAATGCCTTTGCCAGTAACGGCGCGTTCGTCGTCAATGCGCTAGAAAATCTCGTAGGAAGTTCGGATCTGATCGCGGTGCGCAGTCGCGCGAGTTTCACGCGCCCGTTTACGCGCGTCGACGCGCTGCGGGCGTCCGCCGAGGCAGAGTTCCGGGAAACGGAGCAGAGGTTGCAAAGCGAACTGGCGGATACTGAACAACGGTTGCGAGATCTGCAGTCGACGCGCGAGGATGCGGGCAATCTGCTCTTGTCGCCGGAGCAGCAGGCCGAAATCGATCGATTCGTCGATCAGCGCGCAACGATCCGACAGGATTTGCGCGCCGTGCAGCGTAATCTGGACAGGAACATAGAACGGCTCGGTACGCTGCTGAAGATCATCAATATCGGTCTCGTTCCGCTGTTACTGACGGTGTTCGTGCTGCTCGCCGTCTGGCGCAGAAACCGGTCGGCGACATGAACAAGAGCACGCTCAGAAATCTGCTGATCGTGCTGTTCGCGCTCGTCGCAATCGTCCTCGGGTTGGAGCTCGCGCAGGATCGTCCATCGACGGCGAGCGGCGACCTCTTGTATCCGCAACTGAAAAGCCAGATCAACGAGGTTGAAAACGTGATCGTCGAGTCGCCCGGCGAGCCGCCTGTGAACATCGTCGCGGAGGATGGGGCATGGGTCGTTGTCGAAAGGGGCCGCTATCCGGCGAGTGTCGGCAAGATTCGCGAAGTGCTGCTGGCCGTCGCGGATGCAAGGATTCTCGAGCAAAAGACGGCAAACCCCGATCGCTATGCGGCCTTGGGGGTGCGCGACCCCGATGCGGAGGGTAGTGAGGGCGTGCGGCTGACGATCCGCGGCGGGGAAGCGGACTATGCACTCATCGTCGGCAAGCTGAATCAAGGCTCCAATCGCTACGTGCGCGTTGCCGATGATTCTCAGAGTCTGTTGATCGACAAGGACCCGGCCTTACCCGAGACGGCTGGCGGTTGGTTGCGCAATGAGCTGCTGAACGTCCCGGGCAGTGAGGTCAAGGCCGCCGAAATACGCCATGCCGATGGGGAGCGCATTCGCATTGCGAAGTCCACAGCCGAGGACAACGATTTTTCCGTGGTCGACATACCCGACGATCGTGAACTCAGTTATGCGACCGTCGCCAACGGCATCGGTAGCGTGCTCGCGAACCTCACGCTGGAAGACGTCCGGCCGGACGCCGGTGGAGAAGCGGCTTCAGTCGCTCTCTTCGACACTTTCGATGGACGGCGAATCACCGTCAGCGTGTTTCGGGAGGCGGACGATGCGTGGGTTGCCATTGATGCATCGGCCTCACCGCTCGCACCGAGCGATGCCGATGAAACCGCCGCTGATGTGGGGCAAGAGACTGAGGCGCTAGGCGATGATGCCGGCGCGGGCGCGGCGGAGGCGCTCGGGACGCTGAACGAGCGCACGAGCGGCTGGCAGTACAAGCTTCCGGACTTCAAGACCAATCAGCTCACCCGGCGCTGGGAGGACATCCTCAAGACCGAAGACGATTCGCCCTAACCCGGTTGGTCGATCGGCACAGGCGTCTTCATGATGATCTCGCGGTGCGGGAACGGGATTTGGATATCGTTTTCCTTGAATGCGTCCCAAACGGCCAGCATCACTTTGCCGCGGATGTTGGTCAAGCCGTTCTGCGGATCGTTGATCCAAAATCGCAAGACAAAGTCGATCGATGAATCTCCGAAGTTTTTTAGCCAGCACACCGGTGATTTGCCGAGTGTGACGACGCGGTCGACGCTGGCGGCGGCTTCGATGGCGATGCGAGACACCTCATGCGGATCCGAATCGTAGGAAACGCCAAAGGGTACGTCCAGCCGCACGAGTTCGTCCGTGAACGACCAGTTGACGACCTGAGTAGTAATGAAGTCCTCGTTCGGAATCAAGAACTCACGACCGTCTCGCGTGATCACGGACACGAAACGCGCGCGCAGCTCACGGATCCAGCCGAAAGTATCTCCGAGTGAGATCGTGTCGCCCGGTTTGATCGATTGATCCAACAGGATGATGATGCCCGAAACAAAGTTCGACACGACTTTCTGTAACCCGAAGCCGATGCCCACACCCACCGCGCCGGACAGGACGGCGAACGCCGTGACGTCGATGCCGATCGCCGACATCGCGACCAGTGCCGCCACCACGACGAGCGTAATGCGCAGAACTTTGCCAATGAGAACCCGCAGCGACGGTGTGAGTTCGTCCGATCCCCGAATGCGTCGGTCGAGAAAGTTTCCGGCGTTGGTCGCCACCCAAAGCAACAGGCCGAATAGCAGAATGGCCTTGATCCCGCTCAAAAGCGTTAGACGAAACTCCCCCACCTCATAGGCGTTGGCGTCGAGCAGGGCCGCAACGTCGTCAGCGATACCGAGGATCGCCGCCGCGACATAGATCCACGCGCCGATAGCGAACACGCGTCGCAGCGTGACGCTCTTGATCGTGTGAGAGGCAACCGCAATGGCTAGCCACGCGAGCGACAGCAAGATCGCGGCATAGATCAGGTAGTTGCTTTCGGGCCACTGCAGTACATCAGTGATGACGTAGGCGACGCTGAGCAGCAGGATGAAAAAAACCCATTCCAGTCTGGCAAGAAACGCAGCCACGACTCGCCGCAGGCCAGGAAAATCTGTAATGCGATTTGCCTGTTCCTCGAGCTTGGGTTCGACGCGCCAGGACAAGAACAGCGCCGGAGCAAATAATGCTGCGATGATGATTACCTGGACGATGATTTCAGGCCGCGCAAGAAACCCGACGATTAGGTCGCCAATTTGGTTCAATATCGATGTCAGGTCTTCCAC